>JAXMGD010000009.1:0-83097 GCA_046347475.1 Marinagarivorans sp. | reverse complement strand
GCATCGAAAAATTCTAACAATCGTAATCAGGCCGAAATTTATTCCGGCGCTCGTTTTATGCCATAAAAGCCTGGCACAAAACAATCGCCTCCATAAATTCGCCTGTTACAAGCGTTAGGCAGCAAGACCGCATCATGGAAATCGTAGAAACAAAATATAGCGAAATTGAAACCTTGAAGAGTTGGTTTCCTGACAAAGAGTCGAGCTATTTCTGGGGTGGTCCAGGGTTACGATTTCCGTTCAGCCATATCAGCTTTTTGGAAGATATTCACTGGGAAAAGATGCCGTCTTATTCAATGCATGACGAAGCCGGTGAGTTTGTGGGCTTTGGCCAATATTATGAAAAGGTTGGTCGGTGCCATCTTGCACGTTTGGTGATTTCACCTCAAATCCGTGGCAAAGGTCATGGACAATGGTTCATATCGCAACTTATTAAGGTTGGCACTAAGCATCTAAATTGCAGAGAATCATCATTGTTTGTGGTTAACTACAATCAAAAAGCTCTTCGGTGCTATGAAATGCTTGGATTCAAAAAACAAGATTATCCGCCAAAGCATAAATACTTTGTCGATATCGACTATATGGTTAGCAGCAGTGCCTAACCAGGTGCATCACTGGAAGCCAAACGCGTCCGCTTCGCTACCGAATTTGCCTCCAGTGTGCACAGCGTTATGGCTAGGAGTCAGAAATGAAGAAATATCTACTACTACTCCTTTTTTCGTGCAATAGCATGGCTGGCGAATTGGTGCATAGCTTTGAAGAAGCAAAGGTGATTGCCGAACAAACAGAAGCAGTTCCTGCTTATAAAGATCATCAATATAAAGTACTGATGCCATACTTCAGTGAGAAGTATTCGAAGGTTCTGCAGGGCTGCTTTAAATCTGTAAGTAACCCTGATGATTCTAAGTTTGAAATGGTCATAGCTATTAGTTCAACGGGGAGCGTGGACAAGGTTTATCGAAATCATGAAACTAACATTGGCCGATGTATGATTGACGAGCTAGAAAAGGACAAATTTCCTAGCCCAGTAAAATCGCCATTCTACATCCACATTGCAATGAGCTTTACCGAATGAGCCATAACAAAGCTGTCATAGGGACATTTTTTGCTTCGCTCCGTTTTGGGGTGGCTACGCCACATTACCCCAAAACTCCACTACACAAAAAATGCCCCATACAGCGGCGTTAGGTTCCGCTCATTTTGGGTTTCTCGGTACAACGTTTTTAACAAAATTTCGGTTGATTTAAAGTGTGTTTGGCCTGTACTAGGCTGCACACAATACATGCCCAAAAAATACAGCTAGCATTATCGTGCTAGCTCACTCTAGGGCCAAATTAATTCGTTGGGTTTGGGTGCGGTTCTGTCTGCATCGGGCATCGCGCTTAAACCTAACCATTAGCATCAGCAGAAAACTTTCACTCCGCATTTTTTGTGCATTCGCTACGCTCATTTTGCGCACAAAAAATACTACGCAAAAGTTTCTGCTGTGCAAGGTGTTAGCTGTCCGGGAGAAATTAATGAAGTGCAGTTGCTGTGGCAAGGAAATCGGTGAAATAGCTTTCGATAAAAGTTATAAGATGCCGGACGAAATATGGGAGTTGTCCGAATCAGAACGAGAAGAAAGAACACAAATAGGCTCAGATCTTTGTAGGTTAGATGAGCGATATTTCATTCGTGGCGTAGCTTATTTTCCTGTGATAGATACAGATAAATCTTATGGTTGGGGAATTTGGGCTGAGGTGCATCAAGACAACTTTTTTGAGTATGTTAAAAGTTATAATGAAGACAATAGCTCCAAGCCGGCATTTTCAGGTAAGGCTGCGAATCAAATTCCATCATATGAAAATACGTTGGGTTTGGAGTTGAATGTAAAACTGGGAAATGAAACGCAACGGCCAACATTATTTTTTACAAGGAAGGACCATTCGTTGACCAAGGAGCAATCTGAGGGTATTGCAATCGAAAAAGTCCATGGATTCGGTGAGTAAGCTAACAATTTGCGCCACGGCGAAAACTGGGCCGTCGCGGTTTTGTGTTACTCGCTGCGCTCAAACAATAACACAAAACCACGCCAACCCAGTTTCGCGTGTGCAAGGCGTTAGGCAAGGGAGAGAAAGTGAATATTCGGCCTTGTGAATCAAAAGACATGGAGCAGATTTGTGAAATATATAATTACTATATCAATCATACGGTAATTACATTCGAAGAAGAGCCTTTGAATTCCTCGGAAACGTCAAAGCGAATAGAAGCTTATACAAAGTTGTATCCTTGGCTGGTTTGTGAGGTTGATGGCGAGCTAATTGGCTACGCTTACGCATCAAAATGGAAAGAACGCAGTGCGTATAAAAATACGGCTGAAGTTACAATTTATTTAAAGCATGGCCTATCTAGAAAAGGTTACGGAAAGGAACTTTATGCTTCTTTATTGCAATCTTTAAAGGAACTGCAATGCCATGTAATTCTTGGTTGTATTGCTCATACCTAATGAATCTAGTGAAAAATTGCATGAGTATTTTGGTTTTAAAAAGGTCGCTCACTTTGCAGAAGTTGGGCGTAAGTTTGGTAAGTGGGTTGACGTTGGGTATTGGCAAAAAGTAAATGCCTAACAAGTCGTTGCAGCACCAGTCGCTTCGCTCCTTGGACAGTTTTTAAGTCGCGGTTTTATGGTTTTGCTGCGCAAAAGTATTCCATAAAACCACAACTTAAAAACTGCCGCTGAACTCGGCGTTAACACTATTATGAAAATACGTGCATTTGAAACGAAAGATAAAAAAGAAGTCATTTCGCTTTGGAATGAATGTGGTCTCGTAGTGCCACAAAATGATCCTGCTAAAGATATCGAACGAAAACTTAAAGTTGATCCAGATCTCTTTCTTGTTGGTGTTAACGAGTGCGGACTTATAGCTTCTGTAATGGGCGGCTATGAAGGCCACCGAGGCTGGATTAATTACTTAGCTGTCAAACCATCGGAACAGCGCAGGGGATACGGAAAGTCTATTATGCAAGCCGTTGAAGCTCTCATTAAACAGAAGGGATGCCCTAAAATTAACTTGCAGGTTCGCACCGCCAACGGAGCTGTTATAGCATTTTACGCTGCCATCGGTTATGGCAATGATAATGTTGTTGGTCTGGGTAAGCGCCTTGAATATAATGCATAGCCAAGTGTTAGCAGGGAAATCAAAGTCACCTTCGACTGGGCGCGTTGATGGGTGCCCTTTATTGCGGCGTTAAAGTTTTTTATGGCTAAGTATTTCATACACAATGGATATTGCGGTTGGTCTTACGGTACACCATGCGACCCCCAACTCGTGAGCGTAGAGGATGCGGCAGAGTTAATGCGTCGAGCAAGTCTTAGTTCTGATCAAGTCTCAACGGTTATACCTCCTGCACAATATGCAAACGAAGATGAACCGCTGTATGGTCTAACCGGAAAAAACCGCTTTATTTTTTTCGGCAATGCTGCGGATTGTGCGGATGTTGATCATGGCAAAATCAGTATCCCTTTTAAAATACAGTGGCAGCAACGTTAACAAGGCCAGGCAATGCGACGTCTTTTTCGTTGCGGCTTCGCCTCCACTACAAAGTCGCGCATGCCGGCGGCGTTAAGCAAAATAGGAGAGAAAGTGCCATTTACACCGTTTCATATGGGGCCGGGAATATTCATAAAAGCCTTGATGGGAGGCTCGTTCAGTTTAATGGTGTTTGGCTGGACACAAATTGTTATGGATATTCAGCCGTTAATTGTACTAATTTCAGGTGAGGGGCATATACACGGGTTTTCTCATACTTACATAGGCGCTACGTTATTGGCTATTCTCTCGGCAATAACGGGAAAGTACCTGCCAGAACTGGGCTTGTGGATATTGCGTATAACGCCGTCCGTTCGAGTCAATATTGCTTGGTGGGTTGTATTTCTTAGCGCTTTTGTTGGTAGTTTTAGTCATGTACTCCTGGATAGCATTATGCATTCAGACGTTCAACCATTTTATCCGGTAACAGAAGCAAACATATTCTTGGGTGTACTATCCGTAGGTTTCTTGCATAAGTTTTGCCTTTACTCCGGTTTGGTAGGTGCAGCAATTTACTATTATCTTCAATGGCGTCGCAGAAATGCTTAACTATGTTTTCAACCGGAACCAAATTGCTGCGCAGTTTTGTGTTCGCTGCGCTTATATAACAAAACCGCTCCGCAATCTGGTCCGGGTACAGCGGCATTAGCCAATGATGCGTCTACTTTTTGCGTTAATTTGCATAGCTGTTGGAATGTGGATTTATCTTCATTTAGGAGGAGGTAATCTACATCCGCTTATTGGAATGGCTCTATGGTTTGCATTAATGTTCCCATCTGTAATAGTTTGCAATGAGGGGTTTATGCGCCGTCTCAAGGGGCAAACCGACGAACAATACATAGGTGAGCTGATTAGAGAAAAGAAGGCCGTAGAAGAAACATATCATGCCAGTGGCGCGATAACTTTTGACGACCTAAATACGAGTTGCATGTGCCACATTATTGACGTTGGCGGTGATGAATTGCTCTGCCTATATGGTCAGTACCTTTTCAGCTATGTGGAAATCGATGATGATCCCGAGTTACTCCAAAGCCGATCTTTTCCTACTTCTAGCTTTAGCTTGGTTCGCAAAATTAAAAATGGAGAAGTATTGCAATTATGTATAGGTAGCTCCGTAATAGATGAAAGTCGATACGAGAGAGTTAAAGTGGAGAATCTATACAATTTAGGGATTAAGCTCAAGGATGGTGAAATAATCAAGGGGATTTCACTAGCTGAAGTAGGCAGAGCACTATATGGCTAACAATCGAAACCGGTCTGACAGAAGGTGCTGCGCGGTTTTTGTGTTACTCGCTGTTGCTCAAACAATAACACGAAAAGCGCTTCGCACCAGCTAGGTGTGTGCTGAGCGTTAGGCTCAATATGAAAATATACAGTGTGATAATTTGTAGCTTTGTTGTTTGCTCTTCAGACTTAGCTTATGCCGAACCAGAAAGAAGTATTTTAGGTTCAGCACAAGCTAATGAAGCGTGCAGTAAAAATCAGCAGTCTGAAGGGTTAGGAAAGTCTACGTATGTCCCTCAAGAAGGGTACGTTCCAAATGAAGAGGCAGCGATAAAAATTGCTGTAGCTGTTTGGGAACCTATTTACGGAAGCAAGAAAATTAAAAGTGAGCAGCCCTATAAGGCAAAATTGGAAAACGGTGTGTGGTTTATTTCCGGTTCTCTAAGGTCTGGCTTGAAAGGCGGCGTTGCAGAAATTGAAATTTGTAAAACAACAGCGCAAGTTATTCGTTTAAGTCACGGAAAGTAAGTTTTATTATTATGTTTTTGTTTTTATGGTAAAAAATCCAAGGCCTACGGTTGCAATCAAACCGACTTGTTGAGCAAGCCCATTGGTGATAGAAGCGATGAAAGGCGGTGACTGTTTATAGGAAATTGCTTTGGCGGGGTAGAATGTGTCAAAGATTAAATGGGAATGAAAATCGGCTTCGGCCCACTCAAAATTCCTCTCGCCTAAATCGTTCTGTTCTATGTGATGCTCAAAGGAGCAAGCCGCTGAATATTATTTGGGGCCAATTCTGATGGTTTTCCATTTTTGGCGCGCATTCAGGCCTTGGACGCTGGAGCCAATAAAAATTTGCCATCACTGCGCGTTACAATTTTAGGTGTAAAAAAATAGTGTTCTGAGTTCAGAATGGCGAAGGTTGCGGTGTTGCGCCTGTTGCTATCGCCTGAGCTCGGAGCAAAAATGGCATGCGCTTAGGTAACACCAATATTATCGCCACCGGCTGTTTGCAGCGCCTGCAGACCGGCGCCTTTTCTTGGCTGTGTTCGCCTTAATATTTACCTTCGATAATTGCTGTGCTTGGTGAAATTTCTGTTTGGAATTGGGGTGTAAAAAGCCAAAATCCTGCACTCGCTTAAATCCTCTCCGTAACATATGTTGCATCAGTTTCCAAACCCAATCCTCCGGCGCGGAATGGGCGTGCTGGGCTTTTTTAGGTGTGCTCTCTCGATAGCGTAGATGCAATATTAAGGTTGAGTTGGTTCAGTGAAATAGCCTATATTGCGTGCCTGAGCAGCAGGCTCATAAATTTATGATTTTTGCGTTAATTATTTCCTCAGCTCAAGGGTAATAAGCGCCGCTCAAGCAATGCTTTTATTCTGCACACTCTTGGTCAACACCTTTTTGGCTGCGTTTTTTTGCTGCTTTCATCGATATTTCTCAATGCACTGGTTAAGGAGATACACATGATTAAACTTGGCCCCATTCTCGGTTATCACGGCGATATGGCGCGCTCTGTTGTGGCCGTTTTAGATAATGATCCGCAGGGTTTGACCCCGTTTTTAGTATGGCACCACAACGCTATTGCTCAGCCTCAGGTTGCAGGTGAGATGCTTGGGCATTTTGAAGTGGGTAAATCCTCTGTGTGGAAATTCAGCTTTGACCTTACAGGCCTGGTGTCCGGCACAGTGGACTATGAGGTGCGATTGGGCAGTAACGCTCTTTCGGGTGCCTGGATTGGGGCTGGTTACCAATTTCGCTTTGCCCATGAGCAGAGCCTCGCCGCCATGAATATTCTGTTTGGCTCTTGTGTTGATATTGAAAAGGGCGCCTCTGAGCGTGAGCAATTGCGCAGCAAAGGCTACGGCGCTTTTATCGCACATTTGCCTCAGCGCGTGGGCGCGCCGATTCATTTAATGTTGCTTGGCGGGGATCAGGTTTATACCGATAAATTTTTGCCGGACAAGGCCTGGCAGGATCGGCCCGGTATTCAGGAGGAAATAGCCCAAGGGTTGCGTGCCTGCTACCTGAACGGCTGGACTAAACGAGCTGAATTTGCCCGCCTGTTGGCTGAAGTCCCCTCCGCTATGATGTGGGACGACCACGATATAGTGGATGGCTATGGCTCCCAGCAGCACAAAAAATACTTGAAACAAGAGATGGATCAAGAAGGCCTGACGCGCCTGCTATTTCCCGAAGCGGCCCGCCTTTTTGACATGTTGCAACTGCGCCAGCCGCCGCGCAGCTCTGTGCAACACAATGCGTCCTGGGTCTATAGCCAAGAAAATACAATTTTCGCAGCCTTAGATGCCCGTACTGAACGCGATATTGCGCAAAAACGCATTGTCTCCGAAGAGAGTTTGACTAATTGGAGTCAAGCTATAAAAGAAAAAATTGCTGCGATTGGTGAAGGGCAGGCCAACCTCGTACTTATAGTGCCCATCCCGCTCCTGCATTTGCGCTACGACGCCATTATGCAAAGCCTGGTGAGAGAAATCCCCATGTATGGCGACGATATTGCCGACAATTGGTCCTGCAAGCTTACTCTGGACGAGGAGCACAAAATGATTGAGCTGGTGGCACAATTGCGCACCCGAGTTGCCCGTTTGGTTATTTTATCTGGCGACAGCCATATGGCTTCAGCAGGCATGATGCGTGTGCAGCATCAAGGGCAAACTTTAGTTGTACAGCAAGTGACGTCTTCAGGTTTGGAAAACCAATCCGGTGCGTTAAAAAGTGCTGTAATTACTGGTGTTGGCGGAGAAGTGCCGGGCAACGACTTGCGCCATTTGCTGCCATGGGCCGACCGTAATCGATGGTTTACTTTTGCGGATTTAGCGCAGGGCTTAAAAGCAGATTATCGTTTATTGCCTGTAAATTCGGATGCGCGTGGTTTCGATGCCAACGCCAAGCATTATTTTTTCGATAAAAATTATTTTTATCCTGAGCGCAACTCGGTGGTATTAAATATGGGCGCGCAGCCGTCCGTTCGCTGGATATTTTCCGACCCGAGCAAACAGCCCCGCAGCCCTTGGCTGATTTAGGGGGGGCTCAGGTTAACTCCGGGTTTAAAATCTGTGCAGTGAGGAAGCCTGCGCCGTAGTTACAAGGAAGTACTCGGGCACTTATGAATAAAGGGCCTTCTGGGAATTCAATTGGCGTGATGATCGCGAGGTAATTTTGTGCGGAGGAGTGCAGGGATGCAGAGCCACCCCATGGGTGGCACTGTTTTGAGTTAAGCGCAGTCCCCTCGCCAATATTATTAATTTAAGGGTTTCGCCACGTATTTCGAGTGATTTTCACGCCTCTAAAAACCCCACCCCAGCCCTCCCCTTGATAAGGGGAGGGAGCAAAATTCCCTGGTTTTAAGGTGTTCTGCGCCTCCCCCTAGCCCTCTCCCGAAGGGAGAGGGGACGGTAAGCGCTAACCCTGAAGGGTATAAATGAGTGATTAAATGTGAACATAATGAAGCGGGTGCATGAGAAGTCAATTTCGTAAGTGGCCAAGAACACATGTTATTTCAGACAGGCCATAAATACCCCGTCTCCGGTTTTGTCAAAAAGGCCTCATTTTTTGACGATCTGAAATCCTGTGTGTTATTTGTTTCTGTTCCGCTAGTTTTAAGGCTGTTGTATATGCAATTTTCAAAAATTAGTCGAGTATTTATATTTGCGCCGTTCTTTGTGGCCTCTGCTATTGTGGTTTTGGGATTTTTTTTTGTCTCAGACAGGAATCAGCCCTGATAACAATATGTTCGCTTGTTTAGCCTTGGCTGCTATCTCCGCTGGTTTATTGGTAGGGGGGATCGCAGTATTTTTAGAAAAATCTATCTGGGTTTGGTGGCGGGTGTTGGCTGGGGTGTTATATGTACCCACCACTATTTTTTCCCTCGTAGCGGCGGGTTTTTAATATGCAATCGTATGTATCGCACCTGCCGTCCAAACAGCCGTTCTTGTCGATCCGCGACCCTAGCAGCATAACTCGGTCTTAGCTTATATGAACCCTAAAAAAGTCACGCGTGAGAATTTAAGGCAATTAACAGACTTGCCCAATATCGGAAAGGCAGGAGCAAAGGATTTAAATTTACTTGGCATATATAAACCAGAGCAATTGATTGGTAAGTGCCCGTATCAAATGTACTATTCGCTCTGTTTTGCAACAGGTGAAGCTCACGACCCCTGTGTTATTGATGTGTTTATTTCTATCACACGTTTTATGAAGGGTGAAGATCCGCTTCCTTGGTGGGAATATACGCAAGAACGTAAAAGACATTTGAAGAATGTAAATTAATATTCAGCTTCACAAGCGTTTGTGTTTCGTCACTTATAAATACACTTATTAACTCGGCGAAATTTAGTGTCGGGTTAATAAGAGCACCTTTGGCAATGCACTTTTCGCAGCCCTCGCTGGGTTATTTTCGTGCTCGGCTTGTCATGTATGCTGCATAAACTGCTTTCTTTCTCGCGAAAATGCCTTGCGATCATCGCAAAAATTGAATGTTTCGGCGGTGCCCATAATTTTTACACAAGGGTGTTTGGGCTGGATTTTTACCTGAGCCAGAAGACTATAGCAAGCAAAATACTGGTGAAACTGTTTTGTATTTACACATCACGCTATAGGCGAAATATTTAGCGGCCTGGTTCAACAGGGTATTTTTGTCGAAGCAGTAAACCCAATTACCTCAGCAGCTTATGGCGGTGGGGTTATACAGGCCGATGCCGCCATGGCGGCCTATGCCACTGCACGTCAGGCTAAAATAAAATGCTTGACCGAACCTCATCGCTTAAGCAGGCCCAAGAGTAGCAACATAGGATGAGCTATTTCGTCACTGGGTAAAAACCGCTAGGGTTTGCAATCTTGACGCCTAATCTAGGGCATCTAGACTTGAGGGTGGTGCCATGCCGTTTTTGACCTTAGCACATGGTGCGTCACTCTGCGTGTCTTCGCTCACCCCTACGATCACACACTCTATGGTTCAACAAAAAGTATCAATTCGGCGCCTCATCATAATTTATACCTGTTGTATTTGCTGTTTCAGCATTTTCATTGTGGCGGGCCTGGTGAATACCCTCAATCGTATTGCTGAGCAGGCGGAATACGAGCATCGGGTAACGGACCAAATTGTTAATAATTTAAATTTAACCAAATATTACACCGCTCAAATACAGCAGTTTATTACCGATTCCTCCGCTACCGGTGAGGCGGATGGGGTTGAGGATGCTAAGGCGTGTCTTGGCCAGGCACTGGAGTCGTTAAAAGTCATCGAGCAATTTAACGATATGTTAACCGGCAGTATTGATGACGTAGCGGCCCATCTACACAGTTTGTTTGATACCGGGCTGGTAATGGTTAAGGCCTATAACCAGAGCCGCGAGGCAGGCAATCAGGTGATGAAAGGCAGCAATGGTTTTGATGAACAGGCGGAAAAAACCATTGCGGTATTAGATGAATTAAGCAAAAAGGTGGATCAGCTACAAACTGAGGCCGCTTCGCAGCTGGAGTTAAAAGTAAAATTCGCCCATCGCTTGTATATTGTGTTGGGTTTAATGTTGATGATGGTGACCTTATTTGGCGGCTATTTTATTTATAGTCGGCTGATTAATTTATTGGGGGCTGAGCCTGCCATCAGCCGAGAATTAGCAGCGCAGATGATGGCTGGCGACTTATCCACGTCTGTTGAACTCAGAGCGCAGGACGATCACAGCGTGCTGTATTGTTTAGTCCGCATGCGCGCGCGTTGGACCGATGTGGTGACCAGTTTACGCGGCAAAGCCTGGCTGATGCAGGAGCCTGCACAGGCATTGAGCCTGCAGGCGCAACAATTGGCCAGTAATGCACAATCCCAAGATCAGGCGACCAGTATTTTAGTCGCCCAAATTAGTGATCTTTCCCAGCGGATAACTCAGCTTTCAGGCCAGGTGGAAGAAACCGGCGCCCACGTTTCGCGCACACAACATGAGGCGATTAATTCCTGTCGGGTTATGAATGAAATGGTCAGCCGAGTGGCGGCCAGTGCCAATAGCTTTCGCCATTCGGCCGAGCAGGCCTCTATTTTGAATCAACGCACCGAGGAAATCGGCGGCATAGTCAGCGTGATTAACAATATCGCCGAACAAACCAATCTGCTCGCCCTGAATGCGGCAATTGAAGCGGCCCGGGCCGGTGAATCGGGCCGCGGGTTTGCCGTGGTGGCCGATGAGGTGCGCAGCCTAGCGTTGCGCGCGGCGGAAGCCACCAAAAATATTACTCGCCTTATTTCAGACGTGCGTGCGGCTAAGGATGTGATCGTTGAATCCATTGAAAGAAGTGAGAAGAATATTCACGAGGGAATGGGGCATTCTGATGAGGCTGTGCAGGCCATTAAGCATATACACACTATGTTGGAGCAGGCCGCGTACGTAATACAGGATATTAATGCTGCGTTAAAGGAGGAAAAGCAGGTGGCGCAAGCGGCAGCGACGGGTACTGAACATATTGCGCACATTGCGCAAAATAATCGCGAGAGTGCAGAGAAAGTGGCCGATGCAGCGGTAAAATTGGAAGTGTTTGCCAAATCGGTCAGTGATGAAAGCCGCTATTTTAAATTTGCTGCCGACAGCGGCCATGGTGATTCGGCGGCGGAATTATTTTAGTGCTCGGTTGGTAGGATTTTATTGATGCTGCGTGCTGCCCTGTGGGGTGATAGGTTCACGACTCGGGGTAAATAAGCTCGCCAATAGCAGACAATTCACCTTTCGAAAAATATCGAGCACACTGATGTTTACCCGGCTAATGCTGACCGAGGTTTGACAGGCTCAGCACGAAGATGGTTTGAGTTGGTAGTAAATAAACTTATTAGTACAACAGGCTCACCCCGAACGCGGATGACAAGTGTGCCCGTTGCGCGTTCTGCAGATTACAATCGTGTATTGAGCATCTAAGCTCTGCTGCGCAACTCCGTGTATTTTCCTGTTTAGATTGATCCTGACGCAGTAATGGTCTGGTATTTTTATTTGGGTTGGCACCGATAAGTGAGCCATCGTCTAACCGGTACGTCGTAGAATTTAAAGCATAATTGCGCCAGTAAAATGCAGGTGATTAGTGTTAATACGGCGATAGGGGCGCTTTGTTGTGCGCTGAGGTGATTGTTTTGCACCCAGGACATATAGGTATATATGAAGGGGTAGTGGATGATATAAAGTGGGTATGAAATCCCCCCTAAAAAAGAACTCAGTTTTTCCAACGGCTTAGACTGGGTTGTGCCGCTGGCACCGATAAAAATAATCAGTGGGAATATAACAATAATCACGCCCGCATCATAAAGGCCATTCATCCAATGGGATGTGGCATCACCCATGCGCGGGAGGCTTAATGCGCTTAGCAGTATCAGGCTGCACAATACAAATGCATATTTAATCTGGCGCGGCTTAATGAGCCTTGATAGTAACAAGCCTGCAAGAAATGGGTACATCAGTCGCGCAAATCCAATATGAAGTTGTTCGCCATTTAATGACCAGCCACCAATCATGTCGCCATTTGCATTGGTCAGCGCAAAATAAAGAGTGTAGCAAGCGGCAAGGCCAACACAGAGGGCTAGTAATCGCGTTGGTAATTTGCGAAGAACAAGGGCATATAAAATATTGGCGATGTATTCAAAAAACAGTGACCAAGCCGGGCCATTTAATGGGTACATTTCGGCCCAGCCGCGAATATCCATGTTGGGCGGGACGGGTATTAAGGCCATGCCTATGAGCATTAATAGCAGCATGCTCATTAGAGGAATGTCCTGGATCAGTTTGAAGGTTTGCCCGGCCTGGAAGTAGAAGAGCGCTGCGCCTATCAACATGGCTAGCACAATCATGGGGTGCAGTCGAATGAGGCGGCGTTTAAAAAAATCCCGCCACGACATAGCGCCCCAGCGGTCATCATAGGCGTAGCCGATGACAAACCCGGATAAGGCAAAAAAGAAATCAACCGCCAAGTAGCCGTGATTAATGATTTGCTCGTAGCGACTTGTCGCATGGCTTTCACACAGGTGAAATAACACCACGGTTATGGCGGCGACTCCGCGTAAAGCATCCAAAATGGCGTAGTGATGCTTGGCGTCGGCAAATGTGCTGATGGGGTGGGAGGTGGGGCTGGCCATAATGAATTCACTTTTTAAAATAATTTTATGTGTTCCCGTTCGTGCAAGGGGTGCCCGGTAAGCTGCGATGTTGTGCGTTCTTGCCCAGATAAGGTGAAGCCTATTTGTTCATAATAGCGCTCGGCAGCGCTGTTGCCAGCGATACACCAGAGCGTTAATTGAGCGTAGCAATTTTTATGTGTGTTGACACAGTGAGTTAATAATTGCTGAGCAAAACCTTGGCGCCAATAACTCGGCAATACGTTAATCGCCCATATTTCTCGGCAATGGGCAGGGGTGCTATAGCGCGGTTTGCCTGTAATGCAAAAAGCCACCACTTGGTTAGCCGCTGTGGCGAGCCATACGGAAAAATCCTCATTTTGTTGACTTAATTGCTGTTGTAAATTTTCTAAATGCGCGTTGGGATCTAGGGCGGCTAAATAATGGGCGGGAAAAAAGTCCGGGTAAGCTGCTTGCCAGGCGGCAACGCGTATGGCGCCTATCGCGGCGGCATCTTTGGGTTCGGCGGGTCTTAGCATCTGATTTATGCCTTGTATTTTGGGCGTGCGTTTGCGCGCAGGGTAATCTTATTGAATTAAGGATGTTCTGATGAATTCCAAATTCTGCCTTTTTCAAATGCGCCCGAGTGCCGCAGGGGCTCCTTAACAGTTTGTTGAGATATCTTGGCGGCGTCGGTCTGGCAAAGCAAATTTAACGCCACCAGAACTAGCAAGGTAGTATTTTCTAGCAAGGTATTATTTCAGCACGCTGTTAAAGGAATTGTGAGGGCGGCCGGTGCGCGCTTGCCCCTGTGACGACAGGCTAGATCAAAGTGAAGACACATGAGATCGTGACGATTTTCCTGTTGGCGAGCTTAACCCTGCCACAGCACCTGTTCAATTTGAGACGGCGATTTTTTACTTCTAAAAATTCTAAATCACGCATGTTGGCGCTTGAGTCATTGTGCCACTGCGCTTTTTTTGGCAGTGACAGGGGCAAATCTGGGTGGCCTGAGAAAATGCCGACTTAATGGCGCTAGGTGATAATGCTCAGAATTTTTTTATTCTGTTTTTTTGTTGTTGCCATTTTTTTATTGAAAAAAATTATCAATATTCGCCTTTATTTTTTTGCGAATACCGCCTTTGTTGCAGCGGCCTACTCGTTGCTATGGGCTGAATATAATGCCTAAAAATAGCCTGGCTATACTCCACTGGACATTGTGCGCAGGTGATCCGTTCGCCGTGTACACATGAATTAAAAAAACAACGGTGGATTAATGCATGAAAAGAAATTCTAAATGGCAAACACTTGGCAAAACGGCTACCAGCTTGGCGATGATCCCGCTGCTGGCCACAATGCTGGCTACAGTGGGCTGCGGTAAATCCAAATCCAACAGCACACCGGTTACAGGTAGCAGCTCCAGCTCTTCAAGCAGCTCAAGCTCCTCCAGCAGTTCCAGTTCCTCGAGCAGCTCCAGTTCATCTAGCTCCTCCAGCAGTTCAAGCTCATCCAGCTCCAGCAGTTCTTCAGGAATTGCGCTGAAAGGTTCAGCCATTGACGGGCCTATGGCCAATGCTTTGGTCAAAATTTACCGAGTGGATTCTGCCAAAGCGAATTTAGAAGGCACATTGTTGGATGAGGGCATCACCAATTCTGAGGCGCAGTTTAATGGTGTGGTAATACCCGCTGGCGAAGACGGTCCATTTTTGATTGTTATTACTTCCACTGATGAAACCATCGACTTAAACACGGGTGCCAAACCGGTCATTGCTGAAGTGCGCACCATTGTTACCAAAGACGGAGCTATTAAACCTGTCTATGCCACTCCTCTGACTACTATGGCGGTGGGTTTGGCAGCGAGTGTTACCGACTCTAATGCCAATGCTGAGCAGGTCATTAAAAACCTCGAGGATTCCGCCACAAAAGTGGTGTCCGCCTTGGGTATGGGGATGTCCGCTGATATCAATATATTTGATACGCCACCTTTGGTGACCGACGCCACCAATACGGTTGGGCAGTTAAAAGACGTGGCGGCCTACCGCGCCGCGGTCGCAGGTGCGGCCAGTATTATCCAAAACATCGCCAACAATAGTGATACGGGGGCTGATACCCATGATGTATTGCTAAACCTTGCCCGAGACTTAGGTGATGGCAAAATTGATGGCAAGGACGCCAAAAATAATGGCATCACGGCCTACAACCACGATCAGGCGGCCGTTATTGTTGAGACAGACCCAGGTAGCCTGTTCATCCCCGGCACACAAGTGTTGGTCAGCAGTATTCAAAGCCTATTGGCATCTGAAGCTAAAAACACCGGTACTAAGACCAGCACGGACAACCTCACCAATGGCCAAATTGTCACTGAGGTCATTCCAGCTGTTGTAAATACCGATAAAGACGGCGACGGTGTGCTCAATAGCGAAGACGCCTTCCCCAATGATCCCACCGAAAGCAAAGACACCGACAAAGACGGCGTGGGCAACAATGCCGATACCGATGACGACGGCGATGGGGTTGATGATGTAAACGACGCCTTCCCGCTCAATCCTTTTGAGGTGCGTGATACCGATAAGGATGGCATTGGCGATAACGCCGACACCGATGACGACAACGACGGCGTGCCGGATGCTAAGGACGCCTTCCCCCTAGACTCCAGCCGCAGTAATTTGAACGATCAGGACAATGACGGCTGGCCCAATGGCCAAGACCCCGATGACACCAACGCCAAAGTGCCTGGTGTGCCTTTTGTGGATACAGACAAAGATGGCATTGCCGACCTCTACGATGAGGACGATGACAACGACGGTGTGCCCGATGTGGACGACGCCTTGCCGCTGGACAAGCGCTCCTCCAAAGACACCGACGGCGATGGCTTTGGCGATAATTTGGATGACGACATAGACGGCGACGGCGTGCCCAATAACACCGGCGGCGATGATGTTCCTAACACGAAAGAAAACCGCGCAGGCAAGGCCGACGCCTTCCCCTTTGACCCCACCGAAAGCGCTGACTTGGATAAAGACGGCATAGGCGATAACAAAGACCCAGACAAAGACGGCGACGATCTCGCCGATGTATTCGATGAAAACCCCAATAACCCAGACCAGGATGGCGACGGTATACGGGACGGCAAAGACGCCTTCCCCAAAGACAAAACCGAAAGCCTCGATAGCGATGGCGACGGAGTAGGTAACAACAAAGACAACTGCCGTTTTATCCCCAACAAAAGCCAAGCCGACGTCGATGGCGACAAAATAGGTGATGCCTGTGATGCCGATGCTGACGGCGACGGTGTGTCCAACAATGACGACCCAGCGCCGCTGGATAAATTGATTAAGTCCCGAGTAGATAACGACGGTGATGGCTGGTTAGTTGGCCAGGACCCAGACGATAACGACCCGAAAAACCCAGAGAAAGCTTTTGTTGATACGGATGGTGATGGCCTTGCTGACGAAGGCGGTTCAAAACCTGACCCGGACGATGATAACGACGGAGTCCCCGACGAGGCCGATGCCTTCCCGAAAAACAAAAATGAGCAGTTTGACTTTGATAAAGACGGCAAGGGCGACCGCGAAGACCTTGACGATGATAACGACGGCGTGGCGGATCTGGAGGATCGCTTCCCCCGCAACGGTGAAGAGTCCGGCGACGCCGATAAAGACGGCGTAGGCGATAAAGTCGATAACTGCCCCAACGTGCCCGGCCCACAAACCGACTCTGACAAAGACGGCAAAGGCGATGTATGCGACGACGATGACGACAATGACGGCGTTAAAGACTATTTAGATGCTTTCCCCTTCGACCCTAAAGAATCCAAAGACACCGACGGCGACAAGATTGGCAACAATGCCGATACGGATGATGATGGCGATGACGTAAGTGATCTTGAGGAAGTGGAAAAAGGCACTAACCCCCTAGAGCGCGATACCGACCGCGACTCAGTACCGGATACAGCTGACAACTGCCCCCTGGTGCCCAATTCTGATCAAACCGACAGCGACAAAGATGGCCGGGGCGACCTGTGTGACAACCCGCCAGAGCTGGCAGGCTTTTACCTGCTGGATACTACAGTTAAGGAGCAGAGCAAAAACATTAAAGAGGGCTCTGAGCTGGCGAAAATGAAAGCCGCTGAACTCTGTGGCGATTCCGTTAATGATCTGCGTTCGCAGGCTTATTACATCCAGCAGAAAGAAGCCGAGCTGCGCCTCACCGGCCAGGATCACAAGTTCCAGGCCAGCCAAGGCATTCCCGCCCGAATCAACAGCTTTGGCCAAGTCAACTTTGACCAACGCCAAGAGCAGGCCATGGACCAGGGCTTGTTTGTGCGCTCGCGCCTTATTTTCAACGGCAGCCTTGGCGCCAGCGGCAATGTATCGGGTGCGGCCAGTGAAGAGGTAACACTGGTGCGCAACAGCAATGGCGGCAGCGAGACTCTGCTGACCTGTAAAACCAGTTTTGCGGTGTTGTTTAGCCCCATGGGTAAAACAGACACCGCGGCCACGTTGGACTCTAAAGGCACAGACGGCGGCTTTCACACCACGGAAGGTGAGCGCCGTTGGAATCAACAAACCCAAAGTGACAGCCTGAACTTCGGTTATTTCGTCGTAAACAACACCGGCGACTTCGGTCAATTCTGGGATGCGAAAGCCCAACACTGGGCCAGTGCGGAGGAGTCAGGCAAGGGCAGCGACTATCGCCTCACCGTCACCGGCTGGGTACAGTCTGAAGGTGACGGCCAGGTCAATGTGAGTGACACCGGTGTGACCTTCGAAAAGGTTGATGGCCTGGGTAACGCTTTAGAAAAATGGCAGGTTAAAAGCTTTAGTGCGCCCGCTGCTAACCACGCAATGGACCAATTGGTGGATAAACTCTGGGTAGAGAAAGGCCTGAAAAACCCCGATGCCCGCTTTAGTGACGGCGCCGTATTGGCTATAGAAGCGGTCAGCCTGCTGGCGACCTACACCGTTGACTGCGGTGATCTTCCTCTAGGTGATTTAGCCTGTGACAACGGCCTGGCTTTAAGCTGGAGTGAGGGTAAACCCACTTTTGCAAAAACCTTCGCCGATATGATTCAGCCTACCGGCAGCGCTATGAAGGACTTTGGCCAGGGCATTTGGATGGCCCACAGCCCCAATGGGGAAATCTACGCCTACATCACTGGTGACGATGAAGCACGCCTGGGCGACAGGGGTAAGGTGGTTTATTACCGTCAGCGCATGAACGGCAGCACCCCCGAATTTGAACCGCTGAAAAACGCGGCGGGTATGGCGGTGGAGAGCGACTGGACTATTCAAGCGCCCTATGAAGCCAACGGCATCGAACTGCTGATGGTTACCATGCCGGACTACCTGAAAAACACCTTCGGTGCCGATGAAAACGACGGTATGTTCCTCGCGGCCATTACCGATGAATCAGACGGCACAGCCTATCTACGTATTGGCCATTACCAGGCGGCAGGGCGAGTTCACCGCGAATCGGGCTTGAACCAGGTCGCCTTAAAAGAGGTGCTGGATAACTTCTCCTACACCTTGCCACCCGACCGCGATGGCGATGGCGTAGCCGATGAGCGCGACGCCTTCCCCGATGACTCCAAAGAGCAATTTGACTCGGACAAAGACGGTGTAGGCGATCATTCCGATGCCTTCCCCTTCAACCCCAATGAGCAAAAAGATAACGACCACGATGGCACGGGCGATAACGCCGATCTGGATGACGACAACGACCAAATCCCCGACGCCACCGACCCCAATCCCACCGTACCCGATGGCAACAACACAGGCCCAGGCCCTGTAGTCATGGGCGATCCTGCGTTAGGCAAACAGGCCTACGGCAGCAAATGCTCTACCTGTCACGGCAGCGAAGGCCAGGGTACCGGTCTTGCTGGAGCGCTCTTGCCGTTGAAAGCCAGTTATCCTCAAGGGGATAAATCGGTGAAGCTGGACGCCTTCATTGGCCCCCATGCAAGTTCACGTGACCAGGTATGCGATGGCGCCTGCAGCCTCAACATCAGCGCGTACCTCAAGGGCTTGGAAAGCAACGGCACGGTAAATGGTGATTTTGACGGCGATGGACTCCTGGACAATGTTGATCCGGATGACGATAACGACCAAATACCTGACGTTGATGACCCCGAGCCGCACTCGCCGCGTCCGGTAGATCCAACTACTGGAATGATTGATCACGACAAGGATGGCTTGGCCGACTGGAAAGACAACTGCATTATCGTGCCCAACAGCGATCAAGCTGACACCGACCGAAATGGCCTAGGTGATGCCTGTGAACTTCCAGGCGTTAAGGTTGGCGGCCGATATCTGGTTACTCAAACCCCAGAAGCGGACAGCCAAATTCCCAGCGACGATGGCAGTGCGTGTGTTGCGGATACCCAAGTACAAATGTTCTGGGTAGACAGCAAACAAATGGGCCGCCAGGTCTACCTGCACCGCCGCGAACAAGCCGCTGAGGGCAATGAGGACAACGGTATTTGGCTGATCCTCGACAACGACGCCAACTTTACCCTGGCAAGTGATGAAACCTTTAAACTCAGCGAAGGCAGCTTCGATCAGGCGAAGGGCAGTTTCAGCTTCATGATGAACGAGCCTCGGGCGATCAAGCAGGGCGACAGCGAACTGAGCTGCGTGCGCAAAGCCCTGGTGGAAGGCGTGTTGCCAACTCCTGTGGCGGAAGCGCCTGTGTTGAGCGAAGGGGTGAACTGGATCGACGGCAGCCTTGAGCCAAACCCGTCCGGCCAGATGGAATTCACCTACAGCTGGGGCCAGGTGAAAACCGGCGCCCTAGAAACCCTTAAGCGTTGGGACGCCACCGCTCAGGCGTTTGTGCCAGACAGCCAAGCCCAGAAGCGCTTCTTCCTGACCCCTGCGGGTGTAACTGCGGTGGATGACCTAGTCACCATCACCGACCTAGGTGAAGGTGGTGAAGGCGCTAAAGTCGCGCTCACTCAGAACGGTATGGCGGTGGATTATGGTCTGCGCAGCCTTGAACTGGCCGAGTTCAACTTATCCGGTGCCCCCCTAGAAACTCTGCTCAATCCCATAGTGGCTATGGGGGTCACCCCAGGCGAGGTATTCCCGTCAGGTGCCAAAGCCTACGACGCCCAGCTGCACTTAGCGGCTGACAGCATCGAGTTTTACTGTGAGAAAGGCCTTGCCGCCGCAAGCCTCAACTGCCAAAACATAGTCCCCAAAGGCTGGCAGCCAGCGGCTATGACGGTGGAGCAGGACATGGCCGTGACTGGATCAGCCCCCAGCAATCCAAACCCGCCAACACCTATCCCAGCGACGTCACTGGATGATGTCATCGCCACCTATGCGGAAGTAGAAGCGGGTACAGGCGTGGGCATCTGGATCGGCGGCAACAGTGATTACCGCGGTGGGTACAGTATTTCCGCTCAGCTTGCCTCCCTCACCGGCAGCGCCTCGGACGCCAACATAGTGGCTGTTTACCGCCTGATCGATAGCACCGGCCAACCTAAAGTAATCGGAAAATTCCCGGTCACCAAAGCCATGGTAGGTGAAACGGCGGTTCTCGAGCTTAGCCTGCCTGCATCCGTTAAAGGCATGTTGCCCTTGGATGACGAAGAAGGCTTAGCGAGCCCCGTATTGTTTGTGGAATCCAGCCTGGATGAGCAGCCCCTCGTGCGCCACGGCCGCAAGCGCAGCCCGGAACACGTTGAGCATGCAACGCTGTTTAACGATGTAGCCATAGAGGCCATCACCACCGGCTTTGAACCGAAGATGCCGGACCCGGAAGATCCCAACAGCTCCTCCGGCAGCAGCTCGTCATCGGGTTCTAGCAGCAGCTCATCATCGGGTTTTAGCAGCAGCTCATCATCAGGCTTTAGCAGCAGCTCTTCCTCCGGTGGCAATTCATCAACCAGCTCATCCGGAGGCCTTGCCAACCTGGTGTTCAATCGCGATCTTGAAACCAATACCAACGGCTGGATCGCCCGAGTCGCCACAATTGAACGCTCAGTTGCCGATAGCCATTCCGGCACCGCAAGCCTGTTAGTTTCTAACCGTGGTGCCGCCTGGCAAGGCGCTGCCTACCCATTGAACAATCTGATACCGGGCAAAACCTATAAGGTTGCCGCCTGGTTCAAATTGGCTCCGGGTGCAGCCGCCGAAACAGTGAAAATAACCGGTAAGCGCAAAGATGACGCGGACAACTCAACCTATCTTGAGTACACCGGCGTAGGCAGTGCTCTAGTGACGGCCGAGGCTTGGACGCGCATCGAAGGAAGTTATACCCCGGATGGTGTCACGCCGTTTGAGGCCTTCATCTTTGAATCCGCTGGAAGCAGCGTCTTTCCGAGCTTTTACGTGGACGATTTTGAGGTGATTGGTGAAGCGGCTACCTCCTCCAGCAGCTCCTCCTCTAGCTCCTCGTCCGGTGGCGGCGCCATGAATATTGCCAAGAATGGTGATGTTGAAACAGACACCGCCAACTGGTTACCCCGCGGCGCCACCCTTGCCCGTGTCACGGCAGAGCACTACGAAGGCGCGGCTAGCCTGTTGGTGTCAAACCGCACTGCTTCCTGGCAGGGCGCAGGCTTCCTGGTTGATTACCTAACCCCCGGCAATACCTACCAAGTATCCGCCTGGGTCAAACTGGCCGCTGGCACACCTGCGGCCACGGTTAAGATCACCGGCAAGCGTAAAGACGACAGTGACAGCGCTACTTATCTTGAATACAGCCCAGTGGCAGCAGGGCTCGTCACTGAAAATGAATGGGTTCAGCTCAAAGGCGCCTATACCTATGACGGCACTACAGCCTTCGAAGCGTTTATCCTCGAAACGGATGATGCAGGCAAAACAGCCAGCTTCTACGTGGATAACTTCTCGGTTGTTGGCGTAGTAACACCTCCGCCGCCACCTTCGATCGATATTGGCAATGGCTTAGCGAATAACACGGCATTTCCAATCGGTGTAGCCGTAGCCGCCAGCGGTAACGCTAACATCCTCACCAGTGTGGCGCGCCAAAACATAGTTAAAGCAAGCTTCAATGAAATTGTTGCCGAAAATATTATGAAAATGGGTTACCTCTATTCAGGAAACGAATTTTCATTTGCTGCGGCTGATAATTTAATTAATTGGGCTGAGTCGGCAGGCGTAAATGTTCACGGCCACGCCTTAGTCTGGCACCCCAGTTATCAATTACCGGCTTGGGCAAAAATCGACAACAGTGCATTTAAAGACGACTTTAATCGTCACATCGACACAGTCGCGGCGCATTTTGCGGGTAAAGTCGTGAGCTGGGACGTAGTCAATGAAGCCCTGTACGATCCAAACGATGATGGTGATCAATCCGGTACCGCCAACGGCTATCGTCAATCGGTATTTTACAAAGCCTATAACGGCCCTAGTTATATAGATGACGCGTTTACCCGTGCCCGTGCCGCGGATCCAGATGCCATTTTGTATTACAACGATTTTAATACAGAAGCAAACGGTGCCAAAACCACGGCTCTAGTAGCACTCGTACAACGCCTGTTAGACAACAACGTACCCATTGATGGTGTTGGCTTCCAAATGCATGTGCTGAGTGATTGGCCGTCTATTTCTGACATTCGTGCATCCATGAAAAAAATTGTTGATTTAAGCCCTAATTTAAAAATCAGAATTTCAGAATTGGATGTGCGCATTAACAACCCTTACGATGGCAATACCTCGAATGACTACGCCAACCGTGATGATTGTGCAGTGAACTGCGCTGGATTAGACACCCAAAAAGCTCGCTACAAAGCCATAGTGCAGGCCTATTTAGACGTAGTACCCCCCGCACAGCGCGGTGGCATTACGGTTTGGGGTATCGCTGACCCGGATAGCTGGTTCTACGCCAGCGGTTCTCTGCCTGATTGGCCGCTGTTGTTTAACGACAATCTGCAACCCAAACCCGCCTACTTAGGCGTACAGGAGGCACTAAAAGGCTTGTAATTAACCGCTTTCCTCTGCGCAAAACCCGCATTTATTAATGCGGGTTTTTTTTGTTTTGCAGTTTTAGAATAAAAATGCCTGCACATAGTGAGCGGCGAACGGCTGGCGACGCTAATTCGGCCAAGCCAGCCTTTCGCTACTAGGGCGTGTCGGCACCTATTATTACCCGGCGACAAAATAGATCGTCCTGATCTATTTTGCCATTGCCCCGCTAAAACTCGTGCAGATACGTGGATCTGCTTGTTTTAGCGGGGCTCGGCGGCGGCTTAAGCCCCAGGTAAGACACCCGTGTCGCACTTATTACCTAGGCACCAGCAATGAATACACATCATTTCAGACACGCTGTGAATACACATTATTTCCGTACAGCGTGTATTAACCCAGCACTAAATGTCGCCGTGTTAATTATCTAGCGAGGTCTGAGGCTGGGCCAATACCGCACTAAGAATGCTCTGATTAATTCCAAATATTGACATTTTTCAAAAACGCCCGAGTACCTCCCTGTAGCGCAGGCAAGGGCTCCATGCCCGCGACGGTTTTGAAAAAAGCCAATACCCGGAATTAATCAGAGGCTCCTTAACACTATCCTGGGATATTTGTGGAGCATGCGCTCTGCGGTGACATCCATTGAGGGCTTTCCGCATCATTGAATTAATTGGCCAGGTTGTAATCCCAAGCCTGCCTTCATTGATTCGAAACTATTTAAAGGATGCCAAGCGCTATGCGATTTCCTGCTATTTTTATAGGTGTTTTGATCTCATCCCCAATTTCTGCGCCCTCCGCTCAAGCTGCTGCACCCATAGTGGAAGTGGCCTACAGTCCAGGTTTTGATTCCCTGTGTTCATTGTTTCGCGCCGGCTCAATTAACGATGAGTGGAAGGCTGAGCTGCAGTCTCGACAGCACGAATTTGAGGAAATTTGGAAGACCCTTGGGCCAAAAATGATTGAGGCTACTCAGAAGATTACGAAGAAATCATTCCCTGACCAAAACGTCACTGCACGATTAACGCTTTGTGAAGTGCCATCTGAATCCTATTTTGGAATACTCATTAACATGCGTTATGCACTCAAGAGTTTCACCCCTACGCCGGTACCGGTTAGCTATAAGGTCAATATTTTATTCCACGAGTTGCTGCACCAGTATTTTGAGCGCAATCCTATAAACAATTCTGCGCTGTTAAAACAGTTTGGGTCGGAACCTGAGCGCACTAGAAGTCATCTACATCTTCTCGCATTGCAAAAAGCAGTTCTTTTGCAATTGAATGAAACTGAGCTGTTAAAAAATCAAATTGCAATCGATAGTCAGCTTCCGGGTGGTTACTACAAACGAGCTTGGGAAATTGTCAATGCGAGTGATGCGGCTTATTTAGACTATATAGAAGAGATTTCTCACTGAATAATGAGCATCGCGGCTGATTTAAACGCGTTTTGGGGGGCAGTCGTTTATTGAATTAGGGGGTAACAAAGTTACTGGCGTAGAGGGGGTGAATTTTTTAGGGAGCCTCTGATTAATTCCGGGTTTTGGTTTTTTTCAAAACTGTCGCGGGCATGGAGCCCGCGCCGGATCTACAGGGAGGTGCTCGGGCGTTTTTGAAAAAAGTCAAAATTTGGAATTAATCAGAGCATGCTTAGGTAATTTTAGACGCTAGAGGTTCGCCATTTGTTACCGCCTCAATCTACGACACTATTATTTGAGTGGCTTTGCAAACTCCGACAAACAAGGCTGCATCCTTGCAGCCAAAAGTTAGCAAGCGGCTGCGCGCCACTTGCTTCAGCTTTCAACGGGCGGTTTATGTTAAAGCGCTTGGCCCATTTTTGATGACCACACTGGCCCGGCTGCCTGCAGCGTTGGGCAGGCCGGGCCGTGCATCGGGCTGGCCGCCGCCGATCCAAATGTCCGCTTTGCCCGCCACCACGGCGCGTTTACCGGCCTCATCTACGGTGCTTAACGCCTCGGCTTTTAGCTCAAAAATAAGGTTCTCAGTGGCGCCTTTGGCGATTTTGATGCGCTGGAAGCCTGCTAGGGCGCGCACGGGGCTGCCGGGGATGTCGGGCCGCGCTAGGTACAACTGCACTACTTCTTCAGCATCGCGGTTGCCGGTGTTGGTGACATTCAGGCTCAAGCGCAGGGTGTCGCCCGGTTCCCACTGTTTGGGTTGTACTTTGATCTCGCCGTAGCGGAATGAGCTGTAGGAGAGGCCAAAGCCAAAGGGGTAGAGCACGGGGCTTTTGTGGTAGCGGTAGGTGCGGTTACTCATGGAGTAATCGTTGAAGGCGGGCAGTTGGTCGAGGGATTTGTAGAAGGTGATGGGCAGGCGGCCGGAGGGGCTGATGTCGCCTGCCAGCACGGCAGCCACGGCGTCGCCACCCTGGCCGCCGGGATACCAGGCTTCAACCAATGCCGTGGCTTGGGCGTCTTCTTCATTGACGGCTAGGGCGCTGCCGTTCATAAGCACGACCACTATGGGTTTGCCGGTGGCGTAGAGTTTTTGCAACAGCGCTCGCTGGCCTGCGGGTAGGTTGAGGTCGGTGCGGTCGCCGCCGACAAAACCGGGCATGGGCACGGGCATTTCTTCGCCTTCCACCTGAGCGGTGAGGCCGCCTGCGAAGATGACAACGTCGGATGCTTTGGCGGCAGCGAGTGCGGCCTCGGCGCCTGGGTCAGAGGGTAGGCTCCAGATAAGCTGTTCGTTGCCCTGTTCGCCGCGTTGGAAGCTTTCTACTTTAAGGCTGTAAATTTGCCCTGCGGCAAGGTCGATGCTGCCGCTGGCGATCACTGCCCGCCAGTCTAATTTCCAGGCGTCGATGATGAGGTGATCGTTGACCCAAATACGGTAACCGCCGTCGGCCTTGTAGCGCAGGGTATAGCGGCCGGTTTCCGGCGCTTTGATAAAGCCGCTCCAGCGCATGGCACTTGAGCGCACCTGGTCTTTCCAGCTCACCTGTACATTGGCTTCTACCTGTTGTTTAAGCGGTTTGGGACCGAGGTTTTTATCGGCGAAGTACTCAGCCTTTAGGCCCGGCTTTTTGCATTTGGCATCCACACAGAGCACCTGGTCGGGCACGGGTGCTTCCAGCGGGTAGAGCAGGCCGGTGCCCTGCGCGTAGCGGATGGCATTGGCGCCAAAGCGCTTTTGTAGGCCGCCGAGCACTGTGACGGGGTGGGAGGGCGAGCCGTTGTAGTTGCCCACGAGCGCTTCGGTGCTGTCGGCGTTGGGGCCTATTACGGCGAGGGTTTTGATGCTGGGGCCGAGGGGTAAAAAGTTGTTCTGGTTTTTCAGCAGCACAATGGATTTTTCCGCCAGGGTTTGGGCGAGCTTGCGGTTTTCAGGGGTGTCGTTGGCGCTGGCAGTAATGGTGGGGAACACCTCCGGGCGCGGGTCAAATTGGCCTAAGCGCATGCGGGCGGTGAATAAGCGAATGAGCGAGGTGTCGATTTGCTGCTGGCTGATCAGGCCTTTTTGCAGGGCTGTGCGGATATGATCGGCTTCGTCGGCATCGCCGCAGATGAGATCCATTCCAGCATCAAAAGCGGCTTTGATACCGGCTTCAGGGGTTGGGGTATAGGCGTGGTTTTTCGGGCTGTAGATGTCGTAGACGGCGGCGCAGTCAGACACCACAAAGCCGTCAAAGCCCCATTTGCCGCGCAAGGTGTCTTTGATAAGTGCTGGGTTGGCACAGGCGGGTACGCCGTTAACCGCGTTATAGGCACACATGACGGAACCGGCGTGGCCCTCTTGCACTGTGGCTTTAAAGGCGGGCAGGTAGGTTTCTTCTAGGTCTTTGGGGCTGGGGTTGACGTTGTCCTTGTGGCGGGTGGCCTCGGGGCCGCTGTGTACGGCGTAGTGTTTGGGGGTAGCGACGGTTTTTAAGTACTTAGGATCATCGCCCTGCAGCCCTTGCACATAGGCAACGCCTAAACGGGCGGTTAAATGCGGGTCTTCGCCATAGGTTTCCTGGCCGCGTCCCCAGCGTGGATCGCGGAAGATATTGATGTTCGGCGCCCAGACGGTAAGGCCTGCAAACCAGTCGGAGCCGCCAAAACGGTGTTGTTTGGCGTAGTGTTTAGCGCGAAATTCGGTGCTCACCACACCGGCCGCCTGCTTCAGTAAAGGTGCATCCCAGGCGGCGGCCATGCCGATGGCCTGTGGGAAAACGGTGGCTTCGCCGAGGGCGGCCACGCCGTGTAGGCCTTCATTCCACCAGTTAAATTCACGCACACCCAGGCGCGGAATAGCGGGCGCGTCGTTAATTAACTGCGGGATTTTTTCTTCCCAGCTCATGCGGCCCACTAAATCCTTGGCGCGCTCAAGGGGCGTGAGGGCAGGGTTTTGGTAGGGCAATTGGGGTTTGTGGGGCGGCTCGTCGGCGTGCGCGATGAATGAGCATCCACAGCAGGCCAACAGGGCCAGCCAAGCGATACGACGTGCAACAACGGGGGTAAGCAGGTGCGCTAAAGGCATGGTTAATCTCTAATTGGGATGGGTTTAAGAAGTGTACTGGCCGCGCGCTTAGCGGCAACCGCCTCAACACCAGGTAATACTGGCTGGCTTGGGGCAGGGGTAGATCTGCTGGGTGTTAAGAGACTTGCTGAGATCCCGGCAATAAAAAAACCGCCGGGGGCACCGGCGGGTATTCATTCAGGCGATCTTAATTAACCCGGCACCGAATCGCGCCAGGTAACGTAACAAGCCCAATGATTAACGCATTAAAAGTTCTTCGATTCAATCACCCAGTTGCTTCGGCAGATGCCGCAGTTGGTGCCGAGGAACATGCCTTTACCGGTGGTGCCCTGGTCGCCTTTTAAATGCCAGTTCAACCACGCCACACCTACCTTGGCAAATTCTCCGCCGTTGTCATCGTTATAGGTACCGCCATGGCCGACGGGTAAATTGGCGAAGTAGACGGGCACTCGGTTGATGTTTTGGTAATCCCGTTTGCCATTTTCATAGGCGATATCCGAGGTGCCGCCGTTGAAATAAGCCACCGGGGTGTGCATGCCGTTGTAAACACTGGGGGTTGCGCTAAACAGCCCGCTGTTCATGGCCACTACCGTGGATAGGCGCGGGTCGGCAGAGGCATTTAAGGCCATCAAGCCACCGCAGGAATACCCCATCACGGCGACCTTTTTAGCGTTGATGCGGTTGTAATACTGGCTGCAGGGGTCGGTACTTTCATCCGTGGCCCAATCAATAGCGGCCAGATGGGTGGAGCCGTTGTCCGGGTCGCTACCGCTGCCGTTGGGGGCGCCGTTGGCAATGACGATATAACCGTGGGAGGCGATTTCCGCTAGGAACTCCGCATGGCTGGTGCCATTGGCCGAGCAGCCGCCATTACCCCAGGAGACAATCGGAATGGAGGCATTGCCGGTCGGTAATGTGGCCGGGCGGTATACCGTGTGGCGCGGCAGGCCGGACTCGCGCTCCACCACCGCCCCATAAGCACCTGACAGCGCCGCACCGCGATTGGTAAAACTCACGCGGGTGGGTGCTGGGTGGCTGCTGGGGTTTTCGCAGCGTACCACCGGGGTACCGCTAGATGAGCTTGAGCTTGAGCTTGAACTTGAGGATGAGCTGCTGGATGAGGAGCTTGATGACGAACTGGAGGATGACGAACTCGACGATGAAGAAGAGCTAGAACTGGATGAAGATGATGAGCTACTGGAGCTGTTGGGCTCGCCACCACAACCTATTAATGCGAGGGTTACGGCGGCAGTTAACACTTTTAAAGCAAGGTGATTATGGGCCATGGGTGATACCTTTTTAGGTTGAGTGAGTTTTTATTTATTTTATTAATGTGCCGATTAATTCCATGTTTTGCCGTATTCAAAAAACCCGAGTCACTTCCTTAACTCAGGCGCAGGCTTCATGCTCGCGACCGTTGTAAAAATTTGTCAAAACTTATGCACATGGCACCGCTGAGAATTACCCAGTGGTGCTTTTAACGATTGAGCGCATTCGTTGGGTAACTCGATCTCCTCTAGCTTATGGTCAAATAACACATAAATATTCGGTGTTTTTCTTCCGCCGTCGCAGGCTAGATCGGCTTAATACCTGGGCACCAGCACTGAATACCCATCATTTCAGACACGCCGTGAATACATCCCTATAGGCTCGTCAAAAAGATTCCTCTTTTTGCCGGTCTGAAATGATGTGTATTCATGGCTTTCGTACCGCTCGTAGGTTTGTGTTCATAGGTGCTGACTAAACCTGTGGCAAAAAACCGTTGCGTGTAATCGCTCGCTAGCTTACGTGTATTTAATGGTTTTTTCATATGACCATTTAATAAATTGAAAAAACTGCGACTCTTGCACGGCAGGGGCGGGGGATCGTTCGCGTTTTTATTAACCCGGCACTAAACGCCCCTGGGTGAATAATTCCAGCTTGTGCCTGGTTTCCAAACTGGCGTGTGGATGGAGCCAGCGCGGGGTGGGTAGGGCGCGTTTGAAACAAGCAAAACCTAGAATTAATCAGCGCATTCTTAGGGTGTATTGCCCTGCAAACGGCTGCGAAGCGCTTTGAGCCAAGCGATATAAATGCAATAAAACGGCTCGCCATACAGATAAAAAACCGCATTTTTAGCCTGGAAAAGGGGTGACCTCACATGAGTCCGGGGCATTCATTAGGGCCAATTGCCGAGCGTTTTTTCATAAGCAATTGCGAGCCTATTTTAAGGGCGCTCTACCGGGCATTTTAAACAGGGCCATGATGCTTGCTCTTTTGGCGAGCATTGAGCGCGCTATCCGCAGTGCCAGCTAAATACCCATCCCAGGGTTTACAGCTATTTGGAATATAAAATAAGCCTGTGACGCTTAAAGCGGTTTGTTTTGTCATGTGGCTATGCCTGCCAATATTTTCGCCTAATACTTGCGCAGTAATATATGTGACTATAATGAAACACGGCGGCCCGCTTGGGAGCCGCTAACTTACTGAGAAATTTACTGTTTTTTATTCTCAGTGGCACATCAAAGGCGTTTTTAGCGCTCTTTGTGGGTAGTGATAATTACACTGGATATTCGTGTTCCTCGGGAAGGCTCAAATCCTCAGGTGGATGTAGCGTGCTCTCATATTAGGCCTTGTTTTTAAGGCCGCTGGCGAATCGTTTTAACTTGCGTGTACCTATTAGGCAGTTAAGCGAAATACCTTTAAAGAGCCAGCAAGTTAATGCCTGGGGCTATCAGTGGCGCTTGTTTCTGGGTGTAAATCGCGCAGGCAGGAGCTTAGGATGCACGTTGTATTGGCGTGCTAAAGCGTTTTTAACCCTTAATAGCTGCTACTTAATTGACGATAACTGAGGTTTTAAAAATACGATTATCTGCGTCGGCGAGCTCTGGAGTTAAGCTCGAATGATAAAAATACTATTGATGTAGAGATCTGCCTGTGCACGAACCCCGTTTTGTTAATGTTCAACCGAGTTTATTTGATGATTGGGATCAGCTAAAGGAAAACGCTAAATCACTGGCGGAAATTGTTGCCGAACAGGACGAGGCTGCCACGGACGATGAATGGCGTGCGCGCAGCCATCAGTTGCAGCTGCTGCTGAATACCATGCGTGAAGCGGTATTGTATTTTGATTCGCAAGGCTGTTTAAAATTAGCCAATCTCAGTGCGCAGCAATGGTTGCTGGAATCGCTGCATATAGGCGCGCGTCTCAGCGAATTATTTAGCCACTGGCCGGACGCGCAAAAACAGCAGGACGATATTGTTCAGGTCGTGCGCCGAGGCACCAATACCTGGGGTTCAAAATCGGCCATTGTGCTGCGCGATGTCACCTACTGGCTAAGTATCGACAAAATTGCCACCACCGATTTAGGTGGCCAGGTCAATGGCGTGATGGCGGTATTTACCGATATCACCGATGCCGTCTTAAAAGAAAAAGCCCTGCAAGAAGGGGAAATGCGTTATCGCGCCTACATGAGCCACTCCAACGATGGCATTTGGTGCTACGAATTACTGACCCCCGTCGATATTCATTTAAGCGTTGATGAGCAAGCCCAACAAATCGCCAAAGAGGCCCGCTTAGCTGAGTGTAATTTGCGGTTTGCGCAAATGTACGGCTTTGATTCTGCTCAAGCCATGTTGGGCTTAACCCTGTTCCGGCCTGAATCTCAGTCAACGCTGAGTAAGGTGCGTTTATTTATCGAACAAGGCTATTCATTTAATCAAGAAGAGTTAATTTTTCGCACGCGGCACAGCGAAAGTTTGCACCTGCAAACCAACGCCTCGGGTATTGTTGAAAATGATAAATTAATTCGTATTTGGGGCGCCTCCCATAATATTTCCAGCAATCGGCATTATCAGGCGCGGGTTGATTTTCTTGCTAACCACGACAGCCTCACTCAACTGCCCAACCGCACCTGCTTGTACCATTTTATTGAACAACAAATGGTGAGTGTCCCCAGCGGGCAGAGTTTGGCATTGTTGTTAATTGACTTAGACCGTTTTAAAGAAATTAACGATACCCTCGGCCACAGTTTTGGCGATCATTTATTGCGTAAAATTGGCGAGCGTTTAAGCCAGTTATTTGCCGGTAGCAACGCACAAATAGCCCGCTTAGGTGGCGATGAATTTGCCATTTGTTTACCGATTGTAGAACACAAAGACGAGGCCCTGTCTGTTGCCAACGCCGTGTTTCGCTCCATTGCATCCATGGGAGAAATTGACGGCATTGCCCTGGCCGTTAGCGCCAGTATCGGCGTCTCCCTCTACCCGCAACAGGCACCTGATTTAAGCACCTTAATGCGTTTTGCCGATGTGGCCATGTATTACGCCAAAAGCCATTACAAAGGTGTGGCCTTATACGATGGCGATATAGATCCTCATTCGCAGCAGCGTTTGGAATTAATGGGTGCGCTGGGGCGAGCGATTCAAGCCCAGCAATTGGTGTTGTATTTTCAGCCGAAAATTAATCTAAAAGACAATCAAATTTATGCCTTTGAAGCCCTGGTCCGCTGGCAGCATCCTGAACTGGGGTTAATTCCACCGTCGGAATTTATTCCCCTGGCCGAAATGTCCTCCCTTATTTATCCCTTAACCCGCTGGGTGCTGGAAAACAGTATCAGCCAATGCCAAGCCTGGCGCCGCATGGGTTATCCCTTGGGAGTTGCGGTGAATCTTTCTGTGCGCAATTTAATGGATGAGCGCATTGTGGGTGATTTGCGCAAAATGTTGGTGCTGTACAACTTACCCGCCGACGCATTGGAATTGGAAATCACCGAAAGCATGATCATGCACGACCCAGAGCGAGCGCTGGATGTATTAGAGCAACTGGCTGATTTAGGCATTACTCTGTCTATTGATGATTTTGGTACGGGTTATTCTTCCTTAGCCTATTTAAAGCGGCTGCCTGTGCGCACGCTCAAAATTGATTATTCCTTTGTTTGCGGCATGTTGCAGGATAAACAGGATCAAATTATCGTCCACTCCACGATTAATCTTGCCCATAATTTAGGCCTTTATGTAGTGGCTGAAGGTGTCGAAAGCGCTGAGGTTTGGGCGGAGTTAAAACAATTAGGCTGCGATGCGGCGCAGGGGTTTTACCTAGGTATGCCCATGCCCGCCGTGGATAGCCTAGCCTGGTTAAACCGGGGCGGTGGGCAAGGTGTACCGCCGGTTGAGCATCTTATGGTGTAAAAAAGGCGAAAAATTGCGATATATGCACCTATTGACGGTGGTTCGACAGGCGCACCATAAACGGAATATGAGCAGATAAAATCCACAGGCTCAGTATGCGTGCCATGAGCGGTGTTTTCTAAAACGAGTCCCAACCCGTCCACCCTGAACGTGTCGAAGGATAGTTTGACCGGCGCATCAAAAATCGCTATCCAGTTCAACGCAACAAACACTTTCACCGTCAACTTATTAACCCGGCGACAAAATAGATCGTCCTGATCTATTTTGTCTTCGCCCCGCTAAAACTGGCGCAGATACGCGGATCTGCTTGTTTTAGCGGGGCTCGCGGCGGCTTTTGCCGCAGGTAAGGCATCCCTGCCGCAGTTATTAACCCGGCACTAAATGTCGCCGGGTTAATAAGCCTTAGGAATTATCCATGCCCACAATAGCGCTTTGGCCCTGGCCTAAATCGCGGCCGGATTTAGCTGCATCGTTACGATCAGCGGCCAATTTATTTAAATAAGCCTGGCTCACGTCACCGGTAATATATTCACCATCAAACACAGAGCAATCAAAACGAGGGATAGCGCCATTACCCTCGGCGGAGGCGGCGATCAAATCATTAATATCTTGGTAGATAAGCCAGTCTGCCCCAATGGCGTCAGCCACTTCGGCCTCGCTTTTATCATGGGCGATTAATTCTTTGGCGCTGGGCATATCAATGCCGTACACATTGGGGAATTTAACGGCTGGGGCTGCGGAGGCAAAATAAACTTTGGCCGCACCGGCATCTCGCGCCATTTGAATAATTTGCTGACAGGTAGTGCCGCGCACGATGGAGTCATCCACCAATAAAACATTTTTACCGCGAAACTCTAAATCAATCGGGTTGAGTTTTTGCCGCACGGATTTTTTGCGCTGCTGCTGGCCGGGCATAATAAATGTGCGGCCTATATAACGGTTTTTAACCAGGCCTTCACGAAATTTCACGCCGAGTTTTTGCGCCAACGCCTGTCCTGCTACGCGGGAGCTGTCGGGGATGGGAATTACCACATCGATATCGTGATTAGGGCGCAGGCGCAGAATTTTATCGGCCAGTTTTTCCCCTTGACGCAAACGCGCTTTATATACAGATACGCCATCCATAATGGAATCAGGGCGAGCAAAATACACGTGCTCAAATATACACGGTGATAAACGCGGGTTATCCGCACATTGACGGGTATATAAATCCCCCTGCGGGGTAATAAAAATAGCCTCCCCCGGCGCCACATCGCGAATCAATTTAAAGCCTAAAACATCAAGTGCCACACTCTCTGAGGCCACCATATATTCATCGCCTAAATCTGTGGTGCGTTTACCAAACACCAGTGGGCGAATACCGTTGGGGTCGCGAAAGGCCAGTACGCCGTAATTAGCGATCATCGAAACCACCGCATAGCCGCCACGAATACGCTTGTGAACGCCAGTGACCGCTTTAAAAATATCTTCATAGGTGGGGCGCAATTTGCCCAGCTCGTGTAATTCGTGGGCAAATACATTGAGCAATACCTCTGAGTCAGAATCTGTATTGACGTGACGTAAATCCGATAAAAATAAATCGTTGCTCAATTGTTCGGTATTCGTAAGATTACCGTTGTGGGCCAGCGCAATTCCGTAAGGCGAATTTACGTAAAACGGCTGGGCCAACGCGGGGCCTGAGCTGCCCGCCGTGGGGTAGCGCACATGGCCAATACCCATGTTGCCCACTAGGCGCTGCATGTGACGGCTGTGAAACACATCCTGCACCAGACCCACTGATTTTTGCTGGGCCAAGCGTCCGTTATGGCAGGTCATGATGCCGGCGGCATCTTGGCCGCGGTGCTGCAACATGGTGAGTGCGTCGTACAATGCCAAATTAACATTGTTTTTGCCGACCATTGCGACTATGCCACACATAAAATAACCTCAAAAAAACGAACTGAAAATTACGACGTAAGACGGTGATAGGCTTCAGCCATCTGACTGAATATAGTGCGGGCACTGTCTTCAAATGCTTGGAATTCGGGAATTAACCGCGACTGATGCCACCAATTGTCTTTATCAATGGGGACTAAAGGAGGTAAGAAAATAATAATCGCCATGACCACCAAAAAACCGCGCCCGGCACCAAACAATGCGCCGAGCACCCGATCCGTGCCGCCAAGGCCAGTCATTTTTACAATCTGCCCAAGTACAAAATTCACCAGGGCACCGATAAATAAAGTGGTTACAAACAGGCCACCAAACGCGGCCATCTCACGCAGTGATGGGGTTTGGATGTACTGCTCTAAGAGCACCGCCGCCTGGGCTTTAAAATGAGTGGCGATGAAGAGGGCGAGCGCCCATACCACTAGGGACATGGCTTCTTTAACTAGGCCCCGCACCAGGCCGATCAGGCTTGATAAACCGAAGATACCCAGAATTACCCAATCAACCCAAATCATTGCCCCGCCGCTGCCCCTCGTTGAAAGGGGGCGATTCTACCAGAGGGGGAGCGAAAGGCGAACCGCTTTACACCAGGGGCGAACGCCGTCCTACAGCAACGTCCTTCAAAAGAACCCTCAACACCGCTGGCCTCCGGTTGAACATAAGTCTCCTCCGGGGTTTGGGCGCCCACAAGGAACACAACGGCCGGGGCTTTCTCAGCAAGACATCCTGATCCCTATGACCTTATGGCCTTGTGCATTGTGGCCTTGTGGCCTTGTGGCCTTGTGGCCAACTGGAATTGATGATCGCCACGAAAACAGGCTAACGCCGCAGATGCACCGAAAAGCCATCTGCGGCACAAGACTTGGTTCAATAAAAAAGACGTTGCAGAAAACAGTGTTATTCACCCGGCGACAAATTAAATCGTCTTGATCTATTGTGTCGCCGGGTCAACAAAAATCACCAGTTGATCAGAATCTCCCGCCAGGTTTCGCGTTTACCCTGCACAGCACCTGCGGTAATGGTTTGCCAGGTAATTTGACCGGTGGATGTTTGCACAACGGCGTTGCGCACACCGTTGGAGTTTTGGTGAATCTGCGGCGCCGACGGCGCACCTAGGCCGAGGGACGCCGATAAATTAACTAAATCCTTACCATTAAATTGCACACTGGAATCCTTGCCTATAGGGGCAAAATAACCGGGAATGCCGGCAAATAAATGGGGCGCATTTAAATAGCCCTGCCCCTCAGGCTGACATTTTAAACCGCTGGGTTGATATTCACTGAAAATCAAGGACTGATCGGCCACCACAGATTTATTGGTATTACGCGAGCGGGCGCGGCTGAAATTAAAATACCAGCCGGAAACCTTACTGACTTCGTCGACCACATCATAAAAAGCGCCCGCAGTGCCACCATTGCTTAGAGTAACAGGGCTTGAACCAGTGGATTTAGAGCGTATAGCGCCATCAGCAAACACTTGAATATCCGTAGTATTAATTAAGTTACTGGTAGTTAAGGCTGAATTGTTCATGACGCCAGCGGTTTTGGGCTCTTTAATACCGTAGTAACTTTGCTGAGACGAGGAATTATTATCATCCACAACATAAAAGCGGCCAGTACCAAAATAGACCCAAAAGTTGTTGAGGTGATCCGTGAGTGTCGTGGGCGCTGCACTAATGGGTTGATTGGTATTCATCACCAATGAGGTGGTAAAACTCACCGACGAGCCAGAAACAGTAGGCACACCGCGGAATAATTTACCGGTAGGGGCTGCGGGCGTGCCGCTGACGGTACCAAAATAAAAATCATCATCGACATAATCTTGGTTCCAATCCGCTGCGGTTATTCCGCCGACAAAGGCGGATGTTTGCACGCCGAACAAGGAAGTGTGGATAGATTTTGACTGCAAATCATAAATCACAATCGATGCATTACCGGAGGTCTCGGCCGTGTTTAATGCTTTAGATTTGGTTGTGGCGTCATAGCCGCTGGGGCCGGAGCCGAGCAATAAAAACCAGCGATTAATAGCCGGTGACGAATAAGAACCATCACCACTATTCGGTGCGCGCATTTTCATTACTGTTGAATCGGTAGTGGCAAAACCCAGGGTGTAATTGGCCAGCTCACCAATTAATACCGGTGGTTGCTCAGGGTCGGTCACATCCATAATGACGTAACCTGAACGCATAGTAATGTCATCGGTGGTTGTTCCATCTGGGTCACTGTTCGGGTCAAGAGTAAAATCGCCACCACCGAAACGCATACCGGCAACAATAATGGTGCCCCAGCCGCCAGGATGGGTAGAATCGGGAGTGAAAATATTCACGTCATAACTTTTCACCGGGCCATCCATATAATAAACGTGGGGATAATCCGCCTTGCCCAACCATTGCAAATGGGGCAACAAATTATAAGGAACATAGGCCCACAATTCCGAGCCTAAGGGGTGCTCTACCTCCCCTTTACCTGAAGATAATTTGTACGTCAGCGTATTAGGGTCGTAAAATCCGGCATTAAATGCGTGCAACATACCGTCGTTGGCTCCCACATATACCACTTGACGGCGTTTTTCATATTTCAATTTATATTCTAAGTAGGTGTCATCACCAAATGACACATCGTAGCTTGAATTGGGGCGGCCCACACTCACTGGCGATGAATTAACTATATCGCCTAATAACCAGGGTTTTGCTTGCCCTGTATTCGCGTAATCAACTGTGCGATTGCGATAACCCGGTAAACCTTCTTGGCCGCGAATGAAATTGACTAAATTAGGCGCATCCGCTTTGTTCGCGCTGGTTAAGCCCAATAAACGATATTGATTGTCGCTGGCGCCATTGGGGAACGTAGCAGGCACAAATGGCTCCACTTCATTCACCCAAGCATCCCAACCGATTTGGCCATCACCCGTGCGATCAATGCCGGTAAAAATATAGCGGCCTGAACTTGCCACATCAGAATAACTGCGCTGAGTGGTCAGATTAGTTAAAGAGGCAAGATTATTATTCGCACTCCAAATGGGTTTTAATTTTAAAATATCGTCGGCCGCGCCTACGGGGCTACCGCGCGCGCCGGTACTCGTCGCTTGATAGCGTTGAAAATAAGTGCGTTTTGCATAGGGGTCGTAATAAATATCCAAAATACTATCATCGGCGGTAAGTGTGCCGTAGGGTGCCGCATTATCATCCCGCATATTGCCCCAACGGTCGATAAAATAAGCATTTAATGAACCCACCCAATTGACACTAGTGGCCCCACTGGCATCGGTTACGCGCGGGTTATACAAAGCCTGAAATAAAGCCCCTTCACCCGCACCGGTGTTAGACACAAGCGCTGCCGATGTACCCGACGATGTGCGCTCCAATATGCTGATTAAAATCGAAGTTAAATTATTTTTTAACTGCTTGGGATCTATGGCAAAAAAGTAATTATCGGGAATGCCATCAGCGCCCGTGGCTCCAGTAGAATTATTTTTTCGATCCCACTCAGTGACAAGATCCGGTGTATTAGATGCATTGGAATCGCGAAATCCACCCCATTTGGCGGCATAAAACAATGGCTGCTGCAGCAAGCTTACTAGTGAGCCAGAAATCGACGTTGAACCCAGGGTAAATGTTTTACTAGCAGCACCTTGTGAACCGGTGCAACCAGAGCCGGTACACTCATAACCCACGTAACTATTAATACCGGATAACGCATGGAAGCCATCCTCAGTGGTGCCGCTGACCACAAAACCAAACCCCATGGCATTGGGCGTAGATTCACCAAACACATCACTGGTAATGGTTAAGGACGTAGTCGTAAGCACATAACTAATCACGCCACTCATATCCTGGTCGTAATCACCGCCTTGTTCACTATCCTCCCAGTTCACGTAAAAAGTACCGCGAGCTTCAGTGGCCGTAACCGATTGGCTGACGATTTTAAAATCCACTATGGCACAGTTACCCGACACACTATTGTTGCGGCAAGCGGGCAAAATGGAGATGACTTTATTGTTGCTAGGATTCACCACGGTCACTTTTGGCAAGGCCGGTGAAAGAGTAACACCGTAGGTAGACACACTTTGTTTATCGACAATATCGGGCCGCAAATCAGCAATATGGGCTTGATAGGCCATGCCCGCTAAACGATACGACCCATCTAAACGCGGCGCATCAGGACAGGTGCCTTCCACCAAGCCTAAGTCTGACACTAATTTTGCTGTACAAATTTGGTTATTATCCGTTGAACCCGATCCGCCGTTTTCACCGACAAATAAATATTTACCGGTAATATTCTCGCCATCACCCACAGTTTTAGTCAGCTGCTGGGCAGTTTTAGTCGTTGCAAGGTCAGTAACCTTGCCTAATTCATCGCCATCGTAGGAAACCGTGCTGGCATTAAATCCAATGACATTTAAATTCGCGCAGGCCGTAGTGGCATTTTGTGGATTCGTCCAACTCGTTTGGCGCGTTAAACCTGAAAAGTAACTGGTATCATCCGCATCAAAAGCACTGTCGGGTGTTTTACCGGCCATATAGCGGTAACATTCCAACATGATTTCTGCGAAGGGATTTCCCCAGTTGGTGCACTCGCCGTTACTAAAACTATTTTTCCCCCAGTTGCAGTTATCGCTGGAGTTATAGGTGCCTTCCGAGCCGGAATTAAAATTATAATTCAGCAGGCGCAGTTGATTCAGCGAATTAACTATACCACCGGTAGAGGGCGCAGCTTTGAAGGTGCCATCGGTTGTTACATTTAGCTCATCACTAAAGGCTGAGACATTTTTGCGCAAAACCCCACCGGATTTATTTTTCTTGTAGGTTCCCGTCATGAGGCCAAATAATGCCGAACCATCATCACCAAACTGTTGCAGAATACCCACCGGTTTTAAATTACCGCTAGGGTAGGATTTACAGTCTTCCTGCCCTTTTAAGCTTTCGCTAACACACACTTGCACCTTAACCGCATAATCACCAATTTTTACACCATCGCGCTGAGTCGCTACTGCGCTGGCATCCGGGTTGGTTGAGGCGGCAAAAATACCGGTTGCGTCAGGATCATTGCCATTGCCGCCGCCGACGGTGGATTCACCGGAAAATAAACACTGCATCCGCTCGTTAGCGGCCCAGAGTGAATAGTTGCCTTTTACGGCGCGCACCAAAGGAGGTGTCGAAACCGCTTGGGATAACAGCACACCGCTGTAGCGGGTGGTATTACACAGAGTAATACCCCGGCCCAATCGACAGGCTTTATAGGTAGGGTAATTCGAGGCTGCTTTACTGCTAGGTGGCGCACCACAACTAGGGTTTAGTGTAAAAGGCGTGAGTTTTTCAAGATCATCCCCCTCGTAATATTTGGCAAAACTGTGGGCGTCGTTGGCCAAATACGAGCGTTCTAACACGGTATTAGTAGCCGTATCTATAGCGCGCAGGCCGCCATACAATACTTTACGCACCTCGTCCACACGACTCATGGTGGCCCAGTTTAAAAAATTGCCGCTCCATAAATTAGCACCACTGCAGTATTTATCAGCGGTAACGTTCATCGGCACAAAGTATTTCAGCGTGTTATCGTACTGATAACATTTATAGCTATCGAAATAACCTGCATATTCAAAGGAATTTTTGTAGGTAGTGTCGACTACACCATCCGCATCTAAATCGTCAAAATCGGTAAAGGCTTTATAAAAAAGCTGATGATCTTTCGATACGGCGAGCATAACCATAGGCTTAGCACTTTCCGCCAGCAGTGGCGGCACCGCATCGTAATCGCTGACCACAGGCAAGCCAAAGGCCTGTGTATGTATTACCCATAACGCGGCAAGCACGCCATGGCGCATATTCAATAATGCACCGCGTAAACGCCTTAATACTCTAGCCATACCACACCTCACTCACAGCCCATAGGGCATGCGCACACGCAAAAACTGTTTAAGTATGCTCTGATTAATTTTGAGTTTTACCCATCTTTAAAAGAAGCTCATGAGCGGTAACATAAAGACAATTACTCGCACGGTTTTTTAACAAAGATAAAAACTGCAATAAATCACAAGCTGCTCAATTCGATCCGCACACTGACGACACTTATTTAGTGGCCCGCCAAAACCTTATAGGTTGATTGCAACATTACCCGCCCCCGCAGGCCGTTACCCTCGGCAAACGCGGTGATCCGAAAAAGCGGCGCACCGTTATTTTTTTCACCGGTGGCGCCTGAAAACGGCGTTGTGGCATCGCGCTTCACGTAGCATAAAAACTCAGTAATATATTTAACATCCGCATCTAGGCGCTCAATTTTGATTTTTTTGTAGCGCGAGGCGGTCTTCCAAATATTGAGCGTTGCATCGCTCCAAAAATCAATGGCAGCTATTTTGCCGGTGGGGTCACTTACTTTGCAGTCAAATTCTGAATCCACATTGATATAGGTTCCCTGAAAACACAGGCCTTCATTGCAGGTTTTATTAAAACAACCGGAGCCAGTACAGGTACTGAGCAACTTTTCTCGATCCGGTGGTGACATGGCCAATTGCTGCTCCACCTGAGTGAGCGCCGCTTCAGCGGCCGCAAACGCCGTGGCGTGATCCTGTGCCGCCGTGGCCATCTTTAATTCTGAGGTAGAATTTTGCATGCCCGTTACACCAATCAGTGTGACAACGGCCAATAAAATAAGACTGACCACTAATGCTGCGCCGTGCTGGCGGCGCAGGTATAGGGGACATTTGGGTTGTACTGTCATATTCAGTTAGCCTCACGCTGACACAGCAGTATTTCGCACCATTAACCCGGCGATAAAATAGATTGTCTTGATCTAATTTATCTAAACTCCATTTAATGGAGCGCGCAGCGGTTTACGCCTACGGATTAATAACAATTTAATTACCACAGCAATTTACATACGATTGCGAATAACCACCGTTGAGGTTACCGCTTGGCGTAAATATCGATCGTTATACGTCACGCCATTAATCACTTGTGTTTGATTGCTGGGCGAAACGGGATTTTGAGAGCGAAACACGAGAGAGATACGCACACTTTTTACGGTATCCCAATCCTTACCATCAATAGCACCACTGCTATCCACGTCCATCTGGGCGGCGGTTCTATATTGGTTTACATCACCGTCTGCATTGGTATCAACCCCATACAATAACTGCATATCTTCAACACCTTGGGCAATTTCTTCCGAACGGGTGGTGAGTGTGGTATCCATTACTAGCGATTGGCGTTTTAATGCAGGCGTATCCGCCATAACCGTTGAAGGCCCAATAAAATAAGCCCGCGAGATAAAACGCATCACCTTTGAACCTGGGCTATAACTGCCGGTAGTTGTACCGTAACCATTGCAACTAACCGCTGTACAACTGGGCGCACAGACAAAACTACCGCGAATAATTTTGGTGCAATTACTGGTTACCGCGCCCGTATTGTGAACAATTTTACTGGCGGGTAAGGCGTTGGCATTGGGTGAACTCACCTGAAATAAGCCCACATAACGGCAATTTGCGTCGGCGATCATCAGTGGCGTGCCGGGCGGAAAATTGTGTTGTTTATAGAGTGAAATAGTGGCGGATGCAGCCACGTGAGATTCAACACCTAATTCATCACTATCGCCTCGGCGCACAATAAACGCATCGCTACCTACTTTTGCTTGGGTGCGCAGTGGATCTGGAAAACCCGCCACACTGGCTTGACCGTCATACCCCTCAAGCCCACCGGTGCTAACAAAATTAAAAAAATTACCATCAATAGAATTGGCAATCATCGATGTGCTCGGTGAAGCGCAGCCCATGTAGCCTGCCATACGGATTTCTGACGATAAAGTCTCCACCACAAAGCGGGCGTTATCCTGAATAAACGCTATTTCATCTTGTTGCAGCTTATTGGTTTTAGACTTAACAACCACATTGATCACACCGGAGAGAATGATTAAGCCGATGGTAACAGCAATCAGCAATTCAACAATTGAAAAACCCTGGGAAGGCTTGTTAAAGCAGCCAGGTGCATAAATGGTGCTTTTGGCTTTAGGGTAGGCGGGCATGTCCATGTCATTACACATCGGTGACTAATACGTATTCATAGAATTTTTCATTGCCATCTGCCTGCGCACGCGCATCATTAAAACGCAGAGTAATGACGGTGTTATCGCCGATTGTCTGAATAGACGCCTTACCCTGCGGTAAATAACGCGCCACATTGGTGAGCCATTTATTTAAATTCCAATCACGCAATTCGCCTGCACTACACGAAATACTGGTGCTGTCACAGGTTTTAGCGTTGGGGATAGGGTCTTCAAAAAGAATTGAGTAGCCACCGGCTACTGCAGGTGTCGTGCGCATGGCATCGGCTATATCGTTGGCTAAAAATACTGCCTGGGCGTAATAATAAGTACTTTGTCCGTATTGGGTAGAGCGCGCTTGCATGGCCAAAACCCCCAACAAACCCACTCCTAATACCACCAGTGCCACCATAACCTCCAAAAGCGAAGACCCCTGCTGGCGTCTATTTCCTTTATATATCGGCTCAATGTACATAATCGTGTCTCGACTGACTTATCCACTCCTAACACTAGAGCAGGATTAATACAGTCGCCACGAGCAATGACGGGCGGTGTCAATTATTGACAAGCTGCGCACATTCAGAAATCAACACAATATATTTTTATTAAAAAATAAAATAATGCGGTTTAAATTATAAGCCACTGCACAATGTGAACCGCTCCCATCAACACAAGCCATCGCCCCAACCTTAGGGCATAAACGCTTGCCTGGGCTAAAGCTCATTCAGCAAAGAACGAATCAATGAGCAATTTTGCCGTTGATCATAGGATAGCCATACATATTATCCCGCTCTAAAACCGCTCATCAGCTCATGGATAAAAATTAAATTTACCGGCAGATTTTTAAACTACGCCAGAATCAGCCAATAATTTGGCTAACGAAAACCAACAATAAAACATCACGCCTCTATGCCAACTTTTTGGCATTCAACACTCACGGCTACCTTTGTTTTTGGTAGGCAGACGTACACTAAACTTTCTACATTTGGTGACGAGCATGTAAACCCCTAAAGGCACACTCACGTGGCTATAAACTCACGCGGCTATAAGCTCAAGTCACTACAAACTCACATCGCTACAAACTCACATCGCTATAAACTCACATCGCTATAAACTCACGTGAGTACAAACTCACGTCATCATAAATAGGCACCTCGCGCCGGCCAATCAATCTTGGGCTTATAGCGATGCAATATAAAAATTTCCACAAGTGTTCAGCAGCGGCGATGATTTATCACTATAGTTTTAAGCGGCAGCAAGCTTGGCGAGCGGCCTAGCACGGACCTGCGGCACAATGCAGTTCCCTTGGTGTTCGGCTCTTGCCAGGCGTGAAATTAACATCAGAATTAGTTGGTGGTGATCAATAGCAACCCGGCAGGCTGTTTTGTTGGGTTAAAAAGAGCGGCGGGCGCCGTCGCGAGCCGCGCCTATGTATAAAAGCTGAGTATTTTGGCAGTTTTGACGAGATTCAGATAAAGCGGATCAGCACCGACGGGTTTATCGTCAATTGAATAAAAACCTGCAAAAGCAGCCTTTTAGGCAATAATTAAGCATAGGAGCGGTAGGTTTTGAGCGTGTGTGAGAGTTTAAATAGGAGTCAGGCGTGAATATCATCCTAGGAGCAATTATTCTTTTTGGTTGTATCATTGGAGGATACATGATTCACGGCGGCAGCCTCGCCGCGCTATATCAACCTTCAGAAGTATTGATCATATGCGGCGCATCCTTTGGCGCCATGATTATCGGCAATCCCTTTTCCGTCTCCATCGGCGTTATGAAATCTGCTGGCGCCTTGATGACCCCATCTAAATACAACAAAAATATGTTTTTAAAATTGTTAGTGATGATGCACGACATTTTTAACAAAACTCGCCGCGAAGGCTTAATGGCCATTGAAAACGATATTGAAGAGCCAGCCAATAGCCCTATATTTTCCAATTACCCTGAGATTCTTAAAGATCATCACGCCATTGATTTTATCTGCGATTATCTACGCATTATGGTATCAGGCAGTATGGCACCCCATGAATTAGAAGCCCTCATGGACCAAGAATTAGATAGCCACCACCAGGAAAGTGCGCTTGTTCCTGCCGCCGTGACCAACGCCTCAGACGGCTTACCAGGCTTTGGTATTGTGGCTGCGGTATTGGGGATTGTTATTACCATGGGTAAATTAGGCGGCCCACCCGAGGCCCTAGGGCACTCCGTGGGGGCCGCCCTGGTAGGTACACTGCTGGGTATTTTGGTGGCCTATGGCTTAATTGGCCCCTTTTCAAATTATTTGCAACATAAATTGCGCGATGAAGCCTTGTTTTACACCTGCATTAAAAGCTGTTTAATTGCCTCCATGAATGGCGTTCCACCCCAGGTTGCGGTGGAGTTTGGCCGCAAAGTGTTATTCCACAGTGTTCGCCCCAGTTTTAAAGAATTGGAAGAACAGTGCCGCCATAAATAATTCACTGGCGATTAAACCCCCATGGAAAAAGACGCCCAATCGATCATCATCATAAAAAAGAAAAAGGGTCACGGCCACGGCCATCACGGCGGTAGCTGGAAGGTTGCCTTTGCCGATTTTATGACGGCAATGATGGCGTTTTTCCTTCTTATGTGGGTTATTGAAAGCACCACTCCTGCGGAAAAGGAAGCTATTTCTGGTTACTTCAAAAACCCAGGCAATAATTTTGTGATTGGCCCTGGTGGTGCCGATTCCAGTGTCATCGATATGAATCCTACCCAACATGAATCCGATCCTGCCGACGACAAAAAGGATGAACCTATAGATCCAGGCAGAAACGTCTCGCAAGATATAACCAAGGACGATCGAGGTGCGCAAAAAGACCAGGGTACGGGCGAAGGCTCGGAGCCAAACAATAGCAGCGCAGAAGCGAAGGAGAATAAATTAAACCAAGACGTGATTGCCGAGGCTATGGCCAAGCAAGAAAAAGAACAATTAGAAGAACTCAAAGAAAAGCTCGAAACAGAAATTAATCGCGTCGATTCGGCTTTTACTGAATTAAAAGACCAAATCATGATCGACTTTACCGCGCTAGGCCTGCGCATTCAGATTGTCGATAAGGATAAACGCCCCATGTTCGATTTAGGCAGTCCTAAATTATTGCCCTATTCAGTGGATGCGCTCAAAGGGTTGGCGCCCATTTTGAACAAGGTACCCAACAAAATTAGCATCACCGGCCACACCGACGCCAATCCCTACGGAGCCGGTGCTACCTATACCAACTGGGAATTATCGGCTGATCGCGCCAATGCCGCCCGCCGCGCCTTAATTTTGGGTAAATACCCGGAAACTAAAGTATCAACCGTACAGGGCATGGGTTCCTCGGCGCCGTTAAACCCGGCCGACCCCGCCGCCGCTATCAATCGCCGCATCGCCATTATTGCCTTGAAAAAGGCAGTTTCGGATGCGCTTAACAACGGCACTAGCGGTATTTCCAGCCAGGATTTAATGAACGCCGAACAACCCAAAACCCTCATTCCTGATGACCCACCACCTGCCACCTACCAACGCTTAAAATAAACGTTGGGGTGTTTCTGTAATATTGGCTGGTCTAGCCTTACTACCTAGGCACCAGCAATGAATACACATCATTTCAGACACGCTGTAAATACATCCTAAGTAGTCCCGTCAAAAAGATTCCTCTTTGTGACGGTCTGAAATGATGTGTATTCATTACTTCCGTACAGCTAGTATAATTGCGCCAAGCAATTGACCCGGCGACACAATTAATTCGCTTATTCCATTCTGCCATCGCGTTAATAAGCGCGATTCATTATCTATTAAATAAAGCTTTCAATTAGGTATTTTATGACCGCACTTGCAATTATTGGCGGCTCAGGGGTTTATGGATTACCCGAGTTATGCCCCCATGAACTACCCGCTCAGGCCACTCCCTATGGTGAGGTAAGCGGTATAGTTGAGGGCCATTGGCCCGTCACTCACGCCAGCACCATTCACACGACAACGCCCATTAAGCTGTATTTTTTACCCCGTCACGGTAAAAGCCATGCCCTTGCACCCCATGCTATTAATTACCGAGCAAATATTTGGGCGCTGCACAGCTTGGGGGTAAACAAAATTATCGCCCTAAATGCTGTCGGCAGCTTATTTTCGCCCCCTGGCACTTGGTTAGTGCCCGAGCAAATTATTGATTATACCTATGGCAGGGCACATACGTTTTTTGATGATTTTAGCCAGCAGGTTGTACACACCGAATTTACCGAGCCCTTAAATAAAAAGCTGATTCAAAGCCTTATGCAGGTATTAGGCCCAAGCGATTTATCCATACAGCAGGGCGGCGTCTATGGGTGTACCCAAGGCCCCCGTCTTGAAACTGCCGCAGAAATTAAGCGACTTGAACGGGATGGTTGCAGCATGGTGGGTATGACACTTATGCCGGAGGCCGCCCTTGCAGCGGAGCTATCCATGGCTTATGCCAGCCTATGCTTGAGTGTGAATTGGGCAGCAGGCAAATGCAGCGCACCTATTACATTGGAAGAAATACTGCAGTGTTTGCAGACCGAACACGCGCGTTTAGGCCCTCATTGGCCCGATATTCTTAACGCCTTGGCGGCAACGCATGTGTAATTTCACCCTGTGAGGTATTTTTTAACACCTGGCTTTTAGACGCTTGTTGAAATACGCTGGGACTATATAGCAAGGGAAATTTGGCGAAAAAATCAGACGACTGCATGGATGCAGGCGGTAGAACGACGCACGCCTAAATGGATTTAGGCGGTAGAGCGACGCAGGAGCCAAAGTCGAGGATGCCAACGCCGAGGTGCAATTACCGAGTTTACACCGGGTAAATAAGGATTTTTCGCCAAATTAAACGCCACTAGACCTAGCAAAGTAGTATTTCAACAAGCTGTTAGCGCCGAGTTGATAATCCAGAGCGTTGATTCCCTGGCCTGGCCAGCACAGTGCTAAGGGGTCAGCTGTTTGTGTGACTCAGGCGAAGATCTAGTTAATTTGCGCCTTATTTTGGTAAATAAATGCAGCCAGCCGCCAAACAATACCCTCAACGGATTAGCGCTAGGCTTGCCATAGTTCAGACCATAAACCACAGGCTCCACCTCTTCGGCATAGGTGCCAAACAGCCTATCCCAAATAATTAACATGCCGCCAAAATTTTTATCGATATAACACGCATTAGCCCCGTGGTGCACCCGATGGTGGGAGGGTGTGTTAAATACATATTCAAACCAACCCATTTTTTTAATTAAATTATGATGCATAAAAAAGGGCAAGGCGTTGGCCAGGGCGTAACAGGCGAGCAACAAGGCCGGGTCAAAACCGAACAATATTGGCACTAATAAAGGAAACCAACCATAAAAGGCCACCACAAAACTGGTGCGTAAATTCGTAACGAAGTTGAGCTCGGTGGACGAATGGTGCACCACATGCTCCAACATAAATAAATACTTGGTGTGCCGCAGCCGGTGGCTAACATAAAAACACAAATCACCCACCAATAAGTGGGCCAGAATGACAAGCGTTACCGCTAGGGGCGAATCGGCATTTTGGAGGGAAAATAACGCGTGCTGACGCACATAGTCTAAAGCTGCATATTTGTAGCTGAAATCGACGGTGTGCAAGGTGCAAAAAATGGCGAGGGCGCAGGCGAGATTGACCATAATCTCTCGCTGTATGAGTGTTTTACGCGTAATTACCAAAAGGAGAATCTCAAATGGAATTACCACGGTTGCCACCAAATCAATGGTTTTATTGATTGCCGAAATCAGCACTAAGCCTACGCCGTCCATACACTCCACCCAATATCTGTCCGTTTTATTATCGAACCGGCTGGCGGCCTCATCCATACGTAAATTTACGTATTTCACCGCAAGTGTGACCTGCTTCCGCTTCAAATCCGCACAAATCCAAGGCCAGGCTGCTTAGCTGATCCGCTCGGGTACGCTAAAAGTTACACAATATGAGTGCTGCTGGGGCTCATAGGTATTTTCTCCTGCCGGGCTAATTATTAACCCGGCGACATTTAGAGTCGGGTTAATAAGTGCTGCATGGATGCAGCACCGGCGTCCTAAGGCGCCGCGAGCCCCGCTAAAACAAGCAGATCCACGTATCTGCGCCCGTTTTAACGGGGCGAAGACAAAATAGATCAGGACGATCTATTTTGTCGCCGGGTTAATAAGTGTCGCAAAGGTCACCTAAGTCGTCGCGAGACGAGTTCATAACGCGGCGTTTCTGCTACTTCACTCGCCAACAACGGCCGCTGGGTTATACTGGCCAGCGCTTAAACCCGGTTTGAGCCCGCCCCATCCACTACCCCACCCCCGGCCCGTGACGAATCCTGATCAACACACATTATTAACCGCGCAATTAGCCCAGCTGACACCACCGGCGCAAACAACGCCGGAGTACTTAGCCCTGCTTGAATTGGTGTCCAATACCTACCAACGTCACGATTTGGAATTGGCCGACCGGGAACACACCTTAAAAAATCTTAAATACCAGCTGCAAAGCTTATTAACCATTCACCAAAAGGTGCAAAGCGCAGATGATGCAACCGGTATTTTTAATGCTATTTGCCAAATAACGACCCAGGTTCTAGGCGCCAGCCGCGCCTATCTGTGGATTTATAAGGAGAATTTATTTCAGCCATTTTATGAAATGGAATACGACCAACCCCTGGGCCGTTTTACACCGGTGCGGTTTCAAGCCTGCGGCCTCGACCAGGCCTATTTGGATGAAGTTGCTCACCGCCAACTGGTGGTATTGGATGATGTGAACAACTCTCCGTCACTTAACCCCCATAGCCGTTTATATTTAAGCGAGCAAAAAATTACCTCATTAATTGACGTGCCCATAATGACCAGCTGCGGGTATTTTGGTCTGTTGCGCTTAGCACAGGTATATCCAGGGCGGCACTGGAGTGACAGCGAGCAACAATTTGCCGTTGGGCTTGCGGATAAAATCGCACTGGTAGCTTATAAATATTATTACCTAAACCATCGCGGCACCGACGAGAGCGAATCGCGTTTTAAGTCCCTCGCACAATCCACCGACGCAGCTATTTTTGCCTTTCGCAATTTTATTTTTTTCAGCAATAGCGCCATGGAAAAACTAACCGGTTTTGGCCAGGATGCCATTCGAGTTCTGCCAGTGAGTGTTTTGTTAGGTGAAGAATTTGCCGGCCAGTTTAACTCCCAAATGCTGAAAAACACTGAGGAAGGCACTAAACGCCGTTTGGAAGTGGAATTTCACAATCGCAGCGGTGATACCCGTTGGGCACTGGTAAGTGTGACCGCCACTAAATTTGAAAACCGCCCCACCTGGCTTGCCACCGCCATTGATATTACCGAGCGCAAACGCTCGGAGGTGCAACTCAATCGCCTGGCCTTTCACGATTCGTTAACGGGCCTGCCGAATAGAGCTAAATTACTCAGCGAAATTGAACGCAATCTCCTAAAGGTCGGCCGAGAACGGCACTATAAATTCGCCCTTTTGTTTGTGGATTTAGACGGGTTTAAACAAATTAATGACAACTTCGGCCATCTGTTTGCCGATGAAGCCCTAATAGAAATTGGCCTGCGCCTTAGAAATCTTGCAGATATTAGCCACACGGCGGCGCGCATTGGTGGCGATGAATTTGCATTTTTGCTCACAGACAGCAGTACCCCCGAGCAGGTGATGACCTTCGCCGACAAATTGCTGCAGGAAATACAACGCCCCATACTCAATGAGGATCACGGTGTACATATCAGCGCAAGCATCGGTATTTGTTTGAGTGATCGCTATGGAGAATCCGCTGAATTAATGCTGCGCCATGCGGATGTGGCCATGTATCAAGCCAAAGCTGAAGGGCGCAATCGCAGCGCGCTGTTTGATCGCACATTACACGCACAAACCCAACGCACCTTAGATGTAGAAAAACAATTACGCTCGCGCCTGCAGCAGGGGGATTTTCAGTTTATATTTAACCCGGTGATTCATACTCAGACCGGCGTATTAGCACAATTTGACTGCGCCATTAATTGGCAATTATCTCAGCAGAAGCACCCCCCAGGTGCCGGTCAACCCAATAGTGATGCAACGCTTTTAATGGCCATAGAAGATTGGGCGATTCAAAAAGCAGTGCAACACCACACCACATTTAATCACCCCTGCCTGCAACTTACGATAACACTGAGCGCCCACTCCCTCACGGATGTGCATTTTATTCGTAGGCTCGGCCGCCAACTGGCTATTTTACCCCCCGGCGCTATTGCGTGCTGTGTCACCGAACAGGATTGGCTCGTGTTGCACGCGCGCTATCAAAAACACCTGCGTCTCATGGAAGAACTCGCACTGCATTGGATGATGGACGATTTTGGCGGCGGCAATTCTTGCCTCATGCATTTAGCCGAGCTGCCGGTAAAAACACTTAAATTAGACGCGCGATTTATTCAGGCTGCGCTGCAATCCGGCAGCCATCAACCGCTCAAAGCGCTTGTGGATATGGGCAAAAGTATGGGGCTGCAGGTAATTGCCAAAGGGGTGGATACACCGCACCAATTGGCATTGGCGCGGCGCTTAAACTGCCCCTTAATACAAGGAGAGTTAGTAAAAGCTGCGACAGAAATCAGCCAAGCACAGGCCTTGCTGGATAAACCATTGTTGTAGCATTAGCCGCTATTCAGCAGCGTGTTGAAATACTATCTTGCTAGGTCTGGCGGTGTTAAACATGGCGAAAAATTACTCATTAATAGGTGTAAATTCCGGTTTTTTTGCCAAATTTGCCTGGCCATCTCGCCAACCCAATTTCAACATGCTGTTAGCTAGCGCCTTAAAATTGGACTAAATCAACACAATCTATTCTATTGCTGGTAATTCAGGCCGCAGCTTACTCCCCACCCAGTGTTTAATCACCAACTGCAAGCCAATAAAAACAATACTTGCAAAAGCGGCCCACTGGGCGGCTATGCCACCGAATAAAATCGGCGCGTGCATCATGGTAGACATTAAAGAATCTTGATAATAAAAAAACCATTTATGCTCCGCCGGAAACACCCAAATATGCAACTGAGTAAACACGGCCTTGGGACCTATAACCGCTAAAATAACGCCAATAACCGCACTCACTGCCGCTAAACTTGCCAATTGAACGCGCATGCTCGGCATGGGCAGGTTCTTTTTTAGGCTATATAGGATTAAACCGCACAATACGAGCCAAGCGGGCACCACGGCAAAGGGCGCTAAATCAATTAGTTTAGCCACATCCTGTAAATGCAACACTTCATCCTGCGTCAGCAAAACCCGTTCCGCCTCGCCTTCAACCCGGTATTGAATCTGCTCAAGGCCCACTCCAGAGGAGCGAATCGATTTGGCAATTTCCGCAAATACCCGTTCGCGCTCTGCCTTGGTGGTTTTTTCAAACCCGTTGTGGCCTTGGCGATTGGCCGCGGCGTAGGTTTCAATGGCCCAGGCAATACTGGTGTGATCATGCCAAAAGCCGTAGGAAAAATTCATTTGCCCCAAAACATACCAACTCAGCTGCAGAGCAATAATGATGCAACTTAAACTATAGGCAAAACTGGTTATTATTTTTTTAAACACACGGGGTTCCTAAAGGATATATAGTGATATTAGTTTGAGGATGAGGAGGCTGTACCAACAGTCGGATTATTTACGCTCAATGCGAGCGCGTTTTTCATCCAAGCGATCCACCGCTATCATCGCCAACAATGTGCGCGAGTGAAATTCCCGCCGATATAAAATAAATACCACGGCCGCCACCGCCGCAACAAAGACATAATCATTTAATAACCAGGCCAATACAGCCAGCGAAAAATAAAAAGCGCGTAAACCGTGGTTGTAGCTAATACCTGCCTGATCAATTACCTTGGCGACATGGCGAATATAATTTTCCGCCGCATCGCCCTGGGCCTCCGGGGAAGTTCCCACCGGTGCTGCACCTAATAAAATCGCGCAAAAGCCGTATTGGCGCATGGACCAGGTAAAGGTAAAAAAGGCGTATACGTGAATCATCAGCAGCAACATAATTTTAAATTGCAGCTGCAAGGTTGTGGTAGTCGGTGGCACACCGGGAATGGTGAGCACCATTTCCAAAACTTTTTCCGCCGAGGCCAATAGGGTAAATACACCGGCAATAACAAATATAGAGGTGGAGGCGAGAAAACTCGCGTTGCGTTCTAAATTGGCTAATAGTGCCGCATCGCTAATGCGATTATCCCGCTGCAGCATGGAACGCATCCAGCTCTTGCGGTAACAGTGCAAAACCGAAGCGATGCAAAAAACTTTTTTTGCCCGCCGACGTGCAAAATTGCTATACCCCACCCAGGCGAGCATTAACCACAGCACGCCCAACAATTCCACATGGCTAATTGCTATTTCAGCCGTAGCTGCCACCCTGCCCCCTCATATTGGTTTGTTTTTGTATCGCCGCTGATTATGCAGCCTGCGCAACTGCGTAGTACCAAGGCCCGGCACACAAGCTGCGCACAACGGCCATTTCACTACGCGGATTTATTTGACTCAGGTTTTTACGGAACCTCTAAACAATTAACGCAGCTGCTCTAGCGTCGTTGAATATCCCAAAAAAATGTGCATTTACGCTGTGTAAACTCCGCCTTTTTACAACATTTGCCTCGCCCGCCCATCGCCGCCTAGATTTTTCAGAGGTTCCTTAGGATTATTACTGAAATTGTCGCGGCTGCGTCGTATGATGCCCCATTGAGCCCTATTTACGAGATCCGCTTATGAATTCTGCTGTGCACCCAGCGTTTAGCCTGCTTTCTAGCCAACCCGTGCCCGCCATGAACATCTGGGTTGAAGAGTACCAGCACATTAAAACCGGTGCCCAGCATATTCACATTCGCGCCGACAACCCGGAAAACGTTTTTTTAGTCGCCCTGCGCACAGTGCCCAAAGATTCCACCGGCGTGGCCCACATTCTAGAACATACCGCGCTCTGTGGCAGCCAACGCTACCCGGTGCGGGACCCGTTTTTTATGATGACCCGCCGCTCCCTCAACACCTTTATGAACGCCTTCACAAGTTCCGACTGGACGGCCTACCCTTTTGCCTCCATTAACCGCAAAGACTTCAGTAATTTATTGGGCGTGTATTTGGATGCAGTGTTTTTCTCCCGCCTGGACCCGTTGGATTTTGCCCAAGAAGGCCACCGGTTGGAATTTAGCGAAGCGGGCAACCCCAACTCGGAATTGATGTACAAGGGTGTGGTGTACAACGAAATGAAAGGCGCCATGAGTTCAGTGCCCTCGCAGCTGTGGCAAACCCTCACCAAATACCTCTTCCCCACCACCACTTACCACCACAATTCCGGCGGCGACCCAGAAGCCATTACCGATCTCACCTACGAGCAGCTGGTCAGCTTCTACCGCACCCACTATCACCCCAGCAACGCCATCTTTATGACCTATGGCGACATTAGCGCGTTTGAACACCAGAGCAAATTTGAAGAACTGGCACTGAGTCACTTCGAGCGCTCTGACCACCTCATTCAAGTACCCGATGAAAAACGCTACTTCGCCCCGGTTAAGGTGCAGGAGTATTACCCCTTAAATGAAGAAGATTTAACTGCAAAAACCCATGTGGTGCTGGCCTGGTTGCTGGGGCAATCCACCAATTTAGAAGATGTGTTAGTGGGCCATTTGCTCTCCGGCGTACTGCTCAACAACAGCGCCTGCCCTTTGATGCAAGCCCTGGAAACCACCGAACTGGGCCAAAGCCCCAGCCCTCTGTGTGGTATGGACGACTCGCAAAAAGAACTCACCTTTATGTGCGGCTTAGAAGGCGCCAGCGCCGATGATATAGAAGCCATTGAAGATTTTATTCTTAAGACGCTAGAGACCATCGCCAGCGAAGGTATCCCCCCAGAAGACGCCGAGGCGGCCCTGCACCAACTGGAATTACACCAGCGCGAAGTGGGCGGCGACCACCATCCGTTCGGCCTGCAAATTATTCTCAACGCCCTCACCGCCGCCACCCACCGGGGCGACCCCGTGGCGCTACTGAATATAGACCCAGCCCTGGCCAAACTGCGCGAACAGATAAAAGACCCGGCCTTTTTACAGGGCCGCGTCCGCGCGCTGCTGCTGGATAACCCCCACCGAGTGCGCCTAGCCCTCTGCCCAGATGCCCACTTGGCCGAGCGCAAGCAAGCGGCAGAAGTCGCTCAGCTCGCCCGCATCCGAGCGGCCCTGAGCGAGAGTGAGCAGCAGCGCATTATTGAGCAGGCCGCAGCCCTGCTGCAGCGCCAAGGCCAGGTGGACGATGAAAATATTCTGCCCAAAGTGACACTTGAAGACGTGCCACTCAAAGAGGGCCACCTAAGCCCAACTGTGTTTAGCCTGCACAGCGATAACGACCTCTACCGCTACGATGTAGGCACGAATGGTTTGGTGTATCAACAAATTGTGCTGGACCTGCCTCAACTGAACGCAGAGCAGATCAACCTGCTGCCCTACTACACCAACCTGCTCACGGAAGTGGGGGTCGATCAACACGACTACATCGCCATGCAACGCAAACAAGCCGCGGCCACTGGCGGTTTTAGCGCCTACACCAGCATTCGCTGCCTGGTGGACGATGTACACAGCAGCCAGAATTTTTTAACCGTCTCCGGTAAAGCCCTTAACCGCAATCAAGCAGCCCTGAGCGACATCATGCAGGCCACCTTAAGCGGTGCCCGCTTCGACGAACTCAACCGCATTCGCGAAACAATGGCCCAAGCCCGCGCCCACCGAGAGCAATCCATCACCAACAACGGCCACGGCCTGGCTATGACCGCGGCCACCCAGGGCCTCTGCGCCATCGCTCGCCTCAACCACGAACTCGGCGGCCTCGCCTCAATTCACCGGCTAAAACAGCTCGATGACAGCTTGGATGATGCCAGCGCGCTGAGTGACTTCTGCGCACAACTCGCCGCCATTCACCAAGCCGTGAAAAATTCCCCCCGACGTTTTTTGTGGGTGGGCGAGGCTCAGCAAGCCGCTGCTCATATTGAGGTGCTGAAGAACACCTTCAAACCCGCTGACGGCGCAGACTTTACCCCCTTTGCCCTCGCCCCCTATCAGGCCCGCATTCAACAAGCCTGGCTCACCAACAGCCAGGTGCATTTCTGCGCCCGCGCCTACGCCACCGTGCCCATGGACCACGAGGACAGCGCAGCCCTGGTGGTGCTGGGCAACCTGTTGCGCAATGGCTTTTTACACCGCGCTATCCGCGAACAGGGCGGCGCCTATGGCGGCGGCGCCAGCCAAGACAGCAACTCAGGCGCCTTCCGTTTTTACTCCTACCGGGACCCGCGCTTGGAGGACACTTTGGCGGACTTTGATAAAGCCATCGACTGGTTTATGCACACCACCCATAGCTGGCAGAGCATTGAAGAGTCCATTCTCGGCGCCGTCAGCGGCATAGACAAACCCGACTCCCCCGCTGGCCGCGCCAAGCGCCTCTTCCACGCCGACCTACACGGCCGCACGTTAGAAAAACGCCAGGCCTTTAGAGATAGGCTGCTTGCCACCCAATTGCCTGATTTACAGCGGGTGTGTGAGCGTTATTTAAAACCGGAATTGGCGCATACCGCCGTGGTGACAGATAAAACCCATGCTGGGCGTGTGCAGGAACTGGGGCTTGAGGTGCATTGGGTTTAGTTTTTTAGGCGTAAAAATCGGGTGATTTATTAATTGCTCGGTTTTTAATTGCTCAATTTAAATCACACTCGTCAAGCCAGTAACAAGCACCAAACCCGAAGCAAAGAATCTCCTTTAGCAGCCCAACCTATTAACATTAATTGAATGCCGGAAAACTCTCGCCAAATCACTAAGGAAACAAAGTTTTAATCTCCCTATGGACTGAAATTCACACACTGAAGAGAAACACTATGACCGATGATAAAAAAGTAAAAGGCCCCGCCTCATATTTTCCTTCAATTGAAAAAACCTACGGCAAACCTATTAGTGATTGGCTGAGCGTGCTTGATGGCCTAAAGGACAAAAAACACATGGTGCAAGTGGCCCATCTTAAAACAGAGTATAAAATGGGCCACGGGCACGCCAATGCATTAGTGGCCTATCATAAAGCCGGGACGGCTACCGGCTAGGCACTTCTTGCCACCCTTGCATTAAGACTCGCGACATAAGCACAGGAGACTTTTTAGCTCCCAGCAGCTGAATCCTCAGTTGCGGCGTGCGCACCGCAATCATTCCCCCCCTTAATGCCTCCGAATTTAACGCAGAAATTCACATACCGAATAAACTCCCTGATTCGGCATTGGCATCCTCAACTTAGGCTCCTGCGTCGTTCTACCGCCTAAATCCATTTAGGCGTGCGTCGCCCTACCCTTTGCCCCCCTGCGGTCGTTCGCGCAAAATACCTCGCGATCATCACGAAAAGAGAATTTTCGTAGTTGCCCCTAGCAGTCTTTGGTTTGTTTCCGATTTACCCGGCGATCAGATCAAGCCTGATAAAAATTCTGTTTATTTGACAGTTTTTCAAGGAGAGTATGATTAATTCCAGGTTTTGACTTTTTGCAAAACCCTAGTAGGCAGGACTCGGGCGTTTTTGAAAAAAGGCAAAACCTGGAATTAATCAGCCCGCCCTTAACAAATCCGGTTTAGTCACTGGCGCACCTCACAACTCGATTCCCGCGCAGCACATAAAAATCAGCACCTATCACATCACCGACAATTTTTTAACCTGCCTTAATTGCTCAACATCCCTACCCGGCGGACTGCCAAACATACGAGCGTATTCGCGGCTAAATTGCGAAGGACTTTCGTAGCCTACTCGATAAGCCGTGCTCGCAGCATCTTGCTGCTCGGCCAGCATCAGCGTGCGCGCGGCCATTAAACGCAGGGATTTTTGATATTGCAGCGGGCTTAGGCCGGTGATGCTTTTAAAATGTGCATGGAAGGATGACACACTCATCCCGGCCATTTGTGCAAGCTGCGGCACCCTCAACGGCGCTTGAAAATCCTCTTTAATCCAGTGCAAGGCTTTGGCGATGCGTTGCAAGTGCGAATCCTGCACGGCGATTTGTGCAATTTGAGAGCCCTGCTGGCTGCATAACAGCCGATAAAAAAATTCTCGTTTAGTTTGATTCGCCAAAGCGGCCACATGCTGGGGCGCGGCAATCAGTTGTGCTAAACGCAGCGCCGCACTGAGTACCTCATCATCTAATTCAGCAACAAATAAGCCTTTAGCACAGGAAGCTTCATGCGGTTTTTCTAAGCCTACATAGGGATATAACTCGGCAATTAACGCAGAGTCTAAGGCAATTTTTAATAATAAATAGGGGCTACTTTCACTGGCCGCTGTGATTTGACTTTGCAGCGGTAAATCAAGGGTCACCGTCAACAATTGCCCTGGGCGGTACTGATACTCCTCGCGGCCAAGCACGATTTGTTTTTCGCCCTGCACCAATAAACACAGGCTCGGTTGATACACCAAGGGTAAAGGTGCGGTGATTGAATAGGCTTTAAATATCTGCACGCCCGGCACAGCAGTTGACGACAAGCCAGGTTGCTCAGAGTTTTGATCAAGTATGGGGCGCAACGCATTTAACACCTCAGGGAGCATGGGCTTAATCCTGCTGCAAAAAACACCTAATTTAGCCCTAGGGCCAATCAATTACCAGCACCCGCGCAGAAGGCCCAGAGGATTAGGCAAGCATTCTGGAAGATTGGGCATAGGCCAATCCCCGCTTAGGCTCTAGGCTACACACACCTAGCTGCTGGTTGAAATCTAGGCCTGACGCATTTCAACCAGCAACTAATCAACAAAATACACATGGGAGCAGATTATGAACACACGTAAAATCGCAGTGATTACCGGCGGCAGCCGTGGACTTGGCAAACACATGGCAATACATCTTGCCAAACAGGGGCGCGATATTATTTTTACCTACCGCAACAACCAACAGGAAGCGCAATCAACCCTCACAGAATTAACCGCCCTAGGCATTCAAGCCCACAGCCTGCAACTAGACCTCAGCCAAAGCGCCGCATTTAGCGATTTTGCCGGGCAACTGAGCGCCTGCTTAAACCAACACTGGGGCCGCACGCAGTTTGATTTTTTAATTAATAATGCCGGGTCTGGAATTTTTAAGGATTATTTACATACCACAGAGGACGAATTTGACCGCATGATGCACGAACACATTAAAGCGCCTTATTTTTTATCCCAGGCCTTAGTGGCAATGATTAAAGACGAAGGGCGTATATTAAATATTTCATCGGGCCTTACTCGCATGGTGGTGCCGGGCTATTCCGCCTACGCCATCATGAAAACAGCCGTAGAAGCCTTCACTCGTTACCTAGCAAAAGAATTAGCACCGCGCCGTATCCGTGTAAATACTCTTGCGCCAGGCGCTATCGAAACGGATTTTGGTGGTGGCGCGGTGCGCGATAATAAAGCGCTTAATCAGCACATAGCCGATATTACAGCACTGGGCCGAGCCGGATTACCGGACGATATTGGTGGAGTAGTGGCCGCTTTATTAGGCGAGAATACCGGATGGATTAATGCACAAAGGATAGAGGCCTCCGGCGGGCAGGGATTATAACCAAAAATGTGCGCCACGCTCGATTGTCAGAATCTAGCAGCTTGTTGAAATAGGTTGGCGGCGACGGTAGGGCAAGGCAAATTTGGCAAAAAAACCGGACGACTGCATGGATGCAGGAGGTAGAGCAATGCACGCCTAAACGGATTTAGGCGGTATGACCCAATGGATGGGGGAAGTAGAATTTCATCGGGAATGAAATCGAGAGCGACGCACGCCTAAGTGGATTTAGGCGGTAGAACGGCGCAGGAGCCAAAGTCGAGGATGCCAAAGCCGAGGAGCAATTGCCGAGTTTACACGGAGTAAATGAGGATTTTTCGCCAAATTTAACGCCGCCAGACCTAGCAAGGCAGTATTTCACCAAGCGGCTAGTGTGGCGCCACTCCTCCAAACCGCACACAGTGCTTAGTTAACGAGCCTTGCAGCGACTGAGCGGTCTTTAATTATTTTCTCGACAAAATAATAATCCGTGCCCCTTTCAGAGGCTTAGCACCCCTTGCAAACAACGCCTTATACTAGCTGTACGGAAGCAATGAATACACAGCATTTCAGACCGTCAAAAAGAGGGGCTTTTTTGACGAGCCTATAAGGATGTATTCACGGCGTGTCTGAAATGATGTGTATTCATTGCTGGTGCCTAGGTAGTATAAAACCTTGGTCAATTAAATTCCGCCCACTTTTACCACTCAGATTTTTTAGGTTTATTGAATACCTACACACTTTAGGGCGCCTGCGGAAATTCAATTTTAGTGTTGATCACTGGGCATTTTCGACTTTGGCTCCTCGACTTTGGCTACTGCGTCGTTCTAACGCCTCAATCCATTTAGGCGGGCGCCGCCCTAGCTTCTGCATCCAAGCCGCCGTCCGCGCGAAAATTGAATTTGCGGAAGACGCCGTCAATAAATCCGCTCAGATACATTCTGTTACAAACCGATACAAGCGCCCTTTCCCTGTTACGACTTGGTGACGAGAATTTTGGTTAAATAACCCCGCCTTAAAGCCCTGGAGCTGTGGTCATTCTCCCTGGGTTTCGGAATTAATTTAGGAGCCTGACATGAATAGTACCCTGCGCCGTTTAGCCTTAGCGGCCACCTTAGTTGTACCCTTGGCCCAGCCTTCTCAGGCTGCTACGGCATTGAAAACCGATGCTGATAACCGAGTTGAAGAAGTATTGGTATTAGGCAGCCGCAAAGGTTCGCACACGGAAATTACCGAAAACACTGAAAAACTCGTCAGTATGCCGGGCTCGTTAGGAGACCCCTTAGGGGCAATTACCGCGCTGCCGGGGGTAGTAACACCCGCCGAAGGTGGCGCGCCTGCGGTGCGCGGTTCATCCCCCAGTGATAATCGTTATTACATTGACGGCTTACCCGCCGGTTATATTTTTCATGATTTTAACACCTCGATTTTAGACGACAATGTCATCCACGATTTTCAATTATTCGCCGCGGGTTTTGGTGCACCCTACTCCAATGCAACAGGAGCCATTTTTGATATTCGCCTGCGCGATCCGCGTCACCAGGATTTATCCACACGGGTAAATCTTTCTTTTCTGCGAGCGGGTATTTTTCTCGAAGGTGCAGCAACGGAACAATCAGCGTTTTATTTTTCTGCGCGGCAAGGCATGTTGCAATATTTGTTGAGCAAAGAAGATAAACCTAATGATGACGGTATTCGCATCGAGGCACCACCTTCCGATGGTGATTATCAATTTAAATATGTCTGGGACCCAAGCCCCCAAGACCAATTTACACTAACTTTAGCCGGTGCTAACGACGGCGTTGAAGCGGATGTAGCCGATACCAATAATTTTACCGCTCGCAATCCTGACTTTGCCGGGCTCGCCAAAATTGATAAAGGATTTGACACCCAAGGTGCGCGCTGGCAACACACCTTTGCCAGCGGTGGCACAAGTCAACTGGCGGTAGCGCAGAATAATAATACCGACACTATTACCTGGGGTGATGGCTATTTTTTCCGCACAGATTTCACCAACACGCTCCTGCGCGCCGCCGTTAGCCAACCCCTTGGCGCCCACCATGTAACGCTCGGCAGTGAATTAAATCGCTATGACTATCAATATCGTGTGCGCACGGTGCTCATAGTCTGTACCGAATTCGAACCGGATTGTGATTTGGACCGGCGCGGACTGATCGAAGGTAGCCGCTCGGTGGAGGTGAATTATCAAATGGTCTACCTCACGGATAATTGGCAAGTCACCGATGCGTTAAATCTGGATTTAGGACTGCAACAGAATCACAACGATTTTACTCAGGAACATTTTCTCCACCCGCGCGGAGCGCTGACCTGGCAGATGATTAAATCCCTGGCCTTAACCGCATCAGCCGGCCGTTATGATCGATTTCCAGATTTAGATACGGTTATGCCTTTGGTGGGCAATCCAGAGTTAAAATCGCCCCAGGCGGATCATTTTACCCTTGGATTAAAAGGTGATGTTGCCGAGCATTGGAATTGGAGCCTGGAAGGCTACCAGAAAAAACTCACCCAATTACCTTTGGCGCTGGACAAAAGCCAACCGGATGCGTCGCTTTATTACAGCAACGATATTAAAGGTGATGCAAAAGGTGTGGAATTTATGTTGAACCGTGAGCGGGATGATCATTGGTACGGCTGGATGTCGCTGAGCTGGTCCCAAAGCGAGCGCACCAATTTGCGCACAGGCCAAACCCGCACTTACAACTTAGATACGCCGTTGGTTTTTAACCTGGTGGGCAATTATCAATTTAATGATGCCTGGAGTGCAGGATTTCGCTTTAGCGCTAAAAGTGGTGAGGCAAATACCAAAATAATCGGCGTGCGGGAAAACCCTAATTTCCCTGGCCGTTATGTGCCTGTGTATGGTGAAGCCTATCAAGACCGCCTACCGATTTATTCGCGTTTGGATCTGCGCATGGAACACAAAACCCAATTTTGGGGTTACCCCGGTAGTTTTTATGTGGATGTAATTAATGCATTGAATCATCGCAACGTGACCCACGTTGATTTAAATTACGATGAGGTTAATAAAACAGGCGCTTTAAAATTAGAGGAAACCCGCGAAATGGGCATACTGCCATCGGTGGGAGTATCCATGACGTTTTAATGTGAGAGCGCCGCTGATCAATTCCAGCGTTTACTGTTTCAAAACGCAGAATTAATCAGAGGTTTCCAATATTAATCCGGCGGCTTTGAGTGCTGAATTAATGAGTGCAGCCAGGATGGCGCACCGATGACTTAAGCGGTTGCGAGATTAATAACGTATTTAGCAGCGAGTGGAAAAAGTTGGCGGCAGTCTGGTAAGGCAAATTTGACAAAAAAAACACAGTTTGCACGCAGTAAACAAGGATTTTTTCACCCCATTTAACGCCCCTAGACCTAGCAAGGTAGTATTTCAACGAGCAGCTGGTGCCGCCCCTAACAAACACCCCTGCATCTGTTAAGCTGCCGCCAGGCTTGCGCCATAGCGCAGAATGCGTGCGGCTTAACAGCCTGCGTGCACAATAACGGCCTTGGGCGCCGCCGAATAGCCAGGCGCGATTTAGTACACGCTATTTACTCAGGGCCATTTATTTCAGGCCACTTACTCAAAACTTTTTGTTCAAGGCTATTTTTTCCAGGCTAATGTTCCGAGATTTCCGCACCATGTTCACTTTATTCCATGAGCACACCCTATGATGTTGCCGCGTCTTGTCGCCCCGCTATTAGGGCTCTTGTGCCCATGTTTACAGGCTGAAGATATAGCCCGCGATCTACGCGGCAGTGGCACCGGCCCCAACCACTCAGACGGTGGTTATTTTGAATTAAGCATGGGCGCAGCCTACGTGGTGGATCCCTTTCTGGCTGAGCGCGATGATTGCGATAGCCACAACATCTGCCCCTCATTATTCGCCAGCGGTGCCTATCGCTACCGAGGCGCCTTTATTGAATTGGCCGACGCTACCTACGATGGGCTCAACCTAGGCTTTAGCCTCTGGGATAGCGAACACTGGGCGGTGGATCTGCTGGCGGTCAACCTGTTTGGCGAGCCCAGCAACGATGATCGCACCAGTGATGATCCTGAACGGCAAAAAGATTTGCAGTTAATTCAGCGCTCGCGGGTGTTTATCGGCACCGGCACGCGCATCACCGGTTATTTTGCCAACACCATCCTGCAATTGCGCTGGGTGGGCGATGTCAGCGGCGAACACGGCGCCGCCGCCTCCATGCGCGTTGGGCAAAGCTGGCAATACCGCAATTGGAATTTCCACGCAGTGTTCAGTGCCGACTGGTTATCGAACAAAGCCGCTAATTATTGGATCGGCGTGTCGCCCCAAGAGGCCACCCGCCGCTTCCCAGCCTATGAGGCAGAGGGCTCGGTCTACCGCTCGGGGGAAGTAGGCGTCACCTACCCGATCAGCGCCCACTGGGTAGGCCGCACCTACCTGCGCTATTCCGCCCTGCCCGACAAAGTCGCCCGCAGTCCACTGATGGATGAAAACCACGCACTGGTTTTAGCGGCTACGGTCAGTTATGCGTTTTAGTCTTTTTATCGCAAGCCTGCTTGTGGCGAGCTTTATCACGGGCCGCCTGTGTGCCCAAGAGGATAGCGCCGCGCAACTAACGGCCAAGCCCAATAAATGCATCGCCCTGCGCAAAGGACAAGCCTGCTACCAAACCCTTAACTTTTATTGGCGCACCCCCTCAACGGGCGATTTCTGCCTCTTTGCCGAGGGTGAACACAGGCCCTTACACTGCTGGCAGGGCGCGGGCGCGCCGCCCTTTCAGTACGAATTTGTCGGTGAACAAAGCCAGCAGTTTTTGATTCGCACACCAGCGGGCGATACCCTGGCGCAGCTGGATTTGGTGGTGGCCTGGGTATACACCTCCGGCCACCGAGACAGCAGCGGTTGGCGGCTTTTTTAACTGAGCAATCCCGATGAGCTCGCCGCGCAAGCGCCCCCTATTCATCCCAACACACCGGCCAAGCGATAGATGACAACACACGAACACATACTGGTGGTCGAGGACGATACCTCCCTGGCGGAGTGGATTTGCGATTACCTAAGCCAACACAACTACCGCGTAAGCCTTGCCACCACCGGCTCCCTCGCCGTAACGCGCATTGCCCAAGAGCGGCCGGATTTGGTGGTATTGGATGTAATGCTGCCGGAAAAAAACGGCTTTGATGTTTGCAAGGAAGTGCGGCAATTCTTCGCCAAACCCATCCTGATGATGACGGCCTCCGGCGATGAAGTGGATGAAGTCTTGGGCCTGGAGCTAGGGGCCGATGACTACATCACCAAACCGGTAAAACCCCGCGTTCTGCTGGCGCGCATCAAGGCGCTTTTACGCCGCGAACCCGCCGCAAGCCCCGACAGCAGCCGCAGTTTTGGCCGCTTGTTTATCGATGCACCGTCCAAATCCGTAAGCTTAGCTGGCGCCCCCCTGGAGATTAGCCCCCACGAATTTGATGTGCTCTGGCTGTTAGCCTGCCGAGCCGGTGAAGTGGTCAGCCGCACCGAGCTCGTCAGCCAACTGCGCGGCATAGAGTACGACGGCTTTGACCGCTCAGTGGATATCCGAATCTCCCGGCTGCGCAAAAAACTCGGCGACAGCGCGGAGGCGCCAAGCAAAATCAAAACGGTGTGGGGGCGCGGCTACCTGTTTGCGCCCGACGCTTGGTAAGCCCCTTATGCGCGGCTTATTAGTCTCCCTGGTGTCCGTAGTGGTTATGGCGGTGGTAGGCCTGGGCTGGTTGATTTCTCAGGTGTACTCCCAGCTCGACCAACCCGGCAGCCGGGCCGACTCCGCCTACATCACCCTCGGCCACCAACTGGCTAAAAGCCTGGACGCCGCCGATGCTCCAGCGTTTATTAACCACTGGCCAAACAACGGGCCGGTGGCGCTAAGCCTGAGTGATGAAGCGGAATTACCCCTACCGGCCCATCTGCGCACCGCACTGCTCAGCGGCGAGGCGGTTGTGCTGGAGGATAACCGCCACCTGCTGATTAATTATTTTTTACCCCATCGCCAAGCGGTGCTGACGCTGACGGTAGACAGCCTCGGTAACACAGACGAGCAAACCAGTATCACGCTCACCCTAGCCTTTTACTCAGGGCTGATTATGATTCTGTTGCTGTGCCTTTATCCCTTGGTGCGGCGCCTCATGCTGCTGCAGGAATCAGCCCGCGCCTTTGGCGCCGGGGATCTAAACGCCCGCTTGCAGCCGAGCCGCTGGTCCTACATCGGCTCCTTGGAGGTCGCCTTTAATCAGATGGCCGAACAGGTGCAAAGCCTGTTAGCGGACAACCGCCTGCTCAGCCGGGCCGTTTCCCACGACCTTAAAACCCCAATCGCCCGCCTGCGCTTTGGCTTTGAAATGCTCGAAGAAAGCCAAAGCGCAGAGCAATCAGCCCGCTATTTAGCGCGCATAGGGCAGGATCTAGCGGCCATGGAAGCGCTAATTAACCGCCTCTTAGACTATGCCAAGCTCGAAGAGGGGCATATCAAACTGGATATGCAGCCCCTCAACCTTAACCACCTGGTAGCCCCCCTGTGGGATCAATTGGTCGGCGGCAGGCACCAACTACAGCGTGAACTGTGCCCCGAGGCAGCCTGGATCGAGGGGGACAAACACTACCTCAGCATGCTGATCAACAACCTGCTAAGCAACGCGGAGCGCTACGGCCGGCAGCACATTTGCCTGCGAACGGTGCGGCACAAACAGACGGTGGAATTGAGCATCAGCGACGACGGCCCGGGTATTCCGCTGCAGGACCGCTCAGCCGTGTTAAAACCCTTTGTGCGCGGCAGCGCCAGCGGCCCCCACGGCCACGGCATGGGCCTTGCCATCGCCGAGCGCATCGCCAGTTGGCACAAAGCCAACATCAGCCTCGATACGGATGAACGCCTAGGCGGCTTGTGCGTGCGCATCACCTTTAACGCCTGCCCGCCGACGCAAACAGCGCATTAAACGGCTGGCGGGTTCGCGCGCGAAGACAACGAGGGGTTGGTTAGGCCACTTGGTATTAGCCCTAACAGCTAACCTAACCACAGGAATAACGACATAAAAAAATCCGGGCGCGTTAAATCACGCCCAAGATTTTAGAGGCCGAAGACTTAAGCAGCAGGGGCCTCCATGAAGATACCCATGGCGATCAACAGCCACAATAACCCGCCCAACAAAAGCCACACCCAATTAGCTGCCGTAAAGCGACTATTGCCTGCACCGGATTCATCACCGCAGGCAATATTAATCACCTTTTGGGCCTTTAAAATCTGCATACCCATCGGAATTATTAAAATGAATGAAACATAATCCATTAACGAGGAGTGAAATAATCTATTGCCCACCATACTCAATACATTAGAGAGCACCACTAAAATAACCAACCCCGTGGCCAAGGCTTTAGGTTCCCACTCCACCGCCCGCCCATCCTGCTCAAGCTTTGTCTGCACCGCATCAAATAAAGAGTGGATGTAAAACACCGAAAAAATCCCGCGCATGGCCGGCATAATGGTGGCACCGGTAGCCGCTTTATACTGGCTCCAGTTTTTATACATCCAGTAAACCATGTACATTCCCACCGTTATAAAAAATAACACCGCGCATTTTTTTGTTGCCACAGCATAAAAATGCGGCTGATTCCCACCAAAACCCGCAGGCAGCGGCGCAGCCTTAGGTGGCGTGTAAATATTATCACTCATAATTAATGTCCTATTGGTCCAAAAAAAATTTTAAGTATAGCCAGATAAATTCCACTCTTAGTTTTTATCAAAAACGCCCGAACAATTCTCCATGGCCCAGCGCAGGCTCCATGCGCGCGACAGTTTTGTAAAAAGCAAAACATGCCATTAATCAGAAGCGCTCTCACCTTATCCCACCACCAAACATTACCTCACTAAAAGCCCACTTGCGATAATCAGAGTAAAACCCTATGCGTTATAGCCCCCAAGGGCAAAACACTCGCGCAATATGGCTTCTAAATCAGCGGGTTTGGTGGGCTTGCTCAACACATTATCCATACCGTGCTGGGCTATGTTATCGGCAAATTGCTCTAACACATGGGCGGTCATTGCGGTAATCATGATCGGCTTGCCGTTGCTGCGGCGGGCATCAGCACCGCGAATCTGTTGCGCGGCTTGCCAACCATCCAGCACAGGCATCTCACCATCCATTAAAATTAAATCCACCGCGTGCGGATGATCATGACAGTAGTCCACCGCGGCGCGGCCATTTTCCACTACTGCCGGTTCAATCAAATATTTTTTTAACAACCCACAAATCACCATCTGATTCACCGGATTATCCTCCGCCACCAATACCCTAAGCGCACTAAAATTCGGGTAGGTTTTTGTGGGCACAGCAACCTCCTGCGCCGTGGGAATCCCCATCGCTAACTGACTAAGACATTTATAAAAAGCAGTATTGGTACAAGGCGTTACCAATAAACTCATGGCGGCATCTAAATGCGCAACAAATTGCGCACAATATTCAGGCGCCATGATGAGCAGTGAAATATCACAGCGGCGGCGCACCTGCTGAATTAATTCGGTTAAATACTGAGGGCCGCGATCCTGCTGGGCGCAGTGGGCCATAATTATGGCCACCTGGCGCGGCGCCTGCGCAGGCACATGATTAATTAAGGCTGCGTGGTCAGGCAGATGATGTACCGGGATATTTCGGTGCTGCAACAGCGCTACACACTGGGCTTCATAAGGCGAGCCGTCGGCAATTAAATAAACACCCAAGGGCGCCTCAAACACACCCCCTGTTGGCGAGGTTTCCGTAACGGCGCGCACCGGCAGAGTGAACCAAAATGTAGAGCCCTCCCCCGGCTGGCTCTCCACGCCAATACGCCCGCCCATAAGCTCCACTAATTGTTTGCATATCGCCAGCCCCAAACCTGTGCCACCGTATCGGCGTGTGGTGGAACTGTCCGCCTGGCTAAAAGGTTTAAATAACCGCTGTATTTGGGCTGCGTCGATTCCAATGCCTGAGTCGTGTATGGAAAATAACAGCGCATCCTCAGCGGCTCCATCACGGGCCTTCACAGGTTCAACCTGCAAACTGATTCGCCCCTGCTGAGTAAATTTAAAGGCATTGCCCAGTAAGTTCACCAACACCTGACGCAACCGCACGGCATCGCCCAATAATACCGCCGGGCATTCAGGCGCATAGGCAATTACTACTTCAATATTGGCTTGGCGCGCCTGGCGCAAAAACAGCGCTGCGCTTTCATGCACCAGGGTTTCCGGTTGAATGGGCGTTATTTCCAACTCAATTTTATTGGACTCTAATTTTAAGTGATCCAATATTTCATTAATTAATTTAGTGAGCGTTTCACCTGATTGCTCAATAGTCGTCACGTATTGCCGCTGCAGCGGATTAAGGTCGGTTTCCGATAATAAATGTGCCAAACCAATCACGCCATTCATAGGCGTGCGTATTTCATGGCTGACGGAGGCTAAAAATTCACTCTTAGCCTGGGAGGCGCGTTCCAATTGCAAGGTGCGCTCATGCACCTTGGCTTCCAATTCAAGGGAATACGAATTTAATGCCTCGTCTTTACGCTTAAGGGCGCGGGTCATTTCATCAAAGGTGCGCACCATACCGCCCAATTCGTCGGAGCGTTCGAGCAATGCCGCATCCACACTGGGCGCCAAGGCGCCATTCTCCGCAGTGATGCCCTGCATAACGCTGGTAATTCGCATTAAGGGCCTGCCAACCATAATGCGCAAAATAAAATAAAAGATTAACGACAAAAGAGCTGTTTTAAACGCAGCGCTCACGACGGTGATAAAAAAAGTTCGCGCCGCACGATTTAGAATCACATCGGAATTACTGCTTAACTGCAGAGAACCAATTCTCTGGTTATTGGTAAATCCACCGGCGTAATACAAATCGTACTGAAACAAGTAGGTTTCTAAGAAGGGCTTGGTAAGCTGGTGCAACAAGGGCCAATCAGAGAACAACGAATGCTTTTCTTTTGTGGGCGCAAATTCGTGCAACACCTCACCGCTGACATCCAGCAGTTTAACGCTCAATACGTCGTAATTAATACCCAATACACCCTGCAGGGTAACTCGGGTTTGCTCTTCATCGACGTTCCAGAGGGATTTAGAAATAATGGGCGCAAAGGTAGTGGCGATATTCTCCACTTCCTGAGTCAAGCGGGTTTTTTCATTTTGATACTCTAACGCCAACTGCCCGGTGGTTAATACCAGAGCGAGGCTTAAGTAAATTGCTAAAACCACCTGTAATAAGCGTGCCGCCAAAGAAGTAGTTTTAACCCGTACCATCTGCAGTCTTACCCTCCGTAGGTGTTGAGATTGACACTCTGTGAAATAGTAGTAAACACCACAAGGCAGGTGCGCCGCCCAAGCGCATAAGAATCTGCTAACAAAACACATGCAGGGCCCAGGTACTCAGCGAGTATAAACGCTGTAGGTTGATTTAGCAGCCAAATAACAGGCTTTCGGCCCAGAACACGACCATGAGCAACGCTCAATCAAAATAGGCGGCCACACTTTATAAGATAATTAACGCTGCAGCTTTAAGCCCTGAGCACAACAGTCTTTACTCGCTGCACAAGACTCAGCGGGGCACATGCGCCATCACCGATTGAGCAAGCCCAGCCAAAACATAAGGGGTGTATTAAAACCACCGACAGGAGCCCCCATGAAAAGACACTCTCGTATGAGCCGCACATGACCAGAGCACTTAATCCCCAGCACTTAATCCCCTAAACCCATGTTGCAATAGGCGCTAGCAACGCTTAACTGAGGCTAGTTGGACGAGGCGCACACGGCTATGGTCGCAACTGGCCATATAAATGGGCCCTAACAGCGTGTTGAACTACTACCTTAATAGGTCTGGCGGCGTTAAATTTGGCGAAAAAATCCTCATTTACTCCGAGTAAACTCGGCAATTGCTCAACCTTCTCCATCCATGCAGTCGTCCGGTTTTTTCGCCAAATTTGCCTTGCCATACCTTCGCAGCCAACGTATTTCAACAAGCTGTAAAGCACTTCTGGGCTGTAAATAATGGGCAGAAATTCACCTCTGATATAAAATAGTATATAACGCAAACCTCAGTTAATTTGCCGTAACAGAAAACACCAGCAGGGCCCTGTGGCGGTATTTAGCCTACAGTGAATGTACCCACCAGCACGAATTCATCAGAGCTTAACGACTATTCAATGCGACATAACAAACACGCACAAACATTCAAACAGGCCAGGCATTGTCAACAGTCCAAAAGAACAGCAGGGCTTATTCACAATGGGTAGATTTATTATTGCACTCAGCTTTTTTTTAGCGGCTTGGCCCATTGCTGCACAGGAAATGCTGGTGCGTTATCCCTCCATACAACACCCCTATTTCGCCAAACGGGATGTTTATTTTGTCACCCTTTTACGTATGGCACTGGACCGCTCGGGTGAGGCCTATAAATTAATCAACGTGGATTTCTCTGAATACAGCGAACGGCGCAGCGTTTTGCTGTTGCAATCCAACCAATATGATGTGCATTGGATGAATACCACCGCCGAGCGCGAACAGGAGTTATTACCCGTGCGCATCCCTTTATGCAAAGGGGTTATCGGCTGGCGCGCCTTTTTCATTCGCGCGGGTGATCAGGCACGTTTTGATCAGGTCAATAACATCCATGACCTGCGCCCATTAATTTTTGTGCAGGGCCACGATTGGGCCGATTCGGATATTCTGCAAAAAAATGGTTTTTTGGTAGAACGAGCGCCCAATTGGGCCGGGTTATTTAAAATGGTATCCATGGGGCGCGCGCAGTTGTTTCCTCGCTCCATTTTTGAAATTATTGCCGAACAAAAAGAACCGAGCAGCCAGGGCTTGAGCATCGAAAAAAATCTTCTTCTGCGCTACCCAGCGGCTTATTATTTTTTTGTAGCCAAAAACAATCCGCGCCTGCAAAAAGCGTTAGAGCGCGGCTTAATGAAAAGCATTGAAGACGGCAGTTTTGATCAATGGTTTTTTTCAACCTATGGCGACCAACTCACGCAGCTCAACCTAGAACAGCGGCGTATTTTATCCATCGAAAACCCAGATCTACACAAAGATCCAGCTCTGCAGGATAGCCGCCTGTGGTTCAGTATCGAATGGTATAAACAGGCGAAAGAAAAATACGCCAATCGCAAACCATAATCACTGGCAGCCGCGCCATTAAATATCGGCAATTAGACTGAGCACCAGCTCAATTCTGTCATCAACACTTTGGGATAATTGTTTAAGGTCGCTTAAATCAAAAAAATCCTTAAGAGAACAGCTATATAAAAAGTCATTTTTCAAGGTAGCAAGCAGCCGCATGGCACTCAACGAATGCCCGCCCAGATCAAAAAAGTTATCGTCGCGGCCAATTTTCTCCGCGGGCAGGTTCAATACTTTCGCCCAAATTAACGCCAAGGCTTTTTCCGTTGTGGTTGCCGGTGGGACATACTGGTCGCTATTCACCAGCGAGGTGGGCGGCGGCAGGTTGCGGCGATCCACCTTGCCGTTGGGCAACCGCGGCAAACTCTCCAGCCGCACCAGCACATCCGGCACCATATAACCCGGCAAGCGTCCGCCCAAATAACGCTTTAAGTGCAGCCTATCAACGGAGTTTCCCGGCTGCTCGGTAAAGTACCCCACCAACTGATCACCCTCCACCCAGTGACTGGCGATGGACAGTGCGACGCCGGGATAACGGCTCATCACATATTCAACCTGCCGGGCGTCAACACGGAACCCCCGGACTTTAATCTGAAAATCCTGCCGTCCAAGAAACTCCAGGGCACCATCGGGCAGGCGCTTGACCTGGTCACCGGTTTTAAACAGACGCGCACCGGGCCGAGATGAAAACGGGTGAGTGATAAATTTTTCCGCTGTCAGATCGGGCCGCCCGCGATAGCCCCTCGGCAGGCTCTGCCCCGCCACACACAACTCGCCGGGAACCCCGACCGGCACCGGCCGCAGCTGCGCGTCCAACACATAAACTTCGGTATTGGCAATTGGAAAACCGACCGGTACAAATTGGTAATCCCCTTCCAGCGCCAACACATCCTGGTAGGTAATATCGTTGAACTCGGTACAGCCGTAGTTATTTAACAATCGCGTGCGCGGCAATAATTGTTTGAAGCGGTCAACCAGATTTTTCGGTAACGGCTCCCCCGCCGTAATGCAGTAGCGCAAACCCGTAAGCGAAGCGGCAATCCCGCTGCCAAGCAGTGCTTCCAGATGGGAGGGAACAATACTCAGGCGGGTGACGGCGTAGTTCCCAATCGCGGCGGCCAAACGGGCCGGGTCTTTGCTGATCTCGTCCGCCAGAATCACCACCGAGGCACCGGATATTAACGCCGCAAATAATTCTTTGACCGAGACGGCAAAGGCTGTGGTGGTGCGTTGCGCGACCCGTTCATCTGCCTCAAGGGGGTATTGCGCACAGTAATTTTGCAGGCAGTTGGTGAGCTGCGCGTGCGGAACTTCAACCCCCTTGGGCGTGCCGGTCGAACCCGAGGTATACAGCACATAGGCCAGTTGATCGGGGGCTAGATCCCGCCCTGGATTCACCTGAGGTTGTGCCGCCAGAACATCCGCCAGGGTGTCGATATTGAGGGTTTCCACCGCCACCGGTGGCAGCGCAGTTTGCGTTGCCCCATTGCACAGAATCTGCGACAACCCGGCGCTGTTGATCATTAACTCGAGGTAGTGTTGGGGGTAATGCACATCCAGGGGAACATAGGCGCCGCCCGCTTTGAAAATCGCCAGCAGTGCCACAAGGGTTTCGATGGAGCGCTCCAGATACACGCCGACCACCGACTCAGGCCCCACACCCCGCTCAATTAAATAGTGGGCCAAACGGTTTGCCTGGGTATTTAGCTCACCGTAACTAATGCTGCGCGCCAGCGCGTAGCAGGCCACCTTGTCCGCCGCTGCCGCCGCCGCGTGCCGTTCAAATTGCGCAACCACATGGGCCGCCGGATCCAGCCCGCGCTCAAGCCTGCGGCCATGACCTTCATTGAGTAAGGCTTGCCGCTCCTGCTCACCGTACAAAGGTAGCTCGCTCAAGCGCTGATCGCTGTTATCCATCATGGCCTGCAAGATGTGATCAAGGTGCTGCAGCAAGCGCTCGATACTCGCCCGCTGAAACAGATCCGCATCGTATTCGGCAAGCAGCTCCAGCGGCTGATCGCCACCGCCGTAGAAGGCGAAATCGATTTCACACTTGGCGGCCATTTCGAGCGCTTCATCTTCATCGTCCGCAGCCATCAGTGTTGTGCGCTGCAAGCCACTGGGTAGAACGTCTTCTACTTTTATGCGCGGAAAGTTTTGATGGCGCAAGATTAAAGGTACTAAAGAGCCTGCCCGCGTGCTGCCCGAGGCCGTCATTTCGTTAAGCAGATGCTCGAACGGAAGATCCTGATGATCAAACGCGTCCAGGGTCGTCTGCCGAACCGCCGCCATCAAATCCTGCACACTCATGCAGTCGGACAGGTAAATTCGCAGAGGCAAAATATTAATGAAAAAGCCAATAAGCGGCTCCAGCTGCGGCATAGTGCGGCCCGCTGTGGTGACGCCAATACACATATCCCGCAAGTCAGTGTAACGGTGCAGCACCACCGCGAAACCTGCCAGCAAGGTCATAAATAACGTGCTGCCGTGCGCCCGGCTGAAGCGTTCTAACTGCTGGGAAAACTCCAGGCTATAGTGCCGGGTGAGCAACTTCACTCGGCTGCCCGCTGCACCTTCGCGGGGAAAGTCGGTGGGGATTAATACGCCGTCATCGTACCCGGCCAATTGGCCTTTCCAATAGGCCAAATGAGCAGACATATCCTGCTGTTTTTGCCAGTACGCATAGTCGGCGTATTGCACCGACAGGGCGGGCAAGTCCACCTGTGTGCCCTGCTCAATGGCCTGGTAGGCGGCAAACAGTTCCGGCAACAATAGCGATCCTTGCGACCAACCATCTGAAATAATGTGGTGTATGTTAATTAACAAGAGGTTATCGGTAGCGCTGATCTGCAGCAAATCCGCTTTAATTAACGGGCCTTTTTCAAGATCAAAACGAGCCATGGCATGATCCTTCACTTCCTGTTTGATGGCGCTTTCATTTACAGCGCGCACGCGCAAACTCAGCGGGTGATCGTGAATTACTTGAATAATTTCACCATCGTGTACCGCAAAAGTCGTGCGCAAGGTTTCGTGCCGGCTAACGACATATTGGTACGCAGCCGCAAGCGCACCCACATTTAAAACACCCGCCAACCTGACGGCAACTGGCAGGTTGTACGTTGCATCGCCTTGCTCATTGCGCAGATTGGAAAACCATAGGCGGTGCTGTACATAGGATGCAGGTAGTAAAAGTTTTCTATCAATGGGGCTAAGCGCAAGCCCATTAAACTCAATACTGATGCCCATTTCGGCAAGGCGTTTTTTAAGAGCCAAAACCTTATCTTTAGGAAGCGCTTTTAACTTCTCTTTTAACAGCTCTAGCGAACCACCCTGCCCCATCACATTCACCACTTTGGTACTATTTATGTATCTAGAATTAAAATTGGTCTACTACACCACTAAGAATGGACATTAACCCTTTACAGAGTCGCCAATTAATTACAGGTTTTGACTTTTTTCAAAACCAACGCAGGCATGGAGCCTTCGCCTGCGCTTCAGGGAGGCACTCGGATGTTTTTGAACAAAGCAAAATTTAGAATTAACAGAGCATCTTCAAGCAATATCCGCTTTCTATTATTAACCCGGCGACAAAATAGATCGTCCCGATCTATTTTGTCATCGCCCCGCTAAAACGGGCGCAGATACGTGGATCTGCTTGTTTTAGCGGGGCTCGCGGCGCCTTAGGCCGAAGGTGCTGCATCCATGCAGCACTTATTAACCCAACACTAAATGTCGCCGGGTTAATAACCCTGCGGCAATTCGTAGACACATTCACTCATCACTCGATAGGAAAAATTATCCAACTCAGGCTTGAGTTTCATCCAACCGCGAACGGAGTTAATTAAATAGACGTCACTTGCAGCAACCAGCTCTTGCCGGGTAATTTCCCGCTCACGAACAAGCCCAGTATCCAGAAGCATTTTCCTAAATACACCTGCAATCAAACCGGAACTCAACGGTGGGGTGCAATGCTCATTACCAATTTTGACTACAACATTGGCAAAACAGGATTCGGTAATAGCCCCTTCAGGGCAGCAAAGAATTAAATCGTGAAATTCAGGATGGGCATTTAAGGCTGAATGATAAAGTGCGCGCCGCGTCATTTTATGAGCAGAAACAGAGCCTTTGAGAAGCTCAGCTTGCGCAAACCCAACTAAATTTCCAACCATCGAATTGAGCGGAACAACTTCACACCGAAGCTCGCCGTCTTGCCAAAGCTCGGCCCTGACTCGCATCGGCTTTTTATATTGATTTAAATTCAGCTCGCTGATTACATGTGCAAAATATTGTTCTGAAAAATGATAGCCAAGCGCTTTCGCCGAACGGCTCAACCTTTCCAGGTGTAGATTAAGAAGATACAGCCCACTGCCCGGAGCCCACAACAGTGTTTCCAGCAGATTGTCCGGCGTGGAAAGATTTTTCAAAATAGCGGACTTCGCCTGGCACTCTTTAAATTCCTCAAGTGCAGAGGAATCCCACACGATACCGCCACCCACGCCGTACTCTAAGGTTGAGTTTCGCTTATCAATCACGGCAGTGCGTATAGCCACGTTAAACTGGGCACTGTTATCTGGTGCGACAAATCCAATGGAACCTGTATAAACCCCTCTTGGGCCGCACTCTAAGTTGCGAATAATTTCCATGGTTTTAACCTTGGGCGCACCGGTAATTGAAGCGCAGGGAAACATCTTACGAAATGCTTCAAGCGGTTTTATATCACAGCGCGCCGACACAGAAGACGTCATTTGGTAAACGGTGGGATATTCTTCAACCGTAAAAAGTTGATCAACGCTTACCGAGCCAGGATGCGCGAACTGGCCAATATCGTTGCGTATCATGTCAACAATCATGACATTCTCCGCTCGATTCTTTGCCGAGGCAGCAAGCCAATTTTTATTCCTCTCGTTTTCCTCACGGCTAGAACCTTTTTTAACGGTTCCCTTCATTGGCTTTGTGCGCAACACACCGTCCTTCATGGAGAAAAAAAGCTCCGGCGATGCCGAGCATATTGCATGGGTCTCGGTATTCAGGTAAGCGGCGTAGCCACCGTTTTGCATACTCTCTAATGCGGTAAATAATGCCCAGGGGTCGCCTTCGTATTGAGCGTTCAGTCTGAGCGTGTAGTTAACCTGATAGGTATTACCAAGGGCTATCTGCCGTTTAATCTCAGCAATAGTCTCTATGTATTCATCGACATCAACGGATGCTGCAACAGCACCGATCTGACCAAAACCATGCCCGTTGGCCGTGAATTCGGCGGCGTTTTGCGCAAGCACCCCGAGCACGTGGTAATCTTTATAAACACCAAACCAACACACTGGCTGACCAGTAGCATTATTTACGTGAAATTGCGGATCAATGCCGCTAGCCGCCTCATAACTAACATAACCCGCCACATAGAAACCACTATCGACTCGAGCCTGTAAATCCGTTAGCACTTGATCCACTTCTGCTGGGGTATCGGCTGACATTATCTCGACAGGGTCTTTAAAACAAAGCCAACCTTCGAGCCCGCTCAATTGAGATTTGAGTATTACGGTATTTGAAAACATGATCAGCTCGTGTACAAAGCGTAGAGGGTGAAGAAAAAGGAGTTTTTGTGCAAATAATTGTGTTTTTAAACAATTTTTATTTGCCAATATTGGTTTCGAGCTAAAAGCTTAAATATGAAATCGAGCAATCGCTCAAGCAGGCGCATAATCGCAACAATAAGTTGCAATAAAGTTGCGCAGCATCTCCCGCCCGTACTCGGATAAAATAGACTCGGGATGAAACTGCACCCCCTCGATGGGAAGACGCCTATGCCTGATTCCCATCACAATCCCCATCTCAGTGGTTGACGTCGTTTGTTGTTCAACCCAGGAGCTAATTTCGAGACATTCGGGCAAGGTTGCTGGGTCCACCGCTAGCGAGTGGTATCGATTCACATTAAAAATTGCCGGTAACCCGTCGTAAATACCTCGCCCATCATGGGAAATTAAAGAGGTTTTACCGTGCATCGGCTCCTGCGCTTTAACCACCGTCGCACCAAAAGCCTGGGCGATAATTTGATGCCCAAGACATACGCCCAAAATAGGCACCACCTTTGCCAACTGCTGCACCACCGCCAGCGAAACTCCAGCCTCATCAGGACACCCTGGACCAGGCGAGAGCAAAACCATTTTTGGCGCTGCTCTACGAATCTGCTCTACGCTTATTTCATCATTTTTGAATACCACTACTGTCTCGCCCAACTCCCATAGGTATTGGACTATGTTGTAGGTAAACGAATCGTAGTTATCGATGACTAGGATCATGTGGTCTGCCTTCATAGAATATTAACAGCCCACAATTGCTGCAGATGAATAGCGCATGGGGGATTGAATGTCCTAGGGCTTCCACAACCGCACGGAAATAAGCCCCACAGACGGGTTTAGCGAAGATACATTTAAGAAATCTTAAACAAAAGAGATAGGTATCAAGGCGTTACATTGGGGCTCGCCAACACCTAACGACCGCACCCTGTACACTGGCTCTTAATGCTGAAAAATATTATCATTGGAATAAACGAAGCGTCAAAATATAACCGATTGGAATTATCAGCAACCTAGGGCTCTTCAGCGAGACAACCACCCTTTCAGGCCAGTAAATCCGGGGAAATCGCAAAAAACCACCCGGTAATTCATAGCCCCAGGCCATGTATTGAACACGCCTCACCCTCACTTCACCAATCAGTCTCTGATGTTACCCAGTTGCAGCTTGAGTAAGTTTTTTAAGGTCACAGCTCCCACTTCACCCCCTTGGTTCGATAACTAAACTCCCGGTTCTACGAGCCTGAAAGAGTAGTCGACTCGACCTGCCTTTCATCCGAACTGTAGGTGAAGCTGCCGTCGCTGTAGAGGCTGGCGGTACCGTGGGCGGTGCGATTAGCAGCGTTTGCACCTCGGTACTGGTACCCAGCTGATCATTGGCGCGTACGTTTATGGTCAATGGCTCATCCTCTAGGCCGCTGGCATATCGTCCAGGGCTTCAAGGTCGGGCAGTAATTGCACATGGCTAATACGCACCGCGCTATCGGCCTCAACAAAACCAATCAAATCCAGCGACAGCTCCAGGGCAGAACCAGCGCTGAGGCCTGCCAGGTCCAGCGTATAGGTGCGGCTGCCATCGAGGTTTTCGGTCACCACTAAATCTGCGCTGGTATTCAGAAGCGAATGGGCGCCCGGTACCTGCTGGTTTAAGAAGGCATCACTGTGGCCTAAGCCTTTAATACAGCGCAGGGCCGCACCGGTGTTGGCATCCAACAGCGCCGCTTCAAAGGCATCGCCGGGGCCATTGCTTGTGCGGTGCAGGTCGCTCTGTACGGTAAAGCGCAGGTAACGGTCGTGCTCGCCAAGGCTAAATACCTGGCGTAGCGCCGCCTGGTTGTTAAGCGTTTCGCGCAGCTCGGCACCGGCTGCGCCGAAGGTAACGGTGCCATTGGTGGTCCAGCCGGTGGCTTGGTTTTGGGTATTGTGCGCAAAGCTACCATTGCTCAGCGTTGGGTTAGCCAGCGTCAAGTTATCCGCCCCTGTGTCCATCGCCGTGCGGCGGCGCACTAGGCTTAGGCCCAATAACAGGCTGCTCTCAGGTCCTAAGGGTGCCGGTCGGCACATTGGGGGTCAGTGGGTCGCTGTTTAGGCTTGCCACCTGGGCGCCAAAGGTGATGCGCAGGCGATCCAACTGGGCCAGCTCTTCGCTGGTAAACAAACGTTTAAGGTAGCGGCCATGGCATCGCTGGCGGCGGTGCTGTGCTCCAGGCCAAGGTGTGGCCGTACTCATGTAGCAGTACTGAGAGCATATCCATTTTGCCCTCGGCGGCACTGCCGGCTTTGGCTTTCCAGATATTGGCGTCGGCTGTTGGGAGGAATTCGTCGTTACTTAACGGCGTGGAGTCAATAAACCAGCCGTAGCCGGCGGCGTCGGTGTCTAGAGTGATTATGGCATTTGGGCCAGTGCCGGTGGTTTGGCCTAGGCTGGTGCCGGGGAGATTCGTGAAACCTGCAAATAGATCGTCAAGATTCTCCAACAAACCACCGAACAGTACGGTAGTTTGGCCATTGCTGGATGAGGAAGAATCGGAGATTTTTTTGATGTATGGTTTACATAAATCATAAGTGAGCTGGTTGGGGGCAACAGTCGAGTCATCCGCTACAACATGGACAGAATAAACCAAAATGAATTTTTCATTATCCGTAGTTACTTCCATCGTAAATGTATCAACACCTGCGAATTCCTCATTAACACTATAGGTATAACTACCCCATTTAGTTTTCTCTACAATTCCGTGTTTAGGCTGTGATGCGATAACGACTTTTGCTTTTTTGACGTCCACATCTATCGGATGGCCCATGTAGCGCGAGTAAAACATACCTATATGGGTAGTAGGAGATATATCTTTAACAGTACGCCCGTTATTAACGAGACTTTCACATATACCTACCTTGTGGACAGGGTTTTGATCATTTTGTTTTTTTGATGCAGATACTGCGGTTGAATTCGCAGCAATATAAATAACTGGATTGCTACTGATAGGCATATCGACCCACATATTACCTTCTTTCGGGGCTAACCCCATTAGTTGATGTGTTTGAATAAGTTGGTTATAGAGTTCCGCATTGGGTATTACATCAGAAAATAATAACTCTATATTTGTATTATCTTGGGAGATCTGCAGGTTTTGCGTAGTTCGAATAGGCGTTATCTCATGCCTGTTCAACGCTATACCAACCTTAGATTGATATCCCTCTGCGTTAGTCGTTTTAATTCCCACTCTATGCAAAGATGCTCCTAGAGTTTCATAGGGATTTCCATTTGAAGTTGAGCCTTTACGCGTTGAATCATAACGAACCCTTGCCCGGACACCCACCTCAACCCTTGAACAGACAAAGTTGAACCTGTATATTCAGACAGCACAACAAGGTGGTTGATATGCCCAAAGCCCGTAAACACCAAATCGCCCTAGAAGCCACCCCCTACTATCATTGCGTCTCCCGCTGTGTACGCCGCGCGTTTCTGTGCGGTACCGATTCAGCAACGGGCCAGTGTTTTGAACATCGCCGCCAGTGGCTGGAAGATCGGATTTTAGCACTGGCTCAGATCTTTGCTATAGACGTGGCCGCGTATGCGATTATGTCCAACCATTATCATCTAGTGCTGCACATTAATAAAATCAAAAGCCTAAACTGGGCGGATTGGGAGGTGTGTGAGCGCTGGCATCAATTATTTAAAGGTACAGTGCTTACGCAAAAGTTTTTACGTGGTGATGCACTGGATAAAGCAGAGCAGGATGCGGTGAGCACTAAGCTGTCGCAATGGCGCGAGCATTTAAGCAGTATCAGTTGGTTTATGCGGTTAGTGAACGAGCCCATTTCTCGGCAAGCTAATTCGGAAGACAACTGCACGGGCAAATTCTGGGAGGCGCGGTTTAAAAGCCAAGCGCTTTGCGATGAAAAAGCCTTAGCTGCCTGTATGGCCTATGTGGATTTAAATCCCATTCGCTATAGTGGTACCAACTTTCCGGACCACACCACGGACATAGTTTAAAATAGAGCCAGCAAAAGAGGCACTATCATGACACAGCAACGAAAAACGTTCAGCAGCGCGGACAAAGCAAAGGTTGCACTGGCCGCCATCAAGGGTTTGAAGACGATCAACGAGATTGCACAGCATTATAACGTGCACCCAACCCAGGTTAATCAGTGGAAAAAGGAGTTGCTCGACAACGCAAGCCAAGTTTTTGAAGGGATAAAGCGCGGCCCCAAGGCGGAGATGATGCCCACCAATCCCGAACCCTTGTATGCAAAAATTGGTGAGCTGAACATGCAAGTCGATTTTCTCAAAAAAAAAAATTGCTGAGCGATCTATAAGTGAGCGTTGCGACCTGGTAGAGGGTGATAATTCGCTCTCAATCCGTCAGCAATGTAGGCTATTGGGCATAGCACGATCCGTATTTTACGAACACGCACGCTTATCCGCTGTACCTGAAGATGATCGGGCATTGATGAAATTATTAGATGAGTGCTACACCCAATACCCATTTTACGGCTCACGAAAAATGGTGCTGTGGTTAAGGGACAATCATCATCAGATTGTTAACCGAAAACGCGTGCGCCGATTAATGCGCCTGATGGGTTTGGCGGCTATTGCTCCGGGACCCAACACCAGCAAAAAGCATCCGGAACATAAGATTTACCCATAATTATTGCGCGGAGTTGTGGTTACAAAACCGAATCAGGTGTGGAGCACCGATATCACCTATATACGTATGGAACAGGGTTTTATGTAACTGACGGCCGTGATCGATTGGTATAGTCGGTGCGTTTTATCCTGGCGGATTTCCAATTCAATGGATAATTATTTTTGTGTGGAGTGTTTAGAAAAGGCAATTGAACGCTACGGAAAACCCGACATTTTTAACAGCGATCAAGGAGCGCAGTTTACCAGTAAGGCATTTACGGATGCATTAATAAAGCACGACGTCAAAATTAGCATGGACGGAAAAGGCAGAGCCCTTGATAATATTTTTGTTGAGCGATTGTGGCGCTCGGTAAAATACGAAGACATTTATTTAAAGGGGTATACAACTGTCTCCGAATTATATGTGGGGCTGACCAATTACTCTGATTATTACAACCGGTCGCGACCACACCAGTCGCTGAACTATGCGACACCTGCCAGCGTGTATTCGGCAGCTAAGGGTGGTGGAGCGTCAATAGTGAATAAATACTCAACGAGCAAAACGAGTTCTACGCAGAACTCAATGGGGCAGCGCCAGCCAGCTCCAAGTGAAACGGCTCTATCTTAAATTAATTCGGGTATTGGTCTGGACTGTGGGGTCCACATTACTGTAATACGCTACGACCTTGGCCATATTTTTTCTGGCTTTTGCCCCAGCTGCCAATCAATATATTCTTGAGGCGGCCTATCAATATCAATTACATGTTCAGGTTTGAATGGCACTTCTACACCAAGCCCAAGGTAAAAACCCTCTTTAGGATCAATGCATGCTGGTTGTGAATCCAAAATTCCAATGTAATACCCTGGATGAACCTCAGATACGATCACATAAATTCTCTCACCTTGAACCTCAATCTTGCCATCTTCATCTTCGCCTTCGATATCGAATATCAGTTTTGCAGCATCGCCAACTTTAAGTGAGCGTCGATCCTCAACATTGGGAATCCAAAAGGATTCAGGATTCTCGGCATGACATTTCTCACCCGATCTCAACTCCCAGAAGTCATCTTCAAATGTTGGAAATTTCATTCATACCTCCTGAGCCATGTTGGGTGGGTTGCAACCTGCGCAGCACACCACCAGCCAATCAAAAAAAGATCGTACAATTAAAACTCATTTACTTTCAGATATTACCTTCAGCGAAAATGCAATCTGCGCGGGTTACAACCCGCCCTACACGACTACAGCGTATAAGCGGGCATCCATGAGTATGCCGTGCTTGAATACCGCCTTTCGCAGAATACCTTCCAATCTGTATCCGGCCTTTTCTAATACTCTGCCTGACGCATGATTACCCTCAAACACGTGTGCCTGAAGCCTGACGATATCAGTTGTTTGAAAAACGAAGGCCGACAATTCCTGCAATGCGTGTGTGGCAATACCTTTACCCCAGTGTGGCTCTGCTATCCAATATCCAATCTCTGCAGACATTGAATATTCGTACTGCCTCCTGTTCACACCAACTGAGCCGACAAGGGCACCGTTATACTCAATGGCCCGGACAATTCCAGCTTTACTGCCTTCATTAATCCACCACCTGGCGTCCTCAGTTGTATAAGGCTGAGGTATACTTGTGGCGAGATACCTGGTGACATTCGGATTGTTTAGGTGCTCCTTCAAAAGAGCAACATCCGCTATATTAAATTCGCGCAACACTACCATTCTTGGT
>JAXMGD010000008.1:0-90421 GCA_046347475.1 Marinagarivorans sp. | reverse complement strand
TACAATGAGCAGGGCGCCGATGAAATTACCTTTCTCGACATTACCGCCAGCCATGAGGCCCGCGACACCACTGTACACACAGTGGAAGCGATTGCCGCTGAAGTGTTTATTCCGTTAACCGTTGGTGGCGGCATTCGTACATTGGACGATATTCGACGTATGTTAAATGCAGGTGCCGACAAGGTGTCGATTAATTCCGCCGCTGTTTTTAATCCACAATTTGTGCAAGAGGCTGCCGAAAAATTCGGCTCCCAATGTATTGTGGTGGCGATTGATTGTAAGAAAGTCAGCATGGCTGGAGAGCCTGTGCGCTGGGAAATTTTTACCCACGGCGGCCGCAAACCCACCGGTTTAGATGCCGTTGACTGGGCTGTGCGCATGACGGAGTTTGGTGCCGGGGAAATATTATTAACCAGCATGGATAAAGATGGTATGAAGCGCGGTTTTGATTTAGGGATTACCCGCGCTATTGCCGATGCGGTAGCGGTGCCGGTGATCGCCTCTGGTGGGGTGGGTAATTTACAGCATTTAGTAGATGGCATTGTTCAGGGTGGTGCCGATGCTGTGTTGGCCGCGAGTATTTTTCACTTTGGTGAATATACAGTGCCCCAGGCGAAGGCTTTTATGAAAGCACAGGGAATTGAGGTGCGGGAGTAAACCTGATTGGTGATAAATTTTTACCCCAATAACCCAGCATTTGCTGGGTTATTTATTTGTGGCTTTGTTAGAGTGTATAGAAAAGACCGCTAATTAAACCGTAAGAGGAATTGTTTATGTCGATAATCAAGCAAGGAGCGATTGATGCCTCCTATATGCCAGCGCTCAGTGGGGTGAGGTTTTTTGCCATTATGCATATTTTCTGCTTCCACCTCTGGGTGATATTTGCCATGCCAAAAGAGGAGCGGTTTAAAACGCTGCTCAGCGATATGGCTCAATTACCTGCAACACTACAAACTTTTTTAGCCAATGGCTGGATGTCCACCAGCTTCTTCTTTTTATTATCGGGGTTTATTTTAGCCTTTATTTATTGGGCGTCCGACGGCAGGCTGGCCGTGCCTAAAAAGCAATTTTGGCTGTTGCGTATGACGCGGATCTACCCAATACACATACTATTGGTATTGCTAACAATCCCGCTAACAGCAGGCTATCAAATATCTCAGGGTGCCAGTGTGCCCCTATTAATATCGAGTGCCTTGGCTACGCTTACACTGACACAAGCCTGGTATCCAGATTGGGTCCCAGTGTGGAGTTGGCCAACCTGGACCATATCCGCGTTGGTATTTTTGTACGTTTTAATGCCATTTTTAATGCCTAGGCTTGCGGCATTATCCCGCCGCAACATGATAATACTACTGGCGGCATTGCCTATTCTGTCTCTAATACCGACCTGTATATATGCGCTGTATTTCCCGGTGGGCGCTAAGCCTGAGCAGTTTTGGCAGATTTTTGTAGGCTCTACCCCTGTGTTCTGGGTGGCTCATTTTGTGGCGGGGATGTTGTTAAGTCGCATTTGGAGTTTATCGAAGTTTAATTCTGCCAGTATTTCTGATTGTCACAATAAATTTGCTTGGGGGGACCTAGCATTTATAGCGGTGATCGCACTTGGCTGTATTCCCAATATAGTGGAGCCTTATAAATATTTTTTACGCCATGGGCTTATGATGCCGCTTTATATGCTGATTATTGTCGATCTTGCTCGTGGCAAAGGGCTGTTGGCTCGCTTGTTATCGTTTCGGTTAATGGGTTTTTTGGGTGAGACCGGATTTTCAATTTTTATTTGGCAAAACATGGTGATGATTATTTGCTGGATTGCGGTGATGGTTGATCCGACAATTGGTGGTCATCAATTTATGTGGGCTCTTTTAGGGATAGTGTTGCTCGGTATTTTGAGTGCTTATGGCTTTGAAAAGCCGTTTTCTAAATGGTTACGGCGTCGATACTCAAAATGAGAATTTGGTTAAGTGCCGATCAGCCCGGGGTTTGATCTCAAGGATAATAATTGGAGCTCTGGAAGGTGATTATTTTTGGAATTATTTATTCAGAGCTAAAATTCTATTGTGAGCCTAATGATGGTGATAGTTCGATAAAAAATTCCGCAAATATTGGCTGGTTTATGCTGATGGCAATGTCGGTAATGATGCTCTTTTGAATCATCTGGATACGGTTCCATGCTGAGATGAGTTTTTGTATTGTTTAAGTCTCGTATTTTTTCTTTGATGCGGATGCCTAAATACCGAATCATTAAGATTGTTGGGTGGAAATTGGGGGAAACATGATTAGCCTTGTTTGGTATTTCTCAATTTTATTCGTTGGTATTGGGTGGTGAGTGCTGATTCGTCTATATCGATTTGTCCATATCATTTATAGATAATCAAAATTACATCCCTTTCAATCTCTCGCCTAAAAGTATCTTTTAGAGCTCAATCCCAAAGTGGGTGCATATGTTTGATGTGCTTCTGAAGAATATTGTCAGTCCAGTGAAATGTCTTGAAATATAAAGTCCTCTGACAAAATCATAGGCAAAAAAAAGCCGGTGTTTACACACCGGCTCTAAGTTAGACTAATTAATCTGAATTACTCGAATCCTGAACTGAAGGTTGAATCGGTAGCTCACTCATAGCTTTGGTGGCGATGTCGACAGCAAAGATTGAGTCACTGACCGAATCGGCGATGTATATTTTCTGGTTGGTGTTATCGATGCGCAATTCAGAGTAATTCGCAACTGTAATATTGCCTCGCGATTCGCCCAAGTCTGAAACGACGCCACTCGCCAAATCGATCGCTTTCAGTCGCCCAGCGATCAAAGAGCTTCTATTCTCGGCGAAGTACGCAGTTCCATTTGTTGAGTTGTTGTTCACGGTAATATTAGAAATATCTCCGCCAACTTCTCGAGTGAATTTTAGTGTGGCGTTGCCGTTACTACCTTCGGTGTAACCACTAATAATGGTTCGTTTGGTGCCATTGATCTCGCGTTCATCCGCAATTAAGAACACTTTTCCTTTGCGGTAGTACGCGAAATTTTTAAAGGTGCCTTGAACCACATCCTGAGGTACATCCCAGGCGACAGAATAGGTTGCTCTTTCTGCCTGGGTTTTTTCTGTTTTCAGATTAGTAAACCCTGCAGTATTAGGATTACCGTTTGCATCCTTGGTAGCCTCAAGTGGTACTGGGAGGGCTAGAGCGGAATACTTATCTGGATTGACGCTGGTTTTGGAAAGCACTAAAACGCGTCGCGCTGTTCCATCATAAGTAATGTTCACTGGGCGAGTAACACTTCCTGCATAGAATATTCCCGGTAATGAGCTTGAAACATCAGCCGCTGCTATGACTTTGACATCCTGATCATTAGTATCTAGCGTGGTGTACGCGTGCTCATATGCAGAGTTGAAATCAAAAAGGATATTCGTTCCCGTCAGTCTTTCGTCTTGTACGTACTTAGTCCAAAGGTTGTTAGCAATTGTAACTTTCGCAATTCTGCGTGCTTCGGGGTCGTAAATCATCAAATAGCGACCGGGGTTTACACCCATGACCAAAGGCTTCAATGCGCCTGATTTGTTAAGGAGTTTGAGCGACTTTTTGATCTCTTTTCTATCGACTGTCAGGGCAACGATATCGATGGTTACGCCACCTTTGGGAACATTGACCGAACCACTCCACAATGTTGGGTCACTTGCATTTTGTTCAAAGCGGGTGTCTCCGACGGAAACAATTGAGCCATCTAAAGGAAGACCTGAATTCTCATCGACCAACTTCACAGTAACGCGTACATCTTTGCCCGAACCGGTGCCCACGTTGGCATTTTCAGCTGGAGAGACAAAGCTCAATGCGGGTTTGGAGTTAGCAGCACCGCTGGAGCTCGAAGAGGAGCTGCTAGAGCTCGAAGAAGAACTGCTGGACGAGCTGCTAGAGCTTGATGAGCTAGAACTGCTGGACGAGCTGCTAGAGCTTGATGAGCTAGAACTGCTAGAGCTAGAAGAAGAGCTGCTAGAGCTGGACGACGAAGGTGTTACAACCCTACCGGAAGAGCTACTGCTAGAGCTAGACGACGAGCTTGAGCTAGAAGAAGAGCTTGAGCTTGAAGAAGAGGAGCTAGAGCTAGATGAACTTGTGCTCGTACCGGTAGCACACTCAAGCGCTTGGACATCGCCGATCACTTCCAACGAATCTATGTTAGGAAGGCCTGCTGCGGTAGCGGAACGGATCTCAATACTGTGGATGCCGTAGTTCAATTTTACCGCTACATCTTCAAGTTGCCATCCGCTACCTGCTTTACCTTTGAAGGTTCCGGCCAGAACATTGTCAATATAAACGCTACCGCCTAAGGCTTGGCTGCTGCTGTGGTTGAAACGCACACGCAGGCCATAATCGCCAGTTTTAACGGCATTGATGCGGTAAGTTACCTTACTGGTCGCACTGTTTTCGATATCGAGGTAACCAGCATCTCTATAGCCCGCAACGCTGGTAGCAACTACGCCATTAAATGAACATAGGCCGGCTTGGTTCTCTGAGATTGTAGAAGAAACATCGGGATTTACTGGGAAACCAGAGCTAGATGAAGAGCTTGAAGAGCTAGACGAAGAGCTTGAGGATGAAGATGAGCTTGGCTTGGTGGAGCCTGAGCTGGATGAGCTTGAAGAGGATGCAGTGATTTTTTCAGATGGCACAAAACAGCCAGTCAGCGATGCAGAAAGAACGGCAAGCGCCAGGGGTTTGATGATCAAATGGTTAACGGACATAGGTCCTCCAAGCAGTTGTTATTATCGGTACCGGAATCAACCCAACACCATGTACGAAAAGTAGTGGCTCTAAGCGGCGGCTAATGTCCAGATCAGGCCTTCAAGTAAAATCTGTGTTTATCAGACTTAACTCTGCTTTTTGCTCTTGGGCTTATTCTAACTCAAGCCGAATCTTCAAAAAGAGACATAGTTGGATAGCTGAAGGATTGAGCGATGGTTACTCAGCATTCTTCATGCGGCTTGGTTCACATTTATTACATCTGATGGTATTTCCCCCAATTGCGGAGTTTGGTTTGGCTGTGGGGCGTGAAGATTGGAGCGGTTATTTGAAGGGTTATTATTGGCTGGCCGTTGCACTCTGCTCTAATACAAAAGACTTATTTTTGAGCCTGTTTTGCCTTCGGGCGGTAGTTGTCTTACTTTTCGAACATTGGCGGATGTTTTGTATTTCGCTTTGTTTAAATGGGCAGATTTAATCGTTGGACTCTGATTAAAAGCGGATTTCTTCGCTCTGCTGCGAATGACTATTCTGAGTGATGGGAGTGATTTTTTGCCGCGACGCTGCGGGCCATCAATAATAACCCGGCCCAATCCAGGCGCTCTATTTCAACGGTAAGCTCGGCAAGGTAACGTGATTCAAGCTGTTTTACTGGGTCGATCATAAATAATTGTCGCTGATGTGCATTGCAAAAAAGCTCGGCTAGTAAGTACTCAATTCTTTTATTTTCAATAATGTTGTTCGTGCTGGGTGAGTATTCGCTTTGCGCGATTGTGCGCGCGCAAGGTTTGGCATTTTGGCGGCCATAAGCAACGGCAGCTTTGGCTTGGGATAATTGCGCAAGTAATTCGTGCATGGCTGGATAATTGCCATCGCGCTCGATAATTACCGTGAGATTTTGCGGCGCGTGGGCCGCCAGTAGCGCTAAGAGCTCAAATACAGTGGGCAGAATATCCTGGCGGTGATCATCTAAAAAGCGGCGCTCGGTTGTGTTTTGATGGGGAATATCCACCCAGCGGCCGCCACTTAAATGCACCGTATGAACCTGTGATAGTGGCAGTTCTAACAGCAGTTCAAAGGGGTTTTCACCGCGATTAGCGGCGTTCGCGTAGAGATTTTCTAAATCCAATAAAAGTGGCGCTTGGGAATTTTGCGCAATTTTCCTAAGCCACTGGCTTTCCGTTAAATCACTGCCAAATGGGGTGATGAGGCTTGGAATATTCTCTACCAGTAGGGGCCGCTCACTCAGGCGCTGGATTTTATGGATGGCCTCACACGCGCGTTCAACACTGGCGTAATTACGCGGAGGAGCTGCTAGGTGGCCTATTTCAATTGTTGAACCCTCGGGATGATCGGGTTGTGCGCGCACAAAACTCAAATGTTCGGAAATAGTTTCCGCCGGCAATTCATCGCCGAGCCTCGCCAGAGTTTCCATGCGCGCCTGCGGTGGCGGTGTGCTACCGGCCAAACCGAGACTGACGCCGTGTAGGCTGATGGGAATTTGCCGACTTAAATACTGCAGGCTGCGCCGCTGCGCTTGGGGTAAATGAGCGTATTGCTCGGCGATGATTTCTAAACAATCCAACTGCTCGAGTGAGCTGAGAATGCCCGCGGCCAGTGGCCCGCGCCAGCCCAGGCCGAAACGATCCTTAGCTGCCACAACCGCCACAGCCTCCGCCACCGCAGCTACTGCAACTGCTGCTGCATGAGTTACCGCTGCCGCTGCCGCCATCGCCAGAGCTAGCTGAGGTATCGACAATGGGGGGAGTTATGGCTTTTAGGTAGGGAAACCATTCGAGCGAAAGGCTTGAGAGGCCAAATAGGGCGGCGGCTAGCGCGGCTTCTTGTGTAAAGCCACCGGGTTTTAATTCCTGCATCCGGCTGTGTAGTTGTGCCAGTAAGCCGCGCATTATCTCCAGTGTCGCGTTGCCTTCGGCTGTGCGGTTGGGCCCTTGGGTTAGGCAGATGATGCAGGTAAACACTATGGAGAGCAGGATCAGCCACTGAATATTGGTGTGGCCATGGCTGAGGGCAAGGACAATTTTGATCGCTGCCACGGCGCCTAAAATCGCCAAACAGGCTAATTTGAACGGTGAGAATAGGCTGCTGCGTGCCATTAAGCCCTGCTCTGTGAGTTGGGTTTTGATGGCGCGGATTGCGGCTTTAACCTTGCTGTTACTCAAGGCGGTAAATAGCGGTTGGTTGCCTGCGGCCGCGTACTGCATCAGCGCATGCTCAAGGGGGTGTGATACCTGTTTGGTATCACCAGCGCGGCTGCTAATTTGCCCTGTGTCATTGGTTGTCATTAAACCGCGATCAATTAAATTAAATGCACAAATACTGAGGCAGTGATCTTGCCCTTGATTCAGATAGGCGAGAGAGTAGGGGGCATTAAACAATGTTTTGGTGTGATCCGCCTCCAAACTCACGCGTCGTCGGCGCAACTGCCAGGCATTTAATAACCCCAGGGCTATGCCTAACGCAGTGTAAAAAATTAAAAAGGCAGGGCCGGGTAGATTAAATGGAAACATGTTGGTCTCCATTTGGGTTTGGGTGTAATTCAGCCGATAAAAAGCGCGCTATCTCCTGCAGCGAATTAAAATAGGTTTTGGCGCAACCTTCGGGCAGGGTTTGGGTTTCGCGGGCGCTGGATAAGCCCTGTACTGCTTCACGCCAATGGGTATTGTGTTGAGTGAGTGCTATTAAGGCTGTTTTACCATCAGCCCAATTACCATTGCGAATAAAATGTACGGCGGCGGCACCGGTGCGCAAAGGTGCGGCGGCAGTGGCAATTAATTTAATCAGCTGTTCTTCACGGCTGTGCGCTAATAAAAATTGCTCTCGGCTGCGCAGTTGGAAATTACACAGCATTTGCCTGGCCGAATGGGCTAATTCAGGCCGTTTAATTTCAATTTTTGTTAAGCAGTCTTGGCCGTGCATTAAACGGTGGCGCGCTTTGATATCGGCAAATTTTGCCGTAAAACAATCGGCGGTGGTTTGCAATTCGGCCTCTTCCACCAACATGGCCTGCAATTGTACGCCCGCCCGCGCTTGGCGCAGGGCCGGTTGCAATGCTGAGTGGGAGAGCGCGCAAAATTGTTTAAGCACCACCAGCACATTGACATCCGACTGCGCCCGCAACTGGTCTTGGGCGGCAGAACCGAACAAATAAATGCTCACAAGGTCGGCGCCAAAACAGCTAACGGCTGCGCTGACAAACGCGTTGATGTGATATTGGTGTAATTCTGAGGGCATACTAAATCCTTCTAATGGGTGAGCAGAACAGGTGTGATAGGCATGTGCGCCCTGCCACGGACGTTTAAAAACGCCAGTAGGTGCGCGAAAACATCACTAAAATCGGAAACACTTCCAACCGGCCTAATAACATGGCGGCGCACATCAACCATTTGCCGGTATCGGTAAGGCCTGCAAAATTAACCGCCGTGTCGCCGTAGCCAATACCCATGTTGTTGATGCAGGCGGATACAGTGCCAAAAGCGGTTTGAATATTTTCACCGCACATCATCAGCGCCACTACAAAAACCACACTGATAAAAATGTATAAAAAAGCAAACGACCACACCGATTGCATCATGCGGTCGGAAACTATGTGGGTGTTAATTTTGGTGGGGAATATGCCGTTGGTGTGAATCAGCTGTTTAATTTCTTGATGGGTTTGCCGGTAACACAGCAGCACACGCATAATTTTAATGCCGCCGCAGGTGGACCCGACACAGCCGCCAATGTAGCTGGAGAGCATTAAAAAGATGGCAATGTGCGCAGGCCAATTGGGGTAGTCGGCGGTGGCCAGGCCGTTATCGGTCATGACGGACATGGACTGAAAAAAGCCATGCACGATGCATTCGATCACGGGGAAGCGGCCGCAGCGCCAGAGTTCGATAATGGTAAACAAGGCCACACCGAGCGCGATCAGTGCATAGGCTTTTAATTCTGGGTCTTTAAACAGTGGCATTACACTGCGGGCGATCGTTAGCCGGTAATAAAGCGCAAAGTTAATACCGGATAAAAAAGAAAATACACCCGCGACCACTTCCACCCACAAATTATCGTAAAAACCCAGGCCGGCATCGTGGGTGGCAAAGCCGCCGAGGGCCACTGTGGAAAGGGCGTAGCAGACGGCATCAAACCAGCCAAGCCCCGCCACCTTAAACGACAACATGGCCGCAAGCGCAAGGCCTGAGTAAACCATCCACAGTTGCTTGGCAGTGTCGGCTAAGCGTGGGCTAAGTTTATCTTCTCTAAGGGGGCCTACGGATTCGGATTGGTAAAGTTTAGCCCCCCCCACGCCAAGCAGCGGCAGTATGGCAAGGGCCAAAACGATAATTCCCAAACCGCCTAAGAAATTTAATTGGGCGCGATAAAATAAAACGGCGTGGGGCAGATTATCCACATGGGGCATGATGGTGCCGCCGGTGGTGGTAATGCCGGAAATACTTTCAAAAAACGCATCAGCTGGGCTTGCATTAACCGAATTATCCAACATAAACGGCAGTGCGCTGACCACGGAAAATACCAGCCAGAACAGCACCACCACTAAAAATCCATCCCGTGAGGACAGCTTGGTGTTGCCTTTGCGGGTGAACTGCCAGCCGGTAATGCCGACGCTAAAGGCCAGCACAAAGGTCATAAAAAAACCGTTGAAGTCGCCATCCTCATAGCCGACATTCACCAGGATGGGGCCGAACATAGACACGCTGTAAAGAATGAGCAGCACGCTGCACAGGTGGACAATCGGGAATAGGCGCATGAAGGGGCTCGGCACTCGGACGGCGGGAATGGTAATTACAGTCGGGTTGAAAATCCAGCGCTGATCCGGAGGGCGCCCCACGGCATTCAGGCGGGGCTTGTCTAAATCAATCCGTCAGTTTGTGTGGCCCAAATGGTGTGGATGCTAAGCGTTGTGGGGCGCCTAGCAAGGGCGATCCCCCTTCTCATCAGCGGTATGACATTGGCTGAGGTTTGTGAGGACGGTGGGGTGGGGTTGAGCGCTGGTGTCAGATGGCGCCTGTGCTGGCGAGGGCTTAGTTGATTTGTTCTTTTATCCGGCTGATTGCCTGCGTGGGCTGAGTATTTGGTCTAACCTTAAGGAGTGTTACGAGGTAGGTGTGCTGCATGAGTGAGCCTTCAATGGTGAGTTTTAGCGAGTTAGAACTCGGCTTTGGTTATGAGCTGTTTCTAATTCCAGACCTGAACAACAAGCAGCAGTTGTTTGATTGTGTATTGGCCGGTTGTATTCCTGAAGAGTGCTTGATGGTGACGGCACCGGCCTCGGGCTTGTTTCCCAGGGTGGATTGCGGCCAGCGCGTGTTAGTGCGCATACGGTTGCCCAGCGGTGTAGCTCTGTTCCCCACCACGATTTTATTTATCTCCGAGACCCCGACGCTGATCGTGTATTTAGATTATCCCCGCGATATTAAATTTAAGCGGGTGCGTGCAGCGCGGGTGTTTGTGTCTTTGCCGGTGCTGATGAACAGCCAGAGCGATGAAAGTGTGTTTGCTGTAGCAGGCAAAATTGTTGATGTCAGCACCACCGGCGCGCGTATTGAGTCCACCGACCGCCTGGGCGGGGTGGGAGATATTATTGAGGTTAAGGGGAAGTTTCAGGTGGGCAACATGGTGCGTATGTTGTCGATTAATTGCGTTATCCGCGCAGAAAAGACCCCTAAAACCTACGGCGTAGAATTTTGCGAGCAAAACGAAGAAAAGTTATTGGTGTTGCTTGGGTTTATTTACCAATCCATGGCCTTTAACCACGCCCAGGCAGTGGTGTGACGAGAAGGCGCGCACCTTCTCGCCACTTAAGCGCAACCTTTATCAAACCGCTTTGCTGCTTTGGCGAATAATCAATTCGGTGGGCAGAATAATTTCTGTATTGGTTAAGTCTTCGCCGTTAATAACCCGTAAGAGTAAATCCATAGCCGTAGAGCCTATGGCCGCTGCCGGTTGGGAGAGGGTTGTGAGTGTGGGGTTGTTGCAGTGGGCGTAGGGAATATCGTCAAAGCCGGTCACTGATATGTCTTCAGGCACGCGAATACCACGGGACACCAGGGCTTGAATTACACCGATGGCCATTTGATCACTCATGCAAATAATGGCCGTTGGGCGCTTGCTCATGCTGGCGAAGGCCTCGCCTGCGCTGATGCCCGAGCGCAGGGTGAAATCGCCTTCCTGCACCCACAGAGGGTCGAGCTTGATACCGGCTTTATTAAGCGCCAGATCAATACCTGAGCGTCTATCTCGGCTGTGCAGGTTATCTTGCAGGCCCGTGACCACGCCGAACTTGCGGTGCCCGAGGGCGATTAAGTATTCCACCATCGACCGGGTGGCGGCCACATTGTCAACCCGCACGGATGGGCCGGGGGTGCCTTCCACACCGCAGGCATTGACCCAGGCTACGTTGCCGCCGCCGCGTTGGTTGTGGTTGCGCGAGCAGGGGCTCAGTTGTATCACGCCATCGGCCAGGCGCATTTCCACCCGGCTGATGTAATCGTCTTCACGCTTGTTCGAGCCGCGGGTATCGCCGAGTAGCACGGCATAACCTTTTTGCTGGGCGCGGTCTTCAAGGCTTTGAATTACTTGGGCAAAAAATGGATTGGTGATATCCGGCAGCAGCACCACCACGCAGTATGAGCGGGCGGCTCGAAAGTTTCGCGCCAGCAGATTGGGTTTGTAGTCCACCGCGTCTATGGCCTGCTGCACCTTTTTTAAACTGCTAGGAGAGACCTTCTCCGGATTGCTGATGGCCCGTGAAACAGTTGCAACGGAAACCCCGGCCAAACGGGCCACTTCTCGAATATTGGACATGGATAACTCAGTTTTTTGTACAGATTAATCAGTTTTAAGGATACACGATGGCCGCGACTGTATACTGAGGGCGCAAACGGTTACATTGGCACCTTGCCATCAAGTACACGCTAAATGTGCTTAAAGCCTAGCGCATTCTGGCGCCTGATGCAGGCTGTTACATTGCACGCCGCGTACTTTGCGTCGCAATCACCCTAGGTGCGCGCTTTTTGGCGAAACTGAGCGGCGCAATCTATGGTTGCTAATTACCTTGTATCGCAGCCAATCACCCTGAGGTGACGCCGGTTAATAGCTCGGTGCGCGGTGGCCTAAACCGCCGTTGCGGGCGCCAGAGTGCCCGGCAATCATGCCCGCTGGTTAGCAGCCCAGGGTATGCGGTGATCTTGAGTGTTGAGTAAGGCATAGGTTGAGCCGCCTTGCTAAGGTTCAAACGCCCCGGCGTGCAGTTGGGGTTTACCAGGTGATAACGAAATGAAGACGATTGATTTAAGCCAATTAATGGCTGAACAGGAACATCTGCTGGCCCGCGCAAATACCCCCGCCGCTGGCAATGGCGTGTTCACCCGCTGGCGCAACCCCATACTCACCCGCGACCACACGCCGGTGTTTTGGCGCTACGATCTAAACCCCAGCACCAACCCCCTTAGCCTGGAGCGCCAGGGTATCAACGCCACCTTTAACGCCGGTGCCCTACTCTGGCAGGGGCAATACACCCTGGTGGTACGGGTGGAGGGCAATGATCGCAAATCCTTTTTTGCCGTGGCGCAAAGCCCCAATGGGGTGGATAACTTTCGCTTCTGGGATTACCCCATAGTACTGCCCCAAACCGAGGAGCCCGATGTGAATGTATACGACATGCGCCTCACCCAGCATGAAGACGGTTACATCTACGGCTTGTTCTGTACGGAGCGCAAGGACGCGGCGCGGCCGGAGGACAGCTCGGCGGCCACCGCTCAGTGCGGCATAGTGCGTACACGGGATTTAATCGCCTGGGAGCGTTTACCTGATCTCGTTACCTTTTCCGGCCAGCAGCGCAATGTTGTGTTACATCCTGAATTTATCGACGGCCAGTACGGCCTTTACACTCGCCCCCAGGACGGGTTTATTACCGTGGGGGCCGGGGGCGGCATAGGTTGGGGGCTGACGCCCAGTATGCAGGGCGCGCAGGTGCGCCACGAAATCATCCTCGACCCAAAGCATTACCACACAGTGCAGGAAGTTAAAAACGGCCAGGGCCCGCCGCCGCTCAAAACCTCGGCCGGTTGGTTACACCTGGCCCATGGCGTGCGCAATACGGCTGCCGGGTTGCGGTATGTGTTGTACCTGTTTCTGACCGATCTCAACGAGCCTTGGCGCGTACTGTACAAACCCGCCGGGCATTTTTTGGCGCCCTTGGGGGCTGAGCGGGTGGGGGATGTCTCCAACGTGGTGTTCAGTAATGGCTGGATCTGTAATGAAGCAGGTGAGGTGTTTATCTATTACGCCGCCTCGGATACCCGCATGCACGTAGCGACGAGTAGCATCGATCAACTGCTGGACTATGTGCGCAACACCCCACCCGACGGCTTAACCAGTGCCGCGTCGGTGGCTGCGCGCCATGAGCTGATCAGCCGCAACCTGGAATTTTTAGGCCGCAGGCCGTGTTAGCGGCGAGTGACATGGCGCCTGTGGTGGCGGCCTTCCGCCCCCTTTGGCAGGCCCAGCTGAGCGAGCTCGCAAAGTGGTGGCGCGAAGTGGCCTTGGACCCAGGCGGCGGCTTTTACGGTGAGGTGGGTGTGGATAACCAACCGGTACCCGGCGCCCCTAGAGGTTTAATTCATACCGCACGCATAGTGTATTTTTTTAGCCGCTACGCTCGCCAAACAGGCGACCTTCAAGCGGCCGCCGCCGCTCACCACGCCTATGCGTATCTCAAGGTATTTTTCGACACGGCAAACGGCGGCTATGTGTGGTCCTTAGAGGCCGATGGGCGCAAGCGCGATGGCCGTAAACATCTATACGCCCAGGCATTTGCCCTCTATGGCTTAACGGCCTATTACCAACTCACAGGCCGCCCGCAGGTGTTAACTGAGGCGCTGGGGCTCTTTCAGCTGATCGAAACCCATGCTTGGGATGACAACTGGGGCGGTTACCTGGAAGGCTTTAGCCAAAGCTGGCAACCCTTGGACGATATGCGCCTGTGTGCGGCGGCCCCGCAAGCGGCTAAAACCATGAATACCCATTTGCACCTACTGGAGGCCTATAGCGCTCTAGCCCTCACCTCCGGTGCCGCCGCCGTGCACACAAGCCTTAGGCATTTGCTAGAGATTTTTTGTGAACGCATAGTCGATGGGACGCGCGGCCATCTGCGCATGTTTATGGGCGCTGACTGGCAGGATAAGTCCGAGTGCTTCTCCTTCGGCCACGACATAGAAGCCAGCTGGCTGATTGCTCAAGCCCTGCAGGTGGTAGGCAAGGAGCCGCTCAGCCAGTGCTATGCCCATCTGCCCCAGCAGCTTGCCGAGGTGAGCCTTAACGAGGCCTGGTCGCCGCACGGCGGCATACGCAATGAGCGGCATATTCACACGGGTGTTTACTGCGAAGCGCGCACCTGGTGGGCTCAGTCGGAGGCATTGATAGGCTATCTGCTCGCTTGGCGGCGCAGCGGTGACGACCGTTTTGCCCAGCGGGCACTGGCCATTTGGCAATTTATTGAGGCGGAGCATAAAGATAGTCAATTGGGCGAGTGGTTTTGGTTTGCCCGGCAAGAAATGCATGGCCAAATCGATGCCGACGCACTCGCGCGCAATTATAAATCCGGCTTTTGGAAATGCCCTTATCACAATGGGCGGGCGTTAATGGAGGCCTGTGAATTGTTGAGCGATTACTAAAATGGCTGAGCCTAGGCGTGCATTTTTGCGCGTCTAGTGTTCATGCAACAGCGCCTGTGGTTTAGGTATTTTGGGCGTGATTGCGGTGTGCACCTGAATAGATTCTGCGTTGCATTACCTGTGCTGGGAATTTCTAAAATTTTTTGAAGTTGCCCTTATTTGCATTCGTACACTGTGTTGCGCACATTGGATTTGGTGCTGAATTGGTTGTCTCGGTTAAGGGGCTTTGCTTAATTCCAGGTTTTGATTTTTTTAAAACTGTCGCGGGCGCGAAGCTCGCAGCCGGAGCTGCGCGGATGTTTTTGAAAAAAGTCAAAATTTGGAATTAATCAAAGTGTTGTTAAATAATGGGGGCAAAACGATAGTTTTAAGTGGTATGGCTGCTAGATAGGGTTGTTATTTTATTGAGGTTCACCAGTTAAGCCCGCACCAACATGGCAGGCCTAAATGGTTGTTGTTTCGTCGCTGCGGTTGGGCGCACAAGCCCATTAAAAATTAAAACGCTAAATTTAAACCAATGGCCACTCGATCAATATGATCGTTAAGATTTGCGAAAGAGGCCGTCACAAACGAGTAACTCATTTCAGCGGACAGAAAGTCATTAATGCCGTAATTGATAAAGGCTTTGCCGGTAACCGTGTGGTCGATTACTGAGCCGACTGCTATCTCTTGCCCTGCCGCAGCAGCTATATCCAAATTTAATTTGGCAACACCTAATTCGGCCCCTAGTGCCCACTCACCTGCGCTGGGGGCTAGATTGGTTGCGGCCACAGCGGTTAGGGCAATACTTTTGACTGCAAGCATAAGCCCGCCAACGGTATCTAAAAAAAGAATGCTGCCAAAATCGGTATAGCGCACACCCAGGCCCATGTTTGGGTTAATAACAAAATAACCGCCTAAGGAAAACGAGTCGTCGCTGGCGTTGGGTGTTTGCTCTAGGCCCTCAAGCTCCAATTGTTGATGGGACCTGGCTAAGTCCGCGCCGACAACGAAACTAGCATTGGATTGTGCGTGAGCCGTTTGGCTAACACCGAATGCAGCGCATAAAAACCATAGTGATTTATTCATTTAAAAACTCCTAACATTGTCCCAGGTGGCATTATGCCTTGAGCGATAAAAAGGCAGACTCTATTTGAATTGCAGGCGAATAAAGGCAGGTGTGGCTTTGCAGCGCCTCAAAAAATCGCTTGATTGGAGTTTGTTGAGGATTCAAAACTCGGCTAATTTTATTTCTCATTTTTTTGTTCTAACTATTGGGGGAGAGTGTAAACCAGATTGTGTAACCGCCCATTGTTGAATAGGGTTTGGCGACCCGCCAAATAAGAGGCAACACAATGGACACCAACACACTGAAAACCCTCGCGCAAGAGCTGGCCAAAGGGATAAAAACCCCATCTGACCTCAATGCCTTCAGCGCACAACTGACCAAAATGGTGGTAGAAGCCGCGCTGAATGCTGAATTGACTGAACACCTAGGCTACCCCGCCCACGCCAAAGAAGGGCGCAACGGGGGCAATAGTCGCAATGGCAGCACCCCGAAGAAGCTCAAGGGCGACCACGGCGAAATAATCATCAATACGCCCCGTGACCGCGACGGCAGCTTTGAACCGCTGTTAATTAAAAAAGGTCAAACGCGTTTTACGTCCATGGATGAACAAATTTCAGTCTCTATGCTCGGGGTATGAGCACACGCGATATTGTGGCTGCATTTCAGGAAATGTACGGCGCTGAGGTTTCGGCGGGGCTGATATCCAAAGTGACCAACGCAGTATTGGAGCAGGTTGTTCAATGGCAAAATCGACCGCTGGAGGCGGTTTACCCCATCCTGTATTTAGATTGCATCCACATCAAAATTCGCCACGACAAGCGCGTGATCAACAAAGCGATGTATTTAGCCTTGGGCGTTAATCTACAGGGTCAAAAAGAATTATTAGGCCTGTGGGTGTCTGAAAAATGAAGGCGCCAAATTTTGCTTCAGGTGCTTACAGAGCTTAAAAATCGCGGGGTTGAACAGATTTTAATTGCCTGTGTCGACGGCCTGACGGGGTTCCCGGCGGCAATCAATGCTGCTTATCCCGATGCACGCATTCAGCTGTGTATTATTCATATGACACGCAATTCTTTAAAATATGTATCCTGGAAAGACTATCGGGCGGTGACGGGCGATTTAAAGAAAATATATCAATCAACCACTGAGGCGGAGGCGTTAATGGAGCTGGATAATTTTGCTAGAACCTGGGATGAAAAGTATCCGCACATAAGCCAATCCTGGCGAAATCACTGGCCCAACTTGATTACGCTCTTTAATTTTCCTGCCGATATTCGCAAGGTGATCTATACCACGAATGCGATCGAATCGTTAAATAGCGTTATTCGCAAGGCGGTAAAAACACGCAAACTCTTTCCGAGTGACGAATCGGCTACCAAGGTGATATTTCTTGCTATCCAGGCAGCTTCTAAGAAATGGACCATGCCGATACGTAACTGGAAAGAGGCTATGAATCACTTTATCATCGAATTTGAGCCGCAGTTAAGGGCTCATATTTAGGCGGGTGGTTACACAGAATGGTTTACAGTCTCTATTGGGGGCTGAACGTTTTTGCCTCAGTCATTGGGATAAAAAAACTAAGCCTTCTTACAAACACCCAGCAAAACCCCCAAAGCCACCAGCGCTACCAAACCGGTAAAGCCGTACATATCCCCATAACCCATCCGCTGGGCCACCAGGGCGATAATTAAATAACCGGTAATTTCGCCTAAGCCATTGGCGTTACTAAAGTAAGACGAGCTAAGGCCCGCTTGCCCCGGCAATAGGTTTTGAAACCAGGTCATGCCAAGACCGGCAATAAAGCCGATAAACACGGCGTTGAACAGCTGCAGGACAAACAACTGCCACACAGCGTTGGCCTGCCAGATGCCGAGGTACAAGATCACCGCTGCGCCAGCGCCTATGCGGATCAAGGGCAGCAGGGGCATGCGGCCGCCAAGCCAGCCTGCAAGGATCATGAGCGGAATTTCCAGCAGAGCGGCGGTGCCCATCATGAAGCCTGCAAGGCCTGGGTCAGCTTGGAGTTTGTCGCGGATCATTAATGGCAGGGCGATTTGGTAGCTGGCGTTGCAGCCAAACATCAGGCTAAAGGCGATGATGCCGCCGGTAAGTGTGCGGCCCAGCGGTTGCCGTGGGGCTTTTGCTGGCGCTGGGTTGTGGGCTTTGCCGGTTTTGGGTAACACAAACAGGCACAGCAGGGCGGTGGCGAAATAGGCGCTACCGACGATGGTGCACTGCAGTTTAAAACCCAGTTGGGTAAGCAGGATAAACCCCAGCGGTGGGCCTGCAATCCAGGCTACGGCTATGCAGGCGCGCACAATGGAGTTAAACAGCGTGGCCTGGTTGGCGGGTAGTTGGGCATCGGCGAATTCGCGGGTTTGCGCCATTAACTGGGCGTTGGCGGAAAACGACAGGCCAAATACGCTGGTGGCGATCAGTAGCATCTGGTTAAAGGAGCTGGCGGCGGCGAATAAAAAACAGCTTATACCGCCTGCCGCCATGGCCGCCGCTATGAGCGGGCGGCGGTCTTTCAGGCGGTCTGAGCGGCGGGCGATAAGCTGCGCAAACACAATGCTCGCCAGGGCTTTGCCAATAAAAAACACCCCGATCCACCAAGCGGATACCTGGTAGGCCTGCGCCAGGTGCAGGCTGAGAGTGGGCACCACCAGGGCGTAGAGCGCGCCGACCGAAAAGGACGCGGCGTAGGTGGCGAAGCAGGCTGGGCTGAGTAAGGTGCGGTGCATCTTAGTGAACGAGGCTGCGAAAGGCGATTAGGCTGGCCGCCACGCTGACGTTTAAGGATTCCACCCCGCGCTGCATAGGGATGCTGATAAAACCGTCGCAGAGGGCTTTTACCTCGGACGACAGGCCGGTGCTTTCATTGCCCATCACCATCACGCAGCGCTCGGGTGCCTTAAAGCTTGCGATGCTGTAGCGACCCTGGGCGTCTAGTCCATAAACCCTGCAGCCGGCCTGTTTTAAGCGCGCCAAAGATTGGGCGAGGCTCGCGGTGTGGATGATCGGGGTGCGGAACAAGGTGCCTGCACTGGCCTTGATCACTAATGGATCGAGCTTGGCGCAGCCTTTTTCCGGCAGCAGCAGGCCGTCGAGGGGCGAGGCGCACAGGCTGCGGATAATCATGCCCAGGTTCTGTGGGTTGGTGACGCCATCGACCGCCATCAGCTCAAAGCGCTCGGGCAGGGCGGCCAGCCAGTCTTCCTCCTGGCAAAAACCCTCGGTGATCACATCCAGCGCCACACCTTGATCCTGCTGGCTGTTTTTGGAGATGCGCGAGAGGGCCTGTTTGTTGTGCCAGACGATCTCGGCGCCTTTGGCCTGCGCCAGGCGCTGCATGTCGCTGAGCATGGCGTTGGGTTTGTTGCTATCGGCCAGATGCAGGCGGAAGACGCGGATACTGGGGTCCTGGAGGGCTTCCAACACCGGGTTGCGGCCATAGATGGTGAGCATGCGCGCCAGCAGGCGTTTTTTCTCGCGGTACTCGGCGGAGTCGGCCTGGCGTTCAGAGGATTTATTAGGAGGAGTTTTAGCCATGGGGATAGGCTTCACAGAGAGCTACATAGGCGGCCACCGCCGGGCCAAAGCCCATTAACAGGGCATCCATAGTGAGGGCATGGCCGATGGAGACTTCCTGTAGGCAGGGCAGGGCGTAGAGGCTGGGCAGGTTTTCTAGGTTGAGATCGTGGCCTGCGTTCACCCCTAGGCCGAGGGCTTTGGCCTCGGCACTGGCGGCGGCGTATCGCTCGATCAGTTGGGAGAGGTTAGGTGCCTGCTGCAAAAACGCCTCGGCAAAGGGGCCGGTGTAGAGTTCGATGCGATCAGCGCCGAGGGCGGCGGCCAGGCGAATTTGCTCTATGTCCGGGTCCATAAATAGGCTCACGCGCACGCCCCAGCTGTGCAGCTGGGCCAGAATGGGCCGCAGGCGCTCGCCGTCAGCGCGCAAGTCAAAGCCGTGGTCGGAGGTGAGCTGGCTATCGGCGTCGGGCACCAGGGTGCACTGTTCGGGGCGGGTGGCATCTACCAGCGCCATCAGGCCAGGGTAATTACCCTGGGGGGCGGCAAAGGGGTTGCCTTCGATATTAAATTCACAATCGGTGTAGCTAGCCAATAACTCTCGGCAGTTGAACACATCCTGCGGGCGCACATGGCGCTGGTCTGGGCGCGGGTGCACCGTTAAGCCCCTGGCACCTTCGGCCAGGGCGATGCGGGCGAAGGCCATGGGGTCGGGGTAGTTGCCGCTGCGGGAGTTGCGCAGCAGGGCGATTTTATTGAGGTTAACCGATAGGGCTATGGCCATAAGTGCGATGCTCCAAATAAAAACGGCTCCTGCGGGGGAGCCGATCACGCAATGCAGATTGGGTTGTGTGGCTGAGGGGTTAGACCCACTCAGAGCGGCGGCTGGGCTTTAAGGCTTGGATCAAGAGGGTTAATAAAATACCCGCCGCTACCAGTATGCCGCCGTAAATCCACTGGGTGTGTTGGGTGCTGCCCTTGAGACGCTCGTTCTCAGCCCGCAGGCTATCGAGGGTGGTTTTGGCCATTTCGTGTTCAGCCAATAAATCCTGATAGCGTTTATTGAGGTTGACCGCATCGCTGGAGAGGGCTTTAAGGCTGGCCAACTCAGCTGCGTAACTTTGGCAGGCGGCGGGCACTTCGGCGGCTGGGTCTACAGGTGCTGGGCGGTTGGCGGTTTCGCTTTTGAGTTTATCCAGCTGCATTTGAGCGGTGGGGCCGGAGGTTAAAAACTGGCGGCGCAGCCAGCCTTCTTGTCCGCTATCGGTTTTCACCCGGCTCCAGTCGGATTCAGCTGGGGCTTCAAGGAGGGTGACGGGGGTGCCGGTTTTAAGGCCCGAATGCACTACTTTGCTGTCGTTGGTTTGGCCTACGCGCAAGGAGGCGTAGCACTGATCGGAGATATACAGGGTATCGGCTTGGGCGGCGTTCAGGCCCAGCCAAGCAATACCCAGAGCGCCCACCCAGGGGGCGATGATGCGTGTCAGTCGTTTCACAAATAAGAACCTTACCCCGCTAGGGGAGTACTTTTAGGAAGGGTTTCACCACCACCTGGGCGTACACACCAGCGGTGATATAGGGGTCGGCATCCGCCCAAGCCTGCGCCTCTTCCAGGGAGGCAAATTCCGCCACCACCAGGCTGCCGCTAAAGCCCGCGTCACCGGGGGTAGCGCTGTCGATGGCCGGGTGGGGGCCTGCGATTAACAGGCGGTTTTCCGCTGCCAGCGCCTGCAAGCGGGCCAGGTGCGCAGGCCGCGCGCTCAAGCGCAGAGGCAGGCTATTGGGTACATCTTGGCTGATGATGGCGTAGTGCATCTTACATGTCTGCCGTGGTTTTGGTTTCGGTCTGGCCGTCGTTAAATATTTCTTCTAATTTCAGGTGGGTCAGGCTCTTGATGCGGTTGAGCAGATACCAAAGAGCACCCACCAGCACCAGCATGGAAGGAATAGTAATGACCGGTAAGCTCAATGCTGTCATGCGGCCCAGCTCCGCGTTGTAAGCCTCGGTGCCGGGTTCACTCACCAGCAAGTATTTAGCTAGGCCATAGTTGAGCACGGCAGAGAGGAAAAACGAGCCCGCCAGCATCCAAGAGGCAATCACCAGGGTGCGCTCAAAGGCTTGTTCAGTGCCGTATTGTTTCAGCGCGTAGTTAACTCGCTCAACCTGTAGGACTTTTTCGTTGTACAAAAAAGTGCGTACCAAAGGGAAGGGTGTATAGAGGGAGCCGAGGGTGGCGAGGCCAAATAGCAGGGGGATGCTGGCTTCTTTAATGGCGACGTATTCAGGCGGCAATTTCAGTAGCGTCATACCGCCGGTAAGAAAGGTGCTGAACACGCCTATGGCGGAGAAAAAATTCACCTTGCGGCGGCGGATAAAATCCCAGACACCGTAGACGATGGGAAAGGCCAGGGCGACAATTAAGCCCCAGGTGGGGCCGAGGCTGTGCTCACCGCTGAATTTACTGAGTATGATGCTGGGGGCTGCCACGTTGATCAGCAGATTAACGAGCATGTTCTCTTGGGGGGCGGGCGCGGCAGCCATAGGGGGTTCCAAACAATCAGAAGTGAGCCCAGGCCTGGGCGCAGGTGACAGCAAAAATGAGGCGCACTTGATATACGATTTACACACACATAGCAATGCCTCCGATGGCTTTTTGTCGCCCCAAGCCCTAGTGGAGCGCGCCCAAGCCAAAGGAGTGACGGCCCTGGCTCTCACCGACCACGACACCCTCGCCGGGCAGGCCGAGGCGGCAGCGGCAGCGGCCCAGGCGGGTATAACGCTTATCCCCGGCATTGAGTTTTCCACCCAGTGGCAGGGCCGCTCTATTCATATTGTGGGTTTAGGGTTTGACCCAGTCGCAGCTTCTCTAGCTCAGGGTATCGAGCGCCAGGCGGCCAGCCGCACCCAGCGCGCCTTGACCATTGCTGAGCGCCTGGCCAAAGCGGGTATTCACAACGCCTATGAGGGGGCGCTTGAACTTGCGGGGGCGAGTGTATTAGGGCGGCCCCATTTTGCGCAGTACTTGGTGAGCTGCGGCGCCGTTAAAGATGTGGCCAGTGCGTTTAAGCGCTATCTAGGCGCGGGCAAAATCGGCGATGTCAAACAGCTCTGGCCCGGCGTGGAGGAGGCCGTCGGTTGGATAAGGGCCGCAGGCGGATTAGCCGTCTTGGCCCACCCGGATAAATACGACATGACCCGCAGCAAACTCTGCCAGCTGCTCGGCGCCTTTAGAGAATCTGGCGGCCAGGCCATAGAGGTAATCAGCGGCAAGCAGGTCAACACCCTCACCGATAAACTCGCCCGTCTGGCCGGGCAATTTTCGCTTGCCGCCTCCTGCGGCAGCGACTTTCATATCCCCAATCAGCCCTGGCAGGAACTGGGCGCTTTTGGCAAACTGCCGGACTTTTGCCAACCCGTCTGGCAACTCTTGCCGGGCCATCAAGCGAGTTGACTATGGCATTACTGCTCCAGATTCACCCCGACAACCCCCAGGAACGCCTGATTAAACAGGCCGTTGAGATCATCAAACGCGGCGGCTTAGTGGTCTACCCCACGGATTCAGCCTATGCCCTGGGCTGCCACATAGGCGATAAACTCGCCCTGGATCGCATCCGCGCCATCCGCCAATTGGATAAACACCACAACTTCACTTTGGTGTGTAAAGACCTCTCCGAGCTTGCCACCTATGCGCGAGTGAACAACGCCGCCTACCGCCTGCTTAAAACCCACACCCCCGGCCCCTATACCTTTATTCTGGATGCCACCGGCGAGGTGCCGCGCCGCTTAATGCACCCCAAGCGCAAAACCATCGGCCTGCGGGTGCCCAGCCACCCCATCACCCAGGCATTATTGGCAGAACTGGGCGAGCCCATCATGACCTCATCCTTGATTATGCCCGGCGAAGAATTACCTCTGACTGACCCCTACGACATCCGCGAACTGCTCGACCATCATGTAGAGCTGGTCATCGACGGCGGCTTTTGCGGCCTCGACCCCACCACCGTGGTGGATTTGACCGAGGGCGAGCCGGTGTTGGTGCGCCAGGGCCGCGGCGACGCCAGCGCGTTTACCTAAAGCTTGGCCATGCACAGCCCGGCGCCGAGTGACCCCTCGGTTGAAAAGCCTCTAGCCATAGTTAAGGGCGAAGCCTGGCAAAAACTACCCAAGGATTTATACATCCCCCCTGAGGCCCTGGCGGTCTCACTCAGCCAGTTTGAAGGCCCGCTGGATCTGTTGTTGTACCTGATCCGCAAGCACAACTTAGATATTCTCGACATACCCGTGTTGAGCATTACCCAGCAATACCTGGCCTACATAGAAGCCATGGACAAGGCTAGGGTTGAATTGGCCGCCGACTATCTAGTGATGGCGGCCTACCTGGTGGAGATTAAATCCCGTCTCTTACTCCCCCGCCCACAGGTGACGGAGGATTGGGGGGATGTCGACGATGACCCCCGCGCGGAACTGGTGGCAAAACTGGTGGAATATCAGCAGTTGCAGGCGGTTGCCGAGCAGTTGGATGCACTTCCCCGCTGGCAGCGGGATCTCCTGCCCGTGCAGGTGGTTATGCCTCCCACCCAATGGCAGCCCCGCTGGGTTCCGCTCACGGCCGCCGATCTAACCCAGGCCTGGGGTGCGGTGTTAGAGCGTAATCGGGTTAACCGCGAGCACATCATCGAAGGTGAGCTGTTCAGTACCCGAGCGCGCATGGGCCAGGTACTGGCGCGGCTGCGCGCGGCCAATACTTGGCTAACCTTTTACCGTTTGTTAATCGCCGCCGAAGGCCGCGCCGGGGTGGTAGTAACCTTCGTTGCACTGTTGGAACTGATAAAAGAGGGGAGTGTGCAGGCCGCGCAAACGCCCACCGAATTGAGGTTGCGCGCCCATGAACCCCGTTGAGTCGCTCGCCGCAGAGGCAGAGCCTAAAAAAAACCTCGTGGAGGCCGCGATATTTGCCGCCCTAGAACCCATCCCCACGCGACACCTACTAAAACTCTGGGGCGAGGCAGCGGATGAATCCCATGAGCCGCAGTTACTCGAGATTCTGCGCGCGTTGCAAATGGACTACCAGGGGCGCGGGGTGGAGCTGGTACAGGTGGCCAGCGGTTGGCGCTTTCAAGTCCCCAAGCCCGTGGCGCACGCCCTTGAGCCCATCTATCAAGAAAAGCCCAAACGCTTCTCCCGTGTTATTCTGGAGACCCTGGCCATTATCGCCCACCGCCAGCCCATCACGCGGGCGGAGATTGAAGCACTGCGGGGTGTAGCGGTGAGTGCTGAGGTACTCAAAAGCCTTATCGAGCGCCAGTGGGTGTGTAGCCTCGGCGCCAAAGAAATTCCTGGCCGCCCCATGCAGTACGGCACCACCGATGAATTTTTAGATTATTTTAATGTGCGCAGCCTCGCCGAGTTGCCGGGTTTTTTACCCCCGGTCGAGGCCAGTGCAGCGGCCGATACGGACGCCACAGCCAGCCCTTTTGAAAACCCCAGGCCTGATGAGAATCAGCCCGAACCATGAAGAACCCTCTATGACCGATGAAAAATTGCACAAAGTCCTCGCCACCGCCGGTTTCGGCTCTCGCCGCGAAATGGAGCGAGTGATTGACGCAGGCCTTGTCACCGTTAACGGCGTAACCGCCACTCTCGGCAGCCGAGTAAAAGCGGGCGACAAACTTATGATTGACGGCCACCGCTACCAAGTGCCCGATCGCAAAGAAACCCAAGATGAATTGCGTGTGCTGTTGTACAACAAACCCGAAGGGGAAATCTGCAGCCGCAACGACCCCGAAGGCCGCCCCACCGTGTATGACCGCTTACCTCCCTTGAGCACCGGCCGCTGGATTTCCGTGGGCCGCTTGGATTTCAACACCAGTGGCCTTCTCCTTTTCACCAACAACGGCGAGTTGGCCAATAAACTGATGCACCCCTCGTCGGGCATAGACCGGGAATACCTGGTGCGGGTACAGGGTGAAGTGAGTAAAGAGCAGCTACAGCAGCTGCGTGATGGCGTTCAGCTTGACGATGGTTTAGCGAAATTTACGGACATCACCATAGGCGGTGGCAAAGGTGCTAACACCTGGTTCTATTGCACCTTGATGGAGGGTAAAAACCGCGAAGTGCGCAGGCTCTGGGAGGCTCAAGGCTGCCGAGTCAGCCGCTTAAAGCGGGTGCGCTATGGGCAAATCCTAATTCCCTCCTATGTGCGCATGGGGCAGTGGGTTGAGCTGGGGCTGGCGGAAACCACCCTTCTGTGCGAGGCGGCCGGTATCAAGCCGCCAGCGAAAAAAAGCCTCACCCGCAATGAATTTCTCCAGCGTGAACGCAGGGAACAGCGCCTGCGCGCCTCCCCCGGCAAACCTGTAGCCGTGAAATCGCGCGCCCACCGCAGTAGGTCAGAGCGAGAGGCCTTTATCGCCCGCGCTAGTACCGATCCTCATGCCAAACCTGGCCTGCAGGGTCGCCCCACTCAAACCCGCGCAACAGGCGCCGATGGGCCTAAAGTTGCCAAAACAGAACAGGCGCCCTCCGCTAGAGCCAGGGCCGATCGGCCCAAAACGGCGAGTGCGTCAGCTAAGCCTGCTCGCGGTGCCTCTCCAGTCAAAGCTAAGCCATCACAGGCAAAACCCGGCGGGCAACCTAAATCCAAAAAACCCACTACAGGGCCCAAACCCGAGCGGCCCAAGCGCTAAAGCCCGTCTCGTATGTGAGCGCTTTGGGCACGGGGCGCTGTGTAAGCGCCTCCTCGGGCGTTAGGCAAGCGCTCGTTTGGGCGCTTTCTGCTGGCAGGTCAAATACTGCACGCTCACATCAAGCTTCAAGGCCCAAACCTCAAACCTAATGGTCGGACGATAAAGCGGCCAACTCAATCAGCCCTTAGCACTTTTGTGGAAGGCGTGATTGAGTTGGCTGATTCTCTTCTTGCAGCCGGCTTCCTTCATCATAGAATGTAACCGTTTACCTTCGGCCGTTCTAAGGCTCAGGGCAAAACGCTAAGAGGGCTAGGAGCAGGTGCGCACGCACCTGCTCTCACTTATAAACGCACCGCCGCAATCGCAGTAGATGTGCGAAAAAACAACAAAGAGGTCAATATGAACCTTAAACAACTCGTTCTAGGGATGTCCGTGGTGGCAGCTCTAGGGGGCAATTCTGCCTATGCCGGTTTTAGTGTCAACGGCAGCCAATTGCTTGAAGGTAATGGCAATGTTTTTATCATGCGTGGCATCAACCACGCGCATACCTGGTACAGCACGCGTACTACCAAGGCTTTAGCGGATATAGCCGCCACAGGAGCCAACACGGTGCGGGTAGTCTTAAGCGACGGCCAGCAGTGGACCAAAACTCCATCCAGTGAAGTGGCCAACATCATTAAGTTGTGCAAAGACAACAAGCTCATTTGTATGCTGGAAGTCCATGATGGTACCGGTTATGGCGAGCAGAGTGCCGCCGGGACCGTGGCGAAAATTGCCCAATACTGGGTGGAAATCGCCCCTGTACTCAAAGGCCAGGAGGACTATGTGTTGATCAACATAGCCAACGAGCCTTTTGGCAATGGTGTAGCCGCCTCAACCTGGGTTGATGCGCATAAAGCCGCCATCCAAACCCTGCGCAATGCAGGCCTTACCCATACCATCGTGGTAGATGCCCCGGCCTGGGGGCAAGACGGCAATGAAGCTATGCTGGCAAATGCCAAAACCGTTGCCGCCGCCGATACTCGTAAGAACACTATGTTCAGCGTGCATATGTACGAGGTGTACCAATCGCGCACCAAGGTTGAAAACTACCTGACGAAGTTTCTCAGCACTAACAATTTACCGATTATTGTCGGCGAGTTTGGGGTAGAAAATAACGGCAACAAGGTTGATGTGGAGTCAATACTCGCGGTCACCCAGCAATACAAAATTGGCTATTTAGGCTGGTCTTGGTCGGGGAATGGCAGCTGCTGCATTCCATTAGACATAGTGAAAGATTTTAACCCTGCAACTCCCAGCACCTGGGGTACTCGGCTGATCACTGGCGCAAACGGCATAAAACAAACCGCCGTGCGGGCTAGTATCTATGGCGGTTCACCTTCGAGCTCATCGAGCAGTTCCTCCTCATCAAGCTCATCCTCTAGCAGCTCATCCTCCAGTAGCAGCTCATCAAGCAGCTCCTCATCGTCGAGCAGTTCTAGCTCTGGCCGAACCTCCAGTTCATCAAGCTCCAGTAGTTCGTCCAGCACAAGTAGCTCATCAAGCTCAGGCGGCACTGCAGCCGGTAGTGTTGATGGCCTAGGGCTTTGGGCTTTGTGTTTAGCGGCTGTAGGTTTTGGGCGGCGCCGGTCAAAAGCTTAGTAGTTAGCCCCTTAAGACACAGGCGCAAATAGGCAAGGAAGCCGTTTGCGCGCACTAAGGATTTAGGGGGTAGGTTGGGGAACGCCTGGGCAGCCCCCAGGCTTTTGTAAGCCAACCTCAGTAAGCCTGGGGCTGGCGGAGCATCATGATGGCCGTCATTAGGATGATTTTGATATCCAACGTCACCGACCAATTACGCAGGTAATCAAGATCGAACTCAATTCGCGCCTGCATCTTATCCAATGTTTCAGTTTCACCCCGCAGGCCATTGACCTGTGCCCAGCCAGTGATACCTGGTTTTACTTTGTGGCGGATCATGTAGCCTTTGATCTGCTTGCGGTACAGCTCATTGTGCGCGACGGCGTGGGGGCGCGGCCCAACAATGCTCATGCGGCCCTGCAGTACATTAATAAACTGGGGCAGCTCATCTAACGAAGTTTTGCGAATAAACGCCCCCACCCGCGTGACGCGCGCATCGTTGCGTTGCGCTTGTTTTACCTCATTGCCGTTTTCACACACGGTCATGGAGCGGAATTTATAAACAGTAATCTCATCGCCATTTAAACCGTAACGGCGCTGTTTAAAAATAATCGGCCCCGGCGATGAATATTTCACGGCGATGGCTACGGCTATTAGCACGGGCATAATTAAAATCAAAATCAAACTGGCCAGCACTATATCGCTGATACGCTTCACCAAACCGTTTACACCGGTAAAAGGTGTCTCACACACTGAGACCACGGGCATATTGGCTACTTGGCTAATATTGCCTTGAATTAAATCGGTGACAAACAAATCAGGCACAAAATAAATGGACGCGGTAGTATCCCTCAGATCGTCGAGTATTTTTAAAATGCGATCCTGAGTTGCCATGGGCAGCGACAGATAAATCAAATCAATATGGTTTAGTTTACAAAAATGGCTCAACTGCGCGGTGGTGCCTAAAAAAGGCCAGTTAGCGTATTGGGAAACTCGCGCAGGGTCTCTATCTTCGAAAAAACCGACCAGGTGTGCATTACTGTAGGGGTTGCTTTTGATGCGTTTGGCCAGCTCAATGCCCTGATCATTCATACCGACAATCACCGCGCTGCGGCTCTGCCCCTGCAGTTTTAGCAACCAGGGCGACGCCGCGCGAAATAACAGGTGGCTGCCCACCTGTGCCAGGGGGCCAATCCAAAACCAGTTAGCTATGGCATCTTTATGGAACAGGTTTAATGAACGAGTGGCGTAGCCGAGGAAAATAATTAACGAGGCAATAGTGAACCAGCGTAGCGTAATAAAGGCCACGCTGCGGCCCAGGCTCTCTTGCAGGCGTGGACGCCCAGGAAAAGTCACTGAAAACGCCAGCAGGGAGGCAATTAGCGTTGCAGTAGTGATTTCGCCATCGAAATAAAAGCACACGCCCAGAATTGTTGCGACTAATATGCAGGGACATAAAAGCGCTTCAATAAGCTGATGCAAATTTTCACGCCCGATTCCTATGCGCGTGTTTGGAGATAAACGGGAAATTTTTTCCGTAATAACTTGGGACATGATGAATCTTAGCGGACTCCGGGGAGGGCATTTAACACTAATTACGCCCCACTATGATTTTTATTTGCAAATAATTTGCGGAAATTTCCACACCCAATTCAGGGGCGAAAAAAAGGGGGGTAATAAATACCCCCCTTTTTGAGGGTGTAGTTATTTATCTAAGCGACGACGGCGCACTATCGCACCGACAATGCCGAGACCCGCCAACAACATGGCAGAGGAATCAACTTCAGGCACCATAGTGATGTCGGCAGTGCCGCTGCGGTTAGCAGCAAAATACACATCGCCTATGTGGTATGAGAAGGTGGCTGGGCCAGACACAACATCAACACCACCCAAACGAGTAGGTAGGGCTGAGGGCAAGCCAGCATTGAAGCGGCTAACGATAGGGTTGCTACCACCTGCGTGCCACTCAAAGCCTGCAACTTGGCCTTCTGACAACAATAAGAAGCCAGAGTCGCCTTCTTGAGTGTCATCAGGCACTACGCCACCGGCTCCTGAGGTCCCTTCCAGCGCGCCCACGAAACCGTTGGACAATGAAAGGTGTAAGCCGCTCGTGTTAAGAGAGATGGCGTGAGTGCCCGTCAGGTAGTTCTCAAAACTTGGTAAAACTACCAAGCCTGAAAAGCTGCCTGATTGAGGTACAAGGCTTAAAAATGCGCCGTATACACTCGCAGTTGCGGGGGTGTAGTAGGAAGCGTCGAAAGTGATATCCGCTGTGCCAGAGAAATCAAATACCAGTGTGGACGCGTTTACCGATGCGCTTGCTGCAGCTATCGCCACCGCTAAGCCTAGGCGTTTTACGTTTTTCATATTACTTCACTCCTAAAAATAACAAATGACCCAAATATGCCAAAGGGATTATGTTTAGCCTGTCCAGCGAGCAACCTATTCTGCCAGGAAATGAAACCTTGGTAACCTAAATTTAACAATTAGCCTATGGTTTGATGAATTGAGCCTAAGACTTAGGCGCCAGAATCCACCTCTTCAAATCCCATACAGTTGTATGAAGCTGCGATGCAACAAACTGCACATTTTGTGCCTTGACGCTCAAAAAAAGCCTACGTCTTTTTTTGGGCACAATTTGGTAAAACCTTACGTTGGCTCAAGCAGCGCTCCGGGATGCGTACTTAGAACCAGTGGTACCTTAATTTGCGCTTCGATTTGGCAGCAAAAAAGCTAAAAGGTAGCGATTTACCCCCTTCGTGCTGCGTCTGAATTACAGCTCTGATGGCGGCAACCTTGGTGTAAATTTCCCCGGTCGACCGCGGTGGCTGTTCTAAGCCGCATGCTAGTCCATTCTGCCTCAAATTCATACTTTGTATCGAGGTTTTGTTGGGGTCATTCGTCGATTAAGCATCAAACGGGTTACTGGATTGTTACAGCGGCTGGTCCGCTAAGATGAATATAACTGCCTCAGAAGTGGGCAGGATTGGTGGCGAGGGGGCTTCAAAGGAGCATTTTGGGTATGTCCCAGCCCTGGTCGGCTGATCTGCCTAGAGTGGGTGGGTTTACATGCGGAATAGGCCGGCAGTGAAACTCTGCCGGCTTCAAGAAACAGGGGGGTAAGCCTTAGGCTACGGCCTCCTGGGATTGTCGTGTTGTGTTGGCGAGCAGGGGCATTTTGTGTAATCGAACCACCGCTTTGTTAACCGAAGGCTTATGCAGCAGTGCTGCCCAGGTGGTTCCTGCATGGTTCATTAGGTGTTCAATATGAGCGCGCAGCGTTGTATCGAGTGTCTCATGATAAATGTCCGCCAAATCACCCAGTAGCTCGGGGTTACTTGTTTTAATGGATTGCTTTTGCGCGGCGCTTAAACGTGCGCGAATGGCAAACACTAAATCGGTCATCGATTGGGTGTACTGCATGCGGGCTCCTAATGTGCTTCGGTGAGAGGGCGCCTGTGTGGCGAATTATTGTGACGAACAGCAATTTCTTGTCCAAATTTATCTTAGAGGGCAACAGCCGTTTTGGCGGAGTTTTTTTAGACCATTAATTGGGGTTCTGTTCAAATTGACTAACACTTGGTTATTAGCTTGAAAGGATGGTTGTGGCCAATCGTGAGGATGGCTGCGCTGTCTGAGCGGAGGAGAAATTTGAGGCAAAAAAAAGCCCTCAAAAGAGGGCTTTTTTAAAAACAGTGAAATAAAGATAACGCTGCTTTATGAGATGGTACCAGTGGCCGGACTCGAACCGGCACGGGGGTAAGCCCGGTGGATTTTGAATCCACTGCGTCTACCAATTTCGCCACACTGGCAAAGAGGCGCGCATCATAACAGCGCGTTATGGATTGTCAATTAATTTCTCGGTTGCTGATGGCATCAGTTCGCGAGCTGTTTTTTAAGGGGCAAGAGCTATTTCCCCATCCGTGGGCTGGGGTGTTATTCGCCGCTGTTTTGATAGTTGGCGATGGATTCCAAAATTTCCTGGCGGGCGGCTTCAGCATCGGCCCAGCCTTCAATTTTTACCCATTTACCCTTTTCCAAATCTTTGTAGTGTTGGAAGAAGTGTTCTACCTGTTTGACTAATAACTCTGGCAGGTCAGTGTAGTTTTTGACGTGGTCGTATACAGGGGTGATTTTGCTGACGGGGACGGCGAGGATTTTAGAGTCCTGGCCGCCGTCGTCGGTCATTCTAAGTACGCCTACTGGGCGGCAGGCGACAACTGTGCCGTGAATGAGGGGGCGATCTAGCACCACTAATACGTCTGCAGGGTCGCCGTCGCCGCACAGGGTGTTGGGGATGTAGCCGTAGTTGCAGGGGTAGCGCATGGCGGTGCCCAGTACACGATCGACAAATAACACGCCGGAGTCTTTATCCACTTCGTATTTGACGGGTTCGCCTCCCTGGGGGATTTCGATGATGACATTGACGTTATCGGGGGGATTTTTGCCTGTGGGAACCAGGTTGTAGCTCATAGTTTTGTCCTGTGCAGGAAGGGTTAAAAGGGCGAGTTTAGCATAGGCTTTTCGTCTGGCGCTCTAAGGTAGCCATTGGCTGGGCAGGGCGTTTTTTTGTATAAGGGCCGCTACGTCCATGCAGAGCGCCAAGCCGCAGTGCACCATAAAACCGCCCCAAATTGAGCGATTTTGCAGGGCTAAGATGCCGAGAAAAAGGCCAAAAAATATGGCTCCTGTGGCCTCCAGCCAGGGTTTAGAAAAATGAATCATCAAATAAGGCAGCACCATAAACCAGACTGCATTGGCGCCTATGGCCGGGCGCAGGGCGTTGAGTAAAAAGCCGCGAAAGAAAAATTCCAGAAAGATAAATTGGGTGACGTAACAGATCTCCCACATCAGCCAGTCTGAAACGCTGCGGGAGCTGAGGCGATAAAACGGGTAGTGGTCGGTAAAGTCGCTGCGGTAGCTGGCGCTGATGGCCATGCCCATGATGGGAATCAATAGGAAGGCGTATTTGGTTAAATGCAGGTGGGTATTGTTCCAGCGCCAGCCATAGTCGGCGATGGGTTCTTTGAGGAAAAAACGAATAAACAGCATCGGAATAATGCCGTAGAAAATCATGTAATCCGCCGCCCACCAGACTTCGCGCAAGAGGCTGTAATACATCCACTGGTGAAGTGCGTTGAGATCGCTAAGTGCCGGGTTGATGAGGCGAATGATGGGGATGAACAGGTGTTCGACCTGGCCGAGATTTTTGAAGTAATAGTTGCCCAACAAGCACAGCCCGGCCACAAAGGCGGTGTAGTGAATGCGTCGCAGCGCGTCCAGGCGCGACAGGCTGTAGGAGCGCGGATCGCGGTCGAGTTCCACCAGCTCGCGCCATTTCTCCGGTGGGGTCCAAAAGCGCAAAAAAGCTAAGCCGAGTGCGAATAGACGATGCATAAAAATTCCTTAGTTACTCATATCGGCAGGGCCAAAAGGCTGTTGGGCGAGGGTGGCTATGAGTGGGGTGGCTGGGAAGGCCTGTGATTGTAAATGGCGAATGATTTTTAAGCTGCGAAAACCGTCCAGCCAGGTGTGGCAGATGGGTCTAATTTGCTGCGGGTTTTTACCTTGGCGGCCCAGGTGGTCGGCAAGGGAGCCAATGCCTTGTGCCTGCAGTGCGTTTTGCAGTGGCGCTGGCAGGCTTTTAAGGGCGGCCGTTAGGCTGTGTTGGGTGAGTGTTGGGACTAGGTCAAACCAGTGTTTAAGGGTAAAAAAACACTCCGGCGCGTAGTAGCGGAAGTCTGTTAAATCGGCCAGTTGGCACATCTGGTTGACGGAGGCGCCGGTGCCAAATGGGGTGCGGTTGGATAGGCGGGCTTCGAGGGTGATGGTGTTATCGGCGCTGGCTGCGGGCCTGTAGATTTCTCCGAGTTTGGCGAGCTTATTGAGCAGGTAAAAGTCCTCACCCGCTTCTCGCAAATTAAAGCCGCGCACCTGGGCATAGGTGCGGGCCTTAAATGCCAGGGCGCTGCCCAAGCATAAAAACCCATAGCCACTACCCGTAAAACTCAAGCCTTGGGCGTAGTAGCGAATGGCTTGTTCATAGAGGTGTGTTGCCGCAAGCAGCGGGCCGGCTGCGCCCGTATGCTGAAAGGGCAGGCTGGCGGCAACGGCGGGGTGATCTTCACGGAGATAAAAATACTGCTGCGGCAGGGTTGCATCTGCGTCTGTGCAGTAAATCCAGGTGTCGGCCACATGCTGTTGGTGGATCAATTGCAGGGCTATATCGGCCGCAATTTTGCGCGCGAGGCCAACGCCGGTTTTGGCCGGTAGCGGTGTGTGGGCACGATCCACCAATAGAAGGCTGGGTGCGCCCAAGCGGTGTAGGGACAGATGCCCCTGGTGTTTAAGGGCCGGGTATTGTTCGCCAATGGCCTTTATCAGGGCGCTATTGGCTGGGCTCGCTGGGCTGCCACTTTGATTGACTACCAGAATGATCAATACATCTTCGGACCGTGTGGCCAGTCGCGCTATAAAATCGACTGTTTCATCCAGCGCGGGGATGCACAGCACATGGCGCCAGCGCCCGCCTGCCAGCAAGTTTCCGGCAGCGGCGGCTTCGGCTTCGGCATAGCGACTTAAATAGGCCTGTGGCATCAGTGCAGCGCTGGGCGAATTGGTAGGGCAGCGACTACTTTGGCTTCTTGATCGAGCAGTTCATCGAGCCGCGCAAGCACTACAGGCTGCTCAAAGTGGTCGCAGGCGAGGCGCAGGAAGAGGTCTTCGTGGCGGGCTTCAGATTCACAAATGGCGCGGTAAAAATGTTTGAGCGGCCCGTCGGGCAGTGCCTGTGCGATCAAACCAAAGCGCTCGCAGCCGCGCGCCTCCACTAGGCTGCCGATCAACAGGCGATCCAACAGGTACACATCGCTGCCCTTGCGGTGCAGGGCGCGCAGTTGGTTGACATAGGGGTCCGGGGTGTCGGCGCCGAGCACCAGGCCGCGCTCTAAAATGATTTTGACTACCTGTTTAAAGTGCGCCAGCTCCTCAAGGGCTAGATCCACCATGGCGGTGACTATGTCGGTTTTGTCCGGGTAATGGGACACCATCGACATGGCCATGCCGGAGGCTTTTTTCTCCGCCGCCGCGTGATCCAGCAAAAAATAATCGAGGTTGGCGAGTACTGTGGCGGTCCAAATAGGCTGGGTGGCGTAGCGCAGTGCGTAACCTGGGCGGGGCTGGGAATCCATGACACGACTTCTTAACTGGAGGGGCGCGCATTATAGGCCGGGTGTAAAAAGAGTCGATATTTTGCCGCTGCTCTTTATAATGCGCGGCTTTATACCTGCTCTTACGGTGCTTCGATGATTATTCAACCCAAGGTTCGCGGTTTTATCTGTATTAACGCTCACCCGCAAGGCTGTGCGGCCAATGTGCAAGAGCAAATTGCTTATATTCAGCAGCAGCCCGCTATCCAAGGCGGCCCCAAGAATGTGCTGGTGATCGGCAGCTCTACAGGTTATGGCCTGGCCTCGCGCATCACGGCCGCCTTCGGTTGTGGCGCCAATACCCTGGGGGTGTTTTTTGAGCGCCCAGGTACGGATAAAAAGACCGCTACAGCGGGTTTTTACAATGCCGCCGCCTTTGATGAATTAGCCCGCGCTAAGGGCTTGTACGCCGAGAGCATCAATGGCGACGCCTTTTCAAATGAGATCAAACAACAGGTCATCGACACCCTGAAAAGCGGTATGGGCAAAGTGGATTTGGTGGTGTATTCCCTGGCGTCCCCGCGCCGTACTGACCCGCTTACCGGTGAGGTATACCAGAGTGTGTTAAAGCCGATGGGCGAGGCCTACACCACCAAAAACCTCAACACCGATAGCCTGAAAATCACCGATGTAACCCTGGAGCCTGCGACTGAAGCAGAGATTGCCGCCACAGTGAAAGTCATGGGTGGAGAGGATTGGGAGCTGTGGTTAGAGGCGCTTGCTGAGGCGGACCTGCTCGCCGACGGCGTTAAAACAGTGGCTTATACCTACCTGGGTGAGAAAATCACCTGGCCTATTTACGGCAAAGCAACGATTGGTAAAGCCAAAGAAGATCTGGATCGCGCCGCTCTGGCGTTAAATGGGCTGCTCAGCACGCATAAGGGCCAGGCCAATGTGGCGGTTTTAAAAGCCCTGGTTACCCAGGCCAGCTCCGCCATCCCCATCATGCCCCTGTACTTATCACTATTGATGAAAGTAATGAAAGAAGAGGGCAGTCACGAGGGCTGTATCGAACAGCTCTACCGTTTATTCACTGAAGGCCTTTATACCGCCACACCACGTCTGGACGGCCAAAACCGCTTTAGGATGGATGAAAAAGAGCTGGCTGAGCATGTGCAGGCCAAGGTTACTGAGCTGTGGCCTTTGGTGACCGAGAGCAACCTGTTTGAGCTGACCGACTTTAAAGGCTACACCGCCGAGTTTTTGAAGCTCTTTGGTTTTGGCCAGCCGAGTGTTGATTACGACGCGGATACCAATCCTGAAGTCCAAGTGCGCTTCTAAGTTAGGGCTGGCGTGGGTTTCTGGATCACTCCCGCTGCAACCCAACTGCTGATGCAAGCGGGCAGGGCGGTTTAAGCCATGCTGGCCAAACCGCACTTTAATAAGCAGCTTCTGCACCCGCGCTATTGGCTGATCGGGCTTGGCTTCGCCCTTTGGTGGGCCAGCGCTCAATTGCCCTACCGCTGGCAGATGATGCTGGGTGCGGGCCTTGGGCGCGCCCTCGGGCGTCTTGCTCCCCGCCGCCGCGCCATCGCCGAGCGCAATATTCAGCTCTGTTTCCCCACCCTTAGCTCCCAGGAGCGCAGCGCGTTGGTGGACGAGGTGATGGTTTCCGTGGGCAAAGCTTTTTTTGAAACCGGCATGGCCTGGTTTATGCCCCACCGTCGTTTGCAGCGGCTGATTCACCTGCAGGGCTTGGAGCATCTGCAGGCGGCCGAGGCGCAAGGGCAGGGTGTGGTTCTGCTTGCCATGCACTTTACCCACTTGGAGTTGGGCGCGGCGGCCGTGAGCATGCAGCATTCCATCGATGGCACCTACCGCCCTCACGCCAACGCCTTCTACGACTATGTGCAGCGAAAGGGACGCGAGCGGCACAATGACACCGGCAGCGTCATCACCCGTGGCGATATGCGCGGCATGGTGCGCGCCCTGCGCAATGGCCGCGCGGTCTGGTATGCACCGGACCAAGATTACGGCCGCGACCACTCTATCTTTGTACCCTTCTTCGGTATCGCCGCCGCCACCATCACGGCCACCAGCCAAATCGCCCGCTTGGGCCGGGGGGTGGTAATTCCCTTTGTGCATTACCGCCGCGCAGATGGCCAAGGTTATAGGGTTGAAATTCTGCCCCCCTTGGCGGATTTTCCCACTAGTGATGAGACGGCTGGTACTCAGCTCATCAGCCAGCTGGTGGAGCGCGAGGTGGCCAAGCGGCCCGATCAGTACCTGTGGGTGCACCGCCGCTTTAAAACACGGCCGGCTGGAGAGGCGGATTTATACCAGGCGGTGGGGATTGAAAAAGGCAGCCGCACCTAGGGGCGGGAGTTTTACCTGCGCCCTTGTTCTACTATCGCCCCTTAAGTAACATGGCGCCCCTTTATCCTTCAGCAGGCAACCTGGGAGAAGCTTATGTTCCAAGGCAGTATGGTGGCGCTTGTCACCCCGATGAAAGCGGACAACACGCTGGATTGGGACGCACTGCATAAGCTGGTTGATTGGCATCTGCAAGAGGGCACCCACGCCTTGGTTCCCATGGGCACCACCGGCGAATCGCCCACCCTGGATTACAAAGAGCACATGGATGTGGTGGCGGCAGTGGTGGATCAGGTCAATGGCCGCGTACCTGTAATTGCGGGCACGGGCTCCAATTCCACCGCTGAGGCCATTGAACTGACTCAAGCGGCGAAAGATTTAAAAGCCGATGGCTGTCTGTTGATTACCCCCTATTACAACCGCCCCAGCCAAGAGGGCTTGTATCTACACCACAAAGCCATTGCCGAGGCGGTGGCCATCCCGCAAATTCTCTATAACGTGCCCGGCCGCACCGGTGTGGATATGACCTCTGCGACTGTGGCGCGCTTAGCCCAAGTGCCCAATATTGTCGGCATCAAAGAAGCCACCGGCGATTTAAGCCGCATCACAGCTATGAAGGAAACCTGTCCGGCGAGCTTCATGCTCTTATCCGGTGACGATGCCAGTGCCGTTGCTGCCATGGAACTTGGCGCGGTGGGTGAAATCTCTGTGACCGCGAATATTGCCCCCAGAGCAGTAGCGCAGATGTGCCAAGCGGCATTAGAGGGCGATTTTGCCAAGGCCCAGGGTATTAACCAAAACCTTGCTCCTCTGCACCGTTTGTTATTTGTGGAAGCCAACCCTATCCCGGTCAAGTGGGCGCTGAATCAAATGGGCCGCATCGACACCGGCATACGTTTGCCCCTAACGCCCTTGGCGGCGGAGCACCACACCACCCTGCGCGAGGCTTTAAGGGCTGCGGGCATTTTATAAATCAACTGGCGATACCCCTTCATGACGTTTGTGCCAAAACAGTTATTTGTCGGCCTATGCTCTGCGGCGCTTTTAAGCGGCTGCGGCATATTTGCCGACCACAGCCGCGATTACCAGCGCGCGGCCTCCATCAAACCCATCGTTTTACCCGAAGGTGTGCAGTCACAACCCTTAGAGCCGCTATACCCCATCCCTAAAATTGCCGAGCAGGAAGTTAACCTGGCTGATTTAGGCAACGGCACCGCCCCCAGGCCCGACCCTCTGAGTAAAAATCTGGAGGAAGCCAAGGTCAAAATCCAAAAAGTGGGCAATGATCGCTGGATCTTGGCCGAGGCTCCCAGCGGGCAAATCTGGCCACTCACCCAGAGTTTTTTGGCCGAGTTTGGCTTTAGCCTGGCCAAAACCCAAGCGGCAGTGGGCTTGATCGAAACCAACTGGATGGAATTTAAAGACGAAGTGGGCCAACTGCACCGCTTTACCATTCGCATCGAACAAGGCGTGCACCCGGACACCACCGAAGTACATATCCTCGAACAGCAAACGGCCAAAAGCGCCAACCCTGGCAACCCGGCGTGGCCCGCTGAATCCAGCAATCCAACCCGCGAATCTTGGCTGGTGGATAACCTCGCCAACAGCCTTGCCTTGGGTATCAGCAACCGTTCGGCGTCCCTATTAGGACAAACCGTTGGCGGTGATGTGAAATCAGGCTTGACCTTATTTCAAGGTGAACCCGTATTGCGCCTGCGTCTGCCGCTAGATCGCGCCAAAGCGAGTTTGAGCCGCGCATTGGAATCGGAAGGTTTTGTGAAGTGGGGCCAGTCAGAGGACGCGTTGGTTTATCTGCAGGGTTATGCCGACCAGGAGTCGCCACCCGGTTGGTTTGCCCGCACGTTTTTACGCCGTAAAGCGCAAGCGCCCGCCAAACCGGACTTGCCCTGGAACGAGGCCATCAAACATCTTGACCCAGCGGCCGCTCCCGCCTTTGAGGGTATCTCCTCGGCGGCTTTTGGCCCGGCGAATAAAAAAGCTGAAGGCTATTGGGTGCGCATTTTGCCCCGCGATAATGAGCAGTTGGTGCTGATCCGCACCGTTCGCGGCTTGCCGCTGGAGCCTCTGGAGGCTAAGGCTCGGTTGAGTGTGTTACGTCGGAATCTCATGTAATCCATGCGCTTTGCTTCACTGGGCAGCGGCAGCCAAGGCAATGCAACGCTCGTTAACTGCGGAGAGGATACGGTGCTTGTGGATTGCGGCTTTAGCCTGCGTGAATTGCACACCCGTATGCAGCGTTTAGGTACCGACCCCGCCCGGCTTGCAGCTGTTTTAGTGACACACGAACATTCAGACCATATCCGCGGTATAGGGCCATTGGCCCGCAAGTATGGCATCCCGGTGGTCATGACAGCGGGCACCCGCGCCAGTGGCCGCTTGGGGGTATTGCCGCACGAGCGCATTGTGGCGCCCGGTGTGCCCTTTGAGGTAGGCGGCTTTGAGATCACACCGGTACCGGTGGCCCACGATGCAGCCGAACCCAGCCAGTTTGTGTTCCACCGCGCGGGTAAAAAGCTCGGCTTATTGACGGATTTAGGTAGCATTACCGCCAGTGTTATTGAGGCCTATCAGGCCTGCGATGCACTTTTGGTTGAGGCCAACCACGATCCTGTGATGCTGGCCTGCGGGCCTTATCCGGCGTCTTTGAAGCGTCGGGTGGCTGGCCAGTGGGGACATTTAAGTAATGCACAAACCCAAAACTTACTGCTTCAGCTGGATACCAGCCGTCTGCAGCATTTGGTAATTGGCCATATCAGCCAAACAAACAACAGTATTTGCCGCGCAGCTGCCGCCTTGGAAGGTATACTGCCGGATTTTCCGATTCACTACGCCTGTCAAAATCAGGGCTTTGACTGGCTGACACTACAGTAGCACGAGGTTTTCTATGCAACGTAAAGACGAGTTATACAAGGGTAAAGCCAAGTCGGTTTTTTCCACAGACGACCCGGACAAACTGATTTTATTATTCCGCAACGACACCTCAGCATTCGACGGTAAAAAGGTTGAGCAGCTGGACCGCAAAGGTATGGTGAACAACAAGTTCAACGCTTTCATCATGGGCAAGCTGCAAGCTGCCGGCATTCCCACCCACTTCGAAGGCCTGTTGTCTGAGACTGAGTCTGTGGTCAAAGCCCTCACCATGATTCCTGTGGAGTGTGTGGTGCGCAACATAGCCGCAGGCTCTATTTGCCGTCGCTTAGGTGTGCAAGAGGGCATGGAGTTGAACCCGCCGACCTTTGAGTTCTTCCTAAAGAACGACGCCCTGGGCGACCCTATGATCAACGACTACCACATACGCTCGTTTGGCTGGGCCACCGAAGCGCAGGTGGACACCATGAAAGCCCTTACCTTTAAAGTAAACGCAGTCTTAAAAGAATTATTTTTAGCCGGCGGCATGCTGCTGGTGGACTACAAATTGGAATTTGGTGTGTACAAAGGTGAAGTGATCCTGGGGGATGAATTCTCGCCCGATGGCTGCCGCCTGTGGGATTTAGAAACTCGCGAGAAGCTCGATAAAGACCGCTTCCGCCAAAACCTTGGCAATGTGATTGAATCCTATGAATTAGTGGGCCGCCGTTTGGGCCTTGAGTTCTAATTGGTTTTTAGTACCTAGGTACCTTCAGTGAATATCGCCCAGTTCAATTACCTTGAGGCTGGGCTTTGGTTTTTAATTGCAACTGTTTTGTGCTCGGCGGCTGCTAAAAGGGGAACATCCAACCCATATTTTGGAGTTCTTGTCACCACTGCGGTTACTTTTTTGGTATTCGGCATTTCTGATGTTATTGAGGCGCATACGGGCGCTTGGTGGAGGCCCGTTGGGTTATTAGCGCTTAAGGCAATTTGTATCTTAATGCTTCTTGTGTTGTACCGACGCTACGTGCTTATAAAGCGGCACACCAATGGGGCCACCTAATCATCTACAGAATTCAATTGTCTGAGCGCCATTCTAAACAGCACCTTTTGGGTGCTGTTTTTCGTTGTGGGTGGCACTCATTCAAGGCGGTCCAGGTACATTTTCCACAAGCGATAAAATTCAAGAGGTTTAACCTAAAAAAATACTAAAAAATGTGTTCTCGCTGCGTTGACTATTTTATCTAATTGAAAATAAAGGATTTTTTATAATTGTATAAAAGCGCATCAGTGCGCCTAAGATCAGAAAAAATGCGCATTTGCGGCACTTACTCATAATACATGCACAGACTTATCCACAAACTGTGTGGATAAGAACGGCTCCTCTCTTTGGGGCTTTGGAATGCTGGGTTGCGCGCTGCAAGCTGCCCACAGCAAGTGTTAATCCCTATCAGCTTTGTATTTGCGACTGATCGGGCTGGGCATAGCTGGAGGGATTTAATGGCGGTGAGGTTTTCAAGCGGGCGATTGCAGACTGATAGCGTTTTGCTCACAGCGCACACCGCTTAAATGTTCGTACGAATGAATTTTCCACAAGTGATAAAGTGCAAGAGGTTTTACCCAAAAAAATGCTAAAAAAATTCCCTTCTCTTAATTGACTATTTTAACTTATTGAAAATAAAGTATTTTTTATTTTTGTATAAAAGCCCACCAACCACCGTGCGAGCAGAAAAAATGCGCGTTTGCGCTACTTACTCATAATACATGCACAGACATATCCACAGACTGTGTGGATAAATGGCGCCAAAGGCAAATGACCATTAGTCGGCCCCTTTGGAGAAGTTGCCAAGCGCCTGCTAAGGTTAGGGAAGATCCCAACTAGGAGCATAAAGGATGGAAGATCGTCGTCTCTATGAGCGCACCCAGGCCTCGTTTAAGGTCATACTCACCCACCCCTCCATAGGCACCATCATAGGCACGGCTCGCGATATTTCCGATGGCGGCGCCCAGGTGATGATTGAAAACCACGCCCTGCCGCCCGTGGGCACTGTGCTGAATGTTTTGTTTAAGAAAACGGTGGGGCAGGTCAATGAGCAGCCCGTGCCCATGAAAATCGTCTACTCCCAGCGCAATATCATTGGCTTGAAGTTTGAAGGCCGTTGAGCCTGCCTAGTGGTTTGAGGTTCGCCTGGGCCTGTTTACTCAAGCCCAGAGGGCACCCATATCTGTTCGATAAGCAATTCCAAGGGCCTGTAGTGATTTTTGTAGGCCATCTTGCGGCAGTTCTTAATCCAATAACCCAAGTAGAGATACGGCAGCGCCAGTTGCCGGGCGCGGGCAATTTGAAATAACACTGCCATCACGCCTAGGCTGCGGCCTTGGTGTTCTGGCGCGGGGCTGTAAAAGGTGTAAATAGCCGAGAGCCCCTGGGCGAGGCGATCACTCACCGCCACCGCGATCAATTCTTCATTTAGCCAAAATTCCAAATAATCGGTCCCCTGATCAATAGCCGGTTTTAAAAAATTGATCAGCTGCTCTTCACTGGGTGGATACATGTCGCCGTCTGAGTGGCGCTCGCTGATGTAGCGGGCATAGAGCGGGTAATAAAGAGGCAGTTTCAGCTCGTTGGAGACAACCACGGTTAAGTCTTGATTACGCGCCCAGCAGCGTTTTTGCTGGCGGGTGGCCTTAAATTGCAACACCGGGATACGCACTGGGATACAGGCTTTACAGGTCTGGCAGCGGGGCCGGTAAATGTGGTCGCCACTGCGGCGAAAGCCCAAATCCGACAGGTGGCTGTAAAGCGCATGATCCACCTTGGCCTGCGGGTCGATAAATAAAGTCGTCGCCTCCTGCCCATCCAGGTAACTGCAGGCGTGGGGGTAGGTAGCGTACAGCTTAAGGTTGGATAAAGTACTCACAGGGAAAGCTCAATGTGCTCCAGGATGGCCAAGGGTTCGCAGGCGCCAAGGTGTGTTGTTGCAGGATGGCTTCAAACTTTGCCCTTTGAAGCTGCACAGCACCCATGGAAAATAAATGAGGATTGCCTACTTGGCAATCAATAAGGGCAAAATCCGCTTGCTTCAGTAAATGGCTGAGGGCTATGAGTGCAACTTTAGAGCCGTTTTCCGCCCGGCTAAACATAGACTCGCCAAAAAACACCCGCCCCTGACTCACCCCGTAGAGCCCGCCGAGCAATTCACCTTCACCCCAGACCTCAATACTGTGGGCAACCCCCAGGCGGTGTAATTGCCCATAGGCCTGCTGCATTTCATCCAGCAGCCAGGTGCCATGGCTATCCCGGCGGGGCGCGGCGCACTGGCGCGTTACCTCGTTAAAACTTTGGTCAATGCGCACTTGCCATTGGCGTTTGCGCAGGAATTTTTTCAGGCTGCTGGAGATATGGGCCTCGCCTGGGTAGATCACCACCCGAGGGTTGGGGCTCCACCAGAGGATGGGTTGGCCTTCGCTGTACCAGGGGAATATGCCTCTTTGGTAGGCATTGATAAGGCGGGTGGGGGAGAGATCCCCCCCGAGGGCTAAGAGCCCATTGGGCTCTTCAAGCGCCGAGCTGGTGGGCGGAAACCAGCGTTTATCCGCCCGCAGCCAAGGGGGGAGCATGACTTACTTGAGGGCGTCTAGGTAACGCTCGGCATCCAGAGCCGCCATACAGCCGGAGCCGGAGGAAGTAATGGCTTGACGGTAGATGTGGTCGGCTACGTCACCGGCGGCAAATACGCCCGCAATGTTGGTTTGCGTGGCATTGCCTTCGGTGCCGCTTTTCACTTTTAAGTAGCCGTTGTGCATCTCCAATTGGCCAGCAAAAATCTCCGTGTTGGGCTTGTGGCCTATAGCGATAAACAGGCCGTTGACAGCCACGTTTTGGGTAGTGCCATCGGTGGTGCTTTTGAGCCGCACGGCATTAACGCCCTTGTCATCGCCGAGCACTTCATCTACCTGGCTGTTCCACATGATTTTGATGTTGCCGCTTTTGGCTTTTTCCATCAGGCGATCCTGGAGAATTTTCTCCGAACGCAGGAAGTCGCGGCGGTGCACTAAAATCACTTCTTTGGCGATGTTGGCAAGGTATAAAGCCTCTTCCACAGCGGTATTGCCGCCGCCTACTACCATGACGGTTTGATCGCGGTAGAAAAAGCCGTCACAGGTAGCACAGGCGCTCACGCCACGGCCTTGGAAGGCGGACTCGGATTCCAAGCCCAGGTATTGGGCTGAGGCGCCGGTGGCGATGATCAGTGCATCGCAGGTGTATTCTTCGCTGCCTTTAAGGCGGAAGGGGCGGTTTGATAGGTCAACCTCGTTGATGTGGTCAAACAGAATTTGGGTATCAAAGCGCTCGGCGTGTTCTTGCATCTGCACCATCAAATCCGGCCCTTGCAGGTTGTGGCTGCCGCCGGGCCAGTTTTCCACTTCAGTGGTTGTGGTAAGTTGACCACCTTGCTGCATGCCGGTGATTACTACCGGTTTGAGGTTTGCGCGGGCGGCGTAAATGGCGGCTGTGTAACCGGCGGGGCCTGAGCCCAAGATAATCAAACGGTGGTGCTGGGGAGTACTCATATTGGCTTCCTAAACTTAAGCGCTTAAGGGTAAGGGGCGTATTGCTGCGGGGCAGATTTTGGTGCATGGGGGCCGCATATTCTAGAGGAACTTATAGTCATTGGCCACGACTTCAAGCGGCAATATGTACGACATTTTCTTCGCAGCGGATCCAGTGGGTTTTACGCAGCTGTGCAGCGTTGCAGCTCGTAGGGCGCGCAAATCGGGTTAGAATATTACCACTGGGAACCCCGGGTGTTACGCAGTGCCAGCTTGTCTCTAAAAAAGGTAACGACTTGAAACCGACCGAAACCACACCGCGCCCCAAGCCCGCAACCCGCACCCTCGCTGGGAAAATGCTACGCGAGGGGCTGTTAATTTTGCTGGCCACGGCCTGCGTGTTTTTGCTGATGGCGCTCAGCACCTACAGCCAGAAGGACCCCGGCTGGTCCAGTACGGGTTTAAATGAAGTGCTCTCGAATGCGGGCGGCCCCTTTGGCGCTTGGCTGGCCGATGTGTTTTTTTCCCTCTTCGGCCTGATGGCGTTTTTGTTCCCGATTATGCTCGGTTATCAAGTGGGCCTGCTGCTGCGCAACCGCGAGCAGCAGCTGATAGACCCGGTTCTGCTCGGCCTGCGTTTTGTCGGCCTCTGCCTTGTCATGGTGGCCTCCACGGGGCTGACCGTACAACACCAGGGCAGCCACAGTAGCGACATGCCGTTTTCCGACGGCGGTATCCTCGGCGCCAGTATCGCTCAGGTGGCTGACCATTCCTTTGGCGAGATCGGCGGCGTGGTGGTGTTATTTGCCCTCTGCCTGTTCGGCCTGACGATTTTTATCGATATTTCCTGGTTTGCCGTGCTGGAGAAAATCGGTGGCCTGACCCTTGCTGGCTGGGACCGCTTGATGGCACTGCTGCGCCGTAAAGCGGTGGCGCGCCTGGCGCCAGATGCACTGTCGCCGCAAACGGTGGAGCTTAAACCCCTGATGGTGGCCAAGGCGCGCGAGAAGGCGGTTCAATTGGCGCATAAAATCAACGACGCCTTGCCCCACAAACAGGAGCCAGCACCCGCACTGCCCGGCGGGGGGGGCGAGCCGTCTGCCCGCGCCGCCAAGCTGCCGCCCAAGCCTGAAGCCGCCGCGCCCGCAGCCCTGCCCGAGCGAGAACCTGAAACGGAGGCGGGCGCCGAGCGCAAAATCAAAGTGGTTACCAAGCTGCCCAAGCCCGTCAGCCTCAGCCCCCGCGTAGAGCGAGAAAAACAACAGGCGCTGTTTGATGAACCGGTGGAGGGCGAGTTGCCGTCCATCACGCTGCTCGACCCGCCCAGCCCCGGCGCTAAAAAGGGGTATTCCGAGGAATCCATCACCTACATGTCTCGCCAGCTGGAGGCCAAACTCAAAGACTTCGGCATAGCCGCCCAGGTGGTAGAAGTGCTACCGGGGCCGGTGGTGACGCGCTTTGAGATCCAGCCCGCCCCCGGCGTGAAGGTCAGCCGTATTACCAACCTAGCCAAGGACCTCGCCCGTTCATTAGCGGTCATCAGCGTGCGGGTGGTGGAGGTAATTCAGGGTAAATCGGTGGTGGGGATTGAGATTCCCAACGAAGAGCGGCAGATGGTGCGCCTGTCGGAAGTGATTGCCTCCTCCCTCTACGACAAGTCCAAGTCGCCGCTTACCATGGCCTTGGGCCACGATATTTCCGGCCAGCCGATGATTGCTGACCTCGCCAAAATGCCGCACTTGTTGGTGGCCGGTACTACCGGCTCGGGTAAGTCGGTAGGTGTGAACGTGATGCTGCTGAGCATTCTGTACAAGGCCTCCCCCGAAGAGGTGCGCCTGCTGCTGGTGGACCCCAAAATGTTGGAGCTGTCCGTCTATGAGGGCATCCCTCATTTATTGGCGCCCGTGATTACCGATATGAAAGACGCCGCTACCGGCCTGCGCTGGTGCGTGGGTGAGATGGAGCGGCGCTATCGCCTAATGGCTGCGCTGGGGGTGCGCAACCTGGCCGGCTACAACAAAAAAATTCTCGATGCCCAGCGCGCGGGCGAGCCCATTACCGACCCGCTCTGGCGCCCAGATGAAAGCGGCATAGGCCAGAGCGAGCCGGATGAACTGGGCCAGTTGCCGTTTATTGTGGTGGTGATCGACGAATTTGCCGACATGATGATGATTGTGGGCAAGAAGGTGGAGCAGCTCATCGCCCGAATCGCGCAGAAGGCGCGGGCGGCGGGCATTCATATGATCCTCGCCACCCAGCGCCCCTCGGTGGATGTGATCACCGGCCTGATTAAAGCCAACGTGCCGACGCGCATCGCGTTTCAGGTATCCAGCAAAATCGACTCGCGCACGATTCTCGACCAGGGCGGCGCCGATCAATTACTCGGCCACGGCGACATGCTCTACCTACCGCCCGGCACCAGCCTGCCCGTGCGTATTCACGGCGCCTTTGTGGACGACCACGAGGTACACAAGGTAGTAGCCGATTGGAAAAAACGCGGCCAGCCGAATTATCTGGAGGATATTTTCAGCGAATCCACCGACTCCATCCCGGTGCCCGGTTACAGCGAAGAGGGTGAGAGTGGTGGCGATGGCGAGTCGGATGCGCTGTACGATGAAGCCGTGGCGTTTGTGTTGGAATCGCGCAAAGCCAGTATTTCAGCGGTGCAGCGCAAATTGCGAATCGGCTACAATCGCGCCGCCCGTTTAATTGACCAGATGGAAGCGGCAGGCGTTGTGACCGCCCAAGGCCACAACGGCAACCGCGAAGTTATTCCCCCCGGCGGCCCCAGCCGCTATTAAACCCAAAGCCGATACTCATCGGCGCGAATGTGGAACTCCTATGCGAATTGTTTTAGCCCTCTATCTTGCCGCCTGCGCCTGCTCCAGTTGGGCCGCTGATGCCAGCGCAAAATTAATCAGCCAATTGCAGGCCATCGACAGTTTAAAAGGCGATTACAGCCAAACCATCACCGATAAAAAAGGCGCCCTGGTGCAAAAAACCCAAGGCGATTTCGTGATTAAACGCCCCGGTTATTTTTATTGGGCCAGCAAAGGCACCCAAGAGCAAAAAGTCATTGGCAACCCGCAAAAACTTTGGGTCTACGACCCGGATTTAGAACAGGTCACCGTGCGCAAAAACCCCGGTGATAGCGATAACAGCCCGGCGCGTTTATTAAGTGGCGACGTAGCCAAAATGGCGCAGTTATTTAAAGTGGCTGAAAAACAAAACGGCGCCGAGCAAGAATTTACGCTGGTGCCAAAAAAACCGGAAAAAGAACAACTCAAACAAATTCAATTTACCTTTACCGGCGGCAGCCTAGCGGCTTTAGCCTTTGAAGATAAATTAGGCCAAACCACCCGTTTAACCCTCTCCAATACGGCCGCCAACACACCTGTGGATATGGCTATGTTTACCTTCGTGCCTAAACCCGGCACCGATGTTATCGAGAATGACTGAGGATTTATTTACTCGGGCGCCCAAGCCGTTCGGCCCGCTGGCTGCGCGTATGCGGCCTGCGGTACTGGCCGATTACATCGGCCAGGAACATATTCTCGGCCTTGGTAAAACCCTGCGCCAAGCCCTTGAGCGCGGGCAATTGCATTCGATTATTTTTTGGGGGCCGCCCGGCGTGGGTAAAACGTCGCTTGCGCGCCTTTTAGCCCATGAAATTAACGCGCGGTTTATTCAATTATCCGCCGTGCTCGCCGGGGTGAAAGATATTCGCGAAGCGGTGGCCAGCGCCGATTACGAATTAAAATTACACGGCCGCAAAACATTATTATTTGTGGATGAAGTACACCGCTTTAATAAAGCCCAGCAGGATGCCTTTTTACCTTTTGTAGAAGACGGCACTATTACCTTTGTGGGCGCCACTACGGAAAACCCGTCTTTTGAAGTGAATAACGCACTTTTATCCCGCTGCCGCGTGTACGTACTGGAATCCTTAAAGCCCCAGGAACTTGCACAATTAATGCAGCGCGCTTTAACGGATAGCGAGCGTGGTTTGGGCAATCGGCATTTGCGTTTAACGGCGGAGGCCGAACAGGGCTTAATTAACGCCGCCGATGGCGACGGCAGGCGCTGTTTAAATTTATTGGAAATTGCCAGTGATTTAGTAAACGATGGCGAGGCCATAGACCCAGCAATATTAGCGCGTGTACTCGCCACGGACGTGCGCCGTTTTGATAAAGGCGGCGATTTATTTTACGAGCAGATTTCCGCCCTGCATAAATCCATGCGCGGCTCAGACCCCAACGCCAGTTTGTATTGGTTTATGCGTATGCTTGATGGCGGCTGTGACCCTTTATACATAGCGCGGCGCTTGGTGCGCATGGCCAGCGAAGACGTAGGCAACGCCGACCCGCGCGCCTTGCAATTATGTTTAAACGCCTGGGATGTGCAGGAGCGGTTGGGCAGCCCGGAAGGGGAATTAGCCATGGCCCAAGCCCTGCTGTATTTAGCCGCCGCGCCGAAAAGTAATGCCGTCTATAAAGCCTATAACCAGTGCAAAGAACAGGTAAAAAGCCTGCCGAGTTTTAATGTGCCTATGCATTTGCGCAATGCACCCACCGCCTTAATGAAGGGTTTGGATTACGGCAAAGCCTACCGCTACGCCCATGATGAACCCGATGCATTCGCAGCCGGGGAGCATTATTTCCCCACTGAAATGGACGAGATAGACTATTACCAACCTGTGCCGCGCGGATTGGAAATTCAAATTGGTGAAAAATTAAAACGCTTGGCGGAAAAAAATGCGAAGGCCAGAGCCGCTATGGCGCAAGGCGATAAACCATGATGTGGCTAGCCGTGGCCCTAGGTGGCAGCATAGGCGCAATTGCCCGTTATGGTTTAAGCCTTATTTTTATTCCCGCTCTGGGTAAATTCCCCTGGGCCACCTTTTGCGCCAACATAATAGGCTGCGCGCTAATGGGGGTTTTTTATTATTGTATTGTGGAAAAGGCTATTTGGCCTGCACCCTTAAAACAGCTGTTAATGGTGGGTTTTTTAGGTGCGCTCACCACGTTTTCATCCTACGCCATGGAAGTTGTGGTGCTTTGGCAAAGCGCCCAGAGCCTCGCCCTGGTGTATTTAATCAGCAGTTGGCTGGCCAATTTAAGCGCAGTGGGCTTAAGTTATTGGCTGGTTAAATCATTTATTTAATTCGGAACTTTTTACACCATGTTAGATGCAAAATATTTTCGCAACCATTTGGCCGATTTACAAACCGCTATGCAGGCGCGCAATTTCCCGTTGGATGTGGCGGCCATTACCGCCCTGGAAGAAAAACGCAAAGCCGTGCAGGTGCGCAGCGAACAATTGCAAAAAGAGCGCAACGACACCTCCAAAAAAATCGGCCAAGCCAAAGCTGCGGGGCAAGATATTCAGCCCTTGTTAGACGGCGTGGAATCCCTAAAAGGTGAATTAGCCCAGGCGGAAGCCGAGCTTGCCGAAGTGCAAGCGCAGATGGATACATTAGTTTTATCCGTACCGAATATTCCTGCCGAAGGCGTGCCCGCAGGCAAAAGCGAAGACGACAACGTAGAAGTGCGCACCTGGGGCACTCCGCCAACTTTTGATTTCCCCATTAAAGACCATGTGGATGTAGGTGCGCGCCTTAACGAATTGGATTTTGAAGTGGCCGGTAAAATTACCGGTTCGCGTTTTGCCGTGTTAAAAGGCGGCATCGCGCGTATGCACCGAGCCTTAATTCAATTTATGTTGGATGTACATACCAACGAACACCAATACGACGAAGTCTATGTACCGTTTATGGTGAATAAGGATTCTTTGTTTGGCACTGGCCAATTGCCAAAATTTGAAGCGGATTTATTTAAACTCACCGATGAGCGCGAGTTTTATTTAATCCCCACCGCTGAAGTGCCAGTGACTAATTTATTGCGCGATGAAATTGTCGATGAAAAAGCCCTGCCCATTAAATACGTCTGCCACACGCCCTGTTTTCGCTCCGAAGCGGGCAGCTACGGGCGCGATACCCGTGGCATGATCCGCCAGCACCAGTTTGAAAAAGTGGAATTGGTGCAATTTGTAAAACCGGAAGATTCCGATGCTGCGTTGGAAACACTCACATCCCACGCCGAAGCGATTTTGCAAAAATTGGGGCTCGCCTACCGCACGGTTATTTTATGTACCGGCGATATGGGGTTTTCTGCTGCCAAAACCTACGATATTGAAGTGTGGATACCCTCACAAAATAAATACCGGGAAATTTCCTCCTGCAGCAGCTTCCGCGATTTCCAAGCCCGCCGCATGAAAGCGCGTTTTCGCAACACAGCCACCAATAAACCCGAGTTATTACACACCCTCAACGGCTCCGGCCTCGCGGTTGGCCGCACCCTGGTGGCCATTTTAGAAAATTACCAAAATGCCGATGGCACGGTAACTGTGCCGGAAGTATTGGTGCCCTATATGGGCGGCATCACGCAGATTTAATTATGGATTATTTACCGCTGTTTCATCGTTTGCAGGGTCGCACCTGTTTATTAGTGGGCGGCGGTGTAATCGCTCTGCGCAAAGCCCGTTTATTGGTGAGCGCAGGCGCTAGTGTGCGCTTGGTAAGCCCCAGTGTGTTGGATGAATTAATCCAGTTAATTCAAAATCACGGCGGGGAGATAATTAACGATGTCTACCAAAGCCATTATTTAAAAGACTGTGTGTTGGTGGTCTGTGCAACGGATGATGCTGCGGTAAACGAACAGGTTTCCGCCGATTGTTTTGCCATTAATTTGCCGGTTAATGTGGTGGATTCCCCCGCGCTGTGCAGCGTAATCACCCCCGCCATAGTGGATCGCAGCCCCTTAATGATTGCCTTTAGCAGCGGTGGGGAAGCGCCTGTTTTAGCGCGTATGCTGCGCGCGCGTATCGAGAGTTTTATTCCCGCCGCCTTTGGCCGTCTAGCGCAATTGGCCAGTAAATTTCGCGAACCCGTTAAAGCCAAATTCGACGACGGCGACAAACGCCGCCGTTTTTGGGAGGCCGTATTAACTGGCCCGATTGGCGAATTGTTTTTATCCGGCCAAGAGCAAAAAGCCGAACAACAATTAATTGCGCAATTAAATAATCCTGAATTGCCGCCGCAAGGAGAAGTGTATTTAGTGGGGGCAGGCCCGGGCGACCCAGATTTGCTCACCTTTAAAGCCCTGCGTTTAATGCAGCAAGCTGAAGTGGTGTTGTACGATCGCTTGGTTTCAGAGCCCATTATGAATTTAGTGCGCCGCGACGCCGAGCGCATTTATGTCGGCAAACGCCGCCAAGACCACGCCATGGAACAAACGGCGATTAACCAATTATTATTGGAATTGGCGCAACAGGGTAAACGAGTATTGCGCTTAAAAGGCGGCGACCCATTTATTTTTGGCCGTGGCGGCGAAGAAATAGAATTATTAGCCGCCGCAGGCATTCCCTTCCAAGTAGTCCCCGGCATCACCGCCGCCTCAGGCTGTGCCGCCTACGCCGGTATCCCACTCACCCACCGCGACTACGCCCAATCGGTACGGTTTATTACCGGCCATTTAAAAGACGGCAGTTTTCACCTGCCCTGGAATGAATTAATCAGCAACGAACAAACCCTAGTGTTTTATATGGGGCTAGTCGGATTGCCGGTAATTTGCGCCGAATTAATTAACCACGGCAAACCCTCAGACACCCCCTGCGCCCTAATTGAAAAAGGCACCCGCCCTGAACAAAAAGTTTATACCGCGACGTTGGCCACATTGCCGGAATTAATTGCTCGGCAGGAAGTGCATGCACCTACTCTGTTGATTGTAGGTAGAGTTGCGAGTTTGCACGAGCAATTAAAGTGGTTTGGTGGGTAATTTTTAGATTGTGAGAGGCTTCAGTGCTTATCGGATCTGTATTTTAATTGTACTTGCTGTTTGTGAAAAAATGTGGATTCGCACCAAGTGCTTTCATGGTCAGATATTTAATATAAACGGTTTTATTCTTGGTTAGATACGTAAAACAAAATTTGCTGTTGGTGAGGCGTGATCTTGACGATGCACTGGTGTTTTGCCTTTTCTTCATCTGTGCAAGCGTGTTTGCGGGTGTCATTGCACTGCAGGGCGGCGAGGTGGTTAGTCGCGACCCATTCAAAATTTTGGTTTCGTTTGAGTCTGTATTAATTGGTCCGCTATGGCTTTTTGCTGCAGTGGGTCTTATTTCTAGTGTGATGGGATTATTTAGATTAGACCTGGTGGAACTTGATCAAGTCTGTTTGCGGTGGCAGACAAAATTATTTCCTGGTGCGGATTTTAAGGCGCAAAAATTTGATCTGGGTGAAATAACTAGTGTTGAGTTTGTGCGCAGGCGTGTTGGTAGGGCGCGCAATGTTTATAATGTCAGCTGTGATTGCTTAGGGGCGAAAAGTATTTTAATTCAAAGGGTTTCTGAGTTTGATGCTGATCAGTTGCGCGAATTTTTTCTCTGTAGGAATGTAAATGTAGTAAACATCGGTGCTTAGCCCGGATGAGGCCAAGCTTAATCCAGGGTGTGCACTTTATCGGGCAAGGCAAAATTCCTAATCCCTGGATTCCGCTGCGCTACATCCAGGCTACCCAGTGTGTGCCATTAAATATGCACCCACCCCACACATCAAACCATTCAAACGGCCTGTAAAACCGCGCAGCGCTATTCTAAATCCCCCGTTAACCAATATAATCCGTGGTACCTCTAGCCCTGTTTTCGAGCCCTCTATGCTAAACAAATTAATCACAACTCTTGCCTCCGTGCTGTTGGTAAGTGCCAGTTACGCTGGTATGCAAACCGACCGCCCCTACCAAGAATTAGGCCGTGCCCAGCATTTTAATTTGCGGGTGCCAGGTTATGTGTTGGGCATAGAAAAGCGCAGTATTTATAAGGAGGATAAAACCCTTTTGGAAGGCATTGATAATGCCGATAGGCCCTACGAGCCGCGATTTGTTCCGCCGGTTAGTGCAGGGGGCGAAGGGGGAAAAACGCAGGATAAGGTTTTTAAGCGCGCAACCTCAGATTTAATCAGTAAAGTCATGTTGGTAACCCACATTACTAAAAGCGTAACTTATGAGGGGCAGCATTATTCGCAGTATTTGTATAACGCCTATGGGGAGGATTTAGACGGGCAGTACAATTTTGCCGAGTCATTTGCCAAGGTTGATCTTATGTTTGCCGATATGGCAATGCAGCTTAAACAGGCTAAGGAACAAGGCGAGCCTTTTACCCATGTGATTGTGATGTCCATGGGCTGGAATAATGATCAGGTGGAGTCTTTGTATCGCTACAACACCATCATTAAAAATGTGCAACAAGAAGCGCTTGCCCAGCAGCAGGCATTTAAACCCTTGGTTATTTGTTTTACCTGGCCATCGGTGTGGGGTGGTGTTACGGATTCGGTAATTTTTAGAACAGCTAAACACCTGGCGAGTTACGTGAATAAAACCGACGATGCCGATGAGCTGGGTTATACCTGGGGTAATTGGGTGGTGAATAAAAAAATACCCGATGCTTTGGCTGAGGCGGGGGTGTTAACGACCAAACCTAAGGTGGTATTAATTGGCCATAGTTTTGGTGCGCGTTTTTTAAGTCGCGCTCTGTTTTCAGCGCCTTATATTAATGCTCAGTTTGCGGCGCAAAATACAGTGGATGTGTTTTTAGGTTTGCAGGGGGCGTTTAGTTTACGGCGATTTGTGGCAGATGCCGGTGTTGAGGGCAGCCCTTATGCTGGGTTTACATCATTGCCCGGTAAAGTGGTATTAACCAGCTCTACCCATGACACTTCTAATTTAGCGGCCCTTTGGTCGGCAAATGCCGGTGGCCCGCAGGGGTTAAGTTATGCGCGCAAAACGCCACAGGTGTTTAATGTGGTGAATTGGGGGAAGAACGGCAGTGAACTCACTGCGGCGGCCGATAAAGTAACGCTGGTAGATGCATCGGAAATGGTTAAACGCGAATCCGATAAAATCGACGCCCATAACGATATTTTGGACGCACAGATGGCTAAGTTGATTTGGGCGGTTATTCATTAATAGCCACGGCATCAACATCGCCGAGTTAATGATTAGGCTTTACCAAAGCGCTCCAAAATATAACCAATCATACTTTTAGCTAATTCGTTTTCGCCCAGAAATACCTTCTGGGCCATTTCCTGTTCTAAAAATTCCGCTTCCGTTTCATTGTGGGTGCGCACTAGGGTTTCAATCTGAGGGTTGAGGGTGCGGGCGTTTTTAATCATTTGGCGCACGTCAAAGGTGTCGGGGGTGCTCACCACCAGCATGCTGGCGCGGGCGATATGGGCTTGAATTAATACCGCAGGTTCGGCGGCGTCGCCCGCAACGGCGGCTATGCCGGTGGCGCGTATGCGTTCGACTATTTCGCGGTTTTGCTCGGCCACTACGAAAGGAATGCCGCGCGCTAATAGGCTATCGCCGATGCGCCGCCCGACGCGGCCAAACCCTACTAAGACAATTTGCCCCGCTAAATAGTGGTCTGCCGTGCTGGTGGGCAGGGCGGCGAGTGGGTCTTGTGGGTGTTCTAAAACACGGGCCGTTGTGCTGTGGGCCACCAACCAGTTTAACAGTGGTTTTACTGCAGCAAACAACAGTGGGTTGAGGGTAATAGAGATGAGCGCTCCGGCCAGTATGAGGTTTTGCCCCTCCAGGGGTAGCAGGCCCAAGCTTACCCCTAAGCTTGCGAGGATAAATGAGAATTCGCCGATTTGAGCGAGGCTTGCCGATACGCTTAAGGCGGCGCTGATGGGATACCGCAGCGCCACCACAAGGGCGATGGCGGCAAGGGATTTGCCGATCATAATGACTGCCACCACCGCCAATACCCGCACAGGCTGTTCGATCAAAATAGTGGGGTTAAATAACATCCCCACCGAGACAAAAAACAAAACGGCAAAGGCGTCCCGTAGGGGGAGGGATTCTTCGGCGGCGCGGTGGCTGTATTCGGATTCGCGCAGCACCATGCCCGCGAAAAAAGCCCCCAGGGCAAAAGACACACCAAACAGCGCACTGGCGCCCCAGGCGATGGTGAGGGCAGCGGCCACTACGCTGAGGGTAAATAATTCCCGCGAACCGGTGCGGGTGATCTGCCACAACAAGGCGGGAAATACCCGCCTACCCACCACTAGCATGAGGGCTACAAAGGCGGAAACTTTTAACAGGGTAAGCCCCAGGGTAAAGCCTATGTTGCCGGAGGACTGCGCCTCGCCCGATGAGCTGGTGGCCAATAGGCCAGCCAAGGCGGGTAAGAGCACTAAGACCAGCACCATGGCCAGATCTTCGACAATTAACCAACCCACGGCGATGCGCCCATTCATGGATTCTAGGGTGCCGTTGGCTTCAAGGGCGCGCAGTAGTACAACCGTACTGGCCACCGATAGTGCCAGGCCAAACACTAAAGCAGCGCCAAGATCCCAGCCCCACCAGCTGGCAAGCCCAGCGCCGAGGCCGGTTGCAACGAGAATTTGAATCAGAGCGCCCGGTATAGCGATTTTGCGCACCAGCATTAAATCATCTAAAGAAAAATGCAGGCCCACGCCGAACATTAATAACATCACGCCTATTTCGGCCAGTTCCCCGGCCAATTGAGTATCGGCCACAAAACCGGGCGTAAACGGGCCTATGAGTATGCCCGCCAATAAATAACCTACTAATGCGGGCAGTTTAAGGCGTGAGGCGATAAACCCCATGCAGAGGGCGAGCCCAAGGGCGGCGGCGATGGTGGTAATGAGCGGCGTATGGTGTGGCATTGCAACCCTTTTTTGTATTGGTTTGGAGCAGCCCGTGAGCTGCTCTGGGTGAGTTAGGTGCCCGCCAGGTAAAAAGGGATGTCGCTTGCGGCGGCTTGCGGCGGCTTAAGATTCATGCCGTATTGAATAACCCGACACTAAAAGTCGCCGGGTTATTCATCACCTTTCATATCAACGGATTTGCCAAAACGTTTTAGCGCGTGGTTAGCCATATTTTTAGCCATTTCCCACTCGCTCACAAAAATCTCCCCTAAATTATCGTGCATCATCAACGCCGCTTCTGCAGGGTTGGGGGCAATTAATAGGGTTTCAACCGCAGGGTTGAGGGCTTTGGCAATATCGATCATCTGTTTGGTTTTGAGTGAATCCGGCTGAGTAATAATTAATAAACTCGCCTTGTGAATATGTGCTTGAATTAATGTGGCAGGCTCACAGGCATCGCCTAATACGGCGGGAATTTCCTGCTCGCGCAATAATTCCACCAGAGTCCGTTTTTGCTCGGCCACCACAAAGCGCACTTCGTTGCCGCGCAGCCAATTACTCACTTGGCGACCTACGCGGCCAAAACCGACAATCACGACCTGGCCGGTTAAATAGGTTTGGTCTACATCCATAGGCAGTGCCGCCAGCGGGTCGTCGCGGGTTTCTAGGCGGCGGGCGAGGGCGGAGCGCTTGCGTATCCAGGCTTGGGCAGGCTCCACCGCTGCAAATAAAAAACTATTTAAACAAATAGAAATAAACGCAGCGGCCAGCACTAAATTACTCGCCGCATCGCTCATTAAATGTAAGGATTTACCCAGGCCAATTAAAATAAACGAGAATTCGCCAATTTGCGCCAGGCTCACCGCTACGGTTAATGCGGTATTTAAAGGGTAACGCATCGCCAGCACTAAAATACTCGCCACTAGGGTTTTACCTACCACCACCACAAATACTACGGCGAGCAATTTAATCGGCTCGCTTAAAATCACCTGGGGGTTAAATAACATACCCACCGAGACAAAAAACAATACCGAGAAGGCATCGCGCAGGGGCAGGGATTCATCGGCGGCGCGATGGCTGTATTCGGATTCGCGCATCATCATGCCGGCAAAAAACGCCCCCAGCGCGAAGGACACGTCAAATAAACTCGCCGCCATAAAGGCCACCCCTAAAGCGGTGGCCACCACACAGAGGTTAAATAATTCCCGTGAGCCGCTGCGCGCCACCCACCACAATAATTTAGGAAATACCCGGCGGCCCACCACCAGCATCAAGGCCACAAACGCCGCCACTTTGCTGAGGGTTAAGGCCAGTGGAAATACCCAGGGGATGTTCGCTGTTTGCTGGCCTGAGGGCTGCACAATATTGGCGAAGGCGGGCAATAACACCAACACCAACACCATGATGAGATCCTCCACCACCAGCCAACCCACGGCGATGCGGCCATTTACACTGGTGAGCAGATTCTTCGCCTCCAGCGCGCGCAGCAATACCACCGTACTCGCCACCGACAGCGCCACGCCAAATACCAAAGCTTCACCCAGGGGCCAGTGCCAAAACCAGGCGAGGCCCGTGCCCATGGCGGTGGCTAGAATAATTTGTAAGAGCGCGCCGGGAATCGCCAGGGCTTTTACGGCCAATAAATCTTTTAACGAAAAATGCAGCCCCACGCCAAACATCAACAAAATAACACCCACCTCCGCCAATTCATGGGAGAGGTTCTGATCGTTGATTAAACCCGTAGCGCCGAGCAACATACCGGCAAATAAATAACCCACCAGGGTGGGCAGGCGCAGGCGAATAGCAAGAAAACCAAACACCATCGCCAAGCCTAAGCCGTAGGCGAGGGTGCTGATCAGTTGGATGGAGCTGTGCATGGCGGTTCCTAAGGCGGCTTAAGTGTGAAGCTTACCCCAAGCGATGCTCAGTTGCCCGCCTTGATCGGCCATTCGCCCCTTAACTGCTTGAACCTCGCAGGCCGTGGTCGGTTGATAGGTTAATTATCGAGGGCACGCGGCAATAAACGGGCTTAGCCTTCCCGGTCGGTCTATGGTATCTTTTCACGGATTTCAAAAAGTTCGGAAATTTAAGTTACTGTTATGACGCCATTAATTCAATCCTTCGTGCTGCACTTTGGGGAAATGGGGAGCCGCTGGGGGATTAACCGTACCGTAGGGCAAATTTACGCCCTGCTGATGCTCAGCCAAGCGCCGTTAAATGCGGACTACATAGCGCAGTCGTTGGAGATTTCCCGCAGCAATGTCAGCGTCGGCCTAAAAGAATTACAAAGCTGGCGTCTGGTGAAATTGCAGCACCAGCCGGGCGATCGCAAAGAGTATTACTCCCTGGCGGGCGACACTTGGGATATGGCTTTACGGGTGATGGAAGAGCGCCGCAAGCGCGAAATCGACCCCACCTTAAGTGTGTTAGACGCCCTCCTTAAAGAACCCGCCCATAGCCCAGACGATGAATACGCCCAAGCCAAGATGCATCAGGTGCAGGATTTGTTGGGCATGTTGTCCCAGTGGTCGAAAGATTTACAAAGCCTAAGCCCTGAGAGTTTGCAGCGGCTAATGCAGTTGGGGGCAGGCGTGAACCGTCTGTTGGAGCTTAAAGACAAACTGCTGGGCAAATAAATGGCGGCGGGCAGTGAGGCACTACTAGCCCTGGCGGAAGCCACCATGCCCTTCGGCCGCTACCAGGGCCGACGCATTATGCAATTGCCGGAAGAGTATTTGCTTTGGTGGAGCCAAAAGGGTTTCCCGGCGGGTGAACTCGGCGGTTTGATGGCCCTAGCCTTAGAGATAAAACGCGAAGGTTTGGAAGGTCTCATCAAACCACTGCGGCCTTTTTAAAATAATTATTTTTGCGGATAAAGTGTGTGGCGTAGCGGGACTCACCCTCTGCAATGCAGCACCCTAGCCTTTGCAGAGCATTCGCCACTATCTCGGTGCCAATTACAAACTGCGCCAAAAGAAGTGTTAAATCAGTACAGTGCTCAATACCGAGCACATATAAGCAGTGCTAAATAAACCGTAAATAAATGCGCGGCTAACACTCATCGTTAAATTCAGCGCTAAAAATAGGGCGTTAAACTCAGGTCCTTCGCCTTGAGCCTGTCGAAGGGCGCAGGCGAAAATGTCTATTTTCAATAAGTCAGAAACATTTAACCTAATCTGCGTGCTAGTAAACCCTTCTTTAAAAAGCCGCTTTGTTTCATTTAAAAGCAGCAAATTGCAGAGGGGTTTAACTGATTTAGCCCTGCGCGAGGTTCTTACGCACTCTGCAGTGTAATGCGCTGGCAACCCCGCCAGGTTTCACCCGCCGCCAGGCGAGTGGGCACCGCTACAGTGGCTGCCTCTACACACAGCATCTGCGTAAACTCATCATCCGCCATATCACTGAGGGCCTGGGCACCGGCGCGGCCGGGGTTCCACACCACCGCATCATCAAACCCCTGCGCCTCAATCCGCAGTGTGCGCGCCGTATCCCGCCATATCAGTGGCTGACTGGCCTGAAAATACACCCTGTCCAAGGCATCTTCGATACGCAGCACGTCACTGGTTTGTTCGCTGCGCCTAGACCAGGCGGTGCCGTTGTCCCAATATTCAAGGCCTTCCAAACCACTTAGCGCACCCAGCCTATAATCCGGGCTGGCAAAGTAGGTGTGTAGGGCGCTGGTAAATTCCATCGTTTGCGTGCCGGTATTGCTGATCAACAACTCCATCAGCAGGCTGCCGGGATCGAGGCTAACTCGGTAGCGGGCGGCAAAGGCAAAGGGCCATGCTATTAGGGTTTGATCCGTGCTTGTCAGCGTGAATTCGGCATGGCTTGCGCGGCTGGCATTGGTATCCAGCTGCCAGCTAAGGTTGCGGGCGAAGCCGTGTTTGGCCCCAGGGCCAAAAGCGCCAAACTGCGGGAAAATCACCGGCACACCGCCGCGAATGGCTTTACCGGGCGAAAAATCCGCTTGGCGGCTTAAAAATAATTGTTCATGGCCACCGCTTTGCCAGGAGGTGACATGGGCGCCGTGCAAATAGATCTCGCAACAGTCGCCGTTGCTGTGGACCAGGCGCACAAAGGGCTGATTCGCCTTTCCGGTGTGCAGGGTAGGAGCAGTGCTAGGCATGGTAGGTCTCCGCGTAAAAAACGCCATCATAACCAGCGGGCTCCAACCGCGTCATCCGTGTTGCGCGGCCCGTACACGCAGGCGCCAAAGCCTGCGCAGAATCAGTTATGCTTAGCGCCCTTTCACTCACTTCATTTACGGTAGATCGCAATGCAGCTACTGAGTCGCCTCTTTCGCTCCAAATCCAAACCACAAACCCCTGAAGAACAAATTGCCGCCCTGCCGCAAACTGCGCCGGCGCAATTAAAAAACCTGTTAGCCGGTGATGCAGCGGAGTCTGTCAAAGAAGCTGCGGTGGGGTTTCTGCCCTACGATGAGACTTTATTAACGCTGGCCAAAGCCCCCTCTGGCCGCCTGCAAATGGCCGCGCGTAAACGCATTGGTGAATTACTCGATAGCGGCGCCTTAGCCGTTGCTCAATTAGTACAGGATGTGCCCCGTCAACTTGAATTATTGGCCCTGGCCAGCTGCTCGGTAAAAGCAAGCCTCGATTTAGTGGAGCAGATTAGCAGCACACCGGTCCTGCTGGAGTTGGCGTGCAACGGTTCAACCACGCCCATTCGTCAAGCCGCCGCGAATAAATTAGTTGCTCGCGATGATTTGGAGCAATTAATCAAAGTGGCGCAAAATAAAGACAAAGCGGTTTATAAGATTGCGCGCACAAAACTTGATGTATTTAAATTGCAAGACGCAGCGGATGCAAAATTCCGCCAGGGCTTAGAGGCTCTGTGCGAAAAACTCGAAACACTGGCCAAGCGTGAGGCGGATCATCTTTACAAGGGTAAATTCCTTGCCTTTGACAACGAATGGCTACAGGAATCGCAAAATGGCCAGGTGCCTGCGGATGTGGCCCAACGCTACGAGCAAGCCAAAACCCTCTGCCAAGAAAAAATCGCCAGCCGAGCAGAAATTATTGCCAAAGAAGAAGAAAAAATAGCGCTGGAACAACAGGCGCGCCAATTTGTAGATGCCGCATTAAACGATATACAAAATGTGCTCGCCAAGCTCTACACCGCAACACACCTGGATGAACTCAAAGCCATGGATGTGCCCAAGAAAATACAGGAGCTTTCTCAAGCTATTTCACTGGCGGCGCGCAATATTCACGCCGCAGAACAAGTGAAATTATTTAATGACTATAAAGAGCGAGCCCAGCGCCTATTTAACTCAATATCTGAATCGGGCCCTGTGGTTCAGGTGTTAAACCAACTGCAGGAAGCCGGTAATTCAGAAAGTGCGCAGAAATTAAAGCTGCATGTTAATTCCATCTTACAAGACGCCAAAGAGTTTCAGCACGAGCAAGTAACCCCGTGGTTGGCACAGACAAAACAACAATTTGGCGCTTGGCTGGATACACAAAAAGACAAAGAAGACCAAGCTCGCCAGTTAGTAAAAGATTTGGCCGATTTAACGCGCCGAGGCGTGTGGGCTGCTGAGCAAGGTATGGTGCGCAAAGCGCGAGGCATTTATAAAGAAGTGCAGGAAAAAGTACAGCAAACGGCGGAGGAACTTCCCGGTGCTGTTACAAATAAACTGCAGGATTTTGAGCATCTAATGCAAAAATTGGGTGACTGGCACGAATTTGCTGTTACCCCCAAAAAGGAAGATTTGATTAAGCAGATGCAGGCATTAAGCGAAAGCAAACTAGCGCCTAATGATCTGGCCAGTAAAATTCATGAGCTGCAAGATCAATGGAAAGAACTCAGCCGCGGCGGCCAGCAAAATGATGAAAGCCTCTGGGAGCAATTTCAGGCTGCCTCCATTCAGGCCTACACACCCTGCAAAGAATATTTCGAGCGGCAGACCCAAGAGCGCGAAAGCAATCTTGCCAAACGCACAGGCTTGATCGAACAACTGCAAACCTACCTGGAGCAATACGATTGGCAAAATGCAGTATGGAAGGATGTGGAAAAAACCCTGAAGCTCGCCCGTGAGGAGTGGAAAACCTACTGGCCGGTACCACGCAAAATAATAAAAGAACAGCAGGCGCAGTTTGATGCTTTATTAGATCAACTGCACGGCAAAATCAAAGCGGAGTACCAAGCGAATAAAAATTGGAAAGAAAAAATAATCGCTGAAGCCTCTGAACTTAAAGATGCGGTGGATTTGGCGGCTGCTGCAGAAAAGGTTAAACAACTGCAGCAGCAGTGGAAATCCATCGGTCGGAGCTGGCCGAAGGATGATCAGTCCCTGTGGGATGATTTTCGTAAACATTGCGATGCGGTATTTGAAAAACGTAAACAGCTGTACGATGAAGCCAATGCTCAGCGCGATGCAGTAGTTGAAAAAGCCCGAGACTATTTACATCAGTTAAAAACCTGGGTGGAATCAGCGCCCGACGCTGTTGCCAATGCTAAAACTCATATAGATGAATTAAAAACACAGTTCGAAGAATTGGGGGAGTTGCCTCGCAAAGCGGCGGCGGAATTAACCGCGCAATACCACCACTACTCCGAGCAAATTAAACAGGCGCTGCAACAGGCCCGCAGCTCGGCGCAGGCCAAGGCTTGGGAAGATGTATTTAGACTTGCAGACCTGTTGCGTCGCCATGAACGCAACCGTTTAGCCACCGGCGATAGTTGCGGCGACAACCCAGACTTAACTGCCGCCTGGGCTGCGCTTAACCCTTGGCCCGCCGGAACCCAGGAAGTTCTGTCCCAGCGTAAACAGGCTGATATAGACGCATTGCGCCAAAAAAGTTTAGAGGCCGAACATCAGCTGCTGTTGCTCTGCATCCGCGCGGAAATTCTCAGCCAAAAAGATACGCCCGAAGCCTTTAAAGCCCAGCGTATGGCCTACCAGGTGGAACAGTTAAAACTGAATTTTGGCAAGCGAGATGAAAGCATGGAGGCGCTGGTATTGGAATGGTTAGCGCAACCTGCCGTTGCCGATGAGCCATATTTGGCCGCCTGGCAGCGGTTTAACGCTTGCCAGTAGGAGTCTTTTGCCAGCAGCTGGAATGGCCGATTATTCGGCCTCAGTCTGAACCACACCCCGCTCCCCTTATTAGGGGAGCGGGGTGTGGTTAAGTTAAGTGGATAGCCTCATTTCACAACGGCAGAGAAACACATCACCACCGTTTTGGGTGAGCTTGTCGAACCACCCTGCGACAAGCCCTGAGCGAATGGCCCCTCTTATTTAACGGTGTTGAGTAGGGGAGCAATGTCTGAGGTTAAGGATTTTGACGCCTATTCAAACCCCGCCTATTCATACCCCGTCTATTCATACCCTCACCCCATCTTCTGGTAACTGCTTCTGGCGTTCTCAATATCCCGCACTCATGCGGTCGTCCCAGTGGGGAAGGAGATAAACGCCATGTCTCCGGGGTTGGTATATGCCGCCCCCTCTCCCTTTGGGAGAGGGCTGGGGTGAGGGAGCTGCGCTTAGCTTGGTCTAATGAAATTGAATAGGGGAGAGGTATTAATCTTCTAGTTCATCTGCTCCCTCCCTTTTATAAAAGGGGGAGGGATGTCGATGTCAAAGAGCAAAACTGCTAAAACAATCCCTCAAGCAGGCTCACTCGCTCACTGAGCTTTAGATGCTCTTCCCGCAGCTGCGCAAGTTCCTCTCTAAGCTGCGCGATTTCATCTGTCTTGCGCTCGGTAACTGGCGACGGACCCGTGCTTGATTGAGCCTGTTCGTTAATGTCCTGGCCAAATAAATGCGCATAGCGGTGCTCACGTTTGCCGGGTTCGCGCTCCAATCTAGTAATTAACGGCTGGCTGCGCTCCATTAAATGATGCAGGATCTTCTCAACATCTAACACGTCGTTAAACTCGTGCAGGCGCTGGGTGCGGGTTCGCAGTTCGCCTGGCGTCTGCCAGCCGCGCAATAACAGGACACACACTACGGCTAACTCGCCGGGCGTAAGCTGCAGTTCACTAAACTGTGTATTGCAGAATCGATGCTGATACTTAACCACCCGGCTGCCCATGGCCGATACCGGCGACACCAAGTGTTTCTTCGCTAAACCATCCAAAGTGCTTTGCACCTGAGCTTCGCTTAACTCCATCACCGGTTCGCGATTAGTCTTTTGGTTGCAGGCCATGGTTAGGCTATTTAGTGAAAGGGGATATTGATCAGGAGTAGCGAGGGCTTTTTCAATCAGACTGCCGATGACTCGGGCTTCAAGCGGGGTTAAGTCGTACATAGAGCATTCCAAGCGTTGGGTATCGATAAGCCTAGCTTAACTGTTTCGCACTAATAAACTGAGATTTGTATTAAGAAAAAAGTCTAAGATGCCCCACTCGCCTTGCGTTGCGTGGTTAGGGTGATTATGCTTCATTGACCCTTGCCTTGCCTTTCGGCTGGCCCAGGTAGTGAGGCTAAACCCTAATTCACACCGTGCCGCAAGTGCCGACCCGAGTATCCGATCTGGATCGACATAACTATTGGGATTAACTATGTCTTATAAGAATTTTAAAAAACCAAATATCCGATTTTTGCCCCTGCTGGTGCTGGGACTCAGCCTTGGTTTGGCTGGGTGTGGTAGTGGTGGGAAAAAAGGAGATGGGCTGTTGGGTGAACCCGTACCAGAGCCTCCTAAGACTTCAAGTTCCAGTTCTGGCGCTGTTTCAAGTTCAAGCTCGGGCGGTTCAACTGTAGGCTCTTACCAAGATCCAGAAACAGGAGCAACCGTTGCTGTCACTGTAGCTGCTGAAACCGGCGAAGTTGCGTTCGGTGTAAGTAAGAAGATCACTCTGACTTTTAAAGATTCCGCAGGCAAGGTTTTTGAGCCCAAAGGCATCACTGTCGAGTCCAATTCAAATTGTATAACCACTCTCAAGGGCGCCACTATTTCAGCTCCTACCCTGAGCGGAAATGTCATGACATTTAGTTACACAAACCAGGGTTGTAGGGGGGATGACTGGGTTTACTTCACCTCTGGAACTGGAACCAGCGCCGCTAAACTTGGCTCCGTCAAGATGGTCACCATAGGTGAATCCGTGGCGTCCATACAATTCGTGAAGGCAGAGCCTAACAAAATATATGTCGCGGGAGACTCTACGCCAAAAGAATCTGTCCTTACATTTAAGGTAATCGGTCAAGGTGGAAAACCTTTAGCAGATGAACCAGTAGTATTCAGCAACGCTGGTACTTCAGGTGGTGTGACGTTAATTACCAGTTCCGGCAATTCCGACAAGGACGGCATTGTACAAATGCGTGTTAAATCCGGAACTGTTCCTACGACAGTGTCGATCAAGGCCCTACATGAGAAATCTAAAGTAGAAGGATTTTCGGGGGGATTGGAAGTTTCCGCCGCAATGCCTATCCAATCTACTTTTGCAATTGGAGCCACCAAGTACAACATACGTTCTTGGGGACGAATAAACGAAGAAACGACACAAATCGTTACTCGAATCACTGATTCTGCCGGTGGTCCGGTGCCTGATGGTTCGACAGTGCGTTTTGAATCCAGGGAAGGAGGCTCCATAGAAAGTTGTAAAACAGTTGGCGGAACCTGTACTTCTTCTTGGATACCTTCCAAGAAGCAACCAGATGACGGCCGCGTTCAGGTGATGGCTTATATTCAAGGTGTTGAAGAATTTAAAGATAACAACAGCAACAATGTGTTTGATTCTGGCGACACATTTGTTGATTTGCCGGAACCATTCTCCGATGACAACCAAAATGGCCAGTACGATTTAGGTGAATTCTTTGCTGACGCTAACAATAATGGCCAAAGAGATTTGGCCGACGGAAAATGGAATGGCGTAAATTGCAAATATCCTGAACTTTGTGCTCCGACATCACAGTTGGTCAATCTAAGTCAGCAACTTACTTTATTCTTAACTTATGGTGCTTACGAAATATGTGAGCCAGGTGATTTTGCTAAAACTATATGGGTTAAACCTAAGGGTGTGGTCTCTGTAGGAGGCATGTTTATTTCGGACGGAAATGGTTTTGCGAAGAATCCTGGCTATCCCTGTAAAACTGGGAATCCTCTGCCTAACGGCACTAAGATCACCTTTACACCTAGTGGTGGTGCGTTGAAAGGCGGCTCGGGGATATTTACGGTTGGTGCCGACGAAGTTTTGCCTAAGGGGCCTTTAGGTGTGATATATGAGGCTCCTGATCAGGCGGGCACTCAATTTTTAACAATGAAGATTGAAATCCCTGGCATGATTGAAGCTTCTAGGACTTGGCCGATAGCTGTTAGCGACACACCACCAGACGATTCAAATAACGTTCCTGACCCAAATTCTGCGGGCACTTTTATCGACCCGACTCTAAGTCAAAAAGTATGGGTTGATATTGCTGCGCTTCCGGGTAGTGTGGCTTTTGAAACTTCAAAAGAAATCACGCTCACTTTTAAAGACGAGCAAGCTCAGCCAAAAACCATTACCAGCTCAATCAGTGCAACATCCGCTTGTGCTATTTCAAATAGGTCTCAGATTTCCGGTCCTGTGGTGAGTGCTAACACTGTCAAGTTCACTTACACAGCTAAAGGCTGTGTCGGCGATGATGTTGTGGCATTCAATGCAGTAGCAAATTCTAAAACAGTTGCCATTGGCAGTTACAAAGTCGTAACCGTCGGAGAATCCGTTGGTGGTATTAAGTTTATTAGCGCCTCGCCAACCCAGATACCAATCGCAACTGGCGGAACTGGGAGTGGTAATCAAGCGACAGTCACGTTTAAAGTAATTGGACAGTCCGGTAATGGCGTCCCAAATGAAAATGTGAAATTCGCGATTGTTGGTGGTGCCGGTGGGGTATCTTTGGTAAATGTTGCGGCGGTCTCAGATTTAAACGGTATTGTTAAAACTGAAGTTCGAGCAGGTACCACACCTAACAACGTAACTGTTTTAGCAACAGTTGAATCAACTGGAGCCCAGGACAGTTCGCGAGGTTTAGCCGTGGCCTCGGGGCTTTCGGCTCCGGGCCAGTTCTCAATGTCTATGTCAATATTTAATCCAAATGCTTTTGATTTTGACTCATTACAAAAAGATGCGGTTTCAATAAACGTGAATGTTAGCGACGTATCGGGCAACCCAGTTTTGGATGGTACGTTGGTGAATTTCATTAGCCCTGAAGGAGGAATTATTACTCCGACGTGTTTGACTCTAGGAGGCAAGTGCTCTGTTGGTTTGAAAACAACAGGAAATCAACCGTTAGATGGAAGGATAACAATCGCGGCCACTGTAAAGGGGGTCGAGAACTTCCAGGATAATGACGGTAATCTGTTATTTAACGACGTTGATACATTCAATTTTGCGAAGCAGGACACCTCGGAGCCATTCACCGATTTAAACGATGATGGGATATACCAACAGGGTGAACCATTTGTTGATTCTGACGCTGATGGTGTACTAAGCGGGCCGGATGGCAAGTGGAATGGACTAAATTGTAAACACTCAACCTTATGTGGCGCTGCGAATAAGTTAATTGATATTCAAACAGCAGGGGTGGTGCACATAGCTAAGAATGCAGCTGTTATTTGCCAGGGGACTTTGAGCAACGGTACAACTAACGTTAGCGCAGCCTCCGGCGCGGGAATCACTGTTGCTCCCGGCGGCGTAGTCTCGCTTAGTGACATAATCTTGTCTGATGGCAACACGGATGCAGTAAATACTCCTAGCAGATCTCCGTGCGCTACTGGTAATTCTATTCCAGGAAATTCACAGATCAGTTTTGCAGCATCGAGTGGAACACTGCTTGCTCCAAAAGATCCAATCACTATATCTCCGTACGTTAAATATCCGAATAGAATTGGGGGAGCTATATTCACTGCTCCAACTACACCAGGTGTGATGGTTATCACAATGAAAGTTGATTTAGCGCCTTATTCGGGGTCTGATCTTAAATCGGCGTATACGTTTAGCTGGGTAATAACAGTTCAGTAACTTTAAAGTATAAGGCGCCGAAAGGCGCCTTTTTTGTGATTGGTCTGTGTGGTGTTAGTAGCTTCCCTGGAGTGCAAAGCGCTTTTTGCCAGAAATTGTTACAATGAAGAAAAGTCAATGATTGAAAAGGTCCTGTACGTTGTTGATATGGTTAAATTGATTGCAGTGTGGTTTGGTCGTCTGTTCGTATTGCGTTAAATGTCGTTAAAGATTAAATTTGAATCAGTATTGGACCATCGAATTTTCTGTGTTGCTGAGTTGAAATTACTAAAGGGCTTGGCTTGTTGCTTCCCCGGGGTATACTCTTGCAGTGCTTATATAAGTTATCGTGACCGAGCGTTCCGCTATTGTATTTGTTCTGATCGAGACTATTTTTGCTGGAGTCGCAAAATGCTTAACGGAATAAACTGCGTTTGTTTTCATATAAACAAATGGTGTGTTGCTGCCCATATGCCAAGCCCATTCACGACACTTCCAAAGTGATCCCCTTCTAGTACTGGAGTGCTATTTCCCAGGTGATGTGCGATAGCTTCTTTTATAAATCTGGATTTGGCACTTCCACCGGTCAAGTATACTAAATCGGGCTGTCGTTGCGCCGATTTTATCGCTTCCTTAATTAAGTGCTTGATCTTATCCAGCAGGTGAGTACTTGCTGTAACAAGTTCCGAGCCTTGAATATTCACTGTTAATCCAGGCGTGTAAGTATTTAGATTGACCTCTATGTTGCCAGCGTCGCTAAGGGCAATTTTTGCGAGTTCCGCTTTGCGCACGAGGGCGAAGTTTTGTTTGTTCTCACGCAAGGTGATAAAACGTTGCAGAATGTTCGGTTCTGTTGTGTCACGGCTCAATTGTTCCAGTGTTAGCCGCATTTTATCGCTGTAAAATGCACTTTGCGCCGCTACATCATTGACGGCGGATGCCTGGGTGAATGGCATTATTGGCATGGGTAAATTGTTTTTTAGCAGGCTATTCATCCCGTAGTGGGGCATCAAAGCTGCGCGGGTTAGGCTTATGTCAAAATCGTTACCGCCTATGCGCTCACCGGTATGAGCAAGAAAATCGTCGTGGCGCTGCGATTTATTTATGTGGTCAGGTCCCATTCGCACAATTGAACAATCGCTCGTGCCGCCTCCAATATCTACAACCAGAACTGTTTTGTTTTCTGTTAATCTCTGTTCAAAATCTAAGCCGGCAGCAAGGGGCTCGTATAAAAATTTAACCTGAGAGAAGCCTGCTCGGGAGGCGGCCCTAGATAAAATCCCCTGGGCTTGTCGGTTGCTTGCTTCGGCATTAATACCCTGAAAATTAACGGGCCGCCCAATGACCGCGCCTGTAATGCTATGTTGTAAATAGGATTCGGCCCGATTTTTTATCTCAAACAACATGGCGGTAACGACATCTTCAAAAAAATTCACCATGTCGTCGCGCAGCCCGCTGGCTCCCAAAAACGATTTAGGTGATTTTATGAATACCCCTTCCGTTGGATCTGCCATATGCTGTGCCATAGCATCTGCACCAAATAATAGTGCTTCTCGGCTATGATTGATGGCGAGGCTGCGTTTTGCTTCAGTTGCCAATTGTAGAGCGATATGCCGAGATTGCTTGAATTCCATTTTGTCTCCTTGAGCCGATGCTGCAACAAAATCGCTAATTAAACAGCGTTCTGGGGTGTAGATGCAGGAAGTCAAAAATGGCTGTTGCGCTTCTAGCGGCACAGTAACTAAGCCATTTTGGGTTGCAGCAGTCACTGCGCATTGGGATGTTCCAAAGTCAAGGCCTACAAACACATATCACCCCTAGGATAATCGAAAAAGGGGCGCATCTTACGCACAAGCTGAGTTAAATGCATCTGGATGCAATAATTTATTCTGGGGGCTCAGGGTTGAATGGCACTCTATATTTGGGAGGCATCAACTGAGGGTAAAATTGCATCATGTATTTTGATCAAGCTGGGGGGGGATAAGTCTGCCGCGCATTCGCTTTCAATCCGCTGATGCACTGCAAGCAAGACCAGTGAGTGCGATTGCATTCAAAAATAGTATTTGCATTGCATGATCAGGCGCGCCCAATTTTTGAGGTGAATTTCGTACACCCAAATTTTTAGGGTATTTTTTGAGGTGGTCTTGGTTTTGTTGCAAATTAATTCATTGTGAAAAATAAAAAGCCCGCATGGCGGGCTTTTATGGCTGATGATATCAGCCGAGTGGGCTCAGTTAAGAGCTGAGAAATATAAAATTTGGTGACTGTTAAATATTGGCTCGCGCCTAAATTAATTTTAGTGGCTAACGCGCCTACGCTCCTCGACTTCTTTAATTTTACGTTCGGCAGCCTGAAAGGCATCGCGAACTGCTACGTGCACAGATGGATCATCGTGAGTTACGGTAACCGGGCTGCCTTTTACGGCCATCTCAATGCAGGCTCGGAACATCTTGCCTTTGTGTTTGTGGTTGTGGGGACTTTCGAGTACTACGCGTGTACTCATAATTGAATCTGAAAAACGACCTAATTTCTCAAGGCGTTTTTCGATAATGCTGGTCAATGCAGGGGACGAATCAAAATCACGATAAACAACATCTGCGGATGACTTCATGAATTACCTCCATTCACGGTATGGTGGTTTTTAATAGGTTTTTTCGCGGGCCGCATACTCATCATGGACTTTTGAAATAAAAATTCAACCTGTTTTTCATATTTTTTAACATCGTTTCTATCTAGGCTTATTCTTTTTCGGTATTAACGGTGTGAATCCAAAAAAACTAAGTATTTCAATGGTTGCTTAGGAGGTGGTTGGCACGGATCAAGCTAGAGCTGCGATTGTTTGATGAGGCTGTCTGACGAAAGGAATATTCTGTAATTGCGGAACTTTTGGAGTTTTACTGCTTTTCGGTCCCTCAGTTTGCCAAATGGAAATCTTAGGCCTACGGCTTTCAGGAGGGGGTGGTGCTTGCAACGTCGTAGCGGGTGGGGGCGTTAGGTGGCGACCTGAAATGGATCTGTTTGTGCGTTTTTGAAAATGTCCCTTAATTTAATCGCCTACAGCGAATGCCAAGCGAACGGCGCAAATTTATTCAACAGCGAATAATTTTGCGCGCACGGTCATTCGATATTGGCTAGGGGTAGTACCCAGGTTTTTTTTGAACAGGCCGGTAAAGTGAGCAAAATCCTGGTGCCCGCAGCGCAGGGCAATTTCTCCTATGGATAGGTTACTTGTTTTAAGCAATTCCTTGGCCAATAAAATCCGCCGCTCTTGTAGATAATTCAACGGTGTTTGTGCCGTAGCTGCCTTAAAACGCCGATTAAAGCTGCGCAGGCTTAAGCCAAAATGGTGCGCCACTTGTTCCATGCGCAGACTGCTTTCCAAGTGTTCCCCTAAAAATGCTTGAGCCTGGGCAATTAATTCATCGCGATGGGGTTGATCCCATTGGGGGCGGCCTAGGTGGAGCCCGCTGTTGCGGATTTCGTGAAAGAAATGGCGCTCTACGTGATTGGCCGCAGCTGCCGAGTAATATTGTCGAATAAATTGAATCGTTAAGTCGGCGGTGGAATTTACGCTGCCGGTGCAATAAAGATTGCCCGCACGGGTAATAAAGTAATCCCTCAGCAATTTTACCCTGGGATAGTGCTGCGCAAATTCATCGAAGTAATGCCAATGGGTGGTGGCGGTTTGGTTATCCAGTAGGCCTGCTTCCGCCATAAAACAACAGCCTGTGCCCACTCCGGCGATGATATTGCCTTGGTTGTGTTGTTCTTTAAGCCAGGGCAGGAGGGCGCGGTTGTGTTTGAGTAGTTTTTGCGGGTTGCGCCAGAGGGCGGGTAAGTAAGTGATGTCTGAGTGTTCTATGGCCTCAATGGCGCAGTGGGCGGCCAGGCTGATGCCGCTGTGGGCGCGCTTGGGTTGGCCGTCTAGGGAGGCGAGGCGAATATCAAACGGTGGCGGTTTGACGGCACTCTTGGTGTGCGCGAGGGTGAAATCCGCTGCGGCGCTGAGCTGTTCCAGGGGTAGTGTGATACTGGAGGCGAGCATTTCGTCGCAGAGAAAAAAAGTAACACTTGTCATGGTTTGATTGAGGATTTGGCCTGATCGCCTAAGTTGGTTGGCCAGTATGCCTAGGCGCGTGTTTCCGAACAACCCATACACTAGGCGCCTGTCTTATTTGCGTGGGTGTGGTATGGCGAATTTACCGGTAATCGTAGGCTTTGGCGGCTATAACGCAGCGGGCCGCAGTTCTGGGCATAGGGCGTACCACCGGATGATTTTTGAATCTCTAGATGCCCGCGCTCAGCAGGAAACAATTTTGTCTTTAGCCGCCCTGATGAAATTGGCCGTTTGGCAGGAGGGCGGCTGGACTTATCAGGGCCAGCCCTGCACGCCCGAGGCCTGTGCAGCGTTCTGTAGAGAGGCCGTTTTACAGGGCACTTTGATTCGCCGTATTGAGGCGAATTTTTTTGACCCCGACCGAGCCCTAGCCAATAAATTAGTGCGCTGGGAAGTGGGCGAGGGCGCGGATGTGTTTATCCTCGCCAACAAAAATATCCCTGAGCCTGTGCCCGCTGATTGGGTCGTGGAGGCGATTGACGATAAAACCAGCCGCGTGCGCTTAAACCAACCGCTGGATATGTTTTTACCCTGCGCTGCTCCCATGGCGGTACAAGCGGCGGGCCAGTTGCCCAGAGGTTTTAACCCTGGCGATCACTATAAATCTCTTAACCACCCTAGAGGTTTGCAGCTGGCCATTATGGGCGCCAGCGATGCCATTCATTCGGTAGGGATTGATTGGGAAACCATAGTTAACGCTGTGCAGCCGGATGAAATTGCCGTGTATTCAAGTTCGGTGATGAGCCAGATGGATAACACTGGTTTTGGCGGCATGATGCAGGCGCGCACTTTGGGTGGCAGGCCTACCTCCAAGCAGCTGGCGCTGGGCCTGAATACTATGCCTGCTGACTTTGTGAATGCTTATGTATTGGGCAGTGTCGGCAGTACTGGCGGTGTGACCGGCGCCTGTGCGACTTTTTTGTATAACCTGCGCATAGCTGCTGATGAGATAAAAGCCGGTAAGCGCCGGGTGGCTTTGGTCGGCAGCAGTGAGGCGCCGATTATTCCTGAGGTGATTGAGGGCTATAGCGCAATGGGCGCTCTGGCCACGGATGCCAACATCGCGAAATTAGATGGCGCTCAGACTGCGGATCACCGCCGTTCCTGCCGCCCGTTTGGTGACAACTGCGGTTTTACCATTGCAGAGTCCTCCCAGTATGTGGTGTTGATGGATGATGCCCTCGCTTTGGAATTGGGCGCGGATATTTTAGGTGCGGTGCCCGGTGTGTTTGTGCATGCGGACGGCTATAAAAAATCAATTTCCGCCCCTGGCCCCGGCAACTACATCACGCTGGCGAAGGCGGTGGGGTTGGCGGTGCAATTGTTGGGGAGTGAAACCGTGCAGCGGGCGAGCTTCCTGCAGGCGCACGGTTCCAGCACGCCGCAAAATCGTGTTACAGAATCACGTATATTCGACCGAGTTGCCGAGCATTTTGGTATTGAGCATTGGCCTTTAGCGGCGGTGAAAGCCTATGTGGGGCACTCATTGGGGCCTGCCTCAGGCGATCAGTTGGCCTGTACCCTCGGCGTATTTGCCGAAGGAGTGTTGCCGGGCATTAAAACTATTGGCGCGGTTGCGGCAGATGTGGCCCAGGGGCGCTTGGCCATCTCTAATCAAGACCAGACGCTGAGCAAACCCCAGGCGGCCTTTTTAAACTCGAAGGGGTTTGGCGGCAATAATGCGTCAGCTCTCGTGATTGCACCGCAGGCCACCTTTAATTTGTTGGCTAAACGCTACAGTAGGGAATGCTTGGCGGCCTATGAAAACAAGCGTGCGCAAACGCGCGCTCGGGCGCAGGATTATTTTGCGACGGCGGATCGCGGCGATCTGCAGGCTATTTACCGGTTTGGTGAGGTGCTGCTGCAGGAGGAAGACCTCATATTTAGTGCCGACGGACTGCAGATCAAAGGCTTTGAGCACAGCGTTAAGCTGAACAGTGCCGAAGGATTCGAGGACTGGTTAAAGCCATGAGCCAGGCGGCGGGGTTAGGCGAGAAGCTAAAATCCCTGCGTCAATCTCAGGGCCTTAGCCAGCGCGCGCTTGCTCAACTAGCGGGCCTAACCCATGGCAACTTATCCCACATAGAGCAGGGCAAAATTAGCCCCTCAGTGGCGACCTTGGAAAAAATCCTCACTGCACTGCACACACCGCTAGCGAGTTTTTTTGCCATGGCGGAGCCGCGCTGTATTTTGCCCGCTGCCGATTGGGCCGGGGCCCAGGAGGGCGGTGTGCACTGGGCCAGTATGGAGGTGATGGCGGCCGCAGCACCTACTTATTTGGTAATGCACCGCCTGCAGGCAGGCGCTGTGCAGTGCCGGGACTTTATGCGTCATCGCGGTGTGCTGGCCGGTTGTGTGATCAGCGGTCGCCTGGAGTTGAGCCTTGATGACAGCCAACACAGCTTGGCGCCGGGGGATGGTTTTTATTTTTCCCATCAGCGCAGTTTTCGCCTCAGTAACAACGAGCCTACAGTGGCCACCTGGCTCGGTGTTTCGCTCCTGCCTGCGCATGCACAGGTGCCTCCCGGCCGCGACTAAAATTGCTTTGCCCAGCAGCGGGCTTGCTAGTTTTTACCCTGTTAAGCGTCCATACTAGCCACAATGGTGCAGCTTAAATTTAGCGCCTTTTAGGTTTTTACAGGGCCGCTGCGCAGTTAGATTTGGGCTCGTTTTTAGGTGCCTTCAGTAAGACCTTTGTTTTGTTAGCAAGCCTTCGCTTTGCCAGACCTTCGATCCATTCATAAGAGGCAATAACACGATGTTTAGCGGCCAATCCCTGTCGCTGACCCGTCTAGAAGACGGGTTAGTGCAACTTACCTTTGATCTTCAAGGTGAATCGGTCAACAAATTTAACCAGGCCACAAGCCTTGAGTTAAAAGCGGCGCTGGATGTTTTAAGTGCTGAGCCGGGTATTCGCGGCTTGTTGTTGACCAGTCAGAAGTCGGTTTTTTTTGTCGGCGCCGACATTACCGAGTTTGTCCCGTTGTTTGCGCAGGGTTCCGAAGCCATCAGCAAAGCCTTGCGCTTTAACAGCCAGCAGTTTTGCCGTTTAGAAGACTTACCCTTTCCCACCGTGGTCGCCATTAATGGCTATGCCATGGGCGGTGGCCTTGAGGTGTGTTTGGCCTGTGATTACCGGATTATGGCCAGCAGCGCGAAAATTGGCTTGCCGGAAACTAAGCTCGGCATCATTCCCGGCTGGGGCGGCACAGTGCGTCTGCCGCGCTTGGCAGGGCTGGATACAGCGGTGGAGTGGATCGCCTCGGGTGCTGAGCAGACCGCAGCGCAGGCGTTAAAGGCCCGTGTAGTCGATGGGGTGGTAGCCGCTGACTTGCTCCACCAGGAGGCTTTGGCGTGCCTTAAGGCTCTGGCCGATGGCCACTTGCCCTACCTGCCGCGCAGAGCACAGAAAAAGGCGCCGTTAAATCTAAACAACACAGAATCCCTGTTGGCTTTTGAATCCTCCAAGGCGTTTATTAAGGCCCAGGCGGGGCGCAATTATCCAGCCCCAGTGGCCGCCGTTAAGGCCATGCAAGAAGCCGCTAAGCTTGAGCGGGATGATGCCTTGGACGTGGAACTCAAACACTTTGTTGAGATGGCCCGCACCTCGGTGGCCCGCGCCCTCGTGGGGGTATTTCTAGCGGATCAACAGCTGGGCCGCAAGGCTAAACACTGGGAAAAACAAGCCGAGCGCAAAGTCGCTCAGGCCGCCGTGCTGGGAGCGGGCATTATGGGCGGTGGTATCGCCTATCAATCCGCCAGCCGGGGCGTGCCTATCAAGATGAAAGACATAGCCCAGGCGGGGTTGGATTTGGGGGTGAGTGAAGCCACCAAACTGCTCAATGGCCGCTTGGAGAAGGGCCGCATCAGCGCGCTGGATATGGCCACAACCCTCAACCGCATCACCCCCTGTTTGGATTACCAGCAGTTTGAGGGCGTGGATATTGTGGTTGAGGCGGTGGTGGAGAACCCCAAGGTGAAGCGCGCCGTGTTGCAGGAGGTTGAAGCTCAGGTGCGCGAGGATGCGGTGCTCTGCTCGAACACCTCGACAATTTCCATTACCTCTCTGGCCGAAGCGCTGCAGCGGCCAGAAAATTTCTGCGGTATGCACTTTTTTAACCCGGTCCACGCCATGCCGTTGGTGGAAGTGATTCGCGGCGCGAAAACCTCCGATGCCACCGTGGCGCGCACCGTGGCCTATGCCAATGCCCTGGGCAAAAAAGCCGTGGTCATTAAAGATTGCCCCGGCTTTTTGGTGAACCGGGTGCTCTTCCCTTATTTCGTCGGGTTCAGTTTATTGGTGAAAGATGGCGTGGATTTTCAAACCATCGACGGTGTGATGGAGCGCTGGGGCTGGCCTATGGGGCCTGCCTATCTGCTTGATGTAGTGGGGCTGGACACCGCCGTACACGCGCAGGATGTTATGGCGCAGGGCTTTCCTGACCGTATGCAGGAGGGTTATGAATCCTGCGTGGTGCAGTTGTACAAAGCGGCTCGCCTGGGGCAGAAGAACCAAAAAGGTTTTTACCAATATGCACCGGATAAAAAAGGCAAACCGCAAAAAGCCGTGGATGTTGACGTGTACGGCCTGATCGGCCAACCCCAGCTGAAAGTAACCGATGAAGCCATCATCGCCCGCATGATGATCCCCATGGTCACTGAACTCACCCGCTGCTTGGACGAAGGCATAGTGGAGAGCGCATTTGAGGCGGATATGGCGCTGGTGTACGGCCTCGGCTTTCCGCCCTTTAGAGGTGGCTTATTCCGCTGGCTCGATGAGGTGGGCCTGAAGCAATTCTTCGCCATGGCCAAACCGTTTACACACCTGGGGCCGCTGTATGAGCTGCCGCCGTCGCTGCAGGCGCGCCTTGATTCAAACCAAAAATTTTATGCCCTGTAAGGAGGCCATGTGACTGACTCTGATCGCGATGTTGTGATTGTTGATTACTGCCGAACCCCCATGGGTAAAGCCAAAAATGGCTGTTTTCGCTTTCAGCGGGCGGACGATTTAAGCGCCCATCTGATGCGCAGCCTGGTGCAGCGCAACTCTAGCCTTGCGCCCAAAGAGATCGATGATGTGATCTGGGGCTGCGTCATGCAGCGGGAAGAACAGGGTTTTAACCTCGCCCGCAATAGCCTTTTGCTGGCGGGGCTGCCCCACAGCATCCCCGGCCAGACCGTCAATCGCCTGTGCGGCTCTTCTATGTCGGCGCTGCATACGGCGGCCGCCAATATTAAAGCCGGGGTGGGCGAGGTGTATCTGGTGGGTGGCGTTGAGCATATGGGCCACATTGATATGAACCAGGCCATAGACCCCAACCCCTTGATGGGGCTGACGGTGGCTAAAGCGGCAGGCTCCATGGGGGTGACGGCTGAATACCTCTCCTTGTTACACGGCATTAGCCGCGAGCAGCAGGACGCCTTTTCCCTGCGCTCCCATCAGCTGGCCGCTAAAGCGCGCGCTGAGGGCAGTTTTGCGCGGGAAATTATCCCCACCCCCGGCCATAACGAAGCCGGTGGGCCGGTGCTGGTAACGCAGGATGAAACCATTCGCGCCGATACCACCCTAGAGGCGCTGGCCGCCTTAAAACCCGTCTTTAACCCTAACGGCGGCAGTATTACCGCCGGTAGCTCATCGCAGGTTACCGATGGTGCCTCGGCTATGTTGGTGATGTCAGCGGCTAAGGCGACGGCCCTCGGTTTAACGCCTGTAGCTAAGGTAGTGGGTTGGAGCCTGGTCGGGGTTGACCCTTCCATCATGGGTTTTGGCCCGGTGCCCGCCTGCCAAAAATTGTTGCAGGCCCATGGCCTGAAAATGGATGCCATAGACGCCATAGAGTTAAACGAAGCCTTCGCCGCCCAGGCCCTGGCGGTGTTGAAAAACCTCAACCTGCTGCCTGCGCTGGATAAAAAGGTCAACCTGTTCGGCGGCGCTATAGCGCTGGGCCATCCCTTTGGCTGCTCCGGCACTCGCATCACCGGCACTCTGATCAGCGTACTTACCCAGCAGGGCGGTACGCGCGGTATAGCCACCATGTGTATCGGCATGGGGCAGGGCATTGCCACGTTGATTGAACGCCTTTAGAGACCCTCGCCCCCTGGAGCTGGTTTGATGTAGTTGATGTATGCAAAAAGATACGCGGGAGCTTATCGCACTAACCAGTTTGCGGGGGGTGGCGGCCGTTTTAGTGGTGTTGCATCACTATTGCCTGGTTTTTACCGACGATATCGTGCGCTGGTTACCCTCGCGCATCCTGGTCAATGCCTACCTCTGTGTGGACTTGTTTTTTATCCTCAGCGGCTTTGTGCTGGCCTATGTCTACCGCTCATTTAGTGCGGGGGTTGTAGCCTACGACTACCGCAGGTTCATGCTAGCGCGCCTGGCGCGCATCTACCCTTTGCACCTGTTTACTCTCGCTATTGTGCTTGCCCTGGAGATCGCAGCCGCCTGTGTAGGCTTGGTTTACCATAGTGTGCAGGCCCATTGGGCGCCGCCGTTTACGGCTGAGCAAACGCCGCTGAGTTTGTTGAGCAACCTGTTGATGCTGCAAACCCTGCATTGGGGGGCGTTTTGGAACGTGCCCGCCTGGTCCTTAAGCGCGGAATTTTTCACCTACCTCTGGCTGCCTTGGCTGATTCACGCTTTAGCCAGGGCTAGCCTGCGCCTGTGTGCTGTGATGGTGGCAATGAGTCTCACCTGCCTGCTGAGCATCGAGGCCTACTTTGGCGATTTGGGCATCACCTTTGCTGGCTGGCCGCAAATTTTGCGTGCCGGTGCCGGTGCTGCCTTGGGGGTTGTAGCCTGGAATGCTTACCGCCAGGAGTATTGTGCGTGGCTGAGTGGCGCAGCCCTGCTGCCGGTGTTTGTACTTTGCCTGTGTGCGCTCGCCCTGCCGCTGCCCGCTACAGCGATCATGCCGCTGCTGTGTGTTTTGGTGTTAGTGGCTGCGCGCAATCAAGCCAACCCCAGTTGGGTATTTCACAATGGGTTTAGCCATTGGCTGGGGCGTATTTCCTTTGCCTTGTATTTGGTGCACTGGATTGTGTTCGACAGCCTGCGGCAGCTGTGTTTAGCGCTGACCGGCAAGGGCCTTGGGGCGAATCTTTCTTTAGGCCAAGAGCTGGCCGCGCTGCCGGTTTTACTCAGCCTGTGTTGCCTGCTCGCCTGGGGCCTGCAGCGCTGGGTGGAAGTGCCCGCCCGCACCTGGGTGATGGCGCGCTGGGGCACGCGGCCGCGTCAATAATGAATAACTATTTGCTGCTCAAGAGGGTTTTATATGTCGCTCAGTGAGATTCCCAACTGCGCCATCGCCGGCATAGCCTCCGCTGTGCCCAGCCTGCGTATCGACAACTTGGCCCTGGAAGGGGATTTCCCGGCCGCTGAGGTGCGCAAAATAGTGCAGTTGGCGGGTATTCGTTATCGTTATGTGTCCGACGGCAGCATCTGCACCAGCGACCTGTGTTTAGCCTCTGCCCGCCAATTGCTGGCGAAACTTAACTGGAGCGCTGATTCCATTGATGCGCTAATTCTGGTGACGCAAAGTCCGGATTATTTTCTGCCCTCTACCGCGAGCCTCTTGCACCGGGATTTGGGCCTGGCTACCCACTGCGCTGCCATGGACGTAGGTTTAGGCTGCTCGGGTTACCCCTACGGCCTGCAGTTGGCGGCCATGATGATGAATTTCGGCCACAAGCGGGTACTGCTGTGCCAGGGCGATACGCCTAGCCTGTTTACCAGCCCGGAAGATCGCGGCACCAGCCTGTTATTTGGCGATGCAGGTACCACCACCGCGCTGGAATACAGCCCCGGCGCTGCCCCCTGGTACTTTAATTTGCAAAGCGATGGGCGGGGTTTTGACCAGCTAATGATCCCGGCGGGCGGCTTTCGCACCCGCCACAGCGATAACCCGCGCGATTACTGCGTAACCATGAATGGCGCGGGCCTGTTTAATTTCACCTTGGAGCGGGTGCCGGGCTTGATCAGCGATACTCTGGCGCAGGCTCAGCTTGCGGTGGAGCAGGTGGATCAATACATCTTCCACCAGTCCAACCAATTTATGATGAAACACCTGGCTAAAAAATGCGGCCTGCCTGAAGCGCGCACGCCGATTATTCTCGAAGCCTTCGGCAATACCGGCGGCGCCTCGGTGCCCCTCACCCTCACTCAAGCCCTCAGCCCCGAGCGCGCCGCGCCGTTAAAGGCCATGTTGCTCGGCTACGGCGTAGGCCTCTCCTGGGGCTCTGCCCTAGTGGATATTCCCGCCGCCGCGCCGCTGTTACACCGCGAGCTTGCCCAGCGCCTGGTAGGGGTAGGCGATGTTTAATGAGGACTTTAGCGGCCGCGCCATCTTATTAACCGGCGCCACTTCAGGCTTGGGCGAAGCCATCGCCCTGCAGCTTGCCGCCAGTGGCGCGAGCCTTTGGCTGACGGGGCGCGACCTGGCCAAACTGGCCGCCCTCGCCGCAAGGCTGCCCGGTGAGCATCAGTATATGCAATTGGATCTAACCGCCAGCAGCGAATTAGAAGCGCAGCTAAACCCCTGGCTGCCCGATAGGCTCTACGGCTTTTGCCACTGCGCGGGAGCGGTGGATACTCGCCCCCTCAAACTGATGAAACCTGCCGCCAGCGCGCTGCAGCTGCAAATAAATTATGCCGCCGCACTGGAAATTGCCCGTATAGCGAGCCTGCGTCACCACATGCCAGGCGCCGGTAGCTTATTATTCATCAGTTCCGTGTATGCCAATTTAGGCGCGCCAGGGCAGTCCGCGTACTGCGCCAGCAAAGCGGCCATTAGCGCCGCCGCCCGCGCCCTGGCGGTGGAGTTGGCGCCCCGCCAGATTCGGGTCAATAGCTTGGCGCCGGGTTTTGTCGCCACGGCGATGACCACAGAAAACGCTAAGCTGTCTACACAGGCCCTAGAGGCCATTATCGCTAAACACCCCCTAGGCCCCGGCAGCCCGGAGCAGGTGGCGCGGGCGGCATTGTTTTTGTTGTCGCCCCACAATACCTGGATCACCGGCTCAGAATTAATTATCGATGGCGGCTACAGCGCCCAATAACGTTAAGGTTAAGGCTATGAATCAAGCAGAAGCTCTGGCATTAATTGCCGAAATTTTCGAGTGCCCCAATACGCTCGTGCCCAGCACACAAAAACACAATGTGCGCGGCTGGGATTCTATGGGGGTGCTAAGCCTCATGGCTGAATTTGATGATCGCTTTAGTATTTTATTAACCCAACCCCAGCTTGAGCAGATGAAAACCGTCGATGATATTTTGCAGGTGCTGCGCGAACATGGGCATTTAGCGGCATAGTTATGGCGCTGACGCTGGAAAAAATAACCACCATAATTGCCCGCAGCCTCGGTGTTTCAGCCACTGATTTGTACGAGGCCTTTGCACCCGCCACAGAATCCGAATTGCCCGCCATTATTCAATTTCGCCAAGCGCAATTGGGTAAAAGTATCGCCTGGCAAGACGAAGCCTATTTGCGTTGGCGCTACGATTTCTCCGGCAATTTAACTGCGCCGTTAAATCGTCTGTGGCGGGTGAAATTAAACGGCGCAATACTCGGTTTAATCGGCCTTGATTATGTGCAATTAAATTGCCGAGGCGAGCGCATCGACGCTACTAATCCACTGGATTTAGTGGTTTTGGCCAAGCTTGATGGCCTTGGGTTGGGCGTGTGGATGAGCCTGGTATTGCAGCAGGATAACAGCCTGATGTTCGCTATGGGTGCGACAAAAAGTTCGCAAACCATAGTGCAAAAATTATTTACACCAATGCCTGATTTAGGTAGCTGGAAATATTTATTGCGCAGCTCGCGTTATTTACACAAAAAACTTCACCCGCTGCTGTTGCCGATTGTCGCTAAACCAGTTGATACCTTTCTCGCTCTTACACGCAAATGGCTGGCACGGGGTAAAAAAAAGCCCTGGCAGATAGCGCCTGTGCTGAATTTTTCCTTGCACGCCCAGCAGCTGGATGCGCTGATGGACAGCTACAAAGATACCCTGTGGATTTTGCGCCAGCGCTCGGCGGATTTTCTGCAATGGCGTTTTTTAACAAATCCGCGCCGCCAATATAACGCCTTAGGTTTATTTCAGGACGGCTTATTGGCAGGTTTTGCCGTGTACCACATTAAAGATCAATCCCATTTACACATCGACGATTTATTTACAGCCGCGAATAATTTAAAAGGCCTGCAGGCCCTGGTGGTTGCGCTGCTGGAAATCGCAAGTGTAGCTCGCGTTGATTTAGTGTGTTTTACGGCCCATAACGAATTGTGGCAAACCTTGATGATTCCCATGGGTTTTACCTTTCGCGACGACGGCCATTTATTTGGTGTGGCGGTACAAGACAGCGAATTACAAGCGCATTTTATTGATCCTACGTGCTGGTGGGTCACCAGTTGCGATACCCATTCTGAAGGTTTTTAGCCGTGTGGTTGTCCAAACACTTAAGCCTAAAAGCGCGCCCGCGCGGCTTTCATTTAATTACCGGCGAAATTACCGACGCCTTGCCGGAACTTGCCCGCCTGCGAGTGGGTTTATTACACGTTTTTATCCAGCACACCTCGGCGGCTCTGTGCATTAATGAAAATGCCGACCCGAGCGTGCGGCGGGATTTTTTGACGGTGTTTAATCGCTTAATTCCCGAAAGCAGTAGCTACGAACACAATGATGAAGGCCCCGATGATTTACCCGCTCACATCAAAGCGAGTTTATTAGGCAGTAGTATTTCTCTACCAATTGCCAATGGGCGTTTGCAGCTGGGCACCTGGCAGGGTATTTATCTGTGTGAGCACCGCGATCACGGCGGCGCCCGCAGGCTGGTGTTGACGTTGCAGGGAGAGGATTAGGCTGTTGAATACTCGGGCGTTATTCAGGCTCTATCAGCGCTTTGCTAAGCATTAGCGCGTTGCTCAGCATCGAGATTTAATCTGCCACTAAACTCAGCCCCATTACCCAGGCATCCTCCCCCCCTTTGGGGCCTGGGTAATAACGCGGGCGCACGCCCAGCTGGTTAAACCCCAACGACTCATAAAGGCCTAGCGCCGCCGTGTTGGATGGGCGCACTTCTAAGAACAGTTCCCAGGCGCTGCCTTTGAGTTGTTCAATCACACTGGCCAGCAGCAAGCGGCCCAGCCCTCGGCCTTGGTGTTGTTTTGCCACCGTGATCAGCAGCAATTCCGCCTCAACTGAAGCGACGCTAATGAAAGCGTGAGCAATCAACTGTTCACCGAGGCGCAAGCCCAGGCCTTTATGGCTGTTGTTTAAGGAGCTGGCGATATTGGCTCGGCTCCAGGGGTGAAGGCTACTGGCTTGCTCAAGTCGATCCACTTCATCCAGATGCACAGAGTTGAGCATGCACAGCTGCACGGGGCCTAAAGAGGACTCCAAACGGCAAGGGGAAAAGGGCTGCATGACTAAACCCGTTGTAGCCGACGCCAAACCTCGGCCTTAAGGGCGGGTTCGGTGAGTATCTGTGCCAGGCTCGGCAGCAATAGGCAGGGGTGGGGGGGGTGTTGCAGGTCGTTTGCGGCTAGGCGTTCGGCGTAGTCAAACGGCCCTTGGGTGCAGGCGTTGTAGGCGGCTTCACCCATCAGAATCAAGCGCTCGCCCGGCAGCAGGCGCGGCGTGAGGAAGCTATTCATCATCTCGCGGGCCTGCGCCCAGTCTTGAACCTGTAGGGGGGATTCCACCGGCGGCCACTTAATCACCTCGGGTTTTACCGGCTCCTTAAGCCTAAGCGCTGCCAATATGTTGTGTAACAGAGCATCGGTGGGCAACGCCTGTTGGCTTTGGCGGGAATCGATCCACAGCCAGCCGGGCAAATGCCACACGGTGAGGGCAAAACGCAGTACTTTTTGCGGCGTAACCAGGCCCGTGGGGGCGGCTGGTTGAGCAGGTGTTGCGCTCCTTGTGGACGGGGTATTGTCAGGCGCGATCAAACGCTCGGTCACCTGGCTAACCAGCTTGGCCACTGGCTGCGGCGCACTAACCTCAGCTGATTCAATGGGGGGCAGCGCAACCTTGGTTGCTGGGGTCGTTTCAACGGGTGAATGAACCCGAAGAAGCGCCAAAGAGGATTTGGCGCCCAGCAGGCGCTTGCGTGGCACAAACTGCTCGATGCCAAGGGCATCGAGGTACTCCATGCGGCGCTGCTCGCTCACGGTTTTAGACTCTGTCGTGTTGTGGATGGGAGCGCTGGCGGCCGCTATCCAACAGGTTGAGCGCGTGCAAATAGGCTTTGGCAGAGGCCGCAACTATGTCCGTATCCGACCCTATGCCGTTAACGATTAGCCCCTTGCGCTCCAAGCGCACTGTTACTTCCCCTTGGCTGTCGGTGCCGGAGGTGATGGCGTTGACTGAATAAAGCTTGAGGTGGCTCTGACTATCGACGATTTTCTCAATAGCTTTGTAGCTGGCATCTACTGGGCCTGAGCCTTCCGCCACCGCATGTTTTAATTCGCCGTGCACTTTTAGGCTGATATGGGCTTTAGGCGTAATGCCGGTTTTACTGCAGACTTCTAAATCCACCAACTCATAATGCTCCTGTACCGTCTGTTCGCCCCCGTGGCTGACCAGGCTGTGTAAATCCTCGTCAAAAATTTCAGTTTTTTTATCGGCTAGGGCTTTAAAGCGTTTGAACACCTCGTCCAACTCGGCTTGGGATTCAAAGCTGATTCCCAGCTCCTCGTAGCGGGCTTTCACGGCGGCACGGCCCGAGAGTTTGCCTAACACCAATTTATTGGTGTGCCAGCCCACATCTTCTGCGCGCATAATTTCGTAGGTTTCGCGGTGTTTAAGCACACCGTCTTGGTGAATACCGGATTCATGGGCAAAGGCGTTGGCGCCCACAATGGCCTTATTAGGCTGCACGGCAAAACCCGTAATGCTCGATACTAGGCGCGAAGTAGCCACTATGTGCTCGGCATTGATGCGCGTCTCCACCGGGAATAGATCCTTGCGGGTGCGCACCGTCATCACAATTTCTTCCAGCGCCGCGTTGCCCGCTCGCTCGCCCAAGCCGTTGATCGTACATTCCACTTGGCGCACGCCATTCATAACGGCACTCAACGAATTGGCCACGGCAAGGCCGAGATCGTTGTGGCAGTGGGTTGAAAAAATAGCCTTATCGGCATTGGGGACGGCTTCAAGCAACCGCTTGAACAGCGCGCCATAGGCGGCAGGCTCGCCGTAGCCGACGGTGTCCGGCACATTAATGGTGCCCGCGCCTGCATTAATGGCGGCTTCCACAATGCGGCACATAAAATCAAATTCTGAGCGGCTGCCGTCTTCTAAGGAAAACTCCACATCATCCGTGTACTGACGAGCATGTTTAATGGCGCGCACCGCCTGTTCTAAGACTTGATCCGGCTGCATTTGCAGCTTGTATTGCATGTGGATGGGGGAGGTGGCGATAAAGGTATGAATACGGGAGGCGTTGGCGCCTTTGAGGGCTTCACCTGCGCGGTCGATATCGCCGAGCACGGCGCGCGCAAGGCTGCATACCCGGGAGTCTTTCACAGCTTTGGCCACCGCTTGTACCGCGGCAAAGTCGCCGGGGCTGGCGATGGCAAAACCCGCTTCAATGACATCGACGCGCAGTTTTTCCAGCATCTTCGCAATGCGGACTTTTTCGTCTTTAGTCATGGATGCGCCAGGGCTCTGCTCGCCATCGCGCAGGGTGGTATCGAAGATTACAAGGTGTTGTTTGCTCATATAAAAGTAGGCGCAGCCGATCCAAAAGGGCGCCATTCTAACCAATATCCTCCGCTGCCGGACAGCGCAGGTTGCGGCGATTGTGACTATATAGGCTGGGTAAAAGATTTTGCGGTGTTACTGCCCTGTAGGCTCAGCGCACTCATAGGTTCAGAGCGTCTTCCGGGGGAGGCAGGGTTTGCGTGCGGTTGCAGTTAAAAGCGGAAATTCCAACCGAGCTGAGCCGAATGCTTGGAGACGCGCAGGTTGTAATCACCCAATATGCCCACCAATGCCGTGTGCTCCACCGCGTGTTTATCCGGTTCGCCGGGTATGAGGCTTTGCATGGCTAGGTCGTAATAGGTGGCCAGGGTAATAGCAACCACACGGTTGGCGGCGGCACTGTTTACCTTGGTATTGTCCTCAGAACTGTTGAGCCAGTAATGATTGAGCAGGCGCACTTCACTGCTCATGCTGCTGTCGAGTGTGTTGGCAACCGATTCCAGCACCATATCGTTATCCATTTGCCGGATGGGAATAAATTGAATTTTCTTTAATTGATCGGCAGCACCACAAAAAATAGAGCGATCAGCCCGGCACGTATTGGCATAACACACCAAAACAGTACCGCAAATAACAGAGCCTATTTTAAGTTGATACCACCGACACGCCACGTTATTCACCGTCTGTTTTACATCTGATTCAAGTCGTGAAAAATCCCTAACCTCTGGCATTTTTCATTTCTTAAGAATGGTTCAACTCAGGCGATAAAAGTAGCTGGCGAAGATAGAATAATTTTTCTGGATTGATATAAAACCTATAACCACTTAGTGCAAAACGTCTGTTTTTATAGCTGGAATATTAATTTTCCCATTTCCTCATAACCCGATAGAAGCTCTGATTAAGTAGCATTTTCAAAACCGTCGGGCAGCAAGCCCGTGCCGGAGCACGCGTGTGTTTTTGAAAATACTGTTTAATCAAGGCTTCCCTAAAGCGATGGTGTGCGTATTAAAAAATGCTCGCTTGTTGTTGATGGGCTAATTAACTGCACGGTCTGGCTGCGTCGTATAGGCCCTACAGTGTTAAAGCTTGCTCCAAAATGCGTGCACCAAGGGGTTTTTTAATCGTTTTTCCAATACACATACGCCCACCTCATAGGGCTTGATCTCAGGTTGAATACAAAACAGCCGTACCTGCTGGGCAAGCGGGCTGTTGTCTACCACCACTTTGGGCACTAAGCCCACACCAAAACCCAGGCTCACCATGCTGACAATGGCTTCATGCCCTCCCACTTGAGCCTGAACCAACGGGCGTATCCCCTGCTGAGCAAACCAGCGGTCGATACGTGCTCGCCCCACTCCTTGTTCGGGCAATATCAGCGCTAATTCTTGCCAATTCACAGCCGTGGGCTCGCGGGTGGGTGTGTGGCTAGGCGCGATAAACACCAACGGCGATTGTGTAATGGCTTTAAACACTATGCCTTGCCTTAACACATCGGGTCTGGCCGCTATGGCTACGTCTTCCAGCCCCTGAGAAATCCGCTCCAATGCCTGAGCGTGATCGCCGGTATGCAGTAAAAAGCGGATATGTGGGTGGTCGGTGCGAAATTGCGTGAGAATTTCGTGGAGGAAGCTGTAGCTGGCGGTAACCGAGCAATAAATACTGATATCGCCTTTTAATATGTCATTGGCCTGCATCAACTCCTGCTGCAGGCTAGAGAACTCGGCCAAAGCGCTTTTGGCGTACTCATAGCAGCGCTTGCCCCCATCGGTTAACTGCACGCTGCGGTTGTTGCGCACAAATAGCGCCACCTGTAACTCCTGCTCCATCTGCGTGATGACACGGCTTAGCGTCGATGGGCTCATGTGCAGTTGATCGGCCGCGCGGCTGAAGTTGAGGGTCTCCGCGAGCACCAAGAGGGCTTTGAGTTTGTCTGTGTCCATAGTCTATTTCAATAATTGCAACAAATGATTGCGAATATATCATTTTACGAAACAATAATTGAGGATCTACACTGCAACCAAATCACTCGGAGGACACACTCATGCACGTTTACTACGACAAAGACTGCGATTTATCGATCATCCAAAACAAAAAAGTAGCAATCATCGGTTATGGCTCACAAGGCCACGCCCATGCCAACAACCTTAAAGATTCCGGCGTAAATGTTGTTGTAGGCCTGCGCCCAGGCTCGCCAACCGCGCAAAAAGCAGAAGCCGCTGGCCTGGCTGTTAAATCTGTACCCGAGGCGGTTGCCAGCGCCGACGTGGTGATGATCCTCACTCCCGATGAATTTCAAAAGCAACTCTACCGCGACGAAATCGAGCCAAACCTGAAAAAAGGCGCCACTCTCGCTTTTGCCCACGGTTTTGCTATTCACTACAACCAAGTGGTTCCCCGTTCAGACCTCGATGTCATCATGATCGCCCCCAAAGCACCTGGTCATACAGTGCGTTCTGAGTTTGTGAAGGGCGGCGGCATCCCCGATTTGATCGCCATCTACCAAGACGCCACTGGCAATGCAAAAAAACTCGCACTCTCCTATGCCTGCGGCGTGGGCGGCGGCCGCACCGGCATTATTGAAACTACTTTCAAAGATGAAACAGAAACCGACCTGTTCGGCGAGCAAGCCGTATTGTGCGGCGGCACAGTTGAATTGGTAAAAATGGGCTTTGAAACACTGGTAGAAGCAGGCTACGCCCCTGAAATGGCCTATTTTGAATGTTTGCACGAGCTCAAACTGATTGTTGACCTGATGTACGAAGGCGGCATCGCCAACATGAACTACTCCATCTCCAACAATGCGGAGTACGGCGAGTATGTAACCGGCCCCAAAGTGATCAACGAAGAATCCCGCAAGGCCATGCGTGCTGCGCTTAAAGATATTCAACAGGGCGAATACGCTAAGAAGTTCATTCTTGAAGGCGCTGCCAACTACCCATCCATGACCGCATGGCGCCGCAACAACGCTGCTCACCCCATCGAGCAAGTCGGCGCTAAATTGCGCGGCATGATGCCGTGGATTCAAGCCAACAAGATTGTTGATAAAAGCAAAAACTAGGAGTAACTTCCTGTCGTCCCGCGATATAGCGTTAAGCTTGGGCGGGCTGATAGATTCTAAAAACGCGGCTTTGGCCGCGTTTTTCATTGGTGCCATGCGGAAAACTCTATGACAGATCCCAATCCAAACGACCCAGTTCAAGAGGGCGACAACACGGCTCAGCCTCCGGCCTCCTTACAGCTGCCAATTGATGAACATTTTGAGAACGTCTCCCAAAATGGCAAGACTGTGCGCCGCAAAGGCGTTTATTTATTGCCCAACCTCATCACCACAGCCGCGTTATTTTCCGGTTTTTACGCAATTCTGTCAGGCGTAAACGGGCACTTTGAGCAGGCAGCCATCGCCATATTTGTCGCGCAGTTACTAGACGGATTTGACGGCCGAGTGGCGCGCCTGACCAATACCACCAGTGCTTTTGGTGTGCAATACGATAGTCTGTCGGACATGGTGTCCTTTGGCGTAGCGCCCGCTGTGGTGATGTTCGCCTGGGGGCTTGAGCCCTTAGGCAAATTAGGTTGGGCTGCGGCATTTACCTATGCTGCCTGTGCTGCTCTTCGACTCGCCCGCTTTAATACCCAGGTCGATACGGTAGATAAACGTTATTTTGTCGGCTTAGCTAGTCCAGCGGCGGCGGCCCTTATGGCATCAACGGTATGGCTATTCAGCGAGGATCATCCCAGCGCGCAATTTTCACTGCTTCTGGCCGTGATGACGGTGATGGCTGCGCTACTCATGGTGTCCAATATTCGCTACAACAGTTTTAAAGGTCTGGGCCTTAAGGGGCGAGTTCCTTTTATTGCCATGCTAGCTGTGGTGCTAGCCTTCGTTGTTATTACTATAAAGCCCGCACTTGCCCTTTTAAGCATCGCCCTGGCTTACGCGGCCTCTGGCCCCGTTTTTTGGGTGAAAAATAGATCAAACAGCGCGGAAAACCCGCAAAAATAAAAAACTAGAAAAAAGAGTTGACCGGCCAAGGGGAGGTGTAGATAATGCGCGCCACTTCGGACGAGGTGGTAAAAAAGACCGAACGGAAACGCTGCAATGCTTTCTAAAAAGTCTTTTTAATCAGTGAGTTAGAAGGGGTGTTTGAAAATCAGCTGAGCTGGTTTGGAAAATAAAAAACACCGAGGGATGAAAAATAAAGTTGACAGGGTGTTGAAAAAGAGTATTATGTGCGACCCCGCTTAGCACTAAGCGAAACGGGGAAAGCGAAGATCCGGGCGATCTTAGCGTTCTTTAACAGAATGATCAAGCAAAGCGTGTGGGCGCTTGTGTTCAGAGATGTTAAAACATTATCGGATACAAGTGACTCGACAATTTATTTAAAGCTGTTGATTTTTAATTGAATTAGCAGTTGTCCAGAAACAAAGTATCTGAGCAAAAATTAGAATCTTTAAATAGATTCAACCGATCTAAACTGAAGAGTTTGATCATGGCTCAGATTGAACGCTGGCGGCAGGCCTAACACATGCAAGTCGAGCGGTAGATACTTTCGGGTATTGAGAGCGGCGGACGGGTGAGTAACGCGTGGGAATCTGGCTCTTAGTGGGGGACAACTTGTGGAAACGCAAGCTAATACCGCATACGCCCTAAGG
>JAXMGD010000007.1:0-109019 GCA_046347475.1 Marinagarivorans sp. | reverse complement strand
GAGGCCCAAGGCTACCAACTGCGCGCCAAAGGCCGGGTGGTTAAATTTGACGGATATTTAAAAGTGCTACCTGCGGTTGCTAAAAAAGACGACGAAGGCGTATTGCCCGACATGAAAGTGGGCCAAGCCCTCAGCCTTTATTCGGTGCAAGGCAATCAACATTTCACCAAACCCACCGCCCGCTACACCGAAGCGAGCTTAGTAAAAGAATTAGAAAAACGTGGCATAGGCCGCCCCTCCACCTACGCCTCGATTATTTCCACCATTCAAGAGCGCGGTTATGTGCACGTACAAAACCGCCGCTTTTACGCCAATAAAATGGGCGATATTGTCACCGAGCGCCTGCATGAGAGTTTTGAAGATCTCATGGATTACAGCTTCACCGCCAACATGGAGCAAAATCTCGACGTAGTCGCCGAGGGCAAAAAAGATTGGATCGCGGTGTTAAATGAATTTTACAAAGGCTTTTCCAATAAATTAGCCAAGGCCACGGGCGCTGAATTCGGAATGCGCGGCAACGACCCCACCGAGACCAATATTCCCTGCACCACCTGCGGCCGCAACATGCAAATTCGCACCGGCGCCACCGGTGTATTTTTAGGCTGCTCCGGTTACGCGCTGCCACCTAAAGAGCGCTGTAAAACCACCATGAATTTAGCGCCGGGTGAGGAGGCCATTAACACCGAAGATGAAGAAGTGGAATTGGCACAATTGCGAGCTAAAAAACGCTGCAAACTCTGCAACGCCACCATGGATTCCTATTTACTGGATGAGACTCGCAAATTGCATATCTGCGGCAATAACCCCGATTGCTCCGGTTACGAAGTCGAAAAAGGCAACTTCAAATTAAAAGGCTACGATGGCCCCTTAATTGAGTGCGATAAATGCGGCGCGGATATGCAATTAAAAACTGGCCGCTTTGGTAAATATTTTGGCTGCACCAACGACACCTGCAAAAATACCCGTAAATTACTGCGCAACGGCGAAGCCGCGCCGCCCAAAATGGATGCCATACCTCTACCGGATTTGCGCTGCGAAAAAGTTAACGACTACTACGTATTAAGAGATGGCGCTGCGGGTTTATTTTTAGCCGCCAGCGGCTTTCCCAAAAACCGCGAAACCCGCGCGCCTCTGCTCGAAGAAATTTTGCCTCACAAGGATAAAATCGACGAGAAATACGAATTTCTTTGGAGCGGCCCCACTCGTGACCCCAACGGACTACCCGCAATCGTGCGCTTTAGCCGCAAAAGCAAAGAGCACTATTTGCAAACCGAAATTGACGGTAAACCCTCCGGCTGGCGCGCCCTGTACGAAAACGGCAAGTGGCATGAAAGCACCGGCAAAGCAAAAACCTAATAGGTACTGGCATGAGCGAGCGGGTTCGATTGGTTAATCAACAAATGGCTTTTAGCCAGTCACACCTGCAAGCGGCGCGCAATGGCGAGGCATTTATGCGCCGCTGCCAGTTGCAAGCCTGCAAATTGCAAATGTATCTGATGATCCATGCCTATCTTGCAGAGCTTGCCGAACGCAGCAATTTAAAATGGGAATTGCTCCTAGGGGATGTTGATAACGCACTCGAGTTATTCGGCCACCAGTTACAGCAGCAAAACAAAGTCAGCGGCGATTTTGCCCATCTGGCGGAATTAATTCGTACGCAATCACCCTGGCCACAGTGGATTGAACTGGCTAAAAGTGCTTTTTTTATCGGTAAAAATGACCTGAATAGCCCACTGTTAGCAGAGGCCAGCGCGCTCTCACCCGACCGCAAAGAAATAGGCTTAATTGCCAGTAGCAACGCAGCCCCAAAGCTGAGTATTTTAACCGCCCCTGCGGATATTCAAATTGACCTGCTGAGCCAGATGTTAGATGCCTTTACAGACCTAATTCAGCAGCAGCGCGAAAATAAAATAGAATTTTGATCCTAGTTGTACGCTATGAAAAACACAGATACAGAAATATTAGAAATTGTCGAATTGGCCAATGGTGAGATAGCCCTTCGCAGGCCTGACACTCAAACAGAACCCTTAGTCAGTATTCGATTCTCGGAGGAATCTCGCCATTTTCTCGGCAACATACGTCCGCTCGTAGCTAAAGCCATGATCGAAGCGGGCATTCAAGCCGTCCAAGACCTGCGCGAACCGAATTGGGATGAAATCGAAGAGGATGACGAGGAGTTGGAAGAAATGTTTGAACAGGAACTCGAACAGTTAGCCAATAGCAAGCCTGTACGAAAATCAGTGCTTCATTAAATGTCACAACGTATTTGCGCTTTGTCAGCAAGGTTAAACGCAACTGATCTGATCTCAATACCCAGCGCGCAAACGCTAAATTAAACCTTTAAAAATAGCCTTCATCAAAAAATCGGTTTACTTGCGCCCGGCACGGCGCCGAGCGCAAGTAAACGGTTAATAATAGGCTTTTGACGTATCCGAGTGATCCGTTACATCCTTAACCCCCGCCAATTCCGGGATTTTGGATACTAAGGTTTTTTCCACGCCTTCTTTTAAAGTGATGTCCACCGCACTGCACCCCTGGCAACCACCACCAAATTTTAATACCGCGTATTTATCCTCAGTAACCTCCACCAAAGACACGTTGCCATTGTGAGAAGCAAGGCCAGGGTTAATTTCATTAAATAAAACGTAATTAATTTTATCCTCGATGGAGCTGTCATCGGAGATTTTGGGCATTTTAGAATTTGGCGCGCGAATAGTGAGCTGGCCACCCATACGATCGGGTGAATAATCCACCTTAGCATCCACCAAAAACGGCAAACTGCGGCCCTCAAACCAGGCCACTAAGCCATTGAGTTGCAGCTTCACATCACCGTCTTTTTCTTCCCCTGGGCGACAATATGCGATGCAGGTTTCCGCCTGGGGAGTGCCCGGTGAGGAGACAAACATACGAATGGCAATACCCTCACAATCCTGCTTGGCCAACAGGCCCGCTAAATATTCCTGTGCGCTCTCACTGATGGAAACACCCAAATCACTCTGCGTCACGTCGCTCATATGGCCCCCGTTATACCCTATAAAAACAGTCAACTATTCTAGCCCAATCCACACCCGGTTAAAACCGTGAGCGGTATCTATCTGATACAATACACCTAAATCAAAAAATTTTGATATAGGTTTGCCATGCCCCACACCGTTCGCACCCAAGCCCTGCACCAGCAACTCGCCCAACGTATCCTGATTTTAGATGGCGCCATGGGCACCATGATTCAAAGCTACAAGCTGAAAGAGGCGGATTATCGCGGCGAGCGCTTTAAAGATTTCCATACGGATGTGGCAGGTAATAACGACCTGTTATGCCTCACCCAACCGCAGATTATTCGAGAAATCCAGGAAGCCTACTTGGCGGCCGGGGCTGATATTCTCGAAACCAACACCTTCAACAGCACCCAAGTCAGCCAGGCCGATTACGACATGCAAGCGCTGGCTCGCGAGCTTAATGTGGCGGCGGCTCGTTTAGCCCGCGAGGCCTGCGCTAAATTCACGGCGCTCACGCCGGATAAACCGCGTTTTGTAGCGGGCGTGTTAGGCCCCACCTCCCGCACCTGCTCTATTTCACCGGATGTAAACGACCCCGGCGCGCGCAATATTACGTTTGATGAATTAGTAGAAAACTACACCGAAGCGACCGAGGGATTAATTGAAGGTGGCGCAGACATCATCATGATTGAAACCATTTTTGATACGCTCAACGCCAAAGCGGCGATTTTTGCGGTCAAAAATGTCTTTGCCAAGCAAGGTTTTGAATTGCCGATTATGATCTCCGGCACCATTACCGACGCCTCCGGCCGCACTCTATCCGGCCAAACTACGGAAGCCTTTTATAATTCCTTACAACACGCCAAACCCATATCGATTGGTTTAAATTGTGCCCTCGGCGCCCAGGAATTACGCCCTTATATTAAAGAATTATCTCGTGTCGCCAGCTGTTATGTATCCGCCCACCCCAATGCGGGCCTGCCCAATGAATTTGGCGAATACGATCAAAGCCCAGAGGAAATGGCCACTATTATTGAAGAATTCGCCAACAGCGGCTTCGTAAATATTATCGGTGGCTGCTGCGGTACTACGCCCGCCCATATTGCCGCCATAGCCAAAACCGTTGCATCAATTCAACCGCGCAAACGCCCCGATATAGCCCCAGCCTGTCGTTTATCCGGCCTTGAACCATTTAATATTTTTGCCAATTCTTTATTTGTGAATGTGGGCGAGCGCTGTAACGTCACCGGTTCTGCCAAGTTTAAACGGCTGATTATTGAAGAGAATTACACCGAAGCGCTTAGCGTTGCCCTAGAACAAGTGGAAAACGGCGCCCAGGTCATCGACATTAATATGGACGAAGGCATGCTGGATGCTGAAAAAGCCATGGTGCGTTTTTTAAATTTAATTGCCGGTGAACCCGACATAGCCCGCGTACCCATTATGGTGGATTCATCCAAATGGCACGTGATCGAAGCGGGTTTAAAATGTATTCAAGGCAAACCCATTGTCAACTCAATTTCCCTTAAAGAAGGAGAAGCCGAGTTTTTAGAAAAGGCCACATTATGCGCTCAATACGGCGCAGCTATTGTAGTTATGGCCTTTGACGAGACCGGCCAAGCCGATACCAAAGCGCGTAAAATAGAAATTTGTAAACGCAGCTACGATTTACTGACGCAAAAAATAAACTTCCCACCGGAAGATATTATTTTTGACCCGAATATTTTTGCCGTCGCCACAGGTATTGACGAGCACAATAATTACGCCGTGGACTTTATTGAAGCCACCGCCTGGATTCGCAAAAACCTCCCCCACGCAGGGGTTTCCGGCGGAGTAAGCAACGTATCCTTTTCATTTCGCGGCAATAACCCTGTGCGCGAGGCAATTCACTCCGTATTTCTCTATCACGCCATTAAAGCGGGTATGAATATGGGGATTGTAAATGCAGGCCAACTGGCCATTTACGATGATCTACCGGAAATTTTGCGCAACCGAGTTGAAGATGTCATCTCCAATCGCAACAATCAGGCAACCGAAGCATTATTAGAAATTGCCGAACAATTTAAAGATGGCGCTGGCGATCAGATTAAACAAAAAGAGGATCTCGCCTGGCGACAATTACCGGTCGCCCAGCGGCTTGCTCACGCCTTAGTTAAGGGCATTACCAGCCATATTGAAGAAGATACTGAAGCGGCCCGCCTAGCATCGAAACGACCGCTTGATGTCATCGAAGGCCCATTAATGGACGGCATGAATATAGTGGGTGACTTATTTGGCGAAGGGAAAATGTTTTTGCCTCAAGTAGTTAAATCCGCGCGAGTAATGAAACAAGCGGTAGCGTATTTACAGCCGTTTATCGAAGAGGAAAAAGACGAAAAATCCCGCTCCAACGGCAAAATACTCATGGCCACAGTAAAAGGAGACGTACACGATATAGGTAAAAATATCGTAGGCGTTGTATTACAGTGTAATAACTTTGAAGTGATTGATCTGGGCGTCATGGTACCCTGTGAAAAAATACTGCAAACTGCCATTGCCGAGCAGTGCGATATTATTGGTCTCTCCGGTTTAATCACCCCATCGCTGGATGAAATGGTCACGGTCGCCAAAGAAATGCAGGCCCAGGGCATTAACAAACCACTCATGATCGGTGGCGCCACCACATCCAAAGCCCACACAGCCGTGAAAATAGACCCTCAGCTGGCAATCAATCAGGTGGTTTACGTCGCCGATGCGTCACGGGCAGTAGGCGTGGCCAGCCAATTATTGTCCAATGAATTGCGCCCTGCATTCATCGCAGGGGTAAAAGATGACTACGAAAAAGTGCGTCAGCGCCGCGCTAATCGGCAAAATACCGTTAAATTAGTGCCCTATGAACAGGCGCAAACACGCAAATTCAATATCGATTGGGCAGCTTATACACCACCTAAGCCCGCATTTTTAGGCGTAAAGGTGTTTAATAATTATCCATTAACAGATTTGATTGATTACATTGACTGGACGCCATTTTTCTTAAGTTGGGAGCTAGCAGGAAAATTCCCAGACATATTAACCGATACCGTCGTAGGCGAAGCAGCGACTCAACTGTACGCAGACGCACAAATTTGTTTGCAAAAGATTATTGACAATAACTGGGTGCAGGCAGACGCCGCTATTGGTTTTTGGCCTGCCAACAGCGAAGCAGACGATATAGAACTGAGCGATGAACATCAGGAACTGATTGCTCGCTTGCACCACATTCGCCAACAACAGGAAAAAAATTCCACGGATGATACGCTCTACAGCCTCGCCGATTTTATTGCCCCCAAATCCGCAGGCAAACAGGATTACCTGGGAGGCTTCGTCGTAACGGCCGGCCGCGGCGTTGATGAAATTGCCGGTGAATTTGAACGCGCCGGTGACGATTACACGGCCATCATGATTAAAGCATTGGCGGATCGACTAGCTGAAGCCTTTGCTGAACACATGCACCTGAGGGTGCGCCGCGAATTTTGGGGCTACGCTCCGGCAGAAACACTAACCAACGAGGCCTTAATTAAAGAGCAATACCAAGGCATTCGCCCCGCCCCCGGTTACCCGGCCTGCCCCGACCACACAGAAAAAGCCACATTGTTTAAATTGCTCAATGCAACGGAGAATACCGGCGTATCTTTAACGGAACACTTTGCCATGTACCCGACAGCCGCCGTCTCCGGTTGGTATTTTGCCCATCCGCACGCCAAATATTTTGGTGTGGGTAAATTAGGTGAAGATCAAATCATTGCGCTGGCCAAACGTAAAAAAATCCCCAAAGCGCAAATGGAAAAATGGTTGCAGTCTCACCTTGATTACTTGGACTAAGCCTCAGCATGAGGATTTAATCATCAAATAAACCGCCCAGGTCTGAATCTGCCAACGCAACAGAATCAGGCCTGTAGTGAGTCTGCGTGTAGTTTACCCAATGGCGACGGACAGGAAATTGTGACCAATTAGCCATTAAATTTTTGACCCAATACGCGCTTGTTAAACACCCAATTTCAAACGACTAAAACAGCCCCACAATGGCCTGCCATTGGTCTTACCGTCTTGCCGCCCATCCAAGCCATGGTGACTGCGCAGCCGCAGATGCTCTATGGTAAAACTATGATTTAATCTAAACACACAGTTCTATTGGGGCTAAATGCGGTTGTAACTCCTCTCAAATGTGACACTCTTCATCAAGGCGAATCGAATGAGTCAAACCTTAAGATCAAAATCCTACGGCTTTACCCTGATTGAAATGATGGTCGCCATCAGCATAGCCGCCATACTCCTGGCCGTCGCAATTCCATCCTTCCAAAGTCTCATCAAGCGCAACGCCATCGAAAACCTCCAAACCCGCCTCGCCGCCGCCTTAACGGCCGCCCGCTCCGAAGCTGCCTCCCGCAATGTCGTCACCACCCTATGCAGCACTGACACAGGCACAGGTTGCGTTGCAAACAAATGGTCATCCGGCTGGATTGTATTTATCGACCTAAATGGCGATGCCATAAAAGACAATAACGAAGAGATATTGCAAACGTTTCAAAACAACAACGGTTATTTGATCAAATTTAAAAATGAAGCCAACAATGCCATTAATTCGTTGAGCTTTACCAGCCAAGGATTCGTACGCAACGATGTCAGAGCCTATGCCGCTTTTTGCGACCCAGAAAAAACTGCCAACTACACCCAGGGGTTGACAGTCGAACGCTCCGGGCGGGTGATGAAAGCTAAGACCGTAGCGTTCGATACCGGAACCAGCACCGCGCCCACTAACATCACACTAAATTGCGATTAAATTTTATGAAAATAAAAAAAATAATAATGACTCACACTCAAAATGGTTCATCACTCATAGAAACCATGGTGTCTTTGTTCGTGCTGGCGATAGGGTTGCTTGGCACACTAGCCATGCAAACAAAATCCATTCAGCACAATCAGAATTCCTATTCGTTTTCTCAAGCACTAGTCTTGGTGAATGATTTATCGGAACGCCTTAGAACTGCAGAAAATCGCGTTAGCGTCGAACAAGCCTGGAAGGACACTGCAGTTGAACAAGGTTTGCCTGGCGGCACGGCCGTGATAAACAATGGCACAAGAGCTGAGGTGCAGAAGATTACGCTAGAATTTTTCGGCGGCAGAAACGCAGAGGGTAATAAACACACTTTAGAGCTTATTACATGGACGGCAGATAATGTATCGCAAAACTAAAATGCAAATACGCGCAAACGGGTTTTCGCTAATTGAACTGATGGTCGCCATGTTAATAGGCCTTCTAGTATTAGCGGGTGTAATACAGGTCGTACTCAATAGTAAGCGCAGTTTTATTGACAACCAAGAAGTAGCGTTTATCCAAGACAATACCCGCTATGCACTCGACATTATCATTAAGGATTTACGCTCATCGGGTTACAAAGGCTGTGCCCGTAGCTTATTGACCACCGTTAACGTAATTGATTTCGCCAATATTGCAAAACCATCTGGTGGTAGCGGCACCCTTGCTGATGCATTTGCATTCAACACAATCCCCTTTAATGGCACCGACACAAAAGATAAACAAGAGCTGAAAGATCCCGACGTCGCCAGTATTTTACCCTCAGGTGTACTTCCCGATACGATCACCATTCAAACCTTACCTAATGAACGAGAGGCAATATTAAATACACACAATCCAAAATCCGGTGATATAACCACCTCTCAGCCGGTTAACTTTCCTGATGGCACCCCGCTTATGATTATTGATGCGGGTTGTCAAAATGTTGCGTTAGTAGCTGGGGGCACCGCTGGATTAGACAGCACCACCATTAAGCCTACTAAGTCTCAAAACTGTTCAACAGGCTTAACATCAACCGATGAAGCAAGTTGTACTCAAGGCAAAATAAACACAATTAAACCTATTCAACCTGGCTCTGCCATTACTCCCTATCTGGTAAATCGATATTTTATCGGCAAAGCAAGTGCTGCAATTAACAACACAATGCCAGCACTAAAGAGACAATATCTCACCAGTATCAGCGGCACCCCTACATTTCGCGAAGAAGAAATTGCTCAAGGCGTAGAGGATATGCAAATTACATATGGCATCGACAATGGGCAAGGTAGAGTTGATAAGGATGTTTTTATAACTGCGGATGAAGTAGGTATTCGCTGGGATCAGGTAGTAGCGGTTCGGATAGAGTTGACATTGCGATCGGGCGCACCAGTGCAAGCTCCTTCAAATGGGAATGACGGTTACTTGCGCAAAAAAGTTGCGTCTACTGTCAGCTTAAGAAACTACGGTGGCTAATATGAATATTAAAAAGCAAAAAGGGGCAGCCTTAGTTGTTAGTTTAGTGATTTTGGCAGTGGTTACACTGATTGGCGTTGCCGCCATGCAAAATTCGTCTATGGAATTAAAACTAGTTGCCAGCACAAAAGACCGCTTAACGGCCTTTCAGGCCGCTGAAGCGGCTTTGACTTTATATGAGCAAGAAATCATTAAAAATCCCCCATCGTTGGATCAGCTTTCCACTAACTGCAAGGATGATGCTAAATGTTTTGTCAATTGTGCGGGGGGCGCGGCGAACAAAGGTTTCTGTTTTCAGGGCACTTACATTAATGGACAAGGTAAAGCTAGTTGCAGCCTCTTCGGCAATCAAGTTTTTGATCCTGTGAGCTCAATAAAGGCAAACAACTATGACCACGCCTCCACACTTGCAACCAACACAGACAAGGTAGTTAAAGATATTCTAAAAAATAATCCAGTAAAAATTCTGACGGAGTTTTTATGCTTTGTTGAAAAACCTGATTTATCCAGAGGCGTAAGGGCTCGCCAATCGGCGGAGGAAAATAGCTCCTATATATCCTTGGATGCAACAAATTCCCAGCTTGTACCCCTATATCGCTTAACCGCTGTGGCAGACGGAGATGCGCGACGCTCTCACGTTGTAGTGCAAACAATTCTCCGCTTAGATGAATAATAAAATGGCATACATCATGAAAATTGTAACAAGGCTTTTTTCTACTTTTGCTTTATGCCTCAGTGCCACCGCGTTTGGCGATTCATCCGCCTTTTCGAGCCTGCCGCCCGGCACCCAGCAGAACACTGCACCACCAGTGGTTATGCTCACTATGCCAAAAGACCACCAACTGTTTTTTAAAGCCTATAGCGATATAGAGGATTTGGACCCCGAAATACATGACGGCCCTGAAACAACATTCAAGCCCAGCTTTTCATACGCGGGTTATTTTGATAATCGGCTTTGCTACGAATATACAAATGAACGCTTCGAACCCAAAGAGCCTGCAAAAAAGATTGAAGGGGAAGGTTCAGCGCTTTTTTGTAATACCGGGGAAAATAAAGGCCTTTGGAGTGGCAATTTTTTAAACTGGGCCACCATGACGCGCATGGATATTATTAGACTTTCTTTTTACGGTGGAAAAAGAGCAAAAACTCAACCTACTGGTATAAATGGAGTACTACTTGAACGCAGCCATATACCGGGCGATTCACACAGTTTTGCTAAATATTATGGTGGGGATAGACTGCCCAACCTGACGCCTTATCCGGTTTACGATACGACGTTGGGCAAGTGTAATCCCAACGACCCTGTGGCTGGCCCCGCATGCTCATTAGCGATAAAGGGAATAACTCTATGTAACACTACTAGCAATTTGGCAAAGGCAACTGCAGGACTTGAAGACAATAAGCTGTCACAGAATACTGACAATCCGCCCCTTATCCGTGTAGCGCGCGGCAACTTTTCCCTTTGGTCCAGCAGTGAGCGCGTACAGTGTAAATTTTGGGACGGGCCAGATTTTGACGGCATGCTCTGGAAACCCAACGATCCATTAAATGAAGCGACCCCCGCAAATAGCGCACTTTTGGATAATAACGCGCTAAATAAGCTAATGACGAAAATTTTTGGAGTTAACAATCCACCCCTAGGGTTCTATTTTTTTCATGATAGCCCGACAGAAGAAGTTAAATCCGCCTACACAACTAAATACGAACCAAAATACAATTATCCGGCCGATACGAAGGCCAAGTTAACCCAAAAAATTAAAGACATGAAGGCCTATGTGGTGGCATGCAATAGCACTCTTCACACGCCCGCACCCGGCGCCTTTAATTGCAAAAATTACGGAGATGATAAGAAACCCGCTTGGAAACCCGTAGGGGTGCTTCAAGAGAAAGAATTTGCCGACCGCCAAGTTCATTGGGGCCTGATGTCTGGTAGTTTTGAACTCAACAAAAAAGGTGGGGTATTGCGTAAAAATGTTGCCGAGATATCCGATGAGATAAACGCTGCGGGAGATTTTATTGCACCAAGTGCAGGTGGAATCATACCGTTCCTCGACAACCTACGCATTGTCAATTGGGGATATAACAGCGCGGCCCTTGGTAATAACCCGAGCGACAACCTTAGAAAGAGCTCCTACATTGGCTGGGGAACTGCGGGAACATGTGGGTCTCCCACCGTCTTTGATGGTCGATTGGCCACCTTTGATAATGGTCAGTGTGTGAGCTGGGGGAACCCACTCTCGGAAGTTTTAGCCGAAGCTTATCGTTACCTTGCAGGCAAACAAACTACTCTTTATACCGCTGACGATAGTAAATATTTTAGTGATTCAGTTGTTGGGAACAGTATGCGCAGCCAAGCCTGGACTAATAATCCATTGGCGAAGATACCTACTAGCGATACCACACTTAAGGCTTGCTCAAAGCTACAGGTGCTTGCCTTGAACGCCAGCAGCGTCTCCTATGATGGAAATGATTTTGGTACTGACCTGTTTACAAGCATTGCGCAGGACACAGACCATGTAGGCACTAAAGAAGGAATAAATGGGTCGAAAGCGTTTATCGGGGATGAAAGCGGTACCGCCACAGCGGATAATCTAACTCCAGTTTGCACTGAAAAGACTGTTAGCAGTTTGTCCAAGGTTCGCGGCACCTGCCCGGATGCGCCGGCCCTTGAGGGTAGTTATTTGATGGCAGGGTTGGCCTATAGAGCCAACATACAAAAGGACATCAACCCTAATTATGGCAAAGGGATTAAGACATCGGGCATTTATCTGGAGCTAGGGCGCCCCATTATTGAACTACCAGACGCCAAAGCGCCCATGGTCACTCTATTACCTGCGTGCCAGAACCAGAGAATAACTGACAAATATCTGGGCAGCTGTGCACTGGTAGATTTCAAAATTTTGTCAAATCAAACAAACACCGACGGAACCATTTCAGGTTCGATACTGGTTATTTGGGAAGATTCTCAGCAGGGCTCTGACTTTGACCAAGATGTCACGCAACTAATCGAGTACACCTACTCAGGAGCCACGGCACTCATCAAAACCCGATCCCTGAGTAAATCTACAACCGACAACCTAAAACTAGGGTACATAGTTACGGGTGTTGAAGGTGGAGGCCAGGTGATGCCCATTACCATCAACCCGGACTCTGCTGATAATACCGTTGGTATAACCTATAAGGTTAAACAGTCGGCTACCAAAATGCTCCGAGAACCTTTGTTTTATGCCGCTAAGTGGGGCGGTTTTGATGGCGAAGAACCTGGCCCCAATGCTGAGCCTGATAATTATTTGGTCGTACGTGACCCTGCCAAGCTTACTGAGGAAATCAAAAAGCTGTTGAGAGGAGTTCAACCGGCGGTCTTTGGTTATTCTTCCGTGGGCTCAATAAGCACCCTCGATGATGGTACCGGCCTGAGCGTAATCACTCAATTTCGGCCCAAGGCTGCGTCCGATAACACCCATTTAATTGAATGGGCTGGCAGCTTAAGAGGCTATTTCAGAGGTAAAAACGGCTATTTGATCGAAGACACTAATAAGAATGGAAAACTGGAGACCTCAGATCTTTCATTTGCCTTGAGAACAGAAACCAAAACTGAAGCACCCGAAACCTTTGCCTACCGTTTTACAGGAAACCCGCCCAGTAATTTTGAGACGGCTTCAAATGTGGTTGGGTCTAAAATCTCCATTAACAACCTAAATAATGTAGAGCCCTTTTTTAATGCCGAGGCGCGCCTGGCGCAAATAGAAAATTATACAATCCAGGGAGCCTACCCGTTAAAACAAAGCACGGCTGCAACAGCGCCCGATGAAAAAAAGCAGGACCGCACAAAATATCGATTTATCTTTACTGCAATCGACGGAAACTCAGATCAATTGATTAGTGGTTCTGAAACCGCATCCGTGCCGTTTGATACTGCGACTGGATTTCCCACCTCAGGTGCAAATTCTAAAAATAATAACTGGCTTCACTATACAAAGGGCAGTTCGGCTGATTTGGTTAATTTTATTCGCGGTAAAACCGTGCCAAATTACCGCAACCGTAGAATCGACTTCATTTCGGATTTTAGCAATGATGCAGATGACATTGCCGCCTCCACTCCGAATGACAATGCGGAACCCTGGTTGCTCGGCGATATAGTTAATTCTTCCCCACTAGTTGTAAGCGCACCTACCGCAGGCTACGACACGGATTATGGCGATGAAACCTATGCCGTTTTTCGCGAACAATATAAACCACGCCGCAATGTTTTATATGTGGGCGCCAACGATGGGATGCTCCACGCGTTTAATCTGGGGGTTTTTGACCTGGACAAAAAAGAGTTTGATGGCAAAGAGGCACCTATTGGTGCAGAACTTTGGGGCTATGTGCCGTTTAATTTGCTACCTCACCTCAAATGGTTAAAGGAGACCAGCTACGCACATAATTTTTATATGGATGGCCGAGTCAAACTTTACGATGCCAATATTTTCACACCGGACACAGACCACCCAAATGGCTGGGGTTCAATATTAGTGGCAACCATGCGCACTGGCGGAAGACCCTACGAGGTGCCCAGGTTGGATGCCGCCGGAAAACCACTCTTGGATGCTAAAAATAATCCTGTTACCGACAATCTCAGATCTGCAGTGGTTGTTATGGATGTGACCAATCCTGAAGCCGCGCCACAATTGATTGCGGAAATACCATTGCCGGATAACACCTACACAACGAGCAATCCCGATATATTTAAATTTCGGGAACTTGATGAAAATAGCACCGTAATCAAAAACAACTGGTACCTGGTGATTGGCAGTGGAGTAACTGATCCCACAGAATTTACGAGCGGCAATACTCCACAATTATTTGTGTATGATCTTATTAATAACAAGTGGGTTGATGACGGAAAAGGTGTAACTGTAGGTTCCAGTAAAGGTTGGATTGGCGGCCTTAATGCGAGGGATTGGGACCGCGATTACAATGATGATTACCTGTATTTTGGCACGGTCGAGGGAACTCCCGCCGCTCCAAGCGGGCGTTTGTACCGTGCGGAACTTCATTCTGACGGCACCATTGATAGCCCAACTCCAATACTAGAAAATACGGGCCAAGCCTTCGCAGCAACACCATTTACAGTGGTAGACACTAAAAATAACTATTGGGTATTTGCAGGGACAGGACGGTATTTTTCTGACTCAGATAACAAGTATAAAAACAATGCTAACAGCTATTACGCCATAAAAGAGCAGCGAGCGACAGGATCTTCCGACACTCTAGTGAATTCAACCATCAATAAATCAACATTGGTCAACTTGACAGGAATCAATGTGAGAGAGAACGATAAACTTGATACCACAGAGGCACAAACCCCCATCACTGCAGACACGCGCAAGGCTCTTGTGAGCCTAGTGGATCAGAACAACGGTTGGTATTTTAATTTTGGTTCTGCGAACGCACGCAACTACACCTCCACTATACTCTCAGGAAACTCTCTGGTATTTAACACTTATGAGCCTGGCGATGAATGTACGCCCTTTGGGGAATCCAAGCAGTATCGCCGCGACTTTCTTTCAGGATTGCCCAGTAAATTCGTTAGAAACTCCACTGAAACAAAATTATTACCAGCGTTTCGAGACCTGGGGATAGGTGCCGCCTCAGACCCAACGCCAGGCAAGGTGCCGGTTTCTGGGACATCACTCGGGGCAATTGATGTGGAACCATCGGTTAATTCGGTACCGAGAGGAGAACGCCAATCCTGGCGAGAGTTACCTTACAGTCAATAGGTTAGTTATGCGCAAATTTTTAGGTTTTACATTAATTGAAGTTTTAGTGACTGTGGCGATTGTGGCAATTTTGGCCGCAATCGCTATTCCCAGCTACAGCCAATATGTGCAAAAAACACGACGGACGGACGCGCAGGAGAAGTTACTGGACATGGCGGCCCAGCAGGAGCGGTGGTTTTTTAGTAATAACCAATATACCGATAATGCGGACAGGATCGGGACTGCGGCGTCAAAAGATGGATATTACACTGTGACTATCACCTTGACAGGCACTCCTCCAACGCAATATTCACTGTCTGCAAAAGCCGTTAGCACCCGGTCACAGAGCGGTGATACAAAATGTGGTGAATTCATTATTGACAATACTGGGAAAAGAACCGCCAAGGATAAAGATGGCCATGACGCAACTGATATTTGCTGGCAAAAATAACGTTTGTTGAGTTAAGGCGCGGATTAGTAATAACTCCAGCCTAGAAAGCAATTGAGTACTAGCACATATAATCTTCGCCCTTTTTAAAGCCGGAAAAATAAAAAGCCCCATTTAATGGGGCTTTTTTTAAACTTACTTATTTTACCGTCGCCGAAACAAAGGCCTAGGCTCATCCACAGCAGCCTGGTAATAATCCGTCAAAATACCCAGCGTGATTTTGTAAGACTCAAGATCAGCATCATCCGGCACCAAATAGGCATCAAACCCGCAGCGTTTCATCATGAATACTTGGTCTTGAAAAAAATTGCCAATGGCTCTTAATTCACCCTGGTAATTTTTTTGCTCGCGGATTTGGCGGGCAACCGAAAAGCCGCGACCATCCATAAATGCTGAAAATGAAACGGCGATGACGGGTATATTTTTCAGGCTCGCAGGCAATGCTTGCAAACCTTCTTGAGCCGACACCCACAGACCGCAGTTTTTGCCAGCCTCGGCAACTTTTGAATAATCACTCACGTGCACCAGCGTGTAATCGCTTAGATTTTCAATTGCGCCCTGCTCTGCTACAACCCAAGGATTAGGGGCAAACTCGCCATTTTTAATGAGTTTTGGCATATACCTTCTCCTTAAAGGGTGAAAGACCAATGCGGTGGTAGGTGTCTAAAAAGCTTTCTTCAGCGCTGCGAGCGGCCAAATAAACTTCCAGTATTTTGCGGATAATGGCGGGTACTTCGGCAGCGCCAAACGATGGGCCTAAAACCTCGCCCAGTGCCGCTTGGTTTTTTGAATTACCGCCCAATTGAATTTGATAAAACTCTTCGCCTTTTTTATCCACCCCCAAAATGCCGATATGGCCTATATGGTGATGGCCACAGGCATTCATACAGCCGGAGATATTCAGGTCCAACTCACCTAGATCATAAACATAATCCAAATCGTCAAACTCACGCTGAATTGCTTCGGCTATAGGGATCGATTTTGCGTTGGCCAATGAGCAGTAATCGCCACCGGGGCAGCAGATTATATCGGTGAGGGTGCCGACATTAGCGGTGGCAAAACCGAGGGTTTTTAATTCCGCCCAGAGCGCGTGCAGTTTTTGCACTTCTACATCAGCAAGCACAATATTTTGATAATGGGTTACCCGCACCTCAGCGAACGAGAAACGCTCGGCCAAATCAGCAATGGCTTCCAACTGGCTATCGGTAATGTCACCAGGCGCAACACCAGTGGGTTTTAGGGATAAGGTAACGGCACGGTAGCCGGGAATTTTATGAGCGTGGGTGTTGTGGTCTAACCAGTGAGCAAAGGTTGTGTCTTCACTGCGGATACTATTGATTGATGCCCAAGCGGCGGTGCCGTCAAAAGTTTGGTAATCAGGCTCAGTGAAAAAACTTTTTGCGCGTTTAATTTCTTTATCCGTCAGCAGCGTTTGGCTATCGCGAATATGGGCCCACTCGTCTTCCACCATTTTAGTAAATACTTCTACACCAAGGGCTTTTACTAAAATTTTGATGCGCGCCTTGTATTTGTTGTCGCGGCGGCCGTGCAGGTTATAAATGCGGACTATAGATTCTAAATAGGTGAGCAAATCGTTTTCGGGTAAAAATTCCCGTATGAGGCTGCCGATCACTGGGGTGCGGCCTAAACCGCCGCCCACATAGACCTGAAAGCCTATATCACCTTCGCTGTTTTTAACCAGGCGCAGGCCTATGTCGTGAAAAGCTATAGCGGCGCGATCTTCTGCTGCACCGGTAACGGCGATTTTGAATTTGCGTGGTAGAAATGCGAATTCAGGGTGAAAGGTTGACCACTGGCGAATGATTTCGCAGTAGGGGCGCGGGTCTTCGATTTCATCGGGCGCAACACCTGCAAACTGATCGGAGGTGACGTTGCGGATACAGTTGCCGCTAGTTTGCACTGCGTGCATTTCAACTTGAGCCAGTTCCGCCAGAATATCGGGTACTTCTTCCAGTTGGGGCCAGTTCAGTTGGATATTTTGCCGAGTAGTAGCGTGGCAGTAGCCTTTATCGTAGTGGCGGCATATATGAGCCAATTTACGCAACTGAGGGGCGTTTAACATGCCGTAGGGTACTGCGATACGCAGCATTGGCGCGAGGCGCTGGACATAAAGGCCATTTTGCAAACGCAGGGGTAAAAACTCTTCAGGTTTTAGCTTGCCATCTAAAAAGCGCTGAGTTTGGAAACGGAATTGGGCGACCCGCTCATTAATAATCTTGCTGTCATGTTCGTCGTAAACGTACACGGTTAAAAATACCTATATGGGAAAATGCATCACGCCCAGCCAGGCCGGACTCGTAAGGGCCTGCAGAATACAGGATTTAGCTCTTAGGGGCGAGTAGAGCAATGGTTCAAGAATGGTGAATAGGCAATACAGAGAAGCTCAAAAATTCACTGGCACATGGCTAAGCAAATCCTGACCTCATCAAAAACCTGGGCATGAAACAACGCCTGAAATTAGCAGCTGCGCCTCTAACACCTGAGATTTCTGTGCGGCTTGGGATGTGGGTTGAAGAATTGAGAGGAATTTGGATGGAGCGATGAAGGTGCCGCCTTGCGCGACACCTCTGCGGTGCGGGTAGAGCAGTGTTTAGTGAGCCTTAGCGATTTTGATTTGATTACCCGAGGAGTTAGCCATCACAAAGGTTTTGGCTTCTCGGTAGCTATCGCTGGTGGAGGACAAGCGAGCCATGCACTCAAGGCGTTTGGCACCGGTGGCATCGGAACAGGCTTCCCTGAGGGTTTGATAATCCGCGACAACTTTCTTCGCCTCGGTCAGCGTCTGTGCGGCCATCGCATTGCCACTGACCAGCCCAACCACTAACACCCAAGAACTGATTACTGCGCGTTTCATAAGCACCTCCAAGACAGAATTGAGCAAAGTATAGGCGCTGAAAAACGGGTAGAAAAGAAACATTTAGCAATTGCAGCAAATAATTTGCTTAGCATGGTAATTGTCCCAACTAAAGCATTAGCGGGCCTTTAAGCGCGCCGGAGTCTATTTAACCATTTGAACTCCAACCCCATACTTTGTTACCAATTTTCTCACAGTACGGAAATGCCGCTGGCTGGTGCTAGGCCTGTAAAAAGTATCGTTACGCGCCTATTTGAATCGAGTGGATTCGGCAGTGCCATGGCAGGTTTTATCATTGTTCGGCATTTAGCAAACCTAAGATGACTCAGAATCCGGACGGTCGATGTTTGGCCGATACTGGTGAGGGAGAGATGGCATTTAGAGTGGGAAGCGGAACACGACATCCGGCTTGGTTGTTCAGGCGCTAGCGAGCCCAGCCGGAGAGTTTGCCTTTCAAGCGCAGAGCGGCCTGGGAGTGGATTTGGCTGACGCGGGATTCGGATACGCCCAGCACCAGGCCAATTTCCTTGAGGTTCATTTCCTGCTCGTAATACAAAGACAACACCAGCTGCTCACGCTCAGGTAATTCGGCGATGGCGGCGGCGAGGGAGGATTGCAGATGCGTTTGCGCCACAGACTTGGCCGGGTCTTGCAGGGGGGCGCTGGAGTCATCGGCGGAGGCGCAGGAGTCTTCGTCGTCTATGTCTTCGTTGTAACTAAATAATCGGCTGCCCTGGGTATCGGCCAGCAGGGCTTGGTATTCGTCGATGGTTAGTTCCAGATGGGCCGCCACTTCGGCATCACAGGCTTCCCGGCCGAGGCTCGCCTCGAGGCTTGCGAGGGCTTGGCTGATTTTGCGGGCGTTGCGGTGTACTGAGCGAGGCACCCAATCACCCCGGCGCATTTCGTCCACCATGGCGCCTTTAATGCGAATGCCTGCGTAGGTTTCAAAACTTGCGCCTTTGGTGTCATCGTATTTTTGCGCCGCTTCCAACAGGCCTAACATGCCCGCTTGAATTAAATCGTCCAGTTGTACACTCGCGGGCATACGCGCCAACAGGTGGTAGGCAATTTTTTTCACCAGCGGGGCGAAGGCTTCGATGTCCAATCCTGGCTCCTGATTAACCGCTGCAAAACGCATGGCAAGCCCCGCTGCTGTCACATGCCACCACTGGCCGAAGCAACAAGACGTTCAAAAAAGAATTCCAGATGGCCTCGCGCGCTGTTCTGTACTGGCCATTGGTCGATGCGCTGGGCGATAAACCGAATGGCTTGGGAGGCTTTGCAACGGGGGGCAAATTCCAGCAGGGCTTTGCGCTTTTGCACCGCCTTGCGCACGTTCTCATCAAAGGGCACTGGCCCTAAGTACTGTAATGAGGCATCCAAAAAGCGCTCGCACACCGCATTGAGTTTATTAAACAGCGCACTGCCTTCTTGCAGGGTGCGGGTCATGTTGGCGATAACTTTAAAGCGGGTGATGCCGTGTTCGGTATTGAGCAATTTCATCAGCGCGTAGGCGTCGGTGATGCTGGAGGGTTCATCGCAGACCACAATGACGACTTCCTGGGCGGCCCGCACGAAACTGGTGACGGTGTCGGAAATTCCGGCCGCTGTATCTATGACTAAAACGTCGATTTGATCGGAGAGCTCGCTAAAAGCATGGACTATAGCGGCGTGTTCCTGGGCGGAGAGCTTGACCATGTTTTGCAGGCCGGAGGAGGCAGGCACAATTTTTAAACCGGCCGGGCCGTTCAGCATCACCTCACGCAGATCGCGCTCGCCACTGAGCACATCGGCAAGGGTAAAGCGCGCTTGCAAACCCAACAACACATCCACATTGGCAAGCCCCAAGTCGGCGTCGAGCAGGACGACCCGGCGACGCATCTCCGCCAGAGCGATGCTCAGGTTGACGGAGAGATTGGTTTTGCCAACACCGCCCTTACCACCGGTGATCGCGACAACTTTTACGGGACGACTTGCTATCATGCAACTTACAACCTTTGTTTTGGCTCACCGAACAGACCACGCCGGGTATTGCTGTTTTTGAGTATAGATGCTCTGCTCCTAGGCGCAGGATTATCCGCGCGCTAGGCGGCTAGAGCCCCACACGGGTCTCCTGCGCACTTTCTTGCTTGGCCAAATTCACGGCCTTGGCCACCAACGATTGAGCCGACGCCACCGCCATATCTTTGGGAATTTCTTGGCCGAAGGTGGTGTAGAGCAGTGGGATCGACTGCTGGATCATCACGCTGATGGCCTCACCTAAGCTTGCGGTTTCATCAATTTTGCTCAGTACACAACCGGCTAAACGGCCTTGCTTGTAGGCGTGAGCACTGGCCTTAAGGGTTTGCACCTGGCTGTTGCCCGCCATCACCAATACCCGCTGCACGCTAGGGCAGGAGGCCAAAATGGCCTCCTGTTCTTTCAATAAGGGGTCGCCCTGCCGAAAGCCCGCTGTGTCGATCAGGATCAAGGGATAGGCTTTGAGGCTAGCCAACACGCTGGGTAGGGCTCGCTCTTGGTCGATGATGCGCACCGGCACATTCAGTATGCGGCCCAGGGAGCGCAACTGATCCTGGGCGCCGACACGGTAGGTATCGGTGGTAACCAAAGCGACCTTGCCCTGACCGTGGGCTAATACGTAGCGGGCGGCCAGTTTGGCGATAGTGGTGGTTTTGCCCACGCCGGTGGGGCCGACAAAGGCGAATACGCCGCCCTGGTCGATAGGGTCGGTGCTTTGCACCGGCAGCCTCGCCACCAGCTCATTTAACGCCTCCCGCCAGGCCAGGTTCAGCCGAGGTTGATTGGCGCAGTGCTGGCACAGGCGCTCCACCAACTCAGCCCCCAAACCCAAGCGCTGCAGCTGTTGGCCGAGGGCGTAGTGGCCAGCGCCGGGTTTGCTGGTGAATTCTTCTGTGGAGGCAGGCCAGTGGCGCAGGTGGCGCTCCAAGAGGCTGCGCATATCGGCAATCTCGGCCTGCAGGGCATTTAAGCGTGTTTCGTCACTGCGGGCGGCGACGGGTGATTTGTCCTGCAGGTGGCCCACTTGAGCCGCCAGATTGGCCAATTGGCCATCGGGCTTAGCCTCATCCTGCAAAGGAGCGGGCTTAACCGCGACCAGCTCATCAAAACCAAATCCAAAATCAAACGGATCGGCCGTTTCAAGCTGGCCCAGGCCCGATACCCGCGGCTCAATGCGGCCGGGTTTGTCGGCACGGGTGGATGGGAGCGCCGCGGCAGGTATGCTCGGCTCGGCCCGCGCTGTGGTCGCTAACTCACCGATGGGCCGGTTGGCCGCCTGGGCGGATTTTTTCGCCGCTAGCATCCGGGCGCGGGCGGCCTCTATTTCTTTAGCGAGCGCCACGGCGCGCTCGGCTTGCGCATTTACAGCGGGTGCCACCGGCGCCTGGGGTTTGGCGGGCAGGCGGGTATCCGGTTGCCAGTCGCGATCGGAAATCAGTGGGCGGTCTAAGTCAGAGTCGAACTGCTCGCCAAACTGTTTGCGCGCATCGTAGCCACGGGTGGGTATGTCGAGCTGATCGGCCGTCAGAATTTCCACGCCTTCTTTTATCCGTTTGCTGGATAAGATGATCGCTTCGGGGCCCATTTCCTGGCGTACCAAGTCGAGGGCTCTGCGCATATCGGGGGCTACGAAACGCTTAACAGTCATGGCTCATCTCCTCCACCGCTCTACTGCGGCTTGGCTTCCGCACCTACGGTCGCCTCTATGGTGATTTGTTTGTTGTCGGGGACTTCGTTGTAAGCCAGCACTTGCATATCCGGCAGGTTGTAGCGCACAAAGCCCGCCAGCATGGCGCGTATGGGCGCGGCCACCAGTAGCACCTGCGGCTTGCCTTGGGCTTCTTGTTTTTGCGCGGCCTTGACGAGGGAGTTGTTCAGTCGCTCGGCCAGGCGCGGTTCGATGAAGGAGCTGCCATCGGCGCCAGCTTTTTGTGCTTGCTGATAGGACTGAAGCAACAAGTGTTCCAGAGATGGTTCAAGTGTTATACAAGGGATGGCAAGCTCACTGCCCACAATGTTTTGCACGATTTGACGGGCCAGAGCGACGCGGGCGTGGCCCACTAAGGTGGCGATATCTTGACTTTTATCCCCCGAGGCCGCCAAGGCTTCGGCTATGGAGCGGCGGTCGCGAATGGCCACCTGTTCGCGCAGCAGGGTTTGCAGCACCTTCAGCAGGACATTGAGGTTGATGGTGCCGGGCACCAGCTCTTCCACCAGCTTGGGGGATTTCTCCGCCAGCAAGTCCAGCCATTTTTGTACTTCTTCATGGCCGAGCAATTCGTGGGTATGTTTTTGGATGATTTGGTTGAGATGGGTGGCGACTACCGTGCTGGCGTCCACCACTGTGTAGCCGAGGGTTTGTGCTTGATCCTTCAAAGACTCGTCAATCCAGATAGCCTCCAGGCCAAAGGCCGGGTCTTGGGTTTTAGCTCCCGGCAGCGGGCCGAACACCTGGCCTGGGTTAATGGCCATATGGCGATCAGGGAAGACTTCGCCTTCCCCCAAGGACACCCCCATCAAGGTGATGCGGTAGGCGCTGGGCAGCAGCTCTAGGTTGTCGCGGATGTGTACCGGCGGAACCAGAAAGCCCAAGTCCTGGGACATTTTTTTGCGCACGCCTTTGATCCGCCCCAGCAGCTCACCGCGCTGGTTTTTATCGACCAATGGAATCAGTCGATAACCCACCTCCAGGCCGAGAATATCCACTGCTGTTACGTCATCCCAGGACACTTCGACGGTTTCCGCTTGGGCTGACGCGCGGTGCTCAAGAGCTGCGATGCCAGTATTCACCGGCCCACTGCCGCCCATGGGCGCAGGGACTGAGCGCGGCATACCCTGGGGGCGCCCCTCCTCCACCACTTCGGCCTGTTGGCTGCGAAAGTGAATGAAATAGGCCAGAGCCGCACACAGCAGCCCCAAGCCTAAAAACGCCACATGAGGCATACCCGGTATAGAACCCATGATGAAGAGTATGACCGCCGAAACCCCCAGGGCTTTGGGGGAGGCGAACATTTGGCTGAAGACCTGGGAGCCCATATCCTGGGTGGTATTCACCCGAGTGACAATAATGGCGGAGGCTGTGGCCAGTAACAATGAAGGGATCTGGGCGACTAACCCGTCACCTATGGTGAGCAGAATGTATTTTTGCAGCGCGTCTTGGAATTCCAGGTGGTGCTGCACCAGGCCGACAATCAAGCCGCCGATGATGTTGATAAACAGAATCAAAATACCGGCAATAGAATCGCCGCGCACGAATTTGCTGGCACCGTCCATGGAACCGTAAAAATCCGCCTCGGCGGACACTTCAGCCCGGCGTTTACGCGCCTCATCCTGGTCGATCAGGCCGGCGTTTAAATCCGCATCAATAGCCATTTGTTTGCCGGGCATAGCATCCAAGGTAAACCGCGCGCTCACCTCAGAAATACGCCCGGCACCCTTGGTGACCACCACGAAGTTAATGATCATCAGGATGATGAACACCACCAAACCTACCGCGTAGTTGCCGCCGATCACCACCTCGCCGAAGGCTTCGATCACCTTACCGGCCGCATCGCCCCCCTTGTGCCCTTCCAGCAACACCACACGGGTGGAGGCCACGTTAAGGGCTAAACGCAGCAGGGTAGCCACCAGCAAAATCGTCGGGAAAACCGCGAAATCCAGGGGCCTCAGGCTGTAAATACTCACCAGCAACACCACGATAGACAGAGCGATGTTAAAGGTGAAAAAGGCATCCAACAAAAAGGGCGGCATGGGCAGGATCATCATGCCCAGCAGCATTAACAGGAGAATGGGCACCGCCAAGTTGCCGTGCCATAGGCCCCTAAACCCAGCCAGCGCGGAGTCCCGCGTCATGGTGGAGGGCAAACCCCGTAAATGCGTAAAAATTGATTCGGCCATAGCCTGTAAACCCCAGCGACAACTAATTGACGAAATATCGTCATTTTGTGGGCTAGGGCAAAATGTATTCCCACCTCTGGCAGGGCAGAGAAAAAGTCATTTTTACTGTCGATCTGTTTAACATTTAAACCGCCATGATTTCCTTTTGCGTGTTTAATAGTATGTTTTTCATACACAAATTATTTCTGGTTTCTATATTGCTCAGCGCAACCATCCCCGAACCTCAGCCGAGACCCCGCCTATGAAAAATCTACTTGCCTTGATGACCGCTCTAGCGCTCAGCACTCAAGCGTCCGCTAGCGTATTGACTGAAGACTTCAGCGATGTGCCCGGCTGGGAGTCCAACTGGTTTGGCACTCAGTCCAATGCGAAGAATTATTACGAAGTAAAAGGTGGCAGCAACACAACGCGCAACTCCAACTTAGACGGCCTTTGGATCGATGATAACGACGGCCTTGACCATGAGAGCAATCTCACCATCACCTTTAACAATCTCTTTGCCGCCTCGCTCACTTCATTCAGCATTGATCTAGCCAGCTACCTGACCGATACCGACATAGTCTTTTTTGACGCCCTGGGCAACAGCTTGTCCACCCAGGCGGTAACCCCAACCTACGGCGCCACTAACCTGCCAGGCGTGTACCAGAATTTCACCGTCAGCTCGGCTACTGGTATCGGCGGGTTTTCTTTAATTAACAGCACCAACACCAGCGTTGAGGGCAATGTCAGCATCGACAATTTACTCGCCATCACCAGCGACACCCCCACAGCCTCAGTACCCGAACCTACCAGCCTGATTCTACTCGGCTTAGGTGCCCTCGGTTTGATCGCCCAGCGCCGCCGCCTGGTTTAATCGCTCACTAAGGCCTGTAAAACGGCAGCAATCTTCTTAGGTTGCTGCCGTTTTTGTTTTGGGGGTCGTCATTCGGCTGGGGAAACTCGCCATCAATTAGGGTTAGAATGGCCGCTTTTGAGCGAGGGGCCTGTGTATGGAGCGTGACGAAATCACCCACTTTGGATTTCAATCGGTAAAAGCGGGCGACAAAGCCGCCAAAGTGGCCTCGGTGTTCCATTCGGTAGCCGCCAAGTACGACGTTATGAACGATGTCATGTCCTTGGGTATTCACAGGCTGTGGAAGCGCTTAACCATTGAAGCGGCGGGGGCTCGCGCCGGGCAAAAGATCCTCGATATAGCCGGTGGCACCGGCGAGTTAACCGCCCAGTTTGCCCGTATCGTCGGCCCCACTGGCGAGGTGGTGCTGGCCGATATCAACGCCTCTATGCTGGGCGTAGGCAGGGATAAACTCATCGACCAGGGGCTGGTGAACAACCTCAGCTTTGTACAAGCAGACGCCCAATACCTGCCCTTCCCCGATAATTATTTCGACTGCATTACCATCGCCTTTGGCCTGCGCAACGTAACCGACAAAGACCTAGCCCTGGCGTCTATGTTTCGGGTGTTAAAGCCCGGCGGCAAACTCCTGGTGCTGGAGTTCTCCAAACCCCACAACCCTCTGTTGGCCAAGGCCTACGATCAGTACTCCTTCCATCTGCTGCCGATGATGGGCAAGTTGGTGGCCAATGATGCCGACAGTTATCGCTATCTGGCGGAGAGTATCCGTATGCACCCAGACCAAGACAGCCTCAAAGCCATGGTGTTAAACGCAGGCTTCGCCCGCTGTGAGGTACACAATTTCACCGGCGGCATAGTGGCTCTGCACAAAGGGCTTAAAGCGTGAGTTTGGGCGTAATCGGCGCTGGCCTGCGCGCCGCCTTAGAGGGCGCCCTCAACACCGCCCTGCGCAGCGACCCGGCCAGCCAGCAACGGCTTGTGAACCTGGCGGGCAAGTCGGTGCACCTGAGCATTACCGACCTGCAACTGGACTGGTGTATACACCTCAACTACCCCTTGGTGTTACTTGATGCCGACGCGGCTGCGGCCGCCTCGGCCAACAGTCATCTGGCCGGGTCGCTGGCGGATTTTATCGGCCTCGGCCTCAAGGATACCCACAGTCTCAACGGCAGTGGCGTTGTACACACCGGTGATATTCAGCTGCTCAATGCCTGCCTCAACGTGTATAAACAGCTGGACTTAGACCTGGCGGGTTTGGTGAGCCAAGAGCTTGGCCCGCTCGCAGGCGCACTGGTCGATCAGCTTAAACAGCTGGGTGACCAGGCGCAGCAGACCTTCAGCAAAATGCCACCGTTTATCGGCGATTATGTGCAACATGAATTGCAGCTAGTGCCCAGCGCAGCGCAACTGGACTTATTCACCCAGGACATACACGACTTGCGCAGCCGCACCGATCGGCTGGCCGCCAGAATCGAGCGCCTGAATGCCCGCCTGGATCTTACAAGCCCACTTGCCAATGTTTGAACGCTCAAAACGCCTCGCGACTATTCTTCGCGTCTTCGCCCGCTATAGGCTGCTCGCCCTACTGCCGCCTGACTACCAAAAACCATGGCTCACTGCACTCTTCGCCTGTGTGCGCCCAGTGGCGCCCGATGCTGAGCGCGGTGAGCGACTGCGTCTGGCTTTAGAGGAGCTGGGGCCGATTTTTGTAAAATTCGGCCAGCTGCTCTCCACCCGGCCCGATTTAATGCCGCCGGATATTTGCAGCAGCCTGAACAAATTACAGGACCAAGTAGCCCCCTTCCCCGGCGCGCAGTTTATTGCCTTGGTGGAACAGTCCCTGGGCCAACCCATCGATGCCCTGTTCGCCGAATTCTCAGCAGAACCCTTAGCCTCCGCCTCCATCGCCCAGGTGCACACCGGCCGCCTTAAAAGCGGCGAGCAGGTGGTGATTAAAGCTGTGCGGCCGGGCATTGAGCAGACAATCCACAGCGATTTAAAACTCATGCTGCTATTGGCCCGCTGGGTTGCGGCGCTCAATTCCGACGGCAAGCGTTTAAAACCTGTCGAGGTAGTGGAGGAATACCGCAACACCATTTTGGATGAGCTGGATTTAATGCGCGAAGCGGCCAATGCCGCGCAGTTAAAACGCAACTTCACGCCCGCTCGCCAACTTTATGTACCCACCATGCATTGGGATTACTGCCGCAGCAATGTGCTAGTGATGGAGCGTATTTGGGGCGTACAAGTCACCGACATCAAAGGCCTAAACGCCGCCGGGGTGGATTTAAAAACCCTCGCTGAATTGGGCGTGGAAATCTTTTTTACCCAGGTGTTCGACCATAATTTTTTCCACGCCGATATGCATCCGGGCAATGTCTACGTCAGCACCGACCGACCGCGAACGCCGCATTACATTGCCCTCGATATGGCCATCATGGGCAGCCTGACGCGGGAGGATCAGTACTACCTGGCGCGCAACCTATTGGCTATGTTTCGCAGGGATTATCGCCAGGTGGCGGAGCTGCATGTGGTGTCGAGCTGGGTGCCCAAGAACACCTCGGTGGCGGCCTTTGAATCGGCCATTCGCTCGGTCTGCGAACCGATTTTTGCCAAGCCTTTAAAAGATATTTCCTTCGGCCAGGCGCTTATCTCCCTGTTCCAAACTGCCCGCCGCTTTAACATGGAAATTCAGCCCCAGCTGGTATTGCTGCAAAAAACGCTTTTAAACATCGAAGGCCTGGGCCGCCAGCTCTACCCGGAACTCGACCTTTGGGCCACCGCGCACCCATTTTTAGAGCGCTGGGTACAAAGGCGTTACCACCCGAAAACCCTCTGGAAAGAATTAAAACGCCAGGCGCCGGATTGGCTGGAGCAGCTGCCCACCCTGCCCCAACTGAGCCTGGATGCTTTGCACAGCGCCAAAACCCTGGCGGCTATGGCGCCGGATGTACAGCAGCTGGCCAAAACCCTAGAGCGGCGAGAGCGCACCCGCCCCTGGCGCGCAGCGGCCGCCCTGCTGTGTGGCGCAGGTTTGATGGCGCTGGCCCTGCGCTTAGGTGGCAGTTTTGGCCTGGGCGACTGGCTGGCATTGAGCTTAGGATTTATTGGTGTGGGGGTGGCTTTAGTCTGCCGGTAAAGGCCAGCGGTAAGGTTGAGCGTTCGTAGTAGTACCTCTTTCTTATGGGTGCCTTGCCCACTCTGACAGTAAACGGGCGGCCACAAGGGCCGCCCCTACTGGCGCCTTGCATTCCCGATGCTGTGCCTTACCGCCCTGCGCACCAGGTAAATTTCAGATGACGATTCCCCTCATAACACTTATGCCTGAGTTCGTACCTGGTGCCTGAGTTCGTGCCTGGTAGGGGCACCCCTTGTGGGTGCCCTTAATCCTCTGCCCGGTTCGCGAGGGTCATCCACTAGGGCTGTGGATTCCAGCCCTGGCCATTGTTGTAGCTGCTCAACAGCTGAGCGCGGTTGGCGTAGGCCTGATTGAATTCGGCTTGCGACAGAATATAAGCACCATCGCGGCTACTTAAATTCATCCGGGCGCCGCTTAAATCCAACGTGCCGTATTCACGAAAGCCGTAACTGGCCGTGCCCTTGAGCGGGTTGCGGGTTTTGCCCGACTCGCTAAACCAGCCCACTGGAGCAATATGAGCATCCATGGCGCAGTTAATAAACGCAAAACTATCCACATTATTAGCGCCGGAGGAAAACCCTGAGCGGGCCAGATAGGTTTTGCCGCTGCCGATACTATTGCCTGCAGGCCCTGCGGCGCGGGTAAATTTGCTGCCCAGGAAGATAAACCCTGGGTAGGCGGTTGAGGTCACCCGCGCTTGCAGCACATAACCGCCACTGGTGGAACTACCGCCACCTTGGGAGTCACCCAGGGAGCGGATCTCGCTGTTTTCAAACAGCGCTACCCTCGGCGAACCCCAGATAAAATCCACATTCCCGGCCACTAAGGTGTTGTAAAACCAGCTGTAGCCGCGCAGCTGCAGCGTGTCCTGTTCGCTGATGAAGGCGGCGTTTTTGGCGATCAAGCGGCCTGTGTCATTGCTGAAATAGAGGGCTTCGGCCTGGCTGCCGCTGGCGGCAAAGGCGCGCTGGTGGCTGTTAAAGATGGTGAGATTCTCCAGGGAAATTAAATCACCGCCCTGGATTAAAAAGAGCGCCCGCCCATTGGTGCCGGAGTTTAAGCCCTCGTAGTTGGCAAAACGCACCAGACTGCCGTCGCGGCTCTCACCCACAATGCGCAGGTTGCTTTTATCGCGCAGATACAAAGGCTCAGGGTACACACCGTTGCGCAGGCTGATGGTGGCCGCAGGAGTGCCTGAGTAGTTTTTCATCAGGTAATTAAGCGCCCCCTGCAGGGAGCCAAAATCCGCCGGGCCATCGTCATCTACGGTAATGTTTGCGCCGCTGGGCCCTGCAGACTTAGTGCTAAATTGCCACTGGCCAGCACTGAAACCGCCAAAGCTGCGGCCTGCCAGGGTTCCACTGAGCACGCCATTGCCGATCACCACTGAGTAGCGCTTGCCGTATTGCAGCCGGTTGCTGTGGGGGCTGATCAACACACTTTTACCCACCACATGTACCGGCACCACGTTGAGCGTGCGCGGCGTGCTTTGCCCGCTGTAGCCGAGGGTTTCGGTGTCCCGCTGCACATTCACACTGTCCACCAGGGTGTTGGTGGCAGCATCGAAAATCTGAATCTCACCGCTTTGAACACTCGGGGTGGTATCAAAATTGAGGCGCAGGCGGGTGTCGGGGTTGATCTCAGTGGCGTTGTGGCTGGGGTAGCGCTCAGAACTCACTGGTGCGCTTGGGCACTGGCCGGGCTTAACGCCGACTAGCGATAAAGAGTCGATATTGGGCAGGCCATCGGCGACTTGGGCGTCCAGGCTTAACAGGTTATTGCCAGCCTCCAAATAAATCCCCCGGCTCTGGCTTTGCCAGTCCGTCCAGGCGCTGGTGAGCTCAAAGCTGAAAGTTGCGGTCTCGCCGCTGGCGGTTTTTAACAGCGCCGGGCGCGCCTGGCTGCCCGCATTGGCATAGCGCAGGCTCGCGGTGTAGGTGCCTGCGGCGGGCGCATTCACCGCCCAGACTATAGCGACCCCACTTTGATTGGCGCCATCCACAAAGCCCTCACCACTAAAACCTGCGTGGGTGGTTGAGAGGGTGCCGGTGTAGCTGCAAAAACCCGCTTGGTTCTCTTGCACCACCAGCGCAGGCGCGCCGCTGCTGGACGAGCTTGAACTGCTGGAGGACGAGGAACTGCTGGATGAACTGCTACTAGAAGAAGAACTGCTTGAGGAGGTGCTGCTGGAAGACGTGCTGCTCGACGACGATGTTTTGCCGCTAGAACTGGAGGAGCCTGAGCTGGATGAGCCTGATGAGCTAGAGCTGCCGGAGGCCGCAGGCGGTTCACCGCTGCAAGCGGCCAGGGCCAGCAACAGGGCAATTATAACGAGAGGTTTTTGCATGGATCAGCTTCCAATGATGGGCAGAGGCAGTAGGCCCCAGCCCCGTTAAAGGCCCATAAGCCTTTGAGCATGTAAGCCCCATTAAACCATGGCCAAAATGCCCCCGAAGCAGCCGTGTTTGAAACTGTGGTGGCCTTGTCAATTTATAAGATAACTACTCCTGATTCCGGCCCGGCCAATAAATCGCAATAAAGTGTCATAGGCTTAGCGGTGTGGCGGGCAGCGCTTAACAAGCCGCCCTGATTTCAGTGCCCCACACTAAGGTCACGATGGAGCGGCGGCCGTTGTGGTCGGCCAACGGTCGCAGCGATAAACGGAGTAAACGCGCGGGCTTGGGCGCCCACAAGGGGCGCGCCTACAAGAGTTAACCATTTAAAACGCCCTTAACTTAATAACTGCGCCCCCATCAGGGCCACTCAACTCGGATACGACTAGGGGCACACCTGCAAATGCCCACAATCTGGTACACCTTAAGCACTTAGGTTCCGAAAAGCGCCCCCCAACCTAGGCCAATGCGCAAAAACTGCCAATTAGCGCTTTTAAGCCAAGGGCTTTTAGTGCAAAATTGCGCGCCCTAATTTTGGCCTGAGCACAGGCGAAATAATCCATTTGAGTTTGAGGAACCAGCCGAATGTCGAAAGAAGACAATATTGAATTTGACGGCGAAGTAGTAGACACCCTTCCGAACACCACCTTCCGGGTAAAACTGGAAAACGGCCACATAGTTACCGCCCATATCTCCGGCAAAATGCGCAAAAACTACATCCGCATTCTCACCGGCGACAAAGTAAAAGTTGAAATGACCCCCTACGACTTAAGCAAAGGCCGCATCACCTACCGCGCCCGTTAATGGCGTCGATCGCCCTCCGCCCTTCTTGACGGCTCGACGACATTTCCCCGTCCCCGCCGCTACCTTCCTGACCTAGGCACCCGATTGCAGATCCTGATGGGTCAGGCGGCGAATCGAGTGAAATTTACCCTCCTCTGTAAATCCCACCTCAAAGCTGCCATACACCCCCCGGTGTTCCACAAACGGCTGAAAAATAGCGCAGGGCAGCTGTACCTTGCGCCCGTCGCGGGCCCGCACCAGCACCTGACGCACCCAACCTGCGTAGAGCGTTTGATAGTCCTGAGCCGAAATCGCCAGGTCAAATTGCACGTAGCGCAGTGACATGTGCCCTCCTCTATTGCGCGGCAACCCGCTTGGCCATTTCCGCCAGCAGGCCCATGGCTACGGCGAACACGGCAAAATCCTCCAACGCTTGCTTGTCTATATCGTCAATCACCGCCTTCCAACGCTCTAACAGGTCTGCCGCAGGTGCAAACCACAGGTTTAGCTCCCGGTTTAAACCCCGCAGTGCCAAGTGGCTTAAGCTCTGCTCCACTTCCAGTAGGTAGGCGTCGCGTACCTGGGCTTGCCAGGTGTTGCTGATGGGAATAGCCGCCAGAGCGCGAATAAATCCCGCCAGATGCAGGTGCTCTTTAAGCCGGTAATAATTCATCGCCAGGGCGCTGCACACCGAACCGTCTAACGCCTGCCCCGCCGGGAGTTGATCAAGCTGCTGGACAATCCCCAGATGGCTGAACAGATCTTCCGGCATCGCCAGTACTTCAGCTAAATCCTCCGGTACACCCTCATCCATTAACTCCCTTATGCGGTTTTGGAAGCTGTTCAGGACGAGCAGTGGCGCAGCGCTAACGCTGCGTAGCGCCTGGTTGATGGCCTGCAAGCCGCTGCGGTGTGCGGCAACCATGGCGGCGAGTTGATTCGGCGCTATCCCCGCGCGCAGATACCAACGGGTCAGGCGGCGCAGCCGACGGCTCATGGCGGCAAACCAGGCCATTTGCTGGGCCGCTGAAAACCTAGGCGCGTCCATTAAAGCAGCTTGAAAGCGTGCAAAGCCCAGCACCTCACGCGCCGCCGTGTAGGCGCGCGCCAGTTCTACCCAGTTGGCACCGCTGGTCTCTTTTAGGCGCTGAGGGGTGGTGATGCCGAGGTTATTCACCATTTCATTGGCCAGCTGGGTAGCCACTAATTGCGGGCGCAACCGGTGGCGGGCCAAAGCCTCGGGAAAACGCTCCTGCAGCGAGTGCGGAAAGGCGCCCAAGGCGACCTGCGCCAGGTAGGGATCGTCGTAAATAGCCGGTACACACAACACGTCTTTGAGCATTACCTTGGCGTAGGAGAGCAACACCGCCAGCTCCGGACGGGTTAAATGGCTGCGTTCGGCCAGTGCTTTGGTGCTGGGTAAAAACTCCAAACGGCGCTGCAGGCGGCCCTGACGCTCCAGTTCTTCCATGAAGCGCACATATTCAGCCATGCGGCTTTTAACTTCATTGGCAGCAAAACTTAAGGCCTGGGTTTGCCGTTGAATGTTGTTCAGCACCAGCTGGGCCACTTCGTCGGTCATGGACCGCATCAGCTCGTTGCGCTCGTTGAGGGCTAACTGGCCACTGGACATAAGCTCATCCAGGCAAATTTTGATATTTACCTCGTGGTCGGAGCAGTCCACACCGCCAGCGTTGTCGATAAAGTCGGTATTACAGGCGCCGCCCTTGAGACTGTATTCGATGCGGCCGAGCTGGCTCATGCCCAGGTTGCCGCCCTCGCCAAAAATTTTACAGCGCAGCTGGCCACCGTCCACCCGCAAGCCGTCGTTGGCCTTATCGCCTATATCAGCATGGGTTTGTTGGCTGCTTTTGACGTAGGTGCCTATGCCGCCGTTCCAAATTAAATCCACCGGCGCCTGCAAGAGTGCGTGAATGAGTTCATTGGGGGTGAGCTGCTCAGCGCTGATACCCAGCCGCTCGCGCATAGGTGCGCTAATGGCAATAGCCTTGGCGCTGCGCAAAAAGACGCCGCCGCCTGGGCTGATCAGTGCGCTGTCATAGTCAGACCAGCTGGAGCGCGGCAGGCCAAAGAGGCGTTTGCGCTCCTGGAAACTGGCGCGCGGGTCTGGGTTGGGGTCGATAAAAATATGCAGATGGTTAAAGGCAGCCAGCAGGCAGATATGCTCAGAGAGCAACATGCCGTTGCCGAACACATCGCCGGACATATCGCCTATGCCCACCACGGTAAAGTCGTCGCTGAAGGTGCTGCGGCCCAGCTCGCGAAAATGCCGCTCCACCGCTACCCAGGCGCCTTTGGCGGTAATGCCCATGCCCTTGTGGTCGTAGCCCTGGGAGCCGCCGCTGGCGAAGGCGTCTTTGAGCCAGTGGCCGTAGTCGGCAGAAATGCCGTTGGCAATATCGCTAAAGGTGGCCGTGCCCTTATCCGCCGCCACCACTAAATAGGGGTCTGGCTCGTCGTAGCAGATTACCTGGGGCGGACGGCTAATCCCCTGGCCCTGGTAGTTATCGGTGATATCCAGCAACGCGCTGATAAAGGTGCGATAGGCCGCCACCCCCAGGGCTTGCACCTGATCGCGGCTGGCGTCAGGCGGGATCAACTTCGGCACAAAACCGCCTTTAGCGCCGCTCGGCACAATGACGGCGTTTTTCACCTGCTGGGCTTTGACTAGGCCCAACACCTCGGTGCGGTAATCCTGCAAACGATCCGACCAGCGCAGGCCACCTCGGGCCACTTGGCTGGTGCGCAAATGCACACCTTCCACTTCTGGGCCGAACATAAAAATCTCAAATGCCGGTTTCGGCTCAGGAATATCCGCTAGACGCGCGGTGGCTAATTTTAACGCTATATAGGCTTTGGGCCGCCCAGCGTCCCATTGATATAAATTCGTGCGCAGGGTGACATCTATTAATTCCACTAAACGGCGCAAAATTTTATCGTCATTTAATTGCGAAACGCTTTCTAAATAGGTTAATACCGTATTTTTAGCCGCCAAGGCCTGTTCCTGGGACACGTCCTGGGGATTAAAGCGTGCGTTAAACAGCTGCCAGAGTGCAGTCGTAGCGGGTAGGTGTTTTAACAGGGCATCGCTGATCGCATCGGGACTTAAAAAAAACAGGGTTTGTTTTAAATAAGCGGCGTAGGCGCGCAGCATATTGGCCGCATAATAAGGAATGCCCGCCGCCACAATTAAACGGTTAAAGGAATCACTGTCACAGCGTTTTTGCCAAATAGCTTTAAACGCGGGAATAAATAGCGCGCTTAATTGGGCTTCGTTCAAGTCGCCAGCAAACAGCGGCTGCACATTAAATTGATGCAGATAAACCGCTTGTTCTGCGCCCTGACTGTTCGGCGTAATTAAATAAGAATGCTCCCCTAATACACGCAAACCCAAGTGTTCCAAAATAGGCACCACATCGGACAGCGCCAGGCTCGCGCCATTATTAAACAGCGTAAATACCCACTGGGCACTGTGTTTTGTTATGGCCAGGCGCAGAGGTTCATCGGCTTGAGCCTGTAAAATTTGAATATGCCCAAGGGCATCAGCGGGTGTAAAACTCGCCTGATAGGCAGGTGAAAAGGCTTGGCTAAATTGTTCAATTAAAATGCTGGCCTGCGCCATTTGGCCACTGATAACTTCAATTAATTCCTCCTCCCAAGGCCGCGCTAATTGCCGCACGGCCTCTTCAAGGGCGGCGCAATCGACGCTTTTGGGGCTGTCAGCACCCAAGCGAAAGACCATAAAGGCACGGGCTAATATGGATTCGGAAAAAGCCGTCGTGCTATCGAGGGCTTGGGATTTTAATGCTGCACCCAAGAGGGTTTCCATGTTAACGCGCAATTGGGTGTTGTACACATCGCGCGGAATATAGGCCACCACTGTGGCAAAACGGCCAAATTCATCAAAGCGGAAAAATAACCGCACCACGCGGCGCTCATTGATGCGCGCCACACCCAAAATAGTTTCCGTCAGTTCATCTAAATTGGCTTGAAACAATTCATCGCGCGGATAATTTTCAATAACCCGCTGCAATTGTTTACCTAAATAACTTGAGGCATCAAAATTCGCTCGCTCTAAAATAGTTGAAACTTTGCGATCGACTAGCGGAATTTCCCAAGGATTTAACGTGTAGACCGGGTAAGTAAATAAACCCAAAATACGCACCTCACCACAAATATCCCCTTGGGCGTTAAATACTTTGACCACAACATAATCGGGGTACACCAAGCGGTGTACTCGGCAGCGGGTGGAGGATTTAGAAAAAGCTATTAATTCCTCCTGGCGGTAAAAATGCTCCATACCCGCCCCCCATTGGCCGCCTTTTGACGGGGCAATATGGCGAAAAACACCCAGGCGGGCCGCGTCGTCTTCAATCAGCACTCGGTTATCGCCTTCACCGTGCAAATTAAATTGGCGCAGGCCTAAAAAGGTGAAATGCCCCGCTTTTAACCAGTGAATAAACGCCTGGGCTTCGCTCACCCAGTCCGCTGCAACCGGCGCGAACGCCAGTTGCTGTTCCAATTGCGTAAGCTGTTCGGTAATAGCCGTGTAATCGGCCACCATGGCGGCTATATCGTCGAAGACTTCGCCCAGATCCAGCCACAACGCCTGTTGCTCTTGGGGTGTCAGGTGCCGGGTTTCGATGTAAATAAACGACTGCTTAAGCCCTGCCCCCTGCAATGCAGTTAAATTTCCATCAGCCCCCCACTGGGGGGTAAAAACAGCGTTTTTGAGCAGATGAATCGGCAAGCGCAAGCGCGTGAAGGCTAAGCGCAGGGAATCCACCAAAAAAGGCCGGTCCGTTTGCATCACAAGAATCATACTGCCTGCAGGCTGCGCCCCAAGGCTTGAGACCGCCTCATTCATCTGTAACAGGCGGCGCTCGTCGCCAACCGGCCGCTGCACCTGCTGCCAGAGCGCCAGCAACAGCGCCCCGCCATCGCAGGCATCGCGATCGCGCCAGTCCTCGGGCGGCATATGCTCACTGAATACATTGCAAAACTGGCTAAATACCGGCTGGGCGGTCTCAGGCACCTGAGGTACAGCCCAGGCGAGTGCCGCTGAGAACGCGCGCGGGAAATCAAAAGTAGTGTTGGCCGACATGCTGTGATTCCTATGGGGTGGGTCCTATTGAAATTTGCCAAGGTGGCCCCACATGGCGCGGGGTGTAATTCACGTGGATGGAACAGCTAGGTTAAGCATAGCTACCTTCAACGGAACTTACGACGCACCCGCTAGGTCAGTGCGCCCACATTATTTTCCCTATTACCCTTATTGAGGCCTGTTTCGTTCATGTCTGTTCTCCCTCAGATTCAAACGCTTAAAACCTGGTTGGAAAGCCAAATTCTCGGTCAGCCCCAATTAGTTGAACGCATTCTGATCGCGCTGATTGCCGATGGGCACTTACTGGTTGAGGGGGCGCCGGGCTTAGCCAAAACAAAAGCCATTAAAACCCTGGCCGACGGCATAGAGGCGGACTTTCACCGCATCCAATTTACCCCCGATTTATTGCCCTCGGATGTCACCGGCACCGACATTTACCGCCCCGAAACCGGCACCTTTGAATTCCAATCCGGGCCGATTTTCCACAATTTGGTGCTCGCCGATGAAATTAACCGCGCGCCTGCCAAAGTACAGTCGGCACTCCTTGAAGCCATGGCCGAGAGGCAAATCAGTGTGGGCAAATCCACCTACCGCCTACCGCCCTTATTTCTCGTAATGGCCACCCAAAACCCCATCGAGCAGGAGGGCACCTACCCGCTGCCTGAAGCCCAGCTCGACCGCTTTTTAATGCACGTTAAAGTGGATTACCCCAAGGCCAGTGTTGAAAAACAAATCCTGCAGCTAAGCCGCCGCGAGGCCAAACAAGACAGCAGCCTGCAGCCTGAACACAAAATTCCCCAGGCAAGTATTTTCGCTGCCCGCGCTGAGGCCCTGAATCTGCATATGTCTGACGCCGTCGAGGAGTACATAGTGCAGCTCACGGCCGCCACGCGAGCCCCCGGTAAATACAGCGAGGAACTGGCCCGCGCCGTCGCCTTCGGCGTCAGCCCCCGCGCTACCTTGAGCTTAGATCGCTGTGCCCGCGCCCACGCCTGGTTAAAGGGCAAAGACTTTGTCAGCCCGGAAGATGTGCAGGCCGTAGTACACGATGTGTATCGCCACCGCCTGCTACTGAGCTTTGAAGCCGAGGCGCGGGGCCAGAGTGCCGACAGCGTCATTCACACCCTTTTGCAGCTGGTTCCGGTGCTATAAGCATGAGAGCAGGTCACACCGGCGTTTATCTGCTACCGGAGGATCTCATCCTTTTGCGGGGCAAGGCGCAGCAACTGAATTTACACCGCAAGGCCCCCAGCCGCGCCGCCATGGCGGGCACCAGCCACACGCGCTTTCGCGGCCGTGGCATGGAGTTCGCCGAGGTGCGTCCCTATCAAGCCGGGGATGATATTCGCACCATCGACTGGCGCGTTACCGCGCGCACCCAGGTGCCCCACACCAAGTTGTTCCAAGAGGAGCGCGAGCGCCCGGTGTTTATCCTGGTGGATCAGCGCTCACCCATGTTTTTTGGCAGCCAACACTGTTTTAAATCGGTGTACGCCGCCGAACTTGCCGCCATGATCGCCTGGGCCTGCCACCAGGGTGGCGACCGCTTAGGTGGTGTTCTGCTGGGGGATCACGCCCAGCAGGACCTGCGCGCCACCCGTGGCAAACCGGGTTTGCTGCATTTTCTAAATGCCCTGGTGGACTACAACCAACGCCTCTTCTCGCCGGTGCCCAAAGCCAAAACCCTGCCCCTGTTGCCTGCGTTGGAGCAGCTGGGGCAAGTGGTGAAACCCGGCAGCCAGGTGTTTTTGTTGTCGGACTTTCACGATTTAGACACGGCCTGTCAGGAGAGCTTAAGCCGCATGGCCAAGCACAGCGATGTTATCGCCCTGCATATTTTTGACCCCCTAGAAGCGGACATCCCGCAGGGTTCTCTGCTGCGCATCAGCAACGGTTTTAAACGCCTGTTGTTGTCCGGCAGCGATTTAAAAGTGCCCTTCAACGCCAGCTTTCGCCAGCAACAACAGCACTTGCAAACCCTCTGTGGCGCCAGCCAAGTGGTATTTGCCAACTGCCCGGTGTCCGCAGACAGCCTCAACCCTCTGCGGCGCTTATTTGCCGACGGCAGCCACAAAGGCGCCGCGGCCCTGAATAGTTTGGCGGGGGCTTTGTATGGCCGATAATTCCAACCCACTCTCAAGCGCCAGCAGTAGTTCAGCCGCCAGCAGCGCCACCACGGGCGCCGCCAGCTCGCCGCTGACGGCACCCAGCGGTAGCCAGTCGATTAATAATTTGCAGCAGCAGCTGCAACCGGCGCATCAAGACCCGGTCAATCACCCGGCTTTTGGCGCGCCGCCTGAGCAGGAGATGCAAACCCTCATTGCACAGATCAGCGATATAGAGCGCCCACCCGAAATAGGCCCCTGGCCCCTGGCCGCCGGTTGGTGGGTACTGTTTACACTGCTCGGCCTCGGCCTGATCCTCGGCAGCATCGCGCTATATAAAACCATCAAGCGCCGCGCCTACCGCCGCTCAGCCCTTCGATTGCTCAAACGCCTGGGCGATGGCAGCAGCTTTTCGCGGGCGGGGCTCGCCCGCCAGCTCAACGAAATTCTCAAGCGCACTGCCTTAGCCTCGCCCTACTACCGCCACCTCTACATAGGCAGCGCCCACAGTGACGCTTGGCGGGAATTCCTCTGCGCCAGCAGCCCGGACTTCCCGGACAAGGCCAAAACCGTCGATAACCTCCTGCAGTCAGTCTACCGCCCCAAGGCGCAGTTAGATGCCGGACTGAGCATCGCCTTCTGCGAATTTTGGATTCGCCAGCACCACCCCATTGTTGAACCGGTGGAGACCTCTGGCGCCAGCCGCACGATCAACATCGAGAAAACAGGGGAGCCGCGTCATGTTTGAATTTGCTTGGCCCTGGCTGCTGCTCGCCCTGCCCTTACCCTGGCTCGCCTACCGATTTTTCCCTGCACGCCCCTCGGCTCAGGCGGCGTTGCTGGTGCCTTTTTTTGAACGCGCCCAGGATCTGCTCAACCAAACCAGCGGTGCCAAACAACAGGCTTGGCTGCGGCGCGCCCTGGCCTTAGCGCTCTGGGTGTGCCTGGTGCTGGCCGCCGCCCGCCCCCAATGGGTGGGCGACACCATAAGCATGCCCAGCAGCGGGCGGGATTTGCTCATGGCGGTGGACATTTCCGGCAGTATGCAAATAGAAGACATGCCTGTGAATGGCACCCCTATTTCCCGAATTGCGGTGATTAAAAATGTGGTCGGCGACTTCGTAGCGCGTCGCCAAAACGACCGTTTAGGCCTGGTATTGTTCGGCACTCAAGCCTACTTACAAGCGCCTTTAACCTTTGATCGGCAGACGGTGAACAAATTTTTGCAGGAGGCCCAGCTGGGATTTGCCGGTGAACAAACCGCCATCGGCGATGCCATTGGCCTGTCCATCAAACGGCTGAAAAACCGCCCGGCGCAAAGCCGAGTGATTATTCTGCTCACCGATGGCGCCAATACCGCAGGCGAGTTAGAGCCGAGAAAAGCCGCTGACCTTGCCAAGCAGGCCGGAGTGAAAATCTACACCGTCGGTATAGGTGCCAATGAAATGATTGAGCCGGGCTTTTTTGGTATGTCCCGCAAGGTGAACCCTTCGGCGGATCTAGACGAAGGCACACTCACCTACATTGCTGACACCACGGGCGGCAAATACTTCCGTGCCCACGACCCGCAGGAGCTGGCCAAGATTTATCAAGAGCTGGACACGCTTGAGCCTATTGAACAGGAAGCAGCCGCCTATAGACCGCGCCAGGTGCTGTTCTTCTGGCCCCTAAGCGCCGCCTTGGGCATCGGCCTTCTGCTGATTCTGATGCGCCTGCCCATTTGGCGCCGCTTCACCGTCTCTCCTACTTAACTTTTTAGAAGGTATTAGCCCGCATGCTCGAGAGCTTGCAGCAGTTTCATTTTTTACGTCCCTGGTGGTTTTTGGCCCTGCTGCCCGCCGTCTGGCTGGTGTGGCAATTAACCCGCAGCCAAGCTCAGGGCGACCACTGGACACGCCTAATCGCTCCGCACCTATTGCCGTTTTTATTGGACGGCAAAGGCGGTGAGGAAAAAAATCGCGTCGGCTGGTTACTGCTGCCGCTCACTATTGCCGTGCTAGCACTGGCGGGCCCTACCTGGCAGAAGCTACCTAATCCGGTAGAAAAAAATACCTCAGCTCTGGTGGTGCTCTGGGATATGTCCCCCAGTATGCTGGCGCAAGACATACGCCCCTCCCGCCTTGAGCGCTCGCGCTTAAAACTCATCGACCTGCTCAAAACCCGCAAAGATGGCCTGACAGGCTTAATCGCCTTCTCCGGTGAGGCCTATGTGGTAACGCCGCTCACCGAAGACGTGCAAACCATCATCAACCTGTTGCCAAGCCTCGGCCCCACAACCCTACCCAGCGTGGGTTCCAACCCAGAAATGGCCTTAAGTGAAGCCAAAAAACTACTCAAAGCGGGCAACCTGGACCACGGCGACATACTGTTTCTCACCGATGGCATAGACTCCAAGGCCTTCGCCAATCTGGATGATCAACTCAAAGGCGGTAAAGATCGCATCACCATTTGGGGTGTAGGCTCCGAAGAAGGCGCACCTATTCCTTTGCCTAGAGGTGGATTTTTACAAACCGGCAAAGATTTAGTCATCGCCAAACTCAACAGCGCTGAATTAAAGCGCTTTGCCGAGGAACACAAGGGTTATTACCTACCCAGCCAAGCCGATGATGGCGATATTAAGTTCCTCTCGCAGCTTCTGGTGCGCACCGATCAAACCCAGGTACAAAGCGATAAAACCTTCGACCAATGGACCGAAAGCGGCCAATATCTGACCCTGCTGCTGTTGCCCCTGTGCCTGTGGTTGTTCCGCCGGGGCAGCCTGCTGGTGATTGTAGTGAGCCTCTGCCTGGCCAATGCTGACCCCGCCGCCGCAGCGGCTACCCCAGAAGAAGAAGCCAAACCGGCCGCCGCGCCTGAACCCGCCTGGCGCAAAGACCTGCGCAATACCTGGAACGGCTTTTGGTTCACCCCGGATCAACAGGGTGCGCGCTTGTTAAAACAGGGCGACGCCCCTGCAGCCGCCGAGCACTTTGCCAACCCCGCCTGGCAGGCCACCGCTCAGTACCAGGCCGGTAATTTTGAAGCCGCCGCCAAAACCTTCAGCCAGGATAAAAGCGCCACCGGCCTCTACAATCAAGGCACGGCGCTGCTGAAAAAAGGTGATTACGACGGCGCGATTAAAGCCTTCGACGAGGCCCTCAAGCTGCAACCTAACTACGCTGCCGCCCAGCACAATAAAGACATAGCTGTCAAGCTCAAAGCTCTTAAGGCCAAACAGCCCAAACAAAACAACGGCCAGAAAGACCCCAATCAAAAACAAAACGGCGATAAGAACCAGCAACAGGGCGGCGATTCGCACAATAGCGATTCCCAGCAGGGGGACGGCGAGAAAAGCGATCAGCCAAACGAGCAAAACCAGGCGGATCAGAACAAACAAAATGGTGCCGATGGCGAGCAAAAAGACCCTCAGAATCAGGAGCAGCAGGGCAAAGACTCGCAGCAGGGCGACCCGCAAAATGGTCAGGAGGATAAACAGCAGCCAAACAGCCCTGAACAATCCGCTGGGCAAGCCGATGACAAAGCCAAACACGCCGCGGAAGAAAAAGCCGCCGCTCAGCAAAAGGCCCAAGAGGAATACGCCAAAAAACTCGCTGAAGCCGCCAAACAACAGGATGACGGGGCAAAGCCCAACGAGGCGAGCGCCGCTGGTGCAGATTCCCCAGAACAACAGGAAAACCAGCAGAAGATTGATCAAGCCTTGCGCCGGGTGCCCGATGACCCAGGTGGACTGCTGCGCAATAAATTTCAGTACCAATACAAAGAGCGCCGCATGAATCCCCAAGCGCCCAAAGATGCCGACAACAACCCTGAGAACCGCTGGTAACCCTATGCTGAGCATTATTCGCACTTTGATCTGCGCGCTGGCCGCGGTATGCCTCGGGGTTAGCCACAGCTGGGCTGACAGCCTGACAGCCCGGGTGGACCGCACCAATCTCAGCCTGGAGCAAACCCTAAATCTGCAAATCACCTACGATGGCCGCAGCAATGACGAACCGGACTTAAGTGCGCTGGAGCAGAATTTCGAGATTCTCTCCCGAGGCCATTCCTCTTCCGTATCCATTACCAATGGCCAGGCTTCTTCCAATACCCGCTGGAACCTTACCCTAGCCCCCAAAATGGCCGGCCAGTTGCTCATACCACCCTTGAACCTAGAAGGCAGCCAGAGTAAGCCAATTGCCATCACCGTCAGCGAAGCGAGCGAACCGGTGCATGCCACCGACAAAGACCTATTTATCGAAACCAGCGTGGATAAGTCCTCAGCCTATGTGCAAGAGCAGGTGCTGGTCAGTTACAAGTTCTACTACGATCTGCCGGTCACCCGCTTAGAACCCAGCGCGATTCAGGTTGCAGATGTACAGGTGCGCCCTCTTCCCCAGGCGGAGTACACCGCCAATGTGGGCCATCGCACCTATCAGGTGGCGGAATTTAAATACGTCATTACGGTGGATAAAAGCGGCGCTATTACCCTGCCCAGCACCACCTGGACGGCCTACGCCCAAGACCCAAGCTCCAGCATGTTTGGTATGCGCAGCGGCAAGCAGGATATTCACCGCTTAAAAACCGATGAAGTACACCTCAATATCAAACCTAAACCCGCCAGCTACCCTGCGGGTGTGCCCTGGCTACCGGCTAAATCCTTGACCATCGACCAAGAGTGGAGCCGAAAAACCGACCAACTGACCCAAGGTGAGCCCGTTACGCGCACCCTTACCATCAATGCCGAGGGTGTAGCCGCTGAGCAGTTACCGCCGATAGGCGAAAATCTCAGCATCAACGGCCTAAAAATTTACCCCGACAAACCCCAGCTGGATACCCAAACCGGTCCGAATGGCCTGTCCTCTAGTCGTATCGATAGCCTCTCAGTCGTTCCCAATCAAAGTGGCACCCTGGAGATCCCAGCCATCGACATCACCTGGTGGGACACCCAGGCCGACCAACTGCGCGTAGCTAGCATTCCAGCGCAACCCCTTCTGATAAACGCCGCGAGCCAACCCACGGCCAACGTACCCAACCTGCCCAGCCAACCCCTACCATCACTGGATACCGCCCAACCTGGCCCCTCCGCCGCCCCCACCTGGCTGTATGCCTTGTGCGCAGCGCTCGCGCTGTCGAATGCTTTATTTGTAGGCCTGTGGCTCTCGGCACGGGCGCAACACACCGGGGGCAAGGAGCCGAATGAACGCAAAGTCACCACTAAGGAGCTGTGGTCGAAGATCAACCAGGCGCTGCAACAACAGAATCCAAAGGCAGCCCGAGAAGCACTCTTGCTCTGGTTTCAACGGGAAGCTGCCCAGCCCTTTACCAATCTCACTGAGATTGCCCAGTGGGCCAACGACCCGGTTTTGGCAGACGCACTTAAGGCCCTGGACGGCGCCCTGTACAGCTCAAACACCAGCACCTGGCAGAGCCAGGCTCTGCTGGATGCCCTGTTGTCCTGGCGGGAACACACAAAATCCCAGCACACGTCCGACAACGACCTTGCCCCCTTGTACTAAGCACCCGTGCATCCGCCCGTTGAATTGCTTTCCCAGGCGGATACCTTAGGCAACCGAGTATTTTGCGAGGCCCTTTGGAATAAATTGGCCTTCACAAGGCCAACCTTCTACAATGCGCCGCTTTTTTATTTCACCTACTGATGATCTTTCTATGTTTGCAGCTTCCCGCCTACCTTTTCTGCTATCGATACTGATCGGCCTCTCCCTCACAGGCTGCGGCGGGAACAAAAATAAAAACTCCGCACCGGCAGCCAGCAGCAGTTCAAGCTCCAGCTCCTCTTCCAGTTCGAGCTCGTCAAGCTCGTCGAGCAGCTCATCCAGCGGCATCGCCGGCCCCGACACCCAAGGCCCCAACCTCAGCGTTGTATTCCCTGGGGTAAGCAGTTTCACCTCTGCTGATAGCGTGACTATTCGGGGTAAGGCGAGTGATCAGACGGGGGTTAAAAACGTAACGGTTAATGGCATACCTGCAACAAGCAGCAATAACTGGAGTGACTGGACCGTCAAGATAGATGCTCTGAATAACGGCAACAATATTCTTACCGTGAACGCAGAAGATGCCCTTGGACAACTTACCGAGCAAACACTAACGGTCACTAAGGAAGTAGCCATGATTGCCCCCAGTCTGACGGCACTGGATACAACTAGGGGGATCCTTTATATCTATGACACTAATCTGAATGGTATTTTTGCGGTTGATACTGCCACAGGAACCAGACGAGAACTACCTAGCCCCATATCAGGCGACACGACTAAAATTAATCAGCCTACTGCCATGATATTTGACCCAATCAAGAATCGACTACTGCTTAGTCAATTTGAAATTAATTACACAGAAGGGTTTTCTGCCAGTTACCGCGGCGAAATAATTTCGGTCGATACGCAAAAAGGAACCCAGTCGCTTTTTGCGGACGGCGCTGTTTTAATCGACATTTCCAAACCTTCCGTCTCACTTAGAAAGCCTGTATCACTAGCTATAGATCAGGAATCACAAACTCTATATGTCTTAGATGAAAAAGCTGGCTTTTTGAACAGCACTCAGGGAAAACTGAATTTTGACTATGCAATTTTGAAGTACTCACTTGATATTGATTCACCCACATTTTCCCTCGTCAGCGACAACAAGTTGATCAAAGAGGAGCCTTTTACCGGCAGCGTAAACTTACGATTCGACAACAAATCAAAGCGACTAATAACAGAGAGTCAATTCGGCTCAGAAAATGACAGCAACAATACACCGATTGCAAAGTGGTTCGGGTTAGTAGCTATCGATCCATCAACGGGAATACGCACACCGCTTTCAGGGAAAAATGTTCAAACAGATAGCAGCTATAAATATAAGATCCTGCAACAAGGTGACTTCTACATTGATAATGGCTTTGCCTTTTACAATGATTTAGTTGCAAGCCCAAAACGCATATTGAAAATCGACCTTGCAACTGGCGAGCGCTCGGAATGGTTCAACAACACTTCAACGGATGATAAATATAACTTACGATTCATTACGCGCATGGAGAATGATGAAACAAACAAAGTACTCTACGTACTAGATGGCGCACTCAAAGCCGCTTTTAAAATTGATCCACAAAACAAATTCTCTCGCACCCCAGTCGCATCCAACGGACCTATAAACACCGACACATCGTTAAATTATTTATTATCGAACTCATTAATGTGGGATAAGCCTCGCGAACGAATCCTCATCAACAACCAGTCAGAGGGTACGATTAATGCGTATAATATTAAAACGGGTTCCACCTCTGTATTATGCAAATTCGGAGTTACTGACCCAAGCATAGATGCCGTACTGCCAATCAATAGTGCCTTAGACGAACCTAATCAACGCGTCATTACCATACTGAAACACATTCACGTATCAACGGATGCATTGACCGTAACGTTTCGGGTAGACGCCTGCAACCTAAATGATGGTTTACACTCTATTATTTCAGATGACAGCACAGATCAGAATGTACCTCTGTTCAACCCGAGTCAAATCGCGCTGGATATAAACAACCAAAAAGCCTACACGCTAAATTCCGTCAGACGAATTGATAATTCGGTTTATAGGCAAAATAGTCTGGTACAAATTGACCTAAAATCCGGCGTTAGAAGCGAAATCGTCCCAGTTCAGTACCCCAATGGCAGCCCTTCGACGGAAAATCCGCAGGGTGGCCTTAGCTTCGACAAAATCACTGGGAATGTTTACTTCTCTGTTTTATCCAGCTCTAGCATTTACCGCACAAACCCAGTTACGAAAACTGTAGAGGTCATGAGCAGCAATTTGACGGACGCCTCTACGCTGTTATTAATCCCTAAAATGCTATTTATACAAAACAATGAATTAATCACATTTGACTCAGCACGCCAAACACTCGTGGCGGTACAGCCTGATGGAAAGCGCATCACTCGAGTCAATTTGCCCTCGACAGGGGCTAACCCCATAAATCAGGTGGGTGGAATTTTAATCGACAGCGAAAACAAAAGGCTATTCTTAGTCGATACGACGAATGCAGCCCTTATGTTGTTTGATCAAGTGACCGGCGAGACGATATTCCTTGCCAGATAGTCAGAATTACAATATTGCATATAGCTGAGGAAGCAACAGTCTCCATTTACACAAATGCGCAGAAAATGTTATCCATCTATTAATCACATGAAAGGCAAATAAGATCCTTAGAGTTACAAAAAACGGAGCCGAGATCAGCTCCGTTATAACAAGAATATATTTGGCGCAACGGTGAACCCGACCACGGCTCACTGCAATCAATAATGCGGCAACTTCACATTAACAAACAACTCATCGATTTCAATTTTTGAATGGCGATTAAAGGCCTCATTAACCACATCTTTAGTTAAGTGCGGAGCAAATAGTTCGATAAATTCGAACATAAAACCACGAATAAAGGTGCCGCGTCTAAAGCCAATTTTGGTTGTACTGGCGCGGAATAAATGGCTGGCATCAATCGCCACCAAATCAGTATCCGTTTCAGGCTCGTAGGCCATTTTGGCCACAATGCCGACGCCCAAACCCAAACGCACATAGGTTTTGATCACGTCTGCATCCGAGGCTGTAAATACTACCTTTGGGGCGAGGCCGTGTTCCATGAACGCTTCATCTAAGCGCGAGCGGCCGGTAAAACCAAACACATAAGTCACTAAGGGATGTTTAGCTAGGTCTTCTAAAGTGATTTTACTCACCTGACACAAGGGGTGATTTTTGGGCACCAATAAACAGCGGTTCCAGGTATAGCAAGGCAACATGATGAGGTCGCTGAACAATTCCATCGCTTCAGTGGCAATGGCAAAATCCACACTACCCTCAGCGGCCATTTCAGAAATCTGAATGGGCGTGCCTTCGTGCATATGCAAGCTAACTTCAGGGTAACGCTCAATAAAGGTTGAAATAACCTTCGGCAAGGCATAACGAGCTTGGGTGTGAGTGGTGGCCAGTGACAAACTGCCTTTGCGCTCATTGCTGAACTCCTGCGCCACCTGTTTAATACTTTCTACTTTCCGCAGTATCTCCCCTGCGGTGCGCAGAATCGCCTGCCCGGCTGGGGTTATGCGCGTTAGGTGCTTACCGCTGCGGGAGAATATTTCTACGCCCAATTCATCTTCCAACAACCGAATCTGTTTACTAATGCCCGGTTGTGATGTGTAGAGACTTTGCGCTGTAGCCGATACATTAAGGTCGTGATGCGCCACTTCCCAGATATAACGCAACTGCTGCAACTTCATAATTCCTCCCAGTGGTAGCTTGTGTAAGCCTTCCGCAGATTAGCCAAAATAGTATTTTTAGGGTGTATAAACTATAAAAACCTAGGTCTTTAGAAGCGTAGGTAAATTTTGCTCATTTTGCCAGCCCCTGGAACGTTTATTGTTATTAACTCGACAACTATATGCTGTGGACTATTCACCTATTAACCCGGCAATAAAATAGATAGTCCCGAGCCATTTTGTCCTGGCAAGGCTCAAGCGAGTGAGGGTGGCTCTATCGCCTTACTGACACTGCGCATCCAACGGTTTAAACCACTAGATGAATAACACTTTTGGGCGGAATGATTAGCTCCTGACCAAGCGCCCAATCAAAGGGCGATGCTAGAGGCAGTCTGCATCTTAAGTAAACCGCATGCACCGACTTAACCTAAAGTCTGCAGTCAACTCCTGAGCGAGCATGCCAGGGCTCTAATTAGCGGGATTCGCCTAAACATTGGACCAAGGCACGGCGCCTGCTGTTTAGGAAAACCCTTGCGACAAAAAGCAGGGCGCAACAAAGGCTTTTAGCGCTGAGGCCGCGAAAGCCTGAGCCCTTAAGACTTTTCAAGCGGCGGCGTTTGGCTTAGGGTAGCCGCCCTAATTTCGGTTCATTGTGTTGGATAGGTGTTATGCACGATTTATTTGCCCAGATCATTACTCAGGTTGGCGAGGACATAAACCGGCCCGGCCTGAAAGACACGCCCTTACGAGCGGCCAAAGCCTTTGCCACCCTCACCAAAGGCTACAACCAATCCCTCGAAGAAGTGGTAAACGGCGCGCTATTCCCTTCAGATGCCAGTGAAATGATCATAGTGAAGGACATAGAGCTATTCTCCATGTGCGAGCACCACCTCTTGCCGTTTATCGGCAAGGCACACGTGGGTTATATACCGGCTGGCAAGGTGCTGGGCTTGTCTAAAGTGGCGCGAATCGTGGACATGTTTGCTCGGCGCTTGCAGATTCAAGAACAGCTCACCCATGAAATTGCCACGACAATTCAGGAAGTAACCGGCGCGGTGGGCGTGGGTGTGATCATCGAAGCGAAACATCTGTGTATGATGATGCGCGGGGTGGAAAAGCAAAATTCGGTAATGAAAACCTCCGCTATGCTGGGCAATTTCCGTAGCAATAGCGCTACCCGCACCGAATTTTTATCCCTGTTACGCTAGCCTGCGAGCTGTGCAGTACAACAAGGTGTTTTAGCTAAAGGGCGGCTACACTTAGGCAAAGGCTTATATCACACGAGGCAACATATGGCGGCTTTTCAACGGCGCACCCATTTTGGTATCTGCTCAGGCAAAGCGAGTGCGCTAGCGGCGCTGGTGGGCGCTTTCGCCCTTGCAACCAGCCTTTGCAACGCGGGGCAGTATTACAAATGGGTGGATGATAAGGGCGTTACTCATTTCTCCGAAAAGCCTGTAACAGGTATGGATGCGAAGAAAATGGGCACCTCGTCGAAAACCGCTGAAGCGGGTGCGGATTCTGAAACACCCGCCGCAACCGACGCGGCACCCGCTGCCCCAAGCGCCACTCCGGCCCCAGCCAATAACGATGAAAACTGCAAAATCGCCCAAGACCGTTTAAAAGCGCTGCAGTCTGGGCAGCGTATCCGCTTAGTGGGTAGCGACGGAAAGTTCTCGTATCTGGATGAAAATCAGATCAAAGACGAAATTCAAAAGACTCAGGACGTGCTCAAAGGCAGTTGTGCCAAAGCCAAATAAGGCTTGAATTTGAATCCACTGCGCCTGAACTCCTAATGCGCTTAACAAGCGCTTAGTTCTTGCCTCATTCACCTATGGATGGATGTGCTGGTGGGGACGAACGTACCTACCGCGATCAATACAATCACGCCACCCGCCAGGTAAAAATCAGTTAGCCCAACTCTTGGCTCAGTTTGCGGGCGATGTGGGCCAGCGATAAAACCTCATCCGTCAGCCCCGCATTCGCCACGGCCTTGGGCATGCCATAGACCACACAACTGGCCTCATCTTGCCCCCAAATGGTGGCCGCCCTGTCTTTAAGTAACCGAGCTCCCTCGCAGCCATCGGCTCCCATGCCGGTGAGCACCACCCCCAAGACCGCGCCACCAAACTCATTGGCCGCCGAAGCAAAGGTGATATCCACGGAAGGTTTGTAATTCATTCGCTCGTCGCCAGGCAGAATTTTAATCGCCCCTCGGCCGCGCTCAAAAATAAGTTGGTGCCCGCCGGGCGCTATATAAACATGGCCAGGAACCAGTTGGTCGCCGGTGGCGGCCTCTTTAACCCGCACCTGGCACTGCCGGTCCAAGCGCTCGGCCAACGCCTTAGTAAAGTTCGGCGGCATGTGTTGCACCACCACAATCGGCACAGAGAAGCCAGCACTCAACTGCATAAGCACTTCCGTTAGGGCCATGGGCCCCCCCGTAGACGACCCAATCACCAATAAACGAATACGCCCACGCAGGGGCTTTGCTGTGGGCCTCGGTTCCACTGGCCGGGTTTCAGCCGGTTTAAAATCTGCAGGCTTATCTACAGGCCTAGGCGCAACTGAGTTAAATGCTGCCGATGCAACACCGCCGCTTGCCGCAGGCGCGGATGCAGTGGGCCGAGGGGAACCCTCTGGCGCCGGTTGCCTGGTGATGGGTGCTGAGCGGCTAGAGTCTGCAGTGCTAGGGGTGGGTGTGGCCGGAGGTGGCACACGCACATTGGATTTTTTTGCAAAGGTTAAAAGGGTTTCATGCAGCTTGCGTTTTAGCTCAGCAGAATTGCGCGAAACTTCAGCGAAGTTTTTCGGAATAAAATCCACCGCCCCCGCGGCGAGGGCGTCCAGCGTTGTCCTCGCGCCTTCATAGGTGAGGGATGAAAACATCACGATGGGTACAGGGCGCTCACTTAAAATTAATTTAATGGCCGACACCCCATCCATATAGGGCATTTCATAATCCATCGAAATAATGTCCGGTTTTAATTCCCGGGCCATATCCACCGCTTCCCGGCCGTTGGCCGCTATACCCACTACTTTTAATTCCGGATGCTCATTAATAATTTCCTTCAAGCGAACTTGAAAAAAATTCGAATCATCGACTATGAGCACGTTATAAACCACTGTCACTCCTCGGTGTTTTTATCTGCAGGCCTTAGGCATCATTTGATTGCACTGGGCCAACACTTATTCAAATGCTCGCTATCATCCCTACCCACTGCCGCTCCCTCACACCATGGCCCGAAAAGGCGCCGATTACATTGCCTATTTGTTCAAGCTAACAAGCCACTGATTAATTCCCAATTAACTCAGAGTACATTCAACCGCAAATTATTAACCAAGAAGAGCAACACAATATTTCACCAAACCATTGATGAATTAACTAATGCGCGGCAGCAAACTCTTATAAGCCGCTGTGATTAATTCCAAATTTTGACTTTTTTCAAAAACGCCTGAGTACCTACCAGTAGCGCAGGCAAGGGCTCCATGCCCGCGACGGTTTTGAAAAAAGCCAAAACCCGGAATTAATCAGATTAGGTACGAATCCGCAACCGGCCGCTGATGATTAACCACCAACATAACGCTTTAACATACTCGGCACATCAAGAATTAAGGCTATAGTGCCATCGCCTGTGATAGTGGCACCCGCCATACCCGGCGTGCCCTGCAGCATTTTGCCTAGGGGTTTAATCACCACTTCCTCTTGGCCAATTAACTGATCCACCACAAAACCAACCCGCCGTGTACCTACATTAACAATGACGACATGGCCTTCTTTAGGGCGATCAAATGAGGTCAACCCTTTTACCAACCAGCGTTTTAAATGAAAAATCGGAATCGCCTTAGCGCGCACCGTTACGCATTCCTGTCCGTCCACTACGTGTGCCTTGGTCAAATCCATATGGAAAATTTCGTTCACACTCACCAGGGGCAATGCAAAGGTTTGGCGGCCCAGCATTATCATCAAGGTAGGCATAATGGCCAGTGTGAGCGGCACTTTAATAGCGATGCGTGTGCCCTCACCTATTTTGGAGAAAATTTCAATCGAGCCATTTAATTGGCTGATTTTGGTTTTCACCACATCCATGCCCACACCGCGGCCGGAAATATCTGAAATTTCCGACTTGGTTGAAAAACCTGGCGCAAAAATTAAATTGAAGGCCTCCATATCAGATAAGCGCGCCGCTGCATCCGGGTCAACAATACCTTTTTCAATGGCTTTTTCCCGCAGTTTTTGGGGGTCCATACCTCCGCCATCGTCAGTAATCGACAGCAAAATATGATCGCCTTCCTGCTCCGCGGAGAGCACAATTTTACCGGTGCGCGGTTTACCTGCAGCCTCACGTACGGCGGGTAATTCAATACCGTGGTCAACTGAATTGCGCACCAAATGCACCAGTGGATCAGCCAGTGCTTCTACCAGGTTTTTATCCAGGTCTGTTTCTTCACCGACCAAATCTAAATTAATTTCTTTTTTCAAATTGCGCGCTAAATCGCGCACCACGCGGGGGAAGCGACCAAACACTTTTTTGATCGGCTGCATGCGCGTTTTCATCACAGCCGTTTGCAGATCGGCCGTGACCACATCCAAATTGGCAACCGCTTTTGCCAGGGCTTCATCGCTGGAATCCAGCCCCAACCGCACCAGTCGATTGCGCACCAATACCAACTCGCCCACCATGTTCATGATGTCATCCAAGCGCTGAGTGTCCACCCGCACGGTGGTTTCCGTGGCCACGGCTTGGGTTGCGCCGTCGCGATTGCGCGTGTCCTCCTCTGCCTCGGCGGCGCGTGCAGGTGGTGCCGCACGAATGACAGGTGCCACCGGTGGCGACACGGCCGCAGGTGGGATCTCCGCCGCCGCACTGCGGCTCGCCTCATGGGGAACCGGCTCTGGGCGGGCGGGCGCCGCAGGTGGAGCGGCGGCCGTTACAGGAACTGCAGGTGCACTGGCGGGCTTCTCGGTCGATGTAGGGCCCTTGCCGCGCCCGTGCAATTGATCGAGTAAATGCTCAAATTCATCATCGGAAATAATATCCCCCGAGGGTGCAGCCGCAGGGGGTGTGCTGGTGGCCAGAGGAGCAGCGGCTTTGCTTGGCCCCTTACCTGTGCCGTGTAACTGATCAAGCAGGCTTTCAAATTCCGCGTCGGAAATTTCATCGGAAGCGGCGGGCTCAACTTTAACCGCGGCAGGTTCCGCCCTAGCCGGCGCGGTGCCGCGAGCGGCTGCTGGAGCAGAACCCGGCCCCTTACCCGCACCGTGTAATTGATCCAACAGAGATTCAAATTCACTCTCGGAAATATCTTCAGAGGCTGAGCTAGCCGCGGGGCTTGCCTCCTCCGGTGCCTTTTTCGGCGCTGCCGTTTTATCGGCCTTATCGCCGCTGATGGCCTGTAGCAGGCCCTCGTATTCGTCGTCGCTTAAATTAATGCCGCTGGCTGTGGGTTCACTGGGTGATGGACTGGCGGGTGCGGCTGGCATAACAGGCTCAGCCAGAGTGGCAGGCGCAACTGGAGTGGCGGGCGCAGGTATAGGGGCGGCGGCAACAGGCGCAGGCTCCGATAAATCCGCGCAGCTCACCAAGCGCTCAAGGCGGGCAATTAATTCTGGGCTGGCGGGCATAGCCTCTTGGCGGGCGGACACAGCGGCAAATTGTGCATTGACTGTATCGAGCGCCTGTAAAACTACATCCATTAATTCCGAGGTTACGGTGCGCTGCCCATTGCGCAAAATATCAAATAAATTCTCCGTAATATGGCAGCAGGCCACCATGGCGTCTAATTGCAAAAAACCTGCGCCGCCTTTTACGGTGTGAAAGCCACGGAAAATAGCATTTAATAAATCCCGGTCATTCGGGCGCTGCTCAAGATCAACCAATTGCTCGGATAACTTATCAAGAATTTCACCGGCTTCAACCAGGAAGTCTTGCAAAATATCATCATCTTCTCCAAACGACATTGAGCGCTCCTTAAAAGCCTAGGCTTGAGAGTAAATCATCAACATCGTCCTGCCCCTGTACGACATCATCCCGTTTAGCCGCATGGATTTGCGGGCCTTCGGCATCGGTGCGGCTCACTGCCTGCGCCTCTTTTACCTCTGCTCGCACATCAAGGCCTGTCACCTCTTCAACCTGCCCGGCAATACGCATTAAATTGACTAATTCTTTTTCCACATTGGTGACCAAACCAATCACTTTTTTTAACACCTGGCCGGTTAAATCCTGGAATCCTTGCTCTAAAATAATGGCCTGCAAATGATCGTTTAACTGCTCAGCACCGAGATTCATCTGCTCTAAAAAATCGGACATGCGATCATACAAGCCGGAAAATTCGGTTTTGGAAATTTCTCGTCGGCGCAGCTTCTCCCACTCTTTGCGCAAAATTGCGGCTTCTTGCCCCAGGCTCATGGCGATAGGCGCTGAAGCCTCAACACGATCCATGGTTTTTTCTGCCGCCTCCTGAGTCATGCTAATCACATACTGCAAACGGTCAGAGGCATCGCGAATTTGCGATGGCACCATATCACTGCCACTGTGCACACTTGCATCCACATTAAAATTGACGATGGCATTGTGCAGCGCCCGCGTCAGCTGACCGACGGAATTAAAAATATGCCGGTCGCGCACCTCAACCAAACTGTGAATTAACGCTGAGGCATCTTCAAAATCATCATTCTGTAATTTGCTCACCAGCAGATTGGCACACTGCTTTAGTTCCGCTACAAAGGCTTCGCCATTGTGCTGTGTAATCGGAGTCTCCATCGGATACCCTTCCGCCATTATGTTTTTATTAGCCGCCAACACGTTCAAAAATCTTGTCGATTTTTTCTTTTAACACCTGTGCGGTAAAGGGTTTCACCACGTAGCCATTCACACCGGCTTGAGCCGCTTCAATAATTTGATCGCGCTTGGCTTCTGCCGTCACCATCAGCACCGGCAGGGCCACTAATTTGGGATCGGCGCGGACTTCCTTTAATAGATTAATACCCGTCATGCCCGGCATATTCCAATCCGTTACAAGAAACGCAAAATCACCGCTGCGCAGCATAGGCAATGCCGTGACACCATCGTCGGCCTCATGGGTGTTGGTAAAACCAAGATCCCTGAGCAGATTTTTTATGATCCGACGCATTGTCGAAAAGTCATCGACAATCAGGATTTTCATATTCTTGTCCAATGCGACCTCCAAAATATTCTTTGCCACTGGGTTTAGAAACCTCGGACTAAGGGCTAGGCACCCCCCTACACCGTCCTGCTCGCCGCATCCTGCTAGGCTGCGGTTTTACACCGGCCCATTAATCGAAGTTTCCTTTACAGCAAGTCTAGCCGTTAAGATTCAGTCAGCCAGTTTTTAACCCATTCAACAGACGTCAAAATTACGTTACCGGGGCAATATTGCACTCCTGCACAAAAATGCCCCTAACGATTTACAGCATAGACCACCCAATGCGCTTTGCCGGGGATTATCCTCAATTGCAGGTATAAGCAGGCCTTCTATACTCCCTTTAAACAATCCTATCGGCGATGATTCCGCCTTAGCACTTACGCTCACCAAGGAGCCCCCCATGAGCACCCCTATTGATGCCCTTCTGCATATTTTGGCCAAAAAAGATGGTTCGGATCTTTACCTGAGCACCGGCGCGCCGCCCTGCGCAAAATTCCAAGGCACGCTAAAGCCGCTTGCCCAAGAACCTTACAAAGCCGGTGAAGTAGAAGCCATAGCCATGGCTATCATGGATGAAGAGCAACGCAAAGAATTCGCCCGCGAATTAGAAATGAACCTGGCTATCTCGATTAACAACGTCGGCCGCTTTCGCATTAATATTTTTAAGCAGCGCAATGAAATATCCATAGTCGCGCGCAACATCAACACCGAAATTCCACAGTTCGACAACCTTGGCTTGCCGGAAATATTAAAAGAAGTGGTGATGGCCAAGCGCGGCTTATTATTATTTGTAGGCGGCACAGGCTCGGGTAAATCCACCTCCCTCGCCTCTTTAATTGACCACCGCAATAGCACCGCAGGCGGACACATTATTACCATTGAAGACCCAGTAGAATATGTGCACAAACACAAACGCTGCGTAGTGAATCAGCGCGAGGTGGGTGTTGATACACGCAGTTTTAAAGCGGCGTTAAAAAATACACTACGCCAAGCGCCCGATGTAATTTTAATTGGTGAAATTCGCGACCGCGAAACCATGGAACACGCCTTAGAATTTGCCGAAACGGGCCACTTAGCCATCTCCACCCTACACGCGAATAATGCCAACCAGGCCCTTGAGCGGATTATTAATTTATTCCCCGAAGAGCGCAGGCCGCAATTGTTAATGGGCCTATCACAAAATATCCGCGCCATAGTCTCCCAGCGCCTGGTACCCACGAAAGAAGGCAAACGCTGCGCTGCAGTTGAAGTATTGCTCGGCACCAAAACCATTGCCGAGCTTATTTTAAAAGCGCGCCTGACCGACATTAAAGAAATCATGGAAAAATCCGAAAATATCGGCATGCAAACCTTTGATGGAGCCCTATTTAAGCTGTATCAAGCCGATAAAATTACCTTTGAAGACGCCATAGCCAACGCCGATTCACCGAATAATTTACGCCTGCGCATTAAATTAGCAGAGGGTAAAGGCGTGGAGGCGGATACCGGCACAACCGGCGCAGGTGCAAGCTTTGGCACACTATCATTAACTATGGTGGAAGAAGAAAAGCCTGACGATGCCGCCAGCCATTAGCGCTGGCTCAAAAGAGCAGAGCCCCGCACTTTCGCGGGTTGTTGCGGAGGAGCGACAAAATAGAACAGGACGATCTATTTTGTCGTCGGGTTAAAAGTGTTTCGATAAACTCAAATGCGCCGTATCCGGCGCTGATACCGGCGTAGTGTTAGCGCGACTTAAACGCTCACCAGGGGCGGCAAGTTCATAATCCGGCGTTTCAACCAAGGCAGCCACAGGTAGCGCACGCTCATGATCGGCTAACACATCCGTACCTGGTGGCAATAAATTAAAACCCGTACCTAAATCAGTAGGCGCTGTTACAACAGCCGTCATCTCTGCCGCATCCAATAAATTACCGTCCTTAGGCCGCAAAGCAAAATCGCTAAATTCCGCCAAGCGCGACACAGGTGCAACACGCTCCTCAGCCGTTAATACATCCGCCCCCACCGCAGCCAAACTCCAGGCCGGAGCAGGCGCAGATTCTGCGGCCGCAGGCACGGGCTGTGGCGCTGGGCTGGCGTTTACCGGCTCAGTTGCCTCCGCCCGAATGGATTCAGCCGGGCGTATATCGCTCAAAGCACCCGCCTGTTTAATCGCCACTCGATAACGCTTAGCAAGGTCCCAAGCTAAATCCCGCTTGAGCACTACCGGTGCGCTGGAGAATAAAGCCTCAATTTTATCCGCTGGCATTTTAAATAATAGCGCTAACTGGGCGACAGCACTGGCGCGCTCAACCCCTTGGGCAAGCTGGCCCGTCAGCACTAAATCAAAAAGCGACGTTGTTTCAACCATATGTACCTCTTAAAGCCAGTAGGTAATTATTCTGCCTATGTATTTATTAACCTGACCACACCAAAAACTGCACGTTTTATGGAGTGTTTGCCTACTATTAACCCGGCGCAAATAGGTGAACCTACTTATTTTAGCGGGGCTCGCGGCGGTTAAGCTGATAGCTTTCGATAATATTAGCCAAAGCTTAAGCCGTGTGGCTAATCATCGCACGCGCTCAGCAGGCGCTGCGGCAAGGCTTATTGCTTAAGTGTATCCCAATGAGCCACAAAACAAATAGCTAATGCACACACAGCAAAATCCCTCGCTGTATGCGCCAATCAGACTGATTATTTCTTAAAACCCAATTGTCACCGGGGCATCTGTTTTTATTTATAGCTATTCCAAATAGCGCCAATGTTTTGACCCATCCGCAGTTAATCCCCACTCAGCTTATTTAACTGCTTGAATGAATCCGCATATTTTACCCAGCGTCTTAAGGGTACTGCTTTGTTTACAGCTTTATACAAGCTCTACCTGCTAATTGGGCCAAGCTTTTTATACGCGCAACGACTAATCGCGCCCCGCCTACAGCCTGTGGCAACAGATAAATAAACTAGCGGCGCCGTAAAATCTATCCATACTTGCATTAACCACTGAACACGCACAGGACAGCGCACCGGGTTGCCGCCACTATAAATTCTTAACCCGTTTATGGCGCCATTTTAACAACACCATGTTTACCTCGGTGGCCTTTAATGCCGAGCTAATAGATCGCTTGACTGGCTTACACCGGCAAGAAGGTTAAATAAATAGGCAAACCAGAGGCACAACCATCCACCAGTCAATGCAAAAGGCCTAGCAGCTTAGAGCATCAGTCTATTGGTTAAGGGCGCTACAATAAGGGGACGCAAGGGCATGAGCAATAAAAACACCGTCGGCGAATTAGCGTTTATACGCACCGTCAGCAGCGAAACACACACCCACTCGGGCTATCATTTGGCGGTAAAAATAAAGCAGGATATTAGTTTTTTACAGGATCGCATCGAACGGGTAAAACGGCTTCACACACCCAACTCCAGCGTATTACGCACTTATGAATCCATGCTATCCACCCGCTTAGCGGTTTTAGATTGGATGCGCGATAACGGCCAATTGGATGGTTTAGACGAAACACCGACGGACGGGGTGAGCAACGCGGTGAATTCTGGAGAGGCTTGTTAAATTTAACTGGGCGAGCAAATGCTATTAGATTGATAGATTATTAATAGCTGCTTAGCCTGCCCATTTAGGCCTCAAAGTGGGCGATCCAATTTTCCTTAGTTTTTCTCATCATAAGCATTCTTACGTGATCTAAAATTAGCGCAATTCTTTGGAATTATTCTCTGGCGCAGATTTCTTGGGCAGCAAAGTTACCCAAGGAACTCAGGAAATAATTCATTACACATCCAACCATACTGATTTAGCCTAGCAGCTAGTTGAAATAGACCAATTTTTTTAACAGCCCCGACCAGCTGTAGGCTTTGCAGACATATGAATTTCAATCTGAAAAAATTAGTGTGTGAATACTTAAAAAGAAAACAATTGGATCAATTTTTTGAAATGTATAGTAGCCAGATGGGCATTTATAACTAAAATTTCGAATTCCAATCAAATTAAACACGCTTACTGAAAAAATAACCGTCGCATTAAATCTCTCCAGACCTCAATGCATCATCCGTCGCAAACCTCCATACTGTTTTACCCATCCAAACGTGGTTTCAATCATTTTTCTTCTCTGCATACTCATTTGATAACCGACGTGACGAGTGGTCCTTTTATCAATCGATGATCCACCCGGTCGAGCATGATTTTGGGCTACGTGGGGTGTAATGGTGAAATGTCGACAGGTATACACAAAATCAGCAGTGTCATACCCTTTGTCCGCTCCGACAGTCTTGCTTTGTCCACCGGGCAACTCTGCCAGTAAGTCCTCGGCTGCTTCACGTTCAGTGGCCGAGGCTACCTTCGTCGTTTTAACCCCAAAAACCAAACAGTTTCGATTTTCGATAATCTGGTGCACGCCACAACTAAGTCGGGTTTCTTTACCTTTGGACTTTTTCATTAATTCGGCATCGAAATCGGTTGTTGACTGATGAGTGTGATTGCTAGGTGCTTCGTTATTAAAATTGCTCTCCTGGCTGCTGGATTGAGGAGGTTCATCGTCATCTTTGGGGCGAAAACTTTTGTGTGGAGCTCACGCATCAATCAGCGTGCCGTCCACGCTAAAATGTTTTTCTGACAATAATTCTCTTTCTCTGGCTATTTGAAAAACTTGGTCAAAAAACTCCGCTATGACTTCTTGCGGAAGCAATCGATCACGACTTTTACTAAATGTGGAGTGATCCCACATGGCGTCCTCCAACTCTAGGCCTACAAACCAGCGATACAACATGTTGTAGTTAATGTGTTCGCACAGTTGTCGTTCACTGCGCAGCGTATATAAAACCTGTAAAAATTTGGCCCGCAACAAACCCTCTGGCGGAATCGACGGTTTGCCGTGCAAAGAATAGAGCGTATCGAAAAGGTCGTTTAATGCCCCTAACACCTGATCAATCAATTCACTCAGGTCTCTCAGCGGATGATCTTTCGGTACAAAATCTTGCACAGTCCTACAAACAAATGACGATGGTTGACTCATGTCGATTCCACGCATTGCATCGCTCCCGTATCAAAATGAAGAGACGGCATTTTACAACTGTTGGAGGGACGGCATCGACTATTTCAACAGCTGCTAGGCGCGCGACTCAAAAATATCTTATTGCCATCTCTCCTACCCAAAGCAGTCAACACCAAAAAGATTAATTTTAGGATACTCTGATTAATTATTAATTCATGGGATAATGAGCTGATTCAGAGTGGAGATAAGATCTATGCGCCAGCAATCATTAGCAGTCTCGGGATTTGAGTGTTTTCGAAAGAAGACACGAAAAGAGCTATTTTTGGAGAAAATGGATCAAATCATCCCTTGGCCCCAGCTGACGACGGCGATTGAGCTCTTCTATCCAAAGGCAGATGGTGCTGGACGCAGGCCATTTGGTATTAATCGGATGTTACGGATCCAATTTTTGCAGCATTGGTTTCAATTATCCGATCCCGGCGCAGAAGACGCCTTAAATGCCCCCCGCCGCGTTGCGCTCATTTGTTGGAATTGATATCGGTCAGGAACCCGTGCCAGACGAAACAACCATACTCAAATCTCGTCATTTGATGGAGGAGCATAATTTAGGCGAGCAATTATTCGTGCTGGTTAGCCAATTCCTCCAAGAAAATGGCTATACCATCGCACATGGAACCATCGTGGATGCCACTATCATCAGTGCTCCAAGTTCAACTAAAAAAAGATAAATCTCGTGATCACAATTTGCATTCCACCCAAAAGGCAAATCAATAGTACTTTGGCATGAAAGCGCATATAGGCGTGGACAGTAAAACTAAACTGATTAATTCAGTAGTTGCCAAAACGGCAAATGTTCATGATTTGCAAGCACCTGATGAGTTATTACATGGAGATGAGCGTCGCCTTTATGGTGATTCAGATTACACCGGCCAGAGAGAAAAGATAAAGTCGGCGGCGCCTATCGCAAAAGACTTCAACAATAGAAAGGGTTTTAGAAATAAAGCACTTTCTGCTATCGAGCAAAGAAAGAACAAAACTAAATCGAGTGTGCGAGCCAAGGTTGAGCATGTGTTTCATATTATGAAACGGCAGTTTGGCTTTGTTAAAGTCCGTTATCGAGGCATAGAGAAAAATGCCAATCATTTATTTGCGCTCTGCGCATTGGTCAATTTGGAAATGGCCTTAAGGAATTGGAAATTGGCATGACAGGCAAGTTTCGCCTGCAAGATGCCAAAAAAAATCCTACAGGCGAAAAATGGCAGACTGACTGCTGGACCGACTTGGATATCTTTGTATTTTCGCAAAAAGCCACTTTTTATTTCAAAAAACAGAGGCTTAATCAGAGGATCCTTTAAATATTAAATAATTTCTCCAAACAATCACACACATACAACCCAAAGCTTTAAGATCATTAATAAAAAATGTTTTACACCAAAAAAGAGGAATTTCCTCTGACATTAAACTGCCAGCCCTAGTTTTCTATGACGCGCACTACGCATCCAGACTTTAATTAGCGATCAAAAACGACATGAAGAGCTGCAATATTTGACATTACCAAATAGCGAGGAAAACCGATCACCACCAAGCACAAGAGCACCTAGTGGTGGCCACATACAAAAACTAATTTTTCCCGATGTATGTATTCACAAAATTTACAGATTCCTCGAGCATTTTAAACCTTGCTTTACCATCTTGAAGATAATGATTTTCATTTTCCAACTCAATAAACTTAACATTTTTCCCCGCCGATTTGAGGGCGGAGTTCATCCTCTTTGATTGATTAATCGGCACAGTTTGATCGCGTTCCCCATGAATCAAGAGAACTGGTGATTTAAAATTGCTAGCAAAATTATCGGGCGATGCCGCAGTCAAATAATTGACGTCTATAGCGCCATTAACAAATTGCCTTTTCCAATAACTAACCGCAGAACTTTTCCCTCCTCGCTCCATTTTTGCCCATTCTAAAAAGGATTGGAGATTGCTAACACCGGCAATTGCGACAACGCATTTATATAAATCCGGAGTAAAGGCCCCACCGGCTAAAGCAGAATAACCACCGTAACTAGCGCCCACAATGCACACTCTATTTGCATCTGTAATCCCTTGTTTTACTGCCCAATTCACAGCATCCGATACGTCGTCTTGCATTTTTTTGCCCCACTCGCCCAAGCCTGCTTGAATGTGCTTCAAGCCAAAACCATCTGAACCACGAAATTGTGGTTGAATCACCAAATAACCATTGTCCGCAAAGGCCTGAGCCATCCAATTAAATCCAATCGTATCGTGTGACTCCGGGCCACCGTGCGGCATTACAATTGTGGGCAAGTTTTTCATCGCAGCAACTTTGTCTTTTGGAATCGTCAAAAGTGTGGGAATTTTCAATCCGTCACGGGCTGAAAACGTAGCCTTTCCTGTAGGGTGTAAATCTTCCGATTTAACCTGCGGATAAGAGGACGTTAGAAATTGCGGTTGTTTACCTTCAGAAAACAAATAGTATTCGCTAGGAACATTTGAACCTGAAACAAAAACCACAAGATGCTTCCAATCTTCGCTAAAATCGCGAAGCTCAACCGTCTGCTCGGGAAACTTAGCCATGATATCTTTCATGCGTTGATTTAGTTTTTCATCAAAAAACCGATAGCTAGGAGAAAATCCAGAATAGCGCACACCATATACCACACGCTGAAACGTTTTTATAGTTCCTTCAATATCAGCATCATCACGCCCAAATAACGGCCCCGAAATTTTTCCATCCGCAAGCGCCATAGTGTAATAAGCAACACGACCAGTCTTTTCGTTAGTATCCAGCACCACTAGTGATTTATAATCTGGCGTAACACCCACAAAACTTTTTTCCCGAACCTCTACTGTTTCCTTAAAAATATCTACCCATTCATCATTTTGGCGGGCACGAACGCGGTGAATATTACTTTTTTGGTCATAACTTACCTGGGCAAGAACATTACCTTTGTCATCCACAAAAAAGTCATAAGCAGAGCGACTGCCAGTTACTACTATAGATGGGGCTTTCTTTTCTTTTAAATTCACTTTGAGCAACGAATAATCTGCAGCATCAAGCTTCAAGCTGACATCTGGACCGAGTGTGGTCTTAAAACTATATGCAGGCATATAAGCATATTTTTTATCCGGCGATAAGCCGATCAAGTTTCCAAGCCCCAATTGCCCTCTTGCAACTGGCTCCTCTCCCGGAATTAGCAATTGCCGAATCGTTTTATCGCCCAGATTATACAAAAACGCCGTACTAACAACGAAACTACCAACGATATCCTCCATTTTTCTATACTCGGATGCAGTTAGCACAAGTTGCTCTTCGTTAAGAAAATATATGCTTTCCGGCTGAATAGCCTTAACATCAATAGAGGCTATCTGTTTATGTGAGGATATGGAAATAACAGATAATCTATCGTACTCTGCTGTTACCTTGCGAAAGGCAATTAGATCACTACTGGGTGAGATAGCGATGGATTGGGTTTCGGGCAAATTTCCATAGTCTTTCAACGTAGGCTTGGCTTGGGCCAAGTTAATACTAACCAATGCACCGACAAATACTAATAGCCTAGCAGTCTTGGCGAATGAAATCGTCATATTTAAAGTTCCTGGTTTGCGTTTATTGTCGTCCACCAATAGATGGTGGCAGCAAGTATAAAGCAACCAACTCGGGTTAAGAATCAGTATCTTCCGAGAGTTTAAGTCAGATGATGTAACAACTCATTATTGACCAGGTTGCCCCACCACCAAGAGGCACGACCGAGGGGACAGAAGTATTGAAAACATTTCCAGATAGCAAATCGGAGATAAGGGGCTCGAGTACGAGAGAGGGTCATCGTAGGTGCCACCTTATATCTGCACCCATATCAACCAAAAATGCTCTTTGCGAGCGCGATACTGAAATACATAACTAAAAAAGTAATCATTCCCACTTCGACATGAAAATGCACAGACGCGTTGACGATGGGCTTGGGATTGCTCATAACATCGACACCAGCACAGCCAACGAGCATGAGATCATGCAAGCAGATCAATTGCTACATAGCAATGAAAAGCGCGTTTGGACCGGTACTGGTTATGTTAGTATTGAAAAGCGAACGGAGCAAACAAATTAAATTGCGGATTTTTTGTGATGGGATGTGGAAAATAAGCAAAATTGTCAACATAAAACCCACCAGTCCGAGCCGAAAAATCAAAGCGCATACGCAAATTAGAGAAATATTTTTCTAAATTAAAAACACTCTAATTAATTTATGAGATAATGGACTGATTCAGAGCACCCTCAGATGAAACATTGCGGACTTGGACCAACCATCCAGAGCCCCCAGATATTTTTTCAATTATTTGGCATATGAATATTGGGAAATTTTCCCACACAAACCACCCTACTATTTTTTATCAGTTTTAATATCCGGCATATCCAGCGGTGATTTGGTGGTTTTGCGCAAACCGGCCACCACTTCTTCAAGCGCTCTATCAAATAATAAGCTGCTATCAAGCGGGCGTAATTGGCCTGAGCGCAAGCCGAGCGCTAGTTGATAATGTTGTCGCTCAGCGACCTTAACACCGCTGCGGTTCACGAAAATAAATGTACCGGTCTGTTTAATGACCGCCGCTAAACGGCAGCGCAATATGGGTTGTTCCGGCTCAATAATGTCAAACCAGGAACCCGGTGCAAAGGTGGCAACCTGCTGCCAATGCAAATCATCGGGGCCGGTCATTTCACTGCTGGTTTCAACCGAGACCGGGGTGTGCGGTTTAACTAGGTTTTTAGCAGGCGCAGATGGAGGTAGTTGAGCAGGATTAAATGCGGCCACGGACTCGCGATGAAGGCGATTAATCAGCGTACAGATATCTGCAGTGGCAAATGGGTCATAAGCGATATCGTCCAACCCGGCGCGAATCCGCGCCATTAAATTGGGCACCATCATGATCAACGCTTGACGATCTTTGGCGGTTTTAAGGGGCTGCACACTCCAAACTAAATCAGTGAGCGTTTGCAGCGCATCGCGCCAGGGCAAGCTATCGTTACCCGCCCGCAGGCAGCAAACAAATAATACTTGAAACCACACTTTGCCAATAAATTCCCGCAGCGGTTCATTTAAAACAAAACCATCCATGCGCAAACCCACTTCCACCGATACGCGTTTGCGGGCTTTGTCTGCTAGGGCTTTAGCGTCTTCTGCTTCCACCAGGCGCCGCTCCGAAAGCGCTAAGCGGCGTTTTTCTTGGCCAATAAATACGGAAAAATCCACCAGCAATTGGCCAAATAAAGCCTGATCCCGCACAAATTCTTCGCGAATCTGTGCCACAATAGCCGTTATCTTGCGCAGCAAGGGTTGGCCATTGTCGTTGGACCAGCCCACACTGGCGAGGGCTAATTCATTTACTAAACGGCGTAGCGGATGGCCTTTGGAGGTGAAAAAAGTTTGATCCAAAAGCGCCGCTTTAAATACGGGAATTTGCAGCTGCACCAATGGCTGAACAATCTGCGGCGCAAGATGTTTTTCATCGCTAATAAATTCAAATAATACGCTTGCCAGGTGCAGAGTTTCGCGCTGACGGCGGGTGAATTGAATGGGTTTGGCGCGCAGCTGTAACAGCGCCACCAGCAGATCCTCTGGCTGCAAAATTGCGTCAATGGGTTTAGTGCGCTTTTGTAGATGATGTAATTCATCGGCTAGGGCGCTATCGGATAATTCACTCAAACCCGGTTGGTTAATTGGCGTATCACCCTGGGCGAGTTCATCCAGTACCGAGGCTAATTCGGCGTCAAACGAATGGGGCGCTCTTGTTTTAGCCGCCACCGTGTCAATGGCTTTGTGAAGTGTTTCCGTTGGGGGACTCGCCGCTTTTACGCTGCTGCGTCGCTGTGTGAAGGAGTCAATAAGTGCTTGAAAAACCGGTGCCAAGGCAGATAACACCGTTTCATCAAATACCTGCAGCAAAACCAATTTAATGGCAACGGGAATATCCAATTGCAGGGCTGCACTGCTGAGCACCTGGCAGAGGGATTCAGGCCCAATGGGATTATTGCGGGCATAAACGGGCGTATTAACCAACGCATTTAGGTGCTGAGAAAGCAGAGTTATGGCATCGGAATAATTGTGCTGCGCCTTTGTGATCATGGCTTCTACAGCAATTAATTCGTCTAAATCTTCAGGCCGCAAAAGCGCGAGGGTGTCGGCACTTAAAGGCGCTGCCGCAGGTGGCGGCGTACCATCAAGATCGGCAAAGGCTTCTTGTAAGCGGGCGGCAAAGCGCTTTAAAAACACACCCCGCTGCTGGCGCACTCGCCGCATGGCATTAAAGTGTGTATTTTGCTCTTGAGGCGTGGACGACTTATCGGCCAGGTTAAAAAGACGATCCTCCAACCGGTCCAAACAGGTTTCCAGCAGCGGCTTTAAAAGGCTGTGCGCCAACTCTAAGCCATGATGCAGCTCCTGCGGGAGCCGAGTTAAACGCGCCTTTGCCATACGCTCATTGGTTACCTCCAAACGCACAACCTTCGCAAGATCTGTCATAGTATTCTCCGAACACAGGCATGCGTACGGCCTTACTTAGCCAGGCAGTAGATAGGTGCGCATGCGCCAAACAACCAAGGGGCACCTGTTTTTTGATCTACTCTTGCTAAGTGAGGCGGTAACGCTTCAGTCTTCAGTCTAGACATTCACCGGGTATGAATTCAGCCCAAAGTATTAGTAAGCGACAATGTACCATAATCAAATCTAAAAAATGTGACCAGTTAATACTTTAATGCCCCCACCTAAGAACATTTTTTGTAAGATCGCCGCCAGCCTATAACCCTATTGCTCACTCTATGCAGCCACCCCACGTAAAAATCGCCCGCTGGCTCAGCAACGGTGCTTGGCTTGCCCTCTTGGCTCTACTCACCCTCTACTTTGCCGCCAAAGAACGGGCGCAGATTAACCCCAACCAAGAGGTTAATAGCACCCAAGCAGGCGGCTATGCCCAGGTGCAATTAAAAGCCAATAACCATCACCACTACCTTGCCAATGGCACCATCAATCACAAACCCGTCACCTTTATGGTTGACACAGGCGCCTCCGACGTTGCTATTCCCAAAGACTTAGCCGAAGAGCTGGGCTTGGTGGCGGGGGAGGCGGGCATTTCCACCACTGCCAATGGGGATGTGCGGGTGTACCGCACGGTGATCGAACGGCTGCAACTGGGGGATATAGTGCTGCACAATGTGAAGGGCAGCCTAAACCCAGGTATGGACGCAAATAATGAAATATTGCTGGGCATGTCATTTTTAAAACAATTGGACTTTAGCCAAACCAACGACGTGCTAACGCTGCGCACAAAAACCAATTAATAACCTGACGAGTTTCACGCTTGAGTGAATAAGCAAAACTGCACCCTGGCCGCTCATGCTTGTTCGATTTAATTAATACATCGGCTGTTAGCTAAAGAAATACCTAAAAATAAAGGCAAATTTAAGCCAAGCAGTATGCAGCGGCATTATTTTTACAGCCTATTAACTGCGCCATTTTCAAAACTATTCACTGCGTTTTGAACGCAAGCTTAACCCCAAACTGACACAGACTATGAATATTACGCTTTCCGACATAATTCCTAGCATTCCTGCATGTGTGGCTAATTGCCTCGCCGAAGATATAGGCACCGGTGACATCAGCGCACAATTAATTCCAGCCGAGCGCCAGGCGCAGGCATTTGTTATCACCCGCGAGGACTGTGTGGTATGCGGCCAGCCCTATTTTAACGAGGTATTTAAACAATTAGGCGAGGTACAACTTCACTGGTTAGTGGCCGAAGGCGAACAGGTAAAGGCCAATACCCGCCTGGTGGAATTACAAGGCCCGGCCCGCCAACTGCTCAGCGGCGAGCGCTGTGCACTCAATTTTCTTCAAACCCTCAGCGGCACAGCAACCACCACCGCTGAATATGTAGCCCTAGTGGGCCAGGCAGCATTTAAATTGTTGGACACACGCAAAACGATACCCGGCCTCCGGCTGGCGCAAAAATATGCGGTAGCCGTAGGGGGCGGCTTTAATCATCGCATTGGTTTATACGACGCCTTTTTAATTAAAGAAAACCACATAGCCGCCTGTGGCAGCATTACCCAAGCCGTGCATCAAGCCCGCCTGCTTGCCCCGGAAAAACCCATTGAAGTAGAAGTTGAAACCCTACAGCAATTGCAAGAAGCCATTGACGCCAAAGCCGATCGAGTGATGTTGGATAATTTCACACTAGAGCAAACCCACCAAGCGATTGCATTGGCAAAAGATCAGTGTGAGATTGAAATATCGGGCAATTTAACAGCCGAAAATTTACCCATGCTGCTGGATAAACGGGTGGATTTCGTTTCATCGGGGGCGCTCACCAAACACCTACGGGCAATTGATTTATCCATGCGGTTGCAATTATTTTAGATAGGCAGAAAAAATGCGCCGAGCAGCGGCGCACGCTGCGCAATAATCCTTAGCAGCTTGTTGAAATACGCTGGCAGCGACGGTATGGCAAAGAAAATCTTGGCGAAAAAACTCATTTACTACGTGTAAACTCCGTTTTTTCGCCAAATTTAACGCCGCCAGACCTAGCAAGGTAGTATTTCAACAAGCTGTTAGAGCGCACTTTTTTGGACTTCGTACATATCCCACATAGGCAGAAATATCCCCAGCGCTAATATGGTGACGAACACCGCCATTATGACAATTAAAATCGGCTCGATTTTATCGCTAAGGGTTTTAAGATCGTAATCTACTTCACGCTCGTAAAACTCCGCCACGTCGGTAAGCAACTGCTCCACCTGGCCGGATTCCTCTCCTACAGCGATCATTTGCAACACCAAGGGTGAAAACATTTGCGCGGCGGCATGGGTGCGGATTAGGCTATCACCGCGCTCTACCCCACGGCGGATCGCATCTATTTTTTGTGCTAAATACGGGTTATCAATGGCGCGCGCACAAAGGGTTAAAGCAAAGTTAAGCGGCACACCGGCACGCAACATTAAACCAAAACTGCGTGTGTAACGCGCCATAGAAGCACGGTCAATAATATCGCCCACAATAGGCAAACGCAGTTTTTTCCGCCCCCAAAATTGCGCGCCCTGGGGCGTTTTTAAATACCACACCACACCGCCCACAGCACCGCCTACTACAATCAACAGCAGCCACCAATAATTAACAAAAACGTGGGATGTGCCAATTAAAATTTTAGTTACCAAGGGAAGCGGTGCTTTAAACTGCGCAAACATGGCGGCAAACTTAGGGATTACCGCAACATTAACAACCGTAATAGCAATAGCCAGTGCGATCATCACAAACATTGGGTAGCGAGTGGCCGATTTAATTCGTTTGCGCGTTTCTTCATCTCGCTCCATATAATAAGCCATTTGCAAAAACACTTGCTCTAAATTACCACTGCTCTCCCCCACATTAATCATGCTAACAAATAGATGATTAAACACCTTAGGATGCCGCGATAGCGCAACCGAAAGCCCCACACCGGTTTCTAAACTATCGGCCACATCATTTAATACCATTTGAAAATGGGCGTGTTTAATACTGGCGGCCAACCCGCGCAACCCGCGCACCAATGGAATACCTGATTTGGTAATGGTAAACATCTGGCGGCTGAACATAATCAGTTCAACCGCATTAACTTTTTCGGCCCCCATTAATTTAGCCAGTTGTTTATCCACTGAACTGGCTTCTTTTACTGCCACAATACTAATGGGCGTGATACTGCGGCTCAATAATTGATTGGCAATTACATCCGCCGAGGCGCCATCCAAACGCCCCTCAACCAATTGCCCCTGATTATTGCGCCCCTGGTAGGTAAAACTGGTCACGAGTAACTCCACCTGCGGCTGGTTGCAACGCTTGCGCGCAGGGTTTGGCAAGAGTCTATTTTTACTGGGCGTAAATCTGCTTGGCGTTGGCACAGGGGGCAATTCGGCAAAAATTTATTGCCGCCGATATTGCCGCTACTATTTTTTAGGGTTTGCCTAAGCATCAAATATTCCTTGCGCCTCTTCTTCCACCTGAGCCGACACGCGCAGCACTTCTTCCAAAGTCGTCACGCCCATAACCGCCAAATCCAAAGCTGAGGCAGCCAATGGGCGGTAATTAGGGTGCTGATGGGCGGCATCGTTAAATTGCCGCACTGAATTGTCCCGCAGCGCATTCGCCATTACGCTATTAATTTCTAGTAATTCAAACACCCCGGCACGGCCGTGGTAACCGGTGTTATAACAATGGGGACAGCCCTGCCCTTTGCGCAAATTTAATGGCTTTTGGCCAATATAATGCTGGTATTGACGCAGCACTAATAAGTCCTGCTCATCCGGCGTATGCGGCTGACTACAGACATCACAAATCACACGCACCAATCGCTGCGCCACTATGGCTTTTAAACTCGACGCCACCAAATAGGCATCCACCCCCATATCAATTAATCGCAATGCCGAACCCACCGCATCATTGGTGTGTAGCGTTGATAACACCATGTGACCGGTCATGGCGGCACGCAAGGCAATTTCGGCGGATTCAGAATCACGAATCTCACCCACCAGCAATACATCAGGGTCCTGTCGCAAACAGGCGCGCAAAACTTTCGCAAAATTCAAACCGATTTTATCGTGCACCTGCACCTGACTAATCCGGCTTAATCTATATTCCACCGGGTCTTCAACGGTAATAATTTTTCGCTCAGCCGTATTTAGTTCCGATATTGCGCCATAAAGAGTGGTGGTTTTACCGCTACCTGTAGGGCCGGTCACCAAAACCAAGCCATGCGGCCGGGTAATTATTTGCCGAAACCTCGCCACATAGGCAGGTGGCATACCAACGGCGTCTAATTTACGCACCCCGGCACTGTGATCTAATAAACGCATCACCACCGCTTCACCAAACTGCACCGGCATAGTGGACATACGCACATCTATATTGCGTTGGCCAATTTTTAAATTAAAGCGGCCATCTTGCGGTAAGCGCTTTTCAGAAATATCCAAACTTGCCATCAATTTTAAACGCACCACCAGGGCTGCGCTGATGCGTTTTTCATTCATCACTTGTTCGATTAACACGCCATCAATGCGCTGGCGAATACGCAGCACCGATTCATCCGGCTCAATATGAATATCAGATGCACGGGTGCTAAGGGCCTCCTCAAATATTTTCTGCAATAATTTAACCACGGGGGCATCTAAATCTTCCGCCGCTTGTAATAAGCCGGTTAAATCCACCGCATCGGTGCCGAGTTCCTCATCCAATTGCTCGGCCAATGACGCAATTTCACTGGCGCGGCTATAGGCCGTATCCAAAATATCCATTAATTCCGATTCGCGCACAACCGCAGGGCGGATCGGCGCGCGCAGAACTTTCTGCAGTTCGTCTAAACAAAAAATATCGGTAGGGTCGGCCATACCCAATAATATGCCGTCGGACTCTTGCTTCAGCACCAACACACGATAGCGCCGTGCATAGGTCTCAGGCAAAGTCTGGATGAGATCTCGATCAAAGCGAAACTGCTTTAACTCAACAAAAGGATAATTTAATTGTTTAGATAAAAAGGATAAAAGTGTGTTTTCTTCAATAAAGCCCATCACAATAAGCTGCTTACCAAGCTTATTGCCGGTGTTTTTTTGCCCCTCCAACGCTAAGCGCAGCTGATCCTGACTGATAATCTGCTGTGCAACTAAAATATCACCTATGCGTATACGCTGCTGCATAGCCTCTCCAACCCCATAATTACACCTCGCTCAAACAGCGCTATCAATTGCACCATCCGCATCCATCACATTGTTTGTTATCCACAACCTGCCACTATTACTACCTAGACACCAGCAATGAATACATATCATTTCAGACACCCAGTGAATACATCCTAAGTAGGCCAGTCAAAAAAGTCCCTCTTTTTGACGGTCTGAAACGATATGTATTCATTGCTTCCGCACAGCGAGTAGATTGCCCTACCATCACGATTTGTGCTGCATTAAACCCTATGCTTAATAGGCGCCTGTTAAAACCTTATCGTTTCACTCTGATAGTGCAATTCCTACCTGAGCAGCGCTATAAAAATGTTTAAGCTATTTCAGCCAGCCATTAGGGCGTGGCCGCTGCAAGTTTACGGCTGAGAAAATCATTCACGGTTTTACTATGCCCACCTATTTGCTGCGCACGAAAAAAGGCCTCACGGGCCAGAGTATGATTACTTAAATTATCGGCGCTTAACCCCACGGCCAACCAAAGCCCCGAATTTTCAGGGTGTAAGGCCACTAAATGCTGGTATATTCCCAAGGCATCCGCTTCTCGGCCTGTTTTCTGCAAGGCTACAGCAAGGATGCGTTGTAATTCTGGCTGCTGAAGATTATGAATCCCTTGTAACCAACTAATAAGCTCAGGGTAATTTTTTAAGCCTAAAAGTGCCTGAGCACGAAATACCTCTCGCTCAGTACTATTTAGCGCACTCGGGATTGTCATCAAATCCAATAAGGGTAGCCACTCCTGGGCATTTACCCAACGGCGCGCCAACCAACGCACCGTATCCACTGAGTTATCGCGGGATTTAATAAATACTATGGCTTGCTGCTCACTGCTTTTATCCTCAGCAAGGCCAGCTAAAAATGCCGCTTCGCTCACGCCTGCCGCATTGGCGTTTTTATCTATTGCACTCAAGCGAGTAACCGGTGGATTAATTAAATTGGTGCGAACCGGCTCAGCAGGTGTAGCAAGCGCGGTAGATGCAACATTTGAAATAGGCACGCTAACGGGTTCTTGCCCCTTGTTTGTTTGTTCGGTAATTGCCGCTATCTCCATAGGCATGGATAGCGGCAACTGTTCGCGCAAGTTATTTAATTCTTGTTTTTCAACCCCAACAAATTCAGCTCGTTCAATATAACGCAGGGCCTTTTCCCGCGCCCCCTGCGCAATTGCCTCAGCTGTTAAAGCAAGGTAGCGCTGTTTGATGCGAGCAATTCCCTCTAAGGCAGCCGGATGGCTAGGATTTTTTATCAATAGCTCGCGGTACACCTGATAAGCATTTTGCAAAGGAGGAAAGGTTAAACGATCCGCTAAAATATACTGGTTCGCCTGCGCCAAAAGCGCTGTTTCTTCAACACTAGCCTGCGGCGCACTTAATGAATTAACAGGATTTAGCTGCCCGGTTAGTGATACCTCGTGCGCCGCTTCAACCCTAGCAGCGGGGATTGTTGCTTCAATGCCTGCGGGCGGATTATTTAGCGGTGAAAGCTGAGCAACCTGCGGTAAATTTAATAATGGCGGCTCAGGTTTGGCAGGTGATTGCACCAAAGCCTGCACAGCATAGCCCGTTAAAAATCCACACACCGCCAAGGCAGCTATTTTTACGCTCGGCGGCAGTGTAAATATTTTTCGTGTATTGTAGGCGTAATGTGACGGCTCAATAGCTACTCGCTCAGGCTCCACGACAGGAGCGCGCGCATCAATTTGTTCCAACACGTCATTGATTAAGCTCACGCCTTACCCCCAATAATGTCTGACAGCCGCCCGCATTTAATAACCCAACCAATGCACCAAAGCGCCACTAAGTGCAGCCACTCCATAGGTCAGCCAATATTTCACCCTATTATCGCCAAGCAACCAACGCAATACGGGTTTTGATTCAGGTGTGTCTTGCACTGCGGTGCGCACATCACGCCAGGTTACCCGTAGTTGGTTGCGCCCATAGGCGGACCAAAGTGATTTATGAGCCAAAAGATTAATCAACCTCGGCACACCACCGCTCGCTGCATAAAGCAGCATTAATGCACACCAATCAAATAGTTGAGCCGCGGTTGGATTGGCCGCATGTAAACGAAAATGAATATAAGAACAGAGTGCAGAAAAGCCTAAAGGCTTGAGCATTTCTGAAAATACTATGCGCTGCTTTAATTGACGCAAATCCTTCCGCGCCAACAAATCATCCAGCTCAGGCTGGCCGAGCATAACCACTTGCAATAATTTGCGCTTTTCGGTTTCCAAATTCGTCAGCAAACGCAGGGACTCTATAGTTTCTCGCGGCATGGTCTGAGCTTCATCCAGCACCAACACCACACGTTTTTTTTGCACGGCAAGCTCAATTAACCGCCGGCTGATATGGCCCAACAATTGGAAATGCGGAATGTGAGTGCAGTCAGGCACACCAATTTCTTGCGCCAGCGTTAGTTTAAGCTCGTCCGGGCTTAGGTGAGGATTAGGTATGTAAGCAGTAACAAATCGAGAAGAATGCAGCTTTTTTAACAATAAGCGCCCCAACAGGGTTTTACCTGTGCCGACCTCACCGACGATTTTGATAAAACCTTCGCTATTGTTTAACGCCACCAGCAGTGTATTGAGGGCATTTTGATGGCTGTGGTACGCGTAAAAATAACTCGTATCCGGCGTCAGTGAAAAGGGTAACTCTTTAAAGCCAAAAAATTTTAGGTACATAACTACCTCTTGCGCAGCTCTTCGGTTAGGGCTTTAAATCGCTCAGACTCATCCTTTAATTGATCCTGCCAGGTATTTTCACTCACCACCACAGGGCGCATCAAAATCACCAATTCTGTTTTATTGCCCGATGAACTCTTGGTTTTAAATAGAGTACTCACAAGCGGTATATCACCCAGCAAAGGCCGCTTACCATTTAGCTTTTTGCTGGTTTCCTGCATCAGGCCACCCAACACCACAACCTGCCCTGAGCGCGCGCGCACTATAGAATCACTTTCACGCACTTCCCGCAGCGCCAAGGGTAAGGAAAATTTTTGATCGCCTACCGTGAGGTTTTTTTGCTGGTCCTGCACATCACTTACCATGGGGTGAACATGCAAAATTACATCGCCGTTGTCGGCAATTTGGGGCGTAACATCGAGGGAAATCCCGCTGAAAAAAGACGCCAATTCGATATTGGGCGAATTGGTCGTAGCAGCGGCACTGGAGGTTGTGTTGTTGGTAATACCGGTAACGAAGTATTCATCCGAACCTACGCGAATAACCGCCTTTTGATTATTCACCGTACTCACACGCGGGCTCGATAAAACCTGTACATCACCTTGAGTTTTTAACAGCGATAACAATTTGGAAATATCATTCACCTGCAGCATGGACGCAAAAACGCCTCCGGTTTTCTCTGCATATGTGCTGCCGATGGTGGTATCTACTCCCTGAGCATCGGTGTAGCTGCGATTGACATCGCCCCAATTACGCCAGCGATCAACGGTTGCGCCATCTCCATTAATGCCAAATCCGGGCTGGACATTGTAGCCGTACACCAACTGGCCACTAATGGCATTCCAGTTAACTCCGGCCTCAAAGCCATTGTTTAATCGCACCTCCAGTATTTTGGTTTCCAAAATTACCTGGCGCTTAATACTTAACTCAGATTTCTCTAAAAAATTGCGCACCGCATTCACGTCTTTAGGCAAGGCTTTTACCACCACCAAACCGGCCGCCGGGTTGACTATAACGGAGCGCCCTTCTTCTGAACCCACAATGGCATCCAGCGAATTTTGCAGATCAGCCCAAAAATGGCTTTCGTGTTTGGTTTGTACCCGAGCGCCAGAATTATTTTCGCTGCTAGCAGACTCTTTGCCCGCAGATTCACCGCCACTTGAATTAGCCGATGAATTGCTCGATGCGTTATTTGAGGCACTGCTGGCCGTTGAGCCTATATTCACCTGAGTATCGGTTTGGCCGCGGCGAGCCACATCAATATTATTAATTTGAAACACCTGGGTGCGCATTTGACGCGCGTACACTGTATAAATGCCACCTTGTTTTTGATATTCATAACCAAACATATCGCGGCTAACATCCAACACCTCATCCAATGTCACCTGCCGCAATTGCAAACTTACGGTTCCGGCCACATCAGGATCGGTCACTATATTGACGCCCGCATCGGCAGCCAAAGCGTTAAAAAAGGTGCGCGCCGCCATATTATTCACTGCAACATCAAAACGGCGCGGACCCGTGCGCGCATCCAACCGATTATCCAATACAGCATTTTGTACTTCTTGCGGAACAGAGGTCTTATCCTGGGCGGTTAATTTATCAATTTCAGCATCCAGCTGCGTCGAAGAATTTTTTGTATTCGCGCAACCGCTCACCAGGGTGCAGAACAGTAAACCCAAGCAAGCCAATTTCACACATTGAATTAATCTGAGCATGGCTGCCAGGTGTGGGTTTATTGTTATTGGCCGCATATAGGTAAGGCAGTGCGGCTTCCATTGTTCATACCACATGAGCATTTATGACTCCGGCTTTAGAGTTAGCGTAGTGTTAGTCAGGCTGGGAAAAAGCAAAATACGCTGGGTTTTACTCGCCTGTTTGAGCACAACAGCAGCGGTATCCACCTGCACCAACTGCCAACCGTCAATGTGATCCTGCTCCTTATACCAACGCCCATTCACAAGCGCTTTTTTACCTTCCGCGCTGATTAAAACCCCGTCCAATGTCCAACGCGGGCCAGTATTTTTGGGCGCTGTGCGCGGACCATTTACAGGTGCACTGCGCGCGCTATTAAAAGGCGCAGTAGGATCTTTTAATACGGCTTCTTCTGCCTGCAAACCTATGCACGTCAGGGTCGTCATTAAGCCGATGAGGGATTTAATCATGGCCGGGCCGCTCTAGGGATAGGCTATACACACGAATTTCCACCAAGGCATCAGGATGCCCACTGACTTGATAAAACAATGCCTCCCAATAAAAGCGCCAGCGAGTTGCCTCTAAACGCTTCAAGTAATTTAAAATTTGAAAATAATTACCTTTTAACTGCAGCGAGACATATTGTTTATAAATGCGCAATTGCGATGCCGCCGCTTTTACTGTTTTAGCCTGTTTATCCTGACTGGCCACGCTATCCCCCGGCAAAGCAATTGAAACTGGCGGTTCAGTGGTTAAACGCTCCAGCTGTAATCCATCCGTCAACAACAATACTTCCTGTACCATCGCTGCAAGCTGACCTGCGGAGACCAAGCCTGCGGATAAGTCAATTATTTCTTTATCCAACGCCTCAAGCTGTACACTCAACTGCTCATATTCTTTTTTTAGCATCAGTGCAGGATCGGTGGTGAGCACTTTGGTTAATACCACTTCTTCAGCTTTGAGCGATTCAAATTGTTTTTTTTGTGTCTCCACATCAGCTGCTAGTTGAGCGTAGTGGCGCTGGGCCGGGCCTAGAAGTGCTAACTCAAATATCATGTAGACCGCTGCCAATACAGAAAAAGCCACCAGCAGGCGCTCACGCACCAGCAAACCATTAAATACCTTCTCCCAGTGTTTTACCTGTGCGTGCATACGATTAGCGGCTCTGCCCTACAGTAGACGCAGGCTGATTGGTATCAAGCAATTGAGTACCCATAATTTTTTCATCCCATTCCCCCGAGCTAAATTCAATTTGCCCGCTTGGCGTTTTCAATAACTTTAAAATGCCAAAATTGACCTGTGCCATGGCGGCATTCTGCTGTAACATTTTGATGTATTCCGGCACTGCGTCCACTCGCGTGGTGATCCCCTGCAGATACACATTCCTACCACCGGCACTCACGCCAAATTCACGCAAAAACAAGTCTTTTAATGCAGCTTGCGATAATGCCGTGAGCAAGATAGAAAAACCTCGATCATTACCGAAGGTATTGCTACCGATTAAATGCTTGATAAATTCGCGATTATCAATTGCCGTACGCACTTGGCTAGCGGATTCCTCCAGCTGAGTTTTATCACCGGGTTTACCTAATACTTTAAGACGACTTAATTTAGCTTCCTCATTGCGCACATCCGCAACGGCAGCATCCACCGCCACCTGCATACTGCTAACGCGGCTGTGGGCAAAACCAGTCCACACAAGCAAGCACGCGAAAACAGCGCCGATAAACATCAATAAGGGACGAGCAGCAAAAGGGTCAAACTTAGGCCTTAATTCCTTTAAATAAAGATTGACCTGTTGCATGCTAGGCAAACTCCTGGCGCATGGCCGCACCTAAAGCACCCAGGCCAAGCTGCATAATTCCGCTTTCAAATTCACTTTCTAGGCTGACAGCGCCTGAAAAATCTAAATACTGCAAAGGCACTGACAAAATCTTACGCAGGCTATCGGTGATTTTTTCATCCGCAATATTTTCACCCCCGAGGTACACCACCGCAGGGCTTAATTGGCCCATTTGCCGTTCGTAATAATCAACCGAGCGCTGTAATTCCAGCGCCAAGGATTCTGCTGGCAGGTCATCCAATAAACCGCCACCGTAGGCTAAATCAAATTGCCGCGACAAATACATATCGCCCGCTCGATAAATTGAGACCGAACCTGCGCCTTGCCGCACCCGCGCAATGGCGACACCGCGCTGATCAAATTGCGGATCCACCAAATAAATAGCGAGATTGCGTAGCGCCAGTTCAGCAATATCAATAGCCAATAACTTAAGTTCGCTCTGCTGGACATACTCAATTAATTCCTGCAGATAACTCTTATTCACTACCACGACATAAATCATTTTTCGGTTGCCGCGGGCACCATCGTTAGGCACGTGAAAAACATCCACGGCTAATTGATCCAGCGGCTGGTTAACCAAATCTTTCAGTCGCCACTTCATGGCATTGGCCAGCTCCGCCGCTGGCACATCGGGCGCCTCCAGCAAATACAATTGATAGCGGTTTTGCGGCAACACCAAATTGCACGGTTTGTTTTTGAGTTTATTTTGCTTAACATAGTCACGCAGTTGCGCGAAGCGCTGCTTATCGTCTTCACCCGGTAAAAAAGCCAAGCGCTCAATATGCGGTAATTGGTTTTTTACCGCTTTCACCGCGACCGCTATGCCATCGGCTTGCAACTCCAATCCAACGAGGCGTTGAGGCTGAGCCTGATTTACTCTTAACAACACGGCGTAGACCCCTTTTTCATCCTGCGCAAGTTTTTTGTTGTTATTTTCTCAATTGTCGGCACACAAATTGATATTTGCCGAATTTCCTTTAGTATAGCCAGCACTTTGGATTTCGCTCTTTTTCTGCAGTTTTACTTATATATGATTCACCTAGTGTTATTCGAACCGGAAATTCCACCCAATACGGGTAATATCATTCGGCTATGTGCCAATATTGGCTGCCAGCTGCATTTAATTGAGCCTTTGGGTTTTGCGCTGGACGATAAAAAGCTGCGGCGGGCCGGTTTGGATTACGCCGAGTGGAAAGACATTAAAATTTATGCTGATTGGGCGACATTTTTACGCGAGCTTGCACCGGCCCGCTGGTTTGCCATCACCACCAAAGGCTCACAACATTACACCCGGGTACAATTTGCCGCGGGCGACGCTCTGGTATTCGGCCCCGAATCGCGGGGTCTGCCGCCTGCTGTGTTAGATATGGCGCCGCCAGAGCGACGCCTGCGCATCCCCATGCGCCCCGGCAGCCGCAGTATGAATTTATCCAATGCAGCATCTGTTATGGCCTATGAAGCTTGGCGGCAACTAGATTTCGACGGTGCTCTTTAGGGGCTGTTGAAATAGGTTGGCGACCTGGCAGATAACCATTCAACAGACTGCCGGGACTAAACCCAGCGCCTTAAATAGAAGTTGGGGCTTTAGATGTACATTAGCGCTGTAAACGGAAATTAGAGCCATATGAAAAAGTGCACCCTGCGCGCACCAGAGCGCAGAGCTATCAATTCATTTTTTTTCGCCCCCCCATGCAGCGGGGTGATGCGGGCGATTCCCCCTGCCACTCCCCTGGAGCAAAGGTATGTAACGCCAGCGCGTGTACACCATTGGCCAACTCCTCTTTTAACACCGCATAAACGGCGCGGTGACGGGCCACCGGATTTAAACCACTAAAGGCTTCACTCACCAGGGTCACCTTAAAATGGGTGTTGTTGCCTGGCCTACTGCTGTGATTATGGCTTTCGTTTTCAACCTGCAACACGGCCGGTGAAAACGCCTCTTGCAGTTTTTGCTGAATTGCGTGCTCAGTCATAGGGTCATTCTCGCGATCTGATTTAATGGGGCAAAAATTTCATCAAGGCCATTTTCTCAGCTAGCATTTAAGATGAAAGTCGCCAGTTTTTAACCGTGCAGTCCCTTTGGGTTTGGGTATTTTATGAGTTCGAGCATTATATTTGTTAATCGCCGCAAAGGCCGCGACCGTCGTCAGGATGCCGATCCCTGCAGAGAAATGCCACTGGATCTCTTCCACCGCAAGCGCCGCAAATCCAAGGAGCGCCGCGACACCAGCCGAACCCTAACCGACGACTACTATGCCTCTATGCAAAAAACTTTAGCCAGCCTACAAGGTGAGCAAACGGGTAAACCCTAGCTATATTGCACACCCAAGGCCAATTCGTTAGGAATCGACACTACATACCCGGAGGTACCCGTGAGCGAGGTGGTTTATGTCTGCGCTTGACCCCAAGGAACTTAAGCTGGTGGTCACCTTACTGCAGCGGCAACGCACGGCAATGGCCAAAACCCAAGCAACGCTGCAGGATGACAAGCAAGTGGCGGAACTTGCCGCGACGCTTAAAATTCTTGATGGCGCCTTAGGCAAACTTGTCGCAAGCGCGACAAAAACAGCCCCCACCCCTGTCGCCAATACCACACCTGCCGCGCCGGTTAAAAAGGCTATTCGGCGCAAAGACCCCATTCCCCTTGCCGATGCCCTGGTATTAGTTGCCGATGACAGTATTGATTCGATGATGATGCTCAGAGGCATACTGAGCGACCTGGGGATCAAAAAAATTGACAGCGTTAAGGATGGCCGAGAGGCGCTCAACGCACTGCAAAACAACTCTCCGGCCTATGACCTGGTGCTGTGTGATTGGGATATGCCCGAATTAACTGGCCTTGAAGTACGCAAACAAATTAAACAGCTCGCTAAATTCCAAGACACTCATTTTATGATGGTGACCTCCATCAGCGAGGCCGCCAAAATCCGCGAGGCTATAGGTCAGGGCATCACGGATTACATAGTCAAACCCATAGACACAGCCACCTTGGAAAAAAAGATCCGCGTGGCCTTAGGGTGGGATCAGCCGGAGGATGACAAACAACCCCCGGCCGCGGGATGACGGCGGAAATTAGCTCTTAGCCCTTAGCAATGGGCTTGCCGACTTCCACAATCTTAAGGGTATTCGTACCACCCACCACGTTGGCCACATCCCCTTTGGAGATAATGACCAAATCACCCTCATTGAGTACGCCGCGCTCAATGAGCTTGCCTACTGCCCACTCATTGGCATCCACGTAATTGACTGAATCACTGTCAAAACGAATGGTTTCAACGCCTCGGTATAAGGCGGCGCGGCGCAGTGAATTTTCATGACGAGAGAAGGCAAACACGGGCAAGTGTGTGCCGTACCGGCTCATAAGCAATGGAGTTGAGCCCGTCTCAGTCAAACAAACAATTGCTTTAACCCCGGGCATATTATTCGCCGTGTGCATGGCCGCTTGCGCAATAGCTTGGTCGATGGCCATATGTTTCGGCATTGCGCGGCTCAGCGGCTTATTAGACTGAGGGTGTTTTTCGGCACCGACAATAATACGCACCATAGCCTCCACAGTTTCCACCGGGAATTGCCCAGCCGCAGTTTCGGCCGACAGCATCACCGCGTCAGTGCCATCTAACACGGCGTTCGCCACGTCAAATACCTCTGCACGGGTGGGCAATGAGCTGCTGATCATGGATTCCATCATCTGGGTTGCGGTGATTACGCCGCGATTGAGGGTACGGGCGCGATCAATAATGTGTTTTTGCACACCTATTAATGCCGCGTCCCCAATCTCTACACCCAAATCACCGCGAGCCACCATGACCGCATCGGAGGCCATAATAATCGCATCCAATACATCGTCACTCTCCACCGCTTCAGCACGCTCAATTTTGGCAACCAGTGCGATATCGCCACCGGCTTCTTTCACCAAACGGCGGGCAAGGTTCATGTCTTCTGCGCTGCGGGGGAAGGAAACGGCAAGGTAATCCACCCCGATGGCCACGGCCGTTTTAATATCCGCAAGATCTTTATCTGTGAGAGCTGGCGCGGTTAAACCACCGCCCTGGCGGTTAATGCCCTTGTTGTTCGACAACTTACCGCCTACCGTCACCTCACAGAAGATCTTGGAACCTACAACCGACTCCACCTTAAAAACTACACGACCATCATCTAGCAGCAACAAATCCCCAGCGACTACATCGTTGGGTAGCTCTTTATAGTCGATACCCACACAATTTTGATCGCCTGCATCCTTCGCCAAGGCAGCATCCAACACAAACTTATCGCCCACCGCCAATTTAATTGGGCCATTGGCAAAGCGTGAAATACGAATTTTAGGCCCCTGCAAATCACCCAATACAGCTACATACACATTGTGCTTAGCGGCCAACTCGCGCACCAACTGGCAGCGCTGCAGATGATCTTCCGGGCTGCCGTGGGAAAAATTCAAGCGTACAACATTCACTCCTGCCACTATTAAGCGTTCCAATACACCGGGTTCATCCGAGGCGGGGCCCAATGTACTTACAATCTTTGTACGTCTAATCATTTTTCTCTCCAAAGTGAACAGCCACCCTCAGGCAACTGATATTTTGCAGCGCGACAAAACTAAAAAAGGCAGTGATTACACTGCCTTTTTTAATTCCATCGCGCAAAAACTAATGTTTGAAAGGCAAGAAATTGCCATGGCGCAAGTGATCATCCAGCCCTCAACCGCCAATTTTTTAGCGGCATGTGTGTACGAAAGCTTAGGACTTACCATGCAGAATTCCACTCAACCTACTATCGGTCCCGCACTTCAGCTAACACTGATTTTTGCCGGGGGCTATAGGGGCGCATACGATAATGAATTAACCCGGTAAAGAGCAAGAAAAACCACCTCAAAAGACGGCAATTGCAGGGATTTTGCAGTGCAAAATCGCGGTTTTGGCTAAGTCTTGTGCAAGCCCAACGCAAATCCGCCACAGCCGGGGTGATACACTTGCGCGCCGTAAAACGGCCCACACCATTCAAAGGCACACAATGCGAATTCTAATGGCACCCATGGAGGGTGTAGTTGACCCCTACCTGCGCGCCCTCTACAGTCAGATTGGCGGCATTGATTTATTCGTAACTGAATTCATTCGCGTCACCCACACTCTCTTGCCCGCAAAACTATTCCTGCGCCTCTGCCCTGAATTACATCATCCCATTGCCGTACCCGTGCGCGTTCAGCTGCTTGGCAGTGACAGCCAGGCCCTGGCCGAAAATGCCGCCCGGGCCGCCATGCTGGGCGCTCCAGGCATAGACCTCAATTTTGGTTGCCCCGCTAAAACCGTCAACAAACACAGGGGTGGGGCTTGCCTACTGCAGGAACCGACTACCCTGTTCGAAATAGTGAATGCTGTGCGCCAAGCCACGCCTAGCCACATACCCGTAACCGCCAAAATGCGCCTGGGCTACTTAGCTCGCCAAGGCTATGTGGAAAATGCACTCGCCATCGCCGAAGCTGGTGCACAGGAGCTGGTGGTGCATGGGCGAAGTAAAACAGACGGCTATAAACCGCCCGCATTTTGGGATGCCATAGGTGAGATCAACGCCGCCTTGAACATTCCCGTTGTGGCCAATGGAGATATTTGGGATTTAGATGATTTTAAGCGGTGCCGTGCCGAATCAGGCTGCACGGACGTTATGCTAGGCCGCCCACTACTGGCAAAGCCAGATCTAGCACTGCAGATAAAAGCATTCTTGGCCGGTGAAGACTACGCGCCTCTCACCTGGGAAAACATAGTCCATCTCATCTGGCAATATCACCTCAATACACTGCCCGATTATCCCAGCAAACACCTAGGTAACCGTTTAAAACAATGGCTTATGTATTTGCAGCGCCACTACCAGCAGGCCGGGCAATTATTCGAAGAGATTAAAACACTCAAATGCGCTGAAGGCTTACAGGCCGCATTTACGCCCTTATTAATCAAAGCCCAGCAGGATTGATAGCCAACGATATGCAACATTTTAAGCATCCCTGCCGCCAGCGCACGCGCCAATAGCGCCGCCCCAGCCAGAACCCTAGACCTACCATTCTGCAAATTAGCCAGCGCCAAGCATGCGGTGCCTGTATCGTTCAACGCCGCTTAGCAGGTGATCTTTGAGAAGCTCCCTTCTAGAAACCGGGATTTAAATTCTTCCTCGCACAGATGCCAATCCCAAGATTGAAATGAACGAGGTGGAAACGAGTTGCGCCCGAGGACGCAACTCTAGAACCTTATCAGGCCAGCAAGCCAGGAAAGTAAGGTAGTCGACCACGCAAACCAGAAGAACTGGCTCGAATGTTTGTCGCTTCACTGGCGTTATCAGAAGTTCTCACAGACGCTAAAACTTCGTTAACGGGGGTATGCCAGCTATCTTTTGTTGAAACATCACTTGCAGAGTGTGCAGAAGTGAAAATGGATAGTAACTTTTTCATGGAAAGTTTCCTCTAACTAAGGTCAGTTGAACCGATCTGCCGGGTAAGCAGCCGGCTTGCTAGTGAAGATTTGTTACTTCACGTTACAAATGGTAACACCCATTCCGAGGATGGCAAGTATTATTTTGCGATTTCTTATAACTTTTTCGCGCAGCAGCAAATTTGGGCGATCCAGCAGAGACCCATATTTTATAGTCAATACAGCTATTTCACTGCACACGCGATGGATCAAGCACTACTTTTGCGACCCAGGCTGAGGCTAAAACTGCGCACTTTAGTTACACAGATTTTTACACACGGTAACACATTGGTAACATCTTGCGGGGCACACACTTTTTTCTCAGACCTGATGGACTAAGCCTCCACTTGCTGGGCTTAAATTCAACTTGCCTGTCTTAACCTCAACCGGTCTTAAGCTCAAATAGCCACGTAAAAATTAGCCACAACGCTTCCCTGTAGGCTATAACAAGGTTAGTCTTGAGGGCTTATCTTCCTTACCGCCGCTATGCAACCCATCAAAACCAAAGCCCAAATTCGCGCCGAGCTCGCGGCCGATGTAGCCCAGTACTTGGTTCAGGGCGGCGAAGTTGCGGATATACCGCGGGGCATTTCAGGCTTTAGGGACAATACCAACCCCTATACAATGCAAAGCGAATCAGCACCTCGGCAGGAGCGCACACCATTAGATGAGGTTATGCGTACACTCGACGCCCGCAAGCGCGGTAAAAGCTCCGTCTATAAACCCAGGCCGAAAAAGAAATTGATTACTGATGATTTTGGTGAACCGCTGCGCTGGGTATGGGTACAAGAAGACTGAAGTCAACTCCGCCCTTCCCACTCCAACGTCAAACAGCTAGCAAACTATGCGTTATTGGCTATTCAAGACAGAACCGCAGGTATATTCGGTGGCCGACCTTGCTGCAGCCCCCGGCCAAACTGGCGTGTGGGATGGCATCCGCAACTTCCAGGCACGCAACTTTTTACGCGACGACACCGCAGTGGGCGATCGGGTGTTTATCTATCATTGCCAATGTCCGACGCCGGGTATTTACGGCGTAGCGCGTATTTGCCGAGCCGCCTATCCAGACCCGGCCCAATTTGATCCCCAATCCCCCTACTTTGACGCCAAAGCCCAGGCCGATAATCCGCGTTGGTTCTGTGTAGACATTCAACTGGAACACAGACTGCCTCAAGGATTGGCTGTGAAAAGCATTAAGCAGCAGGCCGCTTTAGAAAACCTTGGGATTTTCAAACAACCTCGACTATCGGTGGTACCTGTAACGCCACAGGAACACGAATGTCTTATGGACCTATTACAAATAGGCGCTTAGACAAACCTGTGTGGAGAATCGGGAGCGGGCGGGAATTCCATTGGGCAACACGAGGAACTTATAAGCATTCGGCAATCAAAAATATCTCGTAAAGACAAACAAATTAGCCACGGTTATGGCGCCATTGAACATAACGAACAGCCGTACGATCGCCATACTGAGGCCCATCCCACCCGCAATTCGGTACCCCCAGTATTTACAGCGTGAATTTGTACTTGAATCCGGCGGTGAGTGGTGAAAAGTCTTTACCAGGCGGTTACTAAATGCCGCTGATTTACTTACACTTGAGGTACTGCTTTGCGAGCAGCTCAGTTGCCAAGATCGAGCCCTCGCAGAGACTTAAACTAACAATTTTGATGGGGTAATCCCTTGCTAATGTCTAAGACTTTATCCGCACTTGCTCTAAGTGGTCTTTTAAGCCTCTCCTGTTTTGCAGAAACTGTAAGCCAGCTACAACCGACCCAGGTGCAGTCGGCCACCATCAAAGACGTTGTCAAGATGTTATCTACCCGTCACTACCGCAACCTGCCTATTGACGACCAATTATCAGAGGCGTTTCTCGATAAATACCTTGAAAGCCTCGACGCGTCGCGGATGTATTTTTTACAGTCGGACATCAGCAGCTTTAACCGTTTCCGCCACCAGTTTGACGACGACATCAAAGCAGGCAATTTAGAAAATGGCTTTGCCATATACCGTACACTGAAGCAGCGCATGGAGTCGCGCCTTGAGTGGGTCATTAAATACCTGGGCGAACCCAATAAAAAATTCGAATTTACTACACAAGAAGTTATTGAAGTTGAGCGCGATAAATCGCCCTGGCCTAAAAATGCTCAGGACGCCGATACCATTTGGGATCAACGCATTCGCTTAAGCATTCTCAATCAAAAACTCTCCGGCAAAACCACCGAAAAATCCGTTGAAACGCTGCTGCGCAGGTACAAAAATCAATTGGCAAGAATTCAGCAGCAAAACAGCGAAGATGTATTTGAAACCTTTATCAACTCCTTAACTATTTTGTACGATCCTCACACCAACTATTTTTCTCCGCGCACCTCAGAAAATTTCAACATTAGCATGAGTCTGTCTTTAGAAGGCATAGGTGCGGTATTGCAGTCGGAAGATGAAAGCACAAAAGTCGTGCGCCTTGTTCCCGGCGGCCCAGCTGCTCGGCAGGGGCAATTAAAACCCGGCGATAAAATTATCGGTGTTGGCCAAGGCAAGGATTCTGAACCGGTGGATGTTTTAGGCTGGCGCCTGGACGAAGTAGTGGATCAAATTCGCGGCAAGAAAAACACACAAGTTAAACTCGATGTGCAGTCTGCTGAAGGGCAATCCAAACAAGTTGTGATCACCCGCGACACAGTCAAGCTGGAAGATCAAGCTGCGCAAAAAGCGGTTATCGAAGTTAAAGATGGCGATAAGGTGAAAAAAATCGGTGTTATTAATCTGCCGACGTTTTACATCGACTTTAAAGCCGCCAAAGACGGTGACCCTAATTACACCAGCACCACCCGTGATGTGGCTCGTTTAATTGGTGAGCTACAAAAAGAAAATGTCGAAGGCATAGTGCTTGACCTACGCAATAATGGCGGCGGCTCCCTGCAGGAAGCCACCCAGCTGACAGGGCTGTTCATCGACCCTGGTTTAGTTGTGCAAATTCGCGATGCTAACGGGCAGATTCACCGCGAAAATCGCTCCTACGCTGAAGCCCTATATAAAGGCCCACTGGTGGTTATGATCAACCGCTTAAGTGCCTCAGCCTCAGAAATTTTTGCAGGTGCTATTCAAGATTACCAACGCGGCTTAATTGTCGGCTCCCAGTCTTTTGGTAAAGGCACTGTGCAGCTGCTAAGCAAACTGCCAGAGGGTGAACTTAAATTGACCGAGTCTAAGTTTTACCGTGTTTCCGGCGCCAGTACACAACACAGAGGTGTAGTGCCTGATGTGTTGATGCCCAACCAAATTGACAACGAAGAAGTGGGTGAATCTACCTATAACACCGCGCTGCCCTGGGATCAAATTCGCCCTGCCAGCCATGAAAGTTACTATGATTTCTCGCAGATTATTCCCCAGTTAACCCAGCGCCACCAACAACGCGCAGCCGTTAAACCCGACTATGTATTTTTAGAGGAACAAATTAAATTAGCGGCGGAGATCAAAGCGAAAAAAACTGTTTCACTCAATGAAAAAGTGCGCGAACAGGAGAAAACTGATATGGAAACCAAAAGTATGATCCTGGAGAACAAGCGTCGCAAAATCAAAGGTGAAACAGAATACAAAACCCTAGCCGAGTTTAGAGCAGCGCAAAAAGCTGAAGAGGACAAAGCCGAAGCCGAACAGTCAACGCCGCACAGCAAAATTGACCCAAGCAAAGATGCATTACTGACTGAAGCTGGGGCAATTTTGGTGGACTTTTCCAAGCTCCTCAAAGAACAGAGCCAAAAGAAAGTCGCCAATTTTTAATCCTGTTGCAACCACATTCTATAGCCCGGCAATGCCGGGCTTATTTTTTTATACGGGTCACCGCTTATGAAATGCATTTCCTTTAATACCAACAGTATTCGTATTCGCTTGCATCAACTGGAGGAAACCATCCGCGTCCATGCTCCCGACGTTATTGGCATTCAGGAAACCAAAGTGACGGATGGTGAGTTTCCGGTACAGGAAATAAATGATCTTGGTTACCACTGTGAATTTATTGGGCAGAAAACTCACTACGGCGTTGCTCTTTTATCGAAAACCAAACCTGTGTCCGTCACCAAAGGTTTTGCTCAAGACGGTGCTGATGCACAAAAACGTTTTATCACCGCAGAATTTAACAGCCAAGACGGCAAGCCCGTACATATTCTGAACGGCTACTTTCCCCAGGGCGAAAGCCGCGATCACCCGGTTAAATTCCCCAACAAAGAAAAATTCTACCAAGACACCTTGGCTCATCTACACAACCACACGCCGGAGGGGCGCGTCATTTTGATGGGTGATATGAATATCTCCCACCAGGATTGCGATATAGGTATCGGCGAGGTTAACCGCAAGCGCTGGTTAAAAACCGGCAAATGCAGCTTTTTGCCCGAAGAGCGCGACTGGTTAAATAAACTTTTGGCGTGGGGTTTAGTAGATACTTTTCGCAGCCTAAATCCCAGTATTGACGACCGTTTTAGCTGGTTTGACTATCGCAGCAAGGGTTTTGAAGACGATCCCAAACGGGGTCTGCGCATTGATTTAATTTTGGCAAGCACAGGGCTTACACCGTATTTATCCGCTGCGGGTATTGATTATGAAATAAGGGCAATGGATAAACCATCCGACCACTGCCCTATTTGGGCTGAATTTAAAGATATTCAGTTGGTGTGATGCAGGGCCTCCATGCCCTTCATCAATTACTTTTAACCACTCTTCATTACAGGCTTTGGGGCTAAATTTATAGCCCCAGTTATTTACAGCCACGTCGCAATCTAAAGTCCCAGCACTATTTAAAGCCCCAGTACTTTTTCACCGCGCGCGATACCGGAAACCCCTGAGCGCACCACTTCTAAAATAGAGGCTTCACCCACCGCCTCATAAAAAGCGTCGAGTTTTTCACTGGTGCCGGTCAGTTGAATGGTGTAAACCGAGGCAGTTACATCAATAATTTGGCCGCGAAAAATATCCACGCAGCGTTTTATTTCCGCCCGTTGTGCGCCGGACGCACGCACCTTTATCAACATTAACTCGCGCTCAATGTGGGCGCCTTCCGTTAAATCTACCAGTTTCACCACATCAATTAAGCGATTTAAATGTTTGGTAATCTGCTCGATTTTATGATCATCACCAATGGTGGTGAGCGTCATACGCGATAATGTGGGATCTTCCGTTGGCGCCACGGTAAGGCTTTCAATGTTGTAACCGCGCTGGGAAAACAGGCCGACCACACGAGACAGGGCGCCAGGTTCGTTTTCCATTAAAACTGAAATAATACGTCTCATTAGGTGCGCTCCGTTTTGTTCAACCACATATCGCGCATAGATCCATTCGGTGCTATATGCATGGGGTATACGTGCTCAGTTGGGTCTACGTAAATATCCATAAATACTGTTTTATCTTTCATGGCGAAGCACTCTTCCATTTTTGCACGCAATTCTTCGCGTTTAGTCACGCGAATACCTACATGGCCGTAGGCGTCCATTAATTTCACAAAATCTGGTAGCGATTCTTCGTACAAACTTTCTGAGTAGCGGCTGTTGTACTGCATATCCTGCCACTGTTTCACCATGCCTAAGGCTTGGTTGTTCAAGCAGATAATTTTGACGGGCAGATGGTATTGGGTGCAGGTGGATAATTCTTGAATACACATCTGAATACTGCCTTCACCGGTCACACAGGCGACGGTGGCATCGCGAAATGCGTATTGCACCCCCATGGCGGCGGGCAAACCAAAGCCCATGGTGCCAAGGCCACCGGAATTAATCCAACGGCGCGGTTTATCAAACGGATAATAAAGCGCAGAAAACATTTGGTGCTGGCCCACATCGGACGTGACATAGGCATCGCCCTGGGTTACTTCCCACAACATGGAAATAACTTCCTGGGGTTTGATCATATCGCCCATGCTGTAACGAGGTTTCACCAACAGGCCATAGCGATCACGCCATTCATTAATTTGCTGCCACCAGAGGGCGAGCGCTTCTTGATCCTGTTTTTCCTCAGCGTGTTTGTGCAAATCCAACATTTCGTTCAACACCGCATCAACCGGCCCCACTATGGGTATATCGGCCGCGACAGTTTTTGAAATGGACGCGGGGTCAATGTCGATATGAATAATTTTGGCAGAGGGGCAAAACTTACTCGGCGTGTTGGTCACCCGATCATCAAAACGCGCGCCGACAGCCAAAATTACATCACTGTGGTGCATGGCGTAGTTGGCTTCCACTGTGCCGTGCATACCGAGCATGCCGAGAAATTGTTTGTCGGTGCCAGGAAAAGCGCCAAGGCCCATCAAGGTATTGGTCACGGGTGCGTTTAAACGGCGGGCTAATTCAGTCAATTGCGCGCTGGCGTTACCCTGAATAACACCGCCACCGGCATAGATAATCGGCCGCTTGGCTTGCAGGAGTAATTGCAGGGCTTTTTTAATTTGACCGGCGTGGCCCCGCTGCGCAGGGGTATAAGAGCGCAGTTTTACCTTGTCAGGGAAATGATATTCAAAGGTGGTGGCGGGGCTTGTAATGTCCTTAGGAATATCCACCACAACCGGGCCTGGGCGGCCAGTGCTGGCGATATAAAAGGCTTTTTTGATAATGGTGGGAATATCCCGCGCGTCTTTAACTAAAAAGCTGTGTTTAACAATAGGCCGGGAAATGCCCACCATGTCGGTTTCTTGGAAGGCGTCTTCACCGATTTTATCGGACGGCACCTGGCCTGAGATCACCACCATTGGGATGGAGTCCATATATGCTGTGGCAATACCGGTGATGGCATTGGTTGCGCCGGGGCCGGAGGTGACGAGCACTACGCCGGTACGACCCGTGGAGCGCGAGTAGGCATCAGCCGCGTGGGTGGCCGCTTGTTCGTGGCGCACCAGAATATGTTGGATATGCTTTTGGCGAAATAAAGCATCGTAAATATGTAAAGCTGCCCCACCTGGGTAGCCAAAAATGCATTCAACGCCTTCGTCTGCCAAAGCGCGCATCAGCATGTCGCCGCCGGAAAGTAATTCCACCGTCATGTTCCTCATCTGTGATAAAAAAATACTGCCCCACGCCAGATTAGCTGGCTTCGATGACATTTTGTCGTGTGTGGGCGGTGCGATGTGGTAGCTCTGCCGGCACCTGTGCTTTTGGGGATATACGCAGTAGCTTTCGCTTTGAGGTTACAAAGCTCGCCTCCGATGCCTGGGGGTAACAGGGTTGGTGTTTCCCCTCGTAATGCGACCTGGGTTGTGCGGTAACACGGGCAGCGCGGATGCGACCTGACATTGTGCTAACTGTAGGGCAAAAGTCAACCGCTTAAGGCGCCAGTGGTAGAGCTAAGTGTTGAATTTTAATGGGCTTAAGGGTGACACTCGGCCCATGGCGCCTATCAGCGATACAAGAATACAAGCCACAAAAAAGCCAAGCGAATATTCGCTTGGCTTTTTTGTGGCTTAAGAGGCCCTGCCAGCGGGAACGAAATTAACTATAAAAATTAATTTTATCGCCCGCTAACTGGGTTTTAATGACTGAGCCTGGCATAAATTTGCCCGCTAAAATAGCGTGGGCCAAGGGGTTTTCGATCATCTGTTGAATGGCGCGTTTGAGTGGCCGCGCACCGTACACAGGGTCAAAACCTACCTCTGCTAGCTTATCAATAACCTCCTCAGACAGTTCAATGGCCAAATCTCGCTCCGCCAAGCGTTGGTGCAAGCCCTGCAATTGAATGCGCGCAATGCCGTGAATTTGTTTGCGCTCCAGCGGATGAAATACCACCACTTCATCAATACGGTTAATAAATTCCGGCCGGAAATGCCCGCTTACCACCCCCATGACGGCTTCTTTCATGGCGTTATAACGGTGTTCATTGCCTTCGCTAGTTTCGCCGCCGCCAAAATCCAACATATCAAAGGATTTATTATTGGCCAGCTCCTGAATTAAATCAGAACCCAAATTCGAGGTCATTACAACGACTGTATTGCGAAAATCCACCGTGCGGCCGTGCCCATCGGTTAAACGGCCATCTTCTAATACTTGCAGTAAAATATTAAAAACATCCGGGTGGGCTTTTTCCACTTCATCTAATAACACCACGGCATAGGGCCTGCGGCGCACGGCCTCGGTTAAATAACCGCCCTCCTCATAACCCACGTAGCCCGGCGGCGCACCAATTAACCGCGCCACCGAATGTTTCTCCATAAATTCGGACATATCAATGCGCACCATGGCGTCTTGCGAATCAAACAAGAAATCCGCCAGGGATTTGCACAGTTCGGTTTTGCCCACACCTGTGGGGCCGAGGAATAAAAAGCTGCCGCTGGGGCGATTAGGGTCGCTTAAACCCGCCCGTGCGCGGCGCACCGCATTGGCCACCGCAATTACCGCTTCATTCTGCCCCACCACACGCTCGTAAGGTAGCTTCCATGCGAATGAGTTTTTCCCGCTCGCCTTTCCAGCATTTTACTGACCGGAATACCTGTCCATTTGGATACGACTTCGGCAATTTCTTCATCGGTAACGCGATTGCGCAGCAATTTCATATCCACCATTTCGGCATGGCTGGCTAAATCCAACTGTTTGGTTAAATCGGGGATAGCGCCGTATTGCAATTCCGGTTGGCTGCGCGCTAAATTGCCCGCCCGGCGCGCAGTTTCTTAACCGCCAGCGCTTGTCGGGTGTGGTCATCTCTTGCCGCTTCTTGCAGCAGCTTTTTCCAGAATTTTTCGCGGATTTTGCGCCCCAGATCGGCAAATATTCACGCTCAAGAAACTCAATATCGCTATTAATTTTATCCAGGCGTTTGCGCGCGGCTTCGTCTTCGTCTTTTTTAATCGCTTCGCGCTCGATTTTTAATTGAATTAACCGGCGCTCCAGTTTGTCCATTTCCTCAGGCTTAGAATCAATCTCCATGCGAATACGGCTGGCGGCTTCGTCGATGAGGTCGATGGCTTTATCCGGCAATTGCCGGTCCGTAATATACCGCTGGCTTAATTTTGCAGCGGCGATAATCGCGGAGTCGGAAATATCCACACCGTGGTGCACTTCATAACGCTCTTTTAAACCGCGCAAAATAGCGATGGTGTCCGCCTCGCTGGGTTCATCCACTAATACTTTTTGGAAGCGGCGCTCAAGGGCGGCGTCTTTTTCAATATATTGGCGGTATTCATTGAGCGTGGTCGCACCTACGCAATGTAAATCGCCACGCGCCAGCGCAGGCTTGAGCATATTGCCGGCATCCAGCGCGCCCTCGGCTTTACCGGCGCCCACCATGGTGTGTAATTCGTCGATAAATAAAATGACGCGGCCTTCTTCTTTATTCAGCTCGTTTAATACCGCTTTTAAACGCTCTTCAAAATCACCGCGAAATTTTGCGCCAGCCAATAAAGCACCTAAATCCAACGATAATAGGCGTTTGTTTTTCAAGCCTTCAGGTACTTCGCCGTTGATAATGCGCTGGGCAAGCCCTTCGACTATGGCCGTTTTACCTACGCCGGGCTCGCCGATTAATACCGGGTTATTTTTGGTGCGGCGCTGGAGCACTTGAATGGTTCGGCGGATTTCATCGTCGCGGCCAATCACCGGGTCTAACTTACCTGCTTCAGCGCGCGCGGTTAAATCGACTGTATATTTGGTTAAGGCTTGGCGGTTATTTTCCGCATCCGGGTTGTCCACTTTTTCTCCCCCGCGTATTTTTTCAATGGCTTTTTGTAAGCTGGCTAATTTACCTACGCTCAGCAGCAATTTGCCCATGCTGTTATTGCCATCGCTCATGGCGGCGAGCAATACCGCTTCGCTGGAAATAAAACTATCGCCCTGTTGTTGAGCGGCTTTATCGGCCAAATTTAACAAGCGGCCTAAATCCTGCGACATGGCCACTTCACCGGTGGGATTTTTAATGCGCGGTAAATTATCCAAGCCCTGCACCAGCAATTGACGCAGGCGATTAACATCAAACTGCGCGCTAGCAAGCAGAGGTTTTACCGCACCGCCTTGTTGCTCGAGCAAGGCGTGTAATAAATGCAGGCCGTCTAGTTGGTTGTGATCGCGCCCTACAGCCAGCGATTGGGCATCAGAAAGTGCCACTTGTAATTGGTTAGTAAAACGATCAAGACGCATAACGAATTAAGTCCTCATGGTGGGTTACCCCAAAGCTGGGGGCAGTGGCGATGAATTCAAGCAAGCCCGATGCGCAGGCTTGATGTATCGCAAAAAACTCATCAGGGTTTGCTGCCGCACACGTAAAATTCAGATGAATCTACACGACTCAGATGCGCCCATAACGAAAGCGCCTCTACCGGCGAACTTTACCGAGTAATGCGCTTCCCACTAGAGTTGCCCTTTCGATTCGAGGTGAACCATGCGCACATATTTATTAAGCCTGCTATTTATTACCGCCAGTGGCGCGCCCTTGGCGGCTTGGTGCGAGGCGCTCAGCGCAGCAAAAGTGCGCGGTTTTGATCAGGCGCAGACGGTATCGCTGCAGGCATGGCCCGCCGCACAGGCTATTTATGTAGCGCCCATAAGCCTAAGTTTTAACCCCCAATGGCTCAAGGATGAACGCACTATTTCGCCTACCGAGCGCGAGAAGTTACAGGCCCAATACAATGCTCTGATGGATAAAAACCTGCGCCAGCAGCTGAGCGCCAAGGGTTGGGCGCTGCGCGATAAACCAGGGCCGGATACCCTGAGCCTTCACACAGAGGTGACGGAGTTGTTCCTCAATGCGCCCGATCTGGAACCCACCATCAGTAAAAGTTATGTGCGCGTGGCGGGTTCTGCCCGTGTTGCCTTTACCCTCAAACAGGCGGACGGCACGCTCCTGGCCCAGTTGAGCGATTACAGTGAAACCAACGAAAAACCCGGTGGGAAACTGGGGCTGACTAACCGGGGGTTGAATCACTGGGATTTTGCCCATTTGATTCAGCGCTGGAGCACACGCCTGGGAGAATTTTTACCACCGCCCGCTAAAACCTAAATGCCGTCACCTAAATATCACCACCTAAACACCATCGGCAGGCGCAGGGCTTAGGGCTCGGCGCCTGAGCCTACTCCCAATCAGTACCACACAAACCTGTATGGCCACAGCCACCAGCGCAGCCAGGGTAAAGGCCTGGTTAAATCCGCAGTAATTACCCGCCACCGCCAGCACATAAAAGAACGCCAATAAACTCAGCAGCCCCTGCTTTAAGGCCCGCAGGGCCAGCACCGCATGCCAGGGCGAATACAACCGCTGGGAAAATACGGCGATCACGCTGGAGGCAATGGGAAAGGCCGCCAGCACACCGGTCAATGCAGCCCCCAGGCGCTGTGCCGATAGAGTTACCGCCAGCACCAACGCAGCGGCAAATAACATGCGGCAGATAATCTCCGCGCTACTCGTGGCACTGGGGCTGAGCAGACCATGGCTGCGGCGCCCCCAGCGCAATTGGGCCACTAAAATAACCACCGCAATAAGCGCATATAGGTGCACGCTCAGATGTGCCCAAGCTAAGGCCATGCCGCTGGTGGCGTAGACAAACCAACCCACCACCAAGCAGATCCACCAGCTAAAGCGCGGCGCGAGCCAGGCGTAAACAAAACTAAACGAGGATAAGCCCACCACCCCCGCCACCGTGGCCTGGGCCGCAGCCAGGGCAAAGGTCGCCCCTTGATCCCAATAGACAAAATAAACAATCGGCCCGCCGATGATAGGAAAACCTGACATGAGCCCTGCTGCGCGGCTGCCAAAGCGCCGCCCCAACAGCGCAATGGCCGCAATCATCAGCGGCACGAAGAAGAGCTTGGCCAATAACACAGGCGCTAAGTGTGCGAACTGGCCAGCCAAATCAGGCTGGCCATGCGGCCGCAGCAACCGTCGGCAGTGCGCCGGTAGGAATAAAAATGCTCATCGGCATAGGTACAGGCCTGCCCGCCGTAAATAGCCGCAACCCCAAGGGCCGTCAATTGCAGGCGAGCCAAGGCGTAGAGATCGGCCAGATAATGCCCCGGCCGATTGGCGACGAAACACGCACTCACATCGCCATAGACAGAAAATCGCTCGCTAAATACCGCCAGCACCTCCTCCCCCACTTCAAAGTGCGCAGGCCCAATGGCGGGGCCAAGGTAGGCCAGCAGCTGCTGGGGCGGGGCGCGAAACGCCGCCAGCGTATTCGCCAATACACCCTGCGCCAAACCGCGCCAACCGGCGTGGGCAGTGGCAATTTCATCACCCGCTTGAGAACACACCAGCACCGGCAGGCAATCTGCCGTTAACACCGCAATCGGCAACGCCGAGCTCGATGTGTAAAGGGCGTCAGCCACTGGGGCAGGAGAAACTATGGGGAATTGAGCTGTAAACACCTCGGTGCCATGCACCTGCTGCAACCATTGCACCGGCCCAATGCCCAGCTGCGCACTTAACAACTGCCGATTGGCCACTACCCGCTCAGGGGCCTCCCCCACATGAGTAGCCAAATTAAACTGCCCGTAAGGTGGCAGGCTAAAGCCCGGTACAGGCCCCGGGCATTGAGTGTGTGTAATGGCAGCGCACACCTGCACAGGTGCTGGCCAGTCGGGTGTGAACATAATTAGTCGTAACAGCGCATGAGGGTTAATAACTCCAGCATGTCGGCGGGCATAGGCACCTGCCAATGGCAGGGCTCCTGGGACTCAGGGTGAATAAGGGAGAGAGCTTCGGCATGTAAGGCCTGGCGCGGGAAGGCCTTCACTGCCTCCAATACCGCTTCATTAATAACGCTGGAGCGCAGCCCCTTGCCACCGCCGCCATAGGCTGGGTCGCCCACCAGCGGGAAGCGGTTGTGGCTCATGTGCACGCGGATCTGGTGGGTGCGGCCCGTTTCTAACTTAATACACAGGCGGGTGAAATAACTAAAACGCTCGGCCACCTCATAATGGGTAATGGCCTCTTTGCCTTCTCCAGTTTTACTTACAGCCATTTTTTTGCGGTGTTTGCTGTCGCGGCCAATCGGCAAATTGATAGTGCCGCCGCTAATCACGCGGCCCACCACTATGGCTTGATACTGGCGGGAGACTTCGCGTGCTTGTAGTTGGCTGACCAGATGATTCTGCGCCTCAAGGGTTTTTGCCACCACCATGAGGCCAGTGGTGTCTTTATCTAAACGGTGCACTATGCCGGCGCGAGGAATAGCCGCCAATTGTGGGCTGTGGTGCAACAGCGCATTGAGCAGCGTGCCCTCGCTATTGCCCGCAGCAGGATGCACCACCATACCGGCCGCTTTATTCACCACCAAAATGGTGTCATCTTCGTAGACTACATCCAAGGCTATCGCCTCAGCCTGCCAGTCCCCCTCGTCTTGAACTTCCACGTCCAAATGAACTTCCTCGCCGCCCACCAATTTCCCGTTGCCTTTAAACGCTTGGCCGTTGAGGGTGAGCTCGCCGCTTTTAATCCAGGTTTGCAAACGTGCACGGGAAAACTGGGGGAACAATTGAGCGCTGACCTGATCGAAGCGCTGCCCGCTAGCCTCATAGGGCACGGTATGGTTTAGGGTTATTCGGCGTCTCATTGAGTTCTCATTAGCTACTGGCTACACTGCGCCCCCTGCCAACTAAGGCCAAGAACGCAACTTTGGGTGGCTTTTGCCACACCCGCCAATGATACAGAGCCCTGCCCCATGCGAGTACCTAAACTTTCCCGTGCCGTTATTTTTATCGCGGCGTTCAGCCTGATCAGCGGCTGTTCCTCGAAAAAAGAAGAAAAAATCAGCTCTGAGCAAAAACTCTACGAAAAAGCCCAACTCGCCTTAAATGCCAGCAACTGGGAGAGCGCCATTAAGGCCCTGCAATTAATTGAAGAACACTACCCCTTCGGCAGCTACGGTGAACAAAGCCAGCTAGAAATTATTTACGCCCACTACGAAGCCGACCAATTCGACGAAGCCATAGCTTCGGCTGATCGGTTTATTCGCCTCCACCCCCAACACCGCAACACGGATTACGCCTATTACATGCGCGGCATGGCGAGTTTTAATAAAGAGCGCAGTTTTCTCTCGTCTTTATTATCCATCGACAACACCAACCGCGATCCGGGCGCCGCGAAAGATTCCCTCGCACAATTTACCGACTTTTTAACCCGCTACCCCAAATCTCCCTACGCGCCGGATGCACAAAAACGCATGGTGTATTTGCGCAACGTTTTAGCGCGCTATGAAATTCACGTCGCCAATTATTATTTTAAACGCGGCGCTTATTTAGCTGCGGCTAACCGGGGGCGTTATGTGGTGGAGAATTTCCAAACTACACCTGCCGTGCCCGATGCACTGGCGGTAATGGCACAGGCGTATTTTTTACTCCAGCGCGATGATTTAGCACAAACCACCGTTAAAGTATTGGCCAGCAACTTCCCCGACCACCCTGCCCTAAACAAAAATGGCGAGTTTGACCGTTCGTATACCTATCACTACAAAAAGAACGATTGGTTGAAATACGCTACCCTGGGTTTATTGAGCAAAGAAGAAACCCAAGGTTTTGACTCGCAAGATATTTACAACAAGCAAGACATCAAAGCACCACCCAGTCTTTAACGCAGTGCCGATGCAGGGCCGCTAGGCCCTGCATTTCCGCTCTTAATTACGCGCCCAGTAGCGGTTTGAAACACGCTCAAATAGCGCATTGACCAATCCGTCCGCTAACACTTGGCTAGAAAAACCCATTTTCTGCGCAAGCGTCTTTTTGGTTTCATAGGCAAGTAAGAAAATATCCGCCTGTGGATGCAACCCAGTCAAATACTCGTCGCTGGTACTCAAGCCGTCAATAAGCTGTGTATCCAGTGCCCGCGAGCCAAACCAAACCTCGCCAGTGGCTACTTTATTAATGTCGAGTTGAGGCCTATTGGCTGTGATAAATTCTTTAAACAGCTCGTGGGTTTCTTCCAAATCCTGCTGAAACTTTTGTCGGCCTTTATCGGTATTCTCACCTAACACCGTCAGGGTGCGCTTATATTCACCGGCTGTGAGCATCTCGTAGTCCACATCATTTTTCTTCAACACACGATGGAAATTGGGCAAACTCGCCACCACACCAATTGAACCAATAACCGCAAAAGGTGCCGCAAGAATTTTATTAGCGACACAGGCCATCATATAACCGCCGCTGGCGGCTACCTTATCAACACAAATAGTTAAGGGGATATTGCGTGCGCGAATGCGCGCTAGCTGGCTGGATGCAAAACCGTAGCTGTGCACCATACCCCCCTGGCTTTCTAAACGCACCACAACCTCATCCTGCGGGCGGGCTTGCGACAAAATACTGGTCACCGTGTGGCGTAAACCCTCTGCAGCCGAGGCTTTAATATCGCCATCAAAATCCACGACAAAAACGCGTTTTTTAGTTTCTTCCTCGTGGGTATCGGCTGACTTTTTCGCTTTGCTCGATTCTTTTTCCTGTTTCTTACGGTTTTTCTTTTCGACCTTTTTTTCTTCCTTAAACGATTTATCATCCAATAGCTCAACGCGTAAAGCATCGGCTAAATCTTCAAATTCTTCATTAAGTTTAGTGACGGTTACACTGCCTTTTTCTGTGCGGCTGCGCTTGGCGCCCATGGCCACCATAAAGGAAATCACCACAATAAAAGCCACCACCCAGGTAATTGTTTTGGCAAAAAACAACCCGTAATTGGATAAAAATTCCAAGCCATCGCTCCTCAAAGATTATTAATTTCTGTGCAGATCAGAACCTGCCGCCTGACACAGCGCTACCACACCCGCAGGGTTAGGTTAAGGCTGTCTGTGCCATGGGCATTCTAAAGACTTTGGCCGCAAAGGCCTAACCTTCAGCCGCCGAGTGATAACCGCGTTGCTGTAAAAAGGCGCGGATCAATTTGCCCGCGATAGAAAAGCCGGAGGGAATATCGGGCAGATGATTGGGATGAAACCAAGCTGCGTGGGCTATTTCGCTGCTATCGGGCGAAATTTCGCCGCTGGCATAGTCGGCGAAAAAACCCAACATCAACTGGCTGGGGTAAGGCCAGGGTTGGCTGGCCCAGTAGCGGATCTGCTGGATACCAATGCCCACCTCTTCAAATACTTCCCGCGCAAATGCCTCTTCAGCACTTTCACCGGCTTCGATGAAACCTGCCAGCAGCGAATAACGGCCCGCCTTGTGACGGTGGTGACAGGCCAATAACAGCTCATCGCCACGGCTGACCAAGCCAATGACACAGGGTGAGATACGCGGGTAAAAACTGGCGCCGCAGCTGGGGCACTGGCAACACAGCTCGGTAGATGACAATTCCGTCGCCGTTCCGCAGCGGCCGCAGAAACGGTGCATGTGCCGCCAATGCAACAATTGCATGGCGCGCGCGCCCAAAGCGAACTCGGCGGGGGTCAGTAGATCGGCAAGACTGCGCAGGCTCACCGCCTCTAAAGCCTTACCACCGGCTTCACACATCCACACCGGTTGGTTAGCCCAATGGCCGAGGTAGGTCAGGTGAGCAGTCGCGGGGCCACAATAGGGGCTCATAAAACGCCCAAGACCCACTTCTGCCGGGTTAACCATCAGAAAATCGCCACTGGCGCTCAGGCTAATCAGCCAGCCCGGCCCTGTGGGGGCACTTTGAAATTGGAGCTGAAAGCTCATCCGGCCTTAACCGGGTAACCCAGCGCGGCAAGACTATCCTCAGCCACCTGCAGAACCGAATTATCCAACTTGGTAACCGTGGGCGCTGTATCTAAGAAGTACTCAATACTGATGATCACATCGGCGAAGGTTTCTAAGAGTTCTTTTAATACATCCGGCTGCTCAGGCCCCAACAACACTTCATCGACAAATTGAATGCAGCAACGCAACGCAGCGGCGGCGCGTTTTTGTTCGAGCATCACCATAGCGCCCCAGACCGATTCAAGGGTTTTGGAGATATTACGAATATGGCTTAAATCGAACCCGGATTCAGAGAAGACTGTAATCGCCCGCTTGGTAAGGGATAGCCCGGCTTCAGACTCCTGCACCACAATGCGTTCGGCCTGAGCCAGCTCCGTCAGCGCCACCACCTGTTTTTGCGCTTGTTCGGAGGCAGTCGCCAGGCTCTCGTCGGACATGCGGGTACGCTCTAAGGATGCGGCGGCACTTTCCAGATACAGCAGAATCTTGGCCAACTCTTCTAAATCCTTCTCGTTGGCGCGGTTGCCCGCCTGCTCCCATTGGGCCACCATCGGCAGTATGCCCTTGAGCACCAGGCTTGGCCCGGTGAGGCCCACCACGCCGAGGGTTTCGGCAATTTTATTGAGGGTCTCTTGTAAACCCGCCAAGTCGTCAATTTGGTAACCGGACACCGAGGCCAACTCCAAAACATTTTTGGTGTTGGTAATCTCGATTTGCAGCACCCGAGAAAGCGAATTGACAGTGTGAATACTGGGGCCGCGCAGGGCTTGGCGCTCCTTGGCCAGATGTTTATCGTTCATGTCCAAAGGCGCAATGCCATAGCCGCGCTGCAGGGCCTTGATGGTGTCGCTCTCTTGGCCGGACAAGACCAACAGATACATCAATTCTTTCACCAATCCACGCGGCGGCGCGGCGGCGTAGGCTGCTGGGCCACCTTTTTGTACCTGGCGAATCACGCGATCAATACGGCTGAGCAGCATTTTGCGCGACTCAATCATCTCCATATTCTGCCGCACCATGGCAACTATGGTGAGGTTGGCCAGCCACCACAAAAGTGTCAGAGGTTTGTCTTTGCCCCCCAAGCGCTGCAAACGGATCAGCGCCCGTCGCATCAAGCCAAGCGACGGCTGCACCTGGCGGTTGCGCAATACCCCCAGCAAACCCAGCTGATACATATGACGCAAGCGGCTTAACAGAGGGCGGAATTCTTTGTCGCTGACCGCAATGGGCTCAAAGGCTGGCAACGCAGGGGTGTAATTCAGGTTGATGCTAAAAAAATGACTCTCTGGCAACACAGGCTCTTTGCGCACCTTGCGCAGCTCATTGATGTAGGGCACCAATAAAACCGGCAATTTGCGCTCAGATTGCTGCACATACTCTAGGTAGCGGGTCATGACAAAAAAACTATTGCTGACCTGCTCTAAGCGTTTGTCCGACTGCCTAGGCTGGATGACGTTGACATCTTGTAAGGCCAGGTACAACTCTTCTGCCAGAAGGCTCGCGCCGCGAAATTGCAGCAGCTTTAAAATGCCTATGATCTGTTTGACGGCATCAATGCAAGACTTTAGTGGATCACCCTCCTGGGAACCGCTGAAAAACAACTCGAGGTCGCGGGCGGCCTGCTCGATGGTGGCAACTAACTCGTTGCGCACCATATTCAGGGTCTGAAGGTTGACAGAATCCGCAGTGTTCACACTTTATTTCCCGTTGCATAGCCTTGGATTAGCCCAAACGCTAACTGAAGTGGTGTCTGTTGGAGCCTAAACCAGCCTGCCTACCACCTGCGGCAATCATCTGCATAACAAGGTAAGGTCGATAGGGCGCCCCGCTAAGCCTGCGGGGTATCTGTGAAGACCCGACACGCTCAGGGCATTTATAAACACAAGAGCAAGTGTCAGGACGGCATTTAGGATTCAAAAGACAATTATTGAAACGCGGGCAATGCTAACGAATTCCGGCGCCACTGTCACCGCGTTACCCCATTGATAATAGGCAAAAAAACGCAGAACTCTAGCGCTGAGCGGGGTCTTAAATCGTCTATATAAAGATGGGCGGGTTGTGTGCCAACCCGCGAGGTGTAATTTCCGGAAAGGGGTGTAAAACTAGTTGCCGTAACTCATCAGGCGGGCATAGCGCTTGTCGATCAATGTATCTAGGTCAACCTTCTCAAGCGCTGTTAATTGTGCAATTAAGCGCTCTTTGAGCTTGGCCGCCATGGCATCCAGATCGCGATGGGCGCCGCCCAGGGGTTCTGGGATGGTTTCGTCCACTATGCCCAAACTTTCTAAAACCTTTGAGGTAACTCCCATGGCTTCTGCAGCCAGGGGCGCTTTATCCACGGTTTTCCAGATGATATTGGCGCAGCCCTCAGGGGAAATCACAAAGTAAGTCGAGTACTGCAGCATGTTGAGCTGATCACCCACCCCAATGGCCAGCGCGCCACCGGAAGATCCCTCACCAATCACGGTACAAATGATGGGTGTGCGCAACCGAGACATAACCGCTAGGTTTTGTGCAATGGCTTCACTGATCCCACGCTCTTCAGAATCAATCCCTGGGTAGGCACCGGGAGTGTCGATGAGGGTTAGAATCGGTAATTTAAAGCGCTCTGCCATTTCCATCAGACGCAAAGCCTTGCGGTACCCTTCTGGTTTGGGCATACCAAAATTGCGCGCCACCTTATCCTGCACGCTGCGGCCTTTCTCTTCGCCGATCACCATGACCGGTTTGCCGTCGAGACGGGCCACACCAGCCACTATGGCCTTATCGTCACCAAAGTGTCGGTCGCCGTGTAATTCATCCCAATCATCAAAAATGCGCTCAATGTAATCCACCGCATGGGGGCGGTGGGGATGACGGGCCACCTGGACAATCTGCCAAGGGGTTAGGTTCGCGTAAATGCTTTCAGTCAATTTAACGGACTTGTCCCGCAAGCGGGCAATCTCGTCACTAATATTCAACCGGTTATCAGAGCCAACCAATTGCAATTCTTCGATCTTGCCTTCCAGCTCAGCGATCGATTGCTCAAAACTTAGGTAATTTAAATTCATAGTAATTAATCGTTGTACGGCAGAGCCCTGCCTCAATACTAAAAAAGGCGCGCAGTGTACCATTAACCTCAAACAAGCTTAAGGCCAGATTGTCAGTGCAGCGCCGCCGCCCCTTCTCTGCCACCGTACACCAGGGCAACCGCGTCCGCACCGTACAAACTGCGCAGCTGCGCCAAGAGTTCATCACTGGGGCGCACTCGCCACGCATCCCCCAAACTCACATCGCCTTGCACCCGCGGCAATTGATAGTCCACCACTACTCGGCACCCACCGGGTGTATGCCGCTGTAAACACTGCTTCAGTTCATCCGCCTGTAACGAGGTCAGTGTGCTGGGGCGTACCCGTAACCGCAATGCGCTCACCTTAGCCTCTCGGGCCTCGGCAAGCGGAAAAACAGCATCCGCACGCATTTTTAAGCCGCCACTAAAATCATCATGGCTGACTTGCCCCTCAATAACTAAAAGGGCGTCCTTGACGAGTTTTTCACGATGAGCAGCGTAAATATCAGCGAATACAGCAACTTCTAAACGGCCGGTGCGATCATCAAGCGTGACAAAACCCATGTTGTCACCTTTTTTAGTTTTCATCACACGAAACGCCACCACCAATCCGGCGACGGTTTGTTTGGCCTTATCAGGTTTTATGTGTGAGAGACGACCGGAGACCAAATGAGTCAATTCCTTGTCATATTCATCAATGGGATGGCCGGTCAAATACAGCCCCAAGGTATCGCGCTCACCATTTAAACGCTCTTTGATGCTCCAGCGCTTTTGCTGAGCATAATCGGCATATACATCACCAGAGGCTTGCGCGACTGTTTCCACCTGACCAAACAAATCGGTCATACCGGCATTTCTATTAGCGTGGTGTTGTTCGGCAGTTTTCACGGCCTCTGATAAAGCGGCCCACAAAACGGCACGGTCATAATCCACATCCACCTGCGGTCCTATGGTATCCAACGCACCACTGCGCACTAAAGCTTCTAAGGCGCGCTTGTTAACCTTACGCACATCTACCCGCGCACAAAAATCAAATAGATTGAGAAACGGCCCGTCTTTGCGCGCGGCAATAATATTATCTACCGGCCCTTCGCCTAGGCCTTTAATTGCACCTAATCCATAAATTATGTTGTCGCGCTCATCCACCGTGAAATGAAATTCACCTCGATTGACATCCGGTGGTAAAAGCGCAATGCCCATTGCGCGCACTTCTTCAATAAAAGTTACAACTTTATCGGTTTTATCCATATCAGACGACATGGTTGCCGCCATAAATTGCGATGGATAATGAGCCTTTAACCAAGCCGTTTGATAGGACACCAACGCATAAGCGGCGGAGTGGGATTTGTTAAATCCGTAGCCTGCGAACTTTTCCACCAAGTCAAAAATACGAATGGCTAATTCAGGGTCTATACCCTTATTTTTCGCGCCGTCCTGAAATACTTCGCGCTGCTTAGCCATTTCCTCTGGCTTTTTCTTACCCATTGCCCTACGCAACAAATCGGCGCCGCCCAGGGTATACCCCGCCAAAACCTGGGCGATCTGCATCACCTGCTCCTGGTAAACGATCACACCATAGGTCGGCTCAAGAATCGGTTTTAGGGATTCATGCTGATATTTAGCATCCGGGTAAGCAACCTTGGCCCTTCCGTGTTTACGGTTGATAAAGTCATCCACCATGCCCGACTGCAAAGGGCCCGGACGAAAAAGTGCCACCAACGCAATTAAGTCTTCAATGTTATCCGGCTGTAAGCGCTTAATGAGATCTTTCATACCACGCGATTCCAATTGGAATACCGCCGTGGTTTCGGCTTTTTTTAGCAGGCTATAAGTGGCCTGATCGTCCAGCGGTAATAAACTGATATCGAGCGGTTCCAACCCTTGTTGGAGGCGCCGCTTATCGATCATCTTTTTTGCCCAATCGATAATGGTTAAGGTGCGCAAGCCGAGGAAGTCGAATTTTACCAATCCTGCTTCTTCAACATCACCTTTATCATATTGAGTCACCAACCCCGAACCCGTTTCATCGCAATAAAGCGGCGCAAAATCGGTGAGTTTGGTTGGCGCGATCACCACGCCTCCGGCGTGCTTACCGACATTGCGCGTTAAACCTTCTAGCTGCAATGCCATATCCCAAATTTCTTGTGCGTCGGAATCACCCGCTAAAAATTCCCGCAATATTTCTTCTTGTTCATAGGCAGCTTTTAGGGTCATACCTGGGTCAGCAGGAATCATTTTGGATAACTTATCCGCCAGACCATAAGATTTTCCCTGCACGCGAGCAACGTCCCGCACCACCGCCTTGGCCGCCATGGTTCCAAACGTAATAATTTGTGAGACCGCATCGCGACCGTAGTTATCGGCCACATATCCAATAACAGCATCCCGGTTATCCATACAAAAATCGATATCAAAATCCGGCATGGAAACACGCTCAGGATTCAAAAATCGCTCGAATAACAAATCGTATTGCAATGGGTCAAGGTCGGTAATATCAAGCGCGTAGGCCACTAACGAACCCGCCCCCGAACCACGACCAGGCCCGACGGGAATATCGTGGCGCTTAGCCCAGCCGATAAAATCCATAACAATTAAAAAGTAACCGGCAAATCCCATTTGCGTAATAATGTCGAGCTCAAAATTGATGCGCTCATCGTAGGGTTGTCTACGCGAAAAAAAATCGGCTGCATTTACGTCAAATATTTTTTCCAGGCGTTTATCTAGCCCTTTACGGGTAATGTCGGCAAAAAACTCATTCTCCGTCATACCCTCAGGTATCGGATACTCAGGCAAAAAATACTTACCTAATTGAATGCTTAGGGTACAGCGCTTGGCAATTTCTACACTATTTGTGATGGCATCGGGTAAATCACTAAACAACTCCGCCATTTCGGCAGGTGATTTTAAATACTGGGCGTCTGTGAATATTCGCTCCCGACGCGGATCTGTCAGAGTGCGCCCTTCGGTGATGCACACACGCGCTTCATGAATTTCAAATTGTGACTGGGAAATAAAACGCACATCATTAGTCGCCACCAGAGGAATTTCAAACTGATCAGCTAATGAAACCACCTGGTGCAGATACGTCTCCTCTCCTGGGCGCTGGGTACGTGTAACTTCGATATAAAGCCGGTTGGGAAATATCCTATGTAACTGCTGTAACTTTTCAGCAGCCAGATCCAGTCGACCAGATAAAATCGCCTGCCCAATCTCACCTAATCGCCCGCCCGACAGCGCTATAACCCCTTCACTATGCTCCTTAATCCAATCCATTTGGATTAATGTACCGCCGATGACCTGCCCGTGCAGATAACCTTTGGAAATGACTTGAATGATATTTTTATATCCAATCAAATCCATCGCTATAAGTGTGATCAGGGCTTTGCCCGAATCATCAAACTCAGACGGCACCCAAAAGTCACAGGCGATAATGGGCTTAACGCCCACACCTTGGGCAGCCTTATAAAATTTAATTAAACCAAAAAAATTGCCTATATCAGAAATTGCACAGGCAGGCATGCCCAGTTCAGCTACCTTTTTTACCAAGGGTTTTACTCTGACAATACTGTCAATAAGTGAAAACTCAGTATGAACACGCAAATGGACAAATGAGGCAGTCATTAAATTAACCATTTATAGTTGGGGTAGCAGGTTTACTAAGTGCCCACAGACCTAATGAAATTGGGTGATGTATAGGCCCTAAAGAAACCAGGGTTATTAAAATCCTGTATCTCAGACGCAAGCAAACTCAGATTAAAAACTAAAAAATAAAAGACGAAAAAAAGCCCGCACGGAGCGGGCTTTTAGAAAAGGTGCCTGACGATGACCTACTCTCACATGGGGAGACCCCACACTACCATCGGCGATGCATCGTTTCACTTCTGAGTTCGGGATGGGATCAGGTGGTTCCAATGCTCTATTGTCATCAGGCAAACTGGCTTGGTGCGTAAGGTCTTCTCGATGTACCACTCTTGAGCATTTCTTGTATCACTGTTGTTCAGTAATACTCGTTTCATCAGCTCTACTCCGGTAGATCAGCCTCCGCGCTTCCAAATAGGTTGACGGACTGCAAAGTTGTCTTCGTGTTTTCGTTTCGGTGTTGCATTGGTGCTTTTTTGTTCAATTATCTCAAGCGTACATGCTTTTTAGCTTTCACTCATTCATTTGACATTAAGCTACTCACTTAGGTGTACCTTATATCTTTCTGCGAGTCACACATTGCGCAATCAGTTATCTGCATTGAATGTATGTCTTATTACCAATAATCGCTTCAGTTATATGGTCAAGCCTCACGGGCAATTAGTATTGGTTAGCTCAACGCCTCACAGCGCTTCCACACCCAACCTATCAACGTCGTAGTCTTCGACGGCCCTTCAGGGGATTAAATCCCAGGGAAATCTCATCTTGAAGGAGGCTTCCCGCTTAGATGCTTTCAGCGGTTATCCCGTCCGAACATAGCTACCGGGCAATGCGTCTGGCGACACAACCCGAACACCAGGGGTTCGTTCACTCCGGTCCTCTCGTACTAGGAGCAACTCTTCTCAAATTTCCAACGCCCACGGCAGATAGGGACCGAACTGTCTCACGACGTTCTAAACCCAGCTCGCGTACCACTTTAAATGGCGAACAGCCATACCCTTGGGACCGGCTTCAGCCCCAGGATGTGATGAGCCGACATCGAGGTGCCAAACACCGCCGTCGATATGAACTCTTGGGCGGTATCAGCCTGTTATCCCCGGAGTACCTTTTATCCGTTGAGCGATGGCCCTTCCATACAGAACCACCGGATCACTAAGACCTACTTTCGTACCTGCTCGACGTGTTTGTCTCGCAGTCAAGCGCGCTTTTGCCTTTACACTAACCTCATGATTTCCGACCATGATTAGCGCACCTTCGTGCTCCTCCGTTAC
>JAXMGD010000006.1:0-363588 GCA_046347475.1 Marinagarivorans sp. | reverse complement strand
CATGATCAAACTCTTCAGTTTAGATCGGTCGAATCTAATTAAAGATTCTAATTTTTGCTCAGATACTTTGTTTCTGGACAACTGCTAATTCAATTAAAAATTAACAGCCTTAAATAAATTGTCGAGTCACTTGTATCCGATAATGTTTTAACATCTCTGAACACAAGCGCCCACACGCTTTGCTTGATCAATTTGTTAAAGAGCTTGTAACCGCTTGGATTTACAAGTTATTTGCTGAGCAAGTTGTGTTTGCTCAACTGAGGTCGCGCATTATACGTATCGCAAAAGTGTGTGCAACCTTTTTCTTTCAAATTATGAAAATAATTATTCTGCGAAGGGATGACGCAAAACTATTGTCTCAACGCGATCAGGACCCGTTGAAATAATATCCACCGATGCGCCTACCAATTGTTCAATACGCTTGATGTAGTTACGCGCATTGACAGGTAATTGCTCCAACTGTGTTGCGCCCACCGTGGTTTCTTGCCAGCCCGGCATGGTTTCATATATAGGTGTTACAGCGGCCCACCCTTCAGCATCAAAAGGCACACTGGCAGTATTACCCTGGGCATCTTGATATCCTATGCAAATTTTCACTTCGTCCAAGCCATCTAAAACGTCGAGCTTGGTCAAACACAGACCGCTGACACTGTTAATGCGCACCGCGTGGCGAAGCGCCACTGCATCGAACCAACCGGTACGACGCTTGCGACCCGTGGTAGCGCCGAACTCGTGGCCCTTTTTGCCCAAATACTCGCCGATGTCGCAAGATAATTCTGTGGGAAATGGACCGGAGCCGACGCGGGTGGTGTAGGCCTTGGTAATACCCAAAACATAATCCAAATACAGCGGGCCAAATCCAGAGCCAGTGGCCGTGCCACCTGCAGTAGTGTTGGATGAAGTCACGAAAGGATAGGTGCCGTGATCTATGTCCAACAGGCTGCCTTGGGCACCCTCGAACATGATGTCTTCACCGGCTTCGCGAGCGGTGTGCAACAAATCGGTGATATCAGCGATCATGGGTTTGATTTGATCACCAAGCGCAAGCGCCTGAGCCAGCACCGCGTCGTAATCTACCGCTTCTACCCGGTAGTACTGGGTGAGCGCAAAATTGTGGTAATCGACTATGGCACGCAACTTCTGCGCAAATGCACGAGGATCTAATAAATCACCCAAGCGCAAGCCGCGGCGGGCCACCTTATCTTCATAGGCGGGACCAATGCCGCGCCCGGTGGTGCCAATTTTGTCGCTGCCGCGCGCCTGCTCACGAGCCAAATCAAGAGCTACGTGGTAAGGCAAAATTAATGGGCAAGCCGGCGACAAACGTAAACGCTCACGCACAGGAACACCTTGCGCCTCCAGCTCGCTAATCTCTTTCATTAAGGCCTCAGGGCTCAACACCACGCCGTTGCCGATAAGACAGGTGACGCCTGGATGCAAGATACCCGATGGGATCAGGTGTAATACGGTTTTTTTACCCTCGATCACCAGGGTGTGGCCAGCGTTGTGGCCACCTTGAAATCGGGCGACGTATTTGACTTGCTCTGTGAGCAAATCAACGATCTTGCCCTTGCCTTCATCACCCCATTGGGTGCCCAAAATGACGACGTTCTTACCCATGTGAAAACTCTTTTCTTGACGTTAATTAATCGGTTGTACTGACGGAGTGCCCGCGCGATTGACCAATTGGCGATCACAGGCGAGGTGGGGCAAATAATCAGGGAAACTTGCAGTGGCGCAGACCACTCGCTCACCAGCGGCGCGCAGGGATTGGATGAAATCCCAGGCCTGCCCAACCAAAGGGAACGGCACAAAAATGCCCGAGGGGGCCAGATCACCAGATGCGCCAAGGCGTTTGAGCGCAATAAGATCAAGGGTAAACCCGGTGGCCGGGCGGGCACGACCGAAGGCCTCGCCTATGTGGTCATAGCGGCCGCCGGAGGCAATTTCTCGGCCTAAACCCGGCGCGAAGGCGGCAAAAACAATTCCTGTGTGATAGTGGTAGCCGCGCAGTTCACTTAAATCTAAATACAGCGGCACCTCGGGGTAACGATTGCGCAACCGCTCAGCTACCTGCTGTAGCTCTTTAATTGCCGTGACAACTCCGCTAGGGGCATCGGCAAATAGGTGTTTCGCCTTCTCCAGCACACTGGCACTGCCAGATAAGCGCGGTAGCGCCAACAGCCATTCGGCCTGACGCACATCGCGCACTGACTCTGCAACCCAGGCCTGGATGTCGGCCATCGCTTTGGCTTGCAGCAATTCGAACAATTGCCGCTCCTGCTCGCCCGTCAGCGCGCAGGCTTTGGCAAGCGCACGAAAAATTCCCACATGCCCCAGATCCAGACTCCACTGGGGGAGTTGGGCTGACTGAATGGACTCAATCAACAAGCTGATAATCTCGCAATCAGCGTCCAAAGAGGATTCACCAAACAGCTCAACACCGACCTGCAATGGGCTGCGGCTGCAGAGGGGGCTTTTGGCACGAGTGAACAACACATGGCCTGAGTAACACAGACGGTTGACACCTTCACGCTTGAGACTGTGCGCATCCATCCGCGCCGCCTGGGGAGTCATATCCGAGCGAATGGCCATGGTGCCACCGGACACCTGATCCACCACTTTATAAGTGAGCCCTTCTAAATCTTGCCCAAGCCCCACCATCAGCGCATCGCTGAATTCCATCATGGGTGGGATGACTAGATCAAAACCCCAACGGGTAAATAAGTTGAGCAAACGGCGGCGCAAATCTTCGATGTGCCGAGCCTCTGCGGGAAGGATTTCTTCCACACCGTCAGGCAGCATCCAATTTTCAATTCGGCTCATGATGGAATGTCTTTGCTGAGGTAAATTCTTCGATAATGCAAACTACTCCCACCGGCAAACCGTGGCGCGGGAGCGTCGTTATGGATCAAGGTGCCAAGCACCGACTGACGCAGTCCAGATTAAGGCGCCCGACTGCGTTGACCCAAGCGCAGAAGGGGGTTTGCCGCCCAGGGCAACGCGTCATAGGAAATATTCCGACATAAAAAAACCGAGCTTGGCGCTCGGTTGCGACATTCTAGCAGGCTTTACCTAGCGCGAAAATGCTTGCCGGGAAAAAGCCTGCTGGGCGCTTTCGGCCCTGGATTAATTTTTACCTTTCACCTCTTTGAGGTAGCGGAAAAACTCACTATTGGCGTCGAGCATCAAGAGATCAGACTTATCGGCAAAGCTGTTTTTATAGGCATGTAAGCTGCGCACAAAGGCATAAAACTCTGGATTTTTATTAAAAGCACCGGCGTAGATCTCAGCCGCCTTAGCATCAGCCTCACCGCGAATAAACTCGGATTGACGGTAGGCATCGGCGAGCAACTCAGTGCGCTTGCGATCGGCCTCTGCGCGAATCACTACCGCTTCAGCCTCACCCACTGAACGGTGCTCTTTCGCTTCTCGCTCCCGCTCGGTGCGCATACGACTGTAGACGGGCTCACTCACCTCGTTAGGCAAATCGATGCGTTTAACTCGCACGTCCACTACGGTCACACCGAGGGAGGTAGCCTCGGGCAGACTATTGAGCCCTTTGGCGATCGACTCCATTAACTCTTCTCGCTCGCTGCTGACCACCTCTTGCAAGGTGCGCGCGGCAAATTGGTTGCGCAGGCTTTCGTTGATGCGCTGAGCCAGAATGCGGCGGGCTCGCTCGGATTCACCGTTGGTGGCTGTGTAGTACTTGGCAACATCGTTAATTTGCCATTTGGCAAAGGAATCCACCTGAATACTTTTTTTCTCCGAGGTTAAAAAGCGCTGGGCGCTTGTTTCCAAGGTGAGGATGCGGCCGTCGAATTTACGCACTTGATCGGCCATGGGTAATTTAAAGTGTAAGCCCTTTTCGACATTACCTATGTGTACCTTACCTAAGCGCAGCACAACCGCCCGCTCGAATTCACTGACGATATAGACCGAATTGAGGGCGGCGATCAGCGCGATAGCACCGAGCAGGAGCTTGACCATACCTGAGCTGGACATTAACGGCCTCCTCGTCGAGAAGTATTGGCTTCGCGGTTAAGGCGTTCCAATACCTGGTTGGTGATGGTTTCTAAATCTGACGTGCTCATACCGGGGCGCCCTGCTGCAACGGGTTTGGGGGCCGCCTCCATAATTTTATCCAGCGGCAGATACATCATGTTATTGCCCTTATCCACGTCCACCATCACTTTGGTGGTTTTACCCATAATCTCCTCAATGGCATCTATATACAGGCGCTTGCGCGTTACTTCCGGAGCTTTGGCGTATTCCGCCAACAACAATTCGAACCGTTTAGCCTCACCTTCCGCTTCGGAAATTACCTTGGAGCTGTAGGCCATAGCCTCCTCCACCATACGCTTAGCGGCACCGCCTGCGCTGGGAATTACATCGTTGGCATAGGTTTGAGCTACGTTTTTAAAACGCTCTTCATCTTCACGAGCACGAATCACATCGTCAAAGGCGGTTTGCACCTCTTTAGGAGGATTGGAGTCTTCGATGTTGACCTTTTCAATATCAATACCCGTGGTGTAGTTGCCCAGATAGGTTTGTAGGCGCTGTTCAACGTCAATCCCAAGCTGCGCGCGCCCCTCAGTGAGCACGTTGTGCATCAAGGTGGTGCCCACCACATGGCGCAGGGCGCTGCTGGTGGCCTGCTTGAGAGTTTCTTCTGGCTGATCGACGTTCAAAATAAAGGCGCGGGCATCTTGAATGCGGTACTGAACCGAGAGCTTGATGTCGACTATGTTGAGGTCTTTGGTGAGCATTTGCTCGTCCGTGGTAAATAAGCGGACGCGGGTGACATTTTCGGTTAGCACGCGGTCAATCAAGGGAGGGTTCCATCGAAAGCCGGGCCCGACCGTTTCCAAATAAGACCCTAAGCGCAGCACCACGGCACGCTCTTGTTCGTTGACAACTCGAAAGCCGCTACCAACCCAAATAAGCACCGCAAGCACGCCAGCCAAGGCGATAAAGGGGGTGAGGCTTGAGGGATCAGAGGTGTTGTTACCGCCGCCTCCACCGCCGCCAAACAAGCGCCCAAGCTGGCTGGTAGCGCGGCGCAGCAGTTCATCGAAGTCGGGGGGGCCGTCATTTTTGCCCCGGGAATTTGTACCCCAAGGGTCGTTATCGTTTTTACCCGGTTCATTCCAGGCCATGGTTAAAACTCCAAAGCAATTAAAAGGATAGAGATTGTTATGGCTGGGTGTTGAGCCATTCCAATTGGTCTGGCGTGAGCAATTCGGCGGCGAGAATACGGTTTAAATCCATCTGAGGCAAACACAGGCTCATATGGATACTACCGTCTTCTTTAAAGACTTCATTTTGCACTGCTTGTGCACTGTGCAACTTTGCCCGCAGGCTGCCCTGGGAGGCTTTTAGCCGCACCGCGCCCCGGCATATTTGATGGCCGAGCTTTTCAGCAATAACCTCGCTTAACAAATCCAGCCCACTAGCCGCTTGCGCGGACAACCAAACGGCCACCGCTGCGCCGGTGTCATCCCGATCAATGCGAGGCGGCATGTCGTGCAATAAATCAATTTTGTTGTAAAGGTTTAAACGGGGTATATCCAGCGCCTGAATATCGCCCAACACCTTCTCAACCTGTTCTATGTTGCGGGCACGCTCAGGATCGGCGGCGTCAATCACATGCAAGAGCAGATCGGCGCTGGCGGCCTCTTCAAGGGTGGCGCGAAAGGCTTCGACCAGTTTATGGGGTAAGTGGCTGATAAACCCCACGGTATCAGCTAGCACCACCTTGCCCAAACCCGCTATGTCTACCCGGCGCATGGTGGGATCGAGGGTGGCGAACAGCTGATTCTCCGCGTAAACCCCTGCCTTGGTTATGCTGTTGAACAAGGTGGATTTGCCTGCGTTGGTGTAACCGACTAAGGATACCGTTGGTATTTCCGCCCTCATGCGGGACCGGCGCCCCTGCTCTCGTTGCCTGCGCACCTTTTCCAAGCGCTTCTCTAGCATGGTGATACGTGCGCGCAGCAAACGGCGATCAGTTTCTAATTGGGTTTCGCCGGGGCCGCGCAAGCCAATACCGCCACCCTGGCGCTCAAGGTGGGTCCAGCCGCGCACCAGGCGGGTAGACATGTGGTGAAGTTGAGCTAATTCAACCTGTAGCTTGCCTTCATGGGTGCGTGCCCGCTGGGCAAAAATATCGAGAATAAGCCCTGTGCGATCGATGACACGGCAATTGAGCTCACGCTCGAGGTTGCGCTCTTGAGAGGGGGACAGGCTGTGGTTGAATACCACCAGTTGCGCCCCGTGTTCTGCTACCAGGGCCTGGATTTCAGCGAGTTTGCCGGTGCCTACAAAAAACTTAGCATTGGGCACATCGCGCACCCCGGTGACAAACGCCACCGGGTCTGCGCCTGCGGACAAGGCTAGTTCTTCAAATTCGCGCGGATCGTTGGGTTCATCGTCGCGGTTAAAGTCTATGTGGACTAAAACCGCCAACTCACCCGATTCGGGTCTATCAAAAAACAAGAATTAGGCTCGATTTAGGCGCCGGTCTCTTCTTCATCCTCTGAGAGGTCGGTCACCATGGGTACACGGACGGGGCGAGAGGGAACAACGGTGGAAATCGCGTGTTTGTATACCATTTGACTGACCGTGTTCTTCAATAACACCACAAATTGGTCAAATGACTCCACCTGGCCCTGCAGCTTAATGCCGTTGACCAAGTAGATGGAAACGGGAATACGCTCTTTGCGCAGTACGTTGAGGTAAGGGTCTTGTAGACTGTGCCCTTTTGACATGAGGGGTCTCCTTGTAGGAAGAAGGAATAAGGTTAAGCTCAAACGGGGTTGGCCCGCCGTCGCCGAGAATTTAATTATTGGATACATCGCTTCGGATGACAGAACCGCATGAAAACGGTTCCCCAGCGCCGCCATTATATTGGTGCCGACGCCAGAAGTTGCAAGGTTTTAATCAAAATTTCCTCGCTGCCGAGCAGGCTGCCGTCATCCGCTTGAGTATAGACCCAGCTCAAATCGTGCCATCCCTTCAACCAAGTGAATTGACGTTTTGCCAACTGGCGCGTAGCAGCGATTCCGGCCTCGCGCATTTGAGTGACATCACACTCTCCGGCCAGATATTGCCAGACCTGCCGATAGCCCACCGCCCGCATGGAGGGCAAGGCCGGGTGTAGATCCGGGCGCGCTTTGAGCCCTGCCACTTCTTCAATAAGACCGCCCGCCAGCATGGCATCAAAGCGCTGGGCAATGCGCTCGTGCAATAGGCTGCGCTGCTTTGGGGCAATGGCGATCTGACACCAGTTGTATTGCGCCCAGAGGCCGCCGCTGCTGCCGCTCTGCCATTGGCTCATAGGGATGCCGGACATGCGGTAGACCTCCAGCGCTCGGCCTATGCGGGCGGAGTGATTGGGATGCAGGCGCTGGGCGCAGATGGGGTCCACCTGGGCCAGCTCCGCATGCAGGGCAGGCCAGCCTTTTAACTCGGCTTCCCGCTCAACCTGGGCGCGCACCTCGGCCGTACTGGCGGGCATGTCGGAGAGGCCGTCCAAAAGGGCTTTGAAGTAGAGCATGGTGCCGCCCACCAGAATGGGCCGCTTACCTCGTGTCAGTATGTCGACAATTGCGGCGCGGGCATCGAGGCAGAAATCGGCGGCACTGTAGGATTCGGCCGGGTCGCACAAATCAATCAGGTGATGAGGCACGCGGGCGCGTTCTGCAGCCGTTGGTTTGGCTGTGCCAAGGTTCATCCCCTTGTATACCAGGGCCGAATCAACACTGATGACCTCCCCCCCCAACTGTTCAGCCAGCGCTAGCGCTAGGTCCGTTTTCCCGGCGGCCGTGGGGCCCATAAGGGCGATAAGCGTGGGTTTAGGATCCATTATTGGCCCCGCAGGAACAGGGCATCGAGCTGGCCCAGACTCAGCTGCGTCCAGGTGGGGCGGCCATGGTTGCATTGGCCTGAACGCTCGGTGGCCTCCATATCCCGCAGCAGTGCGTTCATTTCGGGCACCGACAAGCGCCGGGACGCGCGCACACTGCCGTGGCAAGCCACAGTGGCCAGCACCTGATTAATCGCCTCTTCGATACGGCGGGAGCGACCGTGGGTGAGGAGATCGGCTAACAGATCGCGAATTAATTGCGTGGGATCGGCCTTTTGCAGGAGCACAGGCACCTGGCGGATCAACAGCGTCTCAGGCCCGGCCCGCTCTAAGCTGAACCCCAAGGGGCCGAGCAGCGCGGCATTGTCCTCGGCGCACGCGGCTTCTTTTTCACTGACTGCAATGGACAGGGGCACCAGCAGGGGCGCCGCCGCAATGCCCATGGCTTGATGTTGTTGCTTAAGCCGTTCGTAGGTGATGCGCTCGTGGGCGGCGTGCATGTCCACCAGCACCAAGCCCAGGCTGTTTTCCGCCAGTATGTAGATGCCCTTCAGTTGGGCCAGGGCGTAGCCCAGGGGCGGGATTTGCTCGGGCGCGGATTCTTCTGGCACAGCTGAGGCGATGAAGTCTTTGTAGAGCTTAAATTCCTCCGCCACCTGCCGCCTGGGCGGGCTGCTGCCTTGCCAGGCACTAGATGAGGCGGGCTCGGGGGCCGTTGGGTAGACCTCAAGCCGCGCAGCCGCCTGCAGAGGCAGCGCCGCTTGCTCCTGGCGAACTGGCTCCGGCTCTGCAGCACTAGGCTTGGTTTGGGGGCTGGGACGCACATCGGCGAGGGCTCGATGCAGGGAGCGGAACAAAAAGTCATGCACCAGGCGGCTATCGCGAAAGCGCACCTCGTGTTTGGTGGGGTGCACGTTGACGTCCACCGCCAGAGGGTCCAGCTCCAAATACAGCACAAAGGCCGGGTGGCGGCCGTGGAACAAGACATCCTGGTAGGCCTGGCGAATCGCGTGGCCCACCAACTTGTCTTTGATGCAGCGGCCATTCACGTAAAAATGCTGTAGATCCGCCTGGCTGCGGTTAAAGGTTGGCAGCGCAACCCAGCCCCACAGGCGCAATCCCGCGGCGGCCATATCCAAGTAGAGGCTACTGTCCATAAACGCAGGCCCGCAAATTTGCCCTACCCTGCGCTCCTGCTCTTGCTGGCTTGCCGCCGGGCGCCATTGGTGCACCAGCTTACCGTTGTTTTTCAGGCTGAAGCCGACATTAAAACGGCTCATGGCCAGACGTTTGATGACGTCGTCTATGCGGCTGTATTCGGTGGCTTCCGTGCGCAAAAATTTACGCCGCGCCGGGGTATTAAAAAATAAATCCCGCACCTCCACGCAGGTGCCCTTGGGGTGGGCGGCTGGGGTGAGTTCAGCCGCCATATCACGCCCTTCCGCCTGCACCGCCCAAGCGCTTTCACTTGCGCCATTGTTGCTGGTGAGCACTAGGCGAGCCACCGAGCTAATACTGGCGAGGGCTTCCCCGCGAAAACCGAGGGTCGCTACTGCTTCGAGATCGTCCAGTTCATATATTTTGCTGGTGGCATGACGGGATAGGGCCAGGGCCAGCTCGTCTTTTGCTATGCCGCACCCGTTGTCGCGCACCCGCAACAGGCGGATGCCGCCGCCTTCCACCTCGACGTCCAACTGGGTACTGCCTGCATCCAGGCTGTTTTCCAGCAGCTCTTTGAGAACGGAGGCCGGGCGCTCCACCACTTCACCGGCGGCGATCTGGTTGGCGAGGCGCTGGGATAAGAGTCGAATACTGGCCATATCAGGGCACCGGGATAAGCAGAGTTTGGCCGAGTTTAACCGTGCCGTTGGGCAAGCCGTTGGCCTGCATAATGGCTTTTTGGCTGACCCCGTAGCGGCGGGCAATTTTCTCCAGTGTATCGCCCTTATCCACCCGGTGATTCTGGGTTTTCGGCCCGCGGGGCGCTGGGTTTGCCGCCGGGGCTGCAGAAGGCTTGGGTGCTGGGCGATTGCTCGCGGGGCTGCGGCTGTCGGCGCGCGGGTCGATTTTCGGCGTATCGGGCCGCACGGCGGAGGCCTGGGGTGGGCGTGGCGCCTCTGTGCGCGGCTCAGGGTTGGCCGGTTCAGGCCCTGAGGGCTGCGCTAGGGCGGGGCCTTGGGTGGCAAAATAGCTGTTCACACCACGGTAGATGGACTGGGCAATTTTTTGTCGATAGGCGGGTGAGTTAAGCGCGGCTGCCTCCTCCGGGTTGGAGATAAAACCGGTCTCCACCAAGATGGAGGGCACATCCGGCGACTTCAGCACCACAAAGCCCGCCTGCTCCACCGTGCGGTTGTGTAATTGCGCCATACGGCCCAACTCTTTTAGCACCCTGCCGCCCAAATCCAGGCTATTGGCGAGGGTTGCGGTCATGGACAGATCCACCAACACACCGGCCAATACTTCGTCTTTATCGCCAAGGCTTACGCCCCCCACCGAGCCGAGCAGGTCTGAGCTGTTCTCGTGTTCCGCCAGAAAGCGCGCCATTTCACTGGTGGCGCCCCGCTGGGAGAGCGCAAAAACCGAGGCGCCCTTGGCCTGGCCGTTCATAAAGGCGTCGGCGTGGATGGAGATAAACACATCCGCCTTGAGTTTACGCGCCTTGTCGCGACGGCCTTTAAGTGGGATAAATTGGTCGCCTGAACGGGTCATCACCACCTTGTAACGGCCATCTTGGCTCAACAAATTGGACAATTCACGGGCGATGGCGAGCACTACATCTTTCTCCCGCACCCCGCGCGCGCCTATGGCGCCGGTGTCTTTGCCGCCGTGACCGGCATCCAAGGCCACCACTATTTTGCGGCCGCGAATAGGGGCGTGGCTTTCTTGTGTCGCCTCTGGCGTGCCTTGATTCGCCTCGGGTTTGCCGCCTGCGAGTGGGTCTGCCGTGTTCTGCAGGTCATAGCGGCTGTTTTCACTGGTGCTTGCTTTGAGCTGCGGGCTGCTCGCTGCGCTTGCGCTCTTGTCCTGGGAGGCTTTGCTGCCGCCCTTAAGAGGGGATTTTTTAGTGTCGGAAGCCACTTCGCCATTGCTGGCATGGGGCTCTTTGGCGGGAGCTGTTGGGCTTCGGACGGATGATTCCCTTGTGGCTGGGGGCTCTTTATTGGCTGAAGGGTCTTTACTCGCTGAGGGCTCTTTGTGCGCTGAAGGCTCTTTATTGGCTGAAGGCTCTTTACTCGCTGAAGGCTCTTTACTCGCTGAAGGCTCTTTACTCGCTGAAGGCTCTTTGTTAGCCGGAGGCTCCCTTTGCGCTGAAGGCTCTTTTGGCGCGGCCGCTTCATTGCTGGCAGCCGGTTTTTTATTCCTAGGCTCCGAGTCGTCCGCATCGGCAACTGGGGCAGGTTTGGCGGCGCTATGGGCGCCCACGGATTTAAACCCCGATAACTCCAAAACCACGCGATCGGGCTGCCGTTGCCCGGCCCGCAGCTTGTAGGCTTTTACCAAGGCAGGGCTGTCCAGCTCGAAGACCAGTTTTAAATTCTTGCCGCTGGCACTTGGGCGCAGGCCGCTAACGGGCGATGCCTTTACAGCAGCGGCGTTAAATCCCTCGGCCGCTTCCGTGGCGGTAAGCTCCACCACTAGGCGGTCTGGCTTGTCCAGCAGGAAGTAGCGAAATTGGGTGGGGGCTGAGAGTTCAAGGGACAGGCGCAGCGTATCGAACTCAGGCTCGGTTTTGACGCCGAGCAGCTGGCCCGCCTGGCTGAGCAAGCTGAGGCTTAAGCCGAGTAGTAGCAGCCAAAAACGCATCATGGCTCGCTTCGGTTGCCAGCCAAAGGGGCCAGCATGGCAAAGCCTCGGGCACTGCCCGCAATCGCCCGCAGGCAGCGGCCGGGCCCTTGGGGGGCAAGCTGCAGAGTGAGATCCGGCGCGGGTAAAAAACCTTGCCCGCGGCTGGGCCACTCCACCAGGCACAGCTGGCCGGGGGCGAAATAATCACGAATCCCCATAAACTCCAGCTCTTCCGGGTCCGCCAGCCGGTAAAGATCAAAGTGAAATACACTGAGGGCACCCAGCTCGTAGGGCTCCACCAGTGTGTAGGTGGGGCTTTTAACCGCGCCTGAGTGGCCCAACGCCCGCAGCAGAGCCCGCGCCAGATGGGTTTTGCCGGCGCCCAGGGTGCCTTCAAAAAATACCAAGCCGCCTGCCGTCAAACCCGGCGCCAAGCGCTGGCCTAACTGGTCGGTGGCGGCCTCATCTGCCAGGTATAGCTGCACCTCAGGGGTTCCCACTTATTGAGCCTCCAAGGCGGCGCAGACCTGGCTTAACTGGCCGATTAGATCCCCCGCGCTGTGGCCAAAGTGGCCTTTGCCCGCCACCAGCGCATCGGCGAGCGCGCCGTGTAGGCACACGCCCAACAGAGCAGCTTCTAAAGCGGATAAGCCCTGCGCCCAAAGGCCGGCAATCAGGCCGCAGAGAACATCGCCGCTGCCGGCTGTGGCGAGAACCGGATTGCCCACTGAAGCGATATAACACGCGCCGTCCGCCGCAATCACCGTGCCCGCGCCTTTTAACACCACTACCGCCTGGGTTTTGGCGGCGAGGGCAAGGGCCGCTGCGGTGCGATCAGCCTGTATCTGCTCGGTAGTCGTCCCCAATAAACGCGCCGCTTCCGCCGGATGCGGAGTAATGATGCAGGGGCGCGGACAGCTCAGGCCTGCGGTGGCTTTGGCCAGCAGGTTGAGCCCGTCAGCGTCCAACACCACTGGCTTGCCGCTGCCGAGCGCAGCTTGGTAGAGCTGTTGGCCCCAGGGTTCTTGGCCCAGGCCAGGCCCCAGGGCGAGCACCGTCGCTTTAGCGAGCAAGCCGTTTAAATCCGCCGCCGAGTGTGCCGCTTTGGCCATAACTTCCGGCCGCCGCACCTGGCTTGCGCTGAGGTGTTCAGCGCGAGTAGCCAGGCTAACCAGCCCAGCGCCCACTTTCAGAGCGGCCTCGCTGCATAACAGGCCCGCGCCGCCCATCCCCAGCTCGCCACCGACCACCAATACATGGCCACTGTGCCCCTTGTGGGCATCGGCCGCTCGGCGCGGCAAAAGGCCTGCACAGGTGTGGGCATCCACACGGGTGATGGGTGGGGGGGGATAAAACTCAGGCGCTAAGGCGAGATCATCAAACAGCAGCTCACCAACGAGAGCCGGGCCGCGCCCGGTCAATAAGCCCGGTTTGAGGGCAACAAAACACAGGGTGTGATCCGCCTGCAAGGCGACACCCAGCACCCGGCCCGTATCGGCGCACAGGCCGGAGGGTATATCCAGCGCCAAGCGCGCGGCGCGGTAGTGATTGAGCTGCGTTATAAGGGCGGCGGTGGCGGGGCGCACGTCGCCCTTAAGGCCGATGCCCAGCAGCGCATCCACAATCAGCAGGTGCTCAGGCGCCTGCTCTGGGAGCGCGGCCACCGGTTGCATCACCACCTGCTCTTGCTGCGCAAAGGCGTAGGCGGCAGCGGCCTCGTTGCGAAGGCCCGCAGGGTCCTGCTCCCAGAAGAGTGTCACCTGCAAGCCACGGGACTGCGCTAAGCCTGCCAACACATAGCCATCACCACCGTTATTGCCCCCGCCGCAGACAATCCAAAGCGGCGCCTTGGGGTAATGGGCAAAAATAAGGTTGAGCGCTGCGCGGGCGGCGCGTTTCATCAGCACCACGCCTGGCGTGCCCGCCGCAATAGCAGCGGCGTCAATGGCCTTTACAGTGGCGGCCGGATAAAGGCCCTGGGGCAAAGCTGGCATAGAATCTCACCGAAAAAGAGGTCGGCTAGTATACGCAGGCCCAGTGCCGCCCCCAAGCGCCCAAGGCCGCAAAATGTGCACGAACCCTGCAGGGCGGTTTTCAGGCACAATGGCCGGCCGCGACCGCCTCCCGACTGTATGAGCAACAGCCCCTTTTACTCTGAATTGATTGCCGCCTTGCGCCGCCAAGCCCTCGAGCTGGGCTTTAGTGCCATGGGTATCACCGATACTGACGTGCGCAGCTATATCCCCAGGGCGCGCGCCTGGATCGACCAAGGCAACCACCTGCCCCTGCAGTGGATGGCCGAACAGCAGCCGCTCAAAGAGAACCCCGCCCAGCTGGTGCCCGGCACCCTGCGCATCATCTGCCTGCGCATGGACTATCTGCCCAGCCGCAAAGGCCACATCGAGGTGTTAAAAGATCCCACCAAAGCCTACATAGCGCGCTATGCCCTGGGCCGGGATTATCATAAAACCCTGCGCAAACGCATTGCACTGCTCGGGGATTTTATGCGCGATTGGGTGCGCCGCCACCGCCCGGAGGAGGAGATTCTCTACCGGGCGTTTGTCGATAGCGCCCCCATTATGGAGCGCCCCCTGGCGGAGAAGGCGGGCCTTGGTTGGATCGGCAAGAACAGCCTGATTATTCACCCCCAAGCCGGCAGTTTTTTTCTCTTAGGCGAGTTGTTCACCAACCTACCTCTGCCGGTGGAACCTGCACCTGTCGCCAACCAATGCGGCGAGTGCAGCGCCTGTTTAAGTATCTGCCCCACCGATGCATTTCGGGCGCCCTACGAGCTGCAAACCGAGCGCTGCATCGCGTACTTAACCATCGAGAACAAGGGCCCCATTCCGCTGGACTATCGAGAGGCCATAGGCAACCGCGTGTTCGGCTGTGACGACTGCCAAGCCATCTGCCCGTGGAATAAGTTTGCCGGGGTTGCCCAGGTTGGGGATTTTGCGCCTCGTCATCAATTGGATCAGGCGGATTTACTGAGCCTGTTCAACTGGGACGAAGCCCAGTTTCTGCATCACACCCAAGGCAGCGCCCTGCGGCGCATCGACTACCGGCGCTTTTTGCGCAACCTTGCCGTGGGCCTTGGCAACGCCCCCAGCCACCCCGCCATCATCCAAGCCTTGCAAACCCGTATAAGCGGCAATGACGCGCTGTTTAATCAGGACACGCCCTGGCTCAAAGAGCACTTTGAATGGGCGCTCAGCCAGCAGCTCAACCCCAACCGACGACGCAAGCGCAAAATCAAACGCGCCGCCGACTAGGCGCTACTCGATAAACGCCTTGCCGCGCAGGGACACCAACTCCTCTACTGGGGCGGCGCGAAACTCCATGGCCACACTGATTTCGCCCTTAGGGTCCACCTTAAAACAGCGCGCCAAATGCTTAGGCAGGGCGAGCTTAAAGCGGCCGCCGTTTTCCGCCGCCGGATAAGTAGTGACCTGATAACTCTTGGCCAGCGCCGGGCTGCGAGAACAGGACGCCGTCACCCCCACCGAAAATTCCACTTTTTGTTTGGTGTATTTAACCGGGCTGAACACCAATACCAGGCTGCGGTTTTCAAAACTGCCGCTAAAGGCGGGCATCAACAATTTAATGTTTTGGTTTTTCTGATTATCCAACGCCCAAACAACGCTGCTTTCATTGGCCGCCTGGGCGCCTCCGGCCATTACCGCTCCCAGCGCCAAAACCATTTGGCCGTATTTCTTCACGCTCATAACACAGGGCATAGGTTCAACTCTTGGTTTAATGTGCAAAGGATGCTCTGATTTATTCCGAATTTAGCCTTTTTTCAAAACCCGTAATTAATCAGCGGCTCCCAAATTAATTGTCCTCACCGGCCCCGCTCAACACCACACCTAGGGCTCACACCACCGCTCCCAACAGGGCGCAAGATTACCCCGCCAGGCAGCACGACACGCGGATCATTGCCTCACACTGTGCGAAAGCGCACAGGCCGGGCGCATAGACCTAGCCCATTGGCGCCCTGCCTCAAGTTTGCCTGCGGCGAGGGACAAACACCCGGCCATCGGGTGTTTGAATGAGGTCTACCGGGTGGCGATAGATACGGCTGATGACCTCGGCATTGAGCACCTGGGACACTGGCCCCGCCAGCACCTCCCCCCCTTCTAACAACAGCAGGCAGTGGCTGCAAAACTGCTCGGCCAGGTTCACATCGTGCAGGCTCATCACCAGCGCACCACCGCCACGCTGACTGGCGGCAATCAACGGCGGCAGAAGGGTCATCTGGTGATGCAGGTCTAAGTGGTTGGTCGGTTCATCCAAAAGCATCCAGGGCGCCCCTTGCACCAACAGGCCCGCCAGTGCCATACGCTGACGCTCTCCGCCACTGAGTTCAGAAGTCCAGCGCGAGGCCAGATGCTGCAGATCGGTTTGCGCCAAGACCTCATCCACGCAGGCCTCATCCACCGGCTGATGGTGCCGCCAGAGCCCCTGCTGGGGGTAACGGCTAATGAGCAACCAGTCGCGCAGGCGAATCGGCAAGTCAGCGGCCTGATCCTGGGCGAGAAAACTCACCAAGCGCGCCAATTGGCGGGGTGGGTAGGCCCCTAAAGGGCGCCCCAGTAGCTCAATCTCACCGGCCGCCGACGGCAGAAGCCCGGCCATACACTGCAGCAGGCTGCTCTTGCCCGCACCGTTAGCCCCCAGCACGCCCCACACCTCACCGGCCGCCAGCTGCCAATTAAGGCCGCTCACCAAGAGCCGCGCCCCGCGCCGAATGGATAGGTTAGACAGCTCAAGCATCGCTCATCCTCATCGATTGCTGGCGCAGCAAATACAACAGCAAGGGCACCCCAAATGCCGCCGTCAACACCCCGACGGGAATTTGCACAGGTGCCAGCAGCAAGCGGGCGGCTGTATCCGCCAGCACCAACAGCAAGGCCCCCAAAAGAGCCGAGGCAGGCAACAAAATGCGCTGGTCCCACACCCCCAGCAAGCGCAGGCTATGAGGTGCCACCAAGCCGATAAACCCCAAATTACCTCCGATACTCACCGCCAGGGCCGTGCAACCGCAAGCCACTAAAAATAAGCTCCAACGCACAGGTGCCACCGGCACCCCCAAGGCCTGGGCGGCAAGCTCACCGCGCAGCAACACATTGCAGGCACCGGCCAAGAGGCCAACAACGATTAGCGCTACCACCAAACCAACCGCTGGCAACAGGGGCACACTCGCATCGCTCAAATCCCCCATCAACCAGAACAACATGGAGTGCAGGCGCAGATCCGAGCTAAGGGTGAGCCAAAAGCTGATCCCCGCACCAAATCCAGCGGCCACCACCACGCCAGTCAATAACACCCGCTGGGCCTGCCAGCCCCGCCGCACATCAGCCAGCACCAATACCAGGGCTATAGCCACCAAGGCACCGGCAAAACCATACAGTGCTAAGCCCGCCACGCCCAACCCTAAGCCCAGGGCCGTCAGAGCAAAAAAAGACGCACCCGCCGAGATACCCAACACCGCCGGGTCAGCCAAGGGATTGCGCAGCAGCAATTGCATCAAAGCCCCAGCCAGCGCCAATAGCGCACCACAGCAGGCCGCCGCCAGTAAACGTGGCACCCGCAGTTGCCAGATCAACAGGCCTTCAGAAGACGCTCCGTGCCACAGCCCCCGGCCAATCTCCCCCCAACTCAGGGCGATGCTACCCGCCCCCAATGCCCAGGCCATAGCCACCAACAGTGCGAGGGTCAGGAAGAGAAATAACAGTGGGGCCTTGATGGGCATGGGCTCGGCTCAAAAAGCCGCCAGTATAATTTATTAAGCTGACGGCATTTTATGTAGGCTTAAGAATGGCGCTGAGGTACGCCTGAGAGGCTCGATCCTCACTCACGCACAAAGGCAGATTCGCCCGCGCGGGCTGAGCAAATAGAGCAACACTTCCAAATAAAGAAGCGGCCAAACAAAGAAGCGGCAGGCGCCATCCGCTGCGCCGTCCGGCAGGTCAGCCCCGTCGGTTCACGCAGCACTGGAAATTGTGGGAGTATCCCCCACCCGCTTACTTGCCGAAGGTCAATCATGCACACCTGTCTCTACCTGGGCGGCGCCCGCAGCGGTAAAAGCCGCCTGGCGCAAACCCGCGCCGAAACCCACTCTGAGGTCACACTGATCGCCACCGCCGAAGCCCTAGATGCCGAGATGGCCCAGCGCATTCAACACCACCAAACCCAGCGGCCCGCTCACTGGCAATTGCTGGAAGCCCCGCTGCAACTGGGCGATGCCCTCAGCCACTGCCAAATGCACGCTCAACCGCCCCTCGTGTTGGTGGACTGCCTGACCCTCTGGTTATCGAACCTGCTGTGTCTAGAAGATGATAAACGGTATCAATTGGAGCGAACTAAATTCCTCCAGGCCGTGACTAAACAACGCTCCCCACTCTTGCTGGTAAGTAATGAGGTGGGCCTGGGGCTAATTGCCCCAACCCCCTTAGGTAGGCGTTTTGTTGATGAAGCGGGCCGCTTGCACCAGGAACTTGCCGCGCTGTGTGATGAGGTCATTTGGGTAGCGGCGGGTTTGCCGCTTTGGCTGAAACCTTGCAAAGCTTAGAGAGACCAAAGTGAGCCCAAAGCGAGCATGGGGCGTAGAAAGGTGACAAACGCGCCACCGTCGGACGAATGGCGCTTTTTGCTTCAAAAAATTTACACGCCCCACTTACCGTTCCGGGCGTTTTACGCTAAAGTGACTCATACTTAAGAACCAAATCAATTCACATCAATCGGGTAATGGCATTAAAAATGGGCGAATCCCTCTCCTCTAACTCTTTCGCGCGGCACCATCTGGAGCCTCTGGCCGTGCGTCAGCTTGAGAGAGAGATAGCCACTTTGCGCCAACACCTCAGCCGCATGAAAAACCGCCCAGAGTTGGCCGACGCCAAGACCCTGCGCACCTATGAAGAAATGATCGAACAGCGCCTGCAATTGCTGTCTTAGTCTTCCCACCTGCCCCCTCTAGCATTGCCTGTGTTTGCCCCTTAAAAACACGGCATTTTTTGCGCTTGTGCGGCGGCGGCGCTTATACTCCACTTGTTGCTTGTAGGGCTTAAAGTCCCAGCCCTGGCTTTGCCTGCGCCCTGGGTTCACTTCCTGACACCACAATAAGAAACAAGGTCGTAAACATACCCCATGTACCATAGTTATTTCGGCATTGAAGAACAGGCGTTTTCCATCGCCGTCAACCCGCGCTACCTCTACATGAGCGCCCAACATAGGGAAGCGCTTGCGCACCTGTTGTACGGGGTGAACAGCGGCGGGTTTGTCATGCTGACCGGCGAAGTGGGCACCGGCAAAACCACCATTATTCGCTGCCTACTGGAGCAACTGCCCAAACACGCCGACGTGGCCATGATCATGAACCCGGCTGCCAGCGCCCGCGACCTTTTGTGCAGCATTTGCGATGAACTGGCCATCGACTATTTAGCCGATGAAACCAGCCTAAAAATCCTCACAGATAAACTGTACGAATTCCTGCTCACCAACCACAGCAAAGGCCGCAACACCATAGTGTTGATCGACGAGGCCCAGCTGTTGCGGGTATCCACTCTGGAGCAAATTCGCCTGCTCACCAACCTTGAGAGCAACACTCAAAAGCTGCTGCAAATTATTCTGGTGGGCCAGCCGGAACTGAACGAATTGCTGGCCAAACCCGCTCTGCGCCAGTTATCCCAGCGTATCACCGCCCGCTACCACCTGCGCCCCTTAAGCCAGGATGAGACCGGTGCCTACATCAAGCACCGCCTACAGATTGCCGGTATGCCACCGGGGCGGCAGCCATTTCCTGACCCTATCATCAAAAAAGTACACGCCATCAGCGGCGGTATCCCAAGGCTCATTAATATCCTGTGCGACCGCATGCTGTTGGGAGCCTATACCCAAGAAACCACCCAGATCGACCACAACATCTACAAGCAAGCCACCTTAGAAGTTATGGGCGAGCGCTCGCGTCCCAGCCAGCCCAACTATCAAACCTACTTTTACCTGGCCGCCATTGGCCTTGGCCTTGCGGTGGCGGGCTTGCTCATCTGGCTTCTGCTCGCCCCGCAACATAAACCCACCGAACCGCCCCCCCAAATTGAGGCCGCAGCGCCCGCGCCACCGGCCGCTCCCGCCGCAACGCCTGCAGTGGAGGGCACCCCAGCGGCCGCACCCACCCTCTTTACCTCACCGCCGGTTGCCAATGGCGAGGTCTTCTGGCAGCCCACGCAGAATCAAGCGCTGGCGGATTTGCTCGGCTATATTGGAGTGGAAAAAAGCAACGCCATGTACCCCTGCTGGGTGGTCAATAAAGAAGGCTTGCACTGCGAAACCCAAAAGGCCGCCACCTGGGATGATTTCAAGCGCTTCAACCGCCCGGCGGTATTGAGCCTAACTACCAAATCCCGTCAAGCAGGCTACGTTGCCCTGATCGGCGTCGATGGATTGGAAGGGGAATTATTGGTCAATGGCCAACGCAAACGCATCAGTTTAGAAACCTTAGGCGGCCTGTGGACCGGTGAATTCGTGTTTATTTGGCGCAAGCCCGACGGCTTCGAGGGGCCAGCAGGGCTCGGCTCGAAGGCGCCGATTGTGGCTTGGGTAGCCCAGCGTTTTGCCAGTATCGACAAACAAACCGCGCCTCTAACCACGGGGGTGTTTAATCCGCCCCTACAACGGCGTATCAAAATGTTTCAACAGGCCCATGGCATCACCGACGATGGTTTGATCACCCTGCCCACTTTGTTGAAGCTCAACGACTCGCTGAAAATTGATAAAACGCTTTTAACCCCTGCAGCCGCCATGGCGCCCAACTAATTTATGTCCCTGATACTTGAAGCCCTCAACAAAGCGGATCGCGAGCGCGATAACCAGCCTAAGGTACCGGATCTCCAAACGGTACACGGCCGCATAGTGCCGCCCTCCCCGCCCAAGCGTCACTGGGGGGTGTACGTGATCATCGCCCTCCTGGTGCTGATTTTATTTCTGCTGATTGCTGTTCTGGTTCGGCAAAACATAGCTCCGGGCGCCAAAAGCGCCGTCGCGCCACAAACCAGCGCAGCGCCGCAAAATGCAGCCCCACCCCAATCGCCGCTTGCGCAAACAGCTCAACCGGCCTTAGCGCAAGCACCCGTCTCAACCCCAGCTCCGGCCCAATCAACTCAACTGCCGCCGCCCGACCAGGGTGCCGATGTGCACGATATTTACCAGGACGCCAACATGAGTGCGCCCCTGCCCGAGTATGCCCCCAGCTATGAGGATGTCCCCGCCGCGCCGCGAGCCAAAAAATCCCGCAGCCGTCTCCTAGATGAACTTGAGGCCCAAGCTCAGGAGCTAGATGAAGCCAACAATGGCAGTGACGAAGACCTATTACCCCCCAGTGTGCGCAAAGCCAGCAAGCCAGTGGCCAAAACCCCAGACAGCACACAAGACCCCAGTGAACTCAATGAAGAAAATATAAAAGCATTGTGGGAACAGACTAAAAAGGAAATTCCCGACCGCCCCGCCAATCAAGCCAAGTTACAAACACAAATCCAAGAGGCCATCAAAGACACGCTCTCGCTTTATAAACAGGTACCTTACTTACACGAGCTGCCAGAGAATGTGCAAAACACCGTACCCTCAATCAACTACATCAACCACCTCTACTCAGAAAAAGCAGGCGGTGCCGTTATCATTAACAAAAAAACTCTGCGCAACGGCCAGGAAATTAGCCCAGGGATGGTGATTGAACGGGTAGCGTCAGACGGGATTGTAGTGCAGTACCAGGGGATGCGCTTTAAACTCAATGCGCTGAGCAGTTGGGTGAATTTCTCCAATAAAAATCCAGCACCCAACGAAAGCAAAAAGAAATAGCTGAAAGTTAACAGAGCGGGTAATTAATACACCACCACTGGCCCACCACTTTTTCGAGCCAGTATTAATCCGCCAAGGCCCGGCCTATGACCGCCGCGACGCCTGAGTCTAAAGGCAGCTTTAATGCCGCCGCCTGCCCGCGGGGCGACATCTTTACCCAGGTTTTCTGAATAATATCGATGAGTTTGGCCTCGTCATAACCGGACTTAACAGCAAATTCAGCCAGATAAAACTCGATAAATACCAGGCAAATGACATCCTCCAGGCACTGGGTTTCCGGATCACGAGCCATGGAGCGTTTTTGAATTAAATACTGTACACGGGCTATGTCCTCTGCATCAGCACCGGCCTCGGCCATCAGCTCACCTGCGCGACGGGCGTGATACAGCAATAGTTCCGAACGCCATTGTTTATAGCCTGTGCGCCCTTGAGGATAATTACTGCGCGGGCTGGTCCAGCGCTCTATATGCTGGGCCCGCGCGGCCAGTTGCAGGGCAAAGGATGCCGCAGGCTCAAATGCCGCCAAGCTCTGGCTCATGCGCTGGGCGTAGAGCAATTCCTTGGCAAGGCTCTTACCTTCCCACTGCTCGTGGTTAGGATCCTGCGCATTGGCGGCATCAAACAGGGCCACACAGCGCTCGAAGAGTTCCTGCGTTATCATAATCGGCTACCTAATTCCTAGAATTTTTCCGCTGCGGTGGCATCGAGTAAGCCTGCCATATCGGCAATCACCACATGTTTTTTATCCAACTGGATAATCCCCGCTTTGTGTAAACGGCTAAATACACGGCTGACCGTCTCAATGGTTAGGCCTAAAAAATTGCCTATATCCGAGCGCGACATAGGCAAATAAAATTCATTGCCCACCAAGCCGCGCCCTTGATTGCGCCGAGAAATACTCACTAAAAATGCCGCAATGCGCTCTTCGGCGGCCTTCTTACTTAAAAGGGTAATCAGCTGCTGATCACTGGCCAGTTCGCGGCTCATAATTTGTAAAAAACGCCGCTGTAAATTCGGCAATTGAATACTGAGTTCTTCCAATCGATTGAACGGAATCTCACAAATTGCGCTGGTTTCCAACGCGATGGAGGTGTTGGTGTGTTGCCCTGTGGCGATACCATCCAAACCGATAATTTCACCTGGCAGGTAAAAACCGGTCACCTGCTCATCGCCCTCTGCGCTGTGGCTGAGGGTTTTCACCGCACCGGAGCGCACCGTGTAAATCGCGTGAAAAGCCTCTCCCGCCCTATACACCACATCACCTTTTTGCAGAGGACGGCCCCGCTGCACTATGTCATCCAACTTGCCAACGTCGTCCATCTGTAAACTCAGGGGCAAACACAGGGCGTGAAGGCGGCAATCTCCGCAATGGGTTTGGTTGTGTAGATGGCAGGTTTTGGGAATTAAAGACATAAAAAAAGGTGTCGCAATAAAAGTCTTTGAAAAAATGAAACGCCGTACACTCGACCAAAATCCTTGCGGCGTACAAGCCAGCGGCGCAATAAAAGTGTGCAATATAGCATTTATACACCGGATAAAGCAGGCTCTAGCCTCTAGATGGCACCTTACCCCAGCAGCAAAGTGCCTGCTTGGCGTACTGCAAGTAGCCCACCCACGCCTCTAACAGCTGCGTAAATCCGTGGCGGCAAAAGTGTACAGCGGCGAGGGCCGATACGACTGACTGAGCCTTAAGGCAGATGTGCTTCCACCTCAATTTCCAACCGAATGGCAGGATCGTACAGAGCATTCACTTGCACCCAAGAAGCACTCGGGTACACATTATTCGGGAAAAAAGCCTTACGCACGGGAATAGCCTGCTTAAGCGCCGCCATATCCAGGGTGTAAATCGTTTCTTTAACAATTGCGTCCGTGCCCACACGATAGTCATGCAGTATGGTGCGGATAAAGCTGTATTCTTCTTTCAATTGCTCAGCAAGAGTAGGCGCTGTACTCACCACACCAGAAACATACAGCACCTTGCCCACTTTCAGCACCTGGGAATACCCAATATCCACCTCACCGGCCTCATAGTGCTTGCGCTCAATCGATTCATGGGGGCGAAGTGTCGCGCACGCCGACATCATCAGCGCAACACCCAACAGCATAATGTTCTTAAGCTCAGTCATAGCGGATTCTCGATTGCAAAAGAACGCGCTGATTGAAGACCAACATTCAGAACCGCCCGCAACGCTCAAGCGCAGCTGCAAGGAAAACAATTCTGAAAATTCTGAATAATCAGCGAGTTTTAAAAAGACTAAGGGTGCTCTGCTTCATGCCAGGGCTTGCTTTTTCAAAAGCGCCTGAGCACATACGTGCAGCTTCGCCCCGAGACGGATTTGAAAAAGGCAAACCCTGAAATTAACCAGAGGCTCTTTAACTAAATACCCGGCTCAAAGTTCCAATGGAGTTTGTTCAGATGAGAAAGCCAAGCTTTGATGTAGGAAAGCCCTTTAATCGAACAGGCGCACGATGAACCCAACATCAAAATCAAAGACAGCAAGAAACACCGAGATTATGAACCCGACGAGGTTTTGTGCCAAGTTAATAACCTCATTGAATTTCTATCGATAATTCATTGCACCGGTGGAGAAATCCAGCGCAGACAATTCTTAGGCAATGCCTAAACCTCAAAACGCTGTACCAATTCCGCCAACTTGCGCTCTTCTTCCGGGTCCAAATCCAAAAAACCAAACCCAGCCCAACTCTGATCGCCAGAGCCGGTTTCCGATGTCCACAAGCATTCGGCATTGGCCGTGATGCTTAGCCCCTCAGCTTCAAGTACAACAGGAAATAAAGCGTCTTCGCGCAGGGCGCGCGAGCCAATTAACATAAAGCCTTCTAAATGAATATTGGCTACTTTACCCAATAACTCGCCGTCGGAGCGGTCGCGAACAAATACATCATTGTTAACGGCAAGTCGCTGGCGCGTGCGTTTGTCCTGACCCATTTAAAACCCCCGATTGTTAATTATTGTGTCTGTTGCTCAGCGAGCTTAACGCGAATATTTTCTAAAGCGCGCTCAAAGAAGGGTTTGGAGCTGCCTGAGATGATTTTAGCCTGGTTTGAAATCATATCGCGGGCCAATTCCAAGCCTGATTTCATCGCGACTTTTTTACCCATCTGATCAACTAACATGTAGTGGGAAGTACGCGCGTTGTACCACGCCACTTTTAAACGCTTACCACCTTCAAATTCAAACCAAGTACCAAACTCAATCAGTTTTAAATTATCAACCACCTTGGCTTCTTCTTCCGACAAATCCACAACCACCTGCGGTTTGGGGCCCGCTTTTTCGGCGGCGATTTTTTCCAACTGATCGCGCATAGGCGCCGGGGCAGGTTCAGCCTTTTTATTCTGTTGGGCCAACTCAACGAGAGCGCTGATCGCTTCGATCAGTTTTTCACCCTTATCGTGATCATAGCCTATGGTGTTAAAGCCCTCACGAATAAAACTGAGCATAGGATTGAGCATCTGCAATTGCTGCTCAACATCATCTGCCTGCAATTTAGGCTCAATAATCCACAGCAACTCATCCACTAAACTCAGGGCTTTTTCCCACTCTTCTGATTCCTCATTATGGCGCAGCATCACGAAGGATAAAAAATCTGACCAAGGCTGCAATAAAAACAACAAAATGGCCGATGGCAATTCTTTTTGTGTGGTGCGCGTTAAGACTTCTTCGTTCACGCGAATTTTCACCTCGCGCAATCGCTCCTCGCCCTGCACCCGCTCAGTGGCGCGCCGCTCCATCAACTCCTGGCGGCGAATAATATTTTTAGTGTAACTGTTAAATTCAATAAATAACTCAGCGATCACATTCACGTCGTTATTAAAGTCTTTGATAACGCGATCCACCACATCCTTAATTTTTTGGTACATATCGTACTGCACCGAACCATCGTTACCCACAAACCGGGTACCGGCCTCCGCCAAACTGTTTAACAGTACCCGCGCTGGGTGCTCCGGGCGCTCAAAAAAACCCGGGTCACTAAATGCCAATTTTAAAAACGGTGTGTGCATATAGCTGAGCAAGGCTTTTACCGAATCAGGCAAATTTTCATCGCTCAACATGTATTCGAACACCATGCCCACCAAATCAATGGTGTGCATGTCTACCTGCGATACATCGCCACCCTGTTGTTTTACCTGTTCGGCTAATTGCTGCGCACTGTGTGCAATATTAACCGGCGCTAGGGATTGACCTTCCGCCAAGGTAGGTAAGCTGGTCGCCAACTGAATGCTCTGCAGTACATTGACTAATTGCTCCGTGCTGAGCATAGCCACGCCCTCTGGCAGCGGCTGCACTCCGCCTAAGCTCGCCTGCAGGCCGCGAATCGCCTGCAGCAACTCGGTTTGGTGCTCAGGCGAGCCCAATGACTGCATGAAGGCTAAGTCTTCAGGGGAAAATTCGGTATTGCCTATATTAATCGCGCCCCGACTGCTGGCAGGCGGCATGTATTTTAAATTGGGCAAAATGCCGGAGCGTTTAAAATAAGCGTTGAGCTCATCCACCACGGAGCCCACAAAACCGGTCAGGTGCTCTTCATAGGTGCGATAACAAATCGTTTTGGCCTTGGGGGTGAGCGGAATTAATCGCAGCGCACGACGCAATGATTCACACAGCTGGATAGGGGCTGCGGGGTTACCTGCTTCGGTCACCTGCTCACCACCGTTTAAAATGGCAAAGCGTTGATTCAATGCCCAGATGGGTTCCGCGAAATAAGAATCCATTTTGGAGATGATCGAGGTCAGGACAATCATCTCGTCTAAATCCTCGTTATCAACCAAACTTAATTCGGCGGTGCGGTTGGCGGAACTTAAATCGGTGCGCAGTTCTTTATTTTTGAATTTTACAAAACCCTCGGCGATGTAGCCGGTGAAATAGCGCTCTAATTCCAGGCGATTTTTGCGCACCAAGCGCTGCACTCCCGCCATTTCAGCCACTTCTTGATTGGAGCGGGCATTATCAATGGCGATATTAAACGCCTCATCCAAACGCTCCGCGTAGCGGCCAAACGCCTGCCGTGCACATTCATTTACCACCTGCTGGCAGCGCTTTAAATGCGCTATCACGGTCTCCCGATTTAAGGGTAATTGCACCTCGGGTAACACCGCGTCTGTGCCCTTGGTATTTTTATCGTCGCGAATTAGTCTGGACATACCGCCTCATTTATTTTTTAAGATCCACACCAGCGCGCAGATCACGCCCGCACGTAAGAGCAAAAGCGCTATGGCTTAAGCTACGGGCGCCTAAAGTATAGTTGCGCTCGCTATAAAAATCCGGGGTATAGCGCATATTAAGTTATGCCTAATGAACTGCCTGCAACAGTGAGCAAGGCCAGCACTCTAGCATAGTCCAGAAGCCTCACTGCCAGGGACTGGGCTAGGCGCAGGGCGCATAATTGCCCATAATCGCGACCTCTGCAAATACGAGCTGAATTATGAAAATCTACGATATTTATGGCCTTGGCGCCGCCTTAGTGGACACGGAAATCACCGTGGAAGATCGCCACCTTGAAGTCTTTAACATAGACAAAGGCGTGATGACATTGGTGGATGAAGCCCGCCAGCACGAGCTAATTCACCTTTTAGATGGCCACTTGGTACACGCCAAACGCGCCAGTGGCGGCTCCGCAGCTAACTCCATCATCGCCGCTGCCCAATTCGGCTCGCGCTGTTTTTACAGCTGCAGAGTTGCCAGCGACGACAACGGTGATTTTTATTTGCAGGACCTCAGCCAGGCGAAGGTAAGCTACCCTGCCCAGGCCCAGGCAAATGGCGGCATCACGGGCAAATGTCTGGTGATGATCACCCCCGATGCTGAGCGCACCATGAATACTTTTCTCGGTATCAGTTCAACCCTTAGCACTGCCGATTTGGATTTGGACGCCCTTGCCCAAGCACACTTTGCCTATATCGAAGGCTATCTGGTCACCTCAGACACCGGCCGCCCCGCCGCCATCACCCTGCGCGAAGAGGCGGAAAAACTCGGAGTACGCACAGCCCTTAGCCTCTCAGACCCAGCCATAGTTAGTTATTTTCACGAGGGGCTCTGCGCCATGCTGGGCAACGGCGTGGATATTGTGTTTTGCAATGAAGCCGAAGCGCTCAACTTTACCCGCGCCAGCACGTTGGAAGATGCCTTCACGGGCCTTAAAGCCGTGGCGAAAACCTTCGCGGTCACCTGCGGCGCTAGGGGTGCATGGGTATTTGACGGTGAATCTTTGCAGCTGATCGCCAGCCCAGCCGTGAAAGCTCTCGATACAAACGGGGCAGGCGATATGTTCGCGGGAGCGTTTTTGCACGGCATAGGCCGGGGCTGGAGTTATTTTGACGCCGCCGCCTTTGCCAACCGCGCGGCGGGCCTTGTGGTCAGCCAATACGGGCCGCGCTTAAGCCCGGAGCAACACCAGCAATTACTGGCGTACGCCCCTGGCGCAATTTAAGCTCTAAGCAGTTTGCCGGGGGTTTAAAAAGAGCTGCTGTTCTGAGAACAATAAAAAGAGTAAAAAGCATTTATCCGTGCTTTTATCCGTGCTTAGCGGTTTAACACCAAACCCTGCTCAATATATTTGCGCAGGGAAATACCAAAACTGCGATCCTTCCACACTTGTTTAATTAAATACTCCTGCGCCAAAGTACCCTCTTCAATTTGCGACAAATCCATAAAAAGCTCTTTGTCCAGGGGCTTTTTATTTGCATCGCGCACTAACAACACCTTGGGTAAATGACGCAACTTGTGATTTGTTTCCACCACAATCGCCACCTGGCCAGAATGTAATTCCACAATACTGCCGGGCGGATAAAGCCCTACGGTTTGCAAAAACTTAAGCGCCAAGCGCTCATCAAAATGCGAGCCGCGATCCTGATAAATAATTTTCAGCGCCTCAGTGGAGGTCTTCGCTGACTGATAACAGCGGTCGGCCGTCATGGCATCGTAGGCATCTACAATGGCGATAATTTTGGAAAACAGCGAAATACTCGCACCGGCCAATTTGCGTGGATAACCCTTGCCATCAACCCGCTCGTGGTGGCTGTAGGCAACGTCAATCACACCATTATAAATACCGTCCGTACTCAGCAATAAATTGCGGCCGTGAATCGTGTGGGCCATCATGCTGCGCATTTCACCGAGGGTTAAAGACGCGGGTTTATTTAAAATATCGGGCGGCACTTTCATTTTGCCTACATCGTGCAACAACCCACACATGCCTAACTTGTGCAGCTCTTCCTCCGTCATGCCCAACACGCGGCCAAACGCTACGGCCAGAATGCATACATTCAAACAGTGTTCTGCGGTGTACTCACTTTCGCTGCGGATTTTAGCCATCCACATCAGTGCATCGGGATGACGAATAACCGATTGCACGCAGTCGCTGACCATCTGTTTGGCGTGATCGGTATTGATAGCGCCGCCTAAGCGTATGTCATCAAGCAGCGATTTAGTGAGGGTGCGCGCCTGGCAAAAAGCCCCGACGATTTTGCGGTGCTCCTCGTCGATACGCGTGGTGTTTTGATATTGAATGGGGCCTTTTGCCCGAGCAGTGCCGGTTGCTGTGGAGTTGAGCGCTTTGAAAACGGTATCCACGTAAACATAGCTGCAGTATTCCGCCACTATGTCCACATCCTCTTGGGACTCCAACATAAAGCCCTGCAGAATAAATGGAGTTTCCAGCCAGTCGCGATCCAGTTTGGCTACGTACATGCCAACGCGCAGATCGCTTACATACATCTTTTGCAGACTCGACGCCATTAAACCGCACCTGAAGAAACAATTACACGCCAATAGTGCAGGTGCTTGCAGGCAACTGAGCTCGCTCGTTCCCAACCAACCGGTGAAGGAGCAAAACACAGTACTGCACTAAAGGCCGTGAGCATGATGGATTTCTACTATTGCTTCTTAAGTTGTCACTTACTTACCCATACAAATTAAGAAGTATTAAACAACTTTTATTATTGCATCACACACATAGTCAAGATTAGCGCGATTAAGCCCGGCAATGCTAGCTCTTGAGTTGCTTAAAAGGTAAATACTGAAGTCAGACATCAATTCCTGTACCTGCTTAGCACTCAAACCGAGAAATGAGAACATTCCGTACTGTGCCAAAATAAAATCAAATTGCCCAGCTGCCCCCCGCGCATTCATACCAGCGACAAAATCCTGCCGCAACTGCGCAATACGCTGGCGCATTGCGTCTAATTCCTGTCGCCACAAGGACTGTAAGTGAGGGCTTTGCCAAACGGCAGCCACTAGAGCTGCACCGTGGTCGGGTGGCATGGAATAAATGCCGCGCACAATGGCCATCATATGGCTTTTAATTGCGCTAGCCGTTGCACCGTTAGACGCCAGCACCGCCACGGCGCCGACGCGCTCGCGGTATAGGCCAAAATTTTTCGAGCAGGATAATGCCAATACCAGTTCAGGCACATTGCTTAACAAGCTCTGCAAACCCTTGACGTCTTCTTCCAGGCCAGTGCCAAAACCCTGGTAAGCCAGATCAACAAAAGGAATAAAACCCTGCCGCGCCGCCAGCTCACCGATGGTTTGCCATTGTGCGAGGGATAAATCTACGCCGGTTGGGTTGTGGCAGCAGCCGTGTAATAACACCAAATCGCCCGCTGGCACCTTTGCCAAACACTCCAGCATGGCCGCCTCATTAATGCCGTGGCTGGCGACATCGTAATAGGGGTAGGTTTTTATCTCTAATCCCGCATTGCCCAGCAGCGGAATATGGTTCCCCCAGGTGGGGTCGCTCACCCAAATACAGGCGCCGGGGCGGGCTTTTTTGATAATTTCCGCCGCCACACGCAATGCACCACAGCCGCCTGGTGTTTGCGCCCAGGCTAAGCGCTCATTTATGGCGGGCAGATGCTGAGCGAACACCATTTCACTCATGGCCTGCAAAAATGCCTGATTGCCGCCAGGGCCCACATAAACCTTAGAATTTTGTTCGGCGATCAGTGCCGTCTCAGCCGCTTTAATGGCCGCCAAAACCGGAGTATGGCCTTCTTCGGTTTTATACACACCCACGCCAAGATCAACTTTTTTAGGATTTTTGTCCTGGGCGTAAAGGGCCATCAATCCCAATATGGGATCCGGTGGTAATAAGGATAATGACTCAAACATAGGGCATCCAAATTAATGATTAATATAAAAATTACGATAAATACACATCAACCCAAGCGGCACGCTGGCACCACTGATATGAATGGGGCGCATCCATTAGAGCGTCCGTCAATGTGTTGCGCCGCGCTGAACGATTCTGCAGATACTCGGGGAAGCTCAGCATTGATGTTGCCGCTTTTTAGTAGCCTCAGATTAATTCCGGCGATTTAGTCGTGGGGCTGAGTGCTTGTGAACCAAGATTCCTGCGACTGAGCCTGGTACCAAGTGGCTAAAGCTAAATTAAACTGCGAGGGTTTAATCTCAGGCAGCCGCAGCGCTAAGTAGCCCAGCGCGCACACCATAGCAATACCGGCGATAGTAATGGTGGCGCCGGAACCCAGGGTATCCAGCTCAACCGCGCTAAGTCCCGCTTCAATAGAAGCCTGCCAGCGGGTGAGCCAAAACCTGGACGCCTGAGCATCTGGGCGGCGCTGATCCATTACACTGGCCACCGCCGCATCCATAATGCCATTGGCAAGGTAATGATTTTTTTGCACACGAAAATAATCCGCACGGCCGCGGTGCAAAACACTTACACCGCCTCGCGCACAATGCTGTTCATCCAGATACTCACAAATCAGTGTGCTATCGAATAAAGTAATGGTGTCTGTTTCCAGCGCCGGAATTTTGCCCAGTGGATTAACACTGCGAAAATCGCTGGATTCGAGGGGTTTAGTCAACAGCCACTGGATATGAGCCTCTTGCGTCAAAGCGGCAAAGATACGCACCTTGCGCGCAAAGGGTGAGGTTATACTGTAGTGAATGCGCACGGGTGGCTCCTTAGCAAATGAAAGGGAGCTTTTTACCCTGCCCAGGTGCAACCCACAAGGGTTTTCTCAACAGCCTCCAAACAACCCACACTGCCTGCAGATGATGGATTACCCCCTGGAGGTGCTGGAATTTTATTATTAATTGGCGCAGGCATATGGGACGCTACTTAGTTAAATTAAGCCTATTTTTGGGACTCATTATCGGCATAGGCAATTACCTCGTGTATTTGGGCACAGGCCGTGTACCGTTTAATGACCTGTGGCAACACGTGAAAAAAAACCCCATTGAGCTTCCTAAGCCGAGCACATTGGATCTACCTAGCTTGCCCACACTGGTGGGCAAAAGTGGCGAACCCTCCGCCAAAGCCTTTAAATGGACCGATAAAAACGGCGTAGTGCATTACTCCGATCAGGCGCCGGATGGCCAGCAGGCGCAATTAATTAAGGTCGATCCTAATCAAAATTTGCTGCAAGGGTCGCCTGCAGCACCGGTGGAAATTGAATCTAAAAAATCCAACGCCGCCAAAAATCATCCTACGGCAAACCAGACGGACAATGCAGCGTTAAATCCTGGCGCGAACCTAGATAACCCGTCCGTGCAGCAACTCTTGCAGCAAATTAAAGCCGCCACAGAATCCGCCAAACAGCGCCCTATTGATTAATAACTATTATTCGAGGTCGGCAGAGGCGCGCATTAACCTGGCGCGCCTCTGCAGGATAAGCAGCAGAAAACACCACTATAAGAAGAAAAACCAAACACCCTCGCAGCTTAAAACGGGAAACATATAAAAAAGCCCCACACGAATTTACTGCGCGCTCGAACATAAAAAACCTCCGTTATTCACCATGGCGAACAGCGGAGGTTTTTATTTCTTGCCGGTAAAAATGAGCAATGGTTGAACCGCGCCTGGCGGCTCAAACTATTCAGCCGTTACTTAGATGGTTTCAACTCGATCCACTAACTGAAATCCGCGCGGTAATTTATTGCCTTTGCGGCCGCGCTCGCCCATGTAATGTTCCATATCCTTAAGGCTTAAAGTCAAATGGCGTTTACCGCTATAAATTTTCACACTTGTTGTTTGACTGATAACCGCCAAACCCGCCAAAAATTCTTCGCGTTTAATTAAGCGGTCAGAGGGAATACCAATTATTTTATTGCCCTTACCCTTGGGCAAAACAGGCAGATCGTTCACCGGAAATACCAACATGCGCCCTTCATTGGTGACAGCCACCAAATAGGTGCCTTCAATTTCTAAAGGCAAAGGAATGGGCGGCAGCACCTTGGCGCCCTCAGGCAAACTCAGCAGGGTTTTGCCTGCACGGTTTTTACTGTACAAATCACCGAAGCTGGCGATAAAGCCGTAGCCTGCGTCGCTGGCTAATAATACCGGCTGATTATCATCACCCATTAAGAGGCCGCAGAATTCCGCCCCTGAAGGCGGGTTGAGCTTACCAGTTAAGGGCTCGCCTTGGCCGCGCGCACTGGGCAGACTGCTGGCAAGCAGCGCATAGCTGCGGCCGGTTGAATCCAGCAGCAGCGCATTTTGTTGGCTTTTGCCTTGCGCGGCATATTTAAAACTGTCGCCCGCTTTGTAACTTAACGCCGTAGGATCAATATCATGGCCTTTGGCGGCGCGAATCCAGCCTTTATCAGACAGCACGACAGTCACCGGCTCACTCGGCATAATTTCATTTTCGCTAAAGGCCTGCGCTTCAGCGCGCTCAACTATGGGTGAGCGGCGCTCATCGCCGAATTCTTTGGCGGCTTGCACTAATTCTTTGCGGATAAGCGATTTTAATTTTTTCTCAGAACCCAACGTGGCTTCTAAATCGGCTTTTTCTTTTGCTAATTCCGCTTGCTCACCGCGAATTTTCATTTCCTCTAAACGCGCTAATTGGCGCAGGCGCGTATCGAGAATGTAATTGGCCTGCTCTTCACTGAGCGCAAACCGCCGCATAAGCACTTCTTTGGGGTGATCTTCCGTGCGAACTATATGAATGACTTCATCCAGATTTAAAAACGCAATTAATAAACCGTCCAATAAATGTAGGCGACGATCCACCCAATCCAAACGGTGTTGCAAGCGGCGACGCACGGTATCGGTACGAAATACCAACCACTCCGCCAACATGCCCGGCAGACTTTTGACTACCGGCCTGCGGTCAAGACCGATGTAGTTCATATTAATTCGGTAGCTGCGCTCTAAATCCGTGGTGGCAAATAAATGGTTCATCAGCGCATCTAAATCGATGCGGTTCGAGCGTGGAATAATGACTAAACGAGTGGGATTTTCATGGTCGGATTCATCGCGCAAATCCGCCACCATGGGCAGCTTTTTCTGCTGCATTTGTTGGGCGATTTGTTCAATAATTTTTGCCCCACTGACCTGATGGGGCAATTCAGTAATCACTAGGTCGCCATCTTCGCGATTCCACAGCGCGCGCATTTTGATGCTGCCACGGCCGGTTTCATACATTTTGATAATGTCGGCGCGGGGCGTAATGATTTCGGCGCGGGTGGGCATATCAGGCCCTAAAATGTGCTGGCATAAATCCGCCGTGCTGGCAGTTGGGTTATCCAGAAGATGCACACAGGCACTCACCACCTCGCGCAGATTATGCGGGGGAATGTCCGTGGCCATACCCACGGCAATGCCGGTGGTGCCATTTAATAACAGCGCAGGCACGCGGCTGGGCAATACGGTGGGCTCTTCCAAGGTGGCATCGAAGTTAGGCTGCCAAGTAACCGTGCCCTGCCCCAATTCACTTAATAAGAGTTCAGAAAATGCCGTTAGGCGCGACTCGGTGTAGCGCATGGCAGCAAAGGATTTAGGATCGTCCGGCGAGCCCCAGTTGCCCTGGCCATCTACCAATGGGTAGCGAAAGGAAAATGACTGCGCCATCAACACCATGGCTTCATAGGCGGCGGAATCGCCGTGGGGGTGAAATTTACCGATGACATCCCCCACAGTGCGGGCGGATTTTTTAAATTTGGCGTTGGCTTTTAAGCCCAACTCACTCATGGCGTAGACAATGCGACGCTGAACCGGCTTTAAGCCGTCGCCTATATGCGGCAGCGCGCGATCGAGAATCACGTACATGGAATAGTCCAAGTACGCCTTTTCGGTGAAGTCTTTTAACAGCAGTGTTTCATCGGCCGCAGGGGCGGAAAGTGTGCTCATAGTCTTATCAGGTGCCAGTGAAAATGACGCGCATTAAACCATGGGAGGCAGTTAAGGTGAATGTGTTTGTGGGCAGCCGGGCGGGCCTAAGGGCCTATTGGCTAAGCTCGCCGAGGGGCTGGCACCCAAAACTTGGCAGGTATTGGCAAGTGGGCACCCATCTTCAATGTCTCCGTGGGTGGTCAATCCGCCACCGCTTGAATTACCCCTCTGCCAATGTATTTTAAAGATGCTCTGATTAAGTGGCATATTCAAAACCGTCGCGGGCAAGAAACCCGCCACGGAGTTACAGGACACAACTCGTGCGTTTTTGAAAAATGCGACTTAATTAGGCGTATATTAAGTTCAGCTCACATCACTGCAACTTTTCAAGCTGATCAACTCTAGGCCCAAAGTTAATTTTCGCCTCATCAAAGTTCATGCCTTCAGCTGAGGCATCTATACCTTCAAATTCTGCAGCGACAGCCGAATAGGTATTAACGGGCGTAGCTCTTCGATAAGCATCATGGGCGGGGCTAGTCGGAAATGGCGTTTCATCGTTAAGCTTACTCACCAAGAACCCCTCCTTTTTCTCATCCAACGCAACCGTACTCTTTAGATATCCAGTCGGGTTAGTCGAATAAATTTCCAGCTTGGGCACACTGGAGTCCAGAACAAAAATTTCATAATAAGCCGTATTTTTTGGATTTTCCGTCAAGCGACCTGCCACCTTGTAAGGCGACTTTGGCAGGGTTTGGTACAAGGTTTTACCCAGCTCGACAAATTCATTTAAACCCGTTTTGATTTTGGGCTGAAAACGCTCTGATCGAGCGGTAATAGAATAGAACTCAACCACACCCGATTGGTTGGCAATGGCTTGCACGTAAAAATAGGGGTTAGCGTAATAATATTCACTGTACAACACCTCTCGAACTTCTTTTTTAGGAGGGGCGTGGTGAATAATTTTAACACTCACCATTTTAAGGGTTTTGCTCTCCTTAAGTTTTGGCTCGCCTAGTTGCCGAGAGAAATAACCAACATCAACACCTAATTTTAATTGATTAAGCTTTTGAGTTAAGACCTCGGCCTCTTGGGCAGATAAGTTGCCCAATGATTTTTGATACAAAAACACACCAAGCACAGTTGCGACGATCAACCCACCCAAACCAGCCAGCAGCCAAAAACGTTTATTGGATTTTTGATCGATATTTTCTTCACTCATAAAACCTGCTCACTAACTTAAACAATTGGACAGCCTACAAATAACAAAAAACCCGGAGCTGCTGCCAGCGCCGGGTTTACTTTTAGATCAAGAAATGATGGAAATTATTGCGCCCAGATTTTCTTCAACAGAGCGGTTTTACGTGTATCCATCTCACCCCATTGGCTCCAGGCCTTAGTGTTGCTGACGGGATCGTATTTGTGGATGTAGATACCGCCGGTGTCACCGGATTCAGGGTTGATTGACCAGTAGCAACCTTCGATTTTCTTCTCGACCATGTACTCACCCAGAGTTTCCTGCCAGGCTTTGTCTGGATTGTTGGTAACGTAGCCCCAGGTGTCTTTTTCAGATGCGCGCACACCTTTTTGTGGCCAATCCATGTTGCCACCGTACTCACCGATCAAGATGGCGTAGTTTTGGTCACGCAGGTAACCAAAGTGCTCTTGCCAGCCTGATTTGATGAGTGCTTTGTTGCCAGCTATATCAAATTGACATTTCTGTGCAGCAGCTTCGTCACCGTTGTAGGTATCGCCCTTATCGTTAGTACCACAGCTAGAGGAGAAAAAGTGCCCTTGTTGATAAACGGAAGGACCATAAACGTGCGGGGAGATTACCAAGCGGTCTTTTGGAATGTTCAATGGACGCGATTGGAAACCATAGGCATTTTCACCCCAGTTCGGGTTGGTAGCTTTATCACCGTGATCGACTTTATCACCATTTTTTAAGCCCGAGCCAATACCTTCAACCACGATTAGCACGTCTTTGTTAACGGTGTTAATGGCTTGATAGGCTTCTTCAGCCAAACCAGCCCACTGATCCCAGGTGTAACCCCAGGGTTCATTGAAGATATCGATACCTATAATGTTGTCGTAGGTATTGGCAAGAGTTGCCAAGTCCTTCAGGTTAGCCAGCCACTTGGTTTTGTTATATGGCTTATCGTTGGTGGCGCCGCCGCCACACGAGTGATCTTCACGCTTGTAATCGTAATCGGTGCGATCTTTATCGACATAGGGTGGGTTAGCTTCAAAGATATCTTTACGCCAGCCCACATAGTTAGAGCAGGAGTGGATATCGGGCATTACTTTTAAGCCGTTGGTTTTGGCAAGCTTGATAAATTCGATCATGGCCGTGCGAGCGTTAGCATAGGGATACGCATCAGCTTTGTTTTTCAGGCGACCGTTCGGATTTTTCGACGAGCCGTTCCAAACGCGAGTCATACCCTGTTCGTTGTTGGGCTCTAGGGTTTGCGGGGTTACAGGCAAACGAATCATGTTGATACCGAGGGATTTAATTTCGGTCATGGTTTGCTGGATGGTGCGCTTGCTGGTGTCATCCCACCACATGTTACCAATGTACAACTCCAGAGGGGCACCACTGGGGTTAGTACCTTCAGGATCTTTCTCTTTGCTAGGCTCGTGCTGACCTTCCAAACCGAACCAAGCGCCACAACGCATGGGGAATACAGTACCGTTCTCGGTAATGCGGCCCTGAGCGTTTACACGGTAGCGGCCAGGGCCACTTACGATGGTTCCGCTTGAGGAGGAAGAGGAAGAGGAAGAGGAAGACGAACTAGTAGTGCTGCCGTTGCCGCCACCGTTGGAGCTGGAGCTAGAGCTGCTAGGACGGCCAGTTGAGGTGCTGGATGAAGAAGAGCTGCTGCTTGAAGAGCTTGAGCTTGAAGAAGATGAAGAACTGCTGCTTGAAGAGGACGAAGAGCTGCTGCTTGAAGAAGAGCTGCTAGCACCACCGCCGCCACACGCTGCAAGTGCCAGTGACAATGCACAGGCGCTGGACAGCTTAAATAAGTTTAATTGATTTTTGGTCATACTAATCCCACATCGGCTAGTTAAAAATAATTATGTTTTTATTCATCGCTCACGGCAGTCATCAGCAATCTGTACTCAGCGCTTGAATAATCTTTGTTTGAATTAGCGAGAACTAACCCTCAAAAATCACCCAAAACCATCACACTTCACGCAACACAGCTACTCTTTAAAAAGCAGCTCAATACAGACAACCTCAAAAGCACCACCGCAGGGTGTACAAAGGTTAAAACATCCGTTTCCAGAGGAAGCCGATAATTCTGTGTACTGACACACCACAAAACCACCTGTTTTAAAGCACCTTCTAGCAGCTGTCATTATTCTTTGCCGCTAGAAACCTCGTAATTACCAGCCTAAATTTGCTCTGCACCGGGTGCAAAACTATTTAGATCAGCATTCTAAAGGCGGTACTTTCCAACCCTGTTAGTACCTATTAAGCCTAACAATTGGCAGGGCGTCATCCGTCAAATGATGTAACTATGATGGCCTTCGCAGTTTGTCCGCCTCCGCATAACCTGATAGTCATTCATACTGTGAACTGGATACACGTAATGTTACGGACGGATTCAAAGCGGCCCGACAGAGCGATTTATCCTATTAATAAAGGTGTTTTGGTAGCGCCAAGGTGCGGATTACTCAGCGGCTCCCAAGGGCCAACCACCGAGTATTTGCCACTTATTGATCACGCCGCAGAATAACTCAGCAGTTTTCTCGGCATCGTAAGCGGCGCTGTGGGCTTCTTTGTTGGAGAATTCGATGCCGGCCAATTGGCAGGCGCGGGCGAGCACAGTATGGCCATAGGCCAAGCCCGCAAGGGTTGCGGTATCAAAACAGCTAAATAGATGAAACGGGTTGCGTTTGGCCAAATCGCATCGATTGGCCGCCGCTTTTACAAACCCCAAATCAAAATGGGCGTTGTGGCCTACGATCACGGCGCGGTTGCAGCCGTATTCTTTGACCTTGCGGCGCACCGCCGCAAAAATTTCTTCCATGGCCAGCTGCTCCGGCACGGCCTCACGGCTTTCACAGTTGAGGTCTATGCCGGTAAAGTCCAAAGCGGATTGCTCTATGTTGGCACCCTCAAACGGATCCACATGGAACGAATGGGTCTCGTGTACGGATAAAAAACCCTGTTCGTCCATTTTGAGGGTCACCGCTGCTATCTCCAGCAGAGCGTCGGTGTGGGCGTTAAAGCCGCCGGTCTCCACATCCACAATCACTGGCATAAAGCCGCGAAAGCGCTCGGCAAACAGTGTCTTGGCGGAGGTATCGGCAGTCACAGCAGGTTCCTTATTCATCGCTGTAGACGCCAGTGCAAAGTCTCTCCAGCCATCAGCGGTATGACTTCGTCGGCGCCAAAGGGTAACTGGGTAGGCAGCTGCCAATCTTCTTTCAGAAGTGTGACCTGGCTGGTATTGCGCGGCAGGCCGTAAAAATCGGCGCCATTAAAACTGGCAAAGGCTTCTAATTGTGTGAGTTTGCCCGCCCGCTCGAAGGCTTCAGCGTACAGCTCCAAGGCGCTGAAGGCGGTGTAGGCACCGGCACAACCGCAGGCGGCTTCTTTTTTATGCCGGGCGTGGGGGGCTGAATCAGTACCTAGGAAAAACCGCGAGGCGCCTTGGCTGGCCGCTGCCATCAGGGCTTCTTGGTGGGTGCTGCGTTTTAGGATTGGCAAACAGAAGTAGTGCGGGCGAATGCCGCCCACCAGCATATGGTTGCGGTTAAACAGTAGATGGTGGGCGGTGATGGTGGCGCCGAGGTTGGCGCTAGCTGATTGCACAAAATCCACCGCCTGGGCCGTGGTGATGTGTTCAAACACTACTTTCAAGCTAGGAAAGCGGCGCAATAGAGGCTCCAGGGTGCGGTCGATAAACACCGCCTCGCGATCGAATATATCGATGGCGCTGTCGGTAACCTCACCATGCACCAACAGCAACATGCCCACTTCAGCCATAGCCTCCAGGGCTGGGTAGATGTGCTCAATGGCGGTTACACCGGAGGCTGAATTCGTCGTTGCACCGGCCGGGTAGAGTTTGCCGGCAATAACACCGGCTTGTTTGGCGGCGCGGATGGTGGCCGGGCTGGTTTGATCGGTTAAATACAACACCATCAGCGGCTCAAAGCTCGTCCCCGCAGGTACCTGAGCCTGAATGCGCGCTCGGTAGGCCATAGCCTCTTCAGCCTGAGTCACCGGCGGCACCAAATTGGGCATGACGATGGCGCGGCGGAAGGTGCGGGCGCAGTCGGCCACGGTATGACTGAGCACATCGCCATCGCGCAGGTGAATATGCCAATCATCTGGAGTAGTGAGGGTTAGGCGCTCGGTCATGGCTGACTCCAACAATAAATCCGCCGCATGCTACCGGAATTAATACCTAAAGCCCAGGCGCATGAGGCCGATAACCTGGGCATAACCCACGCCCTGAACCGCCGGAGGCCCTTTGCCGCGCCCTGCTTTATTCAGCCCCATTCGCCGCAGCGGGTGCCTACACACCGCGATGGGCTTATTGTGTCTGCTGCTGGGCGTCTTATCACCTGCGGCAAGGGCGATCACCTACTCTAATTTCATTGAGAACGGCGGCTGGAGCAGCGAGTCGTCGCTATTTGCCTGCAAGCTCATCCACACCATCCCCTATCTGGGTAAGGCGGAGTTTGAAAAACCCGCTGGCGAGCCCATGGTGTTTCACCTCAAGGCCAATAACCCCAGTTTAAAAACCGGCCAGGCGCAATTGGTAGCGGCGCCGCCGGTGTGGAAATCCAGCAGCAGCAAACGCAGTTTAGGTTTTGTGCCCGTTCAAGACCGCAAGCAACAGGTGGAGGTGCAAGGCTTTAAACCCGAGCGCATGCTGGCGGAATTGTTCGACGGCCAAGAACTGCTGATCAGCCGCAAGCCCCGTTACGGCGGCGATGAAAGCACCCGCGTGGCCATTACACCGATTGGCTTTCGGGCCGCCTACCGCGACTACACCGCCTGTTTGGCGGCGCTACTGCCGGTGAATTTCGAGCAGATCCAGCGCACCTCCATTTACTTTGGCTCCGACCAGTTTGAACTCACCCCCAGCGAGCAAAATAAGCTGGACAACATAGTCACCTACCTAAAAGCCGACCCTATAGCCCAGGAGTTTTTTATCGACGGACATACGGATTCCATCGGCAGCGCGCCGGACAATTTAGCCTTGGCGCAAAAACGCGCCGAAACCGTAAGCCGGTATCTCATCAAAAACGGTATGCCCAAAGATGCCTTTTGGGTGCGCTGGCACGGCGAGCGCTACCCGGTGGCGAGCAATAAAACTAACCTGGGACGGGCCAAAAACCGCCGCGTGACCATTCGGCTGGAAACCGAAAAAACCCAGACCGAGGACAAAGCTGAGCCAGCCGCTGCAGGTGAGCAGGCCGCTACTGATGCCAGCCCAGCGGTGAGCGGCGCAGCAGCGCCCGCCGCAGAACCCGACACCCGCGCACCGGCCACTGCCGCACCCGCACCCGCACCCGCACCCGCGGCAAGCAATACCGCAAAACCCGCCGAGCCCACCCCAACGAACCCTCAACCGGCCCCGGCCAGCAGCCCACAGGCCATCCCGCCCAGCGCCCAAGCGCCCAAACCAGCCGCTACAGCCCCCAAAGCCACACCGGCCAATTTGTGATGCTTTGGGGGCTGCACTTAGCACGCCTTCACCTATCGCCGAGTCATCCTGTGCGAAGTCGCAGGATCCAAAAGCTCGTGCAGTCAGGGGGGCTTTTTTGCGGGCCCGAATTGGTACCCGGCTGTTGCCGCCTAAATGCCTTTTTGGCCAATGGAGCCAGCGACTTCGCGAAGAATAAGGGTGCGGTTTGAAAACCCAGCCTCATCCCAAACAAGATCACCCAAGAAGCGCCTTTTTTTGCTCATACGGCGGGCAGGCGGCTTATTTTCCCGCAACGAGTGCTACCAAGCGCTCCGCGCCACCGCAAGGACTTAACGAGGCAAGTCTGAGCAGGCATAATTGCCGCACTTTTTTACCTCCTACTTTTACAGTCGAGCACAGCCATGGGAAGAACCTTCGAGAACCGCAAAGCCGCAATGGCCAAAACAGCGGGCATGAAAACCAAGATTTACTCCAAATTCGGTAAAGAAATTTACGTCTGCGCCAAAGGCGGCGGCGTTGACCCGACGGCCAACCTAAGCCTGCGCCGCTTAATCGAAAAAGCCAAACGCTCCCAAGTGCCCGGCCATGTGATCGAAAAAGCCCTCGACAAAGCCAAAGGGGTGGGCGGTGAGGTGTACACCACTGTGCGTTATGAAGGGTTTGGCCCCGGCAACTGCATGGTGTTGGTGGACTGCTTAACCGATAACAACAACCGCACCATCGGTGATGTGCGCACCTGTTTTAACAAATGCAAAGCCAAACTCGGCGCCCCCGGCGCGGTGGCGCATTTATTTGATCACCGCGCTATTTTTGCCTTTAAACACAACGATGAAGACGCGGTATTAGAAGCCTTAATGAACCACGATGTAGACGTGGCGGAAATTGAAAACGAAGACGGCATTATCACCGTCATAGCGCCGCAAACCGAGTTTTACAAAGCGAAAACCGCGCTCACTGAAGCCTTTGGTGATATTAATTTTGAAATGGAAGAAATTTCATTTGTGCCGCAAACCCACACGGACATCAGCGGCGAGGATGTGCAGATGATGGAAAAATTCATCGACATGCTCAACGACTGCGATGATGTGCAAGAGGTTTACCACAACGCCATTATGAATTAATTGCCGTTCTTCCCAATAAAAAAGCGGCTAAATAGCCGCTTTTTTATTATCCACACGCCGTTAAATGGAGTCTGCCGTGATACTAGAAGTCGCCTTACTGGATGTTAAACCGAACCAAGAAGCACAATTTGAGAAAGCCTTTGCACAAGCGCAACATATAATTGCGAGCATGCCCGGTTATTTATCCCATCAATTGCAGCGCTGCCTGGAGCAAGGCAACCGCTACCTTTTGTTGGTGCATTGGCAGAGTTTGGAAGATCATACCGTCGGATTTCGCACCTCGCCTGAATACCAAGAATGGAAGGCATTGCTACACCATTTTTACGATCCGTTTCCTACGGTTCACCATTTTGAGGCAGTTTTTGCGAATGGACTGAGCTAATGCCTTTGTTAACCTGCAATCTTAAAATTAAGCGAGCCTTCCAACGGGTGGCTCGAGGCTCGTTGTGAACGGGGCTTATTTGTTTCGCTGCAGATCACCGAGCGAGGCAATCCGCCAAACTTAATAACCTTGAGTATCCGCCTAACAGCTTGTTGAAATACGTTGGCGGCGACGGTATGGCAAGGCAAATTTGGCGAAAAAACCGGAGTTTACACCTAGTAAATGAGGATTTTTTCGCCAAATTTAACGCCGCTAGACCTAGCAAGGTAGTATTTCAACAAGCTGCTAGTGGCCATGCCGCTTCCCCTCTAACCCACCCGCAGAATTTCAATGATTATTAATCGATTTTACACCCATCGCGTTTTTAAGCTGCGTTGACAACTCCCCGCAAGCAAACACCGCTAATTTTTTACTATTGCAGCTATCAATGACGCTTTTAGCCCCCGTCCAGTCACCCGTATTTAAATAAAGGCTCAACCAATTGCGGTAGCCATTGGCGAGATTTTTTTTCGCGGTAGTATCAGCTGCATCCTGATAGGGCTGGCTAAAATATTCCTCCAAAATATCCACCACGCCTGGCCAATCCTGTTGCTCCCAACGGTCGATGGCCCAGAGGTTATACAGCGTGGCAATAGTGCGGCCCCATTTAGGGTTTTTACGCACATGCTCTTCTAAGCTGCTGGCAAATAACAACGCCTCTTCAAACTGCTTTTTTTGACCTAGGTAGGCAAATAATTGTTGGCTTGAATCCACCAATGCTGTTTCAAACAAAGCGCGCTCTTTGATGTGATTGGGCAAACTCAGCAGCGTATTTATCTGCATTTTATAACCGTCTAAATTGCCGGTATTGGCATAGGCAAATAAGGCGCTGGTGTGCAGCCAATAAATAGTGTGTTGAATGGCTTTGTGCTCGGGAAATAAAGGCTGAATCTGCCGCAAATCCGCCAGGGTCGTCGCATACAAACGCAGTAAATCGTACCAGGCGCCCTGTTCGCTTAAGGTTTCTACTTCACTGCTGTAAAACTGCAACCGGCGCGACTGAGCTATGGCACTGCTCGGGTCTAAAAAGGCGCTAATTTCCCCCAGACGCACACTGTCGCTGCGGCTCATGTGAGCGGCATCGGTGTGCTGGGTGAGCATACTCAAGGCGGCCAATTGCAAGGGGGAGATTAACTGCCGGTTTTGATAATCCTGCAGGCTGGAAGGCGGCAGGCCGCGCTCTTTAAACCAGGCGGCCGAGGCCTGGTAAAAAGCCTCGTCATGGGGGACACCAAAGCCGGCTGGCGAGGTGGTTTCCACCTCGGCTTTGCCCTTATCGCCTAGATTAATTTCCACAAATACATGGGAGGGCAACACAGCCGCGCGGGGGGTAAATTCCAGATAACGCGCCAGCACTATGTACAACATGCTGGAGCTGATGCAGTTAAATTGCCCGGTAGAAAATATCGCCGCAATGGCCGATTGATCTTCATCGTAGCCGCCCTGCTGGCGGGAGTCTGGGGCGACAAAAAAGTGTTGGTGCATCAACTGATGTAAACGCTGCGCTTGGCGGTAGCGGTCGGAATCCGCGCGCAGATCCGAGGGCAGGCCTTCAATAAACGCCGCCACGCGCCTCTGGCTGTTTTCATAATCCGCCAAATTGCGCTGGCCGGAAGCCAGTACATAAAACGCCAGCAAGGCCTGCGGCTCATTCTGTTGGGCGCGGTGGCGCAGGCTGAGGGTATCGTTTTCGAAATAGGAGAGTTCCGACCAAATCGGAAACGGCGATTGACCATAGGTGGGCCGCAGGCTCGGCACCTCAGCCCAAGCCCCAAGGGCACTTATCAGGAGAACTATAAGCCCGCAGGCAATTCGCTTAAGCATACACACGCACAACAGAAGGGGCCGCTCTAGGGCCGATAGACGCGGGCTTAGTTCCCGGCGCACCGGTGCGACTCTACCGCAAATGCCCTAGCGCCGCTGTTGGGCTCTACACAGATTGTGCGGGCGGGGTCATTCGCCCCACTCACCGGCTAAAGCTGCGGCCGCCTTGGCAATACCAGCTTCAAATAATTCGGCCGGTTCCTGTTTGCGGCGATTCAACAGCCCTTGCTGGGCATTCATTTTTAAGGTGTCGAGGAGTTTTTTACTGCGCGCATCGTAGAGGCGAAAATTCAGTTGCCAGGAATTGTGCGCGGTTTTTTGCGCGGCTTCAGCGTAGGGATTGGCCGAGATAGTCACCAACTGCGGCACCAATAAAAAATCGGCATTGCCCTGCTGAGCCTCTTTAAAGCTTTGCGGCAGCCGCGTTGCTTCCGCCTGGCTGACACTGTTGGCGAAGCGGCGGGTAAATTGCACTTTGATCTGCTCGGCTAATTGATATTGGGTGCGAGTAATGGGCTGCTCATCGTCTAACAGACCCACGTCTGGGTAGGCCAACAATACCTTGCTGTACTGAGGCAAAACCCAGTTGTGCTCACGGGTTAAACCGTAATGATCACTCAAGTGGGCAGCCGCCAGGCTGTCGCTCGCCAATTCACGACTGTAATGGGCCGTACAGCCCAGCAGGCCGCAGCACAGGCTGATGATGAAGTATCGAAGCAAAGATGCGCTGCACATAAAGGCTCCTAGGCGCGTGCGTAGGGTCGGCCAACTCAATACCACCGTAACCCCGTCGGCACGTCAAAACGCGCTAAATTCTTGCGTGAAACTCAGCTGTGGGCCAGAGTTAATTAAATGATCCAAGGCCGCACTGAGATACCGGCCGATAACAGGCTGCGGTGTGTACGCTCCCAAGTATAGGTGCCCTACAGGTAAAGCCCGCAAAATCTCGTCAAATACACGCCGTTGCCGCCATGTTCGACTTAGCACCTTTTTTTATCCTCGATGCCATAGGCCCCCGCCACCTGCGCAGCCAAGCCCAGTGCCCGAATTTTCGCGGCGGCTTATTTGGTGGGCAATTGCTCGCCCACGGGCTGAGCGCTGTGGCCAGCCTCTACCCGGATAAACCCATTCACACCCTGCACACGCAATTTCTGGCCGCAGGCGACATGCACAACCCGATTGAGTACAAGGTACTCTGCCTGCGCCAGGGCCGCTCGTTTAGCCATTTCCAAATACACGCCCGGCAAAAACGCCGCCTGATCGCCACCATGATCGCCGCCTGCCACCAGGCAGAAGTGGGGTTTAGCCACCAACATCCCGCCCCCAGCTTGGTGCCACCTGAATTGGGCCAGCGCCAAGCGCTACCGGCCTTTGAGCTGGATAACTGGCTGTTGGGGCAAGATGAAGACACGCCGCTGGAGTTTGTCCACGCCCAGGGCGCACGGCTGGATCAGAGCATTGAAGAGGATGGCCCGTCCCTCTACTGGTTGCGCCTGCGTGCCCCCTTAACCGCTGCAGAGCAAATACCCGCGTTAGGGTTTATCTCCGACTTGGGTATTCTGGCCAGCGCGCTCATACCCCACCCCACCCATCTGTTCCACCGCAATCTAAGCCCGGCCAGCCTCAACCATACCCTCTGGCTGCACAGGCCCCGGGTGGATTTAAACCAGTGGCATCTACTCAAAATTACCAGCCCCTGGGCAGGCCACGGGCGCGGCTTGGGGCAGGCCTATTTATTTGATACTCAGGGCGCGCTGGTTGCCACCGCCATGCAAGAGGGCCTGATCCGCCCCCTCGCGCCACCAGCAAAGCCTGCATGAGCGACTATACTTGTGAAACATAACCTAGATGACGAGGTAATCAATGGAGCGCGTGACCATTGCAGACGCTTTGCGTGAATTGGAAGACTTAGCCGGTGCGCTCGATAACGCCTATTGGGACACCGCGCAAATTCAGCAGAAGGATATTTTTTACAACTTGATCAGCATGCTGCACGGCGAATTGAACGAGCTGGCCAAATTAAGTGTGTCGGACCATTACATGGCCTACGAGCCCATCACGGCCCCCTGGCGCAACGCCATCGGCAAACTTAAACACCTGCACAGCAATTTAGATGGCTGGATTATCCGCACCAAAACCGCAACCGTATTGGAGCAGCAGCTGCCGCAAGTCATCCGCATGCTGACACCACCGCTTTAACCTCACCTAAAGCCGTTAAAAAAAACATAAAAAAAGCCACGCCTGTGCGTGGCTTTTTTTATGGATATGTAATGTTTTTTGGCGTGGGCGCCTAAAGCGCTTATTGCTCCGCCCAAGCCTCTTCAATCCAGGGGCAGCGCTTCACATAGTGGCGAATGTAGCGCCACTTCGCCTTGAACCCACCCGGCTGCGCCAGGCCGTTCTTTATATGCTGCCAGGGCGTGGGGAACTGCGGATACCCCTCATCCCAACGCCCAATCACCACATCATCCGGGTTGGGCCCACCGGGGAATGTCACCACTTTTGCCTTGCGCGGCTTAGGCGCCGCAAAAAACAACCGCAGCGGGAAATAAGGCAAGCAGTGAATGCGGAAATGCCGCGTCCAATCCTCCGGCCAGAATTTAATGCCGCCGGGCACCGACGAAGTTATGTAGTGTTGTTCAAAATGATATTTATCCGCCGTTCCCTGCGGGTCGCGACGAAAGTTAGCGAGGATTTGCGGGTTTTTGCCAATAGGGAAACGGAAAATCGACGTCTGCCCCATGCGTGAGAACGGTTTTGCCCAGTTGCGCGCCAGGATCACATCATCCGGCGAGCCGTGGGTAAAGTAGCCGTCGATGTTATCGATAATCACCGAATCTAAATCGATAAATAGCGCAGGCCCGCTCAGGCCGCCGACGTCCTCCCCCCACAACACCACCTTGCGCCACTTGCCGATAGTGCGCTCTGGGTGTGGGCAACCCAGCTCTGGCAAAGGCCGCGACTCCACTTCAGGACGCAGGCCCTCAGGGTTATCGGTAAAACACACCAGGCGAAAATCCCCCGTGATGTGCCGGCGCGCCATGCCGTAGAGTTTATTCACATACTCAGGGCCAAATTTCTCGCCCCACTTCACACAGATAATTAATTTTTGAACGCTCATGCACACTACTTTTGAAAGGGCGGCGGCTGCGCAGCAGCGCCTAAATTGACATGGAAAAGCACCTGCAACAGCAGGCCGGACGCGGCGCAGGGCCGAAAAGACAAAGGGCGCGATTTTATACAAGCCCCCTAGCAAAAGCAAAAGCCCGGCGGCCACAGGTTTTGCGTTAGTATTGGCGCTTTTTAAGCGGCGGAACTCAATAAATGCGCGTAGCAGTGATCGGTGTGGGGTATGTGGGTTTAGTGCAGGCAGCGGTGCTTGCCGACGTGGGAAATAAAGTGACCTGCGTGGATATTAACCAGGCGCGCATCAATAACCTGCGCCAAGGCATAGTCGGTATTTACGAGCCCGATCTCGACGCGCTGGTACGCAAAAACGTCCAAGATAACCACCTGCAGTTCACCACCGATATTACTCAGGCCCTCGACGACTGCGAGATTATTTTTATCGCCGTAGGCACACCACCGGGCGAAGACGGTTCAGCGGATTTACGCCACGTATTAGCCGTTGCCGATTCCATCGGCAATTACATCAGCCAGCCGAAAATAGTCGTCAATAAATCCACCGTGCCTGTAGGCACCGCGCATCAAGTCCAACAGCATATTCAAAGTGCCTTGCGCGCGCGCAATATCAGTCTCGATATTGAGGTGGTCTCCAACCCCGAATTTTTAAAAGAAGGCTGCGCCGTGGCGGACTGTATGCGGCCTGAGCGCATTATTATCGGCACAGATAACCCACAAGGTTTAGCCTGTGAATTATTAAAAGAATTGTACGCGCCGTTTAATCGCAATCACGATAAATTAATTGTCATGGATGTGCGCTCGGCGGAACTCACCAAATACGCCGCCAACTGCATGCTCGCCACCAAAATTAGTTTTATGAATGAAATGGCCAACTTGGCGGAATTAGTCGGCGCCGATATTGAAATGGTGCGCAAAGGCATAGGCTCAGATTCGCGCATCGGTTATCAATTTATTTACCCCGGCTGCGGCTACGGCGGCTCCTGCTTCCCCAAGGACGTCAAGGCCCTCATTCGCACCGGGGAGCAACAACGTTATCCACTGCAATTATTACAAGCCGTGGATAGCGTAAACGAGCGGCAAAAAACAAAATTATTTAATTATTTACAGCAGGCATTTAAGGGCGAATTAACCGGTAAAACCATCGCACTGTGGGGCCTGGCGTTTAAACCCAATACCGATGATATGCGCGAAGCATCCAGCCTGGTAGTTATAAACCAGCTAACCGCAGCCGGGGCTCGGGTACAGGCCTATGACCCCAAATCCATGGAGGAAGCGCAAAAACACATAGGCGCCAACTCGGCCGTGCACCTGATGGGCACCAAAGAGGCCTGCCTGCAAGGCGCAGATGCCTTAGTGATTTGTACAGAGTGGCAACAATTTCGCTCGCCGGATTTTGAGCAAATAAAACAATTGCTCTCCACCCCGATTGTGGTTGACGGTCGTAACTTGTATGAGCCTGCACGCATGAAAAAACGCGGGTTTATTTATTATGCGATTGGACGCGGGGAATCGGTTTTCACTGAAACTCCTTCGCGTTAGACCAATGCATAGCGGCCAACCGCACAGTCTTCAGGGGAAAAAAAACCCGCGATGCTCATCGCGGGTTTTTTGTTTTAAGGCCGAGAATTAATTACAGCCTACACGCGCATCTGAAACCACTATGTCATCAAACCAAATATCCGATGGCTTCACCACGGAGCCAAAGCCGCCGCGCCAGCCGAAATGCACATAAGCTAAGTCCATAGAACTGATGCGGTCGCTGCCGTTGCCATTCTGCCAATTGCTACCGCTCTCAGCCGCTAACACTTGTTTGTCGTTAATCCAAGCGTACATCTTGCCGCCTTCATCAAGCAGCGCGTACTCCACACAGGTCCAGGTATTCGCCGGAATTTTAGCGGTTGGATCACCTGCGGATGACAGAGTGAACGCATCCCCATTGATCATCATGCCGCCTAGGCGGTTGCCATCCACTATGCCGTAGCGAATTTCATTAGTCGGGTTGTTGCTCACGTTGGTCATGGTGCCCATAAAGTGGCCGTGGTTACCGGGGCCTGAACTGCCGACAGCGCCCAACTGAGTTGCGGTGTACACCCATGCACGCACAAACAACTTACTGGTGCCCTGCGGCACTTGTTTAACAAGATACACAGGCGAGGATACGGAGTTGTCCACTTTAACCCGCAAAGATTTGGAACCCGAGTGGGCGCGGCTGCTATCCACCAGTGCGCTGTAGGCTGAGCTGCTGGTGTTAGGCAATTGGCTGTGGGTAATGATGGACTGCCAACCGGCAGGCGCTGAACCGCTGTTACCCGCTTCAAACGTCTCGCTGATAATGGCCGTACCGCCACCTGAGGATGAGGTGGAACCGCTGGAGCCACTTGAGCTGCTGGACGATGAGGAGGAACTGCTGTTACCGAACTCTTCAGCCGCGTAGCCGGGATAACGGGTAGAGGCATCCAGCGGTTGCTTCACCATGTAATCCGAACCACAGCCGATACGCTGGCTGGAGGTGGCCACGTTGTCGTACCAGACGGTCATATTGGGTGTAGTACCGAGGTTGTTAAAGCTTTGGTAGCCGAATTCCAACTTGGTGAAGTTGGAGGGGCCCCACTTAACAGTGGAATTACCGTATTGGTTGTTGTAGCCGTTCTCGATTTTTTTATCGGCGTTGGTGGCGATACGGTCGGCCTTAACGTGTAACTGCTCAACGTTTTGGTTATCCCAGAACACCTGTACTTCGCTGGCGGGGCCGTTGTAATGGGCCTCTAAGCAGTACCAGGTATTGGGTATCATGCGGGCGCCGACCTTATCGCTGCAGATGGTGTCGTCAGCGCCATAAGAACCGGAAATCATCTCTAAATCATCCCAGCCGCCGCCATCGCGGTTGATGTCGAGCTGGCAACGGTGGTCACCCACACGCAGTTGTTTTGAGCCGTCAATGGCGCGCAAGAATACGCCGTGAGGACGCGCAAAGCCCTGGGTTGGATACTGTTGTGAACCGCCACTGCGCACGAAGGCGCGTACCCAAAAGTTGCTGCTGGGTACGTTCACACTTAAGAACTGACCAGCCTGAGAGGTAACTTTTACAGACTTGCTGCCTTTGTATGCCTGGGATGAATCCAGGGTGCCGGTGCTCACGCTGCCGGATTCAAAATCCATACAGGCAAAGGTGCCGCTACAACCGGCATCACCCACCACGTTATAGGGCGCCACATTGGGATAGCCGCTAGAGCCTGAACTGCTCGAACTGCTGGAGCTAGAACTGGACGAGCTTGAACTGCTGCTGGATGAGCTGGAACTGGAGCTAGAACTGGAACTTGAGCTGCTCGAAGAGGTAGAGCTGCTATTCGAGGATGAGCTTGAAGAACTGGATGAACTGGAGCTAGAACTTGAGCTGGATGAGCTTGATGAACTCTCGCCGGGGCCTGAACAGGCGGTAATGGCGAGGGATAGGAGCGCTACAGAGCAGGCACTAAAAGGAATACGCTTAAAAGTGCGGAGGTCATGTACGGACATAAGGTTCTCTCGATGGAAAAGGGTCAGCGGTTTTATGGTTGTACTGATGGAAATAAGGAGTCTTTTCTATGATTTTCATCACTAGCCCAAGCGGGGTGTGCCTTTTGGCGGCATTCTTATTACCCTTTTGGTCAATATGTATTTTTCGACATGCTGAAAAATTACACTACCCACCCGTTCACATTCCGCCCAAACCTCAAAATCGCGCCCGCGTCAACGAGAACCGAGTCACAAAAGTTAAATATTACAAAATAAAATTCACCGCCCACCTGTGCCTTTTTACAGCTCTTTGCTGCATGCGCAAAAAATAGACTGGGCGCACAAAAAGGCAACGGGTGGCCTAGAGTCGATAGTTTGTAACCACTAACATTAAAAACCCTAAACAGCTTCACTTTCCCCTCAAAAGCGCATTCAGCTACCACATTTTAAAACCCGCTACAAGCTATGCACCCTGAAAAACCTTGTCTACCATCGCCCAAATGTTGCCCATAGGGTTGCCGGTTGCCTCAAAAAAGTGCGCCCACTGTTGTTGTCGGCTGCAGCGCTGCCAACCCCCAATCAACGAGGAGATAGTCGCCATGATGTGCACAGTTCAATATTCGCAGGTTGTCCGCCGTGTCTAGGCTGCTCGGCTGGTTGCGCCGTTTAGGTGGCCTCACACTCATTGTGGCCGTTAGCGCCCCCCTGCCCCACAGCCGCAGCCTCAATTTGCTGGAGCAAATTCAGCAGGCCGGCGAAATTCAGTTCGTCACGGCCAACGGCCCCACCACCGTGTACGAGGGTGCCGACGGGCTGACCGGTTTTGAATATGAGTTAATGCACCGCTTCGCCAACTATTTGGGCGTTAAGCCTCGCCTGCTGCAACCGGGCAATCTGCAGGACATAGTCTTCACCCTCAGCCAAAACCCCAAAGCAGTGGGCGCCGCAGAGCTGGTTATCAACCCAGGGCTCAGCCGCCAGCTGGATTTTGGCCCCACGTACGTTGCCGTAGCGAGCTTGGTGGTCAACCGCGTGGATTCGGCGCCCATTGAGTCTATTGCCCAGTTGGCAGGTAGCCGCCTGGTGGTGCGCAAGGGCTCAGCGCAGGAGGAGTTTCTTCTCCAGCAGCAAAAAAGCCTACCTCAGCTGAGCTGGCAGAGCATCCAGGGAGATCCTGTACAACTGCTGGCCCTGGTCAACCAAGGGCAAGCCGATGCCGCGCTGGTTGATCGGCTGGTATTCGAGCAAAACCAACTGGTATTGGGCGACATTCAGGCCGCCTTTGCCTTGGACGCTGAACAGCCCGTTGCCTGGGCCTTCGCCCGCACCCAGGACAAAAGCCTGCAGCGGGAGGTGGAGCATTTTTTTAGCCGCCTCAAAAATGACGGCAGCCTGGTACAGCTGACTGAAAAATACTTCACCCAGCCCAGTTTGGAGCTGGATCAGAACCTGCGCAATTTTCGCGACCTGATGCCCAAGCGCCTTATGCCCTGGCGATCCACCATGGAAGCGGCCGCCCGCCAATACCAACTTGATTGGCACGTGTTGGCCGCCATCGGCTACCAAGAGTCCCAGTGGAACGCCAAAGCCGTCTCCGAAACCGGTGTGCAGGGTTTTATGATGCTCACCACCATCACCGCTAAAGCCATGGAAGTGAGCAATCGCCTGAACGCCCGCGACAGTATTTTTGGCGCGGCCCGCTTGATGCGCTACTTGCTGGACCAGCAATCGGCCTTTACCTCAGCCTCCGACCGGCTCAATTTAGCACTGGCGGCCTACAATATCGGCCTTGGCCATGTGCAAGACGCCCAGGCGCTCGCCGCTAAAGCCGGTAAAAACCCAGATTCTTGGGACGCTGTAAAACCTTGGTTAGCCAAGCTGGATGACCGCGATACCTTTACCAAAACGCGTCATGGCTACGCCCGTGGCGAAGGGGCCGTGCTTTATGTGGACAGCATTGCCACCTATCAGGAACTGCTCAGCCTCTACGAACAGACGGCTTCACGCATGCAAGTCGCGCAAACCGTGCATCCGGTCTATGCAGGCTCGGTACCTCGCCAGATCACCGGGGCCATTGAAGCCCTCACCCCCGCGCTCTAGCAACTCAGCCCTCGCCGGGGTTTTTAAGGCGCTTCTTGCCGCGACGGCGCTCAGCGAAAAAAGCCTGCATCAAGGCGCTGGCGTCCTCACCGCAGGGGCCTTGGCGAATCTCGATGCGATGATTGCTCCAGCCAGAGTTCATCCAAGTGCTTTGAGTGGAGACCACGCCAGCTTTAGGCTCGCACGCCGCGTACACCACCTGAGCCACTCGGGCGTGCACCAGGGCACCCCAGCACATAGCGCAGGGCTCGATAGTCACATACAGCACACTATCCACTAAGCGGTAATTGCCGGTTGCTCGCCCCGCCGCCCGCAGCGCTTGAATTTCGGCATGGGCGCTGGGATCACATTGGCCGATGGGGCAATTGGCACCGCGGCCAATGACCGCGCCCTGGGATACCAAAACAGCCCCCACGGGCACTTCTCCCTCTGCACCGGCCTGCCGGGCAAGCTCAAGGGCTTGCTGCATATATAAGAAGTCAGACTCCACCGCTGGCCTCCGCCAGCTCAACCGGTGGAACTTGTCCGACAAAAACGAAGCGCGGTTGGCTTAAGCCTTCTTTTATTACCTGCGCGCAGAAGTCTTCCACAGGGCGCAGCCAAAAACTCCAGTCACCGTAGCAGCATTGGTAATACACCATCCACTGCTGGGATTCGCAGTGCCTGGCAAGCCCTGCGACGCGATAAATGGCACCCTTAAAGTGGCGGTAGTAGCCCAAAGGCACATCAGGTTGGTTCATAAAAGTGTGTACTCAGCGAAGAAAGCAGCCAGTGTGCGACAGGCGGCAAAGGCAGGTAAAGGTGTTTGGCAAAACCGTCGCAAGCCCCGTGCAGACGCGTTTTAGCGGGGGTTAAAGTTGCCGCAGCCTCAAAGGTTCCTGTTATTATGCCCGCCCAAAAAATTATTCGAGATCCACCATGTTAGACCAGTCCAGCCTTGCGCAGCTCTCGCAATTAAAGACCGCGATCATCGCCAGTAAAGAATACGCAGAGGGCACAGTGGTGGGCTCCAAAGGCAATTACGGGTTTGTGCGCTTAGACGACGGCCGCGATGCCTTCTTGAATAATGAAAAAATGCAACGGGTATTGCCAGGGGACAGGGTTAAAGTACTGCTCACCAAAAATGACAAAGACCAACTCGAGGGCCAGCTAGAGGCCCTGCTGTCCACCGGCCTTAAGCGTTTTGTGGCCGAATACAAAACCAAAGACCATCTGCACTTTGTGCTGCCCCAGATTGAGCATTTCTCCCGCTGGATTTTTGTGCCGCCGCAATTTCGCGGCAAATGCCAAGCGGGCGACTACGTTCTGTGTGAACTCACCAGCCACCCCTACGGTGATGGCAAGGCCGCCGCCAAAGTGGTGGCCCGCTTGGGCCAGCCCAGCGACCCCTACATAGAACATAAGGTCACCATCGCCAAACACGGCCTGTATCGCTATTGGCACAAAGACGCCCTCGCCCAAATGGAAGCCTGCGCCAATGAGGCCGCAGCCCTTGTCGGCCGAGAAGATTTCAGCGCGATCCCCTTTGTCACCATCGATGGCGCCACCACCCAGGACATGGACGACGCGGTATTTTGTGAGGCGCACGCCGATGGCTTCTTATTACATGTGGCCATCGCCGATCCTGCCGGTTTCATCCCGCCGAGCAGCCCCATAGCGCGAGCCGCCCGCGACAATGCACAAACCGTGTATTTGCCCGGCGAAACCCTGTCCATGCTGCCCGAGCGTTTATCCACCTATTCATTCTCATTGGTAGAGCAGCAAATTCGCCCGGCTCTGCTGGTACGCATCGAACTGGACTCCAGCGGGCGGGTGCGCGAATACCAATTTAAACAAGGCAAAATCCAGTCTCGCCACAAGCTTACGTACAGCCAAGTGGCCGCCTTTATCGACGGCACAGAACCCCTCGATATAGACGCCGCCTGCCAAACCAGCCTGCAGACCCTATCGCGCCTGGCACAGGTGCGCTTGGCCCTGCGCCAGGCGGAGCATTGGATTCCCGATGACCATCAGGACTACAGCTTTTTACTTAATGCCCAGGGCAAAATCGACCGTATCGAGCGGCGCGAGCGCACCTGTGCCCACCGTATGATCGAAGAGGCCATGCTGCTGGCCAATGCCTGCGCAGGTGAATTCTTAGCGGCCCATAAGGCGGGCCTACATGCGGTACACGGCGGCTTTAAAGCCGAGCGCTTAGGGGAGATAAAAGCACTACTCAAAGAAGAGCTTGCCGAAGTACCCGGCGGGGATTGGAGCCAACTGAGCGACTATTTACCGCTGTTAAAAACCCTGCAAACCAGTCCCAAAGCGGATGTTGTGCTGCCACCGCTGAAGCGCATGATGCGCGCCAGTGAGCTGAGCCTGACGGCGAGTGCGCATATGGGCTTGGGCTTTAGCCACTACGCCACTATCACCTCACCTATTCGCCGCTATGCCGATCTGTACAACCACTGGGCCATCAGCCAAATACTCAATCAGCAAACCCCTTTTCCGCTTAACCCCAAATTGGTGGAGCAGGTGCAAGAGACCCTCAACCGGGGCCGCCAAGCCGTGCGTGAGCTGGAATTAAATTTATCCTGCCAATACCTCGCCGAACATATTGGCCTGGAGGATCAGGCCTTTATTCGCATCATTACCCAGCAGGGGTTCGGCGTGAAATTGCAGGCCACGGGCCTTGAAGGGTTTGTAAGCTTTGATAAAAGCCAAGCGAAAACCTTTGATGCCAAACGCATGACCCTCACCTTGGGGGAGCGCTGCTTCCGCCTGGACGACTCAGTGCGGGTGCAAGTAGTGGAAGTGGACCGCACAAAAAACCGCGTGAAAATGCAATTGGTGTAATCGCACGCTCACTGCCGCTGGGCCCATGAAGCGCTCAGTGGCTGGGTGTATTTTTCTATACGGCGCTGAAGGCTTTTGCCTAACCGAAGCCCAAACGCCGATGTTCAAGCCGCTATAACAATAAAAAACGATTATTAAGCTCTCTATCAACTAGGCTTTATCCTAAAGATCTCTGTTGAGTCCAAAGCGAAAACGCGTATGGCACTTTATACGGCCGGTGTTATGAATCATTCGGCCCATGCTTAAGTGGCCGCACTTAAAAAGTAATAGGCAGTCGCACGGGGATTTAACAAAAATTCTTAAGGTTTATGCACCTTACCTGCAAACGCAAAACACATGACAGCCACACGCCCAACCTCAGCCCCGGTTAAACATCAATATATTCTGCTAGACGCTCTGCGCGGACTCGCCGCTTTATTTGTGGTTATTTGGCATACCTCTCTGTATTGGAGCCCACTTCCCTTTGAGCACACCTACTTAGCCGTCGATATATTTTTTGTGTTGAGCGGTTTTGTCATTGCCTCCGCTTACCAAGAAAAATTGCGCAGCCGCACCCTAAGTCTGCGCGGGTTTTTGGTTACCCGCGTCGTGCGCCTATATCCCATGTATTTTCTCGGCTTTTTACTCGGCACAGTCGCATTTATGCTCGGCGCCTTCGACAATACCCAACACCCGCTGCTGGAATTTATCTGCGCATTATTTATGTTGCCCGCCGGTATTGCCGCAGCAGGCCATACACTTTTTTTATTTAACTTGCCGTCGTGGTCACTGTTTTATGAATTGGTCGCCAATCTTCTGGTGGCGCTGAATTATCGCCATGGCCACAGGCAACTTTTACCCTGGGTTTTATTAGGTTTAGGCGCGGGGCTTGCTGCCATCACCCTTTATAAAGACGGCATTGATATAGGTGCTTTTGGCGGCTATAAAAATGTCTTCATCGCTAGCGTACGATCGGTGTTTGGTATTTTTATGGGCCTATGGCTCAACCAAATTCACCGCCAATATCAACTACAAGTACCCTCGCTATTCGGCTGGCTGGCACTGATCATTTTAGTGCTGATTTTATCGCTGCCCAGCCTGTCCAGCTGGGATGTGTGGGTTGATATAGCCGCAACCAGCGTGATTATTCCCGGCTGTGTTTTTGTATTAGCCAGCATGCGCCCCAACCTGCCCAACCGCGTACGCTCAGTCGCCAGCTTTTTAGGCGATACCAGTTATCCACTGTACGCAATTCATTATCCTTTGATGTTAATTGGCTTGGCGCTCTGGCCAGAGCCGATTAAACAATTTAAAAATATAAGCGGCGCAATTTTAGTGGTTTTTTTATTTGCCGCTTCCTTTACCTTGTTTAAATGGGTTGAAACCCCTGCGCGGCGCTGGCTGACGGGAAAAACGCAAGCCCTGCGCCGCTAAGCCTTGCAACCGCAATTATTTAACCGCATCGGCAACGCAGAATTTAGCGCCCTCAATGGGATTATGCTCAGGAAGCTGACCATTAAAGGCATTTAACACTATACCTGCCGCCACATTCACATTCAGTGAGGCGCCAGCCCCATACTGCGGAATATAAACAGCATAATCACACTGAGCCAATAACTCGGCGCTCACACCAGTGGTTTCATTACCCATTAAAAACAGCGTATCGCGTGTAAATTGATGGCGATTAACATTAATCGCCTGCGCACCAATTTCCACCGCAACCAAATCAAACCCCTGCTCGCGGTAATAATCGAGCGCATCTTTTGGCCGGTAAAAATGGCGGAACTCCGTGGCAATTTTAGTATGGTGATGACCGTGGGTGGCAAAATCCCGGCGCCCCACAATGCACACTTCAAAAATCCCCAAGGCATTTGCCGTGCGAATTAATTTACCGAAATTGCCCGCCTTTTGGATATTAAACAACAATAAAACACTGCGCAGCCGAGCAGCCTGAGGATCACATTCATTGCCCATCAGCTTCCCCGGTAGCGGCAGAGCGCTGAAAATATGCATTAATACGGGGTAATAAATACGCCCACATCGGCGCGCAGCCCTCGTTGATTAGGTCATTTTTCGCCAGCACCTGTTGTTGGGAAATCCCCAAAGGGCGCCAGGTTTGCCCATCGGTTTGCAAATTTTGCACAATAGGCGGCACCCGATCTATGGCGCGGGCAAACTGGGCTTCGGCACTTACACCCTTGGCAAATTCCAACCAGAGGGCCATTAATTCATCGCCCTTCGCAGGCGGCAATAATTGGCAAAGGCGCCGCATACCCGCCTCTTCTCGCTCTGCGGCCTCTTCGGTGGCGGCGTATATCACCGTATCACCGGCGTCAATCTCACCCAAATCATGAAGAATTAACATTTTTAATACAGTCAACATATCCACGTGAGCATTGGCTTTAACCTGCAACAAAATAGCTAACACACATAAATGCCAACTATGCTCAGCAGAATTTTCCTTACGAGCAAGACCAATCGGCGAGGTTCTACGCTCTACGGCTTTGAGCTTTTCCACTTCTATTAAAAAATCAATAATGGCCGCCAAATCACTCATTACACAGGCGCTCCGTAATCCACCAACAATTGCACTGTACGCTGGCCGCGAAATTCGTTGGGCGTTAATTTATAGACCAACCGCATTCTAGGTTGCAGATGGTGACTCCAGGGCTGCGCATCCACATTAAACGCAATGGCGTCTAACACAATATCAGGATTATTCAGCGGGCTGACGGTCATTTTTAGGTGTTTATCATTTAAGAAACGCTGCTGATGCACGATAAATTCACCATCAAAGCTCGGTTCCGCAAACGCTTGCCCCCATGGCCCACTAGCGGCCAATTGATCAGCCAGATGTAACGAAAAATCCTCGCGGCGCACTAATTCGCCATCACTCATAAGGGTGGCACTGACGCCCTCCGGCCCCAAGTGAGCCGTTACCACCTCGTTAAAAAGCTGCTTAAATTCAGCCAAATAATGCTCCTCTATACTTAAACCGGCCGCCATGGCGTGGCCGCCAAATTTTTTTAATAAATAAGGCGCACGCTTAGCAACTTCATCCAGTGCATCACGCAAATGTAAACCGGCTATGGAGCGGCCAGAACCTTTTAATTCACCCGGCGCACTTTCTGCAAAAATAATAACGGGCCTATGCAATTTATCTTTGATGCGCGAGGCTAAAATACCTATAACGCCTTGGTGCCACTGCGGATGATACAAACACAAGCCCTGTGGCAGCTGCCCTGCTAATTCTCGCTCCAGCTGCGCCAACAATACGTGGGATTCTTTCTGCATACCCGCTTCAATCGCTCTGCGCTCGCGATTTAACGCATCCAGCTCCTGTGCATATTCCAACGCCTGGGCAGGATTATCACAGAGCAAACATTGAATGCCGATGCTCATATCATCTAAACGCCCAGCGGCATTTAAACGCGGCCCGATAATAAAACCCAAATCCATGGCGGTAAGTTTTTCTGCGCTGCGCCCGGCCACCTGCAACAAAGCTTTAATACCTTCACAACAATGGCCTGCGCGCAGACGCTTTAAACCCTGCGCCACCAATAATCGATTATTGCGCTCCAGCGGCACCACATCGGCCACTGTACCCAAGGCCACTAAATCCAAAAAATCAGCCAAATTAGGCTCACCGCGCTCAGCCAATAAACCTGCAGCACGTAAATGACTGCGCAGCGCAATCAATACATAAAACATCACGCCTACACCGGCCAATGCTTTGCAGGGAAACGCACATCCGGGCTGATTGGGATTTACAATAGCAGCGGCAGCAGGCAGGCTATCGCCGGGCAAGTGATGGTCGGTAATTAATACCTGAATACCCAAATGATTAGCGGCCTCGACGCCCGCCACGCTGGAAATACCGTTATCTACCGTAATTAATAATTCTGGTTGATACTGCTCTGCGACAGCAACAATTTCCGGCGTTAACCCATAACCGTATTCAAAACGATTGGGCACTAAAAAATCCACCTGCTTAAAACCTAATGCCCGCAACCCACGCACCGCAAGCGCCGTACTGGTGGCGCCATCTGCATCAAAATCGCCAACAATTAAAATTCTGCTCTGGGCTAAATAGGCCTGAGTTAACAAGGCCACAGCCTGCTCAATACCTTTTAATTGTTTGGGGTCAATCAACTGGGCGAGGCCGTACTCCAATTCTTCTGCCGCCGTCACACCGCGGGCGAGCAAAATTCGGTTGAGTATCGGGTGCTCATTAACCTCCGGCAGGGAGGGAACTACTCTGCGCACAATAGTTTTTGCGTGAGTCATACGAATTATGTCGAGGCGAAAACGCCTATTCTAACTGAATGCGCAGGATAAATTCCCGACGACATGCGCGTTTAAAACCTCATCCGGTAGATGCGTATTATTCCGACGATTCTTGGCCTCGACCAACACCAAATACCAGACTGCAGCTATGGAGCCTATGATTAAATCCGTATTTTGCCTTTGCCAAATCCGTCGCGGCTATTAAGCCGGAGCCACAAGGACACACTCGAACGCCTTTGAAAAAGGTAAACTATAGAATTAATCAGCGCATATTTAACTTTGCGCAAAAAACAGGTCAGAGCAATCTATACTTATTGGGCTCTATTTGTAGACGGGTTAATAAGATGCTTTAAGGCCCCGCAAAAGGCAGGAGCAAATTCCTTACGGCTAAGGGAGCCACCAAGAGAATCCTTAGAAGGCAAAAATAAGGGCTACCCACACCGCAAGTGAACTAACTTAAGCGGGATCAACACTCACAAGGAAAATAGCGGGCATTTAGTGGCGCCCGGTGGTGCGCAGATTCGACAAGCGCTGCTGAACCTGCAGCAACTCAGTATCAAAAGCCAATAAAATACTATCTAAACAGCTGGTGGCGCGAGCAAAAAACTCTGCCGCGGATGATTGTTCGCTCACCAGAACCTGCGTTTTGATATAGGCCAAGAATTCCTGAACGGCGTGCTGCTGCGCGATAGGCAATTCAGTGTTCTCCTGCATCTCTTGCAGTTGCAGCATCACCTGAATTAATTCAGCTCGGGTTTTTAGCGCAAATTCAAAATAACGGCCGCCCGCCGTGAGCGCTGTACCCAGGGCTCGTGCCTGCCCCACAGACTCCGCAGTAGCCAATAATTCCCGCCAATTATGGGGCGCGCCGCGCACATCTTTAGTTAGAAAAAATTCAACAGCAATATCATCAATAAATACCAATATGTTTTTAATCAGGCGGTTATGCTGATCAATAGCATTTAACAAACCCATACTGTGCAACCGGCCCGCCAGCCGTGCCCAATGGGCCGTCACCGCCAACCAATTTACATTGTCTTTGACCCAATCGCCCACTTCAGCTATATGCAATAAATCGCGGCTAATGAGCTGTTGCACTTCCTCCAGTTGCGGCGCCAATGAGCGATCTCCACTGATAATACCGGCGGTCAAGCCGCGATGTTTCTGGATATGGGCAAGCAGAATACGCATCGCCTGCAACCAACGCACACCCTGCAGCTGTTGACGACAAATAAGTTGGCGGCGCAAATAAAAACCGCAGGCAATCAAGCCTAAAACAATTAAGGGTAATAATTGGATCGCGTGACTGACGGCTCCGGGGGGCATAGGAATGGGCTCTTGGGATTGCTTGTTAATTTAGCAATTCCCGCTCCACTTTCCTGCATATGAACTATGTCCGGGTAGGGCGCCTTTAATGCGTGCGCCCTCCTAGGTAGCGCAGAGCAGATAGCGCACAATGAATCCCTCTGATGCGCTGTTTTAAATCCACCCCAAAGTCACCCGCCCAGCTTTAGGGCGCGCCAGTGTATGGGCAGTAAATACTCTGCTAAGCGCCCAAGCGCGCCTGCATGAATGACTGCACCGCGTTGATGTCATCGGGCAGCACTGCGCAGCGCTCTTCGCGGCTGAATAAATCCTGCATGTAGTGAGGCAAATGCGGCACTGCCTCTACACCGGATTTTTCAATGGCCTCGGGGAATTTAGCTGGATGCGCGGTGGCCAAACACACCATGGGCACAGAGGGGTCGCGACGGGTTTTGCGCGCCGCTTGCACACCTATGGCGGTGTGTGGGTCCAATAAATATTCAGTAGTGTTAAATACCTGGGCCACCACATCGAGCATTTCTTGGTCATCCAGTTTATAGCTGGCAAATAAGGCCTGCGCAGAGGCCAACACCTCTTGAGATAAACTCATACTACCGGCTTTAAAATCGTCCATGAGTTTTTGTATCGCAGCGCCATCACGGCCATATAACTCAAACAACATACGCTCAAAGTTACTCGACACCATAATATCCATACTGGGTGACAATGAATGAATGAGCGGTTTTTTGCTGTGATCATTCGCGCTGATACAACGGTGCAAAATATCATTGCTATTGGTGGCAATAATTAATTGGTCAATTGGCAAACCCATTCGCTTAGCCAAATATCCCGCAAAAATATCGCCAAAATTGCCTGTAGGCACACTAAAGCTCACCTTGCGATCCGGTGCGCCCAGGGCAAGCGCGGCGTAAAAGTAATAAACGATCTGCGCCATGATGCGCGCCCAGTTAATGGAATTAACCGCCACCAACTGACGCCCAGCAGGCAAAAAACTTTGATCGCTAAAACTGGCTTTAACCATGTTTTGGCAATCATCAAAATTACCTTGCAGCGCAATATTGTGCACATTCGGCGCAAGCACTGTAGTCATTTGCCGGCGCTGCACATCGGAAACACGATTGTGTGGATGCAAAATAAAAATATCCACATTCTCACAATAGCGGCAGCCTTCAATGGCCGCCGAACCGGTGTCACCGGAGGTTGCGCCCATCACCACCACTTTTTGCTGGCGTTTAGCGAGAATAAAATCCAGCAAATTTCCCAAAAACTGCAAAGCAAAATCTTTAAACGCCAGAGTAGGCCCTTGGAATAATTCCAAAACCCATTCGTTCTGACCAATTTGTATCAAGGGTGCGATCGCCGCATGGCGAAAATGTGTATAGGATTTGGCGATAATGGCCTTTAAATCAGCATCGCCTATTTCACCATCAACAAATGGAGCAATAATTTTAAACGCCAAATCTTGGTAACTGAGGTGGCGAAAGCCTGCGATTTCTTCCTGCGAAAACTGCGGAATTGATTCCGGCACATAAAGGCCGCCGTCGGACGCAAGCCCAGTTAATACAACATCTTCAAACGATAACGTGGGCGCTTTGCCACGGGTACTGATGTAGTTCACAACCCAATTCTCATTTAATTAAAATTAGTTACAAGGATTCCACGCGAATGCGCACAACGGGGCCATCCACTGTATCCAAGGCCTCAATCAAGCTAATCGCGCGGTTTAGATTTTTTTCCAACACTTTATTGGTTAACAAAATAACCGGCACTTGAGTCTCGTCATCTTTGGGCTGCTTTTGAATCAGCGCTTCGATGCTAATGCCCGCATCGGATAAAATTTGCGTGATTTTTGACAAGACACCAGGCTGGTCAGCTGCCGACATGCGCAGATAATAAGACGTTTCTATTTCTTCTATATCCAATATAGAGAAGCTGGTCAGCTGATCATCTTGAAAACCCAAATAAGGCGCGCGGTATTCCGGCGGCGCCAACAGGGTACGGCTCAATTCAATGATGTCGGAAATCACCGCAGAACCTGTAGGTTCGGCGCCCGCTCCGGGGCCGCAATACAAAGTAGCGCCCACGGCATCACCTTTCACAACGACTGCGTTGGACACTCCATCCACACTGGCAATTAAGCGTTTTTCAGGAATAAACGTGGGGTGCACCCGCAACTCCACACGATTATTCGCATGCTTGCGGGCGATACCTAAATGCTTGATGCGGTAGCCCAATTCTTTCGCGTAGGAGACATCCACCGGGGCGATTTTGCTAATACCCTCGGTGTAAACACGGCCAAATTGCAGCGGCATACCAAATGCCAGCGAGCCTAAAATCGCTAATTTATGGGCAGCGTCTATACCCTCCACATCGTAGGTGGGATCAGCCTCGGCATACCCCAACTGCTGGGCTTCAGCCAAAACACTGTCAAAGGAGCGGCCCTTATCTTTCATCTCAGTGAGAATAAAATTCCCGGTACCATTAATAATGCCTGCCAACCATTCAATACGATTAGCTGACAGCCCCTCTTTGAGGATACGGATAATTGGAATTCCACCGGCAACCGATGCTTCAAAAGCGATACTCACCCCTTTGGCCCGCGCCATGGCGAACAACTCATTGCCATGCTGAGCAATGAGTGCTTTATTGGCCGTGACTACATGTTTACCGTGGGCTATAGCCGTCTCGATAAGTGTTTTTGCGGTAGTGGTGCCACCAATGAGCTCCACGAGAATATCAACTTCCGGGTTTTTGGCGACTTCAAAAATATCGCGGGTGACAGCCACCTCCTGGGTGGCGCAGCTGGGATTATCCTTGCGGCACCCCACCTGTACTATGCGGATTTCACAACCAGCGCGGGCATTGATCTCCTGCCCATTGCGCTGGATTACGTTAAACGTGCCGGAACCAACAGTTCCTAAACCACATATACCAATTCTGACGGTCTTCAACCTAAACCTCTGCAATTTTGGGCGGATCGGGCAAAAAGACCGCCACCTTACAAAGCCGCTTAACCCCTGTCAACGAGCAGGCACCAGGGATTAACAGCCAAACATAAAGCCTAGCCACACTCACCTGTGCATTTTCCCCGGGCAAGAAAAAAGGCCCCGCAGGGCCTTTAAACAGTCACTCACCAGAGGCATTTAGCTCTTAATATTAAGCATCTGAGCCAAGCGCTCCGGCTCAACAAAGCCCGGCACCATCTGGCCATTTTCAAACACTAACGCTGGCGTACCTGATACGCCCAGCTGCTGGCCCAACTGAAATTGCGCTGCAATAGGATTATTAGGGCAGACGTTATTAGGAATTTCTTCGCGATTTTTAAGCTTAGTTAAAGCCGCTTTTTTATCGGCCGCACACCATGCGGAGGCCAATTTATTGAAGGATGCTGTATTCAGGCCTGCGCGCGGGTAGCCCAGATAACGCACCTCGATGCCCAGCTCATTTATCTTACCGACGTTTTTATGCAGCATTTGGCAGTAACCACAATCCACGTCGGTAAATACATAGATAGAGGCTTTAGGCTTGCCCTCGGGGGAGAAAATAATCATGTCCTCCTTTTTGAGCTCAGCCAAGGCTTTAGCGCGCAAGCCATTACGCTCCTCATCAGACACATTCACCACTTCCGCACCATTAATTCGGTAGAAGTCGCCCACGATAAAGCTAGTGCCATCAGCATTCGTGTAAATGGCAGGCCCCTGCCCTAAGGAAACTTTATACACGCCAGGAATTGACGAGCGCTGGACGTCCGATACTGATAAATCGGGCTTGGCGCCTTGCAGCGTCTTATTAATGCGCTGCTTAATCTCCTCAAGATTACCCTCACTGGCGGGTGCGGCGGCAGACTGCCCGGTTACAGCAATGGGTAATTCCACTTGTTTGGGCTTGTCAGCAGCTATTGCCCCAGCAGCCAATGCCAAGCAGATTGCGCCGGTCAATAAAGAGGATGTCAGCTTCATAGGAGATCTCGAATAATAAAAGTGATTCGGTTGGACTTAAAACTGCGGCATTGCCGAAGCCGTGCGAATGATAATGAGTCAGGCGAACGAGAATAGCACCAGACCCAGCAAATGTGTTTTGGTTCAGTTGGCAATTTACCCGGCCGCTCAGCCTGGCCCGCCAAGAGGTCGCCCGCACATAAATGCAACCTTGGGATGCAGCCAACAAAAAAGGCCCCTAAGGGCCTTTTTTGTTAACGAGCAGATTACTTGCTGGTCAGTTTTTCTTTAATGCGAGCGGCCTTACCTGCCAGGTCACGCAAGTAGTAAAGCTTAGCCTGACGCACGTCGCCGCGGCGCTTCACTTCAATAGAACCAATTTGAGGGCTGTGCGTTTGGAAAGTACGCTCAACGCCCACGCCGTGAGAAATCTTGCGCACAGTGAATGCAGAGTTCAAACCGCGATTTTTAATCGCAATCACTACACCTTCATAAGCCTGCAAACGCTCGCGCTCGCCTTCAATTACGCGCACATGCACAACAACGGTATCACCAGGCGCAAAGCTTGGCAGGTCGGTTTTGAGCTGCTCGTTTTCCAGCTCTTGGATGATTTTGTTCTTAGAACTCATAGCATGCTCCCAACAATTTAGCTTCACAGCTAACAATTTAAAAACGGTTTAGGTATCGGATTGACGCCCAGCTTGATACTGCGCAAGCAGCTTCAACTGCCCAGGACTCAACTCCAGTTTTTCAAGCAAATCCGGCCTGCGCTCCCAGGTTCGCCCCAAAGACTGCTGCAAACGCCAATTTGCAATTTTTTTGTGATCGCCTGACACCAAGACCTCAGGCACGCGATCACCATCATATTCTTCCGGTCGAGTGTAGGCGGGACAATCCAACAACCCACTCACAAAAGAGTCTTGCACCGCGGACTCCGCAGCACCCAAAACACCCGGCAGCAGACGCGCCATCGCATCCACCATAACCATGGCGGGTAACTCCCCACCACTTAACACATAATCGCCAATGGACCACTCTTCATCCACATAGCGCTGAATAAATCGCTCATCGACGCCCTCGTAGCGCCCCGCTACGAAAATCAACGCCTGCTCAGCGCTGAGCCGGTCGGCTGCCGCCTGGTCAAAACGCTGACCTTGCGGGCTTAAATAAATCACTTTACTGCTCAAAGCCCCGCTGGCCGCAAGCTTAGCTTTGGCCTCCTGAAGCGCCCTGCGCAACGGCTCGACCATCATCACCATGCCAGGGCCGCCGCCGAAAGGCCGATCATCTACCGTTTGGTGACGGTCAAACGCGTGATCCCGCGGAGAAATACAGTGCAACTGAATCAACCCCTGCTTTACTGCCCGGCCGGTTACGCCCAAATTCGCAAAGGCGCTAAACATCTCGGGAAACAAGGTAAGCACTGCAATATTCACAAGCAGGCTCCTGCTATTTTCTTACTGATTGTTAGAAATCCGGATCCCAATCAACTCGGATACAGCCGAGTTCAAGACTCACACCAACAACAAACTGTCCAGGCAGGTAAGGAATCAACCGCTCGGCTTGATCAATGGCGGCGCTATCGCCTCGCACAACCAAAACGTCATTGGAACCTGTTTCGAGCAGGCTGTGCACCACACCAAGGTCGCGCTCAACACCATCGAACTGGCTGATAACACGCAGGCCAATTAGCTGGCTCCAGTAGTACTCACCTGCTGCAAGCTCAGCTAACTGATCGCGCTCAACGTAGATGCTCGCTTTACCCAGAGCCAATGCCTGATCGCGATCATCAATACCCTTGAGCTTAACCACTGAACCCTGGGGCCGCTGTGCGTAATCTTCTAACTCAAAGCGCTTAAGCCCCTGGGGCAAACCAAGATACCAAGGCGCATAGTGCAGCAGGTTATCGGCAGGCGCTGTAAAGGACTTAACCTTTAACCAACCCTTAATCCCAAATACCCCGACAATCTGACCGACTACAAGCTTGGAATTCATGTCAGCCGCCGCGGATACCAGGCACCCTACACCAATGCTAATTAAGCAGCAGCTTTAGAGGCGTCTTTAGCCAACTTAGCTACGCGACCGGAGCACTGAGCACCGCTTTTAACCCAAAAATCCAGACGCTCAAGGTCAATGCGTAAACGCTCTTCTTTACCGCGGGCAACCGGGTTAAAAAAGCCCAGGCGCTCAATAAAACTTCCGCCCAAAGCTTTTTCGCTGTGAGTCACAGTTACGTGGTAGAAAGGGCGCTTTTTGGAGCCGCCACGCGCTAAACGAATGCTTACCATGAGTATTTTCCTGTCGGAATACAAAAATCAATCAGTTAACTGCACGCCACCCAACAAAGTGTTCAGGGGGGAGGCCTGCGAAAGGCGGCGAAGTCTAAAGGAAAGACTTAAGCCTGTACAGCCCTAAGACTATATTTGTGCAGACTAGCGCCCAAGGCCCGGCGGCGTACCGCCTCCCATCATGCCGCCAATACCGCGCAGCATTTTAGACATCCCGCCACCTTTGAATTTTTTCATCATTTTAGCCATCTGCTTATGCTGCTTAAGCAGGCGGTTAATATCTTGCACATCGGTACCAGAGCCCAGCGCAATGCGGCGCTTGCGGGAGTTATTGATCAGCTCGGGGTCGCGCCGCTCACCGGGGGTCATGGAGCCAATAATGGCTTCCATTTGCTTAAATTGTTTGCCAACATCGGCCTTCTCGGCCGCCGCCGTAATATCACCCATACCGGGTAATTTGCCGAGAATGGCCCCCATGCCGCCGAGGTTTTGCATCTGTTGCAACTGATCGCGCAGATCCTCCAGATCGAAGGTTTTGCCCTTTTTCACCTTTTGAATCAGCTTTTCGGCTTTGGCTTTATCCAGCTTTTGCTCCACATCTTCGATGAGCGATAACACATCGCCCATACCGAGGATTCGCGAGGCTAAGCGATCGGGATAAAAAGGCTCCAAGGCATCAACCTTTTCCCCAACACCGAGAAATTTGATTGGCTTGCCGGTGATATGGCGGACCGATAGAGCCGCACCGCCGCGGGCATCGCCGTCGGCTTTGGTCAGCACCACGCCCGTGAGCGGCAGAGCATCATTAAATGCCTTGGCCGTATTCACCGCGTCCTGGCCAATCATGGCATCCACCACAAAAAGGGTTTCAATGGGGTTGATGACCGCGTGTAACGCCTTAATTTCTTCCATCAAGGCTTCATCTATATGCAAACGCCCAGCGGTATCCACTATGACCACATCGGCGAATATCTTGCGGCCATGGGCTATGGCGTTGCGGGCGATATCAATGGGGTTTTGCTCACTGCTGGAGGGGAAGAACTCAGCGGACACTTCGGCCGCGAGGGTTTCCAGCTGTTTAATCGCTGCGGGGCGGTACACGTCGGCACTCACCACGAGGACTTTTTTCTTTTCTTTGTCTTTTAAAAAGCGCGCAAGCTTAGCGACCGAGGTGGTTTTACCGGCGCCCTGTAAGCCCGCCATTAAGACCACGGCGGGGGGCTGCATCGCCAGATTGAGCTTTTCATTGGCCTCACCCATCATCTGGGTAAGCTCCTGCTCAACGATTTTCAGAAACTGCTGCCCCGGATTGAGTGCGCGGGATACTTCCTGGCCGATGGCGCGCTTGCGCACCTCATTGATAAAGTCTTTTACCACCGACAGGGCCACGTCGGCTTCTAATAATGCCTTGCGCACTTCGCGCAGGGTGTCTTGAATGTTGTCGTGGGTGAGGCGGGCTTTGCCGGTTATCTTGCGCAGGGATCGCGTCAACCGGTCGGACAAACTCTCAAACATAGTAGTGTCGCTAATTAGAAGAAAAAGAAAGGCGGCGATTATACGGGCTTAGGTTAAGAAAACCACTCTCAGCACAGAAACCGTCGCAGGCTTAACACCCGAGCAAACCTTGCCAAACGGGTTGCGCGCGCACTACCCTTTACCGCTTTTCATCCACCTTAACCCGCGCGGCCCCTTCATGATCCCCACCAGTCTTTCGATTCTGTGTTACAGCGGCGCGTGGATACTGTTGATGCGCAGGTTAACCCAGCGCCAACCCCTTTCATCCCACCTTATAAGCGCGCTGATTTGCATGGCTTTAGGGCTTAACGCCTGGGCTATATTCGAGCAAATCCATGTCGCCACCGGTTATCAATTCGGCTTTTTTAAAGTCGCTCCACTATTTTTCTGGGCCGCCAATCTTTTAATTTTCCTCAGCAGTCTCAAACGCCCCCTGCACAGTTTGCTGCTCTTTACCCTTCCCATGAGCCTGTCGGCGAGCCTGATCAGCCTTTTGGTATCCAACAGTTCCGCAACCCCCATAGCATTGGGCGCCGGTTTATTAACCCATGTCCTGCTCTCGCTGCTAGCCTATAGCCTAATGCTGGCCGCGTTAATACAGGCTTTGTTGCTGGCGTATCAAAACCAAAAGCTGCGCAGCAAACACCCTGGCGGCTGGCTGCGCCTGTTACCGCCTTTACAAACCATGGAGGCGCTGTTGTTTGAACTGCTTTGGGCGGGGGAACTGGTTCTGACCCTGGCGATTATTTCCGGCGGCCTGTTTGTGGAGAACCTGTTAGCCCAGCATTTAGCGCAAAAAACGGTGTTTTCACTGATGGCCTGGGCCACCTACGCGCTGCTGCTGTGGGGGCGACACGCCTGGGGCTGGCGCGGCGCAGCGGCTATGCGCTGGACCTTCACCGGATTTGCTTTTTTGTTGCTGGCCTACTTTGGCTCCAAATTCGTGCTCGAATTGATATTGCAACGCGCCTAACCACCTAACCAGGTTTAAAGCGAGCCACAGGTGCAGGGTGGTGCCGAGCGATGGCGCCGCCATGGCAAAGATTGACATATTCCACCAAGAGACGAGCCGTAAACCCCCAGATCACCTGACCGGCAAAGCGATACACCGGCGCCCAATAGTCCTGATCCTTACGAGTAAAAATATCGGTGCGCACTCGCTGATCCTGCTGAATAAAAGCTACTGGCATCCAAAATGCCGATTCGATTTCATCGGCACACAGGCTTAACGGGTGTTCCTGCCGCCAAGCCGCCACAAAGGGCGCAACCTCCACCCCCTGGCGGGTGAACGCATGGGGCAGACCGTGCCGTTGTTGCACTGAATCCGCCACCAGCCCCACCTCCTCCTCGGCTTCTCGCAGGGCGGTATGCCACAGATCCGCATCATAAGGCTCGGCCATACCGCCGGGCAGCCCCACCTCCCCGGCGTGGGAATTCAAATGCTGCGCCCGCTTTACCAGCAACACTTCAAGGCCTGCTGGAGTTGCGCGCTCTAATAGGAGTACGGCAGCCACACGCCGCCGGTGTTCTACAGTTTCGGCCATTGTTACCCTCTAACTCAGGCGGTAATTATTCGACGGGTTCACATTGCGCGCATGATCTGCACCTGTCCACCCGCCTAAAAAGCCCGCCACTTCAGCATATAAAAATTTGATATAGATCTTGCTATTAACATAGCGATTAGAATCTTGGTAGTATGATTTTTAATCACACAGCATCGCTCGGTCAAACCGAACACCATGTGCTGTATTTCCGTAAGGCTTGCTTGCAACGAGGTATCCCATGCAATCCGAATGGCCCGCAGTGGACGAACTCATCGCTCTCGCTAAAGAGAGCCCCGCACAACTGGAGGCATTTCGCCGCCATGAAATCGAGCGCTTAATCGCCTCGGCGCCCGAAGCCATTCAGCGCAGGCTGCGCGGATTGCAGTTTCAAATTGACTGCAAACGCAGGCTACACAGCTCACCCATGGGCGCCTGTATTGAGCTATCGCAGATGATGTTTGATTCCGTATCGCAACTGAATAACGCCCTGCAGGGTATTACCCACCACAAACAACATCCGCAACCTAAACAGGCTGCTGCGGTATTACCCTTTACCAAAGCCGTATAGTCTCTGCGTCGCTAGCACCCAAGCGGGCGGCGCCAGACGGGGCTGAAGTCGTAGGCGGGTTCCTCATAAGGATGCGCCTCTAGCAGCGCAACCTCCACCGCAGTGGCTGTGTGTCGGCTGCAGAGCACTTCAACTTTATACTCCGGCACATACGCCAGCTCCCCAATAGTGCCGACACAGGGGCTGGCACCCTTGAGCGGCCTGAATTGCCCCTGCCCTAACGTCTGCCACGCGCACTCTTGGTACGATCCCATCGCGCCGGCCCCGGCAGCAAAAACGGCGGCTTTCACCGCCTCGACTGCATCCACCGGCACATAAAAGCACAGTTTCACCCTATAATCCTCCCCCTCATCCACCTGCTCATTCATACCCATGCGCCTTTTCGTTGATCAACTCACTAATGTCGATTTCAGTTACCTATGCCCCGCGCGCGGCCTGCTTGGCGAGACCTGGCTCGCCAGCATACAGCTGGTTGGCAGCCTGGATGAACAGGGTATGGTTTGCGATTTTGGCACCGTCAAAAAACACCTGCGCCAATGGCTGGATGACACCCTTGACCACAAATTATTAGTACCCAGCCGTGCGCCACAATTGGCCCTCGGCGATGACAAGTGTCACTTAAACTTCACCTATGCCGATGATTTGCAACTGAGCACTCGCGGCCCCGCCTCAGCGTTCTGCCACATACCCACCGAGCGCATTACGCCCGCAAGCGTAGCCGCCTGGTGTATTGAGCAGCTGGCAGGCCACTTCGGCCCAGGCGTTTCCGGTATTGAGCTGAGCTTTCGCCCCGAGACGCTTAGCGGCCCCTACTACCATTACAGTCACGGTCTTAAAAAACATCTGGGAAATTGCCAACGCATCGCTCACGGCCACCGCTCAGGCATCCAAATATGGCGCAATGATGTGTTATGCCACGCCAGCATGCAGCAGGTGGCTCAGGAGTGGCGGGATATTTACATAGGCACCCGCGCGGATATAGTGGCCGATCACGCCAGCCACTGGGAATTTGCCTACGGCGCCAGCCAAGGTGAGTTTAGGCTGCAGATACCTAAAACAGCGGTGTACCTCATGGATGACGACACAACGGTGGAAAATATCACGGCCCATCTGGCCGCCAAACTCAAGGCAACCAGTCCTCAGGATCGCTGGGTGGTAAAAGCCTATGAGGGGATAGGCAAAGGGGCCGAGGTGCGCTGCTGATTCAAGCCGGCCCACGCAGCAGAAGAACATCAGCCCCTTGAAAAACCGAGCCTGCGGCACTAAACCTAATCCCCTCGCGCCATCGGCGCTAAAATGCACAACAGCATCATGACACTCAGCGACAACACACCCACCACCAATCTGCGCCATACTTCCCCTGGCACCCTTTTTGAACTGCAGACCGGCGAGCCCGCTGGCCTGCAGCCCTAAGAAGCTAAGTGGCTATTTCCAAACGCGCCTAAGTTTGGTATTCAATCCTAAGAGGCTTTTGAGCAATCTCCACCTGCGAGTCAGCATCCATGAGCAGTGCAGTCGTCCTGGGCTTTAATGATCCCTTTAGCAGCTGGACACATCTACTAGCAGCAATATTCTTTAGCGTTGCGACTTTTTTCCTGCTGAAAAAAGGCAAGGGGAATGCAGTGCGCCTAGCCGCCCTCTCACTGTATTCCTTTGCACTGATATTTTTATTTTCCATGAGCGGCGTGTATCACCTCTTAGCCCAAGCCGGTGACGCCCGCGCAGTATTACAACGGCTGGATCACGCAGCCATTTGGGTCTTAATCGCGGGCACCTTTACGCCTATTCACGTCATATTGTTCCGCGGCCCCTGGCGCTGGTTAATTCTCACCACCGTTTGGGTCATAGGCCTCTTAGGGCTCATTTTTGAAGCCATATTTTTCACTTCATTTCCCCAATGGTTGATCACCAGTTTGTTTTTAGGCCTCGGCTGGATGGGCGCCCTTACCGGCTACAAATTCCGCAAGGCCTATTCCGGCGAGAGGCTGCGCGGCTTAGTTTTAGGCGGTATTTTTTATTCCATTGGAGCGGTGTGTGATTTTTTACAATGGCCGGTCATTTGGCCCTCCTACATAGGCGGCCACGACGTATTTCATATATTCGTTATTCTCGGCGCCCTGTCGCACTGGCGATTTATTTACAAATGGGCGGCGCACTCAGCCAGCAATAAGCTGATTTTCCACGTCTCCACCTTTCCCGACGGCGCGGTGGTTGGGCAAGCGGTGGGCGATCACATTCGGGTAGAAGCCAGCGATGTACAGGAACTCAAGGCGCGCATCAGAAGCCTGGTGAAAACCAAATTCCACAGCAGTATCGAGCCGGAAATTCACCTTAAATACTTCAACGAAGAGCGCATTCAGTAGGAAGGAACCTTCAGCCCCAAAAAGAAAACCCCAGGGACTGCAAAGTCACTGGGGTTTAGATTATGGCGGTGAGGGAGGGATTCGAACCCTCGATACCTTGCGATATACACACTTTCCAGGCGTGCTCCTTCAGCCACTCGGACACCTCACCAACGGAAGGTGGTACCCCCCGAAAAGGAGCGCAAATGTACACAAGCGGCCAGCGGAACTCAAGCGGTTTTTAGTGGCTGTGGTAATAACTTAGATAAATGGCGATTCCTATACCATACTTGGAATTAGACTTAAGGGCACCCGCCCTGGCTTTGCTATTGCATTCGCGGCGCACAGAACATAATGACTCATGGAATCGCCTAACTTTTTGCTTATTCTCGCCTGGGAAGCATTCGGCCTAGCCATGGTGGCCGTAGCCGTATTGTTGTTTCAGAATCGCAAAATGCGCTCCCTCGTCAATAAGCTGCAAGAGCGCATGCACGAACTGGTAGGCGATCTAAAAAAGAGCCGAGAAGAGCTGAGCAAAAAGCCCCCCGCCCGTGAAGAAACCTACCTGCACTACATCAACCAACACATAGAACAGACCAAAAAACACCATTTTTCCTTTCGCGGCGGCCAGGACATCATGCTCGACCTGGACCCTGAGGTGCCCTTACCCCGCCGCACCGCAGCGTTGCGGCACGCCCTATTGATTGCAGAAAAGGAATCCCACTCGCAAATTCTCAACAAAACCAATTGGGACTTGCTGGCGGCCCGTTATCAGCAATTATTGGACTACAACAAAGCCTACGACGGTGGCAACCCTGGCGGTGGCGAAGAGCTTGAACAACTGCGAGAGGAGCTCGAAACCAGCCGCAAACGAATTTCCAACCTGGAAAAATTCAAAAGCCTATATTTCGACTTAGAAAAAACCTGGCGGGAGAGTAAAGGCAAGGCCAGTGAATATTTCGACGAGATGTCGAGCCTGATCAGCCAGGGGCGCCCGGCGGAAGACCTCACACCGATCCTGCACAACTACCACACGGTCTACTCAGGATTTAGTGATCAAATTGAAGCGGGTATCGATATCAACCCGATCAAATACGACGAACAATCCCACAAAGAAATTATTCGCCTGCGAAATGTTACGGTGGATCAACACAGAACCATCAATGAGCTACAAGAAAAGCTATCGCGCGCCACGAATGAAGAGCAGCGCGCCAACGTCATCAAAGATTTACAGACCGAACTTCAAAAGCAATCCCGCTACATGCAGGAATCTGAAACCTGCATTAAATTGATGGAAGAAGAATTGCGAAACGCCAATAAAGAAATTGAACAGCTGCGGGTACGAGCGGCACAGGTAGGGCAATTTCGCACCCGCCTAAAAGAATTGCAATCAGCCGAGGAAGCCAACCAGCATATTATTCAAAGCTTAAAACAAGACAATCGCAGGCTGAATCAAAAAATAAAAACCATCAGCGAAGCGGCGCCTGAAGACAACAACGAAACGCGCGCTCTGCGCCGAGAACTCACCACGTTTAAAGCCAAATACGCCGAGCTTGAAGAGCGCTTCCTAGACCTCAAACTCAAAGGCTAAGCCCACCAGAGCTGCACCAATAGACAGCCTTGGAAAAATAGCGTTTAATGCACACCCAGAATAATAATAGCGTCACAAAGTTGACATCCTTTGTATGTCTACCCAAAACGAAAAGGCGCCTACACCCCCGATGTAGCCAATCGCCGACACACGATTAATCGAAAAAATAAGCTTATATTTTAGGGTGCGCACCATGAGCGACGCCTCGTCTCATTCGAGTTTTCAAACCGATGGGGGAGATTTTTCCTTCCGGCAACACCATATCCGCGCGCTGGTTTGCTTCGCTGCAGCAGGCACAAGTTTTAGTCATATCAATTGGCAGGACATTAATTGGTCCTTACTGGGCATTACCATTTTTGTTGTGCTCTACTCCCTTGTCAGTTATCTGTATTTAAAACGCTATTCCTCCAACCAAGGCCGCTCCTTCGACCGCTTCATGACGGCCGATGCCGCCATGATTGGCCTGGTACTTAACTTCACCGAATTTCGTTTATTGCCGACTATTTTATTTGTCACCATGGTGCAATTTAATAGCCTAATTAACGGTGGTTTACGCAAATGGGCCATAGACGATGCGGCCATGATCGGCGGCATGGTAGTGGGGTTTTTCCTCAAGGCGCCGCAATGGGTGTACAGCGATCGGCTGGAAATTAATAGCCTCAGCCTCATTGGCATTTTTACCTATTTTTGCGCCTATGGCTTGTATGCACACAAGCGTATGAAAAAACTCGACAACCACATTAAAAAACTCACCAGCGAACACACGCTGTATAAATTGCGCAGTTACAAACTCGCCCGCTATTTAACACCAACGGTGTGGAAAGCCATCAACGAGGGCAAAGAACACACCCTCACCACCGACCGCAAACGGGTCACGGTATTTTTCTCGGATATTATGGGGTTTAGTGCGCTCTCTGAAGAATTAGAACCGGAAACACTGACGGAATTATTAAATTCTTATCTGACTGAAATGGCCCGCATCGCCACCAAACACAAAGGCACCATTGATAAATTTATGGGCGACGCCGTGATGGTAATTTTTGGCGATGCGCAGAGCGAAGGCTTAAAAATGGATTGTTTGCGCTGTGTGTCTATGGCCATTGAGATGCGCAAAAAAATGTTGGAATTACAGGTGCGTTGGTCCGCCATCGGCATTAAAAACCCGCTAAAAATCCGCATGGGCATTAATACCGGTTATTGCACAGTCGGTTCGTTCGGCACTAGCCACTATATGGATTACACCGTGTTGGGCACCCATGTGAATTTAGCTTCACGTTTGGAATCGGCCGCTGAGCCTGGGCAAATCTTAATTTCCCACGACACCTGGTCGCTGGTGAAAGATATGGTGATGTGCCAAGACAAGGGCGAAATTCCTATTCGCGGTTTTAACCAGCCGGTAAAAGTGTATCAAGTAGATGATTTCCGCAAAGACTTGGGCAAACAAGACAGCTGGATGGAATACACCTCTGAAGGATTTTCTTTGCACCTGGATATGGATAAATTGCAGAACTACCAAAAAGATAAGGTAATCGAAATTCTGCGCAAAGCCTCTGAGCAAATTACGGATCGCCCCGCGTAACTGTGCTCTCGCCCGTTACTGCCGAAAACCTCGCAAGCTCGGCAACGCCATAGGCTCACTGCTGCGCAAAGGGTTAATATCCAAACCACCACGCCGCGTGTAACGCGCGTACACCCACAGGCGGTTAGGCGCGCAACACTGCCACAGATCGCAATAAATCTGCTCTACACAATTCTCGTGAAAATCCTGGTGCTGGCGAAACGACACTATATAAGCCAGCAGCGCAGCGTGATCTATATGCGCGCCCTCATAACCGATCCAAATACTCGCCCAATCCGGTTGGCCCGTTACCGGGCAATTGGTTTTTAATAAATGACTGCAGAGAATTTCACTCACCTGCGGCCCAGGTGCAGATAATAATTGTGGTGCGGGGGTATATACAGGGTCGCCCAGAGGCAGCTCATCCAATAGCTGCTGGCCGCTTAACGCTGTGGCGCTCGGCGGGTTGTAATCCCGCACCAACACCTCACCACCACAAGCGCAGGCAAGATCAGCGCGCAAACGCGCGAATAATTCCTCCCGCGAGGCCAAGCGCGTTTGGTTAAATGAATTGAGGTAATACTTAAAGGATTTGGACTCAATAATATGGCTGCCGCTGGCCGCGAATTCAAACTCCAGCGCCGCGACACAGGGTTTACCCTGGGCATCCAACCAAGAAACCTCAAATGCAGTCCATACATCTGCACCGATAAACTGCTTAAACGGTAACTGCTGGCGGCACAGGCTGCGTTCTATGGGCTGTAATAATGCCGGATCGTATTGATCGGAATAGGCTTGTTGCGCCCCGAGGGTCACCTTAGCGCCGTATAGAGTTTCCATCACCATTACCTCTAGCCGCGCAACTTGCCGCTTTTTTCTAATAAATACCAACAATAAATATACAGCGCGAGGGTTAACACACCTATACCGAACAAGGAAGGCCCCACCGGCACATCGCTTACACCTAAAATACCAAAACGAAAAACATTCACCATATACAAAATGGGATTAAAAACCGAAACCCACTGCCAGGTGTTGGACAACATATCGATGGAATAAAACACACCGCCAAAATAGGTTAGGGGCGTGAGAATAAAAGTCGGCACCACAGAAATATCATCAAACGAATTGGCGTACACCGCATTAATTAAACCAGCAATGGAAAATAACACCGAGGTGAGCACCACCACCGTTAAGGTCACGCCCACATGGGCAATACTCAAATGGGTAAAAACTAAAGACAGCGCGGTAACAATAACGCCAACCCCTAAACCCCGCAGCACGCCCCCCATCACATAACCCCATAAAATAATGCTATTCGGCGTTGGGCTGACCTGTAACTCTTCAATACTCTTAGTAAATTTTGCGCTGTAAAAAGACGACACCACATTGGCAAAAGCGTTATTAATGACGGCCATCATCACCAGCCCCGGCACTACAAAGGTAATGTAATCAAAGCCGTGGATTTGCCCGATGCGCGAACCGATTAAATGACCAAAAATCACAAAATACAGCGTCATAGTAATGGCGGGTGGCAAAAGGGTTTGCACCCAAATACGGGTAAAGCGGCGCACTTCTTTGCGCACAATGGTATTAAAGGCAATTAATTGTTGTTGCATGTTCATACACTGCCCTCTTCTTTATGGTTTTGCACCAGGGAAACAAACAGTTCTTCTAAGCGATTTACCTTATTGCGCATACTGATGACATCAATTCCCTGCGCGGTACAGGCGGCAAATAACGGGTTGAGCGCTTGGCCTTTATTAATCACCACTTCAAAGGAGTGATCATCGACGGCCTTAAGCTGGTAGTCCGCCAGTTGGGGCAAAACACCAAAAGGGGCGCGTGTATCAAACACCAGGGTTTCTTTATCCAGCTGCTTAAGCAGCGCTTTCATACTGGTGTTTTCCACAATGGCACCCTGATTAATAATGGCGATATTGCGGCAAAGCATTTCGGCTTCTTCTAAATAATGGGTGGTAAGAATAATAGTGGTGCCCTGCTCGTTTATTTCTTGCAAAAAATCCCACATGGAGCGGCGCAGCTCTATATCCACCCCAGCCGTGGGCTCATCGAGTATTAATAAACGCGGCTCATGCACCAGGGCGCGGGCAATCATTAAACGGCGCTTCATGCCGCCGGATAAATTGCGCGCCTGCTGGTCTTTTTTATCCCAAAGCCCTAAGCGCATAAGGTATTTCTGCGCGCGCTCGTAAGCCAGCGCGCGCGGCAGGCCGTAATAACCGCCTTGGTTAGCGACTATATCTTCGACTTTTTCAAACAGATTAAAATTAAATTCCTGCGGCACCACACCCAAATGTTGTTTGGCGGCGGAAAAATCCTGGTCTATATCACAACCAAAAATGCTCACGCTGCCCGCCGATTTTTTTACCAGCGAGGAAATAATACTGATGGTGGTGGATTTGCCCGCGCCATTGGGGCCTAGGAGAGCGAAAAAATCCCCCGGCGCCACATCCAAATTAATGCCTTTTAGCGCGGTAAATTGATTGCTGTAGGTTTTTGTCAGATCGCGAATACTCAGAGCCCAGGATTGTGCCGTCATAACCATCTCGTTTACTGCGTCGAAAGTCTATTGGTTGTACGTCAAAGCTGCTGCGCCGTGAATGCACAGCAAAAAAAAAAAGCGCAGACCGTAATCTGCGCTTTTTAGATTTGGAGCGGGAAACGAGGCTCGAACTCGCGACCCCAACCTTGGCAAGGTTGTGCTCTACCACTGAGCTATTCCCGCAATGGCGTCCCCAAGGGGATTCGAACCCCTGTCACCGCCGTGAAAGGGCGGTGTCCTAGGCCTCTAGACGATGGGGACGTCTATTCTGACGGTGAATTGTGGTTGCCGCCAGAAGTGGTGCGCATTCTAGGGATGCACCTGGGGGCTGTCAACCACTAATTTAAAAAAATTCAATACAATCTAAGGCTTAGGCCAGCAACTGGCCAACCTGGCGAATTCTGTGACAGTTTGCTGGAAATAGCCACAGCCACACAGCCTCAGTGAATACTCAACCAGGTATTTGCAGCGGCCTGCCCCTACGACTAGGCTTAGATTATTCCCTCAGTGCCTGGATGCCATGTCGTCTGTTTACATCATCAGCTCAATCGTGATCCTGCTGGCCATTCTGGCCTGCTATGCGTTTGTCTCCCAAACACTGGCGCTGCGCAAACAACATCGCGATAAAATCCAGACGGTGCTGTCAGCCAAGGTACGCAACTTCAAACACATGTTGAACGGCTTCCCGCCGGGGTTTTTGCCAAAGGACTTAACCGTCCTGGTGCTGCGCAGCCTTATTGATATGTATGAGCAGCTCGTCGATATAGAACCCGATAACCCGCAGTACAAACAGGATTTGCAATCGGTCTCTCAACAGCTCAACGAAGTGCAGCGACAAACCAAACCGGTAACACCCGCGGCCATCGATAATCCGCAACAGCTTAAAGACGCCAAAACCTGCCTGGAAGAATTACACAAGTTTGTTTTTCAGCTCGAAGGCAAAGGGGCCTTAAACCGCACCCAGGCGGATAATTATCGCAACCTAATCAAACAATTAGTGCTGCAGGTTACGGTAGATGCCTATTTGTTCTCCGGCCGCCACGCCCGCCAGGCCAGTAAAACCCGCCTCGCCATTCACTATTACACCCTGGCCCATAAGCTTTTAAGTAAAGAAAATAAAGCCGGTGCCCAGGATAAAAAGATGGCGGCCATCACCCAGGTGCTGCAGGAATTACAAGAGAAGTTGCAAGAAGAAGAGCCCCGCGCCAACACGGCTCCCAAGCCCGCCGAAGATGGCGAGGCGGACTGGAACAAGCTAAAACCCGACGATAGCTGGAAGAAAAAACAGGTTTACGACTAATCCTCCTGGGCAATAAACCCTAGGGAGGCTGAGTTTACGCAATACCGCAAGCCAGTGGGCGCAGGGCCATCGGGAAATACATGGCCTAAATGACTGCCGCAGCGCTCGCAGAGGATTTCCACCCGGCGCATACCGTGGCTGGTGTCCGGCGCTTCGCCTACCGCCTCATTATTAATAGCCGCGAAAAAACTCGGCCAGCCGGAGCCAGAATCGTACTTGGCCTCGGCATTAAATAAGGGCGCACCGCAGCAGCGGCAGGTGTAGATACCCACCGCTTTATGGTTCCAGAAGCGGCCAGTGAACGCCCGCTCAGTGCCTTTTTGGCGGCAAATACGAAATTCATCCTCCGTAAGATTCGCCCGCCAGTACTCATCGTTTTTTAGTTGGCTATCTGACATAATCCGGCCCCGCTCTATGGTTAATAACACAAGAATCTTTGGATTAAATCCCTAAAAGGCTTGCGATGCAACGTGTACTCAAATCAAAAAAACTCGACGGCGTGTGCTACGACATACGCGGCCCCGTGCTCGACCACGCTAACCGCCTGGAAGAAGAAGGCCACCGCATTTTAAAACTCAACATAGGCAACCCGGCACCCTTTGGTTTTGATGCGCCGGACGAGATCATCGCCGATGTGATTCACAATATGCGCGCCGCTCAAGGCTATACCCATAGCAAAGGCCTCTTCCAAGCGCGCAAAGCCATCATGCAAGAATGCCAGCGCCTGCAAGTACCGAATGTAGAAATAGACGATATTTTCCTGGGTAATGGCGTCAGCGAATTAATTGTGATGGCCAACCAGGCCCTGTTAAACCCAGGCGATGAAGTATTAATCCCCTCCCCCGACTACCCATTGTGGACAGCAGCGGTAAATTTAGCTGGCGGCAAAGCCGTGCATTATTTATGCGATGAAAGCGCGGATTGGTTCCCCGATTTAGCCGATATACGCGCAAAAATTACCAGCCGCACCCGCGCCATAGTGGTGATTAACCCCAACAACCCAACAGGTGCGGTGTACAGCCAAGCATTGCTGGAGCAAATTGTGCAAATCGCCCGCGAGCATCGCCTGGTGATTTTCTCGGACGAGATTTACAGCAAAATTCTCTACGACGATGCGCAATTTGTTCCAATGGGCCGTTTGGCAACTGATGTTTTGTGTTTAAGTTTTAATGGGTTATCCAAAACCTATCGCTTAGCGGGTTTTCGCTCCGGCTGGGTGGTAATCAGCGGTGCTAAACAATTAGCGACCGAATACATTAAAGGCATCGAAATGCTGGCCTCCATGCGTTTATGCGCCAATGTACCGGCTATGTTTGCTGTGCAAACAGCACTGGGCGGCTACCAAAGTATTAATGAATTAATTCTGCCGGGCGGGCGTTTATTGGAGCAGCGCGATGCCGCCTACAACTCACTAATTGCCATTCCCGGTATTAGCTGCGTTAAACCCAAAGGCTCTATTTATTTATTCCCGAAAATTGACCGCTCGATTTATAAGTATTCAGATGACCAGCAACTGGTGTTGGATTTTTTAATTCAGCAAAAAGTATTGTTGGTACAGGGCACAGCCTTTAACTGGCCGGAGCCCGACCATCTGCGCATAGTATTTTTACCGGTGAAAGATGAAATAAACAAAGCGATCGGCAAATTGGGTGAGTTTTTAGCCACCTATACGCCGCTGGAAATTTAGCGGCAAAACAATCCGTTATGACCCCGTGCCGGGTTAATAAGCTGCGCCCAGTGCGCAGCTTTTTGTTTGTAGCGTACAAAAACCTCTGCCCACTCAATAAAAGTCTAATTCCTTGAGGACAATGCTGTGAGCGATATTCATATCGACGACTTTTATCGCGATACCGCCCGTATTTTGGTAGCGCTCTACAATCAATTCCCGCGCAAAACCACCCTGTATGTGGAAGACGTAGCCGGGCCGGATAAACCCGATGAATTCGGCCTACACAGCCCCCGCCATTTAGCCTGTTTGCACACTATTTTGTGGTTGGCGCAAAGCGATTATGTGCGTTATGAAACCCTTATTCGCCAGGAGGCGGTGGATCAAATAGTGCTGAGCCACAAGGGCTTTTTATTACTCACAAGCCTCACCCCCAGTTTTACCAGTGCACAACCCATCACGCCGCTGGCGAAACAGGATTATGTTTTGGTGAATTGTATTCGGCGGGAACTTAAGGAGGGCACGTCGTTTTCGCTGGCGGAATTAATGCGGCAGACGCTGCTGGATTCTCGCAACTTTGGCAACTAGGTATTGCACCTATGTTAGCACCGGAATATTCCCGCCAAGAAAGGCTCAGGATTGTTGTCACACACGCAGCCTGGTCATTACCATTGCTGGCGTGCTTACACTTCTATTTATTGCCCGCTTTTAAAGAATTCGCCAATACAGCGCCGTGCCGAACCTATTGGGGTATTGATGGCGCCTACTTGGTATTTATACCTGTATTTTGTAGCCCGCTGCTATTTGCTGTACTGCTTGTGGCGCTGTGGGGCCGTGAATACACAGCAATTTTACGCTTAGCACAATACCCCTTAGCCGGCCAAAAAGTCTTTAAACCTACGCCTTATGTGTACGGCTTTAAAGCCAAGCTGCGCGCCTATGTATTTTTTAGCTTGATTGCTCTGCTCATAGGCGTGGGAATATATGGATTAATCTGGTCTACTCAGTTTATCGAAACAAACGACGCGAGATCATCCGCCTGTTGCGAGCCGCAAAAACAATCGGCCTCAAAACAAGACGCTTGCACACAAAAACCACATAACGCCAATGAATTGTATTAATCCCTACTCAATAACAGGGCACAAAAGATACTTATGCTTAAACAACTGCTTTTGGTGCTAACCTGCCTGAGCTGGGTTGTGCCTAGCCTCGCCTTCAGCGGCAAAATCGCCCTCACTTTTGATGATGCCCCCACACCTGATAGCGCTTTGCTCACGGGCAATGAGCGCACAGACAAAATTATTGCCGCCCTACACAAACAAAAAGTCCAAGATGCGCTATTTTTTGTCAAAGCGGATAATCTAAATACCACGACACTGCCCAGGCTAAAGCGCTACGCCGCTGCAGGATTTCATATAGCCAACCACAGTTACAGCCACCGCTCGGCCAACGAAATAAGCTCGGAAGATTTTTTAACCGATGCCTATAGGGCGCATTTGGCGCTTAAAGATCTGGATAATTTTTTGCCTTATTTTCGACCGCCTTTTTTACACTACGGCAAAGACCTCGACAGCATTGGTTATATTCAAACTAATCTTGCCCAACTGGGTTATCAGGATGGTTTTGTCACCATTGATAACGCCGATTGGTACATCAATTCCCTCCTGGTGAACGCCGCCAGCGAAGGTAAAAAAATTAATTTCGCCAAGGCGCGCCGACTGTATGTGCAGGTAATGTGGGAGGCCATTGAGTTTTTTGATGCATTGGCACGCACCACCTATGGCGCCTCTGCCCCGCATGTTTTATTACTCCACGAGAACGATACCACAGCATTATTCTTGAGCGATTTAATAGCTCATATTCGCAAACAGGGCGGAGAAATTATCACCCCACAAGAGGCCTTTGGTGATCCTATTTACCGGCAATTCCCCATGAGTTATTTTCAAAAACAAGGCCGTGTGGCCGCCATGGCGCAACTGCACGGAGTGCCTATTGAGCGCTTAAAACACCCCGCCGAAGACAGCCGGTATTTAGACGCATTATTTAAACAACATGCGGTATTTCAATAATTATCCCGAAGGAATTTTATGCAGCTAATACCTCCCCCCGCAGAATTAAATAATCAATACGCCACAGACCTTTGCGCCCTTAATATTCAGGCGCCGCTCAATGAGCAGCAAGCCCAGCAACTTAAGCGCGTCATCATAGGCAGCCTCTGGGCGCGCCAGCAATTCCAGCGCAACCCCACTTGGTTAGAGCACCTTATTCACAACCCCATGAGCACAGCCGCGCCGCCGCAATTAGAGGGTGATGAAGCAGCGGCCGCTAAAACCCTGCGCCAATACCGCAACCAACAAATGCTGGGCATTATTTGGCGGGATTTAAACCGCTTGGTGGCCCCGCAGGCTACCTGTGCGGCGTTGAGCCAATTGGCAGATAGCTGTATTCAAGCGGGGGTGGAATTTCTCTACCCGCAATTAATCAATAGTTTTGGCGAGCCGCAGGATAAACAGGGCAATAAACAAGGTTTTTTTGTGATTGGCATGGGCAAGCTCGGCTCCGGCGAATTAAATTTATCCTCGGATATTGACCTGATTTTTGCCTACCCAGCCACAGGCCACAGCCAAGGCGCCAAAAGCCTCAGTAACAGTGAATTTTTTGCCAATCTCGGCCAGCGCTTAATTAAATTATTGGATACCAATACCGCCGATGGTTTTGTCTTTCGCGTGGATATGCGCCTGCGCCCGTTTGGCCAGAGCGGTGTGCTCGCCTGCAGTTTTGAAGCCCTAGAGGATTATTACCACAACCACGGCCGCGAGTGGGAGCGCTTTGCCATGATTAAAGCGCGGGTGTGTGCGCACAATGGCGAAGCGGCGCAGGCCGAACACTTAATGGCGATTTTGCGCAGTTTTACCTACCGCAAATACACGGATTTTTCAGTTATTCAGGCCCTGCGCAATTTAAAATTAATGATTTCCCGCGAGGTAAATAAAAAAGGCAAAGAGGAGGATGTAAAACTCGGCGCCGGTGGCATTCGCGAAATTGAATTTATCGCCCAGGCCTTTCAACTGCTGCGCGGTGGGCGCGAGCAGCCCTTGCAGGCGCGCAGTTTAATTCCAGTGCTGCGCTACCTCAGCCAAAAAAACGCCCTGCCCACGGAGGTTGCCGAGCAGCTCATCGATGCCTATTGGTTTTTGCGCAATACCGAACACGCCTTGCAGGCCCTGGAGGACAGACAAACCCAAGCACTGCCCAGCAGCCCTCTGGAGCAGGCGCGCTTAGCCTGGGTGATGGGCTTTGAGCATTGGCAGGCTTTTTACGCCGCCCTCAACCAACACCGCGACTGCGTGAGCCGCGAGTTTGCCGCCGTGGTGGCCAGCCCTACCGATAGCGACGAGCAGAACAGCGACCCCTTAGCGCCCTACCAAAGCCTGTGGCTGGGCATCCTCGGCCACGAGGAAAACCTGCTCAACCAGCTGGCCGCCTGGGGTTTTAGCCCTGAGGCCGAAGCCTTGGCCTTGCTGAAAAGCCTGCGCCAAAGCCCGAAAATTCTCGCCATGCACGCCCACAGCCGCGAGCGCTTGGATGTGTTTATCCCGAAATTACTGCGCGCCCTGAAACAGGCCCAACAGCCACAGCAAGCCCTCACCCGCCTGCTGCCGTTTGTGGAAGCCGTGGCCCGCCGCAGTGCTTATTTATTACTGTTAATTGAAAACCCCCAAGCCCTGGCCCAGCTGGTAAAACTCTGCGACGCCAGCAGTTGGATCGCCGAGCGCCTCACCAAACACCCCGCTCTATTGGACGAATTAATTAACCCCAGCAGCCTCTACCAAATTCCCACCCAGGTGGAACTGGCCCAAGAGCTGCGCCAGCACATGCTGCGCATTGAGCCTACCGATTTAGAAGCGCAAATGGAGGGCTTGCGCTACTTCCGCTGGGCGCAGGCTCTGAAGATCGCCGCCTGTGAAGTCACCGGCGTATTGCCCCTAATGCGTGTCAGCGACTGCCTCACCTACCTGGCCGAAGTCATCATCGACTACGCCTACAACCTCGCCAAAGACGACATGATCAGTAAACACGGCAGCCTGGCAGGCGAGGGCCAAGACCCGGCCAGCCTGCCATTTGTCATAGTCGCCTACGGCAAACTCGGCGGCTTAGAACTCGCCCACGGCTCGGATTTAGACCTAGTATTCCTGCACAACAGCGACCCCAACAGCCAAACCAAGGGCGCCAAACCCATAGAGGCCAGCGTGTTTTACCCGCGCCTGGCACAAAAGCTCATCCATATACTGGCCACCAAAACCGCCTCCGGCGAACTCTATGAAGTGGACGTGCGCCTGCGCCCCTCCGGCAACTCAGGCCCCTTGGTAACAAGCCTTACCGCCTTTGAAAAATACCAGCGCGAATCCGCCTGGACTTGGGAGCACCAAGCCTTGGTGCGCGCCCGCCCGGTCGCAGGCGATGCCAGCCTGCAAGCGGCTTTTAACCAAGTGCGCCTGAACATCCTCTGCCAAGCGCGCGAGCTGACTAAACTCAACGACGAGGTGCGTAGTATGCGCGCCAAAATGCGCAGCCAATTGGGCAGCAAAAAAAGCGACCAGGCAGCGGGCTTATTCAACCTCAAGCAGGATGCTGGCGGTATCGTGGACATTGAATTTATGGTTCAATACCTAGCACTGGCCTGGGCACACGCCGACTCATCCCTTGTGCGCTATACGGACAACATCCGCATCCTAGGCAGCTTGGAAACCACCGGACGGTTGGCAGCCCAACAGGCCCACCAACTGATCAACGCCTACAAAGAGTACCGGACGCTAGGCCACAAACTGGCACTGCAGCAAGCACCCGCCATCACCCAGCGGCACCTATTGGCCGAGCCCATAGCACAGGTGTGCGCCCTATGGCAGCAGGTGATTGGCGAAGCGCCCAGCACAGGCCCCGAGCCCTAGCCAAAACACAAGCACCAGCCGATTTACTAACCTTTCACAGACACAAACAAGCCAAAGGCTTCCTGGAGCACACTATGTCATTTGCCGACCGCGACGGCACCATCTGGTTTGATGGCGAACTCATCCCCTGGCGCGACGCCAAAGTTCACGTCCTCACCCACACACTGCACTACGGCATGGGCGTATTCGAAGGCGTGCGCGCCTACGCCACCGCCAACCACGGCACCGCTGTATTCCGTTTAAAAGAACACACCGACCGCCTATTCCGCTCCGCCCACATCATGCGTATGGCCATGCCCTACACAAAAGAGCAAGTGAACGAAGCCCACAAACAAGTGATCCGCGCGAACAACCTCACCGAAGCCTACCTGCGCCCCATGGTATTTTACGGCTCCGAAGGCATGGGCCTGCGCGCGGATAATTTAAAAGCCCACGTAATTGTGGCCGCCTGGAACTGGCCTTCTTACATGAGCCCAGAGGCCAAAGAAGCGGGCATTAAAGTGCGCACCAGCAGCTACACCCGCCACCATGTAAATATTTCCATGTGTAAAGCCAAAGCCAACGGCCACTACATCAACTCCATGCTCGCCCTGCGCGAAGCCCTGGACTGTGGCTGTGAAGAAGCTCTGTTATTAGATGCCGAAGGCTATGTAGCAGAAGGCTCTGGTGAAAACTTCTTTTTAGTGCGCGACGGCGTTATTTACACCCCAGAACTCACCAGCTGTTTAGACGGCATCACCCGCAATACTATTTTCCATTTGGCCGCCGAGTGTGGTTACACTATTAAAGAAAAACGTATTACTCGCGATGAAGTTTATGTTGCCGATGAAGCGTTTTTTACCGGGACTGCGGCAGAGGTTTTACCGATTCGCGAACTGGATGGACGAATTATTGGTGAAGGCAAACGCGGGCCTATTACCACACGGTTGCAGGCCATGTATTTTGATGCGGTGAAAGGGAAGCTGGAGAATCATTTTGATTGGCTGGCGCCGACGAAATAGTTTTTTTAAGAGCCGCGTTTAACGCGGCTTTTTTATAAATCAAAAACTATTCAGCCAGCGCCCCCACTCGAAAGCAATATTAATTTAAGTATTTTGTATTTTTATTATTTACCTAGCTATACACCTAGCCCATAAACCCCACCCCAACCCTCCGCTTAAAAAGGGGAGGGAGCAAAAAACCTGGCACACAGGAAAATGCAATGGTTTGAACATCTTTGCTCCTCCCCCTTTTAAAGGGGGAGGCCGGGAGGGGGTTTTATACAGAGCACAAAGCACCAGCACAATCCAAGCAAAAATCAAAACACACATTTTTTAAATTTTGCAGCAACCTAATATCAAGGATTTTTATGGCAACCAACAAAATACGCCCCATCCACCCTGGCGAAATTCTGCGGGCGGAATATTTAATATTCCTAGCCACCACATTCAATTAATTGCCAGGTTTACGGAACAAAAATCCTCATGATAAAAATTATATATTCCTTAGTCGCGGCAATTTTATTATTCGTTTGCTGGTCGGTTAACGCCCATACAACAATTATTCAACCAACCTCTCAGGAAACCGTACTTAGTGTGGTTGCCCCCAATCAATCTCAGTCAATAACCAATACCCCCCCCCTTTGATCACAAATAATCCCACCGACACCAAACCCAATAGTCATACGCTGACACCACCATCCGACGCAAACCAGGAGACAACTAACGCATATTTTCTCGTGTACCTGCCATACGTAATGATCTTCATCTTAGTCATCGCCCACATCATATCCACTACAGCCAAATGGAAAAAGATAATCTCACGCTGGCTCACTATCACAGCATATTCAGCCATTGGTGCCACATTAAACTTTCTATTGCTAAATCAATTTTTTCCTGCCCTAACCCCACCTAAGGGCTGGTACAGATTGTTTGAAACACAACCCTTTGTTTACTTACTCTTGGCGCTATTAATTTTCGCGGCCACACTCTTCCTCGCTAGACACTTTAAAGTTTGGAATGAAAATCACACACCTAAATCCGCATTAGCGCGGCCGAATCTGTTTGTGGCCGTTGGCATGGCAGGAATATTCTTGGAATTAGCATGGCAAAAACCCCTATTAATTCTTGTTTACTGGCTTCCACTTATCGCCTCCCTCCTGCCGTCACTTGCTCTACTGCAACCCCAGAAAAAAACTAAAATAGAATCGGAAGCTAATGAAAGTGAATCGAGCACCGAAGAACTTTCGGAGCAAGCACTCAAGGAGTGGTTGTTATCAGAGAAACCGTTCCCACCCAACACTCCCTGGTTGATTGACTACACCGGGATAGAAGAAAGAATCAGCAACCTATTTTTCGACAACAACAATAAATTTAAGCCAACCAATTTTGCACTGGTGGCAAACTATGGCATGGGAAAGACATCCCTACTCATGCGACTAGAAAACATAATCAATGAGCGATTAAAAACAAGCGAATTAAATAAAACAAAAATTGTAGCAGTCACTATCGATTGCTGGGGTCGTGATGCAAAAAGCCTCGACATGCAAATCATATCCGAAATTGTCAATACTCTAGCAAAACATACCGATGTATCTGCACTCTACAGCCTGCCACAACATTACCACAATGCACTTACAAGCCCACGAGGCATCACAGGATTCATCAGCCATCTACTGAACGGTCAAAATAGAGACACGAAAAAGGTGCTTAGCGGGATCGAAAATGTACTCATACAACTGGATCTCCAGCTTTTAATAATTATTGAAGATATAGATCGCAATCAAGACTCTTCTTACGCGGCATTAAATATAGTTTCATCGGTCTTGGACAGACTTAACAAGATTAGCAATACCAGCGTAGCTGTATCACTGCCTAATGACGCATTGTTGCAGCTTACCGAGGATCGTAAAGACTGCTTCGACCCCAAAGGGATTTTAAGACGGGTGCTTTTGTTTAAAGAATATATTTACAAACCTAATTACAACGATATCATCTTTAAATTTACAACAATGATATTAAACCACGCAACAAATAACGGCGTCAATTACTGCGAAACTCCCAAAACACCCGAAGGAATATGGACAGACCTCATTGAATCACCCCGACACCTAAAACAAATTTTTCGAGAAATCTATCACATCTGGATCGAACGCGGCCTATACGGCGAAATAGATATTAATGACCTATTTATTCTAGCCGCCATAAAACACGACAGCAACCAGGCAACAACCGAGCTACGTGAATCCAGGAAAAAATTCTTGCCCACTGAATTACAACCCAAATTCAGCGAATCCATAATCCCAGCTAACACCGCACACACCGCCAACGACACAATGAACATGGAACAAATAATAAAAAAAATGGATGCACAGACGCTCACAATAACCCGACCCTTTGCAGGCATATCCTGCCCCAGAATAGGAAACGATGAATCATTTAACGCTCACATTTACAATACATTTTTCACAGGGCGCTCAAGCAACAACATGAGAAAAGTCATAAAAGAAATAAATGACCTAATTGCCAACCCCTTTACTCCCTCCACAAAAGACATCATAGAAGACCCCAAAAAAACCCTAGCTGCATTACAAATAATAGCACTATCAGCGTATAACTACCCAAAACTTAAAAAAACAATTGAACAGCTAATAAAAAGCATTACAACCCATACTTGCGAATTTAATAGCTCACATCAAGAACCACTACATCTATTGCATGCACTCATCACCCCCCTCATAGAGCAAGAAAGGAGCAATAGAAATATACTTCACAAGCTATTATCGGACAAAAAAAGGGAGTCATCATATCAATCGTACTGGTGGCTTTATCTAGGACTATTTGGCTTCCCAGATCCCGAAAGGCACAAGGTCGAATTGCTTAGCGAAGAAAACAACACCAGGGAATCAGCACTAACCCAGAGAGCAAGGGAGGCACTAGAAAACCCAAATGAAGAAAAAAATCAGTTTCTTATAAAATCAATTGATTTTATAGCGCCCGATTGCGATGAAAAACTGCAAGAGTGGAAAGATATATTTTATAGAGAAAAAAACAAACATCAGGAAAATGAATAAACACCACAGAATTGATCAGCCGGGAATTCACAACTCGCATTCATTTCTCGACACATAACGCACAGCCAGCACCAAATTCAAGCCCAGCAACTCAAAAACAGAGTTGCGCCCCAAAAATTCACCAGATAATGGAGAGACAAATGACCCGAAGCAAAGAATGGCCCGAAAGCGTTGTTAAGGAAATTACCGATTCCATCGTGGGCAACGCCCCAACCCGTACATTTTCCACCTTGATACCTTTTGAATCCATTAAATTCGGCAAAGACTGCATCGAGCTACATAACTCTATTATCAGGCTGCTTTATAAAGACGAGAAAATGAAGCTGGGCGATAGAATTGTTGGCGGAAGCACAGCAACTCATACCATCTTGAATAACCAAGGCCTCGCAGGAGCGCTGAAAGAAATCATATTTTTAGACACAAAGGGAAACGACGCATCTGGCAATGGCACAGCGAGTAGATTAAAGGAGAGCATTGGCGATTATGTAAAGAAACATCACACAGCTGGGGTTTCAATCTTCGGAGTGAGCGCGTTAGACGGTTACCATTCCATGCTGCTCACCTACCGCTTAACCAACGATAAAAAATCAGAATTTATGCTCGTTGACCAAGGGCCGGCCACATCGATAATTTCCGGCAAAGCCACATTTTCCACCGCAAAAGCGCTGGACGATGCGTTATCGGATTATGTGCTCGGCCTCAAAGACAAACGCACGAAAGGCAATTACGAGTATCGCGCCAACATAGGCCTTTATAAAATTTACCCTAAGGCGAGCAAATGATTAATATCTCATACGCGAAGTGCATCGCCACCAGATGCCTACTGGCTCTCGGCTGGGCTAGTGCGTTCACGCTCTTGAGCGCTTTAACCCCATTCAATATTTGGGCGCGTATTGATGGCCTGTGGCTAACACCTGCAGGCGAAAATCTGGTGACCAATCTAGCCGGTGACCTCGCCTACCATAATAAAACCGCCAACGGCCAGATGATTACCTTTTACACCGCACCGTTTTACACCGAAGGAATAGATAACTCAGCGCAAACCAAGCGATTAAGTGACATTGTAGATGTAGGCAGCTGGCGCAAAGCTGGCAACGATGCTCTCACCACCACCTACACGGATCACCGCTTTAAATATGTGCTTTACGAGGATTCCAACGGGGTTTATATGAGGATTTTTGAATTATGAGTTTCGAACCATTACGCATTTACAAACCTTTAATAATAGCCTGCACATTCCTACAATCCTTGGGCATTATGCTGCTGGCAATGGGCGCGATTAAATTCTACCTTCATGAGGGCTGGCCGAATTATTGTGTATTGGGCATTGGATTGGTCGGGCTATCATTTACCATACGGTTAGCCCACAAAAATTTGAAAAAGATACAAACAAGAACCCAATAAAAGAAGCCTTTATCCAACAGATCTAATTCTGGATTAAACAGCTGTAGGGTGTGCAAGCTTGCTTGCCCACCGCTTCCAAAAGAAACAAAAATCTTCGAATACAGATGATTACCGGTTAAAATGGTGGGCAACAAGTTGCCCACCCTACGGCTGTCGGCAAATGCAGCAACAAAACAAGCCCGCCCGCTCACACAAGACTTACCCCATGAAATTAAAACGCCCCAAAAACCCTAAGCGATTTATTCTTATCTTATCCGCCATCGCCCTCCTTCATGTGGTAGTGATTTACGGCTTTTCCGCCATAAAACCAAAACCCGATAACACACCCAGGGTGGTTTTTACCTCTATTTATACTGACCCCAATTTAACCCCCACCACGTTTTACATCGCCCTGCCCGAAGCGCCCTGCGTAAAACTGAAAGACAATGCGCCAGCGGTGACGGAAGAATTACCCAAGTGTTTGGAGTTGCGCAAAGCGCCAGAAACAGCGGCGCAGATGAGCCCAAAGGCTTATGTGCAGATGGATTTCACCTTGGACGACACAGGTAAAGTGCTGGACCCAAAGGTGACTAAATCCTGCGGGAATAGTGATGTGGATAAAGCGGCGCAACAACATATTAGCGAAACCTGGCAATTTGCACCCTGCTCGAAAGATGATGCCGATGGTTGTAAACGCAGCATTAAATTTCGCTGGGAATTATAAATAATCAACCAAACCAATAATGCAAGCGATGCCCACCAACGTGTCTTTTGAATTACAGGCATCAAAATATACACAACCAGTAGCCCGGATGTAACGCAGCGCGATCAGGGTTTTTTGATTCTGGCAAATAAACCAAATCGGCTGCATTACATCCAGGCTACAGGAATAATAAATAAACGCGGCGGGCAATACCGTGCCCGCCGACTTATTAAGCGCTAAACGGCCGCCAAACCTGCGCCCATTTTTGGGAATCACATTCGTCGGCTATAAGCCTTGGCGAAGTTTTGTCGATGGATTCGGGGATGGATTCTAGCTGTAAACATTTATTGCTGCCGCCAAGCCGCCACTGCCCCCATTGTTTACCTGCGTATTGCGGAACAGATTCAAAACTCCAGCGGCCCACAGATGCATCACTACAACCCACAACTCGAATACGCGACTGGGCACCTACACTCAAACAACCCGCCTCAACACGTAAACGCTGCGCAACTGGCTCATAAACAAAGGTTTGGCTATTCACATTAGCGCAGCGACTGGCAAGGCCGTATTGAATTGAAGGCTCACCCTCCCCTAGCACTTGGGCGCATAAACCCGTGCCATGTAGCATGGGTTGCGGTGGGCTCATTTCTACGTTTGTCATTTCTTGCCACAGCTGATTTACCTTTTTACCCGTTGCATCTGCAAACCAGCCGTAGTCCATAATTTGGTCATGGGCTTGAATATTGAGGTTACGCACCAAGTTAGAATTGGGATAACGATTCATAATCCAACTGAAAAATGCTGCTGAATATTCATAGCCATTTAAAAAACTCATTTCACCACCGGGAATGGCCCTGAATTTTTGCTCGGTTAAATCCCCCGCCCAGGTGGCAATACCCTCATCTACACTTGGCACACCGGAAAAATACGACTGAATCAGGTGAGTGCCTTCGTGCACTATCACATTAATATCGTCGTGGTTAATTTCATTGCCTCGGAATGCGGCATGCTTGGCGCAAACATTAATCCAGGTGTCATCACCCACAGCCATAGAGTATTTGCAATCACCCGAATCAATACGCAAACCGATGGTTTTGGGTGGCATGTAGTGAGGCGCGGCTATTAATACGGCAATTTTCGGATACCACAATTGTAGTGCCGCTTTTAATTTTGTGAGGTATTCATACGCCGAAGGCACACCGGCAACATCCAACATTACGTCTGGAATTGGTACATCCACCGCCGGCATTGTCACGGTAGCGTTTGTACTCTTGGGCGACTCCTCATTGGTTTGGGTGGTTTTAATTGAAACACTATAATTAACTGCACCACTGGCAGGTGGAGCGGTATCTACGAAGGTAACTACGGGTGCCTCTTGGGCGACATTTTTTACGTACCAAGAAATAACGACATCGTTACGGTAAATTTTATAATAAATCGTTTTGTTTTCCGGCGGCACTGAACGCGGCCATACCAAAATTACATTGCCGCCGCCTGCGTAGGCTTTTAGGTTGACCGGCGCATCCAAGGCCCAACCATTTACAGCAATCAAAAACACGGTGATTAACCACCAACTGCGCACCTGAAAAGATTTTTTTACGCACCGAAATAATGCTTCAAGCTTTGTAGTCATAATTACTTACTCACGAAAATTTAAAAAACCTACGCCAGCACAACCTCTACCAGCCCCGACTGCGAACCCTAGCCATGCGCTTTTTATTCCATATAAGCCGCGCTTCGCGAATATACGCGCCATTTTATATAGAGCTATTATTTAGCGTGTTTATAGTAAGACGGATCAGTTGCAAATGCGTGACATGTTTTTATGCAGCGTTTATTAGTCACATCGACCAAATGATAATTTGTGGAATATTCCATGCAAAACAATCCAATCTTTATCAGCCAACTCTGAAAATTTGGTGGCCAGACATGTGCAGCAATTTTTTATGCGGCCGCGCGCACTTCCTCGTGCGCCCGGAGATCACAAAGTGGCAAAAACTGCAGCAAGGATATGCGTTTAAAAAGCTATGCAATGTGCGCTGTGTGTTTTAAACGCAGCGCTTAGCTATTGGGTTAGAGGGAAAACCATGCATTCCCACGCGGAGCCTGGGAACGAGAATTCGAGGGAGTCAGAGAGAGAATTCGGGGGCGCGGCAACGCGGAAAACTAGGTAAGCGTTTAAAAATCTGGGGGTTGAGTTTTGTTGTACACCCATTAATTTTGCTATCGGCTCGTTGCGTGAATGCAGATAAACCCAGATTTCGCTAGCGCTGCATCCGGGCTACGGCTTAGGGCCAGGCTTTGTGAATTCCCATCGCAGTTAATCTAGATGCAGAGAACTAACGGCGAATAGGGTGGGAAGGGCTTGGCGTTTAGTGGTGGTGCTCGTGCCCCATAGGCTCGCTAGGGTCGGCATGCTGCATGTGCTCGCCATGGTCATGCTCACCCTGTTGCATGGCGGGTGCCTGTTCTTGGCCATGTTGTGAGTGGTTGTGTTGCGAGTGGTTGTGGTGTTGATGACCGAAGGCGGCGTAAGCGGTCCAGAGGCCGAAGGCTATGTACATTATTCCCAAGAGGGGTTTAAGGAGGGGTTTTTGCAGCCAGATTTTCAGCTGGCTCGCCATCAGGCCGCCAATGACTACAGCGGGGCTGGTGCCCAGGCCAAAGGCGAGCATGCCGAGGGGGGCACTGATGGGGTGCGGCAGGGGTGATAAAGCCGCTGATGCAGTGGCGGTGTAGGTGAGTGCTGAGTACACGAGGCCGCAGGGCAAGGCGCCCCAAAGCAGGCCGAAGCTTAGGGCCTTGATGCTTGTGTCTATGGGCAGGCAGCGCGTGCGGGCCGGTTCAAGCCTGCGCCAAAGGTGGCTGCCGAGGCGCTCTAAGCGAGTGAGCAGGTTCCACCAACCGGCCACATATAAACCGGTTAACACCAATAAAACAGCCGCGAGCAAGCGCGGCCAGGGGCCGAGGCTGAGGGACTGCACCAGAGCGCCGAGGACTAGCCCCATGAGGCCATAGGAGGCTACCCGGCCGAGGCTGGTGAGCAGGATTAAACGGGTGCGGGCGGCTTGGGCGGGAATGCCGAAACTTATGGCAGCGGTGAGGCCGCCGCACATGCCCAAACAATGCAAAGACCCCAACAGCCCCATGCCGAGGCTGGCCAGTAAAAATGCCAGCACGCTTAGGGTTCCTCGGTTTTGGTCTGACTGGGTTCTGCGCCCGGAGGTGGCGGTTGCGGGGGGTCTTTGGGTGGGTCGTCTTGATCAAACAAAATGCGCTGGCCTTCTACATCCAGGTCGTCGTACTGGCCGCTATGTACCGCCCAAACATACAAGCCAATCGCCAGGGCTACGAATAGAAAGGAGATGGGAATTAAAAAATACATGCTTTCCACGGGCTACTCCTCGGTGCGGTGCGGCAGGACTACACCAGAATTAAATTATCGCGGTGAATCAGCTCGTCGTAATCCTTGTAGCCGAGTAGATCGTGGATTTGGGCGCTGGGTTTACCGGCGATTTTGCGCGCTTCATCGGCATGGTAGTTCACCAGGCCACGGGCGATTTCGCGGCCATCCAAGGCGCGGCAACTGACAAGATCGCCGCGTGTGAACTGCCCTTGCACCTGCCGCACCCCCACGGGTAACAGGCTTTTGCCGCTGGTGGTAAGCACCTGCACGGCGCCGTCATCCAGCACCAGACTGCCGCGCACCTGTAATTGCCCGGCCAGCCACTGTTTGCGCGCCGCCATGGGCGCATCCTGGGCGTAGAGCAGTGTGCCTAGGTCTTCGCCCTGCATTAGGCGGTTCAGCACATCGGGTATACGCCCGCCCACAATCACTGTATTGGCCCCCGAGCGGGCGGCTAAGCGGGCGGCGCGCAGTTTGGTGGCCATACCGCCGCGCCCCAGCACACCACCGCCACCGGCCATAGCGTCAAGCTGCGTGTCCGATGCGGCGCGCTCGCTTAAGATCACCGCATCCGGGTGTTTGCGCGGGTCGGCGTTGTACATACCGAGCTGGTCTGTAAGCAGAATCAGGGTGTCGGCTTCAATCAGGTTGGCCACCAGGGCGCCCAATGTATCGTTGTCGCCGAAGCGGATTTCATCGGTAACCACTGTGTCGTTTTCATTTACCACCGGCACCACTTTAAGACCGGTGAGGGTGCGCAGGGTGGAGCGAGCGTTTAGATAACGCTCCCGGCTGGAGAGGTCGTCGTGGTCGAGGAGGATTTGTGCGGTGGCTATGCCGAAGGCGCCGAAGGCTTCTTCGTAGGTTTGAATTAACCCCATCTGCCCCACCGCCGCTGCGGCTTGCAGTTCATGGATGCTGCTGGGGCGCTCTTTCCAGCCTAAGCGCGTCATGCCTGCTGCTACGGCGCCGGAGGAGACCAACACCAGCTCATGACCCGCGTGCACTATGGCGGCCATCTGCGCCACCCAAGCGGCGATGGCGGTTTTATCCAGGCCACGGCCCTCGTTGGTGAGCAGGGCACTGCCGATTTTCACCACCAAACGCGGGCTCTGGCCGATGAGGGCGCGGCGGTTTTGGGCGTTGGTGGGTGATGTCATAACAGGCCTCTGTTTACCTATGTTCGTTGTTAGGGGGCGTATTCAAACTCAACGTCGTAATCGTCTTCGTTCCAATCATCGTCATCCAGGTCGTCGCTTAGGTCATCGCCGCCCTTGCCTTTGAGGGCGCGGCGTTTTTCAAAGTGACGCTCGCGCAGCTCTTTAATATGCTCGCGGGCTTCTTGTTGCATGACGATTTGCCGCTGTTTCTCCGCCTCGGCAAGCTCAGCACTCTCGCGCTCGGCTTCCCACTGCTCTTCTAAATGGGTGAGCAGGTGTTCGCAGAGCACCTCGGTGCCCAGGCGATTGGCAGCGGAGACCACATAAACAGGCCCCTGCCAGTTAAGGCCTGCCACTACCGTATTCTTGATGGCTTCGGCTTCTTCGGCATCAATCAAATCCGCTTTGTTTAACACCAACCAGCGCTCCCGCTCAGCAAGCGTAGGGCTGAATTTTTCCAGCTCGTTGATGATGGCGCGGGCGTTTTCCAGTGGGTCGGTGCCGTCGATGGGGTACATATCCACCAGGTGCAGCAAAATGCGGCAACGGGTTAGGTGCTTTAAAAAACGAATACCCAGGCCCGCCCCTTCGGAGGCGCCTTCGATCAAACCGGGTATGTCCGCAATCACAAAGCTGCGGTGACGGTTAACCTTCACCACACCGAGGCTTGGCACCAGGGTGGTAAATGGGTAATCGGCTACTTTGGGTTGAGCGGAGGAAACCGCGCGGATAAAGGTGGATTTGCCCGCATTGGGCAGCCCCAACATGCCTACATCGGCCAATACTTTTAATTCCAATCGCAGGTTGCGCTCTTCACCGGGGCTGCCGGGGGTGGTTTGGCGCGGCGTGCGGTTAACGCTGGAGCGAAAGCGCGTATTGCCCAGGCCGTGCCAGCCGCCCTGGGCTACCAAGAGGCGCTCGCCCACTTCGGTTAAATCGCCGATGACCTCGCCGGTATCCTCGTCAATGACCGAGGTGCCCACCGGCACTTTTAAAACAAGGTCATCGCCCTTTTTGCCGGTACAGTTGGTGCCCTTGCCTGCCTCGCCGTCTTCGGCTTGAAAGGTGCGGGAAAAGCGATAGTCGATGAGGGTGTTAAGGCCTTCGTCCGCTTCGAGAAATACTGAGCCGCCATCACCGCCGTCGCCGCCATTAGGGCCGCCTTTGGTAATGAATTTTTCCCGCAGGAACGATAAACAACCTTTGCCACCACGCCCAGCTTTAACGTGGATTGGTGCTTCATCGACGAATTTCATACTGTCTACCTTGCCGCGCTTGCATACGGCATTGAAAAGAATTCACCTTGGCGGCGCGGCAAAAGCTCGCGCCAGAAACAAAAAAGCCCCGTCGCCAAGGAGACAGGGCTTCGCACCAATTGCTTGGTGAAGTTTATTAGGCAGTAGCCTCAATGATGCTCACTACACGGCGGTTTTTAGCGCCTTTCACCGCAAAGCTGACGTAGCCAGTTTTGGTAGCGAAGATAGTGTGGTCTTTGCCAATGCCAACGTTCTCACCGGGGTGGTACTGGGTGCCACGTTGACGAATGATGATGCTGCCGGCGCTGATCAGTTGGCTGCCGAAGGCTTTGACGCCTAAGCGTTTACTTTCCGAGTCGCGACCGTTGCGGGTACTACCGCCTGCTTTCTTGTGGGCCATGATTCAAATCCTCAATTAGCCGTTGATGCCAGTAATTTTAACTTCGGTGTACCACTGACGGTGGCCCTGACGCTTCATCGAGTGCTTACGACGGCGGAACTTGATGATGGTCACTTTATCGGCACGGCCGTGGCTGATGACTTCAGCTTTAACGGTTGCGCCAGCTACTACAGGGGCGCCGATTTTCACGTCGCTGCCATTCACTACCATCAACACTTGGTCGAAGTTAATGCTGGCGCCGGTTTCGGCTTCTAATTTCTCTAAACGAAGGACTTCGCCTTCAACCACGCGGTGTTGTTTACCGCCGGATACAATAACTGCGTACATGTTTTATGCTCCAGAGCATGTGGACGTCGCGAAGCACTCGAAGGAGTTTTAAACCCACCCAACCACTGGGTGAATCACAGAGCTTGCGCCGTTTTAGGATATTGGCTAGCTGCACTCAAGGCGCAAGCCGAACCAAAGGGCCGCGGATTCTACTCAATCAGCCCTCCTGGCGCAAGCAGGCCGTTGCCCTAGCGGGGCCTTTTAGCGAAGGCCTTAACAGTCTATAACCGAAAGCCCGCCACCATGGCCTGTAGGTCTTTGGCGGTTTGGTCCAGCCCACGGGTGACAGAGCCAGTTTTGCGGGCGTGGTTGTGGGCGTTTTCCGCCAGAGACGCCATGTTCACCACATTGCGGTTGATTTCGTCGGCGGCGTGGCTCTGCTCTTGCGCGGCCGCCGCGATTTGGTGGGTCATATCGCGGATTAAGCCTATGGCGCCGGAGATATCGCTCATGGTGCGACCGGCGTTTTCGGCCTGAGCTACTGAATCACGGGTTTTGCTGGTACTTTGCAGCATGGCCTGGGCGGCCGAGGAGGCGCCATCTTGCAGCGCCTTAATAATTTGTTGGATCTCCTCGGTGGATTCCTGGGTGCGCTTCGCCAGCGCGCGCACTTCATCGGCCACCACGGCAAAACCGCGCCCCTGCTCACCGGCACGGGCCGCTTCGATGGCCGCGTTAAGGGCCAGCAGGTTGGTTTGCTCGGCTATGCCTTTAATCACATCCAACACAGCGCCTACGCTGGTGGATTCTTCTTTTAAGCGGTTCATCTGCTCGGAGGTCTGCGCCACTTCATCGGCCACTCGGGTGATGGCGCCTATGGCACCCGACATGATTTGGTTGCCCTCGTGCAAACTGGTCTCAGCACGCACCGTGGCATCGGCAGCGTGGGAGGCGTTTTTGGCGACCTCACTGACTGTGGACACCATTTCAGTGATGGCTGTGGCGATCTGCCCAGCGTAGCCCTCGGTTTTTTCCGTATCACGATCCAAATCGGTCGCGGACTGGCTGAGCTGTTCATTGACCTGGGTTAGCACCGTTGCCGTACTGCGCACACCGCCGATCATGCTGCATAAAGCGCCGCGCAGCGTTTCCACATTGGTCACCAGCGCCCCCAACTCATCATCCCGCACGGCGGCCATGGGATGGGAGTAATCGCCGTTGGCCATGCGCTGAATATGGCTGATTAATTGGGCCAAGGGGTTTAAGACTTGGGATTTGAGGCTAAAAATGACGGCGGCCACCACCAGCAGCGTCAAAACCACCTCAACCGTGAGCGTACGAGCGTAGATGCTTCCAGCCGCAGCCGTTAAAGCGGCCGTATCTTGTTGCATAGAATCATTCAGTGCGGTGGCTAGGGACTCAATCTTTTGCGACAACTCCCGGTCGATGCCCTTAACAGCGCTGTCGCCCACCTTAGGGTCAAAAGCGGCCTGCTCAAAGGCTTGACGCCCCGCCTCATATTTAGACAAGAGCCCAGTGTGCAGAGTGCTCAGCGCACGCAAATCGTTCGCGAGGGGGTCATCACCTAAGAGACGCACAGCCTCTTCCACCTTGGCCTCGAATTTGGCGTGCTGGTCGTTAAAGGCCTGCCAATATTTTTGCCCGTCGCTAGGATTTCCCCCCCTTAGGAGCACGTTCTTCCATTCTTGAACCTGCACTTTAAAAATCACATTAAGGTGGTCAACACTCTCGTTGACTTCAGATTTGTGGTTCAGCACATGTTCCATGCGCTTAATCACCGATTCCTGCTCCAACCCACCCCAAATTCCCGCCAGCGCCAGCACTAGGCAGCCTGCCACCACAAGCCCAATCAACTTGCCTTGAATTGAATTCCAGCTCATGCGCCGCTACTCCACCATTAAACTAAGTTTGCCTATTCCACCGATCAGTGTAGACAGGCTTGTTGCATCTTGCCGCTGCTGGCGCCGTTTGATGCTGTCGAATGGCTTGACACTCCCAAACCCGAGGCCTAGCATCCAGCCCTCCCATTTTTCGGCCCAAGCCCCATGCTGCCTTTCCATCAAGCTGTTGCCAGCGACTTCGAACTCGTCAATGCCTGCATCATTCGCCAACTGCACTCAGAAGTGGGCCTGGTGGAAAGCATAGGCCACTACTTAATTGAAGCGGGCGGCAAGCGCCTGCGGCCCTTATTGGTGTTGCTGGTCGCCAAAACCCTGGGCTATGAGGGCAGCCGCCATATCGACCTGGCCGCCATTATCGAATTTATCCACACCGCCACCCTACTGCACGACGACGTGGTGGATGTCTCCAGCCTGCGGCGGGGCCGCCTTACTGCCAATGCCCAGTGGGGTAATGCACCGGCTGTTTTAGTGGGGGACTTCTTATACTCCCGCGCCTTTCAAATGCTGGTGGAGCTTGGCAGCATGGAGATCATGGCCATACTCTCCAACACCACCAACATTATTTCTGAAGGAGAAGTTCAGCAGTTGGTGAACGCCAAAAACCCGGACGTAACCGAAGAGAATTACCAGCGGGTGATCCACAAAAAAACGGCTGCCCTGTTTGAAGCAGCCTGCGAAGCAGGCGCCGTGCTGGCAGGCGCAACACCAGCCCAGCGGCAAGCAGCCCATAGCTTCGGCCAGCACCTGGGCATGGCGTTTCAACTGGTGGATGACGCCCTGGATTATTCCGGCGATGCCGAAGCCCTGGGCAAAAACCTTGGCGATGACCTGGCCGAAGGCAAGCCCACCCTGCCGCTCATCTACGCCATGCGCACCGGCAGCGAGGCCGAGCGCACCCTGATTCGCAAGGCCATTGAAGAAGGTAGCGGCGAACAGCTACAGGAGATTCTCGCCATTATTCAGCGCACCGGTGCCCTCACCTACACTCAAGAACGGGCCGAATACCACGCCGCACAGGCGCAACAGTTTTTAAACCAACTCCCCCACAACCCCTACGCCCAAGCCCTGGCTGACCTCACAGCGTTCTCAGTCACCCGCAACCATTAATTGGGCCCTTAACACGAGGCATTGCCAATGAACCGCCAAACGCTCGACGCCCGCTACACCACCTGGACGGCCCTCACCACCCAACGGGACTACTGGCAAGGCCAATCCATCGCCGCCCACTTCGCCCAGGATAAGCAGCGCGCCGAGACCCTGCGCGTGAGTGCCGCCGGGTTGGATTTGGACTTCAGCAAAAACTTTATCGATCAAACCACCCTTGACCTACTGATCGACACCGCCCGCCAGGCGGGCCTGCCCAACGCCATCCACAGCCTGTTGGCGGGCGAGCATGTCAACAACACTGAAGACCGCCCCGCCCTACACAGCGCCCTGCGCCACATGGGGCCAGCTACCACGGCGGAACACGCGGAAGTGGCCGCCACCCTTGCGCGCATGGAAGTATTGGTTAAGAAAGTACACAGCGGTGAATGGCTGGGTTATACCGGCAAGAGCATTCAGCATGTGGTGAACATAGGCATAGGCGGCTCAGACTTGGGGCCGCGCATGGTCACCAAAGCGCTCACCCCCTACCACAGCGGCCAGGTGCAGGTGCACTTTGTGGCCAATATCGACGGCGCGGAACTTACCGACCTGTGCAAGCTGATCGACCCCGAGCGCAGCCTATTCATAGTCGCCTCCAAGTCTTTCTCCACCCAGGAAACCCTAGAAAACTCCTTAAGCGCCCGCGCCTGGATGCTAGCCAAAGGCTGTCCCGAGGGCGAATTGCATAAACACTTTGTGGCGATTTCCTCTCGCGTAGACAAAGCCGTGGCCTTTGGCATAGCCGCCGAAAACGTCTACCCCATTTGGGATTGGGTGGGCGGCCGCTACAGCCTGTGGAGCGCCATCGGCCTGCCGATTGCCTTCGCCATCGGCATGGATAACTTCAACGCCCTGCGCAGAGGCGCCTACGCCATGGACCAACACTTTGCCAGCGCGCCCTTAGAGCAAAACCTGCCGGTCATCATGGGCCTCTTGATGTTCTGGTACAGCCAGTTTTTTAACGCCTCCACCCAAGCTGTCTTGCCCTACGCCTACCATCTACAACTGCTGCCCAACTACCTGCAGCAGCTGGAAATGGAGAGCAACGGCAAGTGTGTGAGCAAAGAGGGCGTAAGCCTTGCCTACCCCACCGGCGCTATTGTGTGGGGCACGGAAGGTACCAACGGCCAACACTCCTTCCACCAGTTATTGCACCAGGGCACCAGTTTCATCCCGGTGGACTTCATCACCTGCCTGCAAACCCACTCGCCCCTGCAGCATCAAAACCGCCTGTTAGTCGCCAACTGCATCGCCCAAAGCCAGGCCCTGCTCACTGGCCGCCAGCTGGACGCCACTACGGATGATGTGAAAAAACAAAATGTCCCGGCGCAAAACCAAGCGCTGTTGGCCAGCCACAAGGTGCACCCAGGCAACCGCCCAAGCAACACCCTGGTAATGGAACAACTCACCCCCGCCGCCTTGGGCGCTTTAATTGCCGCCTACGAACACAAGGTATTTACCCTCGGCATTCTGTTGAATATCAATTCGTTTGATCAGTGGGGTGTGGAGCTAGGTAAATTGCTCGGCACACAGATTGATGCGGCGCTTCAATCGGGTGCTGTGCCGGGTGATTGGGATGGATCGACGGCTTGGTTGGTGAAGCGGTTTGTGGACAGCCAAGCGAAATAGACGCGAATTTAGCGCAGGGTGGGCAACCTGTTGCCCACCAATACCATTAAGTTAAGGATTTCATCTGATTTTTTAAGGAAATTTTGCCCCCCAACAACTAGTTTTGGTTGAACAACCAGAGCATCGCTTGCCGATAAGTCTCCCCAATTGAAGCCGCATGGGTGCCCCCTTCCAATACAGAGAAATTTAATCGCCAAGGCTTATCAGCACGATGCTGCCAGGCGTGTGCCCAGGCATTAGCATTTTCTTTGCGTAACTCTGAATCACGCGTCCCACTGGCAAGAAACACTTTTAAACCCGTGCGCGTGTGGGCATTTGCATCCGCAAAAAATCGTGCGCGGCCTGGCGTAAATGTTGGATTACTGGCAACCCGCCCCCAAAAAAGGTCTGGCATTTCTAACGCCGACCAAAGCACGAAATAACCGCCGCGAGACTGCCCCAGCAGCACGCGTCTGTCAGGATCAGTTCTGTACTGATTGTCTACCAGTGGCAATAATTCATCTTTAAGAAAATGCAGAAATTCAGGCGCGCCGCGCTCACCTGGCGGAGCGTCTTCTGCAGGAGCCGTGAAATCGATATTTCGTTTATTGATCGATGACTCAAAGCCACCGTAGGAAATTCCAACAATAATTGCTTCCGGTATGCGCTCATCGTAGGTGAGAAATAAATGAGTGGGGGCAATGAGTGGAAATAGGCTGTCACCGTCAAGCAAATAAATGACCGGGTACCGCCTAGGTTGCTGCGGATCATAGCCCTCCGGAAAACGAACATAAATATGGAATTTGCGCCCACACGATTTCGATTCCAATGGAAAATAATCGCCTCTTAATGCCGGAAGGTAATCAATCGGAGCAGCAACACTTTTAGCCCCTGAGGTTGTCTTGGCGGAGCGTGTGGTATTTAAATCCGCACAGCCAATCACCAAACCACAAACAAACATGATGAGCAAGGCAAACCGTTTCGAATTATCCATAAGACTGTTTTCCAGCAGCGACCAAATAATAAATTTCACATCCGCACATTCTCATTCGTACGCCCTGCGCGGGAGCAGATATCTCCCCCAATTATTTCTTTGCTTTAGGCATTACCGTTCAGAACGAGAGAGCACCAATAACCGGCAACTATAGAGCCTCCCGCATTATTTCCCGGACAATAATAGAAAAATAAGCACAGGATTGTACAAAGCATTAAAACACAAAGAATACCAAATTAGGCTGCACTCTATCCGCGCTACACGATTAAAACGGCGCCGGTCGCACATATGCACACCAGAACCAGCAAAAATCCCGTAGGGGCACCCCTTGTGGGTGCCCGAATGGTTTAGCCGCTGATTTATAGGCCCAAAGTCATTTAGCCACAGGCGGCCAATGCCCCTGCTCAGGCTTGCAGAACAAATTAACAAAACCACTGTAAATAGTAGGCACAGAGGTAAAAAACACCTACGCTTTAGCAACCCATTCCACACCTAAAGGCCCGCCATGCAGCCGCGTTTACTCCGCACATTAAGCCTCATCGCCCTCCTCTACGCCCCGGCACTGATAGCCCAAACCCATACCGCTGTGGCCCCGCTAAATATTCAGCGGACCAGCGGTGTAGATAATATCGCCATAGGGCGCGCATTCGCCGAGCAGCGCAGTGATATACAGGTTAGCGGGCGCGGCACCGTATTTAAATTATTACCGGACGACAACCATGGCAGCCGCCACCAAAAATTTCTCGTTCGATTATCCTCTGACCTCACCTTATTAATCGCCCACAATATTGATTTAGCCCCACGCGTCGAACAATTAAAGGCGGGAGATAGTATCGAGTTTTATGGGGAATACGAGTGGAATGAACAAGGCGGCGTCGTGCATTGGACTCACCGCGATCCCAAAGGCCGCCACCCTGCAGGCTGGCTAAAACACAAGGGTAAAACGATCAACTAAACAGATTTACTGGGTGAAGATGCTGCCATTGAGTGCGGATTTAATTGCGCACCCAACCATCATCAATACCCCAATTAAATCCAATCGAATTGCCGCGCCATCCATAGCGCACTAACAACTAAAATAATCCCCGCCATCAACAAACCCATTTTAAATACACTCACCAGCGTAAGCCCCGCCGCCCAATAAACAAGTGGTGTGATCACCAGCGGCACAGCAACCAGCGCGGCGATTAATATGCCGACAAAGGCAATTAACCCGCCCATTGCGCCCACCACTATTAAGCGGCGGCGCGGCAGGCGCGCAATAATGGCTTGGCTAAATCCGTCATCGGCAATATAGGTGCTGTTATTGCGTAACTGCTGTTGCAAACAGACATCCAAGGGCGATGGGTTTTGATCGTTCATATTATTCACTCCAGTCGACAAGCAAGTGTTTTAATCGCTGTTTGCCGCGGTTGATATGAGTTTTTAAACTGCCCAAAGGAATATTCATAATACTCGCCGCCTCAGCGTGGGATAAATCCTCTTCAAAACACAGCCGCAGGGCGAGTTGTTGAGGCTCGGTTAATTGCTCTAACGCAGCGGCCAAGTGGCGTGCATTAATCAGCTGGCTGGCATTATCACTACCATCACTGATTTCAGATAATTCCTCTGTATCACACCACTCCAACTGTTTGCGCCGCCATTTACTGGCCGCCGCATTAAATGCAATGCGATACAGCCACACCGTAAATTTAGCCTCCATTTTAAATGCCGCTAGTGCCGCGTAGGCTTTCATAAATACTTCCTGGGCTAAATCATCACCCAATGCCGTATCGCCGCGCATTAAACGCCGACACCAGGTGCGCACTTGGGATTGATAACGCAAAACCAGCTGACCAAAAGCGCGTTGGTCGTGTTTTTTGACCACGCGCAGGATAAGTTCCTGATCCGATAACAACACTCAAATTAACCTAAATTAGGCTTTATCTGCACGCAGTACCGACCAGGCAATTAATTGCGCCGCGCCAATACCGATAAAAATAAGCCCAAAGGTTCCCGCCGCTAAGCTATGCATGGCCCACAAAAAAACCACCAAGCCCAACCCAAACCCCAGGTTAACCAAGCCGCGCTGCAGATTTTTGTGGGGTGGTTGTTGGGCGTTTAACTCCTGAAAAAACAATAAATTTTCCGGCACATCCCGACCGGCTTCAATTAGTTTGCCTATGGCCTCACGGCGGTAATCGGCCAGGCGCATCTGGGCGCGGTAGTGCTGCAGAATTAAGACAATTAATACACTGGCAGGCCCACCAAACACACTGATAAACGCCACCACGGGAATGACCGTGTTTTCCGTTGGCTCCGCAGGCGCGAAGCGATCAATCATCTGCTGAACGGCAGGCTCACCGGGCGCTGTCACCGCCTCAGCTTTGGCCAACAAAGGCGCGCATATAAAAAGGCAGAAAACCAAACCAATAACATACTGGGCTAAACGATTGCGGCGCATAAAGAGGGTTCCTATTGTTGATGTGTATTCCTAAGACGCGAGCAAAGATTGGTTTGGATTCAAACCTTAGATTTAATTTAAGGGTTTAAAACACAAGGACTAATTATCCACTGTCATCATAACTTCACACACCAGCCCACGCAGAGCCGCTAATATCCGCAGCGCAAATGGTGTTAACACGCTGTTAGAAAACCCCCTGCCCAATGCAGTGATGGGACATAACATAATCGTGCGGAGGTACTCCCCATGACGCAACTCAGTCACCCCCCTTCATCTCAATTCACTCCGCCACTAGAAGGGGCTACCAGCGCACGAGTCGTCGGCGCCAAGGGCTTTTGGAGCGTTTACCTGCGCGATGCCGAGGGCGAATGGCCGCTAGTACTCGGTCAAACTATGCGCGTCTTTCGGCATTTTGAGTCTGTAGTGGTACAGCTAAAAAATCGCGGTATTCACCAATTTCAGGTGGATATACAACAGGAGCAGGCGGCCGATAAGGAAGTTGTTATAAGCCCAATGCGACCGAAAATACTTAAGCGCGCCTACAGCGCAGAGGCCTATGATAGCTGGTTTCGCGACCAAGTACATCGAAGCCTGGGCGGCGCGCAAACCCTGCTAAGTGATAAGGAGGCCAGGGCATTAATGGCGGAATTTAAACATAGTAATCTTGAGGTAACAGCGTGACGCAATTGCTCTGGCATCCTCAAGCGGTGACCGACCGCCAAGCTATTGTACAAGTGCTGGCCGAGGATTCTGTCGAGATAGCCAATCGGTGGGATAAGGATTTGGAAGCTAAATTAAACCAGTATGCATCCCAGCCAGCGACCTTGCCCGCCGGGTAGGTGGCGGGCACCTTAGAGCTAGTGCTGCTGCCCCATTTTGTTTTAGTCGCCAAGGCGCCCACGGAAAAGCAGCCATTAACTGTGTTGCGAATTTTGCACACCAGTAAAACCTGGCCCCAAACGGACTCGTTTGGTACCTAGCGAATTATGGTTGCTCCGCGAGGCAAATCCGTTTGCCCCGCACAAGAGCAGAGTTAGCTCACAATGCCTTCGACAGGTTAGCCAGGCTGACCGAGTGGTCACTTATTTGGGAACACTGGTTATTTGCTCCAAGTAACAGCCGGCTTCGTTTTCAATGATTTCCACCAATATTTCTTTGGGAGTATTGGGGAAGGTAAATCTACATTCAATTAAATGAATAAAACCTGGTGTTCCTGCCTGAAATTTTTTAATCACAACACTGTAGTTCGCCAACTCAAGGTTGCCACCGGACTCTGTCCGCGCGCACTCAAAATCTTCTTTTATAGCAACGGCGAGAGGTCTTTCTGCCTGTAACGCATAGGCTATATTCTGCGCAATGTCCGAGAAGTCTTGATTAAGAAGACTCATGCACAGTGTATCGCCCAGCCGTTCAAGTTCAGCTATTTCCATATCTCGCGCCTAAGCGTCTTCATTAAAAGTTTCCGCAACACCAAACGTACCATTTAAATCATTAATTCCCGCCACCAATGATTTCCCGCCTGCAAATCATCAAGCAACAATGCCTCGCCCATTTGAGGGGTTGCCAAGGGTATATTTTCGGCTTTAGCCAAGGCGGCAATCCTCTCAAACGGCTCATACCAAGCATGTAGCGATAAATCAAACGTGCCGTTGTGAATCGGCGCCAACCAGCGGCCTTTTAAATCCAGGTGCGCTTGCATAGTTTCCTCCGGCTGCATGTGCACATAGGCCCAACTTTTGTTGTAGGCGCCGGTTTCTAAAAACGTTAAATCAAAGGGGCCAAAGCGCTCACCAATGGTTTTAAAGCCGGGGAAATAACCCGTATCGCCGCTGAAAAATATGCGCTGCTCGCCATCGATGATGACCCAAGACGCCCACAGGCTGGCATTGCCATCCCACAGATGTCGACCGGAAAAATGCTGGGCTGGCGTGGCGGTTAATTGAATACCGGCAATTTCACACCCCTGCCACCAAGCAAATTGCCGCACCTTGTTCCCATCAATGCCCCATTCGATAAGGGTGTCGCCAACGCCAGTCGGCGTTAAAAACATGCGGGTTTTATGGGCCAGGGCCAACACCGCGTGGCGGTCTAAATGGTCGTAATGATTGTGGGATAAGATCACCGCTTCAATGGGTGGTAAATCCGCCAATGCAATCGGCGGGGCATGAAACCGCTTAGGCCCAAACCATTGCACAGGCGATGCACGCTGAGAAAATACCGGGTCGGTCAGCCAAAACCGATCGCGTAATTTCAGCAATAAAGTGGAGTGCCCCAGGCGATAAATACTGCCATTAGGCGCCGCCTGCAGTTGCGCAGGTGTAATCCGCTGCAGGGGAATTGCCGCCTTGGGCACCGAATCTTTTGATTTGCGAAATAACACCTCCCACAAAATGCGCAGGCTGTTTTTAACAGAGGTTGCAGGCTTGGGGCGGTCGTTAGTAAACCGACGCCGACTGGGACGCGGCCGCGTTTGAGCCGTGCGCAGGCACAATGAACAGGACATAAGAACACTCCGAAAGGATTTATCACCCGCAAGGCTTTTATACGCCCCAAAGGATAGGCTCGATCCACAATGGGGCCGCCCAAGCGTTTCCCAAGTGAGACCATTTTTGCGCTTGGTTACCCACATCCTTAACACTCGACGCTCCCCCGTTCAGCCAGCATAACTGGGGCACTGTTATTAAGTTAAGCGCAGCTCCCTCTCCCTTTGGCAGAGGGTTGGGGTGAGGGTAGGAATAGGCCTGAAAAACAGCTCAAAATCCCGAACGTAATGGCATTGGAAGTGGGGGGCAGAATTGTTAAAAAATGTAACCTGTTGACCGCTTCATGGTAGCGGCGGCCAAGAGCGCGCATGCTTGAGCCTACCCCCAGCAAATAAAAGGTTCGTTTATGACATCACTGACTCGAATGAGACACTTGGGCGCCCTGTGCATAATAAGCGCAGGGGCTTTATTAAATGCCTGTGGCGGAGAGGGCACTAACGGCACCTACGACAAGGCCGGCCACTTCATCCAGACGCGCACCTACATCAGCGCCCAGCCAGGCGCAGGCCGCTGTGCAACGCCCGATGGGTGTTTTGCCCAAATGACCTTCGCGACCGATGGCAGCGGCACGATTATTCTCAGTGATATTGCTAACCGGGTGACTTATTCGGTTAAAAAAGATGTGCTCACCACCAACCTCGAAGGCCAGGGCGATATTCCCAAAAGCCTAAAATTTGATGTGGTGGATAATGCCCGCAGCTTGGTGCGGCAGGACACAGGAACCGTGTTTAATTTAAAAGCGGCGACGGTTGCCGTGTTTCGAGCCACTGGCGGTTTAGCATGCGAACCCGGCACAGGCATTAGCATCAGCCAATCCGAAGCATTATTAACGGCTAAGCAAATCAGCGTTGAAAGCAGTTATTGCGGTTATCTAGCCAATATCGCCCGCCCCGCCGTGTGCGGTATTCCCACCGATAAAGTCTATGTGCATTTAGTGCCTCAGGATCAGGTGGCCGCCGCGCAAAAACTTGGGTTTAGCCTTGCCAACCAAGATACCGCCAGCCAAGTCACTCAATCGCCCTGCAACAACTAATGGCAGTGGCCTCGTGGCGCTTGGGGTATATCTCCGGCGCCATGAGGCTTAAAACCGGTGGGTCAACAAAAGGCCTACAGGCCAACGGGGAATATTTAGAGTCACGGCACAGCCATTAGCCCACGGCAAGGTGGGCTAAACCACCGAATTTAGCCACCGGCAAAAAACTGTAGCTTCATGCGCGTGCGTAAACAAAAAGGCCGCCGCACTCCAGCTGGGTCAGAAAAAAACGGCACATGGGTTGAGGGTTCGGGCAATAGGGTCAAGTGCCAGGCGCCCTCCCCCAAAAAATGAAACACCACCTGGGCGGGTGCAATCAGCTCACCCAGTACGAACGCCCCCGTGCAATACGCCGCCCCTATGCTCAGGCTTTCGTGCAGAGTGAAGTGTGAATCAAAGTGGTAAATATGCAGGCTGTCTTCACTGGAAATATCGTCAGTTAAAAACAGCAAATAATTATCCCCCACCTCAATACAGGCCTCGAGCACGGCCCCGGTGACCACCGCAGCCAGCTCCTGGCCGCCCAGCACAAGTTGGCTTGTTGCTAGTTGCTGATCGTCAGCAGCCCAGAGCAAGCGGATGGAGAGTTCGTGGCGGGCAAGTAGACGCATGGGCACTACCAGGCGAGGCTGACGCCAAAGGCCGCCAGGGCGCCACCTGCTACACCGCCTGCTATACCCGCCCCCGTTGTGGCGAGCTCTCGCTCGGCGGCGTCCACCTTGTCCTCGGCCGTAGCCACTGCATACACCGACAGGGCCACACAGATCACAATCATGCCTTTGCCCAAATAAGACAGGCGCGCCATCGAAGCGGTGACCTTAGGGTTAGAGCGCCCTGCAGAGAGGAGAATTTCGCCGTACACAGCATTTTGCTCAGCAGCGGTCAACTTACTAAAAACAGCATTGCTGCCATAAAGCTGCTGCACCTTGCGGGCGATTAATTCATTGAGGGTTTTGCCCTCGCTTTTCAGCCGTTGCGCCATCGCACGCCCAACAGGTGTGCTGCGGGAACGGATCAACTCCATGATGAGGTTGCGCATTTCCTGCGCCTGTTCAGCCGCTTTCGCCCAACTGATACGCCCGCTGGCCGCTTGGGCGCGCAGCTCAGCGGCCATCGCCTGAATTTGTTTTGCGTAGAGCTGGCGCGCGCGCATCAAGGGCGAGATGAGTGCCCACATTGGCAATTTCAGCCTCAAGGGTGCGTATGGAATGTTCGAAATAATCTTGCTGGTTCGGCTGATCGCCCATAGGGAACTCTTTACTGGGTTAACTGATGGCGGATACTAGCCGCAGATTAACCGTTTAACTGAGTAGCCCATTACATTCAGGCAAAAAAAACGGCGGGGTAACCCGCCGCTTTAGCATCCCTGCACCTAGCTAATCCCCTGGTTTAACGTTTGGTTACCTTAATTAATTGGCCACCGTCGGTTAACACCCAAATAGCCCCAGCAGAATCCACTTCCAAGTCGCGGATACGGTTAATGGTATTGAGGATGCGCTCTTCGGCCACCACCTTGTTGCCATCCAACACCAAACGCACCAACCCCTTAACAGAGGTGCTCAGCGCACCGATTAACAGGTTGCCGTTCCAGCCGGAGAACATATCGCCTTTGTAGAAAATCATATTGGACGGCGCAATCACAGGGTCCCAGTAATAAATTGGCTGCTCCATACCGGCTTTGGCCGTGCCCTCACCCAGCTTGGTGCCGCTGTAATCAATACCGTAGGTAATCGTCGGCCAGCCGTAGTTTTTACCGCCTTCTGGCCGATTGAGCTCATCGCCGCCGCGGGCGCCGTGCTCGATGGTCCACAGCTCACCGGTCACCGGGTGAATAGCGGCGCCTTGCGGGTTGCGGTGGCCATACGACCAAATTTCAGGCCGCTTACCCGACTGACCGATAAAGGGGTTGCCAGTCACAGGGGTGCCATCCTGGTTAACCCGCACCACCTTACCTATTAGGGTGGAATTATCCTGCGCCGAGGTGCGGATCGCGGTGTCCGAGCGATCGCCGAAGGTGATGTAGAGATAACCTTCACGACTCCAGGCAAAACGGCTGCCGAACTGCAGGGTGTTATTCCAATCGGGGTTTTGGGTCAGAATTACTTTCACATCTTCCAAACGGGTTTCGTCGTTTGAGAGGCGGGCGCGGGCGATAGTGGTGGCCTGTTTGCCGCTGCGCGGTGCGCTGTACGACAAAAAGATCACGCGACTGGTAGCAAAATCAGGCGCCAGAGTGACATCCAATAAACCGCCCTGCACACCGATGCTGTTGCCGGTGTAGACCACTTCAGGCACGCCTAAGATGTCGCTGGAGACCTTACCCTCAGGGGTGACGATCACCAAAGTGCCGGGCTTTTCGGTAATCAAAAAGCGGCCATCCGGCAGTATTGCCAAGGCCCAGGGCGCACTTAAGCTGGAAGTAACTGTAGTGGTGTTGTGGGTGTAGGGGCTCTTCTGCTCCGGCACGCGGGTTTGGTTTTTAAAGGCGGGGGTCTGGCCACCTAGGGTATCGGCGTTGGGCTTAGGGGTTTGCACCGGCGCGCCGTTTGGGTCAATCGGAGGCATTACCACGCCGCCTGAACTGGAGGAGGAAGACGACGCGCGGCCCGAGGACGAGCTACTCGAGCTTGATGAGGAAGACGAGCTGCTTGATGAGGTGCCAACCGGGAACCATTTGCGCAACTGGGCTGCGGTGGTATCGGCACACGCAGCCGTACAGGTGCCCTCGCCCCCCGTAGGCATATTTGCGGCAATAAACGTTGCGAGAGCGGCTTGAGTAGGATAACGGCTATTGAGCTGACCACCATTGAGCGGCGCTATACCACCGGCCCCCGTGGGCCCATGGCATGTTTCGCATTTTTGCACCCAATAATTAACCGCACCACTTGAAGAGGAACTGCTGGAGCTGGAAGAACTGGACGAGCTTGAAGAGGAGCTGGAACTGCTAGAAGACGTGTTTTCGCCGCCACACGCACTCAATAGGGCGCTTAAACAGGCGACAAGCAAAAGGTTTTGTTTCATCGCAAACCTCGTAGTTATTAGGGTTAGATAGCAGAGGCCTCAGCCGGGTGCTGAGCATGGGGCGAGTGTAGATAAAATACGATAATAAAACCTGCGACCTAAGCCGCAGTTTAAGGGTGGGTTTAGGGGGGATTGGCATTTGTGCGAAGAGCCGCACAGGAAACTTTCATTTAGCTACCATTTAGCGAATTTTCACAGCAGATGGCCACATATTTTCCACATATCATCTGACAAATCTTCTTCAACCAAAAACAGCTTTGTTTTTTGCACATACCCAGGGGGCTTAGGGTGATATGAACGAGGGAGCGCCCTAGAGGCATAGCTTCTGGTCGGAGGGCACAGGCTTGAGCTAGCTCGCGACAATGCGCGGCAGCGAGCCGCCCGGAAGGGTGACTCAAACGCTATTGTCTGGGGAAATTCTTAGCCGAATGCATCGGCTTGGGGGGAAATGCGCAACGGGCGTTGATCGCAGGAGGCGGCGCTTAAAATTCCCCGCCTTAGGAGAGGTGCGCCCTAGGGGGTAACGTCACTTAGCTAGGCACAGCGCCCTCACCCTAGCCCTCTCCCAAAGGGAGAGGGGACAGTGTGTGCTAACCCTCGAGGGCTTGCTTTTAGATCCTTCTCCCTCTGGGAGAGGGTTGGGGTGAGGGTAAGGCAGGGAGCGGGAAACAGGCCCAAATCCTTAACTTAATGAGATTGGGATGGGGTGAGGGTAGGAATAGGCTCGAACAAACAGCTCTAGATCATTCACTGAATGACATAGGGTATGCTAAAGAGGCAACAACAGCGGCGCAAGGCACCGCTTTAAAGTGCAGGCCTAGTGCTGCAGCGCCGTCTGCACCACTTTTTGTTTGCGCAGGTAACGCTCGATGGTTTGGACGGGCATTTCTTGGTGAATCTCAGCAGGCAGCGCAGGCACGGGCGCCCCTTCACGGGATTGGGTATCGGCGAGAATTGCTTCTTCAGCTAACTCCAGGCCGCGCAGAGCGGGCACTTCATTAACCTCCGAGGGCACCAGGAACAGGCCCCAACGGCGCAGCCGCTTGCCGCCTTCTAAGCTACTGGAATAACGCACAGCAGGGGCCGCCAGCACCAGGCCCACTAAGATGGGCAGCAGCCAGTAGAAGAATAAAGGGCTGAAGTAGAGCGTTACGCCCCCCCACACCAAAGCGGCAAATGAGCTAAACAGAGTGCGTTTAAACGCCTCGCCCCAAGGCACTAGCAAACCCTCGCGGGCCTGGGCATCCCAGGTAACCTTCTGGCCCAAAAACACCGTCAAGACAAAATAGGCGTGGAAGGTCATGGTGACGGGGGCCACCAAAATGGCAAACAAGGTCTCCAAAATCGCCCCCAATACCAGCTTAATGGCGCCACCAAACTGCTGGCGACGGTCACGCAGGGTAATGATGATGGCCAACAGCTTGGGCAACAGCAGCAACACGGCGGTGATAATCAGCATCAGGTGCACGGTTTGTGGCTTGGCAATAGGCCAGTTGGGGAAGAGCTGATAACCCACACCAAAAAATACATTTTGCGTCACCGCCCGCGTCACCGCATCAATGCTGCCTAGGGCCAGCATAATCAGCCACAAAGGTGAGGATAAATAAGCAAAGGCACCCATGGCGAAGTGCATACGGCTGATCAGCTTTAAGCCTTTGGTATCGAGCAGGGCCAAGTGCTGAATATTGCCCTCTACCCAACGGCGGTCACGCTTGGCGTACTCAAGCAGGTTTGAGGGCACCTCTTCGTAGGAGCCTTCTAGCTGGGGTAACAAATAGGTGCTCCAGCCACCCCGGCGCAAAAAGGCCGCCTCCACAAAGTCGTGGCTGAGAATATCACCACCAAAGGGCGCCTTACCCGGTAGGGTAGGCAGGCCACAGGTTTCCATAAAGGCTTTGATACGAATAATGGCGTTATGGCCCCAGTAGTTAGCAGTGTTGGTCTGCCAAAAGGCTAGGCCCGTGGCCAGCATAGGGCTGTAGAGCACGGCGGCAAACTGCACAAAGCGGCCGAAGAAGGTGTCTTGGCGCACGGGAATCGGTACGGTTTGCACCAGGCCCGCATCGGGGTTGGCCTGCATGGTGCGCACCAGGGTGAGCAGGCAATCGCCGGTCATAACGCTGTCGGCGTCCAGCACAACCATGTGCTCGTAATGGCCGCCCCAGCGGGTGAGAAAATCATCCAGGTTACCTACCTTGCGGCGCACGTTTTTCTCCCGGCGGCGGTAGAAACAACGCGCTCCCAGCTCAGGCCCCAGGCGCTCCAGCAGTGCCTGCCACGCCTCCCGCTCCGCCTGGGCGATGGGGGCTTTGGTGGTGTCGCTGAGCATAAAAAAATCGAACTGGGCGATTTCGCCCGTAGCCGCTAAATCCCGCAAGGTTGCTTCAAACCCAGCGGTAATGCGCTTGGTATCCTCGTTATATACCGGCATCACCACCGCCGTGCGGGTGGTAATGGGCGAGGTATCCGGTGGCAATTGCAGCTGTTTTTTTAGCGTTATTGGGTCGCGCTTAAATAGGTTAAGCAAAAAACCCAAGATCGCATTCCAAAAGGCAAAACTAATCCAAGCGAAATTGAGGGAAAAGAGAAACAACAATATCCCTTCTAGGATATTGAGTTCGTTAGCCCGCAGTACGTCGAACATCAGGTAAATGCCGTACCAGGTCAACAGACTGGACAACAGCAGATATAGAAAAAGGCGCCACTTACGTGACGCCTTAGATAAGCGCAGAGAATACACCGCTTGGGTCATAGGGGATTTAACTTTCGGTTATTTGCTTTTCGGCAGGCTTTCGGGGTACCAGACATAGGTCCAGGTTTCGGTAATCGGCTTGCCATTGAGGCTGAGGCTTAAGCGCATATCCACAGGCTTATTGGCCTCAGGCTCCAGCTTGAAGTAGGCGCGCCAGCGCTCAAGGCCGGGGATTTTCTGCAGCATTAAATCGCTCACCTTACCGCTGCTGGTGGTCAGGTTGGGCACCACCGGCATATCGCCGCTAACGCCTTCTAAATCACCGCTGTAGAAATCAACCACAAACAAACGCTTGGATTTAGGTGGTGGGTTGGCTTGGCCCGGCAACGCCGCCCAGCCCGTGGTGGTATAGAGCACACGGCCCAAATTGGCATTGGGGGCGGTCTCGTTCAGCACTTTTAAGCGGTAGCGGAAGTGTTTTTTCTGCTTCGCAAGGAGCGGTTTAGCAGAAATCCAATAGGCCACTACGTTGTCATTGGTTTCGGAATCGGTGGGAATTTCCACCAGCTCCACAGCACCCTTACCCCACTTGCCGATGGGTTCAACCCACAGGCTGGGACGCTGGTGGTAGTGGGCTTCCACATCCAAATAATGGTCGAACTCGCGATCCCGCTGCATCAGGCCGTAACCTTTGGGGCTTTTATCCTGCATGGCCGATACGTGCAAGTTAACGGGGTTTTGCAAGGGGCGCCAAATCCACTCGCCTGTGCCGGTAAGAATTTGTAAGCCGTCGGAGTCGTGCACTTCTTTGCGGTAATCATCGTGGTGCACCACGGAGTTCTCACCAAACACAAACATACTGGTTAAAGGCGCAATACCGAGTTTTTTCACATCTTTACGGGCGAATAAAGTGCCCTCCACCTCAACCTCAACGCGGCGGCCCGGCTTCACTTCAAACTTGTAGGCGCCCGCCAAAGAGGGGCTGTCCAACAGGGCGTAAATGGTCAGGGTATTTTCGTTGGGGCCGGGTTTTTTCAGCCAGAACTCACGGAAGTAAGGGAATTCCTCGCCGGTAGGCTCAGCTGTATCAATCGCCAAGCCGCGCGCCGACAAACCATAGGCCTGGCCGGGGCCGACGAGACGAAAATAAGAGGCGCCCTGGAACACCATGAACTCATCTTTGTATTTGGACGAGTTCAGCGAGTAGTGGACGCGGAAACCGGCAAAGTTGTTGGAAGGCAGCGGGGTTTCGGCCAAGGGGGCCGCTGGGCCGTCGTAGCGGAAGAGGCTGCGGTCAAAATTCACGGTGGCCGCTAGGTCATTTTCCAAGGTGTTAATAGTGAGCGGGTCTTGATACAAAAAGCCTGGGTGAAAAAACTGTACTTCAAACGGCGACTGATCGCGCCAGAGGGATTTTTCAGTGTTAAACCGTATGGCGCGGTACTGGGAATAATCCACTTGGGTAAGCGCTTTAGAGGCGTCTTTTACCGGGTGCTCATAATTCTGTAACGAAAGCTTTTTAGCTTCCTGCACCACCACGGTATCGTAAAAAGTTGGCGGTTCGCCGGGCTCTTTAGGTGGCTCCTCGGGTAGGTCATCGTTGGCCAACTTCACACCGAGGGCTTTGGCAGCGGCTGATTTGAGCGCTGTCAGGGTAGACTCGGGTTTTTCTTCGGCCAGGGCCGGGTAACTTACCAACGCGGCCATGGCCACTACGAGAGAAGTTAATTGTTTAGTCACTGCAATCCGCCTGAATAGTTCGAAAAAATGCTGCAAGCCCCGAAGGCTTGGCGCAGGGTGAGCGCTATTTTTGAGCGCGCGCATTTTGTGGTGTTTTTGGTGAAGAGTCCAGAACTGTCCGCCGCACAGGCAGCCTTTGTTCACAACCGAAGGATTGTCGCGGCGGCAACAGGCTTTTACAATCGCTCATCCCCCTGCAATTAAGCCTAACTAAGGATGGCTATGTCGCTAGCAATTGTCTACACACGGGCCCAATTGGGCGTGAATGCGCCTTTAGTTACCGTTGAAGCCCACCTCTCCATTGGCCTGCCCGGCTTTACCATTGTAGGCCTGCCTGAAGCCGCCGTGAAAGAAAGTAAAGATCGCGTGCGCAGCGCCCTCATCAATAGCCACTTTGAATTCCCCCAGCAGCGCATCACCGTCAACCTAGCCCCGGCAGATCTCCCCAAAGAAGGCGGCCGCTACGACCTGGCCATAGCCCTCGGCATACTCGCCGCCTCCGAACAAATCCCCAGCACCGCTCTGGCCGATTACGAATTCTTAGGGGAGCTGGCCCTCTCGGGCGAGCTGCGCCCGGTGCGCGGCGCCATTGCCGCCGCCATGGCCGCAGATAAAGCCCATCGGCAGTTAATTCTTGCCGAAGACAACGGGCCTGAAGTGTCCCTCACGGGCCAGGAAGGTAAATTTTTAGCCGCCAACCTACTGCGCGTTTGCGCTCATTTGGCCGGCCGCGAGCAACTGCCAGCCCCCGAGCCCTGCCCGGCCTGGAGCGAACAATACGAAAAAGACTTAAGCGATGTAAAAGGCCAAAAAGCCGCCCGCCGCGCCCTGGAAGTGGCCGCCGCCGGAGGCCACAATCTGCTGTTATACGGCCCGCCCGGCACCGGCAAATCCATGCTGGCCAGCCGCCTGCCCACCATTTTGCCGCCCCTGCGGGAGGATGAAGCCTTGGAAGTGGCAGCGGTAAATTCCCTCGCACAAGCCAAAAACCTCGCCGATTACTTCCGCCGCCCCTTCCGTTCACCCCATCACACCTCATCTGCAGTAGCCTTGGTAGGAGGTGGCGCAAATCCTAAACCTGGCGAAATCTCCTTGGCCCATCGCGGCGTGTTATTTTTAGACGAATTGCCCGAATTCCCGCGCACAGTATTAGAAGTATTGCGCGAACCCTTAGAAACCGGCTGTATTTGTATTTCCAGGGCCAACGCACAAGTGGAATACCCGGCGCAGTTCCAGCTGGTAGCCGCCATGAACCCCTGCCCTTGCGGTTATTTTGGCGATAACTCCGGCCGCTGCCGCTGCACCCCACAACAAGTAGCCCGCTACCGGGACAAAATCTCCGGCCCCCTGCTCGATCGCATCGACATTCACCTGCAAGTGCAGGCTATTCCGATCAGTGAATTACAACACCAATCCGCAGGGGAAACCTCCGCCCAGGTGCGCAAACGCGTCGCCGCCTGCCAAGCGCTACAAATTAACCGCCAAGGGATGCTCAACGCCGCCTTGCAAGGCAAACAGCTGCGCGCGCACTGTGCTCTTGGCGCGGCCGAACAACAATTATTAGAACAGGTCATGCAGCGCCTACATTTATCCGCCCGCGCCTACGACCGCATTTTGCGCCTGGCCCGCACCCTGGCGGATTTACAACAATCGCCCAGCATTACCAGCGCGCATTTGAGTGAGGCGGTGGCCTATCGCAGTTTGGATCGGGCTTCGGGGCGGTGAGGGGGATTTGTTTGCTCCCCGGCTACATATAGCAAATTGCAAAATCGGCTTGGAGGCACAAACCCAAAAACAGGCGCAACCTGGACACCCCCTACCCGTACTATAATGTGTACATTCAAACACAGCGGGGTTTTACCATGTCCACCACCATGACTATTCGCATTGAGTCCGAATTAAAAGAACGCCTTGATCAACTCGCTGCAGTAACCCATCGTTCGAAATCATATTTAGCGGCCCAGGCACTGCACGATTATGTTGAACTCAATGAGTGGCAACTGCAGGAAATTAACAGTGCACTTGAAGAAGCCGACAAGGGCGACTTCGCATCCAGCCAAGCAATTACGGAAACATTAGGCAAATGGGGTGTTGATGCAAATTAAGTGGCTAAAAACAGCGCTGCACAATCTCAACGATGAAGCCGAATACATTGCCCAAGACAACCTAGCCGCCGCTCAACTCGTGGTTCACAGAATTGTCGCTGCAATTAAACTTTTATCCGAAAACCCAGCCCTTGGGCACCCAGGGCGCATACCTGGGACGCGCGAATTAGTTGTCCCCAATACCCGTTATATAGTCCCCTATCGAGTTAACCCCCGAAATCAGACCGTTGAAATTCTGCGCGTATTTCACGCCTCACGCAGGCTGCCCAAGCGCTGGTAGTTGTGGGTGCGGGCAAACTGCCGCAAAGTCATAAGCTAGGGATCCATAGCACCCATACTGGGGCCGATACACATTTGCAGGCTTAGGACATGAGCGCAGGAGTTTGGCTGAATATGACGGTTTTCAGGATGCAGATGAAACTCTGCTGCAGGAGCTGATTCGAGTAACAGATGAACTCTTAGCTAAAATTCAACGCACATGGCACACTAAAACAAACCCTGCCAGTTAAAATAAGAGTGTAACTGCATGAACCGCGACCGCATCGTTCACGCACTACAAGCAGAATTACCGAATCTATTAGCCATTTACGCCTTTGGTAGCCGCGTTCAAGGCACGCATAACGCGCACAGCGACCTAGACCTAGCCGTATTAATTGCAGGCTACGCCGACCCACCGCATTTATGGTCACTGGCCCAAAGCCTCAGCGACATCACACACTGCCCAGTTGACTTAGTGGACCTGCGAGCGGCCAGCACCGTTATGCAATATCAAATAATTACCACCGGCGAATGCTGGTGGCAGCTGGATGTGCAAGCGGGTATTTATGAAGCATTTATTTTAAGTGAAAAAACCGCCCTCGATACCGCTCGCGCGGACCTATTAGCGGATATTCAAAAAACGGGGAGTATTTATGGTCGATGATGTATTAATTAACAAAGCTGCCACCATCGAGCGCAGCGTGGCCCGCGCCAAACAAGAATATGCCCACAACCCCGCAGGCTTCGCCCTTGATTTCACCCGCCAAGACGCCGCCATTTTAAATATTCAACGCGCCTGCGAAGCAGCGCAAGTTTTAGGGCAACGCATTATCCGCCGCGAAAAATTAGGCGTGCCCCAAAGCGCGCGGGATATTTTTACTTTGCTCGCCCAGGCTGGCTGGATTAGGCCGGAACTTGCCGAAAGCCTAAAACGCATGGTGGGGTTTCGCAATATTGCTGTGCACGATTATCAGGCGTTGCAACTGCCGATTACGGTGAAAATTATTACCGATCATTTGGATGAGTTTTTGGAGTTTAGTCGGGTTGTATTAGTGCGGGACGGGGGGCAATGTAATTAATTTACGGATTCCGTTCACCCTGAGCCTGTCGAAGGGTGGTTCGACAGGCTCACCACGAACGGCAATTATTGGTTCTCGTTGCAATGCCTGACTCGTTCCCTAGCTCTGCGTGGGAATGCATATGCGAATATAGACCCGTGAGGTGGATTAGCCCCAGGCGTAACCCACGCAAAGCACCATCAGCCAAGCGCATTTTCGATAAAATGTAATACCGCCACTATTTGCTCGGGGAAAAAATATCAAAATTGACGGCACCGTACAGCGCGGGTTGAAACTCGCCCTACATGGTTCCACACTCCACCATGCGTGCAGCTTCGCACACTACAGCACCTAAACCCTGATAAATATCGCAAAGATACCCCTTCTACTTGAAGAATTCATTGGGTAATCCCCGATTAATTCCCTACGTATTGAGACCTAAAGGTTGGGGCTTGACGTAGCGCAGCTGAGCCGATAGTTTCGCCCCAACCAAGCAAAAAATTTTACAGTCTTGGGCAAAATGGTTGATATGACTAAGATTTGAATATTAGCTTGCACAGCCGCACTGCGCGTTGCAGAACTTAATGGAGATCGGTATGCCGCCCTACAATGTGAATTGTAAAATTTCTGGTTTAACACCACTACAGGTAAGCCTGCTTGAGCAGGCAGGTTGTCGTGTAACAGATGATAAAGTTGAATTTGAAATCGACCGCGATAGCAATGAATCGAGTGATGCGTTTCGCAATCGATGTTCCAGATGGATTAATAGGGAATTATATCGTCTGAATGCGTTTACAGAAATTCTGCTAAAAGCTACCGATATTGCAATCTCGCCTAATCCTGGAGATGTAACAGTAAATATACCTGGTCTCTTCGGTCATTATCATCAACACCCGCCCGCGCATGTTGGCTGGTCGGATAAATCGTTGGAATTTATAGTGTATGCGTGGAGCGTCGCCAGCCACACTCAAGATGTGGTGTTGTGTTTTGTAATGCTAGACCTTATTTGTGAAGCCGCAGGTGTAGATCAAGACAACTGGAATAAGGATAGTTTTCCGCCTCGTTTCGTAGAAATTAGGTTAATTCGCAACCTACTTGTACATGGCTGTGAAAATCCCAAACCCCCAGTAAAAAAATATCTCGAGTTGTATGCAGATCTCATAGATGCAAATAGATTTGTAAACAGACATCAGCACCTCGAGCTGGCTCGATTGAGGTGCCCTTACCTGAAACTGGCGGTTTGGAATGTTGTAATGATGAAAAGTGTTGAATCAGAGGTTGATATAAAGAGTGACCAGGTTGCGGATAGAAAGGTACTTCATCTTGAACGTGGCCCCTTCCCAGTAGAATAGATATGGCCGATAGAGGGGGCGATTTATTGCCCACCAGCAGAAAAAGCCAAGTAATTTTCATATTTGAACATGGTGGGCAACAAGTTGCCCACCCTACAATAACCCAATAATTGCCACAGGGTTGCAAAAGGCTAAACGCACCCCATAAACCACAGCCCCATCACCTCTTTCCATCACCCTGTGACATCGGAAATAAACCATGCCCAGTTTAAATTCCTCCCCAGGCCCAGCCGCTATAGTCAGCATCAAAAATCTCCATAAAGTCTACGACAGCGGCTTTCAAGCCCTTAATAATATCAACCTGGATATCCAACGCGGGGAGATTTTTGCCCTATTAGGCCCGAATGGAGCGGGTAAAACCACATTAATTAGCGTCATTTGCGGCATCGTTAACGCCAGTTCCGGCAGCGTCACGGCAGATGGCCATGACATTGTTAAAGATTTTCGCGCGGCGCGCGCAGCCATTGGCCTTGTACCGCAGGAATTGCATACGGATGCGTTTGAATCCGTATGGGCTACGGTGACATTCAGCCGGGGTTTATTTGGCAAAGCGCCTAACCCTGCCTACCTGGAAAAAATTCTGCGCGATCTTTCCCTGTGGGATAAAAAAGACTCGAAAATTATGACGCTCTCCGGCGGCATGAAGCGCCGGGTTTTAATTGCTAAAGCGCTCTCCCATGAACCGAGCATTTTATTTTTAGATGAACCCAGTGCCGGAGTGGATGTTGAATTGCGCCATGATATGTGGCGCATGGTGCGCAAGCTGCGCGAGAGTGGCACAACCATTATTCTCACCACCCACTATATTGAAGAAGCTGAAGATATGGCGGACCGCATTGGCGTGATCCGAAAAGGTGAATTAATTGTGGTGGAAAATAAAGACGTATTAATGCGCAAACTAGGCAAAAAACAATTGTCTTTAAACCTACGGCAGCCGATTACCGCTATTCCAGAGCGCTTAAAAGATTGGCCGCTGGAGCTTACCGATGGCGGCACTACGCTGGTGTACCGCTTCGATTCACAAACCGAAGAAACCGGCATCGCCCTTTTACTGCGCACCCTGGGCGAGGAGGGTATAGATTTTAAAGATCTGCGCTCCAGCGAAAGCTCGCTGGAGGATATTTTTGTGAACCTGGTCCACTCCCCGAAGGAGGCACAGCTATGAACCTGTATGGCATTCGCGCCATTTACCGTTTTGAAATGGCCCGCACCTTTCGCACAATTGCCCAAAGTATTGCCGCCCCGGTGCTGTCCACTTCGCTGTATTTCATTGTATTTGGCACCGCCATAGGCTCACGCATGGGCACTATCGATACCATAAGTTATGGGGCATTTATTATTCCCGGCCTGGTAATGTTGTCGTTACTGAGCGAAAGTATTTCCAACGCGTCTTTTGGCATCTATATGCCTAAATGGGCGGGCACTATTTACGAATTATTATCGGCGCCTGTATCCTGGATCGAAGTATTAATAGGCTATGTTGGCGCCGCTGCCAGCAAATCTATTATGCTGGGTTTATTAATATTAATTACCGCACGTATTTTTGTACCCTACGAAATACTCCACCCGGTTTGGGCATTGGCATTTTTAGTCCTCACCGCCGTCACCTTTAGTCTATTTGGCTTCATTATTGGCCTATGGGCGGATAATTTTCAAAAGCTGCAGGTGATTCCTTTATTAATTGTTACGCCTTTAACATTCTTAGGCGGCGCATTTTACTCCATCAGCATGTTACCGCCCCTATGGCAAAAAATTAGCCTATTTAACCCGGTTGTATACTTGATCAGTGGCTTCCGCTGGAGTTTTTACGGTGTAGCCGATGTGCATATTGGCGTGAGCATCGGCATGACGCTAGGGTTTTTGGCTGTTTGCCTAGGCGTTGTTTGGTGGGTGTTCAAGACGGGGTATAAGCTGAGAAAATAAATAAGCGAAATTTGAGCCCTGTAGGGCGCACTAAAGTGGGTCCTGCGAAGTTGCGCGCCCCCACATGTGTTTGGCAAAACTTAAAAAGCAGGATTTTTAATCAAAACGGATAAACTAATATGAAAAAACTGCCTATCTTATATCTATTATTGCTCTGCTCTTCGCCCTCTTTAGCAATCGAAACAAAGCCAATCATTGCCGTTTATCCAGTTTGGAAACACAGCGAACAGAGCATTAAATCGCTGCCCTGGACGCGGTTTTCTCATTTGGCCATTGCAGGTGTTTACCCCAAGAAGGATGGCAGCCTACAGACCGAAAATGCTGATATTTTTATGCAAAGTCTTGTAGCCGCCGCCCATGCCAACGGCAAAAAAGTCATTCTCTCAATTGGCGGGGCGGGCAGTGCGAGCGCGGGGTTTTTAAAGATTACCAACAGCCCCGCAACGCTCTCATTATTTGTGAATAATCTAGCCGCCTATGTCAAACAATACTCCATTGACGGTATTGATATTGATTGGGAGTTCTGGACCTATCAAAGCGAACTCAATCGCGGCGGCCAAGACCCCGTGGAGAGCCAGCAGTTAGTTGATCTCATCAAATTGTTGCGGCAGCAATTTGGCAAGCCATTTATTTTGACTGTGGATATTGCGCCGGGTGATTGGTTAGGTGGGCAGTATAGAGTGGAGCTGCAAGATCATGTCGATTTTGTCAACCTAATGGCGTTTGATTTTACTGGCGCCTGGAAGACATCCAAAGTAGGTTACCATTCAGACCTGCCAACATTTAACAAAGCCCTGGATTATGTTTTAAACCGAGGCTTTAAAGCGGAGAAGGTTATAGTCGGGCTTCCCGCCTACGGTATTGAATTTGTAGAGGGTAAAAATGCCCAGGTCCGCCAGGTTGATTTTAAAGACATAGTAAAAAAGCTTGATGGCGACAGCAAAAAAATTGCACAGTCAAAATTTGGCAATGTGTTTTTTGAAAGCGGGGTTTCTATCGCAATCAAATGCAAATTGGTTAATAAGCATAAAATGGCAGGCGTTTTTATATTTACCGTTCTTTCTGACCATGACTCAGACCAATACAGCTTGCTAGCTGCTTGCAACAAAGAAATACTGCCAAAACATGAATAATTTTTTCGCCTCCGAGCTCTGTGTGAGAACACATATGTCAGCCGAACACTGGCGACATTCCCACGCAGAGCGTGGGAACGAGGATTGGCTTTTACTGGGCGGCCTAGCTATTGTTGGCTTGGTTTAGGCATTAATAGGCATTCAGTCAAATGAAAGTAATTGTTCAGCCAAATAAAATTTATTGTTCGGGCAAGTAAAAGTCAGCGCGCCCCGCTCTGCTTGAATTATCAAATACCTACTCCCCCGCCAAGGTCTCCAACTTCACATAACCTTCCCCACCAGGCGCCAAAATCGGTAGCGCGTAATTAAGGCTCTCCTCTAAACAGGGCATTAGGGTGAACGGGGCGTTGATGGCGAGCAGGCCGGTGGCGTTCATGCCTTTGCCTTCATTAAAACCTGGCCCCAGGCCCCACTCGATTTGGCTGATGCGTTTGATGCCGGAGTTTTTTAGGCCGCGCACGAGTTGTTCAACAAAACGCGCTTCAATCACGGGGTACCAAATTAAATACACGCCGGTGGCGAAACGCCGGTGTAGGCTTTTTACTTCAGCTACCACCTGGGCGTATTCGGTTTTCACTTCGTAGGAGGGGTCGATGAGGATGAGGCCGCGCCGCTCAATCGGTGGCACCAGGGCCAAGGCCTGGGTGTAGCCGCTCTCGAAGTGGCAGGCGATGCGTTTATCACCGGCCATTTGGCGGCGCAGCAGTTCTATGTCTTTGGGGTGTAATTCGCAGAGTTCTAAACGATCCTGTGGGCGCAGTATTTGTTGGGCAAACCAAGGGGAGCCGGGATAGGCGCTTAAGGAATTGCCGCCGTTAAACGCCTGCACCCAGTGCTGCCAGCGGGCGAGGCCTGCAGGCAATCCCTGCCGCTGCCAGAGCAGGGCCACGCCCTGTTGGTATTCTTGGGTTTTGTTGGGTTCGAAGGCATCTAGGCGGTAGCTGCCTGTGCCTGCGTGGGTGTCTATGTAGCGCAGGGGGGCCTCTTTTTGCACCAGATACTCAAGGCAGTGCACGAGCGCGGTGTGTTTGAGCACATCGGCGAAGTTGCCCGCGTGGAAGGCGTGTCGGTAACTGAGCATAAAAGACGTCCAAAAGCGGCTATTATGCCTGAGCCTTTGGTTAATTATTCAAGGAAACCCTATGTTGAGCCGCCGTTTATTTTTAGTCTGTTGTACCGCGTGCGCCCTGCCCTGGCCTGCTGTGGCCGATGATAGCGAGCGGGAAATTAATGCGCTGATTTTGGCTATTGAGCAGAGCGGTTGCCAATTTATCCGCAATGGGGATAGCCACAGTGCCGCTGAGGCGGCGGAGCATTTGCGGTTGAAATACCGCAGGGGTAAAGCTTATGCCAAAACGGCGGAGGAATTTATTGATAACCTAGCCAGCCAAAGCTCACTGACAAAATCGCCCTATTATTTAATTACGCCCCAGGGTGAAAAAATTACCAGCCAGGTTTGGTTGCAACAGGAATTAAAACGCCTGCGCGCAGCAGCGAGCCATCCGGTAGGCAACAGCATTAAACCGAGCGCGCCTTAATGACATCAGCCGCCCCCTTACAATGGCCGGTTTTTGATAGCCATTTTCATATTATCGATAAGCAGTTCCCGCTGATTCCCAACCAGGGCTTTGTGCCGGAGGAATTTACCTGCGCGGATTATCGGGCGGCTATGGGTGAATATAATTTAATGGGTGGCGCCCTGGTGTCCGGCTCGTTTCAGGGTTTTGATCAGAATTATTTAATCGCTGCACTTAAGCACTTGGGGCCGGGTTTTGTGGGTGTGACGCAAGCACCGGCCGACATTAGCGATGCACAGATTATGCAGCTGCATGAAGCGGGTGTGCGGGCGGTGCGTTTTAATGTGCAGCGGGGCGGCTCGGCGGCCCTTAGGGATTTAACCTGCCTGGCGCACCGTATTTATGCCTTGGCAGGCTGGCATGTGGAGTTATACGTTGATGCAGCCGGGCTTGCGGATCTATACACAACCCTCATTCAATTGCCTGCGGTGAGCATTGATCATTTAGGTTTAAGTAAACGCGGGCTGCCTGTGTTAGTGCGTTTAGCCGAGCGCGGTGTGCGGGTAAAAGCCTGCGGTTTTGGCCGCGTGGATTTTGCTATTGCACCTGTGCTGCAGGATTTATTTGCTGCCAATCCCGCCGCGCTCATGTTCGGCACCGATTTACCCTGCACTCGCGCGCCGCGCCCGTATCAGGTTGAGGATTTTAATTTGGTGATGGAGTGTTTGGGCGAGGATGCGGCACGCAAGGTGTTAAGTGAAAATGGGCGATTGTTTTATAACGGCTTAAAATAATAACTTGGGGCCTTGGCAATAATTTTTGGGCGTTTTTTTGCTGATTGTTGCGCTTACTTATAAACCCCACCCCAATGTCATTAAGTTAAGGATTTTGCCCAATTTTCCGCGCCTATTTTTACCCTCACCCCAACCCTCTCCCAGTGGGAGAGGGAGCTAAAAGCAAGGCATCCAGGGTTAGCTCTGACTGTCCCCTCTCCCTTTGGGAGAGGGCTAGGGTGAGGGGACTGCGCTTAACTTAATGACATTGCACCCCAACCTTCCCCTTAGGGGGCAACCTAGCCTTGAACACGAGCGCAACCTATCCGCTTAGGTTTTTCTTTTTTGCAAAAATTGCAGGCGCAATTTGTGCGGCTCAAGTGCCTGACAGGAAAACTACAAGGATGTGTTTTATGAACGGGGGCTGGGGCAATTTTTATTGAGTCAGGGAAGCTCTGATTAAGTGGTATTTTCAAAACCGTCGCGGGCAGGAAGCCCGCGCCGGAGCTACATGGACGTACTCGTGCGTTTTTGAAAATGCCACTTAATCAGAGGTTCCTTAGGCACCACCTGATATTGTGGCAAGCTGGATAGAGCGCAGGAACTTCGCGGAGCTGGAAATTAACAAACCTTCGATAAAGACGTTTTTTAAAAAACCCACAAGCGTATTAAATTGCATGCGCTATGCGCACAATTATGTTATTGCGCTGCTTTTCGCAAAGGGGTCGAATTATATTCGCGTATCATCTGCGCACAATCATCGGCCGGGACAGGCTTGGAGAAATAATACCCCTGGGCAATTAAATTGGGTTTGGCTTTAAAAAACAGCATTTGTTTTTCGGTTTCCACACCTTCCACAATCGCGCGCAAGCCCAGCTGTTCGGCAATGGCGAGCAGGGATTCGCAGATGGCGACATCGCGGCTGTTGTCTGGCACACCTTGGCAGAAGGATTTATCCAATTTAATGCAATCCACCGGGAAGTGTTTTAAATAATTCATGCTGCTATAGCCGGTGCCGAAATCATCGATGGATACGGGTACGCCCATCGCCATTAATTGTTCTAAATTATTCAGCACAACCGTATTGGACTCGATCAAGCTGCTCTCGACAATTTCGATACCCAAACAGGCCGCGGGAATGGCGTGGGTGGTGAGGGCGGCCTGGATGTGGTCGACGAGTTGGGGGCTGTTTAAATGGGTGGCAGGTAAATTAAAGGATACGCGCAGGGCAAAGTCGCTGAATTGTGCTCGCCACTGCGCGATTTGTTTGCAGCAGGTATCCAGCACCCAATCGCTAAATAAATCCATCAATCCGCAGGCTTCTAAGAGGCTAATAAAATGCGCAGGCCCCAGCACGCCGCGCTTGGGATGGTTCCAGCGGGCTAAGGCCTCGGCCCCCACTACGGCCTGTGTGGTTAAATTGATAAGCGGTTGGTAATAGAGGGTAAATTCGTTTTGGTGGATGGCCTGCAGTAATTCTTGCTCTAACTCGCGGCGGCCTTTGGTTTTTTTATCCACCGTTTGCACCCGGTTGCCGCCCTGCTGTTTGGCTTGGTGCAGGGCATTTTCCGCCGTGATGAGCAATTCATCGGCGTGGCTCTCACCCTGCTGCACATGTTTAATGCCCATGCTGTAGGAAATTTTAATGCTGTGCGGGCCAATACCTATGGGGGCTTCAAGGGTGGTTTTAATTCGCTCCAGGGCAAATTGCGCTTGATGCTCCTCTTCGATTTCCAGCAGTAATAAGGCAAATTCATCATTCCCCAAGCGCGCAAGGGTGTCGGTTTGCCGCAGGGAGCCCAGGATGCGGCGAGCCACTTCGCGCAGTATGTCGTCACCTGCGGCGTGGCCGTATTTTTCGTTGAGGGCTTTAAAGCCGTCTATATCCAATAACACCACCGTAACCTGAGACTCGTGGTGGCGGCGCTTTAACAGGGCTTGATCGAGCCGATCGAGAAATAACGCCCGATTGGGCAATTCGGTAACCGGGTCCCGCGTTAGGCTTTCGCGCAGGGCGTCTTCGGTGTGTTTGCGCTGGGTGATGTCGGTTTGGGAGCCCGCCGCCCGCAGGGGCAAGCCGTAGTTGTCGTCGCGAATCACCACGCCGCGGCAGAGCACCCAAATCTCCCGCCCATCCTTGTGCAGCATGCGGTATTCCTGGCGGATGTTGGGGTGGGTGTCGGCGAAGATGAGTATGTCCCGCAGCAGGTCTAAATCCTCTGGGTGCACAGCGGCCAGCCAGGCGTCGATGGTGGAGGGGAATTCGTGGTCTTTGTAGCCCAAAATCGCCTTCCAGCGCGGGGAGAGATATAGGGTGTGCTGGCTTAAATCCCAGTCCCAAATGCCATCCTCTGCCCCCTGCACCGCCAGGGCAAAACGCTCTTCGCTTTTGTGTACCGCCATCTTGGCAAACTCCAGCTCCACGGTGCGCTCTTGCACCCGCTCTTCGAGGTTTTGGGCCAGGTCGAGGGCTTTGGATTCGGCCAGTTTGCGCTCGCTAATCTCTTGGTGCAGCTCGGCGGTGCGCCTATCTACCGTGGTGCGCAAATAGGCTTCAAGTTGCTTAGCGTTTTGGATGCGCCAGCGGAAATACCCCAGCCCTAGCAATACCACCCACAGCGCGGCCAGGCTCTTCACCCAGGTGCGCTCGTAAAAATAGGGGGGCACTTCTAGGGCGAGGCTCGCCGTTTCGGTAAGCCAAGGCTGGCCCTGGTGGCGCGCGGCAACTTCAAAACGGTACTTGCCCGGCGCCAGGTTGGAGAGGCGCACCGAGCGGGCATTGGTGGGCGGGCTCCAGGGGGCGCGCTCATCGCCTACCCGGGTGCGAAATTCAAGGCGGCTGGCATCGGTTAAACACACGGCGCCATAACTGATTTCGATCACATCACTGCGATTGTCCAGCCGCAGGCTCTCGCCTTTCACCACCTGCTCGCCAACTTTGAGGCCGTTGATGGTAACCGGGCCTTTGAATAAGGGCGCTTGATAGCTGGCGGGGTCAATCAAGGACAGCCCCCGCTCCGTTAACAGATACAAGATGCCCTCTTGGCTTTGCACCATGCCGCCGCGCCGCCAGGAAAAGGCGAGGCTGCGCAGGCCATCGCGGATGGTGAGCACTTCCACCGGCACCTCGCTGGCTTGGGTGGCCGCCGCTTTTAACAGCCCGGCGCGGGACAACAGGTGCACGCCCACGCCAGATTCTGTTACCCAGAGGCGATCGTGGGGGTCGATAAAAATGTGCACTGTGGCGTTCTGGGGGGCGCCTTTAATATCGTTGAAGTGTACCGCGCGATTGCCTTCAATCAGCGCTATGCCGCCGCGGGTGGCAAGCCAGATGCGGCCATCGCGATCCTCGGTAATGCTATAAACCGTGTCGCTAGGCAGGCCATCGTTGGTGTTGAACACCTGTTTCTCCCCGCCGCTCATACGCAGCACTCCCGAGCCAATGGAGGTGATCCAGACTTGGCCTGCGCGGTCGGTGTAGATGCGTTGGATATGCCGCATGGGGCGCCCCAAATCAATGGGTGAGAGCTGACCGTCCCGGTAGCGGCTTAAGGTGCTGGTGCCGTTGGGGGCGGTTTGCACTAACCACAGCTCATCCCCTACCCGCTCCACCAGGGACAGCCCATCACCGGGTATATCAAAGGTGGTTAACTGGCCATCGGCGAAGCGATACAACTCGGTGCCCGCAATCCACAGGGTGCCATCGGGGTCTTCCGTCATACCCAACAGCGCGCCGCCCTTGATGGCGCCGACCGGGGTGACTTGCACAAAGCCACCGCCCGCGAAATAGCCCAGGGTGCCATTGGCATCCAATAGCCAGACGCCCCCCGCGCGGCGCGGCAGCGCACTTTTCTGGTCGTCGGCCAGTAGGCCTTCCCGCTTGCCAAAGGTGGCGAAGGGGCTGGGGGTAAGACGCACCAATCCTTCGCTGGTGCCCACCCAGATGTTGCCCTGGCTGTCATCGGCCAGGGAGACTATGGTGCCCTGGTTGAGGGCTAGGGATTCCACGCCTTCGCTGCCGATACGAAAAAGCGTGTCGCCGCTGCCCACCCAGAGCATCTGGTTGCGGTCGCTGTGCAGGGCGGTTATCGGCAAGTTTAATAAGGGGGCATAGGCCTCAAAGGCCGAGCCATTCCACTTGGCAAGGCCCGCAGGCGTGCCCACCCAGACTTCACCTGGGCGCCCTTCGGCCAGTTGGCTAATGGATGGTGCGGGCAACCCTTCGGTGGGCGCCTTCTGCCAGCTGCCTTCGCTGTTTTGCGTCAGCAGGCCGTTTTCAGTGGCCGCCCAGATGCGGCCGGAGGCATCCGTCAGGAGACGGTAAATCATGGCGGGCATATCGCGCTGGCTGAAGGAGCTGTCGCGGCTCATCTGACCGGCCTGCTGGCGCCAAATGCCCTCGCCGCCGGTGCCAATCCACAGGCTATTGGCACTGCGGGCAAGGGAATAAATGTAGGGATGGGTAAGGCCTTGGGCCTCTGCAAACCATTGGAACTGGGCGCCATCAAAATACGCCAAGCCACCGGCAAAGCCCGCCCAGATTCCCTTGGGCTCAGCCTTCAGCAACACCTGTGCAAAACTGTGCTGACCAAAACTGGCTTGGTTATCCAGGCGGGCAAAGGCCTCGCCATCAAACCGCAGCAGGCAACATTCCGTGCCCACCCATAGCTGCTGGTCGTCCTCCAACAGCGACAACACTGCGCCCTCGGGCATGCCTTCGCGGCTGGTCCACACCTCGCGGCTATATTGGCTTAATAAGAGGGGCACAGCCCAGGCAGCAGAGCTGGCCCAGGCCAACAGACACACGAGCCAGCAGGCAGCCCATCGGCGGCCTGCGCGGTTTACTGCATGGGTTGTTAAAGCGCTACCGCTACTGAATTTCCATCGCACGCGTGTCTTAAGCCCTCGGGCGTCAATTTTTACAATACCCCAATCGAGTTTAGACGAGCCCCAGCCAAATACCCGCCTTAGGCGCTGGGTTTAAGTGCACCTGTATACCTGTGCCGTCAAGGGCGTTACTCTTGCCACCCGTTACTTATACCACCTGTTACGTTTACCCCCTTCAGCACCTGCTGCTCAACCAAAGGCCACCTATGCCCTACGAACTCAATGCCTTCGGCCAGCCCATCGGCGAAGCCCTCCCCGCCTGGCAGCCTCCCCCTCGGCCAAACGGCCAGCCGCTTTTGGGGCGGTTCGTCCGGCTAGAACCCCTGGGGCCTCAACACACGGCCGATTTGTATCAAGCCCTGTGCAACGCCGATAACGCAGCGGGCTGGACCTATCTGCCCTACGGGCCATTTGCGGGGGAAGCGGACTTCAGCCACTGGCTAAGCCAACAGCACCAGCAGAGCGATCCGTTCTTTTATGCGCTGCTAAACCCCGCTGGCGTCGCCTTGGGCCTGGCCAGCTACCTGCGAATCGCCCCGGAAGCGGGCGCCATTGAAGTGGGCCATTTGCACTTTGCCCCAGCCATGGCGCGCACCCCAATGGCCACCGAGGCCATGTACCTGCTGATGCAACAGGCTTTTGCCTGGGGCTATAGGCGCTATGAATGGAAATGCAACGCCCTCAACCAGCCCTCCCGGCGGGCCGCCCAACGGCTGGGCTTTTCCTATGAAGGCGTATTCCGCCAAGCCATAGTGAATAAAGGTCGCAACCGCGACACCGCCTGGTTTGCGGTCATCGACAAGGAATGGCCCGCGCTGCGCGAGGCGTTTTTAACCTGGCTGGCCGCGGATAACTTCGCCGAAGACGGCAGCCAACGCCTGCGCTTAAGCCGCCTCACCGAGCCCCTCCTGGTGCAACGGGACAACGGCTTTTTAGGCGCATAAGGCGGGCGCAAACTCGGGTAACAACTAGGCGCATCGTGCAGGAGCACACTAAAAGCGCTTTTTCCACGTTTATGTCCAACCCCCTAGAGAACCAAAATGACATCACTTGCCACCTTAGAAATTCCCACGGCAGCGCACTGCACCCACTGTGTTATTTGGCTACACGGCTTGGGCGCTAGTAACCGGGATTTTGTCGACGCCCTGCCGCACTTAAAACTGCCCAGCTCTTTAGCGGTGAATTTTATCTTCCCCCAGGCGCCCTCCATTCCCGTCACCATTAATCAGGGCTATATCATGCCCGCCTGGTACGACATTCTGGATATTAAAATTGAGCGCACAGTGGATCAAAAACAATTAATTGCCTCAGCCGATTTAATTAACCAGATTATTCAGCAGCAACTAAATAAAGGCATTAAGCCTGAGCGCATTGTTTTGGCGGGTTTTTCCCAAGGCGGAGCTGTAGCCATACACGCAGCCTTAAGCTGCGCCCATCGCCTGGCGGGTTTAGCGGTATTATCCAGTTATTTGGCAATTCCCGAAGTATTTAATCGCCCGGCGAGCGCAGCTAAATTGCCCGTGATTATTCAGCACGGCAACCAAGATGATGTAGTACCCCTTTCACTGGGTGAGCGCGCCGCCACAGAATTTCGCCATCACGGTTTTAATGTGCAGTGGCAGACATTTAGCATGGGGCATCAGGTGAATTTAGCGAGTTTGGCGGCGTTGGGGGAGTGGATGGGGCGAGTATTAACACTGTAATAATTGTTTTTCAGCTTAAACGAACGGGTGTCGAAAAGTCCGCCTGATCACACTCGACACTTATTTACTAGCTGAATACACATCATTTCAGACCGTCAAAAAGAGGGAGCTTTTTGACGAGCCTACTTAGGATGTAATTACGGCGTGTCTGAAATGATGTGTATTCATTGCTGGTGCCTAGGTAGTAGGCTCGCGCGTACACAAATTGAAATTCGCCTCGCCATAGCTTCATCACCTATATTTTTCAGAAGTCTCCAGCCTCGGCAGAATTTCAACGCGCTTCTAAGACGCAGGGCGTGGAGCGTTCATAATACTTTCATTGTGGTCCCTGCGTTGCTGGTTTTCATTATCATCAACTTGATTGTGCATTTGGCGTAATTTTTCAGCGAAATGAAATTTGCCCACTTTATATCCTCTCTCGTACTCTGCACGCACTTCCGCCGGGCAGAACTCACTCATGGGCGAATTTTTGCTGCCCAAACCATAGCCATTATCATAGGTGCAATGCTCGATAATGCCGCGGGTATAGCCATCCAAATAGGCTTTAAGCGCACCTTTTTCTAAGTTGCTACCACAGGCTGAACGGTGGGCATCAAATTCATGCGCCGACTTTCCCTCCAAGCCCATTTTATAACCAAATTCTGCCCAATTTTGTCCGCTACAGGCGACCTCCTTCACACCACCTGCGCAGCCTAACAAACCAGCGGAAAGTGCCACTAGGTAACAGTGATTTTTCACAAACAACTCCATCATCTGATTAAAGAGCGGCAGCCTCATTGGTGCGGATAATATTCTCAATAATCTCAATATTATCCTTCACCTCAAACGCATCCGGATTTTTTTGGTAAACAGCCCGCAACTGATTTAATGCCGCCTTATAATCCTGCATTTCGATATAAAGCTGCGCACGCCCTAACTGGGCACGTTTTTCAGCATTGGGGATTGCCTCTGCGCGCACATACAATTGCTCCGCATCGGTATAATTTTTTTGTTTAACCGCAAACCCGGCAAAGGCCAGTAGCGCTTCGGTATTAGTGGGGTCTAAATCAAGCGACTGACGAAATAACCGCCCAGCTTCTGCCACCTGAATCTGATGAGCCTTTAACTGCGCCGCCAATAAATAATATTGGCTCTGCTCCTCGCGCTTTAGGCGTTGAATATTTTTACCGGTCATATCCAACATTGATTCCGCCTTGGACCACAACCCTAATTGACTTAACCAATAATAATATTCGCGTATGCTCGACATGGATAAATCATTGCCAGCTAAGCTTTGATCCAACAATTGCAAGGCGCGATCAAAACTGCCCAACTGCAAATGTAATTGCGCCGCCGATTTTAAATTACGCGGATCCTTATCTCCGAGCATAATGGCCATTTCAAGGCCGATGAGCGCGCTGCGGTAATCTTCTTTATTCATAGCCAAGGCGGCTTTATTTAACCAAAGATCCACCTTGGCCGGCTGCTTGGCGATTAGGCCATCCAATAAAGCCTCCGCGGCCTCATACATATGTGCCTGCGTTAAAGCGGCCAACAAACCCTGCTGCCACTGCACATTATCCGGCTCAATTGCAGCGGCTTGTTGATAACTGCTAATCGCGCTAAAGGGGCCATTAAGCGTTAAATTTAAATATCCCAATTGCCCATACACGGACGCCTCGTGGGAGCCCAGCGCCACGGCTTTGGCAAAATACTCGCGCGCTTTGGCCGGTTGCTCGCGCACCAAATACAGTTGGCCTAAATCGCTGTGGGCGCGGATTAACTGCGGCATGCGACGCAAAACGGTTAAATAAGTGTCCTCCGCTTTGTCGTACATCTCCAGCGAAAAATACACCTGGGCTTGCAATGCAAGCATGGCGGGGCTTAATTCAATGGAGTAGGACTTTTCCAATTCGGCAATCACTTCCGTGCGCCGCCCTTCCGCCAATAAACTGCGTAATTTTTCCGCCCGTTCATATTCCTCCGGCGCAATTGACGCTTCGCGCTCTTGATAGGGGCCGGTAAATTGCGGCAACACAAATTCTGGCTTGGCTACTTTTATCTCGAATGGCCCCGCTGCGGCCTGAGCCAGCTGGCTGACCGAAAAACCGCAGGCAATAGCCCAGCCAATTAAACTCTTAAAACGCTTAGGTGTAGTCATGAAATGCCGCGCAATCAAATTCGATTAATAAAAGTTAAGCTATATAAATATACCGCCTGCACAGGCTTGCCGTTTTTGGTCGGCACGGTAAAACGCGAGTCGTTAATTGCTTTGCGAATTACCTCCACCATTTCCGGGTATACAGGGTCCACTATTTTTTTCACGTAGGCTTTTCCCTGCGCGTCAATAATAATTTCCACTTTGGTTGCCACCTTATCGATACCACTTTCGCGCAGGCGGCGCGGGAATGAAATATGATTATTCGACACCAACCGCGGAATGCTATCGAGTTCTTCAACTTGATGCAGAGGAAAATTCATATTTAGGCTATTGCCAAGATCTAAGGATTCTTTCTCGAACTTAGGCTTGACCACCTGTTGCATGGTGGCCATAGCGAGTTTGGAATCCTCCTTAAATACCATGCCTGGTCCACTGCCACTACCTAAGCCGCTAACACTGATAGAGGGGGAGGACGGTTGAGTTTTAGTATTTTTTGACTCTTGCGGAGGCGGTGGCGGCGGTGGCGGAACCGCCGCAATTGTTTCAACTTTACGCACAATCACTTCGTCATCCGCATGTTGCGTCGCCACCTGCAGCACCAAGACCAACCAAACAAATGAAATAACAACACCCAGACTCAACAGCCAAGCCATTAATTTCAAGCCGGCCAACCTCTGAAAAAATACGGTCGGTTTGTTCAACATTCCATATATCCCCGTCATATCCATGCGCTACTTAACTGTGGCAATACTGACGCTAGCAATACCTGCAAGCTTTGCCTGATCAATGACCTGCACCAGCAAATCAGTCGGCACCGATTTATCGGCCTGAATAACCAAGGGTTGCACGCGCCCCTTCATCGCTTGCACAAGTGTTGTACGGACCGTTTTTACCCCTATGGTAGTGCCGTTATAAACCACATCTCCACCGGCGGTTATCGCGATTAACACAATATTTTTTTGCATCTGTGAGGAAGAAACAGCTGAAGGCTTATCCACCTCAACACCTGTTTCACGCACAAAAGCCGTGGTGATAATAAAAAAGATCAACAAAATAAACGCAACATCCACCAAGGGCGTCATATCAAGCGTTTGACTTTGTGCCTCCTCCAATTTTTGCTCAAATCTAGATTTCATTTATTTGCCTCACAAGCCACTCTCGCCGCTGCCGATGCAATAAGGCCAAAACAATTAACCCCGGCACAACCATGACCAAACCAAGCTGCGTGGTAAATAATGCTTCCGCAATTCCACCCGTGATAACTTCCTGCATATCGATATCACCTTGATTCGCCAACACTCTAAATGTGCGCAGCAAACCGGTCACAGTGCCAAACAAACCCAATAATGGCAGTGCCGTTAACATCTGTTTAAGACCTGTCAACCAATACAAAGAGCGGTCGAACCAATCTTGATTGCGCGTAGACAAACAACACAAATCAATAAGCAGCGCATAACACACGAGCGTGGTGACACAAATAGCGATTACCGAGACATTCGTCAGCAATGGAATATTTTCTGCAAAAATCGACATAAATAATTAGGCGCTCAAATCCATTTTACTCAGCTTAATAGCAAATGTTTCCAGCTTGCCATTGTAGCTCTTCGTTTTTCGGGCTAACAAAGCGCTCACAACCAATGATGGTATAGCCACAACCAAACCGAGTTCTGTAGTAATCAATGCTTCCGAAATACCGCCGGACACTGTTGATATATCACCCGATCCAAAAATCATCATCATCTTAAACATACTGATCATTCCCGAAACGGTCCCCAACAATCCAAGCAAGGGCGCAACCGCAGCGCTAGTGGCGACAACGCCCATAAACCGTTCTATGCGGTGTCTATATTCAATTAAATAGGCCGCCATCAAATCATCTCTATATTGAGATTCAGGATGTGATAAGACTATGTCGATTAGTTTTGCTTGAGCCCCCTGCATATTCGCCCGCAGAGACCTAATTTTCTCCACCAGCTGGGCTTTCGACGCGATCAAATCACCCGCCGCCCCTACCGCAAGCGCATTAACTTTTGCAATAAACTCTTCATCAATTTTAGGCAGACGCACCAGCTCAATGCCCTTTAGTATCGACACAACAAATGCCAAAAAGCCAAAAATAATAATCGGAACGACTCGGGTTCCACCCAGAATCAGATGCGTCATCAAGCCATCATTACTACTGAGTAATTTATATGCACTGCCCAGTGTAGGATCAAAGGTTAAAATACCTGAACCGCTCGCTTTCAATTCAAGTAAATCTTTTTGTTGCACGCTAGAAAACACACCCAATAAATGTGCTTCTTGATCTTTCTCGCGGGCTACGGGGCCTGCTTGATTAGCCTGTGTATCGACACCGATCACCACAGGCCCCAAAGCCAGTTGAGGCAAGTCAACTATTTTTGCGTCGAGGGTGACCACTCGTGCCCCGCGCCATTGTGGATTTAAAGCATTTTCCAGGCTTTTTTCTGCCCGATCTAATATAGATGCATCATCGCCAACACTACCCGCGGTGAGCAACTGAGTTGATTCGCCAAAGTGATTTAATAATTGCTTTTGATATTGGCTCTGCGCCGACCACTGATCCACGCGCTCCTTTAATTTATCCAGCCCCAGTAATTGTTCATCCACCACACGCTGCTGCGAAGCGACTTGGGTGCGCAAGGCTTTCAGCTCTTGCTCTTTTTGTTCCAATCGCTGCGCATAGCTGCGGCTCTCTTGGCTATTTTTCTTTTCCAGCGCATCCAGTTCATTTTTTGACTGGGTAATGCGCTGCACTAACTGATCATTAACATCGGCCTGCGCAACAGATATGGCGCCGGTTAAGAGGAATAACCCAAGCGTTAAACGACGGGAAAAAGCGAACACTCGATTCACCAAGCTGATTCCTTATTGTGAAATTTTAACTGGCAGTGATACAAATTCTGCCGTGGTGGGATTTTCTAAAATGCGTCGCACACGCAAAATGGCCTCCGCGCTTAATGGCCGCCCCAATTCTTGATCGGCTTGGGCGCCGTGCCACCATTTCCAGCCGGTGGCCGTGGGTCGTCCAAATCCATAGGCCTTGCCATCGTCACTCACATACCAGCCTTGGCTTGCGCCCAAATAAATCTGACTGGTTAATATAGGCTGTAGATGTTGCTGGGCATCGGGAATATCCAAAGCACCTATATGCAGCGCCACACGCTGGTTAAATTCGTCAAATTGCTTAAATAGCCCTAATAAATGTTCCAGTCGCTCGCTAGCGCTGGCATTTTCCTGGCTGAGTTGGGCGAGTTTTTCACTCCACTGCGCAGCCAGTGGCGGCGGCAAACGCGGCTGAATCAGTTGCACCTTTTGTTGATATTTTTTGAGTTGGCCTTCCAACTGAGCCTGATCCTGCTCAAGTTTTTCCTGCTGTTTGAGTAAATCCAAGCGGCGCTGATCCACATCCCCCGTGGCCACCGTACGCTGGGACAACAGCTCTTTTAGTCGTTTTTGTTCTGCATCCAAAAGAATAAAACGCTGATCCAAATTATCGCGGCTGCGGCTCCAATTCGACTGCAACGAGCCTTTTTGCATTTCCACATTAAGCCACTGGCCCATCAATTGTTCCGGTGTGCTGCTATCGGCCCACAGCGGCGCGCCGTACCCCAGCAGCGCACACACCAGGCCCGTCATCCATGAGTTGTTCAGTTTTTTCATTTGCTTCACTCAGTTTGCCTACAGTAATGATCAGCCCAAGGCTCGGGTGAATACTCGCCTCGACGTCACAATGGGTTGCGGTTGAAAAATAAGGCGTGCCGGGTAATTACCGCAGGCTTTGCCTAAACGCTTCGTCAGGTGCGCCGTTTCCGGGATTCTATCGCCTGCCCGCGGATTTTCCCACGCCAGGCAAAACAACACTGTGCAGCGATAAAAGCGGCCCTCAGATTAAGCGGGTACATCAAAAGAACGCCAACAATTGCAACGCCACACGCCTGCGTGCAGTGCAAAAGCCTGTTAATACAGGGCCAAACAGCAGGTACGCGACCAGCGCGAGGGAAAAAATGCAGTATCACACAACGGCCTATATATTCCACGACGGGGCGCCGTACGTGTTTTTTAAGCCTCGGGTAGTGCAGATACCAATATGAGATAGCCTATTAACCAGGCAAAAGTAGGTACTTGGTAAGCGAAACCACTAAGGTAATGTGAGCCTGCGCACACAAAACCAGGCTTATGGCGATCAGGTTAAGAGAGGTGATGCTTTGTAGAATAGGTGTGAAGGGTGTAAATAATTTTTACTGGCGGCGCGATAGCCTCCCTGCCCGCACCGATAAAAAAACCAGCGATTGATAAAAAAAGCCCAGCCATTTCTGGCTGGGCTTTTTGAGTGCGAACAGCGGTTAATTAAAATTTAAGCCCCATGCTCAGAGTATAGGTGCGGGGCCTGCGCGCAAAGCTGTAAAAAGTTTGTGAGCCTATGTTGGAGTCAGACAGGGGCACATTAGCCATGTAAGACGACACATATTCATCGGTGAGATTTTCGCCGCTCAAAGCAACGGAAAAACGCTCATCTTCTAAGGCTATACGCAAGCCCACCAGAGTATAGGCATCAATTTCACCCTGTGGATCAAGATTGACGTGCACCTGTTGGCCGCTCACGTATTGCAGATCCAAACCAGTGGTAAAGGTGGCGTTGGCTAATTCGCGTTTGTAGGTCAGGCCGGTATTCAGCGTATATTTGGGCGTATAAACGCCGCGTTTGCCGGTGTAATCACACAGATCCACCTTGCCGTCGGCATTGGTGTCCACCCCCAAACCAGCATCAATTTGCGGTTTATTACAGTTGCCGTTTTTAAAATCCTGATACTCAAAATCCAGATAAGAAATGCCGTAAGTCGCCATAATGTGTTGCGTCATGGCCCAGCGGCCATCGAGTTCCACACCCTGCACTTGGGTGTCTTTGGCATTGCCGACGTTAAAGCCTACACCGCCATCAAATTGACTGATTTGTAAATTTTCATAATCGGTGCGGAAAAATGCACTGTTCACCTCCAAAGCGCCGTCGGCCAGGGTGGACTTTAAACCCAACTCATAGGCATTAGCCTGCTCGTCTTCAAACTCATAATGCTCATTACTGTTGGAGCGAGGGTCAAAACCGCCAGCTTTAAAGCCTTTGGCGTAACTGGCGTAGGCCATTAAATCGTCATTAAAATCGTGTTGAATTTTAATGGACGGGGTAAAGGCATTTTCATCGCGCGAGCCGTGTAAATCATGCCCAGGATGATTCGGCACCAAAGGGCGCGGCCGGTTGGTGGCAGGGTCTATAACCGGTTGCCCCATCGCATTTAATAAAGGTGCATAAGGGGTTTGTTGTGTGTCGAGTTTAAATACCGCTTTATACACATAAGCCGCCGAGGCTAAACGAGCGGGATCGGTAATGGCTACGCCATCAATATTCGCCATATTAATTAATTTATGGCTGTCTTTACTTTCCGCCGTGTAGCGGCCACCCAGAATTAATTGACTCGCATCGGTAAAATGCCAGGCCACTTGGGCAAATGCCGCCCAGGTATCAGACTCCTGATCAAAACTGCGGAAAATACCGGTGTTACCAAAGGCTGCAGGCAGCGGGCGGCCACCAGCTTTAGCAACGGGGAACAAACCGGATTTATCATTAACCGAAAAACGGTCACCAAACTCCTGCTGATAATTTTGAAAAAATACACCGGCCAACCAATCAAAAGTCTGGCCTGGCGCAGAGGTTAAGCGCAGCTCTTGGCTGATTTGTTTGTAGTCTTCGTGCAGATTTAATTGAAATAAATTCACGCTGCTAAAATCGCAATCGCAATTTTCTTGGTAATCGTATTTCACCAAGCCTGTGGTGGAGGTGAGCGTCATGCTGCTTAAATCATAGTTGGCGATCAGGCTGTGGCTTTGCACATTGTTATCGCTGTACTCGGGTGCATCCGCCTGGCGTTTATAATCGGCATTGCCCTCCAGGGTGTTATTTTGCGTGAGCAATTTAAAGGTGGTGGCGAAATTGAGGCCTTTTTTATTCGGGTCATCGCGCACGATTTCGATATTGCGACCCGCTGAATCGGAGCGGCTTTTTTCACCGGTGTATTGCACGGTTAATTCCGGCAGCGGCTGCCAATCCAAACTTAACCGGCCCGTGGTTTGTTGCTGGTTGGTGTGCTGGTGGTTGAAGGTATTGTAAAAATAACCTGGGTCGTCGTAGCCGCGCAGTGCTAAGCGGCCTTTGAGAGTATCGGTTAGGGGGCCGGAGATAATGCCGGTAATTTCCCGCGTGCCGAATTGGGTTTCATAACTGGTATCGAGCTTGCCGGTAAAATCATCGGTGGGGCGCGCAGTAATTAAATCAATAGCGCCTGCGATGGAGTTTTTTCCAAACAGCGTACTTTGCGGCCCGCGCATAACCTCTACGCGTTCCATATCAAAAATAGGCGCTCTTAAGAGCTGGGCGCGGCCGTGGTAAATACCATTTTTGTAGGTGCCCACCGATTGCTCAAACCCCTGGCTGTTATCCGAGCCTATACCGCGAATGCGCATCTGAGTGCTTAAACCGGTTTGGGTTAAATGAATATTGGGTACCAGTTTGGTGAGGTCTTCGATATTTTCAACACCCACTTCATCAAGTTTGCTGCCGCTGACGGCGGCGACGGAAATAGGTACATCTTGCAAATTTTCACTGCGCTTTTGCGCTGTGACCAGCACCTCAATTAAGGGGGAATCTTGCGCCTGTAACGCGCTGCTCGTTGCACTTAAGGCAATGGCCAGAGCCAGCGGTTTGAGGGTGGGTAATTCTTGTCTGTGCATAGTGCCTCCAACGCATGGGTTGTGGAATTTATTCTAGGCAAAGGAGTTTGCCATTCCTTGTACATCACCTTGCACCCGTCGCGAAGCGGGTTTTTAAGGTGCGGGCAGTTTACTGGCCGGAGGCGCGCTTGCCCATTGATTTATTAACCCATGAGTTACTTATCAACGTCGCGACACCAACAATCCACCTGATTCACTCTGCCCTCGCCCACATTAAGCGGGCGAAGGCGCCACGTTCGTCTTCTGTCAGGGAATAGGGGGCTGGTCTTACTGGGCACCAACACGGTCAGAGTGAAAAAGACCCGCCAAAAACGACAAAACCCGGCTAAACCGGGTTTTGTTGTTTTAACTATTACACCTTAATGAATTATAGACGCCAATAAGGCACACCCACGGCGGCAAAATCAGCCGGGTTAAACATGGCTTTCACATCAAATACAGCACCGCCAGGATTTAGGCTCGCTTTCACGGCAGCGGCCGAGAGGGCGCTGTATTCGCTGTGGGCGACGGCAAATACTGCGGCATCCAGGTTCTGCATGGCACTCAGCTCTACCAGGCTTACGCCGTATTCCTCTTCGGCCTCGTGGCTGTCGGCCATGGCATCGTGCACCAATAATTCCACCCCGTAGGAGGCGAATTCGTTTATCACGTCAATTACCTTGGAATTGCGTAAATCCGGGCAATTTTCTTTAAACGTCAGGCCGAAAATACCGATACGGGCGCCCTTAATGGAGTGGCCGGAGAGAATAAGTTGTTTGATGGCGCGCTGGGCGATATAGGCGCCCATGCCGTCGTTAATGCGCCGCCCGGCCAGAATCACCTGCGGGTGGTAACCAATTTTTTCCGCTTTATGGGTTAAGTAATAAGGGTCCACACCTATACAGTGGCCGCCCACTAACCCCGGCCTGAAGGGCAGGAAATTCCACTTGGTGCCAGCGGCTTTTAATACTTCCAGGGTGTCGATGCCTAAGCGGTCAAAAATCAGCGCCAGCTCGTTCATCAACGCGATATTTAAATCCCGTTGGGTGTTTTCAATCACCTTGGCCGCTTCGGCCACCTTGATGGATGAAGCCTTATAGACACCAGCCGTCACCACGCTGCCGTACACCGCCGCCACTATATCCAGCACCTCAGGCGTCTGGCCGGAGACCACTTTGGTAATTTTGGTGAAGGTGTGTTCTTTATCGCCGGGGTTAATCCGCTCCGGGGAGTAACCCACAAAAAAATCCTTGCCACACACCAGGCCTGAACCGGCCTCTAATACCGGCACACAGTCTTCTTCGGTAGCGCCGGGGTATACGGTGGATTCATACACAATGATGTCGCCCTTTTTCAGCTGGGGCGCCAGAGTGCGAGAGGCGCTGATGAGGGGGCGAAGGTCCGGTTGTTTGGCTTCATTGATGGGTGTGGGCACGGCGATGATATGAAAATCCGCCTGTTTTAAATCCTCCTGGTTGCAGGAGTACACAATATCCGTGGCGGCTAAGTCAGCCTCGCTCACCTCAAGGGTGCGATCCTCGCCCTGTTGCAACTCGCTAATGCGGGTGGCGTTGATGTCAAAACCTAGGGTGCGTTTGGATCTACCAAAGGCCACAGCCACCGGCAAGCCAACATAACCCAAGCCGATAACCGAAATGGAGCGATTGTGCATAAATCAAATCCGTAAATAGGTGAACTTTTGTGTGGCGGCATCATAACAGTATTGACACTTCTGCCAAGAATCCCAGCCCAGTGCAACAGGCAAAGCAGGTAATTAACCCAGCGGCTTTTAGCAGGTGAATCCTAGCGGCTAACCCCACTACTGCAGGTGAGCCGCTGATCGCAACCGCGTCCCAGGGTCAACTAAGCCATAGCAGGTATAGCATGAAGGGAGCGCTCGGCATGCTAGACTGCCGCCTAAGACTATTTGATGACACACCGCGAGGCCCCCTTTGAGCCAAGAAACACCCCATCAGCACCCCTGGAGCCCAGACCAATACCCAGTGCCCGCCGCCGCTGGCAAAACGCGCTTTCAGGATTTAAACCTGCGCACCGAAGTCCTCCACGCCATAGCCGACCTAGGCTTTCAATACTGCTCCCCCATCCAAGCCCAATCCCTGCCCCACACCCTGGCCGGCCACGACGTATTGGGCAAGGCGCAAACCGGCACCGGTAAAACCGCCGCCTTTATGATCGGCGTGATTGAAGACCTACTCGCCCGCCCCGCGCCCGAGCCTCGTTACGCAGGCGAAGCCCGCGCCCTGATCATCGCGCCCACACGCGAATTGGTGGTGCAAATCTCCGAAGACGCACGCGCTTTGTGTAAATACTCAGGCCTAACCGTACATGCACTTGTCGGCGGCATGGATTACCGCAAACAGCAGGAGAAATTGCACAAGGAGTTTGTCGATATTCTGGTGGCCACACCGGGGCGCCTACTGGATTTTTGCGGCAATCAAGACGTTCACCTCGACCAAATTGAAGTGCTGGTAATCGACGAGGCCGACCGCATGCTGGATATGGGTTTTATCCCTCAGGTGCGCCGCATTGTGCGCATGGCACCGCGCAGCAGCCACCGCCAAACCCTGCTCTTTTCCGCCACCTTTTCTCCAGAAATTCTCGACATGGCTAAGCAATGGATGCATGAGCCGGTCAAGGTAGAAATTGAAGCCGAGTCCGTCGCCACCGACCGCGTCACCCAGCATGTTTACCTAGTCTCTACGGAGGAAAAGTACACGCTGCTGTACAACATACTCAAGCAAGAGGGTATTGAAACCCTGATTGTATTTGCCAACCGCCGCGATGAATGCCGCCGCCTGCACGAGCGCCTGCGCGAACACGGCTTTCGCGCCGGCATTCTGTCCGGCGATGTGGACCAGGGCAAACGCATCAAAACCCTCGACGCCTTTAAAGCCGGGCAATTACAAGTGCTGGTGGCCACCGATGTGGCCGGGCGCGGCATCCACATAGATGACGTTTCCCACGTGGTGAATTTCACCCTGCCGGAAGAACCTGAGGACTATGTACACCGCATAGGCCGCACCGGCCGCGCCGGTAACAAAGGCATCTCCATCAGCTTCGCCTGTGAAGACGACGCCTTCCGCCTACCCGCCATCGAAGCATTGCTGGGCCGCCCGATTGTCTGTGAACAGCCGCCGCTGGAATTACTCACCCAAGAGCCCCCCTCCACAGTAGGCGTGGAAAAACGCCGCCCCCACGGCGGCAAAGGCGCGGGCAGGCCAGGCCACGGCCGCCCCGGTGCCCGCCGCCCCAGTGACGGGCGCGCCCGCCGCCGCTAAAGGCGCCATCCTGATCTACACTTGCCAAAGGAACTTACCTTGGCAAGTAGGCATGAAAACCATTCTCGTCGTTGAAGACAGCCCCATGGTGATGAAAATCATCAAACACGTCATGGGGCAAAACCCCCATTACCAGGCTGTTTTTGCCGAGAGTTTCGTTCAGGCCCAGGCCTGCATCGAGCAAATCGGCAGCGATTTATTTGCCGCCGTGGTGGACTTAAACCTACCCGACGCCCCGGACGGGGAAATCGTCGATTATTGCCTCAGCCGCAAAATTCCCACTGTGGTGCTCACCGGCAGCTTCGATGCAACACGGCGGGAGAAATTACTGGCCAAAGGCGTGGTGGATTACGTCACCAAAGAGGGCCGCTTTTCCTATGTTTATGTCAGCAATTTGTTGGTGCGCTTAATTAAAAATGCCCAGGTAAAAGTGCTGGTAGTAGACGACTCCAGCACCAGCCGTAAATTTATTACCCAATTACTCCACCTGCAGCACTACCAGGTTTTAGAAGCCATAGACGGTGTTGATGCGATAAAAGCCGTTATCGAACACCCGGATATTCGCCTACTGATTACCGACTACAACATGCCCCGCATGGACGGTTTTGAGCTGGTGCAAAACCTGCGGGTAAAATACGAAAAAACCGACCTGATTATTATCGGCCTCTCCTCCGAAAACGACGGCGCCCTGTCGGCTAAATTCATTAAAAATGGCGCCAACGATTTTTTGCGCAAACCCTTTAACCATGAAGAATTTTTCTGCCGGGTGAACCACAATATTGAATTGTTGGAGATGATCGAAATCATCCGCGACAGCGCCTACCGAGATTTTTACACCGGCGCCTATAACCGGCATTATTTTTTCGAACAGGGCCAAGCGCTCCTCAATCAAGCACGGGAGAAAAAAGTCTCCATAGCCGCTGTAGTCATCGACCTGGATAATTTCCGCGATATTAATGCCCGCTACGGCAACGACGCGGGAGATCAAATCATGCGGATTGTGGCGCAAAAACTCATGCACGCCTTTAGCCGCTTTTTATTCGCCCGCTCCGGTGGCCAAGAGTTTTACGCCCTGCTCTACGGCCTGGATAACACCAAAGCGGTCGCCCTGGTGGATTTAATTAAAGAGCGCGTGCGCGAGCCCATTGCGCTCGGCGATAAACAGATTGCCGTAAGCTTTAGCGCCGGGGTTTCCAACGCGCTTGGCCACAGCCTAGATGAGCTTATGAACGCCGCCAATTTGTGTGTACTGCGCTCCAAAGAGGCGGGCGGGGGTTTGGTATTGGGGGATGATGACGAGGGTAGCGTTTAAAGCTAAGCAACCTCCGCTTAAATCGCATACCTATTCTTTTTCAACAATACACGCGCAATTTCAGGTGGCTGCGGCTCAAAAATCCAGGTTTGCGCCAGCATTCCAACCGAGTGTGTCAACACACTAATCTTGATAAAAAACTCTTTGCTCGCGTTAGGGATGTTCTTGCTCCCTCCTTTTTTAAAGGGACGGTTGGGATTAAATGTCATTCAGTTAAGACTTTCATCTGGATCTATTGAAGATTTTGCCCTCTGCCAGCTCCCCCACAGCCCAATGTCATTCAGTTAACGGAATTTGTAGGGGCGACTCTTGTGGTCGCCCAATTTTAGTCGCTAGAAAAATATCAGTAGCCGCAAAGGTTTGGGCGCCCACAAGGGGCGCCCCTACGGAAGATTCCTATTCTGAAAATTCTTAAGGAACCTCTGATTCAGGGGTATTTTCAAAAACGCACGAGTACATCCATGTAGCTCCGGCGCGGGCTTCCTGCCCGCGACGGTTTTGAAAATACCCCTTAATCAGAGTTGCCTTAACTCAATGACATTGCCACCCAGCCTCCCCGTGCATAAACCACATCCCTGTGGTTTACCCGCAGAGCAACTGCGCTGTGCAAATTGCTCTTGCAATTAGTGGACAACGGGGAGGCGCCACAAAACCTTATACGAAGAAATTTCGCTTATTTTCAAGACTATCTTGCTCCCTCCCCTTTTTAAGGGGAGGGCTGGGGTGGGGTTTCTGGGCTAACAGATAACCACTGAGAAAACTGTTTACCAAAACCACGCACTAAAACTTTAGCTATTTTTTATGTTGCTTCTTACCAAAATCTACCCGAATCACATTATCCGTATAGTTTGGCTCATTATTTTTTGCAGGTTTAAACGAGGCTTGCGCCGGTATTTTAAGGTTTAACAGGCCCATCCAAAAACCTCTAAATTCCCTCGCAGGCACAAAATAATCCTGTGATTTCACGTTTTTGAGCTGTTCATTGGCCTCGCTGGCAAAAATCGCCGCCTCACGCGGTTCCACCGGCAACGGGTAACCACGCTCTTCCACGAAAAAACGCAACAAATCCACCACCTGATTAATATGCGCCATCACCGAGCGATCAAACCCCTGCTGATAGGTTTGCCCATCGGCAATCACCTGCGCAAGCTCCAACACTCGCTGCTCCAATACATCGTCCTGGCCGTATTGCTCCACCACCGATGCCAGCCCATGCAGCGAAAACCAATAACTGAATAATTGCGGAAAATCGGCAAATTCTTTTTTAGTGAGACCACAAAAAGTGATGGCGTAGCGGCTTTGTTTTTCCATGGCAATCATACATTTGCGCCGCGCAATCGTAACGCGGTGCACATACCACTGCATCGCCTGATAATTCTCAGGGCTAGGCGACTCCACCAGATGTTTTAAGTCGGCGGCGGCATCTTTGCTTAAATAAAACTGGATCATGGCGCCTTCTAAAGCGTTTGCAAATAACGCTGCTCTAAATGCTGTTTAAAATATTTAGCGTTTAACGGCTCACCGGTAGCGCCGGCAATTAAATCATCCGTAGGCAAAAAACTCGCCTTAGCCCAAATATGCTCATTTAACCAAGTGAACAAAGGCGCTAGGTCACCGGCACTGATTTTATCGCTGAGCTTAGGCGTAGCCTGTTTTGCCGCATTAAACAATTGCGCCGCATACATAGCGCCGAGGGTGTAAGAGGGAAAATAACCGAAGGAACCTAAAGGCCAATGAATATCCTGCATACAGCCGTCTTTATAATTGCCCTCAGTGGACAAACCTAAATAGGCCTGCATTTTTTCGGCCCATAAATCGGGAATATCCGCCACCTCAACACCACCCTCCATAAGGGCGCGCTCGATTTCATAACGCAAAATAATATGCGCAGGATAGGTTAACTCATCGGCATCCACGCGGATAAACCCACGCTTCATACGGGTGTTATAGGCGTATAAATTCTGCTGATTAAATGCCGGGTCCTGCTGGCGGCCTAAAATGCGCGCCGCCATAGGCGCAATTAATTGGCTAAATTCCGGCGAGCGCGCCAACTGCATTTCAAAAAACAGGCTTTGGGATTCGTGTACCCCCATAGAGCGCGCCTCCCCTACCGGTAAATTGCGCCAATTCACGGGCAGATTTTGCTCGTAGCGAGCGTGGCCGGTTTCGTGAATAACGCCCAGCAGCGCTTTCATAAAATCGCTTTCATCGTAGCGCGTGGTAATGCGCACATCGCTGGGCACACCGCCGCAAAACGGATGGGTGCTAACATCCAAACGGCCATGGTTAAAATCAAATCCCAATAATTCCATTACCGCCAGGCCCAATTCTTTTTGCTGGGCAATGGTAAAAGGGCCCTGGGGCACCAGAATCGATTTACGGCTTTGAATATCCGCCGCACGGGCAATAAAATCCGGCAGCCAGCTTTTCACCTCACCAAATAATTGGTCAATTTTAGCCGCCGTCATACCCGGCTCATATAATTCCAGCAGCGCATCGTAGCGAGTTAATAATGTACCCGCCGCTCGCACACCAGCTTCTTCCCGCGCAAGCTTCACTACCTTATCTAAATTCGCTTTAAACCCCGCCCAATCATTATTTTTACGCTGCTCCCGCCAGGCGTGCTCACAGGTTGAAGTCGCCAAAGACTGCGCCTGTACCAAATCCTCCGGCACTTGGCTGGCCTGCTGCCAGCGGCGTTTCATGGCCGTGAGACTCGCCTGCTGTTGCGCATTTAATGGCTCCTGCTCGGCGTTATTAATCCACTCACCCAACTGCGGCGCCGTAGTATTTTGATGAATCAACACCGCCAACTCCGCCATAGCCTCCCCCCGCGCCGTATTACCGCCGGACGGCATCATGGCGGACTGATCCCAACCGCAAATGGCGCTTAGGTGGTTGTAGTGGGAAATTTTGGTGAAGTGTTGCTGTAATTTCTCGTAATGACTCATAGCAGCCCCCAATGGCGCGCGGATTTTTTGAATGGGTTTAAGGCTGATTTTTCTCGGCCTTGTACTCTCGATAGGGCATGGAATTATTTTTCATACAGCGTTGGTAGAGCTCTTGGTTCGGCTCTTTATTACACTCCACCTGCGCGCTGCGCTGGGCGGTGTTATAGGCGGTGTTATAGGCGCAGGCGCCGGTTAACGCTAGCAGCAATAATATTCCCAAAGTGGGTCTTTTCGGCATATATTTGTGCTCTTGAATGGCTTGCGAATAGATTGGGATAATTTATTGCAAGTTTAATCGCGTGCGATTGAAAAAAAATAGTTCTGAAAATTTGCGCTGAGCGCAACATTCCAAACCTAATAATGGCTACGCCTAAAAAATATCGCCAACGAGATTAAATTTAGCATCCACACAAGATCAATACTGCCTCCCTTTTTCTTTTTCGCAGGTTGAACTCCTGGATTGGCAGGATTCGGTGTCGTTGCGGGAGGCTGGGCGACAGATTCAAGGTAGGGATCCAATCGAGTGACCGTATGTGACTCCAAGGTTAATTCACCGTCAGAAAAGACACCAACCCCTTTAAGAAGGCGTAATTTAGTTACCTCTGGAGCAGCCTCGGATTGAAATTTAATGCTCTGATCAAATTCCAAAAATTGAGTTGGCTGATTGTTATACTGCATAGTGCCTTTGCGAGAAAGCACTGAGGAATATTCTACCGACTCCGCGCTTACGGGCTTGCCGTCCACAAGAAACTTCGCGCTGGCCACTCCAGAGATTTTTTGGCCAAGCAAAGCAGCTCTCGGCACTTCAACCATATCCATCTCAATTGCTTGTTTTGTTAAGACGGATTCTATTTTTAGAAAATGTATACCGTCGCCTCTGGCCTCATAATAAATCGTATCGTCGCCAATCGATTTTATAAACTTATTGCTGTCTGTCGCTTTCGCTTGAGACACGTAGGTTACCGCTCCCTGCTTATCGATATACTTATAATTAATTACACCCAAAGGAAAAAAATCAAACAATGGCTCTGGCACGTGAACATCCCTAGCAGCGGGCGAATAGCCGTTGATAATTTCAAAATAATTATTAACGCCATCCTGATCATAATCTAAGGCGCCATCTGCAGGGTTGATTCGACTCATAAACGGGTACTGATTTTCGATATAATTCTCGATGCCATCGTTGTCAGCATCTGCATCACAAACATCACCTACCCCATCTCGATCCAAATCAGCCTGGTCATTATTGGACTGATGCGGACAATTATCGCCAACACGTACCGCATCAAAATCATCGTCACGCTCTTGAGCCTGGCATATTTCTGAGAAAACACCTTCATTAACCTCTAACGGATTTTCGCTGTTGATGGCACAATTTAAATTTCCCGTCGCTGCTCCGCTCGCATCAATCGCAAATCTTATATTATCAATTAAAAATGTTCGGCCATATCGGGTATATAAATTGGCCTCATCGTACTCAAAATGCAGTTTAATTTTTGATCCATGCGCAGGAAGCGCAAATCGATACTTTCTCCAACCATTTTGAAGTTCAGTAAAACTCCCTCCGGGCAAATCGATACCTTCGATGGACAGCTGCATCGAATTACCAGGTACAATTCCTTGAACAACAAAACTCAACGAGCAGGATTCTCGACAAGGATTTCCTAATATTAACTCAGCATTTTTACCGTCACCGGCCACCGAATGCATCACTGTTGGAGACGCCAAGGCGTAGCCACTGAGATAACCTCCGGGAATTACCGCCCAATGGGAATTACCCACATCTGCAACCTTTACAGAATCATCCCCTTCAAAATCAATTGAATAATTTGCAACAGATGAATTACCAGAAGAAACATCTGGATATTGCCCTGAGCTTAAATATTCGTCGATATCAAGTGTTAAATTGTTATTTGAGTCACCCGAAAAATCGAGAGCGGAAAACGGGTTCTTCCCAGCACCTGTTTCGATCTGATTTGGCACAAGATCACCATCGATGTCTGCATCACACCCGTCACCCAAAAAATCCCCATCAAGATCTAACTGATCGAGATTGCTCACAGTTTCGCAGTTATCGGAGAGGTCGTTGACCCCATCTGAATCTTGGTCATTAAGTTTATTTACATTGTAGGCAATCAACTTAAGACCATTCTTACCTTCTGCAATTAAAACCAATGCTTCACCTACGTTGATAATTCTAGCGTTGGTGAGATTTGGCAATAATTTGGATGTGTAATTCTGTTGAGTTGGATTCCAGTGATCTACAATTTGTCCGCCGTCACGAATTGCGTACAATTCATTACCAAGCCAAGCAGATGATGTAACGGGGTGACCAAAGTCAGCCGTTAATTTTTGCGTGTCAATATTAAAAACCAAACCAGCCCCGGTAACAAATTGGCGATGGAATGAATTGAATTCATAGGGCGGGAAGATTGGACGCCTACCGCGATAGAGAGAGAAATCATATGATTGCAACTCCATAGTCTGAGTTTCTCCAGTCGCGGTATCAATTTTTCTGAAATACAAACTGGGGTACGATAGTTCACCCAAATTGTACATCGCACCGGAGGATTGAGCATCTTCGAACATGAAAAAGCCGAGATAATCGCTAACATGGGATGCGACAGTGGTGCCGATCTGCTCGAGAGCCATATATTTATAATAGGTTCGCCCAGATTCAGGGTCAGATTCAGCCCTTTTTATATAAGCCTTATCCAATAGAGTAAAAAACTCTCCCGTGGGCAAAGTGTCCGCCGCAAAAATACCATTATTCACACCCCCCTCTTTAAATTCATAGAAATCGATTTTATTTGGATATTCGACAAAAAGCCGATTCATACTCACCGAGAAATAGACATTTATGGGAACAAAGGGCAAAGCAATTGGAGGCAGGAACGCCCCCGCCTGTAAAGACCACCTTCTTATCAATCGCTTTTCAACATCAACCAAGAATACTTGATCCATGTTATCGGTAACTGCATATGAATATGAAGATCGCCCTGCATACTCTGGCTCTTTCACAAGCTCTGCAGTTAAAACTTTTGCATCAACCACCAACTCTGAATTAATGATTTGAAACAGATACACAGCATCACCAAAGGCTTCTATAAACTGTGTTTTTGCAGGCACCCAAATTTGCGTTATCAGATCGTTGGAATTGGTGTAAATACTTAATCGACCAGCACTCTCAAGCGCCACCGGCTGGCCCTTATAGAAGGTTAAATCGACAATTCCAGGTCGTAGCTTTGCACCAACGGCGCCATCACGAGTGAGAACTACAGCACCATTACTTGCGATAAAATATTGTTCGCCTGTTGATAACCAGCCTTGCACTCCATAAAAATCCACTCCAAGATATTGCACATCGCTGGAAGCAGAATTTGCACCACCAATTTTTATTCTTCTCAATCCATTCCGCTCCAAAGCCAGAATTTCGGCATTGCCCCTATCACAAGCAACCGCATGAAATTGATTCGTCGCAACATCCATCTTAACCATCCGATCATTTTCGATTCGATACAACCCGGGTTCGGAATACAGGAACAATTGGTCGCCGCACGCAACAAAATCAGAATAAAAATATTGAAAATCTTGAATCTTCCGCAGAATCTTTGTCTGCAAATCAAAAGCGAAAACCCCCCCATTAATTAAAGCGTATACATTGTTGCCTTTAGCAAAAAAAGCCTGCGGTGCCGCATCAAACTCCAACACCATCTCTTTAGCTTGCGTTACCGCATTAAAACGGTATAAACGCTTTGTTTCATGGGGCATCAAGTAAACATTATCGCCATCGACTATTTTCTCCCGACCCTGCGCCCACGAATCGGTCACACTCAACATTATAATTAGAGCACCAAAAAACCTTAGCAACCCACTCACCTGAATCTCCCGAATAGAAATTATAAAAATCACAATTAGAACTTGCACCTTAAAGCACACTAAAAAACATTCATAGCCATCTGGCCATAAAATCGGTTTTCATGCCCATTTTTGTAAGAATAGCAGGCCATAAAAAACCCCGCTCACGCGGGGTTTTTTATGAAGAATAATTACGGCCCCACCACAATATTCACCAACTTATTCGGCACCGTAATCACCTTACGCACAATAAACCCTTCCATATATTTCTGCACCCCCGCTTCCGCCAGCGCCAAACGCTCCAACTCTTCCGCCGGTGCATCAATAGGCGCTTCAAACTGTGCGCGTAATTTGCCATTAACCTGCGCCACTATGGTCACGCTGCTGCGCACCAAGGCGCTTTCATCCACCACAGGCCAAGGGGTATCTAATAAATTTTTATGGCCCAGAGCTTCCCACAATACATGGGTAATATGCGGCACTATGGGGGCGAGCATAATAACGGCCGCTTCCAAACCTTCGCGCTCCACGGCTAAACCCTCGGGAGTGGCGCGGTCGGCGTGGCGGCCGAGTTCGTTGAGTAATTCCATGATTGCAGCTATGGCGGTGTTAAATACCTGGCGGCGGCCGAAATCATCGCTGACTTTTTTAATGGTCTCGTGGGTTTTGCGGCGCAGGTCTTTTTGTGTTTGATTTAAACCGGCTGCATTTAAAATTCCTGGCTCGCCTGCGGCCAAATGGTGGTACACCGCACGCCAAAGTTTTTTTAAGAAATTCGCAGCGCCAATTACGCCGGAATCCGTCCACTCCAAACTCTGCTCCGGCGGTGCGGCAAACATGCTAAATAAACGAATTGTATCGGCGCCGTGGGAATTAATAACGTCTTGCGGGTCCACGCCGTTATTTTTTGATTTCGACATTTTTACCACACCGCCAAATTCCAACGGCTCGCCAGTCTGCGCATGAAAAGCCTGTATTAAACGGCCTTTTTCGTCTTTTTCCACACGCACTTGGTCCGGCGCTATCCAATCAATGCGCCCTTCGCTGTCTTTTTTGAAAAAGGTTTCAGCATTTACCATACCTTGGCAGAGCAATCGCTCGAAGGGTTCATCGCATTTAACCAAGCCTTCATCGCGCATGAGTTTATGAAAAAACCGCGCATATAAAAGATGCAAAATAGCGTGCTCAATACCACCTACATATTGATCCACCGGCAACCAATAATTTGCAGCGGTTGGGTCCAGCATGCCGTCTTTAAAATTCGGGCAGGTGTAGCGGGCGTAATACCAGCTGGATTCCATAAAGGTGTCGAAGGTGTCGGTTTCGTGCTCCACCAATTGGCCGTTGAACTCTGCCTGGCGCCAGTTGGGGTCCGCTTTGATGGGGGATTGAATGCCGTCCATCACTACATCCTCCGGCAATAACACCGGCAGGCGATCCAGCGGCACGGGAATATCGCCGCCGCTGGGCAAATTAAACATAGGTATAGGCGCGCCCCAATAACGCTGGCGGGACACACCCCAATCGCGCAGGCGGTAATTGGTGGTAATGCGGCCACGGCCTTGGGCTTCTAAGGTGGTGGCAATGGCGTCGAAGGCGGCGGCAAATTCAAGGCCGGTAAATTCGCCGGAATTTACTAATTTGCCTTTTTCCGTATAGGCCGCTGCGCTTAAATCAATTGCGCTGCCATCCAAGGGCGCAATCACTTGGTTAATGGGCAGGTTATATTTTTGCGCGAATTCAAAATCCCGCTGGTCGTGGGCGGGCACAGCCATAACCGCGCCGGTGCCATAATCCATCAACACATAATTGGCCACCCACAAAGCCACCGGCTCACCTGTGATGGGGTGAAGGGCTTTAAGGCCAGTATCCATACCGCGCTTTTCCATATTGGCCATATCCGCTTCAGCCAGCGATTGCACCTTGCAGCTATCAATAAATGCGGCTAATTCGCTGTGGGTTTGCGCCAGGGCCAAGGCAATTGGGTGCTGGGCGGCGAGGCTTACATAGGTCACGCCCATGAGGGTATCCGGGCGGGTGGTATACACATCAAAACCCAAATGGGCGCCCAGGGGTTTTTCTAATTTGAAATACATCTCCAGGCCACGGCTTTTGCCAATCCAATTGCGCTGCATGGTTTTCACCTGCTCGGGCCAATAGGGCAATTTGTCTAAATCGGCCAATAATTCCTCGGCGTAATCGGTAATGCGGATAAACCACTGCGGAATTTCTTTGCGCTCCACTGGCGCGCCGGAGCGCCAGCCTTTGCCGTCTACTACTTGTTCATTGGCGAGCACGGTTTGGTCCACCGGGTCCCAATTCACGCTGGCCATTTTTTTGTATACCAGGCCCTTCTCGTACAGACGGGTGAAAAACCACTGTTCCCATTTGTAATAATCGCTTTTACAGGTGGTAATTTCCCGCGACCAATCAAAACCAAAGCCCAATTCCGTGAGCTGCTTTTTCATGTAGGCGGTGTTGGAATAGGTCCAGGCAGCTGGGGCGGTTTTGTTCTTTATAGCGGCGTTTTCCGCCGGTAGGCCAAACGCATCCCAGCCCATGGGGTGCAACACATTTTTGCCCAACATACGCTGGTAACGGGCGATCACATCCGAGATGGTGTAGTTGCGCACATGGCCCATATGCAGGCGGCCGGATGGGTAGGGGAACATAGACAGGCAATAGAATTTTTCCCGGCTAGGGTCTTCGGTGACTTCAAAGGCTTTGGCATCGCGCCAAAAGTCCTGCACGGCAGGTTCGATGGTGTGGGGGGTGTACTCACTGGTAATGGCAGTCATGGCTTTCACTTAGGCGCAATAAAAAGGGACGAAAGCCGGGATTATAGGGGGATGGGGGGTAAAGCCCAAGGGTTTAAGTGTGATCCACGCTCAGGCGAGCGACCTGCGGCCATTCAAATAAGGCAATCAATCAGCCTTAAATTGCGCGGCACGGATCGCGCTTTTAATGCTTAGTACGCCCTTAGCATTTCCGAGCCGTTATAGGCCCTTAATTAAATAGCGAGCAACCAATAGTTCCAACTCATCCATGCGGGTTACCCTTTGCTCCACAGCATTTTTATAAAGTGCTTTGACGTTGGGATAAAGAGCCAAAGTGCCCTCGCGATCACAAAATGCTTTTAGGCTTGCAAGCTTTACCGAGTGTTTTAGCAAAATCGCTAGCGCCTGCACTAAGGATTGCCGATCTTTCCAATGCACATAGGCGGCAAGGCGGTCTTTGATCACATCGCTGATATGCAAAATGGGAATCTGACCACTAGCAACACTGGCCGCTGTAATGGACGTAATCGTATCATCACCCACCGATAGGGGCCCAGCCGGAAACTCCACCGTAACTGTAGTGGTCAAGCTAATCCGGACACTTTAATTTGAGTATTTTCAAAATTGATTGGTGACACACCCCCGTTCGCGGTTTGCAACCGATGCAGGTTGTAATACCGAATGTAAGCCGCTACATCAGACTTCATATGATCACGTGTTGGTTGCGCTACCTTAAATATCCAATCGTATTTAAGGCTACCAAAAAAGCGCTCAACCACTGCATTATCCCAACAAGCACCCACATCACCCATGGATGAGCGAATGCCATAACCTTCCAGCAAATTCCTAGAGCACTGACTGGCGTACTGCAAACCGCGATCACTATGAAAAACCAGCCCTTTAGGTGGCTGGCGCAGGTTCACCGCTTTGCGCATCGCTTGACTAACCAAATCAGTCGTCATGCGCTTATCGATATGCCAGCCCACTATTCGACGCGAAAATAAATCCATCACAATCGCTAAATACATCCAGCCTTCAGCAGTTTTAAGATAGGTAATATCACCCGCCCACACCTCGTTGGGCGCAGTAGGATTAAAATTTTGGTTCAGTAAATTATCGGCAACCGCATCACCGTGTTTGCGCTGAGTTGTGACCTTGTAAGCAATTCGCTGCTTTACCGATAAATTAAGCCTTTTCATCAATCGGCGTGTGCGTTCTCGACTAATGTTAATGCCTTCTTCGCGTAATTTTTTCGCCAGCTCCCGGCTACCCAGACTGTCTCGGCTATCATCAAATAACTTTTTCATGCGGCTATGTATGTGAAGGTCAACTGCGGTAATCAGGGTGGGTGGCCGCACCTGCCAGGCATAGAACGACGACTTGCTAACCCGCATGACTTTGCACAGAAGGCGCACTGGATAGTGCGTAGCTTCCGCCTTGATAAAAGCGAACTTTACTTCATTTCTTTCGCGAAGAAGGCACTCGCCTTTTTTAAAATTTCTTTCTACATGCGCAGCTCTTTGACTTCTTTGCGCAGGCGCTTTAACTCGTCACGCTCATCTTCAGCCAGCACTTTCCCCTGGATACGCTGCTCGTAAAGCTCTTTCCACTTGTTGAGCATATTCGCGCCTATGCCTAAGGATTTCGCGGCGCCCTGAACCGAATAGCCCTGTTCAAGCACCAGGGCTACCGCCTCGTCTTTAAACTCTTTGGAGTACTGTTTGTAACTACGTTTCTGACTCATGTGGCACCTCAATGGTTGACAGCTTATTGTCTCTCATTAAAGTGTCCGGGGGTATTAGACCACTACAGGCAATGGGCTGCCGACCTTGGTCGGTGTGAACCAGAGTGCATGCAGCAAAACAGCATTTGGGCGTCATGATTTTTGCAAATGCGAGTGTTTTCTTCGGGGCACGTAGTTGAAAGAATAGCAATTTGTTTGGCTCAGGTCAGAGACCAGGAATTTTAAACCCCAGCCATTAACTCAATGATAATTTGAATTTTTTGTTGCACTCAATACAAAAACGAGTAGATCAAATAACGCGCTTCGCGGATAGCCCCCGGTTGCCAGCTAAAAAAATCGGGGCTGCAAGCGCTTCAAGAGCCTATCAAACATATGCGACACATAACCTGGTTTGACACCTGCCTCAAAACCTTGAATCTCGCCCCCCCTTCATTCGCTGGATAACCACTGAGCACAGCTCGGCAAACTCGGCTCGCAATTGCCGCACAGTACGGCACTGTAACTTTTGAGAAGTTACAAAGGGAATTCATCAACCAATGTGCTAAGCTGACCACTTTTTAGAGGGGAAAATGACAATAAAAATCTCTAGCATGGCCATTGCAATCTGCGCATTAACCGCATGCTCAAACAATGGCCCCAGAAAAGACATAATACACAACAACAATGTGCATAAAGACGCACCTAGAATTGCCGTATTGAATACCCAACAGCTAAAAGAAATAAATGTTGCAATGAGTGATTTGGGTTACAACACTGGACAAATTGCCATGTCTGCACAACAAGCATCCATTAATGCTGCCTCTCAACCCGGGGCAGCTCCGGGCGCCGGGGCAGCAGGAGCTGCTGGGGGCCTAATCGGGGCGGGGATCGCTCAGGCTAGCATGGCCAGCGCTGCTCAAAAACAAAAAAACCAACTTGCCGAGGGGCTTTTATCAACGTTAAAAAATATTGATTGGCAGCAAACATTTAGCTCGAGCGCACTCTCCAAGGCTTATAGCATACAAACATTGTCCGCCCCCCAACAAAGCAGCGAAAGCAAAATAATCATTACGCCTAGTTTACAGCTAAGCGCTGACTATCGATCACTGATTTTAAGTGTTGCCATTACCACTCAGGAGCAACGAAAGACTGTCTACAAAAATTACTTTCACCTCCAGTCAGCCCCACTTCTGGAAGAGGATAAAATACTGGGAGACCTCAATAAAATACCACCCGCGACGATCCTAAAGATTCTCAACGACATGCTGGCAGCGTTGCCAAAATTAATTGAACAAGACATGCTTTCCTGGCCAGGAAAAAATCTAAGCGATGCCACATCTATACGCTTCAAAAACTCATGTGGTGAATATTTTGAACGAGGGTATTTGCTCGATCTGTCAAACGGAAAAATCACATTTAAAACATTGCGAGGCGAGATAAAAAACTACCCGGCCTCGCACGCATTATAGAAACTTAAACATGGGGCCTTAAGAAACACGAGGCCCCATCGATTATTTAGGCGTAACTAACTGCGGATTTTCCAACTCCGCCTTGATCAGCTTAGTTGCTTCGTCTACCGTACCAAACACCGCATTGGTTAAATTTGGCCATTTTTTATCACTTTCATCCCAAGGTTTTTCTATAACTTTGGTAGATGTTGCAGATGTATACCATGACAACTTATTGGTATTAAGATCAACCAATAGAGCTCTTACTACAGTCTGTGCCGTCGGCTCTGACAGAGGAACTGGGCCATAATAACCCCGAGTAGTCCCGACTGCAGGCATAGCCAAGATCAACAGGTGGGTCAAGCCAGACTCATTTTTATAGCGAGAAAAATTGTACTTTATAGCACCATTACTAGGGGTGCCCAGTTTTGCAGCTTCCTTTTGATCTATATCTTGTTCAATTAACGAGACCTTAAATCCTTTTGCCTTTAGGATGTTAGTCACATCTTGCGGAAGTTTTTGAAAATCACCTGCAAACGACTGTGTCTTTAAATGCTTGTTAAGCCCAGCATTTGCACCACTGATAATAGCCAAATCAAGAAGCCCAATTGAACCGGTATATTGAGCAGCGGCTTCGGGCGCTGCCACTTTTACAATCCCGATTGTCTTTGATGGGTCAGGTTTTAAATCGAAGGCGATGGGCTTCTGCACTGTGGCACAGCCAACAGCTGACGAAATCAGAAAACAACAAAAAATATTTCTTATGTAGTGTTTGACAAGCATTTTCGATAGCTCCGTTACATTTGTTTTAAGTTAGACCCAACATACAAAATTATTTTCAAAAACATATCTGGGCCCAAATACTTTAGCAGACACACCCACAATAGTCGATCAAAACTTAAGCGGGAAACATGCGGGACTTTAAGGAACATTGATAATGTGAGAAAGGTATCAGACGCAACCAACGCTGCGACACTGACCATCATGAGCCAATCGAATTTGGACACACAACAAAATAATTTTCAGTTTTAAAAATTTTTTCTGTCTACCAAAAGCCATTTTAAACATCCAACACCATTCTTTTTGACCAAAATAGTGCAAACTGAAAAATCTAAATCAGAGCATCTATTCATTTTTCAAAACTGCTTTGGGCAGGAATGTACAAGGTGCACTTAATTCGCCCTGTCGACAACCTCAACAAACCATAATTACGAATAACCAATTAAAAAGGCCGCTCAAAGCGGCCAAAATAACACAACGAAAAATCAGGAAGGAAACAAATCAATCGGCACCGTCTGCGTATACACTGCTACATCCCGCGCACCAAAATTTAATCCTCTTAACAAGGCGGTAATTTTACGCTGCAAGTCATCATTTTTAAGCGCACTGGAAACCACCTGTACATTAGATACCGATCCACTCGGGTCGATGGTGAGTTTAAATACCATGCGGCCTTGCAGGGTTGGGTCGTCATCCAGGGCGCGGTAATAAACGGCGGTTATGCGCGCTTTAGCGGCATCCAACACACGTTTTAATTCTTCATCCGTGCGGCTGCCTTTGCCACCACCGGCGCTGGCAGCGGCTTGTTTAGCTGCAGCAGCTTGGTCGGCGTCTTTTAGTTTATTTTCCACTGCCGTGCCTTTACGGCCGCCGAGGCTGCCGCCGCCACCGGTGTCTTTGCTTAAAGCCGCCACACTAATGCCGCCACTTTTGGCTAAAGCGCCCGAGCTAATTACCGCGCGGTCCACGGTAGCGGCCGTATTGGCGCCGGGCGCTGCTGTGGTTTCGGTGGGCTTGGCCACATCGCTAATGTCCAGGCTATCGCGCATGGCGGCCAGTTCATTTTGCGCTTGCATAACGCCTGCGGAGGCGGCTTGTTTACGGGCGTTGTCCAGCTTCACGGCTGCGTTATTGGCCGTGGTGTCTTTTACCGGTGTTTTTACCGGTTCGGTTTTTACCGGTTTGGGCTCGGGCTTAGGTTCCGGTTTGGGCTCGGGCTTTGGCTCGGGTTTGGGATCTGGTTTCTGTTCAATCTGCTCAGGCTCTGGAGGCGGCGGCGGTGGCTCCACCGGTTTGGGTGGCGGCGGCAATACCACGGGCTGATCCACAATCATTAAGGTGGTGGCAACCGGCGCGGGTTTTTCAGGCGGTGGTAATTCCACCCATTTCACCACCGCAAAAAACACCACAAAAACCAGCGCGCCGAGACCTAAAAATACATTAAGACGGCGATTTTCCTGCGGATTATTCGCCCAGGGTAATAATAAATTGGGGCTGACTAAGGCACTCATCAGGTGCCTCCTGCGGCAGCCGGGGCTGCATCGATTTGATTAATCGCTAAAGAAATATTGCGGTATTCACTTTGCGCGCAGGTGGCCATAATTTTTTTCAGCAGCGCGTATGACACTGCAGAATCACCCATCACCGTAACAAAACGGCCTTTTTCTTTTGCTTCCTCAGTTAAATAGGGAGTTTTATTGGCCTCATTATTCAGCACCTGCTGCAATGCGGGTAATAACACCTGGCCGTCACTGATGGCTTGCGCCACAGGCATAACCGACTGCCCAGCGACTTTGATATCTTCAGCCGTCACGGTAATGGTTAAATGCCCACTGGGTTTTACTTCCGATACTGACTCGGGCAAATTGACATTAAATTCATTTTCCAACACTTCGCCATCCGGGGCGTTTACCAATAAAAAACACAATAAAATGGTAAACATATCCACCAGGGACACCAGGTTTAACACCACCAACGGGCGTTTGCGTTTTTCTTTGCGGTATCGGCGCTTAGCGCGCATGCTTGATTTCATGGCGCACCTCCTGGCGTAGCCGCAGGTGCGGGCAATTCCACAGAGCCTGGCGCATCCCCCAGAGCAATTTCGGGGAATAATGCGGTGCTCACTAATGAGGCCGCCACCACCGTTTTATAACTGCGCACTGCATCCATAATGGACACTATGGTTTGATAATCCGTATTGGGCTCGGAGAGAATCATAATGTCTTTTTTATCCACGCCCTGCCCAGCCAGGTTTTTCTTCAGGCTCTGCAATACCAAGGACAGCGTCTCACTATCCTGTTTGCCATTGACCAGGGGCAGCGTTTGCACTTCAACACCTGCTGGGAAATTCACGGTTAGGCGGTCGCCGCGCACTATGACTTCTATTTTTTTATCTTTTAATTCTTCCGCCGTACCGCTAATACCCGCCACATGAGGCAGGGTTAAATCGATAATATTAATGCGCGTAAATACCGCATTAAACAGCAGAGCGGGCACCAGTATCATCATCAGGTTCATAAACGGCGTGATGTCGATATTGGAGCCTTCGTTGTTGCGTCTTACTCTTCGGCGCATAAAAACCTCACAGGATCAGGTTACAGCTACACAGATTCTGCAGAACGAGCGCGCCCAGCACTTGGCTGTTGGTAGAGAATATTCAGGCATTTAAGGGTGGCCATTTCGATACTATCGATAATTTCCAGGGCTTCAGCCTGTAATTTAGAATGCATAATTAACAGCGGGATCGCCGCTAACAAACCAAAAGCGGTGGCATTCATGGCGATGGAAATACTTTGTGACAAGAGCGCGGCTTTTTCCGCTGCGGCAGCCTTACCTACCGCCTCAAACGCGCTAATTAAGCCCATAACCGTGCCGAACAAACCGAGTAATGGCGCTACGTTGGCAAGGGTGGCAATCATCGGCAGGCGTTTTTCTAAGCGCGGTAAAATTTCCATCACGCCCTCTTCCATCGCCGCTTCAATATCTTCGCGGGATTGGGATTGTTGTAATTTACCTAGACCTGAGGCGACTATGCGGCCTATGGGGGCATCGGTGCTGCGGGCGACTTCGACGACCGCGTTAAAATCTTTCTTTTTTAATAGCGGTAACATGCGCTCAAAGGCATCGCGATTAACTGATTTGGATTTACCTAAATAAATCCAGCGCTCAATGACCATCGCCCAACCGGCAATCATGGCCAGCGCAATGGGATACATGTGGCTGCCGCCATCCTGGAAAAACTTAATTACACCGTCTAAAAAGCCCATAAAACGTCAAACCTCCGAACAATAAATAAAATAGGGACACACCTTAGCGTTCACTTTTTTCCGCCTGACTGCTGTTGAGTAAATAGCGCACTTCGCGCTGATGCTCGCTGCGTTCAATCTGCGGAAAAAGATCATTTAAAGGCGGCTTATTAACTTCCTGGATTATTTTGTTATCCCCAGCTTCCTGCCAAGGCACTATGTGCATTACCGTCGGCTGCTCTTGATTGCCGTGGATGCTAATACTGATGTCATCCGCTTTGGCCTGTGGCTCAGGCGGAGATGGTTTTTCCGCTGCCTGCCCTGAAGCGCTTAGCAATAATAACAAGAGGTATTTTTTCATGGCGCCACCTCGGATGTTGCTGGCTCAGGATTCGCAGGCTCGGCTTTAGCTGCGTCAGTTTTTGCAGGTTTTTTGCCTAAGCGGCGATTTAATTCCAGTATCCAGCCTTTAAGCTCTTTATTCGGCTCAGCGCTTAATTGATCCGCCAGAGTAAAGTGCTGCAAGGCTTTGTCCGCTTGGATTAAATAAAGATCGTACAACACACCCAAATCGCGATGGGCTTGTAGGTTATGCGGCCAAACGGCCAAGGCTTTTAGGTATTGCGCTTCGGCCTCAGTAAATTTGCCCTGTTCGCGCAGCATCACCGCATATTGAGTATAGGCATCGGGGTTGTATTTATTCATTACCTGGGCTTGTTCGAAGGCCGCCTGGGCCTGAGGGTAATTTTTTTGCTTCCAATACAGGAGGCCTAGGTTGACAGCTGGGCCGGATAATTTTGGATAATCTTGGCGCATTTTAGCCAAGGCATTAATCGCATCTGCTGTACGGCCGCTTTTAATTAAACCCTGAATACGCGTGAATTCTGTTTTAGCCGCAGCGGGGGCATCACCGGAGTGTTGTAAATAAGGGTTGGGTATTACCTGAGCAATTTTGCCGCTAGGGTCGGGCGCAATCATCTCAGGCTTAGCTTCTTTGCTGGGTGTATCGGCGCAACCGGCCAACAAACACAAAGTAAACAAAAGGGAAAAGATATGAGCACCGAGCTTATTCAAGGCCATTGCTCACCTCCAATACTTGCTCTTGTTTGCCAAAGCGCGCGGGCAATAATTTGGCTAACTCGCTAAAACTTTTTTTCACCCACTCGTCGTAAACACCCTTAGAGGCGCGCTCGGCATTGGCAATTAACACTGCCACGGCTTTTTCTTTAAAGGGTGTGGCCTGCTCTTCTAGCATAATTTCGTATTGTTCTTGCGCCAGGCTGTCTAAACCGGCCGGGCGCTCGGATTTTAATAAATCGCGGTGCAAAGCCGCGTATATTTCACCGACGTTATGGTTCGCTTTGGTAGTTAATTCCGGCACACCCGAATCAATGACTTGTTTATAGGCGGCGAGCGCTTTATCCATAGCGGCGCGTTTGACTTTAATACTGTCTTTTAAGGGCGCGGTTAAACGCACCGCATTAAATGCCGACATTTCTTTATCGGCATATTGGCTGTTGGCAGACGCAGCTAAAAAGCGTGAGCGCGCGGTGCGTTCGCTGCCCGCTACCGCATCGGCATCCACCAGAGCTTTTTGCCAACCGGCGGCGGCTTTGCTATCGCCCATTTTTTGATTTAATTCCATTAATTGAAAACGCGCCTCGGTGGCCACATCAAAGGGGCGTGGATACTGGCGTACATAATCACCGTAGCGGGCGATGGCATCCTGAGTTTTACCGGATTTACGCGCAAGTTCAGCGGATAAAAATAATGAGCTACGGCGCGCTTCTGGGTTGGCGTCGTTTTTCGCCATAATGGCTAGCGCATCAGCGGCTTTATCCCACTGTTGTAATTCTTGATAAATTAGCGCAAGTTTTGGTGCCACGGTGGCGGCTAATGCATGCTGTGGATAGCGGCGGTTAAAATCCACCAACACCTGTTCCGCCCGCGCCCACTGTTTCATATCCATTAATAAATTAGCCGCGTCGTATTGAGCTTTTATGGCGATATCGGTGCCTGGCGCCACGCTGCTAATTAGTAATAGTTGCTCCACCGCTGCCGTTTGATTTTGGCTAGCGACTTTGGTCTCCGCCGCTTTAAACATGCTGGCGGCAATGCGCTCGCTAACCTGTTTATACTGCGGATCGGACTGCGGCATTAGGGCTAAAGCTTTGCGGTAGGCTTCTTCAGCCTCTTTGTATTGCATTAATTCAAATTGAGTATGGGCAATCACCAGCCAGGCCGTTTTTAATTGCGCTGCATTAGCAGGCGGTTGCCAATTAACCACGCGCTGAGCCAATTGCAGCGCTTGGGTTTTATCGCCGCGCTGAAATAAATCATCAGTAGCGTTGGCAAGGCCAGTTACCGCACGGCTGTCTTTAGCGTAATTATCGGCAAATAAAATAGCGCTTTGGGTTTTGTGCGCTTGCCACTGTTTTTGTGCTTCACCCTGAGTGCTTTTTACCAGTTGGTCCAAAATAATCAGCGCACTGTAGCCCGCCTCAGATCCTTTACCCGCATCTTTATACTCGTAGGCCACTTTTTCATAGGCTTTAACCGCATCGGCCATGGAGCCTGCATCAGCGTAGGCCTCCGCCATTAAAAAAGTCATGACGGGTGCTGCACTGTCTTGCGGAAAGGTTGTGACAAATTGGTTGTAATAAGCGGCGGCTTTTAAATATAAGCTGGCGGCAGTGGCTGGTGCGACAGGTTCAGCACCTTTGCGCTTATTGGCAGGCAGTTTAGCCGCTGTGCTCTGCTGCTGCGCTTGAGCGTGGTAATAGCTGGATAACTCATCTAAAAATTGTTTTAAATGGACTTTTAACCCTTCGCGCTGGGGCTCGGTTTTGCTCACCCAAAAACTGCTATTAATGCCGTAATTATTCACATAGGCTTCTTTGGCGGGCAGAATTTCGCTGGGGAAGCCGCCCACTTTATACACCTCAATCATGCGGACAAAATAATTCGGCCCTAAATCGTTATTGGGAAATTGGCCAATAAAATTCTGGTAGGTATCAGCAGAATCCTTGTAACGTTTTTTCTCTAAATAATAATCCGCCAATTGGCCATAAATAAGTGCTTGGTAGGGGCGCTCACCACGGGTTTTATAGGCCTGTGTAATAGAAGCTGCGCCCTCTTGGTAGGCGAAGGTATAGGCTAAAACCCGCAGCGTATCCTCAGCGAGATTTTTTTTGCCACCATCTAATTGCTCGACGCTGACACCGGCTGGCACTAACACATCGAGCAAGGCGGTAAAAGAATCTATCGCTTCCGCCGCTTTATTCTGCTTAAACTGCGACCAGCCCTGCATATACACAGCATTTAAATAAAACGGTGTGCCCTTGCCTGCTTTTACCACCTGCTGGTAGGAGCGCTCAGCTTTACCGTATTGGTGTAAATTAAACGCTTGCTCACCCCGGCGAAATTCCGCCTCAGCTGCATAATTGGATTCCGGGTGTGCGGCCACTAATTGGGCCAAAATGGCTTCTGATTCCGCCGTTTTGCCGTCCAGGGCATAGGCCTTAGATAAGCGATACATTAAGCGCTCATCGGTGGCAGCATCTTTTTGCGTTTGCGGTTGTTTTAATAATTCATCGTATAAAGAAATGGCTTGGGAAAAATGCACACCCTCAACGGCTTGTAATTGCCTATTTTGGCTGCGCGCCATTTCAATATCGGCCAGGCGCACCTGAATTTTATGGCGTAAATCTTGGTCGGCGGCCACTTCTAAGGCCGCTTTATAACTACGCTCAATTTCTTCTAAAGATGCCTTGGGTAATTGGCTGGGCTGAATTTTATCATCGTCGCCGGACTCTTTGACGGGCGGCAAATCCGCCAGCAACGGCCCCTTGTCGGCAAAACCGGTGTAAATGCTGCTGCAGCCGGACAGCATAATTAGGGCGAAATAAATAAGCGCTCTGGGATGCATTAATATTTCTCCCCAGTCGCTTCGTCCAATAGGCGGGCAATAGACAGCCGCGTTTGCGCTAAATACTGATTTAACCGGGCCCGCTGAAATTCCAACGCCTCTTGTATCTGCGCGCGCAACACAATTTTATTGTCCGCAATGGCGAGATCAGTACGTTTTAATTGTGCATCAATGCGATTGCGCGCAGTGCCGATACGGCTGCGAAAAGACTGGAAATTAACGCCAGTTTCCGCTTCAGCGGCGGTGCGCTGCCAGGTTTGACTCAATTGCACTAATTGTTGATCAACAATCTTTAGATTTTGCTCCAGCGCGTAGCGATTGGCCGATTCCTGCTCGGTGGCATCCATTAAATTAAGGCCGCTGTAAAAACGCAGTTTTTCTATCTGCTCAGCACTGGCCTGGCCGCTGCTTTGTAAACGCTTAAGCCGCGCGCGTGCTTGCAGCAAAATGCGCAACCGCTCAGCTTCGCGGCCGCTCACCAAGAGTTCGGCGTCGTTATTGGCAATGGCGGTGTGTAATTGCTGAGCCAGCGCATCGCGCTGAGCCGTTAAGGCCGCTACTTGTTGGCTGTAAGGCCTTTGTTGATACCGACTCATGTGTGCATCGCGGTTTAAATCCCGCTCGTCGACTAAGTCTTGATAAAGCCGCATTTTATTTTGCCATTCGCTTAAACCCAGGCGCATTTGCAATAAATCGCGCAGCACTTGCACCTGGTGTTGAAATTCGTTTTTGGCAAATAAAGCGGCAAAATACGCTTTCTGCGCGGGCAAGTTGTTATCTTCGGCGTAGCGATTCCAACTTAATTCTTCATCCAAGGGTAAATTTAAAGTTTCGTCTAACACTGGGGTTAGCAGCGCTTGCAAGGAGGTATTCAGTTGCGTTATTTCATTTAAATACTGTTGTTCCGCTCGCTGATAGGCAGCCAGGGCATCGGGTTTGCGGCCGAGTTTTTCATAGGCATAAGGCAGCGCAATTAATACTTCTTGCGCGCTTTCATCGACCAAATTGCGCTGCGATAGCGCTGTCCAGGGTTTGAGGGCTAGGCTGTAATTGTTTGATTCGGCTGCGGCCCAGCCATAACCCAATAAAGCGCGGTTGGCCACCGGGCTGTTGAGCCGCACTTGCGAGAATTGATCGATGGCTTCTTGGTAGCGTTTATTTAACAGGTAGGCGTAGCCTGCACTGGTCATGGCCTTGTCGTAGAGGCTTAATTCCTCCTGCCGCTCCAGGCGCATGTGTAAGAGTAAGTCAAAGTTTTCGGCGGCTTTTTTAAAGTTACCCTTGCGGCCATAGGCGGCGCCCAGGTTGTAATAGGCATAGGCCCGCCAGGTAGCATCCCGCTCGAACTGATCCGCCAGGCGCTCAGCCGCGGCCATATTGTCTTGGGCTGTCGCCATGTTAACGCGCAGGGCGAGAATATCCTGGGCAAGATCCCAGTTGGGTTCGGGGCTGACATGGGTGAGCGCCGCTTCAACACCGGGCCAGTCTTTTTGCTCATAGCGCAGGCGAGCGATAAAAAACCAAGCGGCATCGCGGGTTTTAGGGCTTTGTTGCTCGTTTAACAACCGCGTGAAGATGTCAGTGGCAGTGCGCTCCATGCCGTAACCTAGGTAAAAGCCGCCCGCCATAATGTCCGGGTGGTTGCCATGGCCGACTATGCCGCCGCGCGCTTGGGCGACTAATAATTCGCTCAATGCATCCAGGGGTTTATTCTGGTAGTACTCATACAGAGCCACCCCTAAACGCAAATCGGCCACTGTGCTGGGCGGAGGGGGCTTTTTAGCAAATGCCGCCAGCGGCAAGATTGCCGCGCAACAAAACGCGAGAAATCTTACAGCTGCCATTCTTTGAATTCGAAGGTGGGTTGCATTGCACCGGTTTCATCCTTGATGCGAATTTCCAACATGCCGGGTTTTTGAGTTTTATTGAAGGTGTAGGTGGCGCCGCGTTTGTAGTCGCGATCCTCAGGCCCCTTGCCAATAAAAAACGCGGTAATTTCATGGCTGCCGGTTTTTAAATTACCCAAATACAAACGCTGTACACCGCCGCGGGCTAAGGCGCTAATTTGTTTGGGTGTGTAGAGATAACTCGACACCATTTGCCCATCGATTGTGAGTTTTACCGAGTCCAAGGCAAAGTAATGGCCCACATCAAGAGATACATACACCGCAAGTTGAGTTGAGGCGGGGAACAACAAGTCCTCTTCCAACAACATAAGATCGCGGTTGAGCTCCACCGAGGCCTTTTTTAAATCTTCAATTTGCGCTCCCAACGCGGGGCTAGGCGCCGCCACGGCTTCCGCCTTCGCGGGCGCTTGGACGGCAGGTTGAGAGGTGGCGGGCGGATTTTTTGATGGCGCAGCGGGGGCGGCAGGCTTAGCCTCGGCAGCCCAAGTCCCCCAGCTGTATAAACACAGGGCGAGGAGCATGGTGAATCTGGACATAGTGTGTTCCACAGACTAAAAGCCGAGCGCCTCGAAGGGAGTTGCCCGGCTTATTAACATTTGAATAATTTTACTTTAGCACGGCTTTCCCTGAAGCTCGGCCTAAAACAGCGGGCAGCGCCGGGTTCTGTGGCTTAAGCCACAAAAGACCAAGAGGCAGCACTATAGTGAACTTGCTAGGGACCCGGCAACGACAATTAAGGCCGCAGGATCATAGGATTAAACCGACTTAAGGGTGCGCAGGCTCCGTCAGCCCCTGGCTATAAAACGCCTTGCCCTGTTTATCGATAATGACGGTATCAAAGCCAGGCAAACGGTTTATCAGTGCTAACCCTTCTTTAACGCCCAGGACAAAAACACTGGTGGAGAGCGCATCCGTATCCACCCCAAGGGGGCCGAGAATGGTCACGCTCATCACTTCGCTGGCAGGCTTACCGGTTTTGGGGTTGATAATGTGGTGCACCCGGTCGCCAGTTTGTTTATCAATAAAATAACGCTCGTAATCGCCTGAGGTACTCACTGCGCTATCGCTCAGTGGCAAGAGGGTAATCACCGCATCCTTGTCGCTGTGGGGGCGAGGATTTTTAATGCCGATGCGCCAGGGCTGGCCCAATTTATCGCCCAGTAACCGGCTATCTCCACCGGCGCTCACGGTGGCATGGGTGATTCCACGCGCCTTGAGCAAATCAATCGCCCTATCCACCGCATATCCTTTGGCTATGCCGCCAAGGTCGATACGTACATTTTTATGGGCGAAATGCAGCGTGCGCTTAGCCTTATCAAATTCAAGCCAGTGGTAATTGATGGCGGGCATCAATTCTTCGCGTTGTTTTTCACTCGGCCGAATGCTCTTACGGTAATCGTAAAACCACCCAACGGAGGCGAAGGTGATGTCAAACGCCCCTTGAGTCAGCGCGCTGTAATAAAGGGATTTATCGATTAAAAACGCCATTTCGGCGGATATAGACAGAGTTTTTTGCGCCGCTTGCTTGTTGATCTGCGCCAGCTCCGACGTACTGATGTAGGGCGAGAACTGCGAATCAACGGCGCGCATATCCTGCATAACAGCCGCGATGGCCTCGCGCCCCTTGGCAGGATCCTCTACCCATAGCGCCACAGACACTTCAGTGCCCATGATGGATTGTTTATCGCTCAGCCATTGAGCCTCGGCTTGTCCCGCTGCCACACACAGCAGTAGGCCCAACCACCTAAATTGTTTGCGCAACAGAGCCTTAGCCGCCAATGGGGTAATTCACCTTGTAAGCGCCCGCGTCGTTCTTTTCCGCAAACAGGCTAAGCGCATCGCCAATGGCTTCAGGCGCATGTTCCAGCGGATGAATTTCGCCCGTCACCTTAGGTTGCGCACCGGGCTTTAACCAAGCATCAAGATTGACCTTAATCGGGCCACTCTCATCTTTAAGGTGTGCTTTCAAGGCGCCTTGATCAGCCGATAGGTCAGCCGCGTAATCGCCTAAGGCAAAAGCCATCCCGTTGGCGGACACCTTGGCCCCGGCCCAAGTGGCGCGGCCTTTTAAGGCGCTCAACTGCAGGGTTTTACTGAACACAGCAGTATCCAACTGCAAAAACAGGGTGCCATCCACAGAGGCATTGGCCTCACGTAAATAGTTAGACGCAAGCCCTGCTGGCAACTCCAATTTGAGTTTATCCACCTGATGGCTGCCGGTTAGGCTGCGGCAGGCAGCGCCGGAGAGTTTTTCGCTCTTGATTTCTGCGCAGCCCTTTAACAGCAGAAGTTTTAGCGGGCTCAAATGCCAGGTTAGCGGGCCAAACTTAAGCGGTGCGCCCTCAAGGTTAAGACTCGCGCCTAGCGCTTTGCCGCTCCAGACAGTGCCACTGACAGAGGATAAGTTTAAATTAGGTACAGATTTGTTTAGCAGTGAACTCACCAGTGTGGCGGGTGCATTCGACACCACCAGGTACAAAAAATACACCACGAGAGCGCCGATCGCCCAGGGTTTGGATATCTTCATGAAGCTTACTCTCGGTGCAATCGCAGATTCGCTATGGCCGTTCCAGTTTCGGGGCCTGCGGCGGCGGAAAATTCTTTTATTTGGACATTTTCAACATTTTCCAGCTCGTTTAACCAGGCGAGCACTTTGTTTAAGTCGGCCTTGGCGATGCGTACCTTAGCATCCGTATTGCCGTTGGGCTGAAAGTCTTCCATCTGCAATTCATACTTGGGCAAAGTGCGATTGAGCATATCCACCAGGCTGCCACTGCCAGCGGAACTGGGGTTTTGCTGTTGCCCTAAGAGCGCGCTGGCCAATTCTTTCACTTCCTGGCGCTCCACCAACACGCGATCGGCATTGCGCTTTTGCAATGTGGCCTTAGCCTGCATAGGGAAAAGAAACACCACAAATAATAAAACCACTACCAACGCGCCGCCGCCCAGCACAATCAATAACTGCTCGCGCGGTGATGCCTGTAAAAAGGTGTCTTTAATCGAATTCATGTTAACCCTCCGTAATGCGCATAAGCGCCTGATTGACCTCACCTGAGGCACTGGCGCGCTTGATTTCCGCCTTCAGGCCCGTCTGCGCGATTTGATTGCGCACGGCTTCTATGGTGGCTATGTCGCGGGCCTCCAGGTTGAGCTGCAGTTCACGGTTTTCATGGGTATAACGAAAACTGCTGAGTTTTACATCCTTGTGAGCCGAAATGGCGGGGCCTATGTTATTGAGGATGCCCACCAGGTTAGAGCCAGGTGTCTGATTGCCGCCACCGAGTTTGGCTTTGAGGGTTTTAACTGGGTCCACCACACTGCCTGCGCCGGGGATAATTTGTCGGTAGAAGCCATCGCGCTCAGCGAGGTATTGGCGATATTGTTTGCGGCTGGTGGTCAGATCGAGGGTAGCGGCCAACATGGCTAAACCAAACGCCACCACAGCTGCAGCAGCCGGGATACGCCATTCTTTAAACCATTGTGCAAAGGGTAACTTGCGCGCAAGTGCTCCCTGGCGGAAATCAATGGCAGGTTTGGCTTGCACCAATACGTAGTCCCAAAAACCGCCGATCTCCTCACTAACGCGCGTGTTGACCGGCTTGGCTGGGGCGTCAAGGTCGTACTCATCCGCACCATCTTCATCAAGGTTGCCGGCGCTAGTTTCGGTTTGAGCATCTTCAGCCAGTATAGCCTCGGGCAGCATGGCTTTAAGTTCACCCAGTTCAGCCTCGTCTTCCGCCACCAACACCAAACGCGGCCTTTCGTGCTCAGTAAATAGTGATCTCATGACCAAAGGTGCTAGGTTGCGCTCAACACACAAACCGCTGCCTTGATCATCGGCCAGAACAAGCTGGCCGTGCTCAAGGATGAGGGTAAACGCGCCCTCTTCACGGGATAATTCCAGGTAATCCACCAGTACCCGCTGCACCAAAGCGCCGCGCGATTCCAGCAATTCAATGGCGGAACGGGCGTACTCTTCATTGACATAACAGAGGGTCAGCGCCCCATTTGTGATAGGGCCGTAAGCGAATACCAACTCGTCCAGGCTATCGATAATGTGCTCTTCAACCTGAAAGGGTAATACCTTGGCGATGAGCTTACGGTCTTTTAGGTCCGTCTCTTCCCGCATGGACACTGCGTTTTGGCCAGGGAGTAGTAATACAACCTGTTTACCGCTGATGGACTCGGCAAGCAGGTTGATATCCCCGGTATAGAACGACTCACTTGCCCATTGCCCCAGCGGAGTCACATGGCGCCATTGCCAGAGGTTATTCTCTAATTTGCGGACATAAATGCGTTCAGACACTCGATTACCCTTAAGGCTTCGGGCCACAGCCCAGTTCCCGCACAGCCGCAGCTGCGCAATTATTCATTATTGTAGTGGGCGGATTCCTGCCCCGTTGGCAATTTAGCAGTTTATCGCCTCGTTCCTAATAATTGTCAAAAATCCCCGTCGGTTCTTCTAATAACTGTGATCGGATCGGAACCTTGAGCGCCCGCCCCCATGCTTTGCGAGCGATGCAGCAGGCTCTTATTCACCCGCGTGATTTCACCCACTTTAACGGTGCTGTAAAGAGCAAAGTACTCTGATTTCACATCGACAAAATCTTTCAAAGCTTTTTTATCCAGTGCATTGGGCAACATGGCCAAATCCGACAATATGAGCGAGTCCTCTACTGCTTCATCGAGACTCTTAGAACACAACGCCGGTTTATCATCGGGGTTGTTGCCACCATCATTCTTCTGCTGCTTGTTTTTGTTCTTGTTAGTCTGTTGGCGAGGATTGCCCTTGATGGATTCTAAGCGGCGGGCATCAAAGGGTTCCAACACGTCTTTAGCGTTAAATATGCGCTCCAGCCCCGGCACCATAGTATTGATATTCAGTTTACTATCAGGCGAAATCGCCGTAACCAACGGCAAAAGACGCGCATAGATATACGGCGTAACACCCTTGACCAAAGCCAGCTCTGAAACACTGATCATGGGGCGATTACCTATGGGATAAGGCTCTTCTAAGGAGTCGTAATAATTTTGTTCCGCCCCGCCGTTGCCGGTAGGCTCGCTATCAGCATCGAGCCAATCCACCACTGCATCAGTGATTTCAATCGCCGTTGCAGTGTCCAATGGCTGGCCGTCCACCTCTATGGTCTGCAATAAACGGATAAACATTTTTTGCGCTTCGGTGTACTGATCAGCCTGCGACCGGAAACTTTGGTTAGGCTTGAGCTGAACCTTGTGCACCAACATATTGAGGTTAAATTTGCGGTTTAAATCGATGATTTTCAGATCAATGGAGGCCTCGTTCATATCCCAGGTCATGCCTTCGGCGGCCCAAAAATCTAATTTTTGATTGTCTTTCATGTCCGGGGTTAAGCAGTCGTAACCGGAGTCGTCACCATCGAAGGCGTATTTGAGAACAAAATTCTCCGCTGACAAGCCGTAATTGCGAATACGGGCACCGTGCCAGCGGTTCTCGTTTTTGGTCATATCCAACTCAAACCGCCAGCTGGTAGAGATCGCAATTGAGGTGACAAGCACCACAATGAACATGGCCAGAATTAACACCACTCCCCGCTGGCGCCCTGGTGAATTCCCAAAACGACTCCTACTCATTGGGAACGCCTCCGCTGGAATCCTGCTGCTGCGACGAATCATCGCCGGAGGAATTATTGCCGTTATCCTGGCTTGAGTTATCTTGGTTTGAATTGTTGTCGTTATTTTGGGGGGCTTCGTTGCGGCCACTGTTGTTATTTTTGCCGTTGTTATTGGCGTTGTTGCCCTGCAGCGGCTTGGGTACGTAGACAAAATCCTCCCCGGCTAAAAGCGGGAACAGGCGCTTCATCTCGCCGTAGTCTTCCGTCTGAATGGTTACCTCAAGGGCCCGCGGCAGTGTATTGGCCTGCACGCCAGAGGCAGGCCAATCCTGCAGCCAAGGGCCAGCTGCCAAAGAGGTGGCAGAGTTAGAAAGAACCCGGATCACCACATCCTTAACCTCGGTCATCAATTTCTGTTTCAGCGCATCGCGCTCATCCATACTGGCAATATTCACCCAGGTATCGCGGTACAACACATTGTCCTTCAACCTATAACCAATCCTCACTAATTCGCTGCGTGGAGCGTGCAGTGGGTTCACCACACCACCGCGGAAGACACGTAGCCAATATTCATTGGATCGATTGGCGATTACAGGCGCGATGGGCTCGCCCATGGAAGGCACTATGGCTCTGGGGATGGCGTTGCGCAGGTCAGCTTCCAGCAGGGTCCAAGTTCGGTCGACCGAATTTAATCGCTTAACAGCGTCATTGGTGGCGTCACTACTGGTGGTCGCGGTGTGCAAAGCCTGCCCAGTTAGGGTAGCGATGATCGCCATGATCACTATGGCGATAAGGACCTCAATCAGCGTGAAGCCGCGAAGGCTATTAGGCAGCGAATATTTCATCAGAACAGATAAACCACCAAATCAGCCAGGGTCTCTTGGCCTTGGGGCGCCGCCCGCACGGTCATTTCAAAACCGGGGAATTCAGAGTTTTTGGTATCGACCGTTTCAACATTCCAGTCCCATTTATTACCCGACATCATCATATCGCCCCCCTCCCGTCCACGGGGTTCGCGCCGCTCCATCTCACGGGTCAGCATGACCTCCACCAAGCGGTTTTCAGCCACCCAGTGGGCTGTAGTAACGTTGCGATTGTGAATGGATGAATTGGCCATGGATTGCATCCGCATCAAGAGCGCGGGCACTGCCATAGCCACGATAATGAGCGCAACCATCACTTCAACCAAAGTGAACCCGCCACCACGCGTGATGAACTTGTCGTTATTTCTTGCGCCGTTCATCTCGTTTTTTCTCATCTTCCGCCGCCTCGCGCCACACTATAGCCCCCTCTTCTGACAGTTCGATGTGCTGCACAAAATCACGCACCAACGCGTGTTTTATTTCCAGAACAAAAGGGGTGATCTCACCACTGGGTGATATAGAAATCACAGGGGATTTTTTATCCGTAGTTTTAGCGCGCCAGTCCCAGCGTTTTTTGCTGATGGTCACGTCAATCTCAATATCCGGCGGCAGGGAGACAGCGGGCATATTTGGTACATCCTGCCAACCTTTTTCCGTCAGAATTTGCCAGCGGTATTTCCAGCCGATTTCATCGGGATCTAATTCCGGGTTAGCGGCCACCTGCCATTCGGGTGGTTCCAGCATGATACCCAGCGCCTCACCAGACACCACCGCGTGCTCAACGGCAAAGTCGCTCTGAATTAAAAATTGATCCAATTTATCGTATAGCTGTTTCTCCGGCCCTCCGTGGCCCACCGATACGGTCACTATTCCCAATGCCAGGCCGACTACCAGGAGTACGGCCATCAACTCCATCAAGGAAAAGCCCCGCTGGGGCTCAGGCACTGAGATCGACCCCATGGGTTTTATTCCTTTTTCTCTCCGGGCTCATCCCAGTAACCTATATCGGCATCTTCGCCTTCACCACCAGGCTGGCCGTCGGCACCCAAAGTAACTATGTCAAAGGGATGGCTCTCGCTGGGCATGGTGTACACATAAGGTCGATCCCAAGGGTCCATGGGTAGCTTCTCCATATAACCTTCAGAACGCCATTTGCGCGGCACGGGTTCAGTTGTAGGTTTAGTCACCAAGGCTTGCAGGCCCTGCTCGGTGGTGGGATAGGTGTAGTTATCTAAACGGTAGGATTGCAGCGCTGTTTTCATTGAGGCCATGTGCGCTTTGGCCGTTTCCGTTTTTGCTTGGGAGATGTTCTGGAACACAGCAGGCCCCACCACACTCAACAACAGGCCCATAATTACGATCACTACCATGATCTCGATCAGGCTGAAGCCGCCTTCACGCTTAATAGTCATATTTCCCCCTAAAGGAATGTTCGAATTGAAAAGAAGAGTGGTATTCCTAAACCTTAGGATGCCTAGTGCACCATTTGGTTTAACTGGAAAATAGGCAACATGATGGCCATCACAACAAACCCAACGATGCCCGCCATAAGCAGAATCATCGCCGGTTCCATCAGCCCCATCAAGGTTCCCAGGGTAAAAGACAGTTCGCGCTCTTGGTTGGCAGCCACATGCAGCAGCTGCTCAGCAAGCTGACCGTTGGCCTCACCGCTCGCTACCATTTGCACTAACAGAGGTGGAAATTCGCCGCACTGATCCAAGGCCTTGTTAAAACTCATACCTTCTTGTACGGATACAGCAACAGCGAGGCTAGCTTTTTGTATGTGGCGATTACCCAACACCTGGCTGGCAATACGCAACCCTTCCAGCAGGGGCACACCACTTTTTACCAACAAGCCTAGGGTACTGGAATAACGGGCGGCCTCAGAGGTTCGAATAAGCTCGCCGATTAACGGCCATTTTAAAAGAAACTTATGCCAACGCAGTTCGCGGCTGGGTTCTTTGAGCAGATGCTTAAACAGTACTACAAGGCCAATAATACCAATCAGCAAAAACACACCGTAATTAACAATGAAATTACTGGAGGCGATCAAAATATCGGTGATAAAAGGCAAATCTTTTTTACTGTTCTTAAACAGCCCAATCAGTTTGGGCACCACAAACGCCATAAGGCCCGTCACCACACCGCAGCACACCACCATCAGTACAATCGGGTAGATCATGGCCATTTGGATTTTTTGCCGCGCCTCTTGGCTGCGCTCGGTGTAATCGGCCAGCTGATCCAGCACAGGGCCTAAAAAGCCCGCGGACTCCCCTGCGCGCACCATGGCGCGGTACAAATTGTTAAATGCCTTAGGTGCTTCCGACATAGCCTGCGCCAAAGAGAGCCCCTCCATGACGCGGGCCCGCACCTGCAACATAAGGCTTTTAACGGCGGGTTTTTTACTTTGCGTAGCCGTCGCCTGCAACACCTCATCCAGCGGTAAACCAGACTGTATAAGCGATGCCAACTGCCGAGTTACCAAGGCTATATCCTTGTAACCCAACTTGGGCGCACTGGAGAAACCAAAACGCTTGGTCTTTGCGTTGGTGCCTATGGGCACCCGCTGCTGAGTAGCCTGAACATCAAGGGGACGCAATTGCCGCTGGCGCAAAATGGCCCGCACCTGCTTATCGGAATCGCCCTCTATAACGCCCTTAACGGTTTTTCCGTTCGCATCCAGTGCTTGATAGTTATATGCACCCATAACTAGGAAGTCACCGTGACACGCAGCAGCTCTTCGATACTGGTAATACCTGCCAGCACTTTGTCTCTACCGTCGGCATCTATGGGCCGAGAGAATTTGCGGGCATGGGCCAGCATTTGTTGTTCGCCTACCCCTTCATGAATCAGCTGACGCAGCACATCATCTACTGGAATCAACTCATAGATACCGGTACGACCTTTGTACCCACGGTAATCACATTTTTCGCAGCCAACCGGGCTAAAAATTACACTGCCCTTGGGAATATTAATGCGCTCACATTCAGCATCGGTGGCCGCATGTGACTGCTTACATTCATTGCACAGTTTGCGCACCAGACGTTGCGCCATAAGCGCCTCAAGGCTTGAGGACAACAAGAAGGGTTCAATACCCAAGTCCTGCAAGCGCATCACGGCGCCTATGGCAGTGTTGGTGTGTAGCGTTGATAACAATAAGTGGCCCGTTAAACTCGCCTGTACCGCGATCGCAGCCGTCTCGCGGTCCCGGATCTCACCGATCATCACCACGTCCGGGTCTTGCCGCAAAATGGCCCGCAAGCCACGGGCAAAAGTCATATCCACCTTGGTGTTTACAGCCGTTTGGCCAATACCCGGCAGCACATATTCGATGGGGTCTTCCACCGTGAGGATATTGCGCGCCCGCGTATTTAAGTGGCTCAAACCAGAATACAAAGTGGTGGTTTTACCAGAACCCGTTGGCCCGGTTACCAGGATAATGCCGTGGGGTTTGGCCAGCACGGTTTTAAAATCTTCCAACACCCGAGTTGGCATGTTGAGCTTATCAAGAGAAATAGCGCCTGCGGCCTGGTCGAGAATACGTAACACCACCCGCTCACCGTGGGCAGAGGGCATGGTGGACACCCGCAAGTCCACGCCGTGACCGGCCAGTTTCACGGTAATACGACCATCTTGAGGGACACGTTTTTCGGCAATATCCAGTCGCGCCATTACTTTTAAACGCGACACCAGAACGGGCCCTAACTGGGGTTTGGGGGAGAGAACTTCTTTCAGCACACCGTCCACACGAAAGCGGATGGAGACGCGATCTTCATAGGGCTCAATGTGAATATCGGAGGCTTTTTCGGTCACCGCTTGCGACAAAATCGCATTGATTAATCGAATGACCGGCGCATCGCCTTCACCACTCAGCAGTTCGCCATCTTCGATGTCATCCGCTAAGGCGGACAAATCCATTTCGGCGCCCATGTCCTCTACCGCTTGCAAGGCCTCACCATCACCACTCTGATAAGACAGGGTTAAGCGCGCCTTGAAGGCAGGTAAATCTAACTGTTCCACCTGAAAACTGCGGCCCAAATGGCGTCGCAGCTCCAGCAACACCTTATGACTGGTGGTTTCGGTGTGAAGAATACGATTTTCATCCACCAAAACTTGATTGGCGGAGGCGTAGGCAAAAGGCAGCTTTGCAAAAGCCACCGGCGGAACCTGCGCAGAGTCAACTAAAGAATCATTTTCCATTAGTTAATTACTCTTCTTTAGTGCCGTTATCATGAATTCCAGAACCCGAGACTTTAGAAGCGCCAGGGGTAACAATCACATTTGGTTTGGGCTCTGGCTGCACTAATTCTGGCAGTACAGGGAAGTTCTTATCCTCGCCTCTGAGAGTGCCAATCTTTCTCTGTGATATCTGTTGCTGGCGAATGAAATCGTACTTTTCTGCAGTCGCTCCACGCAGCGCTTCGTCATCGCGGATCACTGTGGCGCGTAAAAATATCATTAAATTCTGCTTAGTATTTTTCTTTCCATTACTTCTAAACAAGCGCCCCAATACGGGTATGCGCCCCAGCCCTGGGACTCGCTGCTCACTGCGAGAAGTTGCATCTTCAGTCATTCCCCCCATGACAATGGTTTCGCCATCAGCAGCAAGAACCTGTGTCTCTAATTTTTTCTGATTAGTTAACAAGTCATCCCCAAGAGTTGGGTCCTTATAAACATCGGATACTTCTTGAGAAATATCCAAAAGAATCATGTTTCCCTCGTTAATGTGCGGCTTGACTTTTAGCGTAATTCCCACATCCTCCCTTTGAATAGTGGTGAAGGGACTTGAAAACGAATTTGAGCTACCGTTGTTCGCTCCTGTGCCTGTGCCGGTATAACTACCTGTTTTAAAAGGCACTTTTTTGCCGACAGAGAACTTGGCTTCTGTGTTGTCTGTGGTTAACAGAGAAGGCTTGGATAAAATATTATTTTTTGTATCGGATTCTAGCGCAGTGATAAGTGCGGCAAAGTTATCATTATTACTAGTCCCCAAAACCCCCAGAATCTGCCCTGGGAAATTTAAAATACCACCAGCAAGACTTGTTAGGGCCTCTGCTTCTTTATCAGTGCCACGAGCTTGTTCAGCTGCTAACGAGCTACCCGCGATACCGGTAGCGGCCTGCTGAGCAGAAAGTCCATTTCCTCTACCACCGGTTCCAGAACCACCAAACACCGCATTTTTCCGGTTATTAGCCATCCACTGAACTCCCAATTCACGAGCCTTGCCGTCATCCATACTTACAATAATCGCCTCCACAAGCACCTGGGCTCGACGGATGTCCAATCGTTCAATAACACCCATTAACGCTACCAGAGCATCACCTGAAGCTGTGATCAACAGGGAGTTAGTTGCCTCATCCGCCTCAACTGTTGCGGAAATAGGCGCCTGCGGAGGAGCGCCACCTTCAGGAGTTCCCGCTGGCGCAATTTTGCTCATATTTTGCACAACTTTAGTCAGCGTCTCCGCCACCGACTTAGCCTTGGCATAATTCAAATAAACCACGCGTACATTGCCGGACTGGGCTTTTGGCTTGTCCAGCTTGGATATTAAGGCCTTGATACGCTGACGCTGAACATCCTCACCTGTGACAAGAACGGCATTGTTACGTTTATCGGCCGTGATACGCAGTGCGTTTTGTGGCAGGTTTTGTGAATCGACTTTGTCTAGGTTAGTGAGGGTTTGCACCATGTCAGCGGCATTGGCGTACCGCAACTCAACTATGTCGGTTACAGGCATGGCTGATTTGTCGATGCGCTCAATCAAATCAATAATACGATCGATGTTCTCAGCTTCATCGGCAATCACAATAGAGTTGGAAGGATCGTAGGCCGCGAGGTGAGCGTGCTGCGGAATCAAGGGGCGGATTACCGGTAAAACCTTAGCCGCTGCAATGTTTTTAAGCTGAATCACCTTGGTGATGTAGCCCTTATCGGTGGCACCCTGATTAAGTACAGGAATCGGTGATGAGCGCGCGTCCTTCAACGGAATAATACGCGATACACCTTCAACATCAATCATGGTGAAATCGTTCATTTCCAACACGGTGCGGAACAACTGCAGCAATTCGGCCTCGTTGAGCGGTTTTGCGGAAATAACTTTCACCCGGCCGCGAACACGCTGGTCCACCACCATGGTGCGCCCCGTCACGTCCGCAACAAATTTGACGACCTCTTGGATATCGGAGTCTTTGAAATTAACGGTCCAGGTCTGTTCAGCCCATGCCGTGTTAATTGAAACCGCCAGACTAAATACACACGCGGCACTCATTTTTATTATGTTTTTCAAAATCAGCTCCCTAACCAGAACTCATACGGATTTGAATGGATTGGGTGCCGCCATCACGCAACACCTGTAAATTGGCCTCACTGGCAGTTTTCAGCGCCTGATAGACTTCCCGCACCTTCTGTGGTTCGTTAACCTCGATACCGTTTACCGAGATAACAATGTCGTCGTTTTTCAAGCCAACCTGATCAAACAATTCGCGTTTACGGCCAGGGCGAACCTTGTAACCAATCATCTTGCCGCCTTCGGTTGCCACCATGAAGCGCACCACATCACCAATAGAGGTGGCGCTCTGCAATTGCTCTTGAGTAACTGTAGCCTGCTGCACATTAGCCGCTGGGGGCGGAGGTGGCGGTGGAGCCGCCGCTTGCCGCGAAGCGGCTACATTCATTCCATCTTCACCGTACAGCCAAAGCGCCTCTCGCTTACCGTTGTTGTTAAGGATCACCCGCAGATCTTCTACCTTCTCAAGAGTAACGCCGTTCGCAGGTGGAATGCTGTCGCCGATTTTGAACAGCTGCTGGGAATTCTCTTCGCCGATAATGGCCCAGGATTTTTCAGGGTCGCTGGCCATGATCACACCCTGTAATTTCAGATCAAGCTGGGTAATTTGGTTGACGTTTTCACCGGCTTGTTGATCAGCTTGGGCTGCGCGCATTTTTTCCGCGTCGTAATCACCAAATAAATGGGCACTGGTGAGGCCATCGATATTCAAGGGAGCCTTGGCTTGCACGCCTGAAGTTGGATTGATTGGCACCAACTGCTCTGGGCCACTTTTGGGCGGCGGCATAACCAGCCAAAATAATTTAGCGAGGCTTTGCACCGACCAGATCAGAGCCACCGCAAGCAGCAACGCTCGCCAGCGTTCGGTCGGAACCTTGCTCAAAAAGGACACAGCTTTGTGGGACTCTTGTGAGAGCCTGGCCACCAAAGGCGTATCGGCGAATTGGGATAATTGCACCATTTTTCTCCGTCAGGGGGTTAGTAAGGGCCGCTGTCGATGCCATTTAAGCCGAGTAACAGGCCGGGCGCCCCATGTAGCCTAACACGGCCCATGGCACCCACACATCGTACGCCTACTAAAATGGTTGTTATTAGTACGCCTAAATATGTCCCATCCGCGCGCTTACTGTAAACACTTAAAAACAAATATAGCCTTTAAATTCCACAATTTGGGCGATACCGCTCATCCTGTGCTTGCTGTTTTAGAGCATTTTTCAAGCAGCCATGAGGCCCTGTGTTCAGACGCGCAGCCTAGGCTTAAGTTTAGCCCCTTGCGGCAATCCCGCTAAATAAATCCTGCCCCCTTGCAAAGGGAGCAAGTTAACCCAATTTTCCCGCGATCACATTTGAGGTCACCCCATGCCCGCCACTCACTTTATTGCTCAGCTGGCCGAACCCGCCAATCGCTCATTACTCGGCGGCATTTTGCGGGGGATCGAAAAAGAGGGCTTGCGCGTGGATCAAGCAGGCCACCTATCTAGCCGCCCACATCCTACTGGCCTAGGCTCTGCCCTCACCCACCCTTACATCACAACTGACTACAGCGAATCACTTTTAGAGCTAATAACGCCGCCCTGTCACCGCCTGGATACTTTGCTGAAGTGGCTCAATGATTTGCATCGGGAGACCTATCAGCAACTGGGAGATGAATGTATTTGGGGTAATTCAATGCCCTGTGTACTGCCAGCAGAAGATGCCATACCCATCGCCCGCTATGGCTCGTCCCATCGGGGCACTATGAAAAGCATCTATCGCTTGGGGCTTGGCCACCGCTATGGCCGCACCATGCAAACCGTGGCGGGCATCCACTACAATTTCTCCCTCCCCGAAGCGTTTTGGGCGCTGCTGCAACAAGCAGAGGAAGATCACGGTTTGCTGCAGGAATTTATCTCTCGGCGGTATTTTGATTTGATCCGCAACTTTCGCCGCCACTACTGGCTCCTGGTTTACCTGTTTGGCGCCACGCCAGCCGTAGATGCAAGTTTTGTGGCTGGCCGCCCGCATCAACTACAGCCCCTGGGCGACGATACGTTTGTTCTGCCTTTTGCAACCTCGCTGAGGATGGGGGATTTGGGCTATCAAAGCCGGGCGCAGGAGTCCTTACATGTGTGTTACAACAACAGCCGGTCCTACGTGCAATCCCTCGTAAACGCCATCAACACGCCCTACCCCGACTATGAGCGAAACGGCGTTACCGACCCTAGCGGCCAATACCAACAACTCAACACCGGCTTGTTACAAATTGAAAACGAGTTTTATAGCTCTATACGCCCCAAACGCACAGCCAAAAGCGGCGAAACAGCACTTAGCGCCCTATGCCGACGGGGCGTTGAATATATTGAAGTACGCTGCATCGACATAGATCCTTTTTCCGCCAATGGCGTCAGTGCCGAACAATTGCGGTTCATTGATGCGTTTTTACTGCATTGCCTGCTCACACCCAGCCCGGCCACCTCGGCACAAGAAACAGCAGAAATACTGCTAAACCAACAAAGAGTGGTCAATGAGGGCCGCAAACCCGGTCTAAATCTCACCATTAATGGCCAAACAGTTGGACTCACTGAAGCAGCCAGCCAACTTCTCGACCGCATAAAACCCTTGGCCGAACTTTTAGATCAGGGCGGCGATGGTGAACTCGTCAGCGCCAGCTGGCATCTACAAAAAGAAAAGGTGCTTGACCCCAGCAAAACGCCCTCCGCACAGGCATTCAGGGCTATCAACACGGCAGGCAGCTTTAAACGATGGGCGCTCTCATGCGCCTTCGCTCATCGTGAAGCCTTCAAAGCCCAATCGTTAAGCGGTCACGACTCGCCTTATTTTGCCGCCTTAGCCGAAAAATCCATCCATCAGCAGCAACAAGAAGAAATGGCAGACCAAGCTGTTTCTTTTAACGACTATTTGGCCAAGTACTACGCCCAATACCAAGCCTGCTGCAGAGGCATGATTGAATAAATACTCGTTAAATTAAGGCTTTCTTACGGCGCACTTGGCTCTTAAGGAATACTACTGGCAAGCTCCTACCGTCTGATAAACATAAAATAAGCTGGGGTAAGCCGCCCAAATGACTTTATTTTTGCACCACTATGCTATTGAAATAGAGATCCAAAACCCCCTCAAGATTGGCCTCATGTTTTACGATGGATTGAATTTCTTTTAACGCCTCCTGGCGCATGGCCTCTTTACCTGGCTGCCCGCTCAAGCTTTCGTCCGTTTGTTTGGCCATAATGTTGAGCAAATTATTACGAATGAGCGGCATGTTGTGCTGGACAGAATCTGCCACTGCAGCATTTTCAACCCGAATCGACATGTCGGCCTTAACGTATTTAATTCTGCCTGCACCGCCGTAATTGGTGACCAAAGGCGGTTTGAAGGTCACATAAACTGCCCCTGCAGCTCCCTCAGCGCCACCGCCACCACTATTAGCCAGGGCTGGAACCGCACCCATGGCCGCACATATCCACACGGCTACTAAAATTTTTTGCACGGGCTTGAAACAAACTATGCCAATCACCGCCTAATCCCCCTAAACTTGCGCTCACTTAAATACTAGACCAGTTCTGAGCAAGCCATCAGCGCGAATTAATCCATCTTAAGAGCGGAAATAAACATCATGCGACTACCCTCCATTCGGTATACCTTTTTAATCATCTCATTAGGTACGCTCGGCCTAATGTTGACAGGTTATTACATGCAATTCGTCCTGAAATTAATTCCCTGCCCGCTGTGCATCACTCAGCGCTTTTTTATTATTGGCGTGGGGATTACCGCTCTAGCTGCTTTTTTTCACCAACCACAGAAACTCGGGCGACGTTTGTACGCAAGCCTAGGCGCTATTTTGGCGATTATTGGTGGCGGATTTTCGAGCCGACAAGTCTGGTTACAAAGTTTACCGCCCGACCAGGTGCCCGCCTGTGGGCCTGATTTGAGTTATTTAATTGAGAATTTTCCGCTTAAAGAAGCCTTCATGGTGTTAGTACGCGGAGATGGCAACTGCGCGGAGGTAACCTGGACCTTCCTGGGTGTCAGCATCGCCGGATGGACGCTTGTGGCCTTTAGCGGGCTTTTATTCATTAATCTTTGGCAATGGGTTCGCAAGGCCTGATTAGAGGCATTACTGACTAATCCCCACCCTGTCGGATCGAGACGGATAATACGTCCCAAAGGGCGCCATTCCCCTCTAGCAGCCAATGGCAACGCAAATACAAAGCAATCTCCAGCCGGTGATTGCTTTTTTAAGCCTCACCAGAGACGGGCTGCGATCTACAGCTAAACTCTATACTCGGGCCTTGCGATAGTCCCCAAAGTCCCCTAATGTGGAAACCTCTGGTTCCACTTCGTTTAACCCCGTCACTTTCGAGGATTCTCCTCCATGCTAGAAAATTGCAAAACCGCCCGCGAGCGCTGGGGTGGTGTAAGCGTCATCATCGACCGTTGGCTGCAAGAACGGCAAGATTTATTGGTCCTTTTTTGCGCCCTGAGCGAGACCAGCTCAACTGAAACCCAAGCCAACCGGCTGCCACAGTTTTTCCAAATATTGGTGGATTATGTTTCGGCGGGGCACTTTGAAGTCTACGAGCAACTAGTGCAGGAGGGTCGCGAATTTGATGATCAAGAAGGTTTGCGAGAAAGCGAAAGTCTGTTCGACAAAATTCAAGAGACCACGGATGCTCTTTTGGATCTTAACGATAAATACCAAGAAACCGACGATTTAGACGCACTAAAAGAAGATTTGTCCAAACTCGGTGAATACCTTGAATCACGCTTCGAGCTTGAAGATCGTATTATTGAGGTTCTGCACGTATCCCACCGCGATCAGGTAACAGGCTGAGCCTAAGCCCGCAACGCAAAAAGGCCGCTCATTGCAGCCTTTTTTATGTAGCTGCAATATGAGCAGACACTGCCGCACCAGAGATGGGGTTTTGTTGCCGCTAATTAATTTACTTCGGCATAGGCTGCCCACAACAAAAAAGCCCGCCAAAAGACGGGCTTTTTTGTGCAATACGCCAATTACTTAGCGGACTTAGCGTCAGCAGGTTTAGCTGATTCAGCTGCTTTACCGTGTGGATTGGCTGGTGCTTCTTCTTGCTTAGGATTGATTTCCAATAACTCTACTTCAAAAACCAATGCAGAGTTGGGTGGGATTGGGCCAGTACCGCCAGCGCCGTAGGCAAGGTTGGCAGGGATATCCAATTCAAATTTGTCGCCCACTTTCATCAACTGCAGGCCTTCAACCCAACCAGGGATCACACCGTTTACTGGGAAAGTAACGGGTTCACCGCGGTCAACAGAGCTATCAAATACAGTGCCGTCAATCAGCTTGCCGTGATAATGAACTTTAACTGTGTCTTCAGGCTTAGGTGACTTGGCGTCTTTTTGCTCGGTAGCTTTAATAACCTTGTACTGCAAACCGCTGGCAGTGGTTTTAACGCCTTCTTTCTTAGCATTCTCAGCGATGAAATCTTGGCCTTTTTTCAGGTTCTCTTCGCCGACTTTCTTCATTTCTTCTTGATGCTTGGTTTCTTGCTGTTGTTGAAACTCAGTCATGATTTTTTGTTGCTCTTCCTGAGCGATACGCGCTTCTTTGCCTTCTTGGGCATCAGTAATTGCTTGGGTCAGCATTTTTTTGTCGAGGGTAAAGTTGCTGGCCTTGGCTTGAGATGCCATACGGAATCCCACAATGTAAGACACTTTCTCTTCCATGGTGTTAAAAGTGACTTGAGCGGGAGCCGCTTCAGTCTTGGCCGCCGCCTTATCTTGGTCTTTGTTACAACCAGCCAAAAAAACAGCGCTTGCCATGGCAACACTCAACAAACAGGACTTGCGCAAGAACAGAGTATTCATAAATTTAAATTCCCAATGAAATGAATTAAAAAACGTGATTTCGAATCTGCCAGGACCCACACGGCACCAGGCGGCATGTTGAAGGGCGGCAATATTACCCGATTTACCGAATATTCATAGTGTCGGCTTATGAAATTGGGGCCTCATAGGCAGGATTGCGGTTAAAAAGTTCAATGTCTGTCAGCCGTAAGTGCCGAATATGTGACAAGCCTAGAGAGGCTGCACAAAACCGCACGCAACTAACCCCCATCCACACCAAGCGGTGACCCGATCACGGCCGCACAGAAGTAATTACCCAGCTATTTAGCACTGCCAATTGCGGCATTCGACGCAGGCTCCCGTAAACAACGCCTTGCTGATCGGCACGCGTACAACAATGTCTGATCTGTAACCCAGAGCGCTGACACATTCCTGCTTCTATTTATATAGGAAGCACCTGAAATTCAGCGGGGGAAACCTGCATGCGAGGGGTGGCAGAGCTCAACACCGTGCAATGGCAAGGGGCAAATACAACCCGTTCAGCATACCGACCTAAAGACGATTCGCTTGGCAAACAATCTACCCATGTTGCTTGGGTGTAAGCTGAAGACGAGTCGGCATCGCGCGTTCAAACTGGAATTTGAAAGACATGACATATTCAAGCAAGCAAGGGTGCAGCCAGTTGAAATGAATTCACGCAGCGCGCAATTGCAGTTGCAAAGCACTTAAGGGATAAAAGAATAGAAATTTAATGTAAATTTTACACACTTAGAAAAAAATAGTTTTCAAGCGCATTTAAACGAGGCTATTATTTCACCACGATTATAAATACCCTTTTTTATTTATTGCGCTACAGGTGATTACATTATGGCAGGCCGAAAAAAAACCAAAGACCCCATCGCTGCGTTGGAAAGTCAAATCGCCAAATTAACGGCAGAATTAAACAAAGCCAAAAGCAAAAAACAAGCGGCTGACGCCAAGGCCTCCAAAGCCTTACAAGGCAAAGTGAGCAAAGCAAAATCCAAGTTGACCGCTAGCCGCGCCAAACTCAAAGAAGTAACCGCCGCAACCAAAGGTGTCAAAACCACTGCCGCCAAAGCCCGCCTGGCCAAAGCCAAAGCGGCCGTAGAAACCGCTCGTAGCGACTACGATAGCTTAAATGCCGCCTACGTCTCGGCAAAAGATGGTGGTGAAGTTAAGGTTAAGCGCGCGGGTCGCCCAGCAAAAGCCAAAACAGCCAAAGCCAAGCCAGGGCCAAAACCCAAAGCGGCTGCTCCAGCTAAAAGAGGCCCCAAGCCCAAAGCGGCCGGTAAAGCAGCGGCCAAAGCTACTGCACCTGCCAAGCGTGGCCGCAAACCTAAAGCAGCTTCCGCAGTCGTTGAAGCTCCTAAAAAACGCGGCCCAAAGCCCAAAGCCGCAGTAGCAGTTAAAGAAGCGCCAAAAAAACGCGGGCCAAAACCCAAGGCCGCAAAAGCCTCCGCCACCGATGCACCTAAAAAGCGTGGCCCTAAACCTAAAAATGCTGGCGTAGCCGTAGCTAAATCTACCGGCGAAGCACCCAAGAAACGTGGCCGCAAACCTAAAGCCTTAGTCGCTGCCGAAGCGGTTGAGCTGGAAGTTTTAGATGTTGTTGCCGCTGATAGCGCAGAAACAGAAGCTGCGGATTTCGATAGCGCCCTTGAGTCTGCCGCGGTTGAAACAGAAGAGAGCATGGTTGAAACTGCAGAAGAAAATGACGCTGGGGGACAAGCCGACGAAGATGAAGATCAATCAAGCAGCATGTTTGATGAATAATAATTGGTACCTTGGCACCTTAATTCTAGGGTGGCAGTGATAACCAGATCCAAAAAAGCCCCTCTTTGAGGGGCTTTTTTGTTGTTGGGTTTATAGATGGAATTGAGGCGCTAATGATCCAGCCGATGCTCTAATGAGCATCGGCCTCTAGACTATTAACCCGACGACAAACTAGAGCGTCTTGATCTATTTTGTCTTCGCCCCACTAAAACCGGCGCTGACACCTGGATCTGCTTGTTTTAGCGGGGCTCGCGGCGGCTTATCTACCTAGGCACCAGCAATGAATACACATCATTTCAGACACGCCGTGAATACATTCATGTAGGCTCGTCAAAAAGATCCCTCTTTTTGACGGTCTGAAATGATGTGTATTCATTACTTCCGTACAGCTAGTAAGCCACCATTGCGGCATCTATGCCGCAGTTATTAACCCAACAGCACATGGCGCCGGGTTAATAATCGGCCGGTAAAAGCTGCAGCTCCTGGTCGAGCAAATCAAAAAATTTAATTTCCTCGGCAACAGGCATGGATATTTGCAAGTGGGCGAAATAATCACGCAAAAACAGCGGCTCACAGGCGGGGTCTTGGATGCGCGGTAACCGGCCTGTGAGATCCTGCAGGCGCTCCAAAAGAATTTTCTCCACGCTCAACTCGGCCTGAAGAATATGCTTAGCAATGAGCTGCTCTTGCACGCGAGTGAAATGACCAATTTGTTTCATCCTCTGGCGCACGTGGCGCAGTAACGCAACCACCTCACCCGAAATTTCGCCAATTAAATCCTCAGCCTGAAAGAGCGCTTCTTTTTCTAAATAAATGGCCTGATCCTGAAGCCAAGCCAACCAGAGAACCAAATTCACATTCGCGAAGGCATCGTCTTGCAGGTAGCGGCAATGGCGCTCAACACTGGGGCAGGCGTATATACGACAGGCAAAATCAACTAATTTTTCACGGTTCATAGGTACCCAACTTATTTTTATATTAAGGATACAACCAGGGGCAATGCCTCAATCAAGGCAGCCACTACAAACTTAGCCGCCAGCGGCGGTTTTACAAGTACAGGCAATAAAAAGGGCACCGAAGTGCCCTTTGGAGTGGGAAGGACTAGGTTTATTTAGTCGCTTCAGTCTCTTTAACGGCACTGATTTTACCGATCACACGACGGTTTTGTGCTTGCTCAGCAGGCGTTTTGTCGTTCTTCACGATCAACTGCTCTTCACCATAGCCTACCGCTTTTAAGCGGGCGGCTGATACGCCAAACTTCTCAACTAATACTTTCACGATGGCATCAGCGCGTTTTTGTGACAGAGTTTTGTTGAAAGCGTTTGACCCGCGTGAGTCGGTGTGGCCTTGAATCTCAGCTGTGGTGCCTTGGTATTGCTCCAAGAATTCAGCGACCTTTTTCACTTCAGACTCATATTCAGGCTTAACCACATCACTGTTGGTATCGAACAATACCTGCAGAGTCACGTTAACGTTTTCTTTCAGGATAATTGGGCAACCAACTGCATCCACTTTTAACTTCTCAGGAGTGCCTGGGCACTTGTCGGCATCATCGGTTACGCCGTCGTGGTCAGAATCCAGTGGCGCTTTAGGGGCAACCGGAGCTGGTGCGGGCGCAGGAGCTGGCCCCGCTTTACCGCCAAAAGAATAACCAAAGCCTACAGACAAGGCTGAGTGGGTGTTTGAGTAATCAAGGGTATGAAACACCTTGGCTTCAGTGCGGATAACAAAATGATCGGTTACGAATTTCTTAAGGCCGATACCCAAGTCAACAGCCGTTTGGGCGTTTTTAGAAGAAACACCTGCGTAATCCCAATCCTGTTGATATTCGGACACCCCCAACAACACAAAGGGAGACAGGTCGTCGGATTCTGCAAAATGGTACAAACCGTCCAGGCTTAAAGACTGTACATCAATGTCAATTTGTTGATTTTGGCGAATGCCGGAATCAGCGCGACCATAGGTCAATTCCACAGCAAATGGATTATCGAAACGATAGCCAGCCGTTAAAGCACCGCCCACTGAATCGCTCATATCCCAATTGGAGTTATCCAAGCTATCGTATTTATTAAATGGGACGCTCAGGTATGTTTCAACGCCTTCAGCAACAGCAAAAGCGGGTGATAATACGGCAGCAAGAATTGCGGCGCGCAGAATATTAGGCTTGTTCATAGCCAACTCCTCGTTTAAAAGTTTTTAAGTTAATTTGAGAATTATTATTAGAATGGTGCCAAAAGCGGCTGGGGTAGGTAATTGCAGCAATTAGATCATTTTCATACATGTAGCGCAACCTCAGGTATTTTTTAGGGGGCTTCTGAAAAATGTAGGGCGGAGCTTAGGTTAAGCGAATAAGGCAAAACACGAAGCAGTACGGCCAATAAATAAGCCTTGTTTTACGAAATTCAACCACACCAGAGCGCGCCGGGTAATTTTTAGAGGCTCCTTTAGATTTTTGCTACCAGAATGTCCCACACACCATGCCCGAGATTTTCGCCGCGTTTTTCAAACTTGGTATTCGGGCGATAATCAGGTCGGTCTGCGTAGCCATTTGGCGCACCCAAATTCTGCCAACCTCCAGATTGCACCACCTGCTCTAGCATATGTTCAGCGTAGGGCTGCCAATCTGTTGCCATATGTAATACACCCCCTTGCCTTAATTTTTTCTGAACCAACTGCAGAAACTCAATTTGTACCACACGGCGCTTGTGGTGTTTCTTCTTGTGCCAAGGGTCAGGGAAAAACAATTGAAAACGATCAATGCTGTTGTCGGCAAAACAATCGCGCAGCACATCCGTGGCGTCGGCCATATAAACCTTGAGATTTTTTAGCCCATCTTTACCGGCATTATTAATCAGGCGCCCAACGCCCGGTGGGTGCACTTCAATACCGACAAAATTGTTGTCCGGCGCGGCTAGGGCCATAGCGTGCAAGGAATCCCCCATACCAAAACCCATTTCCACAATTAATGGCTGGCCATTATCAAACTGGGCTAAGCGGTCAAATGGGCCAGCAAATAAACTGACCCCATAAATTGGCCACCAAGTATCAAATGCGGCTTTTTGCCCTTCTGTCATGCGGCCTGCGCGTATGACAAAACTGCGGATGGCTTTGGGATTAAATTCGGGTTTAATTAACATGATTTTTGGGGTCCAGCACATTCCACAGCGCATCGCCATAACGGCTAAACCAACGGCGCCAAACGGCGTAGTCGGGCATTAATTGGCCGACGGCCGACCAAAATGCGGGGGAATGATTAAAATGAATTAAATGACACAATTCGTGCACAACGACATATTCAATGGCCTGCACAGGGGCCAGAGCAATCAACCAATTAAATTGCACTTCCTGGCGTGCATTACAACTGCCCCAACGGGAGCGATATTCTTTTATGCTGATGCGTTTGGGGTGGCGACCTAATTGCTGACTGTAGCGAGCGGCGAGCGTTGCGAAATAATCCACGCCATAGGATGCTGCATAACTGCGCACACCGATAAATAAAGCCTGCTGTGGCGACAGATGAGATTGAGCGGATATTAATAAACAATCTCCATTGCGCTCTACAGCTGATGGCAAGTGATCAACCAACCGCAACCACAGGGTCTCACCAAACACACGCACAGGGGTATGCTCACTGAATTTAATGGCGAATGCGGCACTATTTTCAGCCCTTTGTTGGTGAGCGGCTAGATGTTTGTGGATCCAGCGCGCTTTACTCGCTACAAATTCCTTAATAAAACTGCGAGCGACACCCATGGGTGCATGCACTTGTGCTTGGGCTTTATGAATTTTAATGGTGACTGATTTGCGCCGCCGGGTGCGCACAATGGGAATAATTAAATCCTGTAGCTGAATAATTTCCGCCATAAATCACCGGCGCGTAAAGCGCGCTAAAATTTCCACATGCGGTGTTTGAGGGAACATATCAACCGGTTGCAAATGGGTTAATTTAAACCCTTGTTTACTGAATACTTGAGCATCGCGCACGAAAGTGGCGAGGTCACAGGAAATGTATAACAGCGTTTGTAGGCTGGTATTTTTCGCCTGTATTTCAGCGGCAGTTTTTAAGCCATCGCGGGGTGGATCCAACAGGATTACTTCAGGTTTTAGGCGTTTAATTAATTGACTGATGACGCCTTCTTTAAATAAATCCGCCGCCTGAGCACTCACACCCGGTAGAGCTTGTTTTGTGAGTGTATCTAGTGCTTCGGCCACTACATCCAACGCATAAATAGCCTTAAAACCGGCGCCAGCGAGTACGTGAGTGAAATTGCCGGAACCGGCAAATAATTCCAGTACCGGCGCTTGGGTATCACAGGTTGTTAACTGCTCGGCCAGCCAAGTACGCATATAGCTATTTTGGCTAGTGTTGCCCTGGGCAAAGGGTAAGCGGCTGTTGGCGCGGTAAGTGTTTTCGTTGATGTCCCAGGTAAGCCAGTTGGTGGGGCGTTTGCTGGGCGCGGCTGGCTGCAGTTGCTCTCGCACAGCCTGCAGTTGGGCGGCGCACTCCGGCGTGAGTAACAGGCATTGCTCTACCGCCACCAGGTTGTGGCTGGCCGCCGCCATAAAGCCCAATTGCTGCCCCTGAGATTTAAGCTGGGCGCGGTTGCGGTAGGCCAATTCAGCGGGCGAAGGTGTTATGGGTTGCACCTGGAGTTTGGCGTCCAGTCGCTGCACGGCCTGTTCAATGCGCTGCTGTTTAGCGGCCAGTTGCGCTGGGTAGTCCATAAACTGCCAGGGGCAGCCGCCGCAGTGCTGAGCGCTGTGGCCGTGATAGGGGCATGGCGCTTGGCGGCGGTTGGGGTGCGGGGTGATTACCTGGATCAATTCGCCGAGGGCAAATTGGCTTTTAATCTGCGTGATTTTGGCTTCAATCTGCTCACCGAGCCAGGCGCCGGGTACGAATACCGCACGGCCGCTGGGGTGATCGACAACGCCGCCACCCTCGCTGGTGAGGCCGCGCACTGTGCCGGTAAATCGCTCGGATAATCGCATAAACAGCTTGGGGAAAATTTGGGCGGGGGATTCTACCGAAATTCTGCTGGGCTGGCTTGGGTTTAATGCTTGGCTTGGCTTGGCTTGGCTTAACGATAGTGCGCTCATTCCCGCCCTAATGTCTTTGAGTTAAGAGCAGCTCCCTCACCCTAACCCTCTCGGTAACCGCTCCTGGCGTGACTCTACCTCCTGCATCCATGGGTGGCAATGTCATTAAGTTAAGGGTTCCATCTGATTTTTTAGGAGATTTTGCCCTCTGCCAGAAACCCCCTCCCAACCTCCCCCTTGAAAAGGGGGAGGAGCCAAAAAACCTTAAACGAAGGAATTTAGCTTGTTTTCAGGGCTTTTCTGCGCCCTTCCCTTTTTAACGAGAGGCAGCAGAACACCTGCACCAGCGTGCCGAGGGCTGTTTAGGCTGCACAATCAAGCGGCCCTAAATACAGGCCGACAGGCCTAATAAACATCCCGCAGATAACGCTTTTGATCGGCCAGTGCGCGCAGTTCTTCTTGGGCGCGCTCGAGGCTCATGGCGCCTTGGGAGGCGATCACTTGGGTGAGGGCGGCGTCTACGTCTTTGGCCATGCGGTTGGCATCGCCACAGACATAAATGTGGGCGCCTTCGTTGAGCCAGCGCCAAAGTTCGGCGGCTTCTTCAGCTATGCGGTGTTGCACGTAGATTTTTTCCGCTTGGTCGCGAGAAAAAGCCAGGCTTAATTTGTGTAAATAACCTTGGGTTTTTATCTGCTGCAATTCATCGGCAAAATAATAGTCTTGAGCTTTGGTTTGCTCGCCGAACAATAACCAATTTTTGCCCGCCGCCCCCAGCGCCTGACGCTCCTGTAAAAAGCCGCGAAAGGGCGCCACGCCGGTGCCGGGGCCGATCATGATGACGGGCAGGTTGTTATCCTTAGGCAATTTAAAGTGTTTGTTGGCTTGTAAATAAATGGCGATGTCGTCATCGCCTGCGCGGTCGGCCAGATAACAGGAGCTGACGCCCTGCCGCTGCTGATCGTTAAGTCGGTAGCGCACAGCGGAGACACACAGCTGCACTTCATCGCTAAAGGCTTTGGGGCTAGAGGCGATGGAATAGAGCCTGGGCTGCAGTTTCTTTAATTGCCCGACCAGTTCATCGGCGCTGATGGCAAGCGGAAATTCGTTTAATACGTCCACTAATTGGCGGCCGTAAAGCCAGTCTTTAAGGGCCGTTTTATCGCCGTCTAGGCGCATTTGCAGGGCGCTATTGTTTGTTTGGCTGGCGATTAATCGCAGGGTGTCCGGGTGGGGTTTGCCGATTTCATAATGTTTGCGTAAGGCCTCAGCAAGCGGCAGGTCGCCGACATTGGGCACAGCCACCAAAGCCTCAGGAGATAATTTTAACTGCTGAATTAATGCACCCACCATGTGTGGATCGTTGTTTGGCATGACGCCCAGCGCGTCGCCCACTTCATACTGGAGCCCTTCTGCCAGTGAAAAACCAAATAGGCGCACGTCTTTATTGGAATCTGCGCCGTTTAGTTTTTGATTGGTAATTAATTTCGCCGCGTGGGGGTTATTTTTGCTAAAGGGCGCGGGGCTTTTGTTCAATACACTGGGGCTGCTGGGCGCTTGGGCGCCTGCAGGTTGTGGCTTTAGCGCGGCCAACACGGCGGTTAAATTCTCCAGCCAGGCGTCAAAACTGGCTTGGTAATCGCTGTCGCAATCTACCCGCGCTAAGAGGTGCTGGGCGCCGAGTTCCAGCAGGCGGGCATCGAGTTTTTTGCCGTAGCCGCAGAATTGGTCGTAATTGGAATCGCCCAAGGCGAGCACGGCGAATTTTAATTGGGGCAGTGCCGGGGCGGCCACCGAATGCAGGAAATGCCAGAAGTTTTGCGCGTTATCGGGGGCGTCGCCATCGCCGAAGGTGCTGGTGATCAGTACCAGCAGGCTCTGCTCGGCACATTGGGCGGTGTTGTAATCATCCATGCTGCTCACCTGCGGCTGCCAGCCCTGGCGGCGCAAATGCTCGGCGCAGCTGTGGGCGAGGCTTTCGGCGTTGCCGGTTTGGGAGCCGTACAGCAGGTTAATACTGGGGCCAGCGGCGAGCACGGATGTCGGCTCGCCTGCGCTGCGGCTGAATAAACCGGCTAATAGGCCATCCAGCCAAAAGCGTTTTTCCGCACTAAAGGGGGCGGAGGCTGGCACTACGGGTACTTGGGGTGAGGCTTGGTGGTGTTTCAGGCCTTCCATAAGGCCGCTTAAATACCACTGCTCGGGTTCGGTAAATTCTGGCACCGGGCGCAGAGCCTGGGCCAAGGCCTCGGTGAAGCGGGTTGCGGCGGAGGATTCGGGCACGCTGTCGGTTATCTCTAGGCTGTTGATGAGCGTAATTTTTTGCAGGGCGACGGCGCAGACTTTTAGCTCCGGCTGCTGGGAGATAGGGTCTACATAGTCGCTGGTGACGGCGTTGATGCAGAGGTTGTCGCCAAATACGTCGTTCCAGTGGATAGGGGCAAAACAACTGCCCTGCACTACCCGCTCGGTGATCACCGCTGGCAATACCGCCGTTCCCCGCCGGGAGCTGATCTGCACTGAGTCTTTATTGTTAATTCCTAGGGCCTCGGCATCCTGCGGGTTAATTTCGATAAAGGTGCCGGGGTTGAGTTTGTTGAGAGTTTGGATCTTGCCGGTTTTGGTGAGGGTGTGCCATTGGTGCTGCACCCGGCCGGTGTTGAGCATGAGGGGGTAGTCGGCGCAGGGCATTTCTGCGGGCGCCAGGTGAGGGCGAGCGTGAAACTGCGCTTTGCCACTGGCGGTGGCAAATACTAGCGCCGGGCGCTCGCCGCTGGCGTCTTGATGGAGCGGCTGACTACGGCCATCGTTGAGGTAACGCAGCGGGCTGCGACTGCTGTCTTGCTGCGGCGGCATGGGCCATTGCAGCGGCTCGCCGCGCAGGCGCGTGTAGCTGACACCGCGCAGATCCCAGCCGGTTTTGGGGTTGTAAAAGCCCTTAATCTCTTCAAACACCTCTTCGGCGCTGGCGAAGTTAAAGCCTTCGCTAAAGCCCATAGCTTTGGCGACCTCGGCGATGATGCGCCAGTCCGCCATGGCCTCGCCCGGCGGCACAACCGCTTGTTGCATCAGGGTGATGTTGCGCTCGGAGTTGATCATGGTGCCTTCGGCCTCGGCCCAGAGGGCGCCGGGCAACAACACATCGGCATAGACGTTGGTTTCGGTATCGAGGAAGGCGTCTTGGGTGATAACCAATTCAGCGGCTTTCAGGCCGTCGATCACCGTCTGCCGGTTCGGCACGCTGGCGACGGGGTTGGTGCAGATAATCCAGCAGGCTTTTACCACCCCGGCCACCATCTGCTCGAACAGATCAATAGTGCCCTTGCCCAGCTCAGTACTGATGGCGCCGGGCGACAATCCCCAGCGGGCTTCCACTTCCGCTCGCTCCGCTGCCACCAGCAGGCTGCGCTGACCGGGTAGGCCCGGCCCCATATAACCCATTTCGCGCCCACCCATGGCATTGGGTTGGCCGGTCAGCGAAAAAGGCCCGGAGCCTTTGCGGCAGATTTTGCCGGTGGCCAGGTGCAGGTTGCAGATAGCGTTGGTGTTCCAGGTGCCGTGGGTGCTTTGGTTGAGGCCCATGGTCCAGCAGGTCATAAATTCTGGCGCGGCGGCGATCAGCTCGGCGGCAGCCTGAATATCCTCCACGGCAAGGCCCGTCACGCGGCTGACCGCCTCTGGCGTGTACTCCGGCAGCATAGCTTCTACCGCCTCCCAGCCCTGGGTGAATTGGGCGATAAACACAGGGTTGGTGTGCCCGGCTTTATGCAGCAGGTGTAATAAGCCGTTGAGCAAGGCGAGGTCGGTGCCGGGTTTGATGTGTAAAAACAGGTCGGCTTTGTCCGCCGTGGTGGTGCGGCGCGGGTCTACAACGATTAATTTGGCCCCGGCCTTCACCCTGTCCATCATGCGCAGGTACAAAATGGGGTGGCAGTCGGCCATGTTGGAGCCGATGACAAAAAACAGGTTGGTGGCCTCAAAATCCTGGTAGGAGCCGGGCGGCGCGTCGGAGCCGAGGGACAATTTATAACCGGCCCCCGCGCTCGCCATACACAGGCGGGAGTTGGATTCAATGAGATTGGTGCCTATGTAGCCCTTGGCAAGTTTATTGGCCAGATACTGCGCCTCGGTGGACATTTGGCCGGAAACATAAAAGCTGATGGCGCCGGGGCCGTATGCTGCGCGGATGCGGTTGAGCTCGGCGGCAGTGTGCGCTATGGCCTCTGCCATGGGGGTTGGCAGCGGGCTTTGGCTGCGATTGTGGCGCACATAGGCTTTATCTAAGCGGCCTGAGTGGGCTAGCACCTGGTGGCTGCTGGAGCCTTTAGTACACAGGCGGCCGAAATTGGCGGGGTGTTGTTTGTTGCCGGTGAGCTTCACCACCTTGTTATCCGCCACCTCCATCAGCATGCCGCAGCCGACGCCGCAATAGGGGCATACGCTCGCGACGGTTTTGCTCGGGGCGGTTGTAGGTGTCTGGCTCACATGGACTTCGCTCTTGGGACCTGAGGCTGGCTTAGCAAGGCCTATGCCACGGCCCGCGCAGCGCCACAAGAGCTGTCTAGATACTTGATAAACAATGGGTTTTTAGCTGAATAGGCGCGCCACCAAGGCTGCTGGTGCAGTTTGCCAACTGGCTTACGCCCCATAAAGGCACCATAAAAGATCGCCAAGGCACCAAATAGACACCCTAAATTATTGGCTGGCTGTCTTAACCAAAGCAGCCTCGGGCATTTGTGCACCTTGGTGATGCACACATAGAACCGCAAGATAGGAAGCTGGCTGTTAAGGCGCGTTGCGGGCTGGGGCTTTTAGGTTGATTTTGTTGCGGCATCTCCTGTGGGTGCCCACACCTCGGTGGCGCTTAATCGGCGGACGGAACGTGCGACCACGAGGGTCGCCCCTAGGGCGCGGTTGGGAAGAATGAACGACTTCGAGGCTCGCCCTAAGCACATCAGTCCCTAGCGCTGCACTATTAATAGATGGTTGATTAAGGCGCGCAGGCGGGCGGGTTTGAAGGGTTTGCTGAGGGCGAAGAAGCCGCTGGCGCTGATGGCGCGCCAAATGTGCGGGTCGTCGGCACCGGTCACTATAAAGGCGGGGGTGGCCTCACCGAGGGTTTGGCGCAGCTGGGCTATGGCCTCAAGGCCCGTGCGGGCTGGGTCGAGTTCGTAGTCGCAGATGATTAGGTCAGGCTTTTTACCGCCCGCACTGTAGAAGGCCGTGGCGGCGTCTTCACTGGCGAAGTCGTTGACGGCAAAACCCCACTCCTCTAAATGCTGCTTAATGCCCCAGCGCACATCGTCGTGGTCGTCCAACAGGAGTAGGCGCAGCTCCTTGCGCTCGCGCATATCCACCCGTTTTAACTGAGGTGGCAGAGGCATACTGGCGGGCGGTTGCACGGGGTTGCGAGGAGCTGGGCGCGGGCTGAGTTTGGCAGCGCGGCGGCCGCTGTTGACCACGGGCACCAAGAGGCGAAACACTGTGCCGCGGTTGGGCACTGAGTGCACGGCTAATTTATAGCCCAGGCTATCCACAAACTGCTTCACAATCGCCAGCCCCATGCCAAAGCCGCCGCGCAGGTCTCTGTCTTCGTCATTAACCTGCACGTATTTATGGAATATTTGTTCCTGCTGATGCAGGGCAATCCCGCGGCCGGTATCCCAGACTTCAATGGCTAAATTATTGCCGCGTTTGCGGCAGCCTAATAACACACCGCCTTTATCCGTGTAACGAATAGCGTTACTGAGCAAATTGCGAATAATGCGTTCGAGCAAAATTGCATGGGCAAGAATTTTATTGTCCGGGGTAAAAAAATGCAGGCGCAGGCCTTTTTCTTGTGCGAGGGCTTCAAACTCTAAATAGAGTTTATTTAGCAGCGGTTTGACAGCTACCGATTGAGTGGCCGCCACCTGCTGGTCAAACTCGTAGCGAGCGACATCCAAAACTTCTTTAAATAAACCACTTAAATTTTGCGTGGCCTGGCGCAGTTTATCGACAATTAATAACTGCTCTGGGTCGTGAATTTTGCGGCCGAGGGTTTGCACAAAAATCGCCATGGCCTGCAGAGGTTGGCGCAGGTCGTGGGCGGCGCCGCCAAATAAGTCTTTAATTTGTTGATTGCGTATTTGCAAGGATGCGGCGGCGGCATCCGCCTCGGCGCTTTTTTCCACCGAAACACGATATAAATGCTCTAAATCCCGGTTATTCGTCTCAATAATACGCAGCATTTCGTTAAACGATTCGCCGAGGCTACCCACTTCATCGCGGCCTAACACCTGGGCGCGCAGGCTTAAATTATTACTGCTGCGCACCTGATCCATCACATCGGCTAAATCCAAAATGGGTTTAACCACACTGCTTTTTAACCGCAGGGTCATCAGGTAGGTAATAAAGGGCGCAAATACAATGACCAGGGCACAGGTGAATAACCAATTGTGTTTACGCTCGGCGATGCTGGATAAATCAGCGGTAATCTGCACGAAGCCCAGCTGTTGATTTTTACGTGCAATCGGTTCAATCACTTCGATGCGGTCTTTAAGCTGCTGCAGTGAGGGGGCCATATTCGGTTTGGCGTTGGCATCGCAGGGTTCGAAGGGGCTGTGGGGGCGGCGGTAGCTGGCGAATAATTGCTGGCTTTGATCGTAAATACAGGCGTGTTGAATGGCACTGCGCAATTCAAGGGTTCTTAAATTTTCCGCCGCATTAATACCGTCGCCGAAGGCTACAGCGGCGGCGCTGCGGGCAGCGGTAATGCGCGCAAGCACGCGAATTTCCTCACCTAAATCGCGCTTTAAATTACCTATATCAAAAATAAAGAAATACAACAGCGTAAGTAGGGTAACAGCCGCCATACCCACCGCCACGATGGTGGATATTTTGCGCTGCAAGGGTAAATCACGGTAATAACGCATCTGGCCTAGGGCTCCTTGCACTGAGTCTGCATTGAGGCGGTGGACAGGTACACCTTAATTGCCTTTTGTGGTGTCGGTGGAGGCGCTTTGCGCTGTGCCCTTCGCGTTATTGCCCGCTGCGGTGTTGCGTTTTATCACCCGCGCAAGCGCTAATAAATCGGAATCGAGAAATAACCCGTTGGCGAGGGCGTTTTCAATATTCACTTCAAACTGCATTTTATCCTGCGCGCGCAGAATATTAATGATGCCGCCTTTATCAGCAAACCCCTGGCGATCGCCAATGCTCAGCACATAGATGTAGTGAATTTGTTGCCAGAACGTCGGCAATTTAACGCGCTCATCCTGGCCCACATACAAAATATGGCAGCCTGCACGAATTTCGGCAATTTCATTGGCGCGCTGGATTTTAAGGGGCCGGCTGCCGATCAGGGTGTCGGCAAAGGCAAATAAATAGGGTGCAAAATCCACTTCGCCGAACAAACACACTTTTATCGGCGCCTCCACCGTGGCAAAAGCGTCTTTTGGCCATTCGACAAAATTGGCGAAGTTATAAATAAATTGTGCCCGCACTTGCAATTGCGCAGCTACATTATCGCTATTGGCCCAGGCCCCATGGGGGATGAAGAAGAGCGCGGCCACCGCACATAGGCAACGCCTAACTAAACCTGCAGCAACTGTGTGGGACATTAGTTTTGCTCCCGTTTGGAGGGTAATTCGCCACCGACTAACCAGTGGCTTAAAAAGGCTTTTAAGGCGGAATTCACCTTGCAGCGGTGGCGGGTTTTGGGGTCGAACTCGTCGCAATCGCCAAATACCTTGCCGAACTGTTCATCCACCGTAAAACCACTTTTATTCGGTTGTTCCAGAGCTTTGGTTACCTGGCTGAGATCCTGGGTTTGCTCTAGGGCGCCACCGTAATCCGCGCTGCTTTGGGCATCGGCTACTATGGCCAACCAGCGATTAGTGCCGATGCGCTGCTGGAGGCTTGCGAGTATGGGCGCGCCGTTGAGGGTGACGCGGCCGGTGCCAGGATCGCTCAGATTTGAGTAGGCGCTCACCTGGGCGCCCGCTGCACTGAGGCTGGCAGGCGCTTGCACATAGGTGCGGCGAGCTGCAGCGGCGGTGGCCTGGGGGCGGGTATCGAACAGAATATCGCCGCCCACCGCCACCACTTGAGTGCCAGCGCCTAGGCGGATGGAGCGGTCGGCGGCGGAGGTGTCGGTGAGGACCATGCTGAGCGCAAAACTGCCGGGCGGCTGGGCGCTGGCCTGTTGGGCACTGATGGTAAGCGGGCCTTGGCTGCTGATGCTGCCCGCCGCCAGGCTGATGTCCAGGCGCCCAGCTTGGCGGCTGTCGTTGCTGGCGTCTTGGCTGATGAGGTCGGCGCGGATGCTTAAATCCCCTGCGGCGAGGCTCAGGGCCAGGTTGCCATCGGTGAGCCAGAGGCTTTTGCCGTCCCCATTGAGATCCCCGAGGATCAGCCCTTGGCTGCTTTTAAGGCTGAGGTCGGCGCTGCCTGCCAGAGCTATATCCGCTGTATCCGCCGTCAAGTTCCACAGGTTCTGACCGCTTGTATTGCTCAGCGCCACCTGCAATTGCTCAGCTGCCAGGCTGAGGGTGCGATCCTCATCAAACAGGTCTGCGGCCTTGATGGCAAGGGCTTTACCACCATTGAGCCCGCTGCCGGGAATCCGCAGCGCGCCTTGAATGGCCAGGCTTAGGCTGCTGGCCTGGGGGCTGGACAGGCTCAAGAGGTTCAAGTCGCGATCATTGCTCAGGGCCACCGCGCCGTCGGTTTGAGTGCCGAGGGCCAGCTCATCGAGCTGCCCGGCAAGCACAACCGGTTGGTTGCCACTGAGGCTAATATCCGCGCTGTGCGCCGCCAAGTGCAGAGGGCCACCACCGGCCACGGCGATACCCGCCGCGACAATACGGATAGACCCGGCCCCGCTTGCGCTCGGCGCCAATTGAGCCAAGCCCAGCTGAGCCAGTGGCGCAGGGGGAAGGCTAATGCCCTCGGCGCTCACCCGCAGTTGCTCGCTGGCCGCCAGGCTCAAACGGCCGCCAATACTAAGGCTGGCCCCAGCGGCCTCCAGGTTGCCCACGCTGCTGATGGCAAGATCGCCTACGGTATTGAGCGCGCTGAGGCTTAGGTCATCGGCATCGTTGAGGCTGATAGCAAAGGGGCCGCCCGCCGTGAGATCCACCTGCTCCAAGTGTGTATTGAGCACCAGCGCTGCGGCGGGGTTGCGCAGGTTAATCTGCGCTCGGGTGGCCGCCAGATTCACCGCGCGATCATCATCGGCCAGGTCCAGAGCGTCGATCACTAACAGCCCCGGCTGGCTTAAACCTGTGGCCGGCAGCCTTAAGGTGCCGCTGCCCTGGGTGATAAGGCTTAGAGTACCCGCCACAGCTGGGTCAGCGGTCAGGCTTAAGTCCCCTTGGGCGCGAAACTGCGCATCGCCCTGGGTGCGGATAGGGCCGAGGCTAAGGCTGCGGGCATTGCTGAGGCTAAAGGCGGCGGGCCCGCTGAGGCTGAGGCCGAGGCTTGCCAGATCGGTGTTCCAACTGCGCGCGGCACTGCTGCGCAGGTTAATTACCGCCGCATCGGCCCCCAGCTGCACCGAGTGATCGGAATCGAGCAGGTCAAAGGCCTCAATACTGAGGGCGCCGCGCTGGGTAAAGCCGCGCTCCGGCAGGTACACGCTGCCGGAACCTGCGGCCAGTAGATTCAACCCTCCCGCCACCTGGCTGTCGGCGGCGAGGATGATGGCGGCGTTGTTGGTCGCCACAGTGAGCGCGCCTGCGCTGCTCGCTCCATTGAGCGTAATAGGGCCGCTGTTCGTCAGATGTAAGGCGCCGCCACCGCTTAAATCCAGGGCCAGGCTGTTGAACTGTGTCTGCCAATTGCGCCCGGCTACTGCCGCGCGCAATTGAATACTGGCGCTGTCCGCCTGCAGGCTGATGTCGGTGTCGGTATCAACTATATCGGCGGCGGATAGGGCTAACACACCGCTGTGATTAAGGCCTGCCGCAGGAATAATTAGCCTGCCTGCCCCACTGGCCGTTAAGGCTAGGCGGCCGCCGACGGTGGGGTTCTGCAGCAGAGTTAAATCACCGCCTGCGGTAAAGGTGGCCGAATTCGCCGTGGCAACACCGTTAAGGCTGAGGCTGCCTGCATTGGTGAGGGCAAAATCACCCGCGCCGGTCAGGGCTAAATCCAGCTGAGCAAAATCACTCTGCCAGCTGCGGCGCCCGTTGGCGTTGCGCAGGTTAATGGCGGCGGCGGTGGCGGCGAGGCTGACATCCGTATCGCCATCGAGTAGGTCATCCGCCGCCAGGCTTAAGGCGCCCGCCTGCCTAAAGCCTGCGCTGGGAATAACCACATTGCCGCTGCCACGGGTAACCAGGCTCAACTGCCCCGCCACAGCCGTGTTGGCAGTAAGGGTTAAATCCGCGTTGGTGGTGGCGATATTGAGATTGCCAGGGGCGCTTAAGCGGCTGATGCTCAGCCCATCACTATCGATGAGATTCAACGTGCCCGCGTCATCTAATTGCAGGGCTAAATCGTTAAACGCTGTGGCCCAAATGCGCAGGGGGTTGGCGCCGTGCAGATGGATCGCGGCGCTGGGTGCGGCCAGTTGAATAGCCGCATCGCCATCGACAATATCCTGCGCATCAATGGTTAAGGCACCCAATTGGCTAATGCCCGTAGTGGGAATCACCAGGGCGCCGCTGGCCATCAGGCTTAAAGTACCGGCTACGGCCGGGTTAGCCGTTAGGCTGATGGTGCCAGGGACTGTAATGCGCACATCGGCCGGGCTGCTGACGGCGGCAAGGGTTAAATCCGCGTTATTCACCAGAGCTAAATTGCCGCCGCCCAACAGGGCAAGCGATAGTTGATTTAACTGGGTTTGCCAATTTCGATTGCCGGTTGCCCCGCGCAGATTTACCGCCGCATGGTTGGCTGCCATAGAAATATCCCGGTCAGCATCCCTAATATCCTGCGCATTTAGGCTCAGATCCGCCAATTGAGTAAACCCACCGACCGGCACCAGAATATTCCCCGCCCCCGTGGCGGTGAGCGTTAAATTGCCCCCCACCTGGGTAGTCGCTGGCAGGGTTAAATCAGCATTGGTGGTGGTAATGGCTAGATTAGCGCTGCTACTGGCGGCATCCAGCGTTAACCCATTGGCGTCAACCAGCGATAAATCCCCGGCGCCGGTTAGCGTCAAGGCCAAATGATCAAAATCCGTAGCCCAGCGGCGCGCGCCATTTGCACTGCGCAGGCTAATATCCGCATTAGTGGCCGCAAGGCTAATATCTCGGTCGGTATCAAGCAGGTCATTGGCGTCTATTACCAGTGCTCCAGGGTGCACCATGCCCGTTGTTGGGATCCGCACATTGCCCGCGCCGCTGGCCGTTAAACTCAAGCGGCCCGCCACCTGGGGAGTATTCAACAGTATTAAATCAGCCGCTGTAGCATTAAAACTGGCATTGCCATCAGTGGTTACGCTGTTAAGGCTTAAACCATTGGCATCGGTGATGACCAAATCCCCGCCGCCCGTTACGGCCAGATTTAATTGGTTAAAATCCGTCGCCCAGGTATGGCTAGCGTTTGCATTGCGCAGGGTTATATCCGCTGTACTGGCGGTTAAATTTAGGCTGTGGTCGGAATCTAATAGGTCTGCCGCATCGAGCGTTAAAGCTCCTGCAATGGCAATTCCACTGCTGGGCACAATTAAGCGGCCGGTGCCGGTGGTACTTAAATTTAATTGGCCGTTACTACTGGGGTTGGCCGCTAGGGTTAAATCCGCGTTTGTTGTAGTAAAACTGCTATCTCCGCCGAGGTTGGCCGCAGTCAGAATTAATCCGTCGGTATCCGTAAGGCTAAAATTGCCTGGGCCATTTAAGGTTAAATTTAATTGGTCAAAATCCACAGACCAACTGCGTGCGGCCTGGGCATCGCGCAGTTGAATACGGGCATCGGTCGCGGCAAGGCTAAGGTTTCGATCGCTATCAAGTAAATCGTTGGCATCAATACGTAAACCTGCATTGAGCTGCACACCACTGGTGGGAATAAAGACATTGCCAAGCCCAGTGGTGAGCAGCTGTAATTCGCCGCCAACACTGGGATTATTGGCCAGGGTTAAATCGGCCAGGGTGGTGGTGATAGCGGCAGCGCCATCGGTAGTTAAGCCATCAATAATTAATGCGTCGCTATTGGTAAGGCTGATACCACCCCCACCGCTGAGCGTTAAATTCAACCGATTAAAATCCGTCGCCCAGCTGCGCGCCGCTACGGCATTGCGCAGATTAATAGAGGCGTTATCCGCCGCGAGCACAAGCGCTGTATCGGTATCGCGCAGATCGCTGGCATTAATCGTGAGATTGCCCAAGGTGCTAAGGCCCGCATCGGGAATAATCACCGCACCGCTGCCAGTGGCCGCGAGCGTTAAATTACCGCCCACCTGCGGGTTAGTGGTGACGGTTAAATTATTATTGCTGGCGGTAAAACTCGCACTGCCGTCGGTGGTAACTGAGGTTAAATTAAGCCCATTATTATCGGTTAGGGTGAAATCCCCTGCCCCGCTTAGCTGCAGTGAAAGGCTGGCAAAATCCGTCAACCAGCTGCGCGCTTGTGTTGCGCCGCGCAGGTTAATAGTGGCGCTGTTGGCGGCAAGGCTAATATCGCGGTCCGTATCCATTAAATCCATGGCATCAATGCTGAGTGCGCCGCTGATACTTAGGCCCGCAGTGGGCACAATAATCCTGCCGCTGCCGGTGGTAGCCAGGTTTAAATTGCTGCCGAATGATGTGAGTGCCGCGAGATTTAAATCGGCATTAGTGGTGGTAAAACGAGTATCGCCGTCTGAATCAATTCCCAGCAGAATTAAACCGTCGCTATCGTTTAGCACAAAATCGCCACCGCCGCGCAAGGTAAGATCGAGGCTGTCAAAACTGCTTGCTATTGTGTGGGCGGCGGTAGCATTGCGCAGATTAATACTGGCATCACTGGCCGCCAGGGTTAAAGTGCGGTCTGTATCTAATAAATCGTTGGCATTAATAGTTAAACCCGCTGGCTGAGTAATGCCTGCCACAGGAATAATCACGTTGCCTGTGCCCGTGGTAATTAGGCTTAAATGACCGCTTACCGCAGGATTGCTACTGAGGGTTAAATCTGCATTGGTAGTCGTAAAACTCGCGTTGCCGCCTGTTGTGGCGGAAGTGAGTGTTAAGGCGTTGCTGTCAGTTAGAGAAAAATCACCGCTGCCTGTGAGCGAAAGAATTAAATCATTAAAACTGGTGACCCAGTTGCGGCTAGAGGCTGAGTTACGCAGCGTAATATTTGCGCTGCTGGCAGCCAGGCTTACATCGCGATCGGTATCTAATAAATCATTGGCATTAACCGTTAAACCCGCCGACTGAGTAAACCCTGCCACCGGCAGAATTAAATTACCTGTGCCTGTGGTCGTTAAACTCAATGTGCCGCCAACAGTGGTGCCAGCTCCCAGAGTTAAATCGGCGTTAGTAGTGGTGAGATTGACGTTTCCACCTGAATTAGCGGCACTGAGCGTTAGGCCATCGCTATCCACCAAACTGAAATCACCCACGCCGGTTAAGGCCAAACTTAATTCCGTAAAACTTGTTGCCCAGCTGCGCGCAGAGGTCGCATTGCGCAGGGTGATATTCGCAGTGGTAGCCGCCAGAGTTAAATCGCGGTCTGTATCCAACACATCATTGGCATTAATGGTTAAACCCGCAGGCTGAGTAATACCTGCCACAGGAATAATCACATTGCCTGTGCCGGTAGTAATTAGGCTTAAATTACCGCTAACCGCTGGGTCACTGCTGAGGGTTAAATCTGCATTGGTAGTGGTAAAACTCGCATTACCGCCTGTGGTGGCCGAGGTGAGTGTTAAAGCATTGCTATCGGTTAAAGCAAAATCGCCGCTGCCGGTGAGGGACAAAATTAAATCGTTAAAACTGGTAACCCAGTTGCGCGCGGAGGCTACATTGCGCAGCGTAATATTTGCGCTGGTAGCGGCCAGGGTTAGATCGCGGTCGGCATCTAACAAATCATTGGCATTAACCGTTAAGCCCGCCGACTGAGTAAAACCTGCTGCGGGCAGAATTACATTACCTGTGCCTGTAGTGGTTAAACTCAATGTGCCGCTAACTGTGGTGTCCGCACCCAGCGTTAAATCAGCGTTAGTGGTAGTAAGGTTTACATTTCCACTTGAATTAGCGGCACTGAGCGCTAGGCCATCGCTATCCACCAACGTGAAATCACCTGCACCCGTTAACGCCAAACTTAAATCCGTAAAACTCGTCGCCCAGCTGTGTGCTGAAGTCGCGTTGCGCAGAGTGATATTTGCATTGGTAGCCACCAGAGTTAAATCGCGGTCTGTATCTAAAATGTCGTTGGCATTAATAGTTAAACCCGCTGGCTGGCTGAGGCCAGTCAGCGGAATAATGACATCGCCCGCACCCGTGGTAATTAGGCTTAAATTACCACTGACCGCTGGGTCACTACTGAGGCTTAAATCGGCATTCGTAGTAGTAAAACTAGCATTGCCGCCTGTTGTTGCCGAGGTGAGTGTTAAGGCATTGCTATCGGTTAAAGCAAAATCACCGCTGCCTGTGAGCGAAAGAATTAAATCGTTAAAACTGGTAGCCCAGCTGCGGCTAGAAGCGGAGTTGCGCAGCGTAATATTTGCGCTTGTAGCAGCCAGAGTTACATCCCGGTCTGTGTCCAATAAATCATTGGCATTAACCGTTAAAGCTGCCGACTGAGTAAAACCTGCCACCGGCAGAATTAAATTACCTGTGCCGGTAGTAGTTAAACTCAATGTGCCGCTAACTGTGGTGTCCGCACCCAGCGTTAAATCAGCGTTAGTGGTAGTAAGGTTTACATTTCCACCTGAATTAGCGGCACTGAGCGTTAGGCCATCGCTATCCACCAAACTGAAATCACCCACGCCGGTTAAGGCCAAACTTAAATCCGTAAAACTTGTTGCCCAGCTGCGCGCAGAGGTCGCATTGCGCAGGGTGATATTCGCAGTGGTAGCCGCCAGGGTTATATCGCGGTCTGTATCTAAAATGTCATTGGCGTTAATGGTTAAACCCGCTGGCTGGCTTAGGCCTGTCAGCGGAATAATGACATTGCCTGTGCCCGTGGTAATTAGGCTTAAATTGCCGCTTACGGCTGGATCACTGCTGAGGGTTAAATCGGCATTAGTGGTTGTAAAACTTGAGTTGCCTGAAGAGCTGGCAGATGTCAGTGTTAATGCATTGGTATCGGTTAAGGCAAAATCACCGCCGCCTGTAAGCGATAAAATTAAATTAGTAAAACTGCTCGTCCAAGTCATGGCACTTGTGGCGTTGCGCAGGGTGATATCCGCATTGGTGGCGCCGAGTGCTAGTGTGTGATCAGTATCAATTAAATCATTGGCATTTATTGTTAAACCTGCTGACTGAGTAAATCCACCCGTTGGAACAACCACATTTCCAGTACCCGTAGTGGTTAAATTTAAAATGCCACTGACTGTGGTATCTGCACTCAAAGTTAAATCTGCGCTGGTAGCGGTTAGGTTTAGATCACCACCGCTGCTGGCGGCACTTAAAGTTAAGGCGTCGCTATCGGTTACATTAAACGTAGCAGCGCCCGTTAGGGCTAAAGAAAGCGCTGTGAAACTGCTGTTAATGGAGTGAACAGCGGAATTATCCCGTAGGGTAATGGAAGCGGTGGTACCGCTGAGGGTGAGGATACGGTCGGTATCGAATAAATCGTTGGCACTAATGGTTAAGGCGGCTGGTTGCGATATTCCTGCAGTGGGAATAATGACATTGCCGGTGCCAGTAGTAATTAAGCTTAAATTCCCCGTAACTGCAGGATCGGTCGAGAGCGTTAAATCCGCATTGGTGGTGGTAAAACTTGTGTTGCCTGAAGAGCTGGCAGAAGTCAGCGTTAAAGCATTGGTATCGGTTAAGGCAAAATCACCGCCGCCGGTAAGCGATAAAATTAAATTAGTAAAACTGCTGGTCCAAGTCATGGCGCTGGCGGCGTTGCGCAGGGTGATATCCGCATTGGTAGCGCCAATTGTCAGTATTCGGTCAGTATCGATTAAATCATTAGCATTAATCGTTAAACCGGCTGATTGTGTAAATCCACCCGTTGGAATAACGACATTTCCAGTGCCCGTGGTGGTTAAATTTAAAGTGCCACTGACTGTGGTATTTGCACTCGCCGTTAAATCTGCGCTGGTAGCGGTAAGGTTTACATCGCCACCGCTGCTGGCCGCACTTAAAGTTAAGGCGTTGCTATCGGTTACATTAAACATAGCAGCGCCCGTTAGGGCTAAAGAAAGCGCTGTGAAACTGCTGTCAATGGAATGAACAGCGGAATTATCCCGCAGGGTAATTGAAGCAGTGGTACCACTTAATGTAAGCGTGCGGTCAGTATCTAATAAATCATTGGCGCTAATGGTTAAGGCGGCAGGTTGCGATATTCCTGCAGTGGGAATAATGACATTGCCTGTGCCAGTAGTAATTAAGCTTAAATTCCCCGTAACTGCAGGATCGGTCGAGAGCGTTAAATCCGCATTGGTGGTGGTAAAACTTGTGTTGCCTGAAGAGCTGGCAGAAGTCAGCGCTAGGTCATTGGTATCGGTTAGAGCAAAATCACCGCCGCCGGTTAGCGATAAAATCAAATTGGTAAAAGTCGTGTTCCAGGCCATGGCGCTAGACGCGTTGCGCAGGGTGATATCTGCATTGGTGGCGCCGAGGGTTAGTGTTCGATCAGTATCTAATAAATCGTTGGCACTAATGGTTAAAGCGGCAGGTTGCGATATTCCTGCAGTGGGAATAATGACATTGCCGGTGCCAGTAGTAATTAAGCTTAAATTCCCCGTAACTGCAGGATCGGTCGAGAGCGTTAAATCCGCATTGGTGGTGGTAAAACTTGTGTTGCCTGAAGAGCTGGCAGAAGTCAGCGTTAGGTCATTGGTATCGGTTAGAGCAAAATCACCGCCGCCGGTTAGCGATAAAATTAAATTGGTAAAAGTCGTGTTCCAGGCCATGGCGCTAGACGCGTTGCGCAGGGTGATATCCGCATTGGTCGCGCCGAGGGTTAATGTTCGATCAGTATCTAATAAATCGTTGGCACTAATGGTTAAAGCGGCCGGTTGCGATATTCCTGTAGTGGGAATAATGACATTGCCTGTGCCAGTAGTAATTAAGCTTAAATTCGCCGCAACTGCAGGATCGGCCGAGAGCGTTAAATCCGCATTAGTGGTTGTAAAACTTGAGTTGCCTGAAGAGCTGGCAGATGTCAGTGTTAATGCATTGGTATCGGTTAAGGCAAAATCACCGCCGCCTGTAAGCGATAAAATTAAATTAGTAAAACTGCTCGTCCAAGTCATGGCACTTGTGGCGTTGCGCAGGGTGATATCCGCATTGGTGGCGCCGAGGATTAATGTTCGATCAGTATCGATTAAATCATTAGCATTTATGGTTAAACCAGCTGACTGAGCAAATCCACCAGTGGGAATAACCACATTTCCAGTACCCGTAGTGGTTAAATTTAAAGTGCCACTGACAGTTGTGTCCGCACTCGCCGTTAAATCTGCGCTAGTAGCCGTAAGATTAACGTCCCCTCCACTGCTGGCGGCACTCAACGTTAATGCATCTGTGTCCGTTAAATTAAATGCAGCGGTGCCTGTTAAAGCTAAAGAAAGCGCTGTGAAACTGCTGTTAATGGAGTGAACGGCCGAATTATCCCGCAGGGCAATGGAAGCGGTGGTACCGCTTAAGGTGAGCGAGCGGTCGGAATCTAATATATCGTTGGCACTAATGGTCAAAGCAGCAGGTTGCGATATTCCTGTAGTGGGAATAATGACATTGCCTGTGCCGGTAGTAATTAAGCTTAAATTGCCTGTAACTGCAGGATCATCAGACAAGGTTAAATCGGCATTGGTGGTAGTGAAACTCGCATTGCCTGAGGTGCTCGCGGAAGGCAGCGTTAAGGCATTGGTATCGGTTAAAGCAAAATCACCACCACCTGTAAGCGATAAAATTAAATTAGTAAAACTGCTCGTCCAAGTCATGGCACTGGCGGCGTTGCGCAAGGTGATATCCGCATTGGTGGCGCCGAGGGTTAATGTTCGATCAGTATCGATTAAATCATTGGCATTTATGGTTAAACCTGCTGACTGAGTAAATCCAGCGGTGGGAATAACCACATTTCCAGTACCCGTAGTGTTTAAATTTAAAATGCCACTGATTGTGGTATTTGCACTCACAGTTAAATCTGCGCTGGTAGCGGTTAGGTTTACATCGCCACCGCTGCTGGCGGCACTTAAAGTTAAGGCGTCGCTATCGGTTACATTAAACGTAGCAGCACCCGTTAGGGCTAAAGAAAGTGCTGAAAAACTACTCGCAATGGAGTGAACAGCGGAATTATCCCGCAGGGTAATGGAAGCGGTAGTACCACTTAATATGAGCGAGCGGTCGGGATCTAATATATCGTTGGCGCTAATGGTTAAAGCGGCAGGTTGCGATATTCCTGTAGTGGGAATAATGACATTGCCGGTGCCAGTAGTAATTAAGCTTAAATTCCCGGTAACTGCAGGATCAGCAGACAGGGTTAAATCGGCATTGGTTGTAGTGAAACTCGCATTGCCTGAGGTGCTCGCGGAGGTCAGCGTCAGGTCATTGGTATCGGTCAGGATAAAATTCCCCGCCCCGACGAGGTTCAGTGCAAGGCTGGTCAAACTAGTGGACCAAGTACGATCTGCCGCCGCATTGCTCAGGGTAATACTGGCGGCACCACCGCCCAAGGTAATATCAGTATTGCTATCTAATAAATTGGTCGCGGAAAACGCGAGCCCCCCTGTAGTACTCCAGCCGGCATCGGGAATAACAATTTGCCCAGCAGACACCGCAAAGGTGGCCGTACCTGTAATCGTGGGCGTCGACTGCACGAGGGTAAGATCACCTGCCGTCGGCAGGGTGATATCCAAGTCCCCCTGAATTGATGCGCTAGTCAGGCTTAACGCTTGGCTGTTGGTGAGATACGCACTGCCATTTAAGGTATTAACCGTGAGCCCCCCCAAGGTGGCATCCAACCGATCAGACGAAGCCCCTATGGAAGTGCCTGCGGTTAATGTGGCCGATGTCCCCGTTAAATTAGCTGTGGCGCCATTGGCATCCGTGATGGCACCTCCGGCCGTCACACTGATACTCGCCGCATTAACCCGGCCCAAGGTTACATTTCCTGCGGCGGCACTAATGGCCACGGTACCAGTTCCGGCGTTAACCCGTGCCGCAGAGGAAAATGTCACGTTGCTGCCCGCATTCAAATTGATGATGGTTGCGTTATCCACCGCACCTACGGTGTCAGCCAGATTTTGATTAATAATCAGATCCTTAGCTCCATTGAGCGTGAGGATTCCGTTGGAGCCATTGAGCTCTATGGGCGCATTAGCTGCGGTAAGATCAGTGCCGGGGCCAGAGGAAATCGTAATGCTGCCACCCTGGGGCCGCACACTTGCGAGTAGCACGGCGTCTGTATCGGTAAGGCTAATCGCGTTAGTACCGGTATTTTTGAGAGTGACCAGATCAGCGGATGAGTTAATCGTTAGCGCCCCTCCAGTGCTAGCGGTGTCCAAAAACACATGGTGAGCAGTCAGGCTAAGGGCCCTGCCACCCCCCTCCGAGCGCAAATCCGGGCCCCGCAAGTAGACTAAATCGGGCATAGTGATGCCGTTAGTTGGAACCTGCACAAAGCTACCCGTAGACTCTAGATAGAGCTCAAAACCTGCGAACACTGTGCTGTTATTCGTCAACACTTGCCCTGCTGCTGCAACAGATGCGCCCCCCAAAGGCCCAGCTGACAAATTGGTTACTGTCAACGAGCTCGCATCGGTAACCGCAACAGCACCTGCGCTGCTGGTGGCGCTGAGGTAATTCACTTCCAATTCAAGCCCGGTAACACCGTCCCGAGCGGAGAGAATAATACCGCCAGATGCCAGCGGTGCCAGGGCATCGTACGCGGAATCACCGCCATCAATAATCGCGCCTGCTGTGGCAGTTACACGGATAGCATCCTGTGCATTGGCAAGCGAGCCAAGCCCGGTCATGGTGATGTTGCCAGTGGTGGCGGTGAGGTTGACCTTCCCCAAGGTCCCATTAATACCCACCCCATCCGCCATGGTGATACCCGTACCTGCGGTGACGTTTATATTGAGGCCGTCGGTCAGGGTATTGAGGTCCGAGTCGAAGATATTGCCACTTTGGAAGCTGACCGAGCCGTTGGCGATCAACGTCAGCGTGCGTACTGTGCCCAGGCCATTCACATCCAGATTGCCATTCCAGGTGATATTGCCTGTGCTTGCCGCCCCCGAGGCCGTATCAATGGTGACATTTGAGCCGTTACTCAGCGCGTTTTCGATACTCACCACGTTTATTTGCGAGTTGGCCGGCGGGCCCGTAAAGGTCCACACCTTGGGGTTGCCGCCGGTGAAACCACCGCCGGAATCCAAATTGCCTATGGCGATATTGGTGGGGTCTATGTACCAAATGCCGGCCTTGCCATTCACCGCGCTTACATCCACCCAGCCGTTCACGCTCACCGCCTGATGGCCGGAGAACTCCACAAAGCCACCATCGCCGCTGATGGCGCCTCCTCGGGCGCTGATATGGGCGGTATCGGTAAACCAGGCGTCTTTCTCCGCCACTACCCACACATCGCCGCCCTTGCCAATCTGGGCCCCATCGGCATTGAGCTGACTGTCACCAAATAGCGCCAAAGAGTCGCTGCTGCGCAGCTCGATCACACCGCCATCGCCCGCCGCGCCCGCGGCTGCAGCCGAGATATGGCCGCTCTGGGCGATGCGCGCCGCCGCCACATCAACCCGGCCACCGGCGCCCGCCGCCGCTGAGGCGTCCAGGCTACCGCTGTTGTTTACCTCACCGCTTGGTGCCAAAAGCTCAATCACACCGCCTACACCGCTGGCGCGCACCGCGCGAACAACACCGCTGTTGCGGATGGCACCCGCAGGCGCCTCACCCGCGGCCCCCATGCTCACCGCCGCCGCCTCGATACGGCCCGTGTTCACCAGCTGGCCCTGCAGGCCTGCGGCCAGCTCGGCCTCGTCTACCAAGATAGGAATACCGCTGCCCGGCGTGTGCAGCAGGGCGCGGTGAGTGGCACCTAGCGCCACCGCGCCTTCAGGCGCTTGAATACGGCCGCCGTTAATGACCTCCGGCGCCACCAAAATAACCGCTTGCTCAGCATTGATATGGCCCTGGTTTTCCACCCGCCCGCTGCTGGCCCCCGCCAATTGCTCCCGCCCGGCGAGAAAATCCGCCTGCTGCATATCCAGGCTAGTCACCATTAAACCGCCCACATTCAGCTCGGCACCCTGGCCGATCAACACCCCATTGGGGTTGACCAGATACACCTGGCCATTGGCGTTCATATGGCCGTAAATTTCCGCCAGGTTGCCGCCCACCACGCGGTTTAACACCACTGCTTGGGCGTTGGGCTGATTAAAGTTCACCGTTTCATCGGCGGCTATGTTGAAGCCTTGGTAGTTGATGATGGCGCGCTGGCTGGTTTGCTCCACCTGCATCACCGGCCCCTGCTGGCTGATCGAAGCTTCCCCCGCCACCACCTCGCCGCCCACCGGCAACGCCTGGGCAGGCGCGCAGCCGAGCGCCAGCAGCACAGCCAGCGCCCGCCCAAACCTCATAACTCTACTGCCAGCGCAGTTCACACAGCACCTGTTGGTCATGCTCAAGACTGACTCCATCCACCGAGCCGGTAAGGCCCGCCACCGCTAAAAGGTTCAGGCGCAGATGGCGCCCCCAGCTGGCACCTAGGCCCAGCCCCATATCCGTCAAACGGGCGCTGCGGCTGCGGCCCTTGTAGGTCAGGTCGCGCCCCAGCCCCGCCTCAGCCAAGAGGTAGGGCTCCAGCCGCCAGTTCTCACCACTGAATAAGCTGGGCCAGCGCCATTCGGCACTTATCAAGGCCGCCTGCTCGGCGTTAAACAATCCCGCTTCAAAACCGCGCACCCCATAGGCGCCGGAGAGCGCCATGGCTTCAATACTCGGCAGCGCCACGTCACTGGCTTGGGCGCGCCCAGTGAGTTGCAGTTGGTTGCGCCATCGGCCAGAGCCAAACCCTTGGCTAAATAGGCCATTCACGTCGAGCTTGTTAAATGCCGTATCCGGCAACCGCTCCACCTGGCCCTGGCCATAGCTGTATTCAACCTGCAGGTTGCTCACGGCGCCTTTATCCAACGCCCAGGTGCGGCTCCACTCTAGGGTGAGCGCCTTGCTGACCTCGCGGGCCACAGAGGTAAGCCCTGCATCTAACCGATTGCGCTTGTCGTACAGGCCCGCCCGCCAGCTTGTGCGCGCGGCCGGTTGCTGGCGCTGGATCCAGCTGATGCCGCTGCCGAGGGTGGTCACATCCCCCTCCAGGCCCAAGGCGGCGTAGCGGTCGCCCAGTTCAAACTGGTTGTTAGTGGCACTGATATCCCAGAGATAATCCAGCTCCGGCGAGGGCAACTGATAGGCCAGGCTGCCGTAGCGGTTGGAAACACTGCCTAAGGTCTGCAACAGGCCTAGGTCCAAGCGGTCGTGGTGGCCGGTCAACTCAAAGCGTGAGTAATGGGCAATGGCCCGTTGTTTACCGCTGGCGGCGCTGCCGTAGTTGTCCACCCGTAGGCCGTACACCTGCTGATCACTGGGGTCTACGCGCAGGTTCAACACCGCCTCGCCGGGTTTTACGCCCCGCGAATAAAAGGCAAAAAGGCTAAACCCCGCTTGGTTTTTTAAGGCCTGTACCCGCTCCTCAATGCTCGGCCCCACTAATACCTGGCCCAGATGAGCGGCAAAGGGCCGCTCAAAGCGTTTATCCTGCAAGCGGGTTTTATTGATCACATGCACAGCCCCTAACACCCCCTCCTGCAGCCGCAACTCCACTCGGCCCGCCTCCACCTTTTGCGGCGGTAAATAAACAGTGTGAAAGGGAAAACCAAAGCTGCGCACATAAAGCGTCAGGGCATCCGCCAGTTGGTTAAGCTCCTCCACGCTAAGCTCCGCGCCAAACCGCGCCCGCTCCTGCTGCGCCCGCTGGTTGAGGCCGCCAAGGCTTAAGCCTCGGCCGGGATGATCCAAGCCAACCAAGGTGAGTTCACGCACGGCAAGCTTAAGGCTGGCCGCCTGCGGGTCCAGCGGCTGGGCGGCAAGAGTCCCCACCAGCAACAGGCCAGCTAAAAACACCCCTAGTCGTATCAACAAGGCTGCGCCCCAAAATTCATAAACCAACCTGTTTAAACATTGTTGTGACCCAAGCGCCGCCCATCCCATCCACACAGGGCGGCCACACTGAGCAGGGGTTAAAGGCGCAAACACGCGGGAGAACATTTATCCTGCCTAGGTGAAGCCTCACCCAACTGCAACTCGTTATTCGATACACACGGCCAACTACTTATTCTTTAAATAGGCCACCGATACATCCGCCCTCAGCCTGGGCGCTCCACGCCAGAATCTGGCAGGGCTCGGCCAGTTTTCGTTAACTATAGACCACGCCAAGCAATTAATCGGGCGCAAAACTTACCGCCCAGCAAAGTTGCCAAGGTGGCCACCGTCATCCATTCTTAAACAACTAACTGCGTGTGTAGGTTGTTAAGGCAATGAAGCTTTTATTGGTGGACGATCACGAGCTATTCCGGCAAGGCCTGGAAATGCTGCTGACCAGCCAACACTCCGGCAATATCGTCCTGCACGCCGCCACCGCCGCCCAGGCCCTGCAACAACACGCCGACCACCCGGACATAGACCTAGTCCTGCTCGACTACAACCTGGGCAATGACCGCGGCATGGACGTGCTACTGAGCCTGAAACAAACCGACCCCTCCCTGCCGATAGCGGTTATCTCAGGCCGCGAGGATTCAGAAGTGATTCTGGCCGCCCTAGGTGCAGGCGCCAGCGGTTTTATCCCCAAAAGCCTCTCCACCGACGACACCTTGCGCGCCATCAACCTAGTGCTGGACGGCGCCATCTGGGCCCCCTGGCCAGAAGACCCCGAAGATCAACCCAAAGCCCAAAGCGAGCGCGACATAGCCCGCCAGCAACAGCTGCAACACCTAGTGAGCTTCGCCCGCGGCGTTTTCGACGCCAACGCCCTGCATTTAAAAGAACAGGCCGCCATGGAAAGCCAAATGGGCAGCGCCCTGCACACCTGGGTAAGTGAAATTCAAAAAGACCGCAGCCGCCTAGAAGCCCTCGCCTTTTTGGACGACCTCACCGGCCTGGCCAACCGACGCCTGTTCCTTGAGCGGCTCGACCAAGCCCTGCGCAACTGCCGCCGCAACAAAACCTACGTGGCCCTAGTGTTTTTGGATTTAGACCGCTTTAAACAACTCAACGACAGCCTCGGCCACTACGCGGGCGACCAACTGCTCAAAGAAATCGGCCAGCGCCTGATGCGCTCCGTGCGGGAGGTCGACACCGCCGCACGCCTAGGCGGCGACGAATTCACCCTGATACTGGTGGATGTGCAATCCGAAGGCGGCCTGAACAACCAACTCACCCGCCTGCGCACCAGCCTAAAAGAACCCTTAGAAATCCAAGGTCAAATCATCCACCCATCCGCCAGCATAGGCGCCGCCATCAGCGACGGCTCAGAATCCGCCACCGAACTTATGTCCCGGGCCGACGAAAGCCTCTACGCCGTTAAAGCCCAGGGGCGGGATAATTTCGCCATAGCACAAGGCGTCAATGCCCAGAGCGGCAAACACAGTTGATTGGCCCGCTCCCCGCGCCTATTCATACCCCCCTCTTACCCTTACCCACCCCTCAACTGCTCCTTGCGTGACTCTACCTTCTGTATCCATAGAGTCGTTCCAGCCGGAGAGAAAGCAATATCTCCAGGGTTAGCACATACGCTCCCCTCTCCCTTTGGGAGAGGGCTAGGGTGAGGGAACTGCGCTTAACTTAATGACGCTGGGTTGGGGTTCGGGGCGAGCAAATAAGCTCTGGAAGAACCACACCCAATCCTTACCTTAATGACATCTGGTCGACATGGGGTTAGGGCAGGAACACTACACAATGAAAAAACCAAACCCAAAATCATTCCCACTGAGCAAGCTGAATTAATTATTTAATAAAGCAATTTTTAAATTCACCCGAATGTAACCCAAGCCTTTAAAGTACACTCACAACACCCTGCATTTAATTTCCCTGCCGCGCAGCAATAATTCGAACCCGTGCTTTTAAAAAACCGGCACAAGAAAAATTCACATCGCACCTCGGAGCCCCCATGGACTACTCACTCGCCAGCCTGCAGGATGTGCCCGCACTCACTAATCTTTTATCCGCCCTATTCGCCCAAGAAACAGAATTCACCCCAGATCCACAGGCCCAAACCCGCGCACTCGCGCACATCATCGCCGAGCCCAACCTAGGTGAAATTATGGTGGCACGCTGTGAAAACAAAGCCGTCGCCATGGTGAGCCTTTTGTACACCTACTCAACAGCCTTAGGCGGTAAAGTCTGCTGGCTGGAAGACATGGTGGTAGCCTACGAATATCGCGGCCAAACCATAGGCACCCAGTTGTTAAACTACGCGATAAAACACGCACGCCAATCCGGCTGCCAACGCATCACCCTACTTACCGACCAACACAACACCCAAGCCCAACACTTTTATGCCCGCCAAGGATTTGTTTATTCATCCATGCAGCCAATGCGATTATTGTTAACCAACGATAAAATCACAACGGCGCCAACAAGCGTTTAAGCTCAATTAATTCAGCACTCAAGGATTACCCACAATGCACAGACTTACTAGCGGTACAGATGTAAAGAATACACAGCATTTCAGACCGTCAAAAAGAGGGATCTTTTTGACGAGCCTACAGGGACGTATTCACGGCGTGTCTGAAATGCTGCGTATTCTTTACATTCAGCTAGGTAGTATATATTCATTAACCGCAACCCTAATAATGGCCTTAGGAGCGCAATGGGCAGCGGCAGAAGAATTACCGTACTTTATTAAACCCGAACACCGCGCCAGCCTAAGCCGTTATCTAACCGCTCATACCCATTTATCACTTATGCCTGCAGCAGCCTGCCAATGCGAGGCGGATCTCGCCCAGGTGCGCACACAAATGCCGGACTATCAACCCTATTATGCCGTGGGCGATTTTAATCGCGATCACACCGATGATTTTGCAGTAGTGCTTTATGCGCCCCAGCAGCAAAAAAGCAATGAGTACCTCATTGATCTCATAATATTTAACGGCCCATTTTCCCCAACCAAAACCAACGCAGGCCTGCGCCTTATACATGCGTTCAAAATCACCAACCCGCGACAATATGTACTCGCAACATTTCACGAACGCAGTGAAGCGGGCCAATTAATACCCGGCAGGCTCGATATTGGCCCGAGTTTATTCGGCACAGACAATGTATTTGTGACTGATTACAACTCAAAAACTAAACGCTACTCGGTGCGCTATTTTTACGAAGAATAACCCTTCAAGCATCGCTCACGCCCAACACTCAAACACACTCACTACAATGACATATACAGCCACTGCCACAGACGAACCCGCCCGCCAACACCTGCGCCAATTCACCATTATTCGCAGCATAGTATTAGGTTTTTTTTGGTGCGCCTTTGCGGCCAGTTTCTGGCTGCCAAGCCTCGCCCTACCGCACGGCCCGCTATTGGGTATTTTAGTGATTTTCAGCGCCGTTCACCTATTCACCCTAGCGCGCCTGGCTCATACACGGCCGGTCAGCAATGTAGAATTTTTTAGCCAATTATTAGTGGATGTTTTGTGCCTTAACCTGGTGTTTTATTTCAGCGGCGGCGCCACCAATCCATTTGTCTCTTATTTATTGGTGCCCGTTTGTATTTCCGCCGCCACCCTACCCTGGCGGTACACCTGGATAATTACCAGCCTGTGCGTTGCCGCTTATTCGCTGTTGTTATTTTTTCATGTCAGCCTGCCTATTTTCATGCTCGATCACATGCACATGCAATCGCAGCTGAATTGGCACATAGTGGGCATGTGGGTTAATTTTTTTGTGAGTGCTGTGTTAATTACCTATTTCGTGGTGAAAATGGCCAACAGCCTGCGTCAACAACAAGAGCGCATTAATAATATGCGCGAAGATGAATTGCGCAATGAACAAGTCATTGCCGTTGCCACCCTAGCGGCAGGCGCCGCTCACGAAATAAATACACCACTGGCCACCATGACGGTTTTGTTGGCCGAATTGCGCGCCCAGTACAGCGACAACACCGATCTTACAGAAGATTTACAGCTCTTATCCCGCCAAGTAGACCAGTGCGCAAAAAGCCTCCAACACATAGTGCAAGACGCCTCAGCGGCGCGCCTTGGGCAATTAAAACAACAACACATTGCCGACTATTACCGCTCCATTCTCGACCGCTGGCAACTCATGCGCCCCGATGTGCACTACACACTCAGTGCCGCCAGCGATTTGGATCAGCACATCATCCGCTACGATTCTCGCCTGGATCACGCCATTATTAATCTGCTCAATAACGCCGCCGACGCAAGCCCCGAACAGATTGGTATTGTTATTACACTGGACGAAAAAGATTTAATTTGGACCATCAGCGATACAGGCGCAGGAATTCAACCGGCTGTTTCAGCGCTACTGGGCAAAGCCAGTATCAGCACAAAAGAGAATGGGTTGGGCCTGGGTATGCTGCTCTCCCACACCACCATCAACCGTTATGGCGGCCGCGTGACACAAATAGCCAACAATCCTCGGGGCACAGTCACCACTATTCGCCTACCGCTAAAAAATAGCCAAGAATAATTCTAAAAATAGAACTCTATGTTCGTACATTAACGAGCGACTAAGCAGCACACAGCCGTAGGGGCGCCCCTTGTGGGTGCCCAATTCAGCCTATAAGAAAGGAATAAATTGCAGAAAATGTAGCAACTAACGAAAAGCACATGCAGATTCAGACTCAATCAGCGCGCCACCGGCCGTTTAAATAATTTACGCTGCAAGGTGCGCCGATGCATACCCAATAAACGGGCCGCCGCCGAGATATTACCCTGGCAATCCTGCAAGGCTTTTTGAATATGCTCCCACTCCACTCGCTCCAATGAAGGCACACTAAATGAAGGCGCACTAATCGGCACTAGGTCTTCAGAGGGCACATAGCTATCGGCAAAGGCTTTCAGCACATCATCAATTTCAATGGGTTTACAAAAATAATTCAATGCACCCAATTTTATCGCTTCAACCGCTGTAGAAATACTGGAATAACCCGTCAGCATAATAATGGCCATCTCCGGGTTGGCCGCTTTGAGCATACGAATAACACGCAGCCCAGAATCCTGGGCAATTTTTAAATCCACAATCGCTTTAAAAAACACCTGCTGCGCACAGGCGATTTGTGCCGCTGCTAAAGTGTGGCACAGCACAACGCTAAAACCACGCCGCGTTAAGGCGCGCTGCACCACCAGGCCAAACGCCTCATCATCATCAACAATTAATATGGGTTCTTGCATAGCGAGCTAACAACCAACGGGCGAAGATTCATGGATCTCCTTTTTTAGCGGGACTCAGGGTGGTACAGAAGATGTTGCGCCGCCCGCCGTCCCTGCATATTTACAAGCTCTCAACGACCCACCCGCAAAAACACCACCATTCGCACACAACATATTATAAATATTACTGTACGCCAAACCCTATAGGCTTTGCGGCAAATCCCATCACACAATGCCCAACTGCTGCCAAATACTATCAATTTTTGTTTTTACCTCGGCGCTCATCACAATAGGCGTACCCCACTCCCGCGCCGTCTCGCCCGGCCATTTATTGGTAGCATCCAAACCCATTTTGGAACCTAACCCCGCCACGGGCGAAGCAAAATCCAAATAATCAATTGGCGTGTGGTCAATCAAGGTGGTATCCCGGCTGGGGTCCATACGGGTAGTAATGGCCCAAATCACATCCGGCCAGGAGCGCACATTAATATCATCGTCAGTAATCACCACAAATTTGGTATACATAAATTGCCGCAAAAAAGACCACACACCCAGCATGATGCGTTTGGCGTGGCCGGGGTATTGTTTTTTAATACTCACCACCGCCATGCGGTAGGAGCAACCTTCCGGCGGCAAATAAAAATCAACAATTTCCGGGAATTGTTTTTTAATTAAGGGCACAAAAACTTCATTTAAGGCAACGCCTAAAATAGCCGGTTCATCCGGTGGCCTACCCGTGTAGGTGCTGTGGTAAATAGGGTTTTTACGGTGGGTAATAGTTGTTACGGTAAAAACTGGGAAGCGCTCCACCTCATTGTAATAACCTGTATGGTCACCATAGGGGCCTTCATCGGCCATTTCGCCCGGCGCGATAAAACCTTCCAAAATAAATTCTGCCCCGGCAGGCACCTGCAGCGAATTCGTCAGGCTTTTAGTAACCTGGGTTTTATTACCGCGCAATAAACCGGCAAAGGCATATTCACTCAAAGTATCCGGCACAGGTGTTACCGCACCTAAAATAGTCGCAGGGTCAGCACCGAGCGCCACAGAAACAGGGAAATTCTCGCCCGGATGCGCCTGTTGCCATTCGCGAAAATCCAATGCCCCGCCGCGATGGCTCAACCAGCGCATAATTAATTTATTCGGCCCCAATAATTGCATGCGGTAAATACCCAGGTTTTGCCGCTCTTTATGGGGGCCACGGGTAATCACTAAAGGCCAGGTCACCAAGGGCGCTACATCACCTGGCCAGCAGGTTTGGATCGGCAATTGAGTTAAATCCACCGCAGCACCTTCCAACACAACCTCCTGGCAGGGCGCGCTGCTAATTTCTTTGGCGGCCATATTGAGTACTTGTTTAAAAATCGGCAATTTAGCCCAGGCATCCTTAAGCCCCTTGGGCGGCTCCGGTTCTTTTAAAAAAGCCAATAGTTCGCCCACCTCTTTCAGTGCCGCCACCGAGGTTTGCCCCATCCCCAAAGCCACTCGCTCAGGCGTACCAAATAAATTAGCCAACACAGGAATACGAAACCCGGTTGGGTTTTCAAATAAAAGCGCAGGGCCTGCCGCTTTTAAGGTGCGGTCAGCTATTTCGGTCATTTCCAACGCGGGGTTAATGCTGTGTTGGATACGTTTTAGTTGGCCGCGCGCTTCCAACAAGGCAATAAATTCACGCAAATCTTGAGCAGACATAAAAACACCAAATTTTGGGCAAAAAAAATCTCGCAATTGCAACGAGCACAAATTGCGAGATTTTTACGAATTAAAACCAGTTACTTGCCTTTCATAGACAAGAAAAACTCATCATTGGTTTTAAAGTTTTTCAAGCGATCCACCAAAAACTCAGTGGCGGCAACATCTTCCATATCGTTGAGCAATTTGCGCAGAATCCACACGCGGTGTAATTCACCTTCCGCCATCAAGAGGTCTTCACGGCGGGTGCCAGAGCGGCGGATATTAATGGCGGGGTATAAACGGCGCTCGGCCATTTTACGGTCCAGGTGTAATTCCATATTACCCGTACCCTTAAATTCTTCGTAAATAACCTCATCCATTTTCGAGCCGGTATCAATTAACGCCGTGGCAATAATCGATAAACTGCCGCCCTCTTCAATATTACGCGCAGCACCAAAAAAGCGCTTGGGCCGCTCAAGGGCGTGGGCGTCAATACCACCGGACAATACTTTGCCGGAGGAGGGAATTACGATGTTGTAGGCGCGGGCTAAACGGGTCACCGAATCCAGCAGAATTACCACGTCTTTTTTGTGTTCCACCAAACGCTTGGCGCGCTCAATGACCATATCGGCCACTTGTACGTGGCGCGCAGGCGGCTCGTCAAAAGTAGAGGCCACCACTTCGCCGCGCACAGAGCGCTGCATTTCGGTTACTTCTTCCGGGCGCTCGTCAATCAATAACACAATTAAATGTACATCGGGATTATTGCGCGTAATGGCCTGCGCAATATTTTGCATCATGATGGTTTTACCGGCTTTAGGTGGCGCCACAATCAAACCGCGCTGGCCTTTGCCGATAGGGGCAATCAAATCAATAATACGGCCGGTTAAATCTTCAGTGGCGCCGTTGCCCACTTCTAACACCAAACGCTCTTGCGGGAATAATGGCGTGAGGTTTTCAAACAGAATTTTATTGCGCGAACTTTCTGGCCGGTCGGTATTAATATCGTTAACTTTTAATAAGGCAAAATAACGCTCGCCTTCTTTGGGGGGGCGAATTTTGCCGGAAATCGCATCGCCCGTGCGCAGGTTAAAGCGGCGAATTTGGCTGGGGGATACATAGATATCATCAGGCCCCGCCAAGTACGAAGAACCCGCCGAGCGCAAAAATCCAAAACCATCCTGCAGAATTTCCAAAACACCATCGCCGTAAATATCTTCGCCGCTTTTTGCGTGGCGTTTAAGCAGATTAAAAATCACATCCTGTTTGCGAGAGCGAGCTAAGCTCTCCATGCCGACAGCAGCGGCCATTTCAATCAGCTCTTCGATGGGTTTTTTCTTAAGGTCGGTTAGATTCATGAGTGTTATTTGTCTTATTGAGGAGTTGATAAACGCGAGCGTTTAGAAAATTGTTGATATGCCTAGGGTCAAGCAAGAGAAGCGAGGAGGAAGAAGAGAGCACTTGACCTGAGGGTGAGCCATTCGGGGTGGCTAACACGGCGCCGGAGGATTATAGGTCGGCAAGCCTTTCAGCAATTAAGTGGAGTATAGCGATTCTCAAAAGTTGTGCAAAGAAAAAAGGCAAGCCACAGCAGGCTGTGGCTTATAAATGCGATTAAAGTGCCGCGTCTATGAAGGCCTTTAATTGGGTCTCAGACAAAGCGCCCACTTTGGTGCTCTCAGCCTTACCACCTTTGTAGATGATCAGGGTGGGGATACCGCGGATATTCAACTTAGCTGAAGTCTCTTTGTTGGCGTCCACATCCATTTTGCAGATTTTAATTTTATCGCCATATACACCGGCTAATTTTTCTAAGATAGGTCCAATCATCTTACAAGGACCACACCAGGGCGCCCAAAAATCAACCAGGACAGGGCCTGAGGCATTAACTACTTCTGTTTCAAAACTTGCGTCACTGACGGTAACAATTCCGCTCATAACCTGTTATCTCCGAATTGGGCATTTAATAAACGGCGCAATAATAAGGAGTGCCTGCCCCTGTGACAACCCCTCGGCCCTTCTAAGTCTAGACAGCATTTGGCAAATCTTGAGGCAGGAATAACAAAACTCAAGCCCAGGCGGGGAATTTTCTTCCGAAAGCGGCGTGCAACCACCTAAACTTGTCCGCTTTCAACCCTTACAAGCGATTGTTATGCGTAAATTGTTTAAGAAATTAGGGGTTTGCAGTAGCTCGCTGCTGTGCGCCTGCAGTTTAATGAGCCCGCCCTCTGCACAATTGCAGCGCGAATCATACACCTCACAGCTGGATCAGAGCAGTAAACAGTTTTACGTCTACCTGCCCAAGGGCTACAACCGGAAAAAATCCTGGCCGGTGCTCATGTTTTTGCACGGCGATGGCGAACGCGGCAACGGGCAGGATGAATTGGGTTATGTGCTCAAACACGGCCCGCTCTATGAAGCCTGGGTTCAAAAGAAAGACCTGCCTTTTATTATTATTTCTCCACAATTACCTATGTTTGGCCGCGATCAGCTACCGGAAATGGCCTACATTCTCAAGCGCACCCCGGCGGAAATTCCCAACCGCGCCCCCAACTCCAGCCCCCCACGCAGCTATATGCAACCCGTATTACCCATGGCACGGCAGGCGGAACTGAGCGATTGGGCGGGAGTACCCCCCTTATTGCCAGACGGTTGGGAGCGGGTCGAAGCTGATTTATTAGCCATTCTTAAGCAGGTACAAAGCCGCTACGCCACCGATACCACACGCACCTACCTTACAGGTCTCAGTTACGGGGGCTTTGGCACCTGGTACCTGGCCAGCCGCCACCCAGAATTATTTGCCGCCATAGCCCCAGTGGTGGGCTGGGGGCACAGCAGTTTGATGCAACCCATAGCCCAAGCCCGCCTACCCGTCTGGGCCTTTGCCGCCGGCCGCGACGAGGCGGTGCCGATTAGCCATTTTTATGCAGGGATGAGAGCGCTCGAAGCCTTCGGCACCTCCGAGGTGCGTTTTACCGTCCATGAAGATATGGCCCATGATGCCTGGAAGCGTATTTACGCCGGGGATGATCTCTACAGCTGGTTGCTGGCCCACCATAAGCCATAAATTGTCGCAGCAGGCTGAGCATAAATTATGAGGTTGCAACTCCAGGGGTATCTGGCCTTAGTCAACGCCCATGGCGATAATCAAACTCAAATTTTTGAATTAGCCTTTTTTAGAAATGGCCAATTTTTAATATGACACACATTTGGCGGACTGGTATGCATTATTAGTTTGGTGGGCATTTACAAATTGACAGGCATTTTTAAATTATTAGTATTTTTTAGATCGGCATGTGTTTTTAAAATGGCAAGTTTTTTAAAGCGGCAAGCACTGTTAAAGCGGCGCGCACCTGCCCCCTCCCCTTTTCAAGGGGAGGGTTGGGGAGGGGTTTTACACCAACCCACGCAAAACCTTAAAACCACCCGCCCAACAATCCCAGTTAAAAAACAAAAATCGCAGTGCGGATAATTTACGCATCACCAACACAACCAACACACCGGTTTAACCTGCCCTCCAACTAAACCATCAAATGCTGCTTAACCTTAGCCTCGTCTATATCCGCCATGCGGCCACTCACCACCGCCACACCCCGATCCATCACCACATAAGCGTCCGCAAGGGTTTTAGCAAATTCAAAATATTGCTCCACCAATAAAACCGCCATTTCGCCCTGCCTGCGCAAAATACTAATCACATTGTGAATATCCTTAATAATAGACGGCTGAATACCCTCGGTAGGTTCATCCAAAATTAACAAGCCGGGTTTCATCACCAAGGCGCGCGCAATGGCTAATTGCTGTTGCTGTCCACCGGACAAATCGCCGCCCCGCCGCTGCAGCATGGTGCGCAACACGGGAAATAAATCAAAAATTTCATCACTGACTTTCCTTTCTTTACGCGGCAATACGGCAAAACCGGTTTTTAAATTTTCCCACACAGTTAATTGCGAAAAAATCTCCCGCCCCTGGGGCACATAAGAAATCCCTCGTTTAGCGCGATCGGCTGCTGACAGGCTGTTAATACTTTCGCCCTGCCAGATAATTTCACCAGCCGAGATGGGATGGCGACCGGTAATAGCCCGCGCGATACTGGTTTTACCCACGCCGTTACGGCCTAAAATACAGGTAATTTCACCTTTTTTGGCGGTTACATTAACCTGCTGCAACGCTTGGCTCGCACCGTAATACAAATTCATTTGCTTAGCTTCTAGCATAATTTAGCGCCCCAAATACACATCAATGACCCGTTGATCCTGCTGCAGATGCTCTAAACGCCCCTCTGCCAGCACAGATCCTTCGTGCAACACCGTAACCTTAGTATCCAAAGCGCGAATAAAATCCATATCGTGCTCCACCACTACCACTGAGTGATGCTGGCTAATGCTTTTCAGTAACTTAGCCGTTTCTAGGGTTTCATAATCGGTCATGCCCGCGGCTGGCTCATCAACCAACAATAATTGCGGGTCTTGCACCAGCAGCATGCCAATTTCCAACCACTGTTTTTGTCCGTGGGAAAGGTTAAACGACAATTCATCCCGCCGCGCAGCCAAGCCAATTTGCGCCAGCACCGACTCTAAACGCGTGCGTTTTTCGGCGCTCAGTTTAAAAAATAACGTCTGCCAAACGCCCCGCGAACCGGCCAAAGCCAACTCTAAATTTTCCCACACGGTAAGGCTGCCAATAACCGTAGGTTTTTGAAATTTGCGGCCTATACCTAGGTTTGCTATATCCGCTTCATCGTGACGCGTTAAATCAATCTGATCGCGAAAAATAACCTCGCCCGTGTCAGGTTTAGTTTTACCGGTAATAATATCCATCATGGTGCTTTTGCCTGCGCCATTGGGGCCGATAATGGCGCGCAACTCGCCGGGGCGAATATCCAGGCACAAATTGTTAATCGCTTTAAAGCCATCAAAGGTTTTATTGACACCATTTAAATAGAGGATACTTTTAACTGCTGCTTCACTCATGATGCCACCTTAGCACTCGACGCATTTTTAAATAAGCCAGCCAGCTTGCCCTTGGCCCACTGCTCTTTTAACCCCACTATGCCGCGCGGCAAATAAATGGTCGTTACCACAAATAAAGCGCCCAAAATAAACAGCCAGTATTCGGCGAACACGCCGCTGGTAAAATAGGTTTTGCCGTAATTGACCAGTAGCGCGCCCAATACAGCACCATACAAAGTGCCGCGCCCACCTATGGCCACCCAAATTACAATCTCAATGGAATTAAGTGGGTTAAATTCACTGGGGTTAATAATGCCCACCTGAGGTACGTACAGAGCACCTGCAATACCGGCCAACAGTGCCGATACCACAAATACCATTAATTTATAGTGTTCAACCCTATAGCCTAAAAACCGTGTCCGGCTTTCCGCATCCCGCACGGACACCAACACCCGGCCCAATTTACTGGCGGTAATATAACGGGCGCCGCAATAGGCCAAAACTAAGGCGGCCACACTTAAAACAAACAACACAATACGGGTAGAGGTGGCTTGCAAATCAAAGCCGATAATTTCTTTAAAATCGGTTAGACCATTATTGCCGCCAAACCCCATATCATTCCGGAAAAACGCCAGCATTAACGCGTAGGTCAGGGCCTGAGTAATAATCGATAAATACACACCACTCACCCGTGAGCGAAAGGCCAACCAACCAAACACAAATGCCAACAACCCAGGCACTAATAACACCATCAGCATGGCATAACCAAAATGTTCAAAGCCGTGCCAAAACCAAGGCAGCTCCTGCCAATTTAAAAACACCATAAAATCCGGCAGATTGGCATTGCCATACACACCGCGATCACCGATTTGCCGCATTAAATACATGCCCATGGCGTAGCCGCCGAGCGCAAAAAATGCACCGTGGCCCAGGCTTAAAATACCGCAATAGCCCCAAATTAAATCCAGTGCCAAGGCCAAAATGGCAAAACACAAGTATTTACCCAGCAGGCTGACCATATAAGTCGGCACATGTAACCAAGAGCCTTCCGGCGGCAGCCAATTGAGCAAGGGCACACCAACGCCCAGCGCCAGTAAAAATATCAGCAGATAACGGCTGCCTTTATCGCTCCATAAAAAGGTAGATACAAAAGGAGTGGACATGGGCATTAATCCTCAACAAAGCGGCCTTTAAGAGCAAACAAGCCCCTTGGACGCCATTGAATAAATAGAATGATAAAAATAAGCACCATAATTTTTCCCAATACGGCACCGGCAAATGGCTCTAAGAATTTATTCACCACACCTAGGCTTAAAGCGGCAAACAGAGTACCCAGTAAATTACCCACACCACCAAACACCACCACCATAAACGAGTCAATAATGTATTGTTGGCCCATATTCGGCCCCACGTTGGTAATTTGGCTTAAGGCCACACCCGCAATACCTGCGATGCCTGAACCCAAACCAAAGGTAAGTGCGTCCACCCAGCTGGAGCGAATTCCCATTGAGTTTGCCATGGCACGGTTTTGTGTTACGGCGCGCATCTGCAACCCAAAATAGGTTTTGCGCAACAACAACGCCAGCAGCGCCAACACCAACACACTGAATAAAATAATGTAAATACGGTTATAGGTAAGAGATAGCGCACCATTTATCTGCCACATGCCACTCATCCAATCGGGCGCCACTACGGCCACATTATTCGCTCTATAGGTGCGCACTAACTGTTGCAGAAATAAACTCACGCCGAAGGTAGCCAATAGAGTCTCCAGTGGCCTACCGTATAAATGTCGAATAATCGTGCGCTCAATAATGACCCCCACACCACCAGACACTAAAAATGCTGCCGGTATGGCAATAAGAATTGAGGCTTGCATCCACTGCGGAAAAATCTGTTGAATGGCAAAGGTGGTGTACGCACCCAGCATAATCATTTCACCATGGGCCATATTAATAACGCCCATCACACCAAAGGTAATGGCAAGCCCAATGGCGGCTAGCAATAATACCGAACCTAAGCTGACACCAAAAAAACAGTTTTCGAGGAATTTAAATAAATCAACCTTGGTCTGCATGGCTTTTAAAGCGGCCTCGGAACTGGCTGCAAATTCGGTATCTTCGTGAAGGTATTGTCCATTCTCGCCCTTAGCGGAAGCCTTCTCCAGTAACGCAATCGCTTCCGGTTGCAGAGCTTCAGCCAGGGTTGCCACAGCCGTTTTACGCAGGGCGGCATCGTTGCTACCCATATCAATACTGGCGAGTGCAACACGCATCATTTCTTTTATAGAGTTATTTTTCTCCTGATCCAAGGCAGCAACCAAGGGCGCGCGCAGCGTTTCATCTGGATTTTTAATTAAATTGCGCGCCGATTGCTCGCGAATGCTTGGATTTTTGGCGCTAAGCTCAAGGCCCGCCACAAAACCGCGCAACTCCCGACGCAAGCCGTTATTAATTTTAATTTTCTCAACCTGCGCTTTATCCACCAAACCTAAAGAGGCTTGTGTATCGCAGGAGGTTAATTCCAGTTTATCACCCACTTCTTTGCCAATAACCGGCTGGCTTGATTCACTCAGCCAATATAAATTGCCCTCCTGCATGGCTTTTAAAGTAGGCAATACGCGGGGATCATCTAGCTGATAAAGGGCAGCGGCGGCTGTGGATTTTTCAGAAAAAGATTCTGCATTGAGGTTTTTGGCTAACCCCGCAAAATCTTCGGCGTGGCAACAAAACGCCAACACCCAACAGGCCAATAGGTGCCCGCAAGCAATTAAATATTTCATGGTTAGTCCCCAATCGCTCCTTTATAAAAAATACAAAGGCGCTGCGTAGGTTGTTTGATATCGAATACACACAGAAAAATTCACCCAAGTTTAGCCAGCAGGTGAACAGAAGAAATCCAATAAGGATGTTAATTCCCTTGCCACTTCCTTGTGACCCAGGGATCATCCTTTTATTGATGTTAGCGAGTAACGCGGCGCAAAACCCAGCGGTGATTGCGCCGCCTTGAGCTGGTCCTCTAGGAATTATTTATAATTCTGACCAGAGCACTTGCCTGTTTTAATATTGAAGTTACCGCACTTGATAGGCGCTAACCAATCGGCCACCACGTTGGCAGACTCAGGTAAAAAGTCGGTCCACGCATCACCGATTACACCGCCAGGGGTTTTCCAGACGATTTCAAACTGGCCATTTTCTTGGATCTCGCCAATTAATACTGGCTTGGTCAAATGGTGGTTAGTATTCATAACCGCAATGCCGCCAGTGAGGTTAGGTACAGCTACGCCATAAATCGCTTCGCGCACGTCATCCACCTTGGTGGTGCCAGCTTTGGTAACGGCTGTTGCCCACATTTTAAAGCCGATATAAGTGGCTTCCATTGGATCGTTGGTGACTTTTTTGTCACTTTTCATGTATTTCTTCCACTGTGCGATAAAGGCATCATTCAATGGATCTTTAGCACTTTGGAAATAGTTCCAGGCCGCCAAGTGGCCAACCAAGGGTTTAGTATCAAAACCGGAGAGCTCTTCCTCACCAACAGAAAACGCAACGACTGGGATATCTTCTGCTTTTACGCCCGCATTGGATAATTCTTTATAAAAGGGTACGTTCGCGTCGCCATTAATAGTGGAAACCACGGCTGTTTTTTTACCAGAAGAACCAAACTTCTTAATTTCCGCTACACGGGTCGTCCAGTCGGAGTGGCCAAATGGGGTGTAGTTGATGGAAATATCTTCAGGTTTAACACCCTTGGATTTTAAATAGGCTTCCAAAATTTTATTGGTGGTACGCGGATATACATAGTCAGTGCCTTCTAGTACCCAGCGCTGTACTTTTTCGTTTTTCATCAAATAATCAACGGCGGGTATCGCCTGCTGATTAGGGGCTGCGCCGGTATAAAAAACGTTTTTAGAAGATTCTTCACCTTCATATTGAACCGGGTAGAATAATAGGCCATTTTTTTCTTCCAACACAGGCAATACAGACTTGCGCGATACCGAAGTCCAGCAACCGAAGATCACGTCAACCTTATCCTTCTCTAATAATTGCTTGGCTTTTTCAGCAAATAAAGGCCAGTTAGAGGCAGGGTCAACCACAACGGCTTCGAGTTTTTTACCCAATAATCCACCCTTGGCGTTTTGATCTTCAATCATCATTAATACGGTATCTTTCAGTGTGGTTTCACTGATCGCCATGGTGCCGGACAAAGAATGTAAAACGCCGACTTTAATGGTGTCAGCCGCTTGCGCCATGGCAGCAGCCATTGAAAATGTCGAAACGCTTAATACCACGCCCGTGCGTTTAAACCAGGTTTGGAAAGATGACTTCATAGTGTTTTCCTCTGATGGTGTTAGATTGTATTTTTTGTGTTTTACACCTAGGCACTATTGGTGCCAACACGCATCAGGCATTTTTAATTTTGTATCATTTACGCCAAGAATTGATCTTGGTGTTAGCCAATCGACGTTTTAGCGCCCCCATAAATAGCAGAAATTACCCGGCATCATCGCCACTGATCAGCCAAGGTGCTCGCCACACTCAAACCAACCCTGCTCTTGTTATTAATTCCCCGTTAATCATTTAACCCTGCACCAATTTGACCGCAAGCCCAAATGAGCGCAGAAGAAAGGCCTTTATTTGGTGCAATCCAAAATAAAAGCCCACAGGCAGGGTTTTTCAGCAAGCCCCAGATGCACACACAGGGCAGACTTTTGGGGGCGATTTCGGGGTAAAAAGTGTTGAATGCGAAAAGTGGCTGCACATTTTGAGGGCAAAACCAGCAACACTCGGGCAGGCCCCAAAGGCGCCACTAAAGAGAAGGGGATAAGATGTGTTCAGTACACAGGGGCCGCTGCGCACTAGAGGGGTATGAGCGCCAAACCGGCCAAAGCCGAGCCTGCTGGCTTGTAGCTCGCTAGCGGCTTTGCAATACCGCCTGGCTAGTTCTAACAGTATTTGGGCTGGGGCCAATTTGCCTCGCCAGCCACTAGCGACTTAGGACGATGACTTACGGAAGTTGAGCATACGCTGCAGAGGAATCAAGGCCTGCTGGGCGGTGTGTGTATCGACAAAAATTTCATTGTCGCCGCGCTCAAACACCTGCAGCAGGGCGTCGAGGGAATTCATTGCCATCCAGGGGCAATTGGCGCAGCTGCGGCAGGTGGCGCCCGCGCCCGCGGTCGGGGCTATATAAAAATGTTTATCCGGGCAAAGCTGCTGCATTTTATAAAAGATGCCCTGATCGGTCGCAACGATAAATTCCTGCGCATCCAGGGTTTGGGCCGCTTTTATTAGCTGAGAAGTAGAGCCCACCACATCAGCAAGTGCCACCACCGCCTTAGGGGATTCTGGATGTACCAGCACCCGTGCATTGGGGTGCAGCGCTTTTAAATCCGTAACCCCCTTAGCCTTAAACTCTTCATGCACGATACACGCGCCGTCCCACAGCAACACATCGGCGCCGGTTTTTTCCTGCACGTAGCTGCCCAGGTGTTTATCCGGTGCCCAGAGAATTTTTTCTCCTTGGCTATCTAAATAATCCACCACATCCAGGGCAATACTCGATGTCACCACCCAATCAGCCCGCGCCTTAACGGCGGCGGAGGTGTTGGCATACACCACCACCGTGCGATCCGGGTGCTGATCACAAAAGGCGCTAAATTCTTCAATGGGGCAACCTATATCCAAGGAGCAAGTAGCCTCCAAAGTAGGCATTAACACCCGTTTGTTGGGAGTTAATATTTTTGCTGTCTCGCCCATAAACTTAACCCCCGCCACCACCAGCGTGTCAGCTGAGTGATTGGCGCCAAAACGGGCCATTTCCAAAGAATCCGATACACAGCCGCCCGTTTCCTCGGCCAAAGCTTGAATCAGCGGATCGGTGTAATAGTGCGCCACCAAAACCGCATTGTGACGGGTTAATAATTGTCTAATTTGGCCGATCTTGTCGTCAGCGTCGGCAGGCTCAAGCTTGGTTTGCAGTGGAATTTTTGCCAAATGCTCCTGCACAACCTGTTGAGGCGATTTCTTGTGAGTGGGGATCGAGCTAGACATCAGGCCTCCAATAGCAGCCGATAAAAGAAAGGGGAGCTTAAAGCTCCCCTTTCTTTATAGTGTAACCGTAATGAACGATTGTATATGGTGGGTCGTGCTGGATTCGAACCAGCGACCAATTGGTTAAAAGCCAACTGCTCTACCGACTGAGCTAACGACCCTTAAAACTTTCCTAGCACAACCTCTTAAGGTCGAGGGCAGTAGCAATCCGCGCTACTGAAAATATGGTGGGTCGTGCTGGATTCGAACCAGCGACCAATTGGTTAAAAGCCAACTGCTCTACCGACTGAGCTAACGACCCAAAAGAGGCGCACATCTTAATGATTTATAAACTAAATTCAAGGTTTTTTTCGCCCCGAAGCGAAAGAATTTACCTCAAGTCGGCAGCCGGGTCAGCTTCAACTGCACCAAGGTCTCAAACCGCAGGCGAAAAAAAACGCCCCTTAGGGCGTCTTCAGTTGCGCGGCGCTTACACCGCCTCAACTCCGGTTTCACCGGTGCGGATGCGGACTATCTGTTCAAGTGGCTGAATAAAAATTTTACCGTCGCCAATTTTGCCCGTTTGCGCCGCCTTGGTAATTGCTTCTACAACCTTATCCACCATATCCGCAGAAACAGCCAACTCCAATTTCACCTTGGGTAAAAAATCCACCACATATTCGGCCCCACGGTACAACTCGGTGTGCCCTTTTTGACGGCCAAAGCCCTTTACCTCAGTTACCGTCATACCCTGTACACCTACCTCAGACAAGGCGATACGGACGTCATCTAATTTAAATGGCTTAATGACCGCAGTAATTAGTTTCATATCAGGACCCTTAATAGCAAACAAACAATTCGGATAAACAAAACGAGCAAAGTGTTGGCTTAGTTTAGGCAAGGTTTAGCAGTGTTGCGCAACCTAGGCCACAAAACCTGCAATGTACAGCAAGCGGCCCTAAACCCCAAATAAAAAAGCCCCTGGGGTTTCCCCCAGGGGCAAAGTCAGCCTATGGCGACAGATCAAGGCATGAACCTAATAACCTTAAAAGTGGTAGCTGCGCTCGCCGTGCTCAGCCGTATCCAGACCTTCAGTCTCAACATCGTCAGCAACACGCAGACCGATGGTGATATCAACAATTTTGAAGCAGATAAAGGCAACGATACCGGACCACAGCAGGGTAACAACCACACCCCAGACTTGCGCCATTACTTGGGTACCCATGCCAGCGTAAGCCCAGGTGCCGGTGACGTAATCAATAATGCCTGTGCCGCCTAAAGCTGTGTCATTGAATACACCAGTGAGGATCGCACCCAAAATACCGCCTACGCAGTGCACACCAAACACATCCAATGAGTCGTCGTACCCCAAAGCAGCTTTTAATTTCAGTACGGCCATCATGCACACAAAGCCACCGATTAAGCCGATCACTATGCTGCCCATAGGGCCCACCCAGCCACAGGCAGGTGTAATCGCTACCAGACCAGCAACCGCACCTGAGGCAGCGCCCAGCATAGTAGGCTTACCGCGTACCAGCCACTCACCAAAGGCCCAAGCCAACACAGCTGCAGCGGTTGCCAGGAAGGTATTGATAAATACTTGTGCTGCAAACGCGTTAGCTTCCAGGTTAGAACCTACGTTGAAGCCAAACCAACCTACCCAGAGCAACGCCGCGCCAATCATGGTGAAGGGCACATTATGGGGAGCCAAAGACATATTGCCGTACCCCTTGCGCTTACCAACCAACAAACAGCCCACTAAGCCTGCAATACCCGCGTTGATATGCACCACGGTGCCGCCTGCAAAATCCAAAGCACCTTTTTGAAACAAGAAACCAGCACCGGCCGCCGCCGCATCAGCAGCGTCTTTAGTGGTGTAGGCATCCGGGCCCGCCCAGAACCACACCATGTGAGCAATCGGCAGATAAGAAAAGGTAAACCAGAGCACACAAAATACGAGCACCGCAGAAAACTTCATACGCTCAGCAAACGCGCCAACAATTAAACAGGGTGTTAAAGCAGCAAACGTCATTTGAAACGCAGCATATAAATATTCAGGGATATAGACGCCCTTACTAAAGGTTGCGGCATTGGTGAGATTGCCCGCCGCATCGATCATTCCTTTCAAAAACAATCGATCAGTGCCGCCGATAAAGGCATTACCCGAAGTAAACGCAAATGAATACCCGTAAATAGCCCAGAGCACGGAAATCAAGCTAAACGTAACGAAAATCTGCATCGAAATTGAAAGCATATTTTTGGCGCGTACCATACCGCCATAAAATAAAGCCAATCCTGGCAAGGCCATCATTAATACCAGTAATGTACTGGTTAACATCCAGCCAATATCACCCTTATTTAAAACCGGAGGTGCAGGGGCGGCTGCAACCTCGTCAGCGAATGCCATGCCCGGCACCATTAACATAGCCGCCGCGGGCAACACAATCGCAGCCCCTTTAAGCACTGAGCTTATCGAAATATTTTTATTCACAGGAATTCTCCTAAACGAACGGCCCAAGCAAACTCAGGCCAGACAAATAACAAGGTTAAAGAGCTTCTTCGCCAGTCTCACCGGTGCGGATTCGAATCACCTGCTCCAAAGAAGACACAAAAATTTTTCCGTCGCCAATTTTCCCCGAATGTGCAGCCTTGCTAATTGCTTCAACTACCGTATCCACTTGCCCATCGGCAACTGCAACTTCCAACTTAGTTTTTGGTAAAAAATCCACTACATATTCTGCACCTCGGTAAAGTTCAGTGTGGCCTTTTTGACGACCAAAACCTTTTACCTCAGTAACAGTAATACCCTGCACACCTATATCGGATAAGGCTTCGCGCACGGCATCCAACTTAAAAGGTTTGATCACGGCAGTAATTAATTTCATCGGACTGCTCCTAAATAAAATGCAGAGTACCTGCAGTTGGAAAAATGCGGCCTTTGCAGGCCGCAAAGTAATTAATCGCCCAGAGGGAGACTATAAGATGCTATGAATTTAACGTCGTTATCGACAGTTCCATCCTCATCATCAACTACTTTGCCGATTTTAAAGCTGAGTCGATCGTTATAAGCATATGAGAGGTCAACGTGTGCACCATTCTTACTCTCGTGCTTACCGTAGAGAACGGTGAACTTATCAAAGGTCGCTGAAATAGTCGCATACCAATAACCAGTACTGCCCGCAATATTGTCCATGTAGGTAACTGATACTGGCCCTGCGCCCAGAGTTAAAACTGCTTCACTTAATTTTCCTGGCTCAGCAAATGTATCGACTGGATCTCCAAACTCATCTTTTTGTGAAGGGTATGTGTAGGTCCACAAGCTAAAATCGTATTTAAAGATGTCACCAATTGCACTGCCGTAACCCATGTACAAATCGTACTCGGTGCCGCCGGCGGAATCCCCCGAACCGCCCCATGCGCCAGCGTAAAAACCTGACTCAGAGAACTTCAGATCTCCAGAAACTTGAGGATCTCCAGTGCCCAAATCCAAACCGCGCCAGTAATACATATTGGCCACGCCAACAGATGCACTCACCTCTGCATTGGCTACAGGGGCGAATAAACTTGCAGATGCCAAGGCCGCAACAGCGGTTGCCAATAAGCTTTTAGTAAATTTCATGGATGTCTCCTCCAAAGTGATAGCAAAATCATCAGAAAACTGATTCTTAAATGCCAAGCTTCTTTTAAATTGTTGTGTGCCTGGGGTGAATTCTCTTTAGCAGGAAGCAAGCCAACACGCTCAATCCCAGAAACCGCCTGACATGAGCCTGTAATCCAAGCATGAGAATGGTGTAACCAAGAGGATATGCGCACCAAGATAATGCATTTGCACAGATTTAACGCAATGTAGCGCACCGATAAATTTCGCGACTGGAATTGAGGAGCCGAAAGGGGTGTCGCTTGGCTGAAAGCAAGCTGAGTTTGGCGGTTATAAGCGGGCAACCTGGGTCACAATTGGTGCGCGGATAGAATTATCTGCAGCTTTGGTCAAACCGCCTCTTAACCTGCGGGAGATCTTAAAAATCGAGGGGAATCGACTCGTATGAGGGCTTTAGAAGACTTTAAAGGGCTATAAAAGCTCAAAGAATAAGACTTCGATAGGGGAAGTGTTGTGAAGAACCAGGCCCAGCCATTAGTTAAACGCACCATTTAATCCCTATGCATTATCGCTGCACATTAACATTGGGCTGCTAAACATCTAAGCGGTGTTTAAATCGCTAAGATTTCCGAACTATTCAAGCCGAAGCTTGTATTTTGAAGGCGCCAACAAGTGATGATATTTTCAAAACCACATTAGGGGCGCTTCCGGGCATTCAAATTCCGAAAGGCGCCCTTAGGCAAGAAACATCGCCACAAAACAACTGAGCAAACATGCCCGCGCATTTGTTAACAACAGCAATAATCAGACGCCATGTAATCGTCGCAAGCTCATCACCAACGACATGAATTTATGGGCATTTATGGTGAGTTAACCCCCCCTATTGCGCCTGATGGTGGGCAGCTTTCGCACTAGAACTCACTTTTTGCATCAACCAATCCGTGTAAGCAATTCCAACGGCTGATGCAATAAATGCCATATGAATAATGGTCTGCCACATCACACCGTCCTTAGTAAACTTGGCGCCCTCCATCCCAATATTGCCAGCTTCAATAAACGTTTTTAACAGGTGAATGGAGGATATACCAATAATTGCCATGGCCAACTTCACCTTCAATACAGTGGCATTCACATGACTGAGCCATTCCGGTTGGTCTGGATGATCATCCAAACGCAGGCGAGAAACAAATGTTTCGTACCCCCCAACTATTACCATTACCAACAGGTTGGAGATCATAACCACATCAATTAGCCCCAATACAATCAGCATAATCTGCTGCTCTCCCAGGGTTGACACGGTACTGACCAACACCCATAACTCATGCAAAAACAAATAAACATAAGCACACTGAGCAATAATAAGCCCCAAATACAAAGGCAGCTGCAGCCAGCGCGAGCCAAAAATTAATTTCGAGAATAATCCCGTCGCAAAACCATCATGTTTATCGCTCATTTCTACACCCAGATCATTTAATAGGGAAAAGACCAATCCATCGACTTATACACAAAGGACAAATATACAATCTTTTACTGCCATACCAGCTGTGTTTACAGTTTGGTAACAGCATATAAATGCAATTCAAACTGATAGCAAACAAAAGTACAAAAACAAAAAAAGCAGCCGAAGCTGCTTTGACTATCATTAGTTAGTTTATTTGCCCAACTTTTTACGGATGGCCTGGAGTGTGCGTAGTTGCGCAGCGGCCTCGGCCAACTGAACAGCGGCACGGGAATAATCCAATTCACCGCTTTGGTTGTGCATGGCCTGCTGCGCCGCTTTCTGCGCCTCCAAGGCCGCTGCCTCATCCATATCATCCGCACGCAAGGCGGTATCAGCAAGAATAGTCACTACCGAAGGCTGCACTTCTAAAAAGCCGCCACTCACGTAATAGATTTCTTCGTCGCCACCGGCTTTTAAAACACGCACAGGGCCGGGTTTTAAGGCTGCCAATAGCTGTGAGTGCCCAAAACCAACACCCACGTCGCCTTCAGTGGTAGCGGCAATCAGCAGCTCAGCTTCGCCGGAATAAATTTCATTCTCGGCGCTGACGATATTGCATCGAATCGCTTTAGCCATGCTTAATTCCTCACGCTATTTAGCGATTATTTAAACTTAGCAGCTTTTTCAACGGCTTCGTCGATGGAGCCGACCATATAAAACGCCTGCTCAGGCAAGTGATCGTACTCACCCGACAACAAACCTTTAAAGCCCGCAATAGTATCTTTTAAAGACACATATTTACCTGGCGAACCGGTAAATACTTCGGCTACGTGGAAAGGTTGCGACAAGAAACGCTCAATTTTACGCGCACGGTTTACAGTAAGTTTATCCGCCTCGGATAACTCATCCATACCCAAAATGGCGATGATGTCTTTTAATTCTTTGTAGCGCTGCAATACAGACTGCACGCCACGGGCAACGTCGTAATGATCTTGGCCGATAATTAATGGGTCAAGCTGGCGCGAAGTAGAATCCAGTGGGTCAATCGCAGGGTAAATACCTTTGGCAGCGATATCACGGCTCAATACTACGGTGGAATCCAAGTGGGCAAACGTGGTTGCGGGCGATGGGTCAGTTAAGTCATCCGCTGGTACGTATACGGCTTGAATAGAGGTAATTGAACCGGTTTTAGTAGAGGTAATACGCTCTTGTAATACACCCATTTCTTCCGCCAGAGTCGGCTGATAACCCACCGCTGAAGGCATACGGCCCAACAGCGCCGATACTTCGGTACCAGCCAGTGTGTAGCGGTAAATATTATCGACGAACAATAAAACATCTTTACCTTCATCGCGGAATTTTTCCGCCATGGTCAAACCAGTTAGGGCCACGCGCAAACGGTTGCCCGGTGGCTCGTTCATCTGGCCATACACCATCGCCACTTTAGATTTGGCAAATTCTTCAACGTTAACAACACCTGCTTCTTGCATCTCATGGTAGAAGTCATTTCCTTCACGAGTACGCTCACCTACACCGGCAAATACGGACAAACCCGAGTGCTCGGTAGCGATGTTATTAATTAATTCCATCATGTTTACGGTTTTACCCACACCGGCACCACCGAATAATCCAACCTTACCACCCTTAGCAAACGGGCATACTAGGTCGATTACTTTAATACCGGTTTCGAGTAATTCTTCGGACGCACTTAATTCATCATAAGCGGGTGCTTTGCGGTGAATGGACGCGCGGGCTTGTTCGCCGATGGGGCCACACTCGTCGATGGGGTTACCCAACACATCCATAATGCGGCCAAGGGTTTCAATGCCTACGGGTACATTAATGGGGTTGTTACTGTTAATAACGGTCAATCCACGGCTTAGGCCTTCGGATGAACCCATGGCAATGGCGCGCACTACGCCATCGCCCAATTGTTGTTGTACTTCGAGGGTCAGGCCTTTACCGCTTACCGTTAAAGCGTCGTAAACCTGAGGTACAGCATCGCGTGGAAATTCCACGTCGATTACCGCGCCGATAATTTGCACGATACGTCCGCTACTCATGTGAGTTTCCTCTACCTAAATTTAAAAAATAATTCGTTAAGGCCGCCGCGCACTAAACCGCGGCAGCACCGGCAACAATCTCCGAAAGCTCTTGGGTAATTGCCGCTTGACGCGCCTTGTTGTACGCGAGTTTTAATTCGTCGATAATTTCGCCCGCGTTTTCGGTAGCGTTTTTCATCGCCACCATACGCGCGGCCTGTTCACAGGCGGCGTTTTCCACTACGGCTTGATACACTTGCGATTCAATATAACGGCGCAATAAACCATCGAGCAGAATTTTGGCTTCCGGCTCGTACAAATAATCCCATTTGTGGTTGCTTTGCTCCATGTCATCCGGCATCAATGGCAACAACTGCATTACATTGGGCTGCTGGGTCATGGTGTTTACGAAGTCGTTACTTACCAAAAATAACTGATCGATTTTGCCCTCTTCAAAGGCATCGAGCATAACCTTCACACTGCCAATTAATTTGGTCAGCGATGGCTCTTCACCAATATCACGCACCGACGCGAGAATTTTCCCGCCTATGCTTTTGAAGAAAGCACCTGCTTTGGCGCCGATCAAACACATGTCCACACCCACATTATTCGTGGCCATTGGACGACTATGATTAATCACGCGCTTAAACACGTTGATATTCAAACCGCCACACAAACCACGGTCTGACGAAATAACAATGTAGCCAACCCGCTTGACAGGGCGCGCTTGTAAATAGGGGTGTTTGTATTCAGAACAGGCGTGGGCCAAATGGCCAATTACCGCACGCATACGGTTGGCATAAGGCTTACCTTTCTCCATCCGATCTTGCGCTTTACGCATTTTACTCGCCGCCACCATTTCCATGGCTTTAGTGATTTTCTGCGTATTTTTAATACTCCCAATCTGGGTACGTATCTCTTTTCCGCTTGCCATTGTTTATCTCGCAAAAAGTTTTGCAATTAGCCCAAAGCGCAAAAAACGCTTTGGGCCGAGGCGTAGTTACCAGGTTTGCGTGGCTTTGAAATTGGTCAGCGCAGCTTTGATGCTCTTCTCAATATCATCGTTATAATTGCCAGTTGCCACTATGCCGTCCATCAGTTCGGCATGGTTATTTTGCATGTAAGCAAGCAAGGACGATTCAAAAGAACCCAGTTTAGAAACTTCGATATCTTTCAAATAACCTTCGTTGGCGGCGTACAACAACACACCCATTTGAGCAATTGATTGCGGTGCATATTGTTTTTGTTTCATCAATTCGGTGACGCGCTGACCGTGCTCGAGCTGCGCTTTAGTGGCTTCATCCAAATCCGAAGCGAACTGAGAAAACGCCGCCAATTCGCGATATTGCGCCAAAGCGGTACGAATACCACCGGAGAGTTTTTTGATGATTTTAGTTTGCGCAGCACCACCTACACGAGAAACCGAAATACCCGCGTTCATCGCTGGGCGAATACCGGCGTTAAACAGGTTGGATTCTAAGAATATCTGGCCATCGGTAATCGAAATTACGTTGGTGGGAACGAATGCCGATACGTCACCGGCTTGAGTTTCAATTACCGGCAACGCCGTTAAAGAACCGGTTTGGCCTTTAACTTCACCCTTAGTAAAGGCCTCTACGTAATCGGCATTTACCCGGGCAGCGCGCTCTAATAGACGTGAGTGCAAATAAAATACGTCACCAGGATAGGCTTCACGGCCTGGCGGACGGCGCAATAACAATGAAATTTGACGATAAGCCCAAGCTTGTTTGGTTAAATCATCATAAATAATTAACGCATCTTGACCGCGATCGCGGTAGTACTCGCCCATGGTGCAACCGGCAAATGGAGCCAAAAATTGCATAGCCGCAGGATCAGAGGCAGTGGCCGCAACCACGGTGGTGTATGACATAGCGCCGTGCTCTTCGAGTTTACGCACAACGGACGCAACTGAAGAGGCTTTTTGGCCCACGGCTACATAAATACACTTAATGCCGGAGCCTTTTTGGTTAATGATGGCATCGACCGCAAGGGCTGTTTTACCGGTTTGACGGTCACCGATAATTAATTCGCGCTGACCGCGTCCGATTGGCACCATGGCATCAACGGCTTTAAGGCCGATTTGCACAGGCTGATCAACCGATTGACGAGCAATTACACCTGGGGCAATTTTTTCAATCGCATCGGTGAGTTTGGCATTTAATGGGCCTTTGCCATCAATAGGATTACCCAGAGCATCTACCACGCGGCCTTGTAATTCAGGGCCTACAGGCACTTCTAAAATACGGCCGGTACATTTGCAGCTCTGCCCTTCGGCAACACCGCGGTAATCACCTAATACCACCGCGCCTACGGAGTCGCGCTCTAGGTTAAGTGCAATGCCGAACACGCCGCTGGCGAATTCGATCATTTCACCATACATCACATCGGCAAGGCCGTGGATACGAATAATACCGTCGGTTACTGAAACGACGGTACCTTGGTTACTGGCTTCAGTAGCAACGCTAATACTTTCGATGCGCTGCTTAATGATTTCACTAATTTCTGACGGATTCAGTTGTTGCATACTCAAATTCCTCAAACCTAATGGCTAGGCGTGCATGGCTGCGGCGAGTTTGGCCAAACGGCCTTTCACCGAACCATCGATGACGGTGTCTCCGGCGCGAATTAATGCGCCGCCTAACAAACTTTTATCCAACTGTGTGGTGAGACTTACTTGGCAAGCAAGTTTAGAACTTAACGCGCTGGCCAATTTAGCCTGCCATTCAGGGCTCATTTCAAAGGCCGTACTCACTTCCACGTCAATTGTTTTGTCAAACTCCGCCTTAAAGGACAGAAACAAACGATTTACTTCAGGAAGTAAGCTCAAACGCTTATTGTCAGCCAAGGTCGACACAAAATTTTGCTGCTTTTGCCCGAGCGCATCGCCACACAAACTTTTCAACAGGTCGCTTTTGCCCGCAGCAGTAAGACTGGGGGAATTAATCAGACCGGCAATTTTATTATCGCTACAAACAGCGGCCAGAAGACTTAACGCCTGCGCCCAAACATCTAACTGGCCTTCAGCACGCGCAAGTTCAAAAGCCGCCCGCGCATAGGGGCGAGCTGTGGTGGTTAATTCCGCCATGGTCTCCCCCTATTAGAGTTCAGCTGCAAGTTTATCGAGCATTTGGTTATGCGCATTCGCATCAATGGCCGCGCCGAGAACTTTTTCGGCACCAACTAAGGCAAGTGTTGCCACTCTGCTGCGCAATTGCTCGCGGGCTTGGGTAACTTCGCGCTCGATTTCAGCTTGAGCAGAAGCCTTAACACGCTCCACCTCAGTTAAAGCCTGCTGTTTAGCATCAGCCACAATTTGATTGGCGCGCTTGTTAGCGGCATCCACGATGGCGGCAGCCTGTTCTTTTGCTTCTTTAATCTGTGCGGCAGCTTGTTGCTTGGCCAGCTCCAAATCTTTATCGGCTTTGTCGGCATTATCTAAACCCTGTGCAATGCGTTGCTCACGCGCTTGCATCACACCGATGAGCGCTGGCCACACATACTTCATGCAGAAAAACACGAAGCACAGAAAAGTTAATGATTGTCCGATTAGCGTTAGGTTGATATTCACACCAACACCTCTATTCGCAATTAATGGGGGTTAACGGAATTAACCGCCGATACCAGGTGCAACCAAGAAGATCATGTACATACCCATGCCCACGCTCACCATAGGTACCGCATCCAATAAGCCCGCCATTAGGAACATTTTGCCCATCAATGCAGGACCTTGCTCAGGCTGACGACCAATTGCTTCGAGCAATTTTCCACCCAAAGAACCAAAGCCGATACCAGTACCCAAAGCACCCAGACCGATTAAAAGAGCTGCTGCGATATAAACCAATGCTTGTGCCATTGTTGTTTCCTCTTAAAGTTAAAAATAAAAAATAAAACTGAATTTTTAATTAGTGGTCTTCTGGAACGTCATGAGCCATAGCCATGTACACAGTGGTCAGCACCATGAACACAAAAGCCTGCAGAGTAATGACTAGAATATGGAATACCGCCCATGACCACTGCAACAGGCCACCAAACAAACCTACGAGCAAGCCAGCACCGAACATCATGGCGATTAAAATAAAGATCAACTCACCTGCATACATGTTGCCGAATAATCGCAACCCAAGAGATACGGGCTTAGCAAGCAGACCAACCATTTCAAGCAGGAAGTTAATAGGAATCAAGAAAACATCGACATACCATTTACCCGAATGAAACGGATGCAAAGTAAGCTCTTTGATGAAGCCAAGGAGCCCTTTTTGTTTGATGCTAAAACCAATCATCAGTAAAAACACGGTAATAGACATACCTAGTGTGGCGTTAGGATCGGTGGTGGGGACCACTTTGAAATAAAAATGCTCATTCCCCGCAATTGTAGTTGCCAGCAGAGGCAGCCAATCAACAGGAATTAAATCCATCAGGTTCATCATAAAAACCCAAGTAAAAATGGTTAACGCCATTGGCGCAACCATACGGTTTTTATGATGAAAAACATCGTTAACCGTGTTGTTAACGAACTCCACAATCATTTCAACAAAACTTTGCAATCCTTTGGGTTTTCCAACAGTAGCCGTCTTAGCCACACGAACAAACAGGAACCCCAATACAATTGCAAGGCCGATACCCCAGCCGAGCGTATCCAAATGGATACAACTAAACCCCATATCTTTTGCTTCTTGCGGATTATGCGCTAGAGTCCAAGTATCCTGTGCAATCACCTCACCGCTATGACGATGGTAACCTGCGGGCAACTTACCGTAGGCCAAGTTTTGCAAGTGATGCTGGATATATTCTGTAGAGGTTTTTGTTTCGCTGGACATAGTGCGGATCTTCGACAAAATTTAGAAATTAGTTACTGCGGGAGCGCCTTCAAAAGTGCGTTAGCTATAAATAATTGAGCCAACCAAAACACACTATAAACACCCATCAACACCGGCACATCAACGCCAGAATGGAAGCGCCACACCAGCGCAAATCCCGAAACAGTTAATAGAAACTTCCCAAGCTCTCCCCATTTTGAGGAATAAACCATGAGAGCGGCATTACTCAAATCGCGATAGCGGAATGTGTAGTGCGTAAAATACAACTGGGGCACCATGTAAAGGGCGGCCCCCAAAGCGGCGGGCATCAGCCATTCAATGCGCATCAAGCCAATCACACCCAGCAACACCAGCAGCACGATCAGCTGGCGCGACAAACAAAACCATACTGGGCTTGCCACCAAAGCACCCCGCACAAAACGGCCCACATCTTCCGCTTTCAAATTTCAAAAAATTCTGAACATTCAGACGCTTCAACGCCAACCGGAAGCGGCGCAGGATTATAAATTTATCCCCCCCCATGATCAACCTTTTTAAAAGGTAAATCGCGCACACCCGTTTCCTCACTCAAACATTAAAATTCATTCGCTGCAGATGAGTCGCTGTTAGGTGACGGTAATCCGATACGGGATGGTGATAAGTTCCCATATTTGGTCAAGAAAACCCCGTTTGTACGACCACCGCACCACAACATGATGAAGCACACACAATTCCGTTGACCGAGTCGCTTTTATTCTCCTGGCATATGTAGTCAACTATGCTCTCGGGAGAACACAAGAAAATGGCCCGAAAATTAAAACGGAAACAATAAAGCCGAGGCTTGCTGCACGCTGATCCAGCTGTGGCATACTACAACGCGCTAGGCGCAAGCACCCAAGACTCTCACTAACACGGAGTAAGAAGCATGCTCAGGTATCCTTCTACCAAACAAATTCTCACCGTTGCTGTACTCAGCGCACTTCTGGCTGGTTGCGGTAAAGATAGTAAAAAGGCTACCGCCGACAGCAACATTATGGATGCGCCTCCCATGGCAGAACGGCCGGAGGCCAACATCACTCCTGTCGAAACAGGACGACAAGTGACCCTGACCGATGAGTCTGATGTCGCTCGTCAACAACAGTCTTTGGCCCTTGCTGCCATAGTTTTGAATACAACCTTGAATATGGACAGCGGTAGCACCGCTGTGAAGCAAGCAATATCCGCTTTTGCTGGCGTGCAGCCGCGTGACACTGCGACTGGCGCACTTTCGCAGGTCATCGGTAGCACAGCCAATAAATGTAGCAAGAAAGGCTCGTTTGATCTCACCCTACTGATGGGCGAAGGAAAAGACAACAAGCAAACAGGCGCTTTCAACCACGAAGAAGTCTATTTTGATGCTGACTTCAAGGAGTGCGACCTAGGAGCCGCGAAAATCGATGGCAGCCTGGGTATGGGGCTGACCTTGGGCATTGCGGAGCTTATCAATAGCGCCCAGTTCCGCATTGAAACTTCACTGACAGCGCAAAATCTGCATGTTTCTCAGGGCAAAAAAGAATATTTCGCTAACGGTGTCGCGGGTTATAAATTTTACACCAACAATGGTTATGAACTGAATAATGAACTTTATGCTGATCAGTTCGACATCAATTGGGGCATGGGTCTAAGCCTGATCGATTTGAATCTTCATCAGATTAACAACACGGCCACCAACGAGTGGAGCCTCAGCGTCAAAGCCAGATATCAAGCTAGTGAAACATATGTAAACGTTGTAGCCGGAGAAATCAAACCACTCAAAGGCACAGGGTATGGTTATCCTTTTGCTGGTCAGATAGATATTTATACAAAAGCTCCCCAACCAGGTGAGACTGAGACGAGTACAATCACCATTAATATTGAAAAAACCATTGACACCATTCAGTTTCCGGAAGGCAGCTTTGTTTCGATCAAAGCACCCCCGTCTAAGCCTGGCGGAAAGCCTACGGATGTCGTACTGAAATGGGCCGATATAGAAGGCATAGTTAAAGACTATGTTGAAAAGAGACAGCTACCCGATATCGAGAATCTTAAGCCAAGCGATCCTGGTGGTGGCGGTGGCGGACAGGAAGACTAATATTCCGCGAAGTAGTGTGTTAATTTAAGCTCTACAACCAGCCCGCTTTTGCGGGCTTTTTATTTTTGAATTAAGGAATCCAGCATGTGTGATTTTCGTTTTTTGATTCTCCCTCTGTGCATGTTGAGTACAACGTGTTTTGCTGCGGGGGGTCAATTGCGGTTGTTTGCAGGCCTAGACTCATCCGCTATTTCCACAAAAGAAGTCGACAGCAAAGAAAAACAACTGAATAAAGAAACTGGCAGCCTACTGGGCGGCGGTGTCGGATTTGAGTGGATATCTAACAGTGGGGTTTATTACGGCGGGACTCTCGACGTAGGCGATGGCGATGTTGACTATGAAGGAGAGAGTCAATTAGGCGTTCCTATCAAGAATGGCAACAGCTATATGTATTACTGGCGTCCAAAGGTTTACGCAGGTAAGGAAATCCAAGAATGGTGGTTTAAGCCACGCTTGGAAATTGAAGTGGGCGGGCAGCTTAAAGAGCGGCACATAGATCCACGTACCGATGGCATAGATGGGTATAAAGAGACCTATAAGTGGTGGTACTCGGGACTTGGAGTTTCATTTGAGCTGTATGGGAATGAGGACTGGTCATGGCGCAGTGGGCTGAATTATCGAATGATGATACAGCCCACCAACGACACCACTATTGCCAAACGAGACATCGAGCTTGGATCAACGTCCAGCTACAGCTGGTTGAATGGAGTTTATTTAAATCTCGGTGAAGAATTGTATATGGGCATCGAATTAAACCTGACCAAAACCAAAATGAAAGCCAGCCGAGAGCTTTATGATGGCGTGGTGGAAACAGAAGACACCACTATCCCAACTTGGATTTCCCAGCCCAAATCAAGTTGGCAGGATGTGAATTTGCGTTTTGCCATGAGCAAACGCTTTGATTTTTAATTCATCGCCTTAAAAATTAAAAAGCCGCCGTGATAACTGCGGCTTTTTAATTTCATGCCAGACAAAAACGTTAAGGGGTACCCTCATTGCTCTTTGTATTCAAGTCGTTCGAGCAGTCCGTCTAACTCATCCAAATTTTTGTACTTCAACACCAGCCTACCCGCCCCACGCGCTGAGTGTTGTACCTGAACCTTGACCCCTAAACGCCCCATCAAACCTTCTTCAAGTTTTTTCAAATCCGGCGCGAGGGTTTTGGGTGGGTCTACCTTGTCCATGGCCTCTTCTTGCTGGGTTTTGCGCACCAGGGCTTCGGCCTGGCGCACACTTAAACCACGGGCGATGATTTGTCGTGCTAGAGCACTTTGCTGGCCGGGTTCGAGGCTGAGCAGGCAGCGGGCGTGGCCCATTTCGAGATCGCCATGTTCGAGCAGGGTGCGCACTTCATTGCTGAGGTTTAGGAGGCGCAAGCTGTTGGAGACGGCGGCGCGGGATTTGCCCACAGCATCAGCTACCTGCTGGTGGGTCAGTGCAAATTCGTCTTGCAGGCGCTTAAGGGCAACAGCCTCTTCAACCGGGTTGAGATCTTCGCGCTGGATGTTTTCAATCAATGCCATGGCGATGGCGGTTTCATCCGGTACATCGCGGATAATGGCCGGCACACGATCAAGGCCCGCCAATTGGGAGGCCCGCCAACGGCGCTCACCGGCGATAATTTCGTAGCGCTCAGGGCCGATCAGGCGAACCACTATGGGCTGCATCACCCCCTGCGCTTTGATGGAGTCGGCCAGTTCCTGCAAGGATTCGTTTTGAATATCTCGACGCGGCTGATACTTGCCGCGCTGTAAAAACTCCACCGGTAATTCAGCGTATTTGCCATCCATGGGACCAGCATCTGGCACGGGTACGGCGGCCACGTTCATGGCGGCCTTAACGGCATCGCTGGGGGTTTTTGTGACGCCACCTAAGAGCGCGTCGAGACCGCGCCCTAAGCTTTTACGTTTCATGGAGGTTTTTCCTTAGCAGGACTTAGGGCGCCACATCAAGCAGTGGCTCGTTAATCGCTTCGTTGTGACGAATAATCTCGCCAGCGAGGGCGAGGTACGCGAGGGCGCCTTTTGATTGTTTGTCGTAGGCGAGCACCGGTTTGCCGTGGCTGGGGGCTTCCGCCAAACGCACGTTGCGCGGCACACAGGTGCGGTACACCTTATCGCCGAAGAATTCTGTTAGCTGCGCCGAGACATCGGTGGTCAGGCTCATGCGCGGGTCGTACATGGTGCGCAGTATGCCTTCGATTTTCAGGCGCGGATTAATGCTGGATTGCACCTGGTTGATGGTGTTAATCAGAGCAGATAGCCCCTCTAAGGCGTAGTACTCACACTGCATGGGAATAATGACGCCCTCGCAAGCCACTAGGGCGTTCACTGTGAGCATATTGAGCGAGGGCGGGCAGTCGATGAGGATGTAGTCGTAGAGGTTGTTCACCAGCTGCAGGGCCTTTAATAGGCGCTGCTCTTTGTTGGGCAGTTTGAGCATTTGCACTTCGGCGGCGGTGAGGTCGCCATTGGCGGCCAGCACACTAAAGCCTGCATCCCGCGAATAGACGCTGGCGCTGGCCACGTCGGCATGGCCCATCAGGACGTCGTAAACAGTTTGCGGGGTAGTGTTTTTATCCACCCCGCTGCCCATAGTGGCGTTGCCTTGAGGATCCATGTCCACCAACAAAACGCGACGTTTGGTAGCCGCCAAAGAAGCGGCCAAATTGACACAGGATGTGGTTTTACCCACCCCGCCTTTTTGATTGGTTATCGCGTAAATTCGGGCCACAGGTCAGGTCTCGTTAGAGGCGGTTAAGGCAAGCAAACAGCGCTCGGCTGCAAGGCCGGGGACCGTTAAAGCGATGCTTTGGCGCAGTTGAATATGGGGCGCCAAAGCGGCCAGTTCAGCTGCGGGGTAAACCCCTTTCATCGCCCAGAAGGTGCCGCCGGATTTTAATAGATGCTCGCAGCTTTGTGTCATATCGGCCAGGGAGGCAAAAGCTCGGCTCACTACGCCGTCATACTTATCGGCAGGCGTATGGGCTTCCACCCGGCAGTTGTGGATCTGCACATTAGCAAGACTTAAATCGGTTTTCACCTGAAATAAAAAACGGGTTTTTTTACCGGCGGAATCCAGCAGTGCGATGGACCTGTGCGGGTAACAAATGGCCAGGGGAATACCCGGCAAGCCGCCGCCTGTGCCTACGTCAATCAGCCGCTCGCCGCTAATGTGCGGCACTATGGCCAGGGAATCCAGCAGGTGCAGGCGCACCATCTGCTCCAGGTCGCGAATGGCCGAGAGGTTGTAGGCGCGGTTCCATTTGGCGAACAGGGCCAGGTAGGCCATCAGCTGCTGCTGTTGCTGGGCGCTCAGCTGCAAGCCAAGCTGCTCTATACCCTGCTGCAAAAGTGCCTGAGCTGCGCTTAACACTCCTGTGCGGCCCGCTGGGACTTTAATAATCCCTGTTTTTTAAGGGTGATCAGCAACAGGGAAATGGCCGCCGGGGTCATGCCTTGGATGCGCTGGGCGCGGGCGATGGTGTCGGGGCGCTGGGTCTGCAGCTTTTGTTTTAACTCGTTGGAGAGTCCGCTGACCTGACTGTAATCAAAGTTCGCCGGGATGCTGGTGGCTTCACTGGCTCGCAGGCGCTCCACTTCCCCCTGCTGGCGGTCGATGTAACCTGCGTATTTAGCGCGGATTTCCAGCTGTTCGGCCACCTGCGGGTCGGCTACGCCCTGCCCTTTTAGGCTTACCAAATCGGAATAACCCAGCTCCGGGCGTTTGAGCAGGTCCATCAGGGAGTACTCGTGGGTCAAGGGCGAGGTGAGTTTGGGTTTTAACTGCTGGGCCTCAGGGCTTGCCGCTTGAATCCAGGTGGTGCGCAGGCGGTTAGTTTCCTGCTCCAAAGCGTCTTGTTTGCGGCAGAAATGCGCCCAGCGCTCATCATCCACCAGGCCCAGCTCGCGGCCTTTTGCCGTCAGGCGTGCATCAGCGTTGTCCTCTCGCAGCATCAAGCGATATTCAGCGCGGCTGGTGAACATGCGGTAGGGCTCTTTGGTGCCGAGCGTAATGAGGTCATCCGCCAGCACGCCTATATAGGCCTGATCCCGCTCGGGGCACCAGGGGTCTTTTTCTTGGGCGCGCAGGCCTGCATTGAGGCCTGCCAACAGACCTTGGGCGCCCGCTTCTTCATAACCGGTGGTGCCATTGATTTGGCCTGCGAAAAACAGGCCGTTGAGGGCGCGGGTTTCAAAGCTGTATTTAAGGTCTTGCGGGTTAAAAAAGTCGTATTCGATGGCATAACCGGGCCGCAGTATATGGGCGTTTTCAAAGCCTTTAATGGAGCGCACCAGGGCCAGTTGAATATCAAACGGCAGGCTGGTGGAGATGCCGTTGGGGTACAGCTCGTGGGTAGTTAGCCCTTCAGGCTCGATGAAAATTTGGTGGGAGTCTTTGTCGCCGAAGCGGTTGACCTTGTCCTCAATGGAGGGGCAATAACGGGGGCCGACGCCTTCGATTACGCCGGTAAACATGGGCGAGCGGTCGAAGCCGGAACGAATGATGTCGTGGGTTTGGGCGCTGGTGTGGGTGATCCAGCAGCAGGTTTGGCGCGGATGCTCCGCCACCGAGCCTAAAAAGCTCATCACCGGCGTTGGTGTATCGCCCCACTGCTCTTCAAGGCCGCTGAAATTGACGCTGCGGGCGTCGATACGCGGCGGTGTGCCGGTTTTTAAGCGGTCAACCCGCAGAGGTAATTCACGCAAACGCTGGGCGAGGGCAATGGAAGGTGGGTCCCCCGCTCGGCCGCCGGAGTGATTTTCCAGGCCTATATGAATTTTGCCACCCAAAAAGGTGCCCGCCGTAAGCACTACGCTGGGAGCTAAGAATTTCACCCCCATCTGAGTGACAACGCCCTTAACCGTATCGCCCTCGACGATTAAATCGTCCACCGCCTGCTGAAAGATACTCAGGTTGGGCTGATTTTCCAGAATGCTGCGAATGGCCGCTTTGTAGAGGATTCGATCCGCCTGGGCACGGGTGGCGCGCACGGCTGGGCCTTTGCGCAGGTTTAAGACGCGAAATTGAATGCCCGCTCGATCCGTTGCCCGCGCCATGGCGCCGCCTAGGGCGTCGATCTCGCGCACCAGATGGCTTTTGCCGATACCGCCGATGGCGGGGTTGCAGCTCATCTGGCCGAGGGTTTCGATATTGTGGGTCAGCAGCAGGGTTTTGCAGCCCATGCGCGCCGCCGCCAAACAGGCCTCGGTGCCCGCATGGCCGCCGCCGATTACGATGACATCAAACTGGGTGGGGTAAATCATGGCAGGTCAGGATTGTCGCGAAGGGGCGAGGATTATAGAGAGTTTGCCTGGGTGGTACAAAAATTAAACGCACAAATTGGCGATTAACTCAGCAGCTCTAGTGCGGTACCTTCGAATTTAAGCCCGGTATATCCGTGCTGCATAAATTGCCGAATGTTTTGATGATCATTGCCGTCGGGATGATGTAACACGGCCTGGTAGTGCTCGCAAAACAGCCTCAGGGTCTCCTCCTGGGTTAATTCCAGCCTCAGGCCCAAGGCAAATACCTTGCAGGAACCATTATTTTGATTGGCTTCGTTCACCTGAGCCCCGTTTTCAAACCGGGTAGGGCTGAACGCAAAGTGCTGATCAATCCATGCAATAACATCGGAGAATTGCGTTGAAGGAGCATCGAGAAGATTCAATAAGTGCTGTTTCATAGAGGTAAATTCAGTGGGTTGCTTTCAGAAAGAGGCATTGCATCGGATTTGATAAGGCATAAGTAGCATGGCCCTGCAGCGAACATTACACTAAGCGGCCCTGCTAATTAAGGAATGGTTACCGACATGAAACGTTTTTTAATCCTGCCCCTGTGTTGCATGTTTAGCGCTAGTGCTTATGCCGACCTGGCAATTAGCAATTTACCCCACCTTGAGGGCACCCCTTTTACAGCACCCCAAAGCAATGAGACCGGCTGGCTAGTGTTGGATTCGGCGCAGCTCAATGGCGCGGTGCAATGGGCCTGGCTGCAACAACTGGGAGGCAAAGCCTACATCATCTACCCTACGCCGGAGCCGTCCGTCACCTTTCCCGATGGCATGACTTTTAGCGCCGATAGTCAGCAGGTCTCTCTGTATTTTATCGATGTACCGACGGTGGAATTCTCGCGCTTTGGCGGCAAAGTTGTTTTAGAGGGCAAAGAAGTCACTGCACGTTATTCAGTTAATACAAGTGATAAGGTGAACCAAGGCAACAGCTACACCCTTTCCCAGCACACGATTCGAATAGAAGGAACTTACTCTGGAATCCTGACAACCTCAGGGCAAATATCCTTCCTGGGCGGCACACCTTTTAGCGATACATTTAACCTAGAAGGCTCGGCTTACATATCATTCGACCGGCTGGACACTTTCAATGTTACATTCATGATAGACGGTGCGACTAACATATCAATCGACGGCATGGGTGGTGTTGATACGCTTGCGGATGTGCATGCAGCTGGCAGTAATTTATTTGCCTCGCAAGTAGCTAATTGCTCACAGGAAGGCTCCGCAACCATTGATGTATTACCGTTAGCACCTGAAAGCTCTCAGCCCTGTGTTTCCCGTCAGTCGGTCATTGAGTTCCACGGCTCCCTGATGCCGGGCTCGCTAACGATTACACCTCAAATTGATCCGATCTATACCGTTACCTTAAATGACGGATTTTCGACGAGTGAACCCTTAGCACCGAATGGTGATAAGGCGCTGGGTGGCGAGGCATCTACAACAGACACAGTTTCGCATGATCAACCGAGCTCAACGGGGGCCACCACCCCATCACCCGTTACACCTCAAGAACCTGCGGTGGTGATCGATAAAGGATTTTCGACGAGTGAACCCACAGCACCGAGTGGCGATAAAGCTTCAGGTGGCGAGGCACCCAAAACAGACTCGATTACTCAGGAGCAGACAAACATAACGGAAGCCACGCCGCCGATATCAGGCGCCACACAAGGGCCTGCGCTTGCGACTGAAAATGCCGAACCGCCCAAGAGCGCGAAAAAATCCAAGGGTGGCAGTATTGATTGGATTTTTTTAGTCGGTTTACCGTTTCTGGGTTACCGCAGTAAAGCGAAAGCAAAGGCCCGATAATCCACTTACTCGAAGAGTCATTTACCCGAACATCCATTTACCCAAAAAACCAATAAGAGGAGCACCGCTTAAGCGATGCCCCTTTCATAATCCAGCGGTTAAGGCTTCGGCTGCAGCGGTTCTTTTTTGGGCCCATCCTCAGGCCAGAAACCACCAATCCCCAGTTGCTGCCACCCCCACTTCAACCAACTGGTTAGGGCAAACGCAATCCATAGCGACCAGGCCAGCATACTCACCCGGTACACCCACATAGGCACGGACACCACCCAGGCTTGGGGCAATGGGCCGGTGGTGAAATCGCTGTACCAGCTCAAATTGCCGTAGTGTTCTGGGTAGATGCGCATGTTCGGTTCTGAAAGTAAGCCCTGCGGAATAGTGCCAAGCAGCATGCCGAGTGTCGCTAGGGACAAGAGGATTAACCCCAATTGAAGTGCTTTGTAACGGGTGCCCGCCCAGCCCGACTGATAACCGCGCCAGCGCAAGGCGGCGAACCAAGCGGCCATCAGCACCAAGACGGCAAGGCTTTGGGTGGCGACACCCAGGCTTAGCAACACCCACTCGTAGGCTTTCAGGTGCGCAAGCCCACTTCTACCCAACCCCCGAGCCAGGGCGAGCACAACTAAGAGCACACCCCAGAACAGCAAAGCGGGGCCCATTTGGGGGCCGCCTAAAAAGAGTATCCAGCGATCGGCGGGCAGATCGAGACTGAGGGTGATGTTGCGGGCGGCGGCGCCCAAGTCCAATGAGGCGGTGCGCAGGTGGAGGGGTATTTCGTGGGGCAGTTGCCAGTGTACAGCCAGCACTTGGGTGCCGGGCTTGACGGGCAATTTGACTCGTCCATCTTGCACTATGGGCGGCAATTCGGCGCCGTCGCGCTCTATTTTATTGAGCTTAGCTTCGGTGGGCAGGTTGAGCACAAAGTCTTGGCCCTGGCTGCTGAGCAGCGTGAGCTGCAGGCTGAAATCCTGGGCGCGCTGGCCCACTTTTTGGCTCAAGGCCACTTCTTGCAAGGTGAGGTTATTGCCCTTCACGGCTGGCGGTTTACCCACTTTAACGTGCAGCTGTTCACCGGGCCAAGGCTGCCAGCGCGGGTTGAGATTACTGCCCAATTGCGGCGTGCCCTCTGCCTCAAAATGCCATTGGCTGGCGGTCTCCAGTCGCCATTCTTCCACCCAAGCGGGTTGGTCTGGCGCAACTAGGTTGAGCTCAGGGGTAATTTTCAGGCGCGAGGTCCAGTTAAAGGTTGTTTCGTCCGAGGCGAGGCTCACCGGCATCAGCCCGCGCGCGTTAGGCTGCACGCCCAATGGCGCCTCGCCAGGTAGCAGAGGCACTTCCAAGAGGATGGGGCCGGTAGCCGGAGCTATGCGCGTCACCTCGGTTTCAATGCTCCATTCGAGCCCCAATTGCAACCGGCGCTCTATGCGAACAAACGGCGCCATGGGTGCAGGCGTAAGACGCTTGTCGGTGCGACTGTTGGTGCTTTGGGCGCGGGTAAGTTGCAGGGTGGTGCTTTCCGCCGTGGGCGTGGGTTCACCACTGATGCTCCAGCCGCTCAACTCAGTTTTAAGATTATTAATGTTAAGGCCAAAGGCCAGGGGCAATGAGTTGCGGCCAGCCAGATTGCCCTGTAGCACCAAGCTTTGTCGCCCAGGCAGCAGAGCCAGCTCCAAGCCTTCATCTTCTTGACGCAGGCTGGCCCGCTCACCGTTGAGCAGCGCCAGTTGCGGCCACCAACTGGTTTGGCTCGCAGGCAGGGTGTAAATGCTGGGGGTTAGCGCGTGCAACACCAACTCCATGCGAAGACTGTCGTCTTTTACCTGCAGAGTGACAGACTCGATACTGATGCAATCCGGCAGGCATAGCGGATCCTTGAGCAGGCGATTTTTGAGTTCTTTCAAAAGCTCAGGGCTGGGTTCAGCCGCGCGCAGTACCTGATTCTGCACTTGATCAGGGCTTTGTTCGGCTTGGCAGTCCGGTGCACCTGCCATGTTAAAGGCGAGCACGGCCAGCAACAGGCTGAGTGCGCTCGCGCTGCGGCCGAAACGCCCAGGGATGGGTTTAAGACCGGCCGCCTGCCAAAGAGCAAAGGCCAAAAGCCAGGGTAAGACTGCGGCCAGCAGATAACCGGGCCGGTTAATCCAGGGCGGCACCCAGTAAAGACGCGTCGTTTGCTCAGCGGTAACTGGGCCACTCCAACTGAGGTAATAGCGATTGTGGGACCACTTGGGAACGCCGGAGCCCGTTTGCGTTTGTTGGTTGGGGTCGATTTGCTGGGAGGCGCTGGGCAAATCATAGGTCTTTTTTCTGCTCTCAGGTTTTGGCAGCGAAGCGCGCTTGCCAGTAACCACTACCTCTTCATTTACGCCCGCGTCTGATTGGGCGTACATCTCGGCAACGGGAGCGGCCGCCTCCATCGGCGCGGACTCCTGTTTCATTTTGTGCATAGCCAATCCTTCGCTCAGCACATCCACCAATCCTTCGCCAGAATCGAGGGAACCCTCCAATTGTGGATAAAGCGCATAGCGCACCTGTGTAACAGAGAAACTCAACAGAATCAGTACCAGGGAGGCAAAACTCAACCAGGTATAGCGCTTAAGCCAGCGGGCAAAGGCGCCGGACACCCAAGGCAACAGCGCCAGCACGGCCGCCAGGTTCAGCCAAATGAAAATGCCTGCATCGCTGCGCTGATAGGTAATCACAAGGCTGACAAAGGCCAAGCCGCCCACCCAAGGGCGCACAATTTTGCCGAGGGCAATAGCAATAATCAGCACCACAAAAATATCGAACAAGCCCCACTGGCTGACCCAGGAACCGCCTGCGCTGTCGGCGCCACGGGCATGCAAAAGGCTCCAGCCCGGTGGCAGCTGCAAGGTCCAGCTCACATGGGATACATCGGTAGCCCAGGCGGAGACGGGGATATCCCGCGCCATTGCCATGCGCCCCTGCCCTTCCAACTGTAATTGCCGCTCCCGCACCTCAACGCCTGCGCGCTCGGGCTCCACCTGAGTGACCACCTGAGGCTTGTGGTTGACATCTACTTTTAATAATTCAAAGGGCTTGGCTAGGTCTAAACGGGCTGCCTGGTTAAGCGTGCCGCTAAGCTGATCCCTAAAGCTTAAGCCTTCGCCGGTAAAGTCCAGCCACAGCTTGCGCTCTAGACGCAGCTCATCTTTCGGTGGGTTGGGGTTGCCGCGAAACAGTTCTTCTATCGCCAGGGCTTGGCCCGGCTCCAGAAGGTAAGCGGGGAGCGCACGCCACTCTTGCGGCATGGTGGTTTGTGAGGGGTCGATACTGGCGCCGCCGCTGACCTGCACGCTGCGCAGAGTCGGCGCAGCCGTGAAGCTCCAGACTTCTTGGCTAGGCCAATCGTCACTGCCCTTGGGTAGGCTCAGGTTAGGTTTGCCATTTAGACTGTGGGCCGTGAGGGTGAGGGTCCACTCGCCGGGTTTAAGTTGCAGCCGCAGTTGGCCATTCGGCTCTAACTTGGCGGGCAGATCACTGGCAAAGGCCTGGGGGGTAAAGCCTTCCAACAGCCATGGCCCCAGCACAACTTCCCGCTCGGTACCGCTCACTTCCAACTCCAAACGACTGGTGAGCACCATGGGAATGCCGTCGCTTAGGTGGCGGAACACTTTTACATTCAGGGCGTCGCTTTGAGCTTCTTCGCCCGCTTCTTGCTCGGCTAGCCACAAAATACCGGCACTTTCTAAGCTCGGCTGCTCCACCACTTTGCCATTAAGGCTTAAGTGAACTATGCCCACGGGTGGAACAATGAGCGTGCGCGGCAGGCCGCTCCAGCTAAAACGACCACTTAGCAGATGCCGCCCCTTGGGCAAATAGACTTCCGGGCGGCCACTTGAGGCGCGCACAGGAGCGAAGGTGAGACCACTTTTGACCTCCAAAGGCCAGTAACCGGGCCCACCGGGCAGGATTACCCAACTGGGCGCAAACAGGTCCACCGCCAATTTAAAGTCCGCGCCTTTATCAGTGGCGGCCAGGGTCAATTCCCCCGGCCAGACACACTCCTTACGCTCTGAGTCCAGCTGTGCAGGACAAAAGGCCTCGTCAGCCTCTTCCAACACCCAGCCCTGCCAGTCTTTGAGCAGATTGGGCAGCGGCTCCAACGCCCAGCTGCGCGCAGCCAATGCCAGGGATAAAAACAGCCATGTTATTAAAAGGCGGGCCATGGGCTTTCCTCACAGGTGAATAATCTGCCCAGCATAAACGACTGCGCCCATTGGGTTAACCAATGGAGTTGAAAACCCGGCTTGAAGCCTGAATCTTTTGTGTTTTGAGCCGTGGGCGGCCGATGGGCGGCCAAGGTTGCAAAACGCCCGTTGATTCGACCAACCCAAAGGGATACCTTGGCGCTATTTTGGTGCAGCCATGACAACAAGCGCGTCTAACACCCACTCTAAACTGGGTAAATTACTGTTAGGCCAGCGGGAAAAATGGCTGTCGGGCCTGGGCGCCTTTATCGCCATCAGCTGGGTCATATTCGGCACCCAGTGGCTGCTGCCCCACGCGGCGCTGGTTATCCTGCCTTCCATGGGCGCCTCCGCCGTGCTGCTGTTTGCCCTCCCCCACGCCCCCCTGTCACAGCCCTGGCCGGTATTCGGCGGGCATATGGTGAGCGGCGTCATTGGGGTGGCGGTACAACACTGGTTGCCCGGCGACTTTGCCGCCGCTTTGGCGGTGGGCGGCGCTATTACAGCCATGTATTTTTTGCGCTGCCTACACCCACCGGGCGGTGCCACCGCGTTGATGGCGGTGATCGGCGGCAGCGCCGTGCACCAATTGGGCTGGGCATTTGTGTGGCAGGTCAGCCTGCTCAATGTGCTGCTGATACTCATCGCCGCCCTGGCCTTTAACGCCCCCTTCCCCTGGCGCCGCTACCCCAGCGCCTGGCACAGCAAACTACCTAGCCCCCTGCCGTTTAGTTTTGCCCAGGAGGACTTCGCGGCGGCCATTACCGAAATAGATACCCTGGTGGACGTGAGCCCGGAAGATTTGCAGCAGCTGGTGCGCTTAGCCTGCGAACACGCTCAGGCGAAAAAACACCTGGATGCCCCTATAGCGGCCGGTTGTTATTACAGCAATGGCGCTCTGGGGGATACCTGGGCGGTGCGCCTGGTACTGGATATTAACCTGGACGAACCCAAGGCCATGCGGCGCAAAGTGATTTACAAAATAGTGGCGGGGGAAGGCTTATACAGCATCCACCTGTGCTCCCTAAGGGAATTTACCGCCTGGGCGCGGCAGCAGGTGGAGCTGCACAACGGTCATTATGTGCCCCACCGCCCCCATGCACATACACACTAAATCCGCCTGAGTTATTGCCGCTCGCGGCGGGTCAATCAGCCTTAATTAACCGGCCACCGCCCGCAACATCCAAGCGGTTTTTTCATGCACGCGCATACGGTCAGACGCCAGGGATGAGGTAGATTCATCATCCGCCGCCTGGGAGAGCTTCAAAACGGCGCGGCAGGTTTTGACGATTTGCTCGTGGCCTGCGGTAAGAATCTGCACCATCTCGCTGGCGCTGGGCACGCCTTCTACCTCTTTTATTTTGCTCAAAGCGGCAAAGGCTTTATAGGTGCCGGGCGCCGCCACACCCAGCGCACGAATGCGCTCGGCTATATCATCCACCGCCACGGACAACTCAGTGTATTGCTCCTGAAACATTAAATGTAATTCACGAAAATGCGGCCCCACCACATTCCAATGAAAGTTGTGCGTTTGCAAATAAAGGGTGTAGGAATCGGCCAATAATTGGCTTAAGCCTTCTGCAATTTGCACGCGTTGGGGTTCGTTAATACCTATATCGATGGGATGCATAAATTAAGCTCCTAGGGCGATGGTCATTTAATGGGTAACAATGTCATTAAGTTAAGAATTTTCAGAATAAAAATCTCTGTAGGGGCGCCCCTTGTGGGTGCCCAAACCTCTGCGGATACTGATATTTTTTAGGGCCAAATTGGGCGGGCACAAGGTTCGCCCCTAAAGTTTCCATTAACTTAATGACATTGAGTTGGGGGCAGGCAGGTTAACTGCCCCGCTGTAACTACCATAGCAGCACACAGCCACACATCTAAGTTAAAAAAATTTATCGCGCTAATAGCGAGGAGGGATTCAAAGCAGCTCAACCAAAACAGCAGTAGCTGAGCCAAAGCCGCAAAGCAACCCGAATGCAGCGCAAGGCGGGTTTTTCGATTCGTGCAGGATTGACATGTCGTCTAGCGCCTTAATGCAATGGACAAAAAACCAAGCCGATAATACCCAATGCAAAACACCCGGTCTGCGCGCAGTAATTAAACTGCGCGCAGACCGGGTGCTCAAAGGCCAATTAATCCTTAGCAGCTTGTTGAAATACTATTTTGCTAGCTCTGGCGGTGTTAAATTGGGCGAAAAAATCCCCATTTGCTTCGTGTAAACTCCGGTTTTTTCGCCAAATTTGCCTTTCCAGACCGCCGCCGCCAACGTATTTCAACAAGCTGTTAGGTTTCTTTATGCAGCAACGTCGCCAAGCGTTTTAGTTTCGGCGCCACAATGGGCGTGGTCAACATAGTACTGCCCACCGCCATTAATAACAGCGCGGTAAAGGTTTCATTAGTAATTATTTGTTTATCCAATAATACGTTGGCAAAAATAATCATAATTAAGGCTTTGGTTTGCAGCAGCCAACCAATTAATGAAGCCTCCCCCGGCGCCCAGCGCAGCCATTTACCGGCCAAATGTACCCCGGCCAATTTACCGGCAATGGAGGCTACCAACAAAATAGCAGCTACACCAAATACCGCCATACCACCCACATCCCAATTAGTGCGCAAGCCTGTACTTAGGAAAAATACCGGCATTACCGTGAGCAATAAATGATGGCGCAATAAATCCATATGTTCTTGATTAAACCATTCGGCATCCATTACGGCACCGGCTAAAAACGCCCCCACCATAAAATGCAGGCCCGACCAATCCGCCCCTAAACCACACACCGCCAGCCACATAATGCCCGCAAACCAACGGTCTTTTTCACTTATGGCACACATGAGTTTACGAAATAAAAATGCCGCTGCGGCAAACACTAATAAAAAGCCCACCTGGCGCCCCACCCGCTCCCAATCCATTAAGATAACTGCCAACACACCCCAAATGGCAATATCATCCAAACTGGCGTACCGCAAAATACGCTGGCCAATCGGCGCGCGCAAAATATCTAATTTCTCCATTAATAAAATTAAAATCGGCAACGCCGTTACCGCACAGGCCATGCCCACGCCCAGCACAAATTGCCAGGTAAGCGCCTTGGTGCCCATCCAGCCTTCATAATTGAGCATTCCCGCGCCCACCACACAGCCAAACAGCAGCGGCATCCCCAGAGCCAAGCCCGCGGTAATGCCGCTTTCTTTACGGTATTGCCAGGCCTTTTTTAAATCCAATTCAATACCGGCGATCCACACAAACATCATCACCGCCCACCAGGCCACGCCGTTTAAACACTTAATCACATCGGGCGTAAACACAAATTTATAATACTCAGGCTGCCAGGCGCCCATAATTCCCGGCCCCAATAAAATGCCGGAAATAATCTGCACCACCACCAAAGGCGCCCAATAGTCAGTGCGGCCCAAGCGCCAAATTAAATAAGGCACTGAAAAAATCAGGCACATGGCAATTAGATAAAGCTCGGTAAGGGTTAGATGCATTACAGATTCACTCACAGAATTAAGACCGGGCCGCTTTGTACGCGCGCCAGCCGTCTTTAGCTAGAGTTTGGCCATCAATTTTACTTATCACCCTGGGGGCTGGTGCGCGGGGTCGTTAGGTTCCGGGCTTCATAGGTTTTTTAGGCAATTTTGATCTCCGCCTGAACCCTACCCCTTCCGTGCATAAACCGCGTCCCTGTGGTTTACCCTTCGGGCGGCTGCGTTGTGCAAATTGCTCCGGCAAATTGTGCAAAAGAGGAGGAGCCAACAAACCTTAAACGAGGGAGTTGTGCTTGTTTTTAAGGCTATCCTGCCCCCTCCCCTTTTTAAGGGGAGGGTTGGGGCGGGGTTTCAGGGCGAACAAAAAACCTTTGGGGACATCGCACCAAACCCTTAACTTAACGGCCTTACCAAAGGATGAGGGGATGGTATGCGCGAACCCTGTAGCCCCTGCTTTTTGCGCCCGCTCCCTTTGGGAGCTCGCTGGGGTGAGGGTAAGAATAGGCTCGGGAACCCGCTATAAATTATTAGCGTAACGACATTAGTTAGATGCGCATTTCCTCCTACCAAGCGTTGAGCCTGTCGCATCCCTGCCACAGGCTCACCCTAATTTAACGAAATAGCCCTGTTTCCATAGATTTAATCCCCTCTACCTTTACGAGCACGGCGCAAGCAGGCCAATCCAAGTATGAGAATTAAGCTATTTAAATCTACCGCACCCGCCTGCGCATCCGTATTGGGCTTGACGGTTTCTGTAACAGGTTTTACAGGGTCACTGGCAATCGTTAAATCCTCTTTAAATTCAAGAATCATTTCAGTTGTCGCCGCAAGAGCAGGCAAACCTGAGTCTGTCACGCGCAACTTAACCGTGTATTTCCCAGGTGCCGGGCGAAAAAATTCATAGCCATTTTCTAACGTGTTACTCGGGCGCAATGCACCATAATCCCATTTTAACGCGTGCACATTAAGCGAATCAGGATCGGTTACAACTGCGCGCAGACTAAAATAGTTTCTACCATCTGAGCCTGTAGTGGTCGCGCTTTTATCAAACTGGATGCGCACCTGAGGCGCTTGGTTAGCGGTAACCTGAGGCTGATAGGAATAAACGGAGCCATTTAATTTAAGTGCTGGCAACTGATTGCTGGCAGCAAACACCCAATAATCCTGCCCGGCTGCATTCTTTTCTTGATCCCAGTTTTCATACAAAGTCACGCCAGGAATACAACTGGTGTTATTTGCGGCATCAGGGCATTTAAGCTGCGCAAGCGTTGCGCCGGTCGCACCGCTCACACCCGCTGTATTTTGCTGGGTAAGATCATAGGGCCAATAGGATTGACTTACCTGCCCAGCGTTGGCAAAGGCAAAATTATCTTGATACTCATTTGGCAGTGTATTTAATCGCCCAAGCACTAATATTGCCCTACTCTTGCCGCTAGCAGTGAGATCCGCATTCCAAGTACCGAGGCCAAATACACTGCCATTAGGGCAACTAATATCCGTCGCAATTAATGCATTCGCAATACTCACATCATAATAACTCTCCCCCACCAAGCCACCCACTAATCGAGAGCTTGCGCCTGTGCAGGAAAATTCACCGCGCACATACACGCCCTTAATAACACCACCGAGAATCCTCCCCGCCAAAGGCCCACCCTCATCCGCCTGCATGTTAAAATCCACCATCGCTAAATTGCGTATATAGGCATCTTCAATTCCAAAAAACAATCCGGCACCGGCGCCTGGGTAAGCAATATAAAAATGCTCCAACGCAAAACCATTGCCCTCAAATACTCCGTTAAAATTGGCATTGTAATTCCCAATCGGCACCCACCCCCTGCCACCGTTCCAGTATTCATCCCCGGCATCCAACTTGCCATTTTTATTGGTATCAAAATCCACATTATTTTTTAATTCATAGCCATGACACCGAGGCAACAATTTAGCATCGGCGGTATAAACCAACGGGCAACCACTGCTGTCACCCGGATCAAGAACGGATAATTTTCGGCTAGCCCCATGCAGGTCAAATCGTATTGCATCCAATTGCTTCAACGTATAAATATCAATTAATCCGTTAGAATCGCTATCGGCGTCCACTGCTCCATCGTTATTATCATCGGTATCACTATTATCCAAGCTACCGTCGCGATCGAGATCCGGTATATCACGGGTAATTCCTTTAGCAATTAAAGCCTCCTCACATAACGCATCACAAAAAATAGCAAACGCATCGGGGATACCGTTTTTATTTTCATCCACGGCAAGGTTGAACTCAGCTGGAAACGCATCCAACATTAAACCGCTGGCGACCTGGCAATTTTTATCGCAACCTGGCACCCAAGCATCCGGCGCGCCGTCATGGTCTTGGTCTAAAGCGGCGGCAGGATTAGTTGGCCAAGAATCAAATTCGTCGGGGGTACCATCGCCGTCATAATCGCCAGAACTGGCCACCGCGCCAAACGCCCCTGGGGCGCTGCACAATAAAAGTAATAAACAAAGAGGTTTAAACATAAGCGTACTCCGTAGTGAAACTCTAATGGCTGTATCAACCGGGTTAATACAGGTGTACCGACGGCAATAAATCACCTGGCTTGCAGGCGGGTGATTGTTGGGGTAATGACGGCTAACAGAGGTACGGGTTGACGGGGAGTAAAGTTGCAGCTGGGTGACGGGGAACTTTGATGTGAGGGGTGATTGGCATAATGGGTAGCGGTCTAAAACGACCTCTAAGCTGCAGGGCAAAGCCTTACCCAAAAATGCTCATCGGAGCCCGGCAAACTTAACATAACCCAGGTTGTTATTTTATTTTGGCAGGCAAGTTAAATTAACACTCGCTTACTCCAACGTAGCGCCACCATGGCGGATTGTGCTCCCGCAATAACCGCGCAGGGTATTTATGGGCACCTCCGGAAACTCACGTTTCGCGCTCTCGTCGCGTTATTTTCGTGCTTAGTCGGTCATTTATACCGCATAAACTCCCTTCTTTCGCGCGAAAATGCCTTGCGATCATCACGAAAAGTGAATTTCCGGAGGTGCCCTTGGGTTACTAACAGAAATGCAATGGCTATACGGCAATATTCTGTGATTGCACCACCCACTTTCGTCCATGGGCGGCGAAATCCACCACCAGTTCATACACTTTGTCACATTTCTCTTTAAACTCTAAACGACCATAGGTCTCGGGTAAGTCTTCGTTTAATACAGATTCAATCGCTGCTTTAACCTTTGCTTGCGTTTGGCCATCTTTCCACCAATCCTGCACCAACACTTTAGGGTGGCTTTGCAATAGGCGAATAATCAAATCTTTTGCAGCGAGTTTTACTTTTTGCTCTTCGGCCTTAGTGAGCTTTTCTTTTTTCAGCAAATCGTACAGCTCAAGCTCATCTTCGATTAAGCCCTCCCGTACATGGCGCTCATTTTCTTCCTTAAGCCCCTCGGCGAAAGTCATTAAATCTTCAAAATAGTTTTCCGTAGCTGCAGTACCGGAATTATAGCGGTTAATAATTTCTTGCAGCTTTTCAGCGAAGTCCACTCGGGTAGTGTTTACGTGCAGCATGCTGTGTAACTTCTGCTCAATAAAAGCCTTCAACTCGGCAATTTCGATATTTTTGTACTGCGCCTCAGCAAACTCTTCTCTGAGCTTTTCAAAATTAAGCATGCTTAAATCCCATACGCGGCCTTTTTGCACAATTTTGTACTCAGCTTGGTGCTCCTTTATGGCGAATGTTTCAGCATTATTCACCACCACACTCTCATCCAGCAGTTCGGATATTTTTTGCGTTATCGAGTCTATATCCGCCTGCTCGATGTGCATATCCACCACACCGCGCAGATACTGAATAACAGGGATTAAAGGGCGCGGTTTTTGGCTGAGCACTTCGGGCTTGCAAGCCTCATATAAAGACGAAATCGTATTGTCGTACACATAAAATGTCTTGCGCCACTCATCACAACTTAACAACACATCAGCATATTGCGCGAACAAGCTTATATGTTTGAAGGTGTTGTCCCCTTCGGCTATGGCCTGCAAATTAATGCCTTGCTCTTTACACCAGGCATTAGCTTGGGTAATGGCATCATCCAGCAGGCGGAATAAGTCGGATTTTTCCTGCACTGGCGGCTCACATTCCGTTTCACCTTGTGCGTAGTCCTTAAGGGCCTTTTTCATATTGCGAAATACGTTGTAATAATCAACAATTTCACCGTTGCGCTTTTCGATTAATTCGCCGCTGTAGCCTTTAATTCGGTAAGACGCCACCCGGTTTGCTCGCGCAATGGTTTGCATTAGGGTGTGGTCTTTCATAGGCTTATCCAGGTACAAGGTGGATACCGTCGGCGCATCAAAACCAGTTAGCCACATGGCGCACACAAATACCAACTGTAATGGGTGCTCTGGGTCTTTAAAGTTAGTTTCTATGTCGTGGCCGTGTTCATCCAACTGCAACAAGCGTTTAACATGGGGCTTAATATCCAGGCCTTTTTTGGCGAATTTTTCTTCATCAGCGCTGGGGTCGCTCACTACCACTGCCATTTTTACCGTTTTCATATAGGCGGTAATTTTTTTAAAGCGCGCCTTTTCAATATCGTTAGGTGTAGATTGCACCAAACCCTTCAAACGCTTAATTTCGCTTTTCCATTCCGCCTGAACCTTATTAAACATCTTCACCGCCGTGAATTTATCCACAGCAATCATCATCCCTTTACCCAAATACCCGCGCCGAGGGAAGTGGTACACAATATCTTTAGCAATAGTATCTAAGCGGTCATCCCGTACAATCACCTGCATTTCCTGAGCGAACTTGCGCTCTAATTTTTGTTGCTGCGCCTCATCCAGGTTTTCATCTTCCAGTATCTGGTAAAACTCCTCACTTAAATCATCGTTTTGAATTAGCACTTCAGGCACACGTTTTTCGTAATACAAAGGCACAGTGGCGCCATCTTCCATGGCTTGTTGGAAGTTATATTCAGACACATAATCACCAAACCAGGCGCTGGTTTTGCGCTCTTTGCCTAATAAAGGCGTGCCGGTAAAGGCAATAAAATGGGCGCCTTTTAGGCCTGCGCGCATATTCTCAGCGAGGGATTTATATTGGGTACGGTGGGCTTCATCCACAATTACAATCACTTCGCGTTTCTCTTTTACCGTGTCAAACAAGAGGGGGTATTGTTTGCCTTTGTCGTAGCGGAATTTTTGAATGAGGGTAAAAACTACCTTTTTGTTTTGCCCTAAATATTGGCGCAACTCTTCTGAGTCTTTGGGTTGCGCCGTAGCGCTTTTTAACACTGTACCGGTATTTAAAAAGTTACGGTAAATCTGCCCGTCTAAGTCCGCGCGGTCGGTTACTACCACAAAACTGAAATTGCCCGTGAGTGTACGGAAGATTTTGCGCACATAAAAAATCATCGAGAAGCTTTTACCCGAGCCTTGGGTATGCCAAAAAACCCCCAGCTTACCGTCTAGATGCTCCCGCCGGGTAAAACGCTCAAACGCCTGGTTAACCCCTATAAACTGGTGGTTCTGGGCAATGATTTTGCTGGTTTCTTTGTGAAAGAGAACAAAATTCTCCGCATAATCCAGCAGTTTTGCAGGCGCGCACAGGCCATCTACCAGCCGCTCCAAGGTGAGCCCATCGCTGCTGATTGTGCTGCGGTTAATGGCTTCTTTTTCGTCCTCCACCCGCAACCAATTAAAAAAGTGCTCCCAGCCCGCAGTAAAACTACCCACTTTGGTTTCAATGGCGTTGGAGAGCACACAAAAAACATTGCAGTGAAATAACTGGGGAATATCATGTTTATAGTTAGTCAGGTTATCGTCGTAGGCAGAGCGCAATTTAACGTTGGAATTTTTTAATTCAATAAATACCAATGGCAAGCCATTTACATACAAAATCACATCCGGGCGGCGGTAGGCCGCGTGGGGGGCTTGCACGGTGGCTTTAATCCATAGCTGCTGCACAGCCAAATAATGGTTGCGCGCGTCTTTTGGGTTGGGTGCCGTAAAATCAATTAAGCGCACGCACTCGTGTTGCTTAACGCCATTATTATCTTCGTAGGATACCTGCACTCCGTCACGAATAAAGCCATACAACTCGCGGTTGGCATTAATCGGGCTCATAGCACTGCGGCGGTCGGTAATCAGCGGCAGCACCTTGCTGTCGATTACCTCAATGGGCACCTGGGGGTTAAGGCGCAGGCAGGCGGCGCGCAGGCGGTCGGCCAAAATCACATCCCGTTTATCGGCACGATTGGAGCCGTCGTTTACATCTTCGGGTTTGGCAGTGTGGCAATCTAAAACATCAAAGCCGTGCAGGTGCTGCAATTTTTGCAACATGGCCTGTTCGATGTCATCTTCAGCAATAAAATTTGCCACCATTAGCTCCTCATTTTTATTCTTTTATTTCAACAAAATGTTCCACCAAGCGAATCATTAAGTCTTTCTGTTCGGGTAAGCTCTCGGCTACCAGCAGGGCTAAAGCCACCAACGTATTATCGTTAATCATCTGCTCAACCGGTTTTAATAATAAATGCTGGTTCAAACGCAGGTACCATAAAAACACCAAGGAGCCACTGCGTTTATTGCCATCGGCCAGAGGATGGTTTTTGATTATAAAATACAATAAATGGGCGGCGCGGCTGGCGATATTTGGGTAAAAAAATTCACCAGCAAAGCCCTGCTCAATGGTAGCAATGGCAGAGGCTAAGCCCTCCCCGCGCAGCTGGCCAAATAAGGGGGTTGCTTCACCTTTACTAATTAAAGCCTGTTTTAGTTGGCCAATGGCCTGTAACACGGAGTTTAATTCCAGCGGCACCATACTCGCCTGCGGGGTAGTATTCTCGTTTAGGCTCTGCTCATCATAACCTTGCAGCAAACTCCAACTGCGCGCGTACTCACTAATCACCGCCACCACCGCATCCCCCGGCGGCGCAATTAACGCCTGGTTATTAAGTGTGCGCGAGAGCAGCTTAAGCGCCTGCTCTACCTCAATACCGCGCTCTTGCAGGCGGCGCTGGTTGAGGGTATAGCCCTGCACCAGATGTTGCCTGAGGGTGTTGGTAGCCCAGATGCGAAATTGCGTGGCGCGGGCGGAGCTGACCCGGTAGCCGACGGATATCACCGCATCCAGATTGTAATGCCTAAGGTTACGCTTAACCTGGCGTTTACCCTCTTGGCGAACTACCGAGAAATCCTCGGTAGTTGCCGTTTCATCCAGCTCACCCTCGCGGTAAATATTGCCCAGGTGCAGGCTGACATTATCGGTCGAGGTGGCAAACAAAACACTGATTTGGCTCTGGCTAAGCCAAAGAGTGTCCTGCACCAACTGCACCTCCAGCCGCACCTGGCCATCGGCCGCTGTGTAAATCTGGATCTGGCTATTGTCCATAATAGGCTCCTCGCGGTGGGTTGAGGCAATGGGTTAATTGGCTTGCAGCCAGTGTAACGCGTTTAACTACTGCCTCCAGGCACGGCACTTAATTAGCTTCTTGCATGGAGGGTGGGAATTGGATATCTAGGTTTTCTACTGAGAGTTTGCCGGAGATTAGGCGAGGGAGGAGGAGGTTTTTGGTAGCCGCTAGTATTCTCGTTTGTTCCTTTAGGCTTTCTATCAATTCGTAAGAAGGCCTAACTTTGGTCGCAAATAGATCTTGAATAAATGGCGGGGGCAATAAAACCTGCTGAACCGTAAGATCAGTCCAATGCCGCTTGTATTCAGTTTGTACAGCTTTGTTTTTTATTAAATGAAACAAAAAATGCACTGCCATATTATTTTTTGGCAAAAAAGGGATTACATTTTCGGCAAGTGAAAAATTTCTATGCATCAAAACAAGTTTGCAGGTGTGGTCACCGAAAATAATCATGGGCTTTTGGATACTCGCATTATGCTCAGCGGGCCCATCGTAAAAACCTAAATATTCTTCCCTTGATTGATCAACAACTACAACCTGGCCGGAAGGGTTAAGCTCACTTTCCCTATATATTCGCCCAAACTTTTTACGGTCCACAATAGTACTTATACGATGCACTTCCCACCCCTTCGGAATCCCTTTCTCAAATTCCGCCGTCTGATAACCGGGAAACCGGAAGCGGACAAACCATTCGCGGTAAATTTCCTCGGCCATTTTTTCCAACAAGGCAATGCGGCGCTTGTTGTTTTCGATTAGATCGTCGTAGGCGGATAGGACGGCGGCGATTTTATGTTGAGCATCAATAGGTAGGACTGGAATTGTAATCAGCTTAACAATATCTTGATTTAAAGACGCCATAGTGGCGCCAAATGAGCACAGGGCCTGCATCCAGTCTTGGTGCGCTTGTGTTCTTAGATAATATGATATAAATCGATTATTGATGCGATCGCTACGTATCCGCAGCCTTAAGCAATCCGAACCTTGAATCCAACCCACGCCCTCAGTATCAATAAATGCATGACGTTCAACCGCACCCTTTCGACCAAACACAATATCTCCTTCTTTAAGTAAATGAGCAGATAATTTTTCCACCATTTTTTCGTCAAGAAACTCTAGGTCCTTGTTTCTAATATTTCCAAAGCCAACATTTCTGACATTAATTACCGGGATTCCATCGTCCACATAATCGCTAGCTTTTAGCTGAGTGCCGAATGGGCCGGTTTGTAATTTCGCTTCGCCGGACTCTACCAACTGGGCGATTTTTAATGATTCAAAAGTTGCCATCACTCACCCGCAATAGCTTGAATGTTGTGATTGATGGCTTTAAATAACTTTGCAGCCTCTTTTTCTAGCTGCTTTAATTCATCATTTAAATCTAGCAAGCTGGAAACAAACTCCTCCTCAGTCTTCCCATCCTCCTCAATCACAACCCCAACATACCGCCCAGGATTCATCGAATAATCCTGCTCCTTCACTTCGTCCGGCGAAGCCAATTTACACAGCCCCGTCACATCCTCATATCCCGCTTTCGGGAAGCGCTCTTGCAGCCAGTGAATATGTTTAAAATAAATTTCAGCGGATATAACCTCCTTATGCAGTTGTTCCAGGGCCTGTTTTAACTGTTTGGTTTTGCGATCCGTGGCACCGCGTTTGCCTTCGGCCTTGGACACTTCCGCTGCGGCCTTTTCATGCTCACGCACAATTTTATCCAGGGTTTTTAAACCTACATGCAGGGATTCAAAAAATGGCGCGAATGTTTTGTGGAGCTTATGCTGGGCTTTATTAATCTCGTCGACATTTTTTAAGGCTTTAAACTGGCCTTTTACTTCGGCTTGGTATTGGGTGAATTTAGCCTGTAGCTTATCCAGCGCCTTCCATTGTTTGGATAAATCTTTTACGGCGGTTTTGCCTTGGTTATCATCCAGCACTTCCAATAATTGCGCACACACTGGCTCAACTTGCGCGTTATTTTCCGCCAGCAACAGCATGCCTTTGGCAAAATATGTGTCCACTAGGCGCACATATTCCCGCCTTTGGCCTTTGTGCAATTTACTAATTATGGCGATATTTTGGATTTGTTCTTCCGAGAATTCCCGGTGGGCGCGGTCTATTTGGGTAAAAATATTGCGCGCGTCGATAAATAAAATATCAGTGCTGGTTTTAGCCTTATCAAAAAACCATAAAGTGGCAGGCAGAGTAACGGTGTAAAACATATTGGACGGCAAGGTAAGCATGCCGTAAATCAGGTTGTGCTCCACCAGGGTTTGGCGAATAACGGCTTCGCTGTGGCGGGCATCACTGGCGGAGTTGGCCATTACCAAGGCGGCGCGGCCTTTGGGTTTTAACGAGGTGGCAAATAAATTAATCCACAAATAATTGGCATTGGGGATTGATTCTTTGCCTTTGTCGCCGGCTTTGGTTTTATTGCGCGGAATACCGTAGGTATTAAAGCGCCGGTCGCCCTCCACCGTGGCCACTGGCACATCGTCCACATTAAACGGCGGGTTGGCCATTACAAAATCGAATTTGCCAAAACTGCTGTAGGGGTCTTCAGCGTAGCTGTTGGCTTGGCGAATTTCCCCGCGCAGGCCGTTAACTGCCAGGTTCATTTTGCCGAGTTTTACGGTGTCTAATGTTTTTTCCTGGCCGTAGACGTATAAAGAATCCTCATCGAGTTTTTCCCCCAGGGCTTTAAGCTCCTCGCGGTGGTCTTCAATAAAGCGCTGGGATTGCACAAACATACCACCGGAGCCGCAGGCTGGGTCGTACACCGTGCCTTTGTACGGCTCGATAATTTCCACCATGAGGCGCACCACGGAGGTGGGCGTAAAAAATTCACCGCCGCCCTGGCCTTCGGCCAAGGCGAAATTACTGAGGAAATATTCGTAAATTTTACCCAGTATATCGCCACTGGCATCGCGGGGGATATTGGAAAAGGCTTTTAGTAGTTGGGCGGGAATTTGCCGTTGGGCTTGGGTGCGGGTAATTAAGGCGTATTCATCTTTGGGCAATACACCGTCCAGCTCCGGTTTGTATTTTTCAATATCCAACATGGCCGCTTTAATACGTTTGGCGATGTTTTCAGATTCTGGCAGGTTGAGTAAATAATCGTAACGGGCGTGATCGGGCAGGTAAAAACCGCAGTGCTCAATGGCAATTTCACTGATGGGCTTTTCCGTGCGAGTGCCTTTGCGTTTATTGTATTCGGCAATAATCGCCTTTTCGGCAGTGGAATATTTATTGTCGGCGAATTTTAAAAATATTAAACCCAATACGGGTGTGGCATATTCGGAGGATTTTAAATCGCTATTGGCGCGCAGGTTATCCGCTGCGGCCCAGAGGTCTTTTTCGAGTTGTTTGAGTTGTGCTGCGTTCATTGATGGGGCGTTTAGGTTTGGGTGTGTGGAGTTGACCTAGGCGTTAGGCTGTGGCGCATGGGGGGAGCAAACCCGCTGACAGAGCACGCATAAGAATTCGCGCAACGGTTAGGCTCGGGCCGTTTAGTTTAAGCGGGGGCGATTCTACGTTCAAAACGGCGAGGACACCATCGCAAGAGCATCGGGCGCAATGCCACTAAGTTAAGGTTTTGACCTGTTTCTCATGCCTATTCTTGCCCACCTCCCTCCCAGTGGAAGAGAAGGCTAAAAGCAAGGTCTCCGGGGTTAACACACAGTCCCCTCTCCCTTTGGAACAGCAGCATGGATAAAGGACGCCCCTTGGATGGCAATGTCATTAGTTTAAGTTTTTCGCGCTATTTTCCCAGGGGTTTTCCTCTCATCCAGAAACCCCACTCCAACCTTCCCCTTGAAAAGGGGAGGGAGCAAAAAAGTCCTGAAAACAAGCAAAACTTTTTGGATTGAAGGTTTTTTGCCCCTCCCCTTTTTAAGGGGGAGGCCGGGAGGGGGTTTTGGTGCAATGGTTTTCTACCCCGATAGAAATTAATATTCCCGTCGAAAACACCGTCATCAACAATCCCGCCTGACATGCCGCATCCAGCCAAACCCAGTTCAGACCACTTTTGACCATTTGCAAGCCGTAAAATGACCCGAAGGCTCCTCTACCACCTCAAATTGTTTGCCGCAAAACACACATGCACATAGGTATTCCGTGCGCCATAATTCCGGAAGATGTTTTTCAGTAATTATGGTTACAAACCCCGCGCGAGCCTCACAGCCAGCATCACTACTTAAACTTGAGGTGTAAATTTTGCAGCGACAATGGCCACCGGAGACCATAGTAATGATATGGGCAGCCCTATTGAGGCAACGGTTGAGGGAATAATCAGTGCAATTAGCCTTATATTGGCTGTATAGTTTTATAAACTCCGCCGAGCGCGCCGCTATAGCACGCAGGGCGTTAATATCGTTCAAACTTGAAATTTCGCTTGCCATATCCGACACTGCCTCTTTACTACCATCAGCGAATGCGGCTTCAATATCTGCAAATTGCATAAGAACTCCATTACAATAAAATAAAAAATACCCGGCCACACCGTCGCACATTCACGCCAAGCAGTAACACATAACCTTATAAAAACAATTTTGTACTTGTGCACTCGGATTTGAACCAATAAATGGTACAGCGCTTATCCAAAATCCTCAGCCAAAAAACCCATAACAATAAACAACCCCCAACACCGCCGCCGCCACATCCGCCGCCAGCGCGCAGCCCAATGCCACACCACAGCGGCGAATCCCCACCGAGCCGAAATACACGGTTAACACATAAAAAGTCGTTTCACTACTGCCTTGAATAATACTCACCAAACGCCCGGCAAACGAATCTGCCCCCTGCACACGCATTACATCGAGCATACTGGCGCGGGCGCCGCTGCCGGAGAGGCTTTTTAAAATCATGGTGGGCAGGGCGTCTATCCAGCGGGTGTCGCAACCGAAAAAATGCACCGCCGTTTTTACCGCATTTAACATTAACTCCAAACTACCGCTAGCGCGTAATAAACTGATGGCTAAAAACATAGCGACCAAATAAGGGATTAATAACACAGCGGTGTTAAAACCTTCTTTAGCGCCATGAATAAACACCTCATACACCGGCACTTTTTTAATAAGGCCTGCGCCTATAAAAATGGCCACCGTCAGCAATAAAAGCCCTTGGCTAAATAGTTGCGAAATATGCTGCATGTGCTCCGCACTGGCACCGAGCAAACTAATACTCACCAATGTTATAAGGCCTATAAGTAATGCGCCGTAGGCTAAAACGACTGGGTGCAAGAGTTTTAAACGCAAATAAATCCCCGCGATAATAACGCCCACAACCGTGGCACTTAGGCTGGTTAATAACAGCGGCAAAAATACATCCGCCGGGTGGGCGGCGCCCATTTGCGCACGGTAGGTTAAAACACTCACCGGCAATAAAGTGACTGAAGCGGTATTAATAATTAAAAATAAGCTTTGTGCGCGGGTGGCTTGCTCTGGTTGCGGGTTGAGGCTTTGTAATTGCGCCATGGCTTTTAAACCCAATGGCGTGGCGGCGTTATCTAAACCCAGCATATTGGCGGCGATATTTAAACTCATGCTGCCCATGGCCGGGTGGTCTTTGGGTACATCGGGGAATAAATGGCTAAATAGGGGCCGTAGGGCTTTGGATAAAACCGCCACTAGGCCTGCCGCCTCAGCAATGGCCAGCAAGCCCAACCACAGGCACAACATGCCGGTAAGGCCGAGGGCTAACTCAAACCCAAGTTTGCCGCAGTCGATTAGCGCTTGCGTCATACGCTCCAGCACTTGGCTATCGGCGCCACTAAACGCCTGCAGCGCCGCGCTAAACAGGGCGAGCAGGATCAGGCCCGCCCAGATGGGATTCAACATAACTGGCCCCAATGGTTTAGATGGAAGGGCAAAACCCTTATACTTTGCAGGCGCATTGCATTGTCTCTTTTAATAAGGTTTTTTATGAGTTTACCTCCCTGCCCCGCCTGTAAGTCCGAATTCACCTACCAAGATGGCGCGCTGTATATCTGCCCTGAGTGTGCCCACGAGTGGAGCGATACACCGGCTGAGGCCAGTGACAGCCGCCAAGTGCGCGATGCCTTTGGCACAGTGTTAAATGATGGCGATAGTGTCACGGTTATTAAAGACTTAAAAGTAAAAGGCTCGTCTTTAGTGATTAAAGTGGGCACCAAGGTTAAAGGCATTCGCATAGTCGATGGCGACCACGATATTGATTGTAAAATTGATGGCGTGGGCGCCATGTCGTTGAAATCAGAATTTGTGAAAAAAGCGAATTAATTCGCAGCAATCCCACCACAAAAAAGCCGCCTTAACGGGCGGCTTTTTTGTATCAATTAAATTTATGCCCCACAATACCGGCAAAAAAATCATAGGCGTCGGTATCGCCAAATTCTTGTGCTAGGGGCGCCATATAACTGCCCGCTAAAAATGCCAGGGGGCGGTTTTGGGTGTTGTTCCATAATTCCACCATCCAATTCCATACCGGTGAGCGCATCTGAAAAAATACCTGGGCGCGGCTGTGATCGTCTTTACCTAAGCGCTCGGCCACTTTAACGAGGGCTAAAAATTCTTCGTACTCTTGCATGCCCGTCATCATTTTGCCCTGTTCGCTGCGATTAACCATGGCATTAATTTTAATCTGCAATAATTTAAAGCCCATATCCCGCTCTTGCATGGCCGCTTCGCTATCTAAATCCCCTTCCCCGCTACGCAGACTAATTAAATCCCGCACCGATTGTTCCAGGCGGGCAAACACTTCATTTTCATTAAAACTGCAGAGGGCTTTAATGCGCGGCAACCACTCGTCCCCGGCAGGGCCAGCTAAATAACCCTGCCATGCCGTATTTAACGCGCTGGGAGCTGGGGTTAGGCCTGTGCGTATTTTTAGCTCGATTAATTTTAATTGCTCAAGGCTGTAGCCCAAACGCGCATCCATTTCTATGGGGGGTTTTAATTGCGGTAAGTAGTGTTTTACATGCCGGTTGCCGACCCAAAAATCCAACCAGGCGATTTTAACGCGCAAACTAAACGGGATTGTTGTGGCACCTAAAGACCAGTGGTACATATCCACCCATTGGGCAAAGCGGTTTTTACACACCAACTGCCAATAACGCGCTTGAGCGCGAATTTCGCTAAAATCCCGTTCGGTACAGCAGCGCGCTAAAATAAAACGGAAGGCATTATGGGCCACATCCTTAGGTAGCCAATTTTTATTCACGCCCTGTAATAAATGAAAATGAGCGCGCAGCTCTGGGTAGGGGGCATCGGCGTGTTTAATTAAAGCCTGCATCAGCATAGTGCCAGAGCCCAGCGTGCCCCTGTGCTGGGCTAATTTCGCTTCCAACCATTCGCGTGCAGAGCGAGTTGCACGGGCACTACGACTGCACATTAAGGCACGCCAGCCGTATAACAAGGCACCGGCAAATAAATCCTGCCGGTGCACACTATAGGCAATACGGCCAAGCCAATAACTGGTTTTTACCCACCCCAAATAAATACTGATACGCGCGTAAAAAGACGGCCATAAAAAAACACTGCCACAGGCCAAACCGGCCAAATAAGCATATTCAATAATAACCGAGGGCTGCGCCGCGGAATAAACCGCCAGGCTTAAAATAGTGGCCAAACTTAAATAAGCCAACCAGACCCAAAAAGCCTGTGAGCCACTGGGCGGGTTAGTGCGATCGGGAATTCGATCGCGATTGCGCATATAACGGATGATAAAAATAATGGCAATAATAATGCCTATGCCGCCGCCCATTAGCCTGTCCTTAACGCCTGCCGCCAATTAATTTCGCTGCCCGCCCTATTAGGTTCAGCTGAATCATGTTCTTTTTTCAGTGATTGTGCCAAACAGTCGGGGGCGACATACCAAAACTCCGCCAAAACGCGGCTGTGCGGATTAATCAGCAAGGCTTTGGCTTCGCGCAGTAGATATTCATCGCGAATACGCACACCCAGGGGCGTATTAAATTCTTCCGCCTTAGCAATTTTTAACTGCAAACTGCTGGTGATTTTTTGATAGGCGCGCTCAATACTGCGGTTATCCGCTGTAGGGTCTAGCTCCAACACCCAAAAAGGCCAGCCGCTTAAGAGCGGCGTCGCTGTAAATTCCGCCAACATGATTTTGCTTTATACCTCATGGCACGCAGGGAAAACACCCGCTAAACAGCGGGCATTACCTATAGGGGTTAATTTTATTGTATGCCCGAGTGGTGGTTTTCTTCGCCGGAAGTGCGGGCATCGGGAATTAAATTCCACAATTGCCGCACGCAGGACTCCAACCCCGTAAGGTTAGAGGCTTCTAAATAGGCGCGCCCTTCGGCGGCCAGTGCATTGGCGCGATTTAATTGGCTGGCCTCGTGCAGGCGCGAGCAAACCGAATGGTATTGGTTTATCCAATAATCGGGGTTGCGCCTATAGGCGGAATAATACAGGCTGCTCATCTGCTCGATTAAACGCTCTACTTCCTGCACCCGCTTTAATTCAATCGCTTTATTAAAACGCGCCTCACACTCGGTGAGCATTTTCTTTTCCACGTCGTTACCGTACTGATCAACCTGAAAACGGGTATTAAAATAGACCGTTTGGCATTCATTGAGCAGTTCTTCTAATTGATCGCGGCTTTCAAAGGCTTCTAATTCTGCGTCAGTTTCCATTAAATTGCGCTGGGCGCGCAGGGCGGCGTCTTGGTCGTTATTCGCCAGAGCCAAATCTTTACTCACACCGCGTAATTTTTGCGCCAGTTGATCCAGCGCAGCTATGGCGGATGGATCGCGGCGCGCAAACGCCTCACGCTGTTGTTGCATTAAACGGCCCTGCACCTGATTAAATCCCACCTGCAAAGCGGCTGGGTCTGCACTGGGGGTTAGAATTTCCGCCACACCGGTAATAAGTTTTTTCTGCTCAACAATTAAAGCGCTGGCCTGCAAATTACCGCCGCGATCCACCTCAATGGTAATTTCAATGGGCGAGCCCGCCGGTAATTGTTGGCTCAGTTGCGCAGCAGGTATAACTAAATTCCCCACCTTGCGGCAAAAACGCGCCTGATTGCGCTCACCTTGCACTATAGGAATATTTAATTGTTGTTGTGTATTGGGCACCAGAGTTTCCGCCGTATATTGCACAAAGGTGCGCTTGGCAGGCAGCGGCGTGCCGCGATCAATAAAACTGCGCCGCTCGCCATTGGCTAGCGCAACACCGATGGAGCGCGACAGTGGCGGATCTGAAATAGTAAGGCCGTGCACTATAGAGAGTGTATTGGGTGTAACAGGAATCGGCGCGCCTTTTTTGTCGGTGAGCTTAATTAAAAATTTATTATTGCGCGCAGCTAATAAGTGCACACCGAGAAAAAATACCCCCTGCTCATCAATTTCAACTGCATCGGTTTGCCACTGGCCGTCTTCGCGTATTAATTGTATGCGCGCAGGCTGGTGGTTTTTCGCATCAATAACCCGGCCCATAACATCCGGCTGCACATCAGCGCACACGCTGGGATGTTGTAACCATAAAACACACTGGTCTACTTGCGCCTGCGGCTGTTGCAGGGATTCCTGCGCTGTATTTTTAAAGTCGATGGTGGCCGCATAAAGCGCAGCACCGCGTGCAACCAGTGTCATAGGGTCGCCATTGCCTTCGGCAATCGGTGCTAATTCAGCGGCCACGCGGCTTTTAATAATGGGCATATGAGCAGGCCCGCCCACTAACACCACGCGGCTAATTTGCCCCGGCTGTAAACCCTGTTGCGCCAACAGGCGTTGGCACACGCTAATCGCGCGCTCAACAATCGGCGCTACCATTTCATCCACTTGTGGGCGGGTAATAATTAAATCTGCCTCAAAACTGTCGTCATCCCATTCAAACTCTAATTCAATAGAAGTGCGCTCTTGGCTGGACAAACGAATTTTGGCTTTTTCCACCTCTTGATAAATATGCCGCAACACTTGATTGTGGGTAGGTTGATCGGGGTTTATTTCGACACTGTGGATATCGCGCAATTGATTTAATACCCACTCGACTAATATGCGGTCAATATCGCGGCCGCCTAAAAAATTATCGCCATCGTGGCCCACCACGCGCAATAATCCATCGCGGGATTCCACTAAAGACACATCAAAAGTGCCGCCACCTAAATCAAATACTAACCAGGCTTGGGCATTATCCTGCTCGCTCCAACCGGCCGCTAAAGCGGAGGCCACAGGCTCGGGTAATAATTCTACTTTTTTAAACCCCGCCAAACGGCCCGCCTCGGCAGTGGCATTACTTTGCGGTAATTCAAACAGTGCAGGCACAGTAATAACCACGTGCTCCGGGGTGCAGTCTTTAAATTTAATGGCGTCTTGGCGCAGAGCTTTTAATATTTCACTGGAGAGTTGTTCGGCGGTGTATTGCTGGCCGAATTGATCGAGCGGGGTTTTTACCTGCGTGCCCATTAAACGCTTAAATTCTTTATGGGTGTGCAAGGGGTCTTTAAATAAAAAATTCTGCGCCTTAGCACCCACAACAACCGAATGCTCAGTAAACCGCAGCACCGAAGGTGTATTCGTTTCACCGCGACTATTGGGGATTACGCTCAGGTCTGAGCCGTCAAAACAGGCAATGGCAGAATTGGATGTGCCAAGGTCAATGCCAAAAAACAATTCCATGGGTGGGCCTCAAACAAACGGGAGGCCGAAAGTATAGATTTTTGCGGGGTTAAAAGCCATGCGAGGGCGTCACGCCCTTCGACACACTCAGGGCTAAGGGCGCAAGACGTGTTTACCGGCAACAGGCTACAAACACCGTTCGTGGTGAGCGTGCCGAACCGCCCTCGATAAGCTCAGGGCCAAACAACTACAGCGCCCTTAAACAAACGCCACTGGCTTTTCCCAAATCCCCAACGCCACACAACCCTCCGGGGATTCTAATGCGTGTTGGGTGCCTGCCGGGTGAATCACCAACGCGCCAGTGGCATAGGTTTTATCGCCGTCTATTTGGTAGCCCTGCAAAATTAAAATATGCTCTAAGCCCTGGTGTTGATGGGGCGGCACTTTTGCGCCCGGCGCATAATGTAAAAATGCCGCTCTGGGGCCATTATTGTCTGTGCGGTATATTTCTGCAAAACGCACTCCCTCCACCAAGGGTTGCCACTGGCACTGGTTTAATAAGGTTTCAACATCAAAAATATTCTCCAGCCAAATAATATTATGCATGGCCATACGCCTTAGTTAAACCATCCAGTGTTTGGGTTAAATTCGCCGCCCAGCCCACAATACCGCCTTGGGCGGTGAGCATTTTAATGCAGGCTGTTTTAAATTCAGGAAAATAACTGGCGGTGGCTTCCTCCACTAATAAACAGCGATAACCGCGATCATTCGCTTCGCGCATAGTGGTTTGCACACAAACTTCCGTCGTCACACCGGCAAAAATTAATTCCTCTATGCCGCGCTGCTGCAAATACTCATGCAAGTGAGTATTGTAAAAAGCGCCTTTACCGGGTTTGGTTAATTCTAATTCCCCAGGCAGTGGTGCAAGGCTTGGAATAATGTCATTGCCGGGTTCGCCGTCAATTAAAATGCGCCCCATGGGGCCAAGATCGCCGATGCGCAGCGCACCATCACCGCGCAGGCGCTTGTGCTCTGGGCAGTCAGATAAATCTGCGCGGTGGCATTCACGGGTGTGAATAATCGGCAAGTGTAAACGCCGTGCGGCGGTTAATAATGCTTCAACGGCAGGAATACAGGCCGCTGCCAGGCTGACATTATTACCTAGCGCCGCACCAAAACCACCCGGTTCTAAAAAATCCCGCTGCATATCAATAATAATTAATGCAGGTTTTTTAGCGGTTAATTCAAACGCAAAAGGCGCGGCCTGAATAGTCTGCATAAAATCCTCCGGCGTGAGTTTAATGGCCTGCCATATATTGGCCGATGGTAGTTAAGTCGGCCTGCTGGGGCGTGGTTTCATAGACTAATTGACCGCCAGAAATAACGCAGACGCGATCGCTCAAGGCCAACACTTCATCTAAGTCTTCACTTAATAATAAAACGGCTGCACCCTGGTTGCGGGCCATGAGTATACGCCCGCGAATATCCGCCACAGCTTTAAAATCCAGGCCAAAACAGGGGTTGGCCACCACTAAAATTTTAATATTTGCCGCCAACTCGCGGGCCAATACCACACGCTGCACATTGCCGCCGGAAAGGCCTTTTATTGGCTGCGCCGGGCCTTGAGTGCGCACAGCATATTCGGCAATTTTTTCCACCGCGTATTGGCGAATCGCTGTGCGATTCAGTAACCAACCCCAGCGGCTAAAGGCGGGTTGATTAAATTGCCGCAGGCTTAAATTATCTTCCAGGCTCATAGTGGGCACACAGGCATTGCGCAAAGGTTCCTCCGGCAAGCAATAAAAACCTTCCGCCAGCGCCCGCTTCTGAGTGGGCAGGTAATCCCGCCCGGCCACATTAATGTCACCACTGGCTTTAGGCCGCTGACCTGCTAAAGCCTCCACTAATTGTTTTTGACCATTGCCGGACACCCCGGCAATACCGAGAATTTCACCGCCGCGAATACTAAAGCTGATATTTTTAATGGCATCTAATAATTGGTCGTCTTTCACCGATAGATTATTCACCTGTAAGCGCACAGGTTGCTCCGCTAATGTCTGCCGAGCTGGCGGCGCTTTTACCTTGTCGCCACCTAACATCATGTCGGATAGGTTTTCCGTGCTTACATCACAGGTGGCAACGCTTCCCACATATTTACCCTTGCGCAAAACAGTCACCGTATCGGCGTACTGCATCACTTCGCGGAATTTATGGCTAATCATGAGTACGCTTAACTTGCCCGTCTGAGTGAGCGCATAAACTTTGCCCAAGACTTCATCGGCCTCTGTAGGGGTTAAGACTGAGGTAGGTTCATCGAGAATAAGAATTTTCGAATCCAATAATAGTTGTTTGGTAATTTCAACTTTTTGTTTTTCACCGACGGATAAATCCCGCACATAGCGGTTTAAATCAAATTGAAACGGCATGCCGTGCATTTTTTCTGCTAATTCATCTATGGCAGATTTCCAGGGGATCACAAGCGGCACATTGGGGCGCGAGAGCAGTATATTTTCCGCAATGGTCATATTGGGGATCAGGGTAAAATGCTGATAGACCATGCCTATGCCCTTAGCCGCCGCAACTTGCGGAGAGGACATCACCTCCTGCCTATTATTAAATAATAATTGGCCGCTATCCGGCTGGTAATAACCCATAATGCACTTAACCAAGGTGCTTTTACCGGCGCCATTCTCACCCAATAATGCGTGAAAGCTATGGTGTTTTAATTTAAGGCTTACATCATCCAACGCGGCCACACCACCAAAGGCCTTGCTGATATTTAACGCCTCTAAAATAAATTCCGCCATTACAGCTGCTCCAGCTGTGCCAATAATGGCCCGCTGCTTGTAGTAGCGCCAAACACACCGCCTTGCATTTTCACCATATTAATAGCCGCCTGATGATTGGCAGGGTCCGTAGCGGCGCAGCAATCTTCCACCATCAAACATTCATAACCGCGATCATTAGCTTCGCGCATGGTGGTACTCACACATACATCGGTGGTAATACCGGTGATAATTAAATTGCGCATGCCTTGGGTGCGCAGAATTAAGTCTAAATCGGTTGCGCAAAAAGACCCTTTGCCGGGTTTATCAATAATCACCTCACCGGGCAGGGGCGCTAATTCGTCAATAATATTCCAGCCGGGCTCGCCTCTTATTAAAATGCGCCCGCAAGGGCCAGCATCGCCAATACCGGCGCCCATTTGCCTGCTACGCCAGCGTTTATTCGGCGGCAAATCCGCTAAATCCGGCCGGTGGCCTTCGCGGGTGTGAATAATATAAAAACCCTTGGCGCGCATCAGCGCTAATAGTTTTTTAATCGGCTCGATGGGTGCGCGCGTTAAACTGATGTCGTAGCCCATAGAGGCCACATAACCGCCGGGGCCGCAAAAATCAATTTGCATATCAATAATAATCAGTGCGGTATTAGCAGGCGTAATATCGCCGTTATAAGGCCAAGGGTAAGGCGTTGCGGGAATATACATACAGGCCACTCCAAAAAACTTACGTTATTTGACAAATTCACCGGGCAAGCCTTTGATGGTGCCGGTGGAGTTTGAGGTGGCAATCATAATTGCCAGGGTTAACACATAGGGCGCGGCATTAAATAAATAATAACCTGAGGTGACACCCACAGACTGTAATGCAGGCCCTAAAGCCGCTGCGCTACCGAATAAAAAACTCGCATACAAGCATTTAATAGGGTCCCAGCGGGCAAAAATAACCAGCGCCACCGCCATTAAACCCTGCCCACTGGAAAGCCCCTCACTCCAACTGCCCGGATAAAACAGCGATAAATAACTGCCGCCCACCGAGGCCATAGCGCCACCCACCACAGTGCTAAAAAACCGCAAACGATTAACCGATAGACCCATAGCCAAGGCAGCATCAGAACTTTCCCCAGCGATGCGCACGCGGTTGCCCGGGCGCGTGGATTTTAAAAACCAAGCGATAAAAGGCGCTAAGGCTACGCCGACAAAAAATAATAAATTAATATCCAAGGCGGATTTTAATACCGGCCAATCACTCCAGGCACCTAAACTAACGGACGGCAAATGTGGCGCGCTCGGCTGAATAAAAGGTTTACCAAAGAAAAAGGCTAACCCGGTGGCAAATAACATCATGGCTATACCCAAGGCTATATCGTTGACCTTAGGGTGTTGGCATAAAAGTGCGTGTACAGCACCTAAAATACAGCCGCTGCTTGCGGCTGCTAACACACCCAGCCAGGGCGAGCCGGTTAAATAAGACACAGCATAGGCGCTCATGGCACCCATAATTAAATTGCCTTCTAAGCCTAAATTAATGCGGCCGGATTTCTCTGTTAAACATTCACCCAGGCTGACAAAAATAAACGGTGTACCGACACGAATGGCGCCACCGATCACGGCTACCAATAGCACCCACAGGCTGTTATCACTTGCGTCCATTTATCACCTCTTAAAAATCAACACATGCAACCATATTAACTATCGCACGCTATTACGCAGCGCGAGGCTTGGATTGCAACCAGGCAAAACGGCCATAAAAAATTTCGCTGGTGAGTATCACCATAAAAATAATGCCCTGTATAACGCCGGTGGTGGCATCGGGCAAATCGTGATTGCGCTGCAACAAACCGCCAGCGGCTTGAATACCACCTAATAAAATGGCGTAGGGAATAACCGCCAGGGGATTTTGCCGCGCTAAAAACGCCACCAAAATACCGGCGTACCCATAACCTGCTGCGAGCGATGAATTAGCGCGCCCTTGAATAGCCGCCACTTCTAACATACCGGCCACCCCGGCACAGGCACCGCCAATAAAACAACTTAATAAAATAATGCGGTTTAAGGGCAAGCCCACCAAACGCGCCGCCCGCGTATTGCCACCCACCACATCCATAGCAAAGCCAAAGGTGCTTAAACGGCACAACACAAATAAACCTACGCAGGCCGATAGACCATAAAAAATACCCCAGTGGATAGAGGTTTCACCAATGCTGGTGAGCATATTGTCATCACCAATGGAGGCGGTAGAAGGGTTATTTAAAGTGGCTGGATCTTTTAAAATACCCACCACTAAAAAATTTAATATGGCAATAGCGATGTAATTTAATAATAGTGAACTGATGGTTTCGTTCACCTGCCGAAAGGTGCGCAAAGCGCCTACCGCTAAAATCCACAGGCCGCCGCATAGGGCGCCGGTTAATAACATAGCGGTTAACACCACATAAGCATTTAACCCCTGCAAGCTGATACCGGTTAAAGCCGCCATTAGGCCACCTACTACAAACGCGCCTTCACCACCAATCACTATGTAACCCACTCGGGCGGGCATAAGGGTGCAAAATGCGGTAAGCATTAAAGGGGTTGCCCGCACCAGGGTATTTTGCCAAGAAAACCAACTGCCGAACGCACCCACATACAAACTGGTAAAAACGTCTACAGGTGATTGTTTGCAGGCCAATAAAAATACCGCCAATATCGCCGCTGACACAAACAATGCCGCCAGAGAAATCAGCCAGGTTTCACGCAGGTTCTGCATAAGCAGCCTTCCTCAAAATAAATATAAAACTCACATGCAGCACTTTTACCAAAAAATAAATGCATCCATTCACAACACCCTATTACCCTCCCTCCATGAGCGATACATTGCGGTGAATTTAGCCAAGCGGAACCTCTTCGCGGTGCAGCAGAGGTGAATACGGGTTATTTCAGACCGTCAAAAAGAGGGACCTTTTTGACGAGCCTTCACGGATGTATTCACGGCGTGTCTGAAATAACCTGTATTCATCACTGCGTGGATTGCAAGAGCTAAACCACTCCGAAAAAAATCAACCATTTTCTAGCACACACGAAAATTCAATTTTTTGATATGATTCGTCCATAGCGCTCGCGGCGTGATTGAGCTACACGCCCTTAATCCAGTCACGCCACGAGTATTACGCCAAGCACCTTATGACTTAGCCGACCCCACCACGCCCTCCACCAACCAATCCATAGATTCCAGTGCTATGTCTTTTTGGCCGTAGGATTTACCGGCGGGAATCACTTCTTTGCCTGTGTTATCTTTAATGGGGCCTTGATACACCACAAAATCCCCGGTCATAAATTGTTTAATTTTGGCATCTGCAGCGGCTTTGGCCGCATCGCTAACTACTTTGCCATAGGGCGATACCTTGACTATGCCTTCTTTAAGGCCGCCGCGCATTAAATTGGGAATGGGTTTGCCGTCTTTAAGCAGTGCGGCATACTCTAAATACAACTGGCTCCAATTCCATTCGGCGCCAGTTAAAAAACCTTTCGGGGCAAGCGCTGCATTATTGGTGTGATAACCGCAGGAAAAAATACCGCGTTTTTCGGCTGTTTCCACCACCACTTTGGGGCTATCCACATGGCAGGTTAAAACATCCACGCCTTGGTCAATTAAACTATTGGCCGCTTCTGCCTCTTTAACTGGGTTAGACCAGCCGCCGGTAAATACCACAGACGTAGTAATTTTAGGGTTAACGCTGCGCGCCGCCAGGGTAAAACTATTAATATTGCGCAGCACCTGCGGAATAGGCATGGCGGCAATAAAACCTAACTTGCCGGTTTTACTCATATGCCCCGCCACTAAACCGCTGATATATACCGCCTCATCTATGTAACCAAAATAACTGCCGACATTTTTAGGGTTTTTAGTTTCATCCCATAGGCCACCACAGTGTAAAAACATTACTTTGGGGTATTTTTTGGCGTATTTTAAAATGTGCGGGTCAAAATACCCAAAAGAAGTGGGGAATAAAACCTGAGCGCCGCTTAAGTTAATCATGCTATCCATGGTTTTTTGCACTTCGATGGTTTCCGGCACGCGCTCTTCGTCTACCGCTTTTACCCAATCGAGTTTGGCCAGCGCCGTTTTGCCTTCAAAATGCGCCTGGTTATAGCCGTAATCATCACGCGGGCCGACATAAATAAAACCCATGACCACTTTATCTTTATCACCGGCAAATACCTGCGGTGCTTTTACACCGGCATAAGCCGCTGCCCCCAAGGCTGTTAAGCGCACAAAATCCCGCCTGCGCAATAGCGGCAGCGCTGTTTTGGGCGCAGTATTTTCGTCTTCACACACGTCATTAATTGAACTATTCATAAAGCCATCCTCAGGTCAGGCTGTTAGTTATTTTGTGTTTTTGATTAAGCCCTCGCAGGCAAAAAAGTAGTTAGAAAATCCACTTAATCATCGCCTGCGCCACATCTTCATCAATATCTTTTATACCGTATTTATTGCGCCATATTTGGTATTCAATCCCCATTTGTAAGGTGCCTTTCGCTCCCCAGGCTTTGCCTACGTCCACCAACAAACGCGGTGCAGTAATAATATTATTCTCTGCATGATCCATACCGAAGGCATAATCCAAAAATCCTTCAAATGCAAAATCCACGCTACCGAGGGAAAAGGGCGTTAACCAAACGAGGGTTACCTGGCTACCCAAGTCTTTGCCCTCACCTATTTCATTGCGAATGTAATAGTTAATTTGCGCCACCGGGGTGTGTGGAATATTTAAATCCACCGCCAGGCCGTACAAATTATTGTGAAAGCCTTGGCCAATTTCTTCTGTAGCAGTAAATAACACGTCTTTAATTATGCCTGCCGACATATCCATACCGGTTAGCTGCGAAAAACTTAAGCGGGGGGAAATTTCGCCGTAATAAGAAGTGGGTTTATTCGGATCGCTCCGGTCGCTATTGGTTATATCAACAAAGAAGAAATTATCGCCGTATTTCCAGCCGTTGACGTGCTCCAATGTAATCACTGAACTGCTCACTTCGGTGGAGCCGAGATTGCCATTTTTATCTACACCTATTTGCGCGTAACTGTCACCGTACAAATATTGAAAATTAGTGGAGCTCCACTTGGCCGCTCCAGCATTAGCACTTTGGGCCAAGAGTCCTAAGCTCAGCGCCAGGGCGACACTGAGGGTTTTAGCGGTGCAACCTGCTGCAGGCAGGCTTAGGGGTGCAGGGGCAGCAACCCCTTGATGTGGCTGTGTTGGCATGGCGCAGGACCTCATATTGTCTTGTATATCTTGATGGATACTAACTTGTATACAAGATGCAGGCGCCGCGCCAGGCGGCCGCTTTTCAATTAAAAATAACTTCAAATCAATGGGTTACTACTGTACGCCCGTGTCGGTGAGGGGCTTGCCTAAGCCTAGTCTTAGGGCACGCTTATAGTTCGGCGGCCCGTTGTGCGCCCCATTTTTGCGCGCCTAGCCCGGCTTGCTTTATGTGTGGCTATGCATAACACTGCTGTTTCCCTCGTTCTGCCGATACCCGTGCCATGGAGCCAAAACCCAACGCGCAAGAAATTTACGAGCGCCTGCGCAGTATGATTATGTCGCTGCAATTAATGCCCGGCAGCCGCATTACTGAAAATCAACTAGCCGATTTTTTTAATGTCAGCCGCACACCTATTCGCGCCGCGCTGCAACGCTTAGAAAACGACAACCTTTTAAGTATTAAAGCTAAACAGGGCTGTTTTGTACGCACTATTGATATGGTGCAAATTAGCCAATATTACGATGTGCGCGTGGCGTTGGAGAATTTAGTATTGATAGAAATCAGCCAGCTGCGCGATTTAAGTGAATTACACGCGCTTGCCGAACGCTGGGACCCAGCTAAGTTATTTTACGGCTTGGATATAACACCTGAGCTGAAACAAGCAGAAGAAGACTTTCACCAAGAGCTAGCTGACATTTCCCGCAATTCTGTCTTGGCCGGTTACATTGCCGATATTAACGACCATATCCGCGTCGTGCGTTTACTAGGGTTTCCCAATGAAAAAAGTGTTATAGACACTTACGAAGAACACTTTCGCATTTGTAATTATCTGCTGCAACACAACCTTGCCTCAGCGCAGGATGAAATGACCAACCATATCCGCAAAAGCCAGGACCAAGCGAACCGAGTGACGTTGCATCAGATTTATAATAATCGGCAGATTTTGAAGTTTGATTAAAAGGTAGGATTTAAAAAACTGAATATGTGTGACGCCAGAAACTTAAATACAGCAGGAATCGACTACCCTGGATGGCGCCGCGCTTCATCCGGACCACACCTAGAATTTATCTGCGGCTATTTGCCCGCACCAATCAAAAGAGCGTAAATAAATTATCTCAGGCGCGTTCGTTCACAAAAACAAATTGGCTATCTTGGTCCCATATCCAATCATCAGTCGATCTATAGGCGCGCAGCCATAGATGGTTATCGCGATTCTGCAAATAGAATCCGCGCGGAAAATGTTCGCCTCGGCCAGGTCGAGCAGATGATACGGTCAGCATTGGCCCCTCGTGCTGATCAAGATAATGCAGCCTAAGATGCACTGCCATCACCAGTGGGCACAGTGTTAAACCACAGCCTTCTGCAGCCTTGGTGATGGCTGCGTAAGTTGCAGGGCCTTGCAGTTTTAACGCATGCAACGGAAGCGCCACCAGATTCACAGCCAAACGCTCGCCGGGTGTTTGTAAAACATCATCCATAAACAACATAGTCGCAAAGGCATTTATAGCGATTTTTTGCTTCGCAAGTGCGTATAAGAGGTCATTTTTATCAACCCCGCCCCAGTCTAAAAACCAATTTTTTTCAAATTTCATGTTTCGCTTCCAAGTGTAAATTCGACACGCGGGTACTCAAGTAAGCTATGACCGAACCCGGATTGCGCTGCGCTTCATCCGGGCTACGCGCAAATTCACGGCGCCTGCTTACACCACACCAAACAACGATTATTTGCAGGCATTTCATAGTCCTGCATTAAATTCAGTCCACCGGCTAAGGCCAAAGCGTTGATTGCGGCGAAATCCCGAATGCCCATATGTGCTGCTTGTTCTTTTAAAAATTCATCAAAGCGTTGATTGCTGTCGCTGGTAAAAATACCGTTATAATTAAATGGGCCGTAAAGTGCAAACACGCCACCCAAAGGTAGATGTTCGGCCACCTCAATAATCATTTTTTGCGTGAGATGCCAGGGCATAATATGCGCGGTATTAGCGGAAAATACCGCGTCGAACCCGGCGGGCCACTGGGGATTGTGCATGTCAAACTCAATGGCGGGCAATAAATTGGGGCTGGGGTAAGCACTGTGCCACTGGGCGATAGCCGGTAAATTTACGGCAAGATCCGCGCATTGCCAGCTTAAATGGGTTAATGCGGGGGCAAAAAATACCGAGTGTTGACCGGTGCCTGCGCCAATTTCCAACACTTGGTGGGCGTGCTGAAAAACCTCGCGCAGCACAGCTAAAATAGGCTGCTTATTATTTTCGCAGGCCTGAGAAAAAGGTAAATTCATAACACCTCGCAGGTATTAACCCCTATTTTTTTGCCCTGTTGCGCTATGCCGCAGCAACCAGGCACCCCACACTATAAGCCCCAACAATACACCCGCCATTATTGGCCACTGCCACAGCAATGCTTGCACTAAATTATTGGCATTCTGCTGGCTGGCGCTGGCAGCTAATAATGCTGAAAATCCAAGGCTCATTACTCCATAGCCTAAATTAAATACCAGGCCTTTTACCGATAACACAGTAGCGCGGTTGGTATTATCGGCGGCTTGGTGAATCGCTTTACTCAGGGTAAAACCTAAAAAACCCATACTGAGCATTAATAGGCTGGCGGGAATTAAACCCCATAAAGGCCAGGCGGGAATCAGTGCGGCGAGCAACACTAATACAGCTATTGCCGTGATATTTATATTGGCCTGCGGGCTTAAACGCTGGTTTAAGTATTTAGCCAGCGAAGGCACTGCTATACCGGCTAAACCTAGGCCTGCGCCGACAATCCCAAAGCTCCATTCCGGCAAGTCGATTAAACGGTAATAACTGCTGTTGATGGTGGCAAAATTGCGTACCACGGCATCGAGCACCAAACCGGTTAATACCAACACACGCAATAATTTTTGCTGCCATAACCAGCGGGCGCTATCGGCGATAATACCGATTAAAGTAGCGAGGCTTAGCGGTGGGGTATGGCGCGGTGGTTCACGCATACTAAGGCTCGCCCATAAACAGATAAATGCCTGGCACAACACTAATATTATGGGCAAACGGTGCGCCGCTTCTGCGCTGAGTGCCCAGGCGTCGGGGGTTAATTTATTTAATTGGCTGGGGTCATATAAAAAGCCGCCCAATAACATAGCAATTACAAACCCTGCCGAACGCCAGCGCATGGCATCGGCGAGAATTTTATCCCAGGCCTGGCTGCGGTTTTCCTCCGGCAGGGAATCATAGGCGAGGGCTTCGTCGGCACCGCTGGCGCAGGCCTCGGATAGGCCTGAACACAATCGGTTCAGTACACACAAGGCCATTAAAATGCCACCGCCCTGCACGGGTGCTACTACTAAACAGAGCATTTCAATAATCATCAACAGCGCGGCAGTAACCAGTAAATTGCGCCGCCCCCAGGTATCGGCAAGCGCGCCCGAAGGCACTTCACAGAAAAATATGGTCAGGGCCCAAATTAAATTCAGCAGCACAAACTGCTCAAGGCTTAAACCCAAATCCAAAAACAAAACGGCTAATACTGGATAATAGGCCCGCGCATTGTAAAACACAGTAAAAATAATATACCGACGGGGGTTGCCCGCCAGGCAAGCAGGTTGGGGAAGGGTCATGGGTAATCGTGCGCCGAGTGAATTGGCTGAAAAAAGTGCCGCAATTGCGCGACACCTATTAATTATTCTTGTGGTAAATAATGTGCCGCAGCCTTTACCACCAAGCCTTCATTATCAAAGAAAAACACTTCGGTTACTCGGCCGCTGATACTGTGATAATGCACAGTCACACTGTCAGCGCCGACAAAAACATCAATAACTGCAAATTTTAATTCAGGAATTAAGGTTAAGGCCTTGGCCCAATAGGCCGCCACCGCCGGTTTGCCGCGCAACACACCCGAGGGCTCCCCTGCTATGGCGGCAATTTTGGGCGAGGACATCACAAAATCCTCGTGATAGTGGCGAAGAATTTCCTCTAAATTGCGCGCATTCCACGCATCCACCCAGTGCTGCGCAAAATTGCGCGCAAATTCTATAGTCAACATGGCGCCTCTACTTAATTAATATATAAAGTTGCTTAGGCTCGCACCACATCAAAAATGCATGCTCGCCACCAAGGCAATGTCCACCAGCGAGGCTCGTGTATCCCCTACTTCAAATAACACTTTTGTACTGGTTTGCAGGCCGATTTGTACATCGTGCATGATCGTGAGGCCGCCTTCAATAAATACTTCGGTAAGCCAATCATCTTCATTTTGGCCTGAGTGGGCATAGCGCAATTCACCCTGCCCGACGCCCATGCCCCAGCGCGCGTATAAACCCACTGGGTAAGCTTCTTCATCTACATTTTCTTCAATAAACCCTGCAGTAAATGTTTTAAAGCGCGCATCGGGAATTTCGCTATCGGTATCCGTTACGGATTCGGTGTAACTGATATACAGATTCCAGGCGCTAAGGCGCACGCCATAGCCCTGCCCTAAGGTCATATTAAATTTATCGGTTTCATGGGAGGGCACTTGCCGATACTCAGTTTCTCGCTCTACATCTGCATTCATCCCGGCATAGGGTATAGCCATAACACTGATAAAAGGGCTGGGGGATTCCGCCTGTGTGGCCTGACTGAAAATACCAATTGCAGCTAGTGATAGGGGAGCTAAATAGTTCACTCGATTTTCCTTATTGTTCCAAAATTAACTGTTTCTTGAGCGGGAAAAAATAGCTCGCATTGATCTATTTTTCCCTGTGGAGGAATTATCCACGCTGCTTTAATTAGCCCGACATAAAAAACTCCATCGGTTATTTATAAAAGCGGTTCCCCCACTTCAAGCCAAGGGGTATCCAGCTGTTCAAATACTGCATTCACGCCAAACGCAGGGGCTTTAGGCTGCGCAGGCATAGCATTTATACGGGCGAGGGTTTTAAACGGTGTGGCATTGGGAGCGAATACGCCTGCATCTGGGTCCACCGTAATCACGCTGCAGCGCTGGCAGTGATCCACCATACGGATAATACCTTGGGGCAAATGCAGGCTTGGCAGCGCGTGTTCGGCAAATGCCGCGAGGCCGCTGAGCCAAATATTGGCGCGAAAGCGGCGCTCATCCACGCAGGGTTCACCTTCATCCAGCAGGGCTTGATTCAGCGCCGCTAAGGAGGCGGTGTTAGCAATTAAATAGGGCGCAGCATCGGCAAAATGGGTAGTGCTGTTAAGGCCAAAGCGCTCAACCAACATGGCCCTCGGCGCAGCAAGGCTCACCAATTTAAGCCCTTGGGCCGGGAACTGATCCGCCAGCCAAGCGCTCACCGCAGGGTTCTCCTGCACTTCAACAGAGGTTTTCCACACTTGGCTTTGGGTCGCTACCGAGGAAATTTCGCCCTGGTTTAACGCAATAGGCGTGCGGCCAGCGGCTGTTAAATACAGAGTTTCGCCCTGAATTTTTGGCTGTAGCAGCGCCAAAGCGGGCAATTGCCGCTGAGTGACCATCTGCCCGGCGGCATTAATTAACATCCATTGCCGGTCGTACAAAAGCCCAGCCCCCAAGGGCACGGCAAGCCCCTTGCTGGTGAGCAGCGCCCGGCGCAGGCTCAAGCCCGCCAGGGCTTTAACGGGGTAGAGGTTAAGCGCGTGAATCAGCATATAAATTACTCGCGATTGAGCGGCCTATTGCTGCTGGCTAGCCTTAGCCTGCTGTTTTTGCTCAAACGCCGCCTGCTGCTCCGGTGTGGCCGCTGTTTGGTGGCGCGCTTTATATTCGCTGTAGGGCATGCCGTAAATCAACTCGCGGCTCTGCTCGTAATTAAGCTTCGCGCCATCGGCGGCGGCCGCCTCTTGGTACCACTTAGAGAGGCAGTTGCGGCAAAAACCGGCGAGGTTCATCAGGTCGATATTTTGCACTTCGGGGTGGGCTTGCAGGTGGGCCACAAGGCGGCGAAAGGCGGCCGCTTGCCATTGAATGTCCGACATAAAATGCTTCCGCAAAAGGCGCTATTGAAGGCTTATCCAGGCGCTATGGCAAGCGGCTTGAGAATTTTGGGTGTGAAACACTGGGATTTTTATTGGCGCTCGCGCCGGGGCTATGTGGTTGGAGCGTAGATTTCCGGCGGTTAAGGGGTGGATCCTGCGGCTGCGCGCAGGATGGCAGGCACCTTAATATTCTCACCTTAACATTCGCCCCTTAATATTCTCACCGTGATATTTGCCCCTTAATCCTTGCGATTTAACTCGTTCCATTAACACTTGCAGCACCCTGCGTAAGGCGACCGCACTGGCGCATAGCTGTGAAGTAATCCAAACCTACATCCGTTAAAACTAATCGACTTCACATAATAAACAGATGCCACTGCGGGGCCGCGATTGATTAGGGTAGGCTTTATATTGTATTACATTTTAAATCCAGCCAATAAAGGCGCCTACAGCTACTTTAGCAAACAGGCGAAGCAAAGCAGCGGCGGGCAGATTGTTAAAACACACCCCGCATGTAATTCCATAATTTATAGACCGGGCCGCCAAGCGCGCCTGGCAAGCACCACCAGAAGGGCGAATTAGGCGGCACAGGATAAAAACCGGTTTACATGCACCGGGTTCTCTTGCACGCACAAAAATAAAAAAAGCTGCAGTAAATCTGCACACTTTATCTATCGCTATGGAGATCATCGGTATGCATACACTTATCAAAACGCTGCGCGGCCTGTCATTCCTCGGCACCTGTTTACTGGGGTTATTTATTAATAGCGCACAGGCAGAAACCTTTACCCAAAATACAGCCACAGGCACCCGTGACGGCTTTTATTTTGATTTTTGGAAATCGAATGGCAACGCGAGCTTCACGCTAGAAGAACCCGGCCGCTACACCGCCAGCTGGGATCGCAGCACACAAGAGATTCTAGGCGGCCTGGGATGGCAAGGTGGCAGCCCAACCCTGGTGAATTATGCAGGTGTTTTTGGTGATAGCGGCTCATCCAACCAAAATATGTATTTAGCCTATTACGGCACGCTTGCGGACAGAAGCGGCTCATTTCCGCGCCCAATTTATATTTATATTGTTGAAAGCTACGGCAACTACAATCCTGCCAATTGCTCGGGAATTAATTTGGGCACCTACCAAAGCGACGGCGCCAGCTATCAGCTGCGGCGCTGCCAAACAGAAGGCCCCAGCATTCTAGAATTGCTAAGCCCCTACCACTATTACGCCGTGCGATCCCCTAAAAAAGGTTTTGGCGCTATCAGTGGTACCATCACATTTGAAAATCATGTAAACGCGTGGAAAAAATTAAATTTTGAATTACCCAACACCTTTTATTCCATGGTAATGGCGACGGAAGGCTATCAAAGCCAGGGCAAAAGTGACATCACCGTCAGCGCAGGCTCCAGTGATTTTTTTACCAATTCAAGTTCGAGCAGTAATTCCAGTTCATCTAGCTCATCGTCCAGCTCTTCTTCATCAAGCTCTTCTTCATCAAGCTCTTCTTCATCAAGCTCTTCTTCCAGTTCGTCATCTTCGTCTAGCTCTTCATCGTCAAGCTCAAGTAGCTCCAGCGGCAAACCCACCAATGGCCCTGTGGCCGGGGCAATTAATTACATTGAAGGCGCGTTATTAATAGTGCTTGGCGTTTTTATCCGTCAATATCGCCGTGGTTAAGTTTTTTAAATTAAGTGCTGAGATATTTGGAGCCGCTGCCCGGCATAAATGCCCCCTGAGCCTGAATTGCCCTGCACTCAGGGTGTCGTAAGTAGCCCGGATGCAGCGCAGCGCAATCCGGGGTTTATTTGTCCCCTCCCAACCCAATATCAATTAGTTAAATGAACTTGTAGGGGCGACCCTTGTGGTCGCCCAATGTTGGTCGCCAAAAAATATCAGTAGCCGCAGAGTTTTGGGCGACCACAAGGGTCGCCCCTACGCATTTCCTCAACCTAATGACATTCGCTCCCTACCCCGGATTACGCTGCGCTGCATCCGGGCTACGAATTTACCCATCAACACAATTAACACTGCCGGTTAATGTTCCAGGAGCTGTGTTAACACTTCCCGCGCTCAGAATTAAACAACCCCCATTCAATCGAAATATAGGCGCACACACCCTATAGCAAAATAGTTACTCCTGAGCGCCGCTCAGATTTAAGTCGTCTTAAGCCAGGCCGTTAACAGGTGTAATCCTGTCTTTTTAATTTCGGCGCCGATACTGCGCAGGTTAAGGGGCATTGCATTAATTCAAAGGACACGCCGCGCCACCCATGCCCCTAGTGATCAACACGAACATCGCCGCCCTACGCACCCAGCGCTCGCTGGTGGCGGCCAATCGTGAATTGGAGCGGGCCGGCGAGCGCCTCTCATCCGGCCTGCGCCTTAACCATGCGGGTGATGATGCCGCTGGCAGTGCCATCACCAGCCGCCTCACCAGCCAAGTGCGCGGCATGAGCCAAGCGGTGCGCAATGCCAACGATGGTATTTCCCTCCTGCAAACCGCCGATGGCGCCATTGAGCAATCCGATCAAATTTTGCAGCGCCTGCGGGAGCTGGCCATTCAAAGTGCCAACGGTATCTACACCGACTCCGACCGGGTGAGCCTGGACGCGGAGGCCAAGCAGCTCACACAAGAGCTGGATCGCATCGCCAAAGCCACCACCTTCAACGCCCGCCCCCTGCTGGATGGCAGTTTTGGCCCTACCGCATTGCAAGTGGGCGAGAGCGATGGGGATCGCTTGGAGATACAGCTGCCGAGCCTCGACAGCAACAGCCTAGGCCTCGGCACAAGCCCCAGCGGCGCTTTGATTGGCAGCAGCCTGGTGCTCAGCGGCAATAACACCCTGGCCAGTGCCATCCAGGCCAACCATGTGTTAATTAACGGCCAGGACATAGGTGAGGTGGCGGCGGGCACCCGGCTGGATGAACTGCTCGACCACATCAATAACGACATGCACGGCATCAAGGCCTCCACCCTGGTGGAGCTAGAAGGCACCCAAGTGGGTACGGGGGTTTTGGGGGACGGCGACAGCCTCACCCTATCGGTGAGCCAGTTGGATGGCACTACCAACACCTTCAGCGTGAGTAACACCCGAAATCTAGCGGAATTAGCCGACGCCATAGGCACGGCCACTGGCGGCCAGGTGCGCGCCAGCATCAACGCCAAGGGGTATCTCATCCTCAGCGCCACCGACATAGCCAACCTGTCCGTGAGCGACTCCACCGGCAGCGCCAGTGGGTTAAGTGGCGGCTCCCTCAACTCAGGATCGGTGCACCAGTCGGTCATCAACGGCCTGACCAGCTACTGGATTCGGGAGGCGGAAACCCTGATCACCACTAACTTCGGCCTCTCCGCCCCGGCCAACACCCAGATAGACCTGCTCTTTGCCGAAACCGACGGCACCCTGACCGGCGATGTCACCGGCCTCTCCCCGGCCCAACAAACCAGCCTCGCCAGCGATGGCCCTAGCAATGGCATAGCCTCGGTGTGGAGCGACCCGGCGCACCTGAAACTCACCGTGGACATGGCGGACTTTGTCACCCCCGAAGGCTCCCCCTGGCTCTATAACGACCGCGTTATCGCCCATGAAATGGTGCACGCGGTGATGGCCGCCAGCGTCAGCTCCGGCATCAACAACAGCCTGCCCGGCTGGTTCAGCGAGGGCATTGCCGAATTTATTCACGGCGCCGATGAGCGCGTGCTGGGGGATATTCAAGCCAACACCCCACCGGCAAGCGCCACCTCGGTAGGCATAGCCGCTGTGGCGGGCGCCCTTAAAACCACCCCCGGCTCGCCCAGTAGCAGCCTGGGGTACTCCGCAGGCTACAGCGCCGTGCGCATGCTGCATGATGAAATTCTGGCCAACGGCGGCGCGGGCCTCTCCGATGTGCTGACCGCACTTGCGGGCGGCACCAGCCTCACCGCCGCCATCAACTCTGCCGCCGGGGTGAGCCTCGCCGCCTTCGAAGCCCACTTTGCCGCCCATGGCGATGCGTATTTAACGGACGCCCTCAACGGCACCAGCACCTACGGGGCGGTCAGCCTCAACGGCGCCACCAGCCATATGAACCTCAACGACACCAACACCGGCTCCATCGCCGGTAGCGACTACGGCCACGGCACCCTAACCGCCGCCAGCGTATTGCCCAACACCGCAAGCGGCGGGCCGATTAATTTCAGCCTAAAACTGCCCGACGGCTACAGCGCGGGCAGCACCGGTGCCAGCGCCAAGCTGGTGCTAAGCAACGAATTCGGCGAACCCGCCAGCCTCACCCTGGGGGTTGAAGGCCGCTTGTCGGACCTCGCCAACCTAGGCTTTCGCAACACTCAAGCGGGGGTGATCAACGGCGTTGGCATCTCCAACCCGGATACCGCCTGGGCGCCGGGGCAGATCAGCATCAATGGTGTAGACATCGACAGCACCCATACCGACAGCCTCAGCGGCAAACTTGCCGCCATCAATGCAGCCAGCGCACAAACCGGCGTGCGGGCCGAACTCACCACCGACGCCCTACTGGACCTCAGCCACTTCGACTACGCCCACTGGTCCAGCACCAACTACGGCGACTTCGCTCTCAACGGCGCGGTGGTCACCGGCATAGGTAACGCCAGCAGCCTGGCGGCCATGGCCGACACCTTTAATCAATTCACCACCCTCACCGGCGTCAGTGTCAGCATCAGCGGCAACAACCTGCGCATGAGTAGCACCCGCGGCATTGCCTTTAGCGATCACGCCACCCTCGGCCCCAACGCCGCCCAAGCCTTCGGCGCCAGCAACGCAGGCCGCGCCGCGCTCTTAAGTTCCGCCAGCGAAGCCGCCAACGGTACCGCCGTTGCCATCACCCACGGCACCACCGTAGACCCAGGCATACGCCTCATCAGCCTGAGCCAACAGCCCATCGCTCTGGAGCTTGGCACCACCGCAGGCAGCACTACCGGTTGGCTGGAGGTAAATGCCAGCAGAGGTGGCGGCAGCGGCAGCCCACTGGCCAGCCTGTCACTACTCACCCAAAGCGCCGCCCGCAGCGCCCTCAAAAGCCTCGACGCCGCCCTCAGCCAAACCAGCCAAACTCGTGCCGCCCTGGGCGCCTGGCAAAACCGCCTAGACTTCACCACCAGCCGCCTGATGAACAGCATCGAACTCACCGCCGCGGCCAGAGCGCGAATTGAGGATGCGGATTACGCGGGGGAAAGTGCGCGCTTAAGCCGGGCGCAGATTTTGGTGCAGGCGAGCACAGCAATGCTGGCCCAGGCCAATGCGCGGCCGCAGCAGGTGTTGAGTTTGTTGCGGTAGGGGTTTGTAGATTTATATAGAGAAAGTGCGTAGGGGCGGCCTTCGCCGTATATTCCCCAAAATCTCATTAAGGATGCTCTGATTAACTTATTTTTTAGGCACGCTTAATCTTCTGGCTAGCGCCAATCCGAGACAATACATGCAGATGTATTCAGAAAAATCAGCATTGCCTATTCAACGAACGATGACTGAGTATGATATTAATGCCGCCCTTGATCAATTGCCTTTTCAAAAACCTTTTGCTTAAAGACAACACCGAAATCAAACAGACACCACCATAAATTACAAAAATCAGCAATGCATTTATCTCCCCCGCCTGAAGAGGAACGATCCAAACACACACTAAAAATCCAGGCATCACAAAAAATGCAAACCCACCGGTTAAGTGGGTTTCGGGGCAACCTAGTTACAGCAAATAGATATTCAGAATCTTTCGTGCTGGCACACAAGAACACATACCAGATTTAAATACACGGCACCCATGGAAGACAGCGGAACTCCTTTTCCTTATAGGTAAATATATTATGGAGCAACAACTAAACTTTCAGCAGAATAGCTGAAATTTAATTCAAAATTTGCCGCACTGGTTTGAGGGCCCACCACATACAAAACATAGTCTCCTGGCACCAAGATGCTCGTAAACTGCTGAGGATAGGGGTATATCTCACTGTAGGTTTTATTCACCAATAATTTAGTATCGGTATAAAGATACATCCCTGTATCATCTCCAGCTGATTGAGACATATGAACTGTCAAGGCCGTTTTTTTCGCAACATGAATTTTGTAGGCGACATTTCCCTTGGCAAAGGGATCTGCACCGCCGGCACTTTGCCAGGAACCTTTCAAAGTTTTTATTTCGGCGGGCTGTAGCACAGGGGGTGAAATAAGCCCACTAAAGCGTAAATTATAGGGCATTTCACTTAGTGCATTTACCGTGGTGTCGAATTCACTGGCAATAACGAGCTCATATTGATTACCCTTGATCACTTGACGGTAGATGCGCGAGCAGCCCGTGTAGCCACTGTCATAGACTTGAACGCCATTTTCATAAAGTGCGCAACGCGAAGGCGTTACAGAAAAATCTATATAAGAAGTTTCATTGGCTGTAAAGGTGTAGTGGTGATTCAACATTGATGTTAATGGCATAAGTCGATTCGAAGGCGCCAAAGTAGCCGATACTACCTCAGGGTCTTGATATGGCTTTTTAATGAATTTTGCACTATCAAACTGGCCAGTAACGGTTAAATCAAACTTGCCGATAGCAAAATCGGCACGAGTGCCAATGATGAGTTCATAATGCCCTGCAGGCACAGTTATGGAGGCATAGTGAAGATCGTCATTCACAAGTAACGCTCCATTCTCGTTTGCCAACATAATTTGTGGCAGCACTGGTGAATCCACATTGATTGACAATTCAGTTGGGCGCTCAACTTCGAGAGTGTAGTGACGGTTCCGCCAAGATTGATCTTCCTGTCCGCCGGAGGACTCCCAGTATTCGTCTTTCAGCGCCACAGAAGTGCTGGCAAGTTTTTTAATACCAAAGCTACCGCCTGCAACGTCAATACTAAAAGTTCCCGCAGCACCGCGAAGCTCCGAGGCGGCAACAAGAGTATAGGTACCGGCCTCCAAGATAACCGTTGTGGGTTTTGTTTCAACACCGCTGGTGTATTTTTCAACTAATTTTGTTCCCACTGAATCATAAACGTATAAACGCCCACCCAAATCAGCGGAGTTATTCATATTAAATGCAAGAGTAGCCTTATTACTTAGGGTTAACTCGTAATGAGGATTTAAAAAGGATCGAAAATTTAAGCCGCCGGAAAATACCCAACTATCAACAATGCGCTGACCGTTTTCCAGGCTTTTAAGAGTAAAAGCAGAATATTCTCTACCTGCTTCAACAACATATGATTCACTGCCGCAATGTAATGTTTTCCCGCCATTACTGGTAGTTTCTATAGTGCAGGGCGCACCATTGTCAGCCAGGCTGGGGCCATCACAAACAAAACGATTTTGACCAATCTCAGCAGAATCTAAAATAGCGTTACGATTTTTATCTAAACCAGTCGATATATTAACGCCACCGAAATCACAGTTATCACCTGCCAACTCCTCATCCAAACGAACTAAACTGTTGAACCCATCGGTACCATTGGTGCCGTTTTTTCCATCCAGACCATCTTTGCCAGCAATGCCGTCTTTGCCATTTACGCCATCCTTACCATTGGTCCCATCAACCCCGTCAATACCGCTTTTGCCATTTAGTCCATCTAAACCATTTTTCCCATCAACACCATCTTTTCCAGCCAAACCATCTTTACCATTAATTCCATCCTTACCGTTAATTCCATCTTTGCCGTTAGAGCCGTTAACACCATTTAGGCCATCAACTCCGTTACAAATAAGTTCGGTTTTGGTGATTTCACTCGCATCTAAAACGCCGTTAGCATTTGTATCCAAGCCCATATTCACCGTTACACCACCAGCTGGGCATATTGCCCCTGGCGATACTGCGGCTTGAGTGGCGTATAGGCTAGTTCTATTCTCTTTAACTGGGCTAGGCTTGGTTTCAGCCGCGGGAGTTGTCGAAGCGGTAGGAGTGTTATTGGCCTTGGATCCACCACCTCCGCCACCGCTGCCACAGGCAATTAAGCTTGCCATGGTGATAGGGAGCATCAAGCGGCTAAGTAATTTCGTCATGTGTTAGTGTCCATTAAAAAATTGAGTATTGTGCCCGTATAACAGTTGAGCGATGGAAGGGCCATGAGAAGAGATCACATAGCTTTCCAAAGAGACTGGTTTCCTGCCGGGATAGGATTTCACACGCATCAAAAAAGATGGCAGAAATTTCTGGCGCGCGATTTTAGATATATAGATTTAATCGGTCAAGGATTTAACTCATATGATTTATTTTTTTCAAATAGAATAAAATCAATATTACGTTATTTTTTTGACACCGATAGACAATTCTACACACCTCAAACATTGACTCGACATCTGAGCACAACGCAGATGCAAACCTCAATGTATTACAATTAAACAGATTGCGCTGCCCCACCATATACAGAGCAGCTCGGAGAAAACAGAACCACTCCACTGAACGACACTCCCCCATCGGGATCACTTGTTTCCTACTTATTTCTTCTAGCCAGCGATTCAACGCTCGGCTTGTCGAAGTTTCTCCCAAAATCCGCGCCCACAATTTAAATTCACCACGTTGCCCGCCACTTCAATTATTCACCTATATTTTAGCCACCACAATCGCCATTAATAACCGGATATAAATAGAGAACACACAGCATTCAGACCGTCAAAAAGAGGGATTTTTTTACGACCCTACAGGGTTTCAATAACAGCGCACCTGACATACCATATATTCTTTATTATTGGTTAGGCAGTAGATTGAATTGCGGCACCCCTTGTCGCCACCCAAATAAAAACCATCCAAGAATTGCTCAACCAAAAACTTAGAACACAAGCAGGGCGCATCAATCACTGGCAGACAAAACCATTGCAAAAACAGTTACGAACAAATTAACACGATTACAAAAAATAACCACCCCAAAAAATATACAATGCACACAGATACGACCCAATCAAATATTTAAAAAAATTTCGTTATGAAAATAAAAGCCGAGATTAAATTTAATGCGGGGGCGCCGTTTGCCACACCAACGCGAGTGTCTACGCCAAAATTAATCCACTCCTCAGAGGGCAATATCATTAACTTAAGGATGTTGTGAATAAAAATCCCCCATAGGGGCGACGCTGGAGTTTTTCTCACCCTAATCAGATTGCCTCAATAATTTGGCCAACACGCCAAGCAATAAAATGGCCGTCACGCGCCTGGTCACATTGGCAACAAAATCATCCTCAAACTGCCAAAAAAACTTCAACCCACCGTCATAAGCCGCTGCTTAACTGCACACCAATAAAAACCCCCAACGTGAGGTGTTCTATGGTTAGGCTGGCGCGATTAATAAAACCCTGTTTGAGCCTAGTGGCTTTATCCCTATTGAGTGCCCAGAGCATGGCAACCACCCTGGTGGCCGATACCACAGGCCGGTGGAATCTGTTCGATGTGGATGCAACCCTCGCGTTGGATAACAGCAACCAGTGGATTGATGCCACCTTCAACCCGGATGCGGGCTTAAGCGGTGATGGCTCTCCCCTGCAGTATTTAATAGCCACCAGCAAACCCCAGTATTTAACCCTCGTGGACGGCGGTGTGAGCGGGGATCGGTATTGGCTGAATTTAGATGGCGTAAGCTTATTAAGCGGTGCCGCTGTCGATATGGGCGCCTACCAAGGCTTGGATTTTACCGCTGCCTTGGCGGACCCAAGCTTCAGTAAAGGCACTTGGCTGGTGCCAGCGGGCCTGCACTTTTTGACCGGCGGCTTGCACACCAGCGCCACCTTCGAGGGACAAGCGCTAAACGCCTCGGTGGGCGCCTTTCGCCTCACGGATGTTCCCCTGCCCCCCAGCGCAGGCCTGTTAGGTGGCAGCCTTGCCTTATGGGTATTGGCCTGGTTGCGTCGGCGCCGCGCCGCTGCGTCTTTAGCTTTGATGGCGGGCCTCACACCCGCGTTAACCTGCCAGGCGGTTGAACCTGCAGGCACCTGGGTTAAGTTGGTAGCTTTCAACGATTTCCACGGCCAGTTGGAATCCCCTGGCAGCTTGCGCACCAACGCCGCCAGCGCCACACCCAGCCTGCCTGTGGGCGGCGTGGACTGGATGGCCGCTTATGTAGCCAATCTCAAAGCACAAAACCCGCGCACTCTGGTGGTGTCGGCAGGCGATATCATCGGCGCCACGCCTTTGGTGTCGGCACTGTTCCACGACGAACCTACCATCGAAGCCATGAACCGCTTAGGCCTGGATTTTAACGCCGTGGGCAACCACGAGTTCGACGAGGGCAAGGATGAACTGCTGCGCATGCAGCAGGGCGGCTGCCATCCCACCGACGCCAACTCCTGTAAAGGCGCCCAAGTCGGCACCCCCGTGCCGTTTGAAGGCGCTAAATTTAAATTCCTCGCCGCCAATGTACAGGACAGCAGCAGCGGCAAAACCCTCTTCCCACCCTATGCCATCAAGCAATGGGGCAATCTGCGCCTCGCTCTGATCGGTATGACACTAAAAGACACCCCCAGTATTGTTACCCCCAGTGGCGTTGCGGGCCTGTCGTTCAAGGATGAAGCCGCCACGGTGAACGCCCTAGTGCCTCAGCTGCGCGCGCGGGGCGTCAACGCCATAGTGGTGTTGCTGCACCAGGGCGGCACCATTCCGGTTGCTCAGGCGGCGGACACCATTAACAGCTGTGCAGGCAACCTGGCGGGCACACCTATCCCCGCCATAGTGAGCGGACTGGATGATGCGGTGGATTTGGTCATCACCGGCCATACTCACCAGGCCTATAACTGCAAGCTGCCCAATCGCGCGGGCCGCGCTATTGCGGTAACCAGCGCCAATTCCCAGGGCCGAGTGTTAACCGACATCAACCTGCAGCTGGATAACACAGGTGAAGTGGTTGCGGTGAACGCGCAGAACCTCGTGGTGGATCGCAGCCGCACGGACCTTGTGCCCAATAACACTTTGCAAAGCCTCGTCGCCAGCTATAAAAACCTCGCCACGCCCATTGCCAACCGTGTGATCGGTGAAATTACCGCCGCCATGGCCCACAACAGCGCCAACGCCGCAGGCGAAATTGCCCTCGGTGATGTGTTGGCGGACGCCCAATTGGCGGCCACTCAAGCCGCACAAAACGGCGGCGCCCTGGTGGCCTTTATGAACCCAGGCGGCATCCGCTCACCGGGTTTTACCTTTGCCAGCTCAGCCGCCAATGAAGGCGACGGCAAGGTGACCTACGGCGAAGCCTTTAGCGTGCAGCCCTTCGGCAACACCCTGGTAACGCTTAGTGTGACCGGTGAGCAGCTGCGCATTCTGCTCGAACAACAATTTACCGGCTGCAACGCCGCCACTGCGCCAGCGAGCTTCAACTACCCAGCCGGAGATACAGGCCAGTCGTTTGATCGCGTGTTGCAAGTCTCCGCAGGTTTTAGCTACCGCTGGAACCCCACCGCGCCGGTCTGCCAAAAGGTGGATGCCGCCTCCATCAGCATCAACGGTCAGCCTGTGCTACCGGAGAGCTGGTATCGCATTACGGTGAATAACTTTTTGGCCGACGGTGGCGATAAGTTTTATGTGTTGCCCAAGGGTAAAGACCGCTTGGGCGGCGCGCAGGATATAGACGCGCTGGAGGCCTGGTTTAACAACCCAGCCGCCGACAGCGACGCCAGCAAACCCGGTGTGCAAGTGGCACCAGGGCCGCAAAATAGAATCGCCCTCGTCCCATAACCGCCCGTTTGTTTAACTTCTTCGCGGCTTAAGCAGTCTTAAGCCGCTTTATGCGGCCCAGCCGCTGCAACCCCGCTAAGGCGGGGTTTTTTAGTTGTGGGCATTAGCCAGGTTCAGCTGCCGCTCCAGGATTAGAAGTCTTATAGGCAGCCCATACATGGCCAAGGGCGTATAGCGCTTCGGGCAGGATCTTGGGGGCTAAATCTGCAACCGCGTCCCCAATTCCACCACCGCGTTATCCGGCAGACAAAAGAATTCCACCACGCCACTGGCGTTGCGGTTCATGGCGGCAAATAACAATTCCCGCCAGCGGGCCATGCCGCCACCGGGCACCGACACTATGGTTTCCCGGCTTAAAAAATAACTGGTTTCAAACAGCGGGACCGCCAGACCGTATTGCTGACAGGCGGCCAGGGCGCGGGGCATGTCTGGCACTTCCATGTACCCATAGGTGAAAGTGATACGCCAGAAATCTTTGCCCAGCAATTCAATAATGGTGCGCTCCTGTTCGGGCACCCAAGGCGCCTGGGCAAAGCGCACGTTAACGATCAGGTTGCGCCGGTGTAATACCTGGTTGTGTTTGAGGTTGTGTAGCAGGGCCTGGGGCACAAAGCGGCTGTCGGCAACGGCATAAACGGCGATGCGGTTAGCGTGGGGCAAGCTGTTGACATCCAAATCCTGCACAAAATCTTCCAAGGGAATGCCGTCGGCACCAAGCGCCTGCATCACCAGACTGCGGCCGCGCCGCCAGGTACTCATGAGGCAGAACAACAATAAACCCAGGGCCAGCGGGAAATAACCGCCGTCCAGCAGTTTTACCGCACAACTGGCAAACAAACCGCCATCCAGCAGCAGAAAAACACAGCCTACCAACCCCACCCAAATAGGCGGTAGGCGCCAGATTAAAAGCGCTACCACAATTAACAACAGGGTGGTGATGACCATGGTGAGGGTGACAGCTATGCCATAAGCCGAGGCCAGCGCCGAAGAGCTTTCGAATATCAATACCGCCGCCACCACGCCGATCAACAACATGACATTCACGGCGGGCATAAAAATTTGCCCGGATTCTGCCGCCGAGGTATGCAGGCAGCGCATGCGGGGCAAAAAGCCCAGTTGCACCGCTTGGCGGGTCATGGAAAAGGCGCCCGATATAACCGCTTGCGAGGCGATAATGGCCGCCAAGGTGGCAAGGCCCAGCACCGGCCAGAGCAAGTCTGCACTGAAGAGGTTGTAAAAGGGGTTATTGACCGCCGCCGGGTCTTGCAGCAGCAGAGCCCCCTGCCCCATGTAATTGATGGCCAGCGCCGGTAGCACAACAAAGCTCCAGGCCCAACGGATGGGCTTGGGGCCGAAGTGGCCCATGTCGGCATAAAGGGCTTCGGCCCCCGTGACAGCCAACACAATGGCGCCGAGGGGCACCAGCAGATGGGCGCCTTGGTGCTGTACAAACTGTATCGCGTAGATGGGATTAAGCGCGTGCAGTATGGGCGGGTACTGCACTATGTGCCAAAGGCCCGATGCGGCCAACAGCAAAAACCAGAGCAACACCACCGGCCCAAACAAGCGCCCCACAACCTTCGTCCCCTGCCGCTGCAAGGCGAACAGGCCGCCCAAAATCATCAGCGCGGCGGGAATCACGACCGGCTCTAAAGATGGGGTAATAATCTCCAATCCCTCAACCGCCCCCAAGACTGAAATGGCGGGGGTGATGAGGCTGTCGCCATAGAACAAGGTGGCGCCGAAGAGGCCGAGCATCAGAATCAGTGCTTGCAGACGGGGCTTATGGGCGGTGGCATTGCTGGCCAGGGCCGTCAGCGCCAAGGCGCCGCCCTCGCCTTGGTTGCCCGCCCGCAACACAATCAGGGCGTATTTAAGGCTCACCACCAAAATGAGCAGCCAGACTATGGCGGAAATAGCACCTGTTACATCCGGCGCGGTAACGGCCACGCCGTGGCCGGGGGAGAAAAGCTCTTTTACGGTATATAAGGGGCTAGTGCCTATATCGCCATACACCACCCCCAAAGCGCCCAGGCTCAGTGCGGCGAGGCTTTGCTGATGGGCGGTAACCTTAGGATCAGAAGGATTAGGACTCACGTTGAGGACTCCCATAAAAGTGAATACGGCTCCTCAACAGGCGAGGAGCATTAGGGCCATATCAGTATGGCGAGGGGGCTGTTAGGAAAGTGTATGGATTGAAAAAACCTCGCCCCAGACTGGCTAGCCGTTTTGTTCGATAGGCGTAGGAGGCAATGCGCAGAGTTTTTGGGCGACAGCCCGGATGCAGCGCAGCGCAATCCAGGGTTTGCGATGGTTTGAGGAAAGATAACAACCCAAATTGCGGTGCGCCCCATCCCGGCTAGTCAACTCAATGCGATACAGGTGTTAGCCACTCAGCTCATTGGCCGCCAGGCGATAGCCCAGCCCCGTTTCAGTAAACAACCAGCGCGGCGCCAGTGCGTTGTCGCCCAGCTTCTGCCGCAGTTGTGCCATATACAAGCGCAGGTAATGGCTGTGCTCTAACGCCTGCCCGCCCCACACCTGGGCGAGCAGTTGGCGCTGGGGAACCAGCTGACCGGCCCGCGCGATCAGCACACTCAGCAGCGCAAATTCCTTGGGCGTTAGATGGCAGGGCGCGCCGTTGATGCTCACCTGATGGGAGCGCAAATCCACCTCCAACTCTTGATGCTTATAGCGCTGGGGCGCCGCCCGGTTGTGGTTGCCGCGCTGGCGCAGAGCCAGGCGAATGCGCGCGAACAGCTCCAGCACGCCAAAGGGTTTAACCAAATAGCCGTCAGCCCCCGCATCCAACAGCTCGGCCACGCGGGCCTCATCGGACTGGGCGGTGATGACGATGCAGGCGGTCGCCCCTTGCGCAGGCAGCAGCGCCAGTAACTCCTGGCCGGCCCCGTCGGGCAGGTTCAAATCCAGCAACCAGATATCCCAAGGGGGCAAATGAGCGGGCCTGTGTTTGAGTAGGGCGCGCGCCTCACTTAGGGATGCGGCGCCCGTCACCCCATAGCCCTCCAGGCTCAAGGCCTCCTGCAGGGTGTGGCGCAAGGCCGCGTCGTCTTCAATCAATAAAATATCAGCGCTCATCGGCTACACCTTGGGTGGGCTGCGGGGGCTGGGGAATCTGTATCTGCCAGGTGCTCGAAGGCTCCGCCGTGAAGTTTAGAGCGCCCTGGTGAGCGCGGGCGATGGCCTCGCACAGGGCCAGCCCCAAGCCTACACCGCTGGGGTGCGCCGCCTCCTCGCCACGGCTAAACGCACGCTGGCGCGCCTTGGCCTGCTCAGGCGTAAGCCCAGTGCCACTATCCTGCACCTGCCACAACCAAGTGGCTCCGTGCAGGCTTGCCCGCACAACGATAGGAGCCGAGGCGGGCCCGTACTGGTGGGCGTTTTCCAACAGGTTGGCCAGCGCCTGATTGATCAGCACACTATTGCACCAGACCAGAGGCAGAGTGTCCGGCAGCTCAAGCTGCACCTGGCTGCGAAAAGGCAGCTCAGCTAACAGGCTACCCAACATTTCTAAGGGGGCTTCCCACGCACAGCTAATCCTCACCTCGGAGCCTAAGCGCGCCAGCTGCAAAAGGTTCTGGCTGACCCGCGCTAGGTGCTGGGCCTGCTGATAGATGCGCTGCGCCTGGGCCTGCTGTTGATCCTGTGAGAGCTTATGCTCCTGGGTGAGCAGCATTGAGGAGGCGCCTATGATGGTGGCCAGCGGCGTGCGAAAGTCGTGGGAGATGGCCGCAATCACCGCTTTGCTGGTGCGCTCCTGCTCCAGGGCGGCGGTGGCCAGCCACTCTTTTTGGCGAGCCAACCTTCGATCGTAAAAGCCCCCCAACTGATGACACAGCAATTGCCAGTGCCTGCGCTGGGCGGCGGGCACCGCCTGCGGCAATACCAGCGCCCCATAGGCACTTTTGCGGCCCAGTATAGGTAAAACTACATCCTGCCAGCGCTCATAACAGCCGGTATCCGGCCCGAGGGCTCGGCGCTCCACCGCTGCCGCCTCCACACCCGCCATCTGTTCCAGCTGCCAAGCCCCCCACAGGCAATAAACCCCCGCCCCTTCCGGTGATAAGCCTTTTAGTGCTAGTTGCACAGGCACAGGTTCAGCCTTGGCCGCCAGCAGCGCAAGAAAACGCTCCGCTAGGCTTGCAACCGAATGGGACTCCAGCAACACCTGGTGCCACTGATTCACCTCGCTCAGCTGGGCACTTAACTGCCGGGCCTTATCCAGCTGCTGACGCAAATAGGCCATGAGCGCCAGCACCACCGCGTTGACCACCGTCAAGCTGATCCAAAACCACAGGTGCTGATGAAGGTTGGGCACCAGGCTGCCTTTGGGTTCGATCAACCACCAATCAAACGCCAACATCGATGCAAGCAGAACAGCCGCCGCCAGCCGGGCAGGCAATAACACCGCCGCCAGGGTTGAGGCCAGCATGAGCATCATCGCCAAATTGGTAAAATCCCACCCACTGGCAGGCCCGAGCATCAGCCACCAGGCAAGCGCCCAGAGGCCCAAGCCAACGACGATGCTCAGCGTTTGGGTAGGCATAGGCAACGCTAGACGCGGGTGGAGGGTTTAGGCTGTTTTTGGCAGCGCGGGCAATAAACCGTTGCGCGCTGCCCCAGGCGGATCTCCACTAGGGGTTTAGCGCACACCGTGCAGGGCTCACCGCCGCGCCCATAGACGTTGAGCTCCTGGGCGAAATACCCCGGTTTACCGTCGCCGCCGACAAAATCCCGCAGGGTTGTGCCGCCGCGTGTAATGGCGTACTGCAAAATAGTTTTAATCGCAGCGACCCAACGCTCAGCCTGCTTGGGCGTTAGGCTGCCAGCCAGCTGCTCAGGATGCAGCTTGGCATTGAACAATGACTCATTGGCGTAGATGTTTCCCACCCCCACCACGACTTTGGCATCCATAATCCAGGGTTTAAGGGCCACCCGAACCTTGCGAGCGCGCGCCAGCAAATAGGCGCTATCAAAATCATCGCTCAGGGGTTCAGGCCCCAGATGGGCCAGCAGGCTGTGCTGCTCAATAGGCTCGGCAGCGGGCTGCCACAGGAGTGCGCCGAAGCGGCGGGGGTCGTTAAAACGCAGGCACAGGCCGGAGGTAAAACACAGGTCGATGTGATCGTGTTTGCCAGGCAGGCTCGAAGCCTCCACCACCCGCAGGCTGCCGGACATGCCCAGGTGCCAAATGGCGGTACCGGCGGCAAACTGCAGCAATAAATACTTGCCCCGCCGCTCCACGGCTAAGAGGGTTTGGCCAGGCAGAATGCGACTGAGCTCGGTAGGCACCGGCCAGCGCAAGCGGCCCTGGCGCACAATCAAAGCGCTGACCATTTTGCCCACACAATGGGGCGCTATACCCCGGCGGGTGGTTTCAACTTCGGGCAATTCAGGCATACACACCCCGCATCAGGCAAAAACCGCAGGCGAAAAAAAACCCAGCAGGGCTGGGTTTTCGTTTAAAAGCAAATTAATTACTTAATTTTGCCTTCTTTGTAGATAACGTGCTGACGAACAACGGGATCATATTTTTTGATCTCCATTTTCTCAGGCATGGTGCGCTTGTTTTTGGTCGTGGTGTAGAAGTGACCGGTACCGGCGCTGGAATTTAAACGAATTTTGTCACGCATGGTGCTCTCTCCTCAGTTCCGCAGCTTAAACGCTAAGGCCGCGGGCACGGATATCAGCCAACACTTGCTCGATACCGTTTTTGTCGATGATACGCATACCTTTAGAAGAAACGCGCAGTTTTACAAAGCGCTTTTCTGATTCCACCCAAAAACGGTGAGTATGCAAGTTAGGCAAAAAACGACGACGAGTGTGGTTTTTTGCGTGTGATACGTTGTTACCAGTTATCGGGCCTTTACCCGTAACCTGACATACCTTAGACATTGTCCTGCCCCATATGAAGAAAACCGCTGCCCGCTGGAATTGGGCGGCGATAGGAAAAAGTTTAGCTACATGCGCAAATTCACGGCCGTGGCGGATCGAAAAACATCAATTGCCGGGGGGTGGCCGAAAAGAGGCGCGTTTTATACCAGAACAACCTACCCATAGCAACGACTTTATCGCCGCTGCACGCCGACTGAGACGCTGCTCCCACACCAGCCTGCACCGAACCCGCTTGCAGCGGGATAAGCGCTACCGCAAGTGTTGATCAATATTGCGCAGCACCTGGTTTTTCTGCAGCCATTTTTCAAAATCCGCCTTAGGCAGGGCTTTAGAGAATAAATAGCCCTGATAAAAATGGCAGCCCATGGCTTTTAAATGAATGAGCTGCTGCTGGGTTTCAACGCCCTCAGCCACCACTTTTAACTGCATGTGTTTGCCGATAGCGATCATAGATTCCACCAACGGCTGATGGGGATTGGCCGCCACCTCATCAACAAAACTCTTGTCTATTTTCAGCGCATCCAAGGGCAAGTCACGCAGGTACGCCAAAGATGAATAGCCGGTGCCAAAATCATCCAAAGCAATTTTTACCCCGAAATCCCGCAGTTGATTAAGTTTATTCACCACCTCTTGCACATCCGCCATCAAAGCGCTTTCCGTGACTTCTAATGTGACGCGCTCAGGGGGCACACCAGACTGGCTGATCAGCTGCTGGGTGTTGCGCACAAAATCTGGCCGAGCAAACTGCCAAGTGGAAACATTAATGGCTAAATTACCGCTAAAGGGCACATCTTTTTGCAGCCAATCGGCCAGGGCCAACAGGGATTTTTGCATCACCCAATCGCCAATGGGATTAATTAAACCCGTCTCTTCAGCCACCCGAATAAATTTCAGTGGGGAAATAAAACCCTGGGCCGGGTTATTCCAGCGAATTAATGCCTCAGCGCCCACCTGCTGGCCAGTGCCATCCACTTGGGGCTGAAAAAATAGCGATAATTGATCTTTTTGCAGCGCGTGGCGCAGGCCTTTTTCTAAGGATAAACGCTCGTTCGCCAATTCGCGCATTTGCGGTGTGAACACAAAATAACTGCCGCGCTGGCGCTTTTTCGCTTCATACAAAGCAATATCCGCCGAGCGCACTACATCAATAACCGTATCGGCTTCGGTGGGAAACATCACCACTCCCACCGAACACCCCACATCCAAAACATGATCGCCCACATGCAAAGGCTCACTCATCACCTCCAAAATACGGCTGGCGGTGCGTTGAATTTGTTTGCGTGGCTCGCCTTCAATGCGCTCTTCAAGTATTGCAAATTCATCGCCGCCGATACGGGCAATTAACGCCGCGGTGTGAATGTGCTGGGATAATCGCTGGCCCACGCAGCGCAGTACTTCATCGCCAAAATCATGGCCCAACGCGTCGTTGATGGTTTTGAAATGATCCAGATCCAACACATAAAACGCCGCGCGAAAATCATTGTCGTGGCGGTGCATTAATAAATCGGCAATGTGTTCGTGCACCACCATGCGGTTGGGTAAGCGGGTGAGGTAGTCTTCAAATGCCATGCGGCGCACGTTATTTTCTGCAATCTGCCGCTCCCGCTCCTGCAGTTTTAAATCCGCCTTGCCCTCTTGCAATAACTCACCCTGGTGCACCGATTCCAACGCTAAATGCACCGTCACCCAGAGCATGAATAACACCAGCGGGAAACCCGCTAAATCCTGCCAAACTATCAGTGGCGGCGAGTGCCAACACAGCAGCAACAGAGCCGCATTAGACAACCAAAACACCCCAAGGCCGATACTCAGCCTCAACCTGCGCTGCAGCCACGCGGTACGGGCATCAATTAAACTGGAGCTGAGCGCAAGGACCACCAGAGCCGCAAGGCTTGCTAACACGGGGGTAAGCGCTGGGACAAATACTCTGCCCGCATCCACCCATGGCCACGCCAGGTTCACCGTCAGCCATTGGCCTGAATCCACGCCGAATACATCAGGCCGGATACCCAACAACATTAAATACAGCAGGCCAATGCCCGCGGCCAGGATACTGCCGATGGGTTTGCGCCGCCTGCGCACCAACGCCGCCTGCGCACTTAACATCAATGGGATTAACACAGCGGCTAATACCCACTGGGTCATCCGGGCGGCGCGCGCGGTATTTAAATCAGGCGCATTAAATTGCGCTGCCGAAGTGAGCTGATAGGCCGCTAGGGTAAAACACAGAAGAGTTAAAACAGTGAAAAAAAGGCGCCCCCGAGAGCGCTTTATGTAGAGAGCAACACAGGTGCCGATAATACCCAATGAACACGCGCAGCCTGCAGACACATAAAACGCCAGAGACAACGGCGAAACAGGCAACAACACAGTCATAGGACTCAACAACAGGAATTTAGCAGGCGATTAAATAAGGCATCAGATAACAGCTGCCGCAGCGCTGTTGTTTCGCACTCTGGCCACCGGTGTTAATTACGCATCTCCGCACGCAGTTGAATGTGCGGTTTTTGATTGATCTGTCCGCCCGGCTCTAATACGGCAAACTGTTGACTGTAACCATCGCGGATCACAACCACGGCAGGTAATTGTTGGCGGCGAATAAACCATAATTGCCAGCCAAAATATTCCATGGTGCGTAGCGACAACTGCTGCGCCGAGTCCAGCCAATCACTGACCGATGGCGGCACAGGCGGCATAACACCGCGTGGTAAAAAGCTTTCCGGCAGAGGGATGGCGCCGATTTCCTCTACAGTCTGCAGGTCGGAAGGGTTCATGGCCAAAAAGCCCTGTTTTAGGTTTATGACCTATAGAGCTTTGACCTTAACAAGGCATTTGTCAAAAAATTCTGCTGCCGCGCAGCATGATAGATGCTATAGCAATAATAAAACGTGTTAATAGGCTAAAAACCAAATTAGATGGCTGCATTACCCCACGCGACGCATTTCTCGTGGTCACCTGGCACAGCCAAACCACAACGCCTAACCAAGGCAACAGGCAGCTGCTATTTAACGGCCCGCAAGCGCAATTCAGGTTTCATATTCGCTCGGCCTGTGTCTTCTAGCACCGAAAACTTACCGGAATCCTGATGACGCAAAACCACTAAAGGTGGGCTATTGGCTTCGCGCCGCACAAATTGCAATCGCCAGCCTAATAGCTCCATTTGCCGCAAGGTTTGCAGTTGGGGCTGACTGAGATAATTTTGGATATTGCGCGGAATTGCATTTGCGAGCGCCTGACGACGCTCAGACTTAGCAGAATTAGAAATTATTCGGGTCATAGATGGCCCCTTCTTTATTGTTTTAGTTCGTTATTGTTATTTTGTTGTGATAGTCGGCGCAAATTCCAAGTTTGTCAAACAGCATATGTTCATACTGTGCTACAGATAAAATCGCGCCAATCAGATGAGATCAGCATCACGATTATTATTCTATACCTGGGGGAATATTCCCAATTATTAACCCAAAGGCAAAATACATCGCCCCGACTTTTATCTGCGCCCCGCTAAAACGGATGCAGATACGCGGATCTGTTTGTTTTACCAATGCCTGCTGAGGTTTAGGCCGTAGGATTAATAAGGTTGCACGTCTGCGCGAGCATCACAACCGCTTAAGCTTGCCGCGTATTTATAGACGCACTTGATGAGTTTTGTGAAAGACAAAGAGGAAACAGCGCGGGCACTTCTATATGCACTTTTTACCCGCCCTGCTTTAAGGAGCCTCTGATTAATTCCGGGTTTTGGCTTTTTTCAAAACCGTCGCGGGCATGGAGCCCGCGACGGAGCTACAGGGAGGTACTCGGGCGTTTTTGAAAAAAGTCAAAATTTGGAATTAATCAGAGCATCCTTAAAACACAACGGCCATGCGGCCCGGCGGCTAAAAATATCTGTATTGAATGCTCTGATTAATTCCAGGTTTTTATCTTTTTTCAAAAGCACCCGAATTTTTTAATAGCCGCTGGGTTTGAGCAGGGCTTGAATATCCGGCGCTAAAACCTGCGCCCATTGCTGATAGGCCTTGGGGGTAGGATGTAAAAAATCCGCCATCATATCAGCGCTAATTTCTCCCTTAGCCGTCACAAATAATGGGCCGTAATCTTTAAACACTATGGCCCGCCCATCAGCCAGGCGCTGAATTAATTTATTGGCCGCCGCTACTTGTTGGCGCTCCGGTGCGCTGGGTGTCGGAGTGTAGGGCAAAATACCGTTTAACAGCAGCCGACTGCGCGGCCACGCCAGCCTGATTTGCTGAACAACAGCACTCACGCCTTGCGCAACCTGGGCCGGGGTTTCATGCAGGTGGCCAAAATTATTCACCCCGATTAACAACACAATCAGCCGCGGTTGCAACTGACCTATAGCGCCGTGCTGTAAACGCCACAACAGGTTGCCAGTGTGATCGCCGCCGATACCAAAATTAGCCGCCTGCAGCAGCGCGAAATACTGCTGCCACACCTGTGCATCCCAACCGGCCGTGATCGAATCACCGATGAATAACACATCCACTTTTGGCTCGGTCTGTTCGGCAATAAGCACATCCTCACGATGCTGTTGCTCCCACTGGGCCACGGACATCCATGGGTACTCCTGGTTGCGCTTAGCCGGGATTACGCCATCCCCCGCATAAGCACTAAACGTCGCGAGGGCACAGAGGCTTACCCATAAAAGTAAACACCATGGGTTGCTTAATACCGCCCTGCTAACACCGGGTTTAGCCTGTTTGATGATTAACACTGTCTCGCCCTCGTTCTGGATTATTTCTAGGTATGTTGAGTGCAGCCGTTGCCGGAGCACTCGTTATTAACCCGGCGATGTTTGCTGCTAGGTTAACAAGCGGAAGGGCAATTGTTTGCACAGCATTGAGATAAACCCCCTTTGCGGCCCCGAATGGTTTACCTGAAGTATTGGCGGCACAGGTTGATTGCCTGGGACTTACACAGCGGCAGTCTAGTCTTCGACAACAGACCTGCCCAGCGGAGCATGGCTGGCCATGGGCGGGAAAATAGGTTTAGATAGCGTCGCCTTGGGTGAGCTATTTGCTTGGCCCGATTTAATTGCCCTTAGGACACCCCATGACCGAATCCAGCTTACAGTTTGCGGCCCTCTTGGAGGCCGATGCCCTGGCCGAAAAAGGCGTCGCGGGCAACCTGCGTGTGGTTGCCAACTTTAGTGAGCGGCAGAAAAGCCGCCACAAAACTCAAACCCAATGTGGCAAGCCGGTAGGCTGGTTTTTACCCCGCGGTATAGTGTTGAAAGAGGGCGATGTACTGGTGTGCCGCACCGGAGAGACCATTGCCATCAGCGCCGCGCCGGAAGACTGCAGCCAAGTAACCAGCGACGACGCCCTCACACTTATGACCGCCGCCTACCACCTGGGCAACCGCCATGTGCCCTTGCAAATTGGCCCTGGCCTGCTGCGGTATCAGCGCGATCACGTGCTCGATGCCATGGTTGAGGGGCTAGGCCTAGAGGTACAACACCTGCAGTTGCCATTTCAGCCTGAGTCCGGCGCGTACCATGGCAAATCCATACTGCAACTGGGCGGCGGGCACCATCATTAGTTCCTTCGATTCACCCCAAGGGGCCAGCATGATGCACACACTGCATCTACTGCACCTTTGTAGCCCGGCCCTTCCCATAGGCGCCTATGCCTATTCCCAAGGCTTGGAGTACGCCATCGACAGCGGCTGGCTTAAAAACCCGGAGTCCATTGCCGACTGGCTGCTAGGTGTAATGGACAACACCTTAAGTTTTACCGATTTACCCATTCTGCACAGGCTGTATGAGGCGAGCGCAGCAGAGGATCAGAGCGGCATTGACCGCTGGAACCACTACCTGCGCGCCTGTCGGGAGAGCCGCGAGTTATTGCTCGAGGACGAGCAATTGGGGGCAGCCCTCGCCCGTTTATTAAAAGGCCTAGGCGTTCCCCTGTCGCCACTCACCGCCCCGCCCACCTACGCCAGTCAGTTTGCCCAGGCGGGTGTGTTTTGGCGGATTCCACTGGCCAGTCTAAGCCAGGGGTTTTTATGGGCTTGGCTGGAAAACCAGGTGGCGGCGGCAACCAAACTGGTCCCCCTAGGGCAAAGCCAAGGCCAACAGATTTTGGCCCAACTGATGCCTCACATACCCACCATGTGCGTCGCCGCCGCCGCGCGCCAGGATGACGAATTGGGGCGGGGCTTGCCGGGCCTTGCCATGGCGTCAAGTTTGCACGAGAGCCAGTACTCGCGGCTGTTTCGCTCTTAATTCACATACCACACTTCACTCGATGAGATCATAACCGTGACCAAACCTCCTTTACGTTTAGGCATAGGTGGCCCTGTGGGCTCCGGCAAAACCGCGTTAGTCAAAACCCTTTGCGGCGAGCTCAAGGACAAATACCACATAGCGGTCATCACCAACGATATTTACACCAAAGAGGACGCCGAATTTTTATTGCGCCATGAAGCCCTAGACGCCGATCGCATTTTGGGTGTGGAAACCGGCGGCTGCCCGCACACGGCTATTCGCGAAGACGCCTCTATGAATTTATCCGCTGTCGAGGAATTACAAAATCGGTTTGCGAATTTAGACCTTATTATTATTGAAAGCGGCGGTGATAATTTAGCGGCCACCTTCAGCCCCGAACTTTCGGACTTAACGCTCTATGTAATTGATACGGGCGCGGGCGATAAAATCCCCCGCAAAGGCGGCCCAGGCATTACCAAATCAGATTTATTAATTATTAATAAAATTGACATAGCGCCTATGGTCGGCGCCGATTTAGGCGTTATGGATCGCGATGCTAAAAAAATGCGCGGCACTAAGCCGTTTATTTTTACCAATTTAAAAGACGGCACTGGCGTTGCCGATGTAGTTCGTTTTATTGAACAACAGGGCATGTTGACGCCGTCAAAATAAGCATTAAAAAGCCGCTACCCGCGGCAGAAAATAGTGACCAGGTGATGTTCAGATGCGAAAAAACAACGATTTTACTTCGGCAGAACAAACTTTCTAGCGATACGAAATCAATGAACACATATCATTTCAGACCGTCAAAAAGAGGGATCTTTTTGACGAGCCTACTTAGGATGTATTCACGGCGTGTCTGAAATGATGTGTATTCATTGCTGGTGCCTAAGCAGTAAGAGCGGGCTCTGCAGTTTAAGGAGCCTCTGATTAATTTCACCAGCCTTCCAATTCAACTTTGACTCTTTTGAGGACATTATTTATGCGCAGGTTAAAACAATTTGCCATGGGCGCAGCCCTCCTACCCAATATTGCTTTTGCTCACGTAACCGACTCAGGTGCAGACGGTTTTAGCGGCGGCCTATTGCACCTTTTAACCGGGCTGGACCATTTGGCTGCACTCTGGTGTTTGGGCGCCCTGGCCGCGTTAATGGCAGGCACTCCAGTCAAAGCCCCTTCTGTGGGCTGGCGGCCCCAGTGGCTTACCTTACCGGCATTATTTAGCCTCGGCGCTGTGGCGGGTATTGTTGCTGGGCTGCGGGGGTTGGCCATTAACCCAGAACCGTTGGTTGGGTTGTCGGTATTGGTGTGGGGTGTACTGCTGGTAATGCGCGCCCGAGTACCTTTGGCACTGCAGGCCAGCGCCGCCCTGGTGTTTGCGTTTTTTCACGGCCTCGCACACGGGCCAGTTATCAGCGCTCTAAACGCGCCCTTAGGCTTTTATGCGGGCTTAGCCGTGAGTTTTAGCCTGTGTTTTGCGGCGGGTTTTGTTGCCACCCGATATTTAAATGCGGCCACGGCAAGGGCCCTAACAGGCCTCGTCAGTGGTACTGGCTTAAGTTATTTTTTGGCCGCCAGTTATTAATCCTCAGCACGGCTGAACCTGCCGGTGCCGCTCGCCGTAATTATGCACCCTCAAGCGCATAGCTTGAGTCGGTTGCAGGGCGAGCAAAAACCTAAAACGGTCAGAATTAATTTCGCTTCAAAATCCGCTGAATTAATTATTCACCTGCATCATATTGGCTTTTAACAACACACTGGTGGCGTGGGCTTTGATGCGGTTAATGGCATTTACCAGATATTCATCAATAGTGGGCGGCTCGCCGGTGTAACTGAGCGCTATATATCCCACCAATTGAGTATCGGCCACCGCCACCGCAATAAGGGTGTGATCGGGCTGTTCAAAAAAGTGATACAAAGGCGCCAACGGGGTATTTTTAAAATCCCGCAGGGCGTGGATGGGTTGATGGGATTGCCCCAAGGCAGTTAGATATTGCACTAAGGTTTCATCCACACTAAAACACTGTTCGCCTAAATACTTATGGTCCAGCGCTAGGGCCGCGGAGCATATCCAGCCTTTGGTACCACTGAGTTGCCAAAGGCTGGCGCCATCGGCGTGTTGCACCAGCAGCAACATCTGGTTGAGCAGTGTTTTTAATAAAATCTGCGGGTTCATCTCCCGATTTAAACTGGCAATAATCGTATCCAGCGCCTGTAGCTCTACCTGGGTAGAGGTCGCTTCAAAATTGCGTGTTTTGAGGTTTTCTTCCAGCGTGCGGTTAATTTGCAGAAGGCGCAGATGGCTGGTCACCCGCGTTAATAATTCCTGTTTAGAAACGGGTTTAGTTAAAAAGTCGTTGCCACCGGCCACAAAGCCGCGCACTAAATCGTCGCTGTAATTTTTAGCGGTGAGAAAAATAATCGGCAAAAGGTGTACGGGATATTGCACGCGAATCCGCATGGCGGTTTCAAAGCCGCTCATAAAGGGCATCATCACATCCAAAATCACAATGTCGATGTCGTTTTCAGCGGCCAATAATTCTAAGGCTTTTTGGCCGCTGCTCACCTCAATTACCCGGTGCTGGTGCAGTTTTAAAATACTGGTGAGCACCATGCGATTGACTGGGTCATCGTCCACCACCAACACGGTAAAGCGACCGACGATATCCTTAGGGTATAAGAGCGCCTTGCTGTTCTCGACGGGTTTTTCTATGGTGCCCAGGTTAATATCAACCGTACTCTGCTGAGCATTTGGCAGTGCACAGTCTGAATATTCCGTGCCACTTGCTATGCCTAAGGAAAAGTAAAAATCTGCGCCTTGGCCCGGTTGAGAATTGACCTGCAGCTGTCCGCCGTGCAGATGCACCAGGCGTTTGGCAATAGCCAGGCCCAAACCTGTACCGCCTTGGGCGCGCACCTCACTGCTGTCCACTTGTGAAAATTCTAAAAAAATTGCATCCACATCTTTCTGGTCGATTCCGATCCCGGTATCGCGCACGTGAATTTCAATACGCCCGTTAACATCTTCAGCGCGCACACGCACAGTGCCTGAGGTGGTAAATTTCACCGCATTGCCAATTAAATTTAACAAAATCTGTTGTAAACGATTAGGGTCGGCGAGCACCTTGGGCAAGCCCAATGGCACTTCGTTAAATATTTCCAGCGGTTTATCGCCTACTAGAGGGTGCACTAATTCCAACACGCTCTCCACCAGCGGCCGGAGCGTTAGAGCACAGGTGTTCAGCTGTAGATCTTTTTTGGATAATTTGGAGAAATCTAAAATATCGTTGATGAGATAGGAGAGCCTGCGGCCCGAACTGGAAATAATTTTTAGGGTTTTCAACACGCCTTCACTTAATGGCCCTTGAGCGCCTTCAAGGAGGGCTTCGGCAAGGCCGATAATACCGTTTAAGGGTGTGCGTAATTCGTGGCTGGTATTGGCTAAAAAAGTGTCTTTTAATTGGTCTAATTGCCGCAGTTTTTCATTTAATGCCTGCGCCTGCACTAAATCCCGTCGCCGCTGCTGTAACCGCCACAGCGCCCAGAGCGCCAAACCTGTCAACCCGGAATAAAGGGTAAAGGCCCAATAGGAGCGCCACCAGGCGGGTTTAATTTCAATACGCAGTTCTTTTAGCTGTGGGTGCCACTGGCCCAAGCTATCGGCGGCTTTCACTTGAAAAACAAACTGCCCAGCCGGTAAATGGGTGTAGGTGGCGGTGCGCAGGTTGCCTATATCGATAAAATCCGCATCCACGCCCACCAGTTTGTACGCGAAGCGGTTCAGCTGCGGCGCGCGGTAATTTAACGCGTAGAAATCAATAGACACCATAGGGTTGTCGGAGCCGAGGACAATCGCTGGCACGTAATCAAGGGCCATGGGCAGCAGGCTCGAACCTATGCTTTGCGGTTTATTCAGCAGCCTTAAGGCCTCAAGGTGCACCGTGCCGGGGGACGCCGCCTCGCTCATCAGCCTTTGCGGGTTGAAGCGGGTAAGCCCTTCTGCACCGCCAAACCACAGCTGGCCGTCGGGCATGTACACACTGGCGTTGCGATTAAAATTATTCCCCACCGGGCCCAGGCTCTTATCGAGGGTTTCAAATCGCTCGCCCTGGAGACGAGCAATGCCCCGCAGAGTGCTCACCCAGATCACCCCATCGGCATCTTGATTGATGGTGGCCACAAAATCAGACGGTAGGCCATCGGCCTGGGTATAGAGCCTGTAGGCGTGGCTGTTGGGGTCAAATCGAATAAACCCCGCACCTTGAGTGCCGAGCCACAAGATGCCATCGGCACTTTCAAACATAGCGATAATCGAGGCGCCTATACGAAACTCGCCCTGTTCATCCCGCAGCCAATGTTCAAAGCGGTGTTCGGCGGGCAGGTATTCATCCAGCCCGGCGGGAGTGCCGACAAAAATGCGCCCACTGCGGGTTTGCAGCAGGCTGCGCACAAAGCCACTGCTGATGGCCTGCGGGTTATCCCGCGCAGGCTGCAGCACCTCAAACTGCTCGCCGCCGCGGTAAATATGCAAGCCGCCGCTCTCGCCACCTAAATAAAAAGTGCCGTCCTGAGCGCGCAACATGGTCCAAATGTAGGGTGTTTGCAGGGCGGAGGCCGTGCCGGGGCGGGCGGCTATCTGGGTAAAGGCCCCCGTTTGGCTAGAGTATCGATAGATGCCACTGCCCCAGGCACTCACCCAAATGTCATCATCCGCTTCACCTGGCGCCAGGGCGAGTATGGCGCCGGATTGCAGGCGGCCCGCCACACCTGGCTCAGGCATGAAGTGGCGGAAGCGGCCGGTGCTAGCCTCAAACCGATTGAGCCCTTGTTCAGTGCCCACCCATAAATCCCCCGGCACGGCCCGGCTGGGCAAAAGGCTGAGCACACTGCGGTGGGTAAGCCCGCTGGAATCTTCGGCGGCTTGGTAGTTGCAAAATTGATTGGCAAACCGGCTGGCGTGGTCGATGCCATTGGGAAATAGACCTACCCACAAATCCCCGAGGCTATCGGTTTTGAGGGCTTTGGCTTTATTGGACGCGAGGCTTGCGGGCTGATGGGCGTGCCAGGTGCTGGCGTAGAAGCGCTCCTGCACGGGGTCGTAACGGCTGACACCGCCAAGCTCAGAGGCCACCCAGAGTTCACCGCGCGCGTTGTACTCCAAAGCCCAGATCAATTGACCGGTGAGCCCCTCCGCCTGGCCGAAGCTGCGCCACTCATCACTATTGGGGCTCAGGCGCAATAAGCCGTGATTAAAACTGCCCACCCACAGGTGGCCGCGATCATCTCGCGCCAGGGCGCGCACATCTAAGGCTCGATTGCCCCGCCAGCTCAACACACCCAACTCTGATTGCCAGAGCCCTAAGCCATTTAAGGTGCCCAGCCACAGCTCGCCCGCCTCACCGGCCAAGAGGGTGCGTATATCCTGGCCGTGCAGGGCGGTAACCTCCTGGGCCTGGCTGGCACCGGCTTGCAGTACCCACAGGCCCACAGTGGTCCCGATCCAGAGGCGATCCCCCTGCACCGCTAAGCTGTTGATGTTATCGGCGGGCAGTGTGCCGTTCAGACGGTCAAAGCGGCTAAAGCGTTCGCTGTGGGGATCAAAACGGTTAAGCCCTGCATGGGTGCCCACCCAAAGCCCTCCATTGTTATCGCTGGTAATAGCGGATACGTAGGAATTGCTAATGGAGGACGGATCATGAATCGTGTAACGAAACAGGCTGAAGTGGCTGCCATTAAATCGCGCTAGGCCATTTTGGCCCCCAGCCCAAATCACACCCCGCGAGTCCTGCGCTATGGCGTTCACCGCGCCGATGGACTCATCATCGGAGGCGGATTCTTCCATCCAATGGGCAAACCGCAACTCCTGTGAGTCGCTACAGGCGAAACCGCGCGCGCTAACCAGCACAACAGCTAAATACAATAAAACGCGAAGTACACCCATCGGCCACGCAAAATCAGGACTAATTTATGCCAGTATAGTCAGCGGCCTTAAATTAACCCGGCGGTTAACACGAAAAGTGAATAGATCTACCCCAGAGGCCCAGGGCTCAGGAAAAACAGCCGTACAAACCCCTGGGGCATAAAAATAAAAAAGGCCGGCAAACCGGCCAAGGACTCACAACATGGCGTTGTTCGTTAAAAACTAAAAATTCACAGGGCGGGAATTCTGCTGCCACACCTCGCGGCCGCTGTCGCTAAAGAGCAGAAGTGCCATAGGGACCACCCAAAGCAAAGCCAGACTCACCAACCCCAGTACTAACACTGCCTCAGCCGATACCACATAAAAAACTACGCGATGCAGCACCGCCCGCCAATAGCCTTTTTGCAGGCGAAAAATAATCAACTGGGCCAAGCCATAGACACTAATGGCCGTAAGCAAAAATACATTTTCATAATGGGAATACAGTGAATACCCCATGAAATAATGCAGCCAAGGCAGGTTCATCAATAGCGGTGCAAGAATCAATGCACTGGGTATGCTCAGCGCAATACTCAAAGCTTTAGGGTGCATGGTGCGCATGATGGGGCGTTCCTTTAACGTACCGTAATATTCCAATTGTAGATAAGTTATGAAAACCCGCGGGCAACGCCTTGGAGCGTTTTAATCTCAATTAAGGGTTTTTATAAATATTGCTTTTAAGCGCGCCGGTTGAAGCCCAATTGCAGCGCATAAGCAGGGTTTTAATAGCCTTGATTCAGGCAAGCGCATATTTCCATACGAAATTAATCTATGGCTGCACACCCGCAGCCGCCAGCCAGACCGATAGGCGCGCAATTAACCGGGCGAACATACATCGCTCTTTATAGGTGTTACTAACCCGGCAACATTTAATGCTGGGTTAATAACGCCGCTTAGCCAGGCCAAAAACTGAATCAGTGTGTTATGAACAAAAAGCCCGCGGGTTAACCGAGGATCAGCAACTGAGTTAATGGCAAGGGTGCGCCATTGACCAGCAGGCTGAACATAAACTCACCGGGGTAATAGGTGCGTGTGGTCATAGGTTGCAGGCTGATGGTTTTTTGCAGCCTCAGAGTCTCGCCAGGCGCTAATAAACCGCTGGTGACTTTAAATACCTTCTGGCGCCGCCCGCTAAGGCCGGGAAAATCCATTTTAATATCCACCAAAACATCCACCGGCTCGCTGGCATCAGCGGCAAGTGTTAGGGCCGCCTGGATCAGTAGCGTTTGCCCCAATTGGGGCTTGGCCGGGGTGAGCGCCACCGATTGCACCACTAGGTCAGGAGCTGCGCCAAAACCCAATACATTTATAGCGCGGGCGTTGCCGCGTTTTACCGCTGAGCGCAGGGCGTGTTTGATCAACCAGCGGCGCGGTGCGGGAGCATCCTGTGCCCAGCCCTCTAGTAGGCGCAGCATGTAATCGGGATTATCTTTGCCTATGTCGTTTAGATGGTTCGCCACTGAGCGGCGCACATATAAAGACGTATCGTCTTTGAGCGATTCCAACAGCGCCGCCGTGCGCTGGGGCTGTTGAATGACCGACGCCAGTTTGGGCGCCCAGGGTAAACGCGGCCGAGTGCCCTCGCTTACTAAACGCCGCACATGTTCATTAGGGTCACAGGCCCAGCGCTCCAACACGGGCATGCAGGCTTCATATTGAGTTTCGAAATAGGGCCGCAGGGAAAATTCAGCCGTAAACCGTTGGGTGAGCTCATATTGGGCTGCCATAGAAATCACAAAATGACTCAAGCCATAATCGCGTACAAAAAACACATGGGGCAGATAAAAAAACGGCTCTAAACCGTTATTTTCCGTCGCACTGAGGGGCGGCCCTAAGCTGAGCATTAATATCTCAACGGCCTGTTCATAGCGGGCTGGTAAATAAGCGCGCAGGCCCTGGCTAATCCGCTGCGCCCTGGGCATCAACTCCAAATCCGCCAGGCCATCACAGCAAAAACCAATAAATGCTCGGCTATTAAACGCTGGATACACAGCGGCAATACTCGCCGCGACTTGCGCCACCTTGTGCGCAGAAAAAAATAACTTTAATGCTTGCGCCATACACACCTGCAATTAATCATAATTATTTCGGCTCGAAAAACGCTTAAAAATACCCAATTTTCCCAGCCCCAAAACCCGCAGCATAAAGAACAAGCGCGTCCAATGCGGCAGGCAACCGCCTATACGCCGCAGGTTGTAGTTAAAAAACTCAACCCTTATCAGCCTAGGAGTGAGGAATTTCCCTCTATTAATGACACGGCGGGTTTGACTGCAGATTAATAGTGCCTCGGCAAGGGTTTAAGCCGCCAGTGCCAGTGCCGCAGGCTAAAAAAGGTAAAAGCCAGAATTACTTAACCTGTAATTACGCTATTTATCAGCTATTTCAGGACTGCTGTGCGCTATAAAAACCCTTTTTGCGCAAATATTTATTGATAAGCATCGTGGTTATTTGAATATCAGCGCCTAGCCGACTACCGTTAATTTATAACTGCCGTGGATCTTAACCCCCCATGAAGGCCCAACACCCTAATGCTCGATTACCCTACGCCTAAAAAGCCCATCAGCCGCCGGCAATTACTCAAAGCCGCCGCTTTAGGCGCCTGCAGCAGTGCGGTGCCCATTGCACCTATGGTATGGGCCAAGGGCAGTGAAGAGCTGCGCATCATGTCGCGCGGCGACGTCAACAGTAATTACTCCTTAGGTTTATTAAAATTAGCGCTAGAAAAAGCTGGCTCTAGCGTCAAATTTAATATTAGCGAAGGGGATTTTGCCCCCATGCGCCAACGCAAAGAATTAGTTGAAGGCGGCTTAGACATACTCTGGACCGCCACCTCCACCGAGATAGAGGAGGAAGCCCTCCCCATCCGCGTACCTCTCTACAAGGGATTGTTAGGGCACCGCATTCTTATAGTCCACAAAGACAACAAAACCCTGTTTAACTCGGTGCAAGACTGGAACCAAATGCTGGCCTACCGGTTTGGTCAGGGCCGCGATTGGTCGGACACCACCATCATGCGCGCTAACGGTATGAAGGTGGTCACCGCCGTGAAATACGACAATTTATTTCTTATGGCCGATGGCAAACGCTTTGATGGTTTCCCACGCGGCGTACACGAACCCTGGGCGGAAATTGACAAACGCCCCGGCCTTGAGCTTACGGTGGATGAACACGTCATGCTGGTGTACCGCAGCCCGTTTTATTTATTCGTCGCCCCTAGCAAAAAAACGCTGGCAGAAGATATTTATAACGGCATGTTAATGGCCGTAGATGACGGCTCTTTTGATGAGTATTTTTACAACAATCCCACTGTAAAAATGGTTTTGGAAAAAGCCAATCTAAAAAACCGTATTATTTTTAACCTAAAAAACCCCAACTTGCCGCCTAAAACACCGGTAGATGATGCGCGCCTTTGGGTTGACATCAATAAACTTTAGCCGCCCTCATAAAAATTAAGAGCGGCAAATGACGAGCAGTTCCCATTGGCCAGGTACACCTGCTAAAACTCCTTAACAGCCAGCAGTATTTAGGCTTTTTTAGCTCCAAAGCGCGCCCGCCACAACTCAATAAAAACAGGTAAAAACGACACAAAAATAATACCCAGAATCAATAGAGTGAAGTTTTTGCGCACAGCGGGAATACCGCCAAAATAAAATCCGGCATAAATAAACGAAAACACCCACAAAAAACCGCCCAATACGCTAAAACGAATAAATCGCGTAAAAGGCATTTTGCCCATACCCGCTACAAACGGCGCAAAAGTGCGCACAATCGGCATGAAGCGGGCCATAATTAATGTGCGCCCGCCGTAGCGGTCAAAATACCCTTGGGTTTTACGCAAATAATCCTGCCTGAATAATTTAGAGTTAGGGTTGGCGAATAAACGCACCCCTAGAAATCGGCCTATGGTGTAATTGGTACTATCCCCCGACACAGCCGCCGCCCAGAGTAAAAAAGCCAGGCTATGCACATTTAATCCGCTGGCCGCCATCAGTGCCCCCGCGGCGAACAACAGAGAATCCCCTGGTAAAAAAGGTGTCGCCACCAAACCGGTTTCGCAAAAAATAATGCAGAATAAAATGGCGTAAATCCATAGACCGTATTGATTAAATAACTCAACCAAATGCACATCCACATGCAAAATAAAATCCACTAAAAAGGTAATCAGCTCCACAGGTGTTGTCTCTCGTTATTAAATGAATGCGATGGATAAAAGTATGCGGCGCACAGTTTGTACAGATGCTCCGCTCTGTGCGCGAGTGACTAGGGGTAACCGAAGCTGCGCATACGCTGTTCCACTTTGCGGTAATGTATCTCGGCGGGGTCGCGCTCGCGCTCAGCGCTGTATAATTTGTTTTGCGTGTAACTCACATCATTTTGTAATTGTTGGATACGCGCTAATAAATCGCGGCGGCGATCGGGGTTATTTTCCCCGGCCATTTGGCTTTGTTTTTCATTTATTTCCCAGCGCATCCGCTCAAGATCGCGATGATAGGTGTCTATATCCCGGTAGAGTTGATCCACCCGGCTGCGGGCTTGGTATAACTCCTGGCCGTCTCTGTAACCACGCAAAAAATCCTCCGCTAAAAAACCTTCGCAGGCACCTTGATACTGAGCACCAGCCGAGCCCTGGGTAAAACCATTTGCTGTAGTGCAATAGGTTTTTTGGCCTTTTTCATGGCCGCGCTGATAGGTGAATAAATCCGGCGTTACCTGCACCTTGGCGCAGGCCTTGCGGTGTTCATCAATGCGCAGTTTGCTAAAACCTTTTTGCGCATCCGTAAGGCCGATTAAATACCAATCGGCCTGTTTGCACTCCTCGGGCGAGAGGGTGGCACAGCTGGATAAAAAGAGTGTTACTACAAGAATGATTATTCGCATCACAGGCTCACACAACAGGTTATAGCGGTGTTTTATAGTGTAGCGGCTGGCAATTTTATAGCTGTGCCATAGCGCGCAACCAGAGCACTAACAGCACACTATTTCCCAGCGCAAAGGCCACCACCCGGTGCAGCACATGGTTGTAGCTTAAGTGAATCAGCGCTTGCACACAGCGCAGCAGCACATAAGCCCAGGCCAGAATCACCTGCAGCTTATCCTCAAAACCCTTAACCACACACAGCAGGCATAAGGCATAAAATAACACTGGCATTTCAAATAAATTGGCGAACTGGCGAGTGGCTTTTTGCACCACCTCGGGCGCGGCGCCCTGCATTAAACGCAAATAACCATAATTTAATTCCCGCTGACGCAGAGCGCGCACACGGGTGTAAAAGGTCCAGAGCATAACAGCAAAGGTGAGCAACACTTGTGCATAGAGGGGATATAACATGCCAGAGCCTAATTATCGACGGGTAAACTGTTCCCGAGTGAGTTGTTTTTGCCGCTCGGATTTTTTTAACAACACATAGGTGGCGCCATAAGAGCCGTGTTGTTTTTGTGCGGTGTGAAATGCCAACACCTCAGGCAGTTGCGGCAACCAATAATTAACACAGGATTTTAACAAGGCGGCATCCGTCCGCCCCTCCCCTTTGCCGTGGGTAATTAAAGCCGTGCGCACCTCGTTGGCCATGCAGTCTTTAATAAATTGGTAAACCTCCTGGCGCGCTTGGTCGGCGGTGAGTTTGTGTAAATCCAAACGCGCATCAATAGGATATTTTCCCAGCCGCAAGCTGCGAAATACTCCAGTTTGTACACCGGGGCGCACAAAACTCATAATATCCAGGGGCGCCAACATCTCCACCGGCTCGCCAGCTAAGGGGTCGAGGGCTTTTTTTAATTCTTGTTGGGCAAGCGCCCGCCGCAAGGCCTGGGCTTTTTCATCCGCTGTTGCCGTGCGTTTTAAATCGGCACGCGGTTTGATGTTCAGTGGCTTAACGTCGTTTCCTAAAAATTGCTCAAAATGTTCATCCAAGGCCATACAGGCCTCCTCACAATTTAGTGGCGGTTTAATGAACGGCTACCCTTTGATTAATAGGGTGAGGTTATAGGGCACCCCCGGAAATCCACTTTTCGCGCCCTCGCTTCGTTATTTTCGTGCTCAATCGGTCATTTATACCGCATAAACTCCCTCATTCGGCTTTGGCATCCTGCGTCGCTCTACCTCCTGCATCCATGCAGTCGTCCGCGCGAAAATGCCTCGCGATCTTCACAAAAATTGAATTTCCGGAAGCGCCCTATAGATGAAAGTTCTCACCCAAATAAACCTGTCGCACCTTGGTATTGTCGAGCACTTCAGCGGGCGTGCCAGCGGCAATAATATGGCCTTCACCTACAATGTAGGCTTTTTCACAAATATCCAAAGTTTCGCGCACATTGTGGTCGGTAATTAAAATGCCTATGCCGCGCTCGCGCAGGTGAATAATGATGTGTTTGATATCGTTAACGGAAATAGGGTCAACGCCTGCGAAGGGTTCATCCAACAAAATAAATTGTGGGTCGGTGGCCAGTGCGCGGGCGATTTCCACCCGGCGCCGCTCGCCGCCCGAAAGCGCCATTCCCAAACTTTTGCGAATATGGCCTATGTGAAATTCGGCAATTAATTGCTCTAAAATTTCTTGCCGCTGGCTGCTGGATAATTCCCGGCGCGTTTCTAAAATCGCTAGGATATTATCCTCTACCGATAATTTACGGAAAATCGATGCCTCTTGCGGCAGGTAACCAAGCCCCGCTCGGGCGCGACCGTGCATGGGCGCGCGGCTAATATCCTGGCCGTTAATTAACACCTGGCCCTTATCAGCTTTAACAAGTCCTGCAATCATGTAAAAACAGGTGGTTTTGCCTGCGCCATTGGGGCCGAGTAAACCGACGATTTGCGCCGCTTCCACCTCCAAGGACACATCAATTACCACCTGGCGTTTTTTATAACTCTTCGCCAGATTTAACGCTTGTAATTTTTGCACCGCTGTTTCGTTACTCATGGTTTGGCATCGTTTTTATCATCGGTATTTAATACCTTCGGGTTGATGACCATGCGCACGCGCTCGCGATTTTTGGTCTCGCCACCGGCTTTCACCACGGAATTTTTTACGTCGTAATCAATGCGGTTACCGCTTAAATTGGTGCCTTCTTGCTCTAAAAAAGCCGAGTCAATTAAATGCAAGGATTCATCTTGAATTTGATATTCCAAGGTGTTGGCCTGGGCGATCACTAAGGCTTGTTTTTCGCTGGGTTTTTGCTCGTAGTGAACCGGTTTACCGGTTGCGATAATATGGGTGACCTTTTCTTTATTGCTGTAAATAATCACCTTGTCGGCATTAATTTTCATGCTGCCCTGCTGCATGATGACGGCACCTGCGTAGGTGGTGGTGCCTTTGGTTTCATCGCGCTCAGCGGTGTCCGATTCAATACTGATGGGCTCGGCGCGATCGCCCTGCAGCGCCCACACCTGCCCACAGCACAGCAGCAGGCAGGTAAAACTAACGCGTAGAAACTGGATCATGGATGCCCTTCACCTTGGAATGCAATTTAAGAATGTGAGTTTCAAGATTCACCGTGAGGCCTTCAGCGCCCATGCTGCCCGTGGGGCTGGTGATGGCGACGGGGTCGGCGGTGGTGATTTCCTGTTGGCGAGGTTTAATGGTGAGGCTTTGGGTGGTGAGGAGGGTTTGTTGCCCGGCCGCATTCACCTGCCAGACGCGCACATCGCCCCACACCTGCAGTGTGTCGCCCTGGTCGGTTATTTTGCCCTCTTTTGCATGAATAAACCACGGCAGGCCTTCGCCAAAAAAGGTCAGCTCGGGGGCTTGTACCAGTGAATAATCCCGCTCGCTAGCCTGGGTAATATCGGCCCGAAAGTATTCCATACTGGCGGCTTTGTAGCTGTACGCCAGTTTGCCTTGCGGGTTGTAGTGTTTGGAGCGGGTTGCGCGCAACTGCGCGTAGCTGTTGGGCTGGCTAACCTGGGGCGCTAGCGCAGGCAGCGACAGGCCAGAGCGTGCGCCGCGCACCAGCCAAATGGCCGCCAGCAGTACAGCCACTAGCAACACCAGAATACTCAGAGTGCGTGCGCGCATAAATCAGTCAAGCCAGGTAAGGCGCCAGGGCGGCAAAGTAGGTGCCCTGGGCGCGCATAATGAGGTCACAGGCTTCCCGCACGGCGCCTTCGCCGCCCGGCCGGGTGCTGATCCAATGGGCGCGTACCCGCACCTCGTCACAGGCGTTGGGCGGCGCCAGCGCCAGGCCCACTTTGCTCATAATGGCGAGATCCGGGTAGTCATCCCCCATGCAGGCAATCGCCTCTAGGGGGCAAGGCTCCTCAGCCAATAGCTCCTGCAAAGCGGCCATTTTGTCTTCCCGGCCGAGTTTAATGCGGCTGATGCCGAGGCCTTCCGCCCGGCGCTGCACCATAGGACTGTTGCGGCCGGTGATGATGGCCACCTGTACGCCGCTGGCGGCGAGCATTTTGAGGCCGTGGCCGTCGAGGGTATTAAAAGTTTTAAGGGCTTCGCCTTCGCTGCCGAAATAGAGGCGGCCATCGGTGAGTACGCCGTCCACATCCAACACCAGCAGGCGAATGGCGCGGGCCCGCGCTTGTAGTTGTTCGTTCATTACACCAAACCCGCTTTGATTAAATGATGCATGTGTAATACGCCCACCGGGTGCTGCTGCTGATCCACCACTATGAGGCTGGTGATGCGGTGTTGCTCCATCAGGTTGAGGGCCTCCACCGCCATGGTCTCAAGGCTGACGCGGCGGGGGCTGGCGGTCATCACCTGGCCGATCAAGGCCTGACTAAGATCCGCCCCACGGCTCACCGCGCGGCGCAAATCACCATCGGTGAAAATGCCCAGCAGCGCACCGGCCTCATCAACCACCGTCGTCATACCCAAGCCCTTAGCGGAGATTTCCTGCAGCGCCTGGTTAAGCGGTGTATTGGGTGCCACCTGCGGAATAGCCGCCTGCATCAAATCGCCCACTTTTAATAGAAGGCGCCGCCCTAAGCTGCCGCCAGGGTGGGAAAAAGCAAAATCCTCGGCGGTAAAACCGCGCGCTTCCAGCAATGCCACCGCCAGGGCATCACCCAATACCATGCTGACCGTAGTGCTGGAAGTGGGCGCTAAATCCAGCGGGCACGCCTCGGCATCAACGCGAATATCAAGCACCACCTGGGCCTGCTCAGCAAGCGGGGATTGGGGGTTGCCCGTCATGGCCACTAAGGGCAAATTCAGGCGTTTAATCATGGGTAAAAGCGTGAGAATTTCCGCTGAGTTGCCGGAATTGGAAATGTATAAAACCGAGTCACCGCGAGTGATCATGCCGAAATCGCCGTGGCTAGCTTCCGCCGGGTGCACAAAAAACGCCGGGGTGCCGGTGGATGCCAGGGTGGCAGCAATCTTGCGGCCTATATGGCCAGACTTCCCCATGCCCAGCACAATAACCCGCCCAGGGGTAGCGCGCAGCAAGGCGCAGGCCTGTACAAACGGCGCGCCCAGCCGCGCGCGCAGGGCTTCAACCGCCGCGAGTTCTGCATCTATGGTGCGCAGCCCAGCGGTTAGATAATCGAATTCGCTCATAGCAAGTGCCGCAGAAAAAACTGCGGGCATGGTATAGGGGCGGCAGAGGCTTGTCAGCTAGTGGCGCGCGCCCAGCGGGGCGCTAACTCACCAGATAGAGCAGCATATCCTCGGTATTCTCGGCGCTGGCGGGCATACCATAGCGGTCGAAAATCGCTACTTCACCCATAAACCCCGCCTGCTGCAACTGGCGCTTTTGGCCTTCTATATCGATGTAATACAACAGGGTTTGGTAGTTGTGGCATTGGTCGTTGAGGATGGAATAATCCGCATGATGTACCTCGTGGCGTTTATAGCGCAGGCGGTTAAATGCGCGTATGAGTGTATTACCCACAAATCGCGCCGAGCGCACCACAAGGCGCAGAGGATTGGGCGAAAACCGAAAATAGGGAAAGCGAAATACCATATTGTGTTCTTTGCTATTGCGGTTGTAGGTGGAAAACATAAAAAAGCCACCGGGGCGCAACAAACGCCGCACTTCACTTAAAATCGCCAAGCGCCCGGCGTGATCCACCATACAAATGCCGTTGCAGGAAAATACAATTAAATCGAAACTCTGATCACTAAATTGCGGCATAGCCCGCGCATCGCTCTGCTCAAACTGCACGGCCGGAAAACGCGTGCGGCAGTGGGCCACCATCTCCGGCACATAATCCACTCCCACATAGCTATCGGCAATCGAAGTCAGCGCCGCCACCGTGCGCCCTGCCCCCACTCCCAAATCCAAAATAGCCTTGTTTTTAAGCTGTGGCAGCAGCTGATTGAGTGCCGCCGCCTCGGCGGGGGTTAATACGTCGGACACCGAATAATCCAAAACGGCAAACCGCATGGTGGTGCAATTTAAAACATCAATCGGGGAGTAAATCGCCATAACACATCCAATACATCAATTACGCAGACCAAGCCTTTAAAGGCTTAGCTTTTGAGTATAGGCCACAGACAAAAATCAGCTGCAGGCAAAGATGGGTGTGCTGCCATGTTGCAAACCCTGCAAATGTCTGTCGCATACACAACAGCCCTAGCCTACTCGAGCAAGGTTTTTTTGCTGGGAAATCAACGGCCATTTAACTGGCTTACGGTTTGCAAACGGACGCTCGCAATCGGTATATCACCCCCAACTAGGAACAGCCCCATGCGCGTGTGCGATTTAGTGGAAGACCCCGAGGCCTTGTTGCATTCTTTACCTGAACCTGCCGCCTCCCAGTGGCGCAGTTTAAGTGCTGAACCGCTCGGGGTTTTTACCCAATGGGAGCGTGTAGAGCATTTATTATGTGCCGCACAACAACAGGCACCCCATGAATTAAGCCTCAGCGAAGCGCTCTATAAACTCTACGCCTACAGCAATCAATTTATAAAAGCCCAGGTATTTATTAATTGGGTTTTAAATACCGCAGGCCAAGCCTGTAATTTACCCGCCGATCCTCTGCTCGCCCAGGATCACCATATTCAGCGCACAAGCTTAAGCCGCCCTGCGCGTTATTATTTATACGCGCTTAAAGCCAATGCATTTGTTGCCCTGCGCCAGGGTGAGCTGGTGCGCGCATTGGCCTTGACGACACAACTGCAGCGGCTGGACCCACAGGATCAAGTGGGTGGCAGCGTAGTGGTGGATTTAGCTGAACGTATGCGCGAGGAAATTTACGCATAAAAAATCGGAATTTTTTATGCGCGGCGTTACCAACCCCACCAACCACAGAATGATTTTTTTCAATTTTTACGAGCAACCCCATGGCACAGTTTCAACGCATATCCGCTGCAGCCGCTTTAGAGCGGCTAGCACAACACCCAGAGGCGCAATTATTGGACATACGCGCAAGGGCCGATTTTAATCAAGGGCATATTCCAGGCGCCGCCTATTTTACCCAAGACCAACTCCCCCTTATGGCGAAACGATTATCTAAGGACACACCGATTTTAATTTACTGTTACCACGGCAATGCCAGCCAAACATTTGCGCAGTTTTTTATTGATTTTCGCTTTACTCAGGTATTTAGCATCGACGGCGGTTATGAACACCTGAGCAAATTATTAACCCCGCAGGTTTCAGCCTAAACAACACTGGAAAAATGCAGGGAGCGAAACATTGGCTATACAGCATTGGCCTTACGGAATTGGCCTAACGAAATTGGTCTAGCCCCTCAGGTTTAAAAGCAGATGAGGCAAGACTGCAGGATCACCTTATGGAGGGCAACCTTATTACGACCTAACCAACAAAAAATAATAAAAAGTATTTCAGCCCACCAAAAAGAGGAATCTTTTTGGTGGGCCTACAGCGAAGCATTTGCGGCGCTTCTGAAATGTTAATACCCATTTAAAAAATCAAATCAATTGTGTCATCAAACGAAGGTTCAGCCACATCATTATGTGGAATAGCATAGGAGCGCCGGTAAAGGGTTAGCCCTTCATAGGCCCGCGCCTTATAACGCTCTTGCAAGCCATTTACCGATTCTTCATTGCCCGGGTTAGCACTGGTTAAAATCAGCGTGATATTTAATTGTTTACTCGCGTTAAAACGGCTGACTTCTTCATTAATACCAGCGGCATCTATGGCAAAAAAAGACCCGTCAAATAATAGATAGTGTTTAAAATACGGCTGCTCCACTGGCTCGCGTGCAAGCAGTGTGCTGCCGAGCAAACCACCTAAGGAGGTGCCCACATAAGTGCGTTGGTGATTCGTGCGATAGGTCTGCTCCATCAGGGGGGCAAATTCTGTTTTAAAAAACTTAATATAGTCGCCCACGCCCGGCCCGTAAAAATCGGTAAACCGCCGGTTAGAATTAAGCGGCCCTTCTTCAATGCCAACATAAATCACGTCTTTATTGCGCGCATCCAGGGTTTGCGAAAAGTGATTAAACGTCCACTGGGCATCAGTTCCATAAATAATGGGGTAGGTTTTTGCCGAAATGGCGTAGTTATAGGGCAGGTACACATGATAGGGATAAGTAATACCGGTAATGGCCGACGTAATGGCTAAATTTTTCTGCACACTGCCTAAATAGGTGTATGCGATACCGCTACTGGATGAACTGCTGGACGAACTGCTAGACGAACTACTCACACTGTTGCCGCCCCGCGCACCCCCACCGGAATTACCACAGGCGCTCAGCAGCAGGCTAATTAATAACATGAAAAAAGCAGTCATTTGTGGCATAGGCGTTTTAATCCAGTGGCGGTGAGCAATTTTAAAAATTAAATAACACCTTCCTGCAACCGCCATAAGGGCTTGTTGAAACAGGTTGGCGACGACGGTCTGGCAAGGCAGTATTTCAATAAGCAATTAAGTGGTCGGGTTGGTTCAACCCTATTTCTTAGGGCGCCACTGGAGCATATCACGCACAAAGAGAGGTACTGCCTGCGGTACAACGACCCTCGACATACCAATAACCCACCGCCGTTTCGCCCCCTAACGAGGCGGGCAGGTTATGCGGCTTTAGTAGGTTTCTCAGCCGAAATAAATCATCCAGCCCTCTCTGGCTCCGGCCTCAGCGCGCGGATCAGTCTTCTAATGGTGAGCCGCGGGTAGCTGGGCGGTAAGGCTATTTAAGTCGCTCTTAACCCTATAACTTCAGCTGCACTGTTTATCTTGAGAATAAAAGCCACCCAGTGAATAACAAACGCGATGAGGCGCACAGAATACTCGCCGACAGGCTAAGGCAAACGCCGCGCGCCAATTGGCGAGCCAGAATCCTCTATAATCAGGCGCGCTTGATTAACCCGTCACGAATACTCACCCGTTTGATTATTCACCTGTGGGTTTATCGCTCGGGTCAAAGCCTGTTCAACACCATCCAAGCGTTTATTCAGCGCGATTGATTAACCCCGCGATTTTTACGCCGGATTAATAATGGCTCGCCGGATTTATGGTTAGGGGTTTTGGCATGGATCACAGCGTCTTCAGGTTTTTAGGAATGTAATAATGATCATTGTGCTCGTAGGCATTGTGCTGTGGCTGTTTTACCTGCTAAGCAGACTGAACAGCCTGGATGCTCAGGTAAAAAACCTCAGCCAAGAACTGATAAAACTCAGGCAACAGCTATCGGCCCAGACTAAAAACCTAACGCCGGATACTCAAACTGAGCAGCCCTTACCGGTGGCCCTCAAAAAACCGCTGGCTCAGGTGATTAACGAAAACCTGGGGCCCCTCAGCAATGATCCGCCCCCTGCAACGCTCTCGGCTGCAGCGCTAATTAATGAGCCGCTCAACTCGGCCGCCGCAAGTGCGCCGCCCCAGAACCCTGTGCCCCTGCCGCCAGCAACCGCCTCCAAAGCGCGCGCCGCGGCAGCCGCCCCACGCGCACCCAGCGCCGGGGAAAAACTCATCGCCGCAGTGGCGGCGTTTTTCACCCAGGGTAATCCCATCGTGCGGGTAGGCATGGTGGTGTTATTTTTTGGTGTGAGTTTTTTAGTGAAATATGCGGCCGGGCAAGGTTTATTGCCGATTGAACTGCGCTTAAGCGGGGTTTTATTTATGGCGGCGGCATTATTAGGTGTCGGCTGGAAAACCCGCGCGCGCCCTGGCGGTTACGGCTTGGTGTTACAAGGCGGCGCCATTGGGGTGATTTATTTAACGCTGTTTGCCGCCGCTAAGCTCTACGGCCTCATGCCCCTGAGCCTAGGCTTTGGTTTATTGTTTGCGGTGGTGTTATTAGGTGTTGCCCTAGCCCTGTTACAAAATGCGCAGGTGCTGGCTATTTTGGCCAGTGCCGGTGGTTTTCTCACGCCGATTCTCACCTCCAGCGGCTCGGGCAGCCATGTGGGTTTATTTAGTTTTTATTTGCTTTTAAATTGCGGCATTTTAGCGATTGCCCTGTATAAAACCTGGCGCCTGCTCAACTGGGTGGGTTTTATGTTCACCTTTGTGATTACCACCGCCTGGGGCGTTTTAAAATATTCGCCCGAGCACTACCTCAGCACCCAGCCCTTTTTAGTCGCGTTTTTTGCACTTTATTTAAGTGTGGCCATTTTATTTTCCTTAAAACAGCCCGCCAATCTTAAAGGCCTGGTGGATGGCTCATTGGTATTTGGCCTGCCCTTAATTGCCTTTGGCTTACAAACCGCGCTGCTAAAACACACCGAATATGGCCTGGCCATTAGCGCGCTAGTACTGGCGGGAACCTATCTGGCCCTTGCCTATTGGCTCGTGCAAGCCCACAGGCAAGCCCAGCGGGTATTAATAGAATCCTTCCTGGCCCTCGGCATTGGCTTTGCCACCCTCGCCATTCCCCTGGCTCTCAATGTCGGTTGGACCAGCGTGAGCTGGGCGCTGGAAGCCTGCGGTTTACTCTGGGTAGGCTTGCGACAGGCACGCCTGCGGCCCCGCCTTGCCGCATATTTATTACATGCCGCAGCAACATTTTCGTTATTGGCGATTAAAGGCGTGCATACAGGTGATACGCCGATTATCAGCGGCGATTTTCTCGCGCTGCTGTTATTAGCGCTGAGCAGTTTTACCCTGGCTTATCTACTGCATCGCTACCGAACACAGCTGCGGGCGGCGGAACCTGTAATAGCCAGCCTGGGTTTAGGGCTGGGCATTTTGTGGTGGTGCGTGGCGGGTATTAGCGAGCTTAGCGCCCATATCAGCGCCCAACACCACCTGGCCGCCATTATGGTATTGGCTGCACTGAGCGCCCAACTGATGATGCGCCTGGGCCAAAGCCTTAACTGGCCAGCCTTAGCGCGCGCCGTTATGGCCCTGGTGCCTTTTTTATGGCTCCTGTGTGCCCAGCAAGCGAAGTTCGGCAGCAGTGATGTGCATCCATCCCACGGCTGGGGCTTGCTGGCCATTGGCCTTGCGCTGGCAACGGCCTATCAATGCTTGCGCCGCCAGGAAGCGATGGATTTAGCCGCCGGTAAAACGCTAAACCTCTGGTTAAACGCCTGGCATGTGTTAACCGCCTGGTGGCTATTGGCGCTGATATTTTGGGAAGTGCTCTGGCAGCAACAGCAGTTTAATCTGCACGGCACAGCGGCCGCTTTAATCTGGTTTGCCGCCATCAGCCTGCCGGTGGTGGCGCTGATGGCCGCAGCCAAAGGCGTGTTTTGGCCTTTTAACGCCTATGAACAGGAATATAAAAATTGGGTGCCCGCGCCTTTATTAGCCCTGGCGAGCCTCTGGTTTGTCATCGCCTGCCACAAAAGTCCCAGCGCTTCGGCGCATTATCTGCCACTGCTCAACCCACTGGATTTAGCCCAGTTCGCTATTATTCTCCTGCTGGCCTATGCAGCCAAACACAAACTACTCGCTGCGTTAACTTTTATTTCCCGCCCTGTGCGCACAGGTTTGTTAGGCCTCTTAGTATTTATCTGGATCAATGTGGTGCTACTGCGGGCCATGAGCCACTACCAACACATCGCCTATGAATTGACGGCACTCTGGCAGGACTTGGCGGTGCAAATGGCGCTCTCTATCCTCTGGACGGCCTGCGCCTTGCTGGTGATGAATATTGCCCGCCGCCTGCAAAGCCGACAACTGTGGATGCTCGGCGCCGGATTGTTAGGCCTTGTGGTCGTTAAATTAGCCACCCAGGATTTAGCCGGGGCCGGCACGCTGGCCGGGATTATTTCGTTTATGGTGGTAGGCGCCCTGATGTTATTAATTGGCTACTTATCCCCTATTCCCGCCAAACGCGCACAGGCACACACGGATGAATAAATTCCTGCTGATGGCACTGATCAATTGGGCGGCTATTCCCCTTCTGCAGGCAGCGCCCAGTGTTACACCGCTCTTTACGATTGCAGGCGAAGCAGGCACTTTTATGCAGGTGCCACTCAATCACAGTGCTTACCGAATCAACCCGGCAGGTGATGGGTCTTTTGTGGTGCTGGATGGCCAACACAACCCCCTACCGAGCGCCATAACCCCTTGGCGCCCACAGGAGGCGACCGTTCAAAGCCACATTAACCATCACACTGTGCCTTTTTTTGCGGTGGCCGCGGAAACTTCTGCCCAAGCCCTCAAAGACGTATTGATCAGCCGCAGCCTTTATCAGGGCGATCAACTCAAGCGCATTACCACAACCGACAGCCTCAGCCCTCAGACCGCCGATTTTTATTTATTGGACCTGCGCGAGGTTCAGCAAGACATTAATGCGCTTATTTTCGAGTGGGAAAATAATGCGCAGAATCAATTCCTGTTGGTACAGCTGGACGCCAGTGAAGATCTGCTCAACTGGCACAGCCTCGGCCAGGGCAGCCTGGTGCAGGTACAGGAGCAAGGGCAGAGCCTTATTCACAACCGCATTAACCTCGCCCTGGCCAAACAGACGTTTGCCTACCTGCGCCTAACCATTTTGCGCGGCGCGGAACACCTGCGCATCACACAGATCAGCGCCGAAGAACAACAACTCACCCACACCCCGCCCGCAGCCGCCCTCGAGCGCTGGAACCTGGCAGGCACAGTCGCCCAGGAGCAAACCAGCACCTACGCGCCTAAGGCCCACAGCCCAGGCAACCCCGTGCGTGCATTTGAATTTAGCCGCCAGGAATCCGCACCTGCGGAGCAAATAAGTATTCATTTAGGCACCCAACCCTACGCCAATAGCCTGCGCCTATTCGCGCGAGCCACGCCCCAAGATGCCTGGCAATTAATTCATCAGGGTATTTGGTTTAATACTCAAGTGGGCACCACATGGCAAACGGCGGAACCTATCGATATCAACGGCAACCGCGCGCAGTACTGGCGGGTAGAATTCGCCGCAGGTGGGCCAATCGACGCGGCGGAATTAGTATTCAGCTGGCATCCACCGCTCCTGCAATTTATCGCCAACAATACACCGCCATTTACACTGGCCAGCAGCGATGACAACGGCAGTTTTAATCGCGCCCAGGTATTTCATCAGTTAGTCGCCAAACACACAGCGGCCGGGCCCGCTCCTATCTGGACCGACGCGCAATTAATTGCCCTCAGCACACCGCCCGCCCTACCGGCACCAAAAACCGGGCTTGGGATTAATTGGCGGACAGGCTTATTTTGGCTTGCACTGATAGGCGCCGTTGCACTTTTAGCCTTATTGGCTTGGCGGTTATTAAAACAATTAAACACACCTGAGAATCAAAATTAACAGGCGTACACAGGCCCTCCAGAATTGCCAACTCACCGACCGTAAAAAATACAGCACAGGCCAGACAGACCGTAAAAAAATCTCTGCTTTTGTCTATCAGAAATACTCTGCATGTTTGACGTCCGCGGCGCGAGCAAGGCGGCGAAATTAAGAAGCCACTAAATGCCCTGCCGCCCGAGGGCAGTCATTTTATTTAACCATTTTTGCCCATCTTTTGGCTGCAAAGCGCCCACCATACCAATAAGGGTTTCATCAATCGGCCCTATACCGACAAAACCTAAAATATTGCGCTCTAAAGATTTAAGGCTGTGGGCGCGAAAATACCAGCGGTACACCAAAGCGGGCATCCCCATTGTAACCACCACCCTAGCTGAGCGGCCCGCCAAGCCTTTGTGGGCAAACGGGTTAGTATCATCGCCATTAAATGCAAAACCTGGCCTCGCCACCTGCTCTAAAAAACCTTTTAACAAGGCGGGCATATCCCCCAACCAGAGGGGGAAAAATAGCACCAAATGCTGTGCCCAAAAAATATCTTCCTGGGCTTGAATTAACCCCTTAGGCGTAGGCCCGTTTTGCCATTCATCCGCTGTGCGCAGCAGCGGAAAATCCAAATCCGCCAAAATTAATTGCCGCACCGAGTGGCCTGCCGCCTGGGCGCCCTGGGTATAGGCGGCAAGCAAGGCACTGCACAGCCGAGCGGGATTTTTATCGGGGTGGCCTTGAATCACTAAAATGCGCTTACTCATAAAATCCTCGCGAATAAATTATTTCTCTTGCAACAAAGGCTTACTAGCTGTACGGAAGCAATAAATACACATCATTTCAGACCGTCAAAAAGAGGGATCTTTTTGACGAGCCTATAGGGATGTATTCACGGCGTGTCTGAAATAATGTGTATTCAATGCCGGTAACTGGGTAGTAAGGAGCCTCTGATTAAGCCTGTGCGGCACATCTTCAACCGAAAACTTCAGTTGCCGCCGGTAAGCCCTGCCTCGCATGGGCACACGGGGGCTGTTTCAAAAAATAAACACGGCTTATTTGGCCCACACTGACCACCACTTGCAGCAAGGTTTATTCACCCGGCGACATTGAGTACAGGTCGATGCACAGACTTTTTTTGGTTTATTCGCACCATAGTTCGCCAACTCCATACGGACTTGATTTAGCGCAACGGCAGGCCAGGCAACTCAATTAAAAAATTGGCGCGGGGTCTTTTGCTTGCTTTAGCGACGCATGGATTAAACCCAGGTTAGGCTTTTGTGCAAAAGCGCAGAAGGACATGCCCGAAACTTCAGCGCAGGCGGCCTGCCCGGCAGATTTCATTAATTTAATCCCGCTCTAGGCTGGATCAAGCGCTGCTAAATCCAAGGTAGATCGAACACGGCCTGTTTGCGTTTTGCTTCACCCGGGCCGCATCACAGGACAATAATCCTTAACTTGATGATATTGCGCCCTAAACAAGACTGAACCCGCCCGCGGTGAAATACCCAGCAAAGGGCACACCCGAGCCAGGAGCACACTTTTTTCGCTATAAGACACAACAAACCTTTCGGTATGGTGTATTGCTGTGCAACAATCGCCGGGGCGTTGCCTGTCCCATGTCTTTGCCTTTGCCTGTGCGCCTTACACCTCCTCTTCACGCCAGTGTGTGCGGTCGTATTGCAGGTATGGCACCTTAGTCAGCTTAGGCTTTCTTCTTAAACGTTCCGGTTTGGCCCGGTTTGGACTGTTTTATGACAAAAACCACATCTCCGCTTAAATCCATCTTGATCGGCATCGGTGCTGTATTGGTGATCCTTGCCATCATCGCAGGCATAAAAGGTGGCCAGATCGGCTTTATGATTGAACAGGGTAAAAGCTTCACACCGCCCCCAGAAACCATTACCAGTGCTGTGGCCGAGCAACAGGCCTGGCCAAATGTATTTAAGGCTATAGGAACTGTTGAAGCCGCTGAAGGCATCACGATTTCTGCCGAGGTGGCCGGTAAGGTCAAACGCATTGCATTTAAATCCGGCGAATACGTACGCGCAGGTGAGGTCATCATCGAGCAGGAAATGGGCAATGAAGAAGCCCAGTTGGCCGCCCTCACTGCACGCTTAAAACTTGCTGAGGCCAACTTCGAGCGCTTAAGCCAGCTAAAACAAAAAAATACCGTCTCCCAAAGTGAGTTGGATTTAGCCCGCCAACAAAAGGAATCCGCCCAGGGCGATGTGGATAATTTAAAAACCACCCTGCAGAAAAAAATTCTCCGCGCACCTTTTGATGGCCGCCTGGGTATTCGCCAAGTGGATTTAGGCCAAGACTTACAAGTGGGCGCACCCATTGTGAGCCTGCAAGCGAGCAACCGAGTACGCGTGAATTTCCCCGCCCCACAAGCCTGGATTATGCAGTTGAAAAAAGGCATGGCGGTGAGCTTGGACCTGGGCAAGGGGCCGGACAAACTACTTAAAACCACCATCAGTGCCATTGGTGCCGAAATTAACCCCACCACCCGCAATGCCACCGTCCAAGCCAGCCTTGAAAATGCCGACAATCAACTTATCCCCGGCATGGCGGTAAATGTTGAGGTGTCCTTAAGTGAACCGCGCAACGTATTAGCCGTACCCGGCACCGCCATTATTTATGCGCCCTTTGGCGATACGGTTTATGTAGTAGAAGCCGGTGAAAAACCCAACAACTTAAAAGCCCGCCAGCAATTTATCCGCACCGGCGAGCAACGCGGCGATTTTGTAGAAGTATTGGATGGCATTAAAGCCGGGCAAAAAGTGGTCGCCGCCGGGGCATTTAAATTGTTTAACGGCCAAGCCGTGGTAGAAAGCAGCAACCCCGCGCCGGAATACCAATTAAATCCCAAGCCTGCTGATAAATAATTGAGGCTGCGCCATGAATTTTACCGATATATTTATTCGTAAACCGGTGCTGGCCTTGGTGGTCAGCCTGTTAATTTTATTGGCCGGGATCCAATCCTGGAACGACATGACGGTGCGCCAATATCCGCGCTCCGACATAGCCGTGATTAAAATTTCCACCCTCTACGTCGGCGCCAATGCCGAATTGGTGCGCGGCTTTGTTACCACACCGATCGAGCGCGCCATAGCATCCGCGGGAGGTATTGATTACATTTCCTCTGAAAGCGCCATGAGCATGTCCACCGTGAATGTGCATTTGCGCTTAAATTACGATCCGCTCAAAGCCATGACGGAAATTTCCGCCAAGGTGAATCAGGTGCGCGGCGATTTACCACCCGAGGCGGAAATTCCCACCATCGTCATTGAAGCGGCGGATTCACAATTTGCCTCGGCGTATTTAAGTTTTAGCTCCACTATTCTCGATCAAAACCAAATAACCGATTACCTCACCCGCTCCGTGCAACCGCGTTTAACTGCCATTGCCGGTGTACAAAAAGCCGATGTCTTGGGTGGCCGCGTGTTTGCCATGCGTATTTGGCTGAAAAGCGCTCAATTAGCCGCCTTAAATATTACCCCTAGCGAGGTACGCCAGGCCCTCGCCGCCAATAACGTACAAGCGGCCATTGGCACTACACGGGGTGCTTACACGCAAGTGAATCTAAGCGCTGATACGGATTTAAAAAATGTCGAGGATTTTAAAAAGCTCGTCATTAAAAATACCGAAGAAGGCGTAATTCGATTAGAAGATGTGGCCGATGTGGTATTGGGCGCTGAAGATTACAGTGTAGAGGTGGGTTTCTCCGGCGATACGGCGGTGTTTATGGGAGTATGGGTAGCCCCCAATGCTAACTCACTGGATGTTATTAAAGCTGTTACCAAAGAGATGGAAGCCATTAAAGCGGACCTGCCCACAGGCTTAAATGGCCGCGTCGCCTACGACGGCACCAAATATATTAATGCCGCTATCCATGAGGTATTCACCACCCTGACTGAAACCTTGCTGATTATTATCGGCGTCATTTTCTTATTCTTAGGCTTTAGCCGCTCGGTCATTATTCCCGTTCTGGCTATTCCCCTGTCGCTTATCGGCGCCATCTTTTTAATGAAATTATTTGGCTTCTCCCTCAACCTATTAACACTCTTATCCATTGTGTTATCCGTAGGGCTTGTAGTAGACGACGCCATCGTAATGGTGGAAAACATCGAACGGCATATTCAAGAGGGCCTAAAACCCTTTAAAGCCGCCTTAGTTGCGGCGCGGGAATTGGGCGGGCCGATTATTGCCATGACTATTACCCTGATTTCGGTGTATGTGCCCATTGGCTTACAAGGCGGTTTAACCGGCACTTTATTCCGCGAATTTGCCATTACCCTAGCAGGCGCCGTAACCATTTCCGCCATTGTGGCCATTACCCTCTCGCCAATGTTGGGGTCGCGATTATTAAAGCCCCATAAAACCATCGAAGCGCCGCTGGCTAAACTATTCGATCGCTTTCAAGCCTATTACAGCCGCAAATTAAATGGCGTATTACGCTCGCGCTCAGGCGTATATGTGTTTTGGGTGTTAATTTCCTTAGCCTGCATCCCCATGTTTTTAATGTCCGCCCGTGAGCTTGCGCCCATGGAAGATCAGGGGGTTATTTTCGGTATTGTGGATGCACCGGCTAACGCCACCATTGACCAGTCCAGCTTTTATGCCAAGCAGGTGAATAAAACTTTTATGGGTGTACCGGAAACGGACTTCACCTTTCAAATTACCTTCCCCACCGGCGGTTTCTCCGGCATGGTGACCAAACCCTGGAATGAGCGGGACCGTTCGGTGTTTGAAATTCTGCCCGAGGTGCAACAAAACCTGAGCAAAATGTCTGGCGTGCGGATCCTGCCTATTACCCCGCCGCCTTTGCCCGGCGGCGGCGATTTCCCGGTGGAATTAGTCATAAGCTCTACAGCAGACATCAAAGAAATAAATGATTACGCCGTTAAATTGCAGCAAAAAATGAATACCAGCGGGCAGTTTGCATTTAGCTTAATCGACGTGAAATTCGACCAACCGCAATATGAGCTCGCCATCGACCGCGAAAAAGTCGCCGATCTCGGCCTTAACTTACAAACCGTGGTAAACGATTTAAGCACCTTATTAGGCGGTGGTTATGTGAACCGCTTTAATATGGCGGGGCAGAGTTATAAGGTTATTCCGCAGGTAAAACGCGGCGAGCGCTTAACGCCCGATGATTTAAAAAATCTCTACATCCATGGCCCCAAGGGCAATTTAATTCGCGTGGATGAAATTGCCAGCATCCAACACGAAACGGTGCCTCGCTCTATTAACCGTATGCAGCAATTAAATTCGGTGAAAATTAGCGCTGTACCCATGGGCCCCATCGATGGCCCCTTAAGCTGGCTGGAAAACGAAGCGCGCCAAATGCTGCCGAAAAACTACACCATCGACCACACCGGTGAATCCCGCCAATTGCGCCGCGAAGGCAATACCTTTGTGCCCGCCTTTAGCTTTGCCATGGTGATGATCTTTTTGGTCTTAGCGGCTCAATACAACAGCTTTCGAGACCCAATCGTTATTCTGGCCGGCTCAGTGCCACTGGCATTATTCGGCGCGTTAATTTTTACCTTTTTAAAAATCCCCGCGCCCATGCCTTATTACACAGACGCCTTTACCTGCACCATGAATATTTATTCACAAGTGGGACTGGTAACGCTGGTCGGCTTAATTGCGCGCAACGGCATTTTGGTGGTGGAATTTGCCAATCGCTTGCAGGAGCAGGGGCTGGAGAAAATTGAGGCCATTCGACAAGCCGCGGTGGTGCGTTTACGGCCCGTATTAATGACCAGTATCGCCACCATCGCAGGCCACACACCGCTAATTTTTGCCAGCGGCGCAGGCGCCGAAGCGCGCAATTCCATCGGCCTAGTATTGGTATTTGGCATGACCATCGGCACCATCATGACTTTATTTGTGTTACCGGCGGTTTATGTTTTAATTGCCAAGGATCACGCCGCCGATCAAAAACATCTCAAAGAACTTGAAGCGGAAGCCGAAGCCCAGGCGTAAAAGCAGCCATAAAAAAGCCACCTTCGGGTGGCTTTTTTGTAACGGGTAATTTTATGGGCTTTGTGAAATACGCAACAACGGGTCTTATTACCTGGCTGAACGTAACCAATACATTCCAGGGTAAAAATCCTAATGCAAAGGCGCTGAAGCCTTAGTGTTGACGAGGCTTAAGACCGGCGGGCGGGCTACAGGATATAAGCTTTCCGCCGCGTAAAACACCGCCATATCCAGTTGATTGGCAAACGCCTCCCCCAATACGCCGTGCACAATAATATTGGCCTGCACCGTAGCCTGAGTAATCGCTGGAAAATAGCCGTGTAAATTAGCGCGGTCGTAGAGTTCCTCCACCACCCGGTGCGCTAAATAGGCCTCCGCCAAAAGTGTAATCCAGCCGCCACCTTGAGCAATTAATTCTGGTTGATGGGTAAAAAAATCGCAGGCAATTTGTAAAAAATATTCGCTGTTGGGCAGCGCTTCTGTTTGCTGCAAAGCGCGGGCAAGGGTTTTTAATTGCGTGGGCACCTGCTCAACATAATTCATCACATAAATCGCCAAGGCTTCAACCCGCTCATCACAGGGTAAGTGTATTGCCCTATGTAAATGATGAATTTTTCCGCTTAAAAAATCCCGCAGCTCAAGGCTACACGGCTCGGATTGACGTACCTCTATAAGGGTTTGGCGCCACTGGGCAAAGTGATCAAAAGTCATAACAAATACGGGGTCCAGCGCCAAAACGTCTTATGGGTGCACAAATTCTGTGCGGCTTAATGAAAAATAACCCAATCCCCCGTGAATTCAAGGCGTTAAGCTAATTATGCGACGAATGGAATTCACCCGCCCGGCCCATGCAAAGCCGCCAGGCCAGGAAGACTGTGCACTAACGCACACGCCACTGCGTGTGTGTGCGGCGCGTTTGTGGCCAAAGCAGTATAAAATGAGGGGATGGTTTTTTAGTTTTGTGCTGGCCCTGCAGCACGTATTTGTCAGATTTGGAGTTGAGTATGTCCGTTTCCCGCCTTTTTCATCACCTGGGTAATCTGGGTGCAGGCTCGTTATTAGTGCTAACCCTAGCCGGCCTTGTTGGCTGTGGCGATAAGGTGCCAGTGACCAAGAATGATTATGCTGGGAATGCGGGGGCGGAGTACTACGATAAAATGGGCTGTGCGGGTTGCCATGGGCGTGGGCCGGGCGAAGGGTCTTATCCGATTACCGAAGAAAACGCAGGGGCAATTACTCGTAGTTACATCGCCCAACAGATGCCACCAGTGGCAGAAGGCGAATCACCCAAATGTACTGGCGCCTGTTCTGTGGAAACTGCAGCCTTTATGAAAGCCTGGTTTAACAAGCCCACCACTAGCTCCAGTTCTAGCTCAAGCTCTAGTAGTTCAACCGGGGCAACTATTACCTCGTCCAGCTCCTCCTCAAGCTCAAGCTCTTCATCCAGTTCCAGTAGTTCTTCATCAAGCTCAAGCTCTTCGTCCAGCGGTGTAGCAAGCTCATCAAGTTCTAGTTCCTCCTCTACCAGTACCAGCACCTCTACAAGCTCAACATCTAGCACCGGCTCATCTTCTTCCAGCTCCAGCTCCTCATCCAGCTCAAGCTCATCCTCAAGCTCTTCGTCCTCCAGCTCCAGCTCGTCTTCCAGTAGCGGTGGGGATGCGGCGCTAGGAAAAAGCACGTTCGAGGGCAGTTGTGCTGGCTGTCACGGCGACCGAGGCCAGGGTGGCACCTCCGCAGGTATTGATCCACGTCTTTACACTGAGGCCGACCTAACCCGAATTATCCCCACCGTTGATATGAACCATAGCAGCTGCACTGGCGCTAACGGTTGTGCGGCTAATACAGCCGCCTACCTGGTTAAGACTGTCGCCCCCCTGTTGGCAAGCGGCGAAAATCTTTATAAAACGGTTGGTAATGGGGCTTGTTTCAATTGCCATGGTGATAGAGGTACAGGGGGTGTTAGCACTAACAGCAGCGTAATTTGCACCTATCTCCAAGGTGATTTGTGCTTGGCGACAGACGTTGAAAGTAATACCTTTGCTGCAATTAAATTAGACGTAGAAGCCATGGCTGCAAACGGTCGCTCTCGCACAAATCCTAAACTGTGCACGGACGCTGTTCCTGCTGGGGCAAATTGTTCTCAAAATGTGTCCCTATACTTAAAATCCCTTGGCTGGCAGCGTAAACGCCAATAACCACAAAACTAAATTAATGGTCACGCAAACACCCAGGCTTTCAATAGCTTGGGTTTTTTATTTCTATCCTAGATATTCTTCACTTTGTTCAAACAGGTATTTTTCAGGGATTTATATGCGCATTTTTTCTTCGTTAGCGGTTTATTTTTTTTGCCGCGCTGTCTTTAACTGCTTGTGTAGGTTTTAGCCCCATTAGCTCAACGGCAAGTTCTAGCTCCTCCTCTACTTCAAGCTCTAATTCGTCTTCCAGCTCTAGTTCCTCCAGCTCCAGCTCATCATCCGGCAGCGGCGACGCACTGGTCGGTAAAAGTATTTTTGAAGCTAGCTGTGCAGGCTGCCATGGCATTCTCGGACAAGGAGGCACAAGCACAGGGTTAGACCCGCGTTTATATACAGAGGCGGATTTAACCCGCATTATTCCCACAATCGATATGAACCACAGCAGCTGCACAGTCAATAATGATTTCGCGCGCAACACAACCGCCTACTTAATATCGTTAAACGAAAAAATAACGGCTGGCGAAGATCTGTATAAAACTCTTGGTAACGGCGCGTGTTTTAATTGCCATGGCGACAAAGGATCGGGCGGGACCGATACGCCGATTTGTAGCTACCTTCACGGAACGGATTGCCCCGGTGAGTTTGTCTTAAGTTATGATGAGGTAATGTACTCCGTAATGCGCATGTCCTTACGAGGTGGAACTGGCACACCTAAGCTATGCACATCTAGCGTTCCCGCTGGCGCCAACTGCGCTGAAAATGTTGCTCTCTATCTAAAATCTCTTGGCTGGAAGCGAATTCGCCCATAGCTTTCCGTCGCCAAAAAAAACTCAAGGATGAGCCTATTCGCTGCTGGGCAAAACTCATTAGCCCAGCAACCTAAAAAGTATTTACTTCCCATTTCCCATCCACATAAAGTTGTGGAGCGCATCAGTGCTAAATAGTCCCGAAATCCCCTCCTGGGAACGTCTCATCATCGACAGTCCCTTTCCTCAAAGAATCTCAACTACAGTTTGCTTACCTTAATAAACATCAAGCTTAAGCAAAACCCGCCCTGCTAAGGTACACTTCCGGTCTCTTCACCTATTTTAGTGTTAAGGACCTCCCATGCCCAAAATCAGCCAAACCCCTGGCAGTTGGCCGCTGTTTATTGCGGCGTTTTTAAATGCGTTCGTGGATTTAGGGCACAAAATTATTGTGCAAAACACCGTATTTAAACTCCACGATGGCCCCCAGCAAGTAGCCTTAACAGCGCTGGTCAACGCAATGATGCTGATCCCGTTTATTATTCTCTTAAGCCCCTCGGGCTACCTATCCGATCAATACCGCAAAACCCGCGTGATGCAAATTGCCGCTTGGGCGGCGGTGGGGCTCACCCTATTAATTACGTTGTTTTATTATTTAGGCTGGTTTTGGCCAGCGTTTAGTATGACGCTGCTGCTGGCGGCGCAAGCCACTATTTATTCGCCCGCCAAATACGGCTATTTAAAAGAATTATTCGGCAAAGAGCGTTTAGGCCAGGCCAATGGGGTTATGTCGGCAGTGTCTATGATCGCGATTTTAGGCGGTATTTTTGCCTACTCCATTGCGTTTGAAATTCTCTACCCTAAAGGCGCCACCAGCGAGGCCGATGTGCTGCGCGCCATTGCACCGGTTGGTTGGTTATTAGTCTTCAATTCATTAATTGAAGTGGCCATGCTCTATCGCCTGCCCGCGCAGGCGCCGAGTATTAAAACCGAAACCTTTCCCTGGGGCCGTTTTTTATCCGGCCAAAGTTTTAAAGACGATCTAGCGCCTTTAAAACACAGCCGCAGTATTCGTTTATCCATTATTGGTTTGGCCACCTTTTGGGGTGTAGGCCAAGTCATGCTGGCGGCCTTTCCAGCTTTTGTAAAAGAAGAATTAGGCCTGGACAACACCATCGCCGTGCAAGGTATTTTAGCCTGCACGGGTATAGGTATTGCGCTGGGCTCCTATGTGGCCGGGCGCGTCTCAAAAAACTATATCGACACCGGCCTTTTACCTATGGGCGCTTTGGGCATTGCCTTAGGCCTTGCAGTGTTGACGTTTTTACACAGTTTTAGCGCATTTACACTGATTTTTTTATTGGTAGGCTTTTGCGGTGGCCTATTTACTGTACCGCTGAACGCACTGATTCAATTTAACGCCAAAAGCGATGAATTAGGCCGCACCCTGGCTGCGAATAACTGGGTGCAAAACGTGGTAATGCTCAGTTTCTTAGGCCTCACTTTTTTATTCAGCCTGTTGAATTTAAGCAGCAAAACCCTGCTGCAATTAATCGCTTGGGTAGCCCTAATTGGCTGCTGCTACACCGTATGGCAATTGCCGCAGAGTTTTATGCGCGCAGCCCTCGGCTACATATTAACGCGCCGCTATAACATCGCGGCGCAGGGCATTAAAAATATCCCGCCCCAAGGCGGTGTATTAATGCTGGGCAACCACGTCAGTTGGATCGACTGGGGAATATTGCAATTAGCCAGCCCCCGCCCCGTGCGATTTGTGATGATTCGCAGTATTTATTCGCGCTGGTTTTTAAAATGGTTTTTTGATTTATTCGGCTGTATTCCCATTGAGCCGGGCGCCCGCAGCCGCAAGGCCCTTGATGATGTGGCCACAGCATTAAATAACGGCGAAGTGGTGTGTTTATTCCCAGAAGGCTCCATCAGCCGCACCGGCCATTTAGGTGAGTTTCGCAAAGGATTTGAGCGGGCCTGCAGCCAGGTGGGCGATGATGTTGTAATTGTGCCGTTTTATTTACGCGGCCTCTGGGGCAGTCAATTTAGTCGCTCATCCAACCGCTTAAAAAAAGAATCCAATGCCGGTTTAACACGAGATTTAATTGTTGCCTTTGGCCAGCCGCTGGCTAAAACCACCACTGCCGATATAGTCAAACGCCGCGTACTGGATTTATCCATCAGCTCCTGGCAGGAATATATCGATAATTTAGGCAATTTAAGCCAATCCATGGTCAACAGCTTAAAAAAGAAAGCGGGCCAAACGCAATTATTTGACACCATGGGCGCAGAATTAAGTGGCGGCAAATTACTCACGGCCGCCATTACTTTTGCCAAACGCATCAAACAACTGCCGGAATCCAGCGTAGGCGTGTTACTGCCTACGGGTGCGGCCGGTGTTATTTGTAACATGGCCGTATTATTCAGCGGTAAAACCCTGGTTAATTTAAATTACACCGCCAGCCAAGAAGCCTTGCGTTCGGCCTTGGAGCAGGCGGGTATTCGCACTGTGTATACCTCTGAGCGCTTTTTAACAAAATTAGCGGCTAAGGGCATGCCACTGGAAGACATGCTCAGCGGTGTGCAACTAATTAAATTGGAGGAGTTCGCCAAACATATTACCCCGCGCGAAAAACTCATCACCCTTGTGTGGGTACGCCTCTTACCGGCCTGGCTGTTGCACAAATTATTTATCACCCCGGTTACGCCTGAGGCCTGTGCGGTGGTGTTATTTTCCAGCGGCAGCGAAGGCGCACCTAAAGGCGTACAAATCAGCCACAAAAATTTATTGGCCAACGTCAAACAAATTACCGACGTATTAAATATGGAAGACAATGATGTGGTGATGGCCAATTTGCCGCTTTTTCACGCCTTTGGTTTAACCGTCACGCAGTTTTTGCCCCTGGTGCAAGGCCTGCCCATGGTATGCCACGCCGACCCCACCGATGTATTAGGCAGCGCCAAAGCCATAGCCACCTACCGCGCCACTATTTTATTTGGCACCAGCACCTTTTTGCGCCTCTATGTGCGCAACACTAAAATACAACCGCTGATGTTAAATAGCCTGCGTTTTGTCGTCGCGGGTGCGGAAAAATTACACGCCGAAGTGCGCAGCGGGTTTAGCCAGAAATTTAATATCGCTATTTACGAAGGTTACGGCGCCACAGAAGTAGCTCCAGTGGCCAGTGTAAACTTGCCGGATAAATTAGAGTTGGAAAGCTGGCAGACCCAAGTGGGCCAGCGCGCAGGCTCCGTCGGCATGCCACTGCCGGGCACCAGCGTAAAAATTGTTGACCCACAGACTTTTAGTGAACTACCCACCGGTGAGGCGGGCATGATATTAATTGGTGGCCCCCAGGTAATGGTGGGTTATTTAAATAACCCCGAAAAAACCGCTAGCGCCATTAAAGAAATCGACGGCATGCGTTGGTATGTCACCGGAGACAAAGGTTACATAGATGAAGACGGTTTTATTTTTATCGTCGATCGCTACTCGCGCTTTGCCAAAATAGGCGGTGAGATGATTAGCCTGACCCAGGTGGAAACCGCCATAAAAGAGCAGATTAACAACCCGGAAATTGATGTGGTGGTCATTAATCTGCCCGACGATAAAAAAGGCGAGAAATTAATTGCCCTGCACGAGGTGCCGTTAGAAACGGATACTTTGCGGCAACAATTGCAGGCTGCAGGCCTAAACCCCCTGGCCATTCCCAGCCAGTGGTGCCTGGTGCCGCAATTGCCCAAATTAGGTTCGGGTAAAACAGATTTTACGGCTGCGAAAACGCTTGCGCAGACAATGGCAAGCGTTTAAATCTAATAGCACTGGTTTTTAGTGCCCTATTAAACCGGCGATTTTTCGTGCCGGGGTAATACTATCTAGGCACCAGCAATGAATACACATTATTTCAGACACGCCGTGAATACATCCGTGCAGGCTCGTCAAAAAGGTCCCTCTTTTTGACGGTCTGAAAAAATGTGTATTCATTGCTTCCGTACAGCTAGTAAAACAGGCTTGGATGCCGTCGTAGGTTTTGATAAAACAAGATGACCCGGTCATTTTCGCCTGTTTTAGCGGCGTGACAACACTAAAGATCAGCACGATTTATTGTGTCGCCAACATCATAAATTGCTGTGCATAGTTAAATACCCATTAACCACTGCCACAAATACCTGTGAACATTACAGGATTTCCTCCGCGGCAGGCAGCACAATAACCGGGGCGCCAGCCGAATCACTCTGGGTAGCTTTTTGTTGGCCGCCACCCACCAGCTGCATATTGCCCACCTGCACCACCAGCGCCAAGGCGCGGCCAGCCACTTCGCCATCGGCGGTTTCGCTTTGCACAATTAAATTAATAACCCAACGGCCATCTAACAGCGCTTTAACAGGCAGATTAAAACTCGCTACCTGCTCAGGGCCCACTGCCAAATCAATAGACTGCGGCCCTTGCAACAACAGGCCTTTAGTTTCCGCGCTGATGCGCACGCTGAGTTTTTGCCCGACAGTGCCGGTTAAATCCACCGCCAAATTATCTACCTGGCCCGGCTGTAAATTAAAAAATTCACGGCCGCTGATGGCAATTTCTGCACCGGGTTTGCGCGCGCACCCGTGGGCATGTACAGCCGTAGGATTAAACACGCTGGGTTTACTTAAGGCAGTAAAATTTAACTCCCCTACTCCTGCCTGTGCACTCAAGGCGATCTGGCTGGCGGCGATAATAATAAGGCTTATTAATTTCATACAATTATCCCTGGGTTAAACTCACTGAAAAACACATTTTGCCACCGGTATTTGGGTCGTCGTCGGCATTAGTGGAATCGTACACTTCAAGGGTATAGACGCCTTGATTAAGTTTTTTGCTGACGGTTTCTAAACCCGCTTTATCTAAAGTGGATTGCAGCGAAAATTTACCATTGCGCCAGAGGCGTAAATCAGGGTCTGTACTAGCGGCACCTTTTACACTGATGGTGTATTGATTATCACTGGGAATAGTCACCAATAAATAGCGGCGTACATCCGCTCCATTGGTTTCTTGCCAATGATTATTACTGCACACCTCTTTGCTGACGCCAGGCGATAATTGCTCGTAAATGGGCAGCATAGTGCTGTAGCCGGAATCATTGGTTTCGCCTGTACCGTACATACCCGTGCCGTAAATAGCTTGGTTTTGCATTAGGGCACTGATAGCAGTTTCTGCCTGCGGGTTGGCGCGTTTAATTAACTCAATGGCCGGATAAATAGAGGTTAAACCGGGGAAATTAATATAGTCGCTGCTGTGTAATGCCGCCAAAATAGGTTTAAAGCCCAACGAAACCGTATCCACGCCATCGTTATTGCTATCAAAAATATCGTACAACACACTGTGGATGGAGCGCTCATTAAACCAACCCTTGGCAAAACCCTGGTTATCTTCCACATCAAATTTAAAGGTTTGGCTTTGTGTAGCCCCCATGGAATCGCGGTACACACTATCGCCACTGGCCATACCGGAAAATGCATTGCCCCAGCCTTCACCAAAGGCTACGCGCATATCCACGCGGCTATCTAAATTATGTGCGCCGCCTAAACTTTCGCTACGGGAGAGTTTATCCTCAATAAAATGCCCCAACTCGTGTTGAATCACACCGCGATCATATTCGTCGGTATCGTTATTCTCTTTGCCAAGAATATAAATAGTATTGTCGTAACTGGAATACATGGAGCTGCCGATAAAACCCAGTGCGTAATTACCGGTTGCCGAGACATTATTTTCGCTCCAGCGCACATGTAACTCAGGTAAATTAAGACTTGAATCTGCACCAGCAACGAGCGATAAACCGTCGTAAATAGAATCTAAAATAGCAAAGGGCGCGGCGGCGCGGGTTTGGCTGTAGCTGCCGTTGGCCCAACCACTCGCCGCGCGCAAGTTACGCACCTGGCTGCTATTGCTGCCGCTGCTCACCAAACTGCCTTCTAATACATAACCAGCATTATTATTGGTGTTGTCGGCCACATCCACGGCCCAACTGGGGTTGGTATTTTTTAATTGCGCAAGCACACGCACTTTTACATTGGTATTGGCTTTAACGTTAAATTGATACACACCCTGAGCATCACTCACAGTGGTGGATAAGACTTCATTTTGGCTGCCAATTAATTGCACCACCACACCCCGTGCAGGCATGGCATTAATGGCGTTGTAATTTAGGCCACCGTTAGGTAAATGGGTTACACGGTCGTAAGTAATAGTGCCGCTTAAAGCAACATTGACCAGCGCACCTGATGAACTGGAGGAAGAACTAGAGGAAGAATTCGATGTAGAACTGGAACTGCTAGAAGAACTGGAAGAGCTGGAGCTACTCAGGGTATTTTTGCTGTTATTGCTGCCGGTAACAACCGGTGGAGTCTGATCGCCACCTCCCGTGCTCGCAGTATTTTTACTGCCGCCACCACCGCAAGCCGTTAATACCGCTACCAGGCCCACCACACCACACAGCTTAACCTTAGCCGCACCTAAGCAATTCCACTGATTCATGTTTTATCCCCGGGACGAATACCCAATGTCCGGCGGGCTGTGCGCACTTAAACGCAACGTACCGCATGTGAGTCAAAAATTGGCGCTGCTTTTCGCGCGCCCTGAGGGTTTTTGCCACCCTTTATTTGAGCCTAGTAGAGTTGGTTATAAGTTGTATAAACGGCTTTTGTATGGATTAGGCGTTCCTTAGATCAAATGGCAGCAAGCGGTATCACACGCCAAAAATAGATAAAAAACACTGTAAAAATAGATAAAAAAATAATTCACCTGAATAAAGCTGCCCACCCAATAGGCGTGATTAAAACTGCCACTGGTGTTTTATTGATCGCTTATACATTTAAAATCTAACTAAGCGGGAGGTGTGGTTATGGCATTTAGGATGTTTTGAGAGGGGAGTTTGGAAAATTTGATTTTTTGGTTATAACAATCAGCAACACCATTTAATAGGCTGGGCACTCGGCAATCCTGCAGAAGAACAGAGCAACTATCAATGCAGTAGACAACACTGAAGAACTCCGTCAAAAAATCACCCATGAGGTGGCGAGAAATTTCAGCCTTAGTTAAAACGCCAAAAAAATATCATGGCTGCGATTATTAGCGTTTAATCGGTCAAGACTCGTCATGGATGACGGCCGCCGCAAGGAAGACACATAGTGGCAGGCTGGATTATCTGGGCAACTTATTGGCGGGTAAGAAATAAATAGTGCTTAGGGGGCAGCAGAATTTCACCTGAGGCGAAATTGCGAGGGAACACGCACGATTTATTGCAGAATATAAACCCAACAAATACATATCAAACCGCAGATTCAATCCAGCATAGGCAAGCCAAGTAAATATCCAGAAGCCCCCTATTAATTGTATTGGGTGCTACGCTCCTGTTTAAGCCACTCGGTAGGCGAACACCCGCATTGCGATTTAAATGCACGCGATAGTGCCGACTCACTACTGTAACCCGCTTCCTCGACTATCAGCTTGAGAGGCTGCCCGCTCTTTAACCATTTTTGTACAAGACCGATTCGCCAGCGTTGAAGGTAACTCGCGGGAGTTTCTCCAATAGTTTCGCGAAATTGGTTTGAAAAAGCACTTCTAGACATACCCGCTTGCGCCGCAAGGCTCTCCACCGACCAATCTTTTTCTGGCGCCTCATGCATAGCAACTATGGCCTGCCTCAATTGGGGATGCGCCAACCCTGCAAGCAAGCCAATCTGCGCTCCTCCTTTTTCCATTAGTTGCCGTATCAGCTGGATTAATAGCACTTCGAACAAACGATCAAGAAGCGCCTGCCTGCCGCA
>JAXMGD010000005.1:0-470022 GCA_046347475.1 Marinagarivorans sp. | reverse complement strand
ACAGGCCGCACTGACTAAAATTAATTGAATAACCGCCGAGAGGCTTGCCAGCTGTGTTTCACTGCCGTAGCGATTAGTTGCTCTGTACCCTACATTAAAAAACTCGGTCATGGAGTCGGCTAATTGGGCGAGCAACAGTACAATAAATAGGTAAAAGGTTGATGCGGGTAAAAACAAAAAACTACCAATACCCGCAATAGCTATAAATGCGCTTAACATTAATTTAGCGGTAAGCACATCGCTCATTACTTTGACAGCCTGGGTTGGCTTTGCGCCTATCTCCCGCAGTATATACGGTGTAAAACCATAGTTGGCTAGCAGGCACATAAGTGTAGAAATGGAAAACCAAAGCATTAACAAGCCAAACTGATCCGGCCCCAATAGGCGAGCCATTACCACAAAGGTCAGCAACCCGCAGGCTAAACGCATAGCCGTAGAGGTTCCCATAAGGGCAATATTTTTAATTAACGCCATGGTGAGCGGTTAACAACGGATTCGGGAAACACGGGATATTGCCCTAGAGTTTGAGGGCCGCGTTAGCGCGGCACATACTGGGTTAATAGTTGCTCGTACTGAGCCAATACCTGTGGCCAGGTAAATTGTGTTTGAAACTGTAATTTACTGGCGGCCTGTAATTGAGCTAATTGGTCGGGGGAGGCTAAAAGCTCGCTTAAGCGCTGAGAAAAATCGTCTTTATTGGAAAAATAAACGCCACCCTCCCCGGCCACCCAACGATTAAAACGATTATCGTGGGCGATAATTGCGTTACCTGCCCCAAGTGCTTCCACCAAAGAAGGATTGGTGCCACCCACTTGGTGGCCGTGAATATAAGCTGCGCTATGAAAACGCAAGGCTTGCACTATGGATTTATCGTAGATGGCACCAGTAAATAACACCTCACTGCTGGCGGCATTTTTTACCGCTTGATGATACGCATTGTGGGCGTGGTAATTACCCAGCACGACCAGTTTGTAATTGCGCTGGGTGGCGGAGAAACCTCGCACAATTTCAAGCAGTGAGTTTTCCGGTTCTGGCCGGGCTATAACGGTAAAGTAGCGGCCAGGTTCTAATTGGTACTGCTCCAGCACTGCCGTGCTTGCCTCGGTGATGGCATCGGCACCGTAGGGGATGGTGGTAATTTTTTTGGCATTTACACGGGTTTGTAAATGGGTTTTTATTTCCGGGTGGTCGGCAATTAAATGGTTACCTAAAAAACAACCGGCCCATTCATTTAACCAAAACCAAGCTTTGGCCACTGGCCCCCATTTGGCACGAGACCACTCTATGCCATCCATATTGATTAGGTTTGGAATGTTTTTTAAGCGTAGAACACTGCAAAATGCAGCGGTGTTGTAACCCAGGGTTAAACACAAGTCTTTATGTTGTGCTGCGTGCACAGTTGCTTTCCAGTCGAACAAAATTGTTCCTAAGGCTTCTGAATTTTCAATAGGGAAATGCACGCGTTCAACGCCTTGCCATGTGTCTTCAAAACGGGGGCCTATGCCGTCTTCTTGGCAATACACAATTACCCTCCAACCCTTTTCAACTAGGTACAGCGCTAGATGCTCTGCAAAGGTCTCAAAACCGCCGTGTGCTGCGGGTACACCGCGGATGCCGAGAATGCGTAATGTTTTTTGGGGCATTAAATTTTAAACCTTATGTGTATTGACGCGTGTTGTTGTAGCGCGGATGAATGGCCGCTTGAGCGCTTAATTTGGATGCGCGTGGATTAAAGCCACTCTGTGGGTTTATTTGGATGGATTTGGTTTAAACCACCCCGCCCCTGCGGGGCACCCCTCCAGTGGAGGGGAATTTTTGCCTTTTGTATGTGTACTGCTGGTGCTTGGTTTTGCCAGTAGATTTAGTTGAACCACCCCGCCCCTGCACAATGTTGTTAAGTTAATGACATCTTGCCTTTTCTAAGAGACTCCCCCTCTACCAGAAACCCCCTCCCAGCCTCCCCCTTGAAAAGGGGGAGGAGGCAAAAAGCCTATAACGAAGGAATATCGCTTTTTTCAAGGCTTTCCCGCTCCCTCCCCTTAAAAGGAGGAGGAGCCAAAAAGCCTTTAACGAAGGAATATCAATTTTTTCAAGGCTTTTCTGCCCCCTCCCCTTTTTTAGGGGAGGGTTGGGGTGGGGTTTCTGGGCGAGAGAAAACCGCATCCTATTCTTAACTTATGGACATTGCTCCCCCTCCAATGGAGGAGAATTTTTGCTAAGGATTGCGCTGCAACATTATTTTAACCTTTACCGCGCTGGGATTCATTAACACTTTTAATGGATACGCAAATAATTTACTTCAAGAAATGGTTTTAATGTTGCGGGATCTGTTTACCTAAAAACTTTGCTCTAACATTTGGTTCAAGATTTGTCATCAATTCCGAAATGAATTGCTGCTGCGTAGTAAATGCTTGCTCCCAGTCGTCATCTATTGATGATATGCGCGTGAGTACACCGTCAGGAATTTTCCCGAATAGGCCGTATTTAAGTTCTACCCATTTTTTGGCGTAGCCATTATTGACCACTGTGTCGCCTATGGTAATCCAATAGGTTACTGGTTCTGCACGGTTACCCATGTTGGTGCGCAAGCGTGTGAGCGGAATAAAATTCTCCGCTATGGGTAAGGATGTTTTTTGTTTGTCCTGCAATACAAAACCCTGTGCCACGTAACAGATTTCTGGCTTGTGCAATTCCAATTCATCCCTTTGATTACCGCCATAGGCAATCGACAACATGATGCGGTAGCCTTGGGCGTTTTCGTAGGTGCGCGAGAGTTGTTGCTCGTACAATCTATCTAATAAGGCTTTTTGGCCTGGGTCCACAATATGATTAATGGCCTGTACTGCCTTCCATTGTCCAAATTGGTCAGGGATTAAATCCGCCAATTTGGGCATTGGGTTTTGCTCGGCAATTTTATGCCTAGGCGTTAAACCAAACGCCGCCGCTGCGGCGAACAACATGGCCACTAGCAGCCAAATGTTACGTTTGGGCGCGCTCATGATTTGGCGGCCCCAAAGCGCTTAGCAAAAAACTGCAATGTGCTATCCACGCCGATAATAAAAATTAATGCGGTGAGGAATAACACCATGCCTGCAAAGCCGTGAATAAACCCCTGCCCTGCTTCGTCGCCATAATAGAATGTCACCAAGCACAGAATAATCACGCGGATGGTGTTGGCGGTGTAGGAGATGGGCACAATTAAAATAGCGAGGGTGATGTTGCGGAAATAGGATTCGTGTTTTACCCAGTGCAAATATAAAAGGCCTAAGGCCTCCAGGGTGAATAAGGTGTGCAGGCCTGCGCAGGCGTCGGCCACTAATAATTTATATTGGCCCACGGCCAAAATAACGCCGCTGCGGGATACGGGGTAATCAAAATAATAAAGAATATGCTCGGCGCCCCAGGAGACGGCGATTTTCATGGGCATGGTGAGGGCATCTACTAGCCCACCAGGCAGTGGCACCATAAAAATTAAAAAAAACAGCGGGAACCAGAGGATTTTGACGGCTGCCCAGCCGCGCGCGATGAGCAATAAACCCATAAGCACGGGAATTTGCGCGCCCACCTCCAGCAATAAAATATCCTGGGAGCGGCCTAAACAATAGGCTAAAAGGCCGAGGCTAAAAAAACCTATGCCTAGGGCTTTACGCGGGTTGGGTATTAGGGCGTGAATCAGGCTGCGCTGCTGGGCTATGTACCAAAGCGCGAGGCCGAGAATTATGGGGCCGTGGCCCTGTTCGTCTGTCACCCATATGGTGCTACCCAGCCGCCAATAAGTGGGTATGAACAACACCGCCAGCCCAAGCAGTATGGGCGCCCATTCGATGAGTTGCGCTTTGCCGCTAATGGCTGCGGCTGGGCTGATTGGCTGTACATCTGTCATGGGCGGGCCGCACTAGCCGAAGGTTAAAAACGAACCCACTAGGCTTACGCCGATTTGGGTGAGTTGGTCGGCGTATTGTTTTAAGGCGGTGACGCTGGTGGTGTTTTTGCGCGCAACAATTAATGCGCCCTGGGCAAGGCGCGCAAGGCCTAGGCTGTCCGGGTAGAGGTTGCCTGCTGGGGTGTCGATGATAATGGTGTCGTAGTGTTTGGTGAGTACTTCCAACGCATGGGCAAAGCGGTTGCTGGCGAGCAATTCGGTTGGGTTGGGGGCGTGGGCACCGGCGCTGAGCAGGCTTAAACCGGGCATGGCCGCAAGTGGGCTAATGGCGGATTCAAAACTGTGCAGGCCCGCCAGTACTGAGCTGAGGCCTTGGGTGTTGTTGGCTTCGCTAAAGAGTTGGTGCTGGCTTGGGTGGCGCAAATCGGCGTCTATCAGCAGAACTTTTTTACCCATTTGGGCATAGACCACGGCCAGGTTGGCGGCGGTAAGGCTGCGGCCATCGCCCGCTTCTAGGCTACAAATGGCGAGCATTTGGTTGCCCTGGTTAAACCAGCGCAGGGCCAGTTGGCTGCGCAGGTTTTTGTATTGCTCTACCGCCAGGTTATCCGGCGTGAAGGCGCTCACCACACTGGGGTGAATGCGGGTGTCGTTGGCGGCGAGGTAGGTAAAACCGTACTGGCGCGCCAGGGATTGGGCCAGCTGGCTCTCTTCTACTAGACCTAGGCTTACGGCGGCTTCACCAAAGCGCTGGCCCTGTTCTTTTTGCCGGATCAATGTGCGCTCAACGGCATCGGGGGTGAGCAGGCCTTCGTCCACTAACTGGGCGCCGAGGGTGCGGGGCGGGAGTTTGTTCTGGCTCATGCGGCGGCCTTTAAGGGAGCTGAGGTTTTAACGGTGCGTTTGCTGAAGGTGTTCACCTGCCCTAAGCAGGGCATGGGCAGTGCCTGGGCGAGGGCCTCTTGGCTTCGCACTTTCGGGTCGAGGGCTTCTTGCACCAACACGAGGGCGAGGGCTAATAAGCCACCTAAGAAAATGGCCACCAGCACATTGATCACCACTTTGGGCTTGCTGTGTTTAAGGGGCGGAGTGGCCGGGGTGAGCACGGCGACGTTGGTTTGCGCCGATTGGGCTTCCAGGGCGATTTGGTTGTAGCGCTGGCTGATGCCGTCGTAGGCGCGCTGGGCGGTTTCTACATCGCGCATTAACAGGTTGATGTTGTCGCGCTGGCGGCGCAGTTCAAAGACTTTTTTCTTCTGCTCTTCGATGGCGGTGGTGAGTTCGGCCACCTTGGCTTGGCTGACTAAGCCTGCGGTGCCAATGGCGCTGGTGACATGGGCGATTTCATCGGCGATGCGATTTTTTAAGGCTTGCTGCTCGGATAAAGCGCGCTTGTAGGCGGGGTGGTTAACGCCTAGGTTGCCGGAGAGGTCTTTTAAGTTGGATTCCATGCGCACTAACTCAGCTTTGAGCTGGTTAATGAGCGGGCTTTGCATCACTTCGGGCAAGGTGTCCACCTGGGTGAGCAGCTGTTTACTGCTGGAGTCTGTGCCTTGGGCTTGGGCCATGGTCAGCTGGGTGGAGAGTTCGTTGAATTTTTGTAATTCGTAATCCAGCCTGCCGTCGGAGATCACTATGCCGGATTGCTCTTGAAAATCCGCCAGGGCTTTTTGCGCGGCGTCTAAGCGGTCGCTCTGGGATTTAATTTGGGTTTCAAACCAGCTGGCGTATTGCTTGGCCGGGTCCACTTTTAATTGCACGGTGGTATCTATATAGGCTTGGGCAAAGGCGTTGGCGGCAGCAGCGGCATAGGCTGGGTCCGGGGCGCTAAAGGTGATGTTCACCACGCTGGATTCGCGGGAGGGTTTTACATCGAGGTTTTTTTGCAGCAGGTTGCCCATCCACACGGGCAGGCTGACGCGGCCTTGGGTTTCTTGCTGCCATTGGTCGCGAATCAGGGGGTTTTCTTCTAATTTCATCAGGCCAACGGCGCGCTGGGCGACGCGATCACTATTAACTATGTCCACCTGGGTGGCCATGTAGCCTGCCGTCATCATGCCCGGCAGTACTACACCGGCGATTGGGTCTGGGCTTTTTAAGTCAATCACTACCGTGTTGGTGGCCTGGTAGGTTTTGGGCAATACCAGGCTTAGGGCCAGGGCTGTAAGCACGGTTACGGCAAATACCGCAATGGCCGGGCCTTTGCGGGCGAAGAAAATCAGTAAAAACTGCTGAATACTCATGCAGGCTCCTTAAGAGAATGCGGCGCGTTAAAGGATGCTTTCGCGGATGTAAATGACGTCGTCGGGCAACACCAGGTCCGACAGCTCTGGGGAGATTTGTTTGGTTTTGCCATCGCTACCCTTGCGGTTGATGCGGATGCGGCTGTCGGAACCGCGCTGGGTGGCGCCGCCGCCAATGGCCAGAGCCTGTTGCACGGTCATCTCGCGCTCAATGCGGTAGGCGCCGGGGCGCTGGGCTTCGCCGTAGATGTAAAACACGGGGGCGCGGTTGACGTACACCACATCGCCACCGGCGATGAACATATCCTGCTGGCTGCCGCTGTTAAAAATGGCTGGGAAGTCCACTTCCTGGCGGAAGCTTTTGCCTTCGCGGGTGCCGGTAATGACAACCTTATCCGAGCCGGTAGCGGCGATACCGCCTGCCATGGCCAGCACATCCGACAGGCGTGTGTTGAAGGTTTCCAGCGGGAAACGGCCGGGGCGGTTCACCTGCCCGAGTACTGACACTTGGCTGCCGCGCACTTGCGTCAGGCCCATGTTCACCTGGGGCGCTTGCACGTAGCCGCCATCTTTTAAGCCTTTGGCGATGAGTTTTTCCGCCGCTTCCAGGGTGAGGCCACCGAGGCTCACCGAGCCGATTAAGGGATAGGTGATGGTGCCGGATTCGGACACGCGGGTTTCTAGGGCGAGGTCGGGGTTTTGGAAGACGGTAATGCGGATAACATCCCCAGAGCCTAAGCGGTAGCTGAGGTTGGGTTTATCGGCCGCCAAACTTGGCAACTGAAACAGGCAAGCCACTAACACAAGCCAATGGGCGATGGTTCGCATAATAAAATTCTCCTGGCGTGATTACTTGGCGGCAGCGGGTGCAGCAGCTGGTTTAACGAACTCGCCCTGATACTCGATTTTCGCAGCATCTCTTAAGCGTTTGGTCTCGTCGGCGACGGCTTTTTGCACGCGCTGGGTTTGCAAATATTGGGCGATTTTGGGTGCCGCTTGCTCAGCGCCTATTGGCTCGCTCTTGGAAGAGAGTACGTGTACGACTAGGTAATTTTTAGCGCCGATAATCAGGGCTTTGTCGCCGTCTTTTACTTGGGCTAATTGCGGTAATAAATCCAAGCCGATCTGCTCGGCAGCGCGGGTGGCGGCGCCTTTACGGGCTTGAGCGCCGAGGGCGTTAAGGGCTGCGGCCAGTTCATCGAGGCTTTTGCTGTCTACCATCTCTTTAAGCTTGGGCAGAATCTCCGGGTTGGCCTCCACCGAGAGTTCTTCGATGTTGTAGATGCGGCGCTCGGCAAATAAGGCTTTATTGCTGGCGTAATAGTCTTTGATTTCCTGGTCAGTGACCTTAGGCAAAGTGCTGAGTAACTGCTCCAAATGGGCGCGGGCGATAATTTCCCGCTTGGCCGCTTCAATGGCGGCGACCACTTCAGGGGTGCGGTCGAGTTTTTTGCTGCGCGCCTGGGCGTACATCAGCTCTTGGTCGATGAGTTTTTCCAACACATCACTGCGCACCTTTTCGGCCGCGTCTGGGGTGAGGTTGGGGGTTTTAGCCAGCAGGCTATTAATTTGATGAACGGAGATTTCTTCTCCGTTTACCTTGGCGGCAACTTGGGTGGTTTTGGGTTTGTCATCCCGCCCACAACTGCTTAGGCCTGTGGCCAGCATTAAGGCGCAGGCCAGTGTGGTGAGTGTTCGCTTGGCTTGAGTGGCCGCCATGGTCTTCCCCTTTTTGGTTTTGTTTTTTATTGGTTTGGGCGGCTTGCTGCCCAGTACCTGTTGTTATATTCGCTTGCCAATTGTTGTGTGCTTGCCAGTTGTTGCTGTGCTTGTTGAGACGGCGGCTTTAGGGTTTAAAAACTCAACACCGCGCTCATGCCGATGGATTCGTCGGTAAAGTCGGCCGTGGGCATATTGGAGTCGCGCTCTTGGCGGCTCACATGCAGCGACAATGCCACAACATCCCTCGGCACCCAGTCCAGTGAAAGTGTGCCCTGGCGCAGGGTGTCTTGCCGGGTGCGCAACTGGGGGCCGCAAGGCGGAGAAATACAAAAGCCGCCTGTGTCTTGCTGGGAGCTCAACTGGGCGCCAGTTAACAGGCCGCCTTGGTAATCTCGCTCCTCCTGCTGCAGCTTGCCGCTGATGCTGACTTTATCCAGCAGCTGCCAGGTAGGGGCTATGCTCAGCACCTGGCTGCGGTAAAAACTCGCGTTGTAGTAATCCCGCCCGGCGAGGGCGTCGATGAGGTCGCGCTGGGGGCTGGATTGGAAGGAGTTGTAATTCTGCCGGGCGTTGAGTTTGATTTTTAATTTACCGCCGTTGTACCAGACGTAATCGGCGGAGCCATAGGTACCGTTGTAATCGCGCAGGGGGAAGTGGTCGTGCTCGCGGTTCAGGTGGCCGAGTTTGATATACAAGGCCGATTTGCCCGACAAGCGCCAGTCTACCCGCAGCTCAGGGCTGGTTTGATCAAAACCGGAATCGAACTGGCTGAGGTTGCTTAGGGTGCGGCTGCGGTATTCACCGCTTTGTAGCATCTGCACTAGGGTGATTTGGCTTTGGGAGGGAAAGCTGTACATAAAGCCGTATTCGGCGTTATTGGCGGTGTAATCGCCTTCTGCAAACCGCTCGCCGCCGAGGGTGTTGCGCACGGCGCTTTGGTTTGCGCCCGCTGCCAGGTGCCAGCCGCCACTTACGCGCCAGCGTACATCGAGGGCGTCTTTGCGCTCTTTGCGCAGGTTGCGTTTGCTGCCGTCGTAATCCACAAAGCTGTTGAGGCCTTCTTGGCGGCTGCTGCTTAGGGTGCCGGTTAATGCAGGCGTAAGCGCCCAGAGCCAGGCGGCGTCTAGGTCTTTGCCGAGGTAGTCGAGGTAATCAAAACGGTCGTAGCGTACATCCGTGACCTTGGCTTTGATTTGAAAGGTTTGCAAGGAGTAGCGCTTGCGGTAATCCACTGCAGCGATGGAGCCTAGGATGGTGTCGCTATTGGCTTGGCTAGCTGGTTTTAGAAAGAGATTTTCTTCGTGTTCAACCTGAGTGCCAATTTGCCAACCCAGGCCGTATTGTTCTTGGGCCTTGGCGCAGGTGGCTACTAACACACTTAAAGCGAAAAGGATTGGGCAAAACAATCGCTTAAAACAGGCAAATCCAGAGGACACCAAAGCTAAGTTCCAACTATGAGTTAAGGCTAATGGGTTAAATGCCATGGCGAATCGGTTAAGGGCCATGGATTAATAGGTTAAGGGCAACAGAATGTGCAGATGAGACGTGCTGCCCGGTTCGGGGAGGGCATTCTAGCCAATAGTTTATGGCTAAGCCAGCAAGCCCCCTACTTTTGTGCTAAGGGCCTGCTGTATTGAGCGATTAAAAAAGTCATCGCGGCACTTTTTAGCCCTCTGCTTTTGGGAGAGGGCTAGCCTGAGGGCGCTGCGCTTGACGCCCCCTATAGGGTTAGAGCTTGTAACCGGCCTCTTCGTGCAAGCTGATATCCAAACCTTGGGATTCATCCTCTGGGCTTACGCGAATGCCATTGGTACACAGGCCGGTAATTTTTAGCGCTGCCCAGGTCACTAAAGCGGTATAAACACCCACCGCCAGCATACCGATAAGCTGCACTTTTAGCTGGGCGCCGATGGATTCATTGCCCGCACCAAAGCCAAAGCCTGAGAACACACCTAAATCGGTGCTGGCAAAAATGCCGACTAAAAAGGTCCCCAAAAAGCCGCCCACGCCGTGCACGGGGAATACATCCAAGGAGTCGTCTATATGGAGTTTACGTTTGATCCAGTGGGTGGCATAAAAACAAATCACCCCGGCTGACAGGCCGATCAACAAAGCCGCCGCCGGGCCTACGCTGCCGGAGGCGGGTGTAATGGTGCCAAGGCCCGCCACCATGCCGGTTACAACACCTAACACGCTGGGTTTGGAAAACCGCCACCACTCCATGCCCATCCAGGCCAGGGCACCGGCTGCGGCGGATAAATGGGTGACTAACATGGCCATGGAGGCATTACCGTTCGCCATGAGCGCGCTGCCGCCGTTAAACCCGAACCAACCCACCCACAACATACCGGCACCGGTTACGGTCATGGTCATGTTATGGGGTGGCATAGCGGTATTAGGGAAACCGTGGCGATTGCCAATTACCAAGGCGGCCACTAATGCGGCCACCCCTGCGGTGATATGAACCACTGAGCCACCGGCAAAATCGATCATGCCCATGCTCATCAACCAGCCGCCGCCCCACACCCAGTGGCACACAGGCACATAAACGGCCAGCAACCAGAGGGCGCTAAAAATTAATACGGAGGAGAATTTCATGCGTTCGGCCACCGCACCGACGATTAACGCCGGGGTGATGACGGCAAATGTCATTTGAAACAGCGCGTAGAGGGATTCTGGAATATCGCCCTGTAAACTTTCACGGCCCATGCCGCTAAACAGGGCTTTACTGAAATCGCCTAAAAAGGCAGAGCCGGGGGCAAAGCTTAAACTGTAGGCGCAGAAGAACCACAGCAGGGATGCCACGCAGCAAATGGCAAAACACTGCATGAGCACTGAGAGCACGTTTTTAGCCCGCACCAAGCCGCCGTAAAAAAGCGCGAGGCCGGGCAGCGTCATAAATAACACCAGGGCCGTGGCGGTTAACACCCAGGCGCTGTTGCCTGCATTAAGCGTGGCCGTATCGGCCCAGGCACCGCCAGAAAGGCTTAAAAATAAGGCTGTTCTGGCTAAAACGTGAAATCGTAGCGGCATAATCGGCGACCTTGAGTTCTCATGCTGAAATGAAAAGCCGCGCAGACTAGCAGGTAATAATGGGCAAAAAAAGTGCGCCTATTGGTTTTATGACAACACTGTGCACCGTTATGGCTTGCGTCTATTTACCTCCCCCTGTGCAGTGTCATTAAGTTAAGGATTTAGGTCCGGCTTTTGGGGAGTTTTTCACTCGACACGAAACCCCCTCTCGGCCTCCCCCTTGGGAAGGGGGAGGAGCCAAAAGGCATCAACTCAAAAAAATTTGCTTGTTCTCAAGGCTATTCTGCTCCCTCCCCTTTTTAAGGGGAGGGTTGGGGTGGGGTTTCTGGCGGAGGGAAAAATCTCATGAAAAATAAGACAAACTCCTTAATGACATTGCCCCCTTTTCTGAGTTGAAGCCGCCCTAGGGATTACTGTAACCAGAGCGCACCTACAAGGGTGGCCGCCGCCAGCAGCATAAATAGAAGAAATGCCATTTTGCGTGCAGCTGCGAGTGGGATGCGCGCCATAATCCATTGGCCCGCAATAATTACCGGTACGTTCGCCAACAACATACCCAGCGTGGTGCCCATTACCACCTGCGCTGTAGCCGTGTATTTAGCGGCCAGAATAACCGTGGCGATTTGTGTTTTATCGCCGATTTCCGCCAAGAAAAATAACACTAGGCTGGCCACAAAAGCGCCGTATTGCGCGAAACGCTCGCCCTCATCATCGTCTTTATCCGGCACCAACAGCCACAGGCCCACCGCAATAAAACTTGCCGCCACTATATAGGGGAGCCAAGCCTGCGGAATAAACCCCGCAACCCAACTGCCAAGCCAGGCGGATAACCCGTGGTTAACCAGGGTGGCGAGCAGCACACCGGCCACAATCGGCCAGGGTTTGCGGTAGCGGGTAATTAAAAATAAGGTGAGTAATTGGGTTTTATCGCCAATTTCAGCAATGGCGACGGCAGCGGTGGAACTGATTAAGGCTTCCATGGATTCTCTGTGTAATAAGCGGCGGGCAGCCGAAGAAGTTTGCCCCTAAGGCGTTAGGCTTTTATGCTGTGGCCGCACTGACTAAGAGCACAATCACATGGGCACATTAAACCGCCAAATTCTTATTGCTAGCTTAATAGGCATCATCTTCGGCTGCCAGCTGCACCCGCTGCCTGCGGATAACCTCTGGCGGGAAGGCACTCTTTATGGGGCAAGCCTAATTGCCGCCGTATTTATCGGCCTATTAAAAATGCTGTTGGTGCCGCTGATTTTTACCTCCGTGTGTACCGGGGTTGCCGAGCTTCAACATCACCAGCAGGGCGGCAAGGTCTGGCGTTTAACACTGCTGTGTTTTATCGCCACTATGCTAATTGCCATGGTGTTAGCCGTAGCGGCCAGCCATATATCCCCTGCTGGTGCCGGAATGAATTTGGCCATGTTTGGTGATGCGATGGCGGCTAGCACTGCAAAACCAAAGGAGGTGAACGATTTTGTGCAGCAAATTGTGGGTGGGTTATTTATGAACCCTTTTGCCGCCTTTGCCGATGGTAATGTGCTCGCTATTTTAATTTTTGCACTGATATTAGGTGCCGCGATGGCGCACCTTAAAGAAGAAGCCACACCGGTGCTGCTTTTTATGCAACGCTCATTGGCGCTAATGATGGTTATTTTAAGCTGGGTAATGCGTTTGGCACCTATCGGAATTTTTGCCCTACTTACCAAATTAATCGCTGTGCAATCCCTGCCCCTGCTTATGAGTTTGGTGCATTTTATTGCGCTGATTTTTATTACTACATTTATTCACGGCGCGCTTGTTTTACCGGGCTTGGTGTGGGTATTTGGCAAAACCTCGCCGCTTGAATTTTTAAAACTGAGTATGCCCGCCTGTGTCACGGCATTTTCCACCAGCTCCAGCGCCGCCACCATTCCGGTCACCTTAAAATGCGCTGAACAGTTATCCATCCCCCCTGCCCTGGCCCGCTTTGTAATTCCATTAGGCGCCACGATTAATATGGATGGCACCGCCCTGTACGAAGCCGCGGCGGCTATTTTTATCGCTCAATTAGCGGGTATGGATTTAAGTTTAAGCAGCCAATTAATTATTATGGCCACTGCGATGATCGCCGCCATGGGTGCACCGGGCATTCCCAGTGCGGGTATGGTGACGATGATTTTAGTGTTACAAGCGGCAGGCCTGCCGGTGGAAGCCATCGCCATTTTATTACCCATCGACCGCCTGCTGGACACCATTCGCACAGCGGTCAATGTAGAAGGGGATTTAGCGGTGAGTGTGGTGGTAAGGCGCTTTACTGCAAGTGGCAGTGACCAGGAGAACACTTAGGCGCACCGCAGGAATTATTCCTCAGGAGCTGATGTGACATCCAAGGCTATGCGCAAAAAAATCTAAAACTAAAAGTGCCCTTTAAAATCTTTGAGGCGAATGCCGCAGACAAACAATGCTAGAAAATAAACTGCCAAACCTGCACCGCACATCAAAGCCAACCAAGCTAAGCGCTGCCAAAACACCAGCTCAATAAATTCCGGGCTAAAATTCAACAAAGCAATCAATACCGCCACCATCGCAACCGCAGAAATAATTAATTGCCCAATAAAACGCCCCCAACCCGGCGTAGCCTTAAAACCGTGTTTGCGGTGCAAGCCGATGTACAACCATAGGGCGTTAACCATAGCGGCCAGCGCCGTAGCAAGCGTCAACCCGGCGTGGCCCACCTGCCAAAAATGATGCAAAGGCCAAACAACCACAGCATTTAACGCCATATTCGCCGCCAGCACCCACAGGCCTATTTTTACCGGTGTTTTGGTATCCATACGCGATGCAAAACCACTCACCAAAACCTTCACCAACATAAACGCCGGTAAACCTGCCGCATAGGTCATTAGGCTGTAGCTGGACATGAGCGCATCGCGCTCGTCATAGGCGCCATAGCAAAATAAGGCAATTAAAATAGGCTTAGCCAACACCACCAAAGCTAAACAGGCGGGAATGGCAATAATTAATACACTGCGCATACCCCAATCTAAGGTGGCCGTTGCTGCTTCGGGCTGAGCTTTCATCTGCCGCGACATCACCGGCAAAATCACAGTGGCAATTGCCACGGCAAAAATCCCTAAAGGCAATTCCACTAAACGATCGGAATAACTCATCCAACTGACACTGCCCACCGGCAGCAGCGATGCAATCATGGTATTAATTAAAATATTTAACTGGCTGACCGAGGCACCAAATAAAGCAGGCGCCATCAAACGCAATACTTTTGTCACCGCTGGGTCTTTAAAATCTAATTTAGGTTTAGGTGTTAAACCCAATTGCGCCACAAACGGCAACTGAAACCCCAACTGCACCACCCCGGCAATTAACACACCCCAGCCCAAGGCTATTGCAGGGTGAGTGGCGCCGCCGGAAAAGCCCACGGCAGCGGCAATTAAAATAATATTCAAAAAAACGGGAGTAAAAGCCGGAATGGCGAATTTATCGTAGCTATTTAATATGCTGCCCACGAAACCCGCGAGGGAAATAAACAATAAATAAGGAAACATGATGCGGATTAAATCCACCGCCAAACCATAACGCTCAGTTCCTTCGCTAAACCCCGGCGCAAACACCACCATCAAATAAGGCGCCGCTACCACCACCAGGCTGCACAACAGCAACAGGCTCAACCCCAAACAACCGGCCACACGATCAATTAAATAACGCACCGCTTGTATATTGCCGCCTGCTCTATACTCCGACAGCACCGGCACAAAAGCCTGCGAGAAGGCCCCTTCAGCAAAAAAACGCCGGAACATATTCGGGATACGAAACGCCACATAAAACGCATCCGCCGCCCCATCAGCACCCAAATACCGCGCCATCACCACATCCCGCGCCAGGCCTAAAATACGCGAAATAAACGTCATACTGCCCACCAGAGCACTGGAGTGCATGAGTTTGTTAGCAGGCTGAGTTTGGGCCACACAATCCCCCGGTAAAAGCGCGGCATTGAGCCATGAAATGACAGGAAGGACAAGAGGATAAGCACCCAAGCCTTACAATCAACGATTGGTGACTGCTGCATGATAAACCTAAAAGGTGTCACTCGCGGGCGCCCACAGTCCTGGCGCGGCTTATTAATAGATGGTTACTCCATGAGAACTGGCAATCATAGGGTTTGCATTTAGGGGGCCATTACTACCTAGCTGAAAGTAAAGAATACACAGTATTTCAGACGCGCCGTGAATACCTCCCTGTAGGCTCGTCAAAAAGATCCCTCTTTTTGACGGTCTGAAATACTGTGTATTCTTTACATCCGTACCGCTAGTAAATCAAGTGACCACTGGCCACCACATGACAACATGAGATACCAATACTCACGTTCGGGGGCCGAGTTATTAAGAGTCACGCCCCAAAGATACAAAGGGGCAAAACCGGAAGACTTTTAAAATAAGCCACATCCATGCACGGGTCAGCCAGGCTTAACCTCTTTCACCATTTCTCAATACCGGGCTCAAACCAAAACGTTAGTGGTATGTAAAAAATACCACTTCTAAATCACCAACGATAAAAATCGCTAATTTAGCATCTGCTAAATGTCGATATTTTTACCATCACTAAATGCCGGGGGCCGGATCGTAAAACACCGATAAATCCGCGCCGTTACTACCTATCGAAAAATTTTACACCCCTCAGAATTAAAGAATAATTCTCATTACGCATTTCAAATGATTGAATTTTAATCTGTAAGCAAGACTGAAATCACCGGTTGACGGGCACTCTTACAATAGTCATGGCGACACAAACGGAAATAGTGATTAGCGTGTTAATACAGGGTATTACTTCCCGTAAAAAATGCCGGGTGCGACATCATTTTGATCCATTTAATCGAAATATCGCCTAAAGGAGTGAAATTTAAACAAAATGGCGCATCTGTAATTCGCCTGGCACACAAACTGCTATCGGGCAGACGGCCAATGAAGGCGTGATGGTGAGCATAAATATGAACCATCCTTTATCAAGTAATTTGGTAATGGCAGTTAGTAAATAAGCTAACTTGATATAAATACAATTTGCTGGGCCGCCAAGGAGTAGGCTTAACAATGATGTAATAATCTCTCCCGGCTATTGCATCAGAGCCGGATAAAAAATTCGCGCTCGAATCTAAAGTGTACAAAATTCAATTAATTTTTATGGAGCATTCGCATGTCGAAGCGATTTACCAGGTGTATCCAGATAGTATCGTCTTTAATGATCTTAACTGCAGCCGGATGTGGTAACGGGAATCAAAAATCTGCAGGCACCTCTAGCAGTAGCAGTAGCAGTAGTGGGATTGCGAAGCCAGTCAATATCAAACTCCCCAGCCCATCACTTTCAGCCAATGTGTTGCCCACTGATACGCAAGCTGAAGTGGTGTTTTTTGCAAAAATTAGTAACCTTAGCGGCTATAAAGCGATAAAAGTTGAATTGCAAGAAGTCGATGACAAGGGGGTATTTAAAACAAGGCTGGGGGAGCTTAAGGATAATGGTCTGGATGGAGATCAATTTGCAAATGACGGTGTTTATGCGTTATCCGTGAAGTTGGCTGCCAGCAACTCAGGCGGTCGCTATTTTAATTTAAAGGCAGATGTGGACGGAGCAACATTTACATCCAATGCGAGCGCCATATGGATGCTTAATACTGATGCTAATAGCGATAAGTTTAAAAATAATTATTTTTCCGCATTCAGTTATAACAAGAGTATTGAAATAAGCGTAGATTTTGCGCCAAATTTCATTCCGAGCGATGACTATATATCCAGCGTTTTTCCAGCTGGATCAAAATTGATGAGTTGTATTGTTGAGATAAATAAATGTTTATTTATGGTTCCTGATAGTGCGGCCGGTGAAGATCAGGCGGAACGTTCACAAAAAGTTATATCAGATTTAAATGGGCATAAAGAAATTATAGAGGCACGCCTTGAAGCGGATACTGCATTGGCCGTCGGAGCAGCCGCGCCAAGTACTGAAGCCCAATCCGCGTCTCAATTCGATCCTTGGCATCTGAAACAGGTACAAGCGGACGAAGCATGGAAGCTTGTGGAGAATCAAGAAGAGTGGTACGGCATTGGTATGGTTGACTGGGGTGTAAACTGCGAAGTTTTGCACCCAGGTACCAAAGAGGAGTCCAGGCCTTGTTTTAATTTCGGGTCGAATGAAGATAAAAACCACGGCACAGCCGTAGCTTCGATTCTCAATGCAAGCCGATCAGATTTGAAAAGGCCATATGGCATAGCACCAAAATCTAGGCTAACTTCATACGAACTTCCGTATATTGAGAATTCGCCACCTGGCGAGTATAAAATAATTCAAAAAATCTACGAGGCGCTTAAGCGACGCCAGGTATGGATATTAAATTTAAGCTTTGATCTAAAAGTTAAACCCAGCGACAATTTTAAAAATAATTTTGAGGAAGCTATATGTTCGGCTATAGATTCGAATCGAGTGGTGGTACTCGTGGCTGGAAACGTAAACTGTGCAAATCGTGAAGCGTCTGGCGTCTTAGCTTCGATGATCCGTAGCAAACGGTGCGCCAGCAAAGAATTGATAGACAATAGCCTATTGGTTGTAGGTGGAACTAATAAAAACAATGGTGTTGCTACTTGGGTCGAAGATAAGAATCAACTCTGTAGCGCGACTAAAGATGTTGATATATTTGCACCTGGTCAGGATATAGATGTGCTCAACGGTTCGGGCATAATGATTAAAGCCTCCGGAACCAGTTTAGCGGCTCCTATGGCAACTGGTGCTGCGGCACTTGTTTTGGCGGCCAATTCAGATTTGGCCAACAGTGACATTCGCACCATTATTTTAAATAGTGCAACTATCTTAAGCGAGACTGGAGAAGGATTTTCTAAAACAAGTGTTGAAGAGATGAAAGGGAAACATTTGCTGAATATTTTCAATGCGGTAAAAGCCGCCAACCCAAATCCACCATCTTCCTCGTCATCTTCCTCTTCGGGACAAGGTAAGACTGCGTCCAGCTCAAGCAGTTCTTCTAGTTCAAGCAGTTCTTCTAGTTCAAGCAGTTCTTCTAGTTCAAGCTCATCCGGTAAATATGCACCCTGTATTGGTGAGCCACCTGCCCTTTCAGAGGGAATGAAGATCAATCCATTCGGAACTATAGATTCTGGCCCAAGAGACCCCAATTACAATTGGCATTTTAGCGCGCAAAATGATTCCTGTTCAGTTGGTTGTACTGAGGGTTATCAACAAAAAGGCGATTTACCGCAGTGTGAGAAAAAGCCTACTAACCAAATTCTTCACGTCACTGTTTATGATGGACCAAACAAAATAGCCTCGGGATCGGGGATGACTATAAATTGTTATTCACCATCAAAAATGGAGCAATTCGGCCTATCTAATTATTCTGGGATCGGCCTTGGTTCTGTTGTGTTTGGACAGGCTGACATAAATGTTACCCAATGCCAAAAAGAAGGTTCGGATGCAACGCTTAGAGTGGATGGTGGGATTACTCCCGGTATTGAGAAGGGGTTAAGCGAAGTAATTCGTAGTGCAACACTGCAGCTAGAGTCTGCTCTTTGTTACGGATCACTTCCCAATAAAAATTATATTATCAATCGTCGCCCTAACCCAGATGTAGGGCCAGTAAACAATAAATGGGTCTATGCCGAAGAGGAAAAAGCCTGCTCATTTAGATGTCAGAGCGGATACGTACCTCATTTTGGTAATGACGGCAATGTCGACAGTTGTATTATCGACGACGGTACTCAGGCCAATGACTACTGCCCTATAGATGGAGCAAATAATCAGAATTGCATCGGGGTAAAAATTACCATGGATAACCTCTCGGTCATTGGTCGCTATAATGTGGTTTCCCACACCCCAACCAAAGCTGGCTGGAGAAGCTGTTTATCTCATGAGCCTGGCGTGTGCGACGACATAAAAAATTATTTTTTCCAGCCACCTAAAGACAACTTTTATTCTCTTTTGGAAAAAAATGCAGATGCCATTTGGAATCAGTCTTTAAAAACATTCACCAGTGATCTCGTGTGGCCCCAATTGCCATCAGGAACTAAATATGTTGGTATCGCGAATGACAAAACCGTATTTACCACTAAGCAGTTCGATTATCAGCAAGCCACTAATGCCAATGATTATTGCGCCCCTAATGTAAAATCAATTGATTGCGCGAGCCCTGATATTGTAATTGAAAACTTGTCAACCAAAGGGTTGGTTCATCTGGTTGTGCACACGCCAACGAAACTTGGATGGTTAGGTTGCGCGGCACCTGCTGAAATTGGCTGCGGGTCGTTGAGTTCATATAATCAACCACAATCGCCATACGAACAAAATCGAGACTGGAAATGGGATCCAGATGCTATGACCTGGACATTTAACCAACCTTGGCCTGGATTGGCTACCGGTGCTTACAGCATTGGGGTTGCAAGCAGCAAAGGAGTTTATAAGACAATCACCATCAATTACGAGCAATAATTTTTCCCACATGGATGTGGATTTTTCAATCAGAGACAAAATACTGCCTTTTGGCTATTTTGTCTTACCCCTAGAATTAACCGAGCAACTTAATTGATCATCTTGATCTATTTTGCCATTGATCTGCGAAAACCGGCACAGATACAAGGAACTGCGTTACATGGCAGGGCTCGGGGCAGCTCAAATCGCCAGTGTGACAGCCGTGATGCACTTCTTTATCCGGCCACAATTTCGCCGCACAAATTCATTTCCCACAAAGCATATGCGAAAAAAACACAGGTTGATTTGCAATAAATGACCCCGCTGGATATTTATTAATTCTTCTATTTATTATCCCGCATACTTACGGACCAAAAACAACTATGAGCACACATTTGAAGACATGCATCACAAGCACAGCAACATATATTTCGCTCCTCCTATGTTCATTAACAATAGTGCCACCATCCAAATCTCAGGCAGACGTATCGCTGTCTGAGGCGGTCAACCAGCAACTCAGCCCCTACAGTGCTGGAAATTCTAGCGGGTTTCTTTGCGGTCAACTATTGGGGGTTGATGATGCAAATGAAGTGTTAACGGGAGGGCTTTATTTGTTCTGCACCTACTCCGGAGGCATTCCGCAGGCCTCAACTGCCAGCACCCAAGGCCCCAACACTGGTAACATTAACAACAAAACAAGTAATGTTCGACTCACTAGCCAAGCGGGGCACACTAGCCAGCAACTCACTAACCGCTGGTCGGTATTTTCGAGCTTTGAACACACAAGTTCTAAACAGGCTGTTTCCAAACTGTTAGATGCCTATAAAGCTAACCAGCAGAGTTTCAACATAGGTTTGAATTACATGCTCTCAGACTCAGCTAATATGGGTTTTCTTTTAAATCAGAGAGCCAATGAAGGCGACTACGACGCTGGAGGGGATTTTGCTGATGATAGTATTGGCACCATAGGGTTTATCGAGCTTGGACTGGGCGATGATGGATTTTTGCAATTATCGGCGGGGCGTGAGGTTGTAAACACAGAGCGAAATCGGCTTGCAGAATTCAGCATTAGCGGTGAAGGCCCAGCCCCATCAATCAAAGGCCAGCCTAAAAGTGACTTCAGCTATAGCCAAACCCAGTTGGCGGTACAACTCGGTTCTAGCTGGATACTGGGTGCTACTCAGCTAACACCTAGCCTCGCCATTAATTGGCAGCTTAACAACTTTGGCACTCATACTGAATCGGGCGATTCCGGCTTGGAAATAACCACCTACGACGACGCACAAAAATTTTTACAAGGGATTGCGGGAGTAAGAGCAAGCTGGGTGGCGAACTTTAATTGGGGCGTTTTTGCACCACAGCTAGAAGCAAATTTCATTCGCGAATTCGAAAATAAAGCCAGAGAAGTTGAGGTAAGTTTTACCGGAGATAAACGGGCTAAGCGATTTTTTTACAATACTCCGGCCGGTGATAATAATTACTTGACCTTATCCGCTGGCGGCGTGTTTATATTAAAAAATGGCTGGCAAGTATTTGCAGATATTGAGTCCTACTCTGGCTACGCCAATTTTAATCAAACCGCTGCAAGCCTGGGTGTACGAGCTGAATTTTAGGATGGTATCTATTTAGTAGACTCAAGCTCGTAGTTGTTATGCGCTCGAATTATCAAGGGATTATGCTGTGCGGCATGGATGCCCGAGTCATGGCACCCTAGTCATGTCAAATGCAACTCAATAATTGGCCACCCTGTACATTAGCCACGGGCAACAAAGTTCTAGCGCCCTATTATTATCCCGGCGACAAAACCGGCGCAGATCCATGGATTTGCTTTTTTATCGAGGTTCGCGGCGGCTTAAGCCACCGGCGTAACTCCGTGTCGCACCTATTAACCCGGCACTAATGTCACTGGGCTAATATAATTGTATCTTGCCAGATACTGGGGGGACTCAGGCAGTCGATTTCATTCCTGATGAAATTCTACCTCCTCAATTGATGGCAAGTCATTAGGGCAAGAATTTTCGTAAAAAAGCAGCTTCTGTAGGCAATATCATTAAGTTAAGGCAAATTGTAGGGGCGCCCCTTGTGGTCGCCCAAGTTCGGCCCTCAAAAATATCAGTACCCGTAGAGGTTTGGGCACCCACAAGAGGCGCCCCTACTGGAATTTTCTATTCAGAAAATTCTTAACTTAACGGCATTGATACTGCGTGGGCGCTCTTAGGATTTCCCTTACCTCAAAATACATTGCCAAACGTTGGGTCATCTTGTATTGATACAGCAGCTAAATGTGCCTTGCTAGACCGTTGCCGCCAAACTATTTCAAATATTATTTGAAGTGCACGGCCTTTTTTATGTGCGGAAATTGCCGAATAGCCCGCTGCAAATATTTCAGGGCTTCTTTATCGCCAGCATAAATTACCCGCTCGAATAATTGTGCGAGGTATTTCGCCGGTATTTTGTAGTCTGCCCGTTGATCACCTACGCGGCCCAAAAATACCATTACCGATTCCCCCTGGTCTGGGTTAAATCCCTGTTTGCTGAGTTTGGTGTAGAGGGGGCGCACTAGGGTGGCTTCCAGAGATAAAACTGCCCGTGTGCGCAAACTATAAAGCCAGAGCGCAAAAACGACAGAAAAAATGAGACCAATAACGCAGAGGCCTTTGATAACGGATTGCCAATCGCTGCCGCCGAGCCAGCGTTCAAAAATATTTTTTTGTTTTTCAGTATCGTAATTGAGTACCCAGCGTTGCCAGGCAAAATTCGCCGAATCCCATTTTTTCATAACGGGTAACCACCAATTATCACCCGAGATAATGCCCTGCCCTACTAAATTGCGCTCTTCAGCGGTAAGGGCGTGATCAAGGCCTAATTCAATGCGGTTGGGGGCAACCGCTGCCGTGGGATCGATCATTACCCATCCTAATCCTTGCTGCCATACTTCCACCCAGGCGTGGGCGTCGCTTTGGCTGACGATTAAATAGGGCTCCGGGTCGTTGTATTTACCGCCTTGATAACCCACCACTACGCGGGCGGGCACACCGGCGGCGCGCATTAAAAAAGTAAAGCTACTGGCGAAGTGCTCACAAAAGCCACGCTTGGTGAGAAATAAAAATTCATCAATGACATCATCCCCCAAAACGGGTGGCGTAAGGGTGTAACTAAATTCACGCTGAATTAAATTTAATGCCGCCGCGATGGTTTGTTCGGTATCAAAACCAGCCTTTCGCCACATGCCTGCCAGCGCCCGAGCTTGCGGGTTGCCTTTATCGGGGAGGCTTAAATTAATCTTCAATTCCTCTGCTGAAAGGTGGGAATCAGATAGATAGGTTACTTGCCGTGCGCTGACGACTTTATATTGGGTGCGCTGAAATACCGTACCGTCGGCCTGAATCAACCCTTGGGGGCGCAATTTAATACTCATGCCAGTGCCGTCCACCCGTACAGGCGTTGCTAGAGCAAACAACCAGGTTTGATTGTGCGGCTCAACCACAATGCTGTAGTCAATTAATTGATCATAGGCGCTGGGCGCTTCTTCCGATAAATCGACATCGTCGCTCAAGCGGTGCCAACTGCGGCCATCAAATTGAGTCAGCACTAAACCGCGCCAATATAAATCCCGAGGCATTGGGCGATCCGCATTAAAACTGGCTCTAAATGCGGTATCACCATTTTTAACTAATTGACCTAAATCGCCGGGCGATAAGGTATCGCTAAACCCGGTTTTACCACGGCCTTCGGGAATGGGGACTTTCCAGAGTGGACTGAGCCTCGGCATTACAACAAACAGCAAAAATAACAGCGGTAAGGACTGCAACACCAAAACACCGGCATAGGAAAAGCGAATTTTGATGCTGCGTGTACGACCAAAATACAAGCTCTGCCAGGCCAATAGAAGCGCAATTAAACTCAACCCGCCATATAAGCCAGTAAGCAGACTTTGATTAAATAAAAATTGGGCCGCAACGGCAATAAACCCAATAAAAATTAATAACAGGCCATCTTTATGGGTTTGGCACTCGATAGTTTTTAAAATAAACGACATTACCAAAAGGCCGACCATAGCCTCGGTGTTGGATCTGTGTGGAAAAGTAAAATACCAGCCGATGAGTGCACCCGCCGCTAATACCCATTTAATAATACCTGCGGTGCGGTTAACCCAAGATTTTTCCGAGGCGTAGCGCCAAAATAAAGTGAGCCCCCACAGGCCCCACAACCACTGGGGCAATTGCCACAACAAGGGCATAATCACTAAGGCTTGGGCGGCCAAAATCCAATACACCGCCTCTGAGCGCACAGGGGTAAGTGGTGTTGGTGTGGCTTTTTTAAAATTCATGGCAGCGCGCCGCCTGGGTATAGCGCAAGGGCGGATAAACACGCCGCCCGATGGGCATCGCCTTGATTAGGGGCGACAGTCTGATGTGTTAAACGCAAACCAAATAGCTGGTTTTGCTCACTTAATTGCAGTACCCAAAAGGTGAGAATACTTAACCGTTCTTCAAGCGGTTGCGTCAGGTCAGCTATATCGAGCCAGCGCTCTTGGGCGATATCGTCGACATAATATTTAGTTAGTAGGTCTTTGCCTTTGGCCACCGCCTTCCAGGCAATGTGTTTACGGGAGTCGCCAGGCTGGTAGGTTTTAATGCCCTCAAAATCGCTGCCACCTAAGCGTGACGCACCGGTTTGGTCACCCCCTTCGGATTTAAACCGTTGGGGTAGATCTTTGCGGGCGGGTGTGGGATACACCAATAATTCCACATCAAATACGAGCCAGGTCCAGCAGCGAATTAATCCAAGCGGGTAATAGGTTTCAATTAAAAATCGACCCGGCTGCAGCCAGCCGCGCTGGTGGGTGGCCACGGGCACGCTAATTACATGAGCTTCCTGGCAGGCAAGCTCTAAGGCAATACTGAGATGGGCGTGAAAGCGGCAGCGGATATTTTCCCCGCCGCGCTTATTCGTGGCGGTAAACTGCAGATTAACCGATGCCGTATCACCTGCAAATACGGCCTGGGACGGTTGCAGCTCTAATTTTATACCCGCTAAATTTGCGTAGGCGTGCAATATCGCCACAACAAACACACTAATTAACCCATAGGCCAAGGCGAGAATTAAATTATTTTGATAATTAGTGCCGATTAACCACAGCACCAGGGTAAGGCCTAAATAGACGAACCCGGAGGAGCCTGGAAAGGTGTAAAGGTTGCGGCGGTTAAGCGTGAAGGCGCGCGCTTTCGGTTGCCGCTGCAATAACCATTGGTGCCAATAATTTTCCCACCAATTAAACATAATTAGGCTAACACGGGCACGCGTTGTTGCAATTCTTTTAATAGCTGAGCCACATCCTGTTGACGGGCGCCGCGTAAACGATGCCCCAACACAGCCTGCATAACGGCCTGCAGATCTTCAGGAATTAAATAATTGCGCTCATGAATAAAGGCCCAGGCTTTTGCGGCATTTAACCAGGCTAAAGCGCCCCGCGGTGAGAGGCCATAACTGAATATGGCCTCCTGCCGTGTGGCTGCCACCAGGCGCTGTAAATAATCCAATAAGGCTGGGCTTGCCGTGACCGCGCGCACTTGGGTTTGTAGTTTTTTCAGCGTTTCTTGATCGATAACCGGCTGAAGGGATTCTAATGCTTGGCGCGGATTAATGCCTTCAAACAACATGCGCTCTGCTTGAGCGGTTGGATAACCAATGGAAATACGTATTAAAAAACGATCTAATTGGGATTCCGGTAAATGGTAGGTGCCGCTTTGGCTTAAAGGGTTTTGCGTGGCAATAACAAAAAATGGCGTTGGCAATGGCCGGGTTTTGCCTTCCACCGTCACCTGCCCTTCTTCCATGGCTTCTAATAAAGCGCTTTGTGTTTTGGTAGAGGCACGGTTAATTTCATCGGCCAATAATACCTGGGTAAATATAGGGCCGGGATGAAAGCGAAATACCCCCTGCTCGCGAGCAAATACCGCTACGCCTAAAATATCCGCCGGTAATAAATCGGCAGTAAATTGCACGCGCTCAAATTTAAGGCCTAACACCTTGGCTAAACAATGGGCGAGCGTTGTTTTACCCATGCCGGGCAAATCTTCAATTAGTAAATGGCCTTGGGCCAACAAACAGGCGAGACTTAAGCGCACTTGAGTGTCTTTGCCTAACACGATGGTATTGATGCGCTGAATAATTTGGGGGATGGACATTCCTAGATAAATCCTAGCGGTGGGTAGTAGGCTTGGCGCCCAATTAGCTTTTTACGGCCGGTGCAGCTGTGTACGGGTTAAGTGTAGCAAGTGGCAAGGGCTTAGAGTGCAGTAATAGGGGGCGAGCCTGCGGTAATTTAATCTAAACACACAAGGCCTGGGGCCTTTACTCAGCCAGGCGCACACGGTCCACATAGAGGGTGGAGGGTTCTTTTCGTGTATCCTCTGGCATACAAAAAATTATTAATTTGTCTATTTTGGTAAGCAAATTAGCATCGGTCGCCGCCCGCCGAATATTCGCCAGGGGCCAGAGCACTGAATTAAACCCAGGGGCTAAAACAAAGCGCTGGCTGATATCATGATGATCGCTGTGGTTGTTTTGCCCGCGCAGCGCAAGCCCCAGTTGAATAGGAGTTTTATCGGCCAACCATACATCAAGCTGTAGCCCATTAAACCCTTGCCAATTAGGCGCCAAATCAATCAGTGCAACCCCCGGCCAATTTTGCACGGGGCATTTGAGCTGTAAAACCTGTGTGGCGTTTTGCTGGGTAAATTCGGCCGGTAAAGCCATGAGGGCGTATTCACTGCCCTCGTAGTGATCAATTAAATAGGCGCGACCGGGTTCATCAAAGGTGGCAAGGGTTGGAAAATTACGCCATTGGGTGAAGTAACAAAGGGCAATAAGGCTGGGTATATAAAATGCCGTTGCCATTAAACCCAAGGGCACAAGTGCTAGGGTGGGCGAGCGGCGCACCAGGGCGCGATAACATAAAACGCCGCTTAGGGCGCCTAAATTATCCAGCACTACATCCTGAATATCACAGTCTTTGCCGATAAAATATTGCAGACCTTCAATGCCTAGCCCAACAGCACACAAGCCCAATAACACCCATACCAAGGGCAGCTGCCGCCAGGTCAAACAAAACGCCATGGCAAAAAATAATACAGCGTGCCCGGCGTTTTGCAGGGCGCCCATCAAACGCCAGTGGCCGGGAATATCCCACAGCAGCGGCAGGCCCACGCCAAAGGCGCATACCATAAGCGTTATCCATAAGGAGTAATGGGCAAGGGTTGGCTTCACAGGAGCAAGGATGTTACTGGTCCATTAAAATGAATAGGTGAGGCCGGATTTATATTCCATATTACTGTTGTGATTAATAATAGGTGGATTTGCTGCCAGATTCTGCGCTGGTTGGCTATCGTGGCGGAGACGATAAGCAAGATTAATAGCCAAATGGTCGGTGATTTTACTGCTTAAGGTGAGATCAAATAAAATGCGGTAATCGCTAAAATCATCCAAATTCGGTTGTGCATAAATGGTATTTACGAGGGATAGTTGGTTATTAATCTGTAATTTAAGCGAGTAATAGGCGTTCATGCGCCACATATTTTGCTCATCAATATAGGTAATTAAATCATTCACCTCCCGCTCCTTAAACGCACCCAAGCCTAAGGCGCACAAATAGGCATCTGGCTTATAACCAACATAGTAGCGCAAACCTGCACCGGCCAACTTGCGGGATTTTAAATAATCAAACTCCTCGCTCTCCCATTGGGTGAATACTTCTGTGGCGAGTTTTTCACTTAATAAGTTGGTCCAGCGCAAGTGGGCGAATTGGCTGCGGTCATCGCGCACTTTATTTTTAGAGCCATAATCTTGTGACAACAACAATAAAAGCAACGTATCTTCGTTGCGATAATTCAAGCGGCTTGAGCCGGAGAAGGCTTGTTTTTCTTGATTGCCTTTTTTGCCTTCCGCCGATAGACCCACGGCGCCGGAAAAACCCTCCTCCGGCAGGCGCGGTTTATCGGCCTCTACATTGGAAATAGCCCAACCCAATTGCGCCACACATAAAAGCCCTGCGGCCAAAATACCTACTAACAACTGCATAACTAACCTTAACGATAAACAATGAATAAAAATTGGAGGCCATTAAGCCTGAGCCACAATAAAGCTATATTATTTATTGTGACGCAGCTTAACGGCTGAGAATACTAATACATTGATGGGGCTGATGGGGCATCGCTGTTTTGCAAACAAAAAAAATCCACCGGATTGACAAACGTACCCAGGTAAAACGGCTGTTTTAAATGGAATTAAAAATAAAAAGGTGTGCAACTCTAGCCGCTTATTGAAATGCTATCTTGCTAGCTATTTCAACAGGCGGCTAGCGCGGGGTGATATCCCAAATCTCTTCTGCGTAGGTCAGGCCGTTGGCAAAATGCACCGCGCGAATTCTGAGGTGTTTTTTATCGATTAGAAGGCTATATTCCGCCTCGCGCAACAATGAGATTTTATCGCCGGGTTTTGCATTGGCGCGTAATTTTTGCACCAGGGTAAATTCACCCTGCGCACCTGTATTAAAGGCAACGGTGGGCGAGCGGCCTAAAAATTCCAAGCGCTCTTCTTTAATGGTTTTATCTTTAAGATCGGTTACAGATAATTGCAGTTTAACGCCGTCTTGTTCAACCACTAGAGTACCTTTTACACTGGCGTTGACGGATTTTACCTGGGGTTGGTTTTCAGCTCCGCTACAGTCTTCACGTCGCAATGCGCCATTAATGCGCCCGGCCAAGGGTTCAAGCTGTTTAAAAAAAGCCTGTTTACCGGCCATGGGACCATTCACCAGGGGACTAATCTGCCAGTAGGCATCGCCTTGGGCGGCAAAGCGGGGGCTGGGTTGAAAACAGGCCACGCTCGCCAATGCCGAGCCGGATACACACACCAAAGAGGCTGCCAAAAGACGTACAAACAGAGCCATAAAAATTCTCGTTATATTTTAAAGTTCAACGCCGATGCGGTCACCGTCGTAGACAAGTTCCAGCCGCTCTAAGCAATCTAGGCTACCGGCCAGCGGCCCTTGGGCTTTGCCGCTGGCTAAATCAAAGGCAATACCGTGGGCTTTGCAGCGAATTGTACCCTGTTCTATAGCCCCATTTGCTAGAGGGGCATCCATGTGGGGGCAGCGATTCTCCACTAAAAACACCTGCCCTGCTGTTTGCACCAATAGATAGGATTTACCCGCGAGGCTGTGCGCTTGGCGAAAACCATCATGTAAATCGATTAATTTAGCTAAAGGCACAAACATACACGACTCCTAAATATCATCACAGGGGTTTGGTAATACTAACCAAGACTTGGCACTACAGCCAGGCACCCGCCTCATAATTGCTATTAAACCGGCACAGGCCTGTGCAAAAGTGCATCGTGAAATGAGCCGAGTGCGTGGGAATTTACCGACGAGGTTAGCCACTGGCAGTTCACTATTGATGGCTTTGCCTGTCCACCTCAAAAACGCGCTGTGGAAATTAACCGGTAACTAGAGCTCCCATCAGCGCCATATTTATTGCGGTTGTATTGGTTTTTTGAAGCTGTAAGGGCAACACCCACACGAGCATTGCTACAGGCACTTTATTTATTAAATTCAAAAATATATTCGTAGGGGGTGGCCAACTCCTCCACCGAGGGGGAATACCAGGAATCTCTGGTTAAAACCGCTATTTTAAAATCGATTTTAACCGGCACCGCGCCGCTAGAAACCGACAAAACATTAATCACTAATTAATTCCCATTTTAAGATTATTGGCGCGGATCGCGCTGGCATGCTGCCCAATAAGAGTTTCCCCGGCGCACAGCCAGCCTTTTGGGCTACCCTCTTTCACCCAATGTCATTAAGTTAAGGCAATTTGTAGGGGCGACCCTTGTGGTCGCCCAATTTGGGCCCTCAAAAAAATATCAGTACCCGCAGAGGTTTGGGCGCCCACAAGGGGCGCCCCTACGGGAATTTTCTATTCAGAAAATCCTTAACTTAATGACATTGCTCTTTCACCCCCCCTTTAAAATGCCCCCAGCTCAACGCTTTAAATACATTGCGGCAACTGAGCAGGCTGTTTGACCTATGGCGGATGCCTCAAATGCACAGATGTATGCTATGGTGAGCAAAAATCAGCTCAAAGCCCATTTTGGCATACATATGAACCAACACCTTAGCCTATCAGAGCAAACCGCTAGCTACCTAAGCTGCCTGGGTTTGAATATTAAAGATGCCCGTAAAGCGCGCAAATGGTCTCAGGCGGAGGTGGCCCAGCGGGCGCTTATGTCGCGCTTGACCTATGCGCAAATTGAAAAAGGCGCACCGCAAGTGCAAATAGGCCTTTATTTGCGCGTGTTGGAATTATTTGGTTTGGCTGAACCCGTGCGCCATATTGCCGCCCCCCATTTAGATGAAGAAGGCCGGCGTTTAAGGGCACAGAATAAAAAGGTTAAAACCCGTGCCTAGGTTTACCGTTTGGGCCCCAGCGCCCAGCTCGGCTGGAATTAAAGCACCCAGCTCAGCCGGAATTAAACCCAATGCCACCCATTGGGCGGCGGCTGGGGAATTGGAATTTCAACCGGGCGGCTGCACTTTTCGATACCACCAAAGCTGGCTTCAGGCCGAATGGGCCTATAGTCTGGACCCGGTGCATTTACCCCTTGCCCCCGCTATTTATTACCCCAAAGCGCCGAGCCCATTATTGCCTTTATTTGCGCAATTAATTCCCACCGGGTGGGCCGCTCAATTACTCAAAAGCAAATTATCGACTGCGCCCGCCCAAACGCCCTATGCACAATTTAAATTATTACCCGGTGGGCTTAATCCCATCCGCTTAAGTAGCGGACAACAACCTCTGGATGAATTAAGGCTGCCCGCCTGGGAAGAGTTAGAACAGGTGTGCGAAAAAGCCCGCGAGCAACAGGGGTACGATTATCCTTTAGGGCGGTTTGTGGAGTTTATGGCGGGTGGATGCTGGCAGGGTGAGCGGCCTAAATTAACTGTACAAGGCAGTGATAAACTTTGGTTGGCTAAATGGCAGTTAAAACATGAATCGATTAATTGGCCACAACTTGAATACGCCTGTTTAGAGCTGTTGCACCAAGCCGGATTAAATGTGCCGCCGCGGCATTTAATTCCTACCGATGGGTGCGGTTGGCTGTATTTAATTGAGCGCTTTGATCAGTTGGCTAATAATCCCGTGTATTTTGTTGGCGCCGATGTTTTACTGGGCCATCCCTGCGCGAGCGCGCAAGAATTGGATGCGCGGCGGGACCCCGGCAGTTATATCGCCCTCGCCCGCTGTGTGCGCAAATATTCCAGCCAGGCCAAAGCGGATTTACATGAGCTGTTTCGCCGCTTATTAGCCAATCTAATCCTGAATAACACGCAGGATTATCTGCATAAATTTGGCCTGGTATACCAACTGAATACACGCCAGTGGCGCCTTGCCCCCTGTTTTGGCCTGCGCCCCAGCGCCCTACCGGCACGCCACCACGCCATGGCCATTGGCACTCAAGGGCGGCTGCGCAGCCTTTCCAATGCATTGTCGTTAGCGGCTGAATTTGCCCTCACAGCTGGGCAAGCCCAATTAATACTTGCCCAACTGCAAGAGGAATGTACCCAATGGCAAGGTGTATTTGACAGCTGCGGAGTAAGCGGACGGGATCGTCAGTGGCTTAGCGGGGTTATTCAGCTTGAGGGGCTTTGTTAACCCGGCGCTGAATGTCAGTCGGATTAATAATGCCACTCAATTGGTAAGACCATTCATGTATCGCCCCACAAAAAATTTCACCTGGCAAAAAGCGTTTAAATCAGCTAATTTCCCGCAACATTTTTTGCTCACCCCACTCCTTCGGACCCATCATGAAAATAATCTCTGCCAAAGTCATTGTCACCTGCCCCGGCCGCAATTTCGTCACACTTAAAATTATTACTGACCAAGGGTTATACGGGATTGGCGACGCCACCTTAAATGGGCGCGAAAAAGCCGTGGTGAGCTGCTTGGAAGATTATTTAATTCCGCAATTAATCGGCCGCGACGCCACACGCATTGAAGATATTTGGCAGTATTTTTACAAGGGTGTGTACTGGCGGCGCGGGGCCATTGGCATGACGGCGCTGGCGGCCATTGATACCGCCCTGTGGGATATAAAGGCCAAAGCGGCCAATATGCCGCTCTATCAATTACTCGGCGGGCGCAGCCGCGATCATATAATGGTGTACACCCACGCGAACGGCAAAAATTTAGAAGACACACTACTCGCCGTTGAAAAAGCCAAAACCAAAGGCTACCAAGCCATTCGCGTGCAGTGTGGTATTCCCGGTATTAATAAAACCTACGGCGTTGCCAAAGGCGCCAGCAATTATGAACCGGCCGATGCGGATTTACCCTCTGAAGAGGTGTGGTCTACCCGTAAATATTTAGATTATATTCCGGAAGTATTTGCCGCTGTGCGTAAGGAATTTGGCAATGATATTCATCTTTTACACGATGTGCATCACCGCCTTACTCCCATTGAGGCGGCGCGTTTGGGCAAAGAATTGGAACCCTATCATTTATTTTGGTTGGAAGATGCGGTACCGGCTGAAAACCAAGCCGCATTTAAATTAATTCGCGAGCACACCACTACACCGCTGGCGGTGGGGGAAATTTTTAATAGTATTCACGACTGCCGTGAGCTTATTCAAAACCAGTGGATTGATTATATTCGCTCAACGGTTGTACACGCGGGCGGCATCACCCATTTACGGCGGATCGCTGATTTTGCCGCATTATTTCATGTGCGCACCGGCTGCCACGGCGCTACTGATTTATCACCCGTCTGCATGGGCGCTGCGCTGCATTTTGATTATTGGGTACCGAATTTTGGTATTCAAGAACATATGGCCCACAGCGAGCAAATGGAATCCGTATTTACCCGCGCCTATGAATTTAATAATGGCTTTTTTACCCCCGGTGAATTGCCCGGCCACGGCGTAGATATTAATGAAGCTGAAGCGGCGAAATACCCTTATAAACGGGCCTGTTTGCCGGTTAACCGTTTAGAAGATGGCACTCTTTGGGATTGGTAATTATTTTAGGCGGTGAATGTATCGGCGCATTTATTTACCCGGCGACACACTGGATCGTCTTGATCATTTGTGTTGTCGCCCCGCTGATTGGGCCATCGCTCTGCTGAAACAGGCAATGGGATGAGCTGTTCACTGTAAACGGCTCGTCTCGACTATACCGGTAGAACACTGCAGCACTTGAAAAAACAATCCTTAACGCACATCCGCGCTTAAAGACGTGTCTGGCACTGATGATAAGCCGTATTTGAAACCTGTCGGCCTTGGGCCGGGACGGCAGATTCGCCGCTCCAGTAGCACTTCCAATGCAATGCGCAATTCGAGTTTTGCCAGGCGCATGCCTGCGCAGACTCGCTCGCCCCGTGAAAATGGCATGTAGGCAAAAGGCGTTACACCTGGGTTGTATTCGGGGCGGGTTAAATCGAATTCAGCTGGCCGCTGCCAATAATCGGGATGGCGGTGGATGCCGACTATGGATAGAGTCAATACGCTGCCCGCCTGCCAAATCTGGCCATCATCGGTGCTGTGGGTCGTGGTGCATAGGCGGGTCAGGCAGGGCACGGGGGGGAACATGCGCAGCACTTCGGCGATAAAGCGGTCGAGATTGTGCGGGTCTTGCACTAATTGGTCTTGGGCTAATTGGTGTTGCAGTGTTGGTTGTTGGCTTAAGGCTTCTGCGGCCCATAACAGGGTGCTGGCGGTTGTTTCACTGGACGCCAGTAGGTTTTGCAGCAATTCGGCTGCAGCGTCAAAACCCATTAAGCCAACGCCTTTGGCCTGCAGGGCGTTAATAAAGGCCTGGGCTGTTGGGTCCTCTTGCCACAGGCGGCGCACCTGCTCACGCAGCACAGCTAATTCGTGTTGAATTGATTGCAGTTCCTCGCTGCTGCACCCAACCCAGGCCACCCACTGGCGCAACTTCAACATGGCCCGCAGCCGGTCAATCAGCTCCACTGGCCAGGGCAGCGCAACGGGTAAATCAAGCGCGCAGGAAAATACTTCTACGGCCGCCAGTACAAAGCGATGAAACAAGTCGTTTGCCGTGAGTGGGCTCTTGGTATCTAAATGCCGTGCGTAAATGTCTCGAACCTTTGATGGCTGGATCTTGCTGTGAACCCTGCGATACCAGGACTCAGTCAGCGCGGCCCGTTGCCGCCAATCATCGCCATTACTGGAGAAACGCCCGCAGCCCACGTCTTCGAGAAAAGCATAGTTTTTAACGAAATAATCTGTGCGGGCGAGAATGTGACGGGCGATTTTAGGATCGCTGATGATGGGCTGGGACAGAGGTGCCGGTGCGCCGCTGCTGTGGGTATAGAGCCCAGCCAAGATGCCGTCGAGAAAGGCTGTGGCCCGCTGCAGACTCGTTAATGCAGGGGCTGGCGTGGCCGTAATGTCTGTCATGGATGTTGATGCGGGCGTTGACGGGCGCCTACACAGCTGTTCGTTATGAAAATTGATAGCGACGCCCCCTGATGGGAGGCCTGCGCATATCGGGCCGCCCGTCCTGAAAGGAGCGCATGCGGTATACCGGCATGCCAGCGCACACATGGGAGATGCCGTGCATCAGTGGCACCAGCACACTGCGGTGCTCAACCACTGTGACGGTGACAATAGCGGCATCACCCTTTTGCCAATCGGGTAAGGGTATTTCGCCTGCGCCACTTTGCCAGTATTCCGCCGCTGCCTGATTCACCCGAATCCACCCGGCATAGCCGATCAGCTGGCCGTTTTCAATCGCCAATACGTTCGCGCCGTGCTGAAGCTGCTCGCGCAAGCGCGCAGTCATCAAACCAAAGGAAAAGTGCGCAAACGGCGGGTGCCGCGCCACGCTGCTGAGCACGCTCGCAAAGTTGAGTTCGTTAAACTGGCCCACCTCAAGACGGACGCGAGTGGGCGGGTTGGGAGACGTAACTGTAGTAGCCATGGTTATCCGTCAGGTTGTCTGGTGTAAATGGCCGCAGATCAATCAACCCCGTCATCTGCAGCACTGTCTTGTTGGTTTAACCATCAGAACAGGGTGCTGACCTCAAGCCAGAAACGTGGATTGCGGTCGGGCGCGCTGGTCGCGGCCTCTCCATCACGCCAGGCGATGGTGCTTTTGGCCGAAATATCGCGATAACTTAACTTAAGCGAAGCGCCATACCCTTTTAGCGAGCGATCGTTGTCATCCGGGGCAAAGGGTTCCTTGTTGTATGTGACTCGGCCGTAATCATAGAACAGCGCGCCCTGAATACCAGCGGTCAACTCCTGGCGCACTTCTATATTGGCCAACCAGCCACTATCGCCTACGGCTTCACCCTGCGGATAAGCCCGTACACCATTGGCGCCGCCCAGGGAGAATTTTTCAGATGAATCGAGATTTTTGCCCGCCCACTGCACATTGGCCGAGCCGTACAGGCTGGTGTGTGGGGCCAGCGCCTGTAAGCGGGTGGCGGCCAGTTCCAGCTTGCGATAGTTGCCGTTGGCCTTCGGTGCCGCCTGGTCAAATGCGAGAGCTTCTGCGTTATTGATGGCGAGATCACCAAAGGTGGCAGACGCTCGCCAGGTTGAATAGGCACCGCCGCCGACGCTGTCCGCAAGATCACCGTAAGCATCTAACAGGGCCGCTTTGATGGATTTACTGGTACTCACATCGGTAAACCGCACCTCGTCCCTCAGCTCGCGCGCATCATAGGCGCCGCGCAGCCAGACATTGGCATTTAAGCCACGCACCAGCGGGTAAGTTGCATTGAGGCCACTGGTCTTAGCCGTGCCGGTTGCGTCGAGGTTTTTAAATTCCTGCCCAAGGTCATACTGGCTGGACGAATAAGCTGCCCCCAGGCGCAGGCCGTCGCCGTTGACAGGTAGATCGTAGGCGATTCTGCCGTACTGCAAATCCTCGTAGGTTAGGGTGCCGCGTATGGATAAGCGGTCGCCAATATTAAAGGGGCTGTTTAGGTCGATATTGCCGCCGAGCCGGTTTTGTCCGGTATAGCGGTTGCCATAATTATCGACAGAGACTGAACCGTTGTAACTTTTGCCAGGGGCGGCGGTAATCACAAGATCGGACGTGCCAATCTCTTGGCCTGGCTTTAATGCCCCGGAGACGTTGCCAACCGCTGGCAAGTCGGCGATCAGAAGGAGTTCCCGGTCTAGTTCGGCAGAGCGAATAACTTTTCCTTCGAGCGCTTGCGCTCCAAGGATCCGTTGCAGGACCGAGGTTTTATTTTTGGTTTGATTCTGTATGTTCGCAGCGCTCAGGCGCCCTTCCAGTACCGTGATATACACCACACCATCGGTGATCTGTTGTGCTGGCACAAAGGCCCGCGAGACAACAAAACCCTTGGAGCGATACAGCGCGGTAATCTGGGCCGCCGCCTGGCGCAGTTCACTCAGGCTGGTTTCGCGGCCGTTCAAAGGGGCAACCAAGGGGGCGATCAGATCGCTGGAGAGTTGTTGGTTGCCCTGCACTCGCACCTCTCGCACTGGAAAATGCACGCTGGAATCCCCAGCGCTGGCGGTATCGGCGGGAACACTCAAGGTTGCGGCGCCGGTGGGTGGGGTTGGCGGGGCCTGCCGCTGCAGTTCTCTTAGAGTCTGTCCCGCATCCGGGGCGAGGGGCTGGGCGTGCACGGAGGTTTCCAGGGCCAGAGCCAATGCGCCCCCCCAGAGTACTGCCCCAAAAACATCAAAGTTTTGCATCTTTTTCATGAAATAGATCCGTTTAAAAATGAATTCAGGCATCCGCCCCCTGTGCAGGGGGCGTGTGGTACATCAGTTACCTCGATTGAAACAAGAAACACACAGATTATTGCGAAGCATCTTTATCGGAGCCTCGAACCCCCTGGGGCAAGCGAATACCGCCATCGCCAATACTAAATGCGCGACGAGACAGTAAGTTTTCCCGCGTGTTGCCGCTGACAACGGAAGGGCTAGCTGGGGCCAGCGGACTGGTTACCGGCCTAGTGCTGCTGACCACCTCTGTGCGCCCCGCATTCGATACCGTAATGACGGCAGTGCCTTGATCGGAAGAGGTTCCACTGCTGGGCAAGGCGGTCAACACACCGTTGAATGCCTGCGGCAGAGAAATCGTGCCTACATTGCCGCTCAACTGCCCTTCATTATTGGCGTCCACGTTATTTTGGCTGATTTGGCCGACATTTCCGGACAGATCCCCCGTCCTGAGTTGATAGTTCGCTAAGAGCGTGTTGCTGCCTGCGCGATAGTCGCTGTTGCTCAACACCACTGCAACCAACTTACCGGTACCGGGGATTGCGGTGTCGAACTGACCTGTTGGCTGCTCGATACTGATGCTCTCACCGCTAACAACATTGTTGATGGCGTAGTTTGTGGGTACCAGGGTTGCTTTGGTGTTGCCATCCACCATTTTCTCAACGGTTCCTTGCAGACTCACCGTGAGCGCTCTCGGCGTGATACTGCCCGCCCCTGTGAGCGCTGTACCGGGCAGAGCGTAGTTGCTCCATTGAGTGCCGTTGGCCGCAGTAAAGTCGCCAGTAGCCAGTACACCATAGTTGACGCTGGTGGCTTCGCTGACATTTTTAGAGTTGTAGGTGCCGTTCTTGGCCAGTGAGGTCGCGCCTTCTTCACCCACAAAGCCGCTGAGCGTGATGCCGCCGGCCGCTAGCTGCACCGCAGTGCTGCCATCGTAGGTGCGGCTGGTGCTCGTGGCAGTTGCCGTCAATGCCTTAGCCGTAATGCTACCCGCGCCGGTGAGTGCGCTTTGGGTCAAGCTGTAGTTGCTCCACAGGGTGCCCTCTGCAGCCGTAAAGTCGCTGCTGCCCAATACGCCGTAGTTAACGCTGCTGGCTTCGGTCACGTTCTTGGCGTTATAGGTACCGTTCTTGGCAAGCGAGGTCGCGCCTTCTTCACCTACAAAGCCGCTGAGCGTGATGCCACCTGCGGCTAGCTGGGCCTTGGTGCTGCCATCGTAGGTGCGGCTGGTGCTCGCGGCTGTTGCTGTTAGGGCTTTAGCCGTGATACTGCCCGCGCCGGTAAGGGCGGTCTCGGACAAGCTGTAGTTACTCCAGAGGGTACCGCCTGCGGTTGTAAAGTCGCTGGTAGCAAGCGCGCCATAGTTAACGCTGGTGGCGTCGCTCACATTCCGGGAATTGTAGATACCGTTCTTGGCTAGCGAGGTTGCGCCTTCTTCACCCACAAAGCCACTGAGCGTGATACCACCTGCTACCAGTTGGGCCTTAGTGCTGCCGTCGTAGACTCGGCTGGTGGTCGCGGCGCTCGCGGTTAAGGCTTTAGCCGTAATGCTGCCCGCGCCGGTTAGAGCTGTTTCGGATAGGCTGTAGTTACTCCACAAGGTACCGCCTGTAGCCGTGAAGTCGCCGGAACCTAATACACCATAGTTAACGCTGGTGGCGTCGCTCACGTTCTGGGAGTCGTAAGTGCCGTTCTTGGTTAATGAGGTCGCGCCTTCTTCACCCACAAAGCCGGTGAGGGTGATACCGCCTGCCGCCAGTTGGGCCTTGGTGCTGCCATCGTAGGTTCGGCTGGTGCTCGCGGCTGTTGCTGTTAAGGCTTTAGCCGTAATGCTGCCCGCGCCGGTAAGTGCGCTCTCGGACAAGCTGTAGTTACTCCAGATCGTGCCGCCTGTAGCGGTAAAGTCGCTGGTACCTAATACACCGTAATTAACGCTGCTGGCGTCGCTTACGTTTTGAGAGTTGTAGGTACCATTTTTCGCCAATGAGGTGGCGCCTTCTTCACCCACAAAACCCGTAAGAGTGATACCGCCTGCCGCCAGTTGGGCCTTGGCGCTGCCGTCGTAGGTTCGGCTGGTGCTCGCGGCTGTTGCTGTTAAGGCTTTAGCTGTGATGCTGCCCGCGCCGGTTAGAGCTGTTTCCGACAGACTGTAGTTGCTCCACAGGGTACCGCCTGTAGCCGTAAAGTCGCTGGAACCTAAGACACCGTAGTTAACGCTGCTGGCGTCGCTGACGTTTTGAGAGTTGTAGATACCGTTCTTGGTTAGTGAGGTCGCGCCTTCTTCACCCACAAAGCCGCTGAGCGTGATGCCACCTGCCGCTAGTTGGGCCTTGGCGCTGCCGTCGTAGGTTCGGCTGGTGCTCGCGGCTGAGGCCGTTAATGCCTTAGCCGTGATACTGCCCGCGCCGGTAAGGGCGCTCTCGGACAGGCTGTAGTTACTCCAGAGGGTACCGCCTGTAGCGGTAAAGTCGCTGGAACCCAATACACCGTAGTTAACGCTGGTGGCGTCGCTGACGTTTTGAGAGTTGTAGGTGCCGTTCTTCGCCAGCGAGGTCGCGCCTTCTTCACCCACAAAACCGGTGAGGGTGATACCGCCTGCCGCCAGTTGGGCCTGGGTGCTGCCATCGTAGGTTCGGCTGGTGCTTGCGGCTGCAGCGGTTAAGGCTTTAGCCGTGATACTGCCCGCGCCGGTAAGGGCGCTCTCGGACAAGCTGTAGTTACTCCAAAGGGTACCGCCTGTAGCGGTAAAGTCGCTGGTGGTCAGCACACCATAGTTAACACTGGTGGCGTCGCTCACGTTTTGAGAGTTGTAAGTACCGTTCTCAGCCAGTGAAGTTGCGCCTTCTTCACCCACAAACCCGGTCAACGTGATACCGCCTGCGGCCAGTTGGGCCTTGGCGCTGCCATCATAGGTACGGCTGGTAGATGCAGCGGTAGCGGTCAATGCAACGGGTGTTATGGTGAGTGAGGTGCTCCAGCTAGGGGTTGTTATGTCGTAGCCCTGTTGATCGGAGTAGTAGCCAGAGGTGGCAGTGTAGACGCCGACGTTTTTGCCACTGACGACCGGTGCAGCCCCTAGCAAATGGCCCTCGGCAAGGGTTTCGGTGTACTTGATATCGCTCGCCGCTATGGATTGCACCTTACCGTTGTACTGATGGGTTTCTGGATCACCCATGGTGCCTGTGATGGTGAGCGGCGTCAGCCAATAGGTGAGCAGCGGGCTTGCTTGTCCATCGTACGAGCGCCACACCTTGTCATGGGAACCGGTGCTACTCAGATCCCAACCGCTAAAAGTGGCGGCGGCTTTCATCTGCTCGGTGGTTTTTCCAACTGCCCCCTCGCCTTGTGCCAGGTAGTCGCCGTTAGCGTGCGACTGCGTGGTGCTCACTAGATCGTAAAAATTATTCTTGCTTGTCGCATCATTCTTGCTGCCGAAGAAGCCGCCGATATTGTTGCCCGTACCTGCTACCGGACCCAGGGCATAGGCGTAGCTAACACTGCCGCCCGCTTTACCGATCAGTCCGCCGACATCCGAATTACCTGAGGTTGCAGTGGCGGCATACACATTAGAGGCACTGCCCGAAGTGCTTTGTGAGCCAATTAGGCCGCCCACGCCATCGTGCCCACCTACGCCTCCAGTCGAGTATGCAATGCTAATCCCGCCGTCATTGCTGCCCACCAATCCGCCCACAGCGTCATAACCCGTGACACTACTCGCGGCAAAAGACTTCGTAACTATGCCCGTGCTGGTGTTGCTTCCAACTAAGCCACCTACGTTGGTGCCCTGAGTTGCCTGAACAACATTAATAGCAGCAGAGGTCTGCACTGTGCCGCTGTTGAGGCCAACAATGCCACCAACATCTTGCACCGCTCCAGTGATATTGATATCGGCACCGCTGAGGACTTCACTCAATGTGCCGCTGTTTCTGCCTGCAAAGCCACCGGCCTGGCCACTGGTAACGGTGACCGTACTGAGGGCCCCATTGCCGTTAAGATTGTGTGCGCCCAGCAGCGAGGTGGCATTGCTGCCCACAAAGCCACCCGCCACACTGGTGGCAGTGACGGCACCGCTTGCCATGCCGGTCAGAATGCTGCTGCCTTTTGCTGCCGCGCCTACAAAACCGCCCACTTCACTAGCGCCGTTGACGGTGCCAGTGGCGGAGGTTTTAGAAACGCTACCGGCGGCGATGGAACCTACCGCGCCGCCAACTTGATTGTTGCCATCAACCGCGCCGCCCGCACTCGATTTGCCCAGGGTCCCGCCGGTGAATGATCCGACCAAGCCTCCCACCTGATCGTGCCCAGTGACGGTGCCAACATCGGCAGAGACTTCATAGAGTGAGCCCGCGCTATTAAGGCCCACCAATCCACCCACCTGATCCACGCCCTTCACTACGCCGTTCGCGTAAGAACCTGCGTTGACGGTGCCGGAGTTGCTGCCAACCAGACCACCCACGGCATTACCCGTGCCGGTCACGGCTTGTTTGGTATAAGAGGCACTGCCAATGGTGCCGGTATTGGTGCCCACCAGTCCGCCGACCATCCCGGTGCCACTGACGGTGCCGACTTCAAAGACGCCTGCGCTGACCGAGCCATCGTTTTCACCGATCAAGCCACCGACGGTGTTAACACCGCTAACAGTGCCGCTGGCTTTTGAGCTTGAAACCACACCCGACTTATCGTTAAACCCGATTAGCCCGCCTGAGTAATTGGACGAGGCCTTCACATCACCGGTCGCCACTCCACTGGTCACGGCGGCGTTGTTGTACCCGATCAAACCACCGGTATTCTCGCTACCCGTCACTACCGGGCCGGAGGTTTTAGTGTCGCCGGTATGCACACTGGTCACTTCGCCATAGTTGCCACCGATCAAGCCGCCCACCGATTTCACCCCGGTAACCAGGCTGGTGGAATAGGAATCACCCTTGACCGCTCCTTCGTTGCGGCCCACTAAGCCACCTGCCGCCTCGACAGTGCTAATCACGGTACCGGTTGCATAGGATGCGCCGCTAACCGTGCCGCCCATCTTTTCCAGCCCAACCAACCCGCCGATATTGCTGGTGCCGGATACTTTGCCGGTGGCATAAGCGTTGGTAATGTTAACGCCCTGCCCAGCCAAGCCGCCGACATTGTTGCCGCCTGAAACATCGCCTGAGGTGTAGGAGTCGGTAATCGACGCTAAATCCACATAGCCGATTAACCCTCCCACATAATCTGCCGAACCGGTGATTTTTCCGCTAGCGTGCGAATTACTGATCGAGCAGGCGCAACCGCCGGTATCGCCAATCAATCCGCCCACTGCGTAGCGCCCCGCTACGGTACCGGTGGCATAGCTGCCTTTGACGATAGGACTGTCACCGCTGGACCAACTGCCGATCAAGCCACCCACCGCATCGGTTTTGCTCGTGACGTTACCGGTTGCATAGGAGTTGGTGACGCTGCCGCCCATCGAACCAATAAGGCCGCCAATGCTATAGAGCGTCCCCGAGACGGCGCCTGTCGCGTAGGAATCGGAAACCGTTGTGGAGAATTTTTGGAAACCGGCCAAGCCACCCACTAAGTGTGCGCCATCGACCTTGCCCGTGGCATGGGAGTTGGTAATGCTGCCATTGGATTTACCCACTAGACCGCCGGTATAGCCGCCGCCGCCATATACACTGCCGGTAGCGTAACTATCGGTAATCGTGCTGTCGGCCTGGCCCACCAAGCCGCCAATCATGTCGCCGTTTTTAGAACTGATATTGCCGGTTGCGTAGGAGTTGCTGATCTTACCGTAGGCCCGGCCAACCAGGCCGCCGCTTTCACCGCCGGTAGGCGTCACGGTAGCCGAGGAATGCAAACCGTCGAGTGCAGTAACACTTGAACCAATGAGACCCCCGACGTCGGTAAAGCCATTCACAGCACCGCTGGAATCCGAATTGGTGGTCACTCCATTGGTGGTTTGTTTGCCAATTAATCCGCCCGTTCCAAAATTCTTGCCGGTAACTAACACCGTGTTCGCATGTGCATCGTTGACTTTGCCATCGTTTGTCCCAATCAGGCCGCCCACACTGTTGTTACCACCGGTAATTTTGCCCTGCACGGTAACGTGCTCGATCACACTGCCCTTGCTGGCGTACCCAACCAGCCCACCGACGTTATCAAGCCCGCCTTTGATGTTTACATTGGTCAAATTCACGTTACTAATACGAGCGGTGGTGTCGATCTTGCCGAATAGCCCCACATAACCTACCGACCAGTTTTCAAAAAGCCCGTCGATGGTGTGCCCTAGGCCCTCAAAACTGCCAGTGAACACGTTGCCCTGGGTGCCGATAAAGGTAAACCCCTGCCCGCTTTGCCAAGTGGCCGTAGGGGAGGCGTCTATGTCTGCGCCCAGTGCATAGTTGCCCGTTAAACCGGCGCGCATGCCCTGTAAATCAGTGGTAGTGGAACTGCCTTCTGCGCCAAGGCTATTGATGACGTAAAAGTTCTTAGCCGCGCCGTCAGAGCCAAGCTTGGTACTGAAATTTTTCCCTTCAGGCAGAGCGATCTTGGCATTGCTAGCCAGGGTGTAACTGCTGGTGTTGCCGCTTGCCACAGCACCTTGCCCGTACTCCAGAGCCAAACTGGCCGTGCCGCTGCCATTCAAATTTGCGTTGATGTTGATATTGTTTTGCGCATTGAGGGTGAGTTTATTGGCGCTCCAGGTCACCACATCATTCACATTAACATTGCCACCAGTGCCTGCCGCGCCGTTGCTGCTTTGAATAGTGACATTGGTGCTACCCAAATCACTGGACAGTTGAGTGCCTGTGATGTCGCCGCCACTGGCAGCCACGGTAAAGTCGGTTGGGTCAATCAGCCAGGTCCCGGTCTTGCCGGTATTGGCAAGGGTGGTGATCTCATGATTGGGCGCCAAGGTTACCTGCGCTGCGGAAGTCTCAATGAAGCCGCCTTCGCCACCATTGGGTGCCGAGGCATCAATGCGGCCGCCCACCTGCACTTCACCGCTGGTCATATCCCCCATCAGTACGATGGTGCCATTGCGGTTTTCCACCGTCTGCGCCTCCAGCACACCCTCGTTATTTACCACTGCCCTAGCGACATGGTCGAGGGCCTCGGCGGTGAGGTAAATTCGGCCACCGTCGGCTTTGATCAAGCCCTTATTCGAGGCCAGTGCATTCAAGGTGCCACGGTCCACCGTCAAACCGGTTAAACCCGCACCATCGATTTTCAGTGTCACCTGATCGGCAGCGGCCAGATGCACAGCGCCCTGCTCGGCATGGATGGCACCCTCGTTGATCACCTGGGCACCCACCAGCGCCACGTAGCCTCCGTGTAACGCCGAGATATCGCCTTGGTTTACCACTTGCCCATTGCCATCGCCACTGAGCGTGAGCCGATTGGCCAGAAAATCCTCATTGCTCAGGTTGCGTGTCGAGGCGAGCAAACCGCCCACGTCAACGCTTGCGCTGGGCGCAAACATCACACCGTTCGCGTTCAACAGGAACACCTGTCCGTTCGCCTGCAGATGGCCGTAAATTTGGCTGGCTTCCTGCCCGAGCACTCGGTTCAGTGAAATAGAACTGGCCGACGGCTGCGCAAACGTTACCTGCGCATTACTGCCTATATTAAAACTCTGCCAATCAATGGCCGCCCGATCCGTGGTTTGCTGAATCTGCATTTGCCCGGCCGTTTGGGTAATGCTGGCTTGCCCCGCACTGACTTGCCCCCCCGTGGGTAGGGCATTGGCCCCCAGCCCCACTGCGCCGTCCGCGTAGGAAAAGGCACTTGTACACACCGCAGCGATGGCTGTGGCCAGCACAGTCGCCTTGCGTTTTCCGCCTCGGCGTGTGGTTTCAGGGGCTGGGACGTAGGCTTGTTGCCCATCGTTCCAGACAAGGGCGTAGGCGCGGTTCAAACTGGCATGGCGTGACATAAGGCTCCCCGATATTGATTTTCCGTAGATCGACGGCTGTTAGGTGCGATCAAAACGTGTAACCACTGAAGCGTAGTAACGACCAGGCAAGAGCACCAGGCAGACCGAAAAATATTGCGGCAGAACCCCACCACTTATTTCCAAAGAATCATTTATTCCAAAGCAGAGTTTAAAATTGGCTATTTATTAAATCAGCGGCAAAAAAGCGTTGGTTTAAAATCCGTTGGATTGTGCGCCAAATGGCATTATTTAAAGAGAGTGAATAAGCCTCGCCATTATTAGCGGCTACAGGGTGGTATTCGCGAGTTAAGCCACACCGCAGGGTTTCGATAAATCTACTTGCAAATGCTCAAAAAACAACTAAAAGGGCTTCCAACTCAATGAGACATAATCCGAACATCGGGCTTTAAAATCGAGCGGTTTAAAATTCCTTGGGCTCAACATACCGAAATTAAGGTTTTTTTGCTTTGCGCTTATCAAAGATGTGATTGCAGGTTCGCCCTGAGCGGCTTTTAATATTTTTCTAAATTTATCGAATGGCTTGCGGTGTTTTATTTGACGAAGCTGCGCGCAAGGAAATTAAATTAGATCTTTTGAAAAATCAGCAGGGGCAATCCCCACTGGTGGCCAAACCCGTGAGGTCAACAGATTATAAGAATGCTTTAAATCAACACGAAACTTGAGGATCTTATTGTGCGCAGCGCGCTAAATGTCTCACTCAAATTCACTCGCGAGCATCCCGAAAATTGCCTTTCTTTAGGGGCTTAAAAAGATGTCTAGAATTTTTTCGCGCAAAACTGCCAAATCTACATTTATAAATTTAAGCTCGCGCCAATTCGGCCAAAAAAATATCGCGCTCAACAATTGCACCGCGATGGCGAATAACAATACTGGCACAACGGCTGCCAAATTGTGCGGCCTCAATAGGTGTTTTGGCATTGGAGCGTGCATATAAATAACCCGCATTAAAACTATCACCCGCCGCCGTGGTGTCAATCACATCAGCAACCTTAGGCACGGCTACCTCATCCGTCAAAAATTCCCCCTGCGCTGATCGAAAGCCTAGGGCAACTGGTTGAGGGCCGCGTTTTAATACTACTTCTGTAACACCCGCAGCGTTACAGCGCTCCAAAACCTGTGCAAAATCAGCATCGCCCCAGAGGCGAGCGTAATCATCATCGGTTAATAAAGCGCAATCGGAGCATTCTAAAGCCTGTTGCATAGCCGTTTGTGCGGATAATTGATCGGGCCAAAGGGCTTGGCGGTAATTATTATCGAACACCACGCGGCCACCCTGGCGGCGAAATTCTTTAATGGCATTAAAAAAAGAGGCTTGAGCGGACGGATTTAAAATGGCGAGGGTAATGCCACTGAAATAAACCTGCTGCACCTGCTGCAAGTGGTTTTTAAAATTCGCCAAGGATTCAGGCGTTGCACATAACTCGCGGGCGGGAGATTGGCTGCGCCAGAAGGTAAAATTACGCTCACCATTTGCTTGGTTGGCAATGATATACAAGCCGGGTGTGCGCCCCGCTACCCTCTCAACCCCTGTACTTGCCAAGCCTTCAGCCGCCATGCTGGCAATAGCCTGCTGGCTGTACGGGTCATCACCAAGACGGGAAAAATAGCCGGTATCTACACCTAGGCGCGCCAGATAAATCGCTGTGTTATACGTGTCTCCGGCAAAACCCAGAGCCATTAATGGTTTAGCGTGATGTGTGCCGGCGGGAGATAACTCAACCATTACCTCGCCGATTGCAAGAATCTGTGGCATATAGAGCTCATATGGCAAATTGTCGAACGATTGGCTAAACGATAATTTCAGCGCACTGCATTATCCCCATTCTGGTAACGGCGGCAAGCTCAAATCCATACAAAGCAGAATTCTAATTTCGCTCTAATTAAGGCCGTTTATGCGCTACACACCATCTCTTGGCCTATCAAATAACCGCGCAAAGAGGTGATTCCCTACAGCCCAAAATCAGTTTGTGTGGGTCTGCTATTTAGTCAACTGAGTAACTGGGGTATTATCCCGCCTCTTTTTTATTCACACAAAAATTCGCCGCCCGAAAGGTGACACCGTATGAAGCCCACCACTGCACAGCCCCTAGAATTAAACCCTGATCGATTGTTTTCCTCTGATCCTGTACAACGAGCCATAGCCCGGCGCCTTTATAACAGCATAAAAGATTTACCCATCATAAGCCCCCACGGCCACACAGATCCCAGCTGGTTTGCCGATAACGAACCGTTTGGCAATGCCAGTGAATTATTAATTCGCCCCGATCATTATGTATTTCGTATGCTCTACAGCCAGGGTATTTCACTGGAGGCTTTGGGTATCCCAAGTAAAGATGGCGCAGCGGTGGAAACCGATGCGCGCGCTATTTGGCGGCTGCTGGCGGAGCATTATTATTTATTTCGCGGCACGCCCTCGCGTATGTGGCTTGACCATGTCTTTCAGTATGTATTTGGTTTAGAGGTGAGTTTAACGCCTGCTACAGCCGATCTGTATTTTGACCATATCAACGCCAAACTGGCCACCGCCGAATTTTTACCACGCGCTTTATTTGAGCGATTTAATATTGAATGCTTAGCGACTACTGAATCACCTTTGGATGACTTGCGCCATCATCAAAAAATACGCGCCAGCGGCTGGCAGGGTCGCGTGATTACCTCCTTCCGCCCCGACCCAGTGATGGACCCGGATTTTGAAGGTTTTTTACCGAACCTTAAGTATTTAGCCGAATTAACTAAAGAAGATACGTTTAATTTTAATGGCTATTTAAATGCACTGCGCACGCGGCGGGACTATTTCCGCAACATGGGTGCTACTGCCACCGACCACGGCCACGCCACGGCCGCAACAGCTAATTTAAGCCGCAGCGAAACCGAAGCCTTATTTGCTCGCGCAGTTGCTGGCAATTGCACTGCCCAAGAAGCGGAATTATTTCGCGCGCAGATGTTAACGGAAATGGCGGCCATGAGTTTGGATGATGGCCTGGTAATGCAATTACACCCCGGTTCGTTTCGCAACCACAACGCAACATTATTTAACCGTTTTGGCCGAGATAAAGGCGCTGATATTCCCACTTCTACCAGCTATGTACAGGCGCTCAAACCGTTACTGGATAAATTTGGTAACGAGAAAAATTTATCGATTATTTTATTCACCCTCGATGAAACTGTGTACAGCCGGGAATTAGCACCCTTAGCGGGCCATTATCCCTGTTTAAAATTAGGCCCCGCCTGGTGGTTTCACGATAGCCCTGAAGGTATGCGGCGCTTTCGCGAGCAGACTACGGAGACCGCTGGTTTTTACAATACGGTGGGTTTTAACGACGATACCCGCGCATTTTTATCCATTCCTGCCCGCCACGATGTAGCGCGCAGAATGGATTGTGTATTTTTGGCGCAATTGGTGGCGGAGCATCGTTTAGCTGAAGATGAGGCGCAGGAATTAGCGGTGGATTTAACCTATAACCTGGTTAAAAAGGCCTATAAATTGTAACTTTTCGTCGTCTCGTACTGAGCCGTATGCATTCCCACGCGGAGCGTGGGAACGAGGATAATTAAAAATTTTTACGTGAGATTATGTATGCAACGCCTTTCAACCGAGCAGCTGGCCAGGCTAGCCCTTGATAAACCCCGTTACAACCGAGCCAATGTAAAGCCTGGCATTGTGCATTTAGGCATAGGTGCATTTCACCGCGCCCATCAGGCTGTTTATACGGATACTGTATTAAATACGCGCGGTGGCGATTGGGGCATTATTGGCTGTAGTCTGCGCTCGGCGGCGGTTAAACATCAATTACAGCCGCAGGATGGGCTTTATACGGTGTTAGAGCGAGGCGTAAAGCATACACCGCGTATTATTTGCTCTGTATTAGATGTTTTAGTGGGGCCGGAAAACCCAAGTGCCATTATCGATGCCATTGCACTGCCGAGCGTAAAATTAATTACGCTTACGATTACCGAAAAAGGTTATTGCCACCTGCCTGCAACTGGCCAATTAAATTTGGCCCATCCTGATATACAACAGGATATTCACAATATTCATGCACCCATTTCAGCACCTGGGTTTATTGTGGCGGGTTTGCTTAAACGTTTTAATCAAAAACTCGACCCGATCAGCATCGTAAGCTGCGATAATTTACCCCATAACGGCGCTGTTGCCCGCGCCGTAGTGGTGGAATTAGCCGAGCAGATTAATCCGCAATTAGCGGCCTGGATTAAACGCTCCGTTGCATTTCCCGGCACCATGGTGGATAGAATTGTGCCCGCTACAACCGCCGCCGATATAAAAGCCTTGGCGGAACAATACGGATATGCGGATGACGGCTTGGTGGTGGCAGAGCCTTTTAGCCAATGGGTAATTGAAGATAATTTTGCTAATGAGCGACCGGCTTGGGAAAGTGCAGGGGCTTTAATCGTAAAAGATGTGGCGGCCTATGAAACCATGAAATTGCGTTTATTAAATGGCAGCCACAGTATTTTGGCCTATGCAGGTTTTTTGGCTGGCTACGAGACTATTTATCAAGTCATGCAGGATCAGCATTTTGTTGCCCTTACCCGCCATTTTATGGCGGTTGCCGCCAGCACTCTGAAGGCGCCGGAGCAATTTGATTTATCCGCCTATCAAGAACAATTAATCCAGCGTTTTAGCAACCCAGGTTTACAACACCGTACGGCGCAAATTGCTATGGACGGTTCGCAAAAAATTCCCCAGCGCTGGCTCAATAGTGTGCGTGATGGGCAAACACTAGGTCTGGATACGGATATTTTTGCCTTTGCGCTCGCGGCCTGGTTGTGTTATTTACAGGGTGTGGATGAGCTCGGCCACAGCATTAGTATTTCTGATCCATTGGCTGAACACCTACAAGCCATTGCAGCAACATTTTGCGGTGATTATTCAGCCTTGGTGCGCAAATTTTTTGCCTTTGAGGCGGTATTTGGTTTGGATATGCGCGAGCAAAATGGCCTAATTGAGCGCACGGCCTATTGGTTTGAGTCTATTCATCAGATGGGCATTAAAAAAGCTGTTGTTGCCGTTTTGGATCGCCTATCAAATAAATAATCGGGCGGATTCACATTGGGCACCCACAAGGGGTGCCCCTACGAGATTTTGCTATTTTTAAGTCTGGCTTTAAACATTTTCGTAGGGGCGACCCTTGTGGTCGCCCGGATTTTGCTCCGACTAAGAATTAGGTGATTCACAGATAACCGGGCACCCACAAGGGTGCCCCTACGGGGGTGATGAAAATCGCTTAAATTAGGGCCAGAAATATATTAATACGTGCTCAACTATTTACAGGGCACACTCGGCCAGTGTTTCCGCCGTAATTTTACGTTGGGTATAGATATCAAAACGGCAAGATTTTCCCTCCAAAATTAAACTCGCTTTAGTTTGCCCAAGCGGCGGGGCTAAGCGTGGGCGTTTTATTACCAGGCGGCAGTGGGTTTTAGCTAAGGCGCGGGTGAATAATTCGGTACTGTCTTCATCCTTGCCGATCAGGGCGTGAAAAAATTGCATTTCTTTTTTTACCGCTGCAGATTTTTGTCGCTCAGGGAACATAGGATCCAGATAAATAACCGGGTAACGCTGCGTGCAGTCGGTTAAATAGTCAATGCTATTGCCGGGGATTAACACTAAACGCTCCATGATGGGCAATAGGTCGTGATCATGCTGCTTGGCAAACTCGCGCGCCCGCTGCAGTGCATCGGCTAATAATACATAAGCAATCGGCGAGCGCTCCATTAGAGTAACTTTGCAGCCTAAACAGGCCAACACAAAAGCGTCGCCGCCCAAGCCTGCAGTGGCATCAAATACCTGCGGCGCGAGTTTGCCGCTTATACCAACGGCCTTTGCAATCATTTGGCCTGCGCCGCCACCAAATTTACGCCTGTGGGCCGCGCCGCCTTCGGTAAAATCTAATTTAAGGGGTTTGTAATGGCTGTGGGCGCAGTCGTGCAACTGCACCGCCTGAGAATTAAATTCCACTACATAGGTACAGTCCTGCGGAAAATCTGTTACCGGCGCAATGCCCAACTGTTCGCTGGCGTAATCGGCAAGCTCGTGTTGTGGCAATTGGTTTAACCAGAGGCCTATTTTAATCACCGCTGGCTCCGATCAACTGTAAGCGTTGTTTTTTAGAAAAGCCTGCCACCACTAAATCATAAGAAGTGTTAATGAGGCGCTCGATTTCCCAGGCCGGTAAATCACTGGCTAAATTAACACTGATCCAATGGCGTTTATTCATATGGTAGCCAGGGCGAATGGCCGTAAATAGGCTGCACAACAAGGCACCATCGTCGGGCGTGGTTTTAAGATTTAAATGCCAATTATTATTCTGCTCAAAGCCTATGGCAAAAATTTTATTCACGACTTTAAACACTGGCACATTGGGGTAAAAAGGATAGCTTTCACAGGCGCCGGGTTTACTAAGAATAAAGGCGCGTGGCAGTGGCGCGCCAATGAGAGGGGGTTTCATAAGGCAGCAAAATGTTCGCGGGCGAAGGCTACCCGCTCTAAATTAGAATAACGCTCAATTTTTTTAAGTTGCTCCACCGCCTGTAAACGCGGCAATAAACCAGCTTTATTGGCGATTTGAATGGAGAGGCCAGGCCGGGCATTTAGCTCTAATAACAGTGGGCCTAAATCCCGATCCAGAACTAAATCCACACCTAAATAACCCAGCCCCGTCATGTCGTAGCAGCCGCAGGCTAATTCCAATAATTCTTGCCAGGCGGGCACCTGTAATGCCGATAATTCCTGTTGGGTATCCGGGTGTACTTTAATATTGGCGCCATTTTGAATGGCATTAACGGCGGCGCCGGTTTTAATATCAATGCCCACACCCACCGCGCCCTGGTGTAAATTCGCTTTGCCGCCCGAGGCCTTGCAGGATAAACGCATCATGGCCATAACAGGGAAGCCGCAAAACACAATTACCCGTAAATCCGGTACACCTTCGTAGGTAAAAGCAGTCATGCGTTCATCGGCGTGAATCAGCGTTTCAATCAGGGCTATATCAGGTTTACCGCCTAAAGAAAATAACCCGGCCAAAATGTTAGAGATATGCCGCTGCAGGTTTTCCGCTGTTATTACCTGCCCGTTAGCTTTTATAAAGCCACGCTCATCGCGGCCGGTAATGACAACAATCCCTTTGCCGCCGGAGCCTTTACAGGGTTTTATACAAAAACCCTGTAAAGAACCGACTAAGGATTCGAGCAAAATAATATCGTGTTGGTTTTCAATGGCGCCCACCAACTTGGGCACCCGCACCGAATATTCCTCGGCCAAACGTTTGGTTTTTAATTTATTATCCACCAAGGGGTATAAATGGCGCGGGTTGTACCGGGCGATATAGGAGTGGTTGCGCCGGTTCATGCCCAGCACCCCCTGGTTTGCCAACTGGCCGTAGGCCGTGCGCGCCCAGATTTTTTTAACCGCCGCCAGCATTAGTCTTGCCGCCCAACAAAGGGTTTAAAGCGGCGCAACTCGGTTAAGCGATAACCGGTGTAATTACCACATAATAAAACAACAGCCATAAAGACAAACTGCAGGCCTAAAAAATTAAAGGTTAAATGCCGCACTAGGTTATTACTCATCACTGCATAGGCTAAAACGGCCACAAATAAACTGCCGCCGACCTGAGTGAGCACTTCACTGGGGCCTTCTTCCTCCCAGAGGATTGAAATCCGCTCGATGGTCCAGCTCAAAATAATCATGGGGAAAAAGGTAATTTTTAAGCCTTCGGTTAAGCCTAAGCGGTAAGCCAAAATCGCAAATATTGCGATGAGAATAATCACCGTGATAATCACCGCCGAAATTCTCGCCACCAGCAACAAATTATGCCGCGACAGGTAGGAGCGTATCACCAGCCCTACCCCCACAATTAAACTAAAGCCAATTAAACCCGGCACTAAATTGGTTTGAATAAACGCCATGGCAATTAATACCGGCATAAAGGTGCCGGAGGTGCGAATGCCGACTAAAATCCGCAAAAACACCACAATCATGACCCCCATGGGGATCAGCAAAATCCCTTTAAATAAGGCTTGATCCTCCAGGGGCAGCGAGTGCACAGAGAAGTCCAATAAATTGCGCTCGCTTAGGTTTTTCTCACGCAATACGCGGCTGACGGGTACTTCTTGTTTGATGATGGAAAAATGCACCTTAGAGCGTGAGCCACCGGCTAAGTCTAATAAGGCGCCAGCGTGGGCTTGCCAAATTAATTGGTTGGGGTGCTGGCCCTGCTCGCCGGTATCTATATTAAATATTTGGTAGCGGTCGTTCTCAAATACCTGTAATACGCTGGTCAAACTCTGCCGTCTGCGGCCATCTTCTAAATTTAATACCAGCAGTTCACGGGCGGGCACGCCTGCTTGGTTTAATAAATCCACCAGCCACACAATACGTTTTTGCGAGTGATTTAATAACTGCGCCAACTGGGCTTGGGTATTAAATTCGTTGATAAGTTCGCGCGCGAGGGTATAGGCATCGGCGGAGCGCGAGCGGGCGCGGTCTAATAATTCTTTAGCCGCCGCCGCTTGCGGGCCGGTTTGAGAGACGAGGCGCAGCGCCGGTGGCTGCGCTTGGTTGCCACCTAGGGATTCAGGCTTGGCCACCATGTCCACTTGATAATAAAGCGTTTGTTGGCCGGAGGCCTGGCGAATGGACCATTCAGCGCGGCGGGCGCCGCCTTCGTCCACAAAGGCGAGGCCAAAACCTGGGCTGGCGGTGCGCTCACTTAAGCGCTCAAAACCGGGTTGATTGTCCGGTGTGGCAAAGGAGGCTTTGACTGGCGCATCTTGGCTATCAAATTCGATTTTCGCTTCAATGGACCAAATGGTGCGCTGCTCGCCGGGCAGCCAGGGCACCTCATATTGCACATGGCGGTAAACACTTAGTGAAGCGCCCAGAATTAACAGCAATACGGCGAGTACATAAACGGAGGACGGGCCAGTTTTCATGGTTTGGCCTTGGCTTCAAGGGGCTGGGTAAATTTCAGGGATACATCCACCACGGCAATGTCCTGCAAGAAGCGCCGCCCTAATAAAATGGGGTAATTCATTTCTGAGCGGTTGGTGAGGGTGAAATCCACGTCTTCTTCCAAATGGCCTAAACGCATACGCAGACGCACAACCGGGCGGGCGTCGATTTCCTCGGCGGAGGCTTGGCGAATTTTCGCGTTGCGCGCCAGGGGTGCTTCAAATTCTTGTTCTTTTACATTGGTACCCTGCTCGCCTTCGGTATTCACCTGCATGGTAAAGCGCACCCAATTTTTGCCATCCCGCTCAAAGCGTTCGATTTTGGTGGCGTGAATAGAAGAGAGGGTTGCGCCAGTATCCACGCGGGCTTTGAGTTTTTTATTGAGCGCATCAATCCACACCCACTCCACCCGGCCGATGACCAGTTTGGCGGAGTCTTTGCTGGTATCCACCTCAGGTTTGGTTTCTTTGCGGGCTTTTTTGGCGGGTGCTTCAGGGGCACTGGGCAGGCTCGCCACGTTGGGTGCCAGGGGCGGGCTATTAAAGCTTAAGGTGCTTAATTGCATATTGGTCATGCGTAGCTGCGCGGCCATATCCGCAAGCGCGTGGGTTGCCTCAGCCTGTTGCTGGCTGAGGCCCGCCAGCTGGTCCGATTGCGCCTTCAGCGCACGCTCTTGATTGCTCAGTTGTTCAGCCTGGCGCTGTTGCCCTTCACTGAGGGCATTCATTTTGATGTCGTTGGCTGCACAGCCGCTAATACTCAGCAGCAGCAAACTTAATAAGGTGGCAATTACACGCTCTGTCACGAACACTACCTGGGCCGGTGAAAGCCAAAAAATGTAGGCCAAACAAGGCCTTTAAGGGCGCGGCAGTATAGAATGCCCCCGCCACGCTGTGAACCTGCGCGCCCTATTTTTAACGCCTCTTACTACCTAGGTACCAGCAATGAATACACATCATTTCAGACACGCCGTGAATACATCCCTATAGGCTCGTCAAAAAGATCCCTCTTTTTGACGGTCTGAAATGATGTGTATTCATTACTTCCTTACAGCTAGCAAGCCCACCTTCCGACGAGGTTTATTCATGCCCCAACCGCTTAACGCCGTTATTTTTGACCACGACGGCACCCTGGTGAATTCCGAGCCTGTTCATCACGCCTGTTGGCTCAAAGCCATTGAGGTATACGGAGCGCACTTCGCCTTACAGGACTATGTCACCCACCTAACCGGCATACCCTCCTCCAGCTCAGCCCAATGGATTATTGAGCGGTTTAATTTACCCACCACGCCCGCCGAGTTATACGCCTGTAAACAACGCCATGTGGATGAATACCTAACCACTCAGGCCTTCCCGCTTATGCCCCACGCCGAGGAGTTAGTGCGTTTTTGTTTCGAGGCCGGTTTAAAACTTGCCGTGGCCAGCGGTGCGGGGGCTCAAGAAATTCACCGCTCGTTAAACGCCCACGGGCTTGATCGCTGGATTAAAACCGTGGCGAGCAAAGACCAAGTGGCCCGCAACAAACCGGCGCCCGATGTGTATTGTCTGGCGATGGAGCAGCTGGGGGTACCGGCCGCCCAGTGTGTGGCCATTGAGGATAGTAACGTGGGCCAAGCCGCTGCCTTAGCCGCAGATTTAAACTGTCTGCGCTTGCACCCGGCGGCGGCCCATGCGCAGGTGGTGGGTATTCATTCGCTGCACGAGGCGCAGCTTTGGCTGCAGGAGCGCATGGCACGGCAGGGATGAGCTTTTACGGCTACGCTTTATGGGTAGCTAATTGCGGGGAGAGCACCAATGGATCCTGAACTCAGTGAAATAGACCGTAACACCGCCGAGGATTTATTCGAGGACTTTAACTCCCACCACAGCCATGCCGAACAGGCGATTGCGGAATTGTTAATCCTGCCCTCCGACGCTGCCTTGCATCAGTTGTTTCGCGAGGTACATACCATCAAAGGCAATGCCGCTATGTTTGCCTTTGATGAAATTGTGCATTTTATTCACGCCATCGAAAACGTCATCAGCGCCCTGCGTACCACCCAACTGGCCATGACCAAACCTATTGGGGAGGTGATTATGATGAGCCTTGATCGCGCTCGCGATCTGCATGAGGTGCATCTGTTCAAACGCAGCTTGGATAATTTAAATATCATCAATATTCAGGCTGCGCTCGATCAACTGGCTGCGGCCCGCAGCGATACCGCCGCCGAATTAGCCACCACCAACGCCATTAACCAACTCACCAACCACTTTGCTAAACCCAGTGAGAGTGAAGAAGACGCACCTAAGGCATCGGCCTATTTCAGTAACGATTTACACATCAAACAAGACCTGATTTTTTTCCGTTCACTGGCAGCTGAGTTGGATAAACAGAATATTTTTTGGGATCAACGCTCGGCGTTAATTTTCCGGTGGTCGCAAAAAATGAACGCGCTGGCCGACTACCCTATAGACCCGTCCCAGCTTGCCACCGCCGCCTATTTACACGATATAGGCATGAGTTTTTTACCGTCCGACATAGTGAATAAAACCAGTAAATTATCCGCCTTGGAGAGCCAACAATTGCAAAAACACCCCACCTGGGGTATGGAATTTGTGCGCCGTATGAGTCAGTGGCAGGAGGCTGCACTGATTATCAGCCAGCACCATGAACGCTTTGACGGCGCAGGTTACCCAGCGGGGATTGCCGGTGCCGAGATTCACAGCGGGGCGCGCATCATGGCGATTTTGGATGCCTTCTACGCCATTATTAACTCCCGCGCCGACCGCGCCCAAAGGCGCTCTATTCTGCGCGCCGTATCGGAAATCAACGCCTGTGCCGGCAGTCAATTCTGTCCCGTTTGGGTGGATTATTTTAATCAGGTGGTTCGTGAGGAGAGCCGCGAAGGCCTTCTGGGGCAGGCGGAATAAAACGGCTGTAACGTGTTACTCGCTTGGCCATTTTATTTATCCGGCGAGGTTTGGTGCCGGGGCAATATGGGCCAAGGCTTGGGCTCAAAGCGCATAAATTTGCGGATATTTATCTCAAATCCTGATTGCCAATTGGCCACACCCGAGATTTTCATGCTCATCGCGCTAAGCTAAGCCTAAATGTTAGCTAAGGCGACTCCCCATGAAATGCAGTCAATATCCCAATGGCGCAGGCCTCTTACGCACCGGCCTGCTGTGGGTTTGCCTTGGGCTAACGGGCTGCGGCTCTAGCAGTTCGCCAAACGGCGCCAGCAGTGGCGCCACTCCAAGCAGTAGCAGTTCGTCCAGCAGTAGCAGTTCATCCAGCAGCTCAAGCGGGGGTAAATCCTCTAGTTCCGCCAGTTCCTCCACGTCGAGTACATCCTCCAGCACTTCTTCAACCAGCTCGTCGAGTAGCTCTTCCTCCAGTTCCTCAAGCGGCTCCTCGTCTAACTCATCGAGCAGTTCTTCATCCAGTTCCTCGTCGAGTTCATCATCCAGTAGCTCCAGCTCATCAGGCCAAATCGGCGCCTGCCCCACTCCCATAGTGCCAACGGCCAATAGCCTTAGACTGCTAGCTAAAGGCAGCACCTGCGCCACACTTGCCTACGCCGAATACGTGCCCAGCGGTTATAGCCCGAGCGGCCGTTACCCGCTGATTATCGCTCTGCACGGCGACGGCCAAAGTGGCACAGGCTCAGCCGCCGATGTGGGTAAACTCGATGACGACGGCCTGCCTGCAGCCATAGCCGCAGGTAGCTGGGATACACAAAAACGCTTTGTGGTGCTGGCGCCCCAGATGAATTATCAAACCCGCACCGCCGCTGATGTGCGCAACTTCATCGCCTTTGCCAAAGCCAACTACGCCATTGACCCGGCCCGCATTTACCTCACCGCCTATTCTGGCGGTGGCGGCCCCTTTTACAGCTACATGGAAACCTATGATGGCGCGGACATAGCCGCCGCCGCGCCTATTTCAACTGTGTATAGCTTTACCAGCGACAGCAGCGAACCCTGCAGCTATAAACAGGTGCCGCTGTGGATTTTCCACGGCGCAGCGGATACCACGGTTAATGTCTACAGCAATGCCACCGCTCCCTTCGACGGCCTCAAAAAATGTACGCCCGCCGCACCCGTAGCGCCCAAAATCACGCTGTTTTCGGCGGTTGGCCACGATGCCTGGCGCCGCACCTATAACCTGACGGGCCTTAACACAGCGGTTGAAACCGGCCGGGATCTCTACAGCCAGAGCCTCTACGATTGGTTTTTGCAATACAGCCGCGCGGGCGGCAACTCCTCCAGTTCGTCGAGTTCATCCAGTTCGTCTAGCTCAAGCTCATCCAGCAGCTCAAGTACGTCGAGCAGTTCCAGCTCCTCAAGCTCAGGGGCTGGTTCAAGTAGCTCCAGCAGCTCATCCTCCGGCGCGCCCTTAACTAAAGTGGATGCAGACTTTGGCGAGCTTAAGCTGGTGGATAGCTTCGAGCCCAGCAGCCCCGGCCTGCGGGAGACCCAAGCCGAGCCTGCCAATAGCAGCAGCGTACAAACCCTGCTCAATCGCCCCGCCCTGGTATTGCCGCCGCAAGCCAACATGGCCAGTTACGCCGCCTTTCGGCTGGGCAAGGCCGCAGGCTTAGTGCCCGGTAAAGCCTATGTATTAGAAGTGGATTACCCAGATGATGTACCGCGCACCATCATCCTGCTCAATCGCGGCGCCGACATCACCCGCACCATCGCCACCGGTAAGAGTATTGGCGATTACCGCGAGCAATATGCCTACCCCAACCCCGAATCCCTCGCCTACCCACAGAGCCAGACCTGGCAGACGGCGCGCTTTTATTTTTACCTGCACGACCGCTTCCAGCCCCTTGCGGCGGTGCGCAACGAAGCCGATACCCGCAGACCCTTCGGGCCTGAGGATGGCTTTTGGGTGGCCCTTGGCAACCCCAACCCCAAAGGCGACCCTATGAACCAGGGCGCGGCCATAGGCAGCGTGCGTCTTTATGCTGTGGCCGACGACACCCAAGCCGCACTTAAAACCCAATTGCCGCCCACGGGCATTCCTCACCGCCGCACTTTCTGGCGTGAAGAGATGAACGACTCAGTGGCCATGTGCGTGCGCGGCGACTCTAAAGTGAGTACCGACCCCAGCTCAGCCGCCTATGCCACTAGCTGCAACCCCGCCACCGGCACCAGTCCCGGCACCACCACCAACACATGGCTGGAGTACAAAATGCAGCTGGCCAAGGTGCTCGGTTTTAATGTGTTCACCAAGGATCTACTGGAATTCGGCCACAACCAGGGGATGGATATGAGCGCCTACGGCGGCGAAAAACTTTTCTATAGCGCTCGCCTGGCCTTTTGGCCCGAGATGGTAAAAAAAGCGGGCGAACACAATTTAGAAGTACTGCCTTATTTTGAATACTACGGCGCCATGGGAGCGGGGGAATTCTCCACTACCAACTGCCCGAGCGAAGACGCCAGCGGCAACAGCTTCTGCGCCACGGCCACTGGCAACAGCCGCTACCAGTGCAAAAAACCCTGGCAACAAACCCAGGCCAAGTGTTTCTTACCCAGCTATGGCAGCCAGCTCAATTGCCGCCCTTTAACACGCGCCAACCGTTATACCCCCTACTCCTGGGCCGAAACCGCCTGCGTGGATGTGAGCGACCCAGAAGCGCTTACCGACGTGAAAAAACTCATCGGTGCCAATATTCTCGATTTAAAAGACCACGCGGAGTTTGCTGGCGCCTGGTTTCGCACCCGTGTGGGCAGCTGGCCGATTAACTTTGCCGACGCCGCCCGCGAGCGCTACGCCGCTGACCGCCAAGTCAGCGCCCCCAGCCTCGACCAACTGCGCCAAACGCCCAGTTTACTGGCGGACTACCGCGCCTGGTGGCAGGAAAAACGCCGCGCCTACCTGATCGCCATTCGCGACTTTATGCGCACCGGCAGCAGTGGCGGCGTGCCGGGTGCCAGTGTGTTGTTTGGCAGTTACCACGAGGAAAGCCTGCCGATTCCCACCGCCAACTACGCCGACACACGGGTGATCACCGATGATCTACCCGCCTGGAACCTCATTAATGCCGACGCCCGCTGGAAATACCGCTACTCCCCGGCCACACCTGCTGATTGGCTGACCAACCAACGCTTCGCCAAGATGGTGTTTGGCCTGAATCTACCCTCCGACGCGCAACTGGCAGGCACTGGCAGCTTTGATGAAATGAGCCACGGCACACCCCCGGCCGATCCCGAACACTACCAACAGGACAGCGGGCTCTACATGACCATGCCGTTTAACCGCCTATACACAGTGGCCGATAACAGCCTGTTGCAGCAGTTCACCACCGCAGCGGGCGCCGCCTTGGAACATCACTTCGCCCTTAATGAAGACGACGGCACCGGCGATATCACCGCCGACCAAGCCAACAGCAGTTTTAACAACTGGCCCATGAGCGGGCATTTTGGTTATTTCGTCAGCGACATGGAGCGCTCCAGCCCCTACACCCTGCTCGCCGAAGTGCGCGCCCTGGCCAACACCGACGTCAATTGGCTCGCCTATTTATCCAGCTCCAGCTTTAACACCGCCGCCCCCCAAGACCTGCGCCGCTTCAACGCCGCCTACCTCGCCTGGCCCGCCCTACCCAGCAGCAAAGTAGCCGCCGCCAGCCCCGATGGGGAGGTGGTAGTACGGGATATGGCAACCTCCGCCGGGACGTTTATCGCCGTCTTCAACACCGCAATGACAGCCAAAACCCTCAGCCTTGATTTAACTAAAACCCGTTTGGGCCTGCGCACCCAAGTGCAAAACCGCGTAACCGGTGCCGTGGTTGCAACGCCGGGTGGGCAAATGACGATTACATTACCGGTGGCGGGGTTTAGTGTTTTTTATGTGGCTAATTAATTTGCGAAGCAACTTATCAAGCTGGGAACGGGAATCGTTTGAAGCAGCACCGAGCTCAGTGCAGCAGACCTTAAGCCGATAAAGTTTTTAATTTAATGCAATAAAAAAGGAGGCCTAAGCCTCCTTTTTTATTACCTCAAGAAAACGAATTAATCATTTGCGCGAGCTTTTAAAATAGTCACCGCAGGTAATTCTTTACCTTCCACATATTCTAAAAACGCTCCACCACCGGTTGAGATGTAGGAAATTTTATCGGCCAAATTAAATTTATCGATGGCCGCTAAAGTATCGCCGCCGCCCGCAATCGAAAATGCCTCGGACTCCGCAATGGCACGCGCCACAACTTCAGTGCCTTTGGCGAAGGCGTCAAATTCAAATACGCCGCAGGGGCCGTTCCAGATAACGGTTTTAGCGTTTTTGATAATCTCGGCCACCTTAGCGGCGGTTACTGGGCCGTAATCAATAATTTCTTCATCGGCAGCAATTTCGTTGGTTTTTTTCACTTCGGTTTTAGAAGTGTGTGACCATTGTTTAAAACCTTCTTTGGTAGTGCGCACATCTTCAGCAAAAATAACCTGGGTGGTTTTACACAGGCGCTGGGCTTCGGGGATCAAGTCTTTTTCGTGCAGTGAATTGCCCACTTCGTTGCCAGCAGCGGCCACAAAGGTATTGGAAATACCGCCGCCCACCACCAAAATATCCGCAACTTTTGACAGCGCATCCAATACGGTTAATTTAGTGGACACTTTAGAGCCGCCCACAATAGCCACCAATGGACGCTCGGGTTTGGCTAGGGATTTTTCCAACGCACTTAATTCAGCTTCTAATAAAGGGCCAGCACAGGCGACTGGGGCAAATTTTGCTACGCCGTGGGTGGAGGCTTGGGCGCGGTGGGCGGTGCCGAAGGCGTCCATTACAAAAATATCACACAGGCTGGCATAGGCTTTGGCTAAAGCATCTTCGTCTTTTTTCTCGCCTTTGTTAAAGCGCACATTTTCCAGCAATACCACTTGGCCTGCGGCAACTTCAACGCCTTGAGTAAAATCACTAATTAATGCCACTGGTTGGCCGAGTAATTTAGTTAGGTGCTCAGCGACGGGTTTTAAGCTTAAGGCGGCGTCGAATTCACCTTCTGCTGGCTGCCCAAGGTGCGACATTAAAATTACTTTAGCGCCAGCTTCTACAGCCATTTTAATGCCCGGCAATGAAGCGCGGATGCGGGCGTCGGAGGTGATCACACCGTCTTGAATCGGCACGTTTAAATCTTCGCGAATTAATACACGTTTGCCCGCTAAATCTAACTGGGACATGAGTTTTACAGTCATAGATTTCACCTAAATAAATAATTCGTACAATTAAAAAAGCCGGGTTGCCCCGGCCTGTCTGGCCTTAGGCCAATAGGTCTTTTACCGTATTCACCACATTATCCACGGTGAAGCCAAAGTGTTCCAGCAATACATTGCCGGGCGCCGACTCACCAAAACCGCCCATGGCTACAGTGCGGCCATCGAGGCCTACGTATTTGTACCAGTAGTCTTCGTGAGCCGCTTCAATGGCAACACGAGCGCTCACCGCCAAGGGCAATACCTGCTCTTTATAAGCGGCATCCTGTTGGTCAAACACATAGGTGGAAGGCATGGAGACTACGCGGGCTTTGATGCCCTGGGCTGTTAAGGCCTCGTAGGCTTTAACGGCCAGGCCCACTTCAGAACCGGTGGCGATCAAAATGGCATCAGGCGTGCCTTCGCTGTCGCGCAGTATGTAACCGCCCTTAGCAATGGCCGCCACCTGCTCTTTAGTGCGTGTCACCGGGTCGAGGTTTTGGCGGCTGAACACCAGGGCGCTGGGGCCATCGCGGCGCTCGATGGCGGCTTTCCAAGCCACGGCGGTTTCAGCGCCGTCGGCGGGGCGCCAGGTCATCAGGTTTGGCGTCATACGCAGGTTGGCCACCTGCTCAATCGGCTGGTGAGTGGGGCCGTCTTCGCCCTGGCCGATAGAGTCGTGGGTATACACAAAAATATTTTGAATACCCATTAAGGCCGACATACGCACGGCATTGCGGGCGTATTCCATAAACATCAAAAAGGTAGCGCCGTAGGGGATAAAGCCGCCGTGCAGCGCCACGCCATTCATGATGCCGCTCATACCAAATTCGCGCACACCGTAGTAAACATAGTTACCACTGGCGTCTTCAGCCGTGAGGCCTTTGGAGCCAGACCAGAGCGTGAGGTTGGAACCGGCCAAGTCCGCAGAGCCACCGAGGATTTCAGGCAATAAAGCGGCGTAGGCAGCAATGGCGTTTTGCGAGGCTTTACGGCTGGCAATTTTTTCGCCCTTGTCTTGGCAGCTTTGGATAAAGGCATCGGCTTTAGCAGCGAAATCAGCGGGTAATTCGCCTTTTAAGACGCGGCGGTCGTATTCGGCAAATAATTCGGGGTGGGCCGTTTTATAGGCGGCGAGGGTTTTAACCCAGGCCGCTTCAGCGGCGGCGCCTTTTTCTTTGGCGTCCCAACCGGCGTAAATATCGGCGGGGACTTCAAAGGGCGCATGGGGCCATTGTAAGAATTCACGGGCGGCGGCGATTTCCGCATCCCCCAGCGGTGAGCCGTGGCAATCATGGCTGCCAGATTTATTCGGCGAGCCAAAACCAATGACGGTTTTGCAGCAAATTAAGGTGGGTTTGTCGGTGTGGGATTTAGCCAGCGCAATGGCGGCTTTAATCGCTTCAGGGTTGTGGCCATCTACAGCGGGGATCACATGCCAGCCATAGGCTTCAAAACGCTTAGGTGTATTGTCGGTAAACCAGCCTTCTACATGGCCGTCGATGGAAATGCCGTTGTCATCGTAAAAGGCAATTAATTTGCCGAGTCCCAGAGTGCCCGCTAAGGAACAGACTTCGTGGGAGATACCTTCCATCAAACAGCCGTCACCTAAAAAGCAGTAGGTGTAGTGATCCACCAAATCAAAACCGGGGCGGTTAAATTGCGCGGCGAGGGTTTTTTCTGCCAGGGCAAAACCTACGGCATTACTAATGCCCTGCCCTAAGGGGCCGGTGGTGGTTTCAACGCCTGGGGTGTAGCCATACTCGGGGTGGCCGGGCGTTTTGGAGTGCAATTGGCGGAATTGCTTGAGATCTTCAATAGATAAGTCGTAGCCGCTTAGGTGTAACAGCGAGTAAATCAACATAGAGCCGTGGCCATTGGAGAGCACAAAACGGTCGCGGTCGGGCCACTCGGGGTGGTTGGGGTTGTGTTTTAAGAAGTCGTTCCAGAGCACTTCGGCGATATCCGCCATACCCATAGGGGCACCGGGGTGGCCAGAATTTGCTTTTTGCACGGCGTCCATACTGAGGACACGGATCGCGTTGGCGAGTTGGTAACGGGTGGGCATGAGAGGCTCCCAGAGGTCAGCGGTGAATTGGCCCCAGCGCAAGGCCGGGCGAGGCAAAGCGCGGCATTATCCTTTAGTTTTGGCCGAGAAACCAAGGGTTAATCCAGTCTGTGCCAGGTTAAATTAACCAGCGGCCCGCAAGCACAGTCGCGGCCTTTTTTGTGTCTAAATGACTATCTTGCGGCTGGTTTGAGTGGGCGAGCGTAAATCGCGCTCGCTTGTCGTAGTGACCGATTTGCCCGGCTCCTTTTACCCCGCACTGGAGGCGGCATGGCCAATTAATTTTGCTCACACCTATAATTTGCACCGCCTGACTTAAGTTCAGCTAGGCAATAAGCCTGTTTGAATATCAAGCGCCGGAATGGATACAACCTATTTCAGACACACCGTGAATACATCCTGTCGGCTCGCCTCAAAGATCCCTCTTTTTGACGGTCTGAAATAGGCTGTATTTATTACTACTGCACCCTGCGGCTCTTAGGCACGCATGGTGTTTGCGCTGCGTTAAACACCTGCTGACAACACTGAATATGGATTTAATAAATGCAGCACTCAAATCTATCGATATTTCTTAATCAGTTTTGTGCGCCTAAAAAAAATCCCACTCAACACCTGTTGAGTGGGATTTTAGGATCATCTCAATGGACGCTAAGTTTTAAGCATCGGCGCCCTGCCAGATGAATTATTAAGGCGCAACCGCTCGGCCGGTTTTAGGGTCGAGTTTACCTGGGCAGAAACCCTTAGCTTTGAGCTTGGCTGCAATTTGAGGAATTGCCGTAAGCGAGTTGTTTTGGTTTTCATGCATCAAAATAACCTGGCCATCCGTCATACGATCATTCGCAGACACAATGGCACTCACAGCCGCGCCGTTCCAATCTTGCGAATCCACATCCCAGGTGATGGTAAACATGCCCAGCTCGCTGGCAGTTTGGCGAATGGTGTTATTGGTGGTGCCGTAAGGTGGGCGGAAAATCGTTGGCTTGGGCGCACCGGCATTCATGATGGCGGTGTTGTTTTGCTCAAGGGTGGAGCGAACTTGCGCTGCACTTGAACTGCCCAGATCCGTATGGGTATAGGCATGGCTTTGCACCTGGCCGACGGTGAGCATTTCTTTAATGGCACCGGGACGGCTGCCAATGTTCGTACCGTTTACAAAGAAGGTAACGGGGGTTAGGCCAGCGGATTTAAGCGCATTTACAAACGCAGTGGTATTTACCGGGCCGTCGTCGTAGGTGATACCGACATAACCTTTACAGTTGCTGGTCGTCGGTGGCGGCGTGGAGGTGTCCAGTTTGCCATCGGCCGAATACACGGCGAAGCCGCTTAAGGTACCCGCGTCTTTCGATGGATCAACGGCTATATCCAAAGAGCCATCGCTGACACGCACGTTGGGCACGACAACGGTGTAGGCGCCAAAACGGCCTGCCTGGGTAATCAAATCGACGTTGGCCAGTTTTACCTGCCCTTCTACTAGGACGTTAAATGTGCGATCTCCTGCTGCCTGCCAATACAACTCAGCCATATGCAGCTTAACCGTGTAGGTGCCTGCGGTGACTGGAATTTTATAGCTGTAGGTGCCGTAGCGCTCAGATTGGAACAGGGTGTCTTCATTCACACCGGTAATATCGTCTGTAACCTCATGGGCACTGCCGCTGGTGGAGTATTGGTCGGCCTTGTAAGTAACGCCTTCAAAATTGGCGCTGTTAGTGGAGCCTGCATTAATCGCGAGCACCAACGGCAAGTTGATTGCGCCGCTGCTTGAACTTGACGAACTGGAGCTGCTGGAGGAGGAGCTGCTCGACGAGCTTGAGCTAGAGGATGAACTGCTGGTGCGCCCGGAGCTTGAACTGTTGGAAGAGGAGCTGCTGGACGAGGAGCTAGAGGAAGATGAACTGCTAGAAGAACCTGTATCCGCAGGACCGCTGCAGGCACTTGCTAAGACTGAAAGAAGAAACGCTGCACTGCATCGGGTGAGCAATTGGTGATTGGTAGCCATAGTAAATCCGCCTTATAGCGTGTTGTTGTCAGGCCAGGATTATAAGGAGCGCACTAAATTAAACTCTGCGGCGCTTCAAAATCGGCGTATTCGCAACGACAATAAGTATGATCTGTTGACTAATCATTAGTGCGTGCCGTCTGTGATCGACGAAAACTGGCTCCAACAAGGCCACTCGCAGGCTTACGCCTAGTTTGGAGCCAGCCCCTGCCGAAAGTCAGTTAGCAGCATATAAAACCACTGCATAAGCAGTGGTTTTATATTGGGCACATTAAAGTACAGATGTTCTGATTTATCCCAGGCATTACCTGCTGTACCGCCGTGCATCCAAAGTGGAGGCTCCCTGCCCGCGCCGGATGTGAAAAAATTACCCGAATTTAATCGATACTTCTTATTCAACTTCGATTAGCTGCACCGTGCCGTCTTCTAAAACCTCAGCCATATGGCCCTTTGGTTCATTTAAGAATTGCGCCGCCACAAAAGTAACCGCAGAAACCCCGGCTAATACAGTGAAAAATAAATGTGGCGATAAAAAGGTGAGCAGGGTAAGGAAAATAACGCTACCCACGTTGCCATAGGCACCCACCATACCGGCAATTTGCCCGGTCATGCGCCGTTGTACCAAGGGCACCACTGAATAAACCGCGCCGCAAGCCGCTTGTACCGAGAGCGAACACACCAAGGTGGCCGCCACCGCCCAACCGATCCACCAACTGGCATTAATTTGCGACAGCAACAAATAACCTATGGCTTGGCCGACCAGGGTAAACCCCAATACTTTTTTGCGGCCAAATTTATCGGAAAATAAACCACCCGCCGGGCGGGCAATTAAATTTGCTACCGTAAAACAGCCCGCCATTAAACCGGCTTGCACTGCAGTGATGCCAAACATATTCATAAAATACAGTGGCAGCATAGACACTACGGCGATTTCAGAGCCGAAACTGGCTAGGTAGGCCAAGTCCAACACGGCGACCTGTTTGAATTTGTAGCGCTGTATGGCGGGCACTTCGCGCTTAAAAATATCTTTATTAACTTTTAATATCTGGCTGTATTGATAAATACCCAACAGGGTTACCGCGCCGTAAGCAAAATAGGTGGCGGTATCGCTTAATAACTTGGTGCCCGCAGGAGACAAGCGCCAGGCCAGCAAATACAAGCAACCTATTAATGGCGCCGTCATAACTAAATAGAACCAAAAATCAAAGCGCGAGGTAATTTCTAAACCGCCAAGTTTTTTGGGCCGAAAATAATGAGAACCCTTAGGGGTATTGCGCGCAAAGGTGTAAAACACTACCGAATAAACCAACGCGATAAATCCAGTGGTGGCCACCGCCCAGCGCCAGCCATTCTCGCCGCCGTAAAAGGCCGCCAGTACAGGCAACACCCCTGAGGCCACGGCTGCACCAAAATTCCCCCAACCGCCGTAAATGCCCTCAGCAAAACCCACTTCTTTAGCCGGGAACCACTCAGACACCAGGCGAATACCAATCACGAAACCTGCGCCGACAAAGCCGACTAAAAATCGCATTAACGCCAGCATTTCAAAACTATCGGCCAGGGCGTAGCCAAAACAAAAACAAGCGGAAATTGCCAACAACAGGCTGTAGGCCAAACGCGGGCCAAATTTATCCACTAATACGCCAATTAAAATACGCGCCGGAATCGTCAGGGCCACGTTGAGTATCAACAGCGCTTTAACCTGGCCGTCTGTAAGCGCAAAGGCTTGCTTGATGAACGGTAGCAAGGAGGCCTGGCTAAACCACATGATGAAGGTGATAAAAAAAGCGAACCAGGTGAGGTGCAGAATTTTGATTTTGCCCTCGTGGAAGGCAAATAGGTTGATAGGCAGCATAGAGCAAACTCAGATAAGGGTTTGCTCTGGCTTAGCAAGATAGAGGCCACCTAACTTATGTGCCTGTTTTTATTAAGTTTAATTTTATGATGCACCATTTAAACACTTATTAAAGAGCAAAAAGCCTCGTCATATGACCCAGCAACACTCACAGATTGCAATATTTTTGAGCCAAAGAAGCCAATAAGGCACCAATTTAAACCACTTAATCTCCTGAATATTTCTACTATTGGTGCCGATGGATTTTATGCGCACTTAGATTGCACCTAAAAGCCGCTTTTTGAAGGCTAAGAAACCCCCCTCGCCGGGCCTAAGCCTGTCCATCGACCACAGCCGCCTGGGTGTTAATTCATTGCTGAGTAGGCGCCGCCCCTACATCAATGTCATTACGTTAAGCGTTTTCGCGTCGCTACATGATTGACATTGACTCAGTGCCTTGGATGGAGGCCAACCCCGGATTGCGTTTCACTTCATCCGGGCTGCGCCAGAGGGCAATAATCCTTAATTCAAGACATTGAGTGATGGGCAGCCTTACAGGATTTGCAGAAAATCCTTAACTGAATGATGCCCCTAGTGGCTGCGTTGTTGGCACAGTCCCAATGAATGGCGCTAGCGAACTGGCCAATGGTTGAGGAGATTTGCGCTTTAATGCAGCGGGGGTGTGAGATTGGGCTTGCTGTTGTGGCCTGCAAACTGGCGCAACCAGAGTTCAAACTCTGCCACCGGCAAGGGTTTGCTAAATAAAAAGCCCTGCACCTGCTCGCAGTGCAAGCGTTTTAGCTCCAGCAGTGTCGCTTCGTCCTCTACGCCTTCCGCCACCACACTCAGGCCAAAGTTATGGGCTAAGTCCAGGGTCGAGCGCACGATCATGGCGTCCTGATCGTCGCTGAGCAGATCCCTTATAAAGGAGCGATCAATTTTTAAGGTTTGAATCGGCAGACGTTTTAAATAAGCCAGAGAGGAATAGCCGGTGCCAAAGTCATCGATGGCAAAGCGTACCCCCATGTTGTTAATACGGTGGATCACCATCAGGGTACGCTCGGGGTCCGAGATCAATGTGCTTTCGGTTATCTCTATTTCCAGGCGCTCAGCGGGCAAACCGTGGGCCGATAGGGTTTGTTCGATACACTGTGGGAAGGCATTTTCCATTAGGTTGCGGGCCGATAAGTTAATGGATACAACTAAATCCAAGCCCATTTCCTCCCACTTGCGCGCCTGTGCCATCGCCGTCTCCAGCACCCAAATTCCCAGCGGCTGAATTAAATCACCGGATTCAGCCAGCGGGATAAATTCATTGGGCGGGATCATGCCGAGGGTGGGATGCTGCCAGCGCACCAGCGCTTCGCAGCCGATACAGCGGCCCGTCGCTAAATCCACCTTGGGTTGGTAGTGCAACACTAAATCGTTATTGCGAATGGCGGCGCCCAGCTCGGCTAACAGGGTCAGCCGCCGGGGGCTGTGTAAATCAAACTGCGGCTCGTAAAACAAGGCGCCGGCGGACTGTTGTTTGGCTTTGTACATGGCCACATCCGCACAGCGCAGCAAGCCGTGGCTGCTGTCGCCGTGATCAGGAAACAAGGCCACGCCTATGCTGCCGCCCAGTTCAAGAGTAATACCCTCTATTTGAATCGGCTGGCGCAAACTGGCCTTCACCGTATTGGCCAGGCCCATGGTGGCGTCTTTATCCTGAATACGGGTAACTAAAATGGCGAATTCGTCGCCACCTAAGCGATACAAATACGCGCCGTAACTAATGAGCAGCGCCTGTAACCGCTGGGCCACCTGCTTGAGCAATTGATCCCCTACGGCGTGGCCGAGGGTATCGTTAACCTCCTTAAAACGGTCTAAATCCAACAGCATTAAGGCCAGTTTTTGGCCGCGTTCTTGGGCGTTGCGAATGGCGGCACGAGCCACATCGTGGAGGCGGGAGCGATTGGGCAGGCCGGTTAATAAATCGTGGTTAGCGTTGCGTTCAATCTCCCGTTTGGAATGCAACAGCTCAGCATTGGCGCGGATGCGCTCGGTAATATCCGAGGCAATACACAAATAACCCGTCACCTCGCCCAGGTTATTTCTCAGCGCCGTCACGGAAAGCAGCACCGGTACTGTACCGCCATCTTTGCGCACATAGGTCCACTCCCGCTCATCTACGGCGCCCTCTAACACCCGCGCAACCAGGGTTTCAAAGCCAGTAGCCACAGGGCGGGCGAGTTCCTCGGCCGCTTCCTGGGCCCGGCGGCGCAATTCGTTTTCAGCGTGAAAGCGGGCAGGCGTACTCTTCGCTATTACCTCACGGGCGCTATAGCCCAGCATGCGCTCTGCCGCACGGTTAAAGGTATGAATGATACCTTTGTCGTCGGTGGCGATGATGCTGTAATTGGCACCATCAAAAATAGCTTGTTGCAGTGTATTAAGCTCGCGGATTTGATTTTCCGCCCGTTGCCGGTGGGAGATGTCGTGCAGGCAAACAATATGATGCAAACGGCCGCGCAGTATTAACGGCGTAATACCCATCTCCGCATCGAACTCCACCCCATCGAAACGTTTATGCCGCCAAATCAATTGTTGTGGCTTGCCGTGGCGCGCAGCACTGAAGGCCAGCTCTTCTAAGTCCTCCGAGCGGCGCCCATCCGGCTGAAATTCCGCCCAAAAGGCCCGTACCGGCACCTGTGTAAGATCCTCTCGGCTAGCCCGGAACATACTGAGGGTGGCCTCGTTGCAATCGACAATTCGATTCCCCCGCAGAACCGCAATGGCGTCACCGGCCGCTTCAAATATTTTTAAATACCGCTCTTCGGTCTCTCTCAGCTGGTGAAATACAAAGAACTGGCCGAGCAAATCGGCAATGACACAGGCAAATAACTCCTCATCCGCGCTCCAAGGGGTAGGCACTCCCGTTCGCTCCCAGCGCATAAAACCCGCCACTTGGCCCTGGGTATACACTGAGGCATCCAGCACCGCCGTTACGGCGGCTTGTTTAAACTGTGGGTGGAAGCTTGCCAGGCGGTCTTCCGCCTGAGCCTGCGCAGCAGAAATCAATCGGCACTCTTCCAGTGCCGCGCAAAAATCCAGGTGGTCCGCTCGCTTGAGGCTGTGGCGGGTCAACAATTGTATGGGCTGCCCGGCATGCCATAAGGCTTGGCAGCGCAAATCATCGCGCGCCTCGTTGTAACACCAGAGGCTGCAAGAATGCGCCCTCAAGGCGTCGGCACAGGTTTGGGTAATTAACTGCAAGCCCTCCAGATAATCATCGCCCCACAGTCGCTGCTCTTTGATGAGCGCGCTGTACACGGCGTGAAGATGTGCAGCTGTTGTGCTGAACGGTCGGTAGGTCATGGGGACACTATTTTTATTAGATACATCAATGAGTACTGCAAGCCGCTGTGAACACCGAGCGAAAAAATGCCGGGTTTAATTCGCCCGGGCTTATAGGAGTATAGAAGAAGAAATACAATTATCCCGGCGCCAACTGGCTATTGTGGTTATTTGCCAAGCGCACCGCACAGAGCAGTTATTCCCTCGCTTTCTTAAGTGAGCACAAGCTACCTCCGTCCACCAGGGCCTGCCTAGTCCAGGCAAACCCAACGCGCCCCCCTCGCGTACCTTAAAATAATTCACCTATCACCAGGCCCCTTACCCAAACCCCCGCCATGAGCACTCTGGCAAATGTGCATAGCGCTGTCGGCACAGGGGAAGTTTGGTTACAATGCGCGCTTTTTCTCAAAACCAACGGCAGACTCGAGGTCTTTATGTTTAACCCTAATGAAACCCTGGCGCACTTTGACCCTGAAATATGGGCATCCATCCAGAACGAAGGCCACCGACAAGAAGAGCACATCGAGCTGATTGCCTCTGAAAACTACACCAGCCCCCAGGTGATGGCGGCCCAAGGCACCAAACTCACCAACAAATACGCCGAAGGCTACCCCAGTAAGCGCTACTACGGCGGTTGCGAATATGTTGATACCGCTGAAGCCCTCGCCATTGAACGCGCCAAAGCCCTCTTCGGTGCCGACTACGCCAACGTACAACCTCACTCAGGCTCTCAAGCCAACGCCGCTGTGTACCTAGCATTGCTAAACCCAGGCGATACCATTTTAGGTATGAGCCTGGCCCACGGCGGCCACCTCACCCACGGCGCCAAAGTGAGCGCCTCCGGCAAACTCTACAACTCAGTGCAATACGGCTTGAACCCAGAAACCGGCCTGGTGGATTACGAGGAAGTGGCCCGTTTAGCCCGCGAACACAAACCTAAAATTGTGGTCGCCGGATTTTCCGCTTACTCACAAATTATGGATTGGCAAAAATTCCGCGCCATTGCCGATGAAGTGGGCGCCTATTTATTAGTGGATATGGCCCACGTAGCAGGCCTCGTGGCGGCAGGCCTTTACCCCTCGCCAGTGGCCATTGCCGATGTCACCACCTCCACCACCCATAAAACCCTGCGCGGCCCACGCGGCGGTTTAATTCTGGCGAAAAAAAATGAAGAAATAGAAAAGAAATTAAATTCTGCGGTTTTCCCCGGCTTCCAAGGTGGCCCTTTAATGCATGTAATCGCCGCCAAAGCGGTGAGCTTTAAAGAAGCCATGAGCCCTGAATTTAAAACCTACCAAGCCCAAGTCATTAAAAATGCCAAAGCCATGGCCACAACCTTTATTGAACGCGGTTTAAAAATTGTATCCGGCGGCACCGAGAACCATTTAATGCTGGTGGATTTAATTGGTAAATCCTATACCGGTAAAGACGCCGATGAAGCCTTGGGCAATGCCAATATCACCGTAAACAAAAATGCTGTCCCTAACGACCCACGCTCACCCTTTGTTACCAGCGGTTTACGCGTAGGCACACCGGCCGTTACCACACGAGGCTTTAAAGAAGCCGAATGCGTTGACCTGGCTAACTGGATGGTGGATGTATTAGATAGCTTGGAAAACGGCACCAGTGAAGCCACTATCGCCGAGGTGAAAAATAAAGTTTTAGCCCTGTGCAAAAAATTCCCTGTGTACGCTGCGGAATAAAATAATCCTTAACAGCTTGTTGAACTAGGCCTGGCGGCACAACGTATTTCAACAGGCTGTTAAAGGGCACGGACGCCCTCCCCTCACACCAGCCACCGATCAAAACTCCGCACCAACCCTCCCGCCCATTCATTACAACTTAGAAAACAAGGTCAACTGACTCACGCGAATAAATGACTGCTGAGTGGCCTCTAACACCATAGATTGTTGCGATAAACGGGTAGCCGCTTCGGCGTAATCCAAATGGCTTAAATCGCTCAATACCTTCTCCCCCACCACTTGAGTATCTAAATGTTGGGCTTCAGTTGAATCCAAAGTATTCACTCGCGCGCCGATGGTCGATACCACATTTAAAACACTGGTCTGGGCAAAATTTAAATTATCCAAGGTGGCGGCAACCACGCCCGTAATAGCTTGCCGGGATGCTGTCGAGCCATCATAGGCTTTTAGGGTTTCGCTAAATCGCGCGAGGGTCGTCAAAATATCCTGCCGGTTAGATGAATCCACAAACGCTCGGTCGCCCGGTATAGCCAACACACCATCAATACTTTGGCTACCAGCGGCCGTGGTGAGCCCCATTACCGTATCGAGTGCAGCCGAGCCGTTACTTATCGAAAAATTAATGCCCTGATCCATGTGAAAGCCCTGTGCATCCACACGGATACCTAAGCTTGCTAAGCGCGCCGCATTGCCATTGGCAACATCATTTAAATTAGCCGCCAAATCAGCGGTATTGGTTATATTCGCATCCAGCACCAGCGTTTGCGTGATCCCTCCGGCGCGCACTTGCAGAGTTTGTGGGCTAGCAGAAAAATCAAACGGCCCAGTTGGCAAGGCTGAACCAAATGCTTGGGTTGCAGGCACCGACGCAACCCCGGAGACAGGATTGCCGCTAATTTTTACCGCCACACCCGCCAGAGTTATCTCCTGCCCAGGTGTATAAGGCTGATTGCTCAGCAAAACTCGGCCGGTGGATTTTTCAGTAGCGGTAAAGTTTTTCCCCTGCGGCACAACATTGCCGTCGGCATTAAACGTAATCACTATATCTTCAGGATAAAAATCATCATAAACCTTTTGATCCACCACCCGCCCAACGCCTATTTTTAACGGCGGATCGGATTTGTTGGACGGGCTCACATAGGTGTTAATTGTATTGGCGCTACTGGGCACATCAACAAACGCGCTTTTACCGGAATCGGTAGCGGGAATAAACGTATTATTAGCCACTTTTATTTTCTGTTGGCCCTCGTCGCCATTGTAGCGAAACCCGCTGAGTGCATCGCCGGTAAAAGGTGGCTGGCGGCTTTTAAAGCCAGCAAAAATAAAATCACCGTTCGCATTTTTGGTATTCACCAAATTCATCAACTCCTGCAGGCGCGAATCCACTTCACTGGCGAAAGCGGCATACTCATTTTTACTGAGGGTGGCCGTGTTACCGGCAGAAATTGCCAGCTCTTGAATACGGTGAATTAAATCTGTCACCCCATTCAGGCTTGTTTCCGTCAAACTTAGGCTATTGCGTGCGGCATTAATGTTGGCAGAGTATTGTTTTACATTGGCCAACTCCTCTGTCAACTGCAGGATTTTGGTGGAGGCCACAGGGTCATCCGCAGGCGTCAATACTCGCTTACCGGAGGAAATTTGCTCTTGGGTTTTTGTAATAGCCCCGCTTAAATCACTCATATTGCGGTTGGCAATATCGAATATTTGCACTGACGAAATACGCATAACACACCTAACAAAGGGTTCACTGCAATACCACAGGCAGAATTTGTGCCAGCTGCTATTGCTCCCCTACCAAAAACAAAGAATACATAGCACTTCAAACACGCCGTAAATACTTCCTTGTAGGCTGGTCAAAAAAGTCTTTTTTTTACGGTCTGAAACACCCTGTAGTGTTTACTTTCGCCCGGCCAATAAGATGAATGTTGGGCACAAAAACAGCCTTGAAAACAGAAGCGCGCCGCCAATAGAACTCACTAAATTGCTGTGAATAAATAGAAGCAAGCAGGATGAGTCGGTAAAAATAAGGTGCAGAATAAATATCTGCGAAGAAATAGCTCCAGCCATAACACCGGTAAAATCCTTTTCCGTTGGAGCCGTAATTCACTGGGCCAACCTGCAGGATACAGGGCTAACAAGCCGCCAGAGCGCTAACCAAACGATTGCAAAAGGGTGTTAAATAACTCGCGAGCCGTTTGAATCACGCGGGCGTTGGCTGAATACAACTGCTGAAATTTAACCAGGTTGGCAGCTTCTTCATCCATATTTACCGCCGAGAGTGAATCACGCAATTGTGTCGTCTGCGCCAATACCTGTTTAGCCGCTTCAGAATTAATTTTTGCCGCGTTGGTTTGAATACCCACGGCTTCAACCACAGCGCCATACCCCTCACCAAAACTGGCAAGCCCTCCGGCCATGGTTTTTTTGGCCTGTAAGTTCACCAAATCAAGTGCGTTACGATTATCAGAGGCAGCATTATGATTAAAATCAAGCACAAATTTATCACCGGCTTTAGGTGAGCCATTAATGCTTGCCTGTATGCCTAAATAATTATTTTTACTAAAGCCTGCCGCCTGAGTATCACCAAAAATTAAACTCTCGTTCGCAAAGGTACTAATAGTTAAATCATCATCCATGGCGACATCTAAGCGCCCGCCGACCGCGATGGCACTCGCCAATCCATTACCCTGTCCAGTTAGGGTTAAGTCCGGGTTTTCGCCATCATTAACAGCAATGGATTCACCCGCCGCAGCGGTAAATGCCACGGATAAATCATCGCCAAATTTTGCGTACACGCGAATTTCCGGGCGCCCTGTTGTGGCATTTACCCCAGCATTCGCAAAAATACCACTGGCCTTTAAATTGTCATTGCTATTAATCTGCTTCGCAATAAAATCGTTAAAATCATCAATATGAGTGACGGGGTCCGGCACAGTATCGGGGATAACAAATTTATTTTGCAACGAATCGTAGGTATAGGTAATAAGGTCTTCGCCATTTAACTGCAACTGCAAAGGCTCTGTATGGGTGACGTTCAAACCGGTAATGGTGGCTTGAGTAAACGCGTTGGCCGATACACCTGGAATATTATTTAAGGAGGATGCCATGGTTTTGGCTGATGCATTTAAGCCGATGGCTATGTCATATACCGTCGGTGTGCCGCCTGGAATCGGCGAGGCTTTCGAAATAGACACCACCTCAGCGGGATAACCATTATTTAACGCACCAAAACCTGCGGCACCTTGAGCATTGCCCACACTGGTAAAGCTGCCAGACTCAATATTAAAACCCAACAGATTATTAGCCGTACCCGCAGGCGCGCTGCCGCCCGCCCCATCAGGATCAGCGTTGTAACCACCCAGGGTAATATTGCCGTAGCCAGGCTTCTGCATTTTAAAACTCAAGCTGCCGTTATCAGCGATAAATGCGCGTACCCCCGTATTGGATAACTGACTGTTAATCGACTGCAGCAAACTTGTGTTATCGGCTATGGCGGGTTGATTGATGCGTACATTAAATACACCATCCTGGCTGCCGTTGAGGGTCTCAGATACAGTAACTGAAAATGAAAATTGTGCAGCAGGCGATGAGAAATCCGTTTGTGCAAAATTAGGCGCGCTGCCAGAGGGTAAAACGGCCGCCTGCAGTACAGGCCGCCGCCCCTCCGGCAAACCTAATAAATCCCCCTGGGTAGAAAATATAGTGACGGATTTATCCTCAGGAAACAGCTTATTTTCACTACCAGGCACATAAATTTGGTTGCGAATGGGTGGGTCTAGCTGCACTGGGTTGCCAGGGTCTGTATTATCTAAAATGTCATAGGTGGTTTCTGAGCGAAACACCACGACTAATGGCGGGCTCATTTTGCCTGGTTGTGAAAATAAGGGTAAAGGCTGATTGGTTTTATCCACCAGGGATAAAACCGAGCCGCTACCAATTTTGCCGCTACCTATATTACCCAATGAGGTCTCTGTGGAAAGTGGGTTGGCAAAGGCCAACTCCTGAGGGTTGAGAATTGTTTTTTGAAATACCCGCGCTGCATCCTGAGTGGGCAATAATGAAAAATGATCACCATCTTTAAAGGTGCCGCCGTTAAATTGCAACTTTAAACCGTCAAATTCTGCACTAAAAGGGAAGCGGCCGGGCAACAAACCGGTTGCCACTTCCACTGAATCGCTGCTGCGTTTAATGCGAAATAAACCGCCCCCCTCAATAGAGACCTCATAATTACTGGTACCTACTTTACTCACGTCTTCAACAAAAAGGCCAAGTTGCTGATCATCTGGCGGTTGGTTTGTGGCGAACGAATGGACTCGGCCTGCCGCAAGAATCGCATCATTCATATCGGTGAATAAATCTTTGCCAAATTGATTATCCAGCGTAATACCCTGGTGATGCTGCGTATTTAAACTGGTACTCATAGCGATGGCAATGCGCCCCAACTGGTTAAAACCCGAATTAAGCGCCTCGTCGCGGAATTTTATTAAACCGCCCAACTGCCCACCCGTAACATTTACGGGCATGGTAGCCAATTCCGTTTGCATAAAAATTTGTTTTTGTTTGGCGTCGCTTGGGTCTGCCTGAATCAACAGAGGTTGGGCCCGTGTACCTACCACCAAGCTTTGGCCTGAGCCTGCCAATACATTCAACTGGCCATTGCCCTGATCAAATACCTGAATGCCTACCAGTTCCGATAATTTGCGTAGCGCTTCGTCGCGCTGATCCAATAAATCGTTCGGTTCATTTCCTGAGCCTACGCCCCGCGCATCTGTTATTTTTAAATTTAATGAAGCAATGCTGGAAGAGAGCGCGTTCACCTCCCCCACGGCTATATCCATAGCCGAATTGACGGTGCTGCGAATATCATCCATGCGCGAGTAGATACTATTAAAGCGGTCCGCCAAGTTGGCCGATTCACTGATAATTAATTGCCGAGCCGGAATAGACGTTGGATCATTGCTGCCATTTTGCATGGCATTAAAAAACGTTTCTAATGCGGAGGATAAACCGGTGGCCTCATTGGATAATAAATTATCTAAGCCGCCGACTTGTTTATGAAAGGTATCGACCTCGTTAAATAAAATTGCATCTGTGCGCACTTGGTTTGTAACGTATTGATTCGCAATACGCTCAATGGATTCTACCGATACACCATTACCAATATAACCCACGCCGGTATAACTGGCCGGATTGGTAGCAACCTCCACTCGCTGGCGGGAATAACCATCGGTATTGGCGTTGGCAATATTATGTCCTGTGGTATTAAGCGCTGTTTGGCTGGCGCGCAAACCACTGACACTTAAACCGAGAAGATCACTGGCCATAGGTTATTCTTCGTCATTCTTATAGCGGCCATCCGCTATGGTCTGAAATAAACTAAATATTTTTTGACTGTATAGCGGGTCTGTAGCATATCCCGCGCCATGTAGTTCTCGTAAAAATTGCTTAGCATCATGGGCAACCGAGAGAGCCGATTGGTAACGGGGGCTGTTTTGCAACAGATTGACATAGTCCTTAAAACTATCGGCCACAGAAGAATATTGCCGAAACTGCGCCAATTCTTTGCGCGGTGTGCCGTTTTTATATTCCAACGTCGATACCTCAATGGCATCGCCATTCCAGGCTGAATTGGCTTTTATATTAAATAGATTGTTGCTGGAATTGCCTGCATTATCGCTCACCATCCGTTTACCCCAACCTGTCTCCATCGCTGCTTGCGCAACCAATACCAAGGGATTTACACCCAATTGGCGGGCCGCTACTTTGGCGTAAGGCAATAACTGGTCAATAAAATCCTGCGGACTGTTGAGCGTCAATTTGATATTGAGGTCGATAGGTTTTTGTGTGGAATTTACCGGCGGTGCTAAATAAGGGTCTAACCAGTCGCTTTGGCTGAGTGGTTTTACAAAGTGTGGCGATTGTTTCTGCTCTTCTTGGCGCTCAATGGAGTCTTTACTATTCATTAATACAGGCGCCGCAGATGCAATCACTCTGCGCCAATCCTGCTTGCCCTGTGTTTCTTCAGCCTTATTAACAGCATCATTCTGATCCGATGTGTGATCTTCAGTGGTGTTTTGAGCAACAGAATGGTTAGGTTGTGTTTTTGACACCATTGTTTTTGACACCATTGGCGCCAACTGGCGCTCAAGCGCTTTCGCTATACCAATGCCGCGCCCTTTGGCCATTTCAATGGATAATTGTTGATCGTACATGTCGCGGTAAAAAAGCGAATCTTTTGACTCAAACAGACCATCTTCCTCAAAGGCAGCATTGGCCTGCCGCATGGATTTTAACATCATGCCGATAAACATGGATTCAAACTGCATAGCAACCTTGCTTAAGGCCGCTTTTGGGTCCTTCACATTTTTTAGTTTCGCAAGGGAATTTACATCGGTATATATATCCCCAGCGGAGGTTGCGGCTGCAGGCAAACTCGGCGCGGCCATTTAGATCACTACCAATTCAGCTTTTAAGGCGCCACTTTGTTTAAGCGCTTCCAAAATGGCCATTAAATCACCGGGTGCCGCACCCACTTGGTTAACTGCTTTTACAATATCTTCTATGGTAGGCCCAGGCGAAAACTTAAACATAGGCGATTTTTCCTGGCTAACCCCAACATTACTATTGGGCACAACCGCCGTTTGGCCGTTGGCTAATGCATTAGGCTGGCTTACCTGCACATCTTCTTTTACCGTAACCGTCAGTGAACCGTGTGTGACCGCAACCGGTGATACGCGTACATTTTTGCCCACCACAATAGTGCCCGTTCGCGAATTAATCACAATACGCGCGGCGCTATCAGCCATTTCAATTTCTATATTTTCCAACAAGGAAAGATATTCAACTCGTTGGTTTGGATTTTTAGGCCCTTGTACACTTATAGAGACAGAATCCTGCGCTTGAGCAATATTAGGGCCCACCAAATCATTAATACTCTGGGCTACTCTTTTGGCATTGGTAAAATCAGCGGTATGTAAATTTAAAATAATATTTTCGCCGCCCGCAAATTGATTGGGTACCGTGCGCTCAACGGATGCTCCATTGGGAATACGCCCTGCGCTTGGAATATTCACCGTAATTTTGGAGCCATCCTTACCCTCCACACCAAAACCACCCACCACTAAATTACCCTGTGCAATCGCATATACATTCCCATCCACACCTCGCAAGGGCGTTAATAAAAGAGTGCCACCGCGCAAACTTTTTGCATTGGCAAGCGAGGACACAGTCACATCAATATTTTGCCCAGGCTTTGCAAACGCTGGCAGTTCAGCATTAACCGCCACAGCGGCAACATTTTTTAATTGAAATTTGGCGCCTTCGGGCACAGTAATACCAAATTGTTTTAACATCGCAGAAAAAGACTGTGCCGTAAAAGGCGCTTGGTTAGTTTGATCACCCGTACCATCCAGCCCAACTACCAGGCCATACCCCACCAACTGATTAGAGCGCACGCCCTGCACCGAGGCTATGTCTTTTATTCGTTCCGCCTGAATACCCAAACTACACAGCATCGCCATCACAAAAACCAACAGGCAGACTATTTTGTGTTTCAGCCAATTAAGTTGCTGCATAAATACCTCTAAAAATACTCGCCGTTAAAACGGCCATAAACCGCTGTTAAAAAATCGGCTAAGCCAGCCCATCTGGCTGCTGTCAGCCATGGCACCCGTACCGGAATAACTGATGCGCGCATTGGCAACGCGGGTGGATAACACAGTATTATCAGGGCCTATATCATCCGGCCGCACCATGCCGCTAATGCGAATATATTCATCACCTCGATTAAGCGTCAGCCATTTTTCCCCGCGCACCACCAGCACACCATTGGGCAAAATATCGCTCACCGTCACAGAAATATTGCCCTGTAAATTATTGCTCTGGGCCGCATCGCCCTTGCCTTTAAAATCCCGCTTGCCATTGACACCGGTCGTTAAATCCAATTTACCAAGGCCGAGGGGGGCGCCCAAAAGCGTGGGATTATCCAGAGATACCGCGGTATCTTTGGTGGAATTTAAGTTGGATTTTTTTTGCGATACGGTCGATTCCTTCAGCACAATGGTAATAATATCGCCGGGCCTGCGGGCTTTGCGGTCTGAAAATAAATCCAAGCCTGCATCCGTATATAAGCTTCCGTCCTGAGGCGCTGCACGCCCCTGAGTGGGCACTAATTTTGGCGCATAAAAAGGGTCATCCGGTCGTTCTGGTTTATTGACGGTACAGGCAGATAAGCCCAACGCCAATATAATTCCACCCGCCCGCATCAACAGTTTCATAAATTACTCACTATAAATTTTGGGTAATATATTGCAGCATTTGATCGGCCGTGGAGACTACTTTTGAATTCATCTCGTAGGCTCGCTGGGTGGTAATCATGTTGACCATTTCTTCCACAATATTTACGTTGGAATTTTCCAACATGCCTTGTTTTAACTGCCCTAAGCCATTTTCACCGGGCGTTCCTTGGATGGGTTCACCACTGGAGCCTGTTTGCACAAATAAATTACTGCCAATTGCCTGCAAGCCCGCCGGGTTCACGAAATCGACTAATTGAATATTTCCTATGGCTTGCGGCTCAGGCTCGCCCACTATTTTAGCTGTGACGGTACCATCGGTTCCGATGGTGACTGTATTTGCATTATTCGGCACCGCAATTGTGGGTTGTAGTAATAACCCCTCAGCAGTAACCATTTGGCCTTCTCGGTTTAAATGCAATTGGCCATTGCGTGTGTACGCAATGGTGCCATCCGCCTGCTGAATCGGCAGAAAGCCGCGGCCGTCCACCGCCACATCCAATGACTGCTCGGTTACCTGCAAACTGCCCTCCGTAAATTGTTTTTGTGTACCAACCACGCGGGCCCCTACACCTAATTGCAAACCGGAGGGCAATTGAGTTTCTTGGGTTGTTTGCGCACCGGGCTGACGCTGAATTTGATAGAGTAAATCTTCAAAAACAGCTCTATCCCGTTTAAACCCAACGGTGGATGCGTTAGCTAGGTTGTTAGCAATGGTGGATAATTGTTTATCCTGGGCGGATAAACCGGTTTTACTTACATACAGGGCCGCGTGCATACAATGCCTCTAACATTAAGCGTTTAATTGCAGCAAACGCGCTGCACTTTCAGAATCCTTTTCTACCGTTGACATCATTTTTACGTGCATTTCATATTGCCGTGCCAGTGTCAGTAATCCTGTTAATTCTTGCACAGCATTAACATTGCTATTTTCCAAACTGCCGCCAATAACTTTTACCGTGGCATCCGCAGGCAATACTGCACCAGGTGGATTCGACAAAACATGGAATAAACCATCCGGCCCTTTTGAAACCGTGGCCAAATCCGGTTTCACTAATTTAATGCGATCCACTTGCACCAATGCCGAGGGCGTTTGGCCTTGAGCATGAACGCTAATAGTGCCATCTTCGCCAAATTCGACTTTTTGCGCAGGAGGAATTGAAATAGGCCCGCCGTTACCTAACACCATTAAGCCGCCAGCCGTTCGCAAAATTCCTTGGCTGTCTATGTCAAAACTACCTGCCCGCGTATACGCTTCTTTGCCATCGCGGCCCTGCACGGCAATAAATCCCTCACCGTGAATGGCTACATCCAAATCGCGGCCGGTTTGATTGAGCGTACCGGTTGAAAAATTAGTGCCGCCTAATTCTGCTAAGGCATAGGCCCGTGTGGGCAAACCGTCACCGTAATAAACCGGCATACTGCGGGCTTGCGCAAAATCAGCTTTAAAACCATCGGTATTACTATTCGCCAAATTATTGGCATGACTGGTTTGGCCGCGCATATTATGTTTTGCGCCAGTCATGGCTATATACAAAGCCTTATCCACACATTTACTCGCATTTATTTGGCGTTTTTTGCCCTCGCTGATCAAATTGCAAGAGCAGTGCCATGAATACAAGCACAGGATTTATAGAAGCCGGCTTATTCAGCGCGAGGAACTGCAGTGTTAATAAGTGCGGCAGCGAAGTGCCTAGGTCGTCGGGGGCCCGATAAAACAAGCAGATATAGGCATCTGCGCAGGTTTTATTGGGGCGCAGGCAAAATAGGCTGTTGACTCGCCAGCGGACGAACCCAAAGCAAAAACAAAAAAAGCCTGCAAGCAGGCCTGGAGTATTTTCTTATTATTTATCGCCCAGAATTTAGCTCGGGCTCTTATTAACGAAGATTAATAATGGTTTGCGTTACCTGATTGGCCGTTTCGATGGTTTTGGAATTCGCTTGGAAATTACGCTGAGCGATAATGAGATTAACCAGCTCCGAGGATAAATCCACATTGGATTCTTCTAAAGCGCCGGATTGTATAGCACCGAGCGCACCGGAGCCGGGTGTCCCCACATTAGGCGCACCGGATTCAAAATTCTCCGCCCACATAGTATCGCCAACCGGCTGCAAGCCTTGTGGGTTGGCAAAATTCGATAAGGCCACCTGCCCTAATACCTGGGATTCGCCATTGGTAAATCGGGCAAAAATAACACCGGTGGCATCAATATTCAGGCCAGATAAACGGCCCGTGGTATAGCCGTTTTGCTTGACGTGATTGACGGAAAATTTACTGCCAAACTGGGTTGATTTACCCACGTCAATGACAAAATTCGAACTACTAGGTGGATCAGGAATTATTACACTGCCACCGGCCAACACATTTTGCGGCCCTAATGCACCGTTTGGATTGCCATTTACATCAACAGGCGTCCAGTTGGAAATTAAAATATCGTCAGTCAATGTTGGATTAATCGAGCCATCGGCATTAAAAAAGACGTCGTAGGAGGCACGAGTCGGCAAGGTATTGCCGGGGGGCGGCAAAGTTGTGTCCGGGTCGCCCACATCTTTGCCGTCGATTAATACATACATTTTCCAATGATTAGGGGCTGTGGTGGGGTCATTTACATCGTATTTTTCGCGCACAAAATATTGCTGCATTTGGTGCGCATTACCCAGGCTGTCAAAAATGGTTTGGGTAGTGGAATGGTTAAAGGTGTCTACATCAATGGGGTCAAATGCGTTAATGGTGATAGGCGTAAACGCATTGCTCACCAAAGGGCCAAATAATCCCACAGAGGGTGGATTTGCATTTTGCAGTGAGTAGCCTTCATCTAACACTATGTTAATGCTGCCACCAATTACAATGGAATTAGTACCAGCGTTTAGTGCTTGGGGCGTGCTTAACGCATTGTTGTTATCAACTTCCAATATTTGCGGCGGAGCAGCAGTATTTCCCAGGATTTGTACTTTGTCACCGTCATTTGGGCTACTAATTTGAAAATGTAAGTCTCCCCCTGTGCTGGAGGTAACGATTAAATCACCGGTTGCCGCATCCACACTCGCGCTAATCCCCGGCAATGTGCCGTGGGTTAATGCATTAATTTGGTCAGCAATTGCCGGTAAGGTATCGCCCGTTAAGGGCACTGAATTTAATGTTAATACCATGGCGCCAGTGGAATTTACATAATTGGCGGCTGATAGAGTGGCCTGAGTGGTGGCGGTGGCCTCCACACCAATTAATGCACCAAGTTTTGCTGCTGTATCAGCAGCCGTTGCGCCCGACTCAGCGCGAAATGTTGTAATTTTTCCCTTAGGGTCAACTACTTCTATGGATTGTTGTGGGTAGCCATTTGTCACTTTAGGTATGCCCGCAGTGGATACCAAAGTAGCCGCAGGAGCCGGTAGGCCTAATTGCGCTGCATTAGCGCTAGAATTTAACACGCGTATTTGTGAACTCTGGCCTGTAGTGCGAGCCACAAATTCCAAATGATAATTTCCGCCACCGTCATCTTTTGCCTCAGCCACCGCATCAATCGCCGTTTGGGGTGGCACAGGTTGAGATAATTGCGCATTGATCACCCCCGCCAGAGTGCGCAGTTCGTTAAAACTGGTAATGGTGGCCGGCACACCGCGGGCGGAGGATAAGTTAATGGATACAGTGCCGTTATTGGCACCTGCACCGGTTAACTCCACATCAAAGCTCATGGGTGTGGTAGTAAAATTATTGCTGATGGCACCGAGGGTAAATCCGTTGCCCGTTGCTGTGGTACTCGTTGCTCGCTCCAGGCCACCTTGAGTTACGCCAACAGCGTTGCCAGTAGTGGTAAGGGTTTTACCGACCGACTGTTTTACTTTTTCCGACGAATCCAAATTTACATTCGATTCCACATTGGTGGTAGGGCGCGGAGCTAAATTACTCGTTTGTATGCGCAGATCCGTTTGTAAACCGCCAATACTGCCGCTGTCATCGGCGTCAAAGCCCTGTAACCGCGCATTGACGTTATTTACTATATAGCCATCTTTATCCAAGCTAAATAAACCGGCACGTGTGTAAAACTGTTCACCACCTTTTTGCACCACAAAAAAACCTGAACCCTTTACGGCCAAATCAAGCTCGTTCTCTGTAAAGGCTATGTTGCCATCCTTAAAGTTTTGCGCCACATCTTGCAAGCGCACACCGCTGCCGATGGGGTTACTCCCGGCACCTAAAATAGAACTCGCATAAACATCGCCAAATTCCGCCCGCGAGGATTTAAATCCCGTGGTTGAGGCATTCGCAATATTATTGCCGGTAATATTCAGATCATTCGAGGCGGCACGAATGCCGCTCAGTGCGGTATTAAAAGGCATATACGTCTCCCAGCCTTACATCAATTAGCCCTGTGGAAAGAACTCATCCCTAAGCGGTGCCACGCGCATTAAAAATCGTAATTAAATACTTTAACGAGCAAATTAATACTCATTAAAACCAAACGGTCGTTATTCATTAATTTCTTTAACATCAGACAGACTCACAGAGCCTGCGCCCGCCAAATTTAAGGTTAGCGTGCCGTTTTTACCTAGAGTTACTGAATTCACATTAGCGGTTACATTGTTATCCAGCTCTGTGCGTTTGCCATCCACCAATGCGCTGAGTTTAAACGTATAAATACCTGGGTCTACGCCCTTAAAGCTCTCAGGAATATTGACCACTTTGCCATTCACCACAGCATCGCGCCCATTCCAGGCGAGCTTCAATTCATCGCCGTCCACTTTGTCAAAATCGATGGTCTGCGCGAGGCTGCCATTATTTTTATAAATTGCTAAAGTGAAATTACTCGCTCCAGCCGGTAATTCAGCGCTAGTAGTTACAATACCGCCCTGTTCCAGCGCTGTCGTTTTACCCGGTACGGTTACAGTGCGGCCAACCAATGTCGAAGCTTGTAGCGCCTGATTAGACACAAATTTATTGGCAAACGAATCAAAATTATTATTGAGCTTATCTAAGCCTTCCACCGAGCTAAACTGCGCGAGCTGAGACACAAATTCGCCGTTATCTTGTGGACTGAGCGGGTCTTGGTTTTTTAATTGCGAAATCATCAACTGTAAAAACGCATCCTGCCCCAATTCATTAGGAGATTTTTCATCTTTTTTATATTTATTGGCCGACGACAGCGCATCAATGGCAGACCCTAAGCCCGAAATATCACTCATAATGATTCCCCCTGCATTCTGTTCACTTGGTTCACACCGATTAACCCTTAAGATTAACAATTGCTTGCGCTAATACTGCGGTTTAGTTGCCGCCCGGCAGGCTGTTTGCTGCCGCTTTTGCCACTGCGGCGGAAAATAGTTGCCGCTTGAGTGGTGATTTTCCTTATTCGCTCAGTATTTTCGCTTGCATGTACGATGTTGAATGAACCATTGCAATTATTGGCCCAAGGTTAATATTTTTTGCACCATTTGTTTGGCCGCATTGGCGACTTCCACATTGACCTGATAAGAGCGCGAGGCGGAAATCATATTGGTCATTTCTTCAACCACATTTACGTTTGGGTAATAAACATATCCTTGTTCATCCGCCAACGGATTTTCCGGCTCGTAGCGCGGCTGCAAGGGCGCATCGCTCTCAACAATTCCCTTTACCGCCACACCCAAACTTTCCGGCGGGCTATCAATTGCACTGGCGTTTTCAGGATGTCCCAACATCTGTGGAAAACTCGCGGCAAATACAGGATGGCGACCCCGGTAGGTTTTGTCCGCACTGGAGGATGCGGTATCCGCATTTGCGATATTGCTCGCCGTAGTATTTAGCCGCAGGCTTTGGGCGTTCATGCCGGAGCCTGCAATATCAAATATGGTAGTAAGGCCCATAATTATTCACCCTTAATTGCAGACATTAAGCCTCTAAAACGGCTGTTTAATAGGGTAAAGCTGGTTTGGTATTCCAGGCTGTTCTGCATAAATTCAGCGTGCTCTACCTGCTCTTCCACGGTATTACCATCGAGTGAGGGCTGAGTAGGCGTGCGAAATTGCACATCCATGCCACCTCCCAAACCATCCATGCCCTCCTGATGCAAAGGTTGCGTCAAAGCCAATTCATTACCACTGGGCGTGGATGCCATTTGGTGTTTTAAGGCCTCAGCAAAATTAAAGTCTTTTGCTTGGTAGCCGGGTGTATCGGCGTTCGCTAGGTTGCCCGCCAAAATCTCGGCGCGCGCAGCACGCAACTTCAAGGCAGATTCGTATACACCTATAGAATTACGAAATGAAATCGCCATAATTTTGTCCCCAAAAGAGTTAATAGGGGTTAGAGCAATGGCTGTGCCATAGAAAATAAGGTGGGTTGGCTTGAGGTGCAGAATAAGACGTTATTCAACCGGCGGGCTTTAGTGCGGATTTGATAGTTAGCTTATAAATGTCGCGACGAGCCGAGCGTTTCACCAAAACAAACACAACTACCGCCTGAGCGGAACCAAGTCACTGGCGGGGAAGAGCAACACTAGAGCAATTGATTCCTGCTGACACCCCAAAGAGGCTCAACTGGTCAAATATAGGCCCAATGGCCAAGGCAATCAACGGGCCATTAAATATCTGGTGGATTTGACTCCAAGTCATCAGAGATCAACTAGGTGCGTATAGCATATGATAATGAATTTCATCTGCGGGTTATTCCTATGCAAGCCTTGACTGCCGAATACCTATCTCCAGACGCTCAGCCCAGTCAGCTCGATCACGTCTTGCCGAGTGTTCCAAGGGCCAGCAGGTTTTACTCACAGAGTTACGCGCCAATCCCGCATTTGGCGGAGCAGGGATGCGCCGTTACCGCCCGCATGAAAGCACTCGGGTTTTCGCTCGGCGTACAGTTAAAAGTCATTGGCTACGGTTTATTTGGCCGCGATCCTCTGGCGGTGCAGATCAACGGTACCAAATTCGCCCTGCGTCGGGCTGAAGCCCAAAAGCTGATTGTAATTCCCCTCTAATTTAGGCATACACCATGAGCCGATATGCGTTGGTGGGCAATCCCAACTGCGGCAAAACCTCGCTGTTTAACCGCTTAACCGGCGCTAATGCAAAGGTTGCAAACTATCCAGGGGTTACCGTAGAACGCAGGTCCGGCTTTATTCAGGGGCTTGGCACCCCAGTTGAATTAATTGACTTACCCGGCACGTACAGCCTGGCTACCAGTTCGCTGGATGAGCAGGTTGCACGGGATATGATCCTTGGCAATATCCCCGGCGAGCCTCAACCGGATTTATTGATCGCCGTAGTCGATGCAACCAACATGCAGCTAGGCCTCAGCCTGGTTTATGAACTCTTAGCCTTAAAGCGCCCAATGATTCTGGTGCTCAATCAAATGGATGCCGCCCGCGCCCGCGGCATGGTGATTGACACCCAAGGCCTGGCGCAGGATTTAGACCTACCGGTTTTCACCAGTATTGCAGTTAAGAGAGACGGTGTAGAGGAGCTACTGGCAGCCCTCAAGCCTGATCGAGCTGTCGGCTACCCTGCCCCCTATGGCGTGGCAGACGCCTCCATTGAATCCATCCACAGCCGCATTCAAACGCTCCTCAGCCAACATATACAGCAACCCGCCAGCACACCGGCTTGGCAAAATCGCCTCGATACCTATGTTATGCACCCCATCTGGGGCCTGGCCATATTGCTGGCTATTTTATTAGTCGTCTTTCAGGCGGTATTTGCTTGGGCTGAGCCTTTTAAAGAGGCAATAGAATGGGTGGTCGATAATTTAAAAAGCCTGGCCCAAGAGCAGCTGCCCACGGGCATACTGCGGGATTTTTTAAGTGAGGGGATTATTGCGGGTGTCGGCGGCGTATTAGTTTTTTTGCCGCAAATTATTATTTTGTTTTTTTTCATCTTGGTGCTGGAAGATTCCGGCTATTTGGCGCGGGCGGCATTTTTACTGGACAAACCTATGCGGGGCATAGGCCTATCAGGGCGCGCATTTATCCCTTTGTTATCGAGTTTCGCCTGCGCGGTGCCTGGCATAATGGCAACGCGTACCATAGGCGATCCTAAAGAGCGCTGGATCAGTATTATGGTAGCGCCCTTGATGACCTGCTCCGCGCGCCTTCCTGTCTATACATTAATCATCGCGGCATTTATTCCCACCCAAACCGTTTGGGGTATTTTTAATCTGCAAGGGTTAACCCTTTTCGCCCTCTACTTAGCCGGCGTATTAAGCGGCGCTTTTATTGCCTGGCTACTGCGCAAACGCAAACACGGCCACTCCTTTCCGCTGTTATTGGAGCTACCCAATTACCGTTGGCCAATGCCCTACCATCTTTGGATGGGACTGCGTGAGCGGGCTTACATATTCTTGCGCCGCGTTGGCACTATTATTTTGGCGCTTACTGTAATCGTTTGGTTTTTATCTTCTTATCCAGCCGCGCCCGCAGACGCCAATGGCGCCGCGATTGAATACAGTTTTGCCGGTGTCATCGGCCAATTTATCCAACCGCTCTTTGCGCCCCTCGGGTTTAACTGGCAAATGTGTATTGCGTTAATACCTGCCATGGCCGCACGCGAAATTGCCGTGGCAACCCTGGCAACCGTTTATGCCGTCAGCATTGAAACCGATGTGAGCGGGCTGGGTGCCAATCTCGCCGCCAGCTGGAGCTTGCCGGTGGCTTTAGCGTATCTAGCCTGGTTTGTGTACGCCCCTCAATGTGTTTCTACCATTGCAGTGGTGAGACGCGAAACCAACTCCATTAGCTCCACCTGTTTTTTTGTGGTTTATTTATTTGCCCTTGCTTATGGCGCCGCACTGCTTACCTATCATCTGGCCCGGCAATTTCTATAAACCCATATATCTGAGCTAGGGCGTGTGAGCTTTGCTATTGTTTGAGCGATAGGCACGAACCATCGCACCCGGCACCCAAACTTCGAGGCAGTCAATTTATGTGGCAAGAAATTATCGTTGGATTATGTGTTCTTGTTGCCTTGGCGTTTATGATAAAACGCTTTTTTGCCAAGAACACTGGGTGCTCGGGATGCAGAGGCTGCGGTAAAGCCAGTGAATGTGGCGCGCTGAAACAGCGGCCTTAATTTAAAGCCTCGCTCATTAACTCGGCGTAAATTAGCCGCTTAAGAATGTACAGTAAAATATGCTCCGCCTTGTTTTGAATTCGTTGCGGTTTTTGCGCCATTCCGATAGCCCAATTTACTATCTATGAATCCGGCAGCGGCTGCCCGGTGTCATTTCGATTAAAACTCACCGCACCTATCCAGCTGCCGGTTTTTTAGTAGTAACACCGATCTACAATCACCGCCGCAGGGCTGCACGTACATGTTCACGTACCGCTGCCTCACGCTCTTAATTAAAAAGCATGAAAAAAGCCCCGCTGGGTTTACCAGCGGGGCTTTTGATTTTACAGCTTAGATTAATTATCTAGCGTAGGGTCGCCCGTAAATGCCGGAATGTGATTCAGCTCAGTCATGGTTTTGCTCGCCAAATCTACAACATAAATCACATCGCTAACTGCGTCCCCCACGTATAACTTTTTATTGACATTGTCCATGCGTAAATCGGTGTAGCCACCAATAACATGGTCGCCATGGGATGCCAAAAGATCCGTTAAGTCACCGTTGGTCGCATTAATAGCTTTTAACTTAGCCTCGGGCGATCCGCTATTTTCAGCAAGATAGATCATACCGGCAGCCTCATCAATGGCCAGCGTGGAAATATCAGCACCCACACGGGCCTCAAACCGTTTCTGACCACTTTCGCTAAACCCCTGTACAATGGTTTGCGAAGAACCATTGGCCGTGCGCTCATCCGCCACTATGTAGGTTTTACTGGCGCGGTGATAACTCAAGTATTTAAATTTTCCCTGCACTGTATTAGAAGGCAAACTCCACAGGTCAGTAGTGCGGGCATCTGAAGAGCGTGTTTCGCTAGTTTTCGCGTTAGCAAAACCCTGTGTGGCGTTTAACCCAATCGATGCGATAGTAAATTGTGGCGAACCTTTTTGTGCTACTTGTTTCATTAATAGCAGGCGATTGCCCGCGCTGTCGTAAGTCAAACCAACCAAACCGTCTATAAAACCTCCGAAGTACATTTTAGGTATGGCACTGGCTAGCGACGCCCCTAATAGCTGTTGATCCTTACCGGCAAAATACGCAGTTTGGTAGCGGGAGTTAAAATCAAACATTGTAAACGCAGAAAATAATTCCGCGTTACCCGCATACTCCACCCATTGCGGCACGTTGGATAAGAATATTTTGGCGATAAAATCATTGGTGGTATCAATCGTTGCCAAATAACCACCGGGTACCAACGCCATAAATTGTGGCTTTAAGGCCCCAGGGCTGTTAGTCCACTGGGTGGATTCTTTTAGCACCAGGTTATCAGCCGTTACCGCCTCTACCTGCACATTCACAACCCCAGAAAGCACAGGCACTAAGCCTTTCCACAAAGTGGGGTCAGTGGAATCCTGAGCGAACGGCACACCGTTAACAGTGACTTTTCCACTGTTTAATGGGCCATTGGATTCTTTATCATCCACTTTAACCACTGTGGCCACATCAATCGGCACGCCCTGCCCTACATTCGCATTGGCTTTAGGACTTACCAAGGCTAAAGAAGCTTGCGTAATATCATTGACGGCAACACGCAAATTTTGCTCTGCCGTACTCTGGCCTACCTGAGCGGTGATATTAATGATGTATTCGTTATTCCCGTCGACATCGACTGGTTTTTCATAATCGGGAGCCTGTTTAAATGATAAGGCGCCCGTTGTTTCATTTAAATTAAATGCACCTGCATCAGGCCCACTGATGCTGTATTTAATTTGGTTAGCATTAGCGCCAGCCTGTACTTTGGCCGTCCAAAATACGGATTGTGTATTTTCATTAACATTTGTACGGGCCAAAGAGGTATTAAACGTAACGCCAGTGCCCGCCCCAGTACAGCCCGCCAATGAAGCCGCCAAAACGAGGCTAAGTAAACGACGAGGAAATAAGGGCATTAATCGCTTGTGCTGTTCCATGGGAACTCCAGTGGTTGATATAAATAAATCTATTCTCATTATTAAAAATTTAAGCCGTATTATTCTTGGGTTTTACAGGCTCTCAACATGCAGGTTTTGTTAGCCAAAGCGAATTAACATCACACCACACAGAGCACAAATAAAAAAATAGCCCACAGAGAATGCTGCCGAACATTAACTCAGACATCCATTATCGGCACCAGGCTAGATGCAAGAACAATAATCTCAACTTGAAACTAGTGGTACCAGCAGAGAAAAAATGATTATTTGTTTAATGCTATTAATCGGCTTAAGTGACCCAGGGTCAACCCTTTCCACGGTAGTGAGGAGCATAACCCTGCAGCGTTTGCGTTAAACAAATACTGGGCTCGAATGTACATGAGTGGTTACTTATTTTGTATCGATAATTTCACATATTCGTGAGCCCAGGTTTGCAGAAGATCAAAAGCAACTCGCATAAGTGTTGCTACTGAAAACCTATAAAAATATCCCAACGCGTTAAAACACATTGCGGCAAATAAAAATGAATATGAGGAAAGATTAAATAGGAAATAAAATGTTCATATGGGGATTATTCTCCCATATAAGTAAATGGCACGTTCAAAAAAGCTATATGGAAAATTTTTATTCACCGCCTCGATAATCTGAATTAACGCGTTACTGGCGGCTGTCTAATAGCCAACTGCTGCCGCGCTCAAGCTACCATTGGAGATTGAATTTCACTCGGATTGACCACAAATCAACCGCACATTAAGTCTTGGCAATAGATTCTGGAGGCTCCGCGGATCGCATCTCAAACAATTATTACCTGATTGTCACAAGCCGGAGACGCGACTTTGTAAGGTGGCAAGTGAGAAGGGACTCGATAATTAACAGCCCCACTGATCCCATAGCTGGCGATCATTCGGTTAATTGAAACTCTACGGAGGCTTCTAGTGCTCACCCGTGTGTGCCACTAAATATCAGCATCACCATGAAATGCCACCGATCAGGGAGCGTTCTCTATCCAAAAACCTTTTATGATGACTTCGCTAAGAGGTTTTAAAAACAAATAGATCTGGCCTAGAACGATCTGAATAGGTTTGGCAGTATGGGGCTAAATGTCATTAAGTTAAGGATTTTGCGCCGTTTCCCGCGCCTTTTTTACCCTCACCCCAACCCTCCCCCTGAGGGAGAGGGTGCTAAAAACCAAGGCCTCCAGGGTTAGCTCTTACTGTCCCCTCTCCCTTTGGGTCGACTGCACGGATGCAGGACGACCCCAAGGACGGGGGAGGTAGAATTTCATCGGGAATGAAATCGAGGTAGAGTCAGGCCAGGAGCGGTTACCGAGAGGGCTAGTGACTTAATGACATTGGTATGGGACTGGCTAACCAACGTACGCCTGGTCAAAAAAGCACGACTCAATGGATACAACGCAAACCAGACACAATTTTTGGAATTAAAGTATGTATTGACGGGGTGCGGTGCCACTCGCGAATATGCTCGCGAAAAGGTGGCACCCACCAAATGTTAACCAGCGCCCAGGAAAGGTACTGTCGCCACTAGCAACTATACTTCAGTGGTGACAATTAGGCGTATTGCGGATAATTGTAAATGACTCTGCTCGATTAACGCCGTCAATATACCCGCATGGCGATGTTTAAGAGCCTGTAACTCGGCATCGCTGATATTGGCTCCGCGCTTGGCTAAATCCTGCAGTCGATGGATCTCGCGTTGGTAGAAATGATTCACTTCGGCACAGGCGTGATCAATAATCTGTTGCTTACTCGCCTCGGCAAATGCCTCGGCACGCTTATACCATGCGGGAATTTCATCTTTTTTACTTTGAATTATTTTACGGGCCAGTTTTTTATCAACCGATTTTAATGATTGCTGCAGTGCCTCTTCGGGCAATAAAGAAGACAGGTTCTTATCACTAATATCCAAAACCAGCGAACGGACTGAAAATGCCGATAAGAAAGGTAAGCATTCTTTACCGTGGGTAGACTGTAATAAAATATCAAAACACGCCTCTAACAAACATTTGCCCGGCGGCAGTTGTTTGCTGGGTAAGAGCGCGACAGAGGCACAGCCCAACTCGGAGTGATGCAATATTTCCCAAAGGCCACTGATAAACGGTGAGTCCCAGGTGATAAACATAACATCCTCGCGGGCGTTTGCGAGCGCACGAGAAAAGGTAACTTCAACCCCCTCCAGCGGAATGCCTGGCAACGAACCAATCAGCATATTATCGGCGGGGATTAATGAATACGCGCCATTTTGGGTTTCTTCAAAATGAAAATTAAACAAGCTGCTAGCCATTTCAACCAGTTCAAGCGGGGTGTTTGTTTCAAATTCAGTAATCCCCGTTACCAGCTGTCCCGCCCGTGGCTCCCGGCAGGAATTCATTTCAAGTAACGCGTCGCGGCCTTCGCTAATAGCCTGTTTTAATTGCGCAACCTTACTCTGCGCTTGGGTAAATAACTCAGTGTTGTCCCCGGCCAAAACAATACGCGGCCAGAATTCATCGTGTACAACCCCCGCAGCAGGATTTTGCTCCGCAATACAGTCGAGCACCTGGTTGTACCACGTCAGTTGCAGGGCGCCGAGTGAGTGTTCGGCGTAGGGAATATGGATGTTTACATCCTGTTGTTGGCCGATGCGATCCAAGCGACCGATGCGCTGCTCTAAAACATCAGGATGGTCCGGTAAATCCAAACACACTAAATGATGGCTAAATTGAAAATTGCGCCCTTCACTACCGATTTCTGAGCACAATAAAACCTGAGCCCCTTCTTCTAAATTGGCAAAATAAGCCGCTGCGCGGTCGCGCTCAACTAAATTCATTCCTTCATGAAACAAGGCCGCATCCAAGCCGTGTTTTTGCCACAGGTACGCTTCTGCTTCTAATACATCAGCTTGTTTGTGGCATATAACAAGCACTTTTTCCTGCTTATAGGATTTCAAAAATTGCGCCAACCACTCAAATCGAGCCTGCCATGTATCTTCAGGTATTAAATGGGGAACGGCAATTCGCGCTGGAAAGCCTTTCACCTGCGCGCGGGAGTTTCTAAACATTACCCGACCTAAACCGTGGCAATCCAATACTTGCGCAATTAAATCCTCATCATTTAATTCATTGTCCAAATCAAACTGCTTCACCAGTTGCGCGCGGCTGGCAGGAAGCTGCCGGATCAGCTGATTAATTGCTGCGAATGATTTTTCCTCTTGAGTAAAACGCTCAATATCCGTGTATTTTGCTGGGTCCAACAAACGCAAGCGAGCAAAATGGCTGTTAAACCCTAATTGTTCCGGCGTAGCCGTTAATAAAACTATATGCGGGCATAGCTGCGCCAACCGCTCTAGCACGGTAAAACTGGGGGTTGAGGGTTGAATATGGTGAGCCTCATCGACAATCACACAGTCAAATTCAGCCTGCAACACCACATCAGCCTGGGCTGCGAGAACAGATTGCGGAATTAAATGAATTTGCCCAATCGAAAAATCATGATCGGCGCCTGCGTATAATTCAGGGCGCAAACTAAAGCGGCGTATTAGCTCCACCAGCCACTGCACCTGCAGCGGGTCTGGCACCACAATAAGCGCTCGCGCTATACGCTCAAGCTTAAGCAGGCGGGTTAATATCATGCCGGCCTCTAAGGTCTTACCCAGGCCAACTTCATCAGCGAGCAATACTCTCACCTGCTCGCGCTCACAGGCCGCCCAGGCAACATAGAGCTGATGCGGAATTAAATTAGCGCGAATGCCTAGCAAACCATTCAGGCGCGAGTTCCAGGTACGGGCAAGAGCGTCATCTAATTGACGGCGAAAATAAAACCACTTGGATTTATCCAATTGCCCGGTCAATAAACGCATGTAGGGTTGGTTGAGCTGAATGTCACCGGCCAATTCAGTCTCCGGCACAAGCCTGTCGTCACCTACGTCGTAGAGTAAAAAACCTTTGTTATCGAGCACCTGCACGACGCGCGCGCTGCTGCCATCTTTAAGTTTGATCGTGTCATCTACCGCGTAAGCAATGCGCGTAAGCGGTGCTTGGTTTTTGGCGTAGAGGCGCTCTGTCTCTACCTGGGGGAAAAACACTTCAACCGTGCGGGCCTGCACCGACATAATAATGCCCAAGCCCAGCTCCGGCTCCGAGTCAACCACCCAACGTTGGCCTTGCACAAATTCCGACATAACCTACCCACCTAATTCACCGGCGCAGGTTTGCGCCGCGCCATACAAAAGGCGGCGATTGTACGGATTTTTGCAGCAGGCGCCAGAGAATAAAACAAAAGCCCGCGATCAGCGGGCTTAGGGGTAGGAGCTCGAAACCTTGTAGCACAGAGGCGGCTTCGCAAGGGGGCCAAGCAGGGTGCAAACGATCTATATAAAGAAGCAGGCCTAGCCTTTTTTAGGTAAAACCGCAAAGGGCTCTACCTGCACCTCTTCACTGGGCTCAAATAAAGCCTCCGGGCGACCTTTACAGGCTTTAACAAGTGCCTCGCGGCGGCGAGCCAATAATAAACCGATCGTTTCAGTCTGGGCCTCGGTTAAACCGGGGACATTTTGCTCCAGGAACTGGCCTATTGACTCAGCCAATTCAAGCATTTTGTCATATTCATCGGCGTCTTTCTTATTTTGAAACATAGCCCCGTCCCGATCACATTGCCATACAGCGATTACTGCCATTGTGTTGCCTCACCAAAATTACTGTGTACGCGTACAGTACTTTTTATCCGCCAGGCGGTCAAGCGGCAAAGGCACAGTTTCTGCAACCCTGGCCAAATCCTCCTCACTGCCAGAAATTTGTCATGGAAACAGCCCACGAGTCTCCAACACCGAACAACCCTGTCGATCAACTCCAAGAGTTGCTACGCCAAGCGGAGCTGCAAAACCTTCAGCTGCAACTGGAATTACGTTTCAAAAAAAATATGGCCATTTTTAAAGAGGCCGCCCCCGAGATTTACCATCAGTTTAATCAGTACGAACCTAAAGAGTTACGCCTACTTTATACCGACGATGGGCACCTGAATTTAGTCAATTACACGCTGAACAATAAACCCGTGTATCCCGGCGACCCTAAAGCATTTATCGAACAGCAGGTAAAAGACTTCATCGGTTTGCCTTCAATATCATCGGTCAACTTTGCCAAAACAAAGATCATGAATGACGCGCATATTCATGCGCCGCTCATTAACCATTTAATTGATAGCTACTCACCATTTCATGAGTCGATAAAAGTAACCTGCAATCAACCCATAGGCATGTTTTTAATGACGGGAGTGGGGTTAGGCTATCAACTGCCGCAGTTGCTCGAGAAACTCGATATTTACACCCTCTGTATTTTTGACCCCCATAAGGATTCTTTTTACGCGTCCTTGCACACTATTGATTGGGGGGAGGTGATCCAATATTTTCTGCGCCCATTTAGAATGATCAAACTTTTAGTGGGTATGGACACTCAAGATGCCATGGCCGAGTTGCGCCTTCTCACCGACCGAATTGGGCTGCACAACGTGGTTTTTACCTTTATTTATAGGCACTTTGGTAGCGCGAAGGAAGAGGAGTTTATTCAAACCTACACAAAAGAATTCCATCTTAATGCGACCGGCACGGGTTTTTTTGATGACGAGCAGGTTAGTTTTGCACACACCATCGCCAACCTGAACAACCAAACACCTATTTTTTTGCATCGCGCAGACCAGACAACACTCCTACCCCCGCTGTTATTAGTTGGCAATGGGCCATCTCTTGATAAACATATAGAGTTTTTACAGCGCAATCGGCCTAACGCGATTGTTATGTCCTGCGGCACCGCATTGAGTTCGTTATCTAAACGGAAAATTAAGCCCGATTTTCATGTTGAAATGGAGCGCAATATAGATGTAAAAGACTGGCTGGAAGTAGGCACCGAGGCGGATGATCGCAACGGCGTCACCCTGCTGTGCCTTAACACCTGCGCACCCGATGTCATCAAAATGTTTTCAGACGCCTGTATCGCCAAAAAACCCAATGACTGCGGGGAGGTGATTATCGACGATTTAGTGGCAAAAACCTGTAAGGGCACAGCCATTCGCGCGCTGCCGCTATGCAACCCCACAGTGACTAATGCAGGCCTCTCCTTTGCTTTAGCCATGGGGTTTACCGAAATATATCTAGTAGGCGTTGATTTGGGCATGAGCCCAGAGGGCGACCACCATTCAACTCTAAGCCCCTACCACGCGCTTACAGCAAAAACACAGATCAAAGATCTCAGCCCGCTGGAAAACACTAAGACCAATTATTTTATTAAGGGCAACTTCGTGGATCAGGTATCCACCAGTGTGTTTCTAGATTCCACTCGGGTGAACATGCAAATTTTGCTAACCTACTACGAACGCACCAAAGGAGGAATCAAGGTATATAACTCAAATAATGGCGCGCTCATTAAGGGTACTCTCCCAACCCCCCTGGCAGACATTAAGGATTTTGCCTGCCTTGATGATAAAGCCGCGATTATACAGGGGCTAAAAGATGTCCACTTTATTCGCCCGGCGCAAATTAACAGCATCAACAAAAGCCAGGTCAACCGTTACTTACGCAATTATTTTGAGGTACGCAAACAAATCGGGCTACCGAAAAAAATTGCTGATCGGAAGGTGTTTTACGAGCGCATCACAGAAATATTCAATCTCATTCGCCAGCAAAGGGATAATAATTCCGTAACCACCATGCTATTACGGGGCAGCATGCACGGCTATTTCACACTCATGTTGCGCGCCTGTTTATTTCAAAAGAGCCAGCAGGATTATGAACGTGCCTATGAAATAGGCCGTAAAACCTATATGACTTTTCTAAAGCAGTGTTACGCCATTATGGAATCCACGCCCTTAAAACTCGATGACACCCACGATAAGAATATTATTGCGGCGCGTAAAATTTTGGGGAACGAGAAGTGTTAATTGGGCGGTTTCGACCGGCGCATCGAGGCGATTGTCGTTGGCTGTGGCAGGTGCGCGAGCATCCGAGCGTAGCCAAGCAGTCCCTCAACCCTACGCCAATTCCCTACATTAGGCATTGTCGATGGTTCCGACATCTGTTGAGCAGCAACCAGCGACGCCTGGATATTTACGCAGACACCCTATCCGGCGCCCCCCTTGGCTATCTGCGTGCCGAACCTTACCAGACTGGCCAGCTCTTATCCTGGGCCATAACACCAGAGTTTCATGGCCGAGGACTGGGGAAACAGATGTTAGCGAGCTGGTGCCAAATGGCTAAGACACCACTTTGGGCGCAAATTAAGGCGGAAAATTTTGCCTCACAAGCCATAGCCGCTCAAGCCAAATTCTGCAAAATTTCAGAGGTAAATGGTATTCAAACCTGGGCGAGAAACCATACTCACTCTACCGATGGTTATTGATTAAATGAACGCCGAAACACAGTGGATTAATGAAAGTTCATCTATTGAATCACCTGCAGATACAACACCGGGCGATCGGAGGCAACGCAAGCAACCTGTGGAAGATGCGTAATGCAGAGCGGTTTAAAGTACCCACCGGTGAAATAGGCGTTCAATTTCCACAGAAAAACCCAACCTAAAGTATTACTCAATAGTTCCCATGAAAATCTCCCAATTTAAATCCCGCTCCGCAGGTTTAGTCATTAAATTGGGTGGGTTAAAACGGTCCGTTGAATTCGCTCAACAAATACCAAAATATGGGCTAGACGCGCGCCGAAGGAAGAGGTATTTGTGTTACCTTACAGGTTTAAGGTGCCACTGCAAAATTACCTTGGTCGCTCTGGCGGAAAGGATTTGGCAAAAAAATACTTATTTGCGGCGTGTAAACTCCGCTTTTTTGCAAAATTCGCCCAGCCAAGCTTCGCTGCCTAAATTTTTGGAAGGCTCCTTAAGCTTCCATAGAAACAAGCGCCTTGTTGTTACCAGCCGCCGGTATGCGTTCTGCGCTGTTTTCGTAGCGTTTACTTGCGACGACAAGTAGCAAAAGACTGATCCTGCTTCCAGAGTGAAGCGCTCTTACTTCGTTGAAAAGATATTGTAGTACTGAGGTGTACATGTATGGATATTCGGCCCCGAGTTCTTTCGGTAGATAACAATCTGAGCAATCAAAAACTTGTGAGCAGCGTGCTCGCAGCAGATGCTGAGGTGTATACCGCCTCCAGCGGTACCCAGGCCTTGCGTATGCTTGAGAGCCTGCGGCCCGACCTCATTCTGCTGGATATTGATATGCCAGGTATGGATGGTTTTCAAACCTGTCGTAGCATGCGCGCCAATCCGGATTTCGCCTTAACCCCCATAGTGTTCGTTTCAGGTCTTACCGAGCGTGACGAACAACTGACAGCATTTCAATCAGGAGGAGACGACTTTATAGCCAAACCCTTTGATGTGGAGATTCTGCGTGCAAAGGTCGGCGCCCTCATTCAACGCTATCGCCGCCAGCAGTTCATTCGCACCCCAAACGCCGACACTCAAGCGTTCGACCATTTACGCCGGGTGAACCACTATTTATTAACGGCTCTTAAAGTTAGCACCTTGGGTAAGCTCAACGACGCAACCCTTGAAGCGCTGTCGGCCCTGGATATCAAAGCCGCTCTTTATATACACAAAAAGCCAGAGCTGCTCGCCTCCAGTTGCGGCAGCCTGACGGACCTGGAAACCCAATTATTAAGCCAAACCAAGGGCGCACAAATGCAGGCGCTGGGGGGGCGATTTATGTTGGGCTCAGCCCAGGCGGCGTGGCTTATCCAAAATATGCCGCGCGCAGGGACCCAGGAGTTTGCGCGCCTGCACGACGCCCTGCTCATTATGTTCGATGCCTATAGCCAGAAAGTTCAGACCCTTTTAGTTAAGTTTGCGCAGGAGGCGAGCCCAACACCCACAGGCATGTCACCTTCTACAGAGAAGTTAGTGGGACAATTAGCAGAGTTAGATGATGCCACCGATGACGCCGTCAGCGAGTGTCTCAATCAACTGCAGCTCCTGCAAAAACAAACATCAGGCTCGTTATATGAGCGCACCCAGATGGCTGTTCTGGATACTAAGTTGCGCAGGCTACAGGATGACCACGCCAAGCGCTGCAGAGAGTTAAAAATTGCCCTGAGCAAATCCCAAGCGGCCTCTGCTTTATTAGATTCCGCGTGAATTGATTCTTAAACTTAGCGCTGCCACAAAAGCTTTGTATAATCCCGCGCCTACCCGCCACTTCAGTTCTAAACTGGGCAAGTTGGTTGGCTGTAACTCACCGCTAGTTAAGGTGGTCTCTGCAGCTAACAAAGTTCTCCCATGAACGAGGCAGGCACTTTTACTCATGTGGCCCTTGGTAGGGGTCACCACTGAAAGAGATAATCCCATGATTACTGTTTCCCTCCCCGATGGCTCCAGCCGTCAATTTCCCTCCGTTGTTTCTGTTATGGATGTGGCCGCCAACATTGGCGCTGGCCTGGCCAAAGCTACCCTCGGCGGTGTAGTGAACGGCGTAGCCGTGGATGCCTCCTTTCCAATTGAATCTGATGCGAGCTTGGTGATCATCACCGATAAAAGTGACCAAGCCTTAGAGCTTCTGCGCCACTCCACAGCGCACTTGTTGGCTCAAGCCGTCAAACAACTTTACCCCGATGCACAGGTTACTATCGGCCCAGTCATTGAAGACGGCTTTTACTACGATTTTGCCTACTCCCGTGCCTTCACGCCTGACGACCTAATCAAAATTGAAGAGCGCATGCAGGCGCTTGCCGCCCAGGATATCCCCGTGGTGCGCCGTGTATTGCCGCGCGATGCGGCAGTTGACTATTTTAAAGGGCTGGGCGAGCACTATAAGGCGGAGATTATCCAGAGTATTCCCGCCAATGAAGATCTCTCGCTGTATCGCCAAGGAGATTTTGAAGACCTCTGCCGTGGCCCCCATGTGCCCTCAACAGGCAAGCTTAAATTTTTTAAGTTAATGAAAGTTGCCGGTGCCTATTGGCGTGGTGATGCCAAAAACGCCATGTTAACCCGCGTATACGGCACCGCCTGGGCCACTAAAAAAGATCTCGACGCCTATCTGCACCGTTTAGAAGAAGCGGAAAAACGCGACCACCGCAAGCTCGGCAAAAAATTCGATTTTTTCCATATTCAAGAAGAAGCACCGGGCATGGTGTTCTGGCACCCCAAAGGCTGGACTATTTACACTGCCATTGAAACCTACATGCGCAAAGTGCAGCGGGACAACGGTTATCAAGAAATTAAAACCCCTCAGGTAGTCGATCGCAGCCTGTGGGAGCGCTCAGGCCACTGGGATAAGTTTCAAACCGGCATGTTTACCGTTGCCTCGGAACAGCGCGATTACGCGATTAAACCCATGAACTGCCCCTGCCACATTCAGGTGTTTAACCAAGGCTTAAAAAGCTACCGCGATTTACCGCTGCGTTTAGCCGAATTTGGCTCTTGCCACCGCAATGAGGCGTCTGGCACCTTGCAAGGGCTAATGCGCGTGCGCAGCTTTGTGCAGGATGACGCACACATCTTCTGCAGCGAACAGATGATCCAAGCTGAAGTGTCGGCTTTCACCGATCTGCTCTATCAGGTCTATGCAGATTTTGGCTTTAGCGACGTTATTATTCGTTTATCCACCCGCCCCGAACAGCGCGTAGGTAGTGATGAAGTCTGGGATAAAGCCGAACAGGCTCTTGCTGATGCGCTCAACGCTAAACAGTTGCCCTTTGAATATCTACCCGGTGAAGGCGCCTTTTACGGCCCTAAAATTGAGTTCTCACTCAAAGACTGTATAGGCCGGGTCTGGCAGTGCGGCACTATTCAGGTGGATTTCTCTATGCCTGCTCGCCTGGATGCACAGTTCGTCGCTGAAGATGGCAGTCGCCAAGTGCCGGTAATGCTGCACAGGGCCATTTTGGGTAGTTTTGAGCGTTTTATCGGGATTTTGATTGAACACTACGAAGGCGCTTTCCCCGCTTGGCTGGCACCTGAGCAGGTGGCAGTCCTCAATATTACGGACAATCAGGCGGATTTTGCGCAAACTGTTGCAAAAAGCTTGCAAGAAAAAGGCTTTCGCGCCTTTGCCGACTTGAGAAATGAGAAGATCGGTTTTAAAATCCGCGAGCACACCATTCAGAAGGTTCCCTACCTCGTGATCCTTGGCGATCAAGAGGTGGCCTCAGGTAAGGTTAGCGTACGTACGCGCACCGGCACTGACCTTGGAACCCTGTCCCTCGACGACTTCCTCGCGTTACTTACCAACGATGTGGCTAACAAGTCCAGGGTCAGCCATTAGCGGCTGATTGGATTTTACTAACTCACTGGAGAACTCATTATTAGCATTCGAGAACCCGCAGCAGCTGCCAAACCCCGCTCGAAAAAAGCGGCCATAAATGAACAAATTGAAGCTAAACAAGTGCGTTTGATTGGCGCCAACGGCGAGCAAATTGGCATTGTCAGCATTGCTGAAGCCCTGGCTGCCGCCCAAGCCGCTACCCTTGATTTAGTGGAAATCGCAGTTGATGCCGACCCGGTCGTCTGCAAAATTATGGATTACGGCAAGCATCTGTTCGAGTTAAAGAAGTCCAAAAACGCCGCTAAAAAGAAGCAAAAACAGCAGCAAATTAAAGAAATGAAATTTAGACCAGGGACGGAAGAGGGGGATTATCAGGTCAAATTAAAAGCCCTGATACGCTTTCTCGAACAAGGGGATAAGGCCAAGGTTTCGTTACGATTCAAAGGCCGCGAACTTGCCCACCAAGAGCTTGGCATGGAAATGATGCAGCGCATCGAAAAAGACTTGGAGGATATGGGTACTGTGGAGCAGCACGCCAAAATGGAAGGGCGTCAGTTGACCATGGTTATCGCCCCGAAAAAGAAAAAGTAGTCGGGCTTTTAGCTGCCTAGCTACTTTCACACTCAACATCTCGCAATCGGAGATTTAACAATGGCAAAAGCTAAAATACACAGTGGCGCCGCCAAGCGCTTCAAGAAAACTGCCGCCGGCTTCAAGCGCAAGCACGCGTTCAAAAGCCACATCCTCACCAAAATGACGACTAAGCGTAAGCGTCAGCTACGTGGTACCTCCATGGTGCACGACTCTGATGTCAGCAATGTTAAGCGCATGTTGCGCCTCAACTAATCTTCGTTTTGTTTTTTTAATTTACGTGAGGAAAAACCATGGCTCGTGTTAAACGTGGAGTCGAGGCGCGCCGCCGCCACAAAAAAATCTTAAAATTGGCCAAAGGTTACTACGGAGCTCGGTCACGCGTATTCCGCGTTGCTAAGCAAGCAGTCATCAAAGCCGGTCAATATGCTTTTCGCGACCGTCGAGTTAAAAAGCGCAACTTCCGTGCACTTTGGATCACTCGTATCAACGCCCAATCACGCGCTGAAGGCTTGTCCTACAGCCGCTTGATCGCCGGTTTGAAGAAAGCCAACATCACTCTGGACCGCCGCGTACTGGCTGACCTAGCTATTCACGATAAATCTGCCTTTGCAGTGATCGTGTCACAAGCTAAGTCCGCATTGGCCGCATAATTCAGCGGGTGTTGCTTATCTGAATCGATGATGAGTGAGCGGGCGCAACCGGTTATACGTATGCGTTTGAACACTCATCCTCAGTCGGATTAAAAAGGGGTTAGCCTTGGCTTAACCCCTTTTTTATTTACACGGCTTAACTCAAGCCGCACACAACTTAATAATTGTCACGGCAAAGCAAACAACTTGCGGCACCCTAGTGCCTGGCCGGTGTTTTTTGGTCGATATTACCTCGCGTTTTTTTGGGATACCCACATGTCAGAACTCCAATCGCTGATTACTGAGGCTCAAGCTCAGATCGCTGCCACTGAGGATCTAGCCGCCTTGGATCAAGTGCGCGTCGATTTCCTCGGCAAAAAAGGCCTGCTTACTGCGCAATTAAAATCATTGGGCGCCCTTTCTGCTGAAGAGCGCCCGGCTGCGGGAGCAAAAATCAACGAGGCAAAAGAGGCTATTTCTAAAGCCTTAAATGCGCGCAAGGAGGTATTAGAGCAGGCGCAAATTAACGCACAACTTGCGGCAGAGGCGCTGGATATCAGCCTGCCCGGCCGCAACAACAGCCTTGGGGGCTTGCATCCAGTCAGCCGCACCCTCATGCGCATAGAGAGTATTTTTCGCGCGGCCGGTTATCAGGTCGCCGAAGGGCCGGAAATTGAAGATGATTTTCACAACTTTGAAGCGCTCAATATTCCCGCCCACCATCCGGCGCGCGCCATGCACGATACATTCTACGTAGATCCTACCCATGTGCTGCGCACCCATACGTCACCCGTGCAAATCCGCACGATGGAAACCCAGAAGCCCCCTATTCGTATTATCTGCCCCGGTCGAGTGTATCGCTGCGACTCTGATATGACCCACACGCCTATGTTTCACCAGGTTGAGGGCTTGGTGGTCGATGAGCAGGTGAGCTTTGCCGATCTCAAAGGCACCATGGATCAATTCCTCAAAGCTTTTTTTGAAAGCGATGTAGCGGTGCGTTTTAGACCCTCCTACTTCCCGTTCACCGAACCCTCGGCTGAGATGGATATTCAGTGCACCCAGTGCCACGGCGCTGGCTGCCGCATGTGCAAACACACTGGCTGGCTGGAGGTCGGCGGTTGCGGCATGGTACATCCTGAAGTGTTTAAGGCCTGTGGCCTGGATTCCGAGGTTGTCAGTGGTTTTGCCTTTGGTATGGGCGTGGAGCGTTTAGCCATGCTGCGGTATGGGGTGAACGACCTGCGGCTCTTTTTTGAAAATGATCTGAACTTCCTTCGGCAGTTTTAATTTCCGTCTTCTTAAGTTTAAGTAGTTAATCACCTATGAAAATTAGCGAATCCTGGTTGCGCGAATGGGTCAATCCGCCCGTGGCTACTGAGCAACTCGTGCAACAAGTTACCATGGCGGGCCTTGAAGTCGACGCAGTCACCCCAGTCGCCGGTCATTTTAGCGGTGTAGTAGTGGCACAGATCCTCAGTGCCGAGCCCCATCCCGACGCACAAAAATTACGCGTTTGCCAGGTGGATGCCGGTGGTGAACCCTTGCAAATCGTCTGTGGAGCGGCCAATGCACGGGCGGGCATTAAGGTGCCCTTAGCTCAAGTCGGCGCCCTGTTGCCCGCAGGACTGGAAATTAAAAAAGCCAAATTACGGGGCGTAGAATCCTTCGGCATGTTGTGCGGGCAAACCGAACTGGCCGCAGGCACCGACGACAGCGGCCTGTGGGAGCTTCCAGCCGAGGCGCCTGTTGGGGCGGATTTACGAGACTATTTACAGCTCTCAGACCAGATTTTGGAGCTCGACCTAACACCCAACCGCAGCGACTGCTTGAGCCTACGAGGCGTCGCCCGCGAAGTTGGTGTGCTCACGCAAGCGCCGGTCAAAGCTTTTGAGCAAGCGGTACAACCTGTCACCAGTGACCACTCAAAACCGGTTCAGGTATCTGCTCCGGCCGCCTGCCCTCGCTACTTAGCAAGAACTATCAGCAATATCGACATCAGCGCACCCAGCCCCATGTGGCTGCGCACCAAGCTCGAACGCGCAGGTTTACGCTCAATTGATGCTGTGGTTGATGTCACCAATTTTGTGTTGTTGGAGCTTGGCCAGCCCACGCACGCTTTTGATCTGGCCAAGCTCACAGGCGCGATTGAAGTCCGCATGGCACGCCCCGGTGAACAGCTCGCGCTACTCAATGATCAATACATTGACCTGCGCGAGGACTGCTTGGTAATCGCCGATGAAGCACAGCCATTGGCCTTAGCAGGCATTATGGGCGGCAAATCCTCAGCGGTGTCAGCGCAAACTCAATCCATTTTGTTAGAGAGCGCGTTCTTCAGCCCGGCGATCATTGCAGGGCGCGCCCGTAGTTTTGGATTGCACACCGACTCCTCTCACAGGTTTGAACGGGGTGTTGACTACAATCTACAGCGCATGGCCATGGAGCGCGCCACCGAGTTATTACTGAGCATTGTGGGCGGTTCGGCAGGCCCGATCGTAGAGGCGCTCTCCGGTAACGATTTACCGGTCAAAGCCCCTATTCGCTTAAACAAAAAGCGCCTTGCTCAAGGGTTAGGATTGGAAATCCCCTCAGAAGAAGTGGTGCGCATGCTCACCGCCCTCGGCCTTGGCTTAGCAGAAGAAACCGCTGAGTATTGGCTGTTGAGTGTGCCGAGCTTCCGTTTCGACATTTCAATCGATGCTGACTTGCTTGAAGAAGTCGCACGCATCTACGGATATGCTCGCCTGCCCACGCGTATTTCGGCCTTTGCGGTTGAAATCGCCAACATTAGCGACAGCCAAACCGAAAAAGCGACTCTCAAGCGCCATTTGGTGAGTCGAAACTTTCAGGAGATTATTACCTACAGCTTCATCGATCCTAAGCTGCACCAAACCCTATTCCCCTCAGAACCTGCGGTTCAGCTGCAAAATCCTATCAGCGCTGATATGGCAAGTATGCGCACCTCCTTGTTGCCAGGGCTAGTAGCGACCCTGAAAACTAATTTAAATCGTCAACATAACCGTGCCAAATTGTTTGAAACGGGGCTGGTATTTGCGGCCAAAGCAGGATACCCACAACAGGAAAAGCTGGGCGGCTTGATCTATGGTGCTCGTCATAGCTTGCATTGGGCCCACGATAAAACCGACGTTGATTTTTACGATCTCAAAGCCGAGGTTGAATTGTTATTCGCCCTAGGGGGGACAGAGGTTAAATTCGTTGCAGCCACTGACTTGGCCCACATGCACCCCGGCCAATCAGCCTATGTAATAGTTGGGGGTAAGCCCGTAGGGGTTTTGGGAGCACTACACCCCTTGGCAGTAAAAAGCTTAGATCTGCCCAAACCCGCCTATGTATTTGAGATTGAGCTGGATGCCCTTCGCAAGGGCGCCTTGCCGCAGGCCAGCGGCATCTCCCGCTTCCCCGAAGTTTCCAGAGATTTAGCCTTGGTAGTCGATAAACACGTCTCAGCCTTAAGCCTTCAAAAAGTCGTTGAGCACGCAGCAGGAGAAGGCTTAAAACAGGTGACATTGTTTGATGTATATTCAGGACAGGGCATTGATTTAGCACGCAAAAGTTTAGCGTTTAGCTTGCTATTCCAGCATTCCTCGCGCACTCTTACAGACGATGAAATTCAAGCCAGCATGGATCGAGTGATCCAACAGGTGGCAGAGGAATTTAATGCAACCTTGAGGTAAGTCTATGTCTGAATCTCTGACAAAAGCTGATTTGGCGGAGCGTTTGTACGAAGAACTGGGCTTTAATAAACGCGAGGCTAAGGATTTAGTCGACGCGTTTTTTGATACCGTGCGCGCGGCCTTAGAGGGCAACGAAAGCGTTAAGCTCTCAGGCTTTGGCAACTTTGATTTACGAGATAAACGCCAACGCCCAGGCCGCAACCCTAAAACGGGTGAAGAAATTCCCATCACGGCACGAAGGGTGGTGACATTTAAGCCCGGACAGAAATTGCGTGAGCGAGTAGAAGCCTATGCTGGAACCGAGTCATAACCAAGAATTGCCAGAGATCCCAGCCAAACGTTACTTCAGCATTGGTGAAGCCAGCGAGCTCTGTGCGGTAAAGCCTCACGTATTGAGGTACTGGGAGTTGGAGTTTCCGCAGATCAAGCCCGTTAAACGGCGTGGCAACCGCCGCTATTATCAACGCAAGGATTTAGAGGCCATTCGTACCATCCGAGGCCTACTGTATGACCGAGGATTTACCGTGAATGGTGCCAGGCAACAATTACTCTTTGACGCAACACCGAAGAATACAACCGAAGGTGATGATGTCATTCAGGAAGTCATCACAGAACTTGAAGAGCTGTTAGCAGAGTTGCGTCAGGTGGCAAATTTACGTTGAGCCACACAAAAAACCTTGCATAACCTCGAGTTTTCGGTATTATGTGCGCCTCTTGCAGCAGCGCTAACCTTTAAATGTTTTTAAAAACAAAGGCTTAGCTTGAACAAGGTGATCGGAGCGTAGCGCAGTCTGGTAGCGCACTACACTGGGGGTGTAGGGGTCGTGGGTTCAAATCCCGCCGTTCCGACCAATTTTTAAGATTGATTGTGGCTAATATCAAGCTCCCCGAGTCACCCATCTAAAATTGATTTCTAGTAGGCCGCCGATTTTTGAAAACAGGCGCAAAGAAGTTAATACGCTGAACGTAAAACGTCAACTGTGAAGTTGACGTTTTTTTGTTATCTCCCTAGAGACAATCTCTCAATTGCTTTGGCCATCCGCTCGAGTTTTGTATGCACATACTCTTTGGTGGTCGCTAACGTGGTATGTCCAAGCAACTGTTGAACTACCAAAATATCAGGATCACCCTCTTCTGGATTACAAAGATTTGTGGCAAAAGTGTGCCTAAATCTGTGAGCACTCAGGTGAATACCCGTTTTTTTCTTAAACCGTTTGAAGAAATCACTAATGGTCTTCGGCTGCAATGCATTCGGTCTAAGTGGATCAGGTTTGTAAGGTTTACCAACGAAAACAAAGTTAAAAACAGGATCGGAATCCTTTAGTGGTCGCCCCAATCGATGTCGCAAGTCGTGCAGGAGGCCCTCCATCGCAGGCTTGAGTTGAGCATGTATCGGTATTGTCCATTCACGATGTGTTTTTGAACCCCTACAGCTCAAGATGATAATATCCTGATCGCATTTTATATCCCCCACCTGTAATGCGGCTAATTGTCTCCTTCTCATGCCGGTGTAATAAAGAGTCTTAATAACACCAATCCAAAAAGCAGCATCAGGATACTCATCGGTGTTCTGCCGCAAAATGTCTATGGCCCTCAGAATAGGTTCATTGTCGAGCACTCTGAAAAGTTTCTTGCCCGCGGGTGCTGTTTTAAGGGTTCTAAAATGATTTTTTTCTAAGTGGCCATTTTTGACGGCATAATCACCTAGCACGCGCAAATACTTTAAATATCCATTAAAAGTCACCGGCTTAGCCACCTCCAGGGTTGCACTCTTAAAGCGGATGACTGCATCCAGGTCTAGCTTATCGAAAGTTTCAATGCCTGATCTCTGTATGAATAAATCGGTTACACAGAGAAAAAGCCTTTCTGTTTCCGCGACAAAATATGTAATCGCAGCATATTCTTCAGCAAGTTTTTTAATCAACATGATCGGTCCCTTTTTCCTATCAACGGTAGTACTTGTTGCATATATGTTTCACCAGAATGTGGAGTAAGGCGCACAGCCCATCGCCAACATCTGCTTTTTTATGATAACAGGAGGGGAAGGGAGTTCGCACGGAAGGTTGAGGAATAACGAAATCTGTCGCAGAGATACCCGTAACGCAGTTGATCGAACTAGTCAGATCAACGCGCACAAAAGGGCTGGAGAACATCTGTTGAGAGGCGCGATAGCAATTCAGTTAGGGTGGAATCTAAATCCGCACCGCTAACATTTGGATTATAGAAAACCCATCTAAATATTCATACAAGAAACATTGTGAATTGATTTAGAAGCTGGGCGTTGATCTCAAGAATCGATTGCGCTCAGGAATTTCCTGCCCATCGCTATAAATAATGTTAAGCGGAATTTTCCAGCCATTTAATTTACTCGCTCTATTTTTGCCCACCGCATAAACCCGGTGGATATTAATCGACGGCTGGGTTTGGGTTTTAATGTGCAGTTTTAAACGCTGAAATTTTTCAGAAAGGCGCTTGTGGTTTTTCTCTAGGTCCTCCGGCCGCCCTACCCCATGTACCTGCAAAAAGTTTTTAAATATTCCTGGTGCAAGCAGTAATACACAATCCTCCATGATGTGAACCAGTGCCTCAGGGCAATTCATCTGAATCGTTTTACTCAGCATGTTGATGCGCAACCAGTTTAGGAACATACGACCAAGGTCGGGGGCGTCCAATGTGACCATGCCAGGCTCATAGGCCGGCACCCCTGAAATGGTGTAGCGCGAGAATTTTTTATGTATTTGCGCTGGAGCTTTATTATCCCCCTCAGCTTCCGCTGGAGTGACTGTGGTAGAGGGAGGCTTTTTATTGGCTTGGTATTGCTCGATGAATGATTCAGTAGACGCAGACGCTGTCATGTTGCTGGATGATTGGCGATCCAATTGATCTGTAAGAACGGGCGCTTCTGTCTCAATTCGATCCGAGAAAATGGGCTCTTCCTCATCGGCTACAGCCTCAATGACTTTACCTGTGGAGGCGCCAGCTTCCTGATTGATTTCACACGCTAGCGCAGTTTCCGAGACTGTAAACCATTCTGTGTAACCACCCGCCTAAATATGAGCCCTTAACTGCGGCTCAAATTCGATGATAAAGTGATTCATAGCCTCTTTCCAGTTACGTATCGGCATGGTCCATTTCTTAGAAGCTGCCTGGATAGCAAGAATATCACCTTGGTAGCCGATTCGTCACTCGGAAAGAGTTTGCGTGTTTTTTACCGCCTTGCGAATAACGCTATTTAACGATTCGATCGCATTCGTGGTATAGATCACCTTGCGAATATCGGCAGGAAAATTAAAGAGCGTAATCAAGTTGGGCCAGTGATTTCGCCAGGATTGGCTTATGTGCGGATACTTTTCATCCCAGGTTCTAGCAAAATTATCCAGCTCCATTAACGCCTCCGCCTCAGTGGTTGATTGATATATTTTCTTTAAATCGCCCGTCACCGCCCGATAGTCTTTCCAGGATACATATTTTAAAGAATTGCGTGTCATATGAATAATACACAGCTGAATGCGTGCATCGGGATAAGCAGCATTGATTGCCGCCGGGAACCCCGTCAGGCCGTCGACACAGGCAATTAAAATCTGTTCAACCCCGCGATTTTTAAGCTCTGTAAGCACCTGAAGCCAAAATTTGGCGCCTTCATTTTCAGACACCCACAGGCCTAATAATTCTTTTGACCCTGTAGATTAACGCCCAAGGCTAAATACATCGCTTTGTTGATCACGCGCTTGTCGTGGCGAATTTTGATGTGGATGCAATCTAAATACAGGATGGGGTAAACCGCCTCCAGCGGTCGATTTTGCCATTGAACAACCTGCTCCAATACTGCGTTGGTCACTTTGGATATCAGCCCCGCCGAAACCTCAGCGCCGTACATTTCCTGAAATGCAGCCACAATATCGCGTGTGCTCATACCCCGAGCATAGAGACTGAGAATTTGTTCATCCATGGACGTAAAACGCGTTTGACCTTTTTTAATTAACAGCGGTTCAAAGCTGCCGTCGCGGTCACGGGGCGTATTGATGATTATTTCGCCGTGGTCGCCCTTGAGCTTCTTCGGGGTGCTGCCATTGCGACTATTGCCCCCGTTGCGCCCTTCTTTGGCGTGGGCGGGGTAGCCTAGGTGTTCAGTCAATTCGGCATTCAGCGCGGCTTCTACCACCATTTTGGTCAGTTGTGCGCTGAAGGCATTGAGGTCAGATGGGGTTTTTATCCCTTTGGCCAGCTCTTGCGCGAGGGTTTTCAGTGTGTTGGTGTCCATTGTGTTGCCTCTTATTTGGCGGGTCGCCAAACCCTATTCAACAATGGGCGGTTACACAATCTGGTTTACACTCTCCTAAATCGCCACAGCTTTGTAAGGCATCTATTTGATGCATGGCTTATCAACTCAATAGCGAAAGGCGGAATTTAATACTACTTGCTATAGACGCTACAAACCTTCGTTGACACGCCTTCTATCCTCTTTCAAAACATATCTAGAGGCAATTAGCAGGGATAGATGGGAGCAGCTGGCGTACATGGCGCCCGAAATTTAGCCATCCAATCGCCCCCTTACGGTCTCAAAGTGTTTCTATTTTATGTAAGCGGCCAACAACCCCCGCCAGCTATTGCAGCCCATTCGCCACACCATAAGTTTTTCCCCAGAGGAAATCTTATGGCTAGATGCGCACCTCAAGAATGGCAAAAATTCATCGCCCAACAGGCCGAATCAGGCCAAACTGCAACCGCTTTTTGCGCGTCGCACGTCATAAACACCAAAGACTTTAGTTTGCAGAAAATAAAACCCCCTTTGTTATTGCGCTGGGCCGAATAACCTCACTATTGGAGCAAATGGCGGGTCTTAATAGAGGGAAGCAACTCACACGGATCGCAGTTGAGTGCTTGGGCAATTATATATACCTTTTCTAGGGTAATGCGCACAATTCCCCGCTCTACCCTGCTCATATAGCTGCGGTCAATCCCACAGATGTAGGCGAGATCCTCTTGCGAAATCCCCCGGCTTTTTCGCTGTTTTTTGACGTTTTCGCCAAAGAGTATAGCCAGCTTATTCACTCGGTTTCCCCTGATGCACAGGGGACCTATTGTGGTTACCTTGAGGATTTATGAGCCACGGACTATAATCCTCATTTTATGCTGTATCCATAACCATGACTCCCAACCGCGACACGATCTTTTTTCAGATCCTTCAGGAGCAGAATGATCAACACCTAACCGTCACCTATGTTCGTAACGAAATATTGCGGCGAGATAAGTCCATCAAGCTCGACAAAGCTGTCCTACGTCGCTGGGTCAATGGAAAGTTCGTTACCTTAGTGCGGCGAGGAACTCTCAGTAGACACGGGAATGAACGCGGTAAGGTTTACTATTTGTTCGCCAGCCAGAGCCATCAGGATCCTCGACTTGAGACTTTATCCGAGGGAAGTCCAATCAAGAAACCCATTAGTCGTACAGCCCCCCTGCCCTATGACGCGCTTAAGGAAGAGTTAAGTGAATATCGGTTGATAGCGATAACACAAATGAGCGAGATCGAAGAGTACAAGCGAATCAGCGAGCTTTACCCGGACCTTAGATCATTGGTGTCTCAGATGTTTGATGTAGCTGTTGATGAAAACTGCCGGGTCATAGGGAAAATCCGTGCGCTTGAACAATTGCTTATGTGTCAGGAAACCTTATAAGTGCGCCTTCGATCATGGCAAACGCGATGTATTAATCACGCTCTGAGTGTGTATAAAAGTGGCCAACGTCACTTTCTTTCGGTTGCGACTCCAGGAGCAGGTAAAACCGGAATGGCTTCTACGCTCGCAAAACGTTTATTTCAGGATGATCTTATCGACTTAGTGATCTGCTTAACCCCATCCCAAGTCGTCAAAGCCAGTTTTATACAAGACCTATCCACTGTGACAGGCCGTTCTATGTCGGGCGGACTTGGCCCCATGGACGTGTACTGACTTACCAGGCATTGGGCCATTTGCAGAACCACTTTTGGGAATTGTTTAACCGCTTTCGCATCTTTGTAATTTTTGACGAAATACACCATTGTGATGGGGCTGATGATAAACCTGGTAACAGTTGGGGTGAATCCATCCTCAGCCAGCTGCATGACAAAGCTCAATACACTCTGTCGCTATCGGGCACACCCTGGCGCTCCGACGAATTGCCGGTGGTATTTGCGAACTACGTTCGCCCAATAGGAACATTAAAACCAGATTTCATCTATAGCTTGCAGGAAGCCATAGATGACGGTGTATGCCGAATACCTCAGATCATCGTAATCGACAATAATGGCATTGAATTAAAGAGATCTGGTGATGAGAACAATTTGCCGATCGTGTATCACGGCATCCAACATCTCTTCTCTGAAGAAGATATACCTTACCAAACACTATTGGAAAACGACTCGTTATTAGCGCACGTACTGCTTCGCGCGATTAAGCAGTTAGCGAAAATACAACGAACATCCAGTGCTGCCGCAGGATTGATCGTCGCTTCGACAGTAGAGCATGCTCAAGCGATATATGAACATCTAACAAACGTTTATGGCCAATCCGCAATACTCGTTACTCACAAAACCTTAAACGCTACGGATGTATTGAAGGATTTCAACAAGTCGAAAGATAATTGGATTGTCTCGGTGGGTATGGTCAGTGAAGGAACCAATATTCCGCGACTCCAAGTGTGCTGTCATCTGTCACGCGTCAAAACGGAATTGCATTTCCGCCAAGTTTTGGGCCGCATATTGCGCGCAACTAACCAACACAATGAACACGCTTATATGTTCATTCTTGCCGACACTCGTCTTGTTCAATACGCACGTCGTGTCGCGGACGATCTACCCAATGAAGCCACTGTTGTAGATTTTGAACCTGGACCAAGGCCCGCAGAGTTCAATGAAGATGCTCATGAACAAGAGCCGAGGCTGCCAGACAACTTAGGCAAGCTACCAATTGATAATTCTCCTTTCTCTATGGAGTGGTCCCAAGGCATGTCCGAAAGCACCACAACAAATTGTTCTGATTTGTCATCCTCAATTAGCAATAGAATATCCATTTCTTTATTTGGAAAATTCATGGAGGAGCTAATTGCCCTCCAGGCTGGATTTCGTGCCAGTAATTGCACGGCTAACCCGCTCTACAACGATATCGATTGAACAATCTCACCTGGAAAAACGGCGTAATCTTAATTGGATTAATGGACACAAAATGTCGAAAATTATAATTTGAAATGGGCAAAAATGAAGGTTTGTTTAGCGATTTCCCCATCCTATCAATGGCTTGAAAGTCTTAATTGGCGTGGGGCCCTAAGTTTAGTCAGATTCCCAATACAGTAACACTTAAGAAGATGGATAGAGGGTTGCAAACACCATTGATCGACCAGGCGGAAGTGGATACAAAGTTTGGTACATCAGAACATCTTACAAACAAACCACACGATCACACAGATCATCAACAGGGACAGTCTAACCTAATATCACTTGGTGTATCCGAAGAACACGGCGCCGCCCTGCCTTTAAACACTCTGTTGGAAGCCTATGAGACGACGCTCGGCTTATTCGGTCGTTTTCGAAAACGCATGATCAACTGTTCGCCTGTGATTGGATGAGTATCACAAAATGCCGCGAACCAAAAGCTCGAATACCGCATGAGAAGAAACGCAATATCGCCAGTTTGAAATTTGCAGTGTTCGGAATAGATACTGGACTAAACAAGAATTTTGGCATGACCTTTCAATAGCCGTGCGTCAGCGCTTCTCCGGTGAAACATTCCGATTGCCCCACATTATCCCTGGCCACACCGCTAAATAATACTCTCTAAACCGTATCCACTTGTTACGTACTCCCACTCGGCAAAAATCGGGAATGATTATCATTTGCTATAGGTGATTTTGAAGTTTTGTTTAGGATTTCCCTACTTTGGGTGCGTGTCATTAACCCGGCTCAGCCCACCGGCCCACATACTCAATTAATCCCTATGGCTCAGATACCTGCACCTGTCCCTTTGTACCCACTTTCAGATGATTTGGCCACGCTGAACCTGGCCGATTACCCCGAGCTATCCCAATTTTTAACATCTGGCCCTGGCTGGTGGCGCTGCCATTGGTCTTGGGGCCAGGAATTCTTAAGCTATATCGGCCGCAATAAATCAGCGCATACGTTCCTGCGCTTTCGCACAGAAACCGAGCGGTTTTTACTCTGGGCGTTTTTAATTAAACAGCAGCCTGTGGATCAGCTAAAAAAAGCCGATATTCTCCAATACGCCGATTTTTGTTGGGCGCCACCGGCCAATTGGATTTGTGTCGGTAATTACGAAAATTATTTATTCAACAACGGTGCGTTTTGTATTAACCCTGCTTGGGCGCCGTTTAAATTAAAACCCACTAAACATGCGCCAAACGATACCGTAGCTGATAAAAAGAAATATGTGCCGTCACAGCAAACGCTAGTTGCGACCTTTACAGCTCTCATCGCGTTTTATAAATTTTTAATGGTTGAAGAGTATGCGTCAGGCAACCCGGCGCAAATTGCTAAATCCGATTGCCGCCATTTTATTAAGGATGCACAGGTGAGCGATGTCAAACGGCTGTCGGCGCAGCAATGGGACTGCGTATTGCAAACGGTTACCCAAATGGCCGACGAAGACAGCCTGTATGAGCGCTCGCTATTTGTAATCGCTGCGCTTAAAACCTTATTTTTACGTATTTCAGAGTTGTCTGAGCGGCCGCGTTGGGTGCCGATCATGGGCCACTTCTGGCAGGACAGCAGTGGCAATTGGTGGCTAAAAATATTCGGTAAGGGGCGCAAAATTCGCGATATTACCGTGCCGCCAAGTTTTATGGATTACCTCAAACGTTACCGCCGTTTTCGGGGCTTAAGCCCACTACCCTCACCCGGTGAGCCCCAGCCTTTGGTTGAAAAAATTCGCGGCCGTGGCGGTATGACTGCCCGACATTTAATGCGCATCGTGCAGGAGGTATTTGATCGCAGTTATGAGCAGATGCGCATAAAAGCCGGTGACGATAATGCCTACAAGCTAAAGGAGGCCTCCTCCCACTGGCTGCGCCACACGGGGGCGAGTATGGAAATAGAACGAGGCCGCGCGCTGAAGGATCTCTCAGAGGATCTTGGCCACGCCAGTATGGCCACCACCGATGCCATTTATGTACAAACCGAACACCGGCTGCGAGCGCAAAGCGGCCGCGAGCGCAAAGTTTAAGGCTGAGTTTTGCAGGGGGCTCCTTGAGGGATTATCAATTTGTATAAGCTAAGCCTGAAGGCTAGATCTATTCATATTAATTCGGCAAAAAAAGTGGAGGCCGATCTATTTAGGCTTCGACCTGCCAATCATCCGGCTAAAGTAGGCGTAAGTGAGTAGACGCTTGCGGCAGCTTTGGCTGCCGTTATGGCATTTATGTAACTCCTAAATGCCGAAAATTTTTATCCGCAGGGTTAAGTTTTGTGTAGTCCAGAGGCCGCCTAGTGGTAGGCGGGTAAAAGTTTTCGATCCTTCGGCAGTTTCACATCTTAAGACTATAAAAGGGGTTACGCTGGCAATTAAATCCGCTAAGCTGTAGCAAAGGTGCCTGATTTATAACGAGAAAACTATGTCCCCCCTGCGCGTACCGCTTCGTTTTGTTCTATTCCTCACTTTGCTTCTGCCCGCCAGCTCCTTCGCTTCTGAACCCGTTCTCAATGGTGTCGCTATTTATTCTGAATTGGGTAGCGAGCAATTTGTGGCTGGCCTCTACACCAGTAAAACCACCAACGATGCCAAAGCCATCCTGCTCGATGAGGGTGACCAGCGCATGGAAGTGCGCGTGCTGGCCAACAGTCTTTTGGGCAATCGCTTCAAGCGTATGTGGATTGAGGGCGTGGCGATTAACGCAGGCACGGGGGAGATGGCTAAGCACTCGCAAAACCTCGCCGACTTTAGCAATTTCATGTCAATTAAGTTGCAGCGCGATGACATTCTCAGCATCGCACGCCAGGGGAATTCCACCCTGGTGCGGGTTAACAACTTAGAACTAGGCAAGATTCCCAGCGGCGAATTTTATAATCTTTTGTTGCGCACCTGGATTGGCCCTGTGCCCTTGTCCTCTGGCTTTCGCGATGGTTTGTTAACCAGCGGCAAGGTGGATGAAAAAACCATCAGTATCTACAGCAAAATCAGCCCAACGCCCGAGCGTATTGCCGTTATTCGTACAGCGTTAATTGCTGCAGGCAAAAACAAAGGCAAGCCTGCTGATATTGCTGCCGTTAAACCTGAACCGACCAAACCGGACCCTGCTGCCAAGGTAGAGCCAGCTGCCAAAGAAGTGGCTAAGACTGAGCCAGCAAAAGAGCCAGTGAAAGAGCCAATAAAAGAAGTAGCCAAGGTTGAACCACCAAAGCCTGCCGACAAGCCACCGGTTAAGGCCGAACCCCATGAGACAACCGCTCCTGCCGCGACGGCTGCTGTAGCGGCGGCAGGAACTGCCGCTCAAACTGCCAGCCAGGTAGCAAAAGCAGCTACACCCAGTACACCACCGAAACCTGCGGCGGCTAAAGCCAATGAGGTGTTTGAGGAAGATGAAAAGCAGGAGACAGCGGATAGCCTGTTGGTGCAGCAGCTTTATATTGCCAAGCTGAGTAAGCGCACGGCGGGGTTTGTTAAATACCCCAAGGCTGCGCTCTCTAAAGAGCAAGAAGGCACGATTCGTTTAGCCATCACTATTAACCGCGCAGGCCAGGTGACCAACGTCAAAAGCTCCAGTACCAATGATGTGCCTGTGTTAACCCAAGCAGCCGTGGAAGCCGCTAACCGCGCTTCACCCTACCCATCAATTCCTGAACAGATAAAAAGCGATTCATTCACCTTTACTATTCCTATTACCTTTCGTGTAAAAGAACGCTAACTGCTTTTCACGCCCTATATGCAAAAGGCCCAATGTGAATTGGGCCTTTTGTGTTTTGGGAAGCCGCTTCCCATTAGCCTATTGCAAGGTAGCTTATTGCAGGGCGCTAATGCGGTCCAAAATCACCTTGCGAATCGCGTTTAATTCCAACGCCGAAAGTTTACTCAGGGCGCTCAAGGAGACGGCATGTAGGTGCAGAACCGGTGTGCGCGAATCCAATTCCCGCAAGTCTCCTTTTACTAATATCGGCAGCAAGGGCAAATGGCGCGGCCTGCGGCTATTGATCAGCTTAAGGCCCACGTGCAAGGGTACGTCTCGCCACGGAGAATCCTGGGTTTTTAGCGGAATACGCAGGTTCAACTCGCTTTGTTTGTTGGGCACTATGTAGAGGCCAGTAGGTTTTACCGCACCTTCGGGAATTGCCTGGAAAATATCGTGATGGGCGCTGGGGTTGGGCAGGATAATTAAGCGCTTATTCTCCTCCGCCGGGAAGGTAATGCTGTAGTTGCTATATATCTGCTCAACACTCGGCGAGAACACGCAGATTTTGTTTTCAAAATGCATGACAAATTCATGGGCGGTTCGCCGCTGGGCAAACGCGTCTAAATCCCAGATTAGATCTTTATTTTGAGTGCGCCGCGAAAAATCAATTTCTTGAAAGCCGTGCATATAACCTCAATACTGTGACAAACCGACGGGTACGCCACCTGATTACCCGCTCCTCCAAGGGCAAGGAAGGACTGTTAGGGGGGAAGGGATAAATAAAACCACTTCACAATTAAGTGTAAAAGGCCTTGGCTACTTAGCAAGGCCGCTGATCAAAAAATCATCGCATAAGCCTATAGCTGAGAACCTCTGATAAGGAGCCCCTGTGGCCAAAACCAAAACTGCCTTCGTGTGTAACAACTGCGGCGCGGAATTTAATAAATGGCAGGGGCAGTGCAGCGCCTGTGGGGCCTGGAATAGCGTACAGGAAATTCGCCTGGGGGCGCAGCCGCCCGCCGGGCGCTCCGTGGGGTACGCAGGCAGTACCAACCAAGTTCAGGTATTAAAAGATATTAGCCTGGTGGACTTACCCCGTTTTAGCTCCGGTATACAGGAGTTTGACCGTGTCCTGGGCAGCGGTTTTGTGCCGGGCTCCGTGGTGTTGATCGGAGGTAATCCTGGCGCGGGCAAATCCACACTGCTGCTGCAGACCCTCTGTCATTTAGCCCAAGACGCCCCTGCCCTCTATGTCACTGGGGAGGAATCGCTTCAACAGGTGGCCATGCGCGCGCAAAGGCTGAATTTACCCAACGATAAGTTACAGGTAGCCGCCGAGACGGATGTGGAGGCGGTGCTTTATTTAGCTAGCCAACATAAGCCGCGCATCATGGTGGTGGATTCGGTGCAGGTGATGCATTTAAGCGATATCACTAGCGCGCCGGGCAGCGTGTCGCAAGTGCGCGAAAGCGCCGCTGTGCTAACCCGGTTCGCCAAGCAATCCGGCACCGCGGTTATTTTGGTGGGCCATGTCACTAAGGATGGCAGCCTGGCAGGGCCTAAGGTGCTGGAGCACATGATCGATTGTTCCATCATGCTCGAAGGCGACAACGACAGTCGCTTTCGCACACTGCGCGGCAACAAAAACCGCTTTGGCGCCATCAACGAACTGGGCGTATTCGCCATGACTGAGCAGGGCATGCGAGAGGTGAACAACCCATCGGCAATTTTCCTGCAGCGGGCGGACGAGGTAGCGGCGGGTTCGGTAGTTATGGTGATTTGGGAAGGCACCCGACCTCTGCTGGTTGAGCTGCAAGCCCTGGTGGATAACAGCCATCTGGGCAACCCCAGGCGAGTTTCGGTCGGGCTCGATACCAACCGGTTATCCATGCTGCTGGCCATATTGCACCGCCATGGCGGTTTGATGTTGGGGGACCAGGATGTGTTTGTGAATGTGGTAGGCGGTGTAAAGATCACCGAAACCAGCGCAGATCTCGCGCTGCTGTTTGCGCTGGTGTCGAGCTTTCGCGACCGAATCATCCCCACCGACTGGGTAATTTTGGGTGAGGTAGGCTTAAGTGGCGAGATTCGCCCCGTGCCCTCAGGCCAAGAGCGACTGCGAGAGGCCGCTAAACACGGATTTAAAAAAGCCATAGTGCCCATAGCCAATGCGCCCAAAGAGCCCATTGCAGGCCTTGAAGTGATTGGTGTGCGTAAACTGAGTGAGGCCTTGGAGCAACTTTAGGTGGTATTTGGCGACAGCTTGAAGGCTAAATTTCGTCGATTTTTCATACAGAGGCGAGCGATGCATTTTATTAATCTATTGTAAAATAAAGGTTTTTTTATATGGGCTACAGATTTGCTAATGAAGGGAACTCGCCACAGCCCCTTAACGGAGTAGTTTGATGTTTACGCGCCCTTTTCTCACCAGCCTAGTGCTGGGATTAACCCTCACGACCAGCAGCGCTTTTGCTTCGGTTATCACCAACAGCAAAGCCGCCTTTACCAGCGGACTTAGCAGCTACCTCGTCGATGATTACGAAAATCCCAACTATCGCCACGGTGACCGCATAGACGCCAGTTTCTTGGATGCTTTTTCCGACAGCGCCATGACCCATGTGGTGGGCGAGACCAGCTACAAAACTACCGGCTTTGCCAACCTAAACCTTATGGTAGGCACCACCGATCACCGCTACTGCGCAGGCTGTAACGGTTCTTTTTTATTGGATTTTTCAGATACTAGCCTGACCCAAGGCAACGGTGTTTCCGCCATAGGCTTCGACTTTTTTAAATCCTCGGCTTACTTTGCCACCGTCTCTTATGGCAATGGAGCCGTGGATAACTTCCAGCTTTCGCTGGGCGATGGCTTCTGGGGTATTACCAGTGACCAGGTCATTAAAAGCATTCACTTTGGTTTATTAAACGGCCAAGCCACTACCAGTGGTTATTTGGAGATAGACAACCTCACCATCGGCCAAGTAGCCGCTAAAGTGCCAGAGCCTGGCAACCTTGCGCTCTTGGGTATTGGCTTGCTGGGCCTGGCCCTCAGCCGCCGTCGACTCAAGTAAGAATCCATGCAGGCCTTTTACGCCGGCTCACCATTGGGCCGGCGTTTTTTTTGGCTTTGAATCTTTAATCTTGAGCTGAGGCACCCTAGCCTCGAATGTCAGAAATACGCATAATCGGCCGCCTATTTTTTGCCCCCTGATGCTTATGTCCGCCGAGCTCCCCATCGCCCCTCTCCTACCTGAGCTCACGGCACAACTTAGCCAATGCCATCACGTTATTTTGCAAGCACCCCCCGGCGCGGGCAAAACCACGCAGGTGCCTCTGCATCTATTAAATGCCCCTTGGCTTGGCCAGCAGAAAATAATTATGTTGGAACCGCGCCGCATTGCCGCACGCAACTGCGCTGGCTACATGGCGAGCCTGCTGGGCGAAACGGTGGGCGCTCAGGTGGGGTATAGGGTTCGGCAGGACAGCCAGGTGAGCCATAAAACCCGCATTGAAGTCGTCACAGGCGGTGTGTTTTTACGCATGTTGCAGGAAGACCCGAGCCTAGAATCGATAGGGTTGGTAATCTTCGATGAATTTCACGAGCGACAGCTCGATAGCGACCTTGGCCTAGCGCTCAGCCTCTACAGCCAAAACCTCCTGCGTGAGGATAACCCTTTGCGCCTGCTGGTGATGTCCGCCACCCTGGATACAGCGGCGCTGGAAAGGCTGCTGCCCAACGCGCCTGTACTGACCAGCCAGGGGCGAATGTTTCCCGTCACCCTCCATCACGGCAAAACCCTCAGCCCCAAAGAGCCCATGGCCGAAGCGGTGGGCGCAAGCGTTTTAGAAGCTATGGCGCGTTACCCGGGTAATGCTCTGGTATTTCTGCCGGGCCAGCGGGAAATCCTGGCCTGCCAACAGTGGCTTAGCAGCCGCTTGGACGCTGGAATAAACATCTTTCCGCTCTACGCCAGCCTGCCTTTTACCCAACAGCAACAAGCCCTGGCCGCGGACACTGTGGGCCGCAAAGTGGTGTTGGCCACCAACATCGCCGAAACCAGCCTAACCATTGAAGGCATAACGCTGGTGATTGACAGCGGCTTTTGCCGGGAGGCCGAGTTCGACCCCAATACGGGGCTTACTCGGTTGAATCTAAAACGCATCTCAAAAGCTTCAGCCACCCAGCGAGCAGGCCGGGCTGGCCGTTTGGCCGCCGGACAGTGTTTTCGTCTCTGGTCGCAAGAGTTGGTGATGAACGAACACAGCCCGGCGGAAATTCTCAAAGCCGATCTGGCACCTTTAGCGTTACAGCTAGTGGCCTGGGGTTTAGATCCATCCGAGCTACTTTGGATTGAACCGCCGCCACAGGCAGCCTACCAACAGGCCCTTGGCCTTCTGAGTAGCTTGGCTGCAATCAAAACCAACACTCAAGGCAATTGGCAATTAACACCCAGCGGCGAGGCCATCAGCGCGTTGCCCGTACATCCGCGTTTAGGCCATATGCTGGTGGAGAGCCAAGCCCACGGCTTGAGCCCGCAGGCCTGTCTGCTGGCGGCGGTTCTCACCGAAACCCTCAAAGGCCCCAGCGAAGCAGACCTGAGCCATTTATTAGAACAATTAACAACGCGCCCTGACACACTGCCCAAAGCCTGGCGGGAGAGCGTAACCCGGCAAGCGAAGCAATTTGCTCCGTTACTGAATGCACCTAAATCGGCTCCCCAATTCATAGCCGCCCACGCCTGCGGCTTTTTGCTGGCCTGCGCCTACCCAGACCGCATCGCCAAGGCACGCAATGAGCGCCGGGGGGTGTACCAGTTAGCCAACGGCCGCGCCGCCTGTATCGACCCATTGCACCCCCTGAGTAAACACGCCTGGCTTGTGGTAGCCGAAACCCAGGGCGCCGCCCATCGCAGTGAAGACACGATTGTCAGCGCCAGCCCGTTAGATCCTGAGTTGTTTAGCGGCCATTTAGCTAGCTTGGTATGTACTCAGCGGCAGGCGCTTTGGGATAAAAAACTAGGCCGCTTCACGGCCACTGAACAGCAGTGCGTCGGCGCCGTGGTCTGGCAGGAAAAACGCCTGGATGCCCTAAGCGGCGAAGAGCGCGCCCAGTTGCTAATAGACTGCCTATATAAAGAAGGGCTGGAGTACCTCAACTGGACGCCAGAGGCCCAGCAATTTAGAGCCAGGGTTAGGCTGGCCCACCAGCAGGAGCCAGCGCGCTGGCCAGCTTGGGATGATGAGGCTTTGCTGGCAAGCCTTGGCGACTGGCTCAAACCATACCTCAGCGCAGTTAACAATCTGCAGCAACTGCACGAGCTAAACCTGGCAGAGATACTGGCTTCTCAACTGAGCTGGCAGGAACAACAACAGTTAAACGCCCTATTGCCTACCCATTGGGAGGCGCCCACCGGCACTCAGGCGGCCCTTGACTACAGCCAATCGCCGCCGGTACTGGCTATCAAACTGCAGGAAATGTTCGGCACCCACACAACCCCTAGCCTTTACCAGGGCCGCATCAGCGTTGCGCTGCATCTGCTCTCCCCGGCCCGGCGCCCTTTGCAAATCACCCAAGACATAGGCGGCTTTTGGCGCAGCTCGTACCAAGAAGTCAAAAAAGAAATGAAAGGCCGCTACCCCAAACATCCCTGGCCGGACGATCCCTTAACAGCGCCGCCCCAGCGTGGAGTGAAACACAGGCCCTAGATGGGGCCAAAGGAGCAGAAATCTTCGGGCAAGATGTACAAATACTTAATCCACTTGTGAAATTTGGTGCAAAGGTCTATAAAATCGCCCTACTCAACGCACCCCCCTCCCTAGATCCTATGCGCGCAAAAACTTCTCCTTCGTCCCCGGCAGCCCGCCCCGAATCCTTCCAGATAAAAGGTGGCCTGTTTCCTATGACGCTGCTGGAAGTTAAAACCGACGCCATCGCGACCATAGCCGAGGAACTTACCGCGCGAGTTGCTGAATCACCGGCGTTTTTTAACAACAATCCACTGGTCTTAGGCTTTGAACAACTCAAAGGCGAAAGCCACTTCGATTTACACGCCTTAGTCGGCCTCTGCCGCGAATTAGGCTTTATTCCGGCCGCCATCAAAGGTGGCACCAGTGAACTGGAAACCCTGGCCTTAAGCCTCGGCCTTGCCACCCTGCCGAAGGGAAAAGCCAAAGGCTCCACCACCCTCGAAATTGACAAACAGCCAGCGCCCGCCGCTAAAACCCGCAGCGCTGACGTTATCCCCGCACCGGTAATCATTCCACCTCAGGTGATCGATACCCCTGTGCGCTCGGGCCAACAGATTTACACCAAAGGCGATTTGATTATTTTATCGTCCGTCTCCGCCGGAGCCGAGGTGCTGGCCGATGGCAATATTCATATTTACGGCGCCCTGCGCGGCCGCGCCCTCGCGGGAGTCCAGGGCGACGAATCAGCGCGTATTTTTTGCCAAAGCCAGGAAGCTGAATTAATCGCCGTGGCAGGGCAATATGTGGTTGATGAAGACCTGCGCGCCCAGCACTGGAAATCCCCCATACAAGCACTTTGCGCCAATGGCAAACTCGTCATTGCACCGCTTTTTTAAAAAAACTCAAAACAGAATAGGTAAATTCCCTTGGCCAAAATAATAGTTGTAACCTCAGGTAAAGGCGGTGTGGGCAAAACCACTACCAGCTCATCCATTAGCAGTGGCTTGGCGTTGCGCGGCCACAAAACAGCGGTCATTGATTTTGATATTGGCCTTCGCAACCTCGATTTAATTATGAACGTCGAGCGCCGGGTGGTTTACGATTTTGTAAACGTCATTAATGGCGAAGCCACGTTAAAACAAGCTTTAATCAAAGATAAGCGCACCGAGAATCTCTACATACTGCCTGCCAGCCAAACTCGCGATAAAGACGCACTTACCGCCGACGGTGTTGAGCGAGTGCTCAATGAATTAAGCGATATGGGCTTTGAATTTATTATTTGCGACTCCCCCGCCGGTATCGAACACGGTGCTTTTATGGCGTTGTATTTTGCCGATGAAGCAGTGGTGGTGGCCAACCCAGAAGTGTCCTCCGTGCGCGACTCTGACCGCATTTTAGGTATTCTGCAAAGTAAATCCCGCAAGGCTGAGCGTGGAGAGCGTGTACTTGAGCACTTATTAATTACCCGCTACAACCCTGAGCGCGTTGCTAAGGGTGAAATGCTGGGCGTTAAGGACGTAGAGGAAATTCTCGCCACTAAACTCCTTGGTGTTATCCCAGAATGCGAAACCGTCCTAAAAGCCTCCAACCAAGGTACACCGGTTATTTACGATACTGAATCAAAAGCCGGTAAAGCCTACAGCGATGCCGTTGGACGTTTGCTGGGCGAAACCATCGAACACCGCTTTTTAACCCCCGAGCATAAAAGCCTGTTCCAACGTCTATTCAGGAGAAGTGCATGAATTTTTTCGAATACTTCTCGCGCAAAAAAAATACCTCAGCCTCAATTGCCAAAGAGCGCTTGCAAATTATTGTTGCCCACGAGCGCAATAAATTAAAACAGCCAGATTATTTACCGGCGTTGCAACGGGACATAATGGAAGTGTTGCGCAAGTACGTAGACATTGATATGACTCAGGTTGAAGTGCAGCTGGAAAACAACGGCAATTGTGCCGTGCTTGAACTGAACGTCACACTTCCGGAATAAGCTCCCACGCGGCATTTGTGTAACGGCCTGTTTGAATATACTGAGCGCGAGGCTCTGGCGAACTTATACTGCAAAGCGAGCAACGTGATTTGGACGGGCTGTTAAAGCGGATAGATGCGCATGCCAAAATCTAATTGATGGCGTGTTTATCAGACAGCCTGGTATTAAAAAGCTCGGTATCAAGCAGCTCGGCATCGAACACCACCCAGCTTGGTGTTTGACTGTTTCGTGCCTTAATACCGCCCATTAAGTGCAAAATGAGATCCGACGCTGCCCACAGGGCTGCTTGACTTAACAAGTCCACAAAAATGTCCCCACAAAATCCCAGTCAGTGTGTACATTTACCCGCTATAAATTTAACTTATGCGGCCACTTAAAAACTCCAATGCTCCTGCGTGAGGACGTTTTAGGCCGCCCAGCGACGCCCTACTCGAACAACAATAAAACTGAGACTTGTCATGTCAAAACCAAGCCCTCTTGAGGCAACTGAACCACTCAAACACACAAACGATTCTTGGATTACCGACGGCGCCTGGATCAGCGGCGTGGCCGGTGCAATAACCGTGGTGCTGTTGGCGATGTTTTACAACGCCGACAAAGTATTAGAAAACGGCCTAAATATCGCAGGCTGGCAAGTCACCAGCGAGCGTGTTGATAGCCTACTAGCTGCGCTCTGTATTATCACCATTGTTATGGTTAGCATTGAGTGTGTGCGTTTATTCAAACGCGAAGGCAGCCAATTTATCAACAAGGCTCCCGAGCTAGCCAGCGGTCAAACGAGCAAATTATTCGGTGAAGCCCTAAGCGGTTATATTTTAAATTTGATTTTAATCGGCGCTGTCACCCTGTTTTATCACTCGGCCGGTGAATACGGGTTTGCGAACAAAGCCCCCTATTACCAACCCTGGTTTCGTTTACTTGATTGGATTCTCATTGTTTACGCCATCATAGGCCTGCCCTACGCATTTGTTACCCGAGCCTTTCGCCACAATCCGCAATTGGATAAAAAAGATTTATCTGCACTTACCGGCCGAGTTCTCTCTCATATTGTCTCTTTTGCGCCTGGCCTTAACCACCTGCGGCCGGAATTTGATGGCAACGACAAAAAAGCCGTCTTAGGTCTCGTGGTAAAAATGTTTTTCACCCCCTTAATGACCGTATTTTTCTGCGACCAATTTCCTCATCTGGTTGCGAATGTTGGTTACTTGCTAGAAGGCTTGCCGCGCACGATTGCAGAGGGTTATTACACCCACACCAAATTTAATGGCGACTTCTTCAATATCTCCATCTCGTTAATTTTTTCCATCGACGTTGCTTTGGCTTGGTGCGGCTACATGATTTCATCGCGCTGGGTGGACAACCAAACCGCCTCCGCTGAGCCCACGGTGCTAGGTTGGATGGTCTGTATTTCCTGTTACCCGCCGTTTCAAATGCTGTTGGGTTTTTATTTCTCAGCGCCTGGCGAACATGAAGTCCTAAAGTTTACTAATCAGTGGATGATCACTGTTTTCACATCCATGATGGTGTGCAGTTATATTGTGTATATGTCGGCCACTCTGTGGTTTGGCGTGCGTTTTTCTAACCTCACTAACCGAGGCATTATTCGCAAAGGCCCATTTGCGTACATTCGCCACCCCGCCTACGCCAGTAAAAACTTCGCTTGGTGGTGCGTGATGTTCCCCGCCATTATTTACAATGCGCAACATACCGGTATGGGGCTTGCGGGCATGCAAATCGTCGGTTTGATACTGATGACCTACACTTATTATTTGCGCGCCATCACTGAGGAGCGTCATCTATCCGCAGACCCTGTATACCTGGAATATTGTAAGCAGGTTCCCTACCGCTTCATTCCTAAAATTCTTTAAGTATTTTTATTCAACTCACTCGCTTGGGGGCTTAAATCGCCAAGCGAGATGTGCAACACAATAGATTAATCAGAGCGTCCTTAATAGAATTTCTTATGGTGCAGGGTTAATAGGTACCTGATTAATGGCCTCTAATTCGGTAGCAAGTTTGCGTCGCCAATTCAAGCGTTTTTCAATTGACTGAATCATAAGGCCTGCAATATCGCGCCCAGTGGCAGTTTCAATACCCTCAAGCCCCGGCGAAGAATTCACTTCTAACAATAATGGGCCTTTACTGGAGCGGATAATATCCACCCCTGCCACGCTTAAATCCATTGTGCGCGCCGCTTTAATCGCCAATTTTTTTTCATCTGCGGTAATTTTTGCCACGGTCGCTGTACCGCCCTGGTGAATATTCGCCCTAAAATCCCCCGGCGCTGCCGTACGCTCTATGGCCGCAACGACTTTACCATCAATGACAAAACAGCGCAGATCACGGCCATTGGCTTCTTTGATAAATTCCTGCACCAATAAATTTGCTTGCACTGATTTAAACGCATTAATAACGCTTTCAGCCGCTTTGCGCGTTTCCGCCAGCACCACGCCGCGCCCCTGAGCCCCTTCCAATAACTTAACAATCAGCGGCGCTCCGCCGACCATATTAATCAAATCCTGGGTGTCGCTCGGAGAATTGGCAAAACCGGTGATAGGAATATCAATACCGTTTTTTAGCAATAATTGAAGCGAAAATAATTTGTCGCGGGACTGTGCAATGGCGGAAGAGCTGTTTAATGCATAGGTTCCCATGCTTTCAAATTGCCGCGTTAATGCACAGCCATAAAATGTCATACTGGGGCGAATGCGCGGGATTACCGCATCGAGGGTTTCTAAAATATTACCACCTCGGTAATGAATCTCCGGCGTGTCTGCATCGAGTTTCATATAACATTGTTTCAAACTCAAAAAAAACATCTGATGGCCGCGCTCTTCCCCAGCCTGCATGATGCGTTTATTGCTGAATAATTCAGGATTACTCGCCAACAAACCTATTTTTAGGCCTGGCACATCGTCGCATTTGTACCGCGCGTAACAGGCTTCTAACATGTTTTTGCTGTGGCTACCCTGCAAAAAACGCTGTTCTGGGTCAACCAAGAGGCGCCCAACCATGGCCTGGCGCCCAAGCAACATCCTATACCCCATTGAATCACGATTGGTTAGGGTTAATTCAATATCGAAAATATCCTCGCCCAACTTCAGGGGTACGCGCACTACAAGGCGTGTTTCGGTTTCACCACTGGAACTGCGCACTTTGCGTTTATCGATTAGCTCCGCCTCGCAACGCACAACAATTTGCCGTGATTGTTGTAACGGATGCACCTCGAAACTCACCCAGGGCTGGCCGTGTTTTCGAAAGGGGGCGATATTAATAGCGTGAATACTGGATGTTTTAGCACCCGAGTCTACCCGCGCCTTGATGGCTGGCAAGCCAAGGCTCGGCAGCGCACACCACTCTTCAGATCCAATAAGGGTTTTATTGTGAGACTCTAAAGCCATCTGCGCACCTGTTTACAATATTCAACGTATGCTGCGCCAAAATGACGCTGCAAGTGATTTTCTTCTGCCGCTATTTGCCAATAATTTATCCATAGCCAAAATATAATGCCGGGTACAAATGCCAATAAATCAGCACACGCAAGCGCGAGACTCAACATTAGGATCAACATACCCAAATAAATAGGGTTGCGGCTAAGGCTAAAGACACCGCTGGCAAGCAGAACAGTAGTATTCGCAAAATTTAAAGGGTGCGCCGTTGTTTTATGACGGCGAAATTGGATTAAAGCCGTAAAAATGATACCGCCCCCCAACACGCCAACTAAACCTACAACAATTAAAGAGACACTCGGAACAGGCATCAGATGGTATCGGCTCACAGCATAGGCGAGCGCAGACAAGGCAATGGCAAGTGCTAATGGGGGAACGCGTGGCTTGGGTGGAGGCATAGGTTATCTAATTCAAACGCTAAGTTACTATTATGCAGCAAAAACCCCCAGGCTTCGACTGGCATACCGGGCATACACTGGATCAAGGCCTGCCATTCTATTCACCTAGGTTTACATAAATATTGAGTTTAAAGCAGCGCAGGAATGTGCTTGATAATTTCGGCAACTTATTTACCTAGAATCAACCAGTACGCATACAAATGCACATCTAAGGGACTGCTTCAAGAGACATCTAAGTACTTTGTGGGTGTTGGGAGGGACGCAACAGGGCAAATTGCAAAAACAACTGCCATTTTAAACTCGCGTCAGCAACCCCATTAAACTCGCGCCAGCAAGCCTAGCCGCCTGGGCATTCAGTAGGTAAACTGGCGCCTTTTAGCTGGATTATTCTATGCCCTTCAGTCAATTTATCGCTCACCGTATTGAGCGTCAAAATCCACAGGCGCTTGTCAACCTCAAATTACGCCAACAGACACTAGACTTAAACGGCAAAAGCGAAGACCTAGCGCGGGAAGTTAAAAAAGCCTACATAAAAAAAACCGGCAAAGCCTATGGACGCTTTTCATCCGACCATGGGGCCCACCCCCTAAGCCAGTGGCTGCGCGAATACCGTGCAGGCAAGCTCAGCTTCACCAGCTTTACCCATAGTGCGCTAACCCATTTTAAATTGGAAATTGAAAAGTGTGAGTCGTTGGTTTACAGCCACATACTCATTGCTGAAGAAGTTTTAGAGGGCGCCGAATTTCTGTATTTTGCCCTGCTTGACCATCAAAACGCTTGGTATTTTGACGCGGACATTGAGCTAAGCGACAGTTTATTTCTCGACCCAAGCCAATTTACCCTAGGGGCACGCATCAATCTGCGCGAGTGGGAAGGCGAGGAAAATAATAATTACATTTCTATTGTCAAATTCCGCAACGATAAAGATCTCTCCGAGGCCTTTATCAACTTTATTGGCTTTACCGACAAGGTTGACCAAAAAGCACAAACAGCCGAACTTATAGAAGTAGTAGAGCAATACGCCGGGCAGCTCGATGAACAGACGGCCAGCCAAACACGCCACACCCTGGTTAATTATTGCTTAGAACAAGCAAAACAAGACAAGCCAGTCGTGATTGAGGAACTCAGCCAACAAATCAATCACGAAAAATCGGCTGAAATCGCCCAATTTATTCAGACCAATTCACAATCCTTGCATAAGGAAATTATCCCCGATACCGGCGCCCTGCGCAGTCTCGTGCGGTTAAGTGGCCGCAATGAAGTTATGAGCATGAGCTTCGCCTCGGACTGCATTGGCTCCACCGTGGTCTACGATACTGATTCAGATAGCTTAATTATTAAATCCATTCCGCCGGCTCTTAAATCCCGCCTACTTAAATTATTGCGCCAAAAAAATTAAGGAAGCACTAAACAAGGGGTATTTTCAAAACCGTCGCGGGCAGGAAGCCCGCGCCGGAGCTACATGGACGTACTCGTGTGTTTTTGAAAACGCCCCTTATTCAGAGATCCCTTAAATCAGTATTTATTTTTTGAATCTGCTCAAAGCCCCGCCAATACCGCAGGGCTTTTTTCTATAAGCGGGTATTAACCCGACTCTAAAACGCCGGGCTAACAACTATCGGAAGGGGCTTTCCTGTGGGCCCAGATAACTCGGCAGCAAACCTCCTGTATTGATATGTAAACGCTGCACCGTCACACCTGGGTCAATAGCATAAAGGCGCAGCATCTGTGGGCCAGGTTTTGTTATTGTGTGTTCGCTGCGCCCTATCCGCACACCATTTTCAACCGCTGCCTCCCAGTTGCTATCGCCATCTTTATATCCAGCTAAGAAGTCGATTATGTGTGGCTCTTCATCACCTAAACTAATGGCATAACGCAGGCCACGCCCTGGGACAAAAGGCAGACTGGGAGCCAATAGCGTTTCAACTTTGACCAGGCCGGTATTAAAAAAGGTCAGCGGGTATTCAACAAATGGCGCATTTTTTACCTCGGTAAAGCTCTTATCGGTAACCGGCAAGGCTGTAATAGAACTGAGGGTGCGGCCATGCTGGGGAATTTCTTGCCAGGCGATACCGTCTTTAGGTACAGACTTTTTAAAATGCGCCGCTTCAATTGCAATATAGCCATCTGCCTCAATAAACCCTCGAGCGCGCTTAGCTAAATCCTGCGCAGGCTTTACAGCTTTTACATTAATTTTTGCCGCCTGCCAGCCAGTGCCTTTAATAACAATTTGCCCTGTGGATGTTCCTTCCGGCAACTGCGCCCAATCTATGGTACCTGTGATCTGCACCTCCTGCTCAACACTACCTTCGTTCTTACTTAGACGAATCCAGGGTGATGCTGTAACAGTGAACTTATAAGGCTGAGTACCTTTATTAAATAGAGTAAACCCGCGCGTACTTTTACCCAGATTATCAAACGTTAATTCATAACGGCCGGGCGATGGCCAAGCCGTGTTTACGCCCTCAACGGCAACACCCATCTCGGCATAATCCCCCGGTACATATTCTGCCAATGCAGGCAATTGATCACCTTCAGGATTATTCCAATTGGTATAGCCAATATGGGTTTGATCCATAAAATGGCGCCATTTACCGTTATTTATTGCATCAAAACGGTCTTTAAGGTTTTTATCAAAGGCGAAATATTCTTTCGCGAGTGCGCCCAAACGGTTGGCATTCGCACGCCCCTGTTGTGCATAAAGGCGGTTTTTACCCACCGCTATATTTAAGCGGGTTAGGTTGGCGGAGGCTAAAACCGGGTGTAAGACTAATTGAAAATAGGCGGCTTGACGTTCTGCGGGGATTTTTTTTGCCAAGGCTTCTGCAGCGTCTGTTAACTGTTGCAATTGCGTTAATACACGCTCGGCTTCTGCATAGTTCAACAGGCTGTAGGTATCGGGCGACATAAGTTCGGGCTTGCGACGCCCATTATGACGGGTATACCCCTCCATTAATGCGGCAATTTCCTTAGCGAAGGCCTCGCCGAATTCCCGCTTAGCCCATAAGTGGGCAAATTCTGCAATGCGGGTTTGAGGCCAAGCTTCGGGGTTCCACGCGAGCGTTAAAAAATATTCGGTAGGAAATTCCATGGGTTTTAAATCGCCTACGTTGGTGATCCAAATTTGACTAGCACCATATCCATAGGCCAAATTCATTTGCTCCCAGATTTTGGCGAGCGGAACTGTGTTGATCCAGCGGTATGAGCGGGGGCCGCCAACATAATCAAAGTGATAATAAACACCAGCACCGCCAGCGCGCAGGCGCTCGGCCGGCGTAGGTAACCGACGCAGATTTCCCCAATTGTCGTCGCTCCACAACAAAGTAATGTCATCAGGCACACGCATACCCTTTTCATAATAGGCCTGCACCTCTTTGTATAAACACCAAACCTGAGGAATTTTTTCAACCGGTTGAGGCGCAAAGACATCTGCCAAGATCGAACGCTGGCGGCTGACTATATTTTGCAACAGTTGGATGTTTTCGCCTTCACTCATGGGTGTGTCCTCTTGTCCGCGCATCCCCATAGTAAATAGGCTTTCATAGGGCCTTGCCCGCACTGCGCCCTGGCGCCAAAATTCGGCGAGATTATCGGCATTGGTGGAAAACTCCCACTTGCCTTTGCCGTACCGATTCCATTCTTTATCGGCTCGCATCATGGGCTCGTGGTGAGACGTACCCATGACGATTCCGTATTCATCCGCCAACGTTTGGTTTTTGGGGTCGTCATCATTAAATGCATTGGCCCACATCGCAGGCCATAAATAATTCGCTTTTAAACGCAATAACAAGTCAAAAACTTTGCTGTAGAACTCATGGTTATAATTACCATGGTTTTGCTTCACCCAATTAGTTAATGCAGGTGCTTCGTCGTTTAAAAAAATACCCCGATATTTCACCCTGGGCGCATCCACCACGCGGGTCTTCGGCTGCACAAATAGCGCCTTTTTCTTTAGGGGCGTGACATCGGCCCAGTAATACCAAGGCGATACCCCCATTTGCTGGGCAATATCGTAAACCCCATAGGCAGTGCCACGCTTGTTCCCCCCCACAACCACAAGGGCGCGCTTAAGATTTGGCGCGGGCTTTTCAATCAGCTCAATTAAATAACCGTCCCAGGTGGCAAGCCCACGGGTATTAATGAGCCCACGCCGCACCCACTCATCAATCAGATGGCTGTGACCAAGCGTGCCGATGATGACTGCAAATTCATTTAGTTGAGCGCTATCACTTTCCAGGCTGACCACCGGGCCGCCCACCTTTTGAAAATCAGCAATAAAATCTCGACTGGCGCGCTGCACTAAGGGGTAATCCTCTGTATCAACATAAACCCCGGAGATTTGCCCGTCACCAAATAAAGGCATAGCGCCTGAAGTTTTTCGCTCAACTAAATAGCGGGCCTCACCAATGGCCCAGGCAGCTGTATCGAAAACAAGCCAACACACGAGCAACAGAATCGTGTAGCGAATAACAGCCCTAGATTTTATATTTTTTGTTTTAGTCACAGAATTGAACTCCTGTTTATTTTTATGAGTAATTAATTATAAAGACGGATTGAATAAGGCCTTGCCAGTCTTTTAGCCGTTTGTTGCACAGCAACTTGTTGAATATCACCTCGCGGTTCTGACGGAGTTTAGTGTGAGGCTTTACACCACGAAAATCCTTATTCGCCAAATGCAAATTTCGGCTCCATTGTGTAGGCGCCTAGCAGGAGGCTCTAACGCACATTCCCTAGTCAGCGCCAATTCACAAACCCGATTTTCTATTAATATTTGATACAAAGGCCAAAATCGATTTCACTCAGAATACAGCCCCCTAACCCGCGCTTAAAAAAATACGCGATTATAAATGCGGGCTGACAAGTCCTTACTCTCAGCTCAAGATTAGAAATCACCGCGTATTACTGCCATTTTTCTGCCGCCAAACTCAACTTTGAGGGCTGTAAATAGCTGCGCGTACACTCTATTGACAGGAATAATACACCTCTGACAAACCTTCTTTTGAGCACCCGAGTTTGATGCTAAAAGACTATATATCCAGCCCATAATTGGGTCAGAGTGACTATAATAAATAAATCAATTTCCTGTATTAAATCTACACGGTCGCACAGTTTTCCCATATCCAGCCGCCCAGTTTAAAGGTTATACTTTGCACAGCACGCGCTTACCGTAACCGATGTGAGTGACACAATTTAACTGATCTGCTGTTGGAATGAACAACTGACCTCCAGCGATTTCGCCCAACGGCAACTTTATGTCATTGTATCGGTCAACTTCGACGGCTATGCTTTATTAATAACCACCATAGCTTGGCGGTGGAGGTGAGGGGCTATCCCAACCTACATCGACAGCGTGCATGGCTTTAACCACACACATTGAACAATGTTATGGGTTGGATACACACTGCACTCCCCCCTGACAATCTTCCCCTGACACAGTAAAGGTAGCAAATATGAGCGTGTTAATCGGCGATAAAGAGTATTTCCCCGGTATCGGCAAAATCCAGTTCGAAGGCCCCGATTCCGACAACCCCCTCGCCTTTAAATACTACGACGAAAACCGTGTGGTCGCCGGCCGCACCATGAAAGAGTTTTTTAAATTTGCCACTTGTTACTGGCACAGCTTCTGCGGCACTGGCGGCGATCCTTTCGGCCCAGGCACGCAAATCCGCCCATGGCACACCGCTTCAGCCGCTGACGCTGTTGCTCGCGCCAAAATCAAAATGGATGCCGCGTTTGAGTTTTTCACCAAAGTAGGTACTCCTTACTACTGCTTCCACGACATCGATTTGGTCGAAGAAGGCAGCAGCCGCGCTGAAACCAGCTCACGTTTGCAAGCCATCGTCAGCTACGCCAAAGAAAAGCAAGCCGCGTCTGGCATGAAATTACTTTGGGGTACTGCCAATTTATTTTCCAACCCACGCTACATGAACGGTGCCTCCACCAACCCTGACTTCAATGTAGTTGCCTACGCTGGTGCACAATTGAAAGACGCACTGGACGCAACCATTGCATTGAATGGTGAGAACTACGTGTTCTGGGGTGGCCGCGAAGGTTACATGAGCCTGCTCAACACCGACATGAAACGTGAGCTGGCTCACATGGGCCGCTTTTTGACTATGGCGCGTGACTACGCCCGTGCTCAGGGCTTTAAGGGTACATTCTTCATTGAACCTAAGCCTATGGAACCCTCTAAACACCAGTATGATTTTGACTCAGCAACTGTTGTGGGCTTCTTAAAAGAACACGGCCTAGATAAAGATTTTAAATTAAACATCGAAACCAACCACGCCACTTTGGCGCAACACACCATGGATCACGAGCTGCAAGTGGCAGCTGATGCGGGCATGTTGGGCAGCATTGACGCCAACCGTGGCGACTACCAAAACGCTTGGGATACCGACCAATTCCCCAACAACATCAACGAAACGGTTGAACTGATGCTGGTGATCTTGCGCGCTGGTGGCTTGCAAGGTGGCGGTGTTAACTTCGATGCTAAAACTCGCCGCAACTCAACTGATCTTGCTGATATGTTTTATGGCCACATCGGTGGTATGGACACCTTTGCTCGCGCATTGTTAATTGCTGATAGCTTGCTGCAAAAATCTCCACTCGAAGGCTTGCGTAAAGAGCGTTATGCAAGTTTCGACGGCGGCAAAGGCGCTGAGTTTGAGCAGGGCAAAATGTCCCTGGCAGACCTCGCTGCAATCGGTAACAGCGCCGGTGAACCGGCTCAAACCAGCGGTAAACAAGAGTTGTACGAATTGATCATCAATCGCTACATCCGTTAATCACACCCTGATACACCGCACACCCAAGGACTGGGTGTGTTTGTCCCCTGTTCAATTCCCCGCCCCGTTTTCCCTGCAGCATTTTGTTCTGAGTTTGCCTGCTGCATCCGCGCGAAATCCCTGTATTTATAGCTTTAAACTCGCCATAACCGCAGTTTCATTCCCCCTTTGTACTCGCTTGGCATTTCTGCATTAATTTTTGCTCATTTGATCGCTTTTTGACCCTTGGATGCAGTTTTTTTCGGGCTATTTGTGTATATTGCGCGCCTTTAGTGGCGATATTTAGTGCCCTAACAAACTTAGTAAAACCGCTAGCAGGTATGGCTAGGGCGCAGAATTCGAGTATTTTTTCTAAAAATTGCTCCCCTTTGGCAGAGCCTAATTTATTAGAGAAAATTGCTTATATCCGAGCCTAAGCCGGTCGCACAGAGTTTAACTGAGGTTTTTAGGATTCTCGCCCTCCACCGACTATCCACCATATTTACCCCCAGTGTTTGTGGATAGTTTTTGCGGTATGCGTAACCTTTTGGGGAAGGGTTACACGAATGTAGACTTAATAATAATGAGCGCATCTTCTCCTGCTTTTGTCTCAGCCACCAACCAAAAATTGTCGGTGATGGAAAAAATTGGTTACAGCCTTGGCGATCTGGCAGCCAATTTAATATTTCAAACCCTAGTTACATTTCTTGCGTTTTTTTACACCGATGTGTTTGGTATACCCGCTTCCGAAGCGACCTTCATTATCGGGACTGTTGGCTTAGTGGGTGCATTTGTATTCACACCCTTGATGGGTATTCTCGCCGACCGCACAAGCACACGCTGGGGCAAATTCCGCCCCTGGATTCTTTGGACAGCGATTCCGTTTGGCGTGCTGTCCATCCTGGCATTTACCACCCCCGATCTCACGCAAGATCAAAAAATAGTGTATGCCTACGTAACCTATACCCTGCTGCTATTAATTTACGCGGCTAACAACTTACCCTACTCAGCCCTCAGCGGCGTGTTAACGAGCAGTATCGAAGAGCGCAACAGCGTGTCGGCGTATCGCTTTGTGGCGGTGATGGTTGCCCAGCTGATTATCCAAGTTCTTTTGCTACCACTTGCGTTGATGCTGGGTAATGGCGACAAAGCGGCGGGCTTTCACAACACCATGATGTTATTTGCCGGCATGGGGACTTTGTTCTTTTTAATTGCCTTCGCCACCACCAAAGAGCGTGTATTACCCATAGTGGAATCCACCAACAGTGTGATTGATGACCTAAGCGACTGTGCTAAAAATTTACCCTGGGTGATTATGCTAATTGTTACTGTTTTGGCATTTATTACTCTGGCCCTGCGCGGCGGCATCACCATTTATTATTTCCAAAATTATTTAAGTGCAGCAGACCTGGCCGCATTTTTAGAAAACATTGGCTTCAACAGTCTTATTGCCGGGCTTAACGCCGTGTTTATGGGCATGGGCTTTAGTGAATTCCAATGGCCTAAAGACCCCGTTATTTCGGCTAACAGCCTGTTTGCTGGCTGTAACATAGTGATGCAGATCATCGGTATCTGCTGCTCTAAAACCCTGGCGGATAAATTTGGCAAACGCAATGTTTACGCCCTGTTCCTCACCATTGCATCGACCTTTATCCTCGTTTTTAACTTTATTTCCCCCTCAAGCATTGGCACCATTTTTATTGCGCAAATTTTGCAAGGCTTTTTCTATGGTATTTGCGTGCCCTTATTGTGGGCTATGATTAGTGACGTTGCCGATTACTCAGAATGGAAAAATAACCGCCGCGCTACGGCAATTATTTTCTCCGCCATGCTGATAGGCCTAAAAGCGGGCCTTACTATTGGTGGCTCACTCGTGGCTGGTTTATTGGCCCACTACGGGTATTCAGCAAGCTTAGCAACACAAAACCCTGAGACAGTAGCCGGCATCAAGTCAATCATGAGTGTTTATGCGTCACTGCCGTTTTATTTGTCTGTGGTGTGTTTATTTTTCTATTCCATTAATAAAAAAATGGAACTCACCTTAGAAGCCGATTTAAACGCCCGCCGTCTGGCCGCTGGTAAATAATTTAATTCCCCGGAGCACTCTATGTCAGAGCAAAACGACAACCTCGATTACGAAGCCATAAAAGCCAAGGCTATTTCTCAGCCATTGGTTGAACATATATACACGGCAGATCCGTCTGCACATGTTTTTGACGGCAAGATTTATATCTATCCGTCCCACGATATAGAAGCGGGCATCGCCTTTAACGACAATGGCGATCATTTTGACATGCGCGACTACCATGTTTTATCCATGGATAGCCCCACTAGCCCTGCGGTAGACAACGGCGTTGCCCTGCACGTAAAAGATGTAGCCTGGGCGGAGCGGCAAATGTGGGCGCCGGATGCTGCGCACAAAAACGGCAAGTATTATTTTTATTTCCCCGCCAAACGCAAAGATGGCATTTTCCAGATTGGCGTAGCCGTGGGCGATTCACCGGTTGGGCCCTTTGTACCGGAGCCTGAAGCAATTAAAGGCAGCTACACAATCGACCCGGCTGTATTTGAAGACACAGATGGCACTTTTTATATGTATTTTGGCGGTATCTGGGGCGGGCAATTGCAAAAATACCGCAACAATACCTTTGATGCCGCCCACGAAGAACCGGCAGATCATGAACCTGCCTTGGGGCCCATAGTGGCGCGCCTAACCGATGACATGAAAGAGTTTGCCGAAACGCCCCGTGAAATTGTCATACTGGACGAAAATGGCGAACCGTTAAAAGCAGGTGATCACGACCGGCGGTTTTTCGAAGCCTCTTGGATGCATCGATACAACGGAAAATATTATTTTTCTTACTCCACAGGTAACACCCACTTTTTATGTTACGCCATTGGCGATAACCCCTACGGGCCATTTACCTACGGTGGAAAAATTTTAACCCCTGTCGTGGGCTGGACCACTCACCACTCGATTTGTGAATATCAAGGACAATGGTATTTGTTCTATCACGACTCGGTGCTTTCTAATGGCGTGACTCATTTGCGTTCAGTCAAAATGACGCCGCTGCACTACGATGCCGACGGGCGCATTATCACGATTACTCCCTACCGCGATTAATCGCACAGGCCAGGGCTAAGGAGAGCCCTCTTTCTTTCACGAAATAAATACCCCTCATCACGGCCAATAATTCTCGGTGAATTTCCGGCTGGCCTGCCATTTGGGGGTTTTGCGTTAGGTTTGGGCATGTATAATCACTGGTCTTTTTAGACCATTTGATACGTGCTATGACCACAGATACCGCCTACCAACCCGCCGCCATCGAACAATCCTGGTACCAACACTGGGAATCTCAAGGTTATTTCGCCCCCAGCCACCAGGGTGAACCCTACTGCATCATGATCCCACCGCCCAATGTTACGGGCAGCTTGCACATGGGGCATGGCTTTAATAACGCGGTGATGGACGCACTGATTCGTTTAAAGCGCATGCAAGGGCACAATACACTCTGGCAAGTGGGAACCGATCACGCTGGTATTGCCACGCAAATGGTGGTGGAGCGGCAGCTTGCGGCCAAGAATATTAGCCGCCACGATTTAGGCCGCACTGCTTTTTTAGAAAAGGTCTGGGAATGGAAAGCTGAGTCCGGTGGCGCCATCACGCAACAATTGCGCCGCTTAGGTTCATCCGTAGATTGGAGCCGCGAACGCTTCACTATGGACGAGGGTTTTTATAAAGCCGTACAGGAAGTATTTATTCGTTTGCATGCCGATGGATTAATTTACCGCGGTAAACGCCTAGTCAATTGGGACCCGAAATTACACACCGCCATTTCTGATTTAGAAGTTGAAAGCAGCGAAGAACAAGGCAGCTTGTGGCATTTTCGCTACCCACTAAGCGATGGAAGCGGACATTTAGTTGTGGCAACCACTCGGCCTGAAACCATGCTGGGTGATACTGCGGTTGCAGTTAATCCTGAGGATGAGCGTTACGCACATTTAATTGGCAAAACCATCACTCTGCCGCTGGTGGGTCGCGAAATTCCTATTATTGCCGATGATTACGTCGACAAAGAGTTTGGCACCGGCTGCGTAAAAATTACCCCTGCCCATGACTTTAATGACTATGACATGGGGCAGCGTCATCAGTTACCGATGATCAATATTTTCGATAAAAATGCCCATCTTAATGATGCCGTACCTGAACAGTACCGCGGGCTCGAACGCTTTGCTGCGCGCAAACAAATTGTTGCAGATTTAGATGCGCAGGGTTTATTGGAGAAAATAGAACCCCATCAATTAAAAGTTCCGCGCGGAGATCGCAGCGGTGTGGTTATCGAACCGTATCTCACCGATCAGTGGTATGTGCGCACGGCTCCACTGGCCGAGCAGGCTATTGCTGCCGTGGCTGATGGCCGCATTCAATTCGTACCGAAACAATACGAAAATATGTATTTTTCTTGGATGCGGGATATTCAAGACTGGTGTATTTCCCGGCAATTGTGGTGGGGCCACCGTATTCCCGCTTGGTACACGCCCGACGGCACACCTTACGTTGGGCGCGATGAAGCCAGTATTCGCGCCGCCCACAATATCCCGGCCGATGTAAGCCTTACCCAGGACGAAGATGTATTGGATACTTGGTTTTCCTCGGGTTTATGGACTTTTGGCACCCTAGGTTGGCCTGAGCAAACCCGCGAATTAGCGGCGTTTCACCCGACAAGTGTTTTAGTGACCGGCTTTGACATTATTTTCTTTTGGGTGGCGCGCATGATTATGCTCACCCTGCATTTCCAACAAGAGGTGCCCTTTAAAACCGTCTATGTACACGGCCTGGTGCGCGATGGCCAAGGCCAGAAAATGAGTAAATCCAAGGGCAATGTATTAGACCCGATCGATTTAATCGACGGCATTGATATTGATACCCTGGTAAAAAAACGCACCAGTGGTTTAATGCGCCCTAAGGATGCCGAAAAAATTGAAAAAGCCACACGCAAAGAATTTCCCAATGGTATAGCCGCCTACGGCACCGATGCCCTACGTTTTACTTTTTATTCCTTGGCCAGTACGGGGCGCGATATTAATTTTGATGTAGGACGCATTGAGGGCTACCGCAATTTTTGCAATAAATTGTGGAACGCCGCCAATTACGTATTGATGAATACACAGGATCAGGATTGCGGCCAAGATAATTCTGCCGATTACACCCTTGGCCTTGCCGAGCGCTGGATTATCAGCCAATTACAACAGGCCGAGACTCAAGTACTTGAACACATGGGGCAACTGCGTTTGGATTTGGCCAGCCAAGCCCTGTATGACTTTGTCTGGAAAGATTACTGCGACTGGTATATTGAATTATCAAAACCTGTGTTGTGGGACGAGCAAGCGGCGCACGCGATTAAAAAGGCTACACGGCGCACACTCATTCGGGTGCTTGAAACAATTTTACGCCTGGCCCATCCATTTATGCCGTTTATCACCGAAGAACTCTGGCAAAAAGTAAACACACTGGCAGGTAAATCCGGCCCGAGCATTATGCTGGCGCCCTACCCCGTGCCCGATGCCAGCAAAATAGACCCAATAGCCACTGCCGATGTGGAGTGGGTAAAAGGTGTAATTACCGCCATACGTACTATTCGCGGTGAAATGCAGGTGGCGCCCAGTAAAAAAATTACCGTTTTTGTTAGCGGGGGCGCAGCCACAACGGGGCAAAGGGTGCAGGACAATAATTCCTTCCTAAAAAAATTAGCGAGCCTTGATTCCATCGCTTATTTGGCTAACGATGAGGAAGCGCCGCTCAGCGCTACCGCTTTATTCGGTGATGTTAAAATTCTCGTTCCCATGGCAGGCATCATTGATAAACAAGCTGAACTTGCGCGTTTAGACAAGGAAATCGACAAGCTAAATAAAGAAGTTGAGCGCGTAAACGCAAAATTAAGCAACCCTGCGTTTACCGATAAAGCACCGGCTGATGTAGTGCAAAAAGAACAGGACAAGCTCGCAGGCTACGCTCAGGCAATCGCGCAACTCTCTGAGCAACAGGGAAAAATTGCGGCTCTTTAATTGCTGTCATTAACTCATTAACCCGGCACTAAAAGCTGCCGAGTGCATATCTTTAGCGCCCGGTTAATAGCAATGAAATGAATAGCAATGGCATGAACAGCGATGGCATGGATGCCACTTGCATTACAAAAACCTTGTTGGCAACAGGCATATGGCCCGCGCTCACACAGCAAAACACGGACGTTATTGTTGCCGCGCGCGGCATAAAGCAAGTACATCAATATAGCTTCGGTGATGTAACAAGAAAAACCAAAGCTCTGCGCAAATAACCAATTCTATTCAGGGCTGGCCAGAGGTGTTGTTACAACACGATTGCTCTGGACGTCCTCAATAAAAGCACAACCTCAGCCGTGCGCTTCACTCAGCTAAAAATCCCGCCAATGCGGCGGATGAATGGCCTATTCAGCATTTACAGAATGGGTATTTTTCGCAATCAGCGTTTCAACACGGCGGTCCGGCACCAACCACATCAGAGCAACGGCTACAAAAAATAACATGCCAATAGCCGGATACCCGAACCAGGCAGCTGCGCAGCCGAATATATAAAACAGGGGCGATAATTTGCCTTTAATGTCGCGCCCGATTGCTTTGGCCAACACTCCATCAGGGCCTTGATGGCAAACTAATACCTGCTGCAATATAAAATACGCCAAGGCACACAAGAGTAAATTAATGCCATAGACCGTAACTGGCCACTGGGCAAAATGATTTTCCCCCATCCAGCCTGTGGTAAAGGGCAGCAGCGACAACCAAAATAACAACACCAGATTAGCCCACAAAGCCGCGCCATTTACCCTATGCACAGCTTTAAACATATGGTGGTGATTATTCCAATAAATCCCCACATAAATAAAACTTAAGCAGTAACTAATAAATATGGGATAAAGCTGTATGAGTGCCGACAAATCAACGCCGTGGGGAACTTTTAACTCCAACACCATAATGGTGATAATAATCGCCAATACGCCATCACTAAATGCCTCAATTCGATTTTTATCCACGCTGATCACCTATGTTCATTTTAAGCCACCCCTGTCGATTCAATATTTGTGATACTACAAAGCGTATTCGCGTGCAGGATTGCACTGTGCCAGAGGCTAAAAGGCCGAAGCTGACGCGGGCATTTTATGCGGTAAAATTAATGGAATGCAAAAAAACCGTGCGAGTGCCGAAGACGGATAAGTTTAAAGTTTCGGCGCCGCCATATAATAAAATTGTCTCTGCAGCCCGGATAGAGCACAGCCTAACCCGGGGTGGCTTGCACAAAACCCGGATTGCGTTTCACTTCATCCGGGCTACCCGAGGGGCAACAATCTTTCATTTAATGACATTGCCTATACACCCGAGGTGGTTAGTGAATGACAGCCCCAAGATGTGCCCCCAAATACAATTCGGATCCATACAAAATAAAATAGATGTTCGAGTAGCCGGTATAAATTTGGGTTATACCAGATCTGCCACCTTCGTAACGCAAATATGAATCGCACCTCAGATCCAGGCGGTATTCTCACTGTATATTGCAACTCAGTCTTTGGCGCATGCGTATCCATGCGCTAATTAAACCGTCTCTATTGCCAATACTGATGCAAACTCGCAGCCTGGGTTTTAGAGACGAGTTGATGGCAGCCGTGCTCGTGTTTTTTTAAATCAGAAAAAACTGACCTCTGTGAAAGAGTCACCATTTATTTGCAAGGTATTTAGGCGTACATCTTGGTTTTATTTTTTTAATCGCTCACTTAAGTTGAGATTGCGTTATGCAAAAGCCCGTAATTCCTAGTCTATTAGCCTGCTTCATCCTCAGCGCATGCTCTGGCCCCGATGGCGCCGCGTCCGGTTCGAGCAGTTCATCTTCTAGTTCAAGCTCTAGTTCCAGTTCAACCTCGAGCTCCAGCTCCGGTCGAACCTCGTCCAGTAGCTCAAGCTCATCCTCTTCATCCAGCTCCTCATCAAGCAGTTCATCCAGTTCCAGCAGTTCTTCGAGCGGGCGAGCGTCCAGCTCCTCGTCGTCCAGCGGCTCGGGCCAAACGGTAAATACTGGCAAACAAATGGAAAACCTGTCACGGGGCTTGGTGGCGGTAAAAACCAGTAGTGGTGTGTTTTTATCCTGGCGCTCGCTCGGCACTGATTCGGCCGCCACGGTTTTTAACCTATATCGCGACGGTACCTTAATTACCGGGCAAGCGCTGGCCGCCACCAACTTTGTTGATTCCACGGGCAGCAGTGCCAGCCAATATAGCCTGCGCCCTGTAGTCGATGGCCGTGAACTGGCCGCCGAGCAGGCCTCCGTCTGGGCCAGCCCAAGCAAAATTATTCCCCTCAAACGCCCCAGCGGTGGCACCGGTCCCGATGGGGTGGCCTACACCTACGCACCGGGGGATGCGTCTGTTGGGGATTTAGATGGCGATGGTGATTACGAGATTGTCCTTAAGTGGGACCCTTCCAATGCCAAAGACAATTCCCAATCCGGCAATACAGGCAATGTGTTCATAGATGCCTATACGCTTGAAGGCCAGCAACTCTGGCGTATTGATTTGGGCCGCAACATACGCGCGGGCGCTCATTACACCCAGTTCCAGGTCTATGATTTTGACGGCGATGGCCGTGCCGAAGTCGTGATGAAAACCGCCGATGGCACCCGCGATGGTGCGGGAAAAACTATTGGTAATGCTGATGCGGATTACCGCAATAGCAGCGGGTATATTTTATCCGGGCCGGAATTTTTAACTGTATTTGACGGTTTAACCGGTAAAGCCCTCGCCAGCGCTGATTATATTCCGGCTCGCGGTACGGTCAGCAGCTGGGGCGATAATTACGGCAATCGAGTCGATCGTTTCTTGGCGGGCACCGCCTATTTAGACGGTAAACGCCCCAGCATGGTGTTCTCGCGGGGCTATTACACACGGGCCGTTTTAGCCGCTTGGGATTGGCGGGACGGTAAACTCACCAATCGTTGGGTGTTTGATAGTAATAATGACAAGAGTTTTGAAGGCCAAGGCGCCCACGCGTTTTCCGTGGCTGATGTAGATAACGATGGCAAACAGGAAATTATTTACGGCGCGGCAACAATTGATGATAACGGCAAGGGTTTAAGCAACACCAAACTCTGCCACGGCGATGCCCTGCATGTCTCCGATATGGACCCAAACCGACCGGGCCTAGAAGCCTTCATGGTGCACGAAGACCCAAGTTGTTATGGCAACCACGGCATTGAAATGCACGACCCGCGCACCGGGCAAATTATTTGGAGTGTGCAAGGCGGCGGCGATATTGGTCGCGGTATCGCTATGGATGTAGACCCCAGCCAGCCCGGTTATGAAGCCTGGGCCAGCACGGGTAATTTGTACAGCGCCACAGGACGAGATTTAGGCACCGTAAAACCCAGCGGAATTAATTTTGGCGTCTGGTGGGATGGCGATTTATTGCGGGAGATACTCGATAAAAACACCATCAGTAAATGGAACCCCAGCGCCAAAACCACTGACCGCTTGCTCACAGCAAGCAACGCCAGCTCAATTAATGGGACTAAAGCAGTGCCTGTATTATCCGCCGATATACTGGGCGATTGGCGGGAGGAAGTGATCCTTAAGGGCAACGATGACAGCAGTTTAGAATTATTTACCACCACTATTCCCAGCAATTTTAAACTCTACACCCTTATGCACGATGCACAATACCGCACGGCAATTGCGTGGCAAAACTCCGGCTACAACCAACCACCCCATCCGAGTTTTTTCTTGGGTAATGGCGCGGTATTGCCTTCGCTGCCTGCAGATATTTATCTGACACCTCGGATTAAATAATCCCAGTGCGGCCAGTGAACAACTGGCCGCTTAATTAATTATGTAGTTCTCTTGGCTGAGTAAAAAATCGCGAGTCGCTAAATGGTCATTCGGAAACTGATCCTGTGGAGATAAGGTTTAAACCGCCGCGGCGTACACTGTCCAGGGGAACCACTCTTCCACTTGCATCAAGGTGGTGCCCTGTTTACAAATGGCATAGCGGCGCCAAATACCCAGAGACTCATCTCGTCTGCTGACGCCCACGTCAGTCAATTGTCGATAAGTATCCAACCCCTGGCTGCGAATAAGCTCACCTATACCGAATTGACCCGCCAATAAACCCGCAGCTAAATCAGCCGGTAACAAATCCAGCGCAATGATGGAATGGGCTTGAGCCATTAATTGATGACTATCCGTGCGCACAAGGGTTACATCGCGCACCAACAGTTGCTGGGAATTTAATTCACTCGCAGAATACCCTGCTGCGGCTACAGGCTCTTGGCGCTGAACGATGACTTTAATGGGAATATTAAATAGGGCTTCTAATGATTTGGTAACAGTGCCATCCGTTACCAACAAAAGCCGCAATAAGGGCGGAATAGAAGAGTAAGGAATGGGCCCTTCCGGGCCCTCAAGAGAATATAAACTAAAGCCCTGTTGGTTCAGATGTTTGGCAAATTGGGGATTAATAAACGGTTACCTCGCGGTATTTAGTTGTGCAGCCGTATCCCTGGGTGCTGCAAATTTTTAATCCCAAATAATAGCGGTTAGTAGTACGTAGCAAATCACCTATATAGGCATTACCGCGCCCATCTTCACAACTAATAGAACCTGAATTACTCATACCACAATAAAAAGAACCTTCCGATAAATAACAGGTTCGCACGTCACTACCACCACAATAGGCGTAGCCTATGGTTCGATTACCGCTTTCCACTGGGGCTGTATTGATAAAAAAGAAGGCCTCATAATTCTGCTGGGTGTCGATCCGCCAAAAAGCAGAGAACTTACCATCGGTATTTAAGGAGTCGATGCTAGGAGTACTGCTGGAGCGACGGGTGTCAATATCATAGGTATCGATTAAATCAAAACTATTAAAACTAAAACCGCCGCGTGTATAGCCGTAACCATCGTCGTAATAGGCGCGCTCACCGCCCGAACGGCAGGCGGCAAGAAGAGAACTCACCAGTAACATTAGCATTAGTTTGCGCATAAACATGAAACCTCTATCGACTAAATTAACAATGAACGCTGGCTGATTTTTGCTGCGTTTGGATTAACACCATCTGAATTCCCGCCTTAAATCACAGGCGTAGGCGCACAGATACAACCTATTTCACGAAATTAGGCCGCCGTCCGGGCATTCGCGCCTAATTCACCAGGTCTGGCTAAAATTCAATAATGTATACCCACAGGCTCAGATTCAATCTGAATGTGGCGCTGAAGTATTACCAAGCTCGTTGCGCCGCAACACCGATAAGGCCGACGCAACTATACCGGTTGGAATTGCCACCAGCCCCAGCCCTAATAACAGAATAAAAACCGTAAATATCCGCCCGCCGGTGGTGATGGGGTAAATATCGCCATATCCCACAGTAGTAAGCGTGACAGCAGCCCACCAAATACAATCGAACAGAGAGCTAAATTTATCGGGCTGGGCGGCGTGCTCGAAGTAATAAATCCCCATAGCCGACAGATACAACAAGATCATCGCGATAAAACTAAAAACTAATAACTCCTCCTTAGTTTGACGAATCGCCGCTAAAAATCGATCCATGGCACCGCCATAGCGGCCCATTTTTAAAACCCGTAGTAAACGCAGTAATTGCAAAGCGCGTAGGGAGCGCAAATCCACCATTAACATGAGGTAAAAAGGCAGGATGGCAATTAGATCGATCAGGCCATAAAAACTAAAAATAAATTTGAGCTTCTTCGGCGCGGTTGCCACTCGGGCGCCGTACTCCAGAGTAAATACGCCGATAATGCAATACTCAAGGTAATCCAACAGCTGCCGAATGCGAGGGTTTAGGTCGGGCACTGTATCAAATGAAAAACTCACCATGGAGATAATAATCAACGCGCCGATAAGCAAGCGGAACGGGCGCGCTTCAAGCACAGCGACAAGCCTTGCCGCCATAATTAACGACGCCTGCGCGGGCTGCCCGTAAGGGAACCTAAAATGCCGCGCACCAATTGCCGCCCCACTTCGCTGGCCAGTTGCCGCACAAGCGTTTTAGCAGCAGTTTCCACCAAACCTTCGCGCTTGCCTCCCCTGGGGCCTGTGCTACCGAAGATGGCATCTTGAATACTGCCGCCAAAACCACCATCGGGTTCCTGTGCAGGGGGTGTTTCCGCTGGAGCGTTCGGTTGATGGGGGGCAGTGTTTTGGGTTAATTGCTCGTAGGCCGAGACGCTGTCCTCTGTCTGCTCATAAACGCCTGCCAGAGGGGATGCTCTAAGTGCGGCGGCGCGCTCAGCGGCCGTAAGGGGCCCCAAGCGCGAGCCGGGCGGCAACACATAGGCGCGCTCAACCGGTGCAGGACGCCCTTCGTTATCCAATAGTGAAATGAGCGCTTCGCCAACGGCCAATTCGGTAATAGCAGTTTCAGTATCCACCCCGGGATTTGCCCTGAGGGTTTGTGCCGCTGCTTTTACCGCCTTTTGATCTCGCGGGCTAAACGCACGCAGCGCGTGTTGGATGCGATTACCTAACTGGCCTAATACCCGGTCAGGAATATCCAGTGGGTTTTGCGTGACAAAATAAATACCTACACCTTTCGAGCGAATTAACCGCACCACCTGTTCGATTTTTTCCAGCAAGGCCTCCGGGGCGTCGTTAAAAAGCAGGTGCGCTTCATCGAAGAAAAAGACAATTTTGGGTTTGGCGCAATCGCCAACTTCGGGTAATTGCTCAAATAATTCCGCCATCAACCAGAGTAAAAAACAGGCATAAATACGGGGCTGCTGCATTAAGCGCTCCCCGGCCAGGATATTAATCACCCCCCTGCCCTGGGCGTCGGTTTGCATAAGGTCGAGAATATTTAACATAGGCTCGCCAAAAAATGCCGCGCCTCCTTCTTCCTCCACCGTTAATAACGCGCGCGCAATGGCGCCTATGGAGGCTGCAGAAATATTGCCGTATTGCGAAGATAAGGTTTTATTGTTGTCACCTACATACCGCACCATGGCCCGCAGATCTTTGATATCCAACAGAAGTAAATTCTGATCGTCGGCAACTTTAAAAACCAATTGTAATACGCCTGTTTGTACCTCGTTTAAATTAAACAAGCGCGCAAGCATTAAGGGCCCCATATCAGAAATCGTCGCGCGAATGGGGTGGCCTAAGGTGGCGAATAAATCCCAGAAGACACAGCTATTCGCGGCAAAATCGGGCAGAGGCAATTGGCGTTTTTGACAGGCCGCCGTTAACTTGCCGCTGGCGGCTCCAGCTTGCGCCAGGCCGGATAAATCACCTTTTATATCCGCCATGAAAACCGGCACACCCGCCTGGGAAAAGCCTTCCGCCAGGGTTTGCAAACTTACCGTTTTGCCGGTACCAGTAGCCCCTGCAATTAACCCATGCCGATTAGCGAGGGCCAGCAATAATTGCAAGCGGTTATCGCCTGCTTGTGCAATGGAAATACCGGTCATAGAAACTCCAACAGGGGGTTAGCAGTGACAAAACAACAGAAAAAAGCGCTCAAGCGGCAAACCCAATCTAGGCAGTTGGCCAGACAGCCTTAATGTACGGCGCGAAGTTTTAATGCAACAAGAAAAAAATCAGCGTGGTAAATAATAAAACCACCGTCACAGTACCCACCAATAAAAACATGCGCCCCTGGCGGGAATCGTCAGATTCTTGTGTGGTACTGGGCCTAATCACCTGGGGTGCGGCGCGTTGGCGCATGGCCGCCGCCATAGGGGCGCCAACAGGGGTTTGTTCTGGGCGCAGATGGGTGGGATTTTCTTCCGCTGCACTGGGTGCTCGCAGTTGGGTTTTATCGGTTTCTTCCTCGGGGCCGACAATGCGAAAGCGCAAATTATCAAAACTGAGTACATCACCATTTTTTAATATAACGCGCCGCACCTTCACGTCGTTAACGAAAGTGCCATTGCTGGAGCCTAAATCTTCTAATTCTAAGCCCTGTGGCGTGAGGGTCAGCACCGCGTGACGGCGGGATAAATGCGCAAAGTTCAAGCGCACATCACACTCTTTGGCGCGGCCCAACACCATTTTGCCATTCAGCTCAATTACATTGGGCTCAAGTGCCGTACTCATAGGTTGTAGATACCAGGCGGAACGGGCGATGGCCACAATCTGGGTGACATCACTGTCCGGGGCGCTCACTGATTGCGGTTGTGAATGGGCCTTGCGGGCAAGTTTCGGGTCCACCACCGCAATTAATGCGCCGCCCAATTCCAGGGTGTCGCCATGGCCGATGAGCGTTGGGGCCGTAATGAGCGTGCCATTGACGGCGGTGTGGGCGGCAATGGGGGTTACTTGGGCCTGGTCATTATCAATCAGCAATTGCGCGTGTTGAGGAAGTACACCGGGAAGGTCGATGACGCAGTTGCACTGTGCCGAAGAACCCACTTGGTATGTAGATTCCACTAACCACATAGGCGGTTTGGCAAAATTGAGAAATTGCAATTGCAGCATGTCGGCAGAATCCAGTGGTCAACAAAGGCGAGGAGTATACGGATTGTGTGTTTATCCGGGGAGCGACTTTATACCAAACAGGGCTCAGCGCAGCAAAAAACCGGCGGCCACCCAAGGGTGCCGCTGGTATGCCGGCCGGGCTTGCCCGATTTATGAGAAAACCCGCGGCCCTGCACATTCCAAAAGCTAAGCGTTTGTGCCATCAAGACAATTAGGTGTTTTTAGGTTAGTCTCGCGCCTTAAGCTTTAGGAACCCTTTTGTTTCATGTCTGACGCCTTTTACAGCAGTGCCACTGATGTTGGTTTGTTCCGCGACAATAACGAAGACGCCATAGTCTGTGATGGAAAGCTGAATCTGTTTCTTGTTGCCGATGGCATGGGTGGGCATGAAGCCGGCGAAGTAGCCAGCGCTATTGCCGGTGAAATAGTCGCCAAGGCAATCGCCAGTGGCGCAGCCCTCAGCGAAGCAATCCAGCAGTCGCACCGGGCCATATTGCACGCGGCAGAAATTGGCCAGGGTCACAAGGGCATGGGCTCTACCATCGTGGCGTTGTTAAGTCAGGGCAATCAGTATCAAATCGCCTGGGTGGGCGACAGCCGTGCCTACCTATGGCGCAACCAGCCCGAGGGCAAAAGCTTGCAGCAGTTGACGGTGGATCACTCCTACGTGCAAATGCTCTATCAACACGGCGCTATTACCGCTGCCGAAATGGCCCGCCACCCGGAAAAAAACATCATCACGCAGTGCCTGGGCTCAACTGATTTGGCTCGGGTTGATGTAGATGAAATCTGGGGCCACTGGCAGAAGAACGATTGGATACTCTTGTGTAGCGATGGTTTAACTGATGCAGTTAACGATCAGATGCTGTGCGATGTGCTCAGCCTGTACCAAGACCCGCAGGCAGCGGTCGACGCCCTGGTAAAAACCGCACTGACCCAAGGCGGCCGCGATAACATCTCCGTGGTGCTGGTGGCCAAGCCGCCCAGCAGCTGGAAGCAATGGTTGCCCGGCCCCTTTAATCGCGCCAGAGTACAGGCGTTTTTCAAGCGTTGGCGGGGCACACCCAGCCAATAGCATTAAAACGGCAGCACCAGAGGTTTGTCGTTGAGGCTGAGTTCACCCGCTTTGAACCTTAGATTGCAGCTGTATTGAACACCTGCATCCGTCAACATCCCCTGCCCCACAAAGGCTTTCGCTAATACCTCCAACTGAGCGCTCGATAAACTCGGCTGGCCCGTGTTTGCAGCCTCGATATAACCTTTGGCCCAGAGAGGCAACAGCGTTTTATCCAAGTGAATCTCAGCTGTCCCAGTCAATTGGGAAAGCACCTGCGCAGGTGTGCGCCAGGCATCTTTGGGCAAGTCGGCAAGCGGCGCAAGCTCCACGCGCCCGCTCAACCAAAAGGGTTTGTCCTCTTGAACAGCCCCCAAACGCTCTATTACAAACCCGGCGGCAGGCTTTAAATACTGTTGGGCAACTTCATAGGCCTGTTCGGCAAACACTTCAGGGGGTTCCGGGGAAACAACAAGTGCTGCCAGGGGGATCAGGCCCTCGGCGGGTACCTGATCGAGGGCCAGGTTGGCATCAAGGGAGGCCAATTGCAGGGTTTTGGATTTAAATTCCTCCGCCACCAGGCTTGCGTGCCAGGCGCGTTCGGCCTTTGGGGTGCCGCCGCTGAGCTGCCCGGAAATACCTAGGGCGCCGCGCTGCAGCCAATATTGATCCTCTTGCACCTGCGCGTTGAGCGCTTTAAACGCGACACGGGTAAACCAACTGAGCCCCTCTGGCTGCAGTGTCACCTGTTTGGCGATCTGAGTGTCGGCGAGGTTCAGGCTAAAATTGGCGCTTTGCCAACTCAACTGGCTCAAACGCCCTTCGTAATCCAGGCGCTTCGCCTGCCAATTCACACGCCCAGCACCTTCGCCACGACTCCACTGCCCTCGCCCGGTTGAAAGATTCAGGCTGAGCGGGGTGTATCGGTCGGTGAAGCGGCCCTCCCCCTTTAGATCCAGGGTTCCATCCAAATGGTAGAGGCTCTCTTCAGTGGAGCTTTGCAGTTGTGCACTGGGCGCAGCCTTAAGATCAAGGGTCACACCCATAAGGCCAAAGGCACTGTTGCTGCCAATTAAGAGTGGCCCCTGGCGAAAATGGACCTGCAGATTCAGCTTTTGATGGGCGCCGTCCAGCAGAGGGTTAAGCTCAAGGCTTAGCTGACTGGAGCTGTACCCGCGCTCAAAATGGCTTGCGCCCAGCCCCACAGCAGGCGTATCCGCCAGGCCCTGCACTAATATCTTAGCTGCTTGCTCCAGGGCAATACCCATGGCCAAGGGCAGAACCAAAAGCAGGCTGACCAACAATCCTGCACAAGCGAGTAACCATTTTTTCATAGGGTAAGATTCATTCGTGACTGTCGGCCGAAGGTGCTGGGTCGGGGGTGGGCTTGGCCAAACTCAGCAACTGCTCAGTGGATTGAAGCTTGAGTTCCTGTAAAAGATCCCGCGTTACCTGCTGCAATAAGCGGTCGAAGGGTTGCTCTGCGGTCGTCTGCGGCAGAATTAATTCAGTAATCGTCCAGCGTAGAACGCCGTGTTTGAGAGTGCGAAGCTCGACCTGCACATCCTTAAACACAACCTTCTCAAGGGTAAACACCAAAGGCTCTTTGCCCCGGCCCACTTTTTCCGGTGTTATGTCCACTGTATCGAGGTGTTGGATGAGCCGATTGAGATTGGTTGTCAGCCCCTCCTGCTGCAGGCGGACGCTCAGGCCTGTCAAGGTAAAGCGCTCGGCATGAAATCGCGCGCCTTGCCAGGCATCGGCACTTAACGTCCAGCGGGCCGCGGGCAAAACTAGCCAAGGTTCGCGGGCCTGTTCCGAATCAAACCACTGCCCACCCGCCATACTGAGGGTCTGCCCGGCAGGCTGCCATTTTAGATCGACCAATTTCAGCGGCCCTCCAGCCACCTTACTGCCGCTGGCCTGCACCAACTGAGTCAGCCATTGATCAAAGGATTGGTGTATAAACAGGGAAATCCCCACACCCAAGGCAAATAGGGCAAGAAAACTCAGCTCGACGATTCGCTTAGGCGGCATCATTAATTGATAAACCCGTCGCGTAGGCGATCGATAATGGAGTTGATGCCATTTCCGATGCTGCGGGCGGGGCTGGCGTTGCGGCGCGAACGAGTATCCTCGCGGCTTTCATCGAGAGGTTCCTCGTAGGGTTCCGCTGGGGCGCGACCGGGGCTGGGAGTATGTTCACTGGCCACAGGAGGACGCGCTACCGGGTGCTCTACATCGCGCACCTCGCGCTCGCGCATTTCACGCTCTTTGGCGTCTTTTTCCTGCTTAGCCTTGTAGAGGGCGTACTGGGCTTCAACCACTGTTAAGCGGTTGCTCACTTGAGCAACCAACTGCTGTTGAATCTGCAATTGATCCTGCAGTGCGCGCTCGCGCTTTTGCCCCTGCACCTGCAGCCAATAGGCACCTAGCGCGGCGGCAAATGCTAATGGCCAACCTAACAGCTTCCACATAACATCACCTAAAGCCCGCTCTTATTAAAATAGTTTCGGCATTATAAAGACTTAGGCCAACAAAAACCGCCCCTTAAGGCTTAGATAGTGCACGTCCAATTTCCCTCGTTACAAGCGATTTAGCCCGCGCACTCAGCAGGCGTTATTCGCGCCTGCGGCAAACCTGCCAACCGGTGTTTTTTTAAGTAACACAATTGATTAAAAAGCGGCACAAGTTGGCTTAGCTATGATTGCCATTCACCGCTAATCCCGCCTAGAATCGGCATCGATGTGACGACCGCGCTGACATTTAATGGCTATGACATTGGGTGATACCGCTAAACACAGATTCGGTTATCACGGGGTGCAATTTCATTTCTTAAGAGTTAAGCCATGTCAGAGAAAATTAAAGGAACCGTTAAGTGGTTCAATGAAAGTAAAGGTTATGGATTTATCAGCCGCGAAGGTGGCCCCGATTTATTCGTTCACTTCAGCAGCATTCAAGGTGCGGGTTTTAAAACCCTCAAAGAAGGCCAGAAAGTAACCTTTACCGAGGGCAAAGGACAAAAAGGCCCACAAGCAGAAAATGTTGAGTTGGTTTCTTAAATCAATTTAATTTAGCTACACACAAGGCGGGTTCTCCCGCCTTTTTATTTTTAATGACCGAGCTCTATCAGGTTAATGATCATTGCCCGCTAGCTATTCAATCCGAAAGCGCAAGGTCTCAACAATTTGGCCGTTGGAGGCTATATCCAGGGTGTACGCACCCTTGCTAAAACCACCGGCAGGCGCTTCGATTTTTTGTTGCACCACGCCCTCTTTCACTTCGATAGGCAACTGCAGAATCAACCGTGTGCGTGCGCCTTCATAGAGGTTCACCTGCAGCGGCTGGCGCGAGGCCTGGGCTAGCGCTAACCGCAGGTGCAAATGTTTGCTTACCGACAGGCTGCTGGCCTGGGGTTCATCAAAACTTTCCTGCGGAAAACCCGCCACCCTAAGCCCAGTCACCTCAGGCGAGGTATTGCGGTTGCGCTCCACTATTTTCTCATCGATGGATTGGTGCAGTTGAAGCAGTGCTTTGTCGTTAGGCTTGATCTCAGCTGCAGCGGTGAGTTGTTCATTCACCACTCCGTAAGCCCCTTCTTTCACCCAGCGGTTGGCCCAGCCCGGCAGGCTTTGCCAGAGATTTTGGCTGGCTTCGCGCACGGCTGGGTTACCGGGGTCTTTTTGCAGAATTTGCGTGTACAGCTCATAGGCATTTTGCCCGGCCGGTGCAAATAACTGGCCCTTGTCGGCCAGGCGCTTGGCTAAGGCGATTCTATCGGCCGTGCTTGCCGGTGCCGACGGAAGGCTGCCCACCACCGAGGTGGCCACGCTCGTATCCTTAGGCTGCTGTCGGATAGTCGCAAGGGCCTCGCGGGCGGGTGCTATGTCAGGGTCTAAGGCCAACACGGCCTCATAGGCCTCGCGGGCGTTAGCGCCAGGCGGCGCCACCAAGGCGCCCCGCCGACTGTAGTCTTCAGCATTGAGCAACAGGGCTTGGATTTGCGCTCTCAGCCCTAAGCGCATTTCCTGCCGGTTTAATTCATCGGTAACAAATTCAGGAAATAACAAGCGCAAATTTTTATTTAACAGCACGGCCTGGTCATAATCCGCTAGATTTAAGGCCCAGGTCAGGCGCTTGAGTTGCTGCTGGGCAAGCGAGGTAAGCTCCTGCTCAACCGCGCGATCATCAGGTTGCACCTTTTGCAAATCTCGATACAGTTTTACCAACACCGGTAACTGCGCTTCGCTCTTTTGGTACGCCTTAGTAAGTAGGGCAATGTTCTCTTTTAGTTGTTTGACGTCTTTGCTGGTGCCTGCCGCAAGAGCAGCAAAGGAGGCAACCGGTTCGGGTTTGTTGACATACCAAATCCCCAACGCCGCCAGGGCAGCGGCACCGCTTAAAATCAGACCCACGCCCAACCAGGTCAGCCCGCCAGTTGTAGCCCCATCGGTTTTGTTCGGCTCCAGAGGGGCATCGAGCATCCCAGTTGGTTGAGATTCCAAGCGGGTGAGTGAGTCCATCGAGTGGGGCGGTACGGCTGCGTTTACCTCCACCAGTGTGGCCGCACTGGCCCAGGCGGGGGGCAGGCTGTCCTCCTCAGGCAGCGGCTTGGTGTCGAGCAGCAGAGGTTTTAATTCTTCCAAGGCGGTGACTAAATCATCCGCCTGTTGGAAGCGATCAGCGGGCAGCTTAGCCAACAACCGATTCAAAATAGGCGCGGCAGCAGCGAGAGAATCCGGTAAAACCGGCGGTGGTTCGGTGATGTGTTTAATGCCTATGGCCACTGCCGAGTCGCCATCAAAGGGCACCTTGCCAGTCAGCAGTAGATAAAACACCACACCCAGGCTGTACAAATCGGACCGGGCGTCCACTGCCTTGCCCTTTGCTTGCTCCGGGCTCATGTAGTGGGGGGTGCCGATGGCAAGGCCGGTTTGGGTGACGCTCAGATCGGTTTCCGCCGCCCGCGCAATGCCAAAATCCATCAGTACCGCGCGATGATCCGCTTTGGCGATCATGATGTTTTCAGGTTTAATGTCCCGGTGCACATACCCTTTGCTGGCGGCGAAATCCAAAGCGCGAGCGATATCTTGCACGGCCTGAATTTTTTGCTGCAGGCTCAGCTGCTTACGCGCCTGTTTTAAATCCTGCCCCTCGATGTACTCCATGGAGAGGTAATAGGCCCCTTCATGCACACCCACATCAAACACGGTGACTATATTTGGGTGTACCAATTGGGAAACTATGCGCGCTTCGCGAAAAAACCGTTTGCCAAAGGCTGGATCATCGTTGAGCCCCTGGGCCATTACCTTAAGGGCCACCTGCCGCTCAAAAATGTCTTGCACGGCGAGGTAAACCGTCGCCATACCGCCTTTACCGAGGGTGCGCAGGATGCGGTAACCGGGGATGTGCAGGCTCATAGCGCCCACCGCGAGGGGGCACCGGAGGGTGGAACAAGGCTTTTTTGAAGGCGGGTCGTCATAAAAAACAAAGGCTTGGCTACAAGCATTCAGTGTAACCAGGCCTTAGCGGGAGGGGAACAGAAAAAGTACGGCGATTATTCGGTTACCGCGCTATCAATCAGCGGCTTTAACTCACCCTTGGCGTGTAAGTCGGTAATGATGTCGCAGCCGCCCACCAATTCACCGGCCACCCACAATTGAGGAAACGTGGGCCAGTTGGCGTAGGCGGGTAGATTGGCACGAATCTCAGGGTTTGAAAGTACATCGACAAACGCAAACCGCTTACCACAGGCCATCACGGCTTGCGACGCGCGCTGGGAGAACCCGCACTGAGGTGCATCCGGTGAGCCCTTCATGTAAAGAATGACGGGGTTTTGCGCGATTTGGTCTTTGATGGTTTCAATGATGTCCATAGCGGTACCTATGTGGATTAATTGAGGAAAGCGATAACCCAGTAGAACTCTCGGGTATTGGCCGCATTTTACTGTCATTTACGACCTTGGCGGTACCCCTGGCTCTCGACTTCTTAGCATTAATCAAACAGCTTCGGATAAAGGGGTTGTCAAAGGCAAAATATTATTTTTAGAATGCCCGTTGCAGGCAGCGATCGCTGCCTGTTTTGTTTTTGGGCTTTTTAAACCTAGAACAACAGTTAAATTCTTCGCGGGGGCGTGAATGCGCACACAGGTAAACAGGCGTTGAGGTTAGCTTGAGTCTCTAGGTTCTCTATCCGAGATCACAGGTATGACCCTCATGAACACCTACGGCACCCGCAGCACCACCCTCGTCAAGGGCGAAGGCCCCTATGTGTGGGACAGCGAAGGCCGCCGTTATTTGGATGGCATCTCCGGCATTGCTGTATGCGGCCTAGGTTATAACTACCCCGCGGTTACCCAGGCGATAGTGGATCAAGCCCAAAAGTTACTGCACACCTCCAATCTGTATAACATCCCCAGCCAACAAGAACTGGGCGCAAAGCTTGTTGCGCTCTCTGGGATGGACAAAGCCTTCTTTTCCAATTCGGGCGCTGAAGCGAACGAAGCCGCCATCAAAATTGCCCGCAAATACGGCAATGACAAAGGCATAACGCAGCCTCATATCATCACCGCCCAAAACAGCTTTCACGGCCGCACCCTCGGTACCTTGTCGGCCTCGGGCAATAGCAAAATTCAAAAGGGGTTTTATCCTCTGGTCGAGGGCTTCAGCCATGTACCCTATAACGATTTAGCGGCCATAGAGGCCGCCGCCACCGCCCACACCGTGGCCGTGATGGTTGAACCCGTGCAGGGGGAAGGCGGTATACGGGTTCCGAGTGCGGATTACCTACCTAAGCTGCGCGCCCTTTGTGACGCCAAAGGCTGGCTGCTGATTTTGGATGAAATTCAAACCGGCAATGGCCGCACCGGCACCTACTTTGCCTACCAGCAGTACGGTGTATTGCCCGACGTAGTCACTACGGCAAAAGGCCTCGGCAATGGCGTGCCCATCGGCGCCTGTCTCGCCCGCGGCCCCGCTGCCGAGGTGTTTCAAGCAGGCAACCACGGCACCACTTTTGGCGGCAACCCCCTCGCCTGCAGCACCGCCTTAGCGGTAGTCAACAGCCTTGATTCAACCCTCCTCAAGCGGGTCGCTTATTTAGGCGAGCGCATTAAGGGCTCACTGCAAGAAGCCCTGGCCGGTTCCCCCAAAGTAAAAGAGGTGCGCGGGCTGGGCTTGATGATCGGTATTGAATTGACCGAAGACTGCGGCGCCCTGGTAGACGCGGGCAAGCAGAACGGCGTGTTAATCAATGTCACCGCAGGCAACACCGTGCGATTGTTGCCACCTTTTATTCTCACCGATGAACAAGCCGATGCACTGGTGCAGGCGGTTGTCTCCCTCATTCAAGGGTTTTAGGAACTCGCTATGGCCGCTCGACATTTTTTGACGCTCAACGATATTTCCGCAGATGAGCTGCGTTTTATTATCGACCAAGCGATTGAACTGAAACGACGCCACCGCTTAGGTGAAGTGATTGAGCCGTTAAAAAATCGCGTACTGGGGATGATTTTTGAAAAATCCTCCACCCGCACCCGCATCTCCTTTGAGGCGGGCATGACGCAGCTCGGGGGTGCGGCGCTATTTTTATCGCCCAAAGACACCCAGCTAGGGCGCGGTGAGCCCATTGAAGATTCTGCCCGTGTGATCTCCCGCATGGTGGATATCATCATGATTCGCACCTTCGGCCACGAGATAGTTGAGCGCTTTGCTGCCTATTCACAGGTGCCGGTGATCAACGCCCTCACCGATTCCTTCCACCCCTGCCAGTTGCTGGCCGATATTCAAACCTTTGTAGAACAGCGCGGCAGCCCACAGGGTAAAAAGGTCGCCTGGATCGGCGATGGCAACAACATGTGCCATTCTTACATCAATGCTGCCCGCCTCTGTGACTTCCAACTCACCATCGCCTGCCCGGAGGGATTTGAGCCGGATGCGGCGCTGGTGGCCAAAAACGCCGACCGCGTAACGCTGGTGCGCGACCCCATGGAGGCGGCACAGGGCGCCCATTGGATTGCCACTGATGTATGGGCCAGCATGGGCCAAGAGGCAGAACAAGCTGAGCGAGCGGCCAAGTTCGCGCAGTATCAGGTCACGCATACGCATATGGGTGTAGCGGCACCCGATGCTTTATTTATGCATTGCCTACCCGCCCATAGGGGCGAAGAGGTGAGCGCAGATTTATTGGAAGACAGCCGTTATTCTGTTGTGTGGGAAGAAGCGGAAAACCGCTTACACGCGCAAAAAGCGCTGCTGTTGTTTTTGTTAGGGAAACTCTAAGCGATCTATATCACGGCGGCCCCGGCCAAAATCCCTGGGGTCAGACGTAAATATCGATTGCAGGATGCACTGGGGCGAATTCAGCCACCGCTTGAAACAACCCAGCACCAGAGCGCACGGGGCTCAACGGGGGGGAATAACTGGGTTTACTGGTCTGGCTCGAAGAAACAGACACCTCATATTCCCGGCCGGGCTTGGCCACAGCATCGAAAGTGCGCCCCGCACCGGCCACCTGTGAGGTGCGGTAGTGGGTAAATCCTTGGGCCTGTAAATGCTCGGCGGACAGCCTCATAGTGCACAGCTCCTAAAAACAACAGTATAGATTTTCATCAGCACTCTGAGCGTCCCTCGTCGGACGAAACGTCTCACAACTTTTCCCAGGTCTCCATCGGTATGCTTTACCTGGCTAGGCTAAGTCTCTAGACTGGCCAGGTCTTGTCGGGGTGCTGTTTGAATGCGGCTGAGAAAAACCCGCAAACCTGATCCGGGTAATACCGGCGTAGGGAACGAGGCGCATTATTACAGGTTTTCTGCCCGTCTGTTATTGCGTCGCGCCCCGCATCCACTGGGAAAAGCCGATGCCTCCATCTTCTCCTACACCTCTAGTAGTTACCATTGCCGGCAGCGATTGCTCTGGTGGTGCGGGTATTCAAGCGGATTTAAAAACCTTCGGCGTATTCGGCGTGTTCGGCGCCAGTGTAATCACCGCCGTCACAGCGCAGAACAGCCAGCATTTTTACCAAGCCAACGTACTCACCCCAGCACAGTTTCGCTCGCAGTGGCAGGCCGTTTTAGAAGGTGCCCCTATCGCGGCCATTAAACTTGGGATGCTCGGGGATCAGGCTATGGCCGCAAGCGTGGCTGAAGCACTAAAAGACTTCAAAGCTGACCATCCGGCTGTGCCCATTGTGATCGACCCCGTTCTCAAAGCGTCCACAGGCGGAGACCTCAGCGGCGATCACACCCGCCTTATCTACACACAGCAGTTAATTCCCCTGGCCGATTTATTCACCCCAAATATTCCCGAGGCCGCCAAACTGTTGGGTGAGGATGAAGCCACTGATGTGGCGGCAGCTCAGCAACAGGCGCAAGTACTCAAAGATATGGGCGCAAAAGCCGTGCTGCTCAAAGGTGGTCATTTAAATTCTCATCTGCCCCACGAACAAACCCTGGCCTGCGACGTATTAATTGACGCCTTGGGTGCCTACCGCTTTACCTCACCACGTCTGCCCGCCCGCCACAGCCATGGCAGTGGCTGCACGCTCGCCAGCGCCGTAGCGGCCGGGCTCGCCCAGGGCCTCGGTCTGCGGCAAGCCATAGCGGCGGCGAAAACCTTCATCGCAGGTGCTCTAGAGCAGAGCGCCCGTTTACAACTGGCCCCCAGCAATGGGCCGATCCATCATTTTTACGCCTACTGGTAGAGCTACTATGTCTTACACCCCCGATACCCAATTTGTCAGCCATAACGCCAAGGTGGATGAAGCCTCGGTCAAACCCTTTCCGCGCTCACAAAAAATCTACGTGACCGGCAGTCGGCCGGATATTCGTGTGCCCATGCGGGAGATCAGCCTGTTTGATACCCCCACCGACATGGGCGGTGAAAAAAACCCGCCGGTGCGGGTGTATGACACCTCCGGCCCCTACAGCGACCCGAGCGTGAGTATTGACCTGCGCAAAGGCCTGCCGAATATTCGCAGCCAATGGATTCTCGATCGCGGCGACACAGAAGCCCTCAGCGGTTCAGCCTCATTATTTACCCGCCAGCGCCTGGATGACCCAGCCCTGCAAAAACTGCGCTTTGAGCACATTCGCGCCGCCCGCCAAGCGCGTGCAGGCATGAACGTCAGCCAGATGCACTACGCCAAAAAAGGCATCATCACCCCTGAGATGGAATACATCGCCATTCGTGAAAACATGAGCCTGCAGCAGGCTAAGGAACAGGGCGTACTGTCTCAGCAGCATGCGGGAATGAGTTTCGGCGCGAACATTCCCAAGGAAATTACCCCAGAATTTGTGCGCCAGGAGGTGGCCTTAGGCCGCGCCATCATTCCCGCCAATATCAACCATGTGGAGTTGGAACCGATGATTATCGGCCGCAATTTCCTGGTTAAAATTAACGGCAACATAGGTAATTCAGCAGTTACTTCCTCCATAGAAGAGGAAGTGGCCAAGCTTACCTGGGGTATTCGCTGGGGCGCCGACACCATCATGGATCTCTCTACCGGTAAGAATATTCATGAAACCCGCGAGTGGATTATCCGCAACTCACCCGTGCCGATTGGTACGGTGCCTATTTACCAAGCCTTGGAAAAAGTGGGCGGCATTGCCGAAGACCTCACCTGGGAAATCTTCCGCGATACATTGATTGAACAGGCCGAACAGGGCGTGGACTACTTCACCATCCACGCCGGGGTCTTGCTGCGCTATGTACCCCTCACCGCCAAACGCACCACGGGCATCGTCAGCCGGGGCGGCTCCATTATGGCCAAGTGGTGCCTTGCCCATCACAAAGAGAATTTCCTCTACACCCACTTTGACGACATTTGCCAGATCATGAAGGCCTACGATGTGTCCTTCTCCTTGGGCGATGGCCTGCGCCCAGGCTCTATTGCCGACGCCAATGACGCCGCCCAGTTTGGCGAATTAGAAACCCTCGGTGAATTAACCCAAATCGCCTGGCAGCACGATGTGCAAACCATGATCGAAGGCCCCGGCCATGTGCCCATGCACATGATCAAAGAGAACATGGATAAACAATTAGAAGTCTGTAAAGAAGCCCCCTTCTACACCCTTGGGCCCTTGACCACCGACATAGCTCCCGGCTACGACCACATCACCTCTGGCATAGGTGCCGCCATGATCGGCTGGTTCGGCTGCGCCATGCTCTGTTATGTAACCCCCAAAGAGCACCTGGGCCTGCCCAACAAAGACGACGTTAAAGAAGGCATCATCACCTATAAAATTGCCGCTCACGCCGCCGACCTCGCCAAAGGCCATCCGGGCGCCCAGCTGCGGGATAACGCTCTGTCTAAAGCGCGCTTTGAATTCCGCTGGGAAGATCAATTTAACTTAGGGCTAGACCCAGATACGGCGCGGGAATACCACGATGAAACCCTGCCGAAGGACTCAGCCAAGGTCGCCCACTTTTGCTCCATGTGCGGGCCTAAGTTTTGCTCCATGAAAATCACCCAGGATGTGCGCGATTACGCTGCGAGCCTTGGCCAACAGCTGGGCACAGAAGAAACCGTGCGCATGCTCGACGTAGAAGCTGAAATGAAAGCCAAAGCCAACGAGTTTCGCGCTCAAGGCAGCCAGATATACAGCCGAGTGTAAGATGTCATTTAAGGCTAAATTTACCCAGCAGGATGTAGAAGTTGTCCAGGTAGAACCTATCTTCCAAGGCTTCTTCACCTACACCAAACAACACTTCCGCCACCGCCGCTTCAACGGCGGCTGGAGCGGTGTATTTGAGCGGGAGATGCTTCTCAAGCAAGAGGCGGCGGGTGCTATTTTGTACGACCCTGTGCACGATCTAATTGGACTGGTAGAACAGTTTCGCGCCGGGGCCATGGAGTCCGAATTTGGCCCCTGGTGTTTAGAATTGGTCGCAGGAATTACCGAACCGGGAGAAGCGATTGAGGCGCTGGTGCATCGAGAAATCCAAGAAGAAGCCGGCGTTTCGCAGGCCAAACTTATTCCCATCACCCAGTACTATTCCACGCCCGGTGCGAGCAACGAAAAAATTCATTTATTCTGTGCGCTGGCCGATTTAAGCTCGGCCGGTGGCGTACACGGCCTGGAGGAAGAACACGAGGATATTCTTTTCAGTGTACACCCGGCAGAGCAGGTCTTCACTGCTATGCTCAACAGTAGAATGAATAATGCGGCAACCCTAATTGCGCTCTTATGGTTGCAGTTGAACCGCCCCAACCTTCGAACAGGAAACTCCTGATGACAGCGGTATCCCATCGGGCCATCGGCCAACGCCATTCTGCGGTGAACCTTAAGGATCACCATGCCCAATGTGAGCTGAATTTTCATCGTTTTCTGCATCTATTACCCGGTTGTCGCAGCGGCCGGGAACTCTGGTCTTATTTTTTAGGCTCCAATCGCCAACACAAAATATCTATCCGGTTAATTGAATCAGCTCCATACACGTCTACTCTTGAAGTGAGCCAACAACAAACCGGCGGCATGGTGTTCAGCCATGGCACCTGGCGCATTCGCCTTTACCACGATGTGGAAATGGCAGAAGTAGTCGCCTGGGATCGTCATCAACACTGGTTGCCCCAGTACGATTACCCCAACGCCAAGATGTACCAGCCGGATGAAAAGCTGGCACTTAATCGGTTTTTGGGGGAATGGTTGGAACATTGTCGCAAACAGGGTATTTGTCCGGACAATATTGTGATTAAATTCACAAACATGTGAACATTCCATTAGCCAAGTGGCGTTTCCACTGCACACTTACATAGGAAAGACTTTCGGTAGGCAACGATGGAGAGAGTCGTTAGATTGAATACCAAGCCCCTGCGATTACTACAGCTCACTGATCCTCATCTCGGTGCGCTCGCTGCCGAGACCCTCATAGGTTTAAACACTGAAGAGAGTTTTAAGGATGTGCTGAGCCTGATACGCGATAGTGGCATAGACTACGATCTGATCATCGGCACTGGGGATATTTCCAACGATGGTAGCGTCGCCTCCTACCAGCGGTTCATTGATGCCGTGCGCGAATACCTACCCAATGTTCCCCTAGCCTGGTTGCCGGGCAATCACGACAATCCCAAAAACATGGCCACCTTCCCCCGCCAAACGGTGTGGATTGAGGATTTTTCCCTGGGCCAATGGCAGTTCTTACTGCTGAATTCGCGTATTCCGTTTGAAGAGGGCGGTGAGCTGTCCCCGGGGGAGCTAGCCCGTTTAGAGCGCGCCTTGAGTCTGCGGCCCGAACGCAACACCCTTATTCTCCTGCACCACCAACCTGTACCTGTGGGGTCGGAGTGGATCGACCAATATGTGGTTAAAAACGCCCCCCAGTTTTTTGCCCTGCTAGAGCGCTTCCCTAATGTAAAGGCGGTCTCTTGGGGCCATGTCCACCAAGCCTTCGAAGCCACCCGTGGTGCACTTAAATTGTTTGCCAGCCCCTCCACTTGTGTGCAATTCACGCCTGAATCCCAAAACTTCCAAGTGGATCATTTAATGCCGGGCTGCCGCAGCTACCTGCTCTACCCAGATGGCAGCATTGATTCCACTGTTCTGCGCGCCAAAGATCGCATTTATTGCATCGATTACAGTTCCACCGGTTATTAATTTGCCCAGCCTCATCAGGCGCCCTTGGCAGGCGCCTTACCCGTTTTAAAACCTCATCTAGGCATGACCGCCAAAGCCCAAGCTGCTATAGTCGCGGCTTTTTTCCGGCTTTAAAGGTGCTTTTTTCATGTCTGTGCGTACCATCCTTGTGACCTGTGCCCTCCCCTACGCTAATGGCTCCATACATTTGGGCCATATGGTGGAGCATATCCAAGCGGATATTTGGGTGCGCTTTCAAAAAATGCGCGGGCACAACATCACCTTTGTATGCGCCGATGACGCCCACGGTACGGCCATTATGCTGGCGGCCGAAAAACTCGGCATCAGCCCAGAGGAGCAAATTGAGCGCATTAAAGCTGAGCACATGGCTGATTTTGCAGGCTTCTCTATCGCCTTTGACAATTACCATTCCACCCATTCGGCGGAAAATAAAGCGCTTGCAGAATTAATTTACACGCGCTTAAAAGCCAACGGCCACATTAGTGAACGCACTATAGTGCAGGCCTTTGATCCGGTAAAAGATATCTTTTTGGCTGATCGCTACATCAAAGGTAGCTGCCCTAAATGTAAAACACCCGACCAATACGGTGATAATTGCGAAGCCTGCGGCGCCACCTACGCGCCAATGGAACTGATTAATCCTGTGTCTGTTTATTCCGGCGCAACCCCAATTGCAAAAGAATCCAAACATTTATTTTTTACCCTGCCCGCCTTTAGTGAATTTTTGCGCGACTGGACGCGAGCTGGGCACCTGGCTCCTGAAGTGGCTAATAAATTGGCCGAATGGATTGAAGGCGGTTTACAGGAGTGGGATATTTCCCGCGATGCGCCCTATTTTGGTTTTGAAATTCCCGGCGAAGTCGGTAAGTATTTTTACGTGTGGCTAGATGCCCCCATCGGCTATATGGCCTCCCACCAAAACTACTGCCAGCAGCACAATATGGATTTTGATTCCTATTGGCAGCCGACGAGCACAGCTGAGCTATATCACTTTATCGGCAAGGATATTATTAATTTTCACGGTTTATTTTGGCCTGCCATGTTGCACTCAGCTGAGTTTCGCACGCCCACACAGGTTTTTTGCCACGGTTTTTTAACAGTCGATGGTAAAAAAATGAGTAAGTCCCGCGGCACCTTTGTGAATGCGCGCACCTACCTTGAGCATTTAAATCCCGAATATCTACGCTATTACTTTGCCAGCAAACTCACCGCAGGGGTTGAGGATATAGATTTAAATTTAGAAGACTTCGTCAACCGAGTGAATGCCGATGTAGTCGGCAAAGTGGTAAATATCGCCAGCCGCTGCGCGAATTTTATCCATAAATTTAACGCAGGCCAATTAAACGGCACACCGATTGATTTACCTCTTTGGGAACGGGTGCAAGCCGCGAGCCAGCCCATTGCGATATTGTATGAAGCCCGCGAGTTCGGCAAAGCCATGCGGGAAATAATGGCGCTTGCCGATGCGGCTAATGAATTTATTGCGGCCAATGCACCTTGGTCACTTGCCAAGCAGCCCGGCCAAGAGGAACAGGTTGTGGCGATTTGCAGCCTCGGCATTAATTTGTTCGCCGCCTTAATGACGTATTTAAAACCTGTGTTGCCCGCCATGGCCCATGAAGCCGAGGCATTTTTAGGCGTTACCCTGCATTGGCAAACACCACCACAATATTTACACGGGCAAACCATTAAGGCCTTTAAACCGCTGATGCAACGCGTTGAAGCCCAACAGGTGCAGGCCATGATTGAAGCGAGTAAACCCGCCGAGCCAGCAGCGCTCACTCCAGCACCACCAGCAGCTACAGGCTGGTTGAGCCGCGAGCCTATTGCCGCGCAAATTGACTATGCGGACTTTGCCAAAATCGATTTACGCGTCGCAAAAATTATTCAGGCTGAGGCCGTCACCGGTGCGGATAAATTATTGCGCTTAGTGCTGAGCCTGGGGGATGAAGAACGGCAAGTATTTGCTGGAATTAAAAGCGCTTATTCACCGGAAGAATTAATCGGTAAACACACAGTAATGGTTGCCAACTTAGCACCGCGCAAAATGAAATTCGGCATGAGTGAGGGCATGGTGTTAGCAGCAGGCCCCGGCGGTAAAGATTTATTTATTTTAGAGCCACACCCAGGCGCTGAAGCTGGCATGAAGGTAATGTAATCCGCATGGAATTTTTTTCCATCCTGCTAGCCATGGTGCTGGTGAATAATTTTGTGCTGGTGCAGTTTTTAGGCCTGTGCCCTTTCATGGGGGTTTCCAACCAAACTACCTCTGCCTTGGGCATGGGCGCGGCTACTACTTTTGTATTGACGCTGGCAAGCCTCAGCTGCCATTTGGTTGATCACTATTTGCTGGTGCCGCTGCAGATTCCTTTTTTGCGCACCATAAGTTTTATCGTGGTTATTGCCGCTGTCGTGCAATTTGCAAAATTATTTATCGAAAAATTTAGCCCGCTGTTATTTCGTGTGCTGGGCGTTTATATACCGCTTATCACCACCAATTGCGCCGTGCTTGGCTTGTGTTTACAAAACGCCACCAAATCCTTAAGTGTTTTCCAGGCTGGCGTGTACGGGTTGGGTGCAGGCTTAGGGTTTTCTCTGGTTTTAGTATGTTTTTCTGCCCTACGCGAGCGAATTGCCCAGGCGGATAGCCCCCAGGCATTTAAAGGCCCAGCCCTTGCCATGATAACAGCAGGGCTTATGTCGCTAGCGTTTATGGGCTTTGCAGGCTTGGTGTAAGCCTACAAACGGCGCTATCTTCATGAGTTACTTCGCCCACCTATACCCCCAATTTCCCTGGCTGGCTTCACCCTGGTTTAGCAGCCTCGTTGCCCTGGCCAGCCTGTGTTTTATCTGCGGATTATTGTTGGGTTTTGCCGCTCTGCGTTTTAAGGTAGAAGGCGATCCCCTCGTTGAACAAATTGATGCTCTGTTGCCACAGACCCAGTGCGGCCAGTGCGGGCACCCCGGCTGCCGCCCCTACGCTCAAGCCATAGCAGAAGGTGAGGCAATCAATCGTTGCCCACCCGGCGGCCAAGCCACCATTGATGCCCTCGCCCACTTGCTGGGCGTAGCGCCTGAACCGCTGGATGCTGAACACGGGGTCGAGTCCTCAGTAAAAACCGTGGCGTTTATCCGCGAGGCCGAGTGCATCGGCTGCACTAAATGTATCCAGGCTTGCCCGGTGGATGCCATAGTCGGCGCGGCTAAGCTCATGCATACCGTAATCGCCAGTGAATGCACAGGCTGCGACCTGTGTGTGGAGCCCTGCCCAGTAGACTGTATTGACATGCGCCCTGTACAAACCCCGCTGCAACAATGGCCCTGGCCAAAGCCTTCGCAGCCAAGCGGCCTTATAGCCAGTGACCGTGCGCTATGAAGCCGATAAAAATCCATCCCCTAAGCGGTGGCATTCACCCGCCTCAAAACAAGCAGCCAACCGCCACTCAACCGATTGGCCGCCTACCCCCGCCTGAACGCTTTTATCTGAGCCTGCTGCACGATCGCGGCGCCCAGGTAGGCGAGGCCCTGCGGCCCTTAGTGATGCCAGGAGCGCAGGTGCTTAAGGGGCAAATGATCGCCACCGCTGTTGGGCCCCAAGCCGTACCGGTACACGCACCCAGTTCAGGAATCATTGGCGAATTCACGCAAAGGCCGCTTAACCATCCCTCAGGCGAAATGGGCCTGCACCTAGAATTAATCAGCGATGGGCGCGATAAGTGGTGCCCGCTTGATGGGCTGGAAGATCCCTTTAGCTGCGACAGGCCAGAGGCCATCGCGCGCATCCAACAGGCGGGCATCTGTGGAATGGGGGGCGCAGGCTTTCCTACCGCGCTGAAACTCGCCACCGAGCACCCGATTCACACCCTGATGCTCAATGGCACCGAGTGCGAGCCCTACATCACTGCCGATGACCGCCTCATGCAGGAAGAAGCCTCGGATATTCTGCAAGGCGCCTGGCTGTGCGCAAAACTACTGGGGGCACAAAAGCTTGTTCTGGCTATTGAAGACAACAAACCAACGGCTCTTAAAGCCATGCATAGCGCCGCAGAGTCCATAGCGAAGGCACATCCTGAAATAAGCTGCGAGCTTGCGCTGCTACCCACTGTGTACCCTTCGGGCGGCACTAAACAGCTAGTACAAATGATTACCGGCTTGCAGGTACCCAGCGGAGCACAGGCTTCAAGCCTGGGTTTATTGGTGTTAAACGTCGCCACCGCACGGGCGGTCTGGCGCGCGCTGCACTGGGGAGAGCCTTTGATTGAACGGGTGACCACCTTTGCGGGCGCCGCCCTCAAGGCACCGCAAAATCTGTGGGTGCCCTTAGGCACTCCGGCTGAGCACCTTCTCAAGCATCTGGGCTGGCACAACCCCAGGGGCATGCTGATTTTAGGTGGCCCCCTGATGGGGTTTAGCCTGAACCCACAGGCGAGCCTTGGCAAAACCAGCAACTGCGTTATAGCACCTAGTGAGGCTGAAATGCGCGCACCCACCCCCGAAGCGCCCTGCATCCGCTGCGGTCAGTGCGATAGCGTATGCCCGGCCCAACTATTACCCCAACAATTATTCTGGTACGCCAAGGCCGAAGATACTGGCAGGCTGTTAACGCATAACCTATTCGACTGTATTGAATGCGGTGCCTGCAGTTATGTCTGCCCCAGTAGCATTCCTTTAGTACAGTATTACCGCCAGGCTAAAAGCGCCATCCGCAGCCAGCAAGAGAGCAAACGTAAAGCCGACCGCGCTCGCAGTCGCTTTGAAGCCCACCAAGCCCGCATCAATGCCCAAGAAGCCGAAAAAGAACACAAGCGCCAAGCCCGCCAAAATGCCGCCGAGGCTATTCATAGTGAATTAACTCAGATTAGCCAGCCTGTCATAAGCGCCCCTGAACCGCCTCCTGAAGAACTTGCGGCCAAACTTCTGCGTCACCAACAAAGCGCTGCAGAGCGCCTGGCCCGTTTAGAACAACAAGCAGCCCAGGAGCAGGACCTGGCGCGCCAGGAGAAATTAGCAGCCAGTATTAAACAAGCGCAATTGCGCCTGAAGGAAGCGCAAGCCAAATTACATGAGCTGCAGCGCCCCTCGAATAAAGCCATCGAAAAACTCACCGCAAGCCCCCATCAGTTAGCGAATCAAGCAATTAATACACTGAATAAACAGCTGGCCATCACTGAAGCAAAATTAGCCGAGGCACAGCAGAATAATTTACCCAGCCTAAATGCGCTCAGCCTCGCGGTAGAAAAATTGCGCACTAAAATTCAGCAAGCCGAAGCTGAACACTTATCAGCCCAAGGCCCTGAAACTCACCAACCCACCCGTCCTGATCCAGCCACACTCGCGGCGGCTGAACAAGCGCTCGCGCGCTTAGCGGCGAAAAAAAATCAAAGCCCAGCCGAGAAACACCAGGCGCTAAAAGATTCTCTGCACAAACGCATTGCCCAATTACAACAGCGCATTAATGACACGGAGGAGGACAAAACAGCGGTACTAAAGGAAAGCCTTGCCACTCTAGAAGCGCGCTTGAACGAGCTGAATCAGCAGGAATAATTTTGCTTGAATACAGTTATCGAACCGAAGTGCTACCAGATCGCTTTGATTGACTTTTTATTTAACTATGGCCCGGCAATTTAGTATTGAGTTGTTAAAAGCAGTAAGGCTACCTCCACCACCCACGTAACAGCAGCACTATTTATTAAAAAAATCTGCAGCTCCGAAATAGCCCCAAAATTTTTGCGCCTGTTAAAAAGGGATTTTTAATCGCCAACAAAAGAATAATTCAAGGCGAGCCTGCAATACTGCGCACTCTTACTAGCTGGGCGGAACTAAAGAATACATAGTATTTCAGACCGTTAAAAAGAGGGACCTTTTTGACGAGCCTACAGGGAAGTATTTACGGCGTGTCTGAAATGCTATGTATTCTTTATTGTTGGTTGGGTAGTAACTGCGGCAAGACAACACAGCAAATTAATGAGCGCTATTGTGTTGACTAATCATTCGGCAGCTGCCTAAAAAAACGGCTCCGCTTATTGGTTCAACGCATCAAACACAAACACAAACACAAACACAAACACACACGCTAACTTACTTTGACGTTTATGGCTGCACCCCGCCAACCCACAATTTATGGGCGGCCTCCACCAACTGAATAGAGTTGGTTACATTGAGTTTTTTCATAATATTTTCCTTGTGTTTTTCCACCGTGCGCAGGGAAATAGCTAAATTTTCTGCAATCAGGCTCAGGCCTATACCTTGGGCCACTAAATTCAATATTTGCAATTCACGCTGGGTCAGCCCCACTTGAGCGTCATTAATTAAATCGGCAACGATGGCCGACACAAAATGTCCACCCTGCGCCACCTGATCAATGCCCTGCAAAAGGGTGTCCGCATTATCGCGCTTGTGTAATAAGCCATCGCATAAGGTAGCCTCAAGCTGTTGCAACGCCGCACCGGATTGAATGCCAGTTAACAATATTAATTTCAAAGCAGGCATTTGGCTGCGCAACTGTTCGGTCACCACCAATGGGTCGCCGCCTGGCATCTGATAATCAAGTAGCATACAATCTGGCCCCACACCCATAGCCTGTTCAACCAACCCAGTAAAAGACTGAGCTTGGGCTATCACTTTATGGCTGGAGCGCCCCTCAATTAATAAGGCTAAGGATTGCCGAAAAATATCGTGATCATCTGCGATCAAAATGTTCATAGAAGAGATGCCCCGTTGAAAAGCGCCATGCGTTCCGTTGTTCAATCGTTATTAATGCGCGCAGCCACCCAATGCTTAAGGGGTGTCGCCACAAAGGGCCTGCCGAACGCGCTGGCCATTCTAACAGTTATTTTCAGCCTCACCGCCAGCGAGTTAAGCCGCGCGGCTGAACCCGTTAGTGCGCACATTCTAAAAGTATCAGCCGCAAATCCACCCGATGATTACACAACTCCAGACGGCCGCCCTGCCGCTAACCCAGTAATAATACCCAAGCTCAATACCCCTGCGGCCGACCTAAGCAACACCCAGCCCTCCAGCCCATTGGAACCCCTAATTTATTATTTAGCCGATATTCAAGGCGGCATGAGCGCAGAAGATGCCATTAACGCACTCGATCACTTTATTCCGCTAAATAAAAAACCCATAGCGTTTCAAACCAAATCCCATTGGTATGTGTTGCCGCTGCACAATGATTTTTCTACCCCGGTGGAGCGATTTGTTACCACTGGTGTATCAACCGCACCTTTATTGCGCGCCTATTGGGTAAACCAAGACACGCTCAAGCAACCCCACGCCCTCACACCCATCGTTAGCCGACTGGCCTATGGGTTTCCCACGCTCATGTTTAATTTAACAATCAATAGCGGTGAGTCGGGGGTGTTTTTAATCGAATATCAAAGTATCGCTCACTTTCCATTGACCCTGCATATTTACGATGAGGGGCAATTATTTGAGGCCACACAGCGGCTTAAAATGGCCAATGGTATCTACATTGGCGCGGTTGGCATGTTGTTTTTATTTTTCTTTGGACAATTTCTTATCAGCCGGGAAAAAGTCTATTTTTATTATTCTATGTTTGTCTTGTTCGCGATTTTGCTCATGATGCAAATTAGTGGCCCGGCGCAAATACTCAACCATAATAACCAAAGCCAAACCATGCTGACCACCCTCATTGGGGGCGGCATTTATACCTTTTACTTTATTTTTACAGCGGAGTTTCTGCAGCTGAAACAGCGCAATAAAATACTCCACCGGGCGCTATTAACCCTCAGCGCCATTGTGCTGGCATTAACAGCGATTAGTTTTGTTTACCCCAGCGCCTATGCACTGAGCATCATCATAGCCATCGGCTTGCCATTTCCCGTTGCGGGGGCCATCTGGGCTTGGCGGCAAAAAATTTCCTCCGCAGTATTTTTTTTAGTGGGCTCGCTCACCCACTGTATTTCAACCTATTTTTTATTGTTCGCCTGCTTAGGGTTTGCTCCGCTTCGCAATGAGCTGATTTTTCGCATCGCCTGCCTTGGGCTAATGTTCGATATTATCTGTTTTGCATTAGCCATTATTTACCACGCCAATCAGGTGCGCATTCATTACAACCGGCAATTGCAAGAGCGCATCAACGATCTCAATGCCCTGGCCGAAAGTGAACAGCTATCCGCCAAAGCCCTCAGCATGTCCAAACAAGCCGTGCTGAATTTAGCCGCCACGGCCCACGATTTACAGCAACCCTTATCAGCCATGCAGTTGTTATTATCCCTGCAAAACTCTGCCGATCCCACCATTCAAAACGTACAAGGCGCCCTTAATTATGCCTGTTCGTTACTCAATTCAGCACTGGGCACTGCCCGGCAGGATTATCAAACCTTTGCCGAATTAGTCGATGGGCGCAGTCTGCTGAGCGCCGCCCAGGCCCGCCACCAGGCTCGCTTTAGTGAGAAAAAATTGAGTCTCAAGGTGCGCAGCCCCTCCCATGGTTTTAAGTGTTTACCCATAGTCGTGAACCGGATTTTAGATAATTTATTATCCAACGCCTTTAAATATACCCATAGCGGCTCGGTATTAATTGCTGGCCGCAAACGCAGAAGTGGTGATTTTTTAATTCAAATTTGGGATACGGGGCGCGGCATGGATCAAAAACAAATTCAGCGCTTAACAACACCATTTGAGCGCCTGCAGGATACTGAAGAACTCGGCTTTGGCTTGGGATTATTTATTGTCAAATCACTCTGCCACCAAGCCGGCTACCAGTTTGCCATTCAATCTAAAGAGCAACGCGGCAGTTGCGTGAGCATTTTAATTCCGCACAGCCAATCCAAGCAGGATTGGCTAGAGGTTTAACACACCAACAGACAATTACTAACCTGGGTGGGTTAATAATTCATACACTTCCGGGCAATTACCTGAGTCGCTCCGGCGGCGTAAATTACGGCAAAAAATTGATGTGTTCGTTATAAACGCTACATTGTGGGTGGTAGGCGCGCAGCAAAAATTCGCCAAGCCTGCTTCGCCGCCTACATTCATCACCGGGCCTTAAATATAAACCCAGCCTTTTTTAGCTTCCTCTTTGGTAAATTCCCAATGTTGCTCAAGCACTAAGGCCCCTGGCATTACCTGTTGCGGTGTTTTTTGCGCATAATCGTAGAGGCCGGGAATATACAATTGGTGCAGGCGCCGCGCCGCAATATCATTGTGGGCCGTCATTTTTACTCGCGCTAAATTGTCCGGGGCGGTGGTATTAACGTGGTTCCCCAGCCCCTTATAAGCAAGCAAAGGCTCGCGCACGCGGGCGCGTAATAGCAGCGTCATATCACTCCACTCAGGGGGGACACAGCACAAAATACGCGCCGCCATAGAAACGCCCACCCGGTTGTGAGTAGCAAAATTCTCCACAATGGAAAACTCTTTTGCATGCATCCACCAGCCACCTGTCATACCGCGCTGAATACCATCTTTGGCAGCGGAAAACCTATACAAAATGGCTCCTGGCATAATTTCATCGCGCTGCGGATTAATCATGCCGCCGGTTTGCATATAAAAAAGCGGTTTCAGTCGGCTATCCACCACAGCGCCCTCTGGGCGAGTATTCTGCCCCAGGGCTTGCATTCGGCTTTTTGGGTCATTAAAGGCGGCTTGATTGGCGAACATAAGTAGGTTCCATACAGTTAAGTGACGAGATTATGTGCGGGGAATTAAGCTGCGCAACCCTGGACTGGGCACGCGCGTACTTAAAATACCACAGCAAACGCAGCCAGCGGTGGTAATCGGTGTCAGGTTAACAAAAAAGTACATCTGCAGCGGCAGCCCTTGAACGTTACCAATTACTGCGGAACCGCTAAAAAATTTAGGCGGCGAAGTACAGGCCAGGCGAATTTGGCAAACAATCGGAATTTACACCCAATAAATGAGCATTTATTTGCCAAATTAAACGCCGCCAAAGCGCGCAAGCCAATATTTGAACAAGCTGCCAGGTAGCAAACCCTTATTTGCCCACCACTTCAACCAAAGGCTTAAAGCTACTTTTTAAGCTGCCCTGAACACCTAAGGTTTGGTTTTTCTCGCTCCAATCTAATTGGCTGCTGGTGAATCGCCCTTTTTGATAATCCAGGGAAACCCCATCGTCGTCATAGAGCGTAAAATGTGCATCAGCGCCAGGGAATACCAGAATTTTAGTAATCGCCTGTTTGCTTGCCGTACTGCTAACCACTTCCCCCAGCGGGATAATAGAACCGGCTTTTACAAACAGCGGTATTTGTTCAATAGGCGCGGCGATGGTAACGGTCTGCCCGCCTCGATATTTTTCCCGCGTCCACCAGTTATACCAATCTGCACCGGCGGGTAAATACAGAGTTTTTTGCGTTTGGCCCTGCTCCGTAACCGGCGCTACTAAAAACGCCTGCCCAAACATATATTGAGAACCCAGGTTAACCACCTGTGGATCCTGCGGAAAATCAAACCAAAGTGCGCGCATAAAGGGCACACCTGTGTCGTAGGTTATTTTGGCTTGTGCATAAATATAGGGAATTAACTGATAACGCAGTCGATTAAATTCAGCCAGAATAGTTTCCGCCTGTTTGCCAAACGACCAGAGTTCCGTTTGTGCGCGCATGCCGTGAATACGCAAGGTGGGCGTGAACACCCCGTACTGAAACCAGCGGGTAAATAATTCTGGGTAATCGTGATTATTGCCCACCACTGCGCGCGCATCCGACGGATCTAATAAAGGTGCTTTACTGGCGCTAGTGGTTTGCGGCAGCCACTGCCAACCGCCAATATCATTGCCCCAATAGGCTATGCCTGAGGCCGTCATATTTAAACCGGTTGGCACCTCGCGCTGCAACGCGTCCCAGCTCGGGTTAATATCCGACGACCAAAATAAACCGCCCGTGCGTTGCGAGCCTAAATAAGCTGCACGAGCCAGAATTAAACTGCGCACATTCGGCCTATAGGCACGCATGCCCTCGGCAAAACCTTCTACATGCAGCAAGGGGTAGAGATTGCGGTAGCGATCGCCCGAGCCGATGCTAAAAAATAGTCCGTCGGGTACTAAATCCGGTTCGGTTTCATCCAGCCAAGGGTAATCAAAACCGGCCGATAAAACGCCATCGCGAGCGTGCTCAAAAAACCATGTGCACGCCGCCGGGTTGGTGGCATCAATTAATCCGCCTGTACGGTCATTGCGGTAGGGCAAGCCATCCTGGGTTTTACCGTCTTTATCTTTAAGAAAATATCCCTTCGCATCCAATTCATTAAAATACCGCGAGGCTTTTTCAAAACGCGGCCAAATGGAAATAATCGATTTAAGCCCCATGGCGTGTAATTGTTTATTCATGGCGGCGGCATCGGGGAATTGTGTTTTATCTATATCCAATTCCCCCATGCGCGTCCAATAAAACCAATCCACCACCATAATATCCAGCGGATAATTTTTTGCGCGATAGGTATTGGCAACATCCAACACTTGTTGCTGGCTGTCGTAACGCGCCTTGGATTGAATTAAACCAAACGCCGCTTTGGGCGGAAGTGGAGTACGCCCGGTTAATTGCGCGTAATTGGCCCAAATTTGCGCAGGTGTGCCGGTAATTAAAAAAAACGATACCCGCTCACCCACCCGCGAGCGCCAGCGCGTGAGGCCGTTTACGCCCGGCGTTACTCGTGTGGCTGAAGGGTTGTCCCAAATAATGCCGTAGCCTTTGGTGGAAAGCATAAATGGAATACACACCGTTTCACCGTGAGGTGCGTCATACCAGTGTTTGCAGTCAATCACCCGGCCGCGCAAATCCAAAATACCCTCTTGGTTTTGCCCAAGGCCATAAAAATGTTCATCGGCACTGGTGCTAAAGGTGGCTTCAACCTCAAAGGTTTTTTCGCCATTTACCTCGAGCGGCGCTTTTTCCCAGCCGGTTAACTTCACCAATGTGTCGCCCTTGGAATTTTTAAGCGCTAAACCCACCTGCGGCAGTGCCGTTAAAAAATAACGTTCCGCTAAACTCGGCGCCTTGGGCCAGGGCTGTGCATTCACCTCAAGGCTTAATTGATCGGTGCTAAAAATCTCGCCCGCATCAGACGTTTTAAAGTGCCAGGGTTTATTATCCGCATTAGCAATAAAACCATAACCTGGCCCAGCCCCCGCAGCATCTTGGTCGCTGGCAATGGTCACGCGCACACTATTGGGCCCGAAGCCTTCCACCGCTACATAGGTGCCGTGTTTATAAAGCGTTTTGATCGGCTCCGCCTGAGCCACACCCAGCAGCCACCAACTAGCTATTAAAATAAGCCGTACACTTAACGCCATAAAATTTCCGCCAGTGGATATTATTTTTTATTGTTTATTATTCCCTGCACTAAGCGGTATGGATGCCGCAGCGGCGGGTGAACAGCAATTAATTAGCACATCATTTTTATCGTTCTCACTTACAAAAGCGGCCAGACAAAAGTACGCCCGATGAATAGTTACTACGGGCCATATCGAAAGGTATTCATCAGGCCACACCCACCTCTGCATTCACACACCCGCTCCATCACGAGGGTTAAAAACTCCTGCAATCAATCGCCCTTGAGTTGTCTGACCATAACCAAACTATTGGCCTTTGTCGACCGACTCCATCTAGCGGCTGAGCCTTGCTATTCCAACCATCCCAAACTTTGCTTCATACCAAGCCCAGCCCTTTCAGTGCTGGCCCAAGCGGCCAAAACCCTAGCGCTTGCCTACAAAATCTGCGATAGTTCGCGCCCTTTGCGACCGGGGTTTTGTCGCCTGCCTGGCTCCGTCATAAATCCGCAAAATCCCCTCATTAACCTGGGCTTTTGACCCGAAGCTGCGAGAACTCCGACATTGAATAAACTGGTGCACCACGCTTGGACTGCTGCTCATTCCGCCGATATCTACGGTGTCAACGATTGGGGAGCGGGTTATTTTGGCGTATCGGCGAAAGGCGATATCACCGTCAAAGCCCACGACCTGAAAGATGACAGCTGTGTATCCCTGCTGGATATAGTCAATGAAATCCGCGCACGCGGTATGGATACCCCAGTGCTGGTGCGCTTTGAAAACCTCTTAGCGCAACAGATCACCCAGCTCAACGAAGCCTTTCGCGCAGCGATTCGCAACAGCGGCTACCAAGGCGAGTACCGAGGTGTATTCCCCATTAAGGTGAACCAGCAGAGCCATGTAATTGAAGAAATTGCCCAGGTCGGAGCCAAATACGGCCACGGCTTAGAGGCTGGCTCCAAACCTGAACTGATTATCGCCCTCGCCCATTTAGAATCCCGCGATGCCTGCATAGTCTGTAATGGCTATAAAGACGAAGAGTTTATCGACCTAGGCCTGCAGGCCTGCAAAATGGGTTATCGCGTATTTTTCGTCGTTGAAACCCCATCCGAATTACCCATTATTCTTGAGCGCAGCCGCGCCCTCGGCATTCGGCCTTTAATTGGTGTGCGCGTCAAACTCGCCTCTATCGTCGGCGGCCATTGGAATGCGACCAGCGGCGACCGCTCAATTTTCGGTTTATCCATCGCCCAGGTAATTACCCTGGTGGATGATTTAAAACGCGAAAACATGCTCGATTGCCTGCAATTATTGCACTACCACCTAGGCTCACAAATTCCCAATATTCGCGATATACGCACAGGTGTTATTGAAGCCTGCCAAGTGTATGTTGACCTAGTGCGCGAAGGCGCCTCTATGGGTTATTTGGATTTAGGTGGCGGCCTGGCCGTGGACTACGACGGCTCCAAAACCAACTACATGCACTCGCGCAACTACACCTTAGAAGAATACTGCGCGGATATAGTAGACGTGGTAATGACCACCCTAGACCCGCACGAAATTGCCCACCCCACCATAGTCACCGAAAGCGGCCGCGCCACCGTGGCTTATTCCTCGGTACTGGTGTTTAACGTTTTAGATGTAGCCACCTTTGAGCCTGGCCCACTGCCCGAGGTAATCGGCGAGCAGGAAAACCAAATGATCCACAATTTAAAGGATCTGGTTACCTCCGCCACCATGCGCAATTTACAAGAGTGTTATAACGACGCCCTCTTCTACCGCGATGAAATTCGCGAACTCTTCAAACGCGGCCAGGTAAATTTACGCTCGCGCTCCTTGGCGGAAAATTTATTTTTAAAGGTAATGCACAATTTATTAGCCCTGGCCGAAGATGCGCCCAAAGGCTTTAAAGAAATTCACAAACTAAAAGAACAGCTCTCTGATATTTATTACTGTAATTTCAGCCTATTTCAGTCGCTGCCGGATGTCTGGGCTATAGACCAAATATTTCCTGTTATCCCCATTCACCGCCTGGATGAAAAACCTAGCCGCAATGCCATCATCGCCGACATTACCTGCGACTGCGACGGCAAAATCGATAAGTTTGTCGATCAATTAGGCTCGCGCCGCACCCTGCCGCTGCACGACTTAAAAGACAACGAAGAGTATTACATAGGCGCATTTTTAGTCGGTGCCTACCAAGAAACTCTCGGCGATTTACACAATTTATTTGGCGATACCAACGTAGTCAGCGTGCGCTTAACTGAAGGCGGCACCTACGAATTTGTGCACGAAATTGAAGGCGACTCCATTGCCGATGTTTTAAGTTACGTGGAATACCACCCCAAAGAAATGCAAGAGCGCTTCCGCCGCGCAGCGGAACTTGCCGTGCGCGAAGGCCGCATTACCGCCGCTGAACGGTTAAAAATTATGAATGCATTTTCCGCCAGTATGCGCGGTTACACCTATTACGAAAAATAGCTCTGATTTAATTCCTATTTTTACGCACAGTTAAGCTCACTTCCGACGGAGGAACCCTTATGAGCAAAGTATTAATTATTGGCGCAGGCGGCGTAGGTGGCGTAGTCACCCACAAGTGTGCCCAACTGGTGGACACCTTCCAAGAAATTATTCTCGCCAGCCGCACCGAATCCAAATGCAAAGCCATTGCCGCGCAATTAAAACGCCCTATTCGCACCGCGCAAGTGGATGCCGATAACGTGGCCGAATTAACTGCATTATTGGAAAAAGAAAAACCCAACCTGGTGATTAACGTAGCCCTGCCCTATCAGGACCTACACATAATGGACGCTTGTTTAAATGCGGGTATAGACTACTTAGACACCGCCAACTACGAGCCACCCAATGTGGCCAAATTCGAATACAGCTGGCAGTGGGCCTACCAAGAGAAATTCCAAAAAGCAGGCTTAATGGCCCTGTTAGGCTCCGGCTTCGACCCAGGCGTCACCAACGTATACACCGCCTACATTAAAAAACACTATTTAGATGAAATCCACGAGTTGGATATTATCGACTGCAACGCAGGCGACCACGGCCAACCCTTCGCCACCAACTTCAACCCGGAAATTAATATCCGCGAAGTCACCGCCAAAGGCCGCTACTGGGAAAACGGCCAGTGGGTGGAAATCGACGCTATGTCCATTAAAGACACCTACACCTTCCCCGCAGGCATTGGCGAGAAAGATATTTATTTGTTGTACCACGAAGAACTCGAATCCATCGTCAAACACTTCCCGGAAATTAAACGCGCGCGTTTTTGGATGACCTTCGGCCAGAGTTATTTAAAACATTTGGAGGTGTTACAAAACATCGGCATGACCAGCATTACGCCTGTTATGTACAACGGCGTGGAAGTAATCCCCCTGCAATTTTTAAAATCCGTTCTGCCAGACCCATCCAGCCTCGGGCCTTTAACCAAAGGCAAAACCTGTATTGGCTGTGTGGCCAAAGGCATTAAAGACGGTGTAGAAAAAATTATTTACATCTACAACATCTGCGACCACGAAGAGTGTTACGCCGAGGTGCAATCCCAGGCAATTTCCTACACCACCGGCGTGCCTGCCATGATCGGCGCGAAGATGATGTTAGAAGGCAAATGGAAAAAACCCGGCGTATGGAACATGGAACAATTCGACCCAGATCCATTTATGGCCGATTTAAATAGCTACGGCCTGCCCTGGGAAGTTGTTGAATTAAAAACCACAGGTTTAAGCGTTTAATTATGGCCAACCCGTTAAATACTCTGGTTAATTTTGATTTAAACCGCGTACCCAGTCCCTGTTACGTGGTGGATGCCGCCGCCATTGAGCACAATTTGCAGATATTGCAGCGCGTGCAACAGGAAAGCGGCGCCAAAGTTTTATTGGCTTTAAAAGCATTCTCAATGTTTGCCTTAGCGCCTATGGTTAACAAGTATTTAACGGGCACCTGTGCCAGCGGTTTATTTGAAGCGCGCCTAGGCCGTGAAGAATTCGGCGGCGAAGTACACACCTACGCCGCCGCCTACCGCCCCGAAGACATGGCCGCTATTTTAGAACTGTCGGACCACGTGGTATTTAATTCTTTTAACCAATGGAAGCGCTATAAAGAACAAGCCCTTGCCGCCCAGCAAAAAAATCCAAAATTATCCTTCGGTTTGCGCATAAACCCCGAGCATTCCGAAGGCGCAACCCCCATGTACGACCCCTGCGCCCCCTGCTCGCGCATGGGCATTCCAATCGCGGCTTTTGAGGGCGAGGATTTAACCGGCCTAGACGGCCTGCATTTTCACACTCTCTGCGAGCAAGACTTCGAACCCCTGCGCCGCACATTAGATGTGATTGAAACTAATTTCGCCGCCATTTTGCCGCAATTAAAATGGGTGAACTTCGGCGGCGGCCACCATATTACCCGCGCGGATTATCAAGTGGATGCGCTGATCGAACGGGTTAAACAATTCCAAGCGCGCTATAAAGTACAAGTGTATTTAGAACCCGGTGAAGCCATAGCCTTAAATAGCGGCATTTTTGTAGCGGAAGTTTTAGATACTAGCTGGAACGGCATGAACCTCGCCATATTAGACGCTTCCGCCACTTGCCATATGCCGGACGTATTAGAAATGCCCTACCGTCCGCGTATTCCAGGCAGTGATGAGGCGGGTGTATTACCCCACACCTATAGATTAGGTGGACCGAGTTGTTTATCCGGGGATGTGATTGGCGACTACAGCTTTGCCGCGCCGCTTAAGGTGGGGGATAGGCTGATGTTTGAGGATATGGCGATTTATACCATGGTGAAGAATAGTACGTTTAATGGGATTCCTTTGCCTGCGATTGCTTTGTATAACTCTAGTACCGATGAGCTTAGGGTGGTGAAGCAGTTTGGGTATGGGGATTTTAGGGAGAGGTTGTCTTAGGGGTTGGAATGGGAATTGCTAAAAAACCGCCTTTTTGGCGGTTTTTTTATGGGCGTTAGAATTGGGATTGAGCTTGTTGGGGGCATTGATTTGACGTATAAAGTCGGTATCGGCAATTTTTCTCGATACTTTGCATAGGATTGCTTGCATGGTAAGTAGGTGCCCTCCATACATGTGATGATCTGTGACGTTTGGATATTGTCAAAGTTGGAACAAGCCACATATCAAAAAAATTATTGAGCAGTTTAGGGTGATTTGTTTTAAATCAACTGTCTATATAATTATGGATGTGCAGTATCAACAACCTGAAATAGATCTATTTCAAATCAAAAATGATGCTTCAGCACAAGATTCGGTAATATGATAATAATTAGGAGCTAGTTGTGGTAGAAAAACTAAAGGGTTTCTTTGCATATGCTTCCAATCCACCGGAAATTGGGCAAACAATTGAAGCCGCTGTTAAAACAGCTAATGCTAGCTCAGCATTTGTTGTAGAAACATGGCGAGCACTCGATATACCTGGCCACTTTATCTCAGAGATGGTTATTGAGGGAATTGACAATTGCGACTTTCTTGTCGCTGACATTTCCGTACTTAATTTTAACGTCACATACGAGATCGCTTACGCAATCGGAAGAGGCAAACGCGTTTTTATAACAAAAAATGCAAGTATAAAAGAGTCCTCACCTACAATACGTGAAGTTGGTATTTTTGACACGTTGGGATTTCAGAGCTATCAGAACTCGGCAGAACTGGCAAGTCAAATAGCGAATGCGTGTAAGGCTAACCCATTAAAAATACCGGCCAAAATAAACTCCAAGTCTCCAGTGTATTTAATGGAGGGATTTCATAAAACTGATTGGGCGTCTCGTATAGTTTCAAGAATCAAGAAGGCTCGATACCTTTTTAGATCATTTGACCCAAATGAACAGCCAAGGTTATCTGCAAATGATGCCATAAGCCAGGTAGCACAGTCACTTGGAATAGTTGTACCACTATTGTCATCAACATCCGTTGGAGCGGATGTACATAATATGCGCGGTGCGTTTATCTCTGGCTTATCGCAGGGCATGGGAAAGGCACTTTGTATGCTTCAGCATCAGGAAGAACCTGTTCCGTTAGATTATAGAGATTTTGTTAATTTTACCTACTATCCCGACGATATAAATGAGTGTATTGCAGAGTTTGCGGCTAAGGTTGCCGAAGCATTTCAACAAGATACTAAAGACGTATTAGAAAGCGAAGATACCTTTTTGCAGTCACTAGATCTTGGCGCATCTTCAGCTGAAAATGAGATGCGAACACTGCAAAACTATTATCTTAAAACCGATCAATTTTTACGCTCATTAAGAGGCGAGGTGAATATTGTCGTTGGCAGAAAAGGCTCAGGGAAATCTGCGATATTTTTGCAGATTAGGGATAGAGAGCGAAATAAACAGGGCAACATCGTTCTAGATTTGAAGCCCGACGGTTACAAATTAATTAAGTTCAAAGAGCTTATCCTTTCTTTTTTAGAGGAAGGAACATTTCAGCACACCATCATGGCTTTTTGGGAGTATGTTTTGCTGCTGGAGATTTGTTACAAAATTCTTGAAAAGGATAGAGAACAACACAAGCGTGATCACCAGCTTTTTGAGCCTTATAGAAAACTTGCAGAACTCTACCATGCAGAAGGCTATGAAACTGAAGGTGACTTTTCGGAGAGGATGGGATCTCTAATGGAAAAAATATCTACGGAATACCGGTCGAAACATGGAGACCAGAGAGGCGTTCGATTAAATACTTCAAAATTAACCGAAATGTTGTATTGCCACGACGTAAGAGAATTAGCAAAACAAGTAATCGAATACATGACTCACAAAGAAACATGTTGGCTGCTATTTGACAATATTGACAAAGGTTGGCCCACCAGTGGACTTGAGCATGAAGACCTCCTAATAATTCGCGCCCTTATCGATGCCACAAAAAAAATAGAGCGGCAGTTCAACAAATCAAATACCAATGTAAATACTATAGTCTTTTTACGCAATGACGTATTCGAGCTACTTGTAAAAGAAACGTCGGATAGAGGAAAGGAGGCCAGCGCATTACTGGATTGGACAGATCCGGATCTACTAAGAGAGCTAGTCAGATTAAGGATTGTTTCCAATGAAGTTAAAGGTGATCACTCATTCCAAACCATATGGCCAAAGATTTGTGTAAGCCACTACCTTGGCGAAGAAAGCTCACAATATCTAATAGAAAGGTCATTAATGCGACCACGGTTTTTGCTGAATTTAATAGGCCAATGTAAAAGCTTTGCCATAAATTTAAATCATGAACGTATACTCGAAGACGATATCGAAAAGGGATTACAAGCCTACTCAACTGACCTATTGGCTGATGTTGGCTACGAGATTCATGATTTAGAAAACAGAGTGGATGATGTATTGTATGCATTTATTGGATGCAATCCTTCGTTACGAAAAGAAGAAATTATGAACGTCCTAGAGGAATATGGTGTGGGATCTGAATACAAAGATAAAGTTTTTGAACTCTTGTTATGGTACGGATTTCTCGGGATAAGAGCTGGGGATGATGAAAAGTATATATACCATTTTAACTATAGCATGAAATTAATGTCCGGAATGATTAAAAAACTGAACGACGGGACTTTTTGTATCAATCCTGCCTTTTGGCCAGGATTGATGATTAGATAGCAAACATTGGGGTCAGGTCTTGCGTTTTGCCTTTCACCGCAAGAATAAAGTAAAAAGTGGTGTGCACCCGAAGCACAATATGTGCGACTTTGAAATTTTTTGAGAAATTGCAAGGCATGAATTTTCAAGGTTTTATTTTAATGGCTTTTGTTGCCATCTTTGCTTTAATAAACTCCACATATTGTATAGCCGATAACTCGTATAGACCAAAATCTAAGCATACCTATATAACGGGACCAAAAGGTGGCTGTTACTATATCAACAAAAATGGAAACAAAACTTATGTTGATCGTAGTTTATGCACAAACAAAAAATGAAAACCAACTCGTAACCCGGATTGATTTTTTGAAAGCACGTAACGCGTACCCCATACAAACCATCGTCGTACGGCTCACCCTGGTGCACCGCAGGTTCAGCTCTTAATCCAAAATGGCGCACCAAGGTACACCCTACCCGCAACTGTGAGCCCGAGACAATACAACAATCAAAAGGCATAAAAATGAGCATCAAACGATTTCCAGAATTAAGTGAAATTAGCGATAGAGAAAGAATAAAAATATTACACCCCGCCTTGATTAAAACCTACAAAAACCCAAGGGTCTGGAGTTTATACTTAGCATTCACAATCGTTTATATAGCAATTTTTCATATTGCATTTACACACGCCCAACCAAGACTGGTATTAATACTTGCGTACTCCGCAGTGTCACTATTTTTCATCAATAAAATTGTGGGAAAAATTCACAGAGAAAACATAGCTTCCGAGCTAAAAACATACAAGGAAATGACAAAATCAACCCCCAAACAGGATTGATCATTTAGATAGCCAAGTAGCGTGGGCAACTTGTTGCCCACGCGAAATATCAATTCCGGGCGTGAAAACATAAGCGTAACTCGGATTGATTTTTGGGTTTGCGTAGGTCAATGAGATGGACTCCCCCTCTCTAACCCGGCATCGATGTGCCACACTAAAAACGAAGTTTTAGAGAAATGTAGGAGAGGGAGTCGGTGGTCAGTTTAGCAAAACACGAGTCTGTGCAGAAGCCGCCGCTCAAGTTTTGGGCTGGTACGATAACGCGTGCGGCGGCTGTCCCGTTGTCATTATGCCGTTGCCAGATTGTGCAAAGGCGAATTATCTTTAGCAACGGCACAATGACAACGGGATTCAGTTTTAACCCTACTAAACCGGCTTAATTCGAGGTGACCACTCATGATTAAACGAATTGGAATTGATTTAGCAAAAGAAGTTTTTCAAGTCCATGGAGTAGATACCGAAGACAAAAAATCCCTGACCCGAAAATTAAAACGCCGGGAGTTTCTGGAATTTTTTGCCACGAAAGTTGACCCCAACTGCTTAATCGGCATGGAGGCCTGCTCCAGCGCGCACCACTGGGCACGCCAATTAATTAAGTTGGGGTTTAGCGTAAAATTAATTCCACCCCAATATGTAAAGCCCTATGTAAAACGTAATAAAAATGATGCCAACGATGCAGAGGCTATTTGCGAAGCCTTAAGTAGACCCACCATGAGTTTTGTTCCGGTTAAAACTGTTGAACAGCAAGATATTCAAGCGTTGCACCGTGTGCAAAGTGAACGAGTAAAACAGCGCACGGCGATTGCCAATCAAATTCGCGGCCTGGCGGCGGAATATGGCATAGTGGCGCCGCTGAGATTAAATAATTTACGCTGTAAAATCCCACTTTGGTTAGAGGATGGGGAAAATGGTTTTAGCGTGGCTTTTCGAGCTATGTTAAGCGAACTGCATGATCAATTAAAAACCTTAGATGACAGTATTAAAGAGTTCGACAAGCAAATAACCTTGATCGCCAATCGTGAGCCTGCCTGTAAAAAGTTGCAGACCTTGCCGGGCGTAGGCCCCATAACGGCCACTGCATTATATGCAGCCATCGGTGACGGTACGCAATTTTCAAGTGGACGGCAGTTAGGTGCTTGGCTAGGTTTAACTCCGCGCCAACATAGCAGCGGTGGCAAAGAGGTGTTGATGAACATTAGCAAACGTGGGAATGCGTATTTGCGTACTTTATTTATTCACGGTGCTCGCTCAGCAGCTATTGGAATGGAGAACAAAGATACGGCGGTTGCGCAATGGTTTACCCGTCTGGCAGATCGGCGCCCTAAAAACATTGCTGTTGTGGCGCTTGCGAACAAAAACGCTCGGATTGCCTGGGCGATTTTAACTAAGGGTGAAGATTATCGAGGAGATTCTTTTCAGCAAGCTGCCTAAAATTAAGTGTTTTTTTGATTTTAAAAATTGTTGTTTATTAAAGCGTACCATCCGCCACGAATTGCCCTGTGGCCACTAATGAAAAACAGGTCAAACCGACATCTGCCAAACCCTACTTTTCCATTGTGCTAAAGGCACGTTAGGTCGATTGGGAGCAGATGTGCAAATAGCTCATTATGGCTAGCCGTATAAACGGCACCTTAAAAGCCGAATATACGTGCGCAATTGACAATGTTTTTTTGAAGTGGATACTGGCAATATTGGGGGAGTCCATATACGGAAAAGCCGAAGGCGCCTTCCGACATCTAAGGGCGAGCACAATGCAAGGTTTGCCATCGCGGTTTCGACGATAAAATCACGTCGGAAGGCGCTGCGCTTTTCCGACCTACCTTTCGTTACACCTATTTACATTCAATTGCTTTAAACCGAAAAGGGTCATCTTATACCATGGGCTATTTGTAAGCCGCTCCCAATACTTACCCTTCGTCTTCAAAGCTACGACAGAATAAAATTTCTGCGCATTCAAAAAATCTATCGAGGAGCATATATGATCAACAAACCCATATGGATTGTTTCCTGTAAGGCGCGCCCTTTGGAGGGGTGTTCCATTAAATTTGATAATTCAGAGTTTTATTTTGTTGAAAGCCTTGTACCTGCAAACTCCAGCAGCGAAGCGCAAGCACCTTTAAGCGCTGCACTTAGCGAGGCGAGGTTTGAACTAGACGAAGTCATCAGCAGCAAGCCTTATCTTGCTAGCGAATGGCGGGATGAGTTGCAGTTCCCTGAAATTGAAGACGCCGCACAAAAATCGGCTCAAACAGGTAACCAGGTATTTGCGCTTTTTATCTCGCAGGATCCCATTGATAGCGGTGAATTAGAGCACAGCTCTTATTGCCAAAAAATTTAGGGGGATGTCATTCAGAATTAACCACTTGAGGCCATGTCATCATAAAACCGCCAAACAGAAAAATTCTAAACAACCAGACAACAATGTGCCCGCTTTAACTATTTGTTGCGCTGTAGAGTGATAGGATTTCCTCTAGACATTACCGAAAACGTAAACCCCACAAAATGATCGGTCACACAGCTAAATAATTACGACAATAGTATAAGAACAGGCTCCTATGCGACTAAAATGCACAAATACCCTGCCCCGCACACTTAATCTGAGCATCACTACTTTACTTTGCTGGGTGTTAATCAGTTGCGGTGGGGCTGGCGGTGCCAGCTCTAGTTCTTCAAGCGGCAGTTCCAGCTCGTCAAGCAGTAGCTCTGGCAACTCAAGTTCATCTAGCTCGACTAGCTCAAGCTCATCGAGTTCCAGTTCTAGCTCTTCGAGTTCTTCAAGCTCGTCGAGCAGTTCCAGTTCATCCAGCAGCTCCAGCTCATCGGGCAGCTCGCCAGTCACCATCGCACCCAATAACCCCTTAATACGCTATAACGGCCGGGTGGCGGTAAGTGCTGCTGCGGCGGATTATGATTGGGCCAATACACAAATTGAATTCAACCTAAATGCACGCCAGCTTGAATTATTAATTGCCGATGGCAAAAATGATTACAACTTATTTATTGATGGCAAATTAGACAGAATTATCTCTACCACCACCAGCCAATCCTATGCGGTTTCCTTATCTCAAGGCCCGCACCGCGTTTTATTAACCAAACGCACCGGCCCTAATTTTGGCGCCGGGCAATTTAAAGGTATTCGTTTGCCCCAAGGCGGTGAGCTGCTCGCGTTGCCTGCGGCCCCGACTCGTAAAATTGAATTTATTGGTGATTCCCACACCGTGGGTTATGGCAATGAAGGCCCGGGGCTCGATTGCAAAGGCGTGTATAGACCCTATGAAAACGCCTATTTGTCGTTTGCGGCCATAACCGCGCGCTCACTGGGCGCCGATAGCCGCTCAATTGCTATTTCCGGTTTTGGAGCGGTGCGCAATTATGCCGATACCAATAGCACCAGCCCCATGCCTATGCCCTATTACTACAACCGCACACTAATGAACCGCGCTGATTTAACCTGGAATTTTAAAGCCTGGTTGCCTGATGCGGTGGTGATTAAATTAGGCACCAATGACTATTCCACCCAGCCATATCCTTCTAATCAAGTATTTATTCAGGGTATCCATGATTTAATTAATCAAGTGCGCAACGGCTATGGCAGTCAAATTCGTATTTTTTTAGTGGCGGATAACAGCATCAGTCAACCGGTTGCCAATATGCAGACAGCCGTTCAGCAACAGCGCTCCATGGGGTTTGAGCGCGTGCATTTTGTGCAAATGAACTTCCCGCCGCAAAATCAATTGGGCTGCGATTGGCACCCTGCCGTTGCAGGCGCCGAGGCAATGGCTAGCCAATTAGCCGCAGCGATTAAGCCTATTATGGGTTGGAGCGATGGGGGTAATTAAACCGCTAAATTGATTTAATTTTTCCCAGGGCGAGCTAGCTGAGTGCTGGCATTGGGATCACAATGCATTCTCTAGCTCGCTGCTAAAACAATTATTTTTATAACCTGATTAGCCTGCGGTTTGTGCAACACATCCTTTAGGTCAATTATTTTTTAGCCTCATCCGCTTTGCACAGGCCCATGCGGAATAATTCTTGGAGCCGATAGGCCTACGCCGCTTATATTCTGCTCCCCCGCCATGCACATCCACACAAAACGCTCATTTGCTGAGCCGCACATTAGCCTCAACAATCCGCCGACTGTTACTATACGCACACTTTTGATTGCCCTTAGATTGAGGACACGCGCCATGACACAGTGCCCTGTTGGAGAACCGCAATGCCCGGTCATCGACCGCTTAGAGGCATTAGAGGCGCAAATCCATGAGCTAACCGCCCAAACCCGCACGGACAATCTCACTCAGTTGTTTAACCAACGGCACTTGATGATCTGCCTGCACCAAGAAATTGAGCGCACCCAGCGCACCCAATTACCCACCAGCCTTATCCTTCTGGATATAGATCACTTTAAGTCGATCAATGATACCCATGGCCATACCGTGGGTGACCAGGCGCTTGTCCACCTGGCCAATCTGCTGCGCAATGCCGTGCGCAAATTGGATATTCCCTGCCGCCAGGGCGGTGAAGAATTCGCCGTGATTCTGCCTTCAACCCCTATTTTGGTCGCCAAACAAATTGCTGAGCGAGTGCGCCTTGCCTTGGTTGAAAACCCGCTACCGTTGAACGGCAGCAGCCTTGAGGTGCGCGCCAGTTTTGGCGTGTCCTCATTCCCCCACAACAGCAGCAAATCCCTCGCCCAATGGCTGGAAGAAACTGATCAACTGCTGTATGCCGCCAAGCGCGCAGGCCGCAACTGCGTTAAAAGCGCGGTACTTAGCACCAGTAACCCTAGTGCTGTCAGCCTGGAAGAAAAAGCCCTCTTGGCCCAGGCAGACGCCACGCCACCGTCAAATCAGGTAGAATAGCGCCCCTCTTTTCACCGTGTTTTTGTATGTCTGTCAAATCCTGCACAGTTATCGTTGGCATGTCCGGCGGCGTTGATTCCTCAGTATCCGCTTTTTTGCTCAAGCAGCAGGGCTATGCGGTGGAGGGGCTGTTTATGAAAAACTGGGATGAAGACGACGGCACAGAATATTGCACCGCCAAAGCGGATTTAGCCGACGCCCAGAAGGTGTGCGATACCCTCGGCATTAAATTACACACCGCTAATTTTGCCGCCGATTATTGGGATAATGTGTTTGAACACTTTTTAGCGGAATACCGCGCAGGCCGCACACCCAACCCGGATATTTTGTGCAACCGGGAAATTAAATTTAAAGTTTTTTTAGAGTACGCCCGCATACTCGGCGCCGATAAAATCGCCACCGGCCATTACGCCCGCACACACACCCATGACGGCGAAACCCATTTACTAAAAGGCCTGGATAACAATAAAGACCAAAGTTATTTTTTACATGCCGTGGGCGAAGCCGAATTTAGCCAAACACTTTTCCCCATCGGCGATATTGCCAAACCCTTAGTGCGCAAAATTGCCGAAGAACAAAACCTCATAACCTACAACAAAAAAGACAGCACCGGTATTTGTTTTATTGGCGAGCGACGTTTTAAAGATTTTTTACAAACCTATTTACCGGCCCAACCGGGGCTTATTCAGGATGACCAAGGCAATACACTCGGCGAACACGCAGGCTTGATGTACCACACCATAGGCCAACGCCAAGGCTTGGGTATTGGCGGTGTAGCAGGCGCAGGTGAAGCTCCTTGGTATGTTGCCCAAAAAGATTTGGCCAACAATATTTTGCGCGTGGTGCAAGGCACTGATCACCCTTTATTATTGGCCCAGGGTTTAAAAGCCTCCCAGGTGCACTGGATTAATGCTCGCTTTGCCGCTGAGATTAAAGCCAACACAACCTTTGAATGCACCGCTAAAACGCGCTATCGCCAGGCAGACCAAGACTGTAGTGTTACGCTCGACACTAACAATCAACTCACCATTTTATTTAAACAACCCCAGCGGGCTATTACGCCCGGTCAATCTGTGGTGTTTTATTTAGGCGAGCGCTGCTTAGGTGGCGCCGTTATAGACCATGCATTTAATTCTAATTAGAGGTGTAGTGTGGAATTAAATCGTTGGCAACAACTAGCTCTAAGTCTTTCCGGCGTAATTCACGCGGTGATTTTAGTGGATAAAATTGCCCAACACGGCTCTATCGCCAATGCCGATTTAGAGCCTTGTTTGCGCACCCTTTTTAAACGCAATCCCAAAGACACATTGGATGTATATGGGCAGTTAGGGTTTTTACTCAACAGTATGGAAGTACTGCACAACCTGCTGACCCAACAGCGCAATCCGCAGCACGCAAATCTTCTGCGTTATTGTATGGGTGTTTTGCACCTGCAAAAAAAACTCAGTAAAAACTCCAAAATGCTCGCCGAGATTGGTGCCAAACTCGATAAAGCCGCAAGCCAGGTGGATATGTTTGGTATTTGCTCTGACAACTTGGTGGCTAACCTGGCCGAGACTTATAGCAACACCATCAGCACATTTAGTTTTCGCATTCAGGTGTTAGGTGAAGCCAATTACCTGCAACAACCGCGCTTAGCCAATTTAATCCGCAGTTTATTATTGGCCGCTATTCGCTCAGCCATGTTGTGGCATCAAGTGGGCGGCAAGCGCTGGCATTTTATTTTTTATCGCAAACAACTCACACAGGCTTTAGACGATTTAATTAAAGCCGCCAAGAGTGAAATAGTTAACCATTAATTAGCAGTGAATTTTATGTCTACCACTTCCTTACCTCTGTCTTCATTAACTGCCGTTTCTCCACTGGACGGTCGCTACAGTAGCCGCACTGTCTCTCTGCGCGGTATTTTTAGTGAATTTGGCCTTATTCGCGCCCGTGTTGAAGTGGAAATTCGCTGGCTGTGTGCACTCGCGGCCAACCCGGCTATCCCTGAAGTGAAGCCTTTTTCCGCTGACACCCGAGCATTTCTCGACAACCTAGTGGCAAACTTTAGCGTAAGCGATGCGGAAAAAATCAAAAAAATTGAAGCCACCACTAATCACGATGTAAAAGCCGTTGAATACTTTATTAAAGAAGCCTTTAAAGGCAACAATGAATTAGAAGCCATTAATGAGTTTGTGCACTTTGCCTGCACCAGCGAAGATATTAATAATCTAAGCCACGGCTTAATGTTAAAAGCTGGCCGCGACCAAGTATTGGTGCCTGCCATGCAGGAAATTTTAACGGCGATTGCCAACATGGCGAAGGAATATGCTGCGGTGCCCATGTTATCGCGCACCCACGGCCAAACCGCCTCCCCCACCACGGTGGGCAAAGAAATGGCCAACGTGGCCTATCGTTTACATCGGCAAATCGAACAAATTAAACAGGTGCAGCTGCTGGGTAAAATTAACGGCGCTGTGGGCAACTACAATGCCCATTTATCCGCCTACCCAGACATTAATTGGCAAAGCCACGCCCAACAGTTTATTAAATCCTTAGGGCTAGAGTTCAATCCGTACACCACACAGATTGAACCGCACGATTATATCGCCGAATTATTCGACGCCGTTGCGCGCTTTAACACTATTCTGATCGATTTTAACCGCGATATTTGGGGTTACATTTCGCTCGGCTACTTCAAGCAAAAAACCATCGCTGGTGAAGTGGGTTCCTCTACCATGCCACACAAGGTAAACCCCATTGATTTTGAAAATTCAGAAGGCAATCTGGGCCTTGCCAACGCAGTTATGTTGCATATGGCGGCAAAATTACCTATTTCCCGCTGGCAACGGGATTTAACCGATTCCACTGTATTGCGTAACATGGGAGTAGGATTTGGTTATGGTGAAATTGCTTATGCCTCTGTGCTCAAAGGTATTCGCAAATTAGAAATTAACCCCACCGTTATTGCCGCCGATTTGGATGCCGCCTGGGAAGTTATGGCAGAACCGATTCAAACCGTGATGCGCCGCTTTGCTATAGAAGAGCCCTATGAAAAACTCAAAGCACTCACCCGTGGCCAAAAAATTACTCAAGCGATTATGCAGTCGTTTGTTGAGCAACTCGATATTCCAGCTGAAGCTAAGGCGCAATTAGCAGCACTTACGCCCAGCAGCTATGTGGGCAACGCCGAACAACAAGCGCTGGATATATTAAATCAACTGGCTAAATAATCCGGCGCAGTGCTTACGCCACAGCGATCAGTAAACTAGGTGGGTGATACCACCTAGTGAGCCGGTGCGGATATTGGTAGAATTGCCGCCCCACTGCACGACACGCTTTTATGTTCCCGTAGTTTAATGGATAAAACGAGGCCCTCCTAAGGCTTAGATACAGGTTCGATTCCTGTCGGGAACGCCATTTAATACAGCCCTCACACCCGCTTGCACGCACGTCCAGCGCCCCATACATCATGAATATTCTGTTGCTAAACCCGGACGAAATAAGTCCAACTGGCGTGGTCAGCCTGCGCGGCCACAAGCTCGATCATTTAAATAATGTGCTAAAAGTTAGCGCTGGCAAAGTGATTAACGTCGGCATAAAAAATTCCTTTCTCGATCAGGCGCGCGTCGAATCTATCACCCCAGACTCTGCAGAGTTACAGCTCTTAGGCCTACAGCGGCCACCGCCTTCCACCCTGCCCTGCAGCCTGGTACTGGGCCTGCCGCGCCCGCGCATGCTGCAAAGAAGCCTGCAAACCATTGCGACCATGGGTGTACAACAGCTGGTATTAATTGCCAGCGAACGCGTGGAAAAAAGTTTTTGGCAAACGCCCTTATTAAAACCGGCGGCTATTGATGAGCAATTAGCGCTCGGCCTTGAACAAGCCAAAGCCACACAAATGCCAAAGGTTGTGTTATGCCCAAACTGGCGCGAGTTTTCCCACCAGTTGCTGCCGGATTTATGCAAAACCCACCCGAATAAAATTATTGCCCATCCAGGCGAGGCTGCAGCGGCCAATCAATTGAACAATGCACAGACTATTTTAGCCATTGGGCCGGAAGGAGGTTTTGTGGATAACGAGGTTGCGCTATTTTTGCAGCAGGGTTTTACCCAGGTGCAGCTCGGCGAGCGAATATTGCGTGTTGAAACAGCAATTCCTGTATTACTCGCCAAATTATTCTAATTACACTCGGCTAATTTCAGTACCTGGCCCGGATAAAACACAGCGCAAACATCTATTCAATTTAACCTAAAACCTCAGCTGAGCCCTTAGCGAGAGCGCCTAAGGCGCAGCAGGGTTTAACTGAGGTTTTTAGGTTTAAGGCCACAGCTAAAAACTCAGAGCAAAAAAAAGCGGCCCTAAGGCCGCTTCCACTTCAACAACAATTAGTTGTTTTGTTGGCTTTCAATTTGAGCTTTGATCAGATCACCGATGGTAGCAGGTGCTACTTGCTCAGTTTGTTTCAGATCTTTAATGGAGCTCTTTTCGTCATCAACGTCTTTCGCTTTAACAGAAAGAATAATAGTGCGGTTTTTGCGGTCAACGTTGGTGATTTTAGCTTCAACTACATCACCTTCTTTGAGCACATTTCGCGCATCTTCAACTTTCTCACGGCTTAAGTCAGAGGCTTTTAAAGTACCTTCAACGTCGTCAGCCAATACAACTACTGCACCCTTAGCGTCTACTTCTTTAACAGTACCCTTAACGATGCTGCCTTTATCGTAGGTGCCAACGTAAACAGTAAATGGATCCTGCTCAAGTTGTTTAATACCTAAAGAGATACGCTCACGCTCTGGATCGATAGCCAATACAACGGTTTCCAGCTCATCGCCTTTCTTGAATTTACGCACGGCTTCTTCGCCGGTTTCGTTCCAAGAAATATCAGACAGGTGAACCAAACCGTCGATGCCACCATCAAGACCGATGAAAATACCGAAGTCAGTAATGGATTTAATTTTGCCGGAGATTTTATCACCTTTAGCAAATTGCTTAGAGAAAGCATCCCAGGGATTTTCTTGGCATTGTTTGATGCCCAAGGAAATACGACGGCGCTCTTCATCTATGTCCAAAATCATCACTTCAACTTCGTCGCCTAATTGCACAACTTTGCTGGGGTGAATATTTTTGTTGGTCCAATCCATTTCAGATACGTGCACCAAACCTTCAACGCCGGTTTCGATTTCAGCAAAGCAGCCGTAGTCGGTGAGGTTAGTGATACGTGCTTTAACCTTGGCACCTTCTGGGTAACGCTGAGTGATAGCAGCCCATGGGTCGTCGCCCAATTGTTTGAGGCCCAGAGATACACGATTGCGCTCACGGTCGAACTTAAGAACTTTAACTTCAATTTCATCGCCAACAGTAACGATTTCGCTTGGGTGCTTGATGCGTTTCCAAGCCATGTCGGTGATGTGCAACAAGCCATCTACGCCGCCCAGGTCAACGAAGGCGCCGTAATCGGTAAGGTTTTTAACCACACCCTTAACAGCCATGCCTTCTTGCAGGGTAGCCAGTAATTCATCACGCTCATCAGAGTTGGCTTGTTCCATCACTGCGCGGCGAGATACCACGACGTTATTGCGTTTTTGATCGAGCTTAATCACTTTGAATTCAAGCTCTTTGCCCTCTAAATGGGTTGTCTCACGGACAGGACGAACATCCACTAAAGAGCCTGGTAAGAAGGCGCGTATACCGGCAACATCCACAGTGAAGCCGCCTTTAACCTTACCATTGATAATACCTTTAACCACTTCTTCAGCGGCGTGGGCGGATTCAAGTACTTTCCAAGATTCTGCGCGCTTGGCTTTTTCACGAGAAAGTCGAGTTTCACCAAAACCGTCTTCAACAGTTTCCAAAGCCACTTGGACTTCGTCACCGATGCTCAGGGTTAACTTGCCGTTCTCATCATAGAATTGCTCCGCAGGGATAACGCCTTCGGATTTAAGGCCTGCGTGTACAGTTACCCAATCGCTGTCGATATCAATAACAACACCGGTCACGATGCTGCCAGGGATCATATCAACCGTTTTTAGGCTCTCTTCAAATAACTCTGCAAAACTCTCGCTCATTACAATACCTATGTTTATTTAGCTTATGGCGGATGCGAACATCTGCCTGCCGCTTTACCAGTCAGCGGGCCGGTTAATGACACAAGAGCGCCGCCGGTAACTGGTTGGCGCACGCTCCTAAAGCTCTTTTGCTCAGGCAAAAAAGGCGCGGGGAAACTATCAAACTATAAGGGGGATATCAACGACTATTTGCCAATCAAGGCAAATAGTTTGGCTTAAGAACCATTGGCAACCGTGCCAGGAGGAATAGTTAACCCGCCGGGGTTTGCTGCTGCTGTTGAAGATGCGTCACAAGCTTTCGCACCTTGCGCTGCAAAATCCATAGTTTAGGCAATAAAAGAACTATCCCCAGCAGCGCTCCAACCCCCAGGGAAACCATAAAAATAAAACCCGCACTGGCTTGATAGGCTTTGCCGAACAAATGTAGGGTCATGGGTTGTGGGTTATCTGCCGTAATTGCTGCACTGACAAACACCAGTATCAGCAGCCATACCAATACAAACAGCCGCTTAAACCAAACCAAAACGCGCACCATTAGGGCCTTACCTCGTGCCAATGCTGCAGAATTTTGGCCAGCACCTCATCAATGGACATGGCAGTGCTATCCAGGTGCTTGGCATCAGCGGCTGGGCGCAAGGGAGCGACGGCCCGCTGGGCATCCTGGGTATCACGCTTTTCTATATCAGCGGTAATTTGCGCAAGATCCGCTTGCTGGCCTTGCAGCTGCAACTGGTCAAAGCGACGCTGCGCTCTGATAGCAGCACTGGCGGTTAAGAAGATTTTGAGGGGGGCGTCAGGGAAGACCACCGTTCCCATGTCTCGGCCGTCAGCAATTAGGCCGGGCAGCTGACGAAAATCACGCTGACGTTGCAATAAGGCGTCGCGCACAGCAGGCACCGCAGCAGCCTTCGAGGCCCCCATTCCTACCGCCTCTGCGCGAATTGTATCGGTGACATCCTTGCCTGCCAAAAGAATCATCACCCGTCCAGCCTGGAGGCAAAATTCAATATCCAAGTGACGCGCAAGCATGGCAAGCGCCGCCGAGTCAATAAAATCAACCCCCTGATCCATCGCCGCGAGGGCCGTTAAACGGTACAGCGCGCCACTATCCAAAATACTAAATCCCAGGCGCTCAGCCACTAATCGGCTCAGGGTTCCCTTACCGGCGCCACTGGGGCCGTCAATTGTAATTACCGGGATCATAAGAAGCCTTTTAGATCATCGTTTAGGGTGTTGATTGAATGGATTGGTAGAGCGCATAACAGGCCTCGGCCGGATCTTCAGCCTGGGTAATAGGCCTGCCAACCACCAAGAAATCGCTACCCGCTTGTAGCGCGGCTGTAGGTGTCAACACCCGCGACTGATCTTGGTTGTCGGCGCCTAAGGGACGGATACCGGGCGTTACAGCTAACAGTGGGCGGCCAGACTGACCCTTAATGGCGCTGGCCTCCTGGGCCGAGCACACCACCCCGTCCAAGCCTGCCTGTGCGGCAAGCCGGGCTAAAAAGGTTACGCGATCCGCGATTGAGCCAGGAAAACCCGTTTGACTGAACACTTCTTGAGACATGCTGGTTAATACGGTGACGGCAATGAGTAGCGGTGGAGCTGAAAACGGCTCCAATGCGGCTTTGGCTTCTTGCATCATGGGCACGCCGCCGCTGGCGTGTACATTCACCATCCAAACCCCTAAGCGGGCAGCCGCGGATACGGCTTTGGCAACCGTGGCGGGAATGTCGTGAAATTTAAGATCGAGAAAACATTCAAAGCCTTTGTTCTGCAAACGCTCCAGCACCTGGGGGCCACCAACCGTAAACAGCTCTTTACCCACCTTCAATCGGCAGTACTGCGGGTCCAGCCGCGCAGCCAACGCATAGGCTTGGTCTGCATCGGCATAATCAAGCGCAACAATCAGAGGCGAGGCTTTGGGCATAAAGAAATCTCCGGGAATAACAATAAAAAAGCCCAACCCAGGTGTAGTGAGTTGGGCTTTTCAGTGAACAACTGAACTTGCCTACATTTTCACTTTAGCAGCAGAAAAATGGGCACCTTCATAGGCGGCAATGTCATCAGTACTATTCTGTTGCACCACTTGGGATTTAATGCCAGCCAACTGCTGAGCCTCAAGATCAGCCACCGCACCATTTGTAGCTGCGGTGAGGCTAATGACGACCTGACCACCACTACGGATAGCGAAATTCTCCACCTGGGGCTGCGCAGCTGGGCGCACCATACCGAAGGCAAACTGCAGAATCTCTCGATCAGCCGTAGACTTAAAGCGGTCCTGTTTCTCAAATTGAGCAAAGGTGTAACCGAGTTCTTTAGCGGCCTCTTCGGCCTTAGCACCAGCCCGCAGCTTGTCGCTAAGCGTTTTGGCCAGGGCCTGTAATTGAGCCGCGGTTTTTTGTTGCACCAGAGTTTCAACAACCGAACTGCGTACTTCAGCGAGAGGTTTAACATGGCTGGGCTTATGCTCTTTTAAGCGGATCACCACAGCGCGCTCTTGGGGCAGCTCTAACACCTTGCTTATTTGGCCCTGCTCCAGAACATCTTTTGCAAAAGCCGCTTCCAGCACCAAGGGCTCAGCCGTGATGCCTGCAGCGCCCGACTTGGAGAACAACTCCGTCTCCTGAACTTTTAATCCCAGAGCGGAGGCCGCACCGGATAAATCACTTTTACCAAAAGTGGCTTCCTCTAGGGCTTTGATTTGATCGGTGAATTTCTCTGCCGCTTTATCAGTAGCGAGCTGCAACGTAATAGCCGCACGACGGCCTTCAAGTGTCGGTGGCACTGGCGTAGTTTTCTTTACCAGCTTCACAAAATGAGTTCCGGCACTGGATTTTAGTGGGCCTGACACTTGCCCTTCATTTAATGCTGCCACGGCAGTTTTAAATTCAGCGGGAAAACTGTCACCAGTCATAACACCCAAATCACCGCCAAGCTCTTTAGAACCCAAGTCATCCGAGTAGGTTTTAGCCAAGGCATCAAAGGCTTCACCGGCTTTGATTTTGGCTTGCACCTGGGCGATTTTTGCTTCGCCATCAGCGCTGTTTTTGGTCGTGTCGATGAGAATATGCGCAATGCTCAGCTGGGGTTCTGTTTTGAACTCAGCCAACTCTTTATCAAAAGCCGCTTTCACGTCTTCTTCACTAACCGTTTGGCTCTTAGCCAGCTCGGCGACAGAAGCCTCCAGGTACTGCAGCGATACCTTCTCCGGTTCGCTGAAGCTGCTTTGGTTATCCTGATAGTACTGAGCAATTTCCTCTTCGCTGGGGTTTACCTTCGCAGCCTTTTCTTTCGGAATGGTAATAGCACTAAAGGTGCGCTTTTGGCCTACGATGCCTGCCAGTAAATCCAAGTCTTGCTGAGTAATGAACGCCGTCTCGCTAAGCCCGCTAAGCAGCTGACGCACAATGTAGCTTTCAGACTCTTGCTGCACCAAGCTAGCTTGAGTGAAACCAAAGTTAGCTAGATAAGCATTAAACCCCTGAGTATTGAATTTTTTGTCCTGGGTAAATGCCTGCTTAATTTGATCCTTTATGACCACTTCTGACACACCCATACCCGAGCGTTGAGCAGCCTGAATGACAGCCCGTTGACGCATAAGGCTAGTGAGCGCCGGTTGCTTTAGATTTTCATCTTTGAGTTGTTCGGCATCATCGGGCAAACCGAACTGGTTTTTTAGGCGGATTTTCTCCTGTGTCATAGCGCGGCGAAGATCCTTCAGCGAGATATCATCACCATTTACACTCGCCACAGTGTCAGTAAATGAAGTCTTGGACACCTGTTGTCCCGTTACTATCATGGCTAACAGAACCACTGCACCAACTACTACTGCAACAGTGCCTTTCAAATTTTCACGAAGGTCTTGGATCATAGAGAGAAATTCCAACAGAGCATTTTCGACTTACCGACAATAAAAAGGCGCATCAATGCGCCCTTTTGACATCCACCACCGCCTTGCGACGGCCAATGAATTAGTTAACTGCGTCTTTTAACGCCTTGCCTGGTTTAAAGGAAGGGATCTTTGCAGCGGCTATATCGATAGGTGCTCCAGTTTGAGGATTGCGGCCCGTACGTGCAGCACGCTCTTTCACAGCAAAGGTTCCAAAGCCCACTAAAGCAACTTGATCACCCTTTTTTAATGCGCCCATGATGGACTCAGTCACTGCGTCCAATGCACGGCTTGCAGCGGCCTTAGAAATATCTGCAGAAGCAGCAATGGCATCGATTAATTCGGACTTATTCACGTAACAACCCCTCTTATTATTAGGTACGTAATGGTTAAAAATTCTTCAGTCTTACAACTCAACAATGAATATGTACAACAACCCCGAGCCTTAGTTAGATCCAAGGAGGTTGCGATTTATACCAACAGGCGCCAGACCGGTCAAGAAAACTCTCAAGGAAATCCGAAACGGCGCCTCATTTAGCCGGTTAGTGGGTACTTATGCCGGGCGAATCTTTGGGTAAATCAAACGCCTTACTCTCCAGCGCGGCGAATTCATCATCACTAAATGCAGCCGGTGCATGAGTTAAGGCTGCAGCCAGTACCTCTTCGATATGGCGCACCGGTTTGATGACCAAATCAGCTTTGATGTTATCGGGAATTTCCCGTAAATCAGCTTCATTGTCGCCTGGAATCAATACTGTTCTAATTCCACCTCGATGGGCCGCCAGTAATTTCTCTTTGAGGCCGCCAATCTTTAGCACTTGACCACGCAGGGTAATCTCACCGGTCATGGCCACATCGGCGCGCACCGGAATACGCGTCAAGGCGGAGACCAAGGCGGTACACATAGCAATACCCGCCGAGGGGCCATCTTTGGGGGTGGCGCCTTCGGGGACGTGAATGTGAATATCGTGTTTTTCAGTAGCGTCTGGGGCAATCCCCAGCAGCTTCGCGCGCGCGCGCACCACTGTAAACGCCGCCTGAATAGATTCTTGCATGACATCGCCAAGGGAGCCGGTTTTTACCAAGCGCCCCTTGCCGCGCACCGAGGCGATTTCAATGGTCAACAGCTCACCGCCCACCTGAGTCCAGGCCAATCCGGTCACCTGCCCAATACGATCTTCCGTATCGGCGCGGCCATAATCAGTTTTTTTCACGCCGAGGTAGTGCTCTAAATGCTCAGAGGTGAGCACTCGAGCAGCGTTGTTTTTGGACTTAACATTTTCAGTCACCACCTTGCGGCAAAGTTTGGCGATTTCCCGATCCAAGCTGCGCACCCCCGCTTCGCGGGTATAAAAACGAATAATATCGCGTAAAGCGGCCTCCTCAACGATCAACTCATCATCGGCCAGGCCACAATTTTTGCGCTGCTTCGGCAGCAAATAACGCATGGCGATATTGAGCTTTTCATCTTCCGTGTAGCCTGGGATGCGAATCACCTCCATACGATCAAGCAGCGGGCCGGGGATATTCATAGTGTTTGAGGTGCAGACAAACATCACATCAGACAGGTCGTAATCGACCTCCAAATAATGGTCGTTAAATTTGTTGTTCTGCTCAGGATCTAACACTTCTAGCAGTGCTGAAGCGGGGTCCCCGCGGTGATCCATGCCCATTTTGTCAATTTCATCGAACAAAAATAGCGGGTTTTTTACGCCGGTTTTGGCTATTTTTTGCAGCAATTTGCCGGGTAATGAACCTATATAGGTGCGACGGTGACCGCGAATTTCCGCTTCATCCCGCACGCCGCCCAACGCCATACGCACAAACTTGCGATTGGTTGCGCGGGCGATGGATTCGCCCAAGGAGGTTTTACCCACCCCGGGAGGGCCCACCAAACAAATGACGGGGCCTTTGATTTTTTTCACCCGCTTTTGCACGGCCAGGTATTCCAAGATGCGCTCTTTCACCTCGGTCAGGCCGTAATGGTCTTCCTCTAATACTTTTTCCGCGTGGGCAAGATCCATATTAATTTTGCTGCGCTTATTCCAGGGCACATTGAGCATCCAATCTACATAAGAGCGTATGACCGACGCCTCGGCCGACATGGGCGACATCATTTTTAGTTTATTGATTTCAGCGCGGGTCTTTTCTTCGGCGGCTTGGGGCATTTTGGCATCTTGAATACGCCGTTCAAATTCATCGCCCTCACCAGCCTCTTCGCCCAACTCACCCAATTCTTTTTGTATCGCTTTGAGCTGTTCGTTGAGGTAGTACTCTCGCTGGCTCTTCTCCATTTGTTTTTTAACACGGCCGCGAATTTTCTTTTCAACCTGATAAAGATCGGCCTCAGCGTCCATCAATCCGATCAGGTGCTCTAAACGCTCGCCTACTTTAAATAACTCCAGTACGCGCTGCTTCTGGCCCAGATCTAAGGTCATATGAGCGGCAATGGTATCGACCAAGCGCCCCGGCTCATCGATACCATTGAGTGAGTTCAACACCTCAACCGGTACTTTTTTGCTGAAGTTAACGTAATGCTCGAAGCGTTTTAACAAGCCGCGCGCCATGGTCTCTTCTTCGCGGGTGTACACCTTATCGGCCGGAATAGTCGTGCAATGGGCGAGAAAACAACGCTCGGATTCATCAACGGATTCAATTTGCGCTCGGCTGCGGCCTTCGACTAACACCTTTACGGTGCCGTCGGGTAATTTCAACAGCTGTAATATCTGTGCAACCGTACCCACGTTATAAAGGTCATCAAAGCGAGGCTCGTCCACGGAAGGATGTTTCTGTGCAACCAACAACACTTGTTTGTCATCGGTCATAGCCCGCTCAAGGGCTGCTATGGATTTTTGCCTGCCCACAAACAATGGGATAACCATGTGGGGGTACACCACCACATCTCTAAGCGGCAACAATGGAATTGAGGTGACACTGGTGGAATCGTAATCATGCGTATCCATTTGAAACCCTCAGAAGGATGAACGTCGGCAAAAGGCTATTAAGTGGGGTAGCCGAAACTCGATTGCAAGGTCTGGCGGGAAATTTCCTCGCCGAAGTTTTGACTGCTGTTCAGGCTGAGCAATCGCAAATTGCTCCTAACCACCTGCCCCAGGGTACTAGCTATAAAAATGGGAATAGAATCCAGTATAAACAGGGAGAGACAGATGTGGCTCTGACAAATATAACTCTAGCTGGTGCTTTAGCAGCCAAAGCGACTCAATAATTAAGCGATGGGGAAAAGGTACAGGTCTATTTTAAAGATAACTAAAAAAGGGGCCGAAGCCCCTTTTGTAATACGGTTTAGATAAGCTCAACTGCCATAGCCACCGCCTCACCACCGCCAATACACAGGCTGGCAATACCGCGTTTTTTACCTCGATTGGCCAATGCGGCAATTAAAGTCACCAGTACCCGAGCGCCAGACGCCCCCAGCGGATGCCCCAATGCACAGGCCCCGCCATTGACATTGACCTTTTCGTGGGGAATCGCAAGATCAGCCATGGCCGCCATGGTGACCACGGCGAAGGCCTCGTTGATCTCAAATAAATCCACTTCCTCAATGGACCAGCCAGCCACTTCAAGCACCTGCTTCATCGCTCCCACGGGTGCCGTGGTGAACCACTCAGGTTCGTGAGCAAATTGAGCTTGAGCGACAATTTTGGCAATGGGCTTAAAGCCCTTTTCTTTAGCATAGCTTGCGGTCGATAAAACCAAAGCAGCGGCGCCGTCGGATATAGAACTGGCATTGGCCGCCGTTACGGTGCCGTCTTTTTTAAAGGCGGGCTTTAAGGAAGGAATTTTATCGGGGCGAGCATTGCCGGGCTGTTCATCTGTATCCACCACCTGATCTCCCTTTTTGCTTTTAAGCGTCACAGGCACAATTTCACGCTTGAAATCGCCGTTGTTGATGGCAGCGTTGGCGCGTTTCAATGACTCAATAGCAAATGCATCCTGGGCTTCGCGACTAAATTGATACTTTTCAGCCGTCAGCTCTGCAAAATTCCCCATGAGACCGCCCTGATAGGCATCCTGCAAGCCATCTAAAAACATATGGTCGAGCAGCTCGCCGTGGCCCAAACGATAACCGCTACGCGCCTTAGTCAACATATAGGGGGCCAATGACATATTCTCCATACCGCCGGCCACCACCAGTTTATTGCTACCGGCAAGTAAAGAGTCTCGCGCCATCATGACGGTTTTCATACCTGATCCACACACCTTATTGAGCGTACTGGTGGGAACGGATTTGGCGATTCCCGCCGCCAAGCTGGCCTGACGCGCGGGCGCCTGCCCTAGACCCGCCGGTAGTACACAGCCCATAAGCACCTCGGTGACTTCTGCTGCGGCAACCTTGGCGTCTTCGAGGGCGCCTTTAATCGCCGCGCCACCAAGTTGAGGGGCGGGTAACTCACCAAACACACCCTGCATTCCGCCCATGGCGGTTCTTGCAATTCCCAAGACAACAACTGATTCGGTCATGAAGGTTTATCCTCTTTTAAGGTTCAAACAATAGATGGGGCGAACTCATTACTGCGAATTTTACGGCGCATCGGCAATGAACCATCAGCCGAACAGCGGCAGTCTACAGAGCGTTTGAAGATCGAATGAATACTCTGTGCAGTGTTAACTAACGCACATGGTGTGGGGTAAAAATGAATATGGCAAGCAGAAGTTTGACTAGCTAGCGATTTTTGCTGAGGTGATAAAGGCGAGCTGAATGAGATAAGCATCACTAGATGCACGATGACGCTGCTCATTGTGCTGCTCGCGCAACCGACTCAACGTCTGATCCCAACACTCGTGCTGACGAGGAGTTTGGATGCCCTCAATAGGAGAAAGCGTAAAAGTGGGCCACATGCCCAACGCCTGGAAAAGCGTATTCAGCCAAAATTGATCGGCCACCCAACCATCAGAAAACACCCGCTTACCCACTAAAAGCGCATTTAGTTCATTGGCTACCAGCTCAGCAGGTTTACCGTGGTGCTCTAAATAACTGCGGCTGATGCCGTGAATGCTAAACGCACTTTCATCCCAGGCGGTCCATTCGGGCAGGGGTTTTATTAAGCTGCAATAACGCTGCCCCGTGTCGTCGATAAAACCAATCTCAATGGGGTAGCTACCGCTACCAAAGCCGGATGCTTCTATATCAATAATTATGGGAATCACAAAATAGACGCATCCTAAAGGGCTGATTTCCTGGCGTTTAACCAAACGGCTGGCTATTTAACCACACGTAAACTGGGCCGTTTTTCAGCCGAGGGCCCAGATGTTTTGGGTGGAACTGGCTCAGATGGTGGCGGTTCAGCCTCGCGCTCGAACATCATTCCCTTGCCGTTTTCACGAGCATATATGCCCAGCACAGCAAAACAAGGCACATAAATATCGGTAGATACACCACCGAAACGGGCAGAAAACACTATGGCATCGTTGGTTAAATTAATCGCGTCCACCGCTCTGGGGGCGATATTAAGGATGATCTGGCCATCCTTATTCACATACTGCTGGGGCACTTGAACACTGGGGCTAAGCGCATCAACGGCAAGGTAGGGGGTGAGGTTATTATCCAAAATCCATTCGTAGAGGGCCCGGATCAGGTATGGCTTACTAGAGGTCATGGACATAAACACCTGCTTCAACTAAATGGGCCCACCGCTTGATTGGAGCTGGCAGGGCATCGGGAAAAACGAAGTCTAGTGAAACACCTAAGCGCAACGCAACCTTAAAGCCTAAGTATTGCGATAACCTGCGCAGGTTATTGGGCATGGGTTGAACTGGCGGGAGGCGTTAGGAATTTAGCTTAGCGCTGATTAATTGGAAAACAGACACCGGGGCGAATAACCCCGGTGTCATGGCTGTTAATGCACGTCTTTCCAGTATTCGCGGTTTAAGGCCAACACACAGACAAAAAATACAGCGAGAAATGCAAACACGTACCAACCCATGCTCTCACGCTTGGCTGCGCCAGGCTCAGACAGGTAACTCATAAAATTCACCAAGTCTTCTACCGCTTCAGTGTACTCGGCAGGCGTCATGGTGCCCTTTACTTTACCTACTTCTAACTTACCGCACTCGACCATTTTAGGCTCACCCAGCTTGTCACGCTCAGTCTTGCCATGGATGTCGCGGTGGGGGCCAGTGGCACATTCGGGCAACCCCTGCAACTCAAGCAAAACATGGGGCATACCTACATTGGGGAACACCTTGTTATTAACGCCGGTGGGGCGGGTATCGTCTCGGTAAAAACTGCGCAGATAGGTAAATACCCACTCCGGGCTACGGGCGCGTGTCTCAAGGCTTAGATCCGGTGGTGTAGCGCCGAACCATGCTTTGGATTTCTTAGGCGCCATGGCAATACCCATGGTTTCACCAATTTTTTGATCACCAAAGATAAGGTTTTCCGCCACCAACTTTTCAGGCAAGTCCAAATCCTGAGCTACACGGGAAAAACGCGAGAAATTAGCGGAGTGGCAGCCCATACAGTAGTTAACAAAATATTTCGCACCGCGCTGCAAGGAGGCTTTATCGTCAAAGTTCGGCTCGAAATGATCACATGCCACAGTACCGCAATGCCCCATTTGTTCGTTGGCAACGGCTTTAATGGGAGCGACCACCAGGATAATGAACAGCAACAAACCGCCAAATACCCAGTGCTTGCCCAAACCTTTAGCTTGTACACGGTCGGGAACTGGCAAGGTTTTTTCACGCTTTGTCCAGAAAGGCATACCGATGAAATACAAGAAGTACACAACGGTGCAAATTTGCGCGAGGGCCGTGCGCGCCTCATTAGCAGGTTTAACCCCTAAATAACCCAAGATAACAAACGAAGCCGCAAATACAATCAGTGCAATACGACTAAACAGCCCTTTAAAGCGGATAGACTTGACCGGGCTTTTATCCAACCAAGGCAGTACAAATAATATTGCGATGGCTGCTGCCATTACAACAAAGCCCAAAAACTTGGAATTTAGCGGCCCAATTTCAATCGTTACCGCACGCAGCATGGCGTAGAACGGGGTGAAATACCAAACCGGTGCGATATGGTCGGGTGTTTTTAAGCCGTTGGCAGGTTCGAAGTTGGCGTGCTCAAGGAAGAATCCACCCATTTCCGGCATGAAGAAAATAATGCCGCAGAAGGCAAATAAAAATACACAAATTCCAACCAGGTCGTGCACGGTGTAATAAGGGTGGAACGGCACACCATCAAGAGGAATACCATTGGCGTCTTTTTTCTTTTTGATTTCAATACCGTCTGGGTTATTGGAGCCCACTTCGTGCAGTGCAAGAATGTGCATGACAACTAAGGCTAACAACACAATCGGCAACGCCACCACATGCAGTGCAAAAAAGCGGTTTAACGTAGCGCCGGAAATTAAATAGTCGCCTCGAATCCACTGCACTAGGTCTTCACCCACTACAGGAATGGCACCAAATAAATTCACGATAACCTGGGCACCCCAGTAAGACATTTGCCCCCAAGGCAACACGTACCCCATGAAGGCCTCAGCCATCAGGAGCACATAAATGAACATACCAAAGATCCACACCAATTCACGAGGGGCTTTGTAGGAGCCGTACATCATGCCGCGGAACATGTGCAGGTAAACGACGATAAAAAATGCGGATGCGCCGGTGGAGTGCATATAGCGCAATACATCGCCGTATGGCACGTCACGCATAATGTATTCAACGGATGCAAAAGCGCCCTGTGCGGTTGGCTCATAGTTCATGGTCAGCCAAACACCGGTTAGCAGCTGATTAACCAGCACTAACAGCGACAAAACACCGAAAAAATACCAAAAGTTAAAATTCTTAGGTGCGTAGTATTTACCCATGTGGGTATCCCACGCGCGTTGAACCGGTAGACGCTTATCTACCCACTGCCATAGCCCCGTTAGCCAATTCATCATTTAGGCCCCTTGATCTTCGCCAATAAGAATGACCGAATCACTAAGATACTTGTGAGCGGGCACCTCTAAATTTAATGGAGCTGGTACACCCTGAAACACGCGACCAGCCAAATCGTACATAGAACCGTGGCACTTACAGAAGAAGCCACCCTGCCATGTCTTGCCACCGCTAAGATCAACGGCACCAACTTTAGGCTCGAAGCCGGGGGCGCAACCTAGATGCGTACACACACCGAGCAATACCACTATCTCTTCTTTGCCGCTGATGGAGCGGCTCTCGGATTTGGCATAGGAGGGCTGTGTTGATTTGGCTGAGGTAGGATCGCGCAATTGAGCTTCGTTGACCTTCAAACCCGCAAGCGCTTCCTTGGTACGACGAACCACATAAACTGGCTTTCCGCGCCACTCCACCGTCACCATCTGACCGGGCTCAATTTTGCTGATGTTGATTTCAACGGGTGCACCGGCCGCCTTTGCTTTAGCGCTTGGGGACCAGGAGCCGACAAACGGAACGGCTGCACCGACCGCGCCTACAGCACCCACGGCAGATGTCACCGCCGTTAATACACGGCGACGCCCGCGGTTTATTTCGTCATTACTCATGACGTATATCTCCTGTGGCAAAAGGAAAAAATTGGGAAACAAGAATGATAGGACAAATTATTAACTTCGAATCGAGTGCAAGGGTAATTACCGTCAATCAAAAAACCGCAATACTACCCTTTGAACCTGGCCAGCAACTGATTTAAATCATTCAAACATGAAACAACTGGCACCGCGAAAAGCGCGCAATGGTAATGAAAAACCCCTGTGCTTACAAGGCAACCGGGGCTTTAGAAGAAATTCACATGCAAAAAAAAGCCCGAACCAGGTTCGGGCTTTGACCAAACGAAAGCGATTAACGCTTGGAGTATTGTGGACGTTTGCGCGCCTTGCGCAAACCAACTTTTTTACGCTCAACTTCACGAGCATCACGGGTAACATAACCCGCAGCGCGCAGAGCAGGACGCAGTGTTTCATCATAGGCCATTAAAGCGCGTGTTAAGCCGTGACGAATAGCACCGGCTTGACCGAAGCTACCACCACCTTTAACCGTGATATTGATATCAAAGCGGTCACCAGCGCCGATTAACTCCAGAGGCTGACGCACAATCATGCGCGCAACTTCACGGCCAAAATAGTTTTCCAAAGTGCGGCCATTAATGCTCAGAGCACCGCTACCCAGCGAAATAAATACACGCGCGGTAGAAGTTTTGCGACGACCAGTACCGTAATATTGTTCACCTGCCATTTGCAGCCTCCGTTATAGGTTGAGTTCTTTGGGCTGTTGCGCTGTGTGCGGATGAGACGCACCGGCATAGACCTTTAATTTTTTGAATACTGCACGGCCGAGTGGGCCTTTTGGCAGCATACCCTTAACAGCGCTTTGAATTGTGCGCTCAGGAGCTTTGTCGATCAGCTTTTCAAAGCTGATGGTGCGTAAGCCGCCTGGGTAACCGGTGTTGTGGTGATACATCTTGTCTTTCGCTTTTTTACCGGTAACCACGACTTTCTCGGCATTGATTACAACAATGTAATCACCGGTGTCCACGTGGGGGGTAAATTCAGGCTTGTGCTTGCCACGCAAACGGCTTGCAATCTCAGCGGCGATACGGCCTAGAGTTTTGCCTGAAGCGTCGAGGATGTACCATTCACGTTGTACTGTTTGAGCATTGGCGCTAATAGTCTTCATGTTGTTGGCCTTTAACGTAGGTACTAAAACCCCCAAAAACTACCTTTGGGGAGGTGGAGCCGGGGCGGCAAAACGCCACCCCAAAAAAAGAGCGCGAATACTATAGAAGAAACCTGCCCTTATCAAGCGATACTGCTTGTACCATCACGGCTTATGAGGGCTTGCCAGATAGGCCTCGCTTTGCATTTCCAGCAAACGGCTTTGGGTGCGGGCAAATTCAAAGCTCAATTTGCCGGTTGCATATAAAGAAACAATAGGTTCGGCCGCTGAAATAATAAGCTTGACGCCTCGGTCATAAAACTCATCGACCAAATAAACAAACCGCCGTGCGGCATCGTCATTTGCCGCACCAAGGATAGGAACCTCAGAAAGCAATACCGTGTGGTACTCCTTTGCGAGCACTATATAATCCTGCTGAGATCGCGGCCCTTCGCAAATGGCTTTAAATTCAAACCACACAATGTCTTCCCACTCACTGCGCGCTACCACGGGACGCCCTTCGATGGTCAGCGTGACGGGGTTTTGAGGAGCGCCGTGGGAGAGCCGTTCAAAGTGACGTGCAAGTTCCGACTGCGCCTGAACCGTTAAGGGGTAAAAATACAGTGCCGCCTGTTGCAATGTACGCAACCGGTAATCCACACCGCCATCCACATTGATAACCCGCGTATAGCGATTTAACAGCGCGATGGCGGGCAAGAATTTCTCTCGCTGTAAACCGTTGGGGTACAAGCCATCGGGGACTATGTTGGACGTTGCCACCAGGCAAACCCCACGTTTAAACAGGGCCGAGAGCAATCCAGACAGCAGCATGGCATCGGTGATATCTGTTACGAAGAACTCATCAAAACAAATAACACAGGTTTCTTTAGCCAAGCGATCAGCCACTTGTTCCAGAGGGTTTTTCTGGCCTTTCAGTTGAGTTAACTCGGCGTGGACGCGGCGCATAAAGCGGTGAAAATGCGTGCGCATTTTGCGCTCAAACGGCAGCGCATCAAAAAACAGGTCCATTAAATAGGTTTTACCCCGCCCTACTCCACCCCAAAAATAAAGCCCCACCAGTGGCTCTTTGTTGGGTTTGCGCCCAACCCATAACGCCTGCCAAAGCGATGGCTGAGCCGCCTGCGCGGCGATAAGGCTGGCAAACAACTCATCCAAGGCGGCAACTGCAGCCGCCTGAGACGCATCGGCGATAAAACCAGGCTGCAGCGAATCCTGCTGATAACGCGCCAAGGGCGTAAGCAAAGCTGGGGTGGATGAGTTAGACATTAATGAGTAAACCACTTAAAAAAGGCGGCAACTGTACAAAGCCTCTTGCCCCTGCGCAATTGATAATGGCCACCCGCTGGTGCAAATACAGTATCATGGCGAATCTTATCTCTTTGTTTTAGGAGCTATTTGTGTACACCCTCGAACTGGTTGTGATTATCTCCCTAGCCGCACTGCTATTCGGACTTGGCTTGGGTGTGCTTCTTGGGCGCCTTAAATTTGGCCAAGGCGGCGGCAATCCTTTAGCCAACCGCCTGCAACAAGCCGAAGCTGAGCTGGAAAATTATCAGCACCAGGTGGCCAAACATTTTGTCGATACATCACAACGTATTAGCGACCTGACCCAAAGCTATAGAGACCTCCACCAACACCTCGCCGAGGGCGCTGCTCGCTTGGCAAGCCCGGACATCAGCCGCGCATTACTGGAAGCTGCCGAAGCCAAAAGCCTCGCGGCTGAGGTAATTGATCACGCCTCGGTAAGCCTTGAACCCCCAAAAGATTGGGCACCCAAAACCCCCGGCCAAAAAGGTGGTTTGAGTGAAGAATTTGAAGACGAGGATAAAAAGGCGCCGCCCGTTTTTATCCCGCCTAAATACCAGCCGTAAGCACCCGCCCAGTGCGAAAAGCCCTTGAATACCTGGTTTGGCCGCTGCTAACAGGCTTATTGGTCGCCGCCATTAGCCTTTGGTTATTTCCTCAGCTGCGCCCCAACCAAACAGCGCTCAAGGCCCCTGCGATTGCACCGCAATCATACGGCACCTTTAGTGGCCCGGTGTCCTATGCCGAAGCGGTCAAGCGCGCGGCACCGGCAGTAGTTAACATTTATACCCGCACCAAAATTCAAGAACGCAGACGGCGCTTGATTGAAGACCCGCTCTACCGACACTTTTTTAATTCAGCCGACCTTGGGCGCCAAGAGCGTATGCAGTCGGCCCTCGGCAGTGGGGTAATTGTAAGCGAGAGCGGTTATTTGCTTACCAATATCCACGTTATTCGCGGTGCAGATGAAGTAGTAGTGCAATTACAGGATGGGCGAGAAACCCAGGCCACCTTAGTCGGGGTGGACGAAGAAAATGATTTGGCGGTATTGCACATTAAAGCCGATAAGCTCACGGCTATTCGCATAGGCGCACCCCGCAATGCCCAGGTAGGCGACGTAGTACTGGCGATTGGCAACCCGTTTGGCATGGGCCAAACCGTAACCCAGGGTATTATTTCCGCCACCGGCCGCCACGGACTGGGAATTAGTACCCTGGAGAATTTCATTCAAACCGATGCCGCCATTAACCCAGGCAATTCCGGCGGAGCTTTGATTGATGCGCAGGGGAATCTACTCGGCATCAATACGGCTATTTTGGATCGATTAGGCAATTCGAGCCTTGATGGCGTCGGCCTTGCGGTGCCCGCCGACACGGCTTTGCTGTCGTTAAAAGATATTGTGGAGATGGGCAAGGTAGTGCGCGGCTGGTTAGGGGTTGAGGCGCAACCGGTCACGCCATTAATAGCTCAGCAACTCAATCTCCAAGCCATTAACGGCGTGGTAGTAACGGCGATTTTTAATAATGGCCCCGCCCATAAATCAGGCCTCACGCCCGGTGACATTATTTTAAAAATTAATGGCCAAACCGTCGGCAATGGCACCGTGGGAATGCAGGAAATTTTAAAAGCCCGCCCCGGCCAGGCTATGGCCATAGAAATTTGGCGCAAAGGAGAAACTCAAACGCTCAATGCCGTGTTGGGCAGCAAACCAGATTTAAAAGAACAAGAAGGCAGCGCACTGAACGCTAGCAAAGAATAAGGCGCCCAAAGGCGCCTATCTCGATTTAACCCTGAACATTAGACAGAATTAATTAGCCAATTTGTTTCCAGGCCGATTGTAACTCCCCCAACAAAGTAGCCGCTTCATCCAATAATTTAATGTCGTTTTTGCTGTGCGCGTTGGTGAGAATGCGTTGGATATACACGTAAAGATTATCCAAATTATGCGCCAGCTCCCCGCCGGCTTCTGTATTTAAGCTCTCACGCAAGCCCCCCACCACACTGATTGCGCTACTGATTTTCTGCCCTTTAAGGGCGATATCCCCAAATTGCATAGCCCCTTTGGCTTGTGCAATACGCTCAATAGCGCCATCAAACAACATATCAATCAGCTTATGCGGCGAGGCCACATCAACATTTGAGCGGTACTGGACTTTAGCGTACGACTTCAATGCGGCTTGTGTATTCACAGATGGCTCCTCAAACACAGTATGTACTCCTGTTATCGGCCCAATGGGCTAAGACTTTAGGGGCTTATTAAGGCACAGAAGAATCCTGCCAAAACAAAGTTCGATCATTGCCTCTGTAGGTACCAAAGGTATAACGGGCACTTGGCAGAGCGGTATCGTTGCTGTAGCTGGCGTCGTTATTCCAATCAAAACGCAACCAGGCATAGTTATTTAAATCCACATCCACTAAAAAACTGCCTGTTTTTCCGCTGCCTGGCGCTGAAAAATAATGCCCGGCATCGCCGGATGCAAAATTTACTGCGCTGCCCGCCAAGCTGTTATAAGTGCCCGTGGTACTCCCCGCCCCCACCGTGACGGTGCGATTGCCGGTGACATTAATTGCCCCAGAGGGATAGGTTATGGCACTGGTAGCGATGGTGGTACAGCTATCAGCCGTGTTGCGGGACCAAATGGAACCACTCCAATAATCCGTTTGAAAACTGACATTTAAATTAGCGGTTTCCGGGCCAAAGGCGTCATCTAAACGCAGGCGACCAAAATAAAAAACACTCTGCCCCAATAGCAGAGCATCGTTGCTGCCGTTGGCATCGGAATCAAATGTGATATCGGCGCTGCGCAGACTTACCGAGTCGGTATCACTAATTGTGGCGCCCACTTTAGTGGTGGTAAAAGGGCCATCCGGGGCGCTGGCACGGGCCAAATTCGTATTCACCACGGCGCTGACCTGCCCGTTGCTCCAGGTGCCCGTTAAACTCGTTAATTGCATGCGGCTCGTTAAATTGGTTGCGCTGGTTGTGTCGCGTGCTTTTAGGCTATAGCCCGCCGAGGTTAACTTAGCAAAAGTGCCCGTGTAATTTTGCGTAGTGCTAGCCTGTTGACTCTGGGCGGCGAGGGTTAAATTGGCGGTAAAGTCTTTTGATAAATAATTAAAAGCGGTAGAAACACTGCAAAAAGGCGTAATGCTTACCGCCGAGGCAGCAAATTGGTAGGGCTTAAAACGGCCAACATAGCCTGAACGGCTCACCATGTTTGCCGTGGGGGTGGTGCCTGCCCCCAAGTAATCACTGTCGGTAATAGTCGCGGCGATTTCAATAATGCCGACCTCAGCAAAATACACCTGCGTAGTGGAGCCCACACCACTGGTGAAACTACTGACAATTCGACCGTCGCTCGCCGTCGCATCACCGTCACTTAAACCGGGATCTACACCACCGGAGGGTAAGCGCAGGGCCGAGCTTAGGGTAATGGTTTCCGCTGGAGATTCAGCGCCGAATTTAGCCAAGGTCGTGTTATCGGCCAGGTTGGCATTATTGGCAGCGTTTGTATCGGCGTGATTATCCGGCACACCATCGCTATTGGCATCATCAGCTGCGGAGTAAGCTTTGGCGGTAACGCTCACAGTAAAATTGGTGCCTGCCGTAGTAAATACACTGCCGGAATCTGAAGATGCAGCGGGGTTTGAGGTAACCGCAATATAAAAACCAAACGGCCGCACCACATAGGTGGATGACGAACCGGTAATTTCTGAACTGGCATAACTGTTACTGCTGTCGGCAAAATTCAGCGCATATTTACCCACATCAGAAGTCGATAAGGTGAAATTGGCGATTCCGCTGGAAAAATTTAGTGTGACGTTATTTGAACCCGGTTTCGCATTGGGTAAGGACACGGATGCGTTACTGCTATTAATTAGATTCGGCGCCGTGCCAGCTGGGTCGGAGCTTGCGCGGGTTAACCAGGCTTTTACACCACTGACATTATAATCACTTGCCGCGGAACAACTGGTACCACTGGTATCTTGTTTCATCATAGTCACCCGCAAACTGTGGGTGCGCCCTGCAATAATATCGCTCGCTAAACCATCCGTGCTCGTAACCACAAATGCATTGCGGCTAAATGCGAGTGTACTTGATGTGCTCGTTACACCTGCCGAGCTGTCATTTAAACTAATGGTTAAACTCTCAGCGTGGGTATCGGTTAAATTAATGGAAATAGTGCCTGCATCGGAGGCATTAAATACATAGGTTGCTGCACCTGAGTCAGTGGCGCCTGCGGTAAGGGTGCCATAAGCATCGGCCGCCGTCGCCGTTTTTGCCCAATCACCATTTGCAGTGGATGTTGAAATACTTACTGTACCGGCGTAAGCGGTGAGTGTTGCGTTGCTAGAATCGCGCGCCGTTATATTGATGGTTGATGCCGCACAGTTGCTTCCGGTACCACCGCCTACATCAATTAAAAAATTATTTAAACTTGCCGCCGACGCCGTGCAAAAACTGCCAAATGCCGCGTTGCTGATTTCGGTAGATTCGTAATAAACCGTTTGGGCACCGTTTAATGTAACGTTAGAACCCGACAAGCCACCGTATACCACAGCCGTGGAATTCAGTGTAACGGTACTGTTGTGTGAATATAAAAATGCGTGAATCGTGCTCGCACCGTTTACGTCAATACTGCCATTGGCGTAAATCAACAAGTAACGGGAGGATACGCTGGGGGTGGTCACCACTCCGCCCATAACAATTTGACCATTGACGTAGATATTTACTGCGCCTGTACTGCTGATTCTTAGCTGTTTGCTTCCGCTCCCGTTAAAATAAATATTCCCATTAATATAATAATTACCTGGCGCGAAATTAATAGTTGTGCTGTCGCCGAGTATCCAGTCACCCGTAAAATAATAATTACCCGCCGAGGTTGAAAAGGTGAGGCTGTAGGTATTACTAATATTCAGTGATGTATAGTTGCCCGCCGCAAAACTCGGAGTACCACTGCTGACATTTATCGCCCCATTGGCGCCGGTACCACCGGAAATAGTCATTGATTGACCGGGCGAGGCGGTACCACTGATCGTACAGGTAACCCCGGTGCCACAACTGCCAGAACCGGCATTATTAGTTATCAAGGGGCCAGTTAATACAGAACCTGAATTATTCACCACTGCGCCGGAGTTTAAAGTAACTCTGCCTGTGCTTGCCGTATGTGATTGCAAGCCATCGGGAAATAAACTGGCACAGGTCGCTGCAAATCCATTTAGAGAAGCAAGTAAGCACAGTGCGCTTACCAACAGATGCAACTTATAGTATCCGCGCATTACTGCATACTCGCTTTAACCGTTAACACACGGCTAGTGGCTAAATCAGCACTGCCGCAACTAGCCGTCGCTGTAATTAAATAAAAACTGCGTGTATTGCCTGCATCAGTAGTCGTGGCGCAGTCAAACGTAACAGAGCATGCCTTTAAACCTGTAGCGGTAAATGCCTGTGACGCCACATCCAAACTCGTGCAATTAGCGGTGGTTTGCGCGCGGGTAGTGGCACCGTTATAAAGTGTGTACAAACCTAATTGAACGCCTGATTCAGCGGCAAAAAATGCTTGCGCACTTAATGCCTCCCTAAGCGCCATGCTATTGGCCGAGCCTGCCATACGCGCAATCGCAATTGCCAAAGCCCCCAGGGCAACCACAATAAATAATGCAGTAGGAATTAAAAAACCCGCTTGTTGCGCAATTGGCAAACATCGATTTGAGCGCGTTGCGTTAATGGACTTTGCGTTCCAGTGCTTTTTATTAAGGTACGTTTTATTAAAGTGCTTTGTATTAGGGTACATTGCGCACCAATACCTGGTGGCGTATAACCACCGTTTCACTACCGGCTGTTAAGGATAATTGCAGGGCAATAGACGTATTGCGCTGCTCGCTACCGGCGGAGATAGAAAAGCTGGATGCACTTTGATTGATTTGATTCAACATCAAATCAGCGCTACCACCGGGGCTGGTATCATCCAACGTCGAGGTTAAAAAACCATAGCTGCTATAACGATAAAGATTGCCACTGACTAAACAAAATCGCTTCGGGTTAGACGCTAAATAATAGCGGCGAGCGGGCGAATTTCGGCTGAATAATTTTGCACCTGACAAAGTGACACTATTGGTAGCCACAGCACTCACAGCTGCCCGCGCTGAGGTACTGGCCGCCGTATAAATATCGGCCGAAGTTAAGGGTGCAACAATAAAAAAGCTCGCAGCACTGCCAGAATAGGTTAAGGGGGCTATAGCTACCGAACTGCTCGCTGTGCCGCCATTTTCACTATCCGGCAAGGCATTTAAATAATAACCACCAGCTACGGAGGGGACAAATTCCAAGCATTTTCCGCTGGCGCTTACCCGCACAGAATTGGGCACCGCCGCGCGCAAATACCGGCTCATTTGTTCAATCGCTACGCGGCCTTTTTGCATGAGCTTTACGCGATTAGCGGTGCGCTGATACATATCCATGGTATCAACTAAAAAACTACTGCCAATGGCGCCCACCAACCCCAAAATCACTAGCACAAAAATTAATTCAACCAGGGTAAAACCCAACTGTGTAGACGGCACAGCGTGCAAACGACGCACCCAAGAGGCATGGCTTAATGGCCTAGAAGTTAAGTTTATAGGCACTTAACACCACCTTAGAGCCATCACTCATCAGGGTTGTGACGGTAATACGGCGCGCATTGGTGTTAGTCACGCCAATTTCAGTACCCGCATTTTGTACCGCAACACTCACAACCAGGCCGGTATCGCTGCTGTCGCTGTAGCCATTGTAATCCCCCACATCATCGTACCCGCTGTCGGCGCTAATGCCTGCACAGGCTGTTGCGCCTGCAGAATTGCAGGGCGGGTAGCCACCGCTAGGCGTGTTTTCATCAAATTTGCGCGCAAGGATTTCATCTAATAATGCCTGAGTTTTTTCCACCGCTTTAACCCGCAACACAGGGTCAACCGAATGCAAAACGGCATCATTAAATACCTTTAACAATCCCCCCAAACCAATAGCGACTACCACTAAAAAAAATAATAATTCCACCAGCGTAAAGCCGCCGGTATGGCGATAAGAACGCTGTTGAGTTGCCCTGTGAATCCGCATATTGATCCAGCAATTGTCTCGTCTGAATGTGCATTATTATTGTGAGAAATAACTACAGCCGTATTAACCGACCGTTACAGCGGCCCATTTGCAAATGCCTATGACGTTTTTAATCGCCGCGCCTATGGGCAATTAAACGGCTGTGATCAAAGGCAAACCGAATAGCCAATACTCAGCACGGTGCTTTGCCTTAAGTGTAGCAAGCAATTTCAACCGGGGCGGTAAAACCCACAAACCTCAGCGTGCAAACCCAGTGGCGCTGAGGTTAATGGTGAGGGTGCGAGATTGCTGTGTGAGTGTAATGGTGCTGCTAGCCACTTCACCGAGGCTATTAAAATTTAAGCTGTGAGTGGAGATACTCACCCCTTGAGCGAGGGTAATTGGATAGGTCACAGGCCCCAACACAACACTTTCGCTGCTGGCAAATACGCCATCGTTATTCGCGTCTTTACGCACATCAAGCATAGTGCCACTGAGCAACACGCGCACAGACCGCGCCTGGGACATGGCCAGCTGCTGCGCACCCTGCACACACAGCAGTGTTTGATCCCGCGCCGCTTGCAGTGCGTGTAAGTCCGGCGACATAAACTTCCCAACGGCCGCCACAGAAATTACCCCAACTATCACTAATACAGCGATTAATTCGATTAGCGTAAATCCTCTGCTAGTGCAGCACTCCGCTTTCATGCCCATGGTTTCCACACTCTGCCCGTAGATAATGTAGACCATAAAAAAGGCTTGGGAATAAACCCAAGCCTTTTTACGCACATCTTCGAGATGAATTTATTCAATAACGCACCAGTAGGTGAGTTATTAAATCACATGGCCAGGTTACAAGCCTCCCGCGGCGCCAATAATAGTAAAGGATGCGGTTGTACTGCTCGGCCCGGTAAGGGTGCAGGTAACTGTTGCGCCATCGGCCACTGCAGTAGAAGCAATACTGTAGCCGGAAGGCAGAGCGCCATTTTGCAGAAGCAGAGCGCCATCCTGGCAATTATCCACATTATAAAATGGATCAGTGGTTGTATCGGTGAGGCCTGCTGCAACCGCAACATCAACAGCATGGTTCAGTGCTGATGCACTTTCAATACTGCCGGCTACACCTCGAGTGGCAGCGGTAGCAGCCTCTCCCTGCAAGTTAACAAAACGCGGCACCGCAGTGGCTGCCAGAATACCTAGAATAACGATAACAGCTATCAGCTCAATCAACGTAAAGCCGGATTGTTGTTTGCCCATTGTGTGAATCTCCACCTCTAAAATTTAATATAGCTAACTCCTAAACCCCCTGTAAGCAGTCCTTTTCCACTGATTAACAGCCTTAACAGGGTACGCAGCTCCCAAAATGAGTCCCGATGATTCAAGCCCCATGTTTATTTAAATATAGCTGCATGCCAAAATTCGTGGTGAAGTGGGAATATGAAATCTTGCTCTATTCAACGAGCATTTTTTCCAATCTCATTATATTTAAACGCCAAAATAATGGCTTTTAGAATTGCGCGCTGAACATTAGGTTTCAGCGCCAGAGAAATGGCTAGAAATGATCAACAGTGGCATATTGACGCAGAAATTAAATGCCATCAGGCGGGAATTGGCAGTTAAATAGTGCGGTGTATTAGTCGGTGGGTTTGGGTACTGATTTAATGAAGGCTGTATAAATGCTTCAACGGCAGCCTAAGCCACCACCACCCGGTATTACCATTGGATAAGGGCTTCACCCGCTTGAGCGATAAAAACGACTAGATCAAGCGCCTTTAAATTTTCCTCGGGCTACACGAGACTTGCCGCTAAGACAACCTCTTTATTCGCCCTGTCGTATTGGTTGGCTATATAGATATCTAATTTACGTTGATCGCTTTCGCTGAGGGCCAGAAACTGCACTCTAAATTGCGTATGCTGGCAGGGCCTGCGGTAGTAACTCACCGATTTAATCGCCGCTTTGACATCGATACAGCTGCCATCGGTCAATTCTATCTTCACAGCCAAGGCGGCTTTAGCCTGAATAAATCCATCGTGTTTACCAAAAATATTCAGTAGCGCACCGCCAGAGGATAAATTGATCACCCTAGCGCGCACCTGCTCACCCATGGGGATTTGCAAGCGCACCAGCGGCCAGTGCCCACGGGCAAACCCAATGCGCGCGGCGGTCCTTCGATCACAATGAAATTCCCGTTGTACTATTTTCAACAGTAGCGCGCTGCGCCCTTCAAATATTAATCGCTCTTCAACTTGCACCAGCAATTGCAATAATTGCTGCTGCTTCATAAATGATATTTTGCATTGAGTCTGTGGCAGCAATAAATCAATGGGTGGCGACGGAAAAGGCATGTCTATTAATAATTGATTTTCCCAAATATCCACGCCGAGTAAGGCGCTGTGAAATAACCCTGAGCGGCCAGGCAATTCCAAACGGCCCAAGCCGCGCTGTTGTTCATTCCATAAAATTAATTCCGACTCGGCATCCCCCCAAAGGGCATTCACCCGGTTATTCGTTTGCACCGCGGCTTTCGCCCCTTTTAACCATTGACTTAAACGCTTGAACACTCGGAACCCCCACTGAAAACACACCGCCCAGCCTTACTCGGCTGGCCATGCACGAGCTATCGCAAGGCTTGTGCCAATAAAGTACGCCCGCCGGGTGCCTGGGCTTGGGCCACCGGCCGCTAATAATGCGGCTATTGAGCGGCAGGCCTTTGCCGTCTAGGCGGCAAGCCCTTACAATTGCCGCCTTTTGCGGTAATAGGTCGCCCCATGCTCGAATCCACGCGCGCGCGCAAAACCCAGTATGAACATAACAAACTGCAGAAACGTCTGCGGCGCTTAGTGGGCTCTGCCATTGCCGACTACAACATGATCGAAGCGGGCGATAAGGTGATGGTCTGCCTCTCAGGCGGTAAAGACTCCTACGCCATGTTGGATATTTTGTTATCCCTGCAAAAAGCAGCACCGGTAGATTTTGAAATTATCGCCGTCAATATGGATCAAAAACAGCCTGGGTTTCCTGAGGATGTGTTGCCCAATTATTTAACTGCGCTGGGCGTGCCTTTTCATATTATCGAAAAAGATACCTACTCGGTTGTGAAGTCAATTATCCCTGAAGGCAAAACCACCTGCGGCCTATGTTCGCGCCTGCGCCGCGGTACACTGTATGGTTTTGCTGAATCCATCGGCGCCACTAAAATTGCTCTGGGCCACCACAGAGACGACATAGTTGAAACCTTATTTTTAAATTTATTTTTTGCTGGCCGTTTAAAAGCCATGCCGCCGAAATTATTAGCCGACGACGGCCGCAATATTATTATTCGGCCACTGGCCTATTGCCGCGAAGACGATTTAATGGAGTATGCGGCCTTCAAACAATTCCCTATTATTCCTTGCAACCTGTGTGGCTCACAGGAAAATCTACAGCGTCAATCCATAAAATCCATGCTGGCAGGCTGGGAAAAGCAATACCCAGGTCGCATAGATAATATCTTTGGTGCACTGCAAAAAGTTTCACCCTCGCAGTTGGCTGACAATAATTTATTTGATTTTATACATTTGCAATTAAACCGCAGCGGCGAGCCCAACCAGGCTGACGAGGCCTGCGCCATAAGCGAAAGTGTTAAGCCCTATACCCCTTCCACCGATGTGCAGTACGTGCGCGCATTTGACCTTGAATAACTCGCCCTAAAGATTGTACCCATGTCAAAAAAACTCCTCTTACCCCTTGCAGTAGCTCTACTGGCAGGCGCTGGCGCCCTCACGCTGAATCTCAAGCCGTGCATTGTTGGCAGCCCGCTGTGCGAAGCCCATTTAGAAAAAGTTGGCGCACAAAAAGATCAGGACAATCCGTTTTACCTATCATTTGCTACGCCCTGGCTCGCCCAGCGAGCCAACATACTATACCCAGCCTACGCCATGGACCGAGGCCTTACGGGTGTCACTAAATTAGAATTGCGTATTGATAGCGACGGCACATTGTTAGAAAAGTCCGTCAGCGAATCCTCTGGTCATGCCATATTGGATAAAGCCGCCCTCGCCGCCGCCGACACATTTGTATTCAACGTGGCTGGATTTGGGAATGTTTTATTTCCCTATTCAAAAGAATTAAAAATTCGCTTTCAGTTGGATGATGCGGCTCACTCAGAGCACGCTCAATAATGCAAAACAGAGATTAACGGCGGGAGCATCTTTAAAAATTACCATTTGACGAGAATTATTTTTATGGCCCGTTACAAATGGTTTTGCCTAGGATATGCAGCAGGTTATATAGGTGTTACGCGGCCGCTTTATAGCGGCTTAAAATATCAATAAAATCCGGGTTGTGATTCACCACATAATCAATAAATTCCGCCGCACCCCGCTGGGCTTCCGCCTGGCTATCAAACGGTCCTATATCGATTCCTTCACGGGTACGGTAATACCAGTATTCATGTTGCTGGAAAAATCGCTGATGCCTCATCGGCACAGCACCCGATTCGCCTGAACGGTTCATAATCAATCACCCTTGGGAGTCCACATGTTCACTATTTCGGCCGGACGGCAATAAGCTTGATTCCTTTCCAAGGCTAAATCTGTTGGCCAAACACAAAAATTGTGCGACACCCAAAAGCCCCTATGTACCGATTGTTCCCTGCAGTCGCTAGCACATTAACTATCATTGACCAGCGCTGCCGCCGCTCAATATCCATGAGTTTAGCTTGTGATTTATCCTTGTGTAGCGAAAAATTAGCTTATGTAATTATTACCGAGGCATTTGGTTATAACTATTATCCTGCGGTTTGGTGCCGGGTTAATGAAAACCACCCATGAGCTATGCAAAGGCGCCCAGTGCTGTTCGGTATTTTGCTCAGGCATTACTATAGGGCGCCCGCTTTTTTAAACCCTGCTTATGAAATTCACGATCAGACTATTAGTAACCCTTTGCTCACTCAGTAGCCTTGCCGCAGCGGCGGATGACAGCTGCAAGGGGCAAACCCCTATGGAGCTGAGCTATTGCACCCTAATTGCGCGCGGGGCCACCGGCCTGCCTGCACTGTATGAATTTCGCAAAAATTCCCCAGCCACCCAGTATCTGTTACTCAAACGCCCGGCGGCGAAATTTGCCGTTGTGCTGCCTGCCCCCGCAGCTAAAGCCAAACCCATAGAGCTGACACCTACCCCTGAGGCGCCCCAAACCGAGCAAACCCAACCAGCCCGAGCACACCCTCCTAGTAAAATAACCAGCACATTGACTACAACTGGGGCCCCAAGCGGGTGCCAGCTGGCCAACGAGACCATCAGCTGCGGCAACCAACGTTTTAGGTTGCAGTGGAACAAACCCAAGGCCGCCCTTACCCCCGAAGCCCTAGCCCCAGGCAATCAATTAGTCTTCCCCCCAGAACCAAAAGACCCAGCGGACCAGAAGGACTACTTGGTCAATTGTTTTGCGCTTTATGTGCAGAAGATGCTCCTCTTGGGGCTTGGCAATACCACGTTAAGCTTCGATAAGTTTGCCGCCATCTATGCCACTGCGCGTGCCGAGCGGTTTGATTTTGCCGCCCGCTTTGAGAGCATGTACCACTTTCTTAAAGAGGAGCGCAAAACCCTGCAACCACCCAAGGGTTTTGGCCACTCAGTGCCCGCACGCATAGATGACTGCCAGCCCATCAACGACAGCCTCTGGAGCTGCCAGACCGCCGAGCAGCACTGGGTGTTCGCCAAGACCTGAAACACACGGCAGGCACGGAGCCTGAAGATTCCGCACCGCCCCACTTAAGGTTTAGGTAAAATGCGCGCCTTTCTTCTATAGAAGGGCTTCCCATGCTCGCGCCAGAAATTCTCAAACAACAAGTAGCCACTGCCGCCTTGGAGTATCTTTTACCTCGGCTCAGCGCCGATAGCATCATAGGTATAGGCACAGGCTCGACGGCCAATTGTTTTATCGATCAACTCGCCCAGTACAAAGACCGCTTTGCCGCCACCGTGGCAAGTTCAGACGCCAGCGCCGCTCGACTCAACAACCTTGGCATCAAAGTATTAGAGCTTAATGAGGTCAGCCATTTAGTGGCCTATGTGGATGGCGCCGATGAAACCAACCCGTGCCTTGAGCTAATTAAAGGCGGCGGCGCAGCCTTAACGCGGGAAAAAATTGTCGCCGCCGCTGCCGACGAGTTTATCTGCATCGCCGATGCTTCCAAATGGGTGCCGGTACTCGGGCGTTTTCCGCTGCCTGTGGAAGTCATTCCCATGGCCAGCACCTACGTCGCCCGCCAGATCACTAAACTCGGTGGCACGCCCAAACTCAGAGCGGGCGTAGTTACCGATAACGGCAACCACATTATCGACGTGTACGACCTGCACATTCACGAACCTAAAACACTGGAAACCCAGCTCAACCAAATTGCCGGTGTAGTTACCAATGGTTTGTTCGCCCTGCAGGGCGCGGATGTTTTATTCCTCGCCGGCAATGACGGAATTAAAACCTTTCGCGCTAGCCCCTAAGAACCTCCGCAGCCCCCGGGTTTAGCAGTAAATGGCGACCTACCCTGTGGTAGAATCGCCGCCTTTTTTGTTGTCCACCACTGGAAGTCCCCATGAGCCAACCTAAAACCTCCCTCGGCAAAGACAAAATTAAATTCGTACTGCTAGAATGCGTACACCAGTCGGCGGTGGACGCACTGCACAAGGCCGGTTACACCAATATTGATTACGTGAAAACCGCCCTGGCAGGCGAGGAATTAATCGAGCGCATTAAAGACGCCCAATTTGTCGGCCTGCGCTCACGCACTCAGCTCACGGCTGAGGTGCTTGCCCAGTGCCCGAAATTAATTGCCGTGGGCTGTTTTTGTATTGGCACCAATCAGGTGGATCTGCAGGCGGCTCAAGCCCGCGGCGTAGTGGTATTTAACGCCCCCTACTCCAACACCCGCAGCGTGGCCGAACTCACCATCGCCCAAGCCATATTATTACTGCGCGACGTGCCGCGTAAAAATGCCCTCTGCCACCGTGGCGTGTGGGATAAATCAGCCACGGGCTCATACGAAATTCGCGGCAAAACCCTCGGTATTATCGGCTACGGCGCCATTGGTTCGCAGGTGAGTGTGTTGGCCGAAGGCCTGGGCATGAAGGTGGTGTTTTTTGATGTGATCAGCAAATTGCCTATGGGCAACGCTCATCAGGCCGCCAGCTTAGAAGCGCTGTTATCTCAAGCGGACATTGTCAGCCTGCATGTGCCGGAACTCGACAGCACCAAAAATATGATCGGCACAGCTCAACTGGAACAGATGAAACCCGGCGCAATTTTGCTTAACGCCAGCCGAGGCACGGTGGTGGATATTGAAGCCCTCGCTCAAGCCATCGCCAGCAAACACTTAAGCGGCGCTGCCATCGATGTATTCCCCGTTGAACCCAAGGGCAATGATGAAGAATTTATCACTCCGCTGCGCGCCTTTGATAACGTCATTTTAACGCCCCACATCGGCGGCTCCACCATGGAAGCCCAGGAGAATATTGGCCTGGAAGTAGCCGACAAACTCATTAAATACAGCGATAACGGCACTACTACTAGCTCAGTGAATTTCCCCGAAGTGGCCCTACCTCAGCAAGCGAATGTGCACCGTTTATTACACGTCCACCAAAATGTGCCCGGTGTGTTAACCGCTATTAACCAGGTATTTTCCCAATACAACATTAATATCGTCGGCCAATATTTGCAGACCAAAGAGAGTATGGGCTACGTGGTAATGGATATTAATACTAGCTACAGTGAAGAAGCCTTAGAACAGTTGCGCAATGTGCCCGGCACCGTGCGCGTGCGGGTTTTGTTTTAACCTATGGATTACAGCTTTAAATTAGCCTTTAAAGTGCGTGATTACGAATGTGATCTGCAGGGTATAGTCAATAACAGTGTGTACCAAAATTATTTGGAACACACTCGCCACGAGTTTTTGCTCGCACAGGGTTTTAACTTTGCGCAGTTAGCAGCCAAGGGCATTAACTTGGTCGTGGTGCGCGCGGAATTGATCTACAAACGTCCATTAAAAAGCGGCGATGAATTCTGGGTGGGATTAGCTCTGGAGCGCACATCGAAAATTCGCGGTGTATTTAAGCAGGATATTTATCGCTCCACCGATGACACACTCATGCTGACGGCTAATATCGAGTGGGCATCCCTCAATGCACAGGGGCGCCCCTGCCACTACTCGGAATTAGATGGTTTAGCCGAATCTTAATTGATACCGAGCGACTTGATTTAATCGTTCAAAAGCAGACCCGAGCCTCATATAAGGGCTTTTTCATAAAAAACGGCCAAATAGTGAATGGCCGATTTTTATGAACATAATTCTTCAAACCCTCACCCTGGGTGGTCACAGCAGGATTTAAAGATTTTGGCGTTGCAAAAGCCAGTTGCATAAGCCCAAATCCGGCTGGCTTGAAAGAGGCTAATAGCTTGCCGCCGAAATACAAAATACGCTGCGTTTGAACACACAGCGCAATAGACTCTAAAGCGAAAAGTTAAACCCGTTTTGCTGCAATTCGCGATATACAGTTTCATCGAAGCGGTATAAAGCGGCTGCTCGGTGGGCCACAGAAACCTGTTTTTCATTGCAGGGAATTAACAGGTTCATATGCATCATTTTGCGGCGGAAGTTGGGTTTATCGAGCTTAATACCCAATACAGCCTCATATAATTCCTGCAGTTGCAATAAGGTAAATTTTTGCGGTAACAGGTTAAAGCCTATGGGCTCATGGCGCAGTTGACGGCGCAGGCTGCGCAGCCCTTCGGCAAATATTTCACTGTGATCCAAGGCCAGATCAGGGCAATCACTCACGGGCCGCCAATGCACCGCGCTGGCCGCAGCGCCGGCAATTAATACGTAATCTTCCTGGCGGACCAGGGCGGTAAAGGCGATGGTCACCACCCGGCTGCCAGGATAACGGTCCACACTGCCAAAGGCGCGCAACTGCTCCAAATAAATATCGGTGACACCGGTAAGGCTGCTGAGCACCCGCATGGCGGCCGCATCTAAGGATTCGTGCTGCAAAATCCAATCGCCCGGCAAGCCCCAACCGCCGGCCCGGAATCCTTCAGCATACTTAACCAGCAATACATTCAGCTGGCCCTGGTGAAAGCCAAATACAACACAATCGATGGAAATAGTCGGTACAGCGCCCGCTTCAAGATCCGGTTCTACCTGGGGAGTCTTAACGCTAGAGTTTGTCAAAGTCTGTCTCCTGCCTGCAGGGAATTAAACGGTATCTTAGTGGATACTGCGTCGTAAATCTGCCAAAAGTATTACATTTGTATGCATTGGCTAAAATAACCGCCATTTAACCTGTTTCCGCCTCAGAGCAGAAAAGCGCTAAGGCCCGCTAGGGCGCGTGATAAATCTGCCGCCGAAGGTTAAGCCTGTTCACCGCGTAAAAACCGCAGGGTTAATCCGCTAACTAAATCGGGTTTTTCAGCATGTAGCCAATGGCCAGTGTCTGGGACAATTTTTAACTGCGCCTGCGGGAACCGGCTCACAATGTCGCCTTTATGGGCGCTGGTTATGTAGTCTGAGTTACCGCCTTTCACAAACAGGACTGGGCCTTGGTAAATGCCCGGCCGATTGCCAGCAATAAGCGCTGGATAATCTCGGCTGATTACCGGCAAATTCATTCGCCAACGAAACCCTTCGGCTTCTTTCACTAAATTCTTCAGCAAAAAACTACGTACCGCGATTTCCGGCACAAAGGGTGTCATTAGCGCCTCAGCTTCGCTGCGCTGCTGGATACGGGCGGGATCCACCTGGCTCAGGCCTGTAAACACTTCGTTGTGATGGGGTGGATAGTGCACCGGCGCTATGTCGATCACCACCAACCCGCTGACGCGTTCCGGCAGAGATAGGGCCAACTCCATCGCCGTTTTGCCACCGAGGGAATGGCCAATCACATGAGCTTGCGCAATGCCCTGGGCATCCATCCAGGCAGCGACAGCCGCCGCCATGGAGGTCAAATCCGTGCGCTCGGTGTGGGGGCTGCGGCCGTGATTGGGTAGATCCAGGCTGTGCACCGTGAAGTGCTCAGCCAGAGGTCGAGCTAAGGCACCCAAATTTTCCATGGAGCCAAATAAGCCGTGCAGCAGAATAAGCGGCGCGCCCTGGCCCTGTGTGCGCGAGTACAGCACAGGGTTTATTGATCCTGGCCGGGCTTAGGCACTAGGGTGGGGAATGGGAAGTGGGCGATTTTATCGCCAGACTTAATTTCAGTAACTTTTACCGAGCCTTCTTTTTCTACTTCATCAATACGAATAATCGAATGCATCGGGATGTACGAGCGCTTTACAGAGGCGAATTCAGCCTTGAGCTTCTCCTCGCAAGGGTCTACCAACACACTGCTGCGCTCGCCAAAGACAAACTCTTCCACCTCAATAAAGCCGTACATATCGCTTTGGTAGATGGCGCGCGCGAAGACTTCAAACACTTGGCTTTGGTTGTAGAAAATAACTTTGTACAGCGGTGAGACGGGCATAATCGGAATACTCATGGCTTAGTGCCTTTTATATAGGGCGCCCAGCATATGGGGCGCCTTTAAAAAACTAGCCGCCCATTGTGGGGGCTGTGTGTAAAATTACAAGCGCGAAAAACCCATGGGAAAGCGCCAGGCACATCAGTATAATGCGGCGCGCAAATTTTAAGCACCCAGCTACAGGCCACCTATGTCCAACCTCACCTCAGAAGTCTCTTCACCCCTCACCCCAGCTCCCAGTGTGAAGAAGCTCTTTATCGAAACCCACGGCTGCCAGATGAATGAATACGATTCATCGCGCATGCGGGATCTGCTTGGGGACAGCCACCAGATGGTGGCCACGGACAACCCAGAAGAAGCCGATGTACTGCTGGTAAACACCTGTTCCATCCGCGAAAAAGCCCAGGAAAAACTCTTCCACCAACTGGGCCGCTGGAAACACTACAAAGACAAAAACCCCAATCTGATTATTGGCGTGGGCGGCTGCGTGGCCAGCCAAGAAGGCGGCGCCATCGCCAAACGAGCGCCATTCGTGGATATTATTTTTGGCCCCCAAACCCTCCACCGCTTGCCGGAGATGATCAACCAACCCCGCTCAAAAGGCGCGGTGGTGGTGGATATTTCCTTCCCGGAAATCGAAAAATTCGACCGCCTGCCCCAACCGGATGCCGAAGGCCCCACCGCCTTCGTCTCCATCATGGAAGGCTGCTCTAAATACTGCACATTTTGTGTAGTGCCTTATACCCGTGGCGAAGAAGTCAGCCGCCCAGTGCAGGATGTGTTAACCGAAATTGCCCACCTGGCCCGCCAAGGCGTGCGCGAGGTGAATTTGCTGGGCCAAAACGTCAATGCCTATCGAGCCGAGAGCGCCACCGGCGTAACCGATTTTGCCGATTTGATTCCAATGGTGGCGGCCATCCCCGGCATCGACCGCATTCGTTACACCACCTCGCACCCAGTGGAATTTACCGACCGCCTCATCGAGGTGTACACCAAGGTGCCAGAGCTGGTCAGCCATTTACACCTGCCGGTACAGAGCGGCTCGGATCGTATTTTGATGGCTATGAAACGCGGCCACACTGTATTGGAGTACAAATCCAAATTGCGCAGACTCAAAGCCCTGCGCCCAGAGATTAGTTTCTCATCGGACTTCATTATCGGCTTCCCCGGTGAGACCGATAAAGACTTTGAAGCCACCATGAACCTTATTGCCGACGTGGGTTTTGATACCTCTTTTAGTTTTATCTACAGCCCACGCCCCGGCACGCCAGCGGCCGACCTGCCCGATGACACCAGTGAAGAGGTGAAAAAACAGCGCCTGGCTATTTTGCAGCAGCGCATCACCCAGCAGGCCCAAGCCATTAGCCAGGCCATGATCGGCAATATTGAGCGCGTGTTGGTGACCGGTTATGCGAAAAAAGACCCCGGCCAATTAAGTGGCCGCACGGAGAATAACCGCGTAGTGAATTTCCGCTGCGACCAAGCCGAGCTGATCGGCAAATTCGCCGATATTCTCATCGAAGAGGCCCTGCCCAACTCCCTGCGCGGCAGCCTCATCAGCTCTGAGCTGGACGCCTAAACCTGCGTGGCCTAACGCACAGTCACTGAGGCGGGAGGTTTTCTCCCGCTGCTGATTGAGTTAGTCTTAGCGCTTCTTTGTTCATGAGCCATTAATTCTTGAATACACAAACCCCTGCGGCTGAACTTACCCCAGAATCAGCCGACTCTGCGCCGCAACTGCTGCTCCACTTAGAACCGGTTGATGCGCGCCGCCTGGCCAACCTCAGCGGGCAATACGACTGTCACCTTAAACAAATTCAACAGCGCCTCTCTATCAGCATTCACAACCGTGGCAACGCTTTTGTGCTCGAAGGCGATGCGGATCGATTGCACATTGCCGCCCAAGTACTGGAGCAACTCTACGCCGATACCGCCGCTGACACCCTTATTGCACCGGATGATGTACACCTGGCGCTGCAAGAACACGGCGCCGAGGCACCCATGGCCGCCGAGCCTGCCCAGCCGCCGGAAGTGTATTCCGCCATCCGCACCAAAAAGGGCAATGTCAAAGCCCGTGGCGCCAACCAACAATCCTATGTGGCCGCCATACGCACCCACGATATCAATTTTGGTATCGGCCCTGCCGGCACCGGCAAAACCTACCTGGCCGTGGCCTGCGCGGTTGAATCCCTGTTAAAAGACGACGTAGAACGCATTTTACTGGTGCGCCCAGCTGTTGAGGCCGGGGAAAAACTCGGCTTTTTACCCGGTGATTTATCGCAAAAAGTAGACCCCTACCTGCGCCCCCTCTACGACGCCCTCTATGAAATGCTCGGCGTTGAAGTGGTTGGTAAATTGATCGAGCGGCAGGTAATTGAAATTGCTCCGCTGGCCTATATGCGCGGCCGCACGCTCAATAATGCCTATGTGATTTTGGACGAAAGCCAGAACACCACCCGCGAACAAATGAAGATGTTTTTAACCCGCATCGGCTTTGGCACCACCGCTGTCATCACCGGCGATCCGACGCAAATCGACTTGCCGCGCGGCACAGCATCCGGCCTGCGCCATGCGCTGGAAGTCCTCGAGGGTGTGCCCGGTATCAGCTTCACCCGCTTTAGCTCCAAAGACGTGGTGCGCCACCCCATAGTGCAGCGCATTGTGGACGCCTACGCGGCGCAAGAAGCAAAAGAAGCCGCCGCCAAAGACGCCAGCAGCAAAATTGAAGCACCCAAGGGTGACGCCTAAGGTGGACAACCTCGACCTCCAATTAGCCAGCAGCGCCACCAATCTACCCACCCTAGATAACTTTAAAACCTGGCTCAGCCTGGCTATTCCCAGCGAACAGCAGCAATGGGACATCACCCTGCGGGTGGTTGACGAAGCTGAGAGCCAAAGCCTCAACCGCGACTATCGCGGCAAGGACTACCCCACCAATGTGTTGTCCTTCCCGGCCGATGTACCTGAGGAACTGAATATTCCGCTACTGGGTGATTTAGTCATCTGCGCCCCTGTAGTCGCCCGCGAAGCCTGCGAACAAGGCAAACCCCTGGCAGCCCATTGGGCGCACCTGTGCATTCACGGCGCTTTACATTTATTAGGTTACGATCATCAAACCGATGAAGAAGCTGAAGCCATGGAAGCCATAGAAACCAAACTCATCATGGGCCTAGGATTTGCAGACCCATACACATCCACTTAACTTAATTACCTGGTTACTGAAGGAAATTTTATGTCCGACGACTCGCCGAGTAGTCAATCCAAATCCTGGTTAGATCGCCTAATACAGTCGTTCTCCAGCAATGAACCCCGCTCACGGGAGGAATTACTGGACATCATTAAAGAGGCGGCCAACAACAAACTGGTGGACCAAGAGGCATTAAATATTATTGAAGGCGCACTGGATGTAGCCGATTTGCAAGTGCGGGAAATCATGGTGCCGCGCAGCCAAATGGTGGTGATTAAAAGCGAAGAAACCGCCGAAGAATTTTTACCCAAAGTAATTGAAAGCGGCCACTCCCGCTTCCCGGTGATAGGCGACTCGCTGGACGATATTAAAGGCGTGTTATTAGCCAAAGATTTATTGCCTCTTATACTAAACGGCACCCAAGAGTTTTCCCTCGCCTCTATTTTGCGCCCTGCTAATATCATCCCGGAAAGCAAGCGGCTGAATATTTTATTAAAAGAATTTCGCGAAAACCGCTACCACATGGCGCTAGTGATCGACGAATTTGGCTCCATTTCGGGCCTGTTAACTATTGAAGATATTTTGGAAGAAATTGTTGGTGATATTGAAGATGAAACCGACGATGACAGCGATGAAGATTTTATTCGCCAAGTATCCGACCGCGATTACGTACTCAAAGCCCTCACCGCCATCGAAGATTTTAACGAGCATTTCGGCACTCAATTTAGCGACGACGAATTCGATACCCTAGGCGGCCTACTCACCCAGGCCTTTGGCCATATCCCCACCCGCAATGAAACCATTGAACTCGAAGGGTTTACCTTTCGCGTGCTGTACGCCGACAGCAGGCAAATTCATTTAATACGCCTTACTACGCCCGCCATTTAACCCCATCCTGAAACACGCTGAAAACGCACTATGTTTGCTCGACTCAACAGCCTCTGGCTGGCTGCACCGCTGTTAATGCTTGCCGGTGCGCTAGTGCATTTTTCCATGGCGCCCTACACCCTTTGGCCCCTGGCCATTATCTGCCCTTGGCTGCTGGGTTTATCCCTCTACCGCTCAACACCCAGCGGAGATTTTTGGCGGGCGCTAAGTTTTAATTTGGGATTATGCGGCGCAGGTGTGTCGTGGATTTATGTCAGCATCAGCCAATACGGCAGCACCACACCGGCTATTGCCGCCTTATTAATGGCGCTGTTTATCGGCGGTATTGCGTTTATATTTAGCTGGCCCTATTGGTTGTGCGCGCGGTTTTTTCGCGCCAATCGCTACGCATTGGTATTAGGCTTTCCTGCCGTATTTGTACTGGGTGAATGGATGCGTTCTTGGTTATTTACCGGCTTTCCCTGGTTATATTTAGGCTATGGCCTGATGGAAACACCGCTGTTAGGCTGGGCACCGGTATTAGGTGTATTTGGCATCAGCCTGTTGAGTTTATTAGCCAGTGGATGTTTAGGCCTCGCGTTTTTCACCTTGCTGCGCGATAAAAACCGCCGCCAAGCCTTTATTTGGTTAATTGTTGCTTTAATACCTGGCCTTGCTGGCCGCGCATTACTGCCGCTGCACTGGACTCACACGAGCGAAAAACCCATTTCCATCGGCATGGTGCAACCGAATATTCCCCAGGAAGAAAAATGGGACCCGCTCTACTACGCACAAAATATCAAAATACTTCGGGAGCTAACCGAACCGCTTTGGGGTAAAGACTGGATCATTTGGCCGGAAGCGGCCATACCCTTTTTATACCACGATGCACAGCCATTTTTGGAGCAGATCGATTTAACCGCCAAACGCTTTAATTCGGTATTTATCAGCGGCATTATTTTTGACGATATCAAACAAGACAAATACTACAACAGCATTTTGGCCCGTGGCGCTGGCGGCAGCGGCCTCTACTTTAAACAACGACTGGTACCCTTCGGCGAGTATGTGCCCTTTGAAGAACAGCTGCGGGGTTTAATTGGCTTTTTTGATTTACCCGTCTCCATTATTAACGTAGGTCCTGAGCAACAAAACGGTTTAAAAGCGAGGGATTTATTAATTTCACCCGCTGTGTGTTATGAAATTGCTTACCCCGATTTAGTCGCCCGCCGCGCTAAAGACAGTAATATTTTGCTGACTATTTCCAACGACGCCTGGTTTGCTGATTCCATCGGCCCATTACAACATTTTCAAATTGCCCGCATGCGCGCGGCCGAAACCCGCCGCTATGTAGTGCGCGCCACCAACACGGGCATGAGCGGTATTATCGACCCTTTCGGCAAAGTACAAGTTGTAGGCGAGCGCTATAAACCCATCGCACTGAGCGGTGAAGCTGTGGCTGTGGAGGGCCTTACGCCCTATATGGTGTGGCTAAACTGGCCAGTATTATGTGCCTGCTGGTTATTATTAGCCTGGAGTTATTTCGCCACCGGGCACAATAAACGCGCTCTAACTCTTAATTAAACAAGCTCGAAACACTTAATCTCTCCTAAGGCAAGAGGTGAAGCTCTCACTCATTCCAGAGCTTCTTAAAAAGCCGCATTTTTTGGACCGCCCATGAATACGCCATTTTCACAACTGCCCCTAAAAGCAGAATTACTCGCCACCCTAGCTGACCTAGGGTTTACCCAGATGACACCCATTCAGGCACAAAGCCTGCCTTTGGTTTTACAGGGCGTTGATTTAATCAGTCAGGCTAAAACCGGCAGCGGTAAAACGGCCGCCTTTGCCTTGGGTATTTTGCAGAATATTCAAATAGAGCGGATGCATACCCAGGCGCTCGTTCTATGCCCCACCCGCGAGCTTGCCGATCAGGTTGCTAAAGATATTCGCGCCCTCGGCCGCGCGATTGCCAATATGAAAGTACTCAGCCTCTGCGGCGGCACACCCTTCGGGCCGCAAAAAGCGTCTTTAGAACACGGCGCCCACGTTATTGTCGGCACGCCCGGCCGTTTAATCGATCATGTCGAAAAAAATACGCTTAATTTAGGCCAAATTAAACACTTAGTACTGGACGAAGCCGACCGAATGTTAGAAATGGGTTTTGCCGAGCAGCTCAATACTATTCTTGCCACATGCCCGCTCCAGCGGCAAACACTTTTATTCTCGGCTACGTTTCCTGAAGATATAGCCGCCATCAGCCGCCGTTATCAAAACAACCCCAGCGTGGTAAAAATCGAACAGGACGAGCCGCACCCGTCCATCAGCCAATATTTTTACGAAGTAAAATCACCGCAAGAGAAGCCCCAGGCACTACTTAAATTACTCGCAGAATTTAAACCCACCTCAGGATTAATTTTTTGCAACACAAAACAGGCCTGTAATGAATTGGTGGAATTTCTACGCCAACATAAAATTGCCGCATTGGCGTTACACGGCGATTTAGAACAAAAAGAGCGCGATCAAGTATTAGTGTGTTTTGCCAACCGCAGCCTATCACTCTTAGTTGCCACCGATGTTGCCGCGCGAGGCTTGGATATAAAACAATTGGATGCGGTGATTAATTACGACCTAGCCAAAGAAAGCGCCGTGCATATTCACCGCATAGGCCGCACCGGCCGCGCAGGCGAAACCGGTATTGCCCTAAATTTAGTGGCGCCCCAGGATACACCTGCCCTGCTACGCATTGAGGACTTAACCGCAAGCCCCATTCAAATCCACCCCCTGCCCAACAGCAAAACACCCCTTGTTTTAGAAGCTCAAATGGTGACGCTGATTATCAACGGCGGCAAAAAATCCAAACTGCGCGCTGGCGATGTATTGGGTGCGCTCACCAAAGACGGCGCTATTTTAGCCGAGCACATAGGCAAAATTGATGTAACCGATTTTTGTGTTTTTGTAGCGGTACACAAAAAAACCTGGCAAACCGCTCTACTGCAATTACAAACCAAACCTATTAAAGGCAAATCCTTTAAAGCGCGCAGGCTCATGTAAAACCACCGAGAGGTTCTCACAAGCTATGCATCCATTACGCAGTATCTGGCAAGCCCATTGGAAACAGGTTGGCGCCAGTGGCGATGGCGATTTAATTTTCCACGCATTAATAGCGCGCTACAGCGAACCCCATCGCCACTATCACACAGTGCAACACCTGGAGGAATGTTTAAATCTATTTGCAACAGTGGCAGATTTAACAGAGCACCCGGCTGAAGTCGCTATGGCTATTTGGTTCCACGATAGTATTTACGAACTTACTAGCAATAAAAACGAGCAGATGAGTGCCCAGTGGGCCCACCAGGCTTTAATCGACCACTGCGCAGATGACGCTGTAGCCGAGCGCGTGCGCCGATTAATTATGGCCACCGCACACCAAGCTTTACCTGCAAACCAAGATGAGAAAATTTTGGTGGATATTGACTTGGCCATTCTAGGTGCACCACACGAGCGTTTTGCTGAGTATGAGCAACAGATCCGTGCCGAATATTCAGCCGTAACCAAATGGCTGTTCAAACAAAAGCGCCAGAGTATTCTGCGCAGTTTTTTACAGCGCGCGAGCATTTATGCTACGCCGGTTTTTATCGCACGCTTTGAAACCTCCGCGAGGAATAACCTTGAGCATGCATTAGCCGATTAAATAAGCCCTGCAAACACAAAAGTTAAGCAAAAAAAAAGCCCCATTAAATGGGGCTTTTTCTGCTTTGTGTACCGCAATCGACTAGAACTGGGAAATAAATTTCCAGGCTTCGCCGGGCACCCAAGATTTGGTCTGGCCGCGATCTTTCTCGGTTGGGTTGTGGTCGCCATCAAAGGCACACCAGCGCACAGGGTAGCCTGCAGTGCAATTTTGGTAGGACGTACAAATATGTGTGCCACTACCGCTTGAGGGCTCCTGTGGATTCATAGCCGTACACTTATTATTTTTCACGACGCGATCACGCAGGCTGCGACCTTGTGAAATATTCAGAACAGAATCGCGTATGCCGTGTGCATGGAAATAAGCAATAGGTGCAGTGCCGCCCTCACAACCACTCAACTGGGCACCGGCGTACAAGGCAACACCACGGAATACACTGGCGCGTGCACAGGCGATGGCATTGGACATGGAGGCACCATAGCTAAATCCAGTAGCAAAAATACGTGAGTTATCAATACACATATCGTTCTGAATTTGCTGCAACATAGCGTCGGTGAATTTTAAATCGCGGTTATTAGTATTGGCCCATCCTGCATCAATACCTTCGGGAGCAACGAATATAGTGGTGTTATTCGCCTGATCCCACAACCCATAGAATGGATCATCCGTTGAACCACCGTTGCCACCAAGCGCTACTTGGTTAGCATTTCCATTGAGCCAATGGTAGGCGAAAATTAAACGGTACGCGGTTTGATTAGTGTAATTAGACGGTGTGCGCAGAATATAGGTGCGGTTGGTGCCATCCACAGAGATGGTTCGGCGGCCGTCTTGTATCGAGCGCGTTTTACCGCAACCTTGAGATTTCACAACACCGGGTGTTGTGTCTGGCTTATCAACCGTGCCGGTGTAATCACCTACAAAAATCCAATCTAATTCTGGTTTTTCAGTGCCGGTGGAGCTAATGCGAATTTTTTGCACGCCGGGTTTTAAGTGAATTTTACCTACTGAATAGGTTTTAAATAATCCAGCTTGCGCCACAACGGGCACATCGAATTTATCCACCAGGGTTTGTGAACATTGGGTAACTTTTAAAGACGCACCGGTACTAAGGGCGCCTGAGCGAATGTACAGGCCGTAGTCGTTTTCGGAAGCTACGTTCACGCTAAATTCAATGTATTCACCGCTGGCCATTTTAGTAACGGCGTAACCACCGGAAATCGATTTAATATCAACCCCCGTTTCGGTGCGATAGGCGCGATCTTCGTTTTCACTGGTGGTATCAGAATAACCCGCTGGGTCAAAATCCTCAGCTTCTATTTGCCCAGGCACAGCGCGAGGCAATTGCTGGAAGGCCACTGCCGCAGTGCTAGGGCAAGTGGCGTGTACTATGCCAGAGCTGCTGGATGAGCTACTGGAGGATGATGAACTGCTAGAACTGCTGCTGGATGAAGAACTGCTTGAACTGCTTGAACTACTGGAGCTGCTCGATGAACTGCTTGAGGATGAGCTGCCAGTCTCTCCGCCACCACAGCCAAAAAGGGCGGCGGCGGAAAAAAGAGAGAGCGCGATAAGCCTGGTTAGAACGCCGGTCTTCGTCATGTTGATTACTCTGTGAAGGTATAGGGTGAAATGGCTCACACAAACGCTCCCAGGCGAGTATTTATTGTACTTATTTGAAACGCTCAGGCACGCCTCAAGGCATATTGTATGATGATTGAATCATAAACTAAGGTGATACATTTTCTGAGATCAAATACACATTATCCGATAATTATCATTTAATTTACTTAAAGCACGAATACGGAAATTTAAATCGCGAGTGAGCCTGCGGCTTATATTCATTTCGCCAATATGGCATTGTTTATTGCGGCCAAAATTTAGTTTTGACGCTGATTGTTACCGCAGTTTTTGCAACAGTGCGGTTTTGTTGGGCACAGGCAAAAAAACTGCAACTCGTTAGCCGCGTGGTGAAATGCGCGCTTGCTCGGGATGGACATTAGATTTAGAGAAAAAATATGCGTGTACGCTGTGTACATTGCTGGGTTTTATGGAAATGTACCCTACCTAACCGCGCAGCAATCCCATTTTAATTGGCTGCAAACGAGAAAATGGGCGAAACTAAACCCATATATTTAGTTGAAGAGGTTGCCGACAGCTTAGCCGCAGGGTTATTCACCCGGCGATATTTATCGTCGGTTTAATAAGAGCGGAAAGGAAGCCTCACCCGCAGAGAGCCCCGCTAAAACATACCAATAAATTAAACCTGTTTTAGCAGGGTGAGGACACAATAGACCAGGAGCATCTAGTGTGTCGCCAGTTAATAAAGTTTGAGCTTAATTCCCGCACTGCCCCACTACATCAGCGGCAACTTTTAACCCCTTGCCAGCACCTGCTGTAGCCTTGGTAATACAATCAAGTTTGGCGGGTGCATCGACGCTATATTGATAAGGTAGCGCCGGGAATGCCTTGGTGGTGGTCCAGGCGTCCGCATTTTTCCATGCTCCGCTACCGCTGGTCCAAGTGATTTTATACTGAGCGAAATCAGCCGGGCTTTGAATATTATTGTTGCGCAAATCCCAAAAACCTATTTCATCGCTGCTGCGCGAAGTCACTGGGTTTTTAGCATTGTAAAAGTAATTACTTTCCACTAGCGTTTGGCCGCCCATACGCACATTAATACCGGATTCGGTAATACCGTTATAGTAGTTGCTGTATATATGGGTAAAACCAAAACGCTGCAACGGCAGGCGCGCCGACACATTTTCGTAGCGGTTGTGGTGATAGGTGATGTGACGCACGGAAGTATCCGTATCACTGGAACCATCTAAACCAACTTTCCAGTGATCGTGAATATAATTATACGAAACCGTAATATTATCGGCGGTTTTCTTAATATCAATGAGGCCTTCAAATGTGGTGTCGTCATCGGGAGTGCCCGGACATTTTTGGTTGGCGCTGAATAATTCATTGTGGTCTAGCCAAATATTGGAGCCGCCTTCAATACCTATGGCATCACCGTCGTTGGCGCCGCCTGGCAATAAACCTATGGTCATATTGCGGATCAGAATATTTTTACTGGTGCCTTTAATGCGAATACCAAAATTGGCAGCCGAACCCACAGCACCCTGGATGGTGATATTACTTTTATCTTTAATTTCTACTTCTTGTTTATCCTTGGGCCACTGCTCACAAATTGCCGCGCGAATCGGTGCATAATCAAAGGTGCCGGTGTAATTCACTACTAAACCTGCACTGCCAGCATAAGCTTTGATGGCATCTTGCAGGGCGGTCAGGCTTGATACAGTAATCGCCGTGGCATTGCCGCCCCCGCTGACGTCCCCCGAATAGCCCTGCGCACCCACCACACGACTGCCGCCGGAGCTGGACGAACTTGTTGAACTGGAAGAACTGCTTGAACTAGAAGAGCTGCTTGAGCTTGATGAGGCGCGCCCGGAGCTTGACGAGCTGGAAGAGGAACTACTGGATTTACCGGAAGAGCTTGAGGATGAACTGCTGGATTTACCGGAGGAACTCGAAGATGAACTGCTGGATTTACCCGAAGAGCTAGAGGAAGAACTGGAACTGCTGGAAGAGCTGCTGCCCTCGCCACTGCAGCCGGTGATAATGGCGGCGCCCAGCGCCAGTGCGATTAATTTTGATGCCGACATAAATTTCCCCTAATGATTCTAGTTATCGAGCCATTGTACGGGGAATACAAAATAGTGATATGACAAAAGTCACTCTGTGACTATTGATCCGTCGGCATATGTCACAACCTACAGCCGGGTTCGCGCAAAATGTAGGATAAGATTAATTTATCCATTGCCCGCTCAGGCCCCTTGGCGTGGCGGCCAATAAATTGTGCCACCGGGGTAGCTAGGTGCTCATCATGCGTTTGTGAAAAAACATTTGCAATTAATCAGAGCATCCCTCAACCCACATCAGGCTTGTTCGAAACAAAATCCTTCATCGCGTAAGCGAGCTAATTTGTAGCGTAGCGTTCGCGGGCTAATGCCTAAGCGGTCTGCGGTATTTTTCTTGCTGCCATGCTCTTTTTTTAATGTCTCCATAATGATTTCATATTCACGCTGGCGCAAATCGCTGCCCAGCCCCGCCATTTCACTATCCTCCTCATCACTCGCCCAAAGTTTGGCGCGCGGTGCTGTAAACGACACGGGAATATCGGCCGCCGATTGAGGCCGAGTAAATTCCTGGTGTGCCCGGCCAAACTCCATAAGCGCAGGTTTAGCCGCCACATTGGTAAACATCTGCAAACCCAAATCCTTATCTTCAATCACGCTGCCCGTTTGTAAAATTAATGCCCGCTGCATAACATTATCCAATTCGCGTACATTGCCGGGCCAACTGTAGGCCATCAACGCCTGCTTAGCGGAAGGGGATAATTGCATGGCCAAGCGGTGTTGTTTTATCGCGTGACGATTTAATAATGCTTGGGCCAGTGGCACTATATCTTCGATACGCTCACGCAGGGGCGCCCACTGTAAGGGCAATACACTGAGGCGAAAATATAAATCCTCGCGGAATTTTCCGGCGGCGATTTCGCGCAACATATCGCGGTTTGAAGTGGCGATGACGCGCACATCCAATTTTATACTTTTGCGCCCACCTAAGCGCTCAACCTCGCGCTCTTGTAACACACGCAATAATTTCGCTTGCAGGCCCAACTCCATTTCGGAAATTTCATCCAATAATAAAGTGCCGCCATTGGCCTGCTCAAATTTACCGGGCGATGCACTGTGGGCTCCCGTATAAGCGCCTTTTTCATGGCCGAATAACATAGCCTCCAGCATATTATCCGGGATGGCAGCACAATTAATGGCTATAAAAGGCATATGCGCACGAGGGGAGTGGTTGTGTATATAACGAGCCAACACTTCTTTACCGGTGCCGGATTCACCCAACAATAAAGCGGTGGAATCCGATTGGGCAATACGCTTGGCCAATTGCAATAATTGGCGGCTAGATTCAGCCATGGCAATGGGCTCATCTAAATCAACCAAGCCTGCGCCAATAAAATGTTTCACTGTGCTGATTAATACATCCGGCGCAAATGGTTTCACTAAATAATCCACAGCGCCATCGCGCATGGCTTGCACCGATTCACTAATGCTGGCGTATGCGGTAATTAATAACACCGGAATATGTGGATAATCTTGTTTCACCAAGCGCAATAAATCATGGCCACTTAAGCGTCCCATATTCACATCGGACACAATAAGGGAATAACCGGCGTATTGGCCTAATAGTGTTAATGCCTCTTCAGCACTTTGAGCCTGGTGAACGGAAAACTTGGCCATTTCTAATGTATCCACTAAGGCCTCGCGCAAAGCGCTGTCGTCTTCCACCACTAAAATGCTCGCCGCTTGATTGGAACTTGTCATAACACTGTCTCGCTGATTAAACCAGAGGAAGGATTAATGAGGCCTGTGTGCCCTTGCCTTCCGTTGATTGCAAATGAAAACGGCCACCGTGGGCCCGCGCCACACTTTGTACCACGGCCAAACCTAGCCCTGTGCCCTGGGGTTTGGTGGTAAAAAATAATTCTTTTGCTTGGGTAATTAATTCCTTGGACATACCCGGCCCATCATCCACCACCGATAATCGCAACCAGAGGCCATTCACACTCGTAACAGGCTCTAAACGCATAGCTAAATTACCGCCTGGTTTGGCCTGCACCGCATTATTAACTAAATTTAATACGGCACTAATCAGCGCTTCGCGATTACAACGAATTTGCAAGCGCGGCTCGGGATTGATCCAAATACAAAAGCTTTTAGTGGCACCTAAGGGTACTTCCATTGCCTCCTGCAAGCCTGTTTGCAAATCCGCCAGCGTTATCACCTCGTTCAGGGGCAATTCGTTGCGGACAAATAACAGCATATCGCGCACTTGCCGTTCCATATGCTGTAAGCGGCCTAATAATTTGTGGGCAAAGGCTTGGCGTTTTTCACTATCGAGACTTTCATTGCATAAATGATTCGAATACAGCAGCGCAGCTGACAGCGGCGTGCGAATTTGATGGGCGAGCGCGGACACCATTTTGCCCATAGCCGAGAGTTTTTCATAGCGAGCAACTTGCTGTTGTAAGCGGCGAGTTTCGGTTTGATCGGTGAGCAAAATTATCTGCCCAGTTTGATCAAAAGACGCCGTAGCAATGCTAATACGTTTGCCCTGATGGGTGGAAACTTCCAAGCCGTCATCACTGCGCGGGGCAAAACATTGGCTGATAATATCCCGCCACTTAAAACCATCCAGGGGATTTTCCAACATACTTTTTGCCGCTGGGTTGCTTTGCACAATAAACCCGCGCTCATCTAAAACAATAACGCCACCGGGTAAAAAATCTAATAAGGCTTGAATGCGCTCAGCCAGGCGATGATTTTTGACGTGTTCCTCTTCGCGCGCTTGCGAGACTTCTGTTAGCTCCCGCGTTAATTGCGCCACCCGACCTTCTAATGTGCGGTAGGATTTACTTAATAAAGAGGAGGTCTCGTTAAAAAATTCAAACGCCCGCGTCAAATCCTCCGCACTGGGCACAGATTGCAGCTGGGGGGGCACCGTAGGTGTTATTGGCGCACTCAATCCTAAGTTGGACATAAAACCACTCAAGCGTTAAAAAAATGACACTGAGGGGTACTAATGCAAGGCGAATACCAAAAGTAACCAAGCCTAAAACGGCACCTTTGGACGGTCTCTAAGGACCACCACAGGCGGCGCCCATGCATTTGTCAACCTATTGGTAATTATGACAATTTCGTTTTTGGCAACCGCTTCAAATTATCCACACAGGAGCACCAATCCCAAGTGCCAATAACCAGAGCTTGGCTATAATCCATAAATATCGCCGGTAATCAAAACCCAAGACCCCGCAGATTAGGCTTATTTATTTTCTTTGGTGCGAGAGCATTTGAGAATTAGGCGGCACACTAAAGTAGGCGTTAAAACGCTGGCGAGAGGGGAATTTAGCTAGCCGTATTGTGAGCAGTAGGTAAGTCAAGAATACACAGGATTTCAGACCGTAAAAAAGAAGGATCTTTTAGCAGGCCTTAAGGAATGTATTCGCGCCGTGTCTGAGATGTTGTGTATTCTTTACGTTCGACTAGCTAATAAAAGATACGGGAAGCAAGGTGAATTTTTGAGGCTCCTTAACAGCGTGTTGAAATACCTTGGCAGCGACGGTATAGCAAGGCAAATTTGGCGAAAAAATTGGAGTTTACACTTAGTAAATAAGATTTTTTTTGCCAAATATAACGCTGCCAGACCTAGCACGATAGTATTTCAACAGGCTGTTAACCAATAGGGCATTCGACACAGGTCATGACAGGGCTTCTCTCCCACTTCAGGATTGCGATCCACAGAACATTTTTGCGCCCCGTGCGCACGGGTTTTACCCATCTCACACTACTGCTGTGTTGTGTATTTGCGCCTTTTATTTCCTCGGCGGAGGCTAACCAAGCCCCGCGCGATAATATGCAGTTTGATCATCCTTTTAGCCAGGAGGCCGAAGATAATCTCAACGCATTGGGTATTATCAGATCCATCACGCAAGATAGCGCGGGGTACATGTGGTTTGTATTTCGCCAGGGCATAGCCCGCTACGATGCCCACCAGCTCAAACCCTATTTATTAGGCGATGAACACAATAGCGCAAGCATAATTCCCAGCTCATTAACCAATTTAGTAGAAGATAAAAACCATGTGCTATGGATTGGCGGCGACGGCGGCCTGGCATTTTATACCCGGCAAAAAGATCGCTTTGAACAGGTGAGCGCGGCCAATACCCGCTGGGTTTTGCCCAATCAGAAAATTACCGCCCTTGCCGTGGATAAAAATAACCGCTTGTTTATTGGTACCGAATTAGGTTTAGCGGTAGTAGCGGGTGATCGCAGCCATGTGGATTTTTACTCCAATGCGGTGTGTGGTTTGGGTAGCAATCTCATTCGTGCTTTGCACCTGGCCGCCGATCAAACCCTGTGGATTGGTAGCACCCACAGTGGGCTACATGCGTTTAACGCCGATACCGGCAATTTCCAACACTGGCATATCGATTTAGGCGCTATTAATTCCCCGGCTGATGACGATGTGCTGCGTATTATTGACGATCAAGACGGTACTATTTGGGCGGCCACACTCTCAATGGGCCTGGCTAAAATGAATAGCGATAAACAAAGTTTTACTGTTTATCGACGGGATAACCAAACAGGCAGTTTAAAAAGTAATTCCATCCGTGATTTATTAGTAGATGCCGATAACACACTCTGGGTGGCCAGTGATCACGGCGGGCTTGCGCGCTTTGACGCCACCAGCGGGCAATTTATAACCCAGCAATACAGTCCGTTTAATCCCGCAGGCCTTAGCTCAAATCAGGTGCGCAGTTTATTTCAAGATCGCGATGGCAACTATTGGGTGGGTACATTTCCCAACGGTATTAATTTTTACGACCAACGCAAAAGCCGTTTTAAAGTATTTACGCAACACCAAAACGGCGCCAACCATTTACTCAGCCAGGGAATTTTAGCGATCCACGAGGATAAAACCGGTACAATTTGGGTTGGTAGTGAAGGCGGTTTAAGCCAATTAAACCCAAATGATTTAAGTATCACCAACTACACCGCCAACCCCGCCGACCCCAATGCGTTGCAATTTAATGCCATTACCTCCATCGCCGAAGATGCCGCAGGCTTTTTATGGGTGAGCAGTTGGTCGGGCGGTTTGCATAAATTTGACAGGCAGGCTAACCGCTTTAAACACTACGCACCCAACAACACGCAAGCCAATAGTTTGCCTAGCCCCTACGCTTGGCAGCTGGCAATCAACAAACAGGGCGATTTATGGATTAGTTTTAGTGATCGCGGCGCCCTGGCGCGTTTTCGGCCATTAAGCGATGATTTTGAACATTTCCCCCACCAAGCAGATGAGGAAAACTCCCCCAGCGCCGATGAAATTTGGGCACTGCTACCCGATAAAAGCGGTAATTTATGGCTGGGTACACGCTTGGGCTTGGATTATTTTAATTTAACCAGCAAACAATTTAGTCATTTTACTCTCGCGAGCACCAATACAGCAGGGCTTAATTGCGCTACGGTGTTGGCACTGATGGAAGCGAGCGACGGACGTATTTGGATTGGTACCGATGGTGGCGGCATCAATATTTATGATCCCAAAAATAATAGTTTTTCCTACCTAACTCGCGAAGATGGTTTGCCCTCCGGCTCAATAACGAGCCTACTGCAAGACCCGCGCGGTTTTGTTTGGGCCGGTACATTAAACGGTTTAGCGCGTATTGATACACATACACGGCGTATCGATACACTGCGCAAAAGCGATGGTTTAGCCGGCGATAACATCAGCCGTAATGCATTAAAACTCGATTCAAAAGGTTTTATTTGGGTGGGCTCCACCAGCGGACTTAGCCAATTTAACCCCGATACGCTACAAGCGCCATTACCGGCTCCACAGGTGGTACTCACGCAATTAACGCTTGGCGATCAGGTACAAATACCGGGCGCAGCTGGTTCCGTATTAAACCAATCACTTGAATACACAACCTCGTTACACCTACCCCACACCACTAAAACCTTACAGGTTGAATTTTCCGCATTAAGTTACAACGCGCCGCAGCGCAATTTATTTGCGTATAAACTCGAAGGCTTTGATACCGATTGGCACCCCGCGAGCACACAACGCCAAGCCACCTATACCAATTTAGACCCAGGCGATTATGTATTGCGCGTAAAGGCGGCCAACAGTGATGGCCTATGGAATGAACAGGGCAGCACACTGCATTTTAGAATTAAACCGCCGCCCTGGCGCAGCAGCTGGGCCTATGTGCTGTATACACTGGCCATTGTAGGAATGATTCTGGCGGCGCTGCAATTAACACGGCAGCGCAAAGCACTCGACCAGTATAAAGCCCTCGCCACCCACGATCCCCTCACGGGTATTTATAATCGCGCCGGTATAGCTGCGATTGTGGAAGGTTTATTTGCCAATAGCGAAATAAAACAAGGCGTGAGCCTTATTATGTTGGACTTGGACCATTTTAAACGTATTAATGACCGGCGCGGCCATGAGGCGGGTGATCGTATATTGCAGGAGGTAGTGGCCTTGGTGAACCGCAATATTCGCAGCGGTGATTATTTTGCGCGCTGGAGTGGTGAGGAATTTCTTCTGCTCTGCCCCAGCACCCCATTAACCCACGCAAAAAAACTGGCTGAAAAATTGCGCCTTGCCTGCGCCAATTATTTATTTGAAGTCAACAGCGCACCTGTGAGCGTGACCCTGAGTATCGGCATTGCCAGCTGTACACCGGAGGATGATTTTACCCAGCTGCTTAAACGGGCCGATAGCGCCTTGTACCGGGCGAAAAATTCAGGGCGCAATTGCATTGAAGCAGAAGAATAAGGTGGCGAATTTCATCAACAAGGCAACACACAAAAACAGGCCCAATATAGAAATCTGTTTTTTGCGGCCGAGCTGTGTTTACCTGGCGGCGTTAACCTATTTCACCAGGCTGCTAGTCAATCGACGGCTGCACATCCGCAGGCTTTTTAAAAGCCTTTACACCCCAATACACCAACTGGGCGAGTATTCCCATAATATAGCCGTACAAATGGGCATCCACTGCCACCGCCACACCTATGAGGGATTGCAAATAATGAATATCGTAATTGGGCAAATGCTCAATCAGAATTTTAATGCTCAAGCCACCAAAAAATATCAAGGCCACCCAGGGTGCGCGCTGCCAAAAATGCAGTAGCGAAAAACACAACACGCCGATAAATGCGCCGGAATAACCACGATACACGCCAATTTCAGGATTAAAAATCAATAACCCAATTGCCACGGCGGATAAAACCGCACCCTGCACCCACAACCAGGCGCGCAGCGGCAATTCATCTAAAAAGCTGTATTGCACAATCGCCAAACCCAGCGCATTCATCACACTATGATTAAAGCCAAAATGCACCCACTGACCGGTTAACACACGCCAGATTTCACCCTGTTTAATTCGCTCAGGATTAAAATCCAAATGCGCACACAGGGTCTCAGGCAACAGGCCGCTGGCTAATATCAGCGCGATAAATATCCAAGGAATAAACCGCAGCATATTACCGGCCTAAACTGCGATAACGGCCGTCAGCATATAAAAGTGGCGATAATTCTCCATCACTTACCCTCACCTGTAACACTTGGGCCACGACCACAAAATGGGTGCCGTAGGGTAATAATGTGTCTACTCGAGTAAAAAATACCGCTTCGGCATCGGCTAAATAGGGCAAAGCCCCCTGCCAATACCAGGCTTTATCGCTCAGCCGTTGGTCGTGGTGGGCGGGGTTGGCACAGAGTTGGGAGAGCGCTTGATGGCGCGAGTGCAGAACATTCACCACCAAATCTAAGCCGGTGTGTAATAGCGGTGCAAAACGGCTGTCGCGGTTTACACAGACTAATAATGAGGCGGGTTCTGCCGAGACGGAGGTGACGGAACTCACCGTCATGGCTTGGGCCTCGCCCTGCTCATTGGCGGCGGTCACAATGCACACGCTTGAGGCTAAACGGCGCATTCCCAATTTTAAGCTTTGGGCCAAGGGGTCACTCATAATAGGATCCAACCAAAAAGGGCGTTTATGATACCCCGCCGAGCCTAGGCTGCCTACGGCTAGTTGACCGGCATCAAACGCTCGCGTGCACAAGGCTTTATGCTTTGGCTTTTGCACGCAGGGGCCATATGCATACACAGCTCACTTGGGATGAATCCCTTATCAATCGTTTTGATTTAAGCGGCCCACGTTATACCTCCTACCCCACCGCCCCGCAATTTAATGACACCTTCGGTATTAGCCAATGGCTGGCCGCCGCCGAGCGCAGCAACCAAAGCCAAGTGCCGCTCTCTATTTATTGCCACATTCCGTTTTGCGAAACCGTATGTTATTACTGCGGTTGCAACAAAATTATTACCGCCAATAAAAAACGCGCCCTACCCTATTTAACCGCGCTCAAAACTGAAATTGCGCTGCAAGCTCAGCAGTTTGATAAACAGCGCCCGGTGGTGCAATTTCACTTTGGTGGCGGCACGCCCACTTATTTAAGTGATGAGCAACTAAGTGAGTTAATGGCTTATTTTCGTGCGCATTTTAATTTTGCTAGCGAGGATCAGCTTGAAGCCTCCATTGAAATACACCCACAAACCGTCACCCCAGAGCGCTTAGCGCAGCTAAAAAAACTCGGGCTCAATCGCATCAGTTTGGGCATTCAGGATTTTAATGCGGAGGTACAAAGCGCGGTCAATCGTTTTAATAGCGCTGCAGAAGTGGCGCTTTTGTGCCAGGCGGCCCGCGCGCTGGCGTTTAAATCCATCAGCATGGATCTTATTTACGGCTTACCCAAACAAACCCCCGAGCGTTTTAGCCACACTATAGACAGTATTATTACTCTCAAACCGGACCGTATATCGCTGTTTAGTTACGCCCATATGCCGCATTTATTTAAGGTACAGCAGCAAATTATCGCCTCAGACTTACCCACTAGCCGCGATAAACTCACCATGCTGCATCTGAGCATCGATAAACTGCAGGCGGCAGGCTACCGCTATATAGGCATGGACCATTTTGCACTGCCGGATGATGAATTAGCGCAAGCCCAGGATGCAGGCCAACTGCACCGCAATTTTCAAGGCTATTCCACCCGTGGCGGCTGCGATTTATTAGCCTTTGGTGTATCGGCCATTAATCAGGTGCAAGATACCTATGCGCAAAATTTTAAAGACATCAACGCCTACCAAGATGCCTTGCAGCAGGGCATTTTGCCGCTGAATAAAGGCTTGCGTTTAAGCCAGGACGATATTATTCGCAAAGCGGTGATCAACCAATTAATTTGCCATTTTCAGCTCGATTTCGCCGCCATTGAAACCCGCTTTAACATCACCTTCAAAAACTACTTTGCCGCCGCATTGCGGGATTTAATGCCCTTGGCGGACGCTGGTTTGTGTACCCTCAGCGATAGCGGCTTACAGGTGAATGAAGCGGGTCGTTTATTAATTCGCCGCGTCTGCATGGCTTTTGACGCCTATTTAAATACCGGCAACACAAGCGCCGAACAGGCCAAAAGCTACTCCAAAATTATTTAAGCAAGCTCTGATTACTAGCTGTACGGAAGCAATGGATACACATCATTTCAGGCCGTCAAAAAAAGACCTTTTTGACGAGCCTACACGGATGTATTCACGGCGTGTTTGAAATGATGTGTATTCACTGCTGGCACCTAGCAGCTTGTTGAAAGACGCCCTGATTAATGCCCAATGTTGCATTGTTTTAAAAACGCCCGAATAGCTTGCTGTAGCTCCGGCGGGGCTGCTGGCCGCGAAATTTGAAAAAAGTCAAAGCCTGGATTTAATCAGCGGCTATTTAAGCGGTAAAACGCCGCGAATTAAATCGCGCACCCAAAAGCGCGCCGGATGAATAAATTTAAATAATTCGGTACTAATTGGCAGGGGCTCCGCCAGAATTAAACTGCTAAGGATCTGGGCGGCAAGTGGGCTGTAGGTTAAACCCCGCGACCCTAAACCTGTGAGAATCCATAATTGCGGATAAAAAGCCGCAGGCGTATCAACATAGGCCCAGCGATTGGTGTTGTAGGCAGCAAACTGGTTTAAAAATTCAGGCTGCGGCAGTGGCCCTACAATCGGTAAATAATCAGGTGTCACACAGCGCAGCCCCGCTCGATCACTCACCGGCTGCAGCTGCGCAAAAGCCGGCGATAAACGGGCGGCATTGGCTAAATTAACAGCCTGGTCGGCAGGTAAAATATCAAGGCTGGATGATTTAGGATTAAAGGTCGCACCGGTATGCATGAGCTGATCCTGCGCCGGAGCTATATAACCATCGCCACACACCACACAGTTTAAATTAGAGGTTGCTTTAACCGCCGTAACCTGGCCGCGGATAGCTTTTATTTTGATCGCCTGCGTACTATCAAACTGCACACACTCCTGCGCGGCCGCAATAATAACCTGGTCAAATGCACCGAGGTCCGTGTGCCAGGTAGTGTGCTCAAATTTAAGCTCTGTAATGGGGGTTAATGCCAGCCGATTAATATTGGGGTGAGCGGATAATTGGCGACACAACTCGTGCGGATTAAGCCAACCGGCGCGCGGATAAAAAAGCGCTGACCATTCAATAGGCACACTGGCAAGACTGGATGCCTGGGCCGCATCCACCGGCATAACCCAATGGGGATTGCCCTCAAAGCGCTCGGCAATCGGTGCTATTAATTCAGCTGCGCTAAATAAATCCAACACACCCGTTTGCGCAAATAAATTGTGCTGCTGATAAAAGCTACAGGCAAATAAAAACGCCGCCAAATTAAAATCGGCAAAAGGCCCCGTCGTATGAGAAAGCGTTGCGTAGACAATCCCCTGGGCATTACCCGACCCCCCAGCAGCAAGGGTTTTCGCTTCGGCAAGCGTGACATTAAAACCGCGCGCAGCCAGGGCAAAGGCGCTGTGGCAACCGGCCATACCACCGCCAATAACCAAAACCCGTTTACCTTTTACCGGCTTTGCCTGCGTGATATGCCAATTATTGTGTTGATGGGCATGCGCGTGGTTGGCGGTGGGGCGCTTGAGTTTAGAGGGGAAATAGCGGCTAAAGGGTAAACACACCGCCGTTAACATATCGCGCTTGCGGCCAAAACCGCGCTGTTTTTGCCAGGCAAAACCTGCCGCCTGCAAGCCCTGTTTAACCACCGCCGCCGCCGTAAAGGTAGCCAATGTGGTGCCGGGTTTACTTAAGTTGGCCAGCGCGCGAAATAAATCCGCTTGCCACATGCTAGGGTTTTTCGATGGTGCAAAACCATCTAAAAACCATGCATCAACCGCCCATGCTTGGGTGCCCAGCGATAAATGCTGCTGCAGAGGCATTAATGTCGCGCCGAGATATTGCGGCTTGAATTGATTAAATGCTTCCGTAGCATCGGCAAATATCAGTGTTAACTGTACATTGCCAGGTAAACTAAGGCGAAAATAACCCTGGTTAGGGCTGTGGCTTAATACCGGTGGATAAGCGGCAAGCAGTGCTTGGGCCTGTGTGCTTAACTGCGGCCAAAGCGCCAGGGCGCGGCGCAAATCCTCATGATTCAACGGATACCGCTCTACGGAAATAAAATGCAAATAGGCTGATGGTGATGCGTGTTGTTGCCAGCACTCAAGCGTGGCTAAAAAATTCAGCCCGGTGCCAAAACCGGTTTCGCCAATAATAAACGTTTCATCAGCCGCTAACTCAGCAAAGCGCTGCGGCAAATTATTCTGCGCAATAAATACATAGCGGCTTTCATCCAGCCCATGCTCCTTGGCAAAATAAACATCGCCAAATTGCTCCGACAGGGGCTCGCCGTTGGCATCCCACATTAAGCGCGCGCAGCTGGCTGCATCAGGCTCCACCGCAGCACTCCCAATATAAGCTCACGGCAAACCCCATTGGGTTTTTAATTGTGTACACCAGCGCGCAATGCGCTCATCGCTCAGCTCAAATTGTGTTTCGTCATCCAGAGCCAACCCCACAAAGGCGTCACCCGCGGGTGTTAAAGCTTGGCTCGCTTCAAATTCATAACCCTGGGTAGGCCAATAGCCGCTCAGGCGCGCGCCGCGTTGAATGAGTTTTGCGTGTAAATAACCCATCGCATCTAAAAACCATTCAGGATACCCCTGCTGATCACCCAAGCCGTATAAAGCCACTTCTTTACCGCTTAAATCAAGGCTGTCTAATTCAGGCCAAATTTCTTCCCAATCTTCTTGTAATTCACCATAGTCCCAGGTGGGAATACCGAAAATTAAATAGTGATAAAGCTGACAGCTCGCCAATGGTGTTTCGGCGACATTCAGCACATCCACCTGCTCAAGGCCTAAACACTGAGCAATTTTTTCACCGGCCATCTGGGTGTAACAGGTCGATGAACCATAAAATAAACCAATTTTTTTACGCATGAAGTTTATCGATCCAAGTATCTAACCATTCCAACGCACAGGCGCTGGGATTGGATTCATAAATAGCATCAACACAATAAATATCCGCCAGGGGTTTAGCCGCGCAGTCGATTAACGCTGTGTAAATATCGCGGCCTGCTTGGGCGAAATTAGCATAGGCGCTATCGCCTAAGGCAATCAGTGCGAAAGCTTGCTCGGGTAGATAAAGGCCTTGGGTTAAGCGCTGATAAAAAGGCCAAATATTATCGGGAATATCCCCGGCCCCTGTGGTAGATGTACACAATATCCAGGGGCCGGGATCCAAGGGCAGGTGCCCATCCTCAATGAGCACCACACTAAAACCCCGCTCAATCAAGCGCGCCGACAGCGCCTGAGCCACCGCTTGAGCCGTGCCGGTCACACTGCCCACCACAAGGCTAATGGTTAGCATCAATACCTCCCACCAACGGCCGTTAAACCTCTACCCTCTGGGCGCCTGTACATGAATGAAACCACCTAAGCTGAGAAAAAAAGCCGGCAATTGTAAGGTGTTTTCATCTGCCTGCCCAGGTTCACACGCTGGCCTAGGCAAGCTCTGATTAAGGGGTATTTTCAAAACCGTCGCGGCCAGGAAGCCCGCGCCGGAGCTACATGGACGTACTCGTGCGTGTTTGAAAATACCCCTTAATAAGAGGTTCCCTAGCCCCTGGATGGGAGCATCAAAACCGCCCAGGCCCCTGGCTGCGTTGTGTAGATTTTCGCCAATAGGCTGATTACAATGCGCGCCCTAATAAACCTAGGTACGAGTTATGAACAAAATTGTAGTTGCCGCCCTGTATAAATTTGTTGCGCTGCCTGATTTTGCCGCGCTGCGGGAACCGCTATTGCAGTTTTGTATCAGCCGCGATTTAAAAGGCACCTTGCTGTTAGCCCACGAAGGAATTAATGGCACAGTAGCCGGTAGCCGAACAGCCATTGATGCCTTGATCAATTATTTACGCCAAGATCCTCGTCTGGCCGATATTGAATATAAAGAATCGTTTGAAGATCAGCAGGCGTTTTACCGCATGAAGGTAAAACTGAAAAAAGAAATTGTCACCATGGGAATTGACACCATAGACCCCAACCAGGATGTTGGCACCTATGTGGCACCGAAAGATTGGAATCAATTAATTAGCGACCCTGATGTGGTATTGGTAGACACACGCAATTATTATGAGTACGCCATAGGCACATTTAAAAATGCCATAAACCCCAACACTACCACTTTTCGCGAATTCCCCAATTACGTTGCCGAACACTTAAACCCCAATCAGCATAAAAAAGTCGCTATGTTTTGCACCGGCGGCATTCGTTGTGAAAAATCCACCGCCTATTTAAAACAGCAAGGTTTTAACGAGGTATATCACCTTAAAGGCGGCATTTTAAAATACCTCGAAGAAGTGCCCGAACATGAAAGCTTGTGGGAAGGCGAATGTTTTGTCTTTGACAATCGCGTGGCGGTTAACCACCAATTAGCCAAGGGGCAATACGATCAATGCCACGGCTGCAGGCACCCCATTACCGTTGCAGATAAAGAATCAGAATTTTATTTAGAGGGCGTGGCCTGCCCGCGCTGTTACCACCAACAAACCTCCGAGCAACGCCAGCGTTTTTCCGAGCGCCAAAAACAAATGCAATTGGCCAAATCCCGCAATGTACCCCATGTAGGCGCACCACCACCGGCGCGACAAAAAGCCACAGCCCCTAAAGCCGAGCCTAATGATCAGTAATTGCAGGGCTTGAGTGCGTATTGTTACGCGGCGCAAAGCGGATTAAAACTCAGCGTTGCGCCTACCCATAACATTATCGTTTGGGGCACCGCAGCTAATTCTCGCGCCCTAATCCAGGCGACACACCTAAGCAGTAAATAACACGAATATACCGAGCACAGTTAAAACCCTGTGCCGCCATAAATCGCCCTGCTCAAATCGGGCGTTGCTTTGGTCTTTTTTAAAGGTTTTAAAGCGACTTATTACCTAGCTGAACGAAATGAATACACAGCATTTCAGACACGCCGTGCATAGATCCCTGTAGCCACGCAAACAGGCGCTCACGCCAAGTATTAAGCCTATTACCCAAGCCACTTCTAGCGCCGTAGCAATATAATGGATGGCCACTATACTTGTTGTGTTTAGCGGGTAGAGCGCACCATCCTTTTCCCACACGCAATTCAGGGAGTAATGCCGCAGGAGCTTACAACCGCCCAATAGGTGCGAGGAACCTCACGGGCAATTTCGTCACCCCAAGTAAAATAGCATCAAGTGTTTTACTAGGCGCACCACGGCATTAGGGCGAGGTATGGGCCGCCTGAAGAGTTAGTTTGAATGGAAATGTGTAACTATGCGTTTATTGCTTATTGATGATGACGAGCTTGATCGATTGGCGGTCATTCGCGCGCTAAAAAAATCTACCACCCCCCATGAAATCTGCGAATGCGCCAACGCGGCCGATGGACTGCGTATGAGCGCGCGCGAAGATTTTGATGTTATTTTGCTGGACTACCGGCTGCCGGATATGGACGGGTTAGCGGTTTTACGCCAATTACGCTCCGGTAATTTCGCTGAGGTTGCGGTGGTAATGCTCAGCAGTATTGAAGATGATGCCGTCGCCGAACAGTGTTTTGAAGCGGGCGCGCAGGATTTTATGCTGAAGGATGAAGTTAATGGCCGCCGATTGATCCGCGCGGTGCGCCAAGCCAAACAACGCTACGAAATAGAACGCGCGTTACAAAATAGCCACGACCAGCTGCGCATACTGGCCGAGCGCGACCCTTTGACAGGCCTATCCAACCGACGGGGTTTTGACTTGGCGTTAAGAGCCGCTATAGCCCACGCCAAGCGCACCCATGAAAGTATTGCCCTGGTATTAATTGATCTGGATGATTTTAAAACCGTTAATGACACACTCGGCCATGAGGCAGGCGATAAATTATTAGTGGAATTATCTGTGCGTTTGCGGGAGATGGTGCGCGACAGCGATTTTATTTGCCGCTTGGGCGGCGATGAATTTTTAATTCTGGCCACTTCGGTACAAAAAGAAGAACAGATTGCACTATTGGTTGAGCGATTAAATGACGCCTTACATCATCCCATCAGAATTAGCGGCACAGATATCCTGATCACTGCTAGCATTGGGGTAGCCTTGTTAGGACAACGGGCCGACAATGCCGATGAATTGCTTAAATGTGCTGACATCGCCATGTACCGAGCAAAACAAAATGGCCGCAACCAAAGCCATTTTTACAATGAGCAACTCGATGCATTGGTTAAACACAAGGCCAAAATCAAACTCGATTTATACAAAGCACTTACCGACAATGAATTTAAACTGTACTACCAGGTAAAAGTGAATGCTGCGGATGGAACACTTGGTGGTGCGGAGGCCTTGGTACGCTGGCAGCACCCCGAGTTAGGCCTATTAATGCCGAATGATTTTATTTCCATTGCCGAGGACTGCGGGCTCATTGTGAAGCTGGGCGTATGGATTTTACGGGAGGCTTGTCGGCAACTTCAGGATTGGCGCCTGCGCCTAACCTCGGCACATCAGCTGCCGAATATCTCCATTAATTTATCTGCCATACAAATTCGCAACCATCATTTTTTAGCTGAAGTCAAACAAGCCCTTACCGACTATCAATTACAGCCTGAACATCTTGAATTAGAAATTACCGAAAATGCCTTAATTCGCGACTCTTCGCTTGCCAGTGAGGTGCTTAATGCTCTAAATCAAATTGGGCTGGGTATCGCGCTGGACGACTTTGGCACGGGTTATTCATCCATTCAACATTTAAAAGCCTTTCCCATCGACGTTTTAAAAATCGATAAGGAATTTGTCTCCGCTATAGGGCGCGATGCCGCCCATGAAAAACTCCTCACCGCCATCATTAAATTTGCCAAGGCATTGGATTTAATTGTTGTAGCCGAGGGCATAGAAACTCAGGCACAGGCACAGTTTTGCCACGCCGCAGGCTGCGATTTATTGCAGGGTTATTATTACTCCCGGCCCATTCCGGCTGAAGGTTTTGAGGCGCAGTTTTTACGGGCCGATAGTTAACCTGAACACCGCAGTAGAGTTCAACTGCGGTGTTTAGGATTAACGGCGCTATTTAGCCTAACCTGATCTTGGCCAATGCCATAAACCGGCATAAAAAAAGCCCTCAACAGAGGGCTTTTTTACGCGTTAAGTCAGCCAAAAAACTCAGCTAAACCACACTTGCCACGCTGGCAAATTTGGTAATACCCGCGCCGACGCTGGCATCAATACCCAACAACACCGGCACGGCACCTAACATGGCTTCGTTATTCTCAGCCGTACCCGCAGTGCCCCGTTTAAAGCTGGTGAATCCGCTACCACCGGCAATCATGTTGGGTGCATTGCCCGCGCTGTGGTCCGAGCCATCGCCCATATCCGTCACCTGCACCACCAGGGTGTGGTCGATCATTTTGCCGCCGTTGACTGGGTCGGCAGTTGCCGCCAGGCGTTGAATTAAAAATGCGATGCAACCGCTTAAATAATTCACCATTTCAGCCTGCTCATTTTTACCGGCCGCATGGCAGGCAGAATGCTGGTCGTTCTTGAAGCTGGTGTTATGACCTACCCAAGTGGCCTGGTGGTTGGCAAATTGCAAACTTGCCACTTTAGTTAAACCGCACGCCATGGCCTGCACCAAAATTTCCGCCTGTAACTCGGCCTGGCCACGAAATGCGTTGGCTGTACCGCCATCTGTTGGGTATCCGTTAGGGTTGTAATTGACCGTGCCGCAGGCACCCGAAGGTTGCTCACTGCTGCTTAAGCGCGAGGAGATACGGCTGAGAGCTGCGGCGTGGGCATCAAGGCGCTCCTTCTCCAAACTGCCCAGTTTGGTTTTTAACGAGCTGAGGGCTTGCTGGTTTAGCTCTAACACGCTTTTAACCTGTGCATTGGGATCGGTGCCACCGCTTGAACCCGCGCTCGCGCCGGAGAACAAGCGCTTGTAGGCCGCTGCCGGTGAGTCTTCGCTGGGAAAGGCCTGGCCGGATTTACGCCCGATCAAGCCCTGGTTGCCGACATTCGACTGCACACCTAAAGCCACGTTGGCGAAGGGAGAGGTTTGTCCATACAGCGTGCCGATTTGCACATCAAGGGTGTCCCCTTTCCAATCTTGATCGTAACTGCCGGTGCCTAACACTTGGTGGGTGTTGCCGTGGCCGCCGCCGCGGGCCATGGTGGCCGAGCGAAACGCACAGTAGGTTTTCACGCTTTCATAGGCTTTGGTGGCGGCGTTTAGGGTCATGCTTGAACCGGACCCACTGGGCAGCCATAAGCCGCCAGGGGCGCCATCGGGGGTATAGACAAATATCACCCGCTTGCTCATGGTGCCTGCGGCCTGGGCGTACCGGTTGGCAAATATTCCCGCCACCAAAGGCGATGCGCGCAGAATGCCTGCCGCGACACCGGCCTTGCCCACCAGGTCAAAAAATTTGCGGCGTTCGGTGTTGACGAATGTGGTGCTGTCTTTCATATAAAAACCTTTAACTCTTGTGGGGAACGGGGCACCTGGGTGCCCGGCCAATTTCCGGCGGCTGATTTATTTACGGTAGCGCAGTAAGTCAGACGTACCCAATTTATTAAACACGGCCCGCGGGCTGTTGTTGCCTGCGGTCATGGCCGCCTTGGCCTGGGACGCCACACACTTGTAGTCAGCTTTTTCAGCATCGGAGAGCAGCGGCTCATTTTCATCCCGCGTAGCAGGGTCAAAGGGACGGTTGATTAAGAAGCGGAAGCTCTTCTCCACAAAACAGGCCTTGGTGACATCTAGCTTGGCTATGGCTTTGCCCAAGCCTTTAGCGCCATTGAAGTTGACCGATTGACCGTCGTTAGGGTTTTCAAGCCCCATCAGAACACCTGAATCATCAATATTTAAGGTTGCACCTGTGGCCCCTAATTGAGTGCTACGCCACAGACCCATCTGGTCAAAATCTTCTGTTCCAAACAGCGGGTTGATAATTTTGGCGTGGCAGCCGGCACAACTGCTGTGGTCCGTATTGATTTCATAAAACTGACGGGTGGTGAGGGTGCCAGCCTTGTTTAACTCCTCAACCTTCATCTGCAAGGCAGTGCGGTCCGCGGCCAAATTGTTGGGTGGGGGATCAATGTGCTGGCACAACATCAGCTCACGCACACGCACGGCCCGTTGAATGGGCGAGGAGCGATCCGGGTGGGCATTGGCCACCAGGAAGGCGCCGGTGGTGGTGATGCCGCCGCGTTTATCCAGGTTGCTCACTTTAACGAAGTTGCTGCCAGTGGGGCCGCTGATACCGTAGTAATCTGCCAGCTCTTTGTTGGCGAAGGTGTAATTGGCGTCATACAGCTCGCTAAAGCTGGTGCTGCTGTCGTAGAAGATATTTTTAAATACTTCACGCACTTCCTGAGCCATGGCTTTTTGCACACTGTTCGTGAATTTGGGGTACGCCGTGGCGTCGCGGGTTTCGTTCATCACGCTATCGGTGTTAAACCAAATACCGGCAAAACGCCCCACCTGTGCCTTGCCCCGGTTGGTATCGAGCAAGCGAGTCACCTGCGCCTGGATTTGTGCATCGGTAGTCAAGGTACCCGCCTTGGCAGCTGCCAACAGCGTGTCGTCTGGTGTACTGCCGGTGAGGGTGTAAGCCAGCGCAGTAGCGTACTCATAAGGGGTGAGCACGTAGGCAGATTGATCTGCTTGGGTCAGTTTGTTGGGGCTACCGGTGGTAACTCCCGAGCTCACCGCGTCGCGAATTGGCATACCCACTTCAGAACGATAGAGGAACTGGGGTGAGCTCAAGGCTGCCGTCAGTGCTGCGGTCATGCCGGCTTTGGCACCATAGGTGGTGAATAGCGCGGTATAGGCAGCCGATTCAGTGCTATCAGCGGGCCGTCTAAAAGCCTTGAGCAAAAATTCACTGACAAACTTTTGCGGGCAGCTGCTGGTATCGGTACAGCTAAACGGCTTGTTGTTCGCAACGGCCCAGCTGGCGATCTCCTGGGCGTTGTCCAGGTATTTATCGGCGTGGCTGTCGCTGATTTGGGTTTTCGAGTTATTCGGGAATTTGCCCAAGTAACTATCGTTAACAACCCGCGTTGCATAATCCGTCGTTACTCCTAATAGGTCTTCCAGGCTGGCTTGGTATTCTGCCGCCGTGAGCAACTTAAGCCCGCGTGTACCGTAGGTTACCGTTTGGCTGGCACTGCACTCGGTGGCGGAGGCACGCCAGGTCTGTAAATAGGTGGCTATATCCACGGCGCATTGGCCTATGCAGCTCATCCAGGCGTTGGGGTCCGTACTGCTATAGGGCATCTCTTCATCAATTTTGCGCACCAGCTCGGCAAACATATCCGCCGGGTATTTGCTCATCGCCAGGGTGTATTTCGCACCGTTGGCTTTAATACCGTCCGCGCCGTGGCAGGATTTACACTGCAGGTCGTATTGGGTTTTGCCATTGGCGCTGTTGCCCACCATTCCAGAGCTTGAACTGCTCGAACTACTTGAACTGGAGCTGCTGCGCCCGCTTGAGCTGCTAGAGCTTGAGCTGCTGCGCCCGCTGGAACTGCTGCTGGACGAACTGCTACTTGAGCTTGAGGAACTGCTGGTAGTCACCAGTGCATTGTTATATACATAAGTGGCAACACCGGTGGCGCAATCACCCTTACAGTTAGCTGACGCCATTAGAGGATTGGTAGTGATGATCGACACCAAAGTACTGATGGATTTGCCTCGTGCTAATGCCTTCATGCCGTCGGCTGCCGGGTCGCCAATGGGGCCGTGACAGTTGCCGCAGCGGTAATAATTTTGCTCACCCAGGGCATAGAAATTAGTGCCCGATGAACTGCTGGTACTGCTAGAAGAGCTTGATGAGCTGGACGATGACGAACTCGACGATGAAGAACTGGAGGACGACGAGCTGGACGCCTGGCCGCCACCCACTTGGTAACTACAGCCGATGGGTTCTTTGGATACCACCACATCATCCACTAACACTTCATTGTTAAAGCCGCTGAAGCTGTGCCAGCCCAAGATGACTTCTTTAAATTTATTCTGCATCCAGTTAGCGGCCAGCTGGCCATTTTGCCAATCGGTTGCCGCTGTCACTGAGTGCACCAATTGACCGTTGGCATAGGCATACAAGGAGTTGTAGGCCATGTCAGCGCGGAAGGCCACTTCGATACAGTGCCAGGTGTTAGCCGCTAATACAGGGCCCTTGCCCCACAGATCCATCTTGGGTGAGATGTTGTCAGAAGGTACTTCGTTGGTGCCTATAACGCCTTTGATTTCCCCAAACCGAATTTCATTGTTGGCACTGCCTACGTCACCGCGCAGCCCCATTAGGGTTTCATGGTTGGCGCCGGGGTTTTGGCCAATCTGACGCTTAGAATTAATCCAAGCACGCATATAGACCTTGTTTAAACCGCTCGGTAAAGCGCGGGTAATCATGGCAGGTGACTGGCCACCCTTAATCAACAGGGCGCGGCTGCCCACCTTAGCCGTACTCACAGCCGTGATGTAACGGGTGGGGTCTATGTGGCCGGGGTTTTGTTGGTACTCAACAAAATAATTCCAGCCGGTAGGAAATTTGCCCAGGGCCGTGCTTTCAAAACCGTCTTCAAAAATAACCGCCGCGCTGTTAACTCCACCGCTGGAGCTAGAAGAACTGCTTGAGCTTGATGAACTGCTTGAGCTTGATGAACTGCTAGAACTTGAGGAGCTGGAGCTTGACGATGAGCTAGAGCTAGAGGACGAGCTGGAACTGGATGAACTGCTGCGCCCGGAGGAACTGCTTGAACTGGAACTGCTGCGGCCCGATGAACTGGTCGAGCTACTGGAGCTGGACGAACTGGTTGAGCTTGAAGAGCTGCTGGAGGAGCTACTGGAACTTGAACTACTCGGCCGGCCTGATGAACTGCTGGAGGAACTCGAGACATTCGCTCCGGTGCTCGAATTGCTGCTGGATGAGCTACTGCTGGACGAACTCGAACTGGACGAGCTTGAACTGCTGCTATCGGCTTTTGGATCGCCTGCTGACTGCCCGGCCCCGCAGGCGGTTACCATGGCAGATAAGAGGGAAATTGCCACAAGATTACGCATGATAACCCCCTAAGTTTTGTTCCAACTGCCCACACATCTGTCTCATCTGATACATCAACCTCAATTAACGAAAACTCAAGTAAGGCGCTGCCAATGATCGCCTTAATCCAAAATGGGTACATTCCACCAAGGGTTATAACCTAATGCGACCACTTTAACATTTGATTAAAAATTAAGCTGTGATACCGTTTGCACTGCCATATTCAAATTCCTAATTAGAAAAAAGAATTTTCACTTTTTGTCTCATAAACCCAAGCCCCTAAAAGCCCCTTTCCTTTGGCTGAATGCGCAGTTGAAGGGTTCGCCACTAGCCTGCGAGGCGCTAGCAAGACGAATGTGGCAGGGCACCGCCCAGTAGCTCGCGCTGAATGTGTGATGACGGGTTCATCACTAGTAGGCGTGTTGATTTTTCTAAAACGACTCAACGCCCCGAACGGCCTAAGCCAATTAAATCGCCATAGGTACTCGCTTTTAAACACATCCGCTTGTGACCAGCGGTGAGGATAATTGGGCTTGAGGCCAGCTGCGCCCAACCGAGGTTCATTTGCGGTACAGTGCGTCCACTCACTGCCCACAAGGAGACAGTACATGCACAGCCGCCAGATACTCTTACCCAGCAGGCGACAAATTCAAGGCTGGCTGCTGCTGGCGATGGTGCTGCTGGCGATTAACATCGCTGCCGCCCTGAGCCCGCACCTAACCTCACTCGCCGCCACACTCAGCCTTAGCCTGTGCGGCCTGGCGGGCGTAGCCTTGCTGTGGGATGCCATCGGATTATTCAGGCTGCCCCCCCTTTTGATTGAACGCCACTGCGCCAGGGTATTGCCGGTCAACCGCTGGAGCCCGGTGCAGCTGGCTATCCGCCACACCTGTGCGCGCCCTACCCAATTGGAAATTCTCGACGGTTTAACCAGCGGTCTAATCAGCGATCAACAGCCCTGCCAGGCCAGCCTGCTGCCGGGGCAAATTACCCGCTTAACCTATCGGCTTAAGGCACTCAGACGGGGCGCCTTTCATCTGCAACGGATTTTCTATCGCCTCCCCAGCCCCTGGGGCCTCTGGCTGCGCCAAGGGGTGCTGCCCCGTGCTGATCAGTTAAAGGTGTTTCCCGACTTTTCCGCCATCAGCGCCTTTAAGCTGCTCGCCCGCGATCAACACACCAATTTATTGGGCATTAAAAAACGCCGGCGGCGGGGTGAAGGGGCTGATTTTGCTCAGTTGCGCGAATACCGGCCGGGCGATGGGTTGCGCACCATTCATTGGAAAGCAACCGCCCTGCGCCAGCAATTAATCAGCAAGGATTACCAGGATGCCAAAGACCAACGCTTGGTGGTGCTGTTGGATACGGGCCAGCGTATGCGTGCCCAGGAAGCCAGCCTCAGCCACTTCGATGCGGCGCTCAATGCCGCCATTTTGCTGGGGTTTATAGCGCTCCACCAAGACGATCATTTTGCACTGCAAACCTTCGGCCCTACCGAGCGCTGGGTGCCGTTGCAAAAAGGCAGCAACAAATTACACAGTATTTTAAATAGCCTGTACGACCTGGATGCCATGCCTGCCGCCGCCGATTTTTTCCGCGCCGCCGAACTCTTAACCCAGCGTCATTTAAAACGCTCATTAATTGTCGTCATCACCAACCTGCGCAGCGAAGATCACCACGAACTCATCCAAGCGGTGCAGCCGCTGTGCAAAAAACATTTGGTATTAATTGCTAATTTACAGGAGGGCGCACTAAAACAGGCGGCAAATACGCCCATAACCCAGTTGGAAGATGCCCTGCTGTACACAGCACTGCAGCAGTTTGAGCGCGAACACGAGCAGAGTATGAATCAATTAAAAAACCAGGGCGTCATGGTCGCAAGCGTCGAACCCCAGCAGTTAGCTGCCACCTTGGCGAATTATTATTTATCGGTAAAACGCTCAGGAATACTTTAACGCGCCTTTGATCAATTCCAGGTTTTGCTATTTCCAAACAATTGCAGAAATGAAGCGCGCGAAGGTGCTAACGGGGCACTCGGGCGCTTTGAAAAATGCGCTATATGGAATTAACCAAAGCATCCATAAAAAGGAAAAACAAAACCTTCAAGCCTTGTTTTACCCTGAGGCTGCTGCTGTTTAGATTGAGCCGCACCGCACGTGTTAGCGCCAAAGTAAAAACTAGCGCCCAAGTAAAAAATAGTGCCCAAGTAAAAAATGGCACTGCGAAAGTTCACCTACCCTGGCGCCTAGCTACAATTTCGGCGGGGTAATCTTGCGCAAAATATCGCTGGTATGGCCGCGCAGAACTTTTAACAATTCCTGCCGAGCCAAGGACCGCTCAACCCCGCGCTCAACCACATAATCCAGTAGCGCGCCGAATTTTTGCCGGCGTTTTATACCGTTTTCGCTCCAATCGCGGCGGTCATCAAAAAAACCCGTCAGCGCATGGCCGCAACTGCACGCCCGGTACAGGCCGACCACCGTATAACCCTCTTCGTCTACCGTTTCCGTTAAACCGCTTTTTCCATCGGAAGTTTGGGTTTTAGCAATAAAATCTTCCGCGCTGGTGTACACCGCGCCACACTGCGCACACCATTTAGGAAAGGCACTTGCCGCTAGGGATTTTAAGCCTTCAAATATATGTTTATCTAAATAACCGGCCTGCATACAGCTGATTTAAAACCTGTGGGTTTAACTATTTCACCGGCCCGTTGCGGCCCACCTAAGGTGTATCGCAACAGACCGCTCGCCAAAACCAGTCGATAAAAACTCCACAGCCGATATAAAGCCCATTAATGCTTACACTGCACTGCAGAATACCTATCTAATTAGGATTATAGCGAAGCCGCTCTATTCAACAGGCGTTGTAAAAAAACAGTCTAATAATTTCGTTTATGGATCAAAAACTTAAGTTCGCTAGAAAATTTAGAAGGGGTAGTGAACACCAGGGAACTTCAAAAAATCGAGTGACCCTATGAAACCCGCCACCGCCAAGGTTCACGAATAACAAAAGCCCCTGAAAATAAAAAAGGCGCACCCCCTCCATGGCAATACGATTAAGTTAAGGGAATTTATAGGTGCGACCCTTGTGGTCGCCCAATGTTGGTAGTCCCAAAAATCAGTCCCAAAAATCAGTAGCCGCAGAGGTTCGGGCTCCCTCAAGGGGCGCCCCTGGGGAAGAGTTCTATTCAGAACATTTTTGGCGTAAGACACTGCCCCATGAACCTATGTCCCTCAACCGCGGCAGCCTGTATGCTGCCGCCGCCTAACTAAACGGGCTTGTGTTCACCCCATGCCCCATCGAGGTGTGAAAAAAAATCTCCAGCCTGTGTCAACCGATTAAAAGCGGCGGCGTTATTAATAGTAACTGGCCAACCACCAGCCTAACGCGGCCGCCTACTGTGCAGCCTAAAATTTCCCTCATTATTAAGAGGCTTCAGCATGAATAATTTACTCACTCGCATCATCTTAACGGGCCTGTGCGCCCTCAGTACGGCCGCCATGGCCGACACGAAAGGTTCTTTTGACCGTGAAACCGTCCGCACGGGCCCCCACGGCACCACAACTGTCTCCGTCAACCAAGACGCCACAGCCAACGGTTGGGTGCGCGACAAGGTGGTGACCCGTCCAAACGGCCAAGTGGCCGAACGCCATACCGAAGTAAACCGCGATCCGGTCACCGGAGTAGTCACCCGCGAGGTAGACGGCACACAATTTAACGGTAAAACCTACAGCAAAGACACCACCCGCACTCCAACGGCCAGCGGCTATATCAAAGAAACCACCCAGGTAACACCCAACGGCAAAACCCGTGAAAAACTCAAGGTAGTTGAACGCAGCCCCGGCGAGCGCTCGGTGGATGTCACCCGCGTGAACGGCCAGGGCAAGGTGTTCCACCGCACCACACACACCACTCGGAATTAATCGCGCTTCATGGCCGTGCTGGCTTTTTTCCAACGCAAGCGCCAGGAGCTGGCGCTTGAGCAGTTTCTCGCCGGGGCTGAGCGGCGCGCTTACCAAAGCGCTTTGCTCACCACCCGCCGGGAGGCCGACGCCTTGGATCTAGTGCAAGACGCCATGTTGCAGCTGGTGCAGCACTACAGAACCCACACGGCCGAGGAGTGGCCAAAGCTGTTCCAACGCATACTGCAGCACAAAATCGTCGATTGGGTGCGGGCTCGCCAGCGCCAGCAGGGTCTTTACAGCCAGTTGGATAGCGACGCAACCGAGGCTGATCCCTGGGAGCAGATCATGGACCCTCGCGACATTAACCCTGCGGCCATTCTCATGGCGCAACAGGATGTACAACGGGTGTTAAACGCCCTAGAAGTCCTCCCGCTACGCCAGCGACAGTGTTTTTTGTTGCGCGCCTGGGAGGGCTTTGACACCGAGAGCACCGCGCTAGCCCTCGGTATCAGCACCGGCAGTGTCAAAACCCACTACGCCCGCGCCTTGGATAAACTCAACACGGCCCTCACCTGCCCCGCCCCTTCGGAGCCTCAATATGCCCACTGACCCCCAAAGGCCCAAGCCTGAGGCCGAGGCTGCTGCAGCCTTTAATCAGGCCCTGGTGAACAGTCTCAACCAGGCCACGGCGCAACTGCCGAGCCGCACTCAAGCCGCCCTGGCGGAACGGCGAGCGCGGGCACTCGGGAAACAGAGCAGCCACTGGCCCTGGGCCGTCGCCGCATCGCTGCTGCTGGTGTTGGGTGTGCTGAGCTGGCACGCACCGGCACCCGACACCGACGCCATGGCGCTGGAGATTCTGCAAACCGATGACCAACTGCTCGATGAAATCGACTTGATGGAAACACTGGCGGAGGTAGACGAAACATGAGTAGACGCTTAAGCCTGTTTCTGTTGCAGGCCAACCTCTGCACCCTCGGCCTGCTGGCCGCGGCGTTCAGCTATGCCGCTGATACCGCGCCTCGGGCCACAGCACTGGCCGCCAAAGAAGTCCCCACGGATAGCGAATTTTGGGAGCTGTACGATGAGTTGGCCGACGAGAGCGGCCAACTGCCCGCCCCCGAAGAAATACCACCCCCCAAAGAATCCCTAATGCCCAACGACGCCTCACGCCTGAATGCGTCGAAGGAGGACCTATGAAATTCATCCTAATGCTACTTTTGGTGTGCAGCCTGGCCCTTCAGGCCCGCGCCGCAGACACCCACTGGTCTGCCCTCAGTGCCGAGCAACAGAGCCTGCTGGCACCACTGAAAGATAAATGGCCGCAACTCCCCCAAGAGCGACGGGAAAAACTGCTGCAGCGGGCTCAACAGTATGCCGCCCTGCCCGAGGATCATCGGGCATTAGTGCGCGAGCGCTTTGCCCGCTGGCAGGCGCTCAAGCCGGAGGAAAAACAGCGGCTTAAAGCCAACTTTCAGCGCTTCCAAGAGCTGAGCCCTGAGGAACAGGCCGAGGTAAAAAAGCGCTGGGCCTGGTTCAAACAATTGCCCCCTGGCGAGCAAGAAGCCCTGCGCAGTAAATGGCGCAGCCTAAGCCCCGAGCAGCGCCAAGCCATCCGGCAAAAAATTCGCGCCATGAGCCCGGAACAGCGGGAAAAAGCTCGCGAGCGCCTCATCCAACGTCGTCTGAATAAATAAGGTTTTACATGCTCCTTACCTTCCCCCCTGCCAAACCCCTCGCCCTGTTAGCCGCTGCGCTCACAACCGCTCCGGCCTTTGCCGAAGTGGATTGGCAGGCCAAAGCCAGCCTTTCCCACAGCCAGCAATCCTATGAGGAGCAACCCGCCCAACAGCAGACCCAGCTGCTGTTGAGCAGCTTCTGGCAGGATGAACAGTGGGATCTAGCCTTGAGCCTGCCTGTGATGGCGATGGATGCCAACTATCAGGTTGAACCCGGCAGAACCCCCAATTTGTGCGCCCGCATTCAAGCGGCCAAAGCCCAAAAGCTGGCGCGCTGGCTGCGCATAGGCCGAGTAAGCCAAAAAACCGTCGATCGCTGCCTGGCCCAGCAGGCTGCCGCCGAAGACGAAACAGTTTCCGGGCTTGGAGATGCTCGCCTGGAAGCCAATCGCTATTGGGCCCTCGGCGAATCTATGGAGTTAAACCTAGGCGCAGGCCTTAAAGCCGCTAACGCGGACGAGGCGAAAAACCTCGGCACCGGCCGCGAGTCGGTTTACCTCCTCAGCGGCCTCACCTATGTGTGGCCAAACGTAAGCGCCGGGCTCAACGGGGAATACGGTCAATACCTCGGCCAGGGCCAAAGCAATGAGCGCGATACCCCCCAAAGCCTTGAGGCCCGTGCGGATTGGCAGTGGCAACCGAGCGTCAGCCTGGGATTTTTTGGCCGTTGGGAATCGTCGCCCTATAGCGATGAAGACGCGCTCACAAGCGCAGGCCTCAGCCTTAGCTATCAGCCAATCAAAAATCTCCACCTAGGCCTCAGCCTTGAGCATTATCAGCCCAACAGCCAAGGCCTTACCCGCAGCCTCAGTGGCTATATCGCCTACAGCGCTTTTTAAAAGGCCTCATCCAAGGGCCAGAGAAATTCCTATGGCCCTTAGCCTTTGGGTAGAATGCGCCCTCTTTTCTCAGCCTAGATGAATATGAACGTGCGCTACCCCCTCTCCCTGCTCCTGGCCGCAGGCATAAGCCTGTGGCATCCCAACCTGCTTGCCGAACCCAGCCTGCTAAACCCTCTGGACGATACGCCCGCCGCCAGCGCGCCCGCCCCTTCTGAACCCGCCGCAAAACCCCTCAAAGATCAGATTGCAGAGGTTAAAAATGACTTAGCGGCATTTAACCAAGCCATAGCAGCACAACCGGCGGACAGCGCGGACAAACCCAGCGATGACTATGTCACCGAAAAGCGCACCCGGCTGGAGAATATCCAACGCGCCTTAGAAGAACTGCAGGCCAACGATCAACGCCAAGACGATCTTAAAAAACGCCAAGATGTGTTCACCCAGGAGCACGAGAAAAAAGCCGACCCAGAAAAAGGCCCGCCTTTTTCGATAACCTACAAAGATAAATTACAGCGAATATTTGAGCGCACCCTCGCCAATGTTTCAGCGCGAGAATTGCAAATAGAATTTTTGCAGCAACAGCTGCAGAACCAAATCAATGAGCTGAAAAACGCCGAAGCCAGCCTGCGCCAGCAGGAAGAAAACCTCGAAAATAACAGCGACCCAGGCAACGCAGGCAAACTGCAACAACAGGTTGAATTGCAAAAACTGCGTTTAAAAGAAGTGCAAAGCCTAATTAATCTTACCCAGGCCAATATCAACTACAACCAAGCCTATTTAGAGCTGGAGAAAAAGCAACAAGCGGCGGCTCAAACCGATCTTGACGCAGTAAAAGGCCAGGTGGCTTTTAGCAAAGACGATTTAGATCGCCTCACTGAAAAATACAACCAAAACCAAAAAGACTACGCCAAAGAAGGCGAAGCGGTATACAAATACGCCAAACAAGTACGCCGCGACTACGACAGCAAACAACAGGATTTAGCCACAGAAAAAGACAAACCCCACGCCCCAGACGATACCGCCGCCGAACAGCGCCTGGCGGATTTAAATAAACAATTTAGTGATTTAACCCGCGAATTAGAACGCGCGGATCGACTGGTTGAAATGGTGCAACACTCCGTCGACATAGCGGCTGTAAAACGCCTGCTTTGGGAGGCGCGCTACAAGGTATTCCAACAAAAAACCCCGGAGGTTTTAGTTAGCGCCCGCGAAGTGGTGAATAACGCAAACCGCTGGGTGTCCGGCCGCAGCGATTTATTAATTGCCAAAGTACAACACGATTATGTCGATGAACAAACTCTAGCTAAGCAGCTTAAGGGCAAGGTGAATTACCAAGCACTGCGCGAGCGCATTATGGACGATGCCGAACGCGTGCTCTGGCTCGCCAAGCAGCTCGACAACGAAATTAACGCCGATAACGCCAATGGTTCTTTAGGGAAAACACTGAAAAATAGCAGTGATGCGTTTATCTACCAAGCCAAACAATTTTGGAATTACGAAGTGTTTTCCGTGGACGACACGGTAAAAATCGATGGCAAATCCGTCACCGCCAGCCGTGGTGTAACGGTGAGTAAACTCGCCAAAGTACTCTTGGTGATTTTATGTGGCGCGTTGGCGGTCATTGTGTTGGCCCGCTGGGGTGAACACCACGCCATCAAAAAATGGTATTGGCGCAAAGAATCCGCCCGTTTAGCCCGCCGCTGGATTCACGGCTTAGGTTTTGTTGTGTTAACCCTCAGCGCATTGAGCTGGGCCAATATTCCCTTGAGCATTTTTGCCTTTATGGGCGGCGCCTTAGCCATCGGTTTTGGTTTTGGTGTACAGAACCTACTTAAAAATCTGATGAGCGGCGTTATGCTGTTATTAGAGCGCCCCCTGCGCATAGGCGATTTAATTGAATTGGACGGGGTACAGGGTACGGTAATTAATATCGGTATTCGTTCGGTGACAATCCGCGGCGGCAACGGCGTTGAAACGCTAGTGCCCAATAGTGTGTTAATCGAACAGAAACTTACCAACTGGACCTACTCAAATAATATGGTGCGGTTCCAGTTTTCCATCGGTGTGGATTACAACAGCCCAGTTGAGCGCGTGCGCGAATTATTACACGACATCATCACCACCCACGCCCATGTGCTTAAAGACCCTTACCCGGAAGTCTCCTTCGATGATTTCGGCGCGGATTCCCTAGTATTTAATGTGTATTACTGGTTGGATTTGGGCGCTGATCTCGGGCCGCGCAAAATCGCCAGCGAATTGCGCTTTGCTATTATCAAAGCGTTTAACGACGCACAGATTAATATTGCGTTTCCTCAACGGGATATTCACCTTCACACCAATAATCCATTGCGCGTACAAGTAACGCCCCTGGATGATGATAAATCGGGCTAATTATGCGGGTGTTAATTCAGCGGGTGACATCCGCCTCAGTGGCCGTGGAGGGCGCCGTGGTCGGCCAAATCGGCCAAGGTTTATTGGCACTGGTGGGAATCGAACCTGCTGACACCACTCAAACCCTGCTCAAAATGGCAAATAAATTATTGGCCTACAGGGTATTTAATGATGCCGATGGCAAAATGAACCTAAACGTAGAGCAGGTCGAAGGTGGAGTGCTGCTGGTCTCGCAATTTACCCTCGCTGCCGATACAGACAAAGGCCTGCGGCCCGGTTTTTCTACCGCCGCGCCACCGCAACACGCCCAAGCCCTATTCAACGAATTTGTTGCACTGATACGCACCCGCTGGGCCAAAACTCAAACCGGACAATTCGGTGCCGATATGCAGGTGGCATTAATTAATGATGGGCCTGTGACTTTTCTCTTACAGATGAAATAACCACCCTCTATGTTTCGATTTTTCGAAAATCTTATCGACCCCTTTAAATCCGTCCCCATCACCGAGCCGCCCAAAGGCCTCTGGGCATTTTGCGCCCATTATTCCCAGGGCATGTGGCCGATTCTTATCGCCATGGCCATTACCACCGCAGCGGTTTCAGCCATTGAAGTGAGTTTATTTCATTTTTTAGGCACCCTGGTGGATCGCCTGAATCAACACACGCCCGAAACACTCTGGCAACAGGCTGGCAGCGAACTTAAATGGATGGCGGCGTTAATTCTACTGGGCCTGCCGGTGGCAGTTTATTTACGGGGTTTGTTAGTGCATCAAAGCTTGCTAGGTAATTACCCCATGTTAATTCGCTGGCGGATTCATCAGTATTTATTGGGCCAAAGCGTGAGCTTTTATCAGGATGAATTCGCAGGGCGCATCGCCACCAAATTAATGCAGACCGCTTTAGCGGTGCGCGAAACCATATTAAAAATACTCGATGTATTTTTATATGTGGCGGTATTTTTCAGCGGTATTTTGGCCATGACCTACGCACTGGATTGGCGCTTATGTTTACCTTTTTTGGCCTGGTTAATCGCCTACATTGGCTGCCTTGCGTTTTTTATTCCCAGGCTTACACAGGCTGCGAGTATTCAAGCCGATGCCCGCAGTGAAATGACCGGGCGCATAGTGGATACCTATACCAATATGCCCACGGTGAAATTATTTTCCCACCACCGAAGGGAAGCGGAATACGCACTGGAGGGCATGCAACAGTTTTTAACTACCGTACACCCTCAAATGCGTTTGGTAACCTTATTTAGCACCAGCGTGTGGATTACCAATGCCCTACTTATTTTTTCCACCTCAGCCCTATCCATCTATCTTTGGCAACAACACTCCTTAACCACCGGCGCCATTGCGGCAGCCATTGGTGTAGTGCTGCGCCTTTACGGTATGAGCCAGTGGATTATGTGGGAAGTATCCGGCCTGTTTGAAAATATCGGTACTGTGTATGACGGCATTAGCAGTATTGCGCGCCCTCAGCAGTTAAAAGATGCTCCGAATGCCCAACGCCTAGCGCTCACCCAGGGCGCGATTGAATTTAACGACCTGTGTTTTGACTACGGCAAAAATCACAACGTGATCGACCATTTAAACCTAAGCATTCAACCGGGTGAAAAAGTGGGTTTTGTCGGCCGCTCCGGCGCTGGCAAATCCACCCTAGTGAACTTATTACTGCGGTTTTACGATGTAAAATCAGGGGCCATATTAATTGATGGGCAAAATATTCAAGCGGTCACCCAAGAAAGTCTGCGCGCGAATATTGGAATGGTCACGCAAGATACATCCCTGCTGCACCGCTCGGTGCGTGAAAATATAATCTACGGCAAACCCGATGCCACCGACGCAGAACTTATTCACGCCGCACAACAGGCGCGGGCCGAAGATTTTATTGTCGAATTAGCTGATACTAAAGGCCGTAGTGGATTTGATGCACACGTAGGAGAGCGCGGCGTTAAACTCTCCGGCGGCCAACGCCAGCGCTTGGCTATTGCCCGTGTACTGCTAAAAAACGCCCCGATTTTAATTCTCGACGAGGCCACCTCCGCCCTCGACAGCGAGGTGGAAGTGGCGATTCAAGAAAATTTAATGCTGCTCATGGAAGGCAAAACTGTTCTGGCCATCGCCCACCGGTTATCCACCATAGCGGCTATGGATCGCTTAATTGTATTGGATAAGGGCAAAATCATTGAACAAGGCAGCCACGAAGAACTGATCCAACAAGGCGGCTTATATGCCCATCTGTGGGCCCATCAGTCCGGTGGATTTTTAGCGGAGGATGTTGACTCGCTTTAATGTACTAGCATTGAGATAGAAATGGCTGGCCACCAACCAGTGGAATTTATTTTTACCAGCCATTGGCGCTCAGTAGATTCGTTTTAACCGAGCGCTAAAATGTTCGCAGGATTTTTACTGTGGTTGCGAGAGCGGGCGCCACGAGCGAACCCAATCGCGAGCCAACAAACCGGAAGGTGTTAGCTGGGCATCGGTATATTGGTCCGCCGGTTTTACATCTGTTTTGAAAATAGACGCACCTTCATTTTTTATCGATATAGCCCAATTGCAGTGGCTAAGTGTGTGTTTGCGCAAAAATTCCATCCAACGCCGAGTTTCTTCAGTATTCGCTCCACCATTACCATCGGCATTTACGGTTCCCCACTCGGTTACCATGAGCGGCAGGCCCTTATCGAGCGCTTTTGCTGCCTTATCCCGCAACCCTTGATGATGGGTACCTGCATAAAAATGCAAGCTGTACACAATATTGCTTTGGCCGCTCAACGGCGCTTTGGCCACCTCATCCACATCCTGAGACCAACGGGGTGTACCTACGGCAATTAAATTATCGCTATCCTGCGCGCGAATCGCGTTGACTAAGGTTTGGGCGTAGGGTTTTATATCTTTTACCCAACTTACTTCTTTTGGCTCATTGTAAATCTCATAAATCACATTGGGAAAGGCACCATATTTTTTCGCCACTTCAGTAAAAAATTGCACCGCCTCAGCGGTGTGGCGTTCAGCGTGGTGATCGTGCCAGTCCACCAAAACATACATATCTTCTGCAATGGCAGCATCAATAACCGCAAAAACTCGCTGCTTGTTGGCATCGGGCGAAGCTAGATAACCACCGGGGCCTTCAATACCCATTACCGCGCGAATCACAGTGGCCTGCCAATTGTTTTTCGCCCAGGCAACCGTTTGCGCATTAAAAAAGCCTTCTGAACCCCAGCCGCTATTACTCCAAAAAAAACTCGGCCCCGCCAAAGCGATGGGTTTGCCCTTGGAATTGACTATTTGTGTGCCCTTTACAGCAAGCGCTCCATTGTCGGTAACCACGTAGCTTTGCCCATATGCCGCTGCGCAGCTCGCACACACCAAAATAAAACCCAATACTTTATGTATCAATCCCATAGGTGCTCCGCCTGATATTTTTGTCATATTTAACCTAGAATCTGTTTGAGCCTGCCGAACGCAGCAGCAACATACAGGTTTCACTTAGCGCGTGCAGTGTTTAGCACACAAAAGTTTAGCAGCTGATCATAAGAAACGGGCAACCAAACCCCTTGAATTCTTTTCGCGCCACCCATCGATAGCTTCCTATGCGCAGTACGGCGAGCACTATAAATAATACAGGTGCTGAAATACACCGCCCTTTACGCCCAATAAACCTGCCGTTACTACCACTGCGAGGCTGCCACGGGATATTTACCATTAACCCAATGAAACACTAGATCGTCCTGATCTATTGTGGCTTGGCTCTACTCAAACCGGTGCCGACAATTGGATCTGTTTATTTTAACGGGACGCCCAACGGCTTCAGCTGTCGGTGCGGCATCCTTATAGCACTTACTCAACCTACACTAAACATTTTTGGGGTAAGAATTAGCGCACCATTTGAATAGTGCGAGATTGAGAATCCAACCTGAGCAAATTAAATGGGTAAATGATTTAGAGCTTATTTTCAGGGCGGAAATTTCCCCCATATCGCCCACGGCATGACGATTTCAGGCCTGTATATACCCACCGAGGATAGAAGACTCGCTACACAGAAAAACCCAGTTTTAGCCTAGCGAGAAATGGCAGCTGATTACTAATCGACATACCAACGGCGTGAGTAGCAGCTACTCCGGCCAAATCGTAATGTAACTAAGCGCGCGGTTTATTTAGTCACATCAACATACAACGTCGATCCATTGGGCGCAGATTAATAAGAGGCATGCAGACAACTAGAAGTATTTATTGGTCGAAATTATGCGGGCTTTGTTTGCAATACGGGAGATTTTACGCGGCACCCTAGCCAACAGCATCAGAAGCTAGATTCAACTTATTTAAAACCAAATAAACCGAAGCAATGCCCATTCACTAATAAATACCGCACCAACTCACTCATTGGCCTGCCAATTCAATGCAGCGCCCATTAGATAACTGACGCCGCTCAATGCACAGGCAGTTTAATAACTTAATTGCTGTTTACATTAAGGTGCGCACAAGGGCAAAAAATATATGTAAACTCAAAACAGAACCCAATTGGCACAGGCGTTCGAGCAAGAAAGATCAAGAAACTGAAAAAACTAAGCTTTAGCTTGGTAATAAGGGATATGAACAGAGGGGAAATAAGGAGAATATAGAAATGGCGGAGAGGGAGGGATTCGAACCCTCGATACCCTTTTGAGGTATACTCCCTTAGCAGGGGAGCGCCTTCGGCCTCTCGGCCACCTCTCCGGAACTACAGTAAAAATACTGTAAATAATTAACGCTATAGTTAAATAAAGCGTTCCGCCTCGGTTTGCAAGTTACCCTGCATCCTTCGGCGGGCGGCATAATACCAACATATTTCCATAAGTTAAAGTTTAATAAACAAATATTTTAAAAAATATTCAATTATTCCCATAACTTAGGAACGAGAACCCAAGGGGTTCAAATTGACTAGCGGTTACCCGGGTCAGTTTGATCTTGTTTTTCGCGCTGAATACGTTGGTAAATTTCTTCACGGTGAACGGCAATTTCTTTCGGTGCGTTAACACCAATGCGAACCTGGTTTCCTTTCACACCCAAAACGGTAACGGTAACTTCATCACCAACCATCAGGGTTTCACCAATACGACGGGTTAAAATTAACATAAAAATCTCCTACTGCTTCCTGTGAGAACGACAGCATTTATTGCCTGGCTGCTGACGTCGACCTTGCGTTCCGGGTTCCGGTTTTTAGTATAGATGCATAAAAAAATTATGCTCTTGGTTTGAAACCCGCAAGATCTGCCATGCCCGAAGGCAACCCAAAAGGCGAACCTTTTGGGGACAATGGGTTGATGTTATTTATCCAGACCAAACGCTGTGTGCAGTGCACGTACAGCAAGCTCCAGATACTTCTCTTCGATGATCACGGAAATCTTGATTTCAGACGTGGTAATCATTTGAATATTGATGTTTTCTTGCGCCAGGGTTTTGAACATTTTGGCGGCAACGCCAGCATGTGAACGCATACCCACGCCCACCACAGACACCTTAACGACGGTATTGTCGGCAACAACTTCTCTAGCGCCTATTTCAGCCGCTACTGAATCAAGTATTCCTTTGGCTTTACTCATATCACCGCGATTCACGGTGAACGTAATATCAGTGGTGTTATCGGCAGAAAGGTTCTGCACAATCACGTCAACTTCAACATTCGCATCGCCAATCGGCGCTAACACCAAGGAGGCGACGCCCGGCCTGTCGGGCACGCCACGAATGGTTAATTTGGCTTCATCGCGGTTAAACGCAATGCCAGAAACAACAGGTTGTTCCATGGTGGGGAATTCCTCGTCAATAGTAATGAGTGTTCCAGGGCCGTCGGCAAACGTCGAAAGGACGCGCAGCGGCACGTTGTATTTGCCAGCAAATTCCACCGAGCGAATTTGCAATACTTTGGAGCCAAGGCTCGCCATTTCAAGCATTTCTTCAAAGGTAATGCGGTCGAGCCTGCGGGCGCGATCGGCTACCCGAGGGTCGGTGGTGTACACACCGTCTACATCTGTGTAGATCTGGCATTCATCGGCTTTTAACGCCGCCGCCAGAGCAACCCCTGTAGTATCGGAGCCACCGCGGCCCAAAGTAGTGATATTGCCTTCCTCATCAACACCCTGAAAGCCTGCCACTACGACTACTTTACCTTCGTCGAGGTCTGCGCGCATACGCGCTACGTCGATTTCTTGAATGCGGGCTTTGGTGTAGGCGTTATCCGTGAGAATACGCACTTGGGAGCCGGTGTAGGAACGCGCATCCTGGCCGCGCTCTTTAAGGGCCATGCACAAAAGTGCGATGGTGACTTGCTCACCGGTGGACACTAACACATCCAACTCGCGGCCATCCGGTTCGGCTTGAATATCTTTGGCAAGACCAATTAAACGGTTGGTCTCACCACTCATGGCAGAGACCACAACAACTAAGTCATGGCCCTGCTGGCGAAATTTGATAATTTTATCCGCAACATTTTTGATGCGGTCGGTTGTGCCTACCGAGGTACCACCAAACTTTTGCACTATTAAACTCATGGCTGAGTGAGTCTCCAGTTAATGCCAAACGCGGCTCCGCATGGGAGGCGAAAAAGGGCGCCAATTAAACACTAATTGCCGTTGATTGTTAACAGCAGCTACGGGAATTCTTCTCTTTTCGCTTATTTTCCCAGCCGCTCCTGCAACCAGTGTTCTGCGGCCACTAAAACCTCGGCCACTCGGCCGTTGTCACTGCCTGCGCCGCGGGCCATATCCGGTCGACCGCCGCCTTTGCCGCCGAGCTGTTCTGCGACATATTTCACCAGATCCCCGGCTTTAACTTTGCTGCTAGCCGCTTTACTGGCACCGGCTACCAGGCTCACCTTGCCGTCTTCAACACCCGCAAGCAGCACTATGGCTTCGCCGAGTTTATTTTTAAGCTGATCCACCAACTGTAAAAGGCTGTCGCCATCGCCGGTTTCGAGCTGCTTAACCAAGATCTTGAGGCCACCGGCTTCAACTGCGTCATTTACCCACTGATCTGCGGAGGCAGCTGCAAGCTTGCCTTTTAATACTGCGAGGGCTTTTTCATTCTGGCGACTCTGCGCCACCAGGCTTTCAAGTTTTTCCAATAACAACTCGGGGCCGGTTTTTAACAGGTTGGCCGCCTGCTGGACCAACTGCTGGGTGCGATCGACCAAGGCCAGGGCGCCCTGCCCTGTGACCGCTTCAATGCGGCGCACCCCGGCGGCAACACCACCTTCGCTGACGATACGCAACAGGCCTATATCACCGGTACGGCTGGCGTGAGTGCCGCCGCATAGTTCAACAGAAAAGCCGTTGCCCATGCTTAGCACCCTAACCGTATCACCGTATTTTTCCCCGAACAGCGCCATGGCACCGCGAGTTTTAGCGGTCGCCATATCACAAATATCAGTGTCAATTGCGGTATTAAGACGAATCTGACTGTTGATTAGATCTTCGATGGTTTTTAACTGCTCGGGGGTTACTGCTTCAAAATGCGAGAAGTCAAAGCGCAGTTTTTCCGCGTCCACAGACGAGCCTTTTTGACTGACGTGATCACCCAGAATCTGGCGAAGAGCCGCATGTAACAGATGGGTAGCGGAGTGATTAAGGGCTGTAGCCTGGCGGATGGCTGGGTCTACTTGGGCGCTGAGGCTTTGGCCGACGGATAAATTGCCGCTAATTAATCGACCGATATGCAAAAAGCTCTCGCCGGACTTGCGGCAGTCGGTCACTTCAAAACGCAGCCCCTCAGCCGTTAATAATCCGCTGTCGCCCACCTGGCCACCGGAATTGGCATAGAAAGGCGTGAGGTTTAACACCACTGCACCCTCGTCACCTGCAGCCAATTGCTCAACCTGCACACCTTCTTTCACCAGGGCAACCACCTGGGCCTGGGCGATGGCCAAGTGCTCATAGCCGTCAAACTCGGTGCGCCCGCTGAGGTTCAGGCGGGTGTAGTCCACGCTGAAGGCCGAGCCTGCACCACTGTTTTTTTGCTCTTCCATCAGGGCGTTATAACCGTCCAGGTCGATGGTAAGGTTGCGCTCCCGAGCTATATCAGCGGTTAAGTCTGCAGGGAAACCGTAGGTATCGTGGAGTTTGAAGACCAGCTCGCCAGGCAATTGGCTGCCGGTGAGTTGTGCAAGCTGGGTCTCTAAGATCTTCATACCCTTATCGAGGGTTTTGGCAAATTGCTCTTCTTCGGCGAGGATTACTTTTTCAATGTGCGCCTGTTGGGCTGCCAGCTCTGGGTAGGCCGCGCCCATTTGAGCGACTAGGGGGGCAACCAGTAAATTGAAGAAGGTTTCGGTTTGGCCGAGTTTGTGGCCATGGCGAATGGCCCTGCGCAGAATACGGCGCAATACATATCCGCGCCCTTCATTGGAGGGAATGACGCCGTCCAAAATCATAAAGGCGCAAGAGCGAATGTGATCGGCGATCACCCGCAGGGATTTCTCCTGCAGATTATTGCAGCCGGTCACCCTCGCCGTCGCAGCCAGTAAGGCCTGAAATAAATCGATTTCGTAGTTGCTGTGTACATGCTGCATCACCGCCGCAATACGCTCAAGGCCCATGCCGGTATCGACGGAGGGTTTCGGCAGAGGGATCATCTTGCCGTCTTTTTGCTGCTCGAACTGCATGAACACCAGGTTCCACACTTCGATGTAACGGTCCAGGCCATCATCCGGGCTGCCGGGGGGGCCACCGGGTACGCCGGGGCCGTGATCAAAGAAGATTTCGGAGGATGGACCGCAAGGGCCGGTGTCCCCCATGCGCCAGAAGTTGTCTTCATCCAAGCGGGAGAAGCGCGTGGGGTCTACACCCACTTCTTTAATCCAGATATCAGCGGCTTCGTCGTCGCTAATATGGACCGTCACCCACAGGCGCTCGGGGGGGAGTTTGAGCACCCGAGTGAGGAATTCCCACGCATAAAAAATAGCATCGCGCTTGAAGTAATCGCCAAAGCTAAAGTTGCCGAGCATTTCAAAGAAGGTGTGATGGCGGGCGGTGTAGCCGACGTTTTCTAAATCATTGTGTTTACCGCCTGCCCGCACGCAGCGCTGGCTGGAGGTGGCCCGGCTGTAGGGGCGTTTATCATTGCCGATGAATACATCTTTAAACTGCACCATGCCCGAGTTGGTGAACAACAAGGACGGGTCATTGCCCGGAATCAGTGAGCTGCTGGGCACTATGGTGTGCCCCTTGCTGGCAAAAAAATTTAAAAAGGCGTCGCGAATTTGGGCGCATTGCATGGGTAGATTCCGCATCAAAGCCGAAAGGAAAAGGGGCCGCAGTATAAGGGGTTGCAGCCCCTGGGCAAAGCGCTGCGGTTGACCACTGGGCATTGCCCGAGGAAACGGGGTAACAAGGCCCGTTTAGAGGGCGGCTAATTCCATGCGCGCAATCTTGCCGTTGGGGGTGCGCGGCAGTTGATTTAAAAACATGATGTCAGCGGGAATGGCCGCCGCGATGAGGTGATGGGTCAAATGCTGGTGAATCTGCTGCGGGCTTAAACGCTTACCGGGGCGCAATACGACAAAAGCCCGCAGGTGCAAGGCCTCTTGCCCACAGGCGATTACCGCAGCATCCACAATTTCATCCATCAACAACAATGCCCGCTCCACCTCGGCCGGTTCCACCTGCACACCTTGAATTTTCACGCGATCATCAACCCGGCCGCTGTACACCCAGTTGCCATCAGCCATCTGCCAGGCGCGATCGCCGGTGCGGAACAAGCGCTCGGCCGCTACCTGGGGCAGATGGACAAATCGCGCCGCCGTTAACTCAGGGCGGTGTAAATACCCCTCCGCTAAAGCCGCACCCGCCACATAAAGCTCGCCCTCTTGGCCCTGAGCAACCGGCTGTTGCTGCTCATCCAGCGGGTAAAGCTGCACCTGGTCTATAGGCAAACCAATCGGCAGTGTGGCGGTAGCGGGTAGCGCCTGGCCTGGGCTGAGCGACCAATAGGTGACATCAGCCGCCACCTCGGTGGAGCCGTAAAGATTGAGCAGCGTCCCCTGCGGGAGTCGAATGCGAAAATCAGCAGCCAACTGCGTAGGCACCGCTTCTCCGCTGAGGATCCACAACCAAAGATGCGGTAGCCGCTCGGCGAGGTTAAGGGGGGTATTGAGCAGTGACGCGAGCAGGCTCGGCAGCAGTAACACACGGGTTACTCTCCGACGCTCCAGTAAGGCCACCAGGGCGGCAGGGGTTTGCAGGTCGGCATCGGTAGCTATAACGGAGGGAGTGCCTGCAAGCAGCGGCCCGAGTATCTCCCCAATGGAATCCACAAAACTGGGGGAGGTTTTTAAGCAACACACCTCGTCGCGCCCATAGGGATACTGCCGCCACATCCATTGCAAGCGGTTGAGGGTGGCGCCCTGTAGCCCCACCACCCCCTTAGCATCGCCGCTAGAGCCGGAGGTGTACATGACATACAGAGGGTCCTCGGGCGCTCGCTTAACCGCACTGAGGTCTAGGGCGCAGGCGGCGCTATCAGCCAGCCAAAAATCCACCCGCAGACAGTGTGCATCCAGGCTCTCAAGGGCCGCCGCGCCCTTGGCATCAACCAACACTAAAGGCGCGGCGGAATCCGCCAACATATAACGCAAGCGCTCAAGGGGGTAGCTGGGGTCTAGGGGCATAAAACACGCACCCACTTGGATGATCGCCAACATCCCTGCCACGTAGGCTTCCGAGCGCTCAGCCGCGAGGCCCACAACAGTGCCCGCAGCAATCTGCGCCCGGCGCAAATGATGGCTGATACGCGTGACCTTTTCGGCCAGGCGTGCGTAACTGATCGCCACATCGCCTACATAAAGCGCGGTTGCTTGTGGGCTGCATAAAACCCGCTCGGCGAAGAGGTCAAACAGGCCCGTCGCTTCCTGCTCTAACTGCGCCCCCAACTTTAGCTGCTCGGCGAGCACCGCCTGAATATCAGCTTCGGTGGTCAGCGGATTGGCCAGCACAGCCCGGAGCACCTCAATGGATTCTCCCGCTTGGGTGTGAAATAAACGCGTGCGTGAGACAAATCCCTCACCGGTATCGCGCTGGCGCATCTGCAGGCGCACGTTAAAGGCGTTGATGCGCGCCTGCTGCTGCGGGCTCAAATGATCGAGCTGGTCCCGCACATCCAGCGGAATATAGCGGTAGGTCAGAATGTTCAGGACCGGCTCCGATACCAATTCAAACGCCGACTGGGCTCTAATCTGCGCGGCCATAAACTGTGCCCTGGCGATACCGCCATCAATCAAAGCCCCAAAACCCTGGCGCCCCAATAAATGCAGCGCGCCGTGCAGATACACCGCCGTGGCAGGCCGCGAGCCCTCCAAGGAGCGGCGGCCTAAATCGCCCGAATCACTGCGAATGATGTAATTGGCGGTTTTCTCAATACCCTTGGCAAGGGTCGGGTCCTTCAATACCAGCATGCCAGTGCCCATGGGCAACCACAGCTGTTTGTGGCCGTCGATCACCACCGAGTCCGCCTGCTCGATACCGGCTAACAGATGCCCATGTCGTTGAGAAAACAGCGTCGGCCCGCCCCAGGCGGCATCGACGTGCAGATGCACCGCATAGTCAGCGGCCACCTGAGCCAATTCAATTAAAGGGTCAACCGCGCCGGTTTCAGTGGTGCCTGCAATTCCTATGATGGCGATCACCTGATCGCCTAGGGCCTGGCACGCCTTGATGGTGTTGGCCACCTGCACAGGGTCCAAGCGCCCTTGGCGATCAGGCCGCAGGCCGATCAGATTGCGCTCCCCCAAACCCAAAAGCCCCACCGCTTTGCGCAGGGAGTAATGCATCAGGGAGGAGCCAATCACCACGGCCCGCTTGGCGCCATAGGCCTGCAAAGCCGCCGCCAACCCCTCCTGCTCCACGCCAGCAAAACCCGCTTTAGGCCCCAAACAGCGATTGCGTGCACACCAGAGGGCCGCCACATTGCCGAGGGTGCCGCCGCTGACCATCATGCCTAGGGTAGATTCTGGGTCCTGGGTGTGATCGGTGTAAAAGCTGTCCGGCCGTGCAAATACCAGGCGATGCACAAGCGCCAGGGCCTGGCGCTCAAAAGCAGTAAAAGCGCCCGAGGTTTCAAGCTTGACGACGTTTTGATTCAGGGCGCTGACAACACGAGTGAGGGGCGCTAAAAAATCGGGTAAGGCCGAGGTCATGTGGCCGATAAAGCGCGGCTGCCCCAGCCGCACCGAACGGCTGATAACTTCTTGATGTAAATAAGCCAAATAATCGGCAAGGCTTTGCGGTTCATCAGGAAACTGCGCACGATGAAAATGCGCCTGCTCAGCCCCCGCCGCAAAACCGGAGGTGCCTCGGCGCAAAAACGCATCTAACTGCGCGTCATCCTGGGCCTGGGGAAGACTAAAAAACTGCCGAGGATCAAAAGGTTGATGAGACATGCCGCCGCTCAAACAGAAAATTGCCCGGCAGTATATGCGATCAAACTGCCGGAACAACTATGAGCCAGCCAGCCCCCATCCAACGACCTAGGTTAGGCGGTTTGCCAGATTCGGCCGATATAAAGCAATCTAAAACGGTGATCGCGGTGCGTAAACTGCCGTTTATTCAAAACGCGCTCAACCAGTTGCGGTGCAGAGCGATTTTTAGCTGACGCTTGTGCAGTGCAATTTATGCCGCCTGCTGCTTCAAACTCTGATCCACCCGCCGCACCAGGTAGACACTCAATAAAAACACGCCTACGGCCAGGTAGCCCAAAATATCGTAGTGCTCAATTGGGCTGGCCGCTGACGGCTGATACACCACCCAGCCGGCCACCACAGCACTAATCCCACCGGCGGTTTGTTGCAGCGAGGACGAAATACTCATGTAAGCGCCGCGATCCTGCGGTTTGGCGACCATGGAATTCAATGCCATCGCAGGTGACATGCGGCTCATAATGACGGCAAAAAATGCCATATTAAACACCACCATTACCCAAAATGGGATGGGCGTTAAATGGGTATAAATTACCGTTAAACAACAAGCCGCCAAGGAAGCAAACATAAAAATTCGAAAGCGGTCATGGGTGTCGCTTATTTTGCCAATAACAGGCATAACAATAAGCGATGAAATACCTGTACACAGAAATATGACCGGCAACTGCTCATGACTGATGCGAACATTATTCACCAGAAACACACTACTAAAAGGCATCAACATAAATCCGCCAAGCGTTAAAAACGTAGTGGCGACAAAGCCAATTTGATATTGCTTGTTCATCAGCGTATGCCACAAGTGTAAAAACGCATTTTTATCCATCCTATTATTAAGATGCTCAACGATAGGTTCAAAAACACGTGCGACCACCAACCACAACAGGATCGACAAAGCCACAATCAACATAAACGTACTGTGCCAGTTAAAACGCGCAGCCACATACAAACCCAGTGGAATACCCAGCACCTGGCTCAAACCAAATCCCATTTGAATCATTCCCATGACGCGACCACGGGTATGTGCGGCAAAAATATCGGCCACTACGGCAAATAATGTTGAGCTGCACAAACCGGCAAAAATACCCGTTAAAATGCGTGCTACCAGTAGCGCGGTAAAACTATTGGCCAAGCCACACAACAAGGTGGCGCCTACAAACCCGGCCAGAAATATCAGCAGCAATTTTTTGCGGTCGTATTTATCGGCAAATCCGGCAAAGGCTATACCTGAAAAGGCCGCACTAAAGGCATAGGAGGACACCACAAGGCCAAATTGTTCAGTGGAAATAGCGAGGGATTTCATCAACAAATCGCCAATAGGCGCAATGATCATAAAATCTAAAATCACTAAAAATTGCAGTAAGGCGAGCACAAAAATTACGGCCTTTTGGTACGAGGTAAATAAGGTAGGAACCTGCGAAGATGAGTGCATGTACAAAACCTAAAAATAAATAATTAATGCGCTGCAAGCCGCCGGTTCAATTACCAGCAGCATGCAGATAAAGATTGGTGGTGACGGTCTAGCAAGGCATATGGGAGGAAAAAACCAACGACTGCAGCATTTAGGCGTTAGCAGCTTGTTGAAATACGTTGGAGGCGACGGTCTGGCAAGGCAAATTTGGCGAAAAAACCGGAGTTTACACGAAGTAAATGAGGATTTTTTCGCCAAATTTAACGCCGCCAGAACTAGCAAGGTAGTATTTCAACAAGCTGTTAGAGCAATGCAGGAGCCCTTGACGAATGTACACGAAGCAAATGAAATTTGTTCTCAAGATTTAACGCCACCAAACCAAAAGGTAGTATTTCAGCAAGCTGCTGGCAAAGAAACGCCTCCGCGCAACCTGAGCAATTTATCAGACACAAGGTAAAGGGATACTACCCGATGCGCCTAAAAACCTATGTCCAGCAAGGATAAATCGCTCGCGGCTGAAGCGGATGATAATTCCCAGCCTACGCACAATGCGACTACAATGCCGCCTTTGCTTGCGAGGCCTATTGAGTGTCAGCGTCCCAAAATCGTTCCAGCTCAGCCGCTAACTCAGCCAAACAACCCACACCCACTAAACGCCAGCGCGCCGCTTTAGTTCTCGCTCAATTGCAAGCCCGCTACCCCAACCCGCCAATCCCGCTGAAGCACACAGATGCTTTTACCCTGCTCATTGCCGTGCTACTGAGCGCTCAGTGCACCGATGAACGGGTCAATCAGGTCACGCCCGCATTATTTGCGCTAGCCAATACTCCAGCGGCCATGGCGCAGCAGTCGGTTGACGCCATAGCGGCAATTATCCGCCCCTGCGGTTTATCGCCGCAGAAATCCAAGGCCATTAAACGCTTATCTGAACTCCTGCTTGAACACCACCAAGGCCAGGTTCCCAAGGATTTTAAAGCCCTTGAGGCGCTGCCTGGGGTGGGCCACAAGACCGCCAGCGTGGTGATGAGCCAGGCTTTTGGCGTACCAGCGTTTGCGGTGGACACCCATATTCACCGCCTAGCCCAGCGCTGGGGCCTGACTTCAGGCAAAAATGTGGTACAAACCGAGGCGGACTTAAAAGCCCTCTTCCCCCAGGAGCATTGGAACCATTTGCATTTGCAATTCATCTACTGGGGCCGAGAGTACTGTTCGGCACGGGGCTGCGACGGCACTGTCTGCACCCTGTGCCGGGCCTGTTATCCCAATCGCCGCAAGCCTAAAACCACGCTAAAAGCGTAGTAGCTCCACCCACTAAGGTTGTCCCATGCGTTTAGCTCTCCTCGTCGCTACTGTGTTCTGTTCTGCTCTGCCGGCCCTAGCTGCCCCGGAGCGCCCTGCAACCCCGGTATTCGTCAAAACACTCGCGCCGACACGCTTGAATTTACCCCTGACCCTGTATGGCCGCCTAAGCCCGGCCCAAAGCGTCGCGCTCTCCCCGAGTGTGACCGACACACTCAGCGCGATCCGCGTCAAAGATGGCCAACAGGTGCGCCAAGGTGAGGTTTTATTTGAACTCACCCGCCAGGAGGAACAGGCGCAGCTGAATCAAGCCCGTGCGCAGCTGATCGAAGCCCAAGAGCAGTTTGCCCGCGCTGATCGCCTCCAAAAGGCCAAACTCACATCCGCCGAAGCATTTGGTAACAAACGCACGGCGTTAGAAACCGCCCAAGCCCAGCTCACCGCAGTGGAGGCGCGCCTAGCTGACCGATTAATCCGCGCGCCCTTCGACGGCCACTTAGGAATAAAAGCGGTAAACCTGGGGGATTTGGTGCGGCCCGGCGACACGCTGGCGCAATTGGAGGCACCGGATGTATTCCACCTGGACATAGAAGTACCCCAGGCTCAAGCGCGTTTAATACAGCTAGGCACAGGCTTTGAAGCAACCAGCCTAGATGACAGCCATAGTGCGCGAGGTCAGGTGCTGGCGCTGGATAACCGCTTACAACCCACCACCCTCACAAGGCTTGCACGCGGGCAAATCGGCGGGCCGGGCTGGCTGGCCGGGGAGCGGGTAAAAGTGCGTATCGAACACAGCTTTGACGGCCTTACTCTGCCAGAAGGCGCCCTAGTGCAAGAAGGCACACAAAGTTTCGTCTTTCGTGTGGAAGCGGAAAACAAGGTGTCCCGCCAAACAGTGCGGGTGCTGGCCCGCAGCAGTGGCCAGGTGATTATAGAGGGAGTTAACTCGGGCGACACAATCGTCACCCAGGGCACAGCTAAGCTCACCGCCAGCGCGAAAGTCTCTGTATTGGGCGAGGACACGGGCAAGCCGTTAAATGAGTTGCTGCCGCGAGGTAAACCCTGATGTGGGTGTCCGATACCAGCATCAAACGGCCGGTGTTTGCCACGGTTATTAGCTTAATTTTACTCGTAGCCGGCGTGGCGTCTTACTTTCGCTTGAGCCTGCGGGAATATCCCAACATAGACCCGCCCGTGGTTTCCATCACCACAGAATATGTAGGCGCCGCTGCCGCCACAGTGGAATCGCGCATTACCCAAATTATTGAAGATCGCGTCGCCGGTATCGAAGGTATTCGCTTTATTGAATCCACCTCCGAGGACGGCCGCTCCTCGGTGAAATTAGAATTTCGTTTAGGCCGCGACATAGACGCCGCCACCAGCGATGTGCGCGACCGGGTCAGCCGCGCCCTGCCCAGCTTGCCGCCGGAGATTCGCCCCCCGGACATCCAAAAGGTAGACGCCAACGAGGATGTGATCATCTGGTTTAACCTCGCCAGCGACGCCATGACCGTGCCTGCCCTCACCGACTATGCCGAGCGCTATCTCGTGGATCGTTTCTCGTCTCTGGACGGCGTGGCCCGCGTGCGCATAGGCGGCGGTCAATCCTATGCCATGCGTATTTGGCTCGATAAAGACAAGTTAGCCGCCTTTGCCCTCACGGCAGCGGATGTGGAAAAAGCCCTTCGGCGGGAGAATGTTGAGTTACCCGCCGGGGTGATTGAATCCGTGGACCGCCAGTTCACCCTGCGGGTTAACCGCCAATTCACCAGCGCCGATGAATTTGCCAGCTTAGTTGTGCGCGCGGATAACCAGGGCCTGGTGCGCCTGGGGGATGTCGCCCAGGTGGAAAAAGGCTCAGTGGAATACCGCAATTTATTTCGCGGCAACGGCGCCAATATGGTGGGCTTAGGCATAGTCAAACAATCCACCGCTAACACCTTGGATGTGGCGCGGGTGACCAAGGATGAGGTGGTGCGCTTGAATAAAAACCTGCCCGGCGGCATGCAGTTGCTGCAAAGCTATGACTCCTCGGTGTTTATTGAAGAAGCCATCCACGAGGTCTACCGCACCTTCGCGGTGGCGGCCGCACTGGTTATTTTGGTGATCTATTTATTCCTCGGCAGTTGGCGGGCCACATTAATTCCCGCCGTCACAGTGCCGGTCAGCCTCATCGCCACGTTCAGCCTACTGCTGATGCTTGATTTCAGCCTCAATATGCTGACCCTACTGGCGCTGATCCTGAGCATCGGCCTTGTAGTGGATGATGCCATTGTGGTGTTGGAAAACATCCACCGGCGCATGACCAGCCTGGGGGAATCTGCCCTGGTGGCAGCGTTTCGCGGCACCCGCCAGGTAGGTTTTGCGGTATTGGCCACCACTTTTGTACTGGTGGCCGTGTTTATCCCCATCGCCTTTGTGGAGGGAGACTTAGGTCGCCTGTTTACAGAATTTGCCGTCACCATGAGTGCGGCGGTGTTGTTTTCCGCCCTGGTAGCACTCACCCTCTCGCCCGTGATCGCGGCAAAATTGCTGCACGCCAACCACCAAAACAACCCCATGACCCGCGCGGTGGACACTGGCTTTCAGGCTGTCCGCACCTTCTACCAATGGCTGTTAACGGGCATTTTGCACCGCGCTTGGATCGCAGGCCTCATCCTCGGCGCCAGCCTCGTAGGCTGCGTTCTGCTCTACAAACACCTACCCAAGGAATATGCACCAGACGAAGATCGCGGGACGTTTTTTGTTTCAGTCGATGGCCCCGAGGGCGCCTCCTATGCCTATATGGCCCAATATATGGAGGAAATCGAAAAGCGCCTGATGGTGTACATAGATAAAGGCGAGGCCGACCGTATGCTCGTGCGGGCCCCGCGCAACTTCAGCGCCAGCGCCACCACCTTCAACACCGGCATCGCCATTATTAACCTCAAACCCTGGGGCGAGCGGCGCGATGCCTGGTCCATCATGGCAGATATCCGCAAGGATCTTGCAGACCTGCCCGGCGTGCGGGTTGCCACCATCATGCGTCAGGGGATCAGCAACCGCGGCGGCAAACCCTTCTCGGTGGTCATCGAAGGCGGCACCTACGAGACCCTCGCCCAGTGGCGTGACACTCTTTTCAAAGCCATTAATGACAACAACCCAGGATTTGTCGCCCTGGATTCAGATTACAAACAAACCAGCCCGCAAATTAAGGTGGAGATCAACTACGAGCTAGCTGCAAGCCTTGGCGTGTCAGTACAAACCATTGGCTCCACCCTGGAAACCCTGCTCGCCTCCAAACGCGCATCCACGTTTGTGGATCAGGGCGAGGAATACGACGTGTTATTGGAAGGCCGCCGCGAGCAATTTAACGACCCTAGCGACCTTACCAATCTGCAGGTGCGCTCCGATACCACCGGCGCCCTAGTGCCCCTGGGCAACCTCATTCGCTTGAGCGACTACGCCGACTCCAAAACCCTCAACCGCTTTAACCGCAACCGCGCTATTACACTTGAGGCCAATTTAGAGCCGGGCTTCACCCAAGACAAAGCCCTCGCCTACATGGAGCAATTGGTGAAAAGCCAACTGCCGGAAACCGCCATCCTCGATTACAAAGGCCAAACGCGCGCCTACAAAGATGCCAGCGGCGCCAGCAACTGGGCCTTTGTGCTGGGCATTTTGGTGATGTTTTTGGTACTAGCGGCGCAGTTTGAAAGCTACATCAACCCGCTGGTGATTACCCTTACCGTACCGCTGGCCATTGCTGGCGGCCTGCTCGGTCTTGCCATCGCAGGCATGAGCTTGAACCTTTACAGCCAGGTAGGGCTTATTTTGTTGGTGGGCCTGGCGGCCAAAAACGGCATCTTAATTGTGGAGTTCGCCAACCAGGGCCGGGATGAAGGCTTATCCATTGAGGAGGCCATTCGTCAGGCCGCCGATACCCGCCTGCGGCCCATTCTCATGACCAATATCACCGCGCTGGTGGGGGCTCTGCCCTTAATATTCACCCCCGGTGCGGGCAGCGAAACCCGCAGCGTATTGGGGGTGACCTTGTTTTCCGGCGTGCTGGTCGCTACTGTGCTCACCCTTTGTGTGGTGCCCCTGGTCTACCGCCTGCTGGCGCCTTTCACCCAATCCCCTTTAGCCGTAACCCGTAAACTTAATTCCGCCCTGCAGGAAGACTCTTAAATGATGGTTCGATGTACTCCAAGGAAGCTATACAAGATGGTTCGCCCCGATTTCACTCTGCTCCCACTGCTGTTGACCGCGTGCCTGCACGCATCCCCTCTGGCCGCTGCTGAGGATGAGGAGTTCGCCCCCGAAGCCACTCCACAAGTCACCCTTGCCTCCGGCCGGGTTGTGCTCGGTGAACCCCTAGCCCAAGAGGCCACCTTAACGGCCTATTACGACAGCAATCCTAAACCGCTTTGGTACACCCAAGCAGGCTTTGCCAACCGGCAGAAGCTGCTGGCATTTATTCAAGCCGTAGAAGATGAGGGCCTGCTGCCCCAGGATTATCACCTCCACGCCCTGACCGCCCAGTGTGCGGGCGACAGCATGGCGGTTGAACTGCAAAAAAATTGTGACCTGTTGTTAAGCGACGGTTTTATTACCCTGGCCAATCACCTAGCCAACGGCAAGGTCAACCCCACCAGCCTTACCCCTGAATGGAAAACTCAGACCAAGCTGGTCAACCTAGGCCCGCTGCTCAGCGACGTCAGCAAAGGCCGTGACCCGCTTGAATTATTGGCGGGCCTGCGGCCTCAATCCGCCGAGTACCAAGCCCTGCGCGCCGAGATCCCGAAACTGCGCGCCCGCCTGGCCGATGCGCCGCCCTGGGAGCCCCTCGCCCTGAAGCCCTCCATCAAAGTAGATATGGAAGATGCCCGCCTCGGGCCGATTATCGAGCGCTTGATGTACTGGGGCGACTTACCCAAAAGCTACCAATCCACTGGCCGCTACGAAGCGCAACTGCAGGAGGCCATCAAACATTTTCAAAAACGTATGAGCCTAGACGTAGATGCGGTAATCGGTAAATCCACGATAGTTGCACTAAACGCCAGCCCCGAATTTCGCCTGCAGCAGTTGGTGGGCAATTTGGAGCGCTGGCGCTGGTTGCCGGAGGATTTAGGTCATAAATACCTACTGGTTAACATTCCCAGCTTTGAACTTAAGGGCGTTATCGATAACCAAGTGGTGCTCAAAAAACCGGTCATCGTCGGTCGTAACTACCGCCGGACACCGATCTTCAGCAGCAAAATCAATAACCTCATCTTCAACCCGACTTGGACGGTGCCGCCAAAATTAGCGGTAGAAGACAAGCTTCCGGAAATTCAAAAGGATCCCACTTTTTTCGCCAAACTCGGTATTACCGTTTACGAACGGGACCGCGTGGTTGATGTGGCCGGTGTGAACTGGCGCCGCCTGGGCAAGGGCAATTTCCCCTTCCGCCTAGTGCAGCAGCCCGGCCCCCAAAATGCCCTCGGGCAAGTGAAATTTATGATCCCCAACACCGACGATATCTATCTTCACGATACCAACACCCGCAACCTATTTAGCCGTGCCGAGCGCGCCTTTAGCTCCGGTTGCATCCGCGTGCATAAACCGCTGGAGTTGGCGGAATGGATTCTCGGTGATCAAGGCTGGGACATGGAAAAAATCCAAGAGACCGTAGACATGGGAGTCACTCAAACCATCGCCGTTAAACATCCGGTGCCTGTGCATCTGGAATACTGGACCGTTGTACTGGATGGCGATGGCGCCGTCAGTTACCGCACTGACCTCTATGAACGCGACACCGCCTTATGGCGCGCACTTCGACAGCCTATAACCGCATCTGTAAACCACTAATGAGCCAAAGTCTTCGCCAGCGCCTCAGCCGCGCTTTGATTGGATGCGGCTGCGTGCTGCTGAGTTTATCGCCTTGCTTAGCGGACGCCGCCAACAAAACCCCCGCGAACCAAACGGCCAAAACTGCCAGTAAAAAAATCGCAAAACCTGCCAGTACAAAAACGACGGCCAGTACATCAAGCACTGGCGCCAAGAGCAGTAGAGCGGCCTCCCGATCAAAATCCGCCAGTAAACGCAGTAAAACCAGCAAATCAGGTAATCGAAGTCAGTCCAGCAGTGGCTCGAATGCGGCGGCAGTGCCGGCCAAGCCTATTTATAACGCAGCCCCCATTACCGGTCCCAAGTTCACTTCCGCCCGCGCCAGCATTAAAGTGGTCGTCAACGGCGAGGACATACCCTACCAGCGTTTCTTTACCACGGTTATGCCTGGCCAACCCCTTAACATCAGCATCGAAGGCCAAGAGAATTACTTAGTAAATCTCGATGGCACTCCGATAACAGGGCGTGACCACCGATGGGTCTGGCAAGCGCCACCCAACCCCGGCTACCACCAAGTGCAGATCATCGAACAGCTGACGCAAAAAACACTCACGCTTCATGTGTTTGTTCTGGCAGCGTTAAAAAATGGTAGTGACAACATCGCTGGTTTTACCATCGGCCGCTACCCCGCGCCCAAAGACGGCAAAGCCCAATACAAAGCCCCCCTGGGCTTTATCGAGGTAAACGCCTCCAACCAACATCTCTACCTCTCCCCCCACTTTCAATTAGGGCAGTTTCTATGCCGCCAAAAAGATGGCCTGCCGCAATATATCGCCTTGGTGCCCGATCTCTTGGAAAAACTTGAATGGTTATTGGAAGCGGTCAACCAGCGCGGCACCCGCTTGGACACCTTTGAAGTCATGAGCGGCTTTCGCACGCCGTTTTATAACCGCCTCATTCGCAACGTGGTGCACTCACGGCATATCTATGGCAGTGCAGCCGATATTTTTATTGATGTGAACCCGCGCGATGGTGTGATGGACGACCTCAATCGCGATGGTCGCTTCGATAAAAAAGACGCCGATGTTTTATATAACCTCGCCGACGCCATTAGCGAAGCGCATCCCCACCTAGCAGGCGGCGTAGGACAATACTCCGGTAACGGCGCCCACGGCCCCTTTGTACATGTGGATGTGCGCGGCTTTGACGCCCGCTGGGGAAAATAAAATAAATGCCAGCAAACCGCCTCGCGCACCGTGACATTCCCCATAGCTATGTTTAAGCTACGCGACCGCTAGCCGCCGCTAACCCCGCAACCCCTGTTTTAGCTGATAAATAGTGCATTAAAACAATGCCTTAGCAGCCTCTATCGAGGGGAAACCTAAGGCCTAATGGCAGAAATAATCAGGCGCCAAACCTTCCCTATATGCCGCTGATTACTGAATGATCCGTGCTTTAGGGCGGCCCAGTTGGCGCAGGGGGTTGGGTAAAAACCGCGCTGTTTATTACGGCTTAAAATCATAACCATCAGGAGTTGTCCGTGCACAAATCTCCCCAGCCAGCCAGCAGCCAGCAAGTTTCATGGCGTGAAAAAATCAGTTATGGGTTAGGCGATACCGGCTTCAATTTTTACTGGTCTGGCATCTCAACATTTTTATTGTTCTTTTATACCGATGTTTTTGGCATCACAGCCGCAGCAGCTGGCTTTATGATGACAACAATTAAGTTAATCAATGCGTTTACAGACCCTTTAATAGGGGCTCTCGCTGATCGCACCTCAACCCGCCATGGTAAATTCCGGCCTTACTTAGTTTGGATGGCAGCACCTTTAACAGTTTCCGCCGTACTTGTGTACACAACACCTAATATAGGAGGCGACGGCAAACTTATCTGGGCCTACGTTACTTACCTTCTAATGATGGTGTGTTACACCTCAATTAATATCCCCTACAACGCTTTGTCCGGTGTTATGTCCTCAGATCCGCAGCAGCGAGTGGATATCAACACTCTCAGATTTGTCAGTGGATTTACAGGTGGCACGCTGGTTGGTGCTGCGACTCTTAAATTAGTGGAAATACTCGGCCAAGGAAACCCGCAAGTTGGCTGGCAGTTAACCATGGTATTTTGGGGTTTGGCGGCAAGCGTCCTGTTTGTTAACACTTTCTTCAATACAAAAGAGCGCGTTCAAGCAGTAAATGATGCGCCTTCAAAGGTCTGGGTTGATATTAAAGACCTAAAGGGCAACCGACCATGGATGATATTGTTCGTGTTGGCACTAATCATCATGGTCACTATCACTTTGCGGCAAGCGACGGCAGTCTACTACTTCAAGTATTACGTGGGACGAACTGATTTAATCGCGGCTTTTGTACCCGCTTACATGTTCTCTGCCGCCGCAGGCGCCGCACTGACACCAATCCTGACCCGCCTGATCGACAAACGCAATTTGATGATCATACTCATGACCCTAACGGGCATTTTTTCCGTTGCGTTCTATTTCGTGCCCAAGGATCAAGTGGAGGTTATGTTCGGCCTGCAGATTGCGATTGGTTTAGTGCTTGGCCCTAAATCCCCGCTGGCGTTTTCTATGTATGCCGACACCGCCGACTACAACGAATGGCGCACCGGCCGCAGGGCCACAGCGATGACATTTGCCGCCGCCACCTTCTCACAAAAACTTGGCACCGCTCTGGCCACGGCTCTCATAGGCTCGGTATTTACGGCGCTCGGCTATGTGGCCAATGCCGACCAAAGCCAAGCCTCCTTAGACGGTATAGTGCTGTTGATGTCTATATTTCCCGCCATTTTTGCTTTTATCGCCGCCTTTGTCCTGCTGTTCTACACCCTCGATAAACAGCAGCTTAAAACCATTCAAGAAGAATTAACCCAACGCAAAGCCGCCAAACAGGCCGCTAGCGGGCCAATTCTGTATTAACGACACGCCTGATCCTAGGAGCCCCCATGTTACGACCCACCCATCAGGGCGAGCGTTTTGAGCTCGATAACCCATTCGATATGCCCCGCGCCGCGGGCTTCCTGTGGAACCGCCGTATGATGGTGCAGGTTACCTGCCGCGGCTACGCCATCGCCCAGTACATGCAGCCTGAGCCTGCCAAATACGCCTACGCGCCCAACCTTGAAGCCAAAACCTTCATGCAACCGGAGCAGCCCTACTACGCGCACCATCCGGGTCGTTTTTTTTATGTAAAAGATGAAACCACCGGCGCCCTATTCTCCGCCCCCTATGAACCTGTGCGCGCCCAACCCGACGCGTTTAAATTCTCAGTCGGGCAAGCCGATATCCAATGGGAAATCGAAAAAGACGGTATCAGCATCCGCCTGTCCCTGACCCTCCCTACCGAAGATGTTGCCGAATTATGGAAAGTGGAAGTGCGCAACACCAGCGACACACCACGCGCAATCAGCCTTTACAGCTACTTCCCGATTGGCTACATGAGCTGGATGAACCAGGGCGCCCAATACCGGCCGGATCTTGGCGGTATAGTTGCAAGTTGCGTTACGCCCTATCAAAAAGTGGCTGATCACTTCAAAAACAAATACTTCAAAGACAAGACGTTTTTTATCGCCGACCGCGCCCCCAGTGCCTGGGAAGCCAAACAAGAAGCTTTCGAAGGCGAAGGCGGCCTGCACAACCCCAGTGGCACCCAGTCCGACACCCTCAGTAACGGCGATGCCCTGTATGAAACGCCCGCAGCGGTTCTGCAATACCGCTTAAATCTTCAACCCCAGCAGACTGAAGTGTTCCATTTTATTTTCGGCCCCGCCTTCGACGACGCTGAAATTAAAGCCTTAAAGCAAAAGTACCTCGGAGCGCAACAATACGCAGAAACCCTCGCCAGCTACGGCAACTACATTGCCCAAGGCAAAGGCTGCTTGCACATCGACACACCCGATGCTGAGCTGAACAACTTCGTCAACCACTGGCTCGCCCGCCAGGTCTTTTACCACGGTGATGTCAATCGGCTAACCACAGATCCCCAAACCCGCAATTATTTACAAGACAACATGGGCATGAGTTTCATCAAGCCCGACATGGCCCGCCACGCTTTTTTACATGCTTTGAGCCAACAGGAGGCCAGCGGCGCCATGCCTGATGGCATCCTCATCGCAGAAGGCGCCGAACTCAAATACATCAATCAAATCCCCCATACTGATCACTGTGTATGGCTGCCGGTGTGTTTGCGGGCGTACCTTGATGAAACCAACGACTATGCCATCCTCAATGAAATGGTCACCGATGTAGAAGGCCACAGACGCAGCGTGCTCGACAGAATCAGCCACGCCATGCAATGGTTGCTAAGCGCCCGTGATGAGCGAGGCCTCAGCTACATAGCCCAGGGCGACTGGTGTGACCCTATGAACATGGTGGGTTATAAAGGCAAAGGCGTGTCCGGCTGGCTATCCGTTGCCACAGCCTACGCACTTAACCTCTGGGCCGATATTTGCTCTGAAGCAGGCCACGCCTCTCATGCACCTGCCTTCCGAGCCGGAGCGGAGGAGGTGAATCAAGCCGTCAATCAGCATCTGTGGGACGGCGAATGGTTCGGCCGCGGGATCACTGATGACGGTGTTATCTTTGGCGTCAGCCGCGATACCGAAGGCCGCATTTTTCTCAACCCACAGAGCTGGGCAATCCTAGGCGGTGCCGCCAGTAAAGAACAGCATCAGATGATGTTGCGCGCGGTGGAAGCCCAACTGGAAACTCCTTACGGCGCCATGATGTACGCCCCGGCCTACACAGCCATGCGCGATGATGTTGGCCGAGTCACGCAAAAATTCCCGGGCTCAGCGGAGAACGGCTCTGTATACAACCATGCCGCCGTGTTCTACATCTACAGCCTGTATACCATCGGTGAGCAAGACCGCGCCTTTAAATTAATGCGTCAAATGATCCCCGGCCCCAGCGAAGCTGACTACAAACAACGGGGGCAACTCCCGGTGTACATCCCGAACTATTATCGGGGTGCTTACTATCAACACCCGCGCACCGCCGGCCGCTCCAGCCAGTTGTTTAACACCGGCACCGTATCCTGGGTATATCGCTGTTTAGTTGAAGGGTTGTTTGGAGTCAAAGGCCAGGGCGCCGATCTGCTCATCAACCCACAACTGCCAAGCCACTGGCCGGGTGCAAAAATCGAGCGACGCTTTCGAGGAGCCCAGTTCGACATAGAGTACAGCCGCGTCAAAGGCCTTGATCGCATGCGCGTCTTACTAAACGGCAACCCTCTTCCGAGCAACCGCATACCTCAGCCCACCCCCGGTGAGCGCTATCAGGTGCGGGTAGAACTTCCGGCGGAGCAATAATCCAGCGGTAAAAAATCACCACACACTTTATTAACGCGTTTTTATTTTCATCTAGAAACAAGAAAAACAAAGGTGTGTGGCGATTTAATTTTACCTAAATCGCCCTTGAACGCTTGCCAATACGCAGTCGAAAATCTATACCTGTAAGTGAGTTCGCAACCGCTTACCAAAGCGATAAGAACGGCGCAAACCCCAATAAACACGGGCCTCATGAGGGTAAATTAAATGCAAATAAGACTTTTCATGCCTGAATACTGACGCTACAATGCGACCCCGCTCAGTTGGAATGGGTGCCGCGAAGCACCTGATTAATAACCAATAAATGTTCAACTGCAGCAAAAACGTCGATTTTTAATTCGCCATCTGGCTCAAGCCCTTTTGCTAAAAATCTGCGTGTTAGAACCCCATTCTGGTATCACTTCAATCTACCTCGCTCACGGTTAACCGGTGTGGGAGAGGAGTGTGCTAGTTTTTGACAAATCTTGATTTATAAGGTGGCGACTTAGGTTATGTCATATCACTCGAAGAAGAGCTTTGCCTCCCGATTTTCAGGGTTGATAATCGTTGCTGGCTTGCACGTTGGTGCCGTCATAGGTTTAATGTTTGGACTTAAGCACAAGGACGAGATGATTATCGTAGACAACGTAAAGGTTGAAACTGTAGAAGATACCCAGGAAAAGGTTGAACCGCCACCACCGCCACCACCGGATTATATCCCTCCACCACCAGATTTTGCTCCACCGCCATCCTTTAACGTTGCCGCTGATGCACCCGCTCCAGCAAATGCTATTACTACGGCGCCAGTAAAACCGGTAGAAGCAGCACCTGTTGCTAAAGCCCCCCCCACGCCAGCAAAGCCTCCTAAAAAAGGACTTAGCCCTCCCGCGTATCCTAGCGAATCGAAAAAGCTTGGCGAAGAGGGTCCTGTGGGACTTGCTCTTTACCTAAATGAAGAAGGCAAAGTGCAAGAAGCTCGAGTGGAGACGTCAAGTGGTTTCCCCCGCTTAGATGAAGCTGCTGTTAAACAAGCAACCAAAGCATGGAAATTTGAGCCCTGCACGGAAGACGGCAAACCCGTCGCCTGTTGGTACAAGATTAAGTTCCGCTTCCAACTTAAAGACGCATAACCCGGTGCTGGGCCACAGGCTTTAGCTCTAAATTTAATGACCCCCTCTGTTAATTGTAGGATTTAACAATGATTAATAAATTTTCCTCCGCACTTGTATTGCAGATGGCATTGGCCTTTGGTGGTCAACTACTGCTTTCTACTCACGCTGTTGCTGAAGATGCAGCACCTCCAGCTGCTCCTGCGGTTGAGGCTCCCGTCGCAGGCCCTCAGGAAACTCCTCCTGCTGCCGCTGCAGCTCCAGATAATGCTGTAGACGCAGCTCAAGAAGCGACCAAAGAAGCGGCCCACGAATACGGCCTTGCAGCTCTATGGCGTCAAGGTGACGTCATCGCCAAAGGAAACCTTATCATCATGTTAATTATGTCTGCTTTTACTTGGTACATCTTAGCGACCAAGCTCTGGCAGCAACAAACTCTATACGGACAATACAAAGCTTCACGCAAATTGTGGGAAGCCAAGAGTTTGCCAGAAGGCATAAACAGCTTGAAAAGCGACAGTGCTTTCCGCATGGTTGCCGAAGACGGTGTATCTTCTTACAAGCAACATGAAGCGCGTCAAGGTGAAAAGATTCATTTGGGCGAGTGGATTCATATGGCGATCAGCCGCTCTATCGCCGGTGTCACTTCTGACCTGCAAACCGGTATGGCTTTTCTCGCTACCGTGGGTTCTGTATCTCCATTCGTAGGTCTTTTCGGTACTGTATGGGGGATTTACAACGCACTGATTAGCATTGCTGCATCTGGTCAAGCTAGTATCGACAAAGTAGCCGGCCCCGTTGGTGAAGCTTTGATTATGACCGCGATTGGTCTGGCAGTAGCAGTACCTGCTGTATTGGGTTACAACTGGTTAACTCGCCGTAACAAATTGGCCATCGAGCATTTAAACAGCTTCGGCTCTGATGTACACGCCTACCTGTCAATGGGCGTACGTGGCGGTCAGAAAGACTAATTTACCTAATTGGGGAGCTTTCGCTCCCCTTTTAATAAATTCATCAACCGAGGTAGTACGCAATGTCAATGAATGTTGGCGGCAATGATGATGATTTTAACTCAACCATCAACACAACCCCGCTCGTAGATATCATGCTGGTGGTACTTATAATCTTTTTGATTACCGTACCTGTAGCGGCCAAGACGGTGAAGTTGGAGCTACCCACCGTAAGTAATATCCCTTTACAAACCAAACCGGAAAATATCGTTATTTCGGTGGATTCAGAGGGCAAGATTTATTGGAATGACGGCTTAATTCCAGACAAGACAATGTTGTTAAATAAATTGGTCACTGCCGGCGGTCAAAAGCCGCAACCGGAGGTGCATATTCGCGGTGATGCCAATGCTCGCTATGAACACGTTGGTCGAGTTGTTAATTACTGTCAAAAAGCGGGCATTATCAAAGTTGGTTTCTTAACTTTACCCGTGCGAGCGTAAACAAACGCGAAATTAGGTGGCTTTATGAGTATGAATGTAGGAGAAGGCAGCGATGATGACGTAATGGTGGACATGAACACCACGCCATTGATCGATGTACTTCTAGTTTTGATTGTAATGTTGATTTTATCCATACCCGTTCAGACCCACGCGGTAAAAATGGATATGCCAGTTGGCACACCTCCTCCAAAAACGGTTGAGCCTGAAAAAGTCGATATTGTGGTTGACTTCGATGGCTCGGTATTATGGAACGGCAATAATGTCACTGCAGGTCAGTTGACAAATTATTTAAAACAAGCAGCGGCTCAAACGCCAATGCCTGAAATCCATTTGCGCCCTCATAAACTGTGCAAATACGACAAGGTAGCAAAAATCTTGGCGATTTCTCAGCGCTTGGGTGTTACAACAATTGGTATCGTAGGGAATGACCAGTTTGACTAAACTGGTCTTTTTTTGATTTTTATTCGGGTGTGAAATTCATGTTATCTACTTCTTCTATGCGCAAAGCATTGCAAGGCGCATTAATTACTTTTGCTTCAGTAACCGCCTGCACTGCTCTTCTACCCAACAGCGCGTTCGCTGCAGCAAAATCAGAAATCAGTGCAAAAGTGGGCAAGCCTCTGCAAGAAGCGAAGGATTTGATTGCCGCTAAAAAGTTTAAAGAGGCCATTGGCAAGGTCAAAGAAGCAGAAGCCATGCCGGACAAGAAGCCGGCTGAAGATGCGCTCATCAATGAGATGCTGTCTTATCTCTATCTGCAAACTAAGGATTACAACAGCGCATTAAATGTCTATGAATCCATGCTTGCAAAGGGCCAATTTGCGCCGGGCGATGTCAATAAGCGTATATTGACCATGTCCCAGCTCTACCTGAGCCTTAAGAACTACCCCAAATCTTTGCAATACGCTGAGCGTTATTTAAAAGAAGCAGGCCAAGATCCTGAAGTATCGCGTCAAATCGCTCAAACCTATTACATTCAAAACGATTTCGCTAAAACAGCGGATATAGCCAGCAAATACATTAAAGCCAATTCAGGTGGCGCCAAACCTCCTTCAGAGGATTGGTACAAGCTGTGGATGAGTTCGTTATTTAAAATGAACAAAACTACCGAAGCGGCTGACGTACAAGAACAAGTACTCGCCATGTACCCTTCTCAGGCGTATTGGGAAGACATGTTCAAATACGTTAAAAGCGAAAGCAGCTTCAACGACCGCCAAAACATCATTATGTATCGTTTAATGGACGCAGTAGGCATTGCTAAGGGTCAAACGTTTATCGAAGTAGCAGAATTGTCTTTGGCTTCAGGCAACCCAGGTGACGCCAAGTATTTCTTAGAGAAAGGCGTTAACTCCGGTGAGCTTAAGGGTGACCGCGAGAAGAAACTGCTCGCCAAAGCCACCACCGATGCCGCGACTGATTTGCCCATGTTAGCTTCAATCGAAAAAGAAGCTGCCGGTAAACCAACAGGCGAGCCGTTGGTGAAAATCGCTGAAGGTTACCTTGGCCACCGCCAATATGAAAAAGCGGTTGACGCATTTACCAAGGGTTTAGCCAAGGGTAAGGTTAGCTTCCAAGACGAATCCACCATTAACTTAGGTATCGCTTATTTAGGCGCGAAGAAACAGCAAGAAGCTATTAAAACCTTTAAATCGGTTCCCGCTTCTTCGAAGGTTGCCCGCTTAGCGCGCCTATGGGCTTCTTATGCAGCCAAGCCCGTGGTACCGGCAGCACCTGCTGCTCCAGCCGCTAAATAATAATCTGCTCAACACCAAGCCGCAGTTAGCTGCGGCTTTTTTTTGCCTGTGAATTTTTGCTTATGAGTTCATCTAAAGACAGCCGCTTGGTTTACTCCACCGATAAAGGCAAGATTAAAGAACCCCCGAACAGCGCAACGCCACCACCCAATGATGGGTTTGTACGAATTTTTCGCGAAACCAAAGGGCGAGGAGGTAAGTGTGTGTGCGTCATCAGGGGGCTTGCTGATGACACAAATGTACTCAACCAGCATCTAAAGACACTTAAACAACTATGCGGCACAGGCGGCACCTTGAAACAATTTGATTTGGAAATTCAGGGCGACCATCGCGATAAAATTAAGCAGTATCTGGAACAAAAAGGCTTTAAAGTGAAGTTAGCCGGCGGCTAGTTTTGTCGCGGCTTGCCGTATTTCAATAAGCTGTTAGTGCAATTCAGTTAATTTCCTCCAACCCTATTACTTTAAGCCCACGTTATAAACCATATGAAACCAGGCAAAACAGGCTTAACTCGCCTGCTACATGCGTTAATCTATTCCAAACAAGGGTTAGTTTTCGCCTATAAAAATGAGGCGGCGTTTCGACAAGAAATTTGGCTCGCTGTTATTTTAATTCCATTAGCGCTGATCCTACCCTTAGGACTAATCCATAAAGTTGCCATGATCGGCAGCCTCCTTTTACTTATGATTGTAGAGTTATTAAATTCCGCCATAGAAGCCGTAGTGGATCGAATTGGCCCGGAGCATAATGAATTAGCCGGTCGCGCCAAGGATATGGGTTCAGCAGCAGTAATGCTCACCCTTGTTTTTGCAGTTCTACTTTGGCTGGCAGAACTCTCAACGCTATTCGAGGCATAGCACTCTTTCAATCAACCGGTTTTTAACTGGAGCGCCCTACCCGTTTTGGTTTTCACAATACGCCCGGCTAAAGTCTGCGCTTGCCAATATTAAGCATTGGACTTTTCTGAGAAGCCTTTGAACAATTACCTTGCTCGTTAGAGCTTCGCCACCCACATTTTTCAAAGACCCAACAATTTATATTTAATTTAGGCCGAGCACGGTTTCCGTTATCTTTCACAATAATTTAAACCAACGAATTGCCGCGACTTTGATCGCGAGGACCATCTTGAAAAATAGGCAGAAATAAATCGAAGTCAAAATTCTGACCCATTGGCCCCTGCGGGCCCATGGAGTCGGCCCAAACATATGTTTTTAAAGGCATAAAACGCAGATTTTTGATTTGGCACACTATTCGCTTCTGATCACTTAACCGTCAAGTTGTCATCAGGAAGCCAATATGTCAAAGCCCGCGCAACCTAAGCCGTCCATAGTTCACGTGAATGTGGCGGCAGCAATAGACCCGGTAGCGCCAGATTGTGAATCTGTTTTGCGTGAACAACGTTTTCGCTTAGCCCATGAATTGCAAAGCTCTCTTGATTTACGCGATACCTTGAGTCATTTTTTTACAAGGGCTCGGCAGGTTGTAAAATTCAGTAGTTTGAATTTTGTTAATGATGCCAAACGCCTCAATGTCACCCTCGGTAGAGGCCAGAAACACCGCGTAGAATACAATTTATCAGGCGATAATTATCAGTTAGGTTTATTAAGCTTTTCACGTGATACCCCGTTTTCAGAAACCGAGTTGCAAGGCCTGGAAATTTTATCGGGGATTTTATTTTATCCTTTGCGCAACGCATTGTTATATCGCGAAGCCCTTGATAACTCCCTGCGCGACACACTGACACAAGTAGGCAACCGAGCCGCCATGGAAATGGCGCTTAAGCGGGAATTGGAACTCGCTAAACGCAACAATTTACCATTGAGTTTACTGGTTATCGATATAGACCATTTTAAACGCGTTAATGACACCTGCGGCCACAGCGTGGGCGACCAAGTACTGACACATATTGCTGCGATCATTAAAGATTCTTTACGCCAAACCGACCAAACCTTTCGTTTCGGTGGCGAAGAATTTGTCGTTATATTGTGTGACACCCAAGCAACCGCCGCTCAAATGGTCGCCAATCGCATTCGCACCAACGTGTATTCCTCAAGCCCATTCGCAGGGCGAGATATTCGCTCATCGGTCAGTATAGGGCTTGCCTACCTCGCTCCCGACGATGATCGCGACAGCTTATTTAGTCGAGCCGATAGCGCCTTATATCTGGCCAAACAAATGGGGCGTAACTGTGTAATCAACGAAACCGAATTGGGTTCAACTAGCTTTTGCCCTGAGGTTGTGGTGTAAAACCTACCCCACAACCTCAGGCTGGCTAGATTTAAAGAGGGCATTACGGTGTGTATTTGACGCGCCTAAATAACCACAGGCGCTTTAGAAGTGAGCCGAAAAATCCCAAAAAATTAACGGCCCTAATTATCATTACCCTTAACTAAACACCCGCGCGTCGGTGATACCAATTAACCGGGCGGGCATATTTTTCAACCTGATCGGCCACATCTAAAATTAAGGCGAATAGCGCCATCCGCACCAAAATTCCATTATCCGCTTGACGAAAAATCGCCAAATTAGGATTTTGATTCAAGTCATTATCAAGCTCATTGGCTTCGGCACGGGAATCCCGTGGCAGGGGATGCATAATCACTGTGTTGGGCTCACAGTACTGGGTGTATATGGCCTGATTTAAGCGGAATTGGCCACGGTATATATCTGCCTCAGCCTTAGTAGAAAAGCGCTCTTCTTGAATTCGTGTTGAATAAATAATATCGACATTGCCAATACTCTGAGTTAAATCCGTGGAAATACGCACCTGATGTCCCGATTTTCTCAGCAACTCAACGTACAACTCTGGCATAGCAAGCTCCTGGGGAGAAACCAGCGTTACTTGCACATTACGAATTAACGCTAGCAGTCGGCAGAGAGAATGTACTGTTCTGCCATGTTTTAAATCACCGATCATAGCGATGCGCAATCCATCCAAGCCGCGACCAAAATGCTGGAGTTCCTTAGCAATTGTGTATAAATCCAATAAGGCTTGGCTGGGGTGTTCGTTGGCGCCATCGCCGCCGTTCACCACAGGGACTCGGCTCGCGGCCGCAAATTCCGCCACCGAGCCTGCGGTGGGGTGGCGCATGCAAATAATATCGCTATAGCCGGATAACACCCGGGCGGTATCATACAAAGACTCGCCTTTGGTGAGCGAGGTACTTTCAAGCCCCGTCGTTTCTCGTACATTGCCGCCCAATAAATTAAACGCACAACCAAAACTCACTCGTGTGCGAGTACTCGGTTCAAAAAACATATTGCCCAAAATTGCCCCCTCTAATACTCGAGTTACTTTTTGGCGCAATGCAAAGGGAGCCATGGAGTCTGCCACAGCAAAAATGCGCTCAAGATCAGCGCGCTCAAATTGGTCGACCGACAATATATGTTTACCGGCTAATGACATTACATCCCCCATTCTTATCTAATTTAAAACGTTTCACCAACAGCATTTTGGTTTTAGCCGAAAGGTGACGGCCAGATCTTCCGCGTAACGGTATAGTTGCTGCAAAACAATTTTTTGCTCTTTTGTCAGCTCCTGTGTTGCATCGATTTCTCGAATGCGCATTTTAAGCTGATCCCAAGATAAAATTCCCGGCTCACCATCGGATAGGCGCGCGTGACAAAATTCAAACCATTGCTCGTGCTCTAATGCCGATAGAGCATGGGGATAATTGCGCGCCTTGTACCTCAGCATCAACGCCTGCAGGCGTTTATCACTAAATTTATAGTGGTCTGCGGATATGTCGTGAGGTTGAGCGGTGCGCAGCTGTTTGGCCAGCTGCATATCTGCGGTTGGCAAAAAACCCTCATACAATTTACGCTCTGGATCCTCTCGCGGTGCAAAAGTACTCATGCTAAAAGTGGCTTGTAATTTCGCGGTTAAATCCAGTTGTTTTAAGCGCTGCCAATGGTTCTCACACACCTGTTTATCTATCCCTAAGCGGGCCTGGGTTTGCTCATCTAACAGCTTAGGAGTAGCGACAATGGGGCATTTATTTAGGTGAATTGCTTTAATACCCGGCCTTGGCGGACTGGTTTGTGTTTGAGGTGTAAACAGACGTTCGGCTAATTCTTCTGCCGATAAATGAATCCACTCATCAGGATCTTGCGCGAGGTTTACAACCAGTACGGCATTTTTATTGACCGGGTGATAACACAGCGGCATCACCAGCGCTGCATTACCCTGCTCGATAGGAAATTTTGAGCTGACGTGAAACAGCGGCTTTTTCTGCTGAAGATCAATATGCGCACTGACCGCATGCTTGAAACGAAGGTTATAACAGTAGTCGTATAATTTTGGCTGACGGGTTTTAATTAATTTCGCCAACGCGATGGTGGCCGCAACATCCGAGTAGGCGTCGTGGGCGGCGCCATGTTCAATACCGTTGGCCTTGGTGAGTAATTCTAATTTAAAACTCACCCGCCCTTCCCACTCAGGCCAATTTAACGTCTCGGGTTTTAGCGCATGCACTAGCCGCAGCATATCGAGAATATCCCAACGGCTGTTGCCATTTTTCCATTCTCGCTCGTAGGGATCATAAAAATTTCGATAAAGCGTAAAGCGCGTGACTTCATCATCAAAGCGCAAACTGTTATAGCCCACACCACAGGTGCCAGGCACAGCCAAAGCCTGGTGAATAGCCGCGATAAATTCTGCTTCCACCAAGCCCTCTTGCAGAGCTTTTTGGGGCGCTATGCCGGTGACTAAACAGGCCTCAGGGTTCGGCAAAATATCCGCAGCAGGTTGGCAATAAAGCCGGAGGGGCTCCTCAATAATATTGAGGTCTTCATCGGTACGGACACCGGCAAACTGGCAAGGCCTATCAATACTTGGGTCGATGCCCCAGGTTTCGTAATCGTGCCAGTAGAGAGTGTGCATAGGGGGCCTTTAAATTTGTTGCACTGCAATCTTACCAGCAAAGGGGGGTTTGGTTATACTCCCGGCCTGATCCAAGTGAGGTGCCCCAATGAGTGAACTTAACTTTCTGTTTGAAAATAATGCCCGTTGGGCCAACGATATCAAAGCCAGAGACCCTAATTTTTTTAAGAAATTAGTGGCACAGCAAACACCGGAAATGCTTTGGATTGGCTGTTCCGATAGCCGTGTGCCCGCCAACGAATTATTGGGCCTGCTGCCTGGCGAATTATTTGTTCACCGCAATATAGCCAATGCCGTAGTGCATACGGATTTGAATTGTTTGTCGGTGCTGTTTTACGCCGTTCACGTCTTGAAAATTAAGCATATTATCGTCTGCGGGCACTACGGCTGCGGGGGCGTACAAGCTGCATTAGGTGATAAACAAGTAGGCCTTGCCGATCACTGGCTGCGCAATATTCGCGATGTCTATTACAACCGCCGCGATCACTTTACCGATGACCTCAGCGAGCGTGAGCGCATCAATCTTCTGTGTGAATTGAATGTCAGCCAACAGGTTGCTAACGTCAGCCACTCAAGCGTGGTACAAAATGCCTGGGATCAAGGACAGGATTTATCCATTCACGGTTGGATCTACGATATTGGTGATGGTTTATTGAAAAAAATCACTGAGGTTATCGATTCCCCGGCGCAGATTCCTGAGCAATATAGGGCTAAAAAGCAGTGATCTAGAGTTCTGCACTCCGTTTGAAAAAAAAGCGCACTTCGTAAGTGCGCTTTTTTATTTTCTGGCCAAAAAACCATGACAGCTTTTAGTGCCCTGCCCTATTCACTCATAGAACAGGGGCGTTTGTGCAGGCCCCCTAGCCAAGGCTGAGCGGGCGGATACTCGCTTTTATAAATTCCTGTTTTAAATCCGCATAGGTGTGTACAGCTGGGAACTGCGGGAATTCGCGTATTACATTTTCTGGGGCGTGAAATAAAATCCCCGCGTCCGCTTCTGCCAACATGGTGGTGTCGTTGTAGGAGTCACCACAGGCAATTGTGCGGTAATAAAGGGTTTTAAACGCGCAGATCGCTTGGCGTTTTGGATTGGCCTGGCGCAGGTTGTAATCCACCACGCGGCCATTCTCATCCACACTGAGCTTATGACACAACAGTGTTGGGTAGCCCAGTTGCGCCATTAATGGGCCTGCAAATTCGTAAAAGGTGTCAGATAAAATGACGACTTGAAAACGCTCACGCAACCAGTTTACAAAATCCAAGGCGCCATCTAGGGGCGAGAGTGTCGCTATCACGTCTTGAATTTCTTTTAAGCCCAATTGATGTTTAGCCAATATAGCCAGGCGCATTTTCATCAGCTCATCGTAATTGGGAATGTCACGAGTGGTCGCACGCAATTCGGAAATTCCCGTTTTCTCGGAGAATTTAATCCATATCTCAGGCACCAAAACACCTTCAAGATCTAAGCAGGCAATTTCCACAATAAGTCCTCATCAGTTGGGTTTACATATAAAAAGACTCAGCCGCACAGGGCTGAGCGGGCGCGAACGCAAGGGCCGTCATTGTCATCAATTCAGCCAGCGGATGCAATTTTTACCGTGGGGACTGCGCGCAGTCTCAGCCTTGATGGTATTCTGAGGTTTTGCCCGGAAACGCCTATGAACCAAATCCCTCTTGTCGACATTGAAGCCAAGTTGCTCAACGCGTCACCTTTTACCATTATGGAATTTGCACTCCAGGAACACGCCAAGATCGCCATCTCATTTAGCGGCGCTGAGGATGTGGCATTGATTGATATCGCCAGCCAAATAAGGCCTGATATTCAGGTTTTTTGTTTGGATACCGGCCGCCTGCATCCTGAAACCTACCAATTTATCGAGCGCGTACGTGACCACTATAAAATCGCCATTGATGTGTTGAGCCCTGATGGAGAGGCTGTGCGCAACCTGGTGCGGGAAAAAGGTTTATTTAGTTTTTATCAAGACGATCACGCCGAATGCTGTGGCATACGGAAAATTGCGCCGCTGCGCGCGAAGTTATTGACCTTGGATGCCTGGATTACCGGCCAACGCAAAGATCAGAGCCCCGGCACGCGCTCAAATCTTCCAGTTGTGCAGTTGGATCCGGCCTTTGCTCGCCCGGGGGAGACGCTCACCAAATACAACCCGCTGGCCAACTGGAGTTCACAGCAGGTGTGGGATTACATACGCGCCTACCAGGTGCCTTACAACCTATTGCACGAACGCGGTTTTGTCTCCATCGGGTGCGAACCTTGTACTAAAGCCATTGGGCCCGGCCAACATGAGCGCGAGGGGCGCTGGTGGTGGGAAGCGGCCACTAAGAAAGAATGTGGCTTGCATGGAGACAATTTAAAAAGCTAAGCCCCCTTTGGCCAGCGGATGGCTTACCACAAATTTCCCCAAAGCCTGGTTTTTTTACAGCACCGATTTAAATAGATCTGTGTCGCTTTACTTCGCCCCGCGGAAATTCACCTTAAAGATGCCGCACTAACACCTTTAATTTTTGCCCCTCCAAATTAACCGTTTTTAACACCAGCCAACCACGTTTTTTGTAGTAACCCTCGGCTTCTTGGGCGTAGAGGTAAATGTGTTTGAGCTGAAGACTGCGGGCGTAATCTTCAGCGCGATTGAGCAAGACCTGGGCAAGCCCTTGTTTGCGGTGTTCTGGCAGTACATACATGTTGGTAAGCCAGGTTGTCTGCGGGGTTTTATCCGCCACCTTTTCATCGGGAGCATGAACTTCAATGCGCTTTGCCGATGGGGTTTTGTCGTTCTGCCGACGGTAATTCACTAGGCTGACGGAGCCTACGGCACGGCCCTTTTCGAGCAACACAAAGGTCGTGGGAATCAAATTGGCGGCCAAGTGCTGGCGCAATTGGCTTTGCCGCTCCTGCAGAGCATCTGACGGGATGGCCGGTATGGCTGTAAACAAATCCGCCTGCTTAGGCATCAGGGTTTGCACCCATTGTTCGTGCTGCCAGGCGGCAATAGTTGGCAGGCAGTGGGGCGCTGCCGAGAGATTCAGGAGCGTGTAGCGATGATTCCACGCCGACGCGCTCATCAATGGATGATCCCTCGCTGCACTTACGCCCCCTTATTTCACCAGCTCGCCGTGGGCCTGTTTATCGGCATGGTAGCTTGAGCGCACCAAGGGGCCGCAGGCGGCGTGGACAAACCCTAGCTCTTTAGCGATGCGGGAATATTCGTCGAATTCGGCTGGCTCCACATAGCGCTTCACAGGCAAATGAGATTTAGATGGGGCTAAATACTGGCCAATGGTGAGCATGTCGATCTGATGGTCGCGCATGTGCTGCATGGTTTCGATGATTTCTTCTTTGCTCTCACCCAGCCCTACCATCAAGCCGGATTTGGTGAGCACCTCAGGGCGGCGCTGTTTGTATTCCTGCAGTAATTTTAACGACCAGGCGTAGTTGGCACCGGGGCGCGCTTCCCGGTAGAGACGGGAGACAGTTTCCATATTGTGATTAAACACATCTGGCGGCGTTGCCGTAAGTATGTCCAGGGCTATGTCCATGCGGCCGCGAAAATCCGGCGTAAGAATTTCAATTTGTAAATTGGGTGATAAAGCGCGGGCCTCGCGTATGCAGTGGGCAAAGTGCTCGGCGCCGCCATCGCGTAGATCGTCCCGATCCACAGAGGTAATCACCACATATTTCAGGCCCATTTCCGCTATGGCGCTGGCGAGGTTTTTGGGCTCATCGGCATCCAGAGGCTTAGGCTTACCGTGGCCCACATCGCAGAAGGGGCAACGGCGGGTACATATATCCCCCATGATCATAAATGTAGCCGTGCCACCGCTAAAGCATTCACTCAGATTGGGGCAGTTGGCCTCTTCGCACACAGTGGACAGACGGTTTTTGCGCAGCAATTGTTTAATGCGATCCACTTCGGGGGAGGCGGGTATGCGGATGCGGATCCAATCGGGCTTGCGCAAAGGGGCATCCGATGCAATCACCTTAACGGGAATACGCTCCACCTTGTCGGCGTCGCGCAGTTTTTCCCCTTCGGCGATGCGGCGGGTGCGCTTGACTGGGGCCTTAGGCTCGGCAGGGTCGTAGGCGTGTACGCTGGAATCCTGATTAAGATCGGTCATAAATAATGCACACCCTATTGAATAATCGCCGCTGAAGACTGGCCCAGGGCTTGAATTAACACAGAAACATATCGCTCGGTGACGCTCGCCACGTCGATAGCAGGAACAAATTCACTCATTTGGGCCATCTCAAGGCCCGCGTAGCCGCAGGGATTAATCTGCCGAAAAGGGGCTAAATCCATCGCCACATTAATGCTGATGCCGTGGTAGCAACAACCTTTACGCACGCGCAGCCCCAAAGAAGCAATTTTGCGCTCGCCATTGCGGCCCACATACACACCGGGGGCATCAGGCTTGGCCTGGGCGTTAATCTGCCAATGGGCCAGCAGATCGATGCAGGTCTGCTCCAGCAGATTCACCATCTGCCGCACACCCAGCCCGCGGCGGCGCAAATCAAGCAGAGGATACACCACTAATTGGCCCGGGCCGTGGTAGGTAATTTGCCCGCCTCGATCACTCGCCACCAATGGAATAGTGCCCTCACTGAGCAGATGCTCCGGCCTGCCCGCTTGCCCCTGGGTGAACACGGGCAGATGCTCCACACACCAGATTTCATCGGCGCAAGCCTCATCGCGCTGATCGGTAAAGGCGCGCATGGCCTCCCAAACGGGCGTATAGGCACACAGGCCCAACTGCTTTACCACTAGGCTCAATTACAACACCAGTTTTAAATCGGGCAGAGTTTTGAGGGCTTGATAAATAACCTCGATGTGTTCGGCGCCCTGAGCTTCAATCACTACGTGAACCGATACAAAATTGCCTTTAGCTGAGGGCTGAATGCGCACTTGTTCGCGATCAAAACCCGGTGCGTGCTGGCTAAATACCGCCAACACCTGCTCGGTAAAATACTCCCCGGCCACACCCATCACTTTTATGGGGTAGTTACAGGGGAATTCCAGTAGCGGTGGCTGGCTCATGCTAAACCCCGGCAAATAACATCATTAAGGCATCCCACACACGGCCAAAAAAGCCCGCTTGCTCAATGCCGGTCATGGCGACTAGGGGGCCTTTATAAACTTCTTTACCGTCAAGACTCACTACCACCTGCCCCAACTCTTGGCCGGGGCTTACAGGTGCAATAATAGGGTTGGCCACTGTAGTTTGGACGGTTAATCGATCTTTGCCGCCTTTTTGAATAGTAACGGCCACATCCTTACCCACCCCGAGCGAGATTTTATTCGCCTTGCCCTTCCAAACACGGGTGGAAGCCAGCTCTTGGGTTTTGTGGAAGATGTTAGCGCCTTCAAAATACCGAAAGCCATAGGCTAAAAGATTTTGCGATTCCACCGCGCGAGTCTCCTCGGAGGCGCTGCCTAAAACCACCGTGATCAGGCGCATATCATTGCGCTTTGCAGAGGCCACTAAACAATAGCCCGCCTCTTGGGTATGGCCTGTTTTTAAGCCATCAACCGTGCTGTCGCGGAACAACAAGCGGTTGCGGTTGGGTTGATTATGGCCTTTGTAATTAAACCAGCGCTCTGCATATAAAGGATAATGGGCGGGGTGATCATTGATCACGGCACGAGCCAAAATGGCCAAGTCCCGCGCGGTGGTTTTGTGATTATCGCCGGGCAAGCCAGTGGCATTTTCATAATGGGTGTTAATCATCCCCAGTTGTTTGGCCTGCTGATTCATGATGTCCGCAAACGCGGGTTCTGAACCTGCGATGTGCTCAGCTAAAGCAATGGACGCGTCGTTGCCGGATTGAATAATCACGCCGCGCAACAAATCAATCACCGACACATTGGAGTTAACCTCCAAAAACATGGTGGAACCTTCCGTTACCGCACCACCGCGCCGCCAGGCATCTTCAGACACATGAACAAGATCGGTCTCCTTCAATTTACCCTTTTCCACATCCCCCACAGCGATATAGCTGGTCATCATTTTGGTAAGACTAGCCGGTGGCCGCTGCACATCGGCATTCTGCTCTAACAAAACGCTGCCGCTGGTGGCATCCATGAGTAAATAAGCAGGTGCGCCTATGGTGGGCGGGGCGGGAATCAGCGGCCCGTCGGCAAAAGCGCCGGTTGAGAGCAATAAAACACTAAAAAACAAGGGGGAAAGAAGGGATTTGGGCATGAAATTCTGCTTGGGAATTAAAAAAGCTGCGCATTGTACCAGGTGTGATGCAAGCAACAAGCGCAGAACAAAGCCCCAGGCGGAATTTAACCTACAAGATCCGGTGAGGAGGCCAACGCATCGCGTGGGCTCATTCAGGGTGGATAGTACTCGCCGTACCGCCTATTTTATTGACAGACGCAGCACCGGCTTTTGCTGAGTCTTGTGGGGAACAGAAACTGCCCCAAGGGAGGATCGCTCTGGCGCAAAATGAATGGCGAAGCAAATGTGTTTACACCCCATCGGGCAGACGTCCCTCTAACTCCAAGGCCAATTGCATTATGGCTTCGTCTTGAAATAATTCCCCACTGTTTGGCCAAACGCTAAACCTAAAATCCTCATCCTTAAACTGAAAACTCAAACGCCAAGAATGCAAATACATACGGTCAGCCGCACATTTGCTGTAGCGCTCATCCCCTAAAATAGCTGCCTGCTGGCTGCGCAGTGCCACCCGCAATTGGTGGGTTTTACCTGTGTGGGGTGCAAGCACAAATAGCCTGCAATGGGGTTTTACAGCCGCGCTAATAAAATAGGTTTTAGCCGGATTATCGCGGCTATGTTTGAGTATCCAATTCCCGTCGCGCACCTTAACCATATCACCAATAATCCAACCTTGTTTTTTACTGGGTTTGGATGGGCTAATCGCTAAATATCGTTTGCACACAACGCGCTCAGCAAATAATTGAGCCAGCATACGGTTAGCGGTAGGGTTTTTGGCAATCACGACGAGACCAGAAGTGCCTGTATCTAAACGATGCACCAGGTTAAGCGCGGGGTTGTTAAAATCCTCTCGCAACCGCTCGATAAGGGTAGGTGCGGCGCTCGGCCCATGCACCGGCACCCCTGCAGCCTTGTCCACGACTAAAAATTCGTCCGTATCGGCCACCAGCTGATACATAATCCACCCTTAAAAATCCGGCGATTTTATACAATTTTCTTCACTTGGGTTAAACGGATTGAGCTTATTCAGGCGGCCAACTATAGCCGTAGCGCAAAGCACGGCTCGATTTAAGCACTTATTATTGCCAGCAATTGTGGAGCCTTTAACCAATGACTCGCACTGTCATAAACGCGACTCTTTCGGTGTTGGCTGACATGCCACTCGGCGAAAACAGGCCAGGCTACACAGATCAAACTGTTTTAAGCGGGCTTATGGCCTTGCGCTTTAGACGCCGGGTTGCTCGTTCTGGCAGCACAGCCTGCTGATTTCTACCTAACAATTCGTTTTTTAAAAAAGCGAATTATGGGTTTGAATAATAACGGAAGCTTTGGGTTAATTCTGGATTTTGCTTTTTTCAAAATCCTGCTGGAAACGGAACCCGCCAAACAATAACAGGGATTTATTCAGACTCCGCCGAAAAGAAAAAACCTGCAATTAATCAGAGCATTCTAAACAAGTAACGAGGCCAAACAGGCTAAATTCAGGCATAAAAAAACCCGCCGCAGCGGGTTTAATTGAGGTTAGTTTATTGCCAAAGCACTGGGGCTCGCGAGGCCTCTGTTTGCACCCACACTACCCCACGACCGGTTAAGCGACATTCCACACCGCTACCGGAAGTGAGATAGGATTTTAAACCCGCCAAGGGCGGCGCTTTAAGGTCAAGGCTTTTTGAGTAGGCCATTAAATAACGCGAGTTAATTCGGTAACAGCCATCCACCTCGACCATTTCCCACAGGCCTTGAGCGTTCAGCCATAACTCACCGGTACCCGAGCAATGGATCCATTTACTGGCGCTGACAACAGGATTTAAACGGCTCTGATCAGCATTGAGCTGCACATCATCCGTCGAGGCTAAATAGGCGCTTTGCTGCACCATCACAGGAAAATCACTTGCCTCTATGGCGCATACCATGCCGTGCGTAATGGCCGTAATCCCAAGGTTCCCCGCCGACTCCACCGCCTCATAGGTATTAAGCACAAAGCCCTTAGCTAACAGCCAAGCGCGCACACTGCTGCCTGCATTGAGCTGTTCGTGCAGGCTCAACCCCATGGTCACGGAGGCCGCAGCCGCCACATGTAGCTCTCGACCTTGAGGAATAATCACCTCTAAAAAACCGCAATTGGCCTGCACACTGATCTCGTGGGACCAGGCACTAGCAGAGCGACTCTCCTGAGTCGCGCCGGTGAGCATGTCGTCTTGCGGCGCGTGAATTTCGCCATCCACAGGCGCAAGGTTAGCAAGTGGTGCTGGCGCATCCGCTTCAGCCATCGCAGCCATCAATAGCTCAGGCTCTAGGTCCGCCTCCTGCGGCTCACTGCGGGCATCCTCAGCGTGTAAAAAGGCCGCTAATTCCTGCTCATTTTCGGCGGTTAAGCCGCTGTGGTGATGCTGGTGGGGCGCATCAAACATCAGCTCAAGGGAACTGTTTTGCCAATCCGGCACTACCTGATCAAAATCCAGTAGGGGGTTAAAACTGGCGGCACCTGACAGCGCGGGGCCGTCGCTGGCATGCCAGTCGTCCCAGCTGGCGGAGGCTATTTCGGTTACATCTGCCTCTTCAAATAAGAGCACCCCCTCGGCTGCCTCATTAGGCTCGGCTAGGTTGTCCTCTGGCGCTACTGGCAAGCCGGGCTCGCTGAGCGACTCTTTACTGGCTTGGGCGATTTGCGCCAAACGCTCGGTGAGTGCTGGGGTTATTTCAACCGCATCATCCCATTGGGTGGGCGTGGGTTCTTGCGCAGCGGGTTCGGCTGGCTCGGTATTAATGCTATCCGGGCTTACATAATCACCAAAATGACCTACACCTGCGGAGCTGTCATTCCATGCGCCCTGCTCTGCCACAGCCTCAACCGGTACAGGTTGCTCTGCGCTCTCGTAAGAGACGATAAGGCCCTGCTGTTGGGGCATGTCCTCGGCTAATTCCGCCACCGTTTGCCACTGGGCAACAGGCTCTAACCATTGCACATCAGCCACCTGAACGTCCGCCACCTGAGTATCAGCGATTTCATCAGCGAGCAGGGCTTCAGCCTCCAGATCTTCAGCGGCAGTTTGAGATTCAAACGCGATCTCCGGGGCCACATCCGAGTCTTCCGGTGTGGATTGGGCGAGACTCTCAACCTCACTCAGCGGCTCATGCGCACTCTCAGCCGCAGCCAAGGGTGCGGCCTCAGCCGACTCGGTTTGCGCCGTTATATCCGCCTCTAGAGTCTCGCATGCAGCTTCTGCTAATTCGCCAATCGATTCTTCAGCATCAAAGACCTCAGCGGCATCCGCGCTAATCTGCATTTCTGGAGAGCCCATAGACTGGGCCGACCATTGAGCCGATAAGTCCTCTCCATCATGGGGTTCAAACGCCACCTCGGCAACAGGAATTGAGTCAAATGGCTCTGCTCGGGTGCCAGCCCCTGAACCGATTTCCTCAGCGACGGCTTCGCCTGCATCCTCACTGCTGGCAATTTCCTCAACCCCATAGGCTTCGGGCAGTTCCAGTGTTGAATCGAGCGCACTTGATTGGCTCGGCGCCTGCCAGCTGGCGAAGGGATCAATAGACGGTGCAGCAGCACTGTTATCGGCGTCGTAATTCTCATTTGCAGCCGTTGTTTCAACGGCCGATTCAGCCTCTACCTCAACGGCGATTTCGGCCTCCGGCTCAGCAGCCTCCAGTTCAAGGGTTGTCTCAACCTCAAGTTCAACAGGCTCCAAGTCAGCTAGGGTATTCAAGCTTGGCTCTATGGACAGGTTTTGGGCGCTATCCTCTGCCTGTTCTGGGGCTGCATGCGGTGCCGTTTCCTCCAGCACAACAGAGCATTCAACAGGAATTTCCTCTACTGCCTGCGCCACGGCGGCTAGAGCAGTATCTTCGGCAGCCTGTTCTGCAACTTCTTCGGTTTGGCTGCTGGCCCCTAGCGGCTCCTGGTCTGGCAAATGATTGCTATCTTCCTCTGCTGGATTGATAGCGACCAGGCTACTCATAGCCTGCGCGGAGACCACCGCTGCGGCGACTGGAAGTTCTAAATCTGGTGATACCGGCTCTTGCTGCTGCGCGTGCGTTGCCTCGGCAAGCGAGTCGGTTTGCGGCGCGGGAATGGTTAATTCGGTATCTAGGCTTTCTTCGAGGCGCGATTGCTCAACCAAGACGGGGGTGATAGGTGTTACCGCAGCCTCTTCTTCGTCTTCTTCTTCGTAGTGAGCCGAGAAGGGATGCAAATAAGTTGTTTTTACGGATTTTTGTTCCTCTACGCTGGCACCAAAACCCGATTTATACATGGCTTGTGCAAATCGAATTGCCGTGTCGTGTTCGAGATTTTTTTTGATCACCAAGGGCGCGCGAGCGAGCATTTGTTGGGCTTGAATAGGCGCAATTTTGAAGAGCCTGCTCAAACTATTCGCCGCCTGCATAATGGACTGCCCTTTTAGCAGTTCACCTGTTAAGACAACATTAAACGAATTAGACACGCGCAGCCTCCAATACTGAAACACTCAACACCGAAAACAGACGATAAAACGGCTGGGTGCTCAGCAAAGGCTGACGCAGTTGCCAAAAATGGAATGCCATAGCGATGACTAACCTAATGTACGGGGAGACTAATAGTAACTGATCTTGCTGCTCATACAAAAAGACAGGCGCGTGAAATTGCGGTTTTTTTGTACAGCGTCTCGTTCCCCAAGACGGCCCTAAACCAAAGTGCCAAATTATCTAACATGAAATTTGATCGTTTTACTAAGCTAAGAAAAAGCCTTCACGCCCATTCGACTGATAAGCCTTAAGGCCTGTAATACAGCGCTGCCCGAGGCTTGTATGACGAACCAAGATTAACCCAGCGCTGCAGGTATGTTTACTACAAAACTCAGGATTGGCTTTTGCACGGCCACGCGGCGCGGATCACAACAGCGGCTAAAACCAGTACTCAGTTTAGGCCTGGGCGGTTAAAACGCGCGGCACTTTAAAACAGACTCAAGGCGCAACTGCCCACTTCCCTCACGGCGCCAAATCAAAATTTGAATTCCGTATTACAGCAATAAAACCCGACACAATCGCGCACACCTAAAACCACATGGTGGTTTATACCAGTATTTAAGTCGTATTTATAAGCAATCTAAGGGGTTTGCCAGCTGCAGAACACTTTAATCAAGGCATCAAATTACAATGCCAAACAAAAGGTTTGCCATTACAGGGCGCCATTATTACTCGGCGCTGATACCTTGATTTGCGGGTTTTAGCGAGGTCGCGGCGGCTTAAGGCGCCGGATTAATAAGTACTGAAGATTGCTGGCTGCGAGAAAGGGAAAACCTGGGCCGGGCGCGCCTATAGTGATGCACTCCACTGGGGCCCAGCCCAAAAAACGCCGCCAAACTTAACGATACAGTATTGGAACCCTGCGCTAGTGCCCTATATCACTTTTCATATCGACCACTACTGAGACAAATTTATCGGCTGATAAAACTGCCTCACCATCGAAGCGATAGGCCACTAAGCGGCCGTATTTCACCGCACTGTAATCCAAACACGCCACATTGGGGGTTAGGGGCGCAGGCACTCCGGTAAGCCAATAATGGCCGACAAATACCGGTATTTCCTGCGCGCTATAGTGCAAAAGACATTTGCGCTCAGCCTTGCTTAAGGGGGTATTCATTAGATAGGTGGGTAAAGGGTCCGGTTGAAATACCACGTCCGCATAAGTTTGTGGATCGGTGGACCAAAATTTGGTGCGAAATTGTTTGCGACTAAAACCATCGCGCCCTACAACCTCAATACCCGGTGGCAGAGCTATATCAGTGCCGCGGGTTAATCGATCCATCAGTAAATACGCGAAACTCGTTTCTTCTCCCGACTCAATTAAAAATTCTCGGCTGACATGATTGCCGCCGTAATTACATTCGTAGGTATAAATTAAATCGCTGTCCCAACAGGCATGTACCACACGGCAGGCAGGTAAATTTAAAAATAATGGCCGCTCTTGAATCCAGCTTAATACCTGCTCCCATTCGTTGGGATGTTTTTTATATTGCTCCAAGGTAGCATTTAATAAGCGGTGGTTGCGGGCGGTGTGATCGCGCAAATACCGCTGCTGATCGGGCAGCCAAATATGGTAACCCAGGGCATTATATTCATGATTCCCCATCACACATTCGGCGACTCCAGCGTCCACCATGGCTTTTACCAACCCAATGGCCTCGCGAATATGTGGCCCTCGATCCAAAATATCGCCGACAAAAATAGCCTTGCGGGACGGGTGCTGATAAACCCCGTTAAAATCCCGATAGCCGAGTTTTTCTAGCAATTTAACTAGCGTAAACGCACAGCCGTGCACATCGCCAATAATGTCGTAACCCAACTGATTCACTTGGCGCACCTACTCAATTTTCCCTTGGGTATCCACAGCCCAACCCAATTTACTGCGGCACACTGTGTAAAAATCGTAATCCATTGGATGAATTAACCGCAGGGTGTCACTTTTTTTATGCACAATAATTTCATCGCCCTCTTGGGTGGTGATATGGGTCTGCCCATCGCAGGTTAATTGTGGCTCTACCGCTCGCTGATCGCCAATCACAATACGAATCTGGCTATTGCCCGCCACAACAATTGGGCGGCTGCTGAGTGTGTGAGGGTTGAGCGGCACTAACACCATGGCATCTAAGGAGGGGTGCATAATGGGCCCACCGCCACTTAAGGCATAGGCGGTAGAGCCGGTGGGGGTCGAAATAATTAAGCCGTCAGAGCGCTGCTGATAAACAAATCGATCGCCAATATACAATTTAAATTCGATCATTTTGATAAATTGCCCCGGGTGCAACACCATATCATTCAGTGCAGTGCCGGTAGCGATAATCTCGCCCTGGCGCACCAGGCGACACTCCAATAAAAAACGCTCTTCATCAAAATACTCACCATCTAATACCGCCCCGACGCGAGCTGCGATTTCATCAGGCGCTATATCGGTTAAAAATCCCAAACGGCCCCGGTTAATTCCTAACAGAGGCACACCAGTGCCGCGCATGGAACGCCCAGTGCTCAACACACTGCCATCGCCTCCCACCACAATAACCAAATCGCACAACTGCGCCAGCTGCGCGCGGGTGACATGTTGGGTGGCGCCAGGCGTAATACCCTCGGCTGTTTCACAATCCATATAGGTTTGAATTTGCCGCGCGTGTAAAAAATCAATCAGCACGCGCAGTGAGTAAAGCGCCGCTTCACTGCCGGGGCGCCCCACTAATCCAACACTGTGAAAATGATTCATAGTTAATTCCTAATTGACGGCTTAGGCCGCTAAATACCAAGAGTTAAATCGGAGTCCTGCAGCAAAAATTGGGTTTTATTCTGCATATAGTGGCTAAAAGCATCTTGCAGCTCACACGTATTAACGCGCGTGCGATTAAATACCCCTTGCCAGCCTTGGTTGCCCCCGGTGTGAATAATCAAAATCTGCTGATGGTGCAAGCCGTTAGAGAAGGCTTTTTGCAGCGCTAATAACACCTTGCCGCCATAAATGGGATCGAACAACACACCGGTTTCGTCCCAAAACGCCCGGCAAATTTCAATTATAGACGCGGGTGTTTTACCAAAGGGTATATCAAAACCATGCCAGCTCACCCCATGGGCACCATCGACACCCGCCAGCTGGCGCCTTAAAACCTCAACCGCTTCTACATAGGGCTGCCTATCCTGCATAGCCAGAGCGCCTACCGCATGAACATTGTGCCAGCAAGCGGCTAAGCCAGCTACGCTGGTGCCGGTTCCTGCAGGCAACCACACTGCGTCCACCGTTATATCCTGCGCTAATAATTGAGCCGATACCGCCTGCGCGTAATCGACAAACCCCCGCGCACCCAAAACCCCAGCGCCCCCTTCTGGGATTAAATAAAAGCCGCTAAATTGTGTTTTGAGCTGTTCAATAAATGATGGCTGCATTTTCAGACGATACTGCTCCCTGCTCACAGGCATTAACTGCATACCCTCATTGCGCAATTGAGCAAGCGTAGGATTTTCCAGATCAGCATCCGTACCGCGGATAATCGCCAAAGCAGGCAGCTGCTGTGCTTTGGCCACCTGGGCCATAGCGTATAAATGATTTGAATAGGCGCCACCAAAACTGAGTAGGCCCCGTGCGGCAGATTTTTTAGCCGTTAATAAATGATGAAATAATTTAAATAATTTATTTCCACTAACGGCGGCGTGTAATAAATCATCGCGCTTAATCCATATACGGCAGTGGGCCGCCGCCGCACAGGACCAGGTGACCGGTTGCAAATGCGCCCGTTGCGCAAGTGCAAAAAGTGGAGAAGCCTCGAATGAATACATGATGTTATAGGGCTGGAAGCATTTTGCGCTCAGGCTGTTGATTAGCCCGTAACGGCCGCGAGTGTGCGGGCACGCCAACCATCAGGTTTTGGGCTGGTGATCAACACAACAATCACTGACTCCAGGAATAAAATGTCGCGGTTCTTCAACGCGCGGAAGACTCACAGCGCAGGGCCCATTAAGTGTTGTAGCGCTGCACACAGGCATTAAAAAATGCGTAAGCCACGCATTGTACAGCGCTTCCGTTACACCTAGTTTTTGCGCGTTATAGGCTGTGGCGGAAGTTAAAAAATCAGCCAACTCCCCGACCGGAATTTGTATCGGTGCAACACCCGCCCGATAGTGCACGAACCGCACACCCTGATCATTTAACATTTGCAGATAATCAAAGATGCGCTCATCGGCTGCACTGGGGTGTTCATTGTGTTCCCGCAATTGATTGAGCAATTGCTCTTCTCGCTCACTGCGGTATAACAATTCGATTTCTTTGCGCTGTAATAACTCGGCAAAATCCTGTGTCGCCTCATGCACTGCGGCGGCAATTTCACTGTCGCCAGCCACACTTAGTTGCGCCTGGGCCGCCAGGCTTAATTGCTGTTGCTCCATACGAATGAGCTTGTGCTCGTAATAATTGCGCAGCCCCTCTGCTTTATTGGTTAAAGCCTGTGCCTGCTCGGTGGCCTGCGCTAATTGTTGTTGGGTGAGCGCCAGCTGCTGCTGCACTGCTGTCAATTGCTCATCGCGCTCCTGAACAATTTGCTCTAACAATTCCACGCGCTCTTTTAAATCTTCTGTGCTGGGCACAAGGGTGGGAATGCGCGCTTGTTCATCAATTACCTTTGCCAGCACATTTTTAATTCCCGTGTCATCCCGCTGATTCAGATGCTGATGCAATACGGTTTGCAAACGCTCGCCCATGGCGGCTACTAAATTATCCGGTTTATTCGGATCATCCTGACCGTCATCGACAAAACAAATACCTAATCGATTGCGTGAGACGGCTTTTTTTAGCTGCCCTAAATGATTCTGCCGCCCTTTGACTTCCGGGTCCCAGAGCAGTTGTTTATATAAATCAATGGGGCATTGGCTGAAGCTTGCCATGTGAATGGGGCCTGCGCCCAGGTCTGGGCCTGTTTGGCCGCGTTTGGCCAGATCCGCAAGCGGCATGTTCCAGGAGCCGTCGATCCAGCCGTGATCATCAAACCCCACCTTAAAAAATACCGCAGCGGTGATAAGTAGGCGATGATTAATTTCAACATAAGCTGCCTGCATGGTGCGCAAAGCCCATTCTTTAGACGGCACAAAACCATCTAACATAGACTCGAATTCAGGCAGGAGAAGTTGGCCGACAATTTCGGCCTGATCAAAGAAATATACCGCGCGTGCTTTTTCAGTCGAGAGCAACAACATAGGATAATCGCGATTCCACAGCTAGGGACAAGTGCAGCAGGGGATTACCAGCACTCAAAGCGGCACTATAGCCTAAACAGCACGCCAACTTCAGCCCCTAGGGCACACTGCGCACTAACTATAGTACCCATCCACAACTTTTATCCTGTGGGCTCGGCGTGTAACGCGGTAAATCTAAATCAATTCACAGTTTTACCAGCCGCCCGCTAAACGCGGTTAATTTATATGCTCAGCCGTCACATTCACGCAATACCGGTTTACTGGGCCCGTGGCACGCATCGACTTGTTTTAGCGCCTGCCCAGTCATTAACCGGACACTACAAGGCACTGAGTTGATTAATGTATAAGGCTTCAAACTACCCCCAACCTCTTCAGGGCGCTAAGCCTGAAGCTACGGGGATCAAATGGCGTTAAACTTCTGAATAATCATCAAAGCCCATCGGCTCGTCATCATCGTTTACGGAACAAGTGATTTCTAATAATTCTTCAATGTAGTCTTGCATGGTGTTAGGCTCCTTGGATCCTCAGTTTTTAGTAATTGATCGCTCATTAGGTTGGGCAGCCAAGCGACGTTACGCCGCCTGCCTGTAACCTCATACTGCCCTAGGCAGATGACGGTTTGTTTACAGAGTAGCAAAGGACTCGCCAAGTTCACTAACAAGCCCGCACCCAACACTTACCCTACGACGTAATTCACCACCCAGATCTATTCCCGCCATTACGCACGGACATATATGAATACCAATGTTTTAGCGGGCTCGCGGGGGCTTTTACCGCTCATATCTACCCAACCCTATGACGCCTGATAATTTAATCAACACAGCTTTTCCGTGTTTTCACACCCCTCCCGCCTACTGATATTTATTTTTAGTGATCGACTGCCGTGTGCCACAAGTACTTAATCACATAAAAATCATCGGGAAAACTGGCTTTAAATAAATCAGCCACAAAAATGGTGCATTTTCAGTTTTGATGCCTGCTGTTGGTTCACAACCTGGCTGGCTGCCGCATTTCAATCAGGGCCACCCGTCCAATATACGGCGCTGATTTCCCGACTGGTCGCCAAAACTTCCGCCAGCGCGATTAATAAAGGCTCAGCTAAGGCTACCGGCGTTTTATTTCTACCGAATAGACCTCTGGGTTTACAGTTAAGATGAATAGGCCACTGATTTACCCTAGCATCCGGTACATTGCCGCAGCACAACCAATATTCGTAGTCCTCTACTCCGTATTCAATAAACCAACCCCAATCTTCATTATTCGGGTAACTGGTGACAATTCCCTTCCCCGCCAACTGCTGGCACAGCCACCAGGCCAATTCCGCCCCATAACAATGAGGATTTACCTGAGCGGATTCAGGTAAAAATGGTGTGAATAGGTCTGAGGTAAATTCCACACAGGTATTCATGAACGCCCCGAATTGGTTTGTGGATAATTGGCTGAATAACAGAGCATCTAATAGGGCCAACCTCACTAACTTAAGGATTTTGACCTTTTCCCCCGCCTATCCTTACCCTCACCCTAACCCTCGCCCTTTGGGACGACTGCATGGATGCAGGTGGTAGAGTCACGCTGGGAGCGGTTACCGAGAGAACTAAGGCGAGGGGCTGCGCTTAATTTTTTAGACCTGCCCACTATCGCACCTAAGCGCTGAGGGCTCTCGTGGTAGGGTTTTGAGCAAAGACATCCTCTACTCTTGCCGCTGCACGTTAAACATCCTTTAAAGCACCCAATAGTGATCCCAATTTAGAACATTATAAGCTATTAAGCCTTATAAAGTACCAAAAATGGCACTCTATACAGGAGTATCGATATAATCGGCCCATAAGATGCTAATATGGTTACATTAACCAGAAAAAGAAGCATTAAAGTACAATTTTGGTAACCTTATGATCACTCAAACTATGCCCGCTGCAGCCGTTGCAGAGGAACTCGGTGAGCGGCTAAAGCACGCTCGCCTTAATGCCGACCTCAGCCAAGCACGGCTGGCCGAATTGGCCGGAGTATCCCGCAAGGTGGTATTAAATGCCGAAAAAGGCAAGGCACAACTAGAGGCTTTTGTCGCTCTCATGTTGGCCCTTAATTTAACCGAGCACCTGGATAAATTCCTCCCCCAACCAACCCTATCGCCGCTTCAGCTGGCGAAGCTTGCCGCCAAGCAAAGGCAGCGCGCATCTCGCAAGCCAAGCAAATCTACCTCCACCCCCGCTGCCCAGTGGTGATAATCCAATGCCATTAGAAGTCATAAATGTACAGTACTTGGGCCAACAGGTAGGTGCGGCCAGTTTCGACACGACAACCGGCATAGGCGCTTTTGAATACAGCCCCGCATTTATTGACACCGGCATAGAGTTATCCCCCCTAAAAATGCCTTTGGCCAAACGCATTTATCTATTTCCTGAATTAGACCCAGCCAGCTTTAAAGGACTACCCGGTTTACTTGCAGACTCTCTGCCAGATGATTTCGGCAACGCGGTATTAAACGCGTGGGTTGCCAGTAAAGGCTTGCACCCGAGCACCATTACCCCATTGCAACGCCTTAAATACACCGGCAAACGCGGCATGGGCGCACTGGAATATGCACCGGCAACACTGCTGAAAAGTTTAAATGCCTCCCAAAGTGTCGCCATTGAATCGCTGGTGGTTATAGCCCAAGAAGTGCTCGACAGCCGCGCCGACTTTAAGGTGGAATTAAATAAACAAGGTCAGGAAGATCGCGAGGCCATGCTGGCGCTACTATCGGTAGGTATGAGTGCCGGCGGCGCTCGTCCTAAAGCAGTATTGGCATTTAACGCTGATTTTACTCAGGTGCGCTCAGGGCAAACCAAAGCACCCGCGGGTTTTACTCATTACTTAATGAAGTTCGATGGAGTAAACGAACACAACGCCAACAAAGAAACCTTCGGCGACCCTATGGGCTACGGTGCCATGGAATATGTATATTATTTAATGGCACGCAGCTGCGGCATTAATATGATGCCCTGCCAATTATTACCTGAGGGCAACCGCCGGCATTTTATTACCCAGCGTTTTGACCGTGTTGGCAATGCAAAATTACACATGCAAACCCTCAACGGCCTCGCCCATGTTAGCTACAAAATGCCCGGTGCATTTTCTTACGCAGAATTATTTGCTGTGGCGCGACAACTGCGCCTAAGCGCTGATGAGGCCGAACAAATATTCCGCCGCATGGCTTTTAATATTATCGCCCGCAATCACGATGATCACTCCAAAAACATCGCGTTTATTTTGCAGGATAAAACCTGGCGCCTAGCGCCCGCCTACGATTTAGCCTACAGCTACAAACCCGGCAGTCCCTGGGTTAACAGTCATTGGATGAGCCTAAATGGCAAGCGCGATCATTTTACCCGCGAGGATTTTTACAGCCTAGAACCCTTAAGCCCTTTATTTACTCGCCGCAGAATTAACAGCATTATTGATGAGATTAGCGCACAGGTAGCACAATGGCCAAGCCTAGCTAAGGAACACGAAGTGCCCATCCCTCTGCGCGAAGAAATTACACAGCACCTGCGCTTAGGGCTTTAAAATACTACCAAGGCACCAGCAATGACTACACATCATTTCAGACACGCCGTGAATACATCCTTGTAGGCTCGTCAAAAAGGTCCCTCTTTTTGACGGTCTGAAATGATGTGTATTCATTACTTCCGTACAGCTAGTAATTGCGACATCCATGCAACTACAGCCCGCAAGTTTCGCTAAAACAATAAAGCCAACGGCTTATAGCGGCACAAAAAAGATCCCGATAATCTATTTTTGTGGACAGCGTAATAAGAACGGGCGAGCACAACACCCGCACTCGACTTGAATAGAATTGATAATAATAAAATAGGCGCTTAGCGCCCGACCAGCACCTGCTCAAGCGCACTCATTGCAGATGTGAGCTGAACATTTAACACCTCATTACTCAGGCACCCCGCAGCACCATCAAAATTGTCAGCAAAATTAGGCACCGATAAACTCGCAACCACCTGCCCACCAAAACGCCCAGCAGACGCCAATGCCTCAGCTAACACACTGGCACCACCCCGGCCGCCGGGCGAGGTGGCCAAAAATACCGCGGGTTTATCCGCAAAGACCTTTTTATCGATACGAGAGCACCAATCAAATAAGTTTTTATATGCCGCACTATAGGTACTATTGTGCTCAGCAAAAGAGACAATTAATCCCTGGCTAGAGGCGATTTTATGTAAAAAATCCTTCGCCAATTGCGGCTGGCCCAGCTGCGCTTCGCGATCAACACTAAATAACGGCAGCTCATAATCATTCAAATCGAGGATCTCCACCTCAACTCCCTGCAGCAAACCGGCCGCATAGGTAACTAATTGTTTATTGATAGAACGCGCACTACTACTAGCTGCAAATGCAATAACCTTCATAAAATAAACACCCCAATAAAAACATTAATTACAAGGCTTAAAGGCACAACAAATTTCGGCTAGGAGCGCCTTTTAAACCCAACGATCACACATATACCACCCACCAATAAAGCACCCACACCGGCCCAAATCGGGATATAAACGGTTTGTTTTTCCTTATACGACAACTCAAGAGGCCCCAGTTTTACAGCGGTGGTATCCTTGGTATAACTAAAACCACCGTACCCAAGGGCCAAGGCACCAGCAACAACTAAAACCAAGCCGATTAATTTAACACTATTCATAACATCATCTCTCAACCAACTCTAATGGCTAATAATAAACAGGCCACCCCTTCAATATTAACGCTCATCCCAATGAAAATGATGCAAAAGACGGTGTAGTACCGGCGTAAACAGTAAGGCTGCAGCCACAATAAATACTAAGCCAGCATAAAGCGCAAACAAGCCCGCAAATAATTTCCCCGCCCATGACTGCGGCGGATTAACCGGCCCCATGCCCCCTAACAACATAGCCGCATTTAAAAATGCATCAATCCAACTCAAGCCCTCGCAGCTGACATAACCTAGCATACCTAGCATGAGGGAGACAGCCAATAAAACCAACACCCAAGCCACTTGACGAGCTAGCCGCCATGCAAATCGCATTTGGGTCAACGGCGCTTGTCTTTTCGTTTCATACATAATTAAAACAACTCCAAATAAGCAAACATTTAAAGATCACACAATAGAACAAAAGAATGCAATGCCAAATATAGGGGCACCCGCCACAGTTAGGCATCGCGGCAAGCCAAATCAATGGGCCGATAAACAAACTCAGACCTATTAGCCCAGCGGCACAAAAGATCGCCCCGATCTATTTGTCTCGCTTCAAGCAACATGGAAGGAGGCATCTGAACCCCCTTGTTTTCAGAGCCCAAAACAACTTAGGCCGCAACTGCGGTAAGCAATCCACCCTTTTAAAACCACTCTAAAAACATCTGATTAATAAATCCCCAAAGCGATATCTACTTGGCAAATAAATCATGCGGTTACTTACCAATACATCATTTTGCAGACCAACCCTCTACTGCTCATCGAGAAATGATTGCCGCCGTCATCAAGTCGTCGCAAAATACGCCACAGCAAACAGGTGTGCCACACCAATCCAGTGCCCCTCTTGCCTATCAGCCTTTGGAACACAGAACGGCTCTCACCGGACATCAGCTCTTAACAGGAACCTACTCTCATCGAGGTATTCACAGTGGTATTCAAGTTTATTAAAGGATCATTAATTATCGCATCTAGCACTGCGATACTGGCATGTGGCGGCGGGGCATCGCCTAAATCTACCCAGCCCAGTTCTTCTAGTTCTTCTAGTTCTTCTAGTTCTTCTAGTTCTTCTAGTTCTTCTAGCTCTTCTAGCTCTTCTAGCTCTTCTAGCTCGGGCATAGCAGTAAAGCCCAAGGTCACTTGGATTTTACCCACAACCGCTGCCAATGCCGGCACAGGTGACGAGACCAGTATTGAAGTCATGTTGTCCATTGAGATTCCAGATTCGAGCGTGGCGTCCGCCAGTATTGCCAACACATCGCTAACACAAAACCCAGATGGTTTATGGGTTGGATCGGTGAAAATTGCAGCCGGCACTAGCACTCTGAGCTTGGCTATCACCGATGAAAACGGCGGCAAAACCTTCCAAGAGCGAGCTATCCACAATAATTTGTACGGCGCCTACTCTCGAGCAGTGGAATACGACAAAGACAATAATCGCCTCCTATTAACCAGCTGGAGCTCCGATCGCTTATTGGAGCTGAATTTAACCCAGAACACTTTAAAAGAATTGCCCATAGGCGATAGAGCGATTAAAAACAGTTTGGCGGGCACACAATTTCTCAGCTATCTCCCCAGCAGCCAAACCCTGTATTTCCCTAACTATTTAAATGGCAGTATCGCCAAATTAAATCTAAACACCAGTAACATTGAACGGATTGAAGTCAGCCAGGGTAGCCTACTTTCGATGCTGTGCGTGCACCGAAATACTGGTGACGTGTTTAATACCTCTCTTAATACAACTGCCGAAGAAGGGTTTACGCTTACTCAATTCACCAACCAGGGCTTTAAACTTATCCCATTTGATGCGAAGACATTATTTTCTGAAATAAATTTCGGTGGAATATCCTGCTTAGGAAATGGTTCCATTATTGCCAATGGAAAAGATCGCAATAAATTGGCCGTATTTAATCCGGCAAGCCTGCAAATAACGCATTTGGATTTATCGACTATCGCGCCATCGGTGACCAATTCGCAACTGCGCATTAAGCCATTTGGTACAGGGTCGGGCTATTTAATAACTCTAGTAGGCAACAACACTGCAATTTATAAAGCTGACAGTATTGAAGCTAAACCCACATTAATTACCGGTATCAGCCCCACCACTGGAGAGAGCCGCGGTGCAGGTGCGCCCATTTTTTGGGCCTGGGATGCCAGCATTGACGAAGACGGCAAGCGAATATTTGCCCGTGATGGCAATGGTATTATCAGTGTTGATATAGCGAGCGGTAATCGAACACAAATATTTGCTGAGTCCTATACAAATGGCGACCTGGCTGGCCCTGTGGGGTTAACCTTATCAGCGGACCGCAAATATGCCTATAATTTTACTCGCTGGGTATCTGCCCTGCGTAGGACCAATTTAGAAACAGGCGAAATAGAAGTCGTCCAATTCACGAACAGAAATACACCAGAGGCCTATAACTACTCTGAGCACCATAGCGTGGCAGCGAAGTTTGGTAAAAATGGTGACGCCTTTTACCAAATGACCGCAAGCAACATCAATATCTACAGCCCCAATGGTGAGCTTAAAAACCGCCTACCAAAACCCTCAAGTGAGTCATGGGGCTTTGAGGTGGACGAAACCACAAACACCGCTTTTATCATCAAGAATATAAATACAGAAACTAGCGAGTTATTGGCTGTATCTCTTAATACTGGCAACAGCACCAGTATTCAGACCTTTAATAATGGAAAACTCAATATTGGTATTACGCGCATCACAGCAACCCAATTTTACCTGGTAGACAGCGAAGGAACCCTACAAGAATTGGATACCTCTAAACACACATTAACTACTTTGGGCTCATTGGAAACAGCAGAATTTTCTAAAGAGCAGTCTATGGTTTATCTCTTCAAGGGCCGCAGCGTATCGAGTTTAGACGAAACCCATCATCGTCTTTACCTAACCTATGGGCCAAATATTTTTGCACTTGATTTATCGACTAATCAGCTAACCCCAATGCCCTATCGCAGCGGCACCAGGCTTGCCGATATTTCTGGTCTATATTTCGATGCCAAATACGACATGCTCTGGGCAACGGATGGGGTTTTAAGCTCACTTATCGCTGTAAAAAATGGCACTAACCTTACTGTCGCCAACTAAATAATAAACAGGGCCGCCGTTAATTTAGGCGGCCCTTATTTTTGGGAAGTAGATAAGTTTTAGAAGAGATGCCGTGAAACTAAAACTATGGAGTTGAATGTACATTTACAGTCGATGTAAGCCAGAATCTGATAGCTGGAACAAGACTCAAAAAACTGAACATTAAAAACGAGCAAACGAAAAGGCGGAAAAAATTCTAACGACGACGCTTTTTCTGTTTGATACTTTCATTAACCCGATCACGCATTTCTTTGCCGGGTTTGAAGTGAGGAACGTATTTGCCTTCTAGGGCAACGGCTTCGCCGGTTTTGGGATTGCGGCCGACGCGGGGCTCGCGGTAGTGCAGTGCGAAGCTGCCAAAACCGCGAATTTCTATGCGCTCCCCTTTGGCGAGGGCTTGGCTCATAAATTCAAGCAGTAACTTGACCGCAATCTCAACATCCTTCGGAGACAGTTGGTCCTGTGCTGTAGCAATACGATCAATCAGCTCTGACTTGGTAATAGACATTGCGCCGCATCCTATTAAAGATTTGTTGCTACCGCCCACAGCGCTCGCTAAGAGCCTGTGCGCACCGGGTAAACCTATCTTAAGCGGCTGTTATACATCAAGTTTTCGAATAAAAGAAGTCTGCTGGCGAGATTATGTGCACAGACACTGGAGAGAAATTTAATAAACTCACGCCAGCGTGCAGGCGGCGCGAGTAGAGGTTGTGCTTAACGCAGTTCTTTGGGTAGCGAAAAACTCACATTTTCCACCCTGCCCGCCAATTCCTCAGGTAGCTGGGCGCCATATTGTTTAAGGCCGTGAATCACACTTTGCACTAGAACTTCAGGAGCGGAGGCTCCAGCGGTGATACCAACCGCGCCCGCCTTATCAAACCAATGGGCCTGTAAGTCCTGCGGGCCGTCGATTAAATAGGCCTTGGCGCCACAGCGCTCGGCCAGCTCGCGCAAACGGTTGGAATTGGAGCTGTTGGGCGACCCCACAACCAATACCACTTGAGTCTCCAGCGCGAGTTGTTTTACAGCGTCTTGGCGATTTTGTGTGGCATAACAAATGTCATCTTTGCGCGGCCCCTGGATGTTTGGAAAGCGCGCCCGCAGACAATCAATTACCCGCGCGGTATCATCCATAGACAGTGTTGTCTGGGTGACATAAGCGAGTTTAGCGGGGTTTTTTACCGGTAAAACCGCCACATCCGCTTCGTTTTCCACCAGATAAATCGCCCCGCCATGGGCATTGGTGTATTGCCCCATGGTGCCTTCAACCTCTGGGTGTCCGGCGTGGCCAATCAGCACACACTCCCAACCATCTTCGCTGTATTTAGCCACTTCAAGATGCACTTTAGTCACCAGCGGGCAAGTGGCATCAAATACGCGTAAACCCCGTGTAGCTGCCTCTTGCCGCACAGCTTGCGACACACCATGGGCGCTAAAAATCACAATGACATCGTCAGGCACATCATCGAGCTCATCGACAAAAATTGCGCCACGCTCTTTTAATTGCTCGACGACAAATTTGTTGTGTACCACTTCATGGCGAACATAAATTGGCGCACCAAAGACATCAAGAGCACGATTAACTATATCGATAGCGCGATCAACACCGGCACAAAAGCCGCGGGGATTAGCTAATTTAATTTGCATGCACAGGCATCCTAATGAGAAGTGGCCGGTTGCACATTCACAATGTGCACATCAAATTCAATGCTCTGGCCTGCGAGCGGGTGATTAAAATCGACTGTTACCCAGTGTTCGTCTAAATCGGCCACCACACCGGGCAATTCGGTATTTTGTGCATCGGCAAAATTAACCACCAACCCCTGCTCTAAATTTAAATCGGCAGAAAATAAGCGCCGCTCGATCTTTTGCAGATTATTGGGGTTGCGCTGGCCAAACGCCTGCTCGGGAGGGATTTCAAACGTTTTGCGTTCGCCAGCGCATAGGCCCATTAGTAGGCGCTCAAAACCCGGCAACAAATTGCCATCGCCCACAATAAAGGTCGCAGGCTGCTGCTCAAAATTACTGTCAATTGTTTCACCATCCGCCAGGCGCAGCGCAAAAAATAGGGTGACTTGCATCCCCGCTTGTATGGGCAATCTCGTGGTCATGGTTGTTAGCCTTTTTTACGCAGCGAATCCCAAACCAACGCAGCCGCACCGCCACATATGGCCATGTCGGCAACATTAAAAGCAGGGAAATAAGCATCGCCCCAGTGGAATAATAAAAAATCCACTACATAACCCAGGGTGATGCGGTCGTATAAATTGCCGAGCGCACCGCCTAATACCAAAGACAAACCCAGCGCTTCAAATAGTTTGTGGCGAGGCAAACGGGCCAGCCAATAACCTAAACCTAAACTCACTGAGCCAGCAATGGCCATAAAAAACCAACGCTGCCAGCCGCCTTCTTGCGCCAAAAAACTAAACGCCGCGCCGTGGTTATAATGCAAGGAGAGACTAAAAAAGAAGGTATAAGGCTGGGACTGACCTTCGTACTCAAAGGTATCGGTGATTGCTTTTTTGGTGAATAAATCGATGGCAATTACCACTAAAGCTAGGGCATACCAGCGCAGTGCATGAATAAAATTAGGCATAGGCGCGCGCTTCTCCGCTGGAATTAATATTGGTGTAACAACGACCGCACAATTCAGGATGATCGCTGTGTTGGCCTATGTCCTCACAATGGTGCCAGCAGCGCACACATTTGGCCGCTGCCGTTTTCACAACGCTAATTTTTACCGGCATAGTTTGCCCGGCCATCGCGTTGGCAGGGGCTTGATTTAATGGCTGCCAACTGATTTTTGAGGTCATTAAAATAAAACGTAATTCATCACCCAGCAGACTCAACGCAGCAGACAATTCTGGCTCAGCATACAGCGTGACTTCTGCCTCTAAGGATTTACCTATGCCACCGCTGGTGCGCACAGATTCTATAGCGCGGTTTACCTCGGTTTTTAAATCGGCAATCACCGCCCAGGTTGCCTCATCAATAACAGGCGCGCTGCTGGCAACAGGAAAGCTGTACCAGGTTTGGGTGAAAACAGTGCCAGCATTGCCGGGAATTGCCTGCCAAATTTCATCGGCCGTAAAGGATAAAATCGGTGTTATCCAGCGCACTAAAGCCTGGGCGATATGATATTGCGCGGACTGGGCGCTGCGGCGTGCGGCAGAATTTTGTGCGCAGGTATAGACGCGGTCTTTGGTGATATCCAAATAAAAACCACCTAAATCTACCACGCAGAAATTATGCAATTTTTGGTAAATTAAATGCAGGTCATAGGCATCGTAATGGGCACAGATTTCAGCCTGCAATGCTTCTGCACGGGCCACAGCCCAGCGATCCAGCGCGACCATCTCATCAAGGGCGACTAAATCAGTGGCCGGATTAAAATCGGGAAGGTTAGATAATAAATAACGCACCGTGTTGCGAATACGGCGATAGGAATCAGCCGTGCGATTTAAAATCGTGTCGGAAACGCTCATATCGCCGCTAAAATCCGTCGCCGCCACCCATAAGCGCAATACATCTGCACCTAAATCATTAACTACTTTTTGCGGTGGCACTACGTTACCTAAGGATTTAGACATTTTTAAACCCTTTTCATCCACTGCAAACCCGTGGGTTAACACCTGTTTGTAGGGCGCACGGCCATGCATGGCTACGGAGGTTTTTAACGACGACTGAAACCAACCGCGATGCTGGTCAGAACCTTCTAAATATAAATCGGCCGGGAATTTAACTTCGGCGCGCTGCTCCAGCACCGAATAATGGGTTACGCCTGAATCAAACCACACATCCAATGTATCGGTCACCTTGATGTAATCCTTCGCCTCAGCACCTAACAGCGCGGCAGCATCCAGAGCAAACCAAGCATCCATACCGTCTTGTTCAATTAAAGCGGCCACCTGTTCGATCAGTTCAACCGTTTTAGGGTGCGGTGTTTGAGTTTCTTTATGGATAAATAAGGTAATGGGCACACCCCAGGTACGCTGGCGAGAGATACACCAATCGGGGCTGGATTCTAAGGTGCCGCGCATACGCGATTCACCCCAAGCGGGAAACCACTGCACTTCACCCACACTGGTTTTAACCTGCTCCAGCAGATTATTTTGCGTCATGCTGATAAACCACTGGGGTGTTGCGCGGTAAATTAACGGCGTTTTGGTGCGCCAGCAGTGCGGAAAACTGTGGGTGATTTTGCCTTGATTAAATAAAGCGCCGCGCTCGTCTAAAAGGGCAACCACTTTTTCATCGGCTTTATAAACGTGTTCACCGGCAAAAATAGGCGTTTGGGCGGAATAATTGCCGTTTTCATCCACGTAATTAAGGGTGCCAATATTGTATTTTTTGCCGACTACGAAGTCTTCCATACCGTGGTCCGGCGCGGTGTGTACAGCACCTGTACCGGCATCGGTGGTGACGTGGTCACCTAAAATAATGGGCACGTGTTTATCGTAAAAAGGGTGTTGAAGTAATAAGCCTTCTAACGCGGCGCCTTTAAATTCCTGCAGCACAGAAAATTCAGCGATTTTACTGCGCGCGCACAAGGCCTCAATTAAGGCTTTACCCACAATAATGCGCTCAGCGTTTAATTGCACCAGCGCATAATCCAGTTCGGCATTTAAACTTACGGCTTGGTTAGCGGGTAATGTCCAGGGTGTAGTGGTCCAAATTACCACTGCAATAGGCCCAGTACCTGTAACTCCAGCAATTTTATTGCTCAATGCCGATTCATCCACAGCAAAACGCACGTCGATCGAAAACGAGGTTTTTTCGTGATATTCCACTTCGGCATCGGCCAGTGCCGAGGCGCCAACCACACTCCAATAGACGGGTTTAAACCCGCGCACCAAATGGCCGTTGGCAATAATTTTACCCAGCGCACGCACTGTGTCGGCTTCGGTTTTATAGTCCATGGTTAAATAGGGTTTATCCCATTCGCCCAGCACACCTAAGCGAATAAAATCGGCTTTTTGGCCTGCAACCTGTTTGCTGGCATAGTCGCGGCAGTGTTTGCGAAACGTCGCCACATCGACTTTCACACCGGCTTTGCCGATTTTTTTCTCAACGTTGTGTTCAATAGGCAAACCGTGGCAATCCCAACCGGGCACATAGGGCGCGTCAAATCCGCTGAGGGTTTTGGCTTTTATTATGATGTCTTTAAGAATTTTATTGACCGCGTGGCCAATATGAATATCGCCATTAGCGTAGGGCGGGCCATCGTGCAAAATAAATGTGGGGCAGCCTGCACGAGCTGTGCGAATCTGCTGGTAAATACCTTCTTGCTGCCAACGCTTAAGCATTTCCGGTTCGCGCTGAGCCAAATTCGCTTTCATAGCGAAGCTAGTGGCTGGCAGATTGAGTGTGGCCTTGTAGTCGGTCATGGTAATTCGCTTGAAATGGCTTGGGTTAAAAAATGGATTTTATTTAGGTGGCGCGGCTGGAGAAAAACTCAGTTGCTGCCTGCACGTCTAAGTGAATTTGCTGTTTTAACGCTTCGATACTGATAAATTTTTGCTCGTTACGAATCCAGCGGAGAAAGCGCACACGCAGCCGTGCGCCATATAATTCGTAATGGCCATTTAAAATAAATACTTCTAAGCTCGGTTTTAGGCCTTCGGCAATGGTGGGCTTAACACCAATATTGGCCACTGCCGGTTGGCTGCCAAAAGGGCCTTCCACTTCCACCGCATATACGCCGGCCAGGGCTCGACGGTGATGGCCTATAGCGATATTGGCGGTGGGAAAGCCCAGTGTGCGCGCCAGTGCTCGGCCATACACCACTCGGCCGCTCATGCTGTAGGGTTGGCCCAATAAATCCGCCGCTGCGGCCAGTTCACCTTGGCTTAATAAACTGCGGATACGTGTGCTACTCACGCGCTCGCCAAGCCTTAGTAGTGTGGGATTATTGGCGAGGGAAAAACCATAGGTAATAGCCGCGCGGGTTAAGAAAGCGAAATCACCGGCCCTATCGCGGCCAAACCGAAAATCATCGCCCACTTCCAAATGCCGCACATCTAGCCAATCCACCAGCACCTGGCGGACAAATTCTTCAGCGGTGAGATTGCGCAGCCAGCGGTTAAAGCGCAGGCAGAGCACCTGGTCCACACCGAGGGCCTTGAGTGCCAATACCTTATCGCGCAGCCCCAATAAACGGGCGGGCGCGCCTTCAGGGTTGAAGTATTCCTGGGGTTGAGGCTCAAAAATTACTACAACGGCAGGCAGGCCGCGAGCGCGAGCGCGGGTGATGACTTTTTCAATCAAGGCCCTGTGGCCTAAATGTATACCATCAAACGAGCCGATACTGGCCACGCAGCCGGATGAGGGCTTGGTGAGGCGTCGGGCACCACTATGAAAGGTAAACTCGCTCATGAAGGAAGGGGCTTCAGTCAAAAAACGCGCGAGTATAACCGAGGTCTTGGGCGCCCTGCAGTTAAAAGTTGCCGAGCTTGAGCAGCAGCGGACAGTGGTCCGAAAGCAGGTAACGCTTGGCCTGCTCTGCACTGTAGGTGATACGGCGGGCCTCTTGCTGTTTAAACAATGCCGCCCAAGAGGCGCTCACCAATATATTGTCGATGGCGCCCTGGGTGTAGGGGCTTAAGGGGGAGCAGGGCTCATCGGCCATAAGGGCCGTGGCTCTTAAGAGGGCGGCGCCCGCGGGTTTTTGATCGTGCCAGGCGGCAAACATGGAGGTGGGGGCAGCCTCATCGCTACCGGCCGGATACTGGGCGTCCTTTTCCAAGCGCCGATTAAAATCACCCAATACAACAAAAGCTTGCCCTGAGGCCACCTGCTGATCGATCCAGTCTTCTACTTTAGGCACCTGGCTGCGCAAGGCCAAACATGGGCCGTTTTTGTATAAAGGGCCAGCAAAGCAGCCACTTTTAAGATGCACATTGAGCAGCCGCAGGCTCTGTGGTGTGCCGGGCCATAGAGTAATTACCACCCCTGGGCGAGTTTTGCCGTCTATATCCAAGCCTAAAAGCTCGCGGCCGCATTCATAATCGATACCCCGAGGCAGAGCAAAGCCTAGGTTCTGTGGGTGTTTTCGCTGGGAGAAACAAGCCAATTGCCAAGCGGAGGGTGGAAAGAGTTGTGCTGCGGCCTCTGGGCCATCAACCTCCTGCAAGGCCACCACCGCACCGCTGAGCCCCTGGGCAATAAGAGCTAACTGCGCCACATCCGCCGGAGTGCGCGCTGGCGGCGGAGCATGTTCGTTGTCACAGGGAAAACGCCATTCATTGCTGTTGGGTTGGCCATTGGGGTCGCAGTTAGCGAGCAATTGCGGATAGTCCGCCAGGCGCACTAACCACTCAAGATTCCAGGTAGCCAGATACACCGCTGGCTGCGCCGGGGCGTGTTGCAATGCAGGTGGTTGCGCTGAAGTGGCCTGAGGGGCTTTAAGATGCCCCATTGCTAGAGCGAACCCCAGTATAAAAACGGCTCCAGCCAATAGCTTATACATACTGCCTCCTTTAGTTGTCCTGGCGAAAATAAGCAATCGCGGCGGCACAATACCTTCTGCTGGTGTTTAGCGCCAGGCTTGAGTAAGATCGACCGCACCCCGGGCAAACCGCAGCCTCTGGGCTTATTGTGCAGTTGATAGGTGCCCATTCCTTAGATACCCGAATGCCATTTACACCATCGCTGCCGCTCCCAGCCCTGCGTTTAAAAAAAATTACCGATAATAATTAGCCTATGCATCAGCAACGCCCCGTACTTCTGTTGGTTTTTCTCGCCTTTATGCTTTCGCCCAGCATTATTGGCTGGGCGATTAATCCTCAGCCTATTTGGTACAAACCCTTTTTGCTGTGGGCTTTAGTTGTGTTGGCCGCTTACCTTATCCAACGCCATAAAAAATCCCCATGACCTTTACCTATCTTCAAGTTGCCCTCATTTGTTTTGCTTATTTGGCGGTGGTATTTAGCCTTGCCTATAGCACCGATCGCGGCTGGGTATCGGATCGATTGGTCAGCCACCCCATAACCTATATTTGTTCGCTGGGCATTTTTGCCAGTGCCTGGTCGTTTTACGGCGTGGTGGATTTGGCCCGCCAATTTGGTTACGGCGCCTTAGCCTATTACCTGGGCACGGGGGTGTTGTTTTTATTCGGCGGCATCACCCTAAAACCGCTGATTGAGCTGGCCCGGCGTTTTCAAATTACCTCCATGGCGGATTTATTAGTATTTCGCTACCACTCCCACGCGGCAGGCGGCGTGGTCACCCTGATTATGCTGCTAGCCATGGCACCGCTGCTCACCCTGCAAATTCAAGCCGTAGCCGATACGGTGCATCTGCTGACCTGGCAACATAACAAAGACAATCAGTTGCGCTGGCTGGGTTTTACCTCCCGCGAGGCCATTGCCTTGGTGTACTGCTTGGTGATCGCCCTTTTTGCCATGATGTTTGGCTCCAACCGAGAGCACCACAAAGGCCTGGTAACGGCCATGGCGTTTGAATCGCTGATTAAATTATTTGGCCTGCTCGCCGTGGGCGGTTATGTGTTAGTGCGCATTTTCAGTGGTATGGATGGGCTGGACTGGTGGCTGAACGCCAACCCGGAAATGCTGCAGGCTCTGCAACGGCCTGTCTACCAATCCTCATCGCACACCCTGTTGCTGGTGTTTTTAGCCACCGCCATTTCCATGCCGCACATATTCCACATGACGGTGGTGGAAAACCCCAGCAAGATGGCTGGGGCGCAAATTACCTGGGCCTTCCCACTGTTTTTATTGCTCATGGCCCTGCCCATATTCCCCATCCTCTGGGGCGGCGTGGCCCTTGAGCTACCCATTGCCGCTGAGTATTTTCCCTTAGCGGTGCCGCTGGCCACCGGCTCCACATCATTTGCGATTATTGCCTTTGTGGGTGGCCTCTCCGCTGCGACTGGTGCCATGGTGGGCATTGCCCTGGCGCTGTCCACCATGATTTTGAACCACTGGATATTGCCCGCCACTACCCTGCGCACCAAGCGGGATCTATACCGCCAAATTATGTGGTTGCGGCGCATATTGATTCTGGTGGTCCTGCTGTTTGGCTTCGGCAGTTATCTGGTATTGAATAATCGCTATAGCCTTACTGAACTGGCCCTCCCCGCCTTTATCCTCACACTGCAACTATTGCCGGGCGTCATAGGTGTAACCCACTGGTCCCGCGGCAATAGCTTGGGCTTTATTTCAGGCTTGTTAATCGGCACGGCCATATGGCTAATCTGGCTAATGATCCCCATGCTGCTGGGGGTTCACTCCATTAGTCTGCCCTGGCGTGATCGCCCGATTCGCCTAGGCGCCAGTGAGTGGGACTTTGTTACCCTCTGGAGTATTGGCCTTAACACACTGGTATTTATTTCAGTTTCCCTCCTCAGCAAACAAACCGATGAAGAGCGCTACAGCGCGGAAATATGCTCAGATGATGAACTCTCCCACCCTATTCGCTTAAGCCTGGATGTGCGCTCACCGGATGAAATTATCGAGCGCTTAAGCAGCCGCATAGGCGCCAGCACCGCCCGCAACGAGGTGGATCGCGCCCTGCAGCGCCTGGCACTACCACCCAACGAAAGCCGCCCCTACGCCCTGCGCCGCCTGCGCGATGAAATCGAAGCTAACCTCTCAGGTTTGATGGGTATCTCCATGGCCAGTGAAATACTTGATCGTTTGGTTCCCTACCGTCTGCCGGAAACCAGTGTAGCTACGGATATCAACCTGATTGAAAGCCGCCTCACCCAAGCCCGCGATCAATTTACCGGCTTAACGGCGGAGCTAAATAACCTGCGCCTCTACCACAGGCGAACACTGGAAGAATTGCCCCTGGCAACATTTTCCATCGGCTTGGATATGGAAATTCTCATGTGGAACCACGCCATGGCCAAGCTCACCGGCATTGAAAGCGACCGCGTAACCGGCTCCCACCTGCGCGATGTGGCCGCCCCCTGGGGTAAATTGCTCTATAAATTCGCCAATTCCAGCGAGTCCCACTGGTACAAGCAACCCCTGCAACTCAACCAGCGCCGCCACTGGATCAGCCTGCACAAGGCCGCCATTCCTTCCTCCAAAGCCCACTCCAACGACGGCCAGGTCATACTGCTGGAAGATGTAACCGAATTGCAGCTGCTGGAAGAGGAATTAGTGCATTCGGAACGCTTAGCTTCGGTGGGCCGCTTAGCCGCCGGTGTGGCCCATGAAATCGGCAACCCGGTAACGGGCATTGCTTGCCTGGCGCAGAACCTGCGCTACGAAACGGACAACGCGGAGGTAATTGAAACGGCCGATCAGATCCTGTCACAAACCGACCGAGTCAGCCGAATCGTGCGCTCACTGGTGAGTTTCTCCCACGCAGGCCAACACACCGGCCACGATTTTCAACCCTTAAGCGCCCGCGACTGCGCCCAAGAGGCCATCAACCTGCTGTCGCTGCAGAAAGAAAAACGTGCGGTGGAATTTATCAACAATATCCCGCGTGAGCTGATTATCCGCGCGGACAACCAGCGGCTGATCCAGGTGTTTGTCAATTTATTATCCAACTCACGGGATGCAAGCCCGGTTTATGGGAAGATCATTGTCGAGGGTGAGTACCAAGGTGACACCGTGCGCCTAAGTGTTACCGACTATGGCGTTGGCATCCCGCCCGAACACCTAAGCCGTATCTTTGAACCATTTTTCACCACCAAAGAACCGGGAGAAGGCACGGGCCTTGGCCTGGCGATGGTGTATTCCATAGTCGAAGATCACAAAGGCACCTTGGATATAGTCTCACCCGCCCATAAAGATACGCAAAACGGTACACGGTTCATCATTACGTTACCGACAAACCTTGCCAGCGACGATGCGGCAAGTAACACTAATGAGCCCGATTGATGTAGCCCCCGCCTATGAACAAGATTTTGATTGTTGAAGATGAAGTCATTATCCGCACGGCGCTGCGTAAGCTACTCACTCGCCACAAATACGATGTAAAAGAAGCAGGCTCGGTCAAAGAAGCCCTGCGCCTGAACATCGAAAACTTCGATCTCATCATCTCGGATCTGCGCCTGCCTGGCGCCCCTGGCACCGACCTTATCTCCATCGCAGGCGACATTCCTGTATTGATCATGACCTCCTACGCCAGCCTGCGCTCGGCGGTGGATTCCATGCGCATGGGCGCAGTGGATTACATAGCCAAACCCTTTGACCACGATGAAATGGTGGAAGCGGTGAAGCGCGTGCTGGAGCGCTCACAAAAAATTGCCGCCGCCGTCCCCACGCAACCGGGCGACAACCACCAAGAAGTGGAAGGTATGATCGGCAGTTCACCGGTGATGCGGGATCTCTACGCCCGTGTCCACAAGGTCGCCCCCACCCACGCCACCGTACTCATCAACGGTGAAACTGGCACCGGTAAAGAGCTGGTGGCCCGCGCCCTGCACCGGGAAAGCCCCCGCCGCAACCACGCGCTAATCTCCGTGAACTGCGCCGCCATTCCCGAAACCCTCATCGAAGCAGAGTTGTTCGGCCATGAAAAAGGCGCCTTCACCGGCGCCGCTTCCAACCGTGAAGGTCTAGTGGCCGCCGCCGACGGCGGTACTTTGTTTCTCGATGAAATCGGCGAATTACCGCTGGAAGCCCAGGCCCGCCTGCTGCGGGTATTACAAGAAGGCGAAGTGCGGCCTATAGGCTCGGTGGAATCACGCAAGGTGGATGTGCGCTTAGTCGCCGCCACCCACCGGGATTTGGGCAAACTCGCCCGCGAAGGCAAATTCCGCGAAGACCTCTACTACCGCTTGAACGTCGTGCAGTTAAAACTCCCCCCCTTGCGCGATCGCGGCAAGGATATTCTCACCCTGGCCGAGTCTTTCATCATCCGCTACTGCCATGAGCTCAAGCGCCGCCCCTTAATGCTCACACCGGAAGCCATTCAAGCCATTACCAGTTATCACTGGCCTGGCAATATTCGCGAGCTGGAAAACGCCATTCAACGCGCAGTGATTCTCTGCGAAAACGATCAGTACCTGGATTACACACTGCTCTCCATCGATTTGGACCTGATTCATATGGATGAAGAGCCGGGCACCAGCCCGCCCCGCAAAACGCCGGCCATCCCCGAGGCCAATGAAGACTTATCCCTGGAGGATTATTTCCAACGCTTTGTGTTGGAACATCAAGATTCCATGAGCGAAACCGAGCTGGCCCGCAAGCTGGGCGTGAGCCGCAAATGCCTGTGGGAGCGCCGCCAACGCTTGGGTATCCCCCGCAGCAAAGGCAAATCCATCAGCGAAGGAATTTAACAGCCAGATACTTCTGCGCCCATCGACAGCGCCCTGGCTCAGGGCGCATGTTTAGCCCTAACCGTCCTGCAGATTCGCAATTCCATTGGGCACATGGCCGGTAGCCACATGGTCTTTAGCCGACAAACAATGGCTTTGCTGATCGTCAAAAAATACATCCGCCCCATAGGCTTTTAAAAATACGCCCTTATCCATTCCGCCTAAAAATAACGACTCATCAATCCGAATATCCCAGGCGCGCAAGGTGCGAATCACTCGCTCATGGGCGGGTGCTGAACGAGCGGTCACTAAAGCTGTACGGATTGGGCAGCTTTCACGGTCAAACTCCCGCTGCAAACTCTGCAAGGCGGCTAGAAACGATTTAAACGGGCCGCCACTTAAAGGTGTTTTCGCCGCTTCACGCTCACTGCGGGCAAACTCATCTAAACCTTTTTGCTTATACACCCGCTCCGCCTCATCGGAGAACAACACCGCATCACCATCGAAGGCAAACCGCAACTGGCCTTGGGCGTCTTTATTGCGGTTAGAGGCAATCAGGGTCGCCGCCGCGAAGCCCGCATCGATAGCCCGGCGCACATCATCACCATCGGTAGAGAGAAACAACTGGCAATTAAATGGTGCTATATAACGATAGGGGCTCTCGCCCCCCGTAAATGCAGCGCGGGTTATTTTGAGGCCGTAATGGTTAATCGAATTAAATACCCGCAGGCCTGTATCGGCACTATTGCGGGATAATAAAATCACCTCCACCCGCGGATCTCCACCGATGAGCTGATTAATATTCAACAATTTATTCACCATGGCAAAAGCATCACCGGGCTCCAAAATATCGTCTTCGTGTTCAATCTGATATTTTGAGTAGGCGTCTAAGCCCTTTTCCTGGTACACCATATGGCTAGCGCTTAAATCAAACAGGGCGCGAGATGAAATCCCAATGACAAGTTTTTGCGGGCGTTTATCGAGCATAATGACCTCCAGTGGCTGCGGCCACCTTAACAAAATTCGCCCCCCACGCCTATGGCACCTGAAGCCCCCTTACTTAAGTCGTACAACTCGCAGTGAACACGTGTCGATGAAAGTGGCTAGTTTCTAGTTCACTCACCGCCCCCCAAAAAAAGCTAACCCCGCCCTTAGGCTATAGACGGTCGATTAATCAAATACAGCGCACATAAAAGGCCTGCACCCAATCCCAGAGGGAAGATAATTAGCAGATAAATACAACGGATTAAATCGCGAGCACATGTAAAAAAACAATTGTGCCTGTGGGCTGAAAAATTTAACCAAAATGCCAGTGTCGCACGCAGCCAAAAACCAGTTTTTGCAACTAAATGATTCAGGCTAAAAGTCATAAATACAATCGATAAATTTATCAGCGGGTGATAAGCACAAAAATCTAGCCAAAAGCCTTCTCAAGGCCCTAATTAGGCGCGAGGCAGAACCCATACACGCAATAATCATTCATTTGTTATACAAAGCCAATGAAATACCACAGGCAAGCCGCCGAATCTTTTTACAGTAAAGGCCTAAAAAACCATCTGCAGAGCAAAGGTTTATGGCTCGCATCAAAATACGCCAGACATTGACAAACCAGAAAACACATAGCGGGCCGAGATTTAATTACCAACACAACTGCAACATAAAAAATTAGCTTTTTATGGCACATATATAGCAATGGCTTCGCCGGGCTATTCGTCTTGATGCCAATTCGTTGGCGTCAAAAGATTGCCCATTAAGGAGTTGCTCTAATGGCTGCGCGATACAGCCATATCCAGACTGGTGATCTTATTATTGCGAAAGACATTAGGTGCACTCGTTTTATTGATGTATACCAACAGGAATTAGACATGAATTTTTTAGTGCGCCCATTATCTGCTACCGCATTTGCTCGCAACCTCATTTGCACAGGACTGTTAAGCTGTGTTGCAGTACAGGCCAACGCCGATGCACTCACGCCCACCACATTAAAAATTAAATATGAAATAACCTGGGACGATACTTATTTCAGCCCCAATGCGGCGCAATTTAACCTAGCCACCAGCACAGAAACCTGGGATGTCACGTTTAAAGTAGGCAATGAATCGTTCGTGGTAGAAGGTTCAGGCACGCCCCTACCGGTGAGCCTGAATACAGTCGAAGGCGGCGATTTAGCCAGTTCATTCTCTGTAGTATCCAGCAGCGAAATCCCTTCCACAAGCGATGCAGCACGCTTTGATACACTCACTAGCCGAGATGTATTTAAATTTGAATCCAATTTACTCAATAGCAACACCGAATTTTTTAGCATCACCGATGCATTATTCGGCCGTTACGTACCCCAAACCGGCAATCAATTGGTGACCTGGTCTAAAACCCGCCAATTAACAAGCCCGCAATTAATTGCCAGCACTATAGCCCGCAGCACAGCCGGTATAAAAGCAGCGCTCAATAACCGCAACTATGTTTACCAAGTCAGCGATAATTTCCTTAACAATGTCTTGCAAACCGCTTACAGCAAAACAGGTACTGCGCGCGTAGTTGCCCTGACTGAAGTAACGGATACCGGCCCTGCTCCTGCGCCAGCCAGTTGTAAATATGTAGTGTATTCAGACTGGGGCACCGGATTTAACGGCGCGGTTATTATTAAAAATAAAACCAACCAACCCATCACAGGCTGGCAGCTTAACCTGAGCCTATTAGGTGGCGGCAGTATCAGCCAAATTTGGGGTGCGCGTATTTTAGGTTCTGCGCCAAATTACAGTGCGAGTATCTTATCTTGGAACGAAACCATCTGGCCAGGCCAAGAAATCACCTTTGGATTTAATGGCACCAAGGCTGTTGGCCAAAGCGCAGCCGCGAGCGTCAGCGGTGGTATTTGTCAATAAATAGTCCGCGCACAAGGAAGTGCACCCACCCTTAGTATTTTCACGGCAAAATACTGTTGATCGTTCGGGTGAAGGCTCACCCTACAATTATTAACCCGACACTAAACTGCGCCAGATTCATAAAATTAACCGGCGTGGTTAAACCGGTTTAAATTATTACATTAAAAAATTACCGCAGCCCCATTGGCGCACTTGGCCCGCTACGTTTAAGCAGCTGATAAATCCAGTTCCCCGATAAAAGCAGTAGCTCAACAAAAATAGCTGCGTTCCATAACCCCCGCGCTAATCCCCCGCCCCCCGAACACAAGCTACCTGCCTTAGTGACTTAGGCTTAACGTTTTCCATACCCAGCCATTGAATTACCGCTCTTTTTTACAGGCCACTGAAAACCTAGGCACGTCTGAAAACCTAGGTACATCTAGTCAAATCGAATTTAATTAACACTGACTAACAGCAATACCATTGGTGCGCTGTAGCCCAGCTCCAGGCGATTTTATTAGGCTTTAATTAAGAATTTCGCCAAAACAAAAGGCGCTGCCGTTAAACTGGCAGGCACCTTAATTCATCGGACAAATAAGAATGACAGCACGCCCTATCACAACCCCCTTCAAGCACTTAGCGCTTCGGCTAACCCTAACAGCAACAACGCTGGCAACTGTGCTCATCGCCCCTGCCTATGCGAGCGAGGAGGTGATGACCCCCATTGCGATTCCTAAACAGCCTACCGCGATTGAGCTGGGCACAGGCCCCCTGCCAGACGCCAGCGCCCAGGAATCCTGGCATAAACAGTACGGCAGCCAGTTCGCGCGCAACGTCACACTGGCCACCCTGACGCCATTTTTACCCCCTAAACGCAAAGCCTCCGGTGCCGCCGTCATAGTGGCGCCGGGCGGCGGGTTTCGTACACTCTCCATGAGTAATGAAGGCTGGGATGTAGCCAAAGCCCTAGCGGATAAGGGTGTTGCGGCATTTGTCTTGAAATACCGCCTCAAACAAACCCCCGCCGATATGGCGGCGTTTGAAAAAGCCATGGCAGAAATGTTCTCCGGTGCGGCGCGCGCCAGCCGGCCGCTCACCGAGCAGGACCCAGCCGTAGAATTTGCAGTACAAATAGCCGACGCCCGCGCCGCGTTTGCACTGGTGCGCGAGCGTGCTAAGGAATGGCGGGTCGATCCTGATCGCATCGGTATGATCGGGTTTTCCGCCGGAGCCATGCTCACCATTGCCACCACTCTGTACGGCCAAGACGCCAAACCCGCCTTTATTGGTGACATCTATGGCCCCTTGACCAAAGTGGAGGTGCCCGCCGACGCACCACCGCTTTTTGTCGCACTCGCTGCCGATGACCCATTTTTTGCCGACGCAGGCTTTGGTCTTATCGATAGCTGGCGCGCCGCCAAGCGCCCGGTGGAATTTCATTTATTTGAACAGGGCGGCCACGGCTTTGGCATGTACCCAAAACCCACCACCAGCACCGGCTGGTTCGACAGCTTCACCCGCTGGCTCGATATGCACGGCTATTTAAAGCCCAAAAATTAATAGCTGTCTCAAAACCCTGGCGAGCGCGAACCGAACTATTTTATGTTCGGGCTCCCAAGGTTCTGCACAGGTGTTTTTGCTCAGCAACCGGTTGCAACAACGCCCTTTTCCAAGCCAACTCTAATCCTCCAAGCAGTTGAAGCCTCAACAAACTTCATACCTGCGACTCGCCCGATTCTAAATTGAGTGCCAACAAAAACACGCCGTAACACGCCTGGCGTCAAATCACTGACAAAACTAAAAATAATTCCGCTCGCGGCAACCATTCGCCAAGCAGACGACTATTAACCCCTCCCAGCAACACATAAAGCCCAGGCACATTCCACATCAGGGCCAACAGGAACAAAAATACAACTTCCAAATATGGGCGTTTTATCCAAACACTCGGCAATTTATCCAAGCCTTATGCACACAAAACAAAAATCAGAAAAACCGAAAATACCAATTTTTACAGCGAAAAACACGCTGTAATTTTGCAATTAAAACGCCATCCAATTAAATTTATTAGACTGACAATATGATGAGAAAATAAAAATTAAAAACAAAATGTAGAATAAATATGGGCAGTTTTCGAAAGGCCTCACAGTAGTTTTGCACTCAGCCATGGACAATAGATTCTGCGTGCTTTAAGTACAAATATAAAAAACCAATATAAAAATTAAGTCCACTGCTCGGAGTCTTCCATGAATTTCACACCTCAATTCATCAAACAGCGCTGGCCGCTGTTGCTGCTCGTCACCGCATTATCCGGTTGCGGCGGTGGCGGTGATTACAGCTCATCCAGTTCAAGCTCGAGCTCAAGCTCAAGTTCTTCATCCAGCTCCAGCTCATCGTCCAGTTCAAGCTCATCATCGAGCAGTTCCTCAAGTTCTAGCAGCTCATCATCCACAGGCGGTACAGCTAATTATTGGGCCGACAAGTGTCAAGGCTGTCACGGTGCGAAAGGCGAAGGCGTCAACGGCCGCTACAAATTGACCCAAGCCGTAATTAATGAATACCCAACCCAGCAAGATTTAGTGGAATACATCACCACCAATATGCCCTATGGTGACGTAGGTGCTTGCACTAATGAATGTGCTGTCACCACCGCAAAACAATTGCGCACCTGGTTCCCCGGTGGGACCTCTAGCAGCTCCAGTTCATCCAGCGGTAAACCATTCGTTGAAAACTGGGGTTCCGAGTGCTCTGTGCCAAGCACCGCTGTGAGCGTGAATAATTCCAAATTGCCTGATCCATTCAAGAAAATTGACGGTACCCGAGTTACCACCAAAGCGGATTGGAAATGCCGTCACCAAGAAATTCGCCGCTTAGTAGAAGACCATGTATACGGCAAAAAACCGATCCCAGAATCCGTCAGCGGTACAGTCGCGCGGGATAAAATTACCGTTAACGTCTCCAACCAAGGCAAAAGTGCATCCTTCAGTGTGAAGGTAACAACACCCAGCGGCACCGGGCCCTTCCCTGCGATCATCACCTACGGCAACATGGGCACAGCCCTACCTAGCAGCGCTTTAACAGGTGTTGCGGTAATTGAGTTAAACGTTACCAGTGTGGCCGACGAAAAATCCAAAGCAGGCGCTTTCTACACAGTACATGGTGCTACCCATCAAGCCACCGGTGTTTTAGCCGCTTGGGGCTGGGGGGTTAGCCGGATCATCGACCTGATGGAAAAAGACCCAAATAAATTGTTTAACCCGACAAAAGTTGCGGTATCCGGCTGTTCTCGCTGGGGTAAAGGTGCGTTCGCGGCTGGCGTGCTTGATGACCGTATAGCCTTAACCATCCCTGTAGAACCCGGCGTAGGCGGTACGGCTATTTTCCGCGGAGTTCCTGGTGAGAGCGGTGCACAACCCTTAAAGAGTGCGTTTGATGAAGCGATGTGGCTGGGCGAAGTATTTTCAAAATACTTCAGCAGCCCCAACACCATCCCTGTTGATACCCACGAAATGATCGGCTTGATTGCGCCACGCGGCTTTTTATTATTAGAGCAGCTCTCCGCCGACTGGTTGGGCCTAACCTCTTCAGCCAACGGTGTTTTGGCCGGTGCAGAAATATATAAAGCCCTCGGTGCTGAAACCAGCATCAGCCAACAGGTGGGCTCAGGCCGCACGCACTGCTCCGCTGATTCTTCTTGGACCGCGCCCTTAACCGCTAATATCAACCGCTTTTTGAAGGATCAAAACGCCACTACCGGTGCTATTAACCAACAAAGCGCCAAAAAAGGCGATAAAACTAAGTGGGTTGATTGGACTACACCCGTACTGCAATAAGTGATATAGCGAGCAAAAAGCCCGGTAGATACCGGGCTTTTTTTTGCGTCAATTTTTTACTGCGAGGTTTCACCCCACCTGACTCCAATGCAATTAAATTAAGAATTTTTGCCCTCTGGCGTAGCCAGGATGAAGTGAAACACAATCCGGGTTTTGTTCGAAATACCCCGGATTAGGCTGCGCTTCATTCGGTGTATTAAAGTCAATTGAATTGAGGTGGCAACACAAAAACTCTTAACGTAATGACATTGCCACTTACACACAAGCTCTATAAACACTGCACAATCATTAGTGCAAGCAGATAAAAGACGGGCATTTTTTCGAGGTAATTGAATCAACCTATCTTTAAAATACACCTGCTAATAGCAGTTCCCGACCCGCAGCCCAAATTGTGTTGTGTTGTTTATTAAGCTTGTAGCACATCAATCCTTCTCGTCTGCATTGCGCTACCTCGATTTCAGTGCCGATATAATTCTATCTCCACCGTCCATGGCTCGTCCCGCATCCTGCCGTCATCCGCTTATTTTTGCCATATTCACCACCGGCATGTTCAGCGGCTCGCAAGATTTATCCTATAAAAATTATGAGTTGCGGTCTGTTCAGATTCTATCTTCTGCCCTTTAGAGCCTCGTATTAATTCCGGCTTTTGCCTTTTTTCAAAACGTCGCGGGCATGGAGCCTGCGACGGTGCAACCGGTAGGTACTCGGTGCTTTTGGAAAGAGCCACATCCTAGAATTAATCAGCACATCCTTATATAAATTCGCAATAGGAATTTACCTCTTAGCACCCTAGGTAATCAAAAAGCGCAAAAATGCCTGGCCGGGTATGTTGGCGCCGTAAAAAGCGCGTAAAACCATGACGAATACAACACGCTGGGCTATTCTCGTAGAGATCAGTTTTTATTCAAGCTAAGAAATTAGCTTGAGATGTGTGTTAAACGCTTTGCTGCGACGAATGAATACATGAACTATTGGCTCGCTCTACTCATCCTTTGTAACTGCGCTTGGCTAATAGCGCTGTTCTTAGTGCGCAACCGTTGGATAGGGCAGATTGCCGCCCTGTCAAGCGCCCATCAAGATGCGCTTAAGGGACTGGTTGACAAAAATGTCTACGAAAAACTCCGCGAAGAATATCAGGCCAGTCGTGATGAATCCTCAAACCATATAAATGCACTGCAAACACAAATAAAATCCCTCGAAAGCGATAGCCAAAAAACCCGCAACCATTTAAATGGCGATATCCGCGAACTGTCTGACCGCTTACAGCAAAGCCATGATGAGAGCATCCAACTCAAACAAAATCTGATTAATCGTGTTGCCGAGCTACAAGAAAAAACACAGGTCATCCAAACCAATTTAAATTCATTTGAACGCTGGACGCTTGAATTAGAGGGACTGATGAAAAACAACTCGGACATGCAAAAACAAAGCGCCGATTTCCAAAACATCGTAGCGCAGATCATCATTTTGGCCTTAAACGCCAGCATTGAGGCGGCCAGAGCCGGTGAAGCCGGGCGAGGTTTTGCCGTAGTAGCCGATGAAGTGCGATCCCTGGCCAACAAGTCGGAGGCACTCAATAATCTCTACAAAGATAACCTCTGCAAAAATGAATTGCTTACCGTCGGCACCACACAGGATATACAAGCCACCAGCAAAATGATTTTGACCAACATAGTCAACATTACCAATGCCATCAATAATTTAAACACCACAATTCAACATTAGCAGCAATGCAAAAAAGAGCCCCAGCGAGGCCCTGGCAGAGTTTATATAGGTGAAGCGCTTATCGCTCGTTCAATCCTGATGGCACAGCTTTTATGTACGTAGCATTATGAAAAACACAAAACCCACCAGAAACAACTCAATTACGGCGCAAACGGAGCAAAGCATTTACGCCCTGCTTCATCACTCCTTTAGTGAGATGTTTCGGCTGGCGCATATAAATCAGGATATTGTGCTCAAAGACGTAAAGCCTGAACAGATGGATGAATATAAATTCAAAAGCATTATGTTTACCGTGTCTTCGTCTAATTTTCGCGTAGTAATATTGCTGCACTTTACCCCCAAGGCCGAACTGACACATCAACACCATGAACGTCTTAATAGTGACCACCTCAATAGCGAACAGCGTTACCATGATTACGTATGTGAGCTAGGCAATAACTTCTGCGGCGTTGTTTGCCGCGTATTGGGTACCGCTGATTTATCCACCGGCATGTCCACACCGAACATTTTGGCCAATGCCAAAACCGTCCTGAATATGCGCTCTGTCGGTATAGATTTCGAAACTCATATTGGCGGATTTGCAGGCTCAGTACCAATTTTTGGTGCCAGCATGTGTTTATTTGTCAACCGAGGGCTTACTGCTGATTTGAACATACCCATTCCTAGCGTCACCCAGGCAGAAGAAACCCTGGGCGAACTGGAGTTTTTCTAATTTAACCCCAGCACTATTATTTATCAATTTACAGGAGAAACGCCGTGGCCAAAGTATTAGTTGTCGACGACTCAAGCACCGTACGCAATGAAGTCAGCAGTTACCTTAGCGCGCAAGGGATCGAAGTCTCCACTGCGGTGGATGGCTTAGATGGATTATCAAAAATCCAGCAAGACCCTAATTTGAAACTCGTATTATGCGACGTCAATATGCCCAATATGGACGGCCTCACCATGGTGGAAAAGGTTAAACAATCGGGAAAAAACATTTCAATCATTATGCTCACTACCGAAAGCAACCCCAACATGAAACAACGCGGCAAAGATGCTGGTGTCAAAGGCTGGATCGTCAAGCCTTTTAATGGTGAGGCGGCTATAGCAGGCATTAAAAAAATGATCAGCTAAAAATGTTTCCGGCTGACGTTGAGGCCTATTTGCCAAAAAATAACGGCGACACCATGACACAACCCTGTGGCCAAACGGTCGTGGCAGCGCACTAAATATAGCGCTAGGCAATTGAGCATCCCCAATAATTCATGAGGGCATTCCATGAGCATTAATTCTGCGGCCGTGTGCAAAGTGATCGTTCAAGACAGCAGTCCCGAGTACGAACAACGCATTAAAGCTTTTTGCGACGACAATAATTTGATTGCCGTAAAATCAACCGCATCTAACATTATGGACGTATTGAAATCCAATGTAGATTTGGGCGCTATATTTCTCTCTGCCGATCTTCGCCATCTAGACGACCAAGGCAAACCCTTGTACCAAAAGATTCATAAAATTAGGCCTGAACTACCCATTATCTTGAGGGCGGAAGCAAGCGAGCTTGAGGAATTAAATACACACAAGAATCAGTTTTGTGTCAGTTACGAAATTGATCATATTGGCGATATCATCAGCAGCATCAATGAGCACATATTCAATAAAGACTATCCAAATGCGCTTATTCGTGGCATCAAAGAGATCACTAATGACGCCCTACTCCATCTCTTCCCCAATACCGAGTTGGAAACCTCACTGCCCTATCTAATTAAAGACCGCATTATTTATGGGCAGCTATTTAGCCTTATACCTTTAGAAAGCGCCTGGTGTCGTGGCTATATGATGCTGCAAACGGACGCAAAACACGTCAACGAACTTGTAAGAGTAGATATTTTACAGGCCACTACTGAGGCGGACTTTCGCGTAATTAATGATGTACTCAGCGAAGTAACCAACATGATTTGGGGGAAAATTAAGAACCGCTTTATTTCTGAATCAAGCCAAAGCACCCATTTGGCGACCCAAGTACCGATAATAGTCAACCACGAAAACAAATACATTACATTCGGCACAGTAACACCCCAGCTATGTTTTAAATATACCCTGAGACAAAAATCCGGCGAACAAAAAGAAGTAACACTGTACCAGAAATTTATTTTTAATCTTTGCTGGGAGCCAGAAAAATTTAGTGATAATCAGCCTACAGTAGATGATTTTTTAGAATCCGGCGAACTAGAATTTTTTTGATCATTCACCCAGCTGACACCTCGACACACTGGTGGAAGGGTGCGCTGGCAGACTTCTAAACCACTATCTCACCCGATCTGGCGTGTTTAATTGGGGGTTGGGCGCCCCCGAAATTCCTATTGTATGAGCGCACACTCGTTTTGAGGTAGCGGGCTTGTAAGAATATTCTAGGCCAATCCTTGGCCATCTCAATTTTTCAGACCTTCCTAACTTTCCCTCAGGCACTTCAAAAAACCACTTCAAAAGCCACTTCAAAAGCCACTTCAAAAAGCCACTTCAAAAAATTCACCACTTAAAAGACACCGCTGAAAAAGCACTTCTGAAAAACCACCGCACATACACGAAGGAATCGTTGAACGACTACCCGACTCCCCCTGGTGTAGCTAAGTTTCAGGCAAGACCATGCACATCCGCTTGTTATTAACCCGGCAACATTTAGTGCCGGGTTAATAATTGCGGCATGCATGCCGCAACGACGACGCAAGCCGCCGCAAGACTCGCTGAAACAAGCAGATCCACTTATCTGCACAGGTTTAGCGAGGCGAAGACAAAATAGATCAGGACAATCTATTTTGTCGCCGGGTTAATAGCTGCGGAGCCCCGCTAATACCTCACCAAACAGATTATTAAAACACTCCCAATAAAAAAGCCAGGAGCATTGCCCCTGGCTGTACACAACCATAAAAATTCAAGCGGCTTGCAGGAACGCTGGCGCAGGTAGTGTAACCACCAATTCAAAAGGAATTTTAACTCCGCTACCCACAGGCGCCGCTTCCAAAGTATTAACACCGGATAAATTTAAGGCAATAGCGCCACCCTGGGCCAATAAAAATTGCATGGCCGCATCCATACCCACGCCTCGGCCGGATATATCACTCACCTTATCTTTTGTCGATATGCCCGAGACAAAAATCAGTTGAGCAATATCCTGGTAGGTCGGCCTTTCGTTTGCTTGCCAACGACCATTCTCCACACCTTTTTGAAATAGCTTATCCACATTAATGCCCTGGCCGTCGTCGCGCACATGAATATCTAAATGCCCATCAACCACTTCTGCTGCGATATTAATGGTGCCCCGCTCAGCTTTACCTTTTTGGGTGCGCTCCTCTGGTGTTTCGATACCATGATCCACCGAGTTACGTAAAATATGCGCAAACACATTGGTCAGCAATTCATGCGAATTGGTTTTAATACGCACCTTGTGCGCGTCAATGTTGACTAATGGCCGATCTTTATCAAGCTGATTGGCAATAGAGCCCAAGGAGTCGACTATATCGCCGAGCACCTCTTCTAAGGTATTCGACTGAGCTTTTTCTAACATAGTTTGAATGGGCGCAAAATACTCTGCGTCTGCCACCGCAGGGAAGTCTTGGGTGACCTTATCTATACAGGCCTGAATGGTTTGCATGGCTTTGCTGTCAGCCCAAAAACCGTTTTGATCGCGCGCCCCGGTGCTGCCATCGCCACGGCCTAATACTGTGTAAAACACCCGCTCATACTCAGCCAAAATCTCCTCAACCAATACCAAGTTCGCCAACAATTTATCCGGCTCCCAGGGTAGCTCCCCTTTTGAAAGGGTCAGTGCGCTGTAATCAGATTCCACTTCATGCACTATATCGCTGAAGTAACTAAACGCGAAGGTGCGGCAATTGCCTTTAATGGTATGCATATTCCGAAAGAGTAGCGCCACCACGCTCTCACTGTAGGCAGCGGCCGCCTGAATATGTTGGCGATTGTCAGCAATAAATTGCTTGGCGGATTCGGCAAACGTCAGGAATTTTTTAGCCGGAACATTTAGCAACTGACTGATAATATCCAGCTCGCGTTTTTTGTTCTTCGCTTCAGCTTCCATTTGCCTTAATTGTGTAACATCACGCACGGAGACCATTAATTTAGCGATCACATCGTCAACCACTATGGGGTTCCAATCCAGGGATAGATACTTAATACTACCGTTAAAGTCAGCTTGATATTCTTTGACCAACAAATGGGAATTAAAATCAAAACTTAATTCACCTTCACCAATGATAGAGCCAATAGCCTCTTTAACCTGATCGAAGGTATCACTTCCCAACTGAGCTTTACCGAATAGAAGATCCATTACGTTGCGCCCAGCAATCTCTTTTGTTTCAAATATTTCCTCTAAGAACAAGGAATATTCTTGATGAATATTGCCGCTGGATTCAAGGGTAAACAAGCCCTGGCGCATGTTGCTCAACATGGCTTGAATATCGTCATTTTTAGCGCGCAGCTCGCTGGTGCGTTCCGCCACCCTAATTTCCAAAATACGATTTTGCTCTTCTACAAGGCGACGTTTTTTGCGTTGTGACAACACAAATTGCACCACAATGCCAAGGCATATCAAGCCATAAAGGCTATAGGCCCACCAGGTTTTCCAGGGGGGTGGCAATTGTCGGATTACAATGGCTCTGCCGACCTCATTCCATACACCATCATTATTGCTGGCCTTAACCTTGAAGGTGTATTCGCCCGCACTGATATTGGTATAAAGCGCTGTGCGCTGATTTCCCACTTCCCGCCATTTATCGTCAAATCCTTCCAGCTTATAGGCGTACTGATTTTTATCCGGGTCACGGAAATTGAGCGCGGAAAAGCCAAACGAAAACATGGTTTTTTTGTAATCAAAGGTCAGCACACTGGTCTGATTAATCACTTGGCTTAGCAATTCATCCGGGCCATTAACCGCTACAGGTTTGGTAAACAAGCGAAAATCGGTTACCACCACTGGCGGCACTTTTTGATTGGAACTTAATTTCTTGACATCAAAAAAGCGTAAGCCATTTTTACCACCAAAAACCATCTCGCCGCGACGGGTCGCAATAGCGGCACCCGTAGCAAAGCCACCAATCTGCTCGCCATTGTAGCGCCGAAAATTTTTGACCAGCTTGGTGTCGGGATTGAACATCACTACGCCGTTATTAGTGCCGAGCCATAAATTATTAGCCTCGTCTTCAATAATACTGCGGATACCATTATCAACAAATCCATCTTTGGTGTTATAAACCGAGAAGTTATCGTTTTGTTCGTTATACAGATGCAACCCGCCATCGGTGCCAAACCATACGCGGCCTTTTTTATCTTCATAAATCGATAAGACCGAATTATTCACCAAGGCAGCGGGGTTATTCGGATCAGACTTATATTGTTTAAATGTGCCTTTATCTCGATCCATAAGATTTAACCCGCTGGCCGTGCCCACCCAGAAGCGCCCTTTTGAGTCTTCCATCATGGTCCAGACAAGTTTATTCGATAGCGTCGTAGGGTCTTCAGGTGTCTGGGTGTAATTGGTAAACACTTTGGTTTTTTTGTCGTATTTACTTAAGCCGCCAAAATGGGTCGCAATCCATAAGGTTTTTTGCTTATCCTCATAAATATGCCAAACGCTGCCGTCATTAAGACTGGTGGAGGTTTTTTGGCCGTTACCCGCCAAGGTTGCATCGAAAGGAATTTGTTCGAAACGGTCGGTGTTTGGATTATAGTGTTGCAAGCCACCGGCCCAGGTGCCAAACCAAATATCATTATCAGAATCAACGAAGCCAGAAATAATAGCGGTGGAATTAATGCGCGCATCCGCTCCATCGGTTTTTTTGTAGTGGGTTAAGGTATCGTCTTTGCGATTAAATTTGGTGACCCCGCCAGAGCCGATCCAAATATTACCCTCGTGATCTTCCACCACAGCCTCAACGGCATCCCCCATGAGGCTCGTTTTGGGGTCGCCGTCGTGGGAATACACAGTAATTGCGGCGGTGGAGCGATCATGAAAATTCACGCCAGAAGGGTAAGTGCCTACCCATAAATCCCCGCTTTTATCCTCATAAATGCGACGAATTGAATTCGAGCTGATAGCGCCTAGCTTACCCTCAACATGCTGAAAGCTTAAAAAGCGGTCACGTTCATAATCATATACATTTAACCCACCCTCATCGGTGCCTATCCAAACAACACCCGAGCTATCCATAAATACATCGCGGGTTATTTTTCCACTGTAACTGTAGCGATCGGCAGGATCATTGAGATAACGCTTAAATTGTTCCGTTTGCGGATTAAATCGGAAAACTCCGCGCTGAACTGCCAACCATAATTGACCCTCCCGGTCAACCTGTATTCGCCAAACTGCATTATCAGTTTGGGAGCTTGGATTTTTCGGATCTGGTATATAGGTAGTTATTTTTTTGGTGGTCCAGTCTAACCGTGACAGTCCTACGTCGGTACCCAACCATAGAGCACCGTCTTTGCCCTTGAAAATTGCGTGGACAACGTTATTAGGCAGGCTCGAAGAATCACCGGGGATATTGGAAATCGTGGTGACATTTAATGTCCGAGGATCAACAACACTCAATCCGATAAAGCTACCCGCTAAAATTTCACCTGTAGGGGCTTCTATAACAGCATTCACAGTGTCGTTATATATTTGTACTGGGGTGCCATTTCCCTGATGTAGAGTGCGTAATACTTCAGCGTTTCGGTCGTATTTCAACAGACCAGATCGAGTAGCTACCCATAAATCCTTGCGGCTATCTTCGAATAAATCCACCACCTGATTGACCGGTGCCTTTTTGCTGGTGTCTTTGGCATCGTCCACTTTTATTGATAAAAAGTCGTAGCCGTCATACCGCAATAACGCGTTGCGCCCCCCCAACCACATAAACCCTTCATAGTCTTGCCAGAGTGCTTCCACTTCCCCCAAAGCAATATCTTGATTCCTCATAATATCTTGAAAGCTAATTTTATTTGGATATTCCTGCGCGATAGACGCCCCCACACATAGCCAAATACTATAAATAAGAGAGAAGACTAAGAAAAATCGTTTATAAGTACGGCTCATGGACAATTACCCGTTGATGGAGCTTTTAAGGCCTAACAGCTTGTTGAAATAGGTCGGCGGACACGATATGGCAGGGCAATTTTGGCGAAAAAACCGGAGTTTACAGGGAGTAAATTAGGATATTTTCACCAAATTTAATGCCGCCAGACCTAGCAAGGTAGTATTTCAACACGCAGCTACCGAAGAATGTTGCATCCCCTGTAGTTATAGACCATCAAGCAACAAAGATAATGGAGGAGGCGCCATTCATTTATTTAACCTGAGCATAATTGACAGGTCTGACCCAGATAATGAGGAATAATCCATAATTATCAGACTTAGATAAGCGCCAAGCGTAGTTTTTCAAAAGCCTCGCTCGTATTGAGCCCACCCAGGCCTCAAGGAATTAATCCAGCTTTTTTAAGAATAAAAAAACAAGGAATCATCAGCGCCGACTTAGAGACAAAAAACGATAGAACGGGCTAGAAGTTTTTTATAGGAATAAACAGGCGTTTGGTGGGCCGCTCGCTCCACATTAATCTAGCCGCTTATTGAAATAGGTGGCGGCGACGGTATAGCAAGGCAAATTTGGCGAAAAAACCGGAGTTTATACGGAGTAAATGAGGATTTTTTCGCCAGATTTAACGCCGCCAGACCTAGCAAAGTAGTATTTCAACCAGCGGCTAGAACAATTGATAAATAGAGCGCTGGGTGCATGCTGTCTGTTGATACACAGCTATAGCCAAAAAAGCTGCAGCGGGAGCCGATAATTGGGAAATCCGATTATTTATAACCATTTATTCTGGCTAATTGGGAATACTTTTTTGTGCTCCCACAATGTCCGCGACCGAAAAAATGAATGAAGGCGTGCATTTTTAGTAGTGTCGAAAAAGCCGCTGCACCCTGTCATTCAGTTGCTAGAGGTACGGAAGTAAAGAATACACAGTATTTCAGACCGTCAAAAAGAGGGATCTTTTTGACGAGCCTACAAGAAGGTATTCACGGCGTGTCTGAAATGCTGAGTATTCTTTACTTTTAGCTAGGTAGCACGCCCAGCGCCCCACCAAATATTGTTAGCCAGGCCGCCGCCGCACAAGTGGCTGGGCGGCGAGAACACACGCCCCACAAAAAAAGCCCGGCTAATGCCGGGCTTTTTGTATTAAAACTGCTGGGTTTTAGGGGCAGCCGATTTTATTCATGGGGGTCCTTCTGTCGGCGCACCAATTCAGCTAATACTCGCTCCGCCGCCGTGGGGTCATTAAGGTTCATTTCAATTAACCGGCGCAGGTGAATAATACTGTCCATATCAATACTGGTGCAATGAAACCCTAGGCACTGGCTACTCGAATGCACCAGTGCCACCTGCATTTGAATCAGGGTATCGTCGGACAGGTGGATTTGCACGCAGCAGGGGATGTCGGTGCGAAATTCATATTCGTCCGGCGTGCGCACCAGCAGGCCGTTAAGGGAGATGTCGATTAAGGCGGCGCGAATTATTTTCCCTTCTTGAATCAACTCCGCCTCCGCCGTAAAACCGACGCGGGTGAACTGACGGCGCTCATTAGTTATGTCCATGGTGTACTCTCGTTAGGCCTGGTTTTTTGTGCTGGTATAACCTAAGTGTAGGCACGGTTTGGCAATTGGAAAACTTAACCTGTAGCGGCAGGCAGCCAAGCTCGCTACCATGGCCAGTAGAGCTGATTCTCCGCTAGGGAATTATCAATTAGGAGCCTGTGTTCACCCCCTCATGTTAGATACCAAATCCCATATCGAAACCCCGGAAGGGGTGCGCCTGCCCATTAGTATCGCCAGCATCTGTCCGCGCGCTTACGCCTACGGCATTGATCTGTTTATCCGCTTGATGCTGCTGGCGGCGGTGTCGTCGGTGCTGGGTGCTCTGGGTAAACTCGGCGGCGGCTTGATGTTGCTGATCATGTTTGGCCTGGAGTGGTTTTACCCGGTGGTTTTTGATGTTTTTAACCAAGGCGCCACGCCAGGCAAGCGCATTATGCAGCTACAAGTGGTGCACGATGATGGTAGCCCGGTGAGTTTTAGCAGTTCGTTACTGCGCAGTTTATTAATGGTGGTGGATTTCTTGCCGGTGTTTTATTGCTTGGGCACCCTGGTCAGTATTTGCCATCCCTTGGGCAAACGCTTGGGCGATATAGCCGCTGGTACCCTGGTGGTTTATCAAGGCAAAGCCTCCCAGCAGGCCCACCTCGATGCAACGCTGGGCAAACGCCCCCCCTTCTCCAGTCTTAACCTAGCTGAGCGGCGAGCACTGGTAAGCTTTGCTGAGCGCAGCCCTTGCCTGAGCCCCGCCCGTCAAGCCGAATTAGCCAGCCTGTTAGCGCCACTCATGCCTGATGTGCCTGCCGAGCAAGCGGTGCTCGCGCTGCACCAAATGGCCAACCAAATTGCAGGCACGGCAACCGCCGATCACAAGGAGCCAGGGCCATGAAGCAGGCGGAATTTGAGCGGCGCGGGGAGCCTCTGTGGCACGCATTCGCCGAGCAATTAGCCGTTTTGGAGGCCGACCGCACCGCGCTGCCCTCCCCCCAGTTTGCCCATCAATACCGGCAAATATGCCAAGCCCATGCGCTCTGCGAGCACCGCCAATACACCGGGCAGTTGGATACCTACTTGGCGGACTTAGTGGTGCGCGGCCAGCGTTATCTGTACCGGCGCCGCACGCGGTTTGGGCAAGCCTTCTGGCGTTTTGTCATCGCCAGCTTTCCCAGTGCCGTAAGGCGTGAAGCGCGTTTGTTCCTACTGGTCAGTGCGCTGTTTTACCTGCCCGCTCTAGGCTTTGCCTGGGCGCTGAGTTATCAACCTGATCTCATCTACAGCCTGATGCCGCCCCAAGCCGTGCAGCACCTGGAGACCATGTACCAGCCGGACAATATCACCCTGGGCGAGGCCCGCGACTCGGGCACCAATTGGGAGATGTTCGGCTTTTACATTCGCAACAACATAGGCGTGGCCTTTCGCACCTGCGCCAGCGGGCTTTTATTGGGTGTGGGCAGCCTGCTGCTGTTGCTGTACAACGGCCTGATGCTCGGCGGCGCGGCCGCTCACCTCAGCCACTTGGGCTATAGCCAAACCTTCTTCACTTTTGTGATAGGCCACGGCAGTTTTGAGCTGACCGCTATTGTGATTGCCACCATGGCGGGCCTGCGGTTGGGCCTTGCCCTGGTGGCACCGGGCCGAATGCCGCGCTTGAGTGCGCTGCGCAAAGCCGGTGAGCAGGCCATTGTGCTGGCCATGGGCGCAGGCTTAATGCTGGTGATTGCGGCCTTTATCGAGGCATTTTGGTCATCCAATAATCTGCTGGGAGCCCCGCTGAAATACTCGGTGGGCGCCCTACTCTGGGCGTGTGTGGGTGCTTATCTGCTTTTAGCGGGGCGCCGCCGTGGAGCTTGAACGCCGCGCCATTGAAATTCGCCCCCGCAGCCCCTGGGAGGCCTGCGACCTCGGCATTCAAATGGGCCGCCACTGGTGGTGGCCTATGGTAAAAATTTGGCTCGCCTTAGCATCGCCCTGGCTGCTGCTCAGCTGGTGTATACCGGCACGTTTCGCCTATATACCTGCCCTGTTGTACTGGTTGGGCAAACCGCTTTTGGAGCGGTTTTTATTGTATTTTCTCAGCCAAGCCATTTTTACCCATAGCCCTTCGAGCCTGGATGTGCTCAAAAATGCCCGCCAACTATTGGCCAAGGATTGGCTGGCCAGCCTGCTTTGGCGGCGCTTGAGCCTATGGCGCGCCTACAACAGCGCGCTTACGGTACTGGAGGGGCAAACCGGCCCAGCACGGCGACAGCGCCTTGCGCACCTGGCCGGAGAAAACGCGTCCACAGCCGCTAAGGTGATGATGTTAATCGCTCATATGGAAGGCTTTTTGTTGCTCTCCCTCTGGGTGCTTGCCTATACCCTGGTACCCCAGCAGTTCCAGGTGCAGTTTGTGTCCATGGATGAGTCAGTGCATAGCGACACCTTTGCAGCCCTGTACAACACCCTATACATACTGGTGAGCAGCCTAGTAGCGCCGTTTTTTGTCGCCACGGGTTTTGCCCTCTACTTAAATCGGCGTATTTGGCTTGAGGCCTGGGATATAGACATCAGCTTTAGAACCCTCGCCAAACGCTTAAGCCCTGCCCTGCTGTTAATACTACTGGGCTGTCTCTGGAGCCCTGCCGCAGCACCGCCGAGCCTTGCGGCGGCGAGTTATGAGGCTGGCGAATCAACCATCCACCAAGGGCTTGAGCGCCTGGCCAACCCCCTCAGCCTGTTTAGCGAGTTGCAGCCACTGAGGGCACCGAGCGCCAATTACCCCGCAGAGCAGGCCAAGGTTGCCACTATTTTGGCTGGAGCGGATTTCCACCACCGGGAATCCCGCCTGGTGCACCACTGGCGGTGGTCTTGGCCATCCGACACCCGGCCACCGGCCGATGATGCCCGCCGAGCCCATCTAGTGGCGCTGGTGGCGCGTGTTTTAGAAGTACTGGCGTGGATGGCGGTATTGGCACTGATCATGTGGCTTGGGCTGAACTACCGCAAACTGCTGTCCCGTTTCGCAACCACAGCGGCCCAGCCTAAAACAGTGGCTAGCCCCTTGCGGGTATTTGGCCTGGATGTGCGGGCGGCCAGCCTGCCGGATGATCCCGCCGAGACCGCCTTCGCCCTGTGTTTAGCCCACAACTATCGCCAGGGCCTGGCAATACTCTACCGCGCCACCCTCGTAGCCCTGCTACAACAGGGCCTGAAACTCAAGGCCAGCCACACCGAGGAAGACTGCTTAACCCTCGCCACTCGGCTGCCGCTCAGCCTCGCCGCGCAGGATTATTTACGGCAATTGACCCATACCTGGCAGCAGTTGGCCTATGGCCATCTAGCGCCGGCCCCATCACAGGCCGAGCAGCTTTGCCGCCAGTGGGCCCTACATTGGTCGATACAGGCACAGCCCCATGCTTAAGCGCCTACCCGATCACCTGCGCGCACCTGGGTGGCTCGCCCTGTTAGGCCTATTGTTGCTAGCCGCCTACTGGCTGTTATTCACCCGTGAATACCAGGAAGTGGACCAAGGCTACAGCAAGGCCGCCCGCAGTAACCCCTATCTAGCGGCCCAACAGTATCTGGGCGGTAAAAGCCACATTACCTGGCGCAGCCACCAAGCCCTGCGGCAGTTTGCCGACGGCTACTTCAGCTGGCGAGGCACCCGCTTAGGCCCCGGTGATAGCCTGATTATCGGCGACGGCTACGGCAGCCTTGAGGAGACAGAAGCGGAAAATCTGCTGGTCTGGGTCGAACAAGGTGGCCACCTGATCTACCACCTGGACAACCCCTTCCTCGACCTAGGCCGCATCGAGACAGACCCCATACTGCTGCACCTGGGCCTAGAACTCGGCGAGACCGCCAGCCCCTGGCTAGGCCCAGCACCTCTGGCCACAACTGCACCGCACGCGCCACAGGCCACCCATTACCCACTGATGCCCACCCCGGCACCCGCCTGTTATGGCAGTGCCAACAGTCTAACGATCAGCCTGCCCGAGCAAGAACTTCCCCTGCAGGTGGATTTAGGGCCGGGCCGAGCGCTGCTATTCAACGACGACAGCCAGCCACCGCTCTGGAAGGCAGCCCTTTTTGACGAGCCCGACGCGCGGGTAACGGCCGCGGGATTTAGCCTCGGCAAGGGGCGCATTCACCTGCTCAACGCGCTGACCGCCTGGCAAAACACCCATATAGGCTGTGCGGATAACGGCTATTTTTTGCAAAGGCTACTGGGGCCTGGCCCGCAGGTGGCCTGGTTCATCAACCTTGATGCCCCCTCCCTCTGGCAGCGGCTCTGGGGGCTGGCGCCAGAGGCGGTGATCGCCAGCCTGTTGGCTCTGGCCGCTTGGATTTGGCATGTCAATGTGCGCTTTGGCGAGCCGCTAACCGAGGAGCATCACAGCCGGCGGGCCTTACTCGATCACTTTAAAGCCTGGGCCAATTACCTCTGGCGGCAGCCCTTGATCAGCGCGCAAATCGCGGCCATGCGCCAGGAGTGCCTAAAACGCGCCGCCCGGCGGGTGCCTGGCTTTAACGCCTTGTCACCGGCTGATCAATTCAAGCGCATCGAACAACTGACCGGGCTTGCCCCGCCACTACTTGAGCAAGCCCTCCACCGCCCGGTGGAACACCAGGCCCACACCATCACCGACATCATTGCAGCCCTGCAGCACCTGAGGAATCACCTATGAGCGGCACCCTAGACGCAACCACCCTCGCCCAAGCCCACCAGCTGGTAACCAAAACCCAGCAGGAGATTACCCAAGTGGTACTGGGCCAGGACGCGGTCGTACAGCAGGTATTGGTAGCCCTGCTGGCGCGGGGCCATGTGTTGTTAGAAGGCGTACCGGGCCTGGGCAAAACCCTGCTGGTGCGGGCACTGGCCAAATGCTTTGGCGGCGAGTTTCGCCGCATTCAGTTCACGCCGGACTTAATGCCCAGCGACGTCACCGGCCACGCCCTGTTCAACATGCAAAGCCAGGCCTTTGAAATCCGCAAAGGGCCAGTATTTACCCATCTGCTGCTGGCCGATGAAATCAACCGCGCCCCGGCCAAAACCCAGGCTGCCCTGCTGGAAGTCATGGAAGAGCAACAGGTGAGTATTGAAGGCGAATCCCTCCCCGTGCCCGCCCCTTTTATGGTGCTAGCCACCCAAAACCCGGTCGAGCAAGAGGGTACCTACCCACTGCCCGAGGCCCAGCTAGACCGCTTTTTACTGAAGGTACTGATCGACTACCCCAGCCAAGAGCACGAGGAATTATTAGTCAAAACCATGGGCAAAACCCGCAACCCACTGGACGCCATCCGCACCTTTTTAACCCCTGGCCACATCAGCAGCCTGCAAAAAATCTGCGGCCAAATTACCCTGGATGATGCCGTGCTGGGCTACATAGTGCAGCTAGTGCGCGCCACTCGGCAGTGGCCGGGCCTTGCGCGCGGCGCAGGCCCCCGCGCAGGCTTAGGCATAGCCGCGGCCGCCCGCGCGTTTGCCCTCATCAATCAGCGCAGCTACGTCACACCCATGGATGTAAAAACCCTAGCCCCTGCCGTACTGCGCCACCGCATCAGCCTGACGGCGGATGCCGAAATTGAAGGCTTAAGTAGCGAAGTAATTATTAGCGACATCATTCAACAAACGGCTGCGCCTCGGCAGTAAAGGCAAAGCGATAAATCCTTAAGGAGCCTCTGAGTAATTCTACATTTTGCTTCGTTCAAAACCGTCGCGGACATGGAGCCTGCGCCGGAGCTAGTCAGGTGTTTTTTGCTAAAAGGCAAAATGTGGAATTAACCAGAGCATCCTTAAGTTATTGGCTTGGGTATTCAACGCAGCCGTGACACGCAACAGCAAGCTCCATTAATAAAGCTCATCCAAACGTCTAGGCCCGATTTTTAAGGGCTTTTTTAGCCTGACCGTTCTACTAAAGCTAATTTAACAGCGTCATATTGAACGGGCGAAGATACAACACATCAAGACGCTATTTTGTGCCACCGAGTTTAAAAACGCGCTTACATACCCAAATTTCCCTGCACAAAATACGCAGCCACACCGGCAAAATAGCCAATTAAGGCCAGCCAACTTATTTTGCGCAGGTACCAAATAAAATCGATTTTTTCCAACCCCATGGCGGCAACACCCGCAGCGGAGCCGATGACTAAAATAGAGCCGCCGGTACCAGCACAATAGGCTAAAAATTCCCACACAAAATGATCCGCCGGGTACTGCTCTAAGCTGTACATGCCCATGGAGGCAGCCACCAACGGCACGTTATCCACGATTGCGCTAGCAAGGCCAATCACACCAATAATGACATCGTGCCGCCCAATTACCTCGTCCATCCAAGCCGCTAATCCGGCGAGAATATGCGTGTGTTCCAGGGTGGCCACTGCAAACAAAATACCGATAAAAAATACGATTGACGCCAAATCAATGCGTGTTAAGGCATGCACCAACGTTAAATGGGATTTTTGCTCCGGTTGTTTATGTTTGTGCAGCAGATCCGCCACTAACCATAAAATGCCAAGGCCGAATAAAACGCCCATAAACGGCGGCAAATGGGTGAGGGTTTTAAATAGGGGCACGGCGATTAATACACCTAAGCCCAGAAAAAACACCAAATTGCGCTCAAGGCTATTGGTGGAATTACCTTCATCCTGGCGCTCAAGCGGTGCCAGCGCAGGGCGGCCGCGCAGCTGATAAACCACCAAAGCCAGGGGAATAAACGCATTCACAAGGGAGGGCACAATTAAACTGGTAACGACATTCAGCGGTGTAATTTGCCCACCAATCCACAGCATGGTGGTGGTGACATCACCAATCGGCGACCACGCGCCACCGGCATTAGCTGCAATTACAATCATGCCGGCAAACACTAAACGATCTTCACGCTGGCCTAATAATTTTCGCATTAAGGACACCATTACGATGGTGGTGGTGAGGTTATCCAAAATGGCACTTAATACAAAGGTAACGGCCACCACGAGAATCATTAAACGCGGCAGGGATTGAGTTTGAATCCGCTGGGTAACTACCTGAAAACCATTGTGGGCATCAATTACCTCAACAATAGTCATGGCCCCCATGAGAAAAAATACAATTTGCGCCGTGGCGGCCAGTGTGTGCGACAGCTCATGGCTGAGAAGCTCAACATCAGGCACATTCAGCGCATAAATAGTCCACAACACGCCAGCGCCGAGCAGCGCCGAAGCCGATTTATTAATCTTCAGCGGGTGCTCAAAAACAATAGCCGCGTAGGCCAAAATAAAAACACTCATCAGTGCAACAAGCATGGAAACAACCTTAAATTTTATGGCTAAACGCTAACCGTTGGGTCAAACCATACCTTACTGGGTATTCACTCCACCGCCAATTCCCAGCGATTCATTCGTCCCAAAGAATAAGGCAACCGCCTCAAGGCCTAAGTGTTATTCAACTGTTTCAAACCCCTTGCGAGCATGACGCCTTCGCCGAGGACGCAGAGCACTACTCGGGTGTAGTTAAAAAAAACCGGCAATTGATCAGTGCATCCTTAAGTGGTCTGAACGACCATTCCAATTCCATCAGAAAAATCATACTTTTAAACAGGAAGTGCGGCTTTTAACAGATTTATATACCAGACTCGGTATGATCGCCTGGTCATATAAATTATCGGCAGGCCAAATACTCAGGCGTGCCGCGGCGCCCGCAAAAGACCAGGGCTGGGCTTTGTGTTAGCGGGTGCTGTCCGGTATGACATCCAAAAACTCATCCGAACCCTGCAATTGGGCCTAGCCCCTAAGGCCTCAATCTGCGGCGTCACTATAAAAAAAAGGTAATGGCTATGACTCGTTTTGTTCACTCGGTGCCCGCCCAGGCGGGGCCAAAAGCGCGGCAGCTGGCGGGGGTAATGCTCCTTGCCAGCCTGCTTGCTGCCTGTGGTGCAGACCCTGCACCCTCGTCCAGTTCCTCCAGCAGCTCCTCGTCAAGCTCCTCCAGTTCAAGCTCTTCTGGCCGCAGCTCGTCCTCCAGTTCTTCAAGCTCCTCCAGTTCTTCAAGCTCCTCCAGCTCTTCCAGCTCCTCGGGCCGCTCATCCAGCTCATCCAGCTCGTCGAGTTCATCCGGCCACAGCCACACGGTGGATCACTGCGTGGATGGTTTCTCGCCTCAAGCCAGTGATGCCACCATGGCCAGCGGTATCGCGACCTTTACCCAAAACAATCAAACCGACGTGGTAGTGCAGCCAGAAGTCATTAAATGGATGGAGGATCACGCCTGGCAGGAAGCGCACTTCACCTGGCACGAAGTGCGCCGCTGCAGCAGCTTCGGCACCCGTGGTGGTGTCATTAATCCTTGTACTTACACCGAAATGAAACCCGAGCAAAACGAGTGTACCGGCGCCCAAGACGGCTATGAATTCCTCGTGATGCACCGGCACATGATTCAATCCCTCAAACAGCTGTGGCCCAAACATGCCGAGCAATTCGAAGGTTGGAAAAAATTCCCCGCCAAGACCGACTACCCAAGCGTAGTGCAGCAGTACTTCAAGGCCTGGACCAGCGCCAACACCACCAACGCATCGCTGGCCGATAACATCGATACCATGACCAAAGAGGAGGTGCTGCGGCGCTGGCCCACCGAGGGCGACTTCGGTAAATGGATTCAATGCAGCGACAGCGGCCTGCACGGCGCCCTGCACTTTAACGGCTACCCACCCAATAACCAGGCCCACAGCATCGCCAACCAGAAGCGCAACCTGGATGGTTACTTGTTCTGGAAATTACACGGCTGGATCGACAATGTGTGGGAAAAATATCGGGTCAAAACCGGTATCGCCACCAACGATACTAAGCTGCAAAAAGAATTGGTGGCCCAGTGCCGCGAGATGGATTTCTGGTCTAGCAAAATCGACCCCAACTCCGTTAAACCGGACGAGCCTGTAGTAATTGCGCCAGAAAAAGGCTACTTCCACGAAACCGTGCGCCCGGCATTGGAGCGCGCAGGCTGTGCCACCTGCCACGGTGTGGGCGAAGACGGCAATTTGCGCTTAGGCTATCAAATTAGCTCAGCGGATATAGTGAAACGCCTGGTGAACGTGGATTCTGCCAACGCCGAAGCCTACCGCCTGGTAATTCCCGGTGATCCTGAGCACAGCTGGCTATACCTGAAAGCCTCCGGCGGCAGTAAAACAGCCTCCGTTGTGTGCCGCGATGGCGCCAATGGCTGTAAAGCCTCCATGCCACCCGGCGGCGGCGCGGGCCTCACCCAAACGGAGCTAAACGCCCTGTACAAATGGATCAAAGACGGCGCGCCAGCGCCCACCCCGCTGTAACCGGCACACCTCAGTGTTCCCGTTTTAGGCATAGGCGGGGTGAACTGAGGTTTTTACGTTTAATCGGCAAAAAAAAAACCGCTGCCAGGCGTTCACCGGGCAGCGGTTTTTTTGTGGGTTGCTAACTGGGCACCAGCTAGGCACCAGCAATGAATGCACATCATTTCAGACACGCCGTGAATACATCCTTGTAGGCTCGTCAAAAAGGTCTCTCTCTTTTTGACGGTCTGAAATAATCTGTATTCATTACTTGCGTACAGCTAGTACGTAATTTAAGTGTGAAAAATTAAGCCTAATAATTCCTGCATATCCGCAAATACTTCAACGCCCACAGGCGCAGCCGTGGGATGACTGCGCCAAGGCGGCCTAAATAACAGCACCCGCATACCCGCGCTTAAACCGGCCAAAGCGCCCACATCAGAATCTTCCACCACACAACAAAATTGCGGCGGCACGCCTTCAGCCTCTGCTGCCGCCAGATAAACATCCGGCGCAGGCTTAGGATGGTTTACATGTTCGGCACTCACAATACAGTCAGAGAAATAGCCCCTTAAACCGGTGCGCTCAAGATTCAGGTTAATTTTCTCAAAACCGCCATTGCTCGCAACGGCCAGGGCAATGCCCCGTGAATTGAGTGCCTGCAAAACCGCTTCAACCCCCACCACAGGTTTTAGGTGTTGGGCAAACAATTGCTCACTGGCCTCATCCAATTGGGCACGAATATCAGTGGGCAAGCGGCCGGGGTAACGCTCATGCAACGCATCAAAACATTGGGTGAGGGTTTTACCGATAAATAGGGCCTCACACTGCCGAGCGCTGAGCCCAATCCCATGGCGGGCCAACACCTGGGAAAAAGCCTGTGCCGCCAGGGCCTCACTCTCCACCAACACACCATCACAATCAAAAATAACCAACATAGATGCCCTTATTTCACACAATGGCCCGGCTTACACGGGGCGAACATACTCGGCCAAAATGGTCGGCAACTGCTGCTGGATCTGCTTTTTAAGCTCTATGTCTGCCTGCTCTAACGCGGCGAGCACATTGTCGCGCTTCACCCAAGGCTCCAGCTGGCGCGCTTGAGGGAGGTAACTGATGTGCCAGGGTTCAGCGGCCACACCGGAGGAGGCCTGTTCAAACGGGCGGGCAAATTCACCATCAGTGCGAAGAAATTCAGTTAACCAGCGATTAAATTCTTTTTGCACGCCGTGGATGTATTCCTCTTGGGTAAGCTGCAAACGGTAATTGGCGGGCATGAGATTCTCCGCGTACACATCCCAATCAGTACCAAAATGATGGCGCGAAGTGCCCGGTAAAGCAGACCAACGCAAAATGGCGAACATCTTCTGGGCATCGGCCAGGGGCACTATATCAATGGGCTGCTCGTTGCTATCCAACACGCGGCGCTCCCCCCGCGCCTTGGCGTTCCAAATAGTTAACTGCTGGCTAAAGCTGCGAAAACCGCTCGCCAAACGCAATTCAAACCCCGCGTGCTGGGCCGCTGCGCGCAATCGCGCCAGAGCATCTGCGCAATTGTTGTGAATGGGGCGTTCGGCTAAACCGTAATTAATATGACTGTCGTCAAGCCCCAGGGCCTGTTCAAACATAGGGTTACTCTCGAAAAAATAGGAATGCGGAGTGGGTTGCAGTGCCTAGGTCAAAAAATAATGGCTGAATTTTGCACCGCAACCAAATGCGGTCTATGCTGCTAGGGCATGAGGTTAATGCAACTGTAAACTCCCAGGCAAATCGCACAGACGATAGTGCCCAAGATAATAAAACGTGCAGGAAGTAACAACATGGCAGCAATTCATAGTGAGCTTCTCAATTTAAAAAACCTCGGCATGGCGTCCGTTAACATCTTACGCGCCGTGGGCATTAATAATTATCAGGATTTATCCGAAATAGGCGCTGTAGAAGCCTATTGTCGCATTAAAGCGCGGGGCATCCACGTTTCCAAAGTCATGCTCTATGCACTGCAAGGTGCCCTGTTGGACATGCATTGGAATGACCTACCCCCGGCACTTAAGGCTCAATTAGTAGAAGAAGCCGAGGCGCTAGAACAGGTTTAACGCCGAGCGCTTTAGCCTCTAAAACTGGCTGCCTGCAGCCAGTTTGGCCTGTAGCCATCAAGCTTCCCCATATGTAAGCGGTGCCTCGCACTAAGCCTGCGAGTGCTTGTTTATTGCATTTTTTTAAACCCCGCCCAATCCTGTATTAGCCTACAATGCGGCCTTTGCGCGGCTGTTCCTCTGCTGCGCCATACGGCGAGGTGGCTATGACAGATGCGGCAGATATACCCTTTGAACACACCTACGCGGGCCTAGGCGACGCCTTCTCCACCGCCTGCGCACCCACCCCAGTGGCCGCGCCCTCCCTCATCGCATTTAATTGGGCGCTGGCAGAGCAACTGAATATTCATCTCCCCCAAGATCCATATCTTCTGGCCCAGTATTTCAGCGGCAATCGGTTATTGCCCAGCGCGAAGCCCGTAGCGCAAAAATACGCAGGCCATCAATTTGGCAGTTTTAACCCCCGCTTAGGCGATGGCCGAGCGCTGCTACTGGGGGAACTAATCGATCAACACAACCTGCGTCGCGATGTGCAATTAAAAGGCGCAGGCCCCACCCCCTACTCCCGCAACGGCGATGGCCGAGCCGCCCTCGGGCCTGTGCTGCGGGAATATTTAATCAGTGAAGCCATGTACCATTTGGGCATTCCCACTACCCGCGCTCTAGCTTGCGTCAGCAGCGGCGAGCCGGTTTGGCGGGACGGCCCCAAGCCCGGCGCCGTGCTCACCCGCATCGCCCGCAGCCATATTCGCGTCGGCACCTTTGAATTTTTTTACCGCCAAGGCTTGCTGGATGAAGTCAAAACCCTCGCAGATTACGTCATCGCACGCCACTACCCCGCCGCACAAACCGCCGAAAATCCCTACCGAGCCTTGTTAACTAGCGTAATTAAGGCGCAGGCCGAATTGGTCGCCCACTGGATGCATGTGGGTTTTATTCACGGCGTTATGAACACCGACAACACCAGCGTCAGTGGCGAAACCATCGACTATGGCCCCTGCGCCTTTATGGATACATTTGTATTTCACCAGTGTTTTAGTTCGATTGATCGGGAAGGCCGCTACGCCTTCAGACGCCAACCGCAGATTGCCCTCTGGAATTTAAGCCGCTTTGCAGAGTGCTTATTAGCCCTGCTGGATGAGAATCAACAAAATGCCATCGCCCAAGCTGAAGCGAGCCTTGAGCAATTTCACAGCCTGTATCAAACCGCCTGGCTAAATGGCTGGCGAAAAAAACTCGCACTGGATGATCAAAACGATGACACCGATGCGCGCTTTGTGTTGGATTATTTACAGTGTTTGCACCTGTATGGGCTGGATTTTACCTTCACCAATCGCAACCTAGCCGCAGCAATTGATGCTGAATTACCCCACACGAATTTAAGCGATAAACCCCAATTAACCGCTTGGCTCGAGCAGTGGCGCACGCGTATTCGTGCGCGCAGACTCAGCCCTCAAACAATAAAAGACGCTTTATTAGCCGCCAACCCCGCCTTTATCCCGCGTAATTATTGGGTGGAAAAGGCCATTCAACACGCCCAGGAAGACGGCGACTTTACACTGTTTCATGAATTGTTAACCCTCGCAGAACAGCCTTTTAATCTACAAGCGGGCAAAGAAATCTACAGCAATCCACCGCCAGGGTTTGATGCTCCTTATCAAACATTTTGCGGGACTTAGTAGCATTTAAATTGCAATTACTAGCTTTACGGAAGCAATGAATACACATCATTTCAGACCGTCAAAAAGAGGGATCTTTTTGACGAGCCTACAAGGATGGATTCACGGCGTGTCTGAAATGATGTGTATTCATTGCGGGTACCTAGGTAATAACTTACACCTTAATTACTGTATGAGTTATGGCATTGCAGGGAATAAACGCGGAATTTCTTTATGAGGTAACGCACTGGTAATCACATTGGCAGGTAAACAACTGGCCACACGAATACCTGCCGCATGTGCCACCACCATCGCCATAGTTTGGCAACCCACCACCCAGGCCGCCCAACATAAATCATCCTCCAGCCGACTGTTGGAGGATAATTCAACCTCAATTGATTCATAGTGGGCATTAAGAATCGCCGCATAATCCTCGACGCGCTCCCTTGGATGCAAACGCAGTCGCAAGGTTGTGTACGAGTGGGGCTGGCTGTGCAGGTAAACCAGAAATTTCTTGAGCGCATGCTGGGCCGTATAAAGTGGATTATTCGACGGCTCACTGACAAATAAAATTGTATCCCTATTGCGCAGCTCATCTTGACGCAGGCGAATGTAATTAGCTAAATCCTGCAGATAAAAATTAGGCACCTGCCCTACAGGCGGATATTCGGGCACCTGCTGTTGGCACGTTTGCGCCAGAGCTAATGCATACTGATCGCACACCCAGATCTCATCGGGAAATACATATTCATCGCGCCATAAAAAGCGGCTGACATAATTCGTCCAGTGATCCAGCATACTGATTGTTTTTATACCCTGGGCACGGGCCTGATAAATCCAGCGGGTTTCCCAACCCGTTTCTGCTGAACTGGTGCTAGTAATAACCGCTTGGTAGCGACTAAACACCAACGCTTGGGGCGCAATGAGATGAGCATGTATTAAACGCTGACAAAAAATACCAACCGCAGGGCCATTTAATAAGCAATCAAACACAATTGCCTGCCCTTGATGGGCCGCCCATGCCGCTAATAAAGCCGCGCCACCGGCGTTATGGCTAATCAATAAATAACGCATCAACACTATGGCTCAAGTGCACGAGGCACATATTCGTCGCGCAATAATCCGTACTCAATTTCATCCTCGTATTTACCCCACAAATACAAATTCTTACGCCGCACACCTTCCTGCACAAAACCGAGCTTGGCGGCCAAGCACTGCATGGGGAGATTATTGCCCGCGCAGCCGCAGTAAATTCGCTGCAGATTCAGCACATTAAATCCATGGCCAATCATCATCTGTCCGGCCTCAAACCCATAGCCTCGCCCCCAGTAGGCCTTCTCTCCCAGCAAAAAACTCAGCTCAGCATTATTATCAATACGGTTAAAAATGCGCAGGCCTATATTGCCTATGTGTATACCATCGGCACGGTCATAAATGGCCCACACTATATGGTTCGCATTAGAAGCCAACTGATGAATAAATTCCTGCAGGCTTTCTTGGCTTTTAGGGTAGGCAAAATGGCTGTTAAATGCACATACACTAGCATCACTAAACCAATGCGCATAATTGCCCTGCAACTCTTTACAGGACAAACCGCGCACGCCGATGCGGTGGGATTGATACAGAAACTGGTGGCTCACATAACCTCCTAATAATTTTTTCGCCTGCACACACTCAGCAATTAGTCGATCTTAAATAGGCGCGCAGCTACGCGCTAAATATAAGCCCTAAGACGCACAGGCTAGTCCTGCTCTTTTTTGTGCTCGCCCCGCCAGTACCGACGTAAATGCGAGGATTTTTTATTTAAAGCAGATTCGCCGCAATTTAAACGCCGACTGAACAAGACTTATTGATTTAATGATTGTTTAATAGCATCCATTTTCGACCACACCTTGTAGAAGGCCTGCGCGATTGCTTCCATATCGTCCAGGTTAAAGTCGTACTGGCAAAGATGCAGGCCTAAATAGGTTTGATCTTGCAATTGCTCGGCAACAGGGCAAATGCCTTTGGCATATTCCACCGAACTTTCATACAAACCATTGCGCCAGGGGAAATGCTCTTTACCATAAGCAATTTTTTTTCGGTACATGGCATAACGGTGTACATTCACATATTGCTTCGATAGCCCCGGCACACCCTCTGCCACTAGCGCAGCATAGATTTTATCCCGCGGAACACCTAAGGCGCGCACATCTAAACGCATACCAAAAACATAAAATGCGTGGGTATTGCCTTCTTCAATAGGTGTGGTGTGCAAGCCTTTTAAACCGGCTAATAATTTTTGCAGCCTGCAGCCCAGGGCAAAACGCTGATCCACCTTTGCCTGCAATTTTTTTAACTGACACCGCCCGAGCGCTGCCTCTATCTCGCCCAAGCGAAAATTAAAGCCAATCATATTATGGATACACTCATAACCCTTTTTGTCAACCACCGCCTCGGCATGATTGCGAATTAGGCGCATACGCTCAGCCAAGTTATCATCATCCGTTACGCAAATACCGCCTTCGCCGGTGTGAATATGCTTGTGATAATTTAAGCTAAAGCCACCTATATCCCCCCAAGTGCCCACCCATTTACCGGCATATTTAACGGCTGGCGCCTGTGCAGCATCTTCGATTATTTTAATGCCTTGGGCCTTGGCCACCTGCTGCAAGGCTTTAAGATCCGCCCCATAACCAAAAATACTCGGCACAATAATCGCGCGAGTGCGAGGTGTAATATTGGCCACCACACTTTGAAAATCCAAATTAAATGTATCGGGGTTTATATCCGCAAAAACTGGAATAGCGTTCCACACCAAAATACAGGTAGCCGATGCAGACATGGTCCAGGGGCTTACAATAATTTCATCCCCCGGCTCTATATCCAATGCACCCACTGCGCAAATTAGCCCAGAGGTTAAAGAATTAACACTGATGGCATGTTTAACGCCAAAAAAATCGGCCCACTCTGCTTCAAACCCGCGCACCTGAGGGCCGCCGAGAAATCCCTCTCCCCAAGCGCCAATAAAACTGGATAAACAACCGGAGCGAATTACCTCCGTTGCCGCCATTATTTCTTCTTCACCATAGGGGTTATAGGGTACTAAGGGCCGGGTAAATGCCGCTGTGCCGCCTAAAAGTGCGAGTGTTTGCATAAAGGGTTCCTAATAAACTAAGGCGTGCTCGTTGACTGTATTTGCGCCTGAAGCTGCTCCACAATGTTTAACGACTCCAAAGCCGATTGAGTCAATAACCCATCGTCACTTTGGCTCTGCCATACATGGTAATAATAGGCCAACGCATGGCGTTGGTAATAACTTAATTGAGTTGCCTCCGTGCGCACAGTTTGTAAACGTCGCACACCAGGGAATAAAGCATCGGGTTGAGCCTGCTGATATTCAATAGACTGCCCCATAGCGCGATAAAATATAGCGCCTTGCTGCATATAAATATCCATTTCACTCAGCGCATAGTGCTGATAATCAAACCGTAAAAAATACACACTAAGGCTTGCAAACCGCAGAACAAAATCGGCATCCGGGTCGGCAAGGCAAGTTCTGTAGGCACTTAGTAGCTGTACCTGCTCAGGCGCACCAAATGCCAGAACTAACAACTGAATAAAATGAGAGGCATTATTGGCAATACCCTTCCCATAACGCACCATTATTTTTTCAACGGATCCCCAGTGTGCTTCGCGAATAAAATTAAACATGGCCTTACATTGAGGCTCATGGGGGCGAATATAGTTAATAAAAACCATAACGCCTGCTGCCTTGGCCCGCGCCAACATTTCGCGGGCCTCCAACAGCGAAGGCGCAATAGGTTTTTCACAAATAATTACTTTAGGCTTAAGCTCAAGCGCTTCGTAAAATGCCGCAGGATGCAAAGGCGTCGGTACCGCAAGGATTATCCAATCAAAGCTATGGTGCTCCGCTGCCGCAGCCAAATCAGAAAACACCGCCACATTCACATAACGCTGTGCGAATGCTTCACGGGCTTGCTGGTTATTGTCTACCGCTGCAACCAGAGTTAAATTCGGGTGCTCCTCAATAGCTTTAGCATGGGTTAACACGCCGTCACTCGCCGCGTCGTAACGCCAGCCCATATTACCTAAACCCACAAGAACACAATTCGCCACGAAGTAAGCCTCTAATCTACCTGAGCCCAAGATAAGGGCTCTTGGGCCGCAATATCACAGCGGGCGGGCCGGCCTAAAATGTGTTCATAATATTTCGGTGCTAAGCCTAATGAAGGGCGAATAATTTGTGTGTTATCACGAGTAAACAATTCGCCTTTTTTAATAGGATGAGTGACATATATTGAGCGGCGGTACAGACGCATTTTTTCTTCGTGCTCCCCTTGGCCGTAATTTACCTGCCCCAGAGCAAGATAAGCCCGCTCGGCTTCCACCACCAATTGCTGCATTTCGGCGGGCTCTAAACTAAACGCCGAATCCACACCGCCATCACTGCGGGCAAGGGTAAAATGTTTTTCCACCACACAGGCACCGAGCGCAATACTCGCCACCGCAACACCTACCCCCATGGTGTGATCAGACAATCCCACCGGACAATTAAATAACTGCGCCATATGGGGAATGGTATTGATATGGGTATTTTCCGGCGAGGTTGGATAAGTGCTCGTGCACTTTAATAAAATTAATTCCGCACAGCCGTTTGCACGCAGACAATTTACAGCATCGTTAAGCTCATTTATTCGTGCCATACCGGTAGACATAATGACTGGCTTGCCGGTTTTGGCAATCGCCGCTAAAAGGGGTAAATCGGTATTTTCAAACGAAGCCACTTTATAAAAGGGCACTTCTAAATATTCCAAATAATTTACAGCCGATTCATCAAAGGGCGTGCTAAAGGCTTCAATACCCCAGTGCCTGCAACGGGCAAAAATTTCGGCATGCCATTCCCATGGCGTATAAGCCTCTTGATATAGTTGGTAAAGGGATTTTCCCGCCCAGAGTTTGCCTGGGTCTTGCACTAAAAATTCTGCTCGATTAGACGCGATGGTCATGGTATCCGGCGTGTAGGTTTGGATCTTTAAAGCATCGACACCTGCCTGTGCGGCAGCATCCACAATCGCCAATGCGCGCTCGAGGGATTGATTATGATTGCCCGACATTTCGGCAATAATAAAAGGTTTGTGGCCTACACCTACCGCTCGACTGCCTAAATAAATCGGCCTATTCATGAATTAGCATCCGCTTGATAATGGGTAATCACTTCGTGGCTGGGTTAAAAATTTGTGCACAGCCTGATAGGGCTGCCCAGGTGCGATTAAATTAAAAGCTTGCTGGCTTAAATGCTCATAACGGGTCTTATCCTGCACCAATGCCAATAAACTATTTAACGCTTTTTGCTGCGCATCCAAGCTTGGCACCTGCTGCCAGTCACCTAAATCCAATGCACAGCCTTCCTTAATTAAGGTTTGCGCTTGCAACACCTGGTTATCGGCCAGAGTCAGCAATAAACTCGGCAAACCTAACACTGCGCGCTCTAACGCCGATACGCCAGCGCCGCCTATGGCCAGATCGTACTCTAATAATAATTGCGCTACATTGCGTGCATCTACAACCAAATCCACCTTGCTGCCACCGGCTTGGGCTATGGCAATTTTTTTCGCCAAGCTAGCTAAACCCACGGCGTTAGACGCCAATAAAAATGTTACCTGCGCAAATGCGTCTAGGTGCGGAGCCAACAGATTAAACCAAACCTGTGACAGCGATTTAGGGTCCGTGCCACCTAATGAAATCAGTAATTTTAATGGCCGCTTGGATGAACAGGCTGCAGCGCGAATTTTTTGTGCATCACCCACTGCGGCAAAAAATTCCGGCGCCAATAAAGCATGTTCACATCCGGCATAAATATTCGCCTGCTGATTTACCCAAGAAGCGTAGCATGCCGCTGTGCGGCCTGGCGTATGATCTAAGAGATGATCGCAGTAGTAATTACGATTCGCCAAATCATCAATCACCATTAACTGATCACAACGCGGATAAATAAATGCGTGCCAGGTAGCACTCAGCGCATATACATCAACAACCACACGGCAAGGAGCCTGTAAGTCCTCTAACAATTTCGCACAATGCGCGGCGTCCGCCAATTCATCCGCAACGGGCACAAGAACATAATTAAACCCTGCCGCCTCAATAAAACGCACTGGGGTACTTGAATAATCCGCCAAAACAAATACGACCGTACAACCCTGCTGCTGGGCAATACGGGCGAGGGTTAAACAGCGCATTAAATGGCCGTTACCCAGGTGCGGATACGCATTTACACGGATGACGCAGTACATGATAGTTGCTGGCGCAGTTGGAATAATAATTCTGCCCGTCGCCAATCATCCAAGGTGTCTATATCTTGCACCTCGTGAGAGGGGACAATAAACGCTGCTGAATTGGGGCTAAAAATACGGCGCTTTTCCAACCAAGCCGTGGCCGTACCCCAATAAAATTGCCCAGCGTCATGAAAGGCCGGTGTTAAATCCTGGGAACGAGTAAGCGCATATTCAGGATAAAACATCTCCACCCTGCCGCCCTCCTTAAGATAAATAGCTCTTTGAATTGGAAAATCAAAGGCTGTAGCAGAAAACACAAAATCACAGTGTTGTTGTTGGAATAATGTATAGGCGTCACGCAGTTGCTGTGCTGTTACAAATGCAGCCGTTGCATAGAGACAACAGACGCTCTGCACCTGGCAGCCGTTTGCTAGCAAATAATTAACCGCATGGGCAATTACATCCGCCGTGATGGCATGATCATCAGCAATATTTGCCGGCCTCATAAAGGGCACCTGCGCACCGGCCGCTAGTGCCACCTGGGCAATTTCGTCATCGTCCGTTGAGCACACAACCTTATCGAATAATTGGCTCTCAAGCGCTGCCTCAATGGCGTACCTTATAATGGGGCGCCCCATAAAGGCTTTAATATTTTTGCGCGGAATGCGCTTGCTGCCACCGCGGGCGGGAATGACCGCTATGCGCATAGGGCGCGCTCCAGTTGCTCCAAAACGTAATCCTGCTGAGCAACACTCATATCAACAAAAAGCGGCAGAGTTAATGCACCGGCGTAATACTGTTCTGCAACGGGAAAATCCCCCGCTTTAAATCCTAACGCGCGGTAATATGGCTGCAAATGTATGGGAATATAATGCACATTGACACCAACACCTGCTGCCTTAAGGCTATTAAATACAGGCAAACGGGAGTGAGGCGGCAACTCAACCACATAAATATGCGGCGCTACACGCTGCTGCTTAGGCTGTGTTGGCCGTGTTACTGGTAAATCGGCTAAATGATCCTGATAGCGCTGAAACAATTCCGTGCGTTTTTGAATAAAACTCTCAAGCTTTGACAGTTGCACAATACCCACAGCGGCTTGAATATCACATAAGCGATAATTAAACCCTAGGCTTTGTTGCTCGTAATACCAGGGTGGCGGGCAAGGTTCAGTAAATTCTTCAGGATTTTTCGTAATACCATGGGTGACGAAGCGGCGCAGGCGATTGGCAATAACGGCATCCGCCGTGGTAATAGCACCGCCTTCACCGGTGGTAAGATTTTTAACCGGGTGAAAGCTAAAACAGGTTGCATGACTAAACCGGCAAGCCCCCACAGGAAGGCCTTCAACCTGGGTACCAATGGCATGGGCGGCATCTTCCACCACATAAAAACCATACTTTTGGGCCAACGCAAAAATAGCCGGCATATCGCAGGCCACTCCAGCAAAATGCACCGCCACCAGAATTTTAGGCACCCGGCCTGCCGCTAATTTAGCCGCCAATTGTTTGGGGCATAAATTGCGTGTGTGCGGGTCTATATCAACAAAATCTACTTTGGCACCTAAATACATTCCGCAATTTGCAGAGGCCACAAATGAATTGGGCGAGGTCCAAAGTTCATCCCCCGGCCCAAGGCCAAGCGCTGCACAGGCCGCGTGCAGCGCTGCGGTGCCATTGGCGCAGGTAATGGCATGGGGCGCCTGTACATAAGCGGCGAGCGCCGCTTCAAACTCAGCAACCTTAGGCCCCTGAGTTAACCAATCCGACTGCAATACTAGCCGTGTGGCATCTATTTCCTGTTCGGAAATATGTTGGCGGCCATAGGGGATCATACCTCGGCCATCTCGTGCAGTTGGCGAATTTCATCCACATTTAATACATGGGGGTTGTTGCCCGAATTATAGGAAAACCCACGCGGTACAGCGTGGCCGCGCTCACCTAAATTATTAATTTCATAATTCACATAGCGGAATAATTTAATGGTGGGCGTAATCACAAAATGATCATCAAACTCCAGCGTTAAATGCGAGTCATCCAAGGGGCACATGGTTTCATGCAGTTTTTCACCGGGCCGTATACCGACTATTTTAGTTGGCATTTCCGGCGCTATGGCCTCAGCCAAATCCAGCAGGCGCACCGTCGGTATTTTCGGGACGAATATTTCTCCCCCTTTCATACGGGAAAAATTTTTAATCACAAAGTCAACGCCCTGCTGCAGGGTAATCCAAAAACGCGTCATCTCAGGATCGGTAATGGGAAGCTCCGATTTGCGCTCGGCGATCATTTGCTTAAAAAACGGCACCACCGAGCCACGGGAGCCCACCACGTTGCCGTAGCGTACAACAGCAAATTCTGTTGTTCCGCCCGTCATATTATTGGCGGCGACAAATAATTTATCGGAGGCTAGTTTGGTGGCACCATATAGGTTAACGGGGCATGCCGCTTTATCCGTCGAGAGTGCAATAACTTTTTTAACATGATTGCTGATGGCCGCGCGAATCACATTTTCCGCCCCGTAAATATTGGTGCGGATACATTCGGTCGGGTTATATTCAGCGGCAGGCACCTGCTTTAATGCCGCCGCATGGATAATATAGTCCACTCCGTTACAGGCCTGCATGACTCGCTCTTTATCGCGCACATCACCGAGAAAATAACGCATGGGCTCAGCGTTAAATACCTGCTGCATTTCGTACTGCTTTAACTCATCGCGCGAAAAAATAATAATTTTGCGCGGCCGGTAGCGCTCCAACAAAATGCGTGTATACATTTTGCCGAAGGAACCTGTTCCACCGGTTATTAATATGACTTTGTCATCAAACATGGCCTCTCCTCGCATCAATCGAACCTGCCACATGCAGTCAATTATTTGTCATTAAGGCCTTAGTGCAGCCATCGTGCCAGTGGGTGAAAACAGGCCTGCCGCGGGTGTCATCGGGGTACAGACAAATCCAGTTAAACCCCATAGCGCCAAAGCCGTGACGCTCCAAGCAGTATGCGCAGACTAGAGGGCGCTCCGGGCCGCTTAATTGCGTATGAAAACGCACTCCAAGAACCTTATAGCAAGTTCTGATTAAATGGTGATTTCGGAACTCTTCTGAGCGGGAGCTGTGGGCAGAATTAACACCGCAGCGACACACCTGTACTGAGGTGTCTTACGAAACGACTAAATGATTAACCAAACACTAAAAGCCGCCGAGTTAATAATTAGAGATTGGCATTTTTTAAAATCTACTTGATGGCTTGCCGCACTGCAGCTAATTAATTTATTTTCACACTCAATCAGTTAGCCGATACAGCGCTGCACAGGCGCAACACCTGTAATTAGCCAACAAAAATACCCAGTGAAACTAGCGAATTCGCAGAGGTTTTCGGTTATTATTAAGGAGAGATTCATCCTTGAATACTCACACTGGCAACACCACAAGTCGTAGGAGGTTTGTGTTATGAACCGTTTACTTGCCTTAACTGCCCTAACGTCTGTTTTGTACTCCGGCCAGGCGGCCGCCTGGGAACACCGCCATCACCACCATCGAGATTCAGATGCCGCTGTTGCATTAATTGGCGGCTTGGTACTGGGTGCAGCCATAGCCGATAGCAGCAACCGCAGTAGCTACTCATCCAGTTCTACCTATTATTCCAGCTACCCCAGCAGCTACAGCTCACGCACCACCTATTATCCTGACTACAGCTACAGCCGCCCTTATTATTCTGAACGCGTGTATGTGCGCGAACCGGAAACCACTACTTATTACTATGGCCCCACATACACCTACTCTGAGCCGCGCCGCCACTACCCCGCCCACAAACGCGTAGAGCACGTTTATTACCCGGAAACCCGCCGCGATGAATACGGCAATTGTTACAGCGTGCAATACCGCGACGGGCGCAAGGTGTTAAAAGAAATCCCCCGCTACCATTGCAGCAACGACTAAGCTCAACCCCTAACCCCATCCTCAGCACCCCGGCTCTTGCCGGGGTTCTTTTTTGCCGCGAGACGTGAATATGCTGCGATTAGTTCTGCCCCTTGGAATCATTAGCCTAACCGCCTGCGGCGGCAATAACCCCGGCACACCTGCTAGTTCATCAAGTAACAGCTCATCAAGCAGTAGCTCATCGAGTAGCAGCTCCTCCTCGAGCAGTTCGTCCAGTAGCTCAAGTTCGTCCAGCGCCAGCAGCTCATCAAGCTCGACTGGCAGCTCATCAAGCTCTGGTGCAGGCTGGCAATTAGTCTGGGCAGATGAATTCGACGGCACGACCATTAACACCAGTAAATGGTCATTTGAAAAAAACTGCACGGGCGGCGGCAATAATGAATTGCAGTGCTACACAACCTCGGCGGAAAACGCCTTTGTTAGCAATGGGTACCTGAACATAACCGCCCTCAAAAAACCGACTCAAGGGCCAGGTAAATTTGACGACGACCCGGCCTACAACCCACAGGATACTTCGGTAAGCCGCGACTATTCCTCCGCCCGCCTGCGCAGCAAAAATAAAGGCGATTGGCATTATGGCCGCATGGACATACGCGCCAAATTACCCCAAGGCCAAGGCATTTGGCCCGCCATTTGGATGCTGCCCACCGAATCCGTCTATGGCGCCTGGCCCTTAAGTGGCGAAATCGACATTATGGAAGCGGTGAACACCAACGCAGCAGGCGCCAACGCGGTATACGGCACCCTGCACTACGGCAACCCCTGGCCCAACAATAAATACACCGGCACCAACTACTCTCCCGCCACGCCCATTTGGCAGGAATTTCACACCTATTCAGTGGAATGGGAAGCTGGCGAAATTCGCTGGTATGTGGACAACAACCACTATGCCACTCAAGTTCAAACTGGCTGGTTTACCGCCGCCACCAGCAAAGCGGGTGCCCCTTTTGATCAAGCCTTTCACATGATTTTAAACCTGGCCGTAGGCGGAGACTGGCCCGGCAGCCCCAACGCCCAAACCCAATTTCCACAAACCATGCAGGTGGATTTTGTGCGGGTTTACCAATGCGCGAAAGACACAGCTAGCGGTAAAGGCTGCGCGAGTTTTATCAACCCCAGCATAAAACCTCTCGCAGGCAACTCGCCCCCGGCCGTAACCCCCGGCCGCAACGGCTACGCCATACCACCCTTATTCACCCTATTTAACGAAGGCCTTGCCAGCGGTTTGCGCTACGACAGCTACAACCCGGATAACGCAATTACCATCAGCGAAACAACAGAAACCCCCAGAGGTAAAATTTTACGCATCATTAAAAACGGCAGTAACGGCAATGTCTTTTTAAATTTAATCGACGGGCCAGTAGACCTGCGCGACTGGGCAGAGGGCGGGGAAATTCAATTTGATTTAAAAATAAATTCCGCAGCGGCAGGAAGTAAATTATTAATCAAATTTGATAGCGGCTGGCCTAATACCTCAGACATCACCGTGACGCTGCCGCCAACAGGCCAGTGGACTCAGGTTCGCATTCCCATCGCACAACTGATCGCACGGGGGAATTCGCTGGCGGCGGGGGCGGCTAACCTGGCCTCTATTACTAATATGCTGGTGGTTGAGCCTTCGGGGGTTATGGATGTGAGTTTTGATAATATTCAGTTGGTAAAACCCTAGAGATAGGTAAGCGACCAACAAAACTTCATTAGCAATCCTAAAGCTCGCTTATCTGGCACCCACAGACGGGTGCCGGATTGATAGTAAAAAGCTCGTCTGGGCACGCCCTCCCAGACTATAGCAGCCACAGAAAAATTAATTTATTGATTTACCCCGACCAATTTTATTACATCATGAATGCACCAATAGAGCTTTCAACCAACTCCTTGATACTTTTTAATAACGCTTAAAATGATAGATCGCTCGACTTAATCCAACCATCTACAGCCTCCCCATTTTTTCTAATATACCGAACTTTAGTAAATTCATTTTGAGAATTGAATGCCTGAACTTTATCACCATTAATCAAGAATAGATTTTTTTAATCAGCGCCCCCTCTTCGGGCTCAAGGTAAAAATAAGAGCGTTTTTGGGATGTTTTGATGGTCATCTGTTTAAATACAATCTCAGATGGCGCAGCAATTATTGTTAAAGACTTTTTCATACACTCATTGTACGCAACGATATATTTTTCCTTGACGCCTAGCCGTCTAACCGCCTCATCCGCAACATCTATTTCGAACAACTCCCCGGTCGGCTCATTATATTTAACCCAACCAACCCCCTGATCTCCCTGAAATCCCTGCGGAGATCTTGAACCAGCAGAGACGTACTTAACTTTGGCGGTTATTATGCCGCCTTCTATTCTGTCGAGAACTAGCTCGACTGATTGCGAACCTCTAGGGTACATCCCCTTAAAGTTACTGCCAGCCACAATTCTAGAAAGCTCCTCTAAGCAACTAGACCATGCATAACTTGGTGCCAGCAGCGAAACAATGAGAAACATTAGAGAATTTATCGTAGTATTATTTTTCACTTTTAAACTCATCAGTAAATCTGGCCTTAATAGCATTAATCGCCGTTTTATAATTTTCTTGCACAGCTGTATTAGTAGAATGCCAACGCGCCCAATTCCCATCGTATTTCTCAAAATACTGAGCCGTGTATTCCATGGAAATTGGCCTGACAGGCAAGTTTCGACTGCGGGATGCCCCAAAACACCCTGCAAGCGAAAATGGTAGGCCGCTCATATGAAATTCAGGGGGCGCGTCTAAGAAATATTCCTTTGGTTCTTCGTAGATCTGTGTAAAACCCCCGCTTCTGATGGCAAAATAGACCTTGTTGTACGATTGAGCCCTGACTATGGATATTGAAGCCCATTACGCCCTCCTGCTTGGCCTGAATTCCCCTTGGGCCATAGAAACTAACAATTTAAATACAACCGAGCAGCGCTTGGATATATCTATTGAATATCAAGACGACAGAGGCCTTTGTCCCGAGTGCCAGCGACGCTGCCAAAAGCACGATGATCGCACAATACGTACGTTGCGCCACTTAGATGTCATGCAATTTACCACCTATATTCACTGCATAATTCCACGTATTAAATGCCCTGAACACGGGGTTAAAAGCCTTACCGTTCCCTGGGCGGGCAAGCACTCTCGGTTTACTTTTTTATTTGAATCATTTGCGATTCGCATTCTGCAAGTAGCCCGTAGTGTAGAGGAAGCGCGAAAATAATAAAACTCAATTGGCACCAAATCAATGCAATTAAAGAACGAGCTGTTGAGCGTCGTCTTGCGCGGCGCGCGCAAGCGCCAATTCACCACATTGGATTGGATGAAAAACAATTTCGATCCGGTCACCAATATATTACCAGCCTGTTTGATCTTGATGAGGGGCGTGTATTGGATGTGATAGAAGAGCGTACGGAAGAAGCGGCAGAACAGCTTATAACCCAAACGCTAACTAAAACCCAACGAACTCAAGTGAATGCTGTTGCGTCGGATATGTGGAAAGCCTATGCCAATTCTGTTGAAAAAATGCTACCCAATAGCAAAATTGTACACGATTGTTTTCATATCGTTCAGCATCTAAACAAGGCGGTCGATCAAGTGCGCAGGAGCGAGCACAGAACATTGCTACAGCAAGGGAATAGCGCATTAAAGGGTACAAAATTCCAGTGGCTGCGCAAACCTGAAAATCTAAGTGATGACGATGTTGTCGAATTTTCTCAGGTGGTTAATTCTCATTTAAAAACTGCCAAGGCTTGGAGCATCAAGGAAATCTTCCGTACCTTTTGGGCGTATAGATCGAAAGCTGCAGCACGGAAATTTTTTATGCGGTGGCATGCCCGCGCAGTGCGGAGTCGTTTAAAGCCTATGGATGAAAAGGCAAAAATGATCAAGCGGCATATTGAGAATTTTATCAATTATTTCGATTTCAGAATTACCAATGCTGCGGCAGAGGGGTTAAATTCTAAAATTCAGACGGTCAAAGCAGATGCCCGTGGGTTCCGCTCATTCAAGAACTTCCGCACAAGCGTATTATTTTACTGCGGCAAGCTGGAAATGCTCTCATAAGCTACGAGGTACAACGAAGGTCTATTTTGCCGTCAGAAGCGGGGGTTTTTCACAGATCCACGAAGAACCTGCAAAATATCGCGAGACCTTTGCGATTAGAATATGCCAACGCGTAAGCCGTATTAATTAACGTGCCTTAGGGCGCATTAAGGTGCGCCCTAAGGCTTGTGCGGGTTACACGTTAGGCTCCCCGGCTCGGCGTGAAACTCTCCTTTTTCATCCAGCCAATTATCTCCATTTTTTTTCCTTTGTATAAAATTTTATACCATCCGGCGCCATTATTCTCCGCAAAATCTATAATTGTTACCTTATCTCCTTTAACCAAATAACTTTTTCTTTCTTTGAATTCAAACTCAGCCGTTAGATCTCCAAAATAAGATTTTTCTGAAGCGATAGTGAGTGATGCGGGTGATCCGTTAATGTCTAAAATCTCGTTTTTTAATTTACTGCCAGTATCAGAGAGCTGGGTTATTTTTTTGAGGCTATTATCTAGTTCAATTTCCTCCTGACTTACATAAAAATCGTTTTTTTTTGCTGAAAATCGAATTGTGATGCTTTTGGTTGTAGCATCCTCTCGATATTTGCTGTATATATAGCCTTCTTTGAAGTTGGGATTATAAATAGATTTGACGGAAGATCTTTTTAGCATCCCGGCACTGTTCGTAAAGAGCGCGTATTCTTCGTTGACATCACCCTGCCCAGTGCCGATGATGAGCTCGCAGTATCCATCGCTGTTAATGTCGAATGCTTGAATTTCCTTGAATTCAGATATTTCTTCGGGGGTAACTAGCATGGATTCATTTGTGGAAGAGATGGCTTGCCTTATCTCGGATTCTGTTCTTTTAATTAATCCTGTTATCTTGCATTTTTTGTTTATTTCATCTCCCTTTATCGCACTGTTAGCGTTGAGTTCTAGGCCATGAGAATAATTTGTGAAAAATAAAATGCTTAGTGACGTACAAATAACTTTTATCATTTTAAGTGCTCTTTAATTTTTTTAAATAGGGACTTTCTGTCTGCAAGCCCATTAGACCCGCCATTGATTGCTTTAGTTACTCGAGTCACAATTGTTTCGCCTGCAGATATTGGATCAGCATCAAGCTCGGCAGACAGCTCGCCTTCCCAATTAGGAATTTTAACATCTAGCTTTTTAACATGACACCAGATCCAGAAGGCTGAATCTACCGCTAGGTTTATATCCTTGCAAAGCAACATTGGATTGTTGACCACTTGCGCGCCGCTATAGTCTTGGTATTTTTGGTGAGCACTTTTCCAAGTGACCTGGATGATGCCATGCCCTTTATACTTGGGTCCATCACCTATCGAAGTATTTCCTTCCGCAATTATTTGGTTGCGGCGTTTGCAGTCGTGAGTCATAGTATCAGCTGTTAAGCCTTCACACACAGATGCTGGGTAACTACCAATATCGTAATCTGAACCGCTTGCATATTCCATTGTCGTATTAAAATGAGCGCTTTCATGGCAAGATTGAGACAGGAAATGTGCAATTTGCGAGCAGCAATTTATATTATATTTAACGAAACCCTCATTTAGTAACTCTACGAATCGCTCGATAGAAATGTCATAAGCACTGCAATCTGTTGGCATATTGCTGGCAGTAAATAATCGTATATTTCCAAAAATTTCTCTAAATAAATCAACAGTTAATTCACATTTATTGTTTCGAGAGTGAGTAATTGTTGTTTCGGCTGCATTTAAGTGCCACAGGGAGTTTCCATTTGAATTCAGTATTGCGGTCACATCATCGAAAAAACTCATCCCTCTAATCTTCTGCTTCTCCACCACCCAATCCGGGTGCTCATCGTCAAGATGGTGCCCCATGATCTCATCCAACGCATTCCAACGCGCCTCGACTTTTTTCCATTCCGTTTTTGTTTTTACAGCGAGACCGGCAATTTTTTGCGCACACCAAAAGCCTTTGTAGGCGCTCAGAAGCTGAGTGTAAGTTAAGGGATTTGGGGTGGTGTTTTCTACTGGGTTGGCCTTGATTATCTCAATTAGTTTTTTAAGTAACGGTGAGCTGGATTCTAAGTTATCGACCGCAGCATATTTGCTGATTTCTTCGCCGCGTAATTTGTTGGTGTTTTTGAGTTGATAGGCAATTAATTGTTCGTCGGCGGTGTTGTCTTCGATGCATTCAAACCCTGGCCAATCCCAAGGGGAGGTTTTGATGACGTCTTTTTCACAAAGCCAGCCGCTTAGTGGCTTGCCACCGGCTTGCCCGGCCACATTTTCTAAATACCAATAGCGCCAGGTTTTTGCGTTGGCGGCTGTACTTTCTGGCAGGGTGGCTTTGTATTGGGGTTTAAGGGCGTTAAGTGCGCTTAGGGGTAAAATTAATTCGCAGTGAATGGCGTTGCGCTCACCGTTGGGGTTAGGTGGGCCAGGCGTTGTGGCGCCGTCGCTGGCGAGCAATTTGGTGCCCGCCGGTACTCTATGTAGTGTTTTTTCGCGCTCCGGCACATTTGGATCTTTGGCCCATTCACGGGATTTTGCTAAAAAAGCCGGTAGTTCATCTGGGGTAAATAATTCAATGTGAACTTGAATTTGTGGAGTGAGGTTATTGTGGTGCTGGTAAATACCGGGGTGGCCAATTAAATCGCCTGCGTTTACGTCAATTGCTGGGACTACCGTCTGCACACCGGATGCGGGATTGTACGGCAGAGTTTCCAAATCATCGATATCGACCCAGCCATAATATGTTCCATCCGTATTTTTAGGTTCAGGAAAACCTTGCATATTTTCCAGCGCCAGAATTTTATGAAAGTGTGGCTCAGATTTATCGGCAGGGCCTAGGGTAATGATGGCGCCCTCGGGGATGTTGGCAATGATATTGTTGGCGGCGGACTTGGGTTGTGAATGCACATAGGCCACTTTGGTGATGGCTATATCAGCTTGTATGTCATTGCAATTGTCGCCGACCGTTGTGCCACCAGTGAGAGATTTGGCGTATATGTAGGCGTCAGCGCCAGTCCAAGCGGGTACTGCTAGCCCTGATATGGCCGTAATTTTTTTCCACTGGTGATTGCTAGGGTGCGCAGTGCCAAGTACCACACGACATAATTTGGGGATGACTCCCAGCACAATACCGCCAGGTTTGTCGCGTAAGCGTAACCCCTTGGGGGTACTTTGTAAGCCTGATTTCACTTTGGCTTTACGTATTAAATAGGGAGGCCAAGGCAGATTTTTAGTGGTGTCAGTATAGGATTTTGCATCCATTAGATGCATGTACAAGCTGTATAAAGTGATAAAGGGTTGTTCGGCGGCAGCCCCAGGTGATGCTGGGGTCGTTGCATTATTATTGGCAAGTGGCGCTGGATCGCTCGCTGTAGGAGCCGGGGGCTTGGGGGGAATCTGTAACTTGTGTTTCAGCAGCACAAAAGAACTTGAATATTCCGATAAGGCACCCGATGCAGGGTAACGTATTTTTAGTGGCTCCGGATCAATGCGATAGGCGACTATTTGCCCATCCGCAATTGCAAATACACCCGCATTGGGATCAAGGTGGGAAGCACCGCCCAAGTCAAAATGCACGCCCGGGTGCCAAAGACCATTTGCACCCATTGGGTAGGTGCCACCAAGGCTGCGCGAAAGTCCCGCGAAGTACTCTGCTGGTGCAAAGCCTGTAGCCGACTTGTTGAGCTTAATTGGATAGGCCCATTTTAGTGGCGTGTAAGGCGGAATAGCCGGCTTAGAGACCTGTGCCAATTTCTTCTTTGGGCGAAGAAAAGCGGTAACGGATGGGAAACCATAGGAGGGGTATTCAGCGCCGAAATAAGTTTCTTGAGGCCCTTTACTTTGAGACCCAAAAAATGTTCCGCTTTTTTTTTCAAAGTTATAGGATGTGACAATTCCCGCATGACCAGGAAACATCACCACATCTCCCGGTTGGACATCTTTGCCATCAATTATTTCATAATCACCCGAGCCAGCCATATGATGTGTATCATGGTACGAGACGGGTATACCACCATCATTCAATATTCTATGTACAAGATTCGAACAATCTATTGTTCCTGGTGCTTTACTCTTCGAATAGGTTAGATGGCCATATTTTTGAGTATAGCCTTTACCTAGTTCAGTCATGGTTGCTTTTACCATTTAGATAACCCTCCTTCCTTACACTCAGTTGAGACACTCCTCGGCACTGTAAACACCTTTATTTTTCAATCTAGCCGCATTAGTTGCACCATTTGAATCGCCTAGCGTACTGGCTTTTTGATAACAGCCTATGGCCTTGGGTAGGTTAATTGCCGAGCCATACCCATATTCAAATAATTGCCCCATGCTTATAGCCGCGGTGGAATTACCTAGCTCTATTGCTTTTTTTAGCCATGGCATTGCTTTTTCGGGTGCTGCGCACCCAGTTACTTGGTTACCACAAAAATAAGTTCCCAACGTCAAAGCTGCCTGAGCGTGGCCTGCTTCCGCGGCTGACTTCAGCAGACTTACAGTTAGCTCAGGGGCAATCTCATTCGCAAGTTGTTGATTAGCCAGTGTCACCGCCTCATACCCGGCGTACGCGTTCCCTTCTCGGGCTGCACATATAAAATTATTTTGTGCATCCTGAAGCAATGCAAGATGTTTCTTCCCCCAACGAGCGGGCGTTGCATCCATTTTTTTAGCCTGCGCCATTAACTTTTCTGCTTTTTTAAGACAGGTTTCTTGCCCAAATGCGCCACACGAGAAAATTATTAAGGCAAGCACATAAACTTTACTCAACATAACGATAATGTCCTCACATCTTTTATCTAAACACGCCACAACCACAATAAAAACGACCAAAATTTAGCAGACTCGATTTAGGAGCCTAATTTTTGAAGCCAACTATTAGAGTTTATACCGACTGAATACCGATGAAAAAAACCAAAATACTGCACCAATCTACTTAAATGGATATTCCACACGGACTAACACACCTTGTCATACTCAGAAAATCACTATCGCCACAATCCATTTCAATTAATGGCGATTCTGTTTTAAGGAACCTCTGATTAAGTAGCATTTTCAAAAACGCACGAGTTCATCCACGTAACTCCGGCGCGGGCTTCCTGCCCGCAAAGGTTTTGAAAACAACCCTTATTCAGAGCCTCCTTAATAGTTTAACTACTTTTAGCCATTGCCTCCCAATCAGAAACCAGCCAACCTTTCAGCAGGAAAAATTGATCATTCGCTTAGGCGGTTTATCTACCAGATGCTCAATCTCCTCTGGTTCAACCTCATCAGCCTCTGATGGCACAGCCACCCCCTCACCTATTTGAGTCATACAATCTCCTTAATTGAACAATTAATTATATTCTGGCTGCCACGCACATACTGCTCCTCGCTCAGGACCATCCGATGAGCAGTAGATAAGACTTGGCCGTTTTTCATTCTGAGCAACTACTCCCCACAACATCGGCGCCATAGCGGCACCGAGATCACCAAAACAATCTGCAGGGTGGCGCACGGGAATATTCAAATCTAGCCGAGGCTGATTGCGGATCCGCGCAATCCCTAACTCTTTGGCACCAAAAGATTCCCCGTTTAAACCTGAATAAATACTTTCTATGGGTATGTTCGGCGAAGCGGCTAACGCCCTTCTAAACGCCTCGGATAATCCGCTGCCACGATAGGGCAATTGACTGAAACGATGCCCCGGTTCTTGATCAACGGCCGGATATCCCAGGTATATTTTGGGCATTAGTGAATATTTAACCACAGCCTTTGGTGCCGCCAAAAGATGAAAGCATGCCCCCTCTCCAATGGCAAAACCGTTAGTAGCTCCTTCGGCAAGCAGTCGATTGTCTTTATCAAGCGCTTCGATTTGACGACCAAAGTGGCGGTATGAATCAACGCCTCCAATGAGCGCAAATTCATTGCCTGTCGCTTCAAAATAGGAGTACGCGATTTTAAGCGCCTCGAAACCACCGCTTCGCCCCATGGCGAAAGTGCGGCTATGCGCAATATCAATATTGCAGCCGCTAAGCGTTTTTACATGCTCAACGAAAGATGGCTCTAGACGCGCGTTAAACCCTGGCAGCAGTTCCGGACACGACATAAATAATGGCAAAGGATAGCGCCGTGCTGAATCGCTCAGGCAATCCAAAAGAGCTGAAGCCGCCAATTGCACCATGTAGGTATGGCCTGGCAATTGTTGATTCAATAACGCAAATTCTGCCGTCAAAGGAGGCATTGCTCCATCGGGCACCTGCGCCATCACTATGGCCTTATTGCGACGATTGAGTATATTGACTGCCCTATACCCTGATATTCCTGCCTTGGTCGCTGCACACACAGTTGCAGTTCTGTTTCCTAGCGAACAGATCATACCTGTGGCAATAACTGCTAAAGCTATTTGACTCATCCTTTTAATCCCTAAAAACACCCACTTACAACATAAATCTAAACCCGTGCATATTACAGACAAGATGCTTTCAGAACAAACTGACAATCGTCAGCGAGCACAAGCGTGCAGTTTAATCTAGTCTCGCACCTTCTTTCCCTTGTCTTGCATAAAACTCCTCCACATATTCCTCCAGCCGATCCAACTCAATAGCCTCCCGCAACTCCTGCATAATCACCTGATAATGCCGCAGGTTATGGATGGTATTTAATTGCGCCCCCAACATCTCCCCACACTTATCCAAATGATGCAAATACGCCCGGCTGAAATTTTTACAGGTGTAACAATCGCAACTTGCATCCAAAGGCGATGGGTCATTTTTATGCACAGCATTGCGGATTTTAACTACGCCGGTGCGAGTGAATAAATGCCCATTGCGGGCGTTGCGGGTGGGCATTACGCAGTCGAACATGTCGATACCACGGCGCACAGCCTCTACTATATCTTCCGGTTTACCCACGCCCATTAAATAACGCGGTTTATCGACGGGCATTTTGTTCGGTAAAAAATTAAGTATGCGCAGCATGTCTTCTTTGGGTTCACCCACGCTTAAACCGCCAATGGCATAACCATCAAAGTCAATTGTGGTTAAACCATTTAAGGATTCCTCGCGCAGATGCTCGTACATGCCGCCCTGGACGATGCCAAATAAAGCGGCATTATTATCGGCATGTGCGTTTTTAGAACGCTGGGCCCAGCGCAAGGATAATTCCATGGATTTGCGCGCTTCATCCGGAGTTGCAGGATAAGGCGTGCATTCATCAAAAATCATCACAATATCGCTGCCTAAATCCCGCTGCACTTGCATGGCAATTTCCGGGTTTAAATAAACTTTGCTGCCATCCACTGGGGAGCGAAAGGTTACGCCCTCTTCGGTGATTTTGCGCATTTCGCCCAGGCTAAATACTTGAAAGCCGCCGGAGTCGGTGAGGATCGGGCCGTGCCATTGGGTGAAATCGTGTAAATCGCCGAGGGTTTTAATTACTTGTGTGCCGGGGCGCAGCATTAGGTGAAAGGTATTGCCCAAAATAATCTCGGCGCCTATTTCTTTTATGTCCCGTGGCAACATGCCTTTTACTGTGCCGTAGGTGCCTACGGGCATAAAGGCAGGGGTTTCCACTGTGCCGCGTGGAAAGGTCATGCGGCCCCGGCGGGCGCGGCCGGAGGTGGCCAAAAGGTCAAATTTCATGTGGCTCATAGGGATTCAGGTACAGGTTCGGGCAGGTCGAGGTGGGCGTTGGGGTTTTGGGTAATAAACATGGCGTCGCCATAACTGAAAAAGCGATAGCGCTCTTCCACCGCTACTTTGTAAGCGTCCAGTGTGCGGCGGTAACCGGCGAAGGCGCATACCAGCATCAATAATGTGGATTCACTTAGATGGAAATTGGTAATGAGCGCATCCACCGTATTAAAGCGCACGCCAGGGTAAATAAATATGCTGGTATCGCCTTCGAAAGGTTCGATTGTGCCATTGCGGCTGGCGGTTTCTAAACAGCGCACGGAGGTTGTACCTACAGCGATGACACGATTGCCGCGCGCTTTGGCCGCGCGCACTTGCGCGCAGACGGCTTCACTCAGTTGCATCCATTCGCTGTGCATTTGGTGGTCGTGAATATGGTCCACCCGCACGGGGGAAAATGTGCCCGCCCCTACATGCAGGGTGACAAATGCTGTTTCGATGCCCTGCTCCTTTAATTGCGCTATGAGGGCTTCATCAAAATGCAGCCCGGCTGTGGGCGCCGCGACGGCGCCAGGCGTTTGGGCATAGACGGTTTGATAGCGCTCGCGGTCGGCCTGTGCATCCGGGCGGCTAATATAAGGTGGCAGCGGCATATGGCCGAGGCGCTCTAACACCTCTAAAGGGGCGCTGGCAAAGGCCAATTCATACAAGGCCCCTTGCCTACCCAACACCTGTACCTGGGTGTGTTCATCTAAATGAATAAAACTGCCGGGTGCTGGGCTTTTGCTGGCGCGCAGTTGCACTAGGGCTTGATTGTCAGGCAGCAGGCGCTCAATGAGAATTTCCACCTTGCCACCACTGGCTTTATGGCCAAATAAACGGGCGGGAATAACGCGGGTATTGTTAAACACCAACAGGTCGCCGGGGTTTAAGCGTTCGGTCAATTGATTAAACCTGCGGTGGGCGAGCGTGCCGTTTGTGCCATCTAAACACAATAAACGGCTGGTGCTGCGCTGCTCGGCGGGGGCAAAGGCGATAAGCTCTGGGGGCAAATCATAGGCAAATGCCTGGCGTAACATACAATATCTCAGTCGAAAGGGGCGCTGCAAAAGCCGCGCAGGGTACTGGAATTTAGCCGCTTTCGCTACGCAGCGGGGCCAACAAGACGCAGGCCTGCAAATCAGCGATAATCGCGCCCTTTGCTGCAGCTAGATTGAGTACCTTCATGCCCACCGCCCCTGCCGATAATTCCTGGCAACTCTACCGTCGTTTATTAGGCTACACCCGCCCCTATGCCCGCCTTTTAATTATTAGTCTGCTCGGCTTTTTGCTCTATTCCGCCATGGAAACCCTAATGGCGCAGCTGATGAAATATTTTGTGGACGGGCTGGAAAGCCGCGATAAACAACTCATGTGGATGGTGCCGCTGGCGATTGTGGCCGCCCGCTTTGTGCACGGCGTGGGTTCCTATTTTGGCAACTATTACATCGCTCGCGTGGGCATTCAGGTGGTAAATGATTTACGGCGGGATTTATTCAAACATTTATTACACCTGCCCAGCCGCTATTACGACAGCCAAAACTCCGGGGAAATTATTTCGCTCATCACCTACAACGTGGCGCAGGTTACCGGCTCGGTGACTAAAGCGGTGCAAGTGGGCCTGCGGGATGGGTTTACGGTGTTGGGTTTATTTGTGTATTTAATTTGGGTGGACTGGAAACTCACCTGTATTTTTGTGGCTATAGCGCCAGTATTGGGTTTATTGGCCAGCAGCGCTAGCCGCTATTTTCGCAAACTCAGCCTGCGTATGCAGGTGAGCATGGGCGGCATTACACACATTACGAACGAGGCCATCAGTGGCTATAGATTAGTCAAAAGCTTTAACGGTCAAGAATATGAGGCCGCGCGTTTTGATAAGGCCTGCGAAGAGAATAATCGTTTAAGCAAAAAATACGAGCGCATTGCCGCGCTACAGGGGCCTATTTTTCACCTCGTCATCGCGATTAATTTGTCCATTATTTTATTTTTAATCATGACCTTTTGGCAGCAGGACACCGGCACAGCGGTTGCCTACCTAACCGCCGCCGCCATGATTGCTAAGCCGCTGCGCCAGGTGGCCACAATTAACGAAACCATCCAAAAAGGCCTCTCCGCAGCGGAAACCATTTTTGAAGTCATTGATATGCCCAGTGAGCAGGATGAGCACCAGGCACAATTGCAGGTGCAAAAAGGCGCTATAGAATTTCGCGCTGTGAATTTTAGCTATACCGAACACAAACAAGCCCTGCGCAATATTAATTTTACGGTGCAACCTGGGCAGACGGTGGCACTGGTGGGCCGCTCCGGCAGCGGTAAAAGTACGCTCTCGCATTTATTACTGCGTTTATACACTACAACCGACGGCAGCATATTGATCGATGACACCCCGATCAATACCGTGAGCCTGCATAGCCTGCGGCATAATATCGCCTTGGTGAATCAACACACGGTGTTATTTAACGATACAGTCGCGCGCAATATTGCCTATGGGCTGGACGATAAAGACATAGATGTTGCGCGCGTGCAAAGAGCCGCTCAATTAGCGCAAGCAGAGGAATTTATTCTCGCCCTGCCGGACGGATTTAATACACTCATTGGCGAAGATGGCGATAGGCTTTCAGGTGGTCAGCGCCAGCGTTTAGCCATCGCCCGCGCCATTTATAAAGATGCACCTATTTTAATATTGGATGAAGCCACTTCCGCCCTGGATAACGAAGCGGAAAAATCCATTCAAATTGCTCTGGATGCCCTCGCGCAGGATCGCACAACCATTGTCATTGCCCATCGCCTAAGCACCATTGAAGCCGCTGATGTGATTATCGTGATGGAACAAGGCGCAATTATCGAAACAGGCACCCACACTGAGTTATTAGCCGCCAACGGCGCCTACGCGAATTTGCATCGCACCGCAGTCAATGGGATAACAGCGGAATGATTGGGCTGCGTCTGTACACGCTGGTTTGGTATTTAGCACTACCGTTTATTCTCGCTCGATTAATCTGGCGCAGTGTTAAAGCACCGGGTTATCGCCAGCATATTCCCGAGCGCTTAGGTTTTATTACACCGATAAAAACCACCAAACCGTGCCTGTGGATTCATGCGGTGTCTCTAGGGGAAAGCATTGCGGCGACGCCATTAATTAAAGCCTTAATACACTCCAACGCATTTCATTTATTAATTACCAATACCACACCCACCGGGCGGGCCCGTATTGCCCAGGAATTTGGCACTCAGGTTAGCCAAGCCTGGGCGCCCTATGATATTCCCAGTTGTGTTGAGCGGTTTATTAACCGGGCAAATCCCTGTGCACTTATTATTATGGAGACGGAGCTTTGGCCCTATTGGTTAAACATCTGCCGCCAAAAACAAATCCCCAGTTTATTAGCCAATGGGCGCCTGTCCGCCACATCAGCAAGAGGTTATCAGCGTTTTGCCAAGCTCAGTGCCGCAATGATGCGCGATATTAATAGGCTAACCGTACAAACGGACGCCCATGCCGAGCGTTTTGGGCAGCTTGGCGCCGAGCGCGATAAAATTCAGGTGGTGGGTAATATTAAATTTGATATTCATTTAGATAGCGCCATAGCCTCAAAAGCTCAAGCGGCTCGCTCCACCCTAGCGGGCAGGCCCTGTTTTATTGCTGGCAGCACTCATGCTGGGGAGGATGACATTATCCTCGCAGCCTTTAGCCAGATTATTCAAAAATTACCCCAAGCATTATTAATTTTGGTCCCCCGCCACCCAGAGCGCTTCGACACGGTTGCCGCTTTAATTCACGCCAAGGGGTTTAGCCTCGCGCGGCGCAGCCAAGATCATTTACCACGCGCCGAACAACAGGTGTTACTTGGCGATACCCTGGGCGAATTAACGCTGCTGTATGGCTTAGCAGATGCGGCATTTATTGGCGGCAGTTTAATTCCGCGAGGGGGGCACAATATGCTAGAGGCGGCGCTCTGGGCAATTCCCCTTGCCACAGGCCCCCACATGGAAAACTTCCAACAATTGCACGAAGAATTATCCCAGTGCGGCGCCTTAACAACGCTGCACACCGCCGACGAATTAGCGGAATTTTTCCTGCGCTGCTATTTAGATCCGGCTCAGGCTAAACAACTTGGTCAGGCGGGTTTTGTTTATTTGCTTAAAAATCAAGGCGCGCTTGCTCGAATACTCGCGGAGATTACGCAGTTAGTTAACCATTAAGCTGCGTTTCCCTCTGCACGGTTTTGTTGCGCCGCGACCAAGAAGCCGATACACACCACCGGGTGGGCAAACTCGGCGCAAATCTTGGCACTCAGCAAATTGCTTAACCGTGATCGATGTTTAACTAACCCAGGCATTGACGCTCTGCGGCTGGGCAAGGCAAGGCAACGCAAGGCAAGGCAAGGCAAGGCAAGGCAAGGCAAGGCAAGGCAAGGCAATTACATTAAAATAAAAAGGGGTAGTTCATGGATTCATTTTTACAGCATCACTTCATTTTGGGTTTAATACTTTTTTTAACTATTTCCTACGCGCTAAACCTTGTCTGGCAGGCAATTATGCAGCGGGTTTGGGGCGGCAGTATTCTTAAAGAAATGGGCAATACGCGCGCGCTTTATTTAAAAACCCGCCAGGGTGAATTTAGAGTGGATGGCACCCATAAACGCTTTAATTTTAAGGCCAAAAAAACGGCCAACTGGGAGGCGGTGGATTTTGACCAGGTGCGCAATATTCATATTTTTAGCGAAGTCAACGGCGGCGCTTTAATTGAATTTTTTCTGGGCGATTGGGGGCTGTGGGATTTACACGGCCGCTACCGCGATGTAATCAACACCTACAGAATTCAAATCACCCTAAAAGACAGCCGCGATATTGCCATTTTTGTACTCAGGCAATACGAGCAGCGCGAAATGTGGTTGGGGCATTTTTTTCTCGGCATTAGCCTTGCCATACTGCGAGCGCTGCATTTGTATCGCGATATTGAAGAGGTTGCCGAGGAAAAACTCGACCATGTTGTGGCAGCGTTTAATGCGGCAGGTTTTGCGATTCAGGTGCGGCAATAGGCCGCGCACAGCGCCCATTCACACAGGTACACCACTAGATTGCTTTTAAGGCTAGATTGCCTGTCACTATAGAACCCATATAAAAATTTTATCTAATGTTGCGCCGCAACGGGTTATGATTGGCTCAGGCTATCAGGTTTAGTCACCTGATTGATGTTACCCCAAAAGCCTTTGTTTAACCCTCAACCTTAGCAATAGGAGAACCCCTATGGGCGTATTAGTAGGCAAACCCGCACCTGACTTCACTGCCGCTGCCGTATTGGGCAATGGCGAAATTGTTGATAGCTACAGTTTTTCCGCCGCCACCAAAGGTAAAAAAGCCGTAGTCTTCTTTTACCCACTGGACTTCACCTTTGTCTGCCCTTCAGAGCTTCTGGCTTTTGATAGCCGTGTGGGCGAATTCGCCAAGCGCGGTGTAGAAGTGATCGGTGTATCCATTGACTCTCACTTCACCCACAACGCCTGGCGCAACACCCCTGTTAACGAAGGCGGTATTGGCCCGGTTAAGTACACCTTGGTAGCCGACATCAACCACGCTATTTGTAAAGCCTATGACGTTGAGTCAGCAGGCGGTGTGGCCTTCCGTGGCACCTTTATCATCGACGAAGAAGGTATTGTGCGCTCACAAATCGTCAACGATCTGCCAATTGGCCGTAACGTAGACGAAACCCTGCGCACCGTCGACGCCTTAATTTTCCATCAAGAGCACGGTGAAGTATGCCCAGCTGGCTGGAAAGACGGCGACAAAGGCATGGTTGCCACCCCTGAAGGCGTAGCGGCTTACCTGGCTGAGAACGCTGGCAAGCTCTAATCCTTTAAGCGTTGCAACCCGTAAAAGCCCGGATACTCATCCGGGTTTTTTTTGCCCAAAATTCTAGTTTGCGCAAATGCGCCCATAATTACTTGAACCCATTAACTGCTCTTCCGAGGTTATGCCCATGCCGTCAAAAATTCCCGTAGGCATTTCTGCCTGTTTGTTGGGCGATACGGTGCGCTTCAATGGGGGTCACAAGAAGTCGGACTTTTGCACGCAGCGGCTGCACGATTATTTTGAATTCCACCGCTTTTGCCCGGAGGTGGCCATAGGGCTTGGAGTGCCCAGGCAAACCATCCGCCTGGTGGGCGATTTTGCAGCCCCCAGAGCCATAGTGCCCGCCACCGATGCAGACCTCACCGAACCTCTAGCCAACTACGGCCGAGAAGTGGCCACCCAAGCACAGCACTTTAGCGGCTATATATTGATGAAAGACTCCCCCAGCTGCGGCCTATTTAGCACCAAGGTGTACTCAGGCCAAAGCCCCCTGCCCGGCAAACGCGCAGGCATTTTTGCCCAGGCCTTAAAAGAACAATTACCCCTCTTACCCATGGAAGAAGAGGCCCGCCTTAACGACCCCGGTCTGTGCGAAAACTTTATTGCCCGCGTCTATGCTTACCATGAATGGCGCTGCAATTTAATTCCCAACGCCAGCCCGCAACAGCTCGTGCAGTTCCACAGCCGCTACAAATACTTTGTTATGGCCCACGGCCAAGCGCTTTATCGCCAATTAGGCCGCCTGGTCGCCAGCGCCGGAGTGGGCGACTTTGCCGCCGTCTTGCGCGAATACGAACAGGCCTTTTTTAATGGGATTATTAAGCCCCCCACCCGGCGCAACCACGTCAATGTGCTCTACCACATACTGGGATATCTAAAAAAGCAGGTAGCCGCCAACCTCAAGCAGGATTTACTCAAAGCCGTGGAGGATTATCGACTTAGCCTGGTGCCGCTGATTGTGCCCATCACGCTGCTGAAACATTATTTAACCCATTACGCCTGCGACTACATTAATCAACAGGTTTATCTCGCCCCCTACCCTGAACAGCTTAAATTACGCAATCAGCTGTAAGCCTTTAAAAATAAATAAAATATGGGTTGACGCACCTGCTGCAGATCCCTAGAATGCGCGACCTCAGCTGATGCAACACAGACAGCTGAACCCGGTGCGGGGTGGAGCAGCTTGGTAGCTCGTCGGGCTCATAACCCGAAGGTCGTTGGTTCAAATCCAGCCCCCGCTACCAATTTAATTGCGATTAAATTGGTGAAATGAGTTGGCGCAGCCAACGCGATCGGCCCCTATATGGGGTTTTTTGTTATCTGGCCTTTGCAAAGGCGACCCCAGGTGCGGCACCTGCGGTTTTTTAAATGGGCCTCGCGCCCATTTTTTGTTTGTGAGTTGGTTATGGCATCGTTACAAGAGCGTTTAGAAGCTCTGCTAGAACCCGTGGTTGAAGCCCTTGGCTGTCAACTCTGGGGCATCGAATTTTTCGCGCAGGGCCGCCGGTCGGTGCTGCGCATTTACATCGACAAAGCCGACGGTATTGGCGTTGAAGACTGCGAGCAGGTCAGCCGTCAGGCAAGTGCCGTGTTAGATGTAGAAGACCCTATCTCCAGCGAGTACACGCTGGAAGTGTCATCCCCCGGCATGGATCGCCCGCTGTATAAATTGAGCCAATACCAACAGTGTGTGGGCGAAAACCTGGTAGTTAAATTGCGCCTGGCATTTGAAGGCCGACGCAAATTCAGCGGCCTACTCAAAGGTGTAGAGGGCGATGAAATTGTCCTGCAGGTGGACGACGAAGAATATTTATTACCCTTTGAGTTAATTGATAAAGCCAATGTTGCTCCCCGATTCTAGGAAATAATAAAGAGAGAATTTCATGAAAAAAGAAATTACGCCGGTCGCTAAAAAAGAAATTCTGTTGGTAGCCGATGCGGTCTCAAACGAAAAAGGCGTTGACCGCAATATTATCTTTGAAGCCATTGAGCTGGCTCTGGCTACGGCCGCTAAAAAACGCTTTGACGAAGACTCCACGATTACCGTCACCATCGATCGCCGCACAGGCGGCTATGTGACTGAGCGCAGCTGGAAAGTAGTCGGTGATGACACATTGGCAGCCTTAGGCACCGAATTCACCCTGCAAGAAGCCCACGAAAAAGACCCCAGCTTAAAGCCGGGCGATGTGTATTCCGAAACCATCGAGAACGTCGAGTTCGGCCGAATTGCCGCACAAACAGCTAAGCAAGTGATCGTGCAAAAAGTGCGGGAAGCTGAGCGCGCACAGATAGTTGATGAATACCGAGGCAAAGTCGGCGAGCTGGTTTCCGGCATGGTCAAAAAAGTGACGCGCGACAATATTATTGTGGACCTGGGCAATAACGCTGAAGGCCTACTGCCCCGCGACCAACTGGTGGGCCGAGAAATTTTCCGCATGAATGATCGCATCCGCGCCGTGCTGCTTGAAGTACGCCCCGATGCCCGCGGCCCGCAGCTGTTTTTAAGCCGCTCCTGCCCACAAATGCTGCTGGAATTGTTCCGCATTGAAGTGCCAGAAATCGCCGAAGAAATTATCACCCTGCGCGGCGCCGCTCGCGATCCGGGTTCACGGGCCAAAATTGCTGTTTCCACTAACGATGGACGTATCGACCCCGTCGGCGCCTGTGTGGGTATGCGGGGCTCCCGCGTACAAGCGGTTTCTAACGAATTAGCCGGTGAGCGCATTGACATAGTGCTCTGGCACGACAACCCCGCTCAGTATGTTATCAACGCCATGGCCCCCGCCGAGATCGACTCCATTGTGATCGACGAAGACACGGGCGCAATGGATGTGGCGGTGGCCGATGATGGCCTGGCCCAAGCTATTGGTCGCGGCGGCCAGAATGTACGCCTCGCCTCTGAGCTGACCGGCTGGGAAATTAACGTCATGAGCATGGCCAAGTGGCAGGAAAAACAAGCCGCCGAAACCGGCAGCGTGAAAGAAACCTTTATGGCGGCTTTGGATATTGAAGAAGACGTGGCCGAAGTATTGGTTGAAGAAGGCTTCACTACTTTGGAAGAAATTGCCTACGTTCCTTTAGAGGAATTCCTCGCCATCGAAGGCTTTGATGAAGAGATTGCTCAAGAGCTGCGTGCGCGCGCCAAAGACGCCCTGCTCACCCAAGCCTTGGCGAGCGAAGAAGAGCTGGAAAATACTGACCCAGCCGAAGACTTATTAACCATGGAGGGTATGGATAGGCCTCTGGCGTTTGTCCTTGCCAGCATCGGCATTCGCACCATGGAAGATTTGGCTGAACAATCCGTCGATGATCTATTGGATATCGAAGGCATGACTGAAAAACGTGCGGCGAGCCTGATTATGGCTGCCCGCGCCCCCTGGTTTGCAGACTCTAAATAGGTGAGCTGAGGAAATACAATGGCAGACGTAACTGTTAACGACCTAGCCAAATCCGTAGGCGCATCCGTAGAGCGTCTGTTGTCGCAAATGGGTCAAGCGGGTTTAGCACACAAAAAAGCCACCGACATGGTGTCGGATGAAGAAAAACAAACCCTGCTGGCGTTCCTAAAAACCCAGCACGGTGAAAGCGCCGAAGCGCCGCGCAAAATTACCCTCAAGCGCAAAACAACCACTACGCTGAAAACCGGCACCGGTAGCGCGCGCAAAACCGTAAACGTTGAAGTGCGCAAAAAACGCACATACGTTAAACGCACGGATTTAGACGGTGATGCGGGTGGTGAGCACGACGCCCTAACTGAGGCCGAAGAATTGCTCGAAATCGACAGCGAGCAGGAGCTAATTGAAGCGGTGGAAGCTGAAGTGGCGGCCCCTGTTGTCGAAGTGGCCGCACCCGAAGTGGTTGAAGAACTACCCGTGGTGGAAGCAGAGGCGGCACCCGCGGCACCTCAGCCGCGCGTATTTGTAGACGATGCGGAAAACCGCCGTCAGGCGGCAATTTTGGCCCGCCAAAATGCCACCAAAGAAGCCGATGCGTTAGCCCGTAAAGCCGCTGAAGAGCGTCGCAAAAAAGAAGAAGCCAAAAAACTGGTGACTAAAAAGCCCACTGCAGCGCCCGTGCTTAGCGCCGAAGAGTTAGCCGCTAAGGCTGAGGAAGAGAAACACAAGCTCAGCAAGAAAAAAGAGCGCACCGTAGAAATACCGATTGAGGAAGAAGAAGACAGCCGCAATCGTCACAACAAAAAAGCGGGCAAAGCTGTTAAGAAAACAGCTGTAGTAGCGCCCAAAAAAGGCTCTGCCGTCCTAACTTATCTTGATGAAGACAATGAGTTTGGCGGGCCACGGGGTCATCGCAAGGGCAGCCGTAAGCTGGCCAACAAACACGGCTTTAAAAAGCCTACGAGTAAAATTGTGCACGAAGTTGAAATCCCCGAAAGCATTACCGTCTCTGAATTGGCCTCGCGCATGAGCGTTAAGGGCACTGAAGTGGTGAAACACCTGATGAAATCCGGTGTTATGGCCAGCCTCAACCAAGTGATCGACCAGGACACGGCCCACATTGTGGTGTCGGATTTTGGCCACCAGGCCGTATTGGTCAGCCACGATGCGGTTGAACATAACTTCCAGCGTACCATCGATCAACAAGACGGCGAGTACGTGACACGCGCACCAATCATTACGGTGATGGGCCACGTTGACCACGGTAAAACCTCTCTGTTGGACTATATCCGCAAGGCCAAAGTAGCCGCTGGTGAAGCTGGTGGTATCACGCAGCACATAGGTGCTTACCGTGTACCCACCAGCCATGGTGAACTCACCTTTTTAGATACCCCCGGCCACGCCGCGTTTACCGCCATGCGTGCCCGCGGTGCCCGCTGCACTGACGTGGTGATTCTAGTAGTGGCCGCCGATGACGGTGTGATGCCGCAAACGGAAGAAGCCATCAAACACGCCAAAGCGGCCGGTGTACCTATGGTGGTGGCCATTAACAAATGCGATAAACCCAGCGCAGACCCAGACCGCGTGAAAAACGAGTTGGTGGTTAAAGATGTAATCCCTGACGATTGGGGTGGTGATACACAGTTTGTGCAGGTCTCAGCCTTAACCGGTGATGGCGTAGACCAATTGTTGGAAGCCGTAGCCATTCAAGCGGAATTATTAGAGCTCAACGCCCAGGTGAATGTACCGGGCCGCGGTGTGGTGATTGAATCGCGCATGGATAAAGGCCGCGGTGTAGTGGCGACCTTATTAGTACAAAACGGTGAACTGAAAACCGGCGATATGGTGCTGGCCGGCCAAAGCTTTGGCCGCGTGCGTGCAATGGTGGATGAACATGGCGCCCAAATCAAAGCAGCTGGCCCGTCTGTACCCGTGGAGATTCTCGGTTTAGACGTGGCTCCCAATGCGGGTGATGATTTCGCCGTGGTGTCCGATGAGCGTAAAGCCCGCGAAGTATCCGAGTTCCGTGCCGTTAAAGAGCGCGAAGAACGCATGGCGCGCACCCAGGTCTCCAAGCTGGAAAACATGTTCGCCAACATTGCCGCAGGCGAGAAGAAAACCCTCTCTGTGGTGGTGAAAACCGATGTGCGCGGCTCCTTAGAAGCCATCAACGCAGCACTATTGGAGCTGGGCAACAACGAAGTGGAAGTGCGCATTGTGGGTGATGGCGTCGGTGGCATTACCGAAAACGACATCAACCTGGCCATGACCACCCGGGCCATTGTGGTGGGCTTTAACGTGCGCGCCGACGGCAGTGCGCGCAAATTGGCTGAACGCGAAGGCGTGGATATTCGTTATTACAGCATCATTTACCAGCTGATCGACGAAGTGAAAGCCGCCCTTTCCGGCATGCTCGACCCCGAGCGCGTGGAGACTATTCTGGGTATCGCCCAGGTGCGCGACACCTTCCGCTCGCCCAAATTCGGCCAGGTGGCTGGTTGTATGGTGTTGGAAGGTACGGTCTACCGCAACAAACGTATTCGTGTACTGCGCGATAACGTGGTGATCTTCGAAGGTGAATTGGAATCACTGCGCCGCTTTAAAGATGACGTAGCCGAAGTGCGCCATGGTATGGAATGTGGTATCGGCGTGAAGAACTACGAAGTAAAAGTGGGCGATCAGATCGAAGTGTACGAAGTGAAGGAGGTGGCGCGCTCGCTCTAAGCGCGCCCGCCTTTTGTTATGGCACGAGAGTTTAAACGCTCTGACCGCGTAGCTGACGCAGTCCAACGCAGCCTCGCCCAGGCGATCCCCAATGAAGTGCGCGACCCGCGCTTAGGTATGGTGAACATTAACGCCGTGGTGGTGGCTAAAGACCTCACCATGGCCAAGGTGTACTTCACTTTGGTCGGCGAGCAGGATGCCGCCCGCTGCCGTCAAGCGGTTGAAATACTCAACAAGGCCGCAAGCTTCCTGCGGGGCATAGTCTGTAAAGATGTAGCCCTGCGCATCAGCCCGCGTCTGTTTTTTTATTACGACGAAGCCTCCATTAAAGGCCAAGCCCTCAGCCAGCTGATTGATAAAGCGGTGGCCGCCGACAAGGCCCACCAGCACGACACTGGCTCCGACGAGGAATAAGCCTTGGGCCGCAGTAAACATTATGGCCGGGTGGTAAACGGCCTACTTATTCTCAATAAACCCCACGGCATAACCTCTAACCGCGCGCTGCAACAGGCTAAACACCTGTTTTTCGCCAACAAAGCAGGCCACACCGGTAGCCTAGACCCCTTAGCCACTGGCGTATTACCTCTGTGTTTTGGTGAAGCCACCAAATTTTCTTCCCATCTGTTGGACGCCGATAAACGCTACCAAGCGCGGGTGCAATTGGGTGTGCGCACCGATACCTGTGATTGCGAGGGGGCGGAAATCAGCCGTGTGGATGCTAGCGCCATCACACTGGATCAAGTCAACCACGCCTTAGAAGCCTTTCGCGGCCCCATTCTACAAGTGCCGCCCATGGTATCGGCCCTTAAACATCAAGGCCGCCCGCTCTATAAACTGGCCCGCGAGGGCGTAGAGATTGAGCGCCCTGCCCGCCCGGTGACTATTTATAGCCTTGATTTATTGGCCTTCAACCAGGGCCCGGCGGCTGAATTGGTATTGGACATCCACTGCAGCAAAGGCACCTATATTCGCTCCATCGCCTCTGACTTAGGCGATGCTCTCGGCGTCGGCGGCCACGTAGTACAACTGCACCGCACCCAGGCCGGGCCCTTCACTATTGCGCAAGCCATAGACCTCGACACGCTAGCTGCAGAGCGCGGGCAACAGGGGCCTGAAACCTTAGACCATCACCTACTGGCGCTGGATGCCGCCATAGAAGCATTGCCAAAACTCAGCCTTGAGGACAATAGCGCCTATTACTTTATGAAGGGCCAGGGCGTGATGGACTTGCGGGTCTACCGCTTGGGGCAGCAAGGTGATAGAGTGCGCGTCTTTCGCTCGGACGGAAGGTTTTTAGGCCTTGGCGAAATTGGCGATGACGGGTTAATTAACCCTAAACGCCTCGTCCAAAGTGTTTAGCGGCAGCTGGTAACGAGTGCCCTACACGGCGACCTAACTGTCAATATGCGCGGTTAGGCCGGAATTCCCCACATTTTTTAGCGTGTCGGGGTGCATATTCATCTAAACCGTAAATGAGGAAATACCCATGGCACTTTCTGCCTCTGAAAAAGCAGCAATCTTAAAAGAACACCAAACTTCCGCTAACGATACCGGTTCTCCGGAAGTACAAGTGGCTCTGTTGACTGCCAACATCAACAAACTGCAATCCCACTTCGAAGGCCATAAACAAGATCACCACTCTCGCCGTGGCTTGATCCGTATGGTTAACCAGCGCCGTAATCTACTGGACTACTTAAAGTCCAAAGACAGCACACGATACTCGTCGCTGATCCAAAAGCTGGGTTTACGCCGCTAAGCCAAAGTGCCCGCCTTAAGCGGGCACTTTTATTTTTAGTCCGATGTATTTATCGAATCGAAGGATAAAAAAGTGAATCCTGTAATAAAACAATTTCAATACGGTAAAGAAACCGTAACCCTAGAAACCGGGCGCATCGCCCGTCAAGCGACCGGTGCCGTTGTCGTCAGCATCGCCGCAACCCGCGTTTTGTGTACCGTTGTGGGCGCCAAACAAGCTAGCCCCGGCCAAGGATTTTTCCCCTTATCTGTCCATTACCAAGAAAAGACCTACGCCGCAGGCCGTATTCCCGGCGGATTTTTTAAACGTGAAGGTCGCCCTAGCGAAAAAGAAACCCTGACCTCACGCCTGATCGACCGCCCCATCCGCCCGCTATTCCCCGAAGGATTTTTAAACGAAGTACAGGTTGTCTGTACCGTCCTGTCTGTTGAGAAAGACCAGGATCCCGATATAGCCGCCATGATCGGCACTTCTGCTGCCCTGGCCATCTCCGGTATTCCTTTTAACGGCCCCATAGGCGCTGCACGCGTAGGTTACACCGTTAAAGACGGCTACCTGCTCAACCCCGCCAACAGCCAATTGCTCAGCTCCGAGCTGGACATGGTGGTAGCCGGTACCCAAAACGCCGTTTTGATGGTGGAATCAGAAGCCAACGAACTGCCCGAAGACATAATGTTAGGCGCCGTATTGTTTGCTCACCAAGAGATGCAAGCCGTTATTCAAGCCGTTAACGAACTGGCCCGTGACGCCGCCAAACCCGCATGGGACTGGCAGCCAGCCGCTGAGAACACCGAATTAAAAGCTGCTCTGGCTGCCGCTGTAGGCGCCCAGATCGGCGATGCCTACCGCATTATCGATAAAGCCGCTCGCTACGATGCATTGTCCAAACTGCGCAGCGAAGCTGTGGCGCAATTGGCTGCTGAAGGCGCCGCTTTCACACCAGAGCAGGTTAAAGAAGCCTTTGAAACCTTCGAATACAACCTGGTGCGCGGCCGCATTGTGGCCGGTGAACCGCGTATTGACGGCCGCGACAACAAAACCGTGCGCGGCCTGAATATCGAAATCGGCGTATTGCCTCGCGTGCACGGCTCTGCCCTGTTTACACGCGGCGAAACCCAAGCCTTGGTAGCAGCCACCCTAGGCTCACCTCGCGATGCTCAGCTGGTCGAAGGCTTAGAGGGCGAGCGCAAAGAAGGCTTCATGCTGCACTACAATTTCCCACCCTTCTCCGTCGGTGAGTGCGGCCGTATGGGTGCCACTGGCCGCCGTGAAATCGGCCACGGCCGTTTGGCCCGCCGCGGTGTTGCGCCCATGCTGCCTAGCGATGCTGATTTCCCCTACAGCATTCGCGTAGTGAGTGAAATTACCGAATCCAACGGTTCAAGCTCCATGGCCTCCGTGTGCGGCACCAGCCTTGCGCTGATGGACGCCGGTGTACCCATGAAAGCCCCTGTGGCCGGTATCGCCATGGGCTTGGTGAAAGAAGGTGATAAATTCGCTGTATTGACCGACATCCTCGGCGATGAAGATCATTTGGGTGATATGGACTTTAAAGTGGCCGGTACTGCCAACGGTGTTACCGCACTGCAAATGGACATCAAAATCCAAGGCATCACCGAAGAGATCATGGAGATCGCTCTGCAACAAGCCCTGCAAGCGCGTCTGCATATTCTTGCTGAAATGAATGCTGTGATTGCCAAGCCGCGCGCGACTCTGTCCTCCAACGCGCCGCAATACCACACCATGAAAGTAGACCCCGATAAGATTCGCGACATCATCGGTAAAGGCGGCGCCACCATTCGCTCCATCACTGAAGAGACCGGCGCGTCTATCGATATCGACGATAACGGTACCGTTAAGATCTACGCCAGCAATGGCGACGGCCTGCAAGCTGCTACCGACCGTATTTTGGCTATTACGGCCGAAGCGGAAATTGGCGCTATTTACGAAGGCACAGTGGTTCGTATCGTAGACTTCGGTGCGTTCGTTAACTTCTTACCGGGTAAAGACGGCTTAGTGCATATCTCGCAAATCGCCCATGAGCGCGTGAATGCTGTGTCGGATTACCTAAAAGAAGGCCAGGTGGTCAAAGTGAAGTGTTTGGACGTAGATAACCGCGGCCGCATTAAGCTTTCCATCAAAGAGACTCTGCCAGCACCTGAGCCTGTTGCGCCGGTAGCCCAAGAGGAAGACGCCGCTTCGGAATAATGTTCCAAAGCGCTGTAAAAACCCGCTGCGGCGGGTTTTTTTTTGCTTGTTAGTCAATTGTTAGACGCCTCACCATCAAAACGAGATGGCGTGATTCGCCCCACACCCTTCGGACTCTTGCGCCATGATTAAGCCTTTAGTGTTACTGCTCACCAGTTTAAGCGCCCTGTGCGCGCAGGCCGAGACGGCCGCAGAACCTCAGCCCAAGTGGCAGTTTGGCTTAGGCTTGGGCAGTCAAACCCTGGCGGATTATCGCGGCTCTTCCTACTACCAAACACAATTTCTGCCGATTCCGTTCGTGATGTATAACGGTGATTATTTAAAAATCGACCGCGACGGTGCCCGCGGCGAATACCGCTGGAGTGATCAGTTGGAATTTAACATTTCAGCGGACGCCGCCCTCAATGGCGACAGCGAAGATAATCCGCTGCGCGCTGGCATGCCGCAATTAAACTCAGCATTTGAAATTGGCCCATCGGTGAATTGGGCATTCATGGGTAGCACCATGAATGACGGCTGGTCCCTGCGCTTGCCCCTGCGCTCGGTATATACCTTCGGTTCCGAAGGCTTTGGTCACCAAGGCTATACTTTTAGCCCCAAACTCACTTGGCGCAAACCCATGTTTTCCTGGATCGGCAGCCTCAATCTAGGCCCCATGTGGGCCAGCGAGGACTACCACGATTATTACTACAGTGTGGCGCCTGCTTTTGCCACCACCTCTCGTCCCGCCTACCAAGCCCGCGCTGGATACAGCGGTTTTATGGGCAAAATTTCGCTCAAACGCAATTTCGGCCACTACTGGCTGGGGGCGTTTATTCGCGCAGATGTATTAAACGGCGCCGTGTTTTTAGACAGCCCCTTAGTGGAAGAAAAGACCTCAGGCAGCCTAGGCTTAGCAGCGGTCTACTTGTTTTAGGTTGAATCCCTTGCCTGCGCCCAAGACGCAGGTGCCGTTCCAACCAACGAGGGAAACCTGGCAACCAAATTGGGCTCGGCTTGAGACGTTGATTCGATACAAGAAGTATTCGGGTGAGCGATACACAGCATAAAAAAGGCGGCCCAGGCCGCCTTTTTACACATGACTACTGGATCTGACTTTCAATCACCAGCGCCAGGGGCGCTTTGATATCGGGCAGCGTCAAAGGCCCCTGGGCGGCCTGCCAGTCGCCTGGAGCGGCCATGGGGCTGCCGGATTTAGAAACCCGTGCGACCACTTCCAGTTGGGGCGCCGTGGTTAGATCCATGCCGGGCGCCATAGACATAGATTTATCCAAGCGCACCGTCTTAGGTAATTCACTGACGGGAAACTTAGCGATGGCCAAAGGCATTTTCGGCCCCTGCCAGGCGCGGGCGTAGACAAATACTGTATCGCCAGGGCTGACTTGTGTATTGCTGCCAAGGCTGACACTCACCTCAATGCTCGGTCCTGGGCCAGCCACTTTGGCAGGCTCAGCGGCTGGGCCACCGGCCGCCGCCAGGCTCACCTTGGCTTTTTCAATACCCCCCGCGAGGGCTTTGTAACCCTGGGATTCAGGATCAATCATGGGCAATGCACGGGACCAATAGTCGATGGCTTTTTGAAATTGGCCCTGTTGAAACTCATCAATGCCCGCAAGGCTCAGGGCGGTAGGAATATTAGGCGCTATGCTCAGGGCGGCCTTCACCATATCGCGCACTTCTGCGGTGACCACATTTTGCGATTTGACAAACAATACCTGGGCAAGCTCAGCCAGTATCTGCGGGGAGCGCGGCTCTAGGGCCAATAATTTGCGGTAGTACAGCTCGGCTTGGGCCAGGTCCTGATTACCCATGGCAAAGCTTGCCAGCATGTAAATCAACTGCGGGCTTTTGGGCTTTTCCTCCACCCGGGCGCGGGATTTATCGATCAGCTCCTGGGTAATTTTCTCGAAATTGGCATCACCTTCCGGCAGATTGCGCTGGGTTTGCAATAGTTGGTAAATCTCCCAATCCTCCTTGGCCCCTAGGTGATGGTAAAAACCCCAGGCGCCCACCGGAACCGCTACGGCCACCGCTATCAGCGCCCAAAGGCCACCGACATTGCGCGGCGCCGGTGCTGCAACCACCTCGGTCTCAGCGATCATGGTGCGCTGCAGCTCAACTTTTAATTGCTCAAATTGCTCCTGATTAATCTCCCCAATCGCCAGGGATTTTTCCAGATCAGCCAGATGTTCTTGATACAACACCGCCTGGGTGGCGTCCTGCTCGGTATCAGCCTGCAAGCGGGCCTGCCAGGAGGAGCGGCGCAACAAGGGCCAGAAGATAAACCCAAAGGCTAATAGCACCAGCCCTGCAAATACTGCCATCGTCATAGATTTACCCTTGATGTGGTGTTGAGTGATTGGATTGAGTGGGCTTATCGGCCTTGGTTAAGTCGAATTGGGTCAAGCGTGCCAGCTGCGCTTGCTCCTCCGCGCTTAAAACCGCCCCCTGCTCTACCTTCAGAGCCCGGGCGCGGCCGCGTACCAGGGTGATAACCACGATCAGCGCCACTACAAAGAGGCCTATAGGGGCACCCCACAGCAGAGCGGTTTGGCTGGTGACGCGCGGGCGGTAGAGTACAAAATCGCCATACCGAGCCACCATGAAATCGGCGATTTGTTGATTGGTTTTGCCCTCTTCTACCATGGTGTGAATCTCCCGTTTGAGATCCATGGCGATCATAGAATTAGAGCCGGAAAGATTATTGTTTTTACATTTGGGGCAGCGCAGCTCATCGACCAAAACCGAATAGCGCTCACGATTTTCCTCGCTGCTGAAATCAAAGGTATCAATAGCGGCCCATACGGCGGCGGTCGATACATAAACCAGAACAAAGACTAAGGCTCGAAACATAGAGGGTGCCTAGGTGTTGAGGGCAAAATGGGCCCGGATTATAGCAGCGCGGGTTTAGCTGAGTGGGAATTGCGTTGCGATTTCCGCCCCGCTTAGGATTCTCAGAAGTAAATAAATTCCTTAGATTTCAATAATTTTTATTGACGAGCGGATGTAAGTCGTTAGAATGCGCGGCTCCTGACACAGGCGCTTTGGGTGGTTAGCTCAGCTGGGAGAGCGGCAGCCTTACAAGCTGTAGGTCACAGGTTCGATCCCTGTACCACCCACCAATTAAGTGTGTGCATATTGGGTCATCGCCTTAGGTGTTGGGAACAATAAGCGGCTAGGCCGCAACCTACCTTGGACCGGTAGTTCAGTTGGTTAGAATGCCGGCCTGTCACGCCGGAGGTCGCGGGTTCGAGCCCCGTCCGGTCCGCCATTTAACTCCTCTTTAGTACTTGTGCGCTTTGCTCGATGCGGCAAACATCGCTTGTTGATTCTTCGGCCATCTTGGCTCATTAAGTTTTCCTTCCGATACCATCACCATCAACACCTCAGACTGAGCCATTACAGAAATTCACCTCTATCTTTGCCCCTTAAAATCGGTTGCGATTGATAGTCTTTTTAGTGATCTTGTCGAACTGACTATTGATTCGCGCTTTTGCAAGACGATTATCGACATAATAAAACCCAGCCTAGATGGCCCCCTCGCAAACACCTTTTGCCTGTTAACAAATGCCTGTCGCAGGTGGCAGTGCTGATCGCAGCGGCCAAAGCGTCATTCTTTGAGGTTCACACTGAGACCTAGCGCGCATCCTTGCAACAAATCACTTCAACCTACGGAGGGGGCTTAGGTGGTTTGACTCTTAACTAAGCGCAATCGAGCAATCGGTAAATCCTTAGATAGAAGCTCAAAAAGCAGCGCAAACGATAAAAAAGGTCTGCTGTTGAAGCAGGAATAACATCAAAGAGGGGACGATCTATATGGTTAAAAAACTGTTGCTTGCAGGGGCTATCAGCCTTTCAACTGCCGGCGCCTTGGGGCTGGATGGGCGAGCCGATTACGATCTGGATAACGACGGCCTGATCGAGATTAACGACCTGGCCGATCTCAACGCAATTCCAAAATACGAAGCAACTATTACGCTCTACAACAGCACCAAGGGCTGCCCAAACAACGTCTGCACAGGGTACGAGTTAACCCGGGACATTAATTTCGATAGCAACAACGATGGCCAATTTACTTCTGCCGATTTGCTCTGGGCAAACGGCAATGGTTGGGAACCGCCAATACTGGACAACCTAACCTTTGAAGGTAATGGCTATGCCATCCGCAATCTCAACGTGCATAAAGCTATCGACGGCCGCGTTCAAAATGCAGGTTTGTTCAGCCGCGTCATTAACTCCACGATCCGTAACTTGGCAATCACGGGCCCACTCACCTCAGTGACAGGAGATATTGCGGGCTTACTGGCGGGAAGTGTAGACAACAGCACAATTGCTTGGGTTTTTGCCAGTGGGCGTGTCGTGGGTGAGACCGCAGGCGGCCTGATTGGCCAAGTTGAATATTCAGCCACCGTGAATGATGTGCTGGCGAGTGTAGAGGTACAAGGGCAGTACGTCGGTGGCTTAGTGGGCAATGGACGATCAGGCAACCAAACTGCAGCCGGTACATTGTCCGTGCGCAATACCCTAGTGGGGGGAGGGATTATTCAAGAGCTCACCTCAAGTGGTGATCGTCTCTATGCGGGCGCCTTAAGCGGTAGCTATGGAGACTTTACCGAGAGCTATTGGCTCAAGCGTCCGGGTTTAACCACTGGAGCGGCTACCACCGGCGGCACGGCTTTACCTTTATCTACTCTCACCTGCCCTACACAAGCGAACAATACCAGTTGCCTACCCGGGTCAAAACTCTACAGCGGCTGGAACAGCACCCCCAGCAACCAAAAATCCTATTGGGATATGGGGACGGCCACACAAGCACCCGGCCTGGTGCTTAAGGGTAAAACCTATCGCGATTCCGACCTTGATAGTGCCGCCGATCCAGACGACCGTTTCCCCCTCAACCCAGCCGCAAGCGCGGACAGCGACGGCGATGGAGCCCCTGATGCCTGGTTTGAACACTGCGATGCCAGCTGCCGCGCGGCCAGTGGCTTAACCCTGGATCAGTTTCCGGCGCAGGCTGCGGCGAGTGTGGATATTGATGCGGACGGCCAGCCCGACGCCTGGAATGCCAACTGCGACAACACCTGTCAGTCGGCCTCCGGCCTGCAATTGGATCGCTTCCTCCAGGATCGCGATAACGACGGGATTAGTGATGCCAAGGATACTGACGATGACGGCGATGGCATGCTCGACGCCGATGCCAACAGCAATGGGCTGATCGACATCCACAGCCTTGCCGAATTGGATGCCATTCGCTTCGACCCTCGGGGCGAAGGCCGCATGATAGGCACTGCGCTGACTCCAGATGCCTCGGGCTGCCCTCAGTTACCCGCTGAATCGAAACCTACTTGCCGGGGTTATGAGTTGCTGGCGGATCTTGACTTGGACACCAACAACGATGGCCAACTGGATGCCGCCGATGGCTATTGGAACGGCGGCAACGGCTGGCAGGCCATCGAACAGTTCAATAGCCTGCTCGAAGGCAATGGCCATGTGTTGCGCAATTGGCAGGGCCAGGGTGTGTTTGGCGCTTTGAAGAACGCCCAAGTGCGCCGCTTAGGCTTTGGCGGCACCCTCACGGATATACAAGGGCCAGCCCTGGCGAACTCGGCGACCGATAGCCGAATTGAGGGGGTGTTTGTCACAGGTAAAGTGGGCAAGGTCAACTCAATCGGATTTAGGGGGAATATTTCTGACACTGGCGGCCTGCTCAACAGCGCGTCAAATGTGCAGCTTACCAATGTGTTTTCGACGGCTTTTGTCCGCGGCCACGAATCAGGCGGCCTGGTGGGCCGCGGAACCGTTCAAGGGGCCATGCTGCTGACAGTCAATAGCGAAGGCTATGGGATCATTAACACAAGCGCATCAACTAGCGCGACAACCATCAACCAATCCTACTGGGCTAATAGCGGCAATCAAAATAGTCAGGGCGGCGCCGAGCTTGTCGCCCTGGCGCGGCTTAAATGCCCCACCGAGGCTAACACCACCACTTGCGGCTCACAAACGCTTTACCTAGGCTGGGATAAATCAAAGGACCTGGATGGCAGTGCCTTTTGGGACTTTGGCACTAATCAACAATTGCCTGGCTTGCGCCTAGCCGGCCGTGTGTTCCGCGATAGCGATGGCGATGGGTATCTGGATGAAGATGACCGCTTCCCCACCGTGTATGCGGCGGCCCTCGACCGCGATGGCGACGGCGCGGCGGATGCCTGGACGCCCGGCTGCGACCAAAACTGTAAAACCGCCAGCAAGCTCCTGCTGGATCAACTGCCTGGCAAGGCCGCCGCCGCACTGGACACCGATTTTGATGGCCTGCCCGAGGCATGGAGTGATAAGTGTGATCAATCCTGTCGCAGCAACTCAGGCCTGAGCCTGGATACCCGCCCCAACGACTCGGATAACGACGGCCTAGCCAACGATCAAGACACGGACGACAACCAAGATGGCAAAGCCGATGCGGACGCCGATGGCGATGGGTTGGTGGAGGTCCATAACCTCGCCGAACTCAATGCTATGCGATTTGGCCTCGACGGAAGCGGCCGCAGGCTCAGTGCCAATGGCCCATTAGATACGTCCGGCTGCCCGGCGCGCTTAATTGAAGGCCAATTAAAGCCCTTGTGCCATGGCTATGAGTTGGTGGCCGATTTGGATTTTGATATCAACGGCGATGGCAAAATAGATGCACGGGATCAATACAGCAACGGCCAATCAAAATGGGAGCCAATCGGCTCTGACGCCGCTCCGTTTACGGCAACCTTTGAAGGCAATGGCCACTTTATTCGCAACCTCTACCTAGAGGATTTTCATTTTTATGATGGCGGGCTCTTTGGAATCATCTACGGAGCCAATATTGCGAATCTCGCTTTTACCGGGCCCAACACCTATGTAACCGGCATTTATTTTGTCGGCCTATTAGCGGGTACCGCCGTCGACGCTCAGATTGAAAATATATTCGCTACGGGCAAAGTCGAATCCGTTCACGGCGGGGGCGGAGCCTTGCTGGGTAGTGCCTATGGTTCAACTCTGCGCAATATCCGCGTCCATATCAATTCAGCCGAGGGTAACAGTCAGTCCTTGGTGGTTGCCCTCGGGGAGAATTTCACAGTTATTAACGCCCTGGTCAGCGGTAAGCTACGGTCGGTCTATACCACGCCCGAGACGGTGGTTTCCTCAAGGTTCAGCCAGAGTTACTGGGCTAGCGACAGCTTGCCCCAGGGCCACCCTGGCACACCGGCAAGCCTCGCCCAGTTGCGCTGCCCTACTTCGGCTGCCAATAACAGCTGCATGAACGGCACTGTGTTGTATGAAAATTGGAATTTTGAATACGACAGCGAAAACCGGCCCCTGTGGAATTTTGGAACTGCAACACAATTGCCCGCCCTGGTACTCAATGGCCGGGTATACCGGGACGAAGACTTTGACGGCGACCCAGATGGTTGGGGGGCATCAAGCTCCAGTAGCTCGTCCAGCTCATCAAGTTCAAGCACCAGTAGCACCTCTAGCTCCTCTAGCTCCTCTAGCGGGCGCACCAGTAGTTCTAGCTCGTCAGGAACATCGAGCTCTAGCTCGAGCAGTTCTGGCGGAGCGAACCCTGCGATGGCGGGTAGTAACGATTGGCTATTGCTGGTTGGTCTAGTCGGGCTTTGTTGGGGATATAGGCGCCGTTCGATGTAACGCCCAAGCTGCAGCACCCCTTTTATCTAAGGGAAATTTTTAGCCAAGGGGTGTTGCGCATTATTCATCTACACAGGCCAGTTTATTGCCGCTTGTGGCCTGTGAATTCCCCTATCACTCGGGTGAACAACGCCCGGTAATCGGCGCGAAGGTGCGCCCAGTGCAGCTGATCCGTCGCAACGGGAAGCAGCGGCCTGGCGCCAGTAGCATAGGCGGTGATCTGTTCGGCGGCCGATTGGGCCAGCGCCCGGACATCCTTACAGCCAAAGTCTTCGGCGGTGCCGAAGGTGTATTCAGTGCCGAACCACTCTGGGTAGGCGAGCGCATTAGGCACTAAGGGCACTGCGCCAAGGCGTGCCGCCTCCAACACCGCAAGGCCTTGAAAGTCATGCCAGGCCGTCGATAACACCAGGTGACTCTGCGCTAAAACATCCCGGTAGGCAGCCGCATCCTCACAGAATCCCCAATGCCCCAATTGACCGTGTAAGCGCTGCTGTATCCGGCTGAATTCCTGAGGCTGCTGGCGAAACTGTTGGCCAAGCATGTGCCAGCGCAAGGGTAAACCCGTTGGCAGCGCTTCGATAATCGCCAGCAGCATGTCCGGCCCCTTGTCGTATTCCCAACGATGGTTCCACACCAGCTGCAAAGGGTTGGTGTGTCTAAAGGGCCGCGTAGATTGACCTGGCTTCAGTAGCGCAGGATCAGCTGTAGCCAGGGGGACCGGCAACACACACGCCTTGGCCGAGAGCCGATCCATAAGCCCCGCTGGCAATTGGTCTGGCATTTTTTTTAGAAAGGCTCCAACCCCAGTAAGAAAACTCGAACGGTTCCACCCTGAATTAAATACCAGGCAATCGGCGGCGAGGGCGCCGTACAGCTGCACCATAAGCGGCTCCAACGGGCGAGGCCGATGGGGTGAGTCAGGGTAGGCAAACTGGTTTTCGTGGCAATAATAAATACAGGGAATACGGCTGAGAGCGGGCTGTAACCCGCGCAAGGTCGCCAGATCCACCATGGAGGTGGCGAGGAGCAAATCGTAGGGGGCGAAGAGTTCGGGGGCATCCAGCCAGCTAATCGGGTTGCCGCGAATGCGCCAGTTGAAGTGGCGCGGCGGCAGGGTCAGGCAGGTAAAGTGGTCATCGGCAAACTCGGCTATTAACCCTTCCCGCCAGTAGCGGTGGCTGGGGGCGTCATAGGCGGATAACAGCAGTATCCGCACCCGTTAATTCACTTCATCTAACCAGGCCATTTGGATAGCTTCTAACACCTTTTCGCCACAGCGGTTGGGGTCGTCGTTAAAGTCTGGCAGGGCTAATACCCAAGCGCGCAGGTCAACAAAATTCACCCACTGGGGGTCTACATCGCTGTGGGCTTCAGCCAGCTCAATGGCAATCGCATTCACGTCGGTCCACTTCATACAACTACCTCTTTAAGTGTCGGGGGTTTAGCCCAAAACAGGCCTTAAACTAAAACCTGGCATTTGATTAACCTATGGCAATAAACCACCGAGCCTGCGGTAAGAGCCGCAATCAGCGGGGGCATAAACCACATATCACCCATGGCCTCACGGCCAGCGGATAACACGAGTGTGTAGAGCGAGTAGAGCCCTGTGCCGCAGAGGGCGAGGGCAAACAGCGCTCGGCTGTAGCGGCGGCGCAGTAACAGGGCCATAGGGGCCAACACGCCCGCCCACACCGAGCAGGTCCAAGCCCCCATCACCCATAGGGGCAGGGATGAAAAATAGTCCACCTGGGCGTCAGTCATCCCCGAGGCCCGGTAGTACTGCGCCCCCTGAAAAAGGCTCAGCATGTAATCAATCGCCGCTGCGAGGCTATAAAGCAAAAACACGCCCGCCAGAAGCCAGCCGTGCCAGGCGAGGCGCCCACCTTGAGGCGTGGAACTGGCCTGCATAAAAACTCCGTTGTCAGTGCGTGCCGGTGGGCATCTAGTGTTTTTCACTCACCATATTGATGGTGTATTTGGGTATCTCCACCACCAGATCCTCCTCGCCTACCAGCGCCTGGCAGCTCAAACGGGAATCGGCCTCAAGGCCCCAGGCCTTATCCAAATAGTCCTCTTCCAATTCATCGGGCGGCTCTAAGGAAAAATAACCCTGGCGGATGATCACATGGCAGGTGGTGCAGGCGCAGCTCATCTCGCAGGCGTGGTCGATACCGATGTGATTGCGTAGGGCCGCCTCGCAGATGCTCTCGCCAGGGCTCGCTTCGATGGTGGCCCCCGCCGGACAAATTTCGTGGTGGGGCAAAAAGGTAATTTTGGTCATGGTTGGGTACCTAATACCGAGTGATCAATTAGCGGTTATCCGCGGCGACGTCGGCCACACTGCGGCCAGCCAAGGCCATATGAATGGCATCGTCCATGCGACGGGCGGCAAACTGCTCAGAAAGAGCGGCCAAGGCTTCTATATCGCGGCGGATGGCATCGCTGTCGGTGCCGTTGTGGGAGGCGCGCAGCTGCGCAAGGCCTGCGACAATTTGGGCGTGTTCAGCGGCGTCTAAAAGACGGGTGCCGTCTTTGTCCAGCGCGCTAACCAAAGCTTCTATCACTCGCTCAGCTTCCACTTTCTGCTCCCGCAACGCGCGCTCTTGCATGTCTTCTTTTGCGTGGGTGAAGGATTCTTTAAGCATGCGGGTGATGCTTTCATCATCCAAACCATAGGAGGGTTTAACCACTATGGCCGCTTGCACGCCGGTGGATTTTTCCTGCGCGCTTACGCTCAAGAGGCCGTCGGCATCCACCTGAAAAGTCACCACTATATGGGCGGCCCCCGCTACTTTAGGGGGGATATTGCGCAGCTCGAAGCGTGCAAGGGAGCGGCAGTGGCTTACTAAATCCCGCTCCCCCTGCACCACATGCAGGGCCATGGCAGTTTGGCCGTCTTTGAAGGTGGTGAATTCCTGGGCCTTGGCCACAGGAATGGTGGTATTACGCTCGATGATTTTTTCCACTAAACCGCCCATGGTTTCAAGGCCGAGGGAAAGCGGAATAACATCCAAGAGGAGCAGCTCATCGGCAGGTTTGTTGCCGACTAAAACATCCGCCTGAATGGCGGCGCCCAGGGCGACCACCTTATCAGGATCAATGGATACCAAGGGCTCGCGGCCAAATAGAGTTCCCACCCGCTCGCGCACCCGCGGGGTACGAGTAGAGCCGCCCACCATCACAACATTTTTTACCTCATCGGCCGTCACGTCGGCATCGCGCAGGGCCCTTCGACAGGCGAGGAGGGTTTTATCAATTAAGGGGTCAATCAACTGCTCAAAGTGCGCACGGGTTAGCAGGAACTGGCGCTCGCCTAACACAGCGGTGACTTCTGGCTGATCCGAGAGTTGCTCTTTGCAAAAGCGCGCCAGGTCTAACAGCTGCCGCTGCAGTGCGGGCGATAAATCATCACCCAGCTGCCACTGCGCTATGAAGGTTTCCGCCAAGGCATGGTCCAAATCATCCCCACCTAAGGCCGAATCCCCACCAGTGGCCAAGACCTCAAACACGCCCCGGCTCAGGCGCAAAATGGAAATATCAAAGGTGCCCCCCCCCAAATCGTACACCGCGATCACTCCCTCCTCCGCTTGATCAAGCCCATACGCCACCGCAGCGGCAGTAGGTTCATTGAGCAAGCGCAGCACGTTAAGACCGGCCAAGCGGCCTGCATCCTTGGTTGCCTGGCGCTGGGCATCATCAAAGTAGGCTGGAACCGTAATCACACAGCCTTCCAAGGTGCCACCCAGGGCTTCGGTCGCGCGCTTGGAAAGAACTCTGAGAATATCGGCAGAGACCTCAACGGCCGTCTTAGGGCCTGCCGCTGTATGTATCAACGGCACTTGGTTATCGCCCAGGCTCAGTTGATAGGGCAAGTGCCGTCCTAGGGTTTTCACATCGCCAAGGCTTCGGCCCATCAAACGCTTAACAGAACTGATGGTATTGAGGGGGTCTTGGGCGGCCTTGCGCTTGGCTTCTGCGCCCACTACAACCTGCCCAGGGCTGTAACACACCACCGATGGCAAAATGCTCTCGCCCTGCTCATCCACCAATGCGGTCGGCGTACCTGAGCGGACACTGGCCACCAGCGAATTGGTGGTGCCTAAATCAATCCCCACTGCTAGTTTGCGTGCGTGGGGGGCTGGGCTTAAACCCGGTTCAGAAATCTGCAAAAGCGCCATGGGATAACCGTTAGAAATATGTATCTTCGTGCTGATGGATGTCGGCCAGGAGTTTGTTTACAAACATAAGCTTGCCGAGAATGTGCCGCGCCAGTGGCCAATCGCCTTGGGCGTAGGCCTTGGCAAACTCACCTTCGTGGTCGGCCATAGCGCTTTTGGCCTGCAGCCTCAGGGCGCCTAAGGCCTGCAGTGGGTCGGCCTCATCTTTACAGTCCGCCAACTGCTCGCGCCACTGCATCTGCTGCATTAAAAATCCTGGGTCGGTGGTGGCCATGTTTTCCATGGACTGCCCCTGCCCTGCCAGGCTCAACAGGTACTCCGCCCGCTTGACACTGTGACGCAATGTGTCAAAAGCCTGATTCACCAACGCCGCAAACTGCACGGCCATACGCTGTTCGGCAGCCGGTGTACCGGCGAATTTATCGGGGTGAACCTGTTGCTGTACTTTTCGGTAGGCCGAGGCCAAAGCGGCTTGGTCTAACTCAAACGCCTGGGGCAACTGGAATAACTCAAAATAATTCTGTTGGATCACTTAAGCTGTCTCACGCGCAAGCAGGCGGGTATTGATGGTTTTAGCGGTTAACCCCTGCCCCACAAAGAGCCTCGGGGTTACACAGCATCTCAGGGCAGGCCTCGTGATCTGCAGGTGTCAGAGTGGCTGAAATAAACTGAGTTTTCAAAGCCCGTCGAATAACGCACACCCGTATGCCATGGGCAATCAACGGGCATCAATCGGGTAGAGCTCTGGAGAGGGTTTGGCCGCAACGGCCGCCTCAAAAACACCCCACCCAGGCTGTGCTAAACGTGGAAACTCTCCCCACATCCGCATTCGTTTTTCACATTGGGGTTGTTGAATTTAAAGCCTTCATTTAAGCCTTCTTTGGCAAAATCCAATTCCGTGCCGTCCAGATAAGCCAGGCTTTTAGGATCCACCACCAACGAAAATCCCTCCTGAGGAAACACCACATCATCCTCAGCCAGGCTATCAACAAATTCCAATACATACGAAAGGCCCGAACAGCCGGTGGTTTTCACCCCTAAGCGAATACCGGCGCCCTTGCCCCGGCTGGCCAAATGTTTTTTCACATGGTGCACGGCTGCTTGCGACATAGTCAGAGCCATAAGGCATTCCCCCTAGTAACGAGTTAAACCGCTTCACCGCGCTTTTTGCGCAAATCATCGATGGCAGCGCGAATCGCGTCTTCGGCCAACACGGAGCAGTGAATTTTGACGGGCGGCAGGGCCAATTCTTCGGCGATGTCCACATTCTTAATCTGCGCCGCTTCATCAAGGGTTTTGCCCTTCACCCATTCGGTTAATAGCGAGCTTGAAGCAATCGCAGAGCCGCAGCCGTAGGTTTTAAACTTGGCGTCTTCAATGATGCCCTGTTCATTAACCTGAATTTGCAGTCGCATCACATCACCACAGGCGGGCGCGCCTACCATGCCAGTACCCACATTTGTCGCCTCTGCATCCAACTTGCCCACGTTGCGCGGATTTTCATAGTGGTCAATTACTTTTTCACTGTATGCCATAACCTTACCTCGCTAACGGGCCAACTTAATGGGCGGCCCATTCCACCTTATTTAAATCGATACCGTCTTTGTACATATCCCAAAGCGGCGAGAGTTCGCGCAGCTTATTCACTGCGTAATGAATTTTTTCTACCGCAAAATCTACCTGCTCAGCCGTAGTGCCGCGGCCAAAACCAAAGCGCAAGGAGCTATGGGCCAGCTCATCGGAAAGGCCCAGGGCCCGCAGTACATAACTCGGTTCAAGGCTTGCGGAGGTGCAGGCGGAGCCTGAAGAAACGGCTAAATCTTTCAGCGACATAATCAGCGACTCACCTTCTACAAAGGCAAAGCTCACGTTCAGAATATGCGGCACACCGTGTTCAAGGGAGCCGTTCACATGTACCTGCTCAATGTCGCTGATACCGGCTAAAAAGCGCTCCCGCAGGGTTTTGGCGTGTTGATAGTCAGCGTCTAGGCGCTCTTTAGCTACCGCAGCCGCGGCGCCCAAGCCGACTATTTGATGAGTGGGTAAAGTGCCCGAACGCATGCCGCGCTCATGGCCACCGCCGTGAATCTGCGCCTCGATACGCACGCGCGGCTTGCGGCGCACATACAGAGCGCCAATGCCCTTGGGGCCGTACATTTTGTGGGCGGAGATAGAAAATAAATCCACCGGCAACTGCTCCATATCCACCGGCAGCTTGCCCAGACTCTGGGCACCATCCACGTGGAAGTACACGTGGCGCTCGCGGCAAATAGTGCCAATGGCCGCAATATCATTGATCACACCGATCTCGTTGTTGACGTGCATTAAAGAGACAAGAGTCGTGTCCGGGCGAATGGCCGCTGCCACCGCTTCAGGGCTGATGATGCCCTCACTGGTAGGCTCAAGATAAGTCACCTCAAACCCTTCACGCTCCAATTGGCGACAGGTATCGAGCACGGCTTTGTGCTCTATTTTCGAGGTAATAATGTGCTTGCCGCGTTTGATGTTGAACAGGGCCACGCCCTTGATGGCCAGGTTGTCCGACTCAGTGGCGCCACTGGTCCAAACGATCTCCCGGGGGTCGGCATTAATTAGCTGGGCCACTTGCTCACGGGCCTGTTCAACAGCTTCTTCCGCCTTCCAACCGAATACGTGGGAGCGCGACGCCGGGTTGCCGAAATTGCCCTCACGGGTCAAGCATTTCATCATGGCCTCAGCCACACCAGCATCAACAGGAGTCGTAGCTGAATAATCAAAATAAATCGGCGTTTGCATGGCTATACCTACTTTTAAGGCCCAGTCTTAGGCGGCTCATCACACAGAGCCCAACCCTGGTTAATTCAAAAATTACGACTACTTATACGAGCGGCGAGAGGCTTATTCTCTCTTCAACACCGTTTTGCTCCAGCTCGTCCTGACGCAGGCTCACCCGGCGCACATCCTGGCGGGCCACCAGGCTTGCCAGGCTGATGCCGCTTAAAAACTGGTGGATTTGATCGGATAGATCGCTCCACAAATAATGGGTCAAACAGACCTCGCCTTTCTGGCAATTGCCCTGTCCACCACAATGGGTGGCATCCACCGACTCATTCACCGCGTCGATAATCTGCGCCACGAATATCTCATCCTGTGGCCTGCCCAACCGATAGCCGCCACCGGGGCCGCGCACACTCTGCACTAACTGGTTCTGCCGCAACTTAGCAAACAGCTGCTCCAAATAGGAGAGTGAAATTTCCTGCCGCCCGGAAATATCGGCAAGGCTTACAGGCCCGGCATTCGCGTGCAGGGCCAGATCCAACATAGCTGTTACCGCATAGCGGCCTTTGGTTGTGAGTCGCATAGTCATGCCTCCTGATCAGTCCTTGAATTATCAAATACCCGAGTGTTTTAATCAAGTAAATATCCTAGTGTTTAGATAGGGTATTTAGGATTCGTCGGTTTTACTGCTCGCCTGCGCTTTGGCCAAGCGTTTTTGGCTGTGGTAAATGAAATTCTGAATACCGGTCAACATGCCGCGCAGAATGGATAATTCCATCTGATCCAAACGCACACGGTTAAACAACCGGCGCAGGCGCGTCATGGTTTGGCGCGGGTTATCCGGCGTTAAAAAATTTAATTCCATCAGGGTTTGTTCTAGGTGCTGAAAATACAGCTCCAAATCCTTAGATGCCGCCGGTGGCTGATCCCAATCGTCAAACACCAACTCCCTGCCCGCCTGTCGCTCCAACCAATGTACCCGCACCTCATAGGCAATCACCTGCACCGCAGCCGCGAGGTTAAGGGAGCTGTAGTCGGGGTTGGAGGGTATGTGAATGTGAAAATGGCACAGCTGCAGCTCTTCATTGGTGAGGCCCCGATCCTCCCGGCCGAACACCAGGGCGATCTCATGACCGGCCGCCGCCTCGGTCACCACCCGCTCGCCACTTTGGCGCGGCGTTAACAAAGGCCAGGGAATTCGTCGTTCGCGGGCACTTGTGCCAAGCACCAGAGCGCAATCGGCGACCGCTTCTTCAAGGGTTTCCACCACCACCACATTTTCTAATACATCCTGGGCACTGGCAGCACGCCAGAGCGCCCGCTCGGAGGGAAACTCCTTGGGAGCGACCAAGACTAAGCGGCCAAGCCCCATATTCTTCATAGCCCGCGCCGCGCCGCCTATGTTGCCTGGGTGGGTGGTGTTCACCAGCACGATGCGGATACGGTCAAAACAGGCAGCGGTCATAGGCGGTCACAGACGATTGTTAAGGGGGTCGCAAAAAAGCCGCGCAGTCTAGCAGAAGGCGGCAGCCAGGCGAAGCGCCAGACACCAGGAGTTTCGCTGGCTGGCATGGCCCCTCGCTGCTACAATGCGCGGCTTTTTGCCCCCTACCTTGAGTTACACCATGGAACCCATGTTAACAATGGCTCTTCGAGCCGCCCGCAAAGCGGGAGAAATTATTGAGCGCGCCCTTGAGCGCGTAGACTTACTGACCATCGAAGAAAAAGGCCGCAACGATTTTGTCAGCGAGATCGATAAAAAAGCCGAGCAAGAAATCCTCTATCACTTGAAGAAGGCCTATCCAGACCACGCCTTTCTCGGCGAAGAAAGTGGCCGCAGCAATAACAGCAGCAGCGATTACCTGTGGATTATTGACCCGCTCGACGGCACCACTAACTTCCTGCACGGCATCCCGCATTTTTCGGTCTCCATCGCCTGCGTCTATAAAGGCGTGCTCACCCATGCGGTTGTTTACGACCCCATGAAACGCGAAGAATTTACCGCGAGCAAAGGCCGTGGCGCGCACTTGAATGATCGCCGCATCCGCGTTAGCAACCGCCGCAGCCTGGATGGCGCCTTGATCGGCACCGGTGTGCCGTTTAACGGCTTCGCGCTTGAGCATATAGATGAATACTTAAATTGCCTGAAGGACGTCGCTGGGCAGACCGCTGGCGTGCGCCGCGCCGGTTCAGCGGCTTTGGATTTAGCCTACGTGGCGGCCGGTCGGTTTGATGGCTTTTGGGAAATGAACTTAAAAGAATGGGATATGGCAGCGGGTATTTTGCTGATTAAAGAAGCTGGCGGCATGGTGAGCGACTTTAAAGGCGGCAATGAATACCTCGAGCGCGGCCACGTGGTCTGCGCGGCCCCCAAGGTGTTTAAACCGCTGCTGCAAATTGTTGGCAAACACATGGGGCAAATCTAACCGCCGCTGCACCCTAAGCTATCTGCCCTGCGGGTACCGCAGGGCAAAGGTTACAACAGGGAATGATGGCCCTGCCCCAGGCAAATTTGCCCGCTAGTGCCCAGATTTAACACAGGCCTGGTACCTCGCCCCCGCCTTGCGGCTATAGTAGCCGCCGAACCATCCCTCGGGCGGGCTTAGTCGCATCCATGGGGCATCTTCAGACAGCGCAGCACGCGTTGTGTCTGGGTCTATCCCGGCACGGGATCATTCGATGAACAAGGAGGCGCTTAGCTGCGCCTAAAAACAGGTTGTATTGGGCTATGGTGTTGGGTGTGCGAAGCGTTCTTGTGTGTTCCGTCTTGGCCGGTGCCATGCCGAACGTCTGCAGTGCGGACGCCACTGCGGAGACTAAGCTCAGCCACTTTGATTTACCCTCACAAAATCTCGCCTCTGCCCTAATCGAATTTGCCCTACAGGCGCATATCACTCTGGTGGTAGATGACAAACTGCTGGCTGGCCTCTACAGCCAACCGCTCAAAGGCCGCACACGCGTGGATGCTGCCTTGACGCAATTACTCCAAGGCACCTCCCTAGGCTTTAGCTACCAAGCTCAGAGCAACGCCTATGTGATACAAAAAATGAGCGCTAATCCGCTCACCGCCCCAATGGCTGCACAAACAGAAATTGAAGAAATTGTCGTGGTGGGTTATCTCACCTATCCCTTTCGTTACACCACGGTGCGCAACAGCCAGCTGCAAGCCAATGTGAATTACTTTGATTCAGTGCGGTTTGCCAATGTGCTGCCGCAACAGCTGATCATTGATCAGCAAACCGAAGATATGGCCGAGGTTTTAAAGTTTGCCAGCGGGGTCATGCCTGCCGATGGTCTCGCCGATACCAACGATGATATTTACATCCGCGGCTTTCAGCGCGCGGCGATTTTTTTGGATGGCGTGCGCATTGGCGATGCCACCGGCACCAAACTTTTACCGGCCGCCATTGAGCAAGTTGAACTCCTCAAGGGCCCAGGCACTTTATTTTTCGGCCAAGCCGAACCCGGTGGCACACTCAATTACATCAGTAAAAAACCCACCGCACAGGCCTTTATCAAGGGGGAAATCGCCGCCGGTAGCCTGGGTAAAGAGCGCTACAGCCTGGATGTTAATCAACCCTTTAGCAGGCTCAACAGCCGCCTAATTCTCAGTGATTACAGCCAAAACACCTCAGCGGATGTGCGCGATATTAAGCGGCAATTAGTTGCGCCCTCCCTCAGCGCACAAATATCTGAGCGCGGCCACTTGGATCTTAATTACCTGTGGCAACACAGCACCCAGCTGGCCGACACGAAGTTTAGGGTCCCTACCGGCTCCACAGCACAAGAGACGTTTTATCAGCCCTATCCTGAGCGCGACCCTACATTCGAGAGCCGTTTTCAATTGGCCAGTGCAGCGTACCGCTACGACCTGTCCGCACACTGGTCCCTTAACATCAATGCCGGCCATATTCGGGAAAACCGCCAGGGTGTGCGCCCCAGCAGCGATACCCTGACCAATTCCGATGTGTTACTCAAGCAAGCGGTGGGCGAAGACCGGTTAATTATTCCCCTTGGTGGGCGGGTGGCGGTGCCCCTTAGCCTGACAAACAGTGGCGCTGACTGGAATTTTCAAGTGGGTGAGATCCGCAGCTTAATGGGTGAGTCTGACCGAGAAACCAACCAACAGGCGGCCCTCATTCTCAACGGCAGCACGGATACCGGCCCTTGGCAACACAAACTCACCTTGGGCCTGGATTGGCGCCAGCAGAATTTGGCCAAATCGCTCATTGCTGAGGTCAATGACTTCTACCCGAATCGAGTTTGGCGGCTAAGCAGTTACAACGCGGTGTTAAACGATATTACCAAACGCTTATTCAGCCCCAACCGTGAACTTGGCCGATTAGAACCGCAGGCAACTCAGTTAATTAATTCTGACACTAGTCTGTTAGCAACCGATTCAATAACCCTCACTGACAACTGGATAGTCTCACTTGGCAGTCGCTACAGCCATATGCAAGGGGATGTACGCTACAGCGAGACCGAGGCCGCGCAGCAATACCCGCTGCCCCGCTTTAACAATACGTCCTCCCAGCTAGGCCTGGTGTACAAACCCTCCGAGACACGCTCTTGGTACGCAAACTACAGCGAGGCTGTGCGCGCCAACTACCGCATCGATGCACCGCAGACCACCAATGCTCAGCCTGAAACCTCAAACCAATACGAAATAGGCCTAAAATCACTGGCCTTTGACGGCCGCCTGCTCACAAGCCTTGGCATTTACCGCATCCACAAAGACGGCATATCAGAAATTATTCCCAAACGCGGCACACTCAACACACTGAACTATTATGCGCAATCCGCCCGCGGGCTGGATCTGGACCTCACCTGGCAAATCAGCCCCCATTGGGAGCTGATGGCAGGGGCAGGCTGGGTTGATGGGCTGGTCGAATCAGGGGAGTTACAGGGCAAAAAGCCCTCTGATATTGCCAAAAACACCGCCAGTTTATTTACCCATTATCGAGTCAACAGCCAGTGGTCGACGGATATGGGCCTGAGTTATCTGGGTTCTCGCTTTGGCAGCACCCTGGGTGATAAATTAGATGTGCTGGGGCAAAGGGCGACACTGCCCGCGTACACCACCTTGGACCTGCACCTTAACTATCAGAACAAATGCTGGGACCGGCCGTTTGAACTTAAACTCTCCATCAAAAATGCCACCAACGAGCAGTATTACACCGCGTTTGTGGCCGGTGTCCGCCCCAATATTGCCGATGGGCGCAGCATCTTAGGCACACTTAGGTTTAGCTACTGATGCGCCAGGCCCATCCACTCGCCTTATTATTCCAACTGCACTACGCCGACATTCGCGCGCAAATTGCCGCGAAATTTCGCCGGGCGCCACAGGATGCGGAGGACATAGTCCAAGAGGCGTTTCACAATATTTTGCGGGCCGACAACCTTGAGGCGCTGGATAACCCCAAAGCCTATCTATACAAAACTGCGACCAATTTAGCCCTCAACCGGCTGCGTAAATACCACCAAAACCCGCCGGTATCCTGCACCGATGATCCGCACTGGCAGGCCGAGCCCGATGAAATTTCACCTGAGCGGCAGGTGTTAGCTCAACAAGACCTAGCCCGTCTTTATGCGGCACTGAATACCTTGCCGGAAAAATACCGTCGCACGTTTTTATTAAGCCGCATGCACAACAAAACCTATAAAGAAATTAGCGAACAATTAAATATCGCTGAGAGCACCGTGGAAAAACACATTATCAAGGTGCTCAGATGCCTGCGCGATCATCTACACGAGGATCATCGCTAATGGCCAAGCCGATTTCCGCCCTCGACGATGAAGCCCTCGCCTGGTTAGTGAAATTAAATTCCGGCCATTTATCCTCAAGCGAAGAGCAAGCGTTTTTCGCATGGTTACACAGCTCAACCGCACACCAAGCAGCCTACTTAAGGGTAGAGGAGTTGTGGGAGCAATCAGCGGTCATAGCCACAGCAGCGGACATAGCCACGGCACCCGTCGAAGGCGCAACTGCGCCCCCTCCGCCGACAGGCCGAAAAGCCAGCAGGCCCACCCATACAAGCCCATCCAAATTGTTATTTGGCAACTGGGCCATTGCCTTTAGCGCTCTAGCGGCGGTTGTAGCGCTCAGCTTTGTTAACACCAAAACCCCCTCCACACACAGCACCTGGGTAAGCGCCATAGGCGAGCAACGGCAAATAAGCCTTGAAGATGGCACCCAGGTGCTGCTCAATACCGACAGCCAGCTGGAGGTGGACTACAGTCGCGACCACCGACGCGCGCACCTATTACGCGGGGAGGCCTATTTTGATGTTCATCCCAACCCCGAGCGCCCATTCGATGTGGCAACCCACCAGGGCATGGTGCGCGTGCTGGGCACTCACTTTTCGGTGCAGCAACAAGCGGCGGACACCCTAGTGACCGTGCTTGAAGGGCGCGTTGCCTTGGGCCCTGCAACCAACGCCGAGCAGGCATTTAACCCCTTAGTTGAATTGCGGCCCAATCAGCAGCTGTCCTTGCAAGAGGCCCAGCAGGGTGTTCATCCCCACGCGGTAAATGCCAAAGCGGCCCTGGCCTGGCGAGACAAACAACTGGTGGTGCAAAAACAACCCTTGGCCGAGGTGTTACAAGACCTCAAGCGTTATTACCCTGTTGCGATTTATCTGGCCGATCCCTCTATGGGCGAGCGCGAAATCACAGCCGTGCTGCAGATAGGCGCCCTCGATACGACTCTGGCAGTACTCTGCCAAACCCTGGGGCTTACGCCTCAGTACTCGGCCGACCGCCGCTCCGTCACCCTCAAGCCGCAGACATAACCCCCAACCTCCCCAACGTCTGAGTATGCTTACCCTGCGCCGGTTTGTTAAACACTGCGCGTTTTTTAATCGCGATTCCGACTCGGCTGAGCGCGGCCGACGGATGGCGTTGCCAGCTAGTCATAGGGCGTCTACATTGGTCAAAATATAACCAATCGTGAGGTACCCCGATGAAATCCACTGTTTTAGCTATAGGTTTTGCCCTTGCCTGCGGCCTGTGCACCCCACTTCATGCACACACGGTTGCCGTGCCCGGCACCGCCAACCCCTGGCTGGCAGGTATGCCCGATGGCGCCACCAGCTCAGAGGACAGCGCGCCCGGTCAATCACCTATTTTTATCGACCTTACGCAACTGGGGTCAGGCAACTTCTTAACCTTCACGAGTTTAGGGAACACCGATAATGGTGGCGGAATGGAATTTGGCGCCGAGGGGGATACTTCCGGCTGGGTGATTGAACATAGTTATGGCGTAGAAAATGGCATTGCCGATTCAGCCTTACCTTTTTTGGGCCTGACGGGTGTATTTCTCGATGACAGTCAGCCCGACGGCAGCCCATCTCCAGAGGCGCTGAACTACAACAGCCTCACCACCAGCTTCACAAGCTTTGCTGCTCAACTGAAACAACCGTTTTTTATTGGTGATGGCTTAAGCGGCAGGGGCACCGGAGATATTCAACACTTTCTCATCCCCACCCACGCCACAAGGCTGTACCTCGGCACCGCAGACGGTTACGGCTGGAACAACAATGGTGGCTTGTTATTGGTGTCGGTCAGCGCAGTGCCTACCCCCGCTAACGCCTGGCTCATGGTGGCAGGCCTGGGGCTGTTTGGGCTCATGACCCGCCGCCGCAAGCGCTTCATCGCCGGGCACTAAACCAGTAGCCACGTAAATCCCGCCTAAACAATTCCGAATGAGCTTCCCCGGTCAGGGCTAGATAATCTGTACTCAGGTTATCTAGCCTACACACATAAGTTCAGCCCCACGCAACCGCCTCAGCTGCCTTTTATATCCTCCATAATTTCCACTAGGGTTTGGCGCTCAACACTTTTCACGTTCAACACCACCAATAGCTGCACCAAAAGATCAGCGCCCAGTATGCCGCGGTTAATTTTGTTGCGCAGATTGTCGGCAGTTTGTATAACACCTTCTTCAGCTAAGGCGCGGCTTAGATCCTCGTACTTCAGCTTGCGCTTGGACATCTCGGACTTAAGCAGACGCGAGACAAGATCCCGCCACTGTGTATTTGATAGAGTTCGCTTAGACATTCCAGCACCCGAACGTAACTTATAATTTACAAACGATAAAAATAATTACCAATAAAACAAAATAATGTCTTGCCAGATATTATTTTTCAGCTATTATTCACCTTAACCCCACCTGTGTCGAGCAGGAACACCTACCGGAGCCCACCCATGACCTGGAACCTTGAACAGTTAAGTGCACTTTTCTCCAACAACGACAACTGGGCCGTAAGCCTTGAGCCCGGCTGCATTTGCTTAACCAATGAAGACGGCTTAGATGCGTTCGTGGCCGTCAGCGGTAAACAGATCATCGTACAGTCCATCCTGTTCAGCAAAAACCAAGTGAACGATGCGGCGGCATTAAACGAAGAAATATTAAAAACCCACCAACTGTTTCCCCTCACCAGCGTGGGCATCAACCAAATCGACGGGGAAACCTATTACACCGCCTTTGGTGCCATTTCATCCTCCACGGACGAAGCCAGCTTGCTGGTGGAAGTTGATACATTGTTTAGCAATGTGTCGGGTTTTTTAGATACCTACGAGCAATTCATTAATTAATTGGAGCGTAAGCCATGAGTGTTTGGAAAAAATTAATTACCGCAGTAAAAGGTGGCGTAACGGAAGTGGCCGAAACCGTAGCCGACAGCCAAGCGCTGCGCATATTGGATCAAGAAATTCGCGAAGCGAAAGAAGAACTGCGCAACTCTGATCATGCGCTCACGCAAATTATGGCCAAACGTAAATTGGCCGATCAAAAACTTGCAGGCCTCGCCAGCTCCGTGGCGGAATACGAAAACCACGCGCGTGCGGCGGCGGCAAAAGGTGATCAGGCGCTGGCGTTAGATTGCGCTAAAAAAGTTGCCGAATTGCGCGCCCAGTTTGAAGCCGAGCAACAATTGGTGAATCAATTTACTCAATCGGAAAGCACACTGCGCAAAAATATCAGTCAAGCCAAAAATAATCTCGCCCGTATGGAGCAGCAGGTTGACATGGTAAAGGCGACTGAATCAGTGCAAAAAGCGCAGGTTTCCGTTTCCTCTCGCCACCTTGGCGCCAACAATAAAATGAAAACCGCCACTGAATCCCTCGCGCGTATTCAGGAAAAGCAAAAATTGCGTCAAGCAGAGTTTGAAGCCGCCGCAGAACTAGCCTCAGATGAAAGTGGTGATGACCTGCAAAAACGCTTGCGCGATGCGGGCATCAGCGGGCCTTCAACTTCAGCCGATGACGAACTGGCGCGCATACTCGGCAAGCAATAATTCACGGGGGCTTTTAGCACAGGCTTTTGTGTGTATTTGTGAGCCTTAACGTACCACCCGCTCTAACACAGCGGGTTTTCCTATTGTATTAAGCTGCACTGACGTGGAGATACCCATCATGTTTGGCTCACTGTTTGGAAAAAAAGACACAGGCCCTAGCCTGCCCAAAGCTCCTGAAGTACTCGGCCTTTTTTTGGGTGGCCGCTTTAAAATTGACCCGCTTAAACTGCGTTTAATCGAACCGGATTTAATTATTGAAGGCGCAGCGAGTGATCAGATTATTCAGGCAGTAGGCGTGATTGATCTAGATCCTCACACGCAGATATTGCGCTTTTACACCGATGACGACGGATTTTTGCAAGTACTCCAAAACGGCGGCAAGGGCGATGAATATGTCGCCGATGTAAAGCTATGGTATTTCTTCGAAACCCGCTCGGTTGGCAACGATTGGGAGCAGGTGCTCAGGCATCACATCAGCCTACCCGATTACACACTGGACGGTCACAGCTTTACACGCAGCTGGGCATCAGCCGGTAGCGATAACCCGCCGGTCGCCATGACAGAAAAAACCTACCATCTGGACGGCTCCGTCTCGCAAACGGATCAATTTTTGATGTTATACGAGCGACAAGCCAATCAAAATCTTGCAGAATACTTAACCCTTGCTGGCGAGGAATCAGAACGCGATGGCGTGCTTGAGCGCAACCTGGTTATTTGCACGGGGTTTGATTTAAGCGCAGCGGACTTCGCGGCCAATTAATATTTATGCCCTTGTTTAACTGGACGACGAAATCAATTAACAGAGAGTTGCAACGCATTGGCGGCGAGCAACATTAGGCGAAAAACCGAAGTTTACAAGCAGCAAATAAGGCTTTTCGCCCAATGTAACGCCACCACAGCGAGCAAGGTAGTATCTCAACACACTGTTAAGGCAGCTCGAATAAATAATTCCTTGTGCAATAAAGCCTGGGAGTAGCCACAGGTGATAAAGACGACATCTGCAACATGGGGCCAACTGTGTATTTAAAAAATAATCACAGTTTCGCTCAAGGTGTTTGATTCAATAAACCACGAAATGTTGTACCCAAATCAACCCGGCACATTAGGCCCATAAGATATGGTAAACAGGCCGCGGCACCCTGAGCAGCGGTTTTATAAAGCATAATTATTGGCCATGCCATTTTACTAAGAGACTCGATATGGAATTTTTTCACACCTCACTTCAAGGCCTGGTTAATTTTGCGAGTTATTTTTTTGCCAGCATCGTTCTACTCATAGTGTTTAGTTTTGTTTATGTAGCCATCACACCTCACGATGAGTGGAAATTGGTTAAACAGGATAAAAATACTGCAGCTGCAACTGGCTTAGCCGGTGCGCTGATCGGCTTTGCGCTGGCGCTCGGCAGCGTAGTCAGTAACTCTATTCACTTACTTGATTTTGTACTTTGGGGCGTTATAGCGCTCACTGCTCAACTAATGGCCTTCGCACTGGTGCGTTTTGTATTCATGCCTGAATTAGTACAACGCATTAAAGACAACGAGGTATCCGCAGGGGTTATTCTCGGTGCCACCTCCATTGCGGTGGGTGTATTAAATGCCGCCTGCTTAACCTACTAGGGGGTAGTTTATGAAAAGGAGCCAAACGATCAACCTACACCGCATGCGCAAAATTTCCGGGGTGTTTGCCTTAAAACCCTTGGCGCTGTGTATGACGGTATTGTTTGCCGGTTGCGAATCCAACGAGCAACAAGCAGATATATTTAAAACCTTAGAAGAGTGTAAAACCACCTACCCAGATTTAAGCGCGCAATGCGAAATGGCATTTAATGAAGCGCTGAAAAAAGCCGAGGATACAGCGCCTAAATATAAAACCATAGACGATTGTGTTATTGATTTTGGTCCTGACCGTTGCATGCCCTATAGAAGCAATGACGGCAATAATTGGTTTATGCCTGCCATGGCTGGCTTTATGCTCGCCCGCGCCCTGGATGATAATCGCCGCTACAACACCGCCCCCATGTTTACGTCCTCGATAAATTCATCGCCTTATTACAACCGCTGGACTACGGTAGATGGCAACACCTATGGCGATTATCGCAACCGCCAAGTGCGCACTAACACCGATGCCTTTCGCCCCCAACCGCGCATAACTAAAACCATTGAACGTGGCGGTTTTGGCTCCAAGGCGGCGGCCGCCAGCAGTTGGGGCAGCAGCAGTACCAAATCTTCAGCCCGTTCCAGCTGGGGCGGCTAATGCAACGCTTAAGCATCACTCCTCGGCCCCACTGGAAACTTAAAGCCCGCGAATACGGTTTTAATTTTCACACCCTGCAGGGAGAACCCTATTGGCAGGAAGATGCTTATTATTCGTTTACCCTCGATCAAATTGAACAGGATATAGAAGCCCCAACCGTTGAATTACACCAAATGTGTTTGCACGCGGTAAACCAAGTGGTTAGCAGCGAGCGCTTAATGCAACAATTTTGCATTCCCCAGGCGCACTGGAATTTAATTGCCGAATCCTGGCGCAGGCAGGATCCCAGTCTCTATTCCCGTTTGGATTTAGCCTACACAGGCCATGGCCCCGCTAAATTATTAGAAAATAACGCCGACACCCCTACTAGCCTTTATGAAACCGGCTTTTGGCAATGGCTGTGGCTAGAGGAGCAAATGCAGGCCGGATTATTACCCGCCGGTGCGGATCAATTTAATTTGCTGCAAGAAAAACTCATTGAGCGTTTTCGCCACTTAAAATCCCTTTATCCGAATACACTTTTGCATTTAAGTTGCTGCAAAGATTCCAATGAGGATCGGGGCACAGTGCAATATTTAGCTGACTGCGCTCTTGAAGCAGGCATCGCCAACGATTTCGTTTATATCGAAGATATTGGCTTGGGCGAAACCGGCCGCTTTAGTGATCTGAATAATGGCGAGATAGAGTGGTTATTTAAACTCTATCCCTGGGAATTTATGCTGCGCGAAACGTTTGCCGAGCATATTGCCGCCAGCAAAACTCAATGGCTCGAACCGCCCTGGAAAGCCATAGTCTCCAACAAAGCACTCCTGCCGCTACTATGGGCGTTATTTCCCAACCACCCCAATTTATTACCCGCTTTTTTTGAACATGATCCTAAAGCACAGTTCGCGGGCAAGTATGTTAAAAAACCCATTTTCGCTCGAGAAGGCGCCAATATCAGTATAGTGCAGGGTGATACCGCGCTGCTGAGTTCTGACGGCCCTTACGGGGAAGAGGGCTTCGTGTTACAAGGCTATACACCATTGCCCGAATTTAACGGTCGCCACGCCTTAGTCGGCTCTTGGTTGGTTGATGGTGAAGCCTGTGGGCTCTCGATACGGGAAGACTCATCCCCCATCACTCAAAATCTCTCCGCCTATTTGCCGCATATAATTGCGCCCTAATCAATAAGCCCGCAACTCATTTAAACCTGCCACTCATTTAAACCCTGCATCGCCGCACTCCATAAACCCGGTGATGCGATCGTGGGTTATAAACTTTTTTTCAGCCTCTTTAAAACCCTGGCATTATTTTGTTCGCAGAGCGGCGGTGGTTTTCAGCACGCCGAATATTCACCGGTAATAAAAATCGCGATTAAGGGCACCTAATGCATTTCAATTTTCCTGATAATCACGAGGCATTTTCGCGCGGACGACTGCAGGGATGCAGGACGACCTCATGAATGGCAATGTCATTAAGTTAAGGAAATTTGTAGGGGAGCCCCTTGTGGTCGCCCGATGTTGGCCCTCGACAAATTCGTATAACCGCTAGGGCTTGGGCACCCACAAAGGGCGACCCAAGGGTAGTTTTCTATTTCAGAAAATCCTTCACAAATGACATTACCATGGGTGAGGGGAGGTAGAATTTCATCTCGAATGAAATCGTAAACGACGCAGAAGCCATAGTCGGAGATGCCAAAACCGAATGAGGAATTTTATGCGGCAGCCGATTGAGCAAGCAAAAACCTAAGCGAGGGCGCGAAAAGTGGATTTCCGGAAGCGTCCTTAAAATTTTTATAACCAAAATATCGCAATAAAGCCCGCCTTATATACAGTTAATTTCCCCGCACTGGCTTGTATTTATAGCAACTTGCAGGGCGGGCTAGCTGGACTATGCTCTTGGTTACATCGCCCAATTTTGCTCTCGTTTGGTTGGAGTCAACAACACGTGGTCTTAGGTACTCTATCTGAAAAAGTTATTGGCTGCGATTGTGCGCCGCAAACTCACTCAGGTGGCACACCATGAAATCCCCTGTTAGCCTTGCCCGCACTATTTTATTAATTTGCGAAAATACCGCTACAGCAAATCACATTACGCATTTACTCAACATTCCCAATGAGCATTGGGATGAATTATGTGTCGTCACACACTTAGAGGCTGCACTGCAGCGCATTCGTCAACAACCACCGCTATGCTGCTTGCTCGATACCCAGGTGAAACCCATCAATGATCAAACGGTGGTAAAAGCGTTGCGGCGGGAATACGCCAGCGATAATTTGCCGCTATTGTTGATAAACCCAACCGATGGCGAGGACGATGCAGGCCAAACCCTAGCCCAGGGCGCGCAGGATTATTTACCGCTTAACACCATGACGGCGGCCCAATTATCCAGTGCAATTCACAATGCCATTCACACCAGTCAATTACAAAAACAGCTGAATAATCTCGCCCACTATGACAGCCTAACGGGCCTGCTCAATCGCAATTTATTGTACAACCGCTTATCCCACGCCGTGGGGCGCTGCAACCGCTATGGCCAAAGCTGTGCGGTACTGGTAATTGATCTGAATAATTTTAAACCCGTCAATGAAATCTACGGCTACGACGTGGGCGACAAAGTTTTGCAATACGTCGCCGCATGTATTCGAGATAATTGCCGCAGTACCGACAGCCCCGCTCGCATGGGCGGCGATGAATTTGTAGTTTTATTGGAGCATGTGGATGAACAGAGCGGGCAATTAATCACGGAAAAAATTGTCCAGGCAATTCAAACACCATTTTTTGTAAACGGTATTAGCATTCAATTAAGCGCCTGTGCTGGGCTTGCCACCTATCCAGTTGCCGCAAGCGTTGAGGAATTACTTAAACATGCCGATGAAGCTCTGGTACTTGCGAAAAATGCCCAGGATCAAAATTGGGTGAGTTTTTCCAATGAACACAAAGAGCGCTGGACACGGCAACAAATTCTCGAGCGCGAATTACCCAAAGCCATAGCCAATGGGGAATTAGCATTGGTGTATCAGCCGATTGTGTGCGCTAAAACCCATCAATTACGCCGCCTAGAAGCACTAAGCCGCTGGCCCCGCAGCGATTTTGCGGTAGGGGCACCCGAGCTGATTAATATGATCGACCGGCTGCAATTAATTGAGCCGTTTCACGAATGGTTATTCCACTGCGCATTTAAACAAATGCATCAATGGAAACAGGAGGCCATTCACGCCGATATTTGCCTGAATATTCCTGCTAATTATTGTTACCGCCAATCGATTATTCACACCATTGAACAGGCTTTCTCTCTTTATCACATAGAGCCTTCACGGGTTGAATTGGAAATTACCGAATCCACACTTATGCTTTACCCCGAACGCAGCGTCGATTTATTGCAACGCCTGCACGACAAAGGCATACGCATAGCGGTAGACGACTTTGGCACCGGATATTCGTCAATGGCGTATCTGACCTTGCTGCCCTTGGACACATTAAAAATTGATAAGCAGTTTTTTATTGAAAATTCAAAAAATGATCGCAATCGAAAAGTCATCGAAGCGGTCACTGCGCTCGGCCATAGCCTAGGGTTGGATATAATTGCTGAGGGCGTGGAAACCAGTACCGAATTAGAGCTGGCCAAACAGGTGGGCTGCGATTTATTGCAAGGCTATTATTTTGGCCGCCCCCAATTTGCCAGCGGCAGCTGGGCAGACTACACCCAGCACTTTAGCCACATAGCGCCGCCCCCTGATGAGGGCAAGGCCTGATCAGCTCACCAGCCCCACAGGCTGCACTCTTTGGCCAATAAGCTGCAGCGGCACCCAATCCCCTCTGACAATGGCCATAAACAAATGAATTTGCGCCAATTGCGCGGCGAATTTGCGTGCAGGCACCCCCCATCTATTCGGTTTGCTGAGTATAATTGGCCGCTTTGCCCTGCCTTCTTGAGACTAACCGATGACCAATGCACCCGATGATTACGTTCGCTGGTTCCGCCATTCTTCCCCCTACATTAATGCGCACCGGGACAAAACCTTTGTCATTATGTTGCCGGGAAATTGTATTGAGCAGGCGAATTTATCCAATATTATTTCCGATATAACACTGCTTAATAGTTTGGGTATTCGCTTAGTCGTGGTCCATGGCGCGCGTCATCAAATCGACGAGCAATTAGCGGAAAAAAATGTGCGCTCGCATTTTCACCAAGGCCTGCGTATTACCTCAAAAAGCGATATAGACCAGGTGGTCGCCGCTGTGGGTGCCACCCGCTTATGGCTGGAGGCGGGGTTTTCCAACGGTTTGCCGAACTCCCCCATGCACGGAGCAAAAATACGCGTGCGCAGCGGCAATTTTATTACCGCCATGCCCCAAGGGGTGATCGAGGGCGTGGATTTTCAACACACGGGCAAAGTGCGCTCGGTGGATAAAACTGGCCTGATCAGTGTGCTAGCAACAGGCGCCATAGGCCTAATTTCGCCCTTGGGGTATTCCGCCACGGGGGAGATTTTTAATTTAAGTTTTGCCGATGCCGCCGTCAGTGTTGCTGCCGCCATTCAAGCGGATAAATTAATTGCCTATAACGATGACGGCCGCATCATCGATAAAGACGGCAAAGAATATCGCGAACTGACGCGCTTGCAATGCGAAAAATTTCTAATTGATCAGCCCTTGCATAGCCGCGATAACACCTATTTTTCCCTGCGCGCCTGCCTTAAAGCCTGCGACAGCGGTATAGCGCGCGCCCACGTTATTTCCGCCAATGAAGATGGTTCTTTATTAAAAGAATTATTTACCCGCGACGGCTCCGGCACCATGGTGTACCGCGACAATTACGAAACCATTCGTTTAGCCACTATTGAAGATGTAGTCGGCATATTAAATTTAATTGAGCCGCTGGAAGCAGAAGGTATTTTAGTCAAACGGGAGCGAGAAATACTTGAGCGGGAAATTCATTTTTTTACCGTAATGGAAAAAGATGGCACCATCATAGGCTGCGCAGCGCTCTACCCCTACAGTGAAAACAATGCGGGCGAATTAGCCTGCATGGCCGTTCACCCGGATCATCGCCGAGATGGCCGCGCCGCCAAACTGCTAAAACACATTGAACGCCAGGCGCTGAGCATTAATTTAACGCGCCTGTTTGTGCTCACCACACAAACCGCCCACTGGTTTATTGAGCAGGGTTTTACTGCCTGCGCCATTGAGGATTTACCCATGGAGCGACGCAAACTCTACAACTACCAGCGGCAATCCAAAGTATTTGTCAAAGCCTTAAGCGCTTAAAACTATTAACCCGGCAGTTTTAGGGCCGGGTTAATACGCCCCTGCGCAACCGGGTTATCGCACTTCCAGAGCTGCAACCGGGTATTGTCCATAATGCCTGCTACACTGATGGTTAAACCGTGCCTATTGGTTATGCGAGCCCTACCAGGATGAAAATAGAAGCCAGCACCTCACTGAATGATTTACGTCAAATTGACATAATTAAAATTTATAACAAGAAAAAATGTCTAATTATTGACGACTTCCCAGAAATTCGCGGCAACCTTAAACGCACGCTGCGCACCTTTGGCGCCGAATCGGTGGATACGGCCGCCGACGGAGAGGAAGCCGTGCGCCTGTGTGGCCAGAACAAATACGACATAGTCATTTGCGACTACAACCTGGGCGTAGGTAAAGACGGTCAACAATTATTAGAAGAAGTGCGTTTTTTGCGTGTGCTCTTAATGACGAGTTTGTTTGTCATGCTCACCGGTGAAACCTCTCGCGAAATGGTGTTAGGCGCTCTTGAATGTCAACCGGATGATTACATCACCAAGCCTTACACCGAAGCCAGCTTAAAAATGCGCTTAAACCGTGCCATTATCCGCCACGAAGCCCTACTGCCGATTAAACAAGCCATTTCCGATGGCGACTACCGCAAAGCCGTGGAGCGGTGTAACGAATTTATTGATAAGGACCATCAATACGCACCCGACTGCATCAAAATGAAAGGCCAGTTATTATTTTTACTGCGCCAATTAAAAGAGGCCCATCAGCTTTACGAGTCGGTATTATCCAAAAAACCCTTAGTCTGGGCGCGCCTGGGCATGGGCAAAACGCTGCTCGCCATGGGTAAATTTGATGCGGCCGAAAATATGCTTGAGGGCATCATTCGCGAAGATGAGCGCTACATTGAAGCGCACGATTTATTAGCCGACCTCTACACCCAAAAGAACGATTTAATCAGCGCACAAAAAGCCGTGGAGCGCGCCACTCACGTCTCCCCCAAATCCGTTCACCGCCATCGCCGTCTGGCCGAAGTTGCCGAATTAAACGGCGATGATGAAGTGGCAATTCGCTCCCACCAAAATGCCATTCGCTGGGGTGTTAACTCCTGCCATGAGTCGCCGCAGGATTATTTTAATTACGCGCGCAAAGTGGCCGAACATACCACAGGCGATAAATCGACTGAAGCTAAGCAGTTGATGAAACAAGCCAATATGTTTTTAGACCGCGCCCGCAAGCGTTACGAGGGCAACCCGGAAGTCAATGCCCAAGCCAGCATGGTTGAAGCGCAGATGTATAATGCCCAGGGCAACGAAACAAAAGCCCAGGAGCAGATGATTAAAGCCAAAAATATGTTTAACAATCTGCGCAACCCGTCGGTGCACACCAGCTTAGAATTCGCCCGCACACTCTACTCGATGAATGAAGAAGACCAAGCGCGCAGTATTTTAACTACCGTAGCCGCGCGCCACCCGAACGACGCAAACTTAATGCGTATTATCGACGGCATTACCGGCGAGCCCATCAGTGACAACGGCAAACAAGTCGCAGCTAAACTCACTAAAACTGGCATTACCGCCTACGACGCCAAAGATTATGAAAATGCCATTAATGTATTTAATGAGGCCATTGCCGCCTACCCGAAACATATTGGCTTAAATTTAAACCTAGTGCAGGCTATAGTGGCCTACACAGAAGTAAGCAACCCCAGCGATCGGTTGGAAAAGATGTGCCGACGCAGTATGCGCGCCATCGGCAATATTCCACCGGATCACAAACAATTCAAACGCTATGCGTTTATTCAAAAACAATTGGCTAAGTATTACCCCGACGCAGTTATGGCCGCCTGATAAATACCACAGAAGGGCGAAACTCTGGTTGGCCAGGCTCCAGGGTTTTGTCCTGTTTATACGGTAAACGAATTTCAGTTTAAGGCGGCCGACCAAAACTTGAATCGTCCCGATGCCGCCAAAAGATATTTATCGCTCCAGCCGTAATTCACCGCAATAACAGCTACAGTTTTTCATCCCCAGCCAAACCTGATACGGGTACAAAGATCCGCATGCTTTAGTCTGCCGCGTGACGGCTTAGACCCTCATTGCTACATCCCGGCCCTGCTTATGAGCCGAGCACCAAACATCGCAAGATGAATACTATCCTTCGCATTCCTCGCGTCTGCCACTAGCCCCTAATTCCATACAGTCTTAGCTGCAACTGCCAATATTTTGTCCTCAGCACTAATAATTCGCAGCCTATCAACTCCACGCCGAACAACTGGCGCCACATAATATTTTTAGCACACTTTTGGTTATAAATTCCTTTATAAAAATCCGCAAATAAACAGTCTTATATCCACCTTATTAATTGCAACTGCAATACAGATTATTTATTCATATCCACTATATAGGCTTTGTATTTAATGCCTACGCCATCAATACTTTAGCTAAAGATCACAATGATCGGCGCGACAGACAAGCCTTCGGCATCTGCACTGCTTGTTGCGAGCTGATAAAACAATACAGAGACTCACATGAAAAACCCACAAGGATTTACGCTTATCGAATTGTTGGTTGGCATCGCCATAGTAGCCATTTTGGCAGCCATAGCCGTGCCCAGCTATAGCAGTTTTGTTTTCTCCGGCGAATTAAAAACCGCCCAATCAGATGTTAAAGCCCTTGCGTTGCAATTTGAAAATCGTTACCAGCGGGCGCTCGCCTACCCTACCGTCACCGCATCCACCAGTTTAACGACCACATTTTCCGGCTGGGCACCCGCATCAAAAAAATTTACCTTTTCCGCCGTAGGCTCCAGCACTGCTTACACCATCACCGCAGCAGGTTCGGGCTCGGGTTATAGCGGCTGCAGTATTGTGCTGACTGAAAGCGGCACCTGCACGGTAGCCGGCTGCAGTAAAGGCAATGGGAGTTGCTAATGAAAGCGGCCGCAGGTTTTACATTAGTTGAAATTTTAATTGCGGTAGCCTTGATTGCAACACTCGCCTTTGCCGTAGTTCCCTTAGGCACTTCATGGACGACCAGCGCAGAATCGGTCAATACTAAAGGCGTTTTATCTCAAGCCATCAGCCGCGCAAAATCCACTGCCCTGCGCAACGGCAATAAAATTTCTGAAACAAATGCGGTAACGGCTGTATGCCTTAGCAGCGGCAAGGTGGAAGTACGTGAAGCGAGTGGCACAGTGACCAGCGCTCATTGTGCCTCAAATGGTGGCAGCGCCACTTGGTCGAATAAAATCGGCACCACTCTTACCATTAAAAACAATAGTCAAGCGCTCAGTTGCATGTGTTTTTCAAGCAAGGGCCTATTGGTTACCACACCGAGCAATTGCACCAGCTGCGCCACTAGCTCAACATTTGAATTCAGCGGATCAGGCATTGAAAATGAAACCATTGCCATTTATTAACCCCCTTCGCCTGAACAAAAACATTGCACTAAATAGCTCCAGTGCTGGTGCTGTTTCCTTTCAACAAACCGTACGGGCGCAGTTAAATTCACGCGCTTACAGCAAAGTATCTCAGGCTCCTGATCGACTAAAGTATTCGCACAGCACATCCATGCCAGCCCGCACAAAGACAATTCTACACGGTAAAAAAACTGACCCAAATTGTTCCAGCTTAAAAAAATACTCGAAAATATTTCGCCTGCAAACCGGCGACATGCTGATTGAGGCATTAATTGGCTTGGTGTTGATGGCCATAGTGGCCGTTGGCGTGACCACGATTACCTCAAAAGTGGAAAAGGGTAAACGGGAAATGTCCGTACAGGATTTAGCGGTAAGTCAGCTTCAGGAGTTATTAGTCAAAAATGGCAATGGCACCATCGATCTATGCGATGGCACGCCGGAAACAATCACACTGCCGGACGAAACCATTTCCGTCGATCCTAAAGGCTGTCCTCGAGTGGCCGCAACTATCAATGGCGTTGCCTTTACCGACTTAAAACAACCCATAGTGCTGTCAGCTACGAGCGGCAAATACAAAGCGACATATACCGTAGGTGGCGTTGCACCATAAACCTAATTTAATGCGTAGACCCAGGTTACCCATGCAGACTAATAGCACATATCAACAAGGTTCTACCTTAATTAGTTTGCTAATCGGCATGTTAATTTCACTCTTGTGTATTGGTGGCAGCCTTACGCTATACAAAAATCTTGTACGCGTAGCGGCCGAAACCCAAAGCGACGCGACTTATGATGGCCAATTAGCACTTTCCATGCTAACAGCGCGGTTTGAATTACAAAATGCGGGTTTCGGTATTGCCGGGCCCAATACCAGCCATGTCATTACGCAAACCAGCGGCTCCAGCAGCACACTCTATTGGCGCTATAAGATGGGCAGCCAATTTTATTGTAAGGGGTTGCGGGATATTGCCGTTGGCAGCAACCGAGAATTGCGCTTGATTGATGCCAGCACCAGCGCCTGCACCGAAACAGCATCCCTTACCTCACTTACCTACACCACAAGCCAAACTCTGGGTGAATTCAAAAATTTTAGCGGCGCTGTGGTCTCATTTGCCTTGTCGGCGCAATCCTGTTGGCCTTACGGGGTTGGCAAAGTGGCGCCGCATTACCAAGTGGTGATTTCAGCCAACACAGCGGCCAAACAATTTAATTCCGCTATTAATGCTTCCACCTACACCTATTGTTTACCCAATATTTATCCCACCTAATTAGGGCTTCTCATGTCTGCGTCACCTATTTTTAATCGCTCGACACCCAAGCGCCAACGAGGGATTGCTACCGTATTAATTGTTGTATTAGTGGGGTTAGGCTTAACCGCCACCTCCATGGGAATTATGCACTCGGTGCGCAGCACCCAACAAAAACAAATAGCCTCCCACGCAATTACCCACTCCCAAGCGGGCGCCTGGACAGGCGTGGAAGTATTCCGCCGTTATTTAGCCTCATTAACCACCAATCAATTAACAGCGCTGGCATTAAATCAATCCATTGATTTTACCCTGCCCGGCACCACCAATCTGGTAAATGCCGTTATTACCGACCGCGTCGCCCCATCGGGCACAGTCACCACGTATCAATTAAAAACGCGCTTAACCTACAGCGATATCGCAGCTAAAAGCAGTGCGGCACTGGAAATTATCTACGAATTTTCTCCACCTGTGAGCAACACCGGCGTTACACTTAACGGTGAATTAAATTTCCATCGTAGCACCACGCTCGGCGGTGGCATCACGGTTTACGACTCTACGGGTACCAATACCGGTAAATTCAATGTGGATGGTAATTTAGATTTATCCAGCATTGGTTTGACGGGTGTGGTTAATTTAAATGCCACCGGAAATATTACCCTGGGTAGCTCTGTGCCCGCCTTAAATGTAAAAGCCAATGGAGTCGTTACCTTGACAGGTTCGGCCTCTGTTTACCAAGTTGAGGCGCTGGGCGGCGTGAATATTACCGCTGGTGTGGCCAACATTGTTAAAAGCAATGGCCGCGTACAATTAAGTGCAGGCAACACAACCGATGTTTCAACCACAGGCAATGTCGATGTGGCAGGCTGGGGCACACACCCGAGCATTACCGCCAACGGTAATTACACCCATGCGGCCAGCGCAACCGTAACACTGGCCAATGTAGGCGGCACAAGCTCAATTACCGCCACATCAAACCCAACGCTTACAACCCTTAATAGCATTGGTAATGTGACCTGCTCAAGCAATACTTGGAGCAATTTCACCAGTATAAAAACAAAAGGCACCGCAACAGGATGTAAAACGGGTACCAGTTTAAAAACAGCGCAATCTAGCTTAACGGTTCCTACTGTAACGGCTTTAACACCCTTTACCATGACCAAACCGCGTATTGATGTTTGGTCACTTAAATCATCAGCCAATTATGTGTTCGAATACGAATCAGGAAAAATTAAGGTGACCACCAAAAATGTCAACGGCGTTAATGATGGCATTTATTATTTAGGCGTTCACACCTACAACTCCACGGTCTTGCGCGATGCGCTCTGCCAATCAGTTACCGCAGCGGGTGTATGTGTCGAGAGCAGCGCGTCAACCAAAACTATTTGTAACGGTCAATCAATCACCACCTCCTGTTTTAGTTACGACACCACATACAGCCGCTTCACCATTAACTCAAGAAACCTGGCACCGGGAGTGATGTGGTTTAAGGGCAGTTTATTATTAAATAATGGCAATTATTACAATACATTTCTTGCCTCAACGGGCATCGAAATTTCAGGCACAACCACTGTTACGTCGGTCAATTACGGTGGTTATAGCAATAGCTGCAATGCTGCATACCAAGGTTCGGTGAGTTTTTTTACAGGCCTATATCCAAAGAATTTTTGCAACACCAGCACATCAGCTTTAATTGCCTTACCGCTGGGCAATCCGGCGCTGATTGCAGGCGGCTACGACCCGGCCCTTGGTGGCACTACTTATTCCGGGGGGGATATTCGCTTAGGTTCTACAGGTACAGTGTATGGCTCGGTTTTATCAGGTGACACCCTGACCACCGGGGGTACCACTATAGTTAAAGGTTATATAACAGCGGCCGCGCTCTCCACAGATACCGACGCAAATTCCTTAGGCGGCTCAACAACCATTGATTTACGCGGTTTACCAAGCACCTACTCGCCCAACATTATGCCAGACATGAGCACACCACCGCCTGCCGACCCGGACGTAGCGCGCGTACTCTGGTCGCGCTTTTTTTAAAGCTACCGCTTCAGCGCCAAGAGATGAATTCACATTTCGCACAACGAATATCCCTGTAGCCTAAAGCAGGCCAGTGCCCACGGGGTTAAAAAGAACGGGTGTTGTTAAACCGCTGTGCGAATGTGTGTTTCACACTTAAGAAGTCTCTGATTAATTCTGGGTTTTGCCTTTTTTCAAAACCGTCGCAGGCATGGAGCCCGCACCGGAGCTACAGGAAGCTACTCGGGCACTTTTGAAAAAAGGCAAAAACTGGTGTTACTACCTAGACACCAGCAATGAATACACATCATTTCAGACACGCCGTGAATACAACCTAAGTAGGCTCGTCAAAAAGATCCCTCTTTTTGACTGTCTGTAATGATGTGTATTCATTACTTCCGTACTGCTAGCAATCAGAGCATCTTTAAAATGATTTACCCAAAATTATTCAACCCATTTATTGATTAACCCAAAGTTGCAGTGGCACCAATTCAACTATGCGCCCCAAGCTACAAACTGCTGGGATTGGTAATGTTCAATCCCCTCAAGCCCACCCTCTCGCCCAAAACCGGAATGTTTAACGCCACCAAAAGGCGCGTAGGCGTGGCTTATGCGCCCTTCATTTATCCCTAACATGCCAAACTGTAATTGCCGCTGGCAATAATTGAGCATTTTATAATCCTGCCCATAAACATAGGCAGCCAATCCGTAGTCTGTCTGATTAGCTAAATAAATTGCCTCATCAAGAGTTGCACATTCTGTTACCGCTACCACCGGCCCAAAGCTCTCCTCGCTAAACAACTGCATACTCGGGTTTACATGAGTTACCAAAGTGGGCGGAAAAAAGGTACCTATTTTCATTGAACGCGTATCGACGCCGAATTGCTCAACCTGAGCCCCCTGCTCCTGCGCCGCATTTATTTTCGCCTGCAAACGCGCACAGGCCGCTTGATGAATTAACGGCCCCAAGTTCACTTTGGCATCCATACCCTCGCCGTAATGTAATTCCCCCATGGCGCTCTTCAGCGCACTTAAAAATTCACTCGCTCGCTCGCGAGCCAACAACAACCGGTTAGCGCTGATACAGGTCTGCCCGGCGTTACGGAATTTACACGCCATAAAACCCGCTACGGCGGCTGGAATGTCAGCATCAGGTAAAACAATAAATGGCGCATTTCCGCCCAACTCCATACTGCAGGGTTTTATGGCGTCGCCAGCACGGGCAAGCAACCATTTACCCGTGGCCGTTGACCCTGTGAACGAGAGCTTGGCAATGGCCGGATGCTGACACAACCAAGCCCCAACCCCGGCAGGATCATCACTGAGCAAAACGCTTACCAAGCCCTGAGGCAACCCGGCTGCGTATCCTAAGTGCACCATGGCCAATGCCGATAGAGGCGTCTCCAAGGCTGGTTTCGCAATCACTCCATTACCGGCGGCAAGCGCCGCGGCCAGCTTGCGCGCCAGCATAGCGGCGGGGAAATTCCAGGGCGTAATAGCCGCTACAACCCCCAGCGGCCGCTGTTCAACCCAATGGCGCCGCTCACTGCCCACGGGCAATACACGGCCATAAATACGCTCAGCCTCACCGGCAAACCAGTGAAAATAAGATGCGGCATAGGCAATTTCGGCCCGAGCTTCGACCAGGGGTTTACCCTGTTCAGCGGTAAGTAGAGTTGCTAAATCCTCCGTATGGGCCAGCATTAAATCGCCCCAGCGGCGCAGCACCTCCCCACGCGCGCCTCCGGCCACATCCGCCCAAGCAGGTTGCGCTGCCACAGCATAGGAGACGGCCCGCTCGTTCATATCCCTCTCCATCAGGCTGACAGAAGCGATGATCTGCTGCGTGGCGGGGTTAACCACAGGATATTCCCGAGCGCCGGCCTCCTGCACACCGCCCAGTAGGCAATGGGTTATGAGTAGGGATGGAGTGTGTAATTGCAGCATAGGTGTTTACCCAAAGGTCTGACTTGCGTCCATGATAACAACTAACCACTCAGGCACATAAAGGCCTCCCGCTCGGTAAATTAACCTTGGGCTAGGCCGCAAATACTGCTATAACATGCCTGCTGCACCGCAAAACCATCACTTATTTCCGCACCTCGGGCACAGCATCGCCCCAGTGCGTAAGCATTATCAGAGGAACACCTAATGGCTGGTTTAAACAAAGTAGTCACATCCTATGACGAGGCATTGGCCGGGCTCACCGATGGCATGACCCTCATCGCCGGCGGCTTCGGCCTATGCGGGATTCCCGAAGGGCTAATCGCCCAAATCAAAAAAATGGGTACACGCCAACTCACCGTGGTTTCCAACAATTGCGGCGTCGATGGATTTGGCCTGGGCATATTGCTTGAGAACCGTCAGATCAAAAAAATGATTTCTTCTTACGTGGGTGAAAACGCCCTGTTTGAAAAACAGCTCTTATCCGGTGAATTAGAAGTGGAACTCACCCCCCAAGGCACACTGGCCGAAAAAATGCGCGCTGGCGGCGCTGGCATTCCAGCCTTCTATACAGCCACTGGATACGGCACACCCATAGGGGAAGGCAAAGAAGTCCGTGTATTCAATGGCCGCCCCTATATTTTAGAGGAGTCGATACGGGGTGATTTCGCCATAGTAAAAGGCTGGAAAGCCGACACCTACGGCAATGTTATCTACCGCCATACGGCTATGAATTTTAATCCCATGGCTGCCACGGCTGGCAAAATCACGGTGGTGGAAGTTGAAGAGATCGTTGCCCCCGGTGAGCTGCCTATGGATCACATCCATACCCCCGGTATTTATGTGGATCGTGTCATTCAAGGCACTTTTGAAAAACGCATCGAACGCCTTACCACCCAAGCTTAGGAGCCCAATATGACCCTCTCACGCGAACAAATAGCCCAGCGGGTGGCCCGCGAATTACAGGACGGCTTTTACGTAAATCTAGGCATAGGAATTCCCACCCTGGTAGCCAACTACATTCCGGCCGGCATGGAACTCATGCTGCAATCGGAAAATGGTCTGCTGGGAATGGGCCCATTCCCCCACCCCAATGCAGTGGACCCCGACATGATCAACGCCGGGAAACAAACCGTAACGGCCGTAACTGGCGCGTCCATTTTTTCCTCCGCTGAATCCTTCGCCATGATCCGCGGCGGTCATGTAGATTTAACCGTGTTGGGCGCTTTTGAAGTCGATATTGAAGGGAATATTGCCTCTTGGATGATCCCCGGCAAACTGGTTAAGGGAATGGGCGGCGCTATGGATCTAGTGGCAGGTGCCGACAATATTATCGTCACCATGACCCACGCCAGTAAGGACGGTGAATCGAAACTGCTCAACCGCTGCACTCTGCCGCTCACCGGGGCAGGCTGCATCAAAAAAGTGGTGACCGATTTGGCCTATGTGGAAATTCACGATGGGAAATTTTGGTTAATTGAACGCGCGCCCGGTGTCAGCGTGGATACCATTGTAAAACTCACCGAAGGGCCAATGGTAGTGCCCGAAGTAGTGCCGGAAATGGAGTTTTAATTCGATTTAGCCTTGTTATTAAGGTGGCGGAATAAGTGCGGCAGGAAAGCCGCACCGACCACCCAAGCCGTCGCGAGCCCCACTGAATGTGTGAGGCGCTATCTCCAAAGCCGGAATAATGAATACAGCCCACCTAAACTTTGTTTGATAGGGATTGTCATCCCTACTCAATGGAGTTAAGGCTTTGTGTTCACCATAAAATGCAAAGGCGAATTTATGCCTACACTTTCAATGTGTGCAAAGCAGCAAATACACGATCATTTATGCATTTTTCCTGCTGCTGAAGGAAAAAACCATCAACCCCTGTATGCACGCCATGATTCGAATAGAATTCTTTTAACAAAATGAAACCTAATTAACAGCATTAAGGAATAAATGAAAAATATCGCTCAATTATTAGCCAAAATTAGAGACTATTTAACAGCGGGGCTGTATAGTGCAAATCACGAATTTGTCTCGCTCGGAGTGAGTTATGTCGATTAGGCTCATGTTGGCTACCCTGGCTGCAGCAGCGTCAGTGGCCGCTTCAGCCAATGAAGTAAAACCTGAGGGCTATCAAAAGTTGTGCGCCCAAGGGGAGACCTGTGCCCTGCCCGGTGCTAACCTAGTTGCCTTCGGGGGCGCGGGCGCATTTGTTTACAAAGTACAGGCCGGCACATTTACCTGTGACGTTCACGCCTTTGGTCGCGACCCAGCACCCAACCAGCCTAAAACCTGCTCTATTCCACCGGTTCGTCCCAAAGTTACCAAAGTCACTCGCCAGGGTTCCTCCAGCAGCAGCTCTTCAGGGATGCCTGTGGTTACCGCGACCACCCTGCCAGCTGGGCGTTATGCCATAGTCTCGCGCCGCTCCGGCAAGGCTTTGGAAATTAACGGCGAAGGCCAAATTGTGCAAAATCAGCTCAACAGCTCAGCCCCGCAATTATGGGACATCAGCCTGGTGGCAGGCGGTTACTATGCGATCAAATCAGTTAAAACCGGCCTCACCCTCACACTTGCCGACTGGCAAACAGAGGAAGGTGCTCGCATCAGCCAATCTAGCTGGATTGATGTGCACAGCCAGCACTGGAATTTAAGTTCAACCGGCAACAACAGCTTCAGCCTGGTATCGCGCTTTAATGGCAAAGCATTGGATGTGGTAGCACTTAATACTCAAGACCAAGCACCGGTGCGTCTGTGGACCTACTGGGGCGGCGACAACCAACAGTGGCAATTCGTTAAAGTTGCTAACTAACTAGCCAATTTTTTGCCCACTAGCAATCGTTAAGGCTCCAAGCCTGTGGATATCCGCAGGCTACGCCCCATCTGATCAAATTGAACTTTCTCGTAGTCCTGAATTAACCGAAATTGTTTGTCGTTGATTGCGCTGCGAATATCCTGCAAGTAACTATTTTTATAGGTATCGAGTGCCTCACTGAGGGCTGCACTGGTCAATTCAGGCCCATTGTGTTTATCCAACCAATTGTTAAAATTTTGCTTTTGATGCAGTTTGGCTAATATAAATTGGCGCTGCTGATCTTCGGTTAGGGCACTATCCGGCCCTAAAACACGGGCGATTTGTTTTACCTGATACTGCTCAAAACCCGAATCCTTAAATAATTCAAACTCCGCGTACTCACGATCATCCAACACCAATGCAATTTGTGCATCTATATCTGCAACTAACGACTGTTGGTGCGCGACCTTAGTACCAACATCCAAAGAATCAGAAAAATAACCACTCGTAGCGGCATTTAACACCCGCTCACGATCGAGCAACAAACGCTTTAGCTGATCCTTTTCACTCGCAGACAGAGATAAACCCGGAAAGAAAAATTGATATTTATGGGCAATTACATCACTGAGATTATTGTCTTCAATACGACTCAATAAGGCTTGAGTTCCCACATTAACAGAGGCTTTTTCTTCTCCGTGCAAATGGGATAATTGCAATTGCAGATTGGCGTTTTCACTTTTAGCATCAGCTAATAATTCCGCCGCTTTTTGCAACTGATTCTGCCAAGCTTGTTCAGAACTCTTAACTTCGGCCGCCTTGCGGCTTAGCTGCGCGGACAATTCATCGATATGACTTTGCAAATGAACATTCTGCCTCCACATGCTAAAAACCAGCACGCTTAACAAGCATATACAAGCGGCTAAAGCCACTAAACTCGTTTTCATAGGCAAATTAAATACAACATATGAAACCGCGCGCCAAGAAAATCCTGGTGGCTCCAGAGCTCATTCGAGGAAGTGCTGGCAACATTGATCCTTTTAACCCAGAACACAAGTAAAGCTCAGCGGTAAAAGAGCAAACTTGGAGTATCTTGCGCTAAAAACATTATACGAGGCTCCACTTTTTATTATTGACACTTTTGCGAAACCGGTACGGAGACAAATTTTACAGCGCCATTCTCCATCGGAAATTGGCTAAACAGAGCCCTGAACATGTCGGGCATGACGGCCGAGAGAACCCCGCAGCCCCCCTCACTCTGGCCATTTATTTCATACAAACGCACCACTGCTGGGCCGTTGCGCTCAAGCACCACACTGACCTTGCGCTCATACCAACCGGACTTGCGCGCATTATCGAGAATCATGACGTTGCTACCAAAGGCGCCGCGATTACTGCCCAGCATAACGCCGGTGCGCACACCGCCATCACCAATATCAGCAACGCGACTTACGGAATAGCCTAAAACAGCGCGTAATTGCGCCTGCTCAGGTGACGCCAACACAAACCCTTGTTTAACCAGCACCTGCTCAAGCTGGCTTTTATACAAATTAAATTCCAACGATTGCGCCTGACTCTGATCAGACGGCAGCACCGCAACACTGGCGGAAGTATTGAGGGGTTCTGGCGCTCTAAAACTATTAACCTGAGTGCGCATGGTTTGAGCGCAGCCTGCCAAAGCCAAAAACGTAAGAATAACGAGAGTGCGAACGAAATAGGTCATTATTGCTTCTCCAACGCGTCCACCAGCGCTTTGAATTGACTTAGGTTAGATGAGTTCAACTGCATAAGTATTTTGTGCGCTTCAATTACCCGGCAGCGTACCTGCTCCTCATCCACATGATCGCAGTCTGTCGCATCTAAAATAGTTTCCAAATTGGTCGGCAATTTAGCCTCGGATACCATTTCAAAAATATCATTAAAGCCCATGGTTTCGAGCAGACGATTAATGCTGGGATTTGCGGTGAGCACCAATGGCTTGTTAAAACCAAATTTTCGGGAAGTTATTGCGATTTTGGCCATTAAACCCAGTGTTGTACTATCAATACAGGTCGCTTCGCGCAAATCGAAAATAACCGATTTAAATGGCCGTGCATCAAACATCTGAGCGATAAAATTATCAAATGAAATACATAAAGTCAGACGTACATCGCCCAGCATTCGAATGACGTTGTCGCCATTTTGGTATGCCACCAAAATTTGACCATTGATCATAAACGCCCCCGCTGCTCCAAGCTAAGTATAGCTATATCGTCAGGCCCGGCGCGATCGGCCGTTAAATTCAAGCGTGCCAACACGCCGCTTAAACCGCCTTCAAGCCCCTGCATCCGCTCAAGCAAGTAAGCCTCCCGCTCTAATAAGCCTTCCGCAGGCAAGGTATCCAAAATGCCATCGGAAAACACCACAAGATTAAAGCCATCGGCAACCTGCTCATGAAATACGTCCCACTGGTTATCCGCAAAAATCCCCACCGGCTTACCCTTGCCCTCCAAATAACGCGCGCGCCCTCCTTCTACCAGAATAGGCAAAGGTAAATGACCTGCGGTTACGTAGCTGAGCACTCGCTCTTGGGTATCAAACACGCCGACAAAACAGGTCAAATGGCAACCGAAATGACTGTGCAACAATTCTTTGTTCACATACTGCACCAACAAGCTCGGATCCCGCAGCAGATTCACCTCATCCTCCCGGCTGCGGCAATCTTTGAATAGGCGCCGCACCAGCGGTTTTAGCCAGATGGTGACAAATGCGGATGACGCGCCGTGGCCAGAAACATCCGTCAAATAAAAGGCGACATAGCGATTTTGAACACCGCCATAATCGACAAAATCACCGCTTAGATAAAGCGACGGGATAACCTTGTGTTCCAATGTGACACCGGCCACTTTGGCAGGAGTGGCCGGTAGTAAATTGCGCTGTACTTGGCGAGCAGCCTGCTGGTCGCATTCGAGGATACGCACATAGTCTCTGAGCTCTAGGTTAGCGCGCTCAAGATCGTGCTTATACTGCTCATTCTCACGCCGTAAATCGCGGCTCACTAGCGCTCGATTGACGGCATGAGTGAGAAAATCGATATTTTGGATAGGCTTTATTAGATAGTCGGTCGCCCCTTTGCGCAGGGCCTCCACTACATCGCGGGCGCTGCCAACTGCAGAGGTAACAATTACCGAGACAGCGTCATCCTGCTCCCGCAGGGCTAACATGAGGTTAATGCCATCAATATCCGGCATGGTTAAATCAACTAACACCAAATCTGGCCGGTGAGCAATAAACCACTGCAACCCTCCCTGACTCGACGTTTCCAAATGCACGCCATAATCACTACCTTGCAACATAGCAACTATAGTGTGGCGAACGCTCTCATCATGGTCGATGACGAGGAGTGTTCTGAGGTCGCTGATCATTAATCACCTATACGACGGGGATAATGGTGTATCTCGAAGGGCGCTAACAGTACTCCTCTCCCTGAGCCCCCGCAAGCGACAAACACCGATTGCAACCCCCTGAAACTTAAGCCAGTTACTATATTAGTGACGTGGCGCACCCAAGCCTTGCCAAAGCGGATATGGGTAACAATGTCGCACCCTGCCGCTGGAAAAAATCACCCGTTAGGCTATGGTGAAGGCTAGCGAATCGCCTACTTGATGCGGCTCAATAACACCGACAGGCAAGCGGGGCTTCAGCGGCAAACATCATCAGCCAGGCCTAAGCACACTCGACGCGGGGGATCTATGGAATTAAGTACGCGAAATTACCAAGAAAAGCGCAGTTTTATTCGCATGAAGCTCGACTGCCCAGCCAAAATTGCCCATTTGGATGAAGAATTTGCCGGTGTGTGCTCCAACCTCAGCGGTGGCGGCATGCTCCTTGTGTTAGATAAATCCATTGAGATTGGCACAGAGTACGTGGTGAGTATCAGCTCCCACTTCGGACACGGCCCTATGCTGCGAGCAAAAACCAAGGTGATCCGCGCCATGTCCTGTGACGGCAAATGCCATGCAGGATTGTCCATCGAGGAATTATTAGATAATCAATAAGCCGCTTTATTTAGGGTGGCGCGCCTGGGGCAAACAACCAGGCAATGACTTTAAGCTAAAACTCGTCCAGATCTGTATCTGCGCCAAAATCATCAATAACCTGGCCGTCAGCGGCATTAAATGCGCGGTTCTGCAAATAACCCTCGCGTATAAATAGGTAGCGATCGCCGCTAATCAACTCTTCTGCCGCCAACAACTGGCTGCGTTTATCGATCATTTTTAAAGCCGAGAGACTGTTGTAGGCCCGCACGGACTCAGTGTAACTGACAGGATGGGTGAAAAAATCAACTGGTGTGGCCACAAAGGCTTCCGTCAATGTGGAGGGCCCAAGAAACGGGATAACAAAATAAGGGCCAGTCGGCACTCCCCAGGTACGCAGAGTTTGGCCAAAATCTTCACTGGCGCCGGGTTTTTTCCAACCCACCATATCAGCCACATCCCAGAGCCCCACCACACCAGCCGTACTATTGACTACAAACCGGCCAAGGTCGCGGCCAGCCGCCTTCCATTTCCATTGCAACACATCATTGAGCACGCTAGCAGGCTCTAATAAATTTTCAAAGGCGTTGCTTACACCCACCTCCACCGGCGCGGGGGCGATGAATTTGTAGCCCTTCACCACCGGCTTGAGCAACCATCGATCAAAAAAGTCGTTGAACGCAAACACTTTGCGGTTATACCCCTCCCAGGGGTCGTTGGTTTCTTTGCCGCCGGATGCCGCAAAACTCATAGGTGCGCTTGCCACCCACACGGCCAGCCATGCAGCAGCTAACGCAGTTCGACGCCGTAAATGTTCCATGCCCATTCGCCTAAAGATGTGAATTTGCGCAGATTTTACTTGATGACACTCACGAAAACAAAAAAGGGCCCGAAGGCCCAATAAAAAACACTGGCGAGCGTTTAATTAAAAAATTAATTCACCGCCAAGAGCGAAGTAATCGTTGCCTTGGCTTGCGGTAACTGTGCCGGTTGAGTTGTTTTTCTTCCAGGTAAGATCTGCATTTTCAGTCGTGTAGAATCCAAACAAGCGAGTATTTTTGCTCAATTTATAATCAGCGCCCAGACTTAACACATCTGCGTCGCGGTCAACTTCTCCACCGCGCAGGATGTCGGATTGACCATATTGTGCTTTAAGTGCCCACTGGCCCAGCGTGTACTGAGAGGAAACAATCCAGCCATTACCTTGATTTTCTTTGGCTTTTAATACGTCGCCAGCCACCGGCGCAACTGGCGTGTAGGTGGTTGCATCATGGTTGTCATATAAGGCGCCTAATTGCCAGGCTCCAATTGTGTACTGAGCAACAACACGGAAAACTTGGCTTTCATCATTTAAATTATTTGTTGACTCAACTACCACCACATTTTTGTCATAGGCTAGAGCGCCGTAAAAACTGCCGGCCTCATAAGACATCGCCAAAGACGCTGCGTTATCGCGACCCTTTTGATTGTTGGCGGCGTCCGTCTGCTTGTTATTTACTTCACTTAGAATGATATCAATGTAACCAGTAAATCCACTCATTTTGGGGGTAACGTACATTACAGAGTTTTTCCGGCGATAGTCATTTACTGTGATGTATTCGTTAATATCGCCCCGCAAATCGTTGAATAAGTCAACCTTATTCTGGATTGATTTTAGTGGGGTATCAAAAAAACCAGCTTGAGCAGAGCCAAAACCACCTTTTAATCCAAAATAAATATTACGTTGACGAATAGAAGTCGAGCTTGAAGTGGCTGACTCAACGCCATCGGTGCCGTCATCCGCATACACCGCGTATTCGGCCAGATAAAAACCTTCCAGGCCTATATCAGCAAATTTTTCGCTGCCTTTAAAGCCCAGACGTGAAACGTTATTTTCCAGCGTTGTAGTGTCTGATTTAGATGTGGAAACCGTATCATTAGCTTCTAACTTCAACGCTTCGGTGGAGTTTTGCTGCGCTGTCAGGTTAATGCGACCATAGACAGTGGGTGCATCCGCCATAGCCCCAATAGGTGCTAAACAAGATAAAGCGATCAATGAACGCAATTTAGAACTCATGCTTTTTCTCCAGGTATAAGTAAAACGCTCTAGCAGTCTTATGCTGCCGTTGGCGCACAGATTATGAATTATTTGTTACTGTTATGTTACAAAACAGCATAAGCGACACAGTTTCTTCACCATTTTAACCGAAGGCTAATACATCAGACCGAAGCCCCACTTGGGCCAAGCACCCATAGCTTATGGTTATAACGACAAGGTGGTAACACCTAACCCGAATGAACAGCCAAAGGTTAGTCCGCTATCAAACAGCCAAGGTTGTACCGCGCCAGTACCCTGCCAAGGCCAAGCCGCAAATAGTTTGTTCGGTACTATCACTTTTGAGGGTTAGCCTACACGCTGTGGCTCAATATCGATTAACACTGGCTGCAAACAACAACACACACGTGCGGCAGCGAATTTTACTTAACTTGAAAATATATTGCTATTTAAATATGGTAAATGAACCGAGTTCACAATGCCGAGGCGGAAAAAACCAGCTACAAATCGGTTGATGCCTACGATTAACCCTGCGCAGATACATGGATATGCTTGTTTTAGCCGGGCCCGCGGCGGATTAGGCCCCAGGGCGAATAATAGCTAAATTGGTAAGAGACTATATCAGACACGAACACACACCACCCGATTTGTGAGATTGGGCCGGCCTACAACCAAGCACAGGCAATGGAAAAAGACCTAAAATTCGCAATTAAAGCCATCAAATACAAAAAACCGTGATTCACAACAAATCTTTGCATCATACAGATGATATAAGCGGTGCACGCCTGATTAATCCGTAACGAAATCAGCTTTCGATCCCCACCCCATTTAATCAGCCGCGCACTAGCCTTTTTCAGTTACGGCTTCCCATGCTTTTGTCAAACGTTTAGCAGAGGCCGGGACACGGGTTTTTAACTGCTGAGCAAATAGCGATACACGAAACTCCTCAATTAACCAGCGATATTCTTGCCAGGCAGAGTCGTGAAAATAAGCGGCGGGGCCTTTTTGTTGCCACAGCTGCTGATGCTTTTGCCAAAATCCTACCACCTCCTGATGTGTCTGCTTATCTTTCAAAGGACTCAGCTGGGCTTTTTCAAAGCGGGTTTGGAGCGCACCAATGTAACGAGGTATTTGCTGTAACTGAAGTAAAGGTGTGGCGAAAATAAAACCAGGATAAAGCCATTGGCTTATCTGTTCGTTAATGGACGCCACAACCTCAAACACCGCTAACGGATTTTTCACCGCTTTCATTTGGTTTTTTAACGCCAATACTTGGGTGAATATTGCCTCCAGTATATGTTCGTATTCTATTGCCGTTTGGGTTAGGGCCGCACGCGCCACCAATAGTTGCTCAAAGGCATGCGCCTGACGCGGAACAGGATGTGCGTTTAAATAGGCATGGTAGGCCGCCGCCAATAATAAATCATCGATTACCTGAGCCGGTGTACCCAGACCCAAGGTAGTTAGCAAAATACTAGTTTTTTTAAATAGATTTTTATGCAGATACTTACAGGCCTCGGGCATAGCTAAAAGCGCCAAGCGGCTTAGCCCTCTGGCTGTTAACCAAGCAGCTTCAGCCGGATTATCCAATAATTTAAGATCCACACTGGCGGCCTGATCAATCAAAGCGGGATAAGCGCGAATGCGCACTTTGCCACGCATCAAAGTTGATTCAGATTCTAATACACCAAAATCCCAGCGAGTTATTCCGGTGCGCTCCAACTGATCCCCTGCCGACTGCAAGCTCTGCTGCACATTGGCGCGGTATTTTAAGCGCAAATCAGCAAGATCACGGCCCTGGGCAATCAAACGATTTTGATCATCCATGACTTTTATGTTCATAAGATAAAAAGAGTCAATATCCGTATTCGCCCAGAGATCCGCAGGTAGTTTCTCTCCAGCCAAACGCTGCAGCTCTTCGCTCAGCACCTCTAATAATGGGCGTTTAGCCAAAGCCATGCGCGGTACTATTTTATCGACCGCATCGGGAATGGGCACAAAGCGTTTGCGCCATTGTTTGGGAATACATTTTACCAGTGCGATTAATTTATCGCGGATTAATCCTGGCACCAACCAATCAAGCGGGGCTTGTGGCAGGTTATGCAAAATATCAATAGGTACATGTACCGAAACCCCATCATCGGCCGCGCCAGGCTCAAAATGGTAACTTAAGGGCAGCTCCATACCATCAACAGCGAGTATTTTGGGAAATTGCGCTTCGGTAATGGCCTGGGCCTCATGGCGCTTTAGTCGCTCAAGGGGAATAAATAATAGACGCGGTTGCTCGCACTCGATAGTTTTACGCCAGTGTTCGAAGCTCGCCAAATTCGCAATCGTCTCAGGCAAGCGCTCGGCATAAAAGGTAAAAATCTCCTCATCATCCACCAAAATATCTTTGCGGCGTGATTTAGCCTCCAAGCCATGCACTTCTTCAATACAGGCAACATTGTGACGATAAAACGCGCCTATTTTATGGGGCGGATTGCGCCCATAGGCGCCTTCCACCAAGGCCTGGCGAATAAATACTTCTCGAGTCTCTTGGGGGTTAATATGCGCATAATTGACGCGATGTTTATCTTTGACAACCAAGCCGTATAACGTAATACGGTCATAGGCCATGACCTGGCCTGTTTGATGCGCGTAATGCGGCTGATAATAATGGTGCTTTAACAGATGCTCGGCCGTTTCCAGCAACCACTCTGGATCAATCTTAGCGATTGTATGGCCATAGACTTTGCTTGTTTCTAATAAATTAGCGGCCAATATCCACTTAGGGCGTTTTTTAAATTGAGACGACGCAGGAAAAATAAAAAACTTGCGGTTGCGCGCACCTAAATAATCCTGCTCGACTGACTCTTCCGATTTCACGCCAATATTGGCGCTCAAGCCTGCTAGCAAGGCTTTGTGTATGGCATCAAATGAGGCTGGCTGAGAGTTTTCTTTAAAACCCGCCTCTTTACAGGCCAGACGCAATTGATGATGTAACTCCCGCCACTCACGCAAACGCAGCCAGGATAAAAATTCTTTTTCGCAGAGTTTTTTAAATTGATTCGCAGTTAGCGCTTGGCGCTGTTCTTCTACATAATTCCACAGGGCCACCCAGGTTAAAAAATCGGAATCGGGCTGCCAGAATCGCCGATGTTGTTCATCGCTGGCTTGTTGTTTATCGGCGGGCCGTTCGCGCGGATCTTGGTTGGCCATCGCCGTGCTGATAATAAGCATTTCGGTAAGGCAGCCGCGCTGGTTGGCCGCCAATAAAATGCGCGCAAGTTTTGGGTCAATAGGAAGTTTTGCCAGCGCGCGGCCCACTGCTGTGAGCTGGCCTTGGGGCGTGACTGCATTTAGCTCCTCTAGCAGTTTAAATCCATCACTGATTAAGCGAGCATCCGGTGCATCCACAAAAGGGAATTTGCGAATATCGCCAACGCCGATCGAGAGCATTTGCAAAATCACCGCAGCCAGATTGGTGCGCATGATTTCAGGGTCGGTAAACTGGGCGCGATTGTTAAAATCCTGCTCATCATACAGGCGAATACAAATGCCGCTGGCAACCCGCCCACACCGGCCAGCACGCTGATTGGCACTCGCTTTTGAAATAGCCTCTATGGGCAAACGCTGCAACTTACTGCGGTGACTGTAGCGACTGATGCGGGCAAAACCCGGATCGATCACATAGCCTATACCCGGTACGGTGATGGAGGTTTCCGCCACATTGGTGGCCAAGATTATTTTACGGCCGCGCACCTGGGCAAAAATACGATTTTGTTCAGCGTTAGACAGCCTGGCATACAAGGGTAAAATAATTAAATCGGGGCGGTTTAATGCGCGTAAAGCTTTAGCGGTATCGCGAATTTCTCGCTCACCGCTTAAAAATACCAAAATATCGCCCGCGTGTTTGGGCAGCTGTAATATTTCCTCCGCAGCGGCCACTATAGCGTCGGTTTGTTCTTCGCCCGCCGCGGCGGGGCGATACCAAATATCGACGGGATAGGTGCGGCCAGACACTTCAATAATCGGTGCGTTATTAAAATGTTTTGAGAATCGCTCCAGATCAATAGTGGCAGAGGTAATAATAATTTTTAAATCCGGCCGTTTGGGCAACAGGCGCTTTAAATAGCCCAAAATAAAATCAATATTTAAACTGCGCTCGTGGGCTTCATCGATAATCAATGCGTCGTAACGCAGCAACATAGGATCGGTTTGTATTTCCGCCAGCAGAATACCATCCGTCATAAGTTTAATCTGGCTGCAAGGTGCGCTTTGGTCGCTAAAGCGCACCTGATAACCCACCCGCTGCCCCAACGGCGAATTAAGCTCCGCGGCAATGCGTTCCGCCACAGCGCGGGCCGCCAAGCGGCGCGGCTGGGTATGACCAATTAGGCCGCGCTGGCCAAGGCCTAAGGTTAAACAGATTTTGGGAAGCTGGGTGGTTTTACCTGACCCCGTCTCACCGGCTAAAACCACCACTTGATTCGCCGCTATTAGGCGTGCGATTTCCGCACGCTTGTCGCTAATAGGCAATTGAGCGGGGAATTCAATTAAATCGGTAAACGCTCTGCGCGCGGCCAAGATTTGGGCGGACTGCTCCAGGCGCTCGGTAAACTCTAGCTGCAAGCGATCAAACGGCTGCCCCGCGAGGCTGCGCTGCTCAATGGTGCGGGCCATCTGCTGAAGCCTTGGCACATCGCTCAGCAAACACGCGGTTGGGTCGAACTTATTATTCTGGGGCATATGGATAAAGGGGCTCACAATCAGCCGGCCATTATCGCCTAATCTCAGCCATAAACCTACGACACGGGCTTTGAAGCGTCGGGGGTGACAGGGCGGTCATTCGTCGGCATACTGTATATGGATACAGATAGGAGACCGTGATGCGCCTTTATATTGCCGAAAAACCCAGCCTCGGGCGCGCCTTGGCGGCAGTGCTGCCCGGCCCCCAACGCAAGCAGGAAGGATTTATTCAAACTGGCGAAGGCGCCTGTGTTACCTGGTGTATTGGCCATCTATTAGAGCTTGCAGAGCCGGAAGACTACGATGCCAGCTTAAAATCCTGGCGGCTGGAGTCTTTGCCGTTTATCCCCAAACAATTTCGCTTTAAAGCCAAACAGCAAACAGCGAAACAACTGGCAGTCGTAAAAAAACTTATTAAAAGCGCCAAGGAGATCATCCATGTGGGGGACCCTGACCGCGAAGGGCAATTGTTGGTGGATGAAGTACTCTGGGAGGCAAAATTAACGGCCTCCCAATTAGCGCAGGTACAACGGCTGTTAATTAATGATTTAAACCCTGCCGCCATACAACGGGCCCTGCAACAGGTGCGACCCAACAGCGACTTTTATGCTCTAAGCCAATCGGCCCTAGCCCGCACCCATGCCGATTGGCTGTACGGCCTGAATATGACCCGTGCCTACAGCATTCTCAGCCAAAGCAAAGGGGCGCGAGGTGTATTATCAGTTGGCCGGGTGCAAACGCCTGTCTTGGGATTAGTCGTGCGCCGAGATGCACAAATCGCCGCATTTACTCCCCATGATTATTATGAGGTGATGGCTGAGGTGGAATTTAATGGCGGCACAGGCCCGCGAGTGAACGCTAAATGGTTGCCCTCACAAGCCTGTGAGCAATTTTGTGATTCAGAAGGACGGGTCTTATCCAAACCTCTATGCGAGCACGTGATAAAACGCATTCACAACGCCCCTGCTGTGGTGGACGAATTTACCACTCAGCGCAAGAACCTAAATGCGCCCCTGCCGTATAGTTTATCCAGCCTGCAAATTGATGCAGCCAAACAATTAAAATTGTCCGCGCAAACTGTTTTGGATCTCTGCCAATCACTCTATGAAAACCATCAATTAATCACCTACCCGCGCTCAGATAGCCGCTATTTACCCGAGGGCCACTGGCACGAAGCACCGAGTATTATTAGCGCAATTACCCACAACTCACCTGAATTAGCTACAGCCGCTGCAGGCGCCAATTGTTCCTTGCACAGCAAATGCTGGAACGATAAAAAAGTTGATGCCCACCACGCCATTATTCCCACGGCCAAAAAAGCCAACATCAGCCAACTTAGCCGCCATGAATTAGCCGTTTATCACCTTATTGGCCGCCAGTATTTAGCGCAATTTTATCCTGCGTACATTAGCGATCAACAAAACCTATTGCTGCGTATCGATAGCGGCTTATTTAAAGCCACCGGCTGCATTGTTGTACAGCCTGGCTGGAAAGTGTTGTGGACTAAACACACCGATGATGAAGCGCTCGAACAAGCTCTACCCAAATTATATACGGGCGATCACGGCTTATGTTTACAGGGGCATTTACTGGAGAAAACCACTCAACCGCCTGAGCATTTTACCGACGCCAGTTTGTTGGCCGCCATGACAGGCATTGGCCGTTTTGTCTCAGACCCTTCGTTAAAATCTATTTTAAAAGATACGGATGGCATTGGCACTGAAGCCACGCGTGCCGGTATTATCGAATTATTATTTCGCCGTGAATATTTAATACGCGATAAAAAACATATTCTAGCCACCGCCAAAGGCAAAGCCCTTATAGCGGCCCTGCCGCTCTCAGCCAGCACGCCCGATATGACCGCCCATTGGGAACATAAACTCTCGGCAATCGCCGAAGGGGCATTAACCTATGGGGATTTAATTGGCCCCTTGAGCCTTGAATTAAAGCACCTAATTGACACAGCAACCCCGATTAATGTGCCAGCGCAGCCCCATGGGAGCCGCAAGGAATACAGCCCGATAAAAAAAGGCCGCAGGCGCACCCAAGGCGCACGCAAACCCGCAAGTAAAAAAATGCCCACCAAGAGCCCAGCCAAACAACGCGCAAAACCCTAATAGCCAATGTGCGTTATGTGACGACCGCCGAATTGCATCCTTAACGACGCTTAGGCTAAAAAAAGATTTATGGGTTGCTTCACCCTGTGACTCAATCTCGTCCGCGCGTTTAACACTCGCCCTCACTGATTCAAATTCCTGCTAAACGCCGGAAACAGGCTCAAAGAGAAATCCACCACAAACCGATAATCCCGTGTCGATTATTTGCGGACTCAGGTTAAACTTGCCAGCACACAGCCGCCAGTGTGTGCACCCATAAACCAGAGGATCGCAGCATGAAACACTTCCGTTTAAAAAGCCTCAGCACGGGCACCATCTTCACCCTCACGCAATCCACCATCACCATTGGCCGCGGGGCGTTTAATTATGTGCGGCTGGAGTCTGACTCCTTATCGTCTCAACACGCCAGTCTCCATATAGACCATGGGCGCGCCGTATTAGAGGATTTAAATTCCACCAATGGCACCTTCATCAATAATATGCCGGTAAAACAACCCACCGAACTCATGCACGGCGACGTAATTAGCCTGGGCAGTGAAAAACTCATGCTAATAGACCCTGAGAACCAGGACGATGCCACAGTATTCTCCTTAAACCTAGGCGGCGCGACGGCGCTACCGGCTACTCAGTTTGCGCAACTCAATACGGGTACGCTCAGCGCAGAAGAAACTCAAGCCCTGGTTTGTGATGTGTTGAAAAAAGCATTTGCCAGCCTGCCTCACGAGAACCAAGACATCAGTATCCTCGCGGCCTTATCTAAAACCGGCGTAGAGTCTGTGTTTAAACTCGACACCGCCAACCCACCGGCAGGCAACAGTTGGTCAATAGGCCGTGATGATGGCTGCGCCCTTGCCATTAATCACCCTACCGTCTCGACCCATCACGCCAGCTTGCGCTGCGAAGAAGGGCGCTGGTTTATCAAAGATAGCGGCTCTACCAATGGCACAAAAGTAAACGGCAAACGCGTAGTTGAAAGCGAATGTAAAAGCGGCGACCTCATTTCCTTAGGAAAATTAACCTGTGTATTTGGCGTTGCCCAGGAAGTGATGGCTGAAAGCGTTTAGCCACCATAAAGTAGGCTCAGATGTTAATGCTCATAAAAATCAATCCTGCCCTTTTTGGCCAGATCAACAAACCCGACCACCTAACCTAAAAACAACAGACGAAAAAAAACCTGCGCCCTTTCGGACGCAGGTTTTTTTGCGTTAAAAACTTAACAATTAAGCTTTAAAACGGCGGCGAGAGAACACGCCCACAACGGCCAACACCAATACCGCCAACATATCAGCAAGACCTAATGCACCGGCTTTTACTACACCGCCACTAGAGGACGAGCTGCTAGAGCTGGAGCTGCTGGATGAAGAGCTGGAGCTGGACGAACTAGAGCTGCTTGAGCTTGAACTGCTCGATGAACTACTTGAAGAACTGCTTGAAGAGCTACTGGAAGAAGAACCTCCGCTGCAACGCTTAGCCGTAGCATTGCGACCATTAGCGGTGCTCTGCTCATCCATGTAGGCAGCTACCCACGCCAAAGGCGCGTTCCAGTTAATGGTGATCTCATTGGTGCTGTAAGAGCCAATGTTGTCCAAGTAACACTTCAGCGCAGTACAACCGAGCAAATCAACAGCAGCAATTGAATCTTCAATGGCTTTGTTGGGGCCACCGGCCAACACACCCGCTGGAGGAGCAGGATAGGCAGCGCTTGCCGACTTAGCCCAGAAGCGGTGGTGAGGCGCTTGAGTGGGGCGCTCGCCGTAGCCAGTCACATAGGACTGATCCAGCGGGTTAGTACCCATCAAATAACTCATACCACTTTGCAGCGTGTTCACGTAATCCGCTTTGGCCGCACAGGTAAAGTCGTTGGCAAGGCCAACTACGATCATGTTGTTAACCACTTCAGAGTTGGAACCCCAACCGGCGTTCTCTCCCTTGTAGGGTAAGCCGTAGCCTTGTTTCTTCGCTTCAGCCACATAGGCATCGGCGCGACGCACGATAAAGTTTTGCGCTTTAGTCACCATGGACGCATCGCGTACATACTCACCCTTAGCAGACGCCAAAGAAATCACACCCAATAATTCAGTGGTTGGCCAACCCAAGGAGCTATCAGGAATCAGAGCCTCGGCAGCGCCACCAAAAATAGCGCTGTGGAAGCTGCTGGTTTTCATGTCATTGAGGTAACTGCTGTCGCCTGTGGTTACATAAAGTTCGGTGGCGGCCCAGTAGAACTCATCAACCATGCTCTTGTCGCCGTAGGTACCAGAGCCGTCAGATTCCACGGCCGGCAAGCTCGGATTTTGTTTAGCCGCTGCATAAGCCTTTTTGGAAGCAGCCAAACACTTGTTGGCGTAAGTGGCATCATAGGCCTTGAAGGTGCGGTAGCACTGCGCCGTTACCGCTGCAAAATTTAACGTAGCGGCAGTGGAAACAGGCTGTACTACACGAGGCTTTTTGTCATCAGCCGGCGCTGTAGGAATGGCCGTCCAACCCTGGGTGTGTACTTTTTGGTACACCAAGCCGGAGGTGGCCTGCATTCTTAAGAACCAATCTACTTCCCAGCGGGCTTCATCCAAAATGTCGGGCACGCCGTTGATTTGTTCAGAAGACGGCAGCGCCATAGCCCCGTTGCCAAACGCTGCGGCAGTGCTGCCAAGATTTTGCGCACGCTCAAACTGGTTCATTAAAGTCCAAACACTGATACCACCATTAACCACGTATTTGCCATGGTCACCGGCATCGTACCAACCGCCACTCACATCCAAGGTAGCGCAATCGGAGGAGCTTGGGCTGGTAGCACACGCGGCCGTTTGTAAAGCGTTATCAGGGTGGCCGGCCGCACGGGCATAGGTATCACCTACAACACTGGCCAAGATCGGCGTGCTGGAACGGTTGTGGTAAAAGTAAGACAGCGCGTCATACTTCAGCTTTTTATAGGCATCGGCGCTGATGGCAAAAGGCTGGCTGGTGTAATCAGCGGAAGCGCCTTTAACGACGAGGGTGTAGTCATCCGCTTCAGTGGTTACAGATGAGAAATCGATAGTTTGCACATTGTCGCCAGAGGCGGCGTCGAGACCTAGGTTAACCGTTTGGCCTGAAGCGACTACCGACGAGCCGCGACGCAATTCCCAAGCGCGGGTTTGTGAAGCATTTTCCCCTGCTGGAACCACATAAACGGCTTTTTTGGCAAAGGTTGGCAAATAGGCGTGCTGATTCACTTTTACTTGAGCTACGGGTAGAACCTGTGGCCCGTCAGTACCTGTTGCCTGAGGATCGTCGAGAACGATGTTGTCCAAGCAAACTACAGTGTCCGCAGGCACGAGGGTGTTGCCGAGTAAAAACGCGAGCTTGCCCGTATCAGTGGTGCGCTTATTA
>JAXMGD010000004.1:0-497147 GCA_046347475.1 Marinagarivorans sp. | reverse complement strand
CAGCGGTGATGATAAATCTTCCATTATGGTTTCTATGCGCAATGAGCCGGGCGCACTGCATGGTTTATTGGAACCATTCCAGCAACACGGTTTGGATTTAACCCGTGTGGAGTCGCGCCCGTCGCGCACTGGCCCGTGGAATTATGTGTTTTTTATTGATTTTACCGGCCATAGGGATGACCCAAATGTAGCTGCAGCCCTAGCCGAAGTGAGCAAACGGGCGTTGGATGTAAAAATACTCGGCTCTTACCCCAACGGCGTTTTATAAATGGTGGCGGGGCGTTTAGTCGTTATCGGCCTTGGCCTAATTGGCGGCTCGGTGGCTAAGGGCGCTAAACAACGGCAATTATATTCATCGGTTATTGGCATAGCGCTGGATGAATCCACCTGCCGCGCCGCCTGCGATTTAAATGTTGTAGATGAAGCATTTGTTGATTGGCAAACGCTCGCGCAGGATTTAAATCAGGATGATATGGTTTTTATCGCCACACCCACGCTAGCCATTGGCCAAGTATTAGCACAATTAAAACAATGGCTCGCGCCAAGCGTAACCATTACCGATGGCGCGAGCGTAAAAGGCAGCGTGCTTAGGGATGCTGAGCGCATTTACGGCGCTATGCCTGAACAATTAGTCTTAGGCCACCCCATTGCTGGTTCGGAAAAAAGCGGCGTCACTGCTGCCAACCCGGATTTATACCAGCGCCAGCGCGTTATTCTGACACCCACATCTCACACAGGCGCAACCCATTTAAATAAGGTGACAGCACTCTGGCAACACTTGGGCGCAGAAGTCTTGCAACTGAGTGTGCAAGAGCACGACGATATTCTCGCCGCCACTAGTCATTTGCCCCACGCTCTGGCGTTTTCATTAGTGGATGCGCTTGCCCACGATAATAAAAACGAAAATATCTTCCGCTACGCTGCCGGCGGCCTGCGGGATTTCACCCGTATAGCCTCCAGTGATGCCACCATGTGGCGAGATATTATGCTCGCCAATCGAGTTTCGATTCTTTCTGCCATTGATTTATTTAGTGATAATCTCGCCCAATTACGCAAGGCGGTAGAAAGTAGTAACGGTGCGCAATTACACGGTATTTTCAGCCGCGCCAAAGCCGCCCGCGATCATTTTAGTGACATTCTCTCCAATCAAGCCGCAGGCCTGCCCAGCCCTAATGCCAGCCGCTGGATTATTGCGCCGGGCATTAAACCGCGCGGCGAACTATTTTTACCCGGCAATTGCCCCTTCGCCGCACAGGTGTTGGCCCTGGCGGTGTTAAGCCGCAAACCGACTTATATTCGCGGCCTGGCGCTAACCGCTCAGCACCAATTATTAATAGACCTGCTGCGCGCTGCGGGTGTAACCATTAACTTAATAAATAGCCAGGATAATCAGCAGGGGGTTTGGGGGGATATTTGTGTTGAGGCGGGGCACTATACTGGGCTTGTTATTTCTGAGGCGCAGGCTGCGCAATTGGGTGCTGTGTTAGCGCCGCTGTTAATTCTTGGTTTGGCCGCTGCCGGTAAAAGTTGTTGGCCAATGGCGCGTGTCGATGCTGCCAGCCTCAATTCATTAGAGCATTTATGGTATGCCTTATTCGCTCAGCCATTACCCATTACTAATAATCAGCTCTTGATTACTCCTGCAGGCTTGCAGGGCGGAACTGTTAATTGTAACGGCGATATAAGTCTGGCGCTGACACTTGCCATTAGTGCCCCTATCAGCCTCAATAATTGGCAGATCACTGGTATTAATGGCCTCGAGAGCCAGGTTGCTCAGGCCGTTCATCTGAGTAAACAGATGGGGTTGTTATTAAATTGTGTTGGGTAGGGTGCCGCCACAGCCGGTGAGTCACCTGAGCATCTATTTGCTCACCATGGTTTGTTGACTTTTGTAGACGAAATTGTAACCAGAAGCTCGGATTTTATAATGATAAATAGAGACTACGCCTGCCAAATTACCTCCTATTTGCTCATGGCGCTAGGCCTGTGGTTGGTTTTGACCCATGGATTATTGGCGGCATTATTATCTGGCATGTTGGTTTATTCACTGGTAACCATATTTTCACCGCGCCTTTATATGCGCTTTGGTGACAATACCTCGCGCATTATTATTGTCAGTATTCTCGGCACTATTATAGTCACAGGCCTTGTACTGCTTATTTGGAGCGGGATTGCTTTTTTTAAAAGTGATAAAGGCAGTATGCAGGCGCTACTGCAAAAGTTGGCTGATATTATCGATGCGTCTCGCCATCAGTGCCCGGAATGGATTTGCGCCAATATTCCTGACAGCGCCCACGAGTTGCGCGCTGTACTCACCGATTGGCTGCGTGAGCATGCAGGCTATGCAAAAATTTTAGGCGCTGATGCGGGCCATACCATTGTGCGGGTGATTATTGGCATGATAGTGGGGGCTATGATTTCCCTTTATTCCGCCCCAAAGGGCTTGGGTATTTTGGGTTTGGCTATGGTACAGCGCATCGGTTGTTTGACGGATTCCTTTAAAAAAATTGTTTTTGCTCAGGTAAAAATTTCTACCATTAATGCCATCGCCACGGGCGCCTACATAATGTTGTTTTTGCCGCTCGTGGGTATCAATTTGCCCCTGGCGAAAACCCTGGTGTTTTTAACCTTTGTGCTAGGCATGATGCCAATTATTGGTAATTTAATGTCCAACACCATGTTGGTGATCATTACTCTGCCGTTTGGTCTTATGGCCTCTTTAGGCTCGCTGTTGTTTTTGGTGGTATTGCATAAGTTGGAGTATTTTCTCAACGCTAAAATTATCGGCACAGAAATTAAATCTAACGCCTGGGAGCTATTAATTGCTGCCATTGCTATGGAGTCGGTATTTGGTTTGCCGGGGGTGGTGATGGCGCCTATTCTCTACGCCTATATCAAACAAGAGCTTATACAGGCTAAATTAATTTAACGTTTTTTATCACGGACCTTTCTAGGAGCCTTTTTATGTCATTGCGAATGTTGATCTTAACCGCCTGTTTATTCTCGGTATCTGCCAGAAGTGAAGAAGCAGTAGCACCGGAATTTAATGTGGATGCCTTTACAATAGGTAAATTGCATAGGGGGATGCAAGCAGCTGAGGCGGTGGGTTTGCCCGGTTGTGTGTTTACAAAAGGAGCCTTAATCAACAGTGAGGCGGATGGCGCCTGGCACCAAACCTGGAGTGCGCCCCGCTGCGGCCTTACTTTGGGGTTTGGCGCCGAGGATAAAAAGAAGCCATTGACTCTTTTTGATATGAAAATTGAAGCGCCGAGTAATTTTAAAACTCAGAAGGGAATTGGCATTGGCAGCAGCGAAGCAGAGGTGCGCAGCCAGTATGTGCGCGAAATCAATAAAGAGGAATCTATAAACCAGCAGCGCTTGGTATTAGGTTCTGTGTATGGCGGTGTAATTTTTGAGCTGGATAAGGGTCGTGTAAAAAGTATTTTTGTCGGCGCTGCAGCGGAATAATTAAGCGTAAATCACGGTAAGGGGCAAGCTCGAAGCTTGCCCCTTTTTACTTTATGCGCGAACAGATATGGTTTTGCGGTACCGGCGGCGCAGCAGTGCAATAACGCCTAAACCCAGTAGGAGTTGGGCGGTGCTGGATGCTTCGGGCACGGCGGGGATGGATGGGTCTAAGGAGCCGAGCGTGATGTTATCAAAGCCGACCTCGTTAACTGTGCCACTAAAATTTACCGACTTGGCCATGCCGTTAAAACTCAATGCGGCTATTTTCCAATTGCTATAGGGGCGATCTATCACAGGGCCTTCGCCGAGGGCATCCAGAGTTAAAGAGCCGAGGCGCGTGCCGGTTGCATTTAAGCCGTCGTAGATATCCACCTGGCCAGTAAAGTCTATGGTTGAATAATAAAAAGAAAACCCTTGGGTAAATCCTTCTGCAATATTAAGGTAAGCGGAGCCGGACAGAAAAAACATAATATTGTGCGGGCTGGGTTCGGCTGCAAAATTAGCATCTGGATCTATATCCGACAGGCTCAGCGCACTATCACTGAAGGATACGCCGTAATTCGCACCGGTGTTTCCTAGGCTATCGCTTCCACCGTTGTAGAAGGTCTGTACGGCCGCTCGATTGCCAACGCCAGTGAAATCCAGTTGGATCACTGGGGTATTTGCGTTTGCGGCCGCCGAATATGCGAGGGTGGAGATGAGTAGTGAGCCGAGCCATGAAGAGATTTGCATAGGATTTCGCCCAAAAAATCTCATCGTGCCAGTGATTGTGCACAAGTGCAAGACTTTAATAAAACCTATACAAAAATGTGGGATATGGCCGGGCATCGGAGTATTGGCTTCTAATCAGCGGGCTATAAATTCACTTTTGTTTTTTAGACGATGGCCGCATCAGGTGTTGCTGGCGGCGTTCATATCTAATGTAACTATTGGCTAAGTGCATTATTGCACAGGGTGAAATAATTAATTGCGGCTATCTATTCTGCCTTGGCCTTACTATGGTGGGGCAATAATTTTGGATCGACGTGTATTGGCTGACCTTATTGCAACATGGAGCTGTTACCTAAACAAATTTCATTAAATGATGTAAGTCTAGGTGTGTGATTGGGTTTGCCGAAATAATAGCCTTGTAAATAATCCACGCCCAGGCTGCAAAGTGTTTTGGCCTGTGCGGCGGATTCAACACCTTCGGCAATCACTTTTAATTGCATGCGCTTAGCGATCATCACAGCGCTTTCAATAATCACCATGCTTTGTGCATCGAGTTGCATTACAAATGAGCGATCAATTTTAATCGCCGCAACCGGGAACTGATGCAGGCGGGACAGCGAGGAATAACCTGTACCGAAATCGTCAATATGTACTTCTATGCCGGAATTGCGCAAGTGTGTGACTGTGGCGAGTGATTGGTCTAAATATTCTTCGCCAAAAAGAGTTTCGGTAACCTCCAGCACTAGGCGGTCAAAGGGAAATGCGAGCTGGTTGAGTAGGGCGCAGACGTGCCCGGCGTAATCGTTGCTGAGTAATTGTTTGATCGAAACATTGATGGCAATTTTTATAGTTGCAGCTTCCTCTCCCCAGGCTTGTGCCGTGTGACATGCCGTTCGCAGCACCCATTCCCCCAATGCAACAATGCGGTCGGTATCTTCGGCCAAGCGAATAAATTCATCGGGATTTATATCGCCTAATACAGGGTGCCGCCAGCGGCAGAGTACTTCAAGGGCTACCACCTGGCCGTTGTGGCTATCGATAATAGGTTGGTATACCAGGTGTAATTTATTCTGCTCAATGGATTCGGCCAGGGTGCGGCTTAAATCAAAGCGGCGGCGCTGGGTTTCGGCGTAGGTGTCGTTATATACCAGTGTTTGGCCGCGGCCATTGCGTTTAACTTCGGCAACCGTTAAATCAGCGGCTTGAATAACATCTTTATAATCGCGCGCATCCGTAGGGAAATAAGCAATGCCAACACTTAAACCCAGGCCGAGTTTTTCATTGTTCATTTCCAGCGGCGCTGTGGCTGCGTCAATTAAGCGCGTAGCAAGCTGCTCAACCATTTGGCGTGTGTCGGGCCTTTGGTGGGTAATTAATAAAAATTCATCACCGCCCCAGCGGCCTAAAATACAGTTGGCCGGGCACAGATCGTTAAAGCGCACCGCGATAGTTTGTAACACTTTATCGCCAACGTCGTGGCCGAGGGCATCGTTGATTTGTTTAAACCGGTCTAGGTCCAAAAATAAAATGGCGGCCTCTTGCAGGTTGTCAGCATTGAGTGAATTTTCCATCCATTCAATTAAACCCCTCCGGTTGGGCAGCCCAGTGAGTGAGTCGTGGTGGGCAATGCGTTTGAGGGCTTGGGTGCGCAGGTTTACGCGCCGCTCTAAATCAGAATTAAGAAATTGTAGATTTTTGACTAACTGTTCATTTTCAATTTTAAGTGTTAAAGACGCGCGCAATAAACGGTGATTGGAGGCGTGACTGGAAATCATGGCCGCGCAAAAGACTAGCGCTAAACTGCCGATTATCCAGTTATAGCTGGAGTAGAACAGCATAAAAATAGCCGCCGGGATTACCATAAGCGCAATGTATAAGCGGCCAATTAATTTTAAGGGCGCTGTAATCCCGGTGGCACCGCTGGCCATGGATGACATAATAATGAGAAGGGTGAATTGCGAGGTGGGTGGAATATCCGGTTGTAAAAACGCCACTATGGTGATGGCCACCCAAATAAAACCTGCCACAAAAAGCCCGCTGGCAAACACACCTTTCCAGCTTTTAATTATGGTCTCATCCAAGATAATTTGTTGGCTGTAGCGCTTTTTAAAATAGACACCCGTGGCCAGGCGAAGAGCCGTTAGTAGGGTAACCGCAATGAGCCAGGGATACGCATATGCAAAGCCGTCGGTGAACAGGACTAGGCCGGTGCCTATGCTAACGGAGAGGTTGACCATTAGCATGGCTGGTAAATTTTGAAATGCCTGACACACCAGTTGCCATTCGAGGGCGGGTAGGTGATTGTCCGTTACTCTGCGGCGAGGCGCTGCTGATTCTGCACTCATAAATATCACCAGGCCGATGAGGGGTTGGCTAAGGCCCTTAGCCAACCTAGTAAGTAGTGTGAATGGCCACACTGCAGCGCGTGATTAAAGCGGACAGAGCATTCAGTCTTGCCCCTAGGGCAGGGTGAAACTAAAAAAACGCTTAGCATTGATTGCTCGGTATTTTACTGGGTAAATCGGGCGCATATTCAATGCTGAGCAGGAGAAATGGTATCACGCGATGTCTCTAAATAAATCTGAGCACAACCCCCAGGCGTGCATGCAGCTTTTCTGCCGCACTTACTACCCAACCAACAATAAAGAATACATAGCATTTCAGACACGCCGTAAATACTTCCTAAGTAGGCTCGTCAAAAAGGTCCCTCTTTTTGACGGTCTGAAATACTATGTATTCTTTATTTCCGCCCAACTAGTATTTACCTGGCACTAAAAGCCGCAGGGTTAATAGTTCAGTTGGTAGCGTGGGGTCAAATCAATAATTAACCCTGCGGTTAATCAGTACAAAGCATGTTACCTGTATTCACCCCGAGCATTCCAGTAGAAATAAACTGCGGGCAATTGTTGCCCGCAGTTTAGTGGTGGTACCTAATACTAATGGTGCTATCTGATGAGGTGCTACCTGATGATGCAAATAGTGGCGTGGACTATTGATACACCCGCACATAGTCAATTTCATATTTAGCCGGGAAGCTGGTGCCGGATGGGTCGCCACCGTTGTTGCCGCCTATCGCTAAATTCAACAGGATATAAAACGGCTTATCAATAAACGGGTTGCTGCCGTCGGGGTTTTTGGTGCCGCTTAGGCTGGTGCTGTTCATTAAAATGTCGTCCACATAAAGGCGGATGGATTTATTGTCCCAATCCATGCGCCAGGTGTGAAAGCGATTATCCCAATCAGCAAATTGCAGGCGCAAATTACTTAAAGAGCGGGTGGAGGAATCCCAGCTTGCGTTCCACTGATCCGAGCTTGGGCTTTTCCAGGCCACGTTGGCGAGAATTTTATTTTGGTAATATTCCATTACATCAATCTCGCCGCCCTCCGGCCATTTGCCGTTGCCCAGCAACCAAAATGCAGGCCAGAGGCCAGCGCGGGTGTCGATGCGGGCGCGCATTTCAAAACGGCCATAGGTCCAGCTCACCTTGCCGCGTGTGTGAATACTGGCGGCGGTGTAATTGGCATTTTCGTATTGTTCTTTGCGGGCGGTAATGGTTAATAGGCCGTTGGCTATATTGACGTTTTCGGGCCGCGCTTGGGTGTAATACTGTAATTCATTATTGCGCACCAGGCCTTTTTCATAACTCCAATAGGCATTATCCGGCAGGCCTTGGCCGTTAAATTCATCGCTCCATACCAGCCTGCGTTGTGGGTCGGGAATTAATTCAAAGCGCCATTGTTGATGGTTGGCGTTGGAGTAGCTGTATTGTTTAACGCCACTATTAATCTGATCCATAGCCTTGCTGCTTAAACGCGATTCAATTTTGTAAAAACCGTCGCCTGTGGCAGTAATTTTCCATTGCTGGTTGTTGGAGCCAATGTAATCGTACTGTTTAATATCGCCGCCATCGGCGAGATTTTGATCCCATAAATCCAGGGTTTTACCGCTGTGGTAGGGCAGTAGGGCGTAATAGCCATTCTGCAGGTTGACCACTTCAAACTGTTGATTGGCTTGGCTGCTGTAATTCACTAGCGCTAAAGCCGCACCATTGCCGGTGCTAGAGTCCGTAACGCTGAGCGCCTGAGCGCTTTGGCGGTTATAAATAACGTAACGACCGGTGGCCAATGAAGCACCTGAAGAGCTTGAGTTGCTGGAGGACGAGCTACTTGAAGAACTACTACTTGAGGAGCTACTGCTTGAAGAACTGCTGCTGGAGGAACTAGTGCTTGAAGAGCTACTACTTGAAGAACTAGTGCTTGAAGAACTGCTGCTGGATGAGCTTCGGCCTGACGACGAACTGCTGCTCGATGAAGAGCTAGTTGACCCCATAGGGTCGGGATTAGCGCCCCCCAAGGGGTCCGCATTACAGCCTGTTAATATCAGACTAAGGCTTGCGAGCGAGCACAATAGGAGGGCGTGTGGGCGCATAGGGCAGTCTCTAATTTGAAGTTAATCTGTGCCGAGCTTAAATTATTTGCAGTCAGGCTTCTGCGTCATAATTCGTGCTTTATGCAAAAATTACAGCCGGAGTTAGATTAAATAGACTGTGGCAAGACCAAGAAAAATAAAAAACCCCATGCTATCGGTGATAAAAGTCAGGATCACGCTGGTGCCCATAGCAGGGTCTCGGCCCAAATTATTAATCAGCAGTGGCGTGAAAATACCGGCCACCGCAGCGATTAATAAATTCAAACAAATCGCCGCCAGCATTACCAGGCCAAGCCCTAGGTTGGCGTAAATCGCTGCCGCCAGAGCGCCTAATAAACTCCCCCACAACAAGCCGTTAATTAGGCTTACTGCTACTTCTTTGCCGAGGGCGAGGGGTAAATTATTTTTGTGAATTTGATCAAGGCTTAAACTGCGCACCATTAAGGCTGCGGTTTGTTGGCCTGCATTGCCACCAATACTGGCCACTATGGGCATAAGTGTGGCAAGGGCCACCAAAGATTCAATGGAGGCGGAAAATAAAGCGATAAAACGGGTGGCGCAAAAGGCGGTGATTAAATTAATCGCCAGCCATAACCAGCGGGTTTGGGCGCCCTGCCAGATAGGGTCTAATAAATCGGCGCGGGCGGATAAACCTTGTTTGGCCAATTCCATGTGTTCGTTTTGTTCGCGCACAAAATCCATAATGGTTTCCACCGTTAAACGGCCAATAATACGGCCGCGCTCATCCACTACCGGCGCACAAATTAGGTCATAGCGTTCAAAGGCTAGGGCGGCTTCCTGGCCTTCCGTGGTGGGTAAAAAACTCACCACTTGGGTATCCATAATGGTATTTAATTGTTCCTGGCCGCGGTGGCGTAATAGCGCTGTTAATGGCAGGGCGCCCACTAAAACGCGCTGCTCATTCACCACGAATACCTGGTCGGTTTGATCTGGTAATTCATCTAATTGGCGAATGGAGTCGATGGCCTGATCTACTGTCCAGGTGCTGTATACCAGCAAAGAATCGCGGCTCATAAGGCTGCCGACGGATTCTTCATTGTAATTTAACGTGGTTTCTAGCCAGTCGCGTTCGCCCGTTTCAAGGCCCGCTTTAACCGCAGCTAGCAGATCTTCAGGTACTAAATCAGCAATAACGGCTAATTCATCGGCCTCTAAGCGGCCCAGTAAGTTTTTTAACTGCTCAGCCGGTGTTTCGGCAAATACATGGTGCAGGCTGTTTTCGCTTAACTCTAATAAACACTCGGCAGCTTGCTGGTCGCCCACTAAGCTCCACACTAACAAGCGTTTTTTTTGCGGCAGCATATCCAATAAATGGGCTATATCCGCCGCATTTAAATTATGTAATTTACGGCGTAATTCCGCTTCGTGTTGGCGGTGTACCAGCTGTTCCACCAACGAATTGGCCGTGCCCGATTGGCGATGGGCTAAGGATTCCACCAGCTCCTGTTTTTGCAAAAGGGCAAAAATAGGCTCCAGAGTATCCTGCAAATTATCGCTGCGGGCTACGGCCATAAAACACGCTGTTCCTCAGGTTGATCGGCTGATGGATAGGGTTGAATTAAATTTTAGGTACAAAATAAAAGGTGCCTCCGGCGTGGCCCGCTTCACGCACCGGCTTCATTTCCGGCATTTGAACCAAGTCTGCCGCATTGGCTCTTTTGCGCACGTTTACCGATAGAGCGGAGAATAAATTGCTATCGCGCAGGGTTTCGTTATTGTGCTCCAGGGTTTCAATTAACGCATTGGCAAATACCGAGTGGTTGCTACTCGTGCCATCCAATACAGGCGCTAAACCGCCGGATGAAATCACCAGGCGTGCGCGGCGGTTTAGGCTCGCTTTAATACCCGCCTCAGTAATTTGGCTGGAGGAGACACCAAACAATAAGGGGCTTTTTTCTGAACCTAAAAAGCCTGCATAACAGGAGTCGGCAATTACTAAAATCGAGCGGGCTTTTAGGCGATCCAAGTGATCGGAAATCACCGCGTTGTTGATCCAGGTGCTTAAGGTATTGGCCTTGGCATCAATCGGCAACCAGTAGCCGCGCTCTTTTTTACTGTTTTCACCTGTGGATAATTGGCCATGGCCTGCGTAGAAAATTAATAAATTATCGCTCTCGCCAATCTGGCTGTAGAAATTGTTAATGGTATTGAGGATTTGTTTCTCGCTGCCGTTTTCGATGAGGAGCGTGCTAAAACCGTATTTGGCTTCGAGTACTTCCTTTAATTTGCGGGCATCGGAAATGGGTGAGCGCAACGGCTCCAAAAAGGAATAATCCTGGTTGCCAATAATGAGCGCGTAGTAGCGGCCAAAATTAATATCTTTAAATGTGCGTGCGCTGCCAGTAGGGAGGGTTTCGTTGGTTAACAAGGGTTGGTCGGAGAATTTGCGGTAGGCTAATTCCACCGATTGTAATTCCCCTGAGATAGAAGTTTTCTCGCCCTGGGCCTTTTCATAGAGGGATTTCATTGCCTCTAATTCCTGCCGCACGCTGGCTAGCTCTTGAGCCGCTTGGGGGTTTTTGGCGGCGAGGGCTTCTTGCTTGGTTAATTTAGTTTGCAAGCCTGCCACTTGTTTTTGCAAAACATTGGCCTGGGTTTGGGCTTTTTGCAGAGCATCGGCGAGCTGTTGTTTATTGGCGGCAATTTCTTTTTGGGCGTCGGAATTAAGTACCAGGGTATCGTTTTTTATGCCGGAGGCCTGGCGGTAATAATTTAATGCAATGGTCATATCCCGCGGTACTCCCTGGCCTTTTTCATACATATAACCCAGGTTAATTTGCGCGCGGGCGAAACCTTGGTCGGCGGCTTTTTTATACCAGCTGACGGCGGAGGCAAAATCAGGGGTTTGGCCGAGGCCTTTTTCAAAAATTTCCCCCACATAATTTTGCGCTTCGGCATCGCCCGCTTGTGCTTGTGGCAGCCAAACATTGAGGGCTGAGCGATAATCGGCGCGGTTGTAATCCACATATTCACCGCCGCGAATGCGGCAATCGGAGGTGGTGGTTTTAATGGCTTTGCGTGGGGGTAAATAAGAGGTGTTGCCTAAACGGCGCACTTGGTTGGGCAGCAAACAATCCACTATGTATAAATCGTCTAACTCTTTGTAGCCCTCTTTTGCCTTGCTGCTAACCGCTTCTTTGTCGTTGCCGCAGCCGCTGAGCAGCAGGCCAAGGCTGAGGGCGCCGACGCCGGAGAGACGCAAGAGTGAGTGGGCGATATTAATAAGCGTTTTGGAGCGGTTTAGGTCGCAGTTTGGACGGCTAAACAAAAAACCAAGATTGGCCATGAAGCACCTCGAACGATTGGATGGCAGCGGTGGGCCGCTGGATGTTTTGACCTGCGCACAGGGCTGGGTACGTGGGCGGCAGCATAGCAGGATTTTGCACCCTATTGGCGCTGGGCGGCTTTAGCATCTGTGTTAAAGATCCACCTTAAGGCAGAGTCGGTGGACGCAGGCGGCGCCGATTGCCGCGATGAAATACTTAGTTGCAAGGCCTGCCAGGATGTGCAAATCAATTCTTAGTTGGAATCTAGCAGTAATGGCGTGAGCTGGGTAAGTCGCAAACTCTCTTGCCATAAGCGTTCGGCCGCTTGGTCATCAAGGGCAAAGTCTGCAGGCTTTTTTTGTTTACAGCGGACAAAATACTGGCCGGAGACGCTGAGCGGTTCCGTGGTGGCTAAATGCAGAATCGTCTGCGCACCAGCGGTGGGGGAGATTAATAATAACTTGCCGAATAACCACAGGCCCGCGCGCATCAGCGGCGTAGCATTCTGGAAAAATCCTGTGCGCACTACGCCCGGATGCAAACAATTTACTTTAACTGTACTGCCCGCCAGACGGCGCGCTAATTCGCGGGTAAATAAAATATTGGCCAGTTTGGAGTGGCAATAAACCTTAAACGGCGCATAGTGGCGCGGCTGAATTAAATCCGCAAAATTAAGCGGCCCTGCGCGTTTGTGCGCGTTAGAGGCGACGTTAATAATACGTGCTTCTGCGCTGGCCATTAATTTATCGAGCACCAGTTGTGTGAGTAAAAACGGCGCCAGGTGATTCACGGCGAAGGTGGCCTCAAAGCCGTCTTCAGTTAACATGGGCTGTGCAAACATGGCACCGGCATTATTAATCAATATATCCAATTGCGGTAATTGATTGATCTGCTCGGCGAGCGTTCGTACCTGGGTTAAGGAGGCAAAATCCGCACAGATAAATTCCACCTGGGCCTGCGGGTTTTGCGCGCGGATTTGCTCAAGGGCTGCAGCGCCTTTGGCCGGGTTGCGGCCGTGTAACACAACTTTATGGCCCAGGTTGGCAAGGGCCTGGGCGGCACATAGGCCAATGCCGTTGGTGGCTCCGGTAATAACGATGGTTTTGGCGGATGGCTGCATAATAGATTCCGTGTGTAAGAATAATTGGCGCAATGTGTATTATTAACCTGGCGACATTTAGTGCCGGGTTAATAAGTGCTGCATGGATGCAGCACCGGCGGCCTAAGGCGCCGCGAGCCCCGCTAAAATAAGCAGATCCACGTATCTGCGCCCGTTTTAGCGGGGCGAAGACAAAATAGATCAGGACGATCTATTTTGTCGCCGGGTTAATAAGCCAGCGAGTTTTATCGCTGAATTAATAACTGCGGCCTAAGCCGCCGCGAGTCTCGCCACAAAAATAGATTCAGGCATCTGCGCGAGTTTTATTAGTGCTAAGCAAAATAGCACTCTTCACGATCTCCTTAGGGTTTTTTAGCTAAGCGTTTGGTGAGTGCGCGCAGGGTGTCATCTATGTCATCAAGATTATTGGCGATTTCGTCTTTGCGCATAAATTCAAGGGCGTTGGCCAGTTCGCGCAAGTGAAATTCGTCCAGATTGTCTTGCTTGGTTTGTTTAATTAATTCTTTGGCGATTTTGGTCATGCGATCGCGCAAAATCATTTGTGCTTTATCGAGCACTATGGGATCTAGGTTGGTTATTTGATTGGTTGCTTCCCAGCTTTCCGCGTAGAGGCGGTGAGCCATATCGATATCACCAGACGCCAGTAAATCATCGCCTTCTTTAACGGCACTAATGGTGCTGCTTAATTCACTGGGTAGGCTATCTACCGGCGGCACAATGGATTTAAGGGCTAGGTTAACGCCGAAGATAACCACACCGGTGGTAATCACGGCGGCGCTTAGCAGCGCGAGGTCTTTTTTCAGGTTGCGCGGTTTAATGGCATCAATAAATGCCCCGGCGTCTTTAAAGCGTTGATCGCGGTCGAAATTTAAGGCTTTTTTAATGGCCCGCATGTAGCGCTTGGGCAGGTTGGGAATAGGCTCCACCAGCAGGCCGCGCTTTTGTGCTACATCCGCTTGGATGGCGCGGGCTTTTTCATCTAAAAATGGATGGCGCCCGGCGAATATTTCATAGGCCACACAACCGAGGGCGTAGATGTCATCAGCCGGTAGCGAATCTTCGCCTTGCAACATTTGCACGCTGGCATAAGCGGGTGTGAGGGCGTTTTTGGTTAATTCATCGGCGGCGCTGGGGGCGTCTTTTTTGGCTTCGGTAAAGGCGTGGGCGATACCTAAGTCCAATATTTTTACTATGTGATTATCGGTAATATAAATATTGGCGGGTTTAATATCGGCGTGTACAAAACCCTCCTGGTGTGCATAGGCCAGGCCTCGGGCAATTTTTTCTAAAATGGCGTGGCCTTCTTTGAGCGATAATTTCTGCTGTTTGCGCAAATAATCCTTTAATGACTCACCTTTTAAATACTCCATGGTGATAAAAGCATCCTCACCATCGCGGTCGAAATCAAATACCGTGACTATGTTCGGGTGCGAGAGGGTTTGGGCTTTTTTTGCTTCGCGCTGGAGCGCTTGTAGTGCGCCGGGGAGCGAGCGGCAGGTTTCATTTAAGAGTTTTAAGGCAATTAAGGGCGAGGAATCTTGCATCTCCTCGCGCACTAAATCGCGCGCTAAAAATACATCACCCATACCGCCTGAACCTAGGGGCGGTTCAATTAATTCAAAGCGATCGCGCAGCACCCGCGCGCCGGGTGTAGGGGCGACTCTATGCCCCAAACCATAGCCGTAGGTATTGGTGCGGGTGGAGGATTGGGTGCCTGAAAGCGTGGGTTTTTGCGAGGTGGTATTGGTGACCACCAAGGTGGCAGCGTCGCCGCCCGTGTTATGGCTTGGCCCTGTGGTATTTAAACGCGTACGGCCATCCTTGGGTTCGGTGAGGCGGGTGGCATCTGTATGTGTGAGCTGGGTTTGATCCACGTGGGTCACACGGGTGGCATCCGATTCTGGCTGTTGTGTGTTTAAGCGGGTGGCATCATTATTCTTATCGGGCGGCTGTACCATGGCAGAATCTCGGTGGCTTAATCGTAGCGCGCGTGAGGCGATTTATGGGGCGTGTCTGTTTTGTAAAATCTAAACTCTAAGTCAATTTAATTTTTTAATCTGGGTTGCTAAAGCCAGATGGTTGATATTTTGCTTAAAATTTAATTGCCGACTATTAAATTGACAGGGAAGTCTGTATTGGTTTTGCTTTATTGGGTTTAAATTCAACTCTTATAGTCCCAGTCCGTTGAGTTTTTGCCTTCGGCTTTTTGTGGGAGTTGTGAATTCACCGCCTCTATGTCTCAACAAGGATATAAGTTGCTTACCCTAAATGACCATTAATGCCGTTGCGCCATAAATACATCGCGCCAATAAATTAATTCATGTACTTGGGTGTGGCTGCTGTCATCCTTATTTAAAAAATGGTCTACACCCATTTGGTAGGCGCTATAGGCTTGGTCTGCAGAGCCTATGCCAATTACCGGGGTAAAAAATTCCTGCTGGCGGTCGCGCTCAAAGGTGCGCAGTTGTAACAGCATCTGTTCGGACATGCCCAGCACATCCAGCACACAGGCGATGATAATCGGTGGGTGAGCGTTAATGGTTTCAAAAAGCGCATCGAGCGTGTTGACTTCGCTCACCACCGCAAACTGGTTTAACCATTGTTTGCTGGTAAGATTTTTTTTATCTGGGTTGTACAGCAGCACTTCTGGCGTAATAAAAGCCACATCGCCCTGGGCGATTTTGCTAATCAACGGCTGCAGGTTAATTTCCAATTCAAAAATCCCTGCCGGGCGCAATATGGTGTGGAAATTAGCGGCATTTCTCAGTGCGCTTATGGCCGGGCTGCCCAGGCTGCTGGCCGAGATTAAGGCCAGTTGTTTGACAAATTTTAAGTCTGGGCGGGCCAATATGGCTTCGGCAAATTCGATGGTGTCGGTGTCGTCGGCTTCTAAGTAATAAACAATGGCGTCGAGGGCTTGGCCCTGGCTGATGGATTCTTCCAGTTTATTAAAGGCCTTTTTTAATTGTGTTTCGGTAAATACCACAAACCCCATGGCATCTAATTCGTGGCGTTTAATGTCCAAGAGGCGCGGGTTGGGGTGTTGCAGAAGAATGCGTTTGCCACGAAATTGCGGGCGTTGAAACACCATGTGGGCTTCGTGTTCTGCCATGGTCATGCGCAGGCGAAAGCGCAGTTGTACGCCTTCACCGGCGTTGCCCGCTTCGGCTAAATCTAAATTGCCGCCGAGGGCATCGGCGAGGCCTTTGGCCAGGGCAAGGTCTAAATTCAGTTGAATGGATTCGTCGGTAAGGTCTTGGAAAAATAATTTTTTCGCTGCGAGGGTTTGCCTTGAGAGCGTTAAATGCAATTCACCTTCGCGCTCTTGGTCGCGGGTAAATTCCGCTTCCAATAAAATTTGGCAGCCTTCACTTTGGTTGATGATGACATTGAGGAGAATATTCACCACCTGGGAAAAACGCTCCACATCACCGTACATGCGCATGGGTAAATGGGAGGAGAGTGAGGAGTCCAGCAAAATACTGCGCGCCTGAGCGGGGTTAACGTATTGGGCTACGAGGTTTTGCAGCAGATGGCGCAGGTTAAATACGCGGTTGTGGATGACCAACTCTTTGGTTAACACCTGGTAAAAATCATTGACGTTATTAAACAGTTGCAGCAGGCGGGGGCGGTTGTTGTTGGCCTGTTCCGGCGTTTCACTGTTGCCGTCGCGGGGCTTGCGGCGGGTTTCTAATAGGCCTTTTAATTCAGTGCGCAGTAGGCCCATATATTCTTGGTTTAATTGTACCGTGGCGCGGGTGCCGCGCTTTTCTTCTTCTAGGGTTTCGGTTTTGCGCGCGAGAATATAATTGGCTTCTAAGCGATCCCAATAATTTTCCGTCATGGTGCGCGACTGGTGATTTAAAATCCAACAGAAAAATAACATCACTACACCGCTCACCAGGCTAATTAATTCGCCGACAAAAAATGCGCTGATGGCTAAGGGCACTAAACCAATTAGTTGGTAATAGGTTAAAAAGCGGCCGTAGGGTGCAAAGGCATGCGCGGTAGTGGCGAAAAATACCCCGGTATAAAGCCAAATCAAGGGCGCTTCGTGTTGTAATTCCAGCGCCACCGTCATGCTGGAGGTAATAATCCCCCACCAGACGGCACCCAAAAGGGTGACGGAGAAATAGATATTGCGCCAGCGGTTGGGCGCGCGCGGGTAAATGCTTTCAAAGCGATAGAGAAAATAACCGCGCAGCAGCGTGGTGAGCAGTAAACCTATGGTGAGAACAATGCTGAGGTTGTATTCGATTTCTTTAAATTCGCCGCTGGCTAAGCATAAAAGATAAATTAATACGTTGGTCACAATCCCCCGGCGGGAATATTTAGCCATACGCACGTCGGTCTCGCGCATCAGCTGCCGGTCTTTTTGAACTTTTGATTGTGCTTCGTAGAAACTGAACATGCAGGTGCCTGATTAAAAGCGGTGAGCGAGCAGGTTAACTTGACTCTAGCTTGAGATTGCGAAAAACCACAAATCCTGGGGCTGTGCCCAGGTGTGTGCGGCCAGCCGGGCCTTGATTCTTATAATGCGGCTATGCAGCTGGGCGGCGCAGAAGGCTTGAATATGAGAATGCGGTGCGCCGCCAGCGGCCGCGCACCGAGCCCTTTAGCCTTTGAGCGCCTGGGTGAGGGCGGGGACGGCCTCGAATAAATCCGCCACTAGGCCATAATCGGCGGCTTGGAAGATAGGTGCGTCCGGGTCTTTGTTGATGGCCACAATCACCTTGGAGTCCTTCATGCCCGCCATGTGTTGAATGGCGCCGGAGATGCCTACCGCAATGTACAACTCAGGCGCGACGATTTTGCCGGTCTGGCCGACTTGATAGTCGTTCGGGGCGTAGCCTGCATCCACTGCCGCGCGGGAGGCGCCGACGGCTGCGCCGAGGGTATCGGCCAATTGATAAATCAGCTCGAAGTTTTCCGCACTGCCGAGGGCCCGCCCGCCGGATACCACAATCTTGGCGGCTGTTAATTCCGGCCGCTCACTTACCGCGAGGCTCGCACTCACAAACGCGCTTTGAGTGTTGGCGGCATCAGCGCTAATGGTTTCGATGGCCGCATTGCCGCCCGTGCTGGCAGCGGCGTCAAAGGCGGTGGTGCGAATGGTGAGCACCTTGATGGCGTCGGTGCTCTGCACTGTGGCTATTAAGCTGCCAGCGTATACCGGGCGCTTAAAGGTGTCTTGACTGACCACGGCAATCACATCAGAGATTTGCTGCACGTCCACAAGGGCAGCAACGCGCGGCAGTAGGTTTTTACCAAAGCTGGTGGCCGGCGCCAGTATGTGGCTAAAGCCTGCGGCGCGGGCGGCGATTAATTTAGCCAAGGGTTCTGCCAGGCTGTTAGCGAGGGTTTGGCTATCGGCCAGCCACACTTTGCTCACAGCGGGGCAGGCGGCGAGGCTTTGGGCTGCGCTCTGGCATTGGTGGCCAGCGACTAAAACCTCCACTGGACCTAATTGAGCGGCGGCGGTAATGGTGTGGAGCGTTGCAGCCTTAACGCCCGCACTATCAAATTCAGCAATAACTAAAACGCTCATGCAATCACCTTGGCTTGGTTCTTTAATTTATCCACCAGCTCAGCAACGCTGGCTACCTTAATACCGGCGCTGCGCTCTGGGGGCAGTTCCACTTTTAGGGTTTTCACCCGAGGCGTTGCCTCTACGCCTAGGTCGGCCAGGGGAATAATATCCAGGGGTTTTTTCTTCGCCTTCATGATGTTGGGCAGTGAGGCGTAGCGCGGTTCGTTCAAACGCAGGTCGGTGGTGATGACCGCTGGTAGGCTGAGGCTGAGGGTTTCTAAGCCGCCGTCGATCTCGCGGGTGACCTGAGCTTTGCCATCGGCAATAACCAGTTCGGAGGCGAAGGTGCCCTGGGGCATATCACATAGGGCGGCGAGCATCTGGCCGGTTTGATTGTTGTCGCCGTCGATGGATTGTTTGCCCAGGATAACCAGGCCCGGCTGCTCTTTGGCTACTAGTGCCTGGAGGGCTTTGGCAACGGCTAAGGGTTCTAAATCGGCAGGAGCTTCCACCAGAATTGCCCGGTCGGCGCCTATGGCCAGGGCTGAGCGCAGCTGCTCTTGGGCTTTGCTGTCGCCGATGCACACGGCAATGACTTCGCTGGCGGCGCCGCGCTCAACTAAGCGCACCGCTTCTTCTATAGCGATCTCACAGAAGGGGTTCACCGCCATTTTCAGATTGGCGGTATCAACTTGGCTTTGGCTGTCGTTAGGGCGCACCTTAACGTTGGCATCGACCACCCGCTTGATGGGGACGAGGATTTTCATAGGGGCTTAGCTCTCCAGATTGGGCTTTACCGGCTGTTGCCTATACGCATGTGCACCGGGGTGAGTGTCAGACTAACAAAAGCGGCGATACTAAAAGCATTAGTTTTGTGTGGCTAGCCTTTTACACAAATTCTCCTGAAGTCAGCGTACTGTTTAGCACCTATTACTTTTATACTGCGCGCTTTTTTGGCCAAGTGGGGTGTGCCTGTGGAACGAGAGTCGATGCCTTATGACGTGGTAATTGTGGGGGCGGGACCTGCGGGCCTCGCCGCCGCCTGCCGCCTTAAGCAGTTGTCCGCTGACCTGTCCGTCTGTGTGGTGGAAAAGGGCTCAGAAGTTGGCGCCCACATTCTCTCCGGCGCAGTGTTTGAACCTAGGGCGCTCAATGAGCTGTTCCCCGATTGGTTGAAGCAGGGTGCGCCGCTTAAAACAGCCGTAAGCAGCGACGAGATTTATTACCTCGCCCAGGCCGATAAAAGCCTCAAAGTGCCAAGCTTTTTTGTACCCAAAACCCTCCACAATGAGGGCAATTTTATTATCAGCCTCGGCAATTTATGCCGCTGGTTAGCTGAACAGGCCGAAGCGCTCGGCGTCGATATTTTTCCGGGCTTTGCCGCCAGTGAGCTGTTGTTTGATGAGCAGGGTGCCGTTAAAGGCATACTCATAGGTGATATGGGCGTAGGCGCCGATGGCCAGCATAAAAGCAGCTTCACCCCCGGCATGGAATTACACGGCAAATACACCCTGTTCGCCGAGGGTTGCCGGGGCCATTTGGGTAAACGTCTGATTCAGCACTTCCAGCTGGACGCAGGTAAAGAACCCCAGCACTACGGCTTAGGTATCAAAGAACTCTGGCAAATTCCCGCCGAACAGCACCGGCCCGGTTTGGTGGTGCACACCGCCGGTTGGCCGCTGGCTGAATCGGCAACCCACGGCGGCGGCTTTTTGTATCACTTAGAGGATCGCCAGGTGGCCCTGGGTTTAATTACCGATCTCTCCTACGAAAACCCCCACATCAGCCCCTTTGATGAATTTCAGCGCTACAAACACCACCCCACCATCGCGCAGTTTTTAAAGGGTGGCAAACGCATAGCTTATGGCGCGCGGGCCATCGCCAAAGGCGGTTTGCAATCGCAACCCAAAATGCATTTCCCCGGCGGGCTGTTGATTGGTGATGATGCGGGTACGTTAAATTTCGCCAAAATCAAAGGCTCACACACCGCCATGAAGTCCGGCATGATTGCCGCTGAAGTGCTGGCCAAAGCTCTGGCGCAAGGGCTTGAGAGCACGGACCTAAGTGAATTCGCCGCCGCCTATGAAGACTCCTGGGCCTATGATGAGCTTTATTTACAGCGCAACTTCGGCCCCGCTCAGCATCGCTGGGGCAATTTGTGGGGGTCGGCCTACGCCTTTGTAGACATCAATCTGTTCGGCGGCCACTTGCCCTGGACCTTAAGCGATAACAAGGCCGATCACGCCTGTTTAAAGCCCGCCGCCGCTTGCCCGGTAATCCAGTACCCCAAGCCAGATGGTGTGCTGAGCTTTGATAAGCTCTCCTCTGTGTACCTCTCCAATACCAACCACGAGGAAGATCAGCCCTGCCACCTGCGCTTGATCGACCCGACCATTCCGGTGGTGAAAAACCTGCCGCTCTATGCAGAGCCCGCCCAGCGCTATTGCCCGGCCGGTGTGTATGAAATTGTTGAGCAAGAAGGTACAGCGCGCCTGCAGATCAATGGGCAAAACTGCGTACACTGCAAAACCTGCGACATCAAAGACCCGGCTCAGAACATCACCTGGGTGACACCAGAAGGCGCGGGCGGGCCAAACTATCCCAACATGTAGCGCGTAGCAAGCGACCCTTTACGGCCGCCCAGCGCCGCCCCGATGGGAGGCGCGCGGCCTCCCGCTTGGGCCGAAGCTTGATAGCTATCCCATTTTTAAATATACGAAAATACCAAGCGGCACGGGAATTGCGGCAACTTATCGCGGCGATGATAGAATGCGCCCATCATTGAGGAGATTGTAGATGACCAAATTACCCGAAACCCTGCGCGAAAACGTGCGTTTATTAGGCGAGTTATTAGGGGAAACCCTGTTAAAGCACGAAGGGGAGGCCGTATTTTCCAAGGTGGAAGAAATTCGCAAACTCGGCAAGGCCATCAATAAAGCCTCCGAAGGGGATTCGCAGCAGCTGGTGAATTTATTGGACAAGGTGGGCGATGCGGATATTTTGCCTATAGTGCGTGCCTTTAATCAGTTTTTAAACCTGGCTAACCTCGCGGAGCAGGAGTACGCCAGCAGTACCGAAGCCGCCAGCGTAGACACCCTCGATCACCTATTAGGTGAGCAAAAGCAGCGCCTCAATGAAGCCGATTTTATGGAGGTGATCCGCAATCTCTCCATCGACTTGGTGCTCACGGCGCACCCCACCGAAATCACCCGCCGCACCCTGATCCGCAAATACGACCAAATTACCAGTGTGATGGCGGGCCACCGCCGCACCGACCTGCTGGCCTACGAGCACGACAAATACCGTGGCCGTCTCAAACGCTTAGTGGAAGAAATTTGGGCCACAGACGAAATCCGCAACGAGCGCCCCACGGCGGTGGATGAAGCCCGCTGGGGCTTCGCAGTGATCGAAAGCAGCCTTTGGCAGGCGGTGCCGGATTTTATCCGCCACTTCGACCGCCTGATTGGCCGTCACTTCGGCCGCAGCTTGCCGCTGGAATTCTGCCCCTTTCGGTTTTTCTCCTGGATGGGCGGCGACCGCGACGGCAACCCCAATGTTACCCATGATGTAACGGCGCGGGTGCTTCTGCACGGGCGCTTGAGCGCTGCTGAGTTATACCTGAAGGACCTCAGCAATTTAGGTGGCGATTTGAGTATGCACGAGGCCAGCGACGAGCTTATGGCTCAGCTGGGCGTGCCTTCCAAAATTCCCTACCGCGATTTTTTAAAAGCGCCTCTACGAGCGCTTGGAAGTGACGCAAGAGTGGGCGGCGGCCCAACTCAAAGGCCAGTACAGCTTGCCACCGGCTGAGGTTATTACCTCCGCCCGCGAGCTGCTGGATCGCTTTGATGGTGATTCACCGCTCGCTGGAATCAGTTGCGCTTGCCGATGTGGCTAATGGCCCATTGCTCGACACTATTCGCCGCATTCATTGCTTCGGCATTAACCTAGTGCCGCTGGATATTCGCCAAGACGGCGACCGCCATGTGCAGGTGCTTGATGAGCTAACCGAATATCTGGAGATGGGCAGTTATCGCAGTTGGGATGAAGAGAAACGACAGGCATTTTTGTTGGAGCAGCTCAGCTCCAAGCGGCCATTGTTGCCCCACAGCTGGCCGGTGTCGGATGAATCCCAAGAGGTCATCAACACTTGTCGGGTGATTTCTAAAGAGCCCCGTGAGGCGCTCTCCCACTACATTATCTCCATGGCTCAACAGCCCTCTGACGTATTGGCTGTAGCTCTTTTGCTCAAAGAATGCGGCATGAACTGGAACATGCCCATTGTGCCGCTGTTTGAAACCCTCGACGATCTGGACCGCGCGCCTAAAGTAATGGATCGCCTCTGGCAACTGCCCTGGTATCGCGCCTATAGCGAGCAGGATCAGACTGTTATGATCGGCTACTCGGACTCCGCCAAAGACGCCGGTAAATTCGCCGCCACCTGGGCCCAATACAAGGCTCAAGAGAATCTGGTCAGCCTGGCCGAGCGCCACGGTATTTCCCTGGTGCTCTTCCATGGTCGCGGCGGTACCGTCGGTCGCGGCGGCGGCCCAGTGGAGAAAGCCATGGCCTCCCAGCCCCCCGGCTCGGTTAAAGGCCGCATCCGGGTGACGGAGCAGGGTGAGATGATCCGCTACAAATTCGGCATGCCGCGCATCGCGTTCAGCAGCCTCTCCACCTACGTGACCGCCACACTGCTTGCCACCGTGGCCCCTCACGCGGCGCCCAAACCTCAGTGGCGTGAGCTGATTGAGGCTATGTCGCACAAAAGCTTAGAAGGCTACCGCTCCATAGTGCGTGAAAGCGAAGACTTTGTGCCTTATTTCCGCAACCTAACGCCCGAGCAGGAACTGAACAAACTTGCCTTGGGCTCGCGGCCTGCTAAACGCAAAGCCACCGGCGGCGTGGAAAGCCTGCGGGCCATCCCCTGGGTGTTCGCCTGGACTCAAGTGCGCCTGAACCTACCTGCCTGGCTCGGTGTGCGCCAAGCGCTTGAATACGCCCAAACCACCGCGCCTGACACACTTAACACCATGCTGCAAGAATGGCCGTTCTTCTCCAGCTTCTTGGATCTTTTGGAGATGGTGTTGGGCAAGAGCGAAGGCGATATTTGCTCCCACTACGAACGCCAGTTGGTGCCTGTGGAGTACCGGGGCTTGGGTGAAAAACTGCGCGCGGACCTGGATGCCTTGGGCAAGTTGATTATCCAGCTTAAAAACCAAAATGCCCTGTTAGATGGCGAGCCCAATTTGCAAAGCTCCATTAACGTGCGCAAGCCCTATATAGACCCGCTCAACTTCCTGCAGGTAGAATTGCTCAAGCGCGAGCGGGCGCCGGGCACTATCAGCTCAGAGCTGGATCGCGCACTTAAGGTGACCATGGCGGGTATCGCCGCCGGTATGCGCAATACGGGTTAATACTGTTAACCGAAAATAAAAAAGCGGGCAATGCCCGCTTTTTTGTTTAGATTTCTTAGGGCAAGTCAGGCCTCCAAGCGGCGACCCTTGTGGTCGCCCATATACGCGCTGCTTAGATACCCGTGCGTAAACAGCTTGGCCACCTAAATTCTTAAGCAGAAAGCCGAGGGCTTGCGTGCCTCAGTCTCGCTTTATGGCCGCCTTGGCCGCCCTCTGTCTGCGCACCTCTTTCGGGTCGCACACCAACGGCCGGTAACACTCAATCCTATCGCCGTCCTGTACCACATAATCCTCAGCCTTGGGCAACCCCTTGGTGCCAAACGCCCGGCCCCAAAGGCCCAGTAGAGCTGGCTCTGGCACAAATTCGGGGAAATAATCCGCTAACCGAGCGGCAGTGACTGCCTCCAAGGCGTTAGTGCCCGGCGGCACGCTCACCACCACTAGCCGTTGTTCATGGGGTAGGGCATAGGCCACCTCCACGCATACCGGCTTAAGCACCCGCCGCTCCATACACCTGCTTAGCCCGCTGGCAGATGGCCTCCACCTGCTCATTGGCAACCGCTTCCATCCACTTACCTGCCATCATGCTCAGCAGGCTATTGGCGAATTCATAATTCAGCTCAAACACCACCTTGCAGGCATCTGCGCCCAGGGCGGTAAATTCCCATTTGCCGGTGAACACCTTAAATGGCCCATCCACCAGAGTCATCTGCATGCATTGGGGTGGGGTGAGTGTATTGCGTGTTGTGAAGGCCTGTTTTACCCCCATTTTTTGCAGCTCTAAGCGGGCGAGTACTTCTTGTTCACTGCGCTCAAGCACCACAGCGCTCACACAGCCCTCCATAAAACTAGGATAGGCCTCAATATCGTTGACCAGTGCAAACATACGCTCGGCGCTGAAGGTCACCAAAGCACTGCGCTGAATCTGCTTCACACTCATTTAACTTCAAACCTCTACTGATATCGGCAGGCGAAAGGGTGCGAATTGTACTGCATAGGGCGGGGAAGGTCTGGGCCATCCGCAAATAAACGCGGTAAGATTGCCGCCCCTTCACGAACAGACCCAACCGGCATGGCCAAGAAAAAAGCACCCAGTGACAACACCATCGCGCAAAACCGCAGGGCTCGCCATGAATTTTTTATTGACGAGCGCCTAGAAGCGGGCGTCGCTCTTGCCGGTTGGGAAGTAAAAAGCCTGCGTGCGGGCAAGGGCCAGCTCACCGATAGCTATGTTGTTTTCCATAACGGCGAGGCCTTCCTGCACAACGTGCTGATTCAACCCCTACAAACAGCCTCCACCCACTTCGTCACCGAACCCACCCGCACTCGCAAACTGCTGCTTAAAGCGCGGGAAATTCAGAAGCTGCGCGAAGCAAACGAACAAAAAGGCTACACCATTCTCGTGCTCTCCCTGTATTGGAAAGCGCACCTGGTAAAAGTGGAAGTGGCCATCGCCAAGGGTAAACAGCAGCACGACAAACGCGACGCCGAAAAAGACCGCGACTGGGCGCGCGATAAAGAGCGCACCATGCGCGAGCACAACAAATAGTCCAATCCATACAACAATTTAGGTATACTCCCCGGCCCGAGTGCAAACTCGGTTTGGGGGCGATTAGGATTCGACGCCGGTAGTGAAGCCCAAGGTGCATGTGGTGATGGCAGCGAATCACCTTAATCCAAAGCTGCAACTGAATAGTCGCAAACGACGATTCATACGCTCTAGCAGCTTAGGCTGCTAGCGGTCAGCGACAAGGTGCCAGTACCGCGTAACTGACTGTCAGATAGAACTGGATCGAAGTGGCATTATGATCGCGGTGCCGCTTCCAAACTTTAGCGAACTCGCCCGCCGCGCCCTGCCCGTTGGGTAGCAGAGGGGTTAAATCAATTAACGGAATCTAAACATGTAGAGCCGAGGATGGAGCGCTGGCGGACGGGGGTTCAAATCCCCCCGCCTCCACCAAAAAATAGACCTCAACTGGAAACAGTTGGGGTTTTTTATTGCCTGTTAGTGCGTATTTCTGCGGAGATTTGGGGGTTTTTGCGTATTTTTACCAAAACTAAACGCCGCCTATTTTTTAAGCATTCTGGTTTTTTTCTCTCTCTCCTTGGAAATATTCTCCGAATTCTCCCGCGCACCAAAATAGGAAGTCCGGTAGTCCAAAAATTTGGCCTCTTTAAAATCAAAGACTTACAGCCGGACTTTGCGAGCAGTTTGATTGTGTCATTGGTAGGGGAATCCACTCGGCGAGCTGTTGGGATGTTCAGCGAGTTCTAGGTTAAGAGCTCTTTAACTATCTCGTTAATGGCTTGTCGCTGTGCTTTTTTAAGTAGTGGCCAGGTTTGAAGCAGTTGAGCGAGTTCATCTTCCTTCACATAAAAATAGGCTTCGGGCACTTTCAATACAGCGGCCAGCCGTTCGACCATGGTGAAATCAGGTTCGTGTCGACCGCGTTCATAATGGTTCATTCGCCCACTGGCGGAGGCTTCGTCGATGCCAGCCAGGGTGCCTAGTTTCTCTTGAGATAACCCCCTCAGCTTGCGTATTTCTTTCAATCGTTTCGCAAAAACGGACATGGATTGCCCTCATTTAAGAAGGCAGTGATCTTCATGGGATGCGTTAGGCTTTTTGCATAGGATTCCTAAGTTTTAGGAAATCTGATAACCTGCCAGCTGAGCGTGAGCCGGAGCGGTGGCGGAGGTTAGCGAGGCGCCAGGGCGTAGAAGTTTTGCGCCGACTGAATCGGTTAATTCCTCAATAATCAGCTCTACCACTGACTTGTTAAACACCGATTCGGACGCTACAGTGCGCGCGGATTTCTAGATGAATAAACCGCCAAGACAACCGTGGCCCCATTTGGCAGGGAGTGAAAGGTCAACGTGCAGCATTTTTTCTCGATTCAGCCCGAACGGGCTACGAGTGATCCCAGAGTTGTTTTACATTTTCTAGCTGAGGACTCGGCTGTGCCTTTGGGTAAGCATTACGTGACCTTGTTAGACGGTGCGCATTTTATTTTTGTCACCGTTTACCAATGCGCGGGGCAGATGCCCGCTATGGAGGATGCCTGGGTAGGCGGGAGTCAGCTTGAAATACCGGTGTTGGCGCTCAAACCACTCACAGCTCAAATGGCGTGGCATTTTTATACGGTCAGCCATCGTACACTGCGCAGTCAGGCGGTTTTTCGGCATGAGGAACGCTTTGCGGGTGAAGCACTTAGTCTTGGTCGAGACTATGCCACACCGGGCTATACGATTCGAAATCACGCGCGCAAGGTGCATTTACCCTGGGCGAGTGAAGAATGGGTTCAGGAATTTCGGTTGGCCGATAACCTGTTATTTGAGCAGGGTTATCATGCCGCATTGACACAATTGGCGAATGACTATGCGTAAAGCAATCCAGGACGATCAGTGGTCCCTCAACCCCATACCTTTTTTGACCCCGTTAACCTGTTGTGAACAGGGTTTTGTGCATTTTGGCATTTGGCCGACGCACATCCCGGAACCCTATTGCGTATACAAAGATGCGCGGTATTTGGTGATTCAACTGGACGTGTTCGCAGATCAAGGCACGATAGGGCGACCTGAAGTCGCGCGCCAGTTGGTGATCCCCCGCGCCGCATTGAGTTGGCTTGCGTATCGGGTGCGTCACCCCTTCACGCAGCGAGAAGGCTATGAGGGCGTTTTCGATGGCGAAGTTCTAAGGGTGCATCGTAACGCCACTCATGCAGGTGAGGGCGTGACAGGATTTGTAATTCAGAATCTGAGCCGGACCTTGGGTAAGCGTCAACCCCAACAGCTTCTGATTAGCGATGATTTTATGCACGAATATTTAGTGCCCTTGATGGACGCATTAAATTGTGGTTCATGAGCCTGTTGGTATGAAGGTGTAAAAATATTGGATGGCCCGCATTTCGTATGCAGTCATCGAGCAAATCGATATTAAACATTAACACGCCCCAACGGATGCGCGAGGACGCCTATGAATACACACACGCTTATTGCCGAGCTGGATGATGTAAAGCCCGAACACGTCTTGAGAGATCCGCGCGTCGTATCGCGCGCTATTTGCAGTGATCCCGTGGCACGACATGGAAAATATTATTTAATTTTGCATGAGCAACAGCATTATGTTTTTGTTGAGGCGTTTCAGCATGTAAATAAAACGATTAATTCCAGTGGTGAGGAGTGGAGTGGCGGCACGCAGATCGAAATTCCGGTGCAAGCGCTTCAGTGGGTATTGAGCCAGATTGACGATCACCAAGCGCAGAAAATGAATGCTGGATGGGAAAATTCGGGGCGATCTGTTGTGTTGCCTATTTATAGCGGCGTGAGCGCAAGTGTTTTAGGTGAACAGCTGAATGTGGCGCGCATGAAGAACGATTCGGGTTATGTGCTTGAGAACCGATCTCGTCGTGTGCATTTACCTTGGGCCAACGCCAATTGGCATCAAAAGTTAGAGCTGACGGATCAGGTATTGTTTGAGCAAGGGTATTGGTTGGTTTTAAAAAAACTGGCAGCCCGACAGGCCTCGATTGCTGAGGATGCGGAGCTTTCTAACAGTGAAGCTTGATTTTTGTATTAATGATTGTGTCCCTGCAGTAATCAGACGGTTTTAGGGGTGAGGCAGCAATATCAAGTCCCATGTTAGGTACTAATGTGGGGCTTGGCTCAGATTTGAATTATTAATCATGGAGCTGTTATTCAAGGGTTGTGAGTTTGGCGCGCCAGACCAATAAAAGGTCTGATTAAAAATGTGTGAAACGGTTTTTTTGCTTGAATAAATTTAGCTCAGTTAACGATGGACGAGAATCAAATTGAAACCGCTAAACCATCTGATGCTGGTACTTTTAATTGGCTGTTTCGTCACCGCCTGTGTAAAAGTAGATGTGTGCCGTTGGGCCATCACGCCGTCTGTTGATTCCGTTTTATACAATCACGGGTATATTTATAAGACTCCGAGTTTTCCAAAAGAAAACCAACCACCTGGATCCTCCATTGCACAGAATCGACTTGTTAGTGAAGATAATGTCGTCGACTTATCCGTTACTCATTTAATTATTCCTGGTCAGAGGACGGCGTTGGTCTATTGTGGTGGCAATGGATTTCGTCAGGGGGCTTTGGCAAAGCCCCTATTTAATACTTTCGAGCCACCACCCAATATGTTGATTTTTGATTATCCAGGATATGGTCAATCCGGTGGTGAAGCAACGGCGCAAGAATTTGATCAGGCTACACACCTGCTAGGCAAACACCTTTCAGAATGGCAGCAGGCACACGGATTTCAACGCATTATATTTTGGGGCCGCTCTTTTGGAGGAACAATCTGCGCCCGTTTGGCGGGAGGTTATTCTGGTGAGAGTTCTTTGGTATTGGAAACTACTTATAATGATTTGCGTTCGCTGACATCGTCCAGGGCGGGTTTGTTTAAGCATTTTTTCAAGATAAAAATAGATTCTGAAGCCCCTGATTTCTCGATAGACCAATCGTTAACGAATTATTCGTACCCCATAGCTATTTTGAAATCTACGAATGACCCGATTACCCCGCCAGAGGCGTCGGAGAATTTGGCGAGACTATTAGTGCGTGGTGGTAAGTCGGTTATTACCGTGAATATGGGTGCCGTTGATCACAAAGAAATTCTATTTCAGCCGTGCTTGGCGAACTCTATTTTAGAGCGTTTCAGGCCTATGGTAGGGGATTTACGCGTGCGTACTGAAAACTGTACGAGAACATCAGGTTATGAATAGCGAAAAATTTCTCCCGACATGGAAACTGCACCTGTATGAAGATTTAGTCGTGCAGACTTTTTCAGCGAAAATAGAGCGCGTATCGTGTTGGGGGCAGATCCTTATGGGGTGTTTTATAGAGAATCATGTGAATAAAATGTTTTCAAATGATGGCCTTATTTGCTGCTCCGGTATTAAAATGGCGCCCCCGAATTCAGAGTCTTTTTAATGCCAAGGATTAGTTTACTGGTCGTTTTAATCAGTTTTGGTTTATCCAGTCCTTTGAGAGCCGCTGAGGCAACCGGAGCGTCGGGCGAAGCTCTGATTCAGCAAGAACAACAGCGCCAAGAGACATTGCGGCGCGAACGCGAAGCGGCGGATGCACCTTTTACGGTTATTCCCCGTGGACGGCTAACACCGGAAGCTCCCCAAGGGGATACCGGCCCGTGTTTTGATATTCAGACCATTACGGTGGAAGGTGCAGAAGCGTTTTCCTCCGGTCGTATCGCCGAGGTTTATAGTCCTTTTCTAAACCGTTGTTTGGCGGCCGGTGACATAAATTCGTTAATTCGCAGCCTCACCAATCTGTACCTCGACGCTGGCTACATTACCAGCCGGGCTTATTTGCCCAACCAGAACCTGACTCAAGGTCAACTGCGCGTCGTAGTGGTGGAAGGGTTTGTGGAGTCAGTCAGCATCGAAGGCGCCGATGCGAAACGACTGCGTTCAGCATTCCCCGGTATTGAAGGTAAGCGGCTGAACTTGCGTTCAATAGAGCAGGGCGTCGATGCTATTGGCCGCAGTGGGGCGGAGGCGAAAGTAGACTTTTTGCCGGGCACTAGGCTCGGTGCTACGCGTTTAGTGGTAAAGGTGAAAAATCGCCCCGAGCGGCAGCTTACCCTCGGTATCGACAACGAAGGCTCCAAGGCCACTGGCGCTACTCGAGTATCACTCACGCACGCTTGGAACAACCCGGTGGGATATAACGATCTTGTCTGGGTTAACTATCAAACCTCCGCCCTAGGGCGTGATGATCGCCGCAAGGCGAGCAGCCTAGCCGCCAGCTACAGCATCCCCTGGGGCAATTGGGTAGAGACCCTCAGCCTTAACCAATACCAATATGAAAGCTGGGTGAGTGAGGCGGTGGTGCCTTTTGCCACCTCGGGGGATTCTGCCAGCGTCAGTTTGGATAGCCGCTATCTACTCTGGCGCAATCAAACGGGATTGACCCACCTGGGCCTGCGGCTTAAACAGCAGGACACGGAAAACCGAGTCAGCGATGTGCGCTTGATTACCAGCTCCCGCACCTACAGCGCGGCCAGTGCCTATGCTAGTTACCGTCATGTTGAGCAGCGCCAGGAATGGCAAACAGAACTGGCACTTCATCAAGGGCTCAGCAGCGATCAGGCTGACCTGGGGGCGGCAACTCCAGATACTCACTTCAATAAACTGACCCTAGACGCCTCCTACCTAAAACGCAGCCAATGGCAGCAGCTGCCGTTAGAATGGCGCAGCCAATGGCAAGTGCAACAGAGTGACAGTCGGCTGGTGGCAAGTGAACAGCTCAGCCTAGGCGGCCAATACACCGTGCGTGGGTTTGCTGAGCAGAGTGTGCAGGGCGCCTCAGGATTTTTTACCCGCAATAGCCTTAGCACCCTGTTACATGGGCGGTTGGACAGTGCTGGGTTTTGGCAGCCGTCCATAGCGCTGGATTATGGCCAGCTGCGCAGTGGGGAATCGCTCAGCGGCGCCGCGTTGGGGCTGAGTTACACCGGCAATCAGCTGCAGTTGCAGTTAGAAGTCGGCAAAGCGCTGCGCACTGAAGCCTTGCAGGCAGAGGGTTTTATCACCCAGGGCAGCATGAGTCTCTCCTGGCGGTGGTAGTCCCGGTCAACTGAATTATGTACATCACACGCAACAACACTGGATTAAGCACGAGGATTCGTCCCATGAGGGGATTAGTTAGCCGACAACTGTTAGGTGTGGTTTTAAGCCTGGATATCGCCTTGCAGCCCCTGTGGGCCTTGGCGGCTGATGGCGCGGTAGCCAGCACTGCAGCCAATGCCGCTACACAAGTGACCCAAGCCCCCAATGGCGTGGAGGTGATCCAGATCGCTGACCCCAATGCAGCGGGCGTCAGCCACAACCTATTTCAGGACTACCAAGTCGGCCCCCAGGGCCAGGTGCTCAACAACAGCACCACCGACGTGCGCTCTAAGCTTGCGGGCACCATCGAAGGCAATAGCCAGTTACAACACGGCTCCGCCCGCATCATCCTCAATGAAGTCACCGGTGCCAATCCGTCCTCTCTGTTAGGGGTTACGGAAGTAGCGGGCCAAGCCGCTAGCCTAGTGATCGCTAACCCCAACGGCATCACCTGTTCCGGCTGTGGCTTTTTAAATACCCCCCGCGTGACCTTGGGCACCGGCCGCCCGCTCTGGCAGGAAGGGCAGTTAACGGGGCTCACCGTTGATCAGGGCACCCTGGAGATCGGCCAAGAGGGCCTGCTCGGTGGCAATTTAGAACGGCTGGAGCTGCTCGCCAAACAGATCGTGCTTTATGGCCAAGTGGTCAGCCCTGATCTCACCCTTGGTGCTGGAAGCCTGCAGTTCAACTTCGCCGACGGCAGTATTCACACGCGCAATCTGCTAGCAGGTACTAAGTCTGTACCTCAATTCGCCATTGACGCCTCGGCCCTCGGCGGCATGTACGCCAATAAAATTGCCCTGGTGGCCACCGATAACGGTGTAGGCGTGAATGTGGAAGGGCCTATGGCGGCCTATAACGGGTCTATTCGCATCGATGCCAATGGGGAGGTGCGCGTCAACGATGTGCAAGCCCAGCAGGCGCTCAAGGTAGAGACTCAGGGTAAGGTAACGCTGGATAAGGCGCTCGCCACTGAAATCGATGTGCGGACAGCGGATGCGGTTCAACTCAATGGCACCCTGGCCGCCCAAGAACAACTGAGTATTCAGGCCAAGTCGATCAAAAGCCAAGGTACCGTTTCAGCGGGTTACCGGGCGGATGGTACATCCAACGGCGCGGCCAGTATGAGCCTGATCACGACAGATAAGGCGGATAACCAAGGCCAATGGCTGAGCGCAGGTTCGTTGTCGATCAATGCAGGTGACCTCACTAACCGCTTAGGTGCCATGATTAGCGGCCGTGAGGGGTTAAGTCTTACCGCAAGCGCCGGTAGCAATCGGGGCGAACTCAATAGCTTGGGCGCACTAACCCTCACCATCGACGGCCTGTGGGATAACCAGGGCGGGCGCGTGCAAACCGCCGGGCAGCTCACACTCAATGCCGAGACCTGGGACAACCGGTTGGGCCACCTGCAAGGGGCCGCCATCACCGCAGACCTGGACTTAAACCTTAATAATGCTCAGGGCGAGGTCGTTACTACCTCGGGAGATTTGCAGCTCAACGCTGCCGACCTGATCAATCAACAGGGCGTGCTGCAAAGCCAAGCGGCTGTCACGCTTACCGCCGACACCCTCGATAACACCCAGGGCACCTTGACGGCCAAAGGCGGTGAAATTAGCCGTCTCGCACTTACTCAAACACTCACCAACGGCGGTGGCAACCTCACTTCTGCCAGCGGCACCACCGATATCAGTGCCAAGATCCTGGACCAAACCGCCAAGGCCACAGGGCTTGCCGGTGGGGTGATCGAGTTCACCGGAAGCGGCAACCACCAGATTACAGCGGATCAGATCGACAATCAGGGCGGGCAGATCAATAACCGAGGCGCCTCTTTAGCGATCAAAGCGCAGGATCTTCACAACCAAAACGGCATCCTGCGCAGCGGGCAAAAAGCCGATACCACGTCCGCTACCAGCGCAACTCAGTTAACCCTGAATGTATCGGGTGCACTGGATAACCAGCAGGGCCGCGTGCTTAGCGATAGCCTAAGCCTCACCGCTGGCAGCCTAGACAACCGCAGCGGCTACATCGACGCCCAGAGCACCCAGGGCAAAACGCTGATAGCGCTTACGGGCGATGCGCATAACGAGCAGGGCACTCTGTTAAGCCGACAAAATGAACTCGATATCACTACAGTAAACTGGCAGAACAACCAGGGCCAGATCGGCCATTTGGGCAGCGGGTTATTCAGGCTTCAGGCCCAGCAGATGGATAACAGTGCCGGTAAGGTGCAGACCTTCGGCAGTGCCGATTGGCAGCTAACCGGCTGGAACAATGCTCAAGGCAAAGTGAGTATTCGCGGCGACGGCGCTGTGGGTTCGTCCATTGCACTTAGCAGCGATTGGCTGAATGATCAGGGTCGCTTATTGGTGGGCGACGACAGTTTCACCTTGACCGCGCGGCAGCTGATCAACACTAGCCAGGACGATACCCAGGGTATTTGGCATAGCGGCAATGGCCATTGGACACTGAAAGCCGACACCTTTACCAACCGTGCAGGCACAGTGGGTGGGGCGGGTGGCCTGCAGTTTGAACTGCAACACCTTGAAAATGCCGGTCAAATAGACGGCCAAACACTTCATCTCACGGCCCAATCTGTCGCCAATTCGGGCGTGATTAACCTTTCTGACCGTGCGGCGACCAGCTTGGATGCGCAGATACAGGGTGACTGGTTAAACCAAGGCGGCAAAATCAGTCTTGCTGGAGGCGGGGTATTTACAGCGGCACATTGGGATAACACCCAAGGCCAACTTTTGGCCGCTGGCGCCATCAGCGTGACCGCAAGCGGCGGCCATGCGGATAAAGCTTCATTTCTCAATGCTCAAGGCTGGCTACAAGCCGACACGGGATTAACGCTCGCTACGGCTAACACACTGGATAACCGCCAGGGCACGTTGCTCTCCGGCGGCACAATTCAACTCACCAGTCAGGCCGGAATTAATAACACCAGCGGCACCATAGACCTTACACCCTCGAACCTACCGGACGCCCTTACCCCCACCGTGAGTATTTCGGCTGCTGGGGAGTTTGAGAACACCCAAGGGGTTGTGCAGAGCTTTAGCCACGGCAGCCAGACCCTCAGCGCCAGTCAGATCAACAACACGCAAGGGCTCATCTACAGCCAAGCCCAGTCATTCACAGCGACGGTTGCCCAGGTGGATAACACCGGCGGCCGCTGGCAGCACACCGGGCAAACGCTGGAAATTAAAGGGCTTAAGGAGTGGCGCAACGCCGCCAACACCAGCTCCGCCGCACTGATGCAAACGGACGGCACCCTGGTAATTCAGGGCTTCGAGCACATACTGAACTCCGGCCAAGTGGGCGAAGCCCCCAGTACCATCCGCGCCCGCAGCGTGCAGCTGCAGGGAAAGCGCCTCGACAATTTGAGCGGTGCGCAATTGGCCTTAGTCGCGCCAGCTTCATCAAGCGCACTAGATACAACCGAAGCCGAAACAGCGGGCATCCCAAAGCCACTCGCGAGCCTCGCGCCTGTTGACTCCAGCCTTCAGCTCGACCAACTGGTGAACCAAGGCGGCATCTTTACTCAATCTAACTTAGATCTTGGCAAGGCCCACCTGCTCAACACGGGCGGCCAGCTGTCCAGCTTGAATGATCTCACCCTGAGCGCCGCCGACCTCGGTACCCTAGGTGGCACCTTGTGGGCTGAGGGCACCCTAACGCTCACCAGCGAGGGTGATTTCACCTTCACCAATCAAGCGAAGCTGGATGCCGGGCGAGGGATTGTGTGGGATGTGAAGGGCGCCTTCACCAATCAAGGCTCCCTAGCCAGTGGCTCGGATTTGACCCTAAAAGCCGCATCCTTTAACAACAGCCAAACCTCGGATGTGTCGGCCGTGGGTGCGCTCGCGCTTGAGTTGACTCATTCCCTTACCAACCAGGGTCGTATCCGAGGCGCTAGCGACACCCAGGTACAGGCCAATAGCATTGATAACAACGGGCTTATCGCCAGCCAAAAAGCCCTTAACCTAAGCGCCACGGGCACACTCACCAACACGGATACCTTATTTGCCACGGGGGATCTCACCGCACTGGCGGCTGAGCTGTTTAACACCAGCTCAGCCGCTACGACGGCGAGTATTTGGGCTGGGGGCAAACTGACCCTGGCGGGTGGCAAAGCCACCGTAGGCGGAGGGTTGAGCGTTGGCAAACAACTGATCAATACATCCGGCAGCATTCAAACGTACCGCAGCGGTGATATTGAGCTGGCATTCAACCAACTCACCAATCGCACCAACGAGCTGAGGCTCAAGAGTGAACCCACCCCAACCAAAGTCTGGTTCACCACTGGTTCGGGCAAGCCCGATGCTGACATTGGCAACGGTGAATTCGATCTCACCGTGAATGAACTGGTAAATCTACTGGCGCGCAGTGGCAATCAATTGCCCTACACCAAGCACAACCTATACGTCTACCAACCGGCAGTCCCCGTCACACAACCGCGTATTAACTCTGGCGGGGCGCTGCGCATCCAGACGCAAAATGAGCTCACGGCCACTCAGGGCTCGTGCAGTGGTGACGCGTGTACGCCCGGCGCCATCCAAAATATCGGCGGGGCTATTCAATCCGCTCGAGATATAACCCTTGATTTGGGCTATCGCCAAGAGGGCGCCAGTGCTCAACCCAGCGGCAGCCTGCTCAATGGCACTGTATATCTGCCCGGTAAAGCGACCCATGAGCGGAAAGTGTTCACCAGTATCACACCCGATCCCGGAGTTGCAGGTACCGAGACGGCCAAGTTTTCCATCATCGGCACCCTCTCGTATGGCAGCGGTATTTCCGCCTCCCCTGAAACCGTTGAGAAGGCCGCCAGTCTATTTACCGGCTCGATTTTGGCCGGAGGCAGCCTCACTACCTACAGCCAATCGATCACGAATGAAGGTGCCGCCGCCTATCAAGCGGCCTGGACAGGCTACACCCCAGGCGACGCACCGGCGATGAGCTTCAGTCAGGCTGCGCCCTTTAGCCGCATTCCCTTGAGTGCCGCTGATGTCGCCCCAGTCGGTTCGGCTGAGCGCACGGCACTCTCCCCTGTGAATCCCGACGCCCAGGGGCTAGTTGGCGATGTGGCCAGCGAGGTCACCGCTCCTGAGCGTCCACAGATCACTCCTGTGGCGCAGCTAGAAGCGCGTATCTACAACCCCTTACAAAACCTTGTCCTACCCAACAACGGCTATCTGTACCGGGTGGATATTAAGGGCAGCTCCCCCTATGTGGTGCAGGCCGCCGACCTAATAAAACCGCCCACTGATAAACCTGCCACGCCACCCACCAGCAGCGACTATTTTTTCACCCAACTGGGCTATGACCCAGAACAGATTGGCCGCCGCCTAGGCGACAGCTTTTATGAAACCGAGCTGGTGCGCCAAGCGGTAATGAACACGCGAGGTGTGCGCTTTGTAACCGACCCGCGCACCGGCCTCGCCATTGATTCCGACGAAGCCCAATACCGCTACCTATTGGATAACGCCCTCGAAGCACAAAAAGACCTGCAATTAGCCGTAGGCACCGCCCTGACACCTGAGCAAGTGCGTGCCTTAACCCAAGACATCGTCTGGCTAGAGCGCCACGAACTGGCAGGGCAAGAAGTCTGGGTACCGGTGTATTACGCCACCGGCGTTGACCCCAACCAAATGGCCAATGGCGCGGTGATGGCCGGGCAATCGGTGCGGGTGGTGAGTGAAGAACTGCTCAATCGAGGTGATATTCGTGGCCTGAGCCTAGTGGATGTCAGCAGTCAAAAAAGCCAAAACTTTGGTGCCATCGGCAGCCTGGATCGCTTAATTGTTAACAGCCAAAACCTCGATAACAAAGGCTTGATGCTGGGTAAAACCACCCAAGTGAGCGGGTTTGATATAGACAACAGCGGCCAAATGATCGCCCGCGAGACCTTGGACGTTACCGCCGACAATGAACTGAAGAACCGGGGTGAACTGGCCGCAACCGACGTAAACGCCAAAAGCACCAGCGGGGATGTGATTAACCAAGGCCGTATCAACGCCACGAATAATGTCGATCTCAACGCAGCACGGGATATCCAGCTCAAACCAGGTCAGGGGGCTGCCATCACTGCAGGCGGCAACCTGACGGCCACCGCAGGGCAAGACGTCACCCTCGAAGGCCAAGCCATCAACACTCAGGGCGATGCCACCATCAGCGCGACTCGCGATGTAGCCATCACGCCGCGCACGGAGCAAGCGCTTACCAGTGGAGGTAACACCAGCACCGAAGCCATCACCAACACTGCCACCCGCATCACCACCGGCGGCTCACTCAGTATTGATGCGGGCCGCGACCTGAGCATCACGGCTACCAAAATTGACACGGGTAAAGATGTCACCCTTAGCGGTGGCCGCGATGTAACACTCACTAGCGCCGCAGACCGCACCCACACCGAAGGCCAGGGCAAAAACTGGCACAGCATTGAAACTGACGTTAAACAAGTCACTACTGACATCAACGCCGGGGGCAAGATTGACGCCACGGCGGGTCGAGACATCAACCTGGTGGCGGTGCAGGGCAGGGCAGAAGGCGACATACACCTCAATGCCGAGCGCGACACCAACCTGCTGGGCGCGGTGGATTCTCAATATGACTACGACTATGAGAAAAAGAAAAAGAGCTTCGGCCGCAGTAAAACGACCGAAAGTGAAAGCCTCAAAGAAACGGCCGTAGCGACGGAATTAAGCGCTGGAGGCAATCTACTGCTCAATACGAAACTGGGTAGCACCGGCGAAATTCTTAAGGAAACCGGCCAGCGCATTAATACTGAAGGTGCCAAGCTCAGCGCCGGTGCCCCCAAAGCTCCAGGTCAAGCCCCTGCTCAGGCCCCAGAAACAACCTCAAACAAGGCGGCCGAAAAACCCCAGGGCACCATCGCCGCCTATGCCGCTGACGGCATTACCTTGGCTGGCCAAACCACCAAAAGCCTGGATTACAGCGAAACCCGCCGCTCCGGCACCTTGGGGCTGAGCAAAAAAGCCAAAGGCAGCAACACTGGCGAGGACCACAGTAGCGCCACAACCCTCACCTCCACCGGTGATACTCAGCTGCTGTCGGACCACAATCTCACCCTTGAAGGCGTGGTGGCCGATGTTAACGGCGACATGACGCTGTCGGCGGTGGACGATCTGCGGGTAACCCCAGGCGAAACCCACACACAAACCCAGACCTGGAACAACAAGTCCGGCGCCTTCAGCGGTGGCAGCCTGTACCGCAAAACTGAAACAAACAATGACGACGGTGGAACCGGCTTAACCGACAGCGCTCTGCTCGTAAAAGGCAACCTCAACGTCGACGCCGGTAGTACGGAAATACTCGGTACCCGCATTCAAACCGGCAGCCAGGACACGAACGGCAACTTCACCGCCACCACCGACAGCGGCAACCTCACCGTCGGCGCCGCGCAGGCCTCCAAGTTCCACAAGGACAGCACGCTAGATGTACGTCTCAAAGGCACGGATACCCTCAAGGCCCTAAAAGAACCCCATAAAATCGTTGAAAACGACGATGGCCGCGCCAAGATCAAACTCGGCAGCGCTACCTACCTCAACGCCGACAACTCAAGCACCACCCTGAGCCAGCAAGGCACCGAGGTCAGCACCTTCGGTGACATTACCCTCGATGCCACCAGCATCGGTGGGAAAACCAACCTGGCGGGCAGTGCCCTCAATGCCACCGGCACCATCGACCTACACGGCACCCAGGGCCTGGCCCTCAGCAGCGTGGATGCCACCCAAAGCGAACAACACAAAACCCAAGAAGGTAAGGGCGAAGCCAGCTTTGTGGTACAGCACCAAGCCGTTGAAGTGGCCAAAGCGGCAAAGAACGTCCTTGATGCCAAGGAACAACTGAGTGATGCCAAGCGCCAACTCAAACACTACGAAAACAACCTCGATACCCAGCAAAGCCAGCTCAATCAACTCAGAGCCGACCTAGCGGCGGGCACCCCTGGCGTGACGGCGGACGATGTCCAACTGCTCAGTGAGCTGGTGCGTGACCTTGAAGACGACCGCGCCTGGTACCAAACCGGCCTCGCCCTAGCTACGGTTAACCTGGCCAGCGCCAATACGGCACTGCTGCAACAAACGGCGGCCGCTGCCGCCAGCACCACCACCTGGGGCTTTAACGCAGGCCTGCAACTGGATCTATCGGCCAGCGAAGCCAAGTCGGAAACCTTCAAAAGCACCAGCATCGGCAGCACCCTAAACGCTGACACCATCCGCCTCACCACCGGCAGTAAAAACGCCGACGGCAGCCTGAACACCCAGAACACCCAACTGGATATGCAGGGCGCCGAGTTAAGCGCTCGAGACATCAGCATCAACACAGGAACCCTCAACGCCAACAGCCGAGAAGATACCGAGCGCAGCAGTAGCGAAAATAAACAGGCTCAAGTAAGCGCTCAGGTCACCGTATATGGAGCCGCAGGCGGCGCCAGTGTGAACGGCAGTTACCAACGTGCGGAGTCCGATAGCCAAAGCACCACCGTGCACAACACCCGCATCCACGCCGACACCCTCAGCATCACCACCAGCGGCGACGCTAATCTGAAAGGCGCTACAGCCCGTGCGGACGAAAAACTCACGGTGAATGTCGATGGCAATCTCATCGTAGATTCCCAACAAAACCGTAGCAGCAGTAAAAGCCATGAGCAGGGCATGAGTGCGGGGCTAGGCTGGGGCGGCGATGGAGTGGACAATAAAGGCAATGCCTTTACTAAAAATATTCAAACAGGAAACGACGTCGGCAGTACCAACAGCAGCAACGCCGGAGTCAGCCAGGGCAACAGCCGCAGTCGCACCCAAGAAACCGTCGTCACCAGCCTCACCAGCGGCGGCACCGCTGAGATCACGGTTAAAGGCAACACCCATTTAGGCGGCGCCATCATTGGCACCCTTGAGCAGGTGGACGTGTGTACCGATCAAAACAGCAAAGCCTGTAAAAACGAGCAGGTATTCGGTAAAGACCTCAACCAACTCACCTTCACCACCGGCAGCCTCACTTTTAACGACCTGCTCAATATCGACACCAGTACCAGCAGTAGTTTTGGCCTCAGCACAAACCTAAGCCTAGGCAACGGCCAAGATGCCCAGCCCGCAAATCCGCGCGTTGGCCAAAACAACGCTAAGACGGCGACCGGTGACAGGCTAAGTCCCACCAGTAGCACCATCTCCCTCGCCAACAGCAATAACCACACCGCCACCAAAACCCTCAGCACCCTTGGCCAGGGCAATATCACAGTGGGCGGAGTGGAGTTAGAAAAAGACGGCAAATTGACACAAGCCGGTGCGACCGCGCAGCAAAGCGGATCATTAAAAGGCCTCAACCGCGATACCGAAAAAACAGAAAAAGCCCTATGGGATAGCCACCAGGACATGCAGGTAGATTCGAGTGTTGATCACCGGTTGTTTACAGAAGAAGGCCATAAGCAAATTAAAAAGGATTATGAAGATACGAAAGAAGGTGCCGTTGCATTAGTAAGGCCTATCGATAAAAAAATTGATGGCTTTGACAGTCGGGAAGCAGACCGCGTAAAAGATAAAATTCGCCGTGAATTAACTGAAAAGTACTCGCAGGAAGTAGCGGATTACTGGATACAAAAAGGCGAAGAAAACGGCTGGTTTAACAATCTCGGCAAAATTAATTCTGGATTTTACAATGCTAACGATAGCTCGATTGACAGTTTAGTTAACCAGAGCCTTAAAGGAATTATCAATAACCGTACTTCACCCACGGATGTAAAACAAGAGACCGCTAGCCGCGAGGCAGAGGTTCTTGTGTCAGCCCCTAAACCCACTACATTGGGCATTGCCGTTGCTGATACCTTGGGTGATGCTGCCCATTTTATTAACCAGGTTCCCGAGGAACAAAAAGCGGCCGCGAACGACTTCTACACCTTGATTACAGGCGGCCCTGTAGGCTGGCTAACAGGTAAAGCCATAGAAAAAGGCATGACGCTTTTGCCTAGCCAAGTCCAACAAACCATCGCAACGACCAGCGAAAAAATTAACGATACAGCCGGTCAGGCGGGAACGAGTGTTTTGGTTGGTGTTGGTTACGAAGACGTAAAAAGCTCTCAAGAATCGGGTCACGAAGTGACGAAAGATCGTGTAAGTGGAGTGGGAGCGGTAGCGGTAACGGTTGCTGGGGCGGTTACGGCCGGGGCTGCGGGGGTGCTCATTGCTAAAGCCAAAACACCAAAAATTAAGGGTAAGAATGAGGCGAATGATAATCCTGGGAAGGAAGATTCGGAAATGGTGGGGCAACCTGCTAATAAACAGCTGGATGCCGCGATTAAATTAAAAGTCGATAAAAAATGGGTTACTGAAGACGGGAATATCATTTGGCCGCCCAATAGGGGATTTGATGGTCCTCCGATTGTGACAAAGCTAGGAATAGGAACAAAGTTTGATCGTTATGGAGGGTATTACGATAAAAACAATGAGTTTCGTGACGGGGGAACATTCGTAGCCCCAGTAGATGTTCCTTTTGAGCAGAGATCTTTGCCAGGTAGTACTAAAGAAAAGCCACATTATTTATATGAGGTTATTAAGCCGATAGAGGGGGTTGAAAGCGGGAAATCGGCTCCATGGTTTGGAGAGCCTGGCGGGGGTTTGCAGCACGAACTTCCTAAATCAATTGATGAATTAATTGAAGAAGGATACTTGAAACGAGTGAAACAAATTTAGTAATCATTAATGAAGTTTAACTAAAAGAGAGTATTAATAATGGGTAACAGTTTTTTTGAGAAAAATTTGACATCTGAATCTGAGGTTTTGTCTGGGCGAGATATATATTACAAGTGCTTGAATTGCGGTGATGTTGTCCATTCAGCACCGCAGAATGCAGCAAGATGTGGCTGTAGAAATATAAACATTGACGCGGATGCCGGTCGTATTTCTATTAAAAACTATGATCGCGTTGTGATGCTGACCTCGAAGTAGTGAGGGAACATTGGGGGCAGGTCTTGCGTTTTGTAAATAGCCCCACCTATATTATTTGGATCAGCCTGATTGACCTCACGGCAGGATTGATCTGCTGCTGAGCTCGGGGATTCTAAGTGAAATAAGTTCCGGTGGAATTTTTTTTGATGTCAGGGATTCAAAGTTGATGAGTGAAATCGTTTTTAATTATTCCTAGAATATTCGGCGGAGCGTTGAGTTGATGTATGATCGGTGTTGGTGAGTGGTTGTGTTAATTAAAAAATGTTACGGCTCCGAAGCTTTCATGCGCGCTTGAATGTTGGTGTTTTTATATCTTCAGGATGAGGAGACGGAAGAGAAGGTTTTATTTTGGGTGTCAGTAATGATTTGTTGAGGGAAAAAATAATATGCGAATTTATCTTGGACTTTTGGGGGTTGGCTGGCACCATAGCAAGGTTTGGTTGAGATTTGATGGGGTGATTTTAGAAAGAATATTCGCTGGCAGGTGGTTAAATTATGTGGTGTAGAAAGTCAATTCTTTTTTTATTGCTGGGCATGAACTCCTTTTTCGTATGTGGAGAGCCCACATCCGAAAAGGGTGTTGCATTAGGTACAATAAGGCACATAACGGCAAATCTATCTGTAATATTAAGTTCCGAAACTTCTTACTATAGTCCCGAGCTTCTTAATATGGGAGTGAATGGAGTGGTGTTGCTGACTGGAAAAATTTTAAAAACAGGGGAGGTGATAAATCTTGAAGTCAAAGAATCTTCTGGCACTAAAGAGCTGGATGAGGCTGCAAAAAAATATATTCTTGCTAATACAGTGAAAAAGGAGCGGGATTATGAGCTATTGGTTGATTTTCCTGTTGAGTTTTCTCGCAGTTTTTCACTTGACGCTTTGCATGTGCCCTCCTGTTCGGGTGTATTAAAAGATGTAGCATATTTTAAAAAGAATTTTCCCGATAAAAAATTATCAGACACTCGTTATATGCAGGCTGTAATTGGTACTATGATGGTATCAAATGTGCATGGCGCCAAGCTTAAAGAGAGGATTTCGCATGAGGCGGCTATTAAGTCAGCGCTGGCCGCTTGCCAGCAAAACGAAAATCAGTCTTTTTTCTTTTTGGTTTACAAAGCTCTTTTTGAAAATTGAGGCGGAAATTACTGTTAAAAATAATTACTTTGTTCAGGGCTGAAAAAGTGCAAGCGCACGTACAAATCAGGTTTGTTTAGCGCGTAGGCTCACGCTAGTCTATATGCTATGGCAAATTGTTTACATCTTACTGGGTGTAATAATACTATTGAGCCGATCTACAACCTGGGCAAGACTTAACGATGCAACCACTCTTTCAGGCAAGCAAACGCGTTTGTATGGTGCGTCGGTTAGGGTGAGTCTGCGAACCAAAGGATTCCATTTGCAAACAAATTGTAAATTAAACATGATTCTCTCCTGAATAGCGCTTTAGAATGGCAGGAAAAAACACAAATGGTGCGGAGGGATCTCATAATAAGTGGTGTTTTTAATGGCGCGCACGTAAGTCCATCTTTGTTTTCGGGGGTGTCAATGATGATGCTGGAAAGGTCGCTAGAGCTAAGTCGATCTTAAAGTTAAACCGAGTTATTTTTTATTTATGTCTTTAATTGTGAAGGTTGCCTATGAATTACCGAATATCATTTTTTGTGGTTGCATTAACAATGTGTGGTTGTGCAAATAACTCAGTTAAGACTGAAAGTAAATTGGCTGCAAACACACAGTTCTTGCAGCCTGCATTAACTCTCAACTTAAAGCAAGCTCTCGTGGTTGAGGGTTATCCTGATCAAGCTGAGTTAACTAAGCTCTTGCAAGAAAGAACCACTGAGGCATTTAAGTCAAGAAATCTAATTGCTGATAAATCCAATGCCAGTGCCCTTGCTGTGAATATAGCTGTAGATTACCAGCGGCAGTTTGCCGGTGAGGCCACGCCAATTAAATCCAAGTCTGTAGCAATGCCTATCGTTCACTATCGCATCACTGTAAGTGACCATGGTATTGAAAAGCGAATAATTGATAAGGATGGGATGACCGTAAACCGTGGGTTTGGCAGTAATCTGGCTACAACATTTACTTTGGGGTTGGGTAAAACAGCGAAGGATGAGCTTAAAGATATTGAAACGCTTGCGAATGGCATAGCAAGTGAAGTTGAAGCGCTAAAGGAGCGGTAGTCTTTTGATATTGGTTCGCCGACAGACGTTGGTTAGTTGAAAGGCAAATAACAGAGTTTTTTATTTTTAATCAAAAGGGTGGCAACTGTCTGCCACTTGTTAAATTTTTTGAATGGAATACGGTTAATGAATAAGCTAGTAACATATATTTTGTGTGGGATAATTTCTTTTGGTTTGGTTGGTTGCGGCAAAGGGGGTGGAAAAGAAGGCTCAAAAGAATCTTCGTCTGTGACCATAACTGAAAAAGGTGAGAGCACTATATCAGTTAAAGAAGGCGATTCGGTGGCAATTTTTCTGGAGCTTGATAGCTTTTCAGGCGCTAAGGCATCCCGACTCGAGGCAAGAAAAATCAATAAATCCGATGTCATTCATGAAGATCCAAATCCTAGTACTGGCGTGTTTGCAAATGGCAATGTTCAGTACATTAAATTTATTAAAATAAAAGGTCCCGATATTGAATCGGAGAAAACCATTACGCCTTACAGTAAGAATAAGCAGTTTGGGATTTCTTTTATTGCGCCTGATACCAAAGGCGCTGCGACTGTGGAATATGAATATAAAATTATAATGGTCAACGATAAGGGTGCCTCTGACGAGTCTGTGCGTAAAATTACAGTCCTCGGTGTTAATAACCCGCCGGTGATAAAGCTCGCACCGACCGCCCAAGTGTCACCCAACCAGTCGGTATCTCTGTATGCCACTGAAACGACAGATATCGATGGAAGCGTAGCGTCCTATAGCTGGGTGCAAATTAGTGGTACGAATGTGACGCTCGCCAATACCAACCAGGCCACGCTCAATTTCATTGCGCCCAATTCTGTCCAGTCTGAACAATTGGTATTTCAGTTAACTGCAACTGACAACCTCGGCGCTACCAGCACGCAAAAAGTCACCGTTACGGTTGTCCCGCTGGATCCTCCTACAGTGTCTATCCGATTCCCGTCTGCAACATCCTACACAACGGCCAATTACATAAGGGTGTCCGGGTATGCTTCAGCCAAGAACGGTGCCACAATAAAGTCCATAAGGGTTCAGGTTGATAATGATACTGTTATCACGACGATGAATGGCAATTCTTGGTCAGTGTCTGGCTTTGATTTACCTACAGCATTCGATTCCGTTCCGGTCGTGGCAACGGTTGAAGATTCTCAAGGCAAGATTTCGGAAGCTCGCGCCACAATTCAACGAAAAGCACCCATTGTGAGCGATCTTAAATGGAATAAATTAATTGGCTTGGATATCAATCCATTAAATGGTGGGTTGCTAGCCCTCATTAATGACAATAGTTTGTTTGATGATTACGCACTGGCCACCTTTAGCTTTGATTCAAAGTCGACGGACAAACTTCTTTATGAATTTCCAAACGCGGCCTTTGAGTCTGTACCAAGATTCGACGGTATTGTCGCCACCGCATTCAATGTGCTGGACAACAAATATTACGTGAGCTCTACAGTCCAATCTGTTGGAAAATCGACTTCGTTGATTCATTCGGTGGATCTAACTACCAAGAAGATGACACAGATTTACCCCCTGGATATCAATAAGGATGTGTCGTTGGCGTCTATAACGGGTATCGCCGTTGATCGAAATGCAGATGTCTTAGTAGCCGATGGCGTTCAGAGCAAGCTCTATTCAATCGATCCTGATAAGTTTGAATTTAAAGTACAAGCTGAAGGATTATTCCCCGTGGATAAGGTGAACTTCATTTCTGTGGCAACGGACCCTTTTGCGGAAAAATTTTCGCCCTATCTTCTGCCTAATAAAAATGAAATGCCGCTATACGGATTGAACAAAAGCACAAAATTGGTGGAGCAGATCGCAGGTGATTTTTCGGGTGGAACCACGGCGGCAAAACGGTTTGTGGTCGATGAGGTTCTTAATACAGCCTATGTGCTTGATGCAAAGGGTGATGTATACCGATTGAATCTTAAGAATAACACTCGTGGGTTATTTGCTAAGGGGCCTATTGGCGACATTGCTTATGACCCCGTTGATAGTATTTTGTATTTTTACTACACCGATTCAAAATCAATTCATATGATTGATGTTTTCTCCGGTGAATCTGTTGAGATCACCCGGTCGAAGTCAGACGTGCTATTAAAATAGAAGAACCAAATGCCGCAGCTTAAGGAGCTCAAAAGCTGCGGCATTTTTATATTTATCGCAGATACACTTGGGGCGGAAATTGATTAGGAAATATGATCTTTTTTCATCTCAGTGCAGCTGGAGCTGTCAATACGTTTGGGCTGCAGAGCTGGTTCGATTTTTTCCGGTTCGGTGGGGTTTGAATGTTTGTGATGGGTGCGTCTGGATTTGCGATTTCAATGAATCCCATTAAATCATCACCTGGAGTATAGGAGCCCAAATGACAAATAAAGATTTCTTTTTCGGCGACGTGTTAAATTTGTATAACAGTGCTGCATTGGGCCTTGGATGCGTGAATGAATTGGTGTGCAAGGTTTCACCGGAATATTTTACGTCCCAGCTAAATAGGTTGCTGCGCAGTAATGGTGGAAAAATAGCGGTTACCGATAGTAGGAGTTGTCCTGATTTCGCAGCCTTTCTAAGGGGTATCCAAAAAGATGCAATCGGTCTGGTAGAAATCTACGCAAGGACCGATGTCAATACCTGCGTCGAAGCAACTTTAGCCTGTGATGTATTTCTGCAGGATGGGGTTGTAAGTGTTGTCGCGCATTGGTGCGGCAGGAATGCAGAAAGGCAAAGGGAAATTGTCAACACGTTGCTGAAGCCTATTCATGCAACCGGATTAGATAAAAAAACATATCTCCGTTTTGATAACAAGGTTGAAAGAGCTCTCTGCAATGGAGATTACGAGGAAGAGGTAAAACGTGTAATACGTTTATCCAAGACCGCTCCCGATATCGATACTGAAACTACAGCCGTTGAAATTGCGGAGGTTAGTGTTAGGGCGTGTTAAACCTATCAGCAGTAACCAAGCTGTAAGTATTGCAAGCGTTGTTACCATTTCTTCTGCGGAGTTGCTATCGGTTTGGTTTGCAATAAGGATAGGTCCAAAAATTCAGATAGTTATCCATTTTGTAGTAAATACCGTGCATTAACCTCTCGACGCAACACAAGCCCCGGTAATACTTTCCCTCCACCGTGCACCCAGCGCTTGAGCTCGCGGGCGGCTTCGGCCCAGTTTCTCTGATTGATCCGAACCCGCAGGGTGGAGGTTTGTAGGCGTCCTGCGCCGAGGTTAAACGTAAAATCGATGATAGCCGCGAGGCGGTGCTCCGGCTCGTGGATAAGAACTGGACACAAGCGCAGGGTTGCTGAGCGGGCGGCGATCAGGTCTTGCGCCAAATACACTTCTGCTTCGCCTTCGGTGATGGCGGGATGTGACTGCGTGCATAGATGGCCATAACCAATCGTCCAAAAACCCGCCGGGCAGATATAGGGCACGGCGGTGATGGGGGGCGTGCGTTTAACCTGCTTTGCAAATCCTTCAAAACGTTTGACCAAGGCGATGGCCGCCGGAGGAACCTCCATCGAGAGGGTAGGCGATAAGGTGAGGGGTGCTGCAAGCGCTGTCATGAGATCCCCCGATGCATTTTGTCGAGGGTGCGTCCTAAAAACCAGAAGTTTAAAATCCCGGCCCATAAGGCTTGATCGGCTGCGTTCCACACCTGGGCCAGTGCATGAGTCCAGTCTGCTGCAGTGCCAACGGCAAGCGCAAAGGTCGCGACTTTAGCCGCTGCGTAGAGTGCCATAAAGCTATAGGTAATCACCGGCCTTACGGATGTGGAGAGCGCATCGGCCCAGCGCACGCCGGTTTGTACGCTTTGCCCCCGCAGGGCCTCCCGTAGTGCGTCCAGGCTGCCGGTATTCCAGGCGAGGTCGGCATTGGCGTTGATCTCGGCCATGCGCTGGGCGCCGCGCACTTTTTCAAACTCGAGGGCCTTATCCTGCATGGCCAATTCGTGGCGGCGCTCCCCGGCGCGATCCAGCCACTTCAGCAGCTCCGGTGCCAAGCGAAAGGCGCCGCCCAATAAACCCCCTAACAGTGTCTCAATCATTGGCCGTCTCCCAATATTTTTAATTTAAAAGCCGCACCGAGAATCAGGGCCATCAGGATGCTGGTGGTGAGGATTTTGATGAAGGTTTGCCAGGCGGTATGGCGGGCTTCTCGCCAGGCCTCGACCAGATCCCGCAAGTCGCGGATATCGCGAGCGGCGTGGCCGTTTTCCAGTCCCAGGTGGGCCAGTACCCGCTCCGCTCCGCGCTCGGCGGCGCGGGTTAAGAGGTCGTCGAGATCATCCGGGCGCAGGTACAAGGGTGTGTCGTTGGGGCTAGCGGGGGCAGGTGTTGTCATAGGAAGGCTCCAGAACGAAAAAACCCGCCGAAGGGCGGGTGTGTGAAGGTCAAAAAGTAACGATTGAGCGGGTGTTAAACGGAGAACGACACCCTGGCGACGGGGGCTCTGCTGGCACTGCCCGCATTAATGAGCACCCGCTCACCGGTGTTGAGCGGGGTGAGTGCGCGGGCGGTGATCAGGCCTTGGGGGGTTGCGACCGAGACCTGCTCACCGTTGCGCGCCATAACGACCCCCAGGATCGGTTGCCGGGGCGCCAAGAGCTGGCTCAGTTCGGTTAAGGCAAAACTCATCGGGTCAGCGCTAAGTGGGACGGGTCTAAACGGGGTTGTTCCAGACGGAGCTGCATCTCGATACTCGCCTCAGTAATCTGGATTTGGATGCCGGTGATTTTGGCGCGGTAGGGGTGGGGGCTGGCGGGATCCTGGGCTTCGATTAACTGGCCAAGACGCATGCCCGGTCGGAATACCACCTCAAGCGTGAGTTGATTAAACGCCTGCGCGTGGGCATCCAGTTCTGCGATCCCTCTGGGCAGCAGGGCGTCATCCGCCAGCAGCGGCTCAGTGATAGGCGCTCCCTCCCGCGCGCCATCCCCTCGATAGGTTTCGATAATCATGCTGTTTTAGGTTCGATCAAGCCTTCGATCAAGCCTTCGATCAAGCCGCAGTGCCTTTAATCAGGGCCAAAATACTAAAATCGGTTTCGCCATTGAGTAGGGCCGGTGAGGCGAGGGCGTAGACCAGCGCCAGGGTGTCATACTGAACCTTGGCTACGCCGACGCCCTTGGTGGCGGCTTTGACCGTGAGCGTGTCGCTCTGCAGGGTGAGGTTACCGAGATTGCGGCCGTACCACACAGGCGCTGAGAGCGTGCCCTGGACGGGTTTGGTCAGCGTAGCGCTGTCGGTATCTTCAAACATCACTTCGTCGCTCACCCTGACCAGTGCAGTCCCCTGTGGGGTCAGCGATCCGGCGGAGCAGACCACATCGGTGATGGACACATTCTGGGTTTTGAACACCAAAATATAAGCGGTTTCACCGGGGTTAAACGCGCTGCGCCCGCTGTTGAGTCCGTCCGGACGGGTATCGACTTCGGCCGACAAATGGCCGTCGGCCTCCGTCCCCTCGGGCAGACCAAATTGAACGCGTAGAGTGGCATTGGCCATGGGTATGTTCTCGGTTATTAGGCGTCGACCAGGACAAATTGCACCTCTTCCTCGGCGGCAAGCTGCACCGCCCAGTCCAAGGAGTGGGTGACATAGGTAATTTGCAGCAGGCTGTACCCGGCCGTGCTGGCGGTCAGTGTTTGGCCCTCCCAGCGCAGGGGGCCTAGATCAAGGTGTTGCCACAGGCTCGCCAGGACACGGTTAATGGGGTAACGGGTGCTGGCCACCCCTTCGAGAAATTCCACCCGCTCCGTCTCCGTCCGGCTGACCTCCCCGAGGGCCTCCAGCCGAGTAGCGGGATGGCCCGTGTGTACCAACTGCACCGCTCGAAGGGCACCTCGATACACCCGCACCGTACCCTTTTGAGTATCCTCAGCCTGGTACTCAATGCGGTCGCTTGACGCCGCTGTTGCAGCCTCCTCGTTGGCCAGCGTGACCCGATTAAATCCTCTCATCGGGGCAATCTGGGCGCGGGAACTGATGATGTCGCCGTCATTTAGGGTATGCACAACTGCCGCATGGGCATAATCCGGAATGCTGATGGGATGGCGGCGCCGACAGATAACACGCCCATCGGGTTGGCTCTCCAGCAGACCACCGATGGCATTGACGATCTGCCGAGCGGCGGCCAGCGGCGTGACGTCCTGCAGCATCAGGCGCCCGGCCGGAATCGTCCAGACGGGGAGTTGCCAATCGACCGGCCCTATTTGATTGAACACCGCCGTGTGGGCGGCGATGGCCGCTGTCTGATACAGCGGTGCTGGATGCGCGAACGGCGCCTCTAACCGGGCCACAGGCGACACGGCTGACAGGGTATAACGGGGCTCAACGGCGGATTCACGGGAGAGGGTTTTGCCGTCGATGATGAGCTTAAAGACCTCTAACCCCAGGGTGAGCGTGATGAGATCGCCGATGGCGATGCGCGCAAAATCCTGTACCTTGGCAATATCCAAGGAGGCGATCCACACCGGGCTGTCTTCGTCGCAGGATAGGGTTGTACTGAGCAATTGTACGGCATGCGCCTGCCATACCAGCTCAGGATTATTCACCACCGCTTGCAGGTGGGTATCCTCCAGTAATGCCCAGGGCAGCAGGAATCGGGTGCGCAGAACATTAACCTGGGTAATGGCGTAGGCTAGAGCCTGAGCGACCTGCAGCCGGGTGGTTAACCAATAGGCGGCATGAAAATGCTGGCGGGCGAGGTGTAAATCGGCATAGGGCAATCGGAATCGACCCCGGACCACCGGTTGATCGCCATAACCACTACTCAGTCGTGTGCGATGCTGGCGAAGATCGCCGTAGCGAATCTGGTGATAACGCTCCACCCTAAGACCGTAGACCCACCGCTGCTGATGGACGAGCGGAAGCGACCAGGTGCTGTCAAAACGCCAGGATTTCTCGGTGGTGATATCCCACCGAGTGGTCTGCGCTACGAAGACCTCTGTTTTACCCCAGCCGGCGGCAAAGCGTTTTTTTAACTGTGTCGGTCCGGAGGCGACATGGATATTCAGATACCAGGTCACGCCAAGCGAGGTGCCGAGAGCCGTCATAACAGCGTAAAGGCATCCGGTGCGGGCACGGCGTAGGGCTGGGCGAAGTCATCACCAATCATGGCAATCCAACCGGGCATGACCGTCTCCTCTGAGGCGTAGCCGTTGGTCAGCACCATGATGTCATTCAGCTCACCGAGGATACAGGCCGTAACGCCATTGGCTCGGCTGGGGAACATGGGGACGGCCATTTTGGGTAAGGGCGATCCGGGGTGCCGTCGGCCGCTGTAGGCCCAGCCCTCCCCAAAGGGCGACCAGGTCATCGTAGAGGCAAATACGTTGAGGGAGCCGTCAAAGTTGCGGGCATAGGCAGGCTTCCAGCTCCCGGTTGGATCCCAGACGCCGTAGCGGGCACACAGGCCTTCAAAGGTATCGGCGGCATAGCGCCGAGCGGTCGTACCGGCAAAGGCGATCCGGTGGGTAACGCCGGTACTGCTGCTGGCATCGGGTTGCAGCCCATGGATCCACCACCCACCGGTTGCGCCATCGGCGGCAAACCACAGGGTGACCTCCGGCGCAGGGGTGCCGACAAAACCTGAGTGGACAATGTAGTGGCTGCGGGTGATGGCGCCAGGATCCTCGATATGGTTGCCAAACACGGTGTAGACCAGGATGGCGCCATCGGCCCCCTGGTTTTCATAGCGAAACGCCCAGTGAGCCACATCATCCCGAGCGGGACCTGCGGCTGCGCCCGCTTGAATCACATCAAAGGTATCGGCTGTTTCCAGCCGCAGGACAAACCCGGCGTTCAGCAGCGTCGATTTCATCTGGTTAAACCAATCCAGAATCGCCCCATCACCAAAATTACCGGCAGCAAAGGTTTTTTTAATGCCAAGGCGGGCCACTAGGCGCTCTCCCCATGGAGGGCCAGCGAGGCCAGATCATTAGCCAAACTGAAGGTCCCGGCGGGGACCTGACGGCGATACCAGACGGGAATGGCGGCTGGAGTGGTTTCAAAGCTCAGCTGATCACCCGCCTGAAATACGCCACTCCAACTGGCCGCTTTAATCGTGAAATACGGGCTGTTGGTTGCCGGGTTGATGGGCGAACTGTCGGCGGTAATGGATCCGGGGGCGGGCAAGCTGCCGAGGCTAACACCACTGATGGTGAAGCTGGTGGCGTCCAAAAAAGTGAGCGTCCAGTGTTCGGCAATGGCACCCTTGTTGTGGGCGATCAGGTTGCCCTGGGTGCCGGTATCCAGCTGGCCGGTGCTGCTGGTGAGGACCGGGTTCGTGAATCTGCCCGCGATAGCGGCGCTCTGCCATACGCTGGAGACCAGGGTCGTGGCGGGAGCGTAGGCGTTGGACAGGGGCGCCGCCAGCTCCAGGGTCACATTCGCCCCCTCGTAACTGACCGCCGTGATCAGCACCCACTCTTCATTGCCACTGCCACCGGTGCTGGGGCGATCCGATACGCGAATGAGATCGCCCGTGCGAAAGGGCGTAAGCGTCGCGTATTCAGCATGTTCGGCGGTAATCAGCAGCTGGGTTGCGCCACTGCTGCTGGCCAGTTGCAATGCGCCAATACCATACGGGCGCCCGGCGATGTTTTGTTCGGTATCGGTGGGTGTGCCCGGCGTAAAGGTCACAAAATCGCCCGCCGGTGTAAGGGCATCGATAAACAAGCGCACGTTCAATAACGCCGTATCCTGCGCGCTATTGATATGGATAAAGGCTTTACGCCATTTCACCGCACCGGCTAAGCGTTCGGCTTGGGACACGTCGGGAAATAAATTGTTTTTAACGCCGGAGACCAACTGACTGAATGTCATGCGGCCGCCATTTTGCGCGGGCAGAGTATCCGATTGCAGCGCCGCCGGACGCCACAGGATTTCGTTGTCGAGAATAGGCATAACGAACCTTTAGGGATTAATTAACGAGCGATTAAAAAGACCGATAAATAGAAAATTGCGAAGCGAAGAAATTAAGAGGCGAGGAAAATAAGGAAATACACATTCAAAACGATTCAGGAGCAGGCTTGCCGGCCAGAATGGAAATGCACGTTGTAAAGCGGCGATGAGGCAACTGAGCTGCTGTCGCTAAAGCGTCATGAGTTTGAGTGTGGCGAGGTAAAAATCCGTAGGCTGTGGATAGGCCAGATTTATTAAAGGCGTGGCTTCAAAGGCCGGTGGTTCGTGGTGTCGGAACAAGACGGTCCAGACCTGATTGCGCAGCAGCAGTGTAAAGCGCGCGCCGGGGCTGGCCGCTCGCAGCGCCAAGGCTTCCACCTGTTCTCGTGTGCACCAGGCGGCATCCGACTCGGATTCCAGGGTGATAGGCCTGCCGCCGCGCCGCTCAGCGTAAAACACCACCAGGGATCCATCTAAAGTACGGCGCGCGGATTGGGCCACCGACGTAGTAGTAAACTCATCACTCCAGCGTAAACCGCTGGGTAAAACAAGGCCGTCTAGCTGAATCATGGTGGTGGTCGATAAGGCAATAGTAGAAAAAAAATAGGCGGCGAAATAAAATAAAACGACACGCATTGACCATTTAAAATGATATTAAAAACGTAATTAAACAATAAATTGAATGCGGTATTTAAAGCGCTGCTTACAGTTGTGGGCGACCAAAAAATAAAAAATAAAAAATAAAAATCGTTTTTAGCCTGTGAAAGTGTTAATGCGGTACAAAAACCGAGTGCTCACCGCATTGACGTCCAAGGTGTTCGCTTCCGCCAAATTCCCCGTTTCATTTATCGCATAGGTGCCCATCTCCGCCGCGCCATTGTCTAAAAAAGTGCCAAAACGCACGGCTTGATGAACACTTAACGTGCGGTAATAGTTGGGCCAGTCGTCACTAAAGTGGGCGAGCATGGCGTTAAACGCCGCGCGCATCGCCGCTTCATCGACGGCAACTCCAGCGAGGGTATAAAAACGGTTAATCCACAACAGGTTGTGCCAGGTGTTATTCGGTCCGATGTCAAACCAACTGATATCGTTGCCATCCATAATCACCGCCTCAGCAATCCCCAAGTGCGCCGCCACCCAGGTCAGATGCTCGTGTTGGATGAGCAGGGCAATGTCGTCAGCCGCCACCCAAAGGGTTTCCAATCCCTCGGCACTGAGTTTCTCCCCCTGGCACATGAGGGGCATCTGCAGAGCCTGGGACCAGGGCCGCTTATGCCAGGGACTGGTATCACCTGGTGCGGTATCGTAGCCCTGGGCAAAATAAGTAGCGGGATCGAGTATTGCGTAGGCGGGCAGGCGGATGGCGGGCGTTCGCTCCAGAATCGGGTCATCGGCATTAGTAAAATCGTATTCATACACGCCGCTGCGTGAAAAGCGCTTTATTGCAGACCAGCGCGGGGTAAAACTCAGTTCCAGATCCGTGGGGTTGGCGCGCCAGCGCAGCCCGGCCTGTAAGGCAGGCAATCCAGGTGGAATGCAGTCGGCCTGATCCGGTGCCGTGAGGTACACCCGGAATGACACCTGGCATTCCCCATCGAGCATGCGGATAAACTCATTGCCCCAGTTTCGGTGCCAGCCGAAGAGTGGTGAAAACGGGTGCAGCGGATAGGCATTCCAATTACCCATACCGGACACCGCTGTGGCGCCGCTTAAGTAGCGGGTTTGCCCAGCGGCCAGGGTTATCCAGGCCTGCCAGCCTGCCGCTTGCACGATTAACCCCACCGTAAAATCAAGGCGGTTGGTTAGTTGGACCACCCAGCGAAAGGTGGTGAGGTTGTGCAGCTCAAACACCGCCTCAAAGCCAATGGCCTGGTTGAGGATCGCAGTGACTGGGTAGAGCAGCTCAAACGGGTCCATGATCCCCCGTGTGCTGCCGGGAATGTACGCGGTCAGGCTCGGCCAGTGGCGCAGCCCAATGGGCTTCCAGGACATGCGCGTATCGCCCTCTGTACCCAGTGCGTTGCTCAGGACAAAACGCGGCTGGGTGTCATAGCCATAGGCCAATAAAAGCACCCGCAGGCGAAAATTCCCCCAGCCGGGCAGCCCTAGTTCAGCAGGGTTTGGGCGTGGCACGCGAACGATAAACTGCGCGTGATCATGGCGGATGAGGCCGTGGCTATCGACGCTCATGGCATCCCAGGGGGTTGGCCATTCGCCCTGGGCCGGGAGTTGGCCTGGCGCGAGGCTCGCGCCCAGCGGGATAAACCCGAACTGGCCGCTCGTTTCATGTTCAAGCTCCAAAACCAGAGCAACATTTAAATACCCCTTGCCGGTCGTGAGCTGATAACGCAGGGGCTGATTGTGATTGATGCGTCCAGCGGTGGAGGGCGGGTGTGGGCGGGGGGCAAAGCGCACCGAGAGCTGGGCCACACGGGCCATGCTCAGGGTCAAGGTACCCAGGGTGGGTTCTTGAGTACCGCTGTTGGTTTGCCCCGCATAAAACCGCAACGGACGGGCATAAAAATCAAATAGGATTTCCTCGGCACCCTCCTGCTCCGCTTGCCACAGCCACTGAAAATTGCCACCACCGGGTCCGAACAGCACCCAGTCAAAATCCACCGGCTCTTCAAACACTTCGCGCGGCAGATCGGGGCAGGGGCGGGGTCCGGGCGGCGTGTGCTCGGGTGCAAAGCGGATGCTCAGTTGACTGAAACGGCCCTTCGGATCCTGGGGTGGCTGGCGGCGTGTGGTGTTAGGCAGTTGGCTACTGACGTGAATGGTGACGCCGGGTACAGGCGGTGCCGCCTGGCTCCGGCGGCGGCTCTCGCATTGAGTCAGGTTGTGCCCAGCGGCGTGGGCTAGGTCTTCCAGCACCTGGTCGTAATAGCGCCGGGCCAGCGGGCTGTGAGCGGGCAGTGGGGTGACCTCGGGGTGTTCATTGCCGAACAGCCAGCTGTAATCGGTGTTGGGCCAATCGTAGATCCACTGATCGCAGGGTTTTTGCTGTTGCACCTCCTTATGGGCCTGCTCTAGCGAACAGACAAAATAATGGACCGGCACGCCCTGTTGCATGGGTTTATTGACCTCGGGAGAGTTCGCGTAGCGCTTGGGCCAGTTGTATTGCGGTGTCGCGGGAGGACTGCACCCGATGGGTTTTACCGGCCAGGTTAAAGTTGATGTCCACGACCTCACGGTCTGACGAAGCGTTTGTCGTGACGGAGCTCTGATCAAAGCGGACCGCACGGTTGATCGCCTCGGATACTGCACCGCCCATGGCCAGGCGCGGCATCGGCGGCACAAAGCCCGCATTTAACGCGGCAAAAAAGCCCTCCCCAAAGCGCCGCACACTGGCGGCCCGAATGACAAACTCGCCGTTGGAGAGCAGCGCCGGGATGGAATCAGAGGTGTCCGTGCCGGGGCCGGATACCCGTCCACTGACCCGCGTAAATGCCTGGCGTAGAGCCTGTCCGCCCTCGGCAAAGCGCTGAATCAATCCGCCTAGGGCCTTAGTGGTAACCTCTTGCACATAGACCGTATGGGTGCTGCTGGTGGGTGTCTGCAATTCAGTCACCGCCGCGCGGTACTGGGAGAGATCCGGCCGCACCGCATGGGTGGCTTCTGTGGGCGCCGACAACACCACCTGAGCATCCCGTGCATAGGTCTGCAACTGCTCGCGGGGCTGATCAAACGAGACCAGGGTGGGGATTTCGATCTGAGCTCCAGCAAGCCGGGTGCGCACCTGGTCAATATCCGTGAGCACGCGGCTGATATCAGTTTCCACCTGGGATACCAGGGTGAGATTCGCGGTATCACTTTTAAACTGTTCCAGGCTCGCTTCAGCGGTTTTGGTATCCAGTTGTAGTGTGGCGATAAGTTGCTGCGCTTCGGTCAAGGCCTGAATCTTGGCCAGACTGGTTTGGGTGGCGTCGATATCCAGATTCAGTTTGAGCGCGTCCTGCTGTTGCAGCTGGGCGCGCAGTTGCTCCAGCACCCCGGTCACACCGGTCAACGCCCGCTGGGCTTCATTGGCCCCGCTGGTGGCGGCCGAGGCGGCTTGGCGGTGGGCATTGCCCAGTCCCTTCAACGCCGTATCGGCAATCCCGGCTGACTCGCGGATTTGTGCAATGGCGTTCGTGGCGGCGGTGCCTTCGGAGACCAGGGTTTGGGTGATGGTTTTGCCGTGTTGTTCCACCTGGCGGGTAACGCCCGAGGCGGATTGTTCGGCCAGGGCAATGGCGTCTTCGGCCAGCTTGCGGGCCTGCTCAAAATTACCGGCCGCCAGCGCCGTGCGCGCCTGTTGCTGTTTCTCGTCGATCTGGCGCAGGCGATCTTGGTACGCCGCGTAGTCATCCATGCCTTTGCGGGATAATTCGCGAATGCGATCTTCCACAGATAAGCGCAGGTTTAAACGCGCTTCATCTGCCGATTTAGCGGCGGCCAGGTGACGCTGTTCCTCCGCAATCAACCGGTCAATGGTGCTGCGATAGGCAGTTTCCATTTGCCCATACACGTTGATGCGGGCGCTCAGAGCTTCGCGCTCCAGGGTGAGGGTGTCCTGGCCTGAACGGCGGGCGAGGGCTTCAACCGCTGCGTAGGCTTTTTGCCAAATCCCCTCAGTCTGCCGAGCAGAGGCCTCCACGGCGCGCATTTTTTCCCGTTCGGTGCTGGCTAAGATTTGCGCCGATTGTCGGATGCTCGCCGCCTCGGATCGACCGCCGCTTTGGGCCAGGCTGTTCTGGCGTTGGTAGTGAGCTTCAATTCCAGCGAGGCGGGCATCCAGGCTGGCTTTGATATCGGTCGCCAGCTGTTTGTAGCTACCCGTGACCTGTTTAACCGCCTCGGTGGCTTTTTGGGTTTCGGCCTGTAAGGCCTGTTGCAAGGCGGCTTTGACCTGCTGGGCGGCCCCTTCGATACCGCGCAAGGCGGTGGCGGTGGCCGGTAGTGTGGCCGCAAGGCGCTCGGCGGCCTGGGCGGCGAGCTTAAGGTGGGTTTCCACTGACACGGCGCCGTTATTGGCCAATTCATCCAGGGCGGTTGAGATCAGTTGGATGCGTTCGCGCTGGCGCTGCAGATCCTCCAGTGACCGGTCGGCCTCGCGGATCATACGTGAGAGATTCAAAAGTCCACGCCCCGCCTCCCATACACCCACCGCCACCAGCACAGGCAACAAGCGCATAAGTAACGCCTGTAACCCCGCGACCGTTACACTCAATCCGGCAATAGCGGCCGCCCCGCGTATGGCCAAGGCTGACACCAGCACCTCGGCCAGGGTGCGCAGCACCGCCGTGACGGCCTCACCCTGGCTCGCCACGGCGACCAGCGCATCAGCGAAGCTTTGTACCGTCGGTAAAGCGGCGGTGGCCACTTGTGTGGCTACACCACTTAACGCTTGTTTTACCGTGTCGAGGCTATCGTTGAGGGCTTCGGCGGCTCGGGCGGTATTGCCGCTGACTTCCAGCCCCAAGGCTTTGAACTTTTGTTTCAGCTCTTCAATACCGGCGCTACCCTGGTTAAAAAACGGAATCAGCTCCACGCCGCTTTTGCCGAAGATTTTCACGGCCAAGGCGGCTTTTTCGGCGCTGTCCGGCAACACGGCAAAGGTGTCAGCCAGCTCCAGTAATATGTCTTCAGTGGGGCGCAGCTGACCGCTGCTGTTGACCACGGCAACACCCAGCTGGTTAAAAGCCTCGGCGGGCTCCTTGGCGCCATGGGCAATGTCCACCAGCACTGTCGACAGTTGGTGCAGACCTTTGGCGAGGCTTTCCAACGGTACTCCAGCCTGTTCGGCAATGGGCCGCAACAAGGAAAGCGATTCAACCGCGATGCCGGTTTTTTGCGACAGCTTGGAGAGTTCGTCGGCCGTATCGAGGGCCGCTTTCCCGGCCTGCAGCAAGGCATCCAGGGAAAAGGCTATGCCTAGCCCCGATAAAATACCGTTGAGTCGAGTGCCGGTGGCGATGACGGTTTCCAAGTTGGAGCGCACCGAGTTTAACGCCGCACGGGTTTGGTCAACAGCGGTGATCAGCAGTTGCGCGCGTTCGGACACCATCGATTACACCTGCGTAGCTGCCAGACGCTGCAGGATCGCCCTGGCCAGCGCAGGCAGTTGGGCTTGAACCACGGCGGGCAAATTAAAGCGCGCTTTCAGGCGCACTCGTGGCACCAATACCGCGATGGGAATCTCCTGGCCGCGCTTGATGGCCCGCTGGCCGGTGCGGTGGCGTTCAGCGCGTCTAAAGCGTGCCAGCTGACGGCTGTTCTCGGCGATGTTCTCGGCCATCAGGATCACCTTGCCGTTTTTCTGGATGAAAAAGCCGTTGCCGCTGCGGATCAAACTATCCCCCACCCGTGCAAATGCCTTGCGCCCGATGCGTTGATGTTCGGGGAGCAGCGGAATCAACAGGCGCCCGGCTACCGTGCCGCCACGCACATGGATACCCAGCCAGGGAATCGGTGAACCGATTTTTAGGGCGGGTAATTGATCAGGTTTGGCGGTGTAGAGCCGGTGGCGCAACGAGCGGGTAAACCCGGCGGAGCGCACGTTAAATACCGACTGCATCTGCTGGCGTCCGGCCGCGACTATGTCCTTGCCGACGGTTTTCATGGCGTGCTCGACCGCTGCGCGAATGGCTCGGCGCCGTTCGGGCAACCAGCTGTTGAGGCGTTGGGGATCTAACAGGCCGGTGGCGGCCAAGCTTATGCGCATAGGTTCCTGGGGTTTCGTTATTGGAGCGTTACTTGGGGTGATAGGTTGGTTTAGCGGCGGATGAGGGCCGAGCGAGGGTTGCCTTGGGTTGTAATTGGCGACTGAGCGTTTGAATGTCCTGGGGACTGCCGTGTAAGGCGGTGAGTGTGAGCGCCCACTTGGTGGTAAGCACATCCTGCTGGTGCTGATGGATGGCGGCTAAAAAGGCACGTACCTGAGCGAGGGTGTAGGTCAGGACGCTGGGGTACTGGTGTCCGGCGCTGATGAGCTGCTGGAGGCTGTCGGCCCAAGTGAGCTCAGTGTCTGCACGATCCGCGTGCTGCTGCCGACGATCATTGGCACCACGCGATGGATAAAAAAATCCAGGTTGGCCTCGAAAATGGCTTCTGCCAGGGCAATGCCCTCATCTAGGGCCAGGCCGCCAACCCACTGGGCGGGGCGGCGGGCCGCGATGGCGAGGACTTCGATCAGGTCATCGCCGTTGTGGCTCATCAGGCGCATCCAATCCGGTTCGGCGCTGAAGGCATTGCTGATCGGCGTGATGGCGCGGCTAAACGCCGGGAGTTCACCTACCCGCAAGGGCGTTATGTCGAGGGTTTCACCGGCCAAGGTCAACTGCTGGGGGATGGGCGGCAGGGCGGCAAATAAATTCTGGGTTGCGTAGACAGTTGAGTTCGTTGGGTTCATCAGTATCACCGGATCTGCACAATGCGGCCAAATTGACCGAGTTCGGTGTCATAGGGCTTAGTCGAATCGGCCAGGAGCGATCCTTCCAGCTCAAACTTGTTGTAATCGTCGGTAATCAGTCCCAGCTCTTTAAGCGGATCAAATCCCACCCGATACAACTCCACCAGGACCGGCGCATTGTTTTGCGCGGTGTTAATGCCCTCCAGACGCAAAAAGCGCTCGGGCAAGGGCTGCGTAAAAATGCCGATTTCATCCACCTGGCCATAGGCATAACTGGCTTTCAAGGGCGGGGTAAAACCCGTGAGATCCAGCCATTGAAGCGCACCAAAATCGGTGTCGGCGGTGTAGTTGCTGCCTTCGACGAGCGTTGCAGGAACAGCGGCCGAATCCTTAACGACCAGGGTTGAAATTTTGGGGTGTGCCAAACAATAGCGGTCGCCAATGACCGGTGTGGGGCCGCCTACGGGTTCATCGGTGACGGTACCATTGGCGGTGGTGACGGCGGTGCCATAGAGTGCCAGCGCGAGGTTGTCGCGGGTAAATTCTTCGATCACCAGGCTGACAGTTGCGGCCTTGGTTTTGATCATGCGGTGATCGAGGGAGCGGTTACCGGATTGATTCTCATAATGGGCGAGCACCTCGGTTTTGAGGGACAGCTTTAATTCGGCCACGTTACCGGGGCTGCGAATATCGATGGGACGACCATTGGAATCGCGTTTGCCGAGATAGACCCGGCCTTGAAACGAGGCATAAAAACTCACAAGGATACCTCCTCAGTAAAGCGTTTGATTGACGTGGATGGCGATGCAGTGGCCACGCTGACTTCAGATGAAGATGCGCAGGCAACCTCGATATTGATGAGCCATTGGGCGAGATCGGCTGCCAGATGCAACGAATCACCAGGCGCTAGCATCTGACCGCCATGGGTGTGCGGTTTGAGTAGTTGAATGTGCATGGGGTTAACCGGAGAGCGTCAGGTTGGTGTCGAGGGTTCGGTAGATAATCTGGTAGCGCGTGGTCATGGCGCAGGCACTGGCATCGGCGTCTTCGATATCCCATTCGGTCTCCACCTCATGCACACTCAGCGCCAGGCCGCCTAAATTGACATCGGCCATGAGGGCTGCGTGGGCAGCGGTTAACAACCGGTCTGCCTCCGCTTCGCTGCTGATCGGCGGCAGGGTGCGGGTCAGGGCGACCAGGCGCAGGTGTAACTCCCGCCGCACGCGATTGTTGGAGCGCTCGGTGATCGGCTCGGTTTCGGGAAACACCACCAGGGCCGGGCACTGTTCGCGCCGCAGGGCCACGCTGGGTGAGCGATACACGGTGGCGCCCAGGGGTAGCATCACTGGGCGCACAGCCGCCAGCACCGCGCCGATGAGTTGTTCGCGGATCGAATAGATAGACATGATTTACAGCCTTGTGAGGGTGGCGCGCAGCTCGCTGCCGTCGCCGAGGGCGCGGATGTCCCGCACCTGATAGGGATGAGCGGCGATCAATAGGTGATCCTGGCGGGTCAGGCCCACCAACCAGGTGTTCGGATAGGTCATGGTGTAGTCCGTGCTGACGCCTAAGCCGTCGAAAACCCCGGTATCGGGTGCGCCAAAGCCCACCCACCGGATTTCAACGGCACGTCCATCGACGGGTTGCCAGCGGCATTCCTGCAGTAATCCGGCATTGGCGGCCGCCTGATACAGGCTTTCCAACATCAATCAGGCCGCCTTCAATTTCACCAGCACACCGGGTCGATGACACATGGGCAGTGGGTTGGACTGGGTATGCAGATCGGTACCGCGCTCAAATTTACGCGGCTCCTGTTTGGCGTACAGTTCTTGGCCGAGGGTATTCACCGTCTCATTAAAGTCAGCAGGGCAAACGTAGGTGGCAAAGGTATCGACCGTACCCAGGGGAAAAGCATGGGCTTCGCCAGCGGCGATAAAACGACGACTGACGCCGTTATGGTCGGTGGCCTGGCCGCGATATTCTTCAAAGGTGACGCCACCAAAGGTAAAACCGCGCCGCACATCGTTGATCAGCACGGCGCCGTTTTGCCAATTTTCGAAGGCTTTTTCGACTTTGGCGTGGCCGGTTAAATCGGTAAAAAACTCCGGTGAACACAGGCAGTGCACCCCGTTCATGTATTCGCCTTTTAAATTGTCCTCCAGGGTCGCAAGCAGGCTGATGCACTTGGCTTTGACATTAGTTGCCGCGTTATTTAACTCAAAGGTGATTTCATTCGGCGTGATATCAAACTCGTCAAACAGGTCGTACAGCACGGAACCGTCAGCATCGAGAATGACGCCTTTTAACGCGCCCATGCGCAGGTGTTCGAGCGTAATGCCGTGTTTATTGCGCATGGTGGCTAAGTGACCGGCAATGACATCGGCAATGGAGTCAAGATCGGTTTCAGAACCGAAGGCCCGGATGCCCTGAACTTCCTCCGGCAGTACCACATCGTCGTGGGGGATGTGGGGAATGACGAACGAGCGCAGCGCACGTTTGCCGCGCGTGCCTAGGGTACCGGGGGCACCAGGGGGTTTGGTGGGCAATAAATTTAACACGCCGTTTTTTTCTTCGATGATGATCGAGCGTTGGCGCACGGGTTTAATGGGCATCAGCCCGAGTTCGGCCATACGGCCATAGCGATTGGGGATGATGTTAATCGCCGCCGTTAAGGCCACCATTGAAAAGGCGGTATTGGTAAAGGGGTTTTGCATGGATAGGCCCTGCTCAGGAATGAACAAATAAAAAACGAATAACGAAAAAACGAAAAAACCAGGAAAGAGAGGGGGTAAATAAACGAATTAAAATTAAAAGAAGAAAAATAAAAAAAGAAAAAATAAAAAGCTAAGCGCTGGTGCGGACCAAAATGCCGCGTGCTTCAAGTTGTTTGAGTGCGGCCGCTTTTTGCTGCGCCGTGATGCCGGTTGGCCATTTGAGGGCTGCACTGGCAATAATCGCGTCACGCGCAATATAAAAACCGTAGGTTGAATCCATGAGGGTTGCGTCGACGTCAACGCCTAAAATGCCCATGGCCAGTTGCGTGCCGTCGATAGCGTCCGGATCCAGTTCTTTCAGTTTTTCCGTTGCGGTCACTTCGCCAAGGACCGTACCCAGGGCGAGTTTTTGTCCGGCGGCGACCAGGGCCTGCTCGCGGGAGTAGAGATTGGGGGCTTCATATTTCAGCAGATCGCCGAGATTGAGACCTTCGCTGATTTTGGGATAAGAGGGTAGGGACATGGATTAACCTCGGGCCAGTAGACGTTTTATGGCACCCATCACCGGGCTGGCGTCGGGAGCCGATTTCAGTGCTGTATCCACGGTGATGTGGGAGGTGATATCCGGTTGGCTTGCGCGGGCAGCCAGCAGCGTGTGACGGACTTGGTCGGCACTTAAGCCTGAAGCTAAAAACTCGGCGGTGCGGTGGGCGCTGCCAGCCATCAAACACAGCTCGGCGATGGCCTGAGCTTCGCTGCGCGATGCCGAGCCGGGAGCAACGGCTGCGATGGGCAGCGAATCCTGCGCCGGTGGCAGCGCCACCGGAGGGCTAAGGGCGGCGTTTGGATCGGGTGTGGGGTGTGCCGGATGGGTCAGTGGCGCGGGCGGTTGCGGGGGCGTGGGTGTAGTCATAGGGGACTCCAATGGGGTTTTGGCAATCGGGTTAGCGGCGCGAAAGCCGCTAAAAAGCGGTTTAGGCGTTTGAACAAACTCGGAAAACTCAGCGGTAATCGCCTCGAAGCTGCTCACGGCATCGGCAAGCCCGTTGTCGACAGCGGCCTCACCAAAATACAGACCGGCTTCGGTCGCGCGCACGGCTTCTGGGGGTAGGCTGCGCATCAGCGCCACCTGGTCGACAAAAAGGGCATAGAGTCGGTCGACTTCCGCCTGCAAGCTCGCAGCGGCCTGCGGGCTTAGGGGTGCGTGGGGTGAAAAATCATTCTTATGGTGCCCGGCAAAAATCGCGTTGTAGGCGAGGCCATCGCGCGCATCCTTGATCGACTGGTCCACATGCAGCGCAATGACCCCAATCGAGCCTACACCGGCCGTTTGCGACAGGGTGACGCGGGAGGCGGCTGCAGCCAGCGCATAGGTGGCCGAAAAAGCCGTGTCATTCGCATGCGCCCACACCGGTTTAATCGCGTTGGCGGCGCGGATGCGCGCGGCCAGTTCAAACACCCCACCGGCCTCGCCGCCGGGGGAATCCAGTTCGAGCAAAATGCCTTTGACCTGCGGATTGGCTAGGGCGCTATCGAGCTGTTCGGCGATGTCGGTGTACGAGGTCAGGCCCGAGAGGGCATCAAGGCCCATCGCACGGCGCACCAAGGTGCCGTGGATGGGCAGTAGGGCAATGCTTGAGGACGGCGGGGCCGTGGCCGCCCTTGGTAACGGCTGCGCTCCCAGCAACGGCTGCGCCAGGGGGATCGCCATCTCGGCCAAGCCAATCCTCGGCCCCAGTACCGCCAGGATCACATCCAGTTTGTTGCGGGCAATCAGCAGGGGCGTGCCGTACAGACGGGACGCCAGATGAACCAGGGGCATATTAGGGTTCCGCATCAGGGTTAACATCTTCGGACGGATCGTCCGAAAACTCAGGTGGGGTATCGGTGGTCGGTGTTGCCGCTGGGGTCATAGCGCTTGGTCCATTGGGCGAAAGCGCAGTGGGCGCCAGGTCATGGCGAGGATCCGAGTCAAAGACCAGCCCCAGATCATCCGCGCGCTGATTGTCGGCGGCGATTTCTCTGTCCAGGTCCTCGGCGTCATAACCGAAGCTGGCAATAGCCTCTGAGCGCGACATCAGGCCTGCGCGAATGGCGGTCACCAGCGCATCAAATTCTTTTTTGGGATCCACCCACTGCCAGCCCTGGGGGATCCATTTCACGGCGGTAAACCGGCGCGGGCGCAGCGCGAAACCCGGTAGGAGCAGGCTGCCCTCCAACACCGCCTGCTGGAACCAAGCCTTCCACAAGGGGCGGCACAGCTGGTGGACGATGACGCCGTGCTGGATCGCTTCGCAGCGCCTGCGAAACTCCAACAGCCCCGCCCGAATGGACGAATAATTCACCTGGGTTAAATCGCCGGTGAGCATTTCATAGGTGATGCCCATGGCGGCGGCCACGGCGCGAAACTGCATGCGCAAAAACTCGCCGTAGCTGGCGCCCACATCGGCCGGTTGGCTAAAGGTGACATCCTCCCCTGGCTCCAGTATCTGCAGCGTGCCCGGCTCCAACCCCGCCAAGGACACCCCGTTGGCATCGGCCAAGCCTTCGCCCATGAGGTTATCTTCGGGGGCCAGGCGGGTGATAAAGCCTGCAAACATCGCCGCCGTTTTCTTCCGCACCAGCTCGGCGTCGTCGTATTGATCCAGCTCATGAAGCTTGACCAACGCCCGTGCCAGCCACGGCTCACCACGAATCTGGCCGGGGCGCAGCGGGCGGAACATATGCAGCACTTCAGCGGCCGGGACGCGCACCGTCTCATTCCCGCCAATGCCGGACATGGGCGCCAGCAGCCCCTCACCGGGATGGGATCGATACAGGTGGTAGGCGACTCTGCGGCCCAAGCGATCAAACTCGATGCCCGCCCGAATTTGGTTGCCCGACGGCAAGTCCTGATTCAGGGTATGGGGCAGGTGCTCGGGTTCGAGCAACTGCAGCTGCAGCCCCACCGCCAACCCGTCTTCGGGCCGTCGGTAGCGCAGGCGGCAGAGGACTTCACCGCCTTCGAGCATGGCGCGGCAGGCCAGGGCTTGGAGACCGTAAAAATCCGTCAGTCCCGCCGCATCGGCCTCCTCACACCAGCTGTTCCAGAGCGTATGGATGCCTAGGCGCTGGCCGTCGTCCTGCAGTAGTGATTGGGGTTTAATCCCGGTGCCAATGGCGTTGGCCACAAAGGCTTCAACCCCGGCTGCGGCCCAGGCATTGCGGCGCACCAGATCGCGACTTTTGGCGCGCAGCTCCGATTGGGAATGGGCCAGCGCCGCCACTGCGCCGGGATTGCCGACGCGCCAGGCCAAGGCTCTGCGTCCGCCGCCCACTCCATCATAGGTCGGGGCCGTCTGGCCCAGTAGACGACGCGTTAAGCCACTGAGCCAGCTCATAAGCCTTTAGCGACTTTACAGATCATAAGCCTTTAGGAACCTACAGACCTTTGTGGGTGGTGATGCGAATTTGGCGCACGGGGGCTGGCCATAAACCGGTGGCGATGGCCTGCTCCAGCAGATCGCGTTTCACCAGCGCAATCGCCTCTTTTAATTCAGCCACAGAGCGGTATTCCACGGTTTTATCCGCGAAGGTAACGCGGTGTTCGCCTTTGGCCAGGGCCGTTTGCAAGGCATCCAGCTGCTCATAGGTGTACGCCATTAGCGGTAAACCACCAGGTTGATTTCCGTTGAGTCGTCGAGGCCCGCCGAGCTGGTTGCGCAGACGATCTCCAGAAACTGGGCGGTTTTGGCCTCGTTCGGCCGAATTAGAGCAAAGCGCTGGTTACCGCTGCTTGCGTTACTGCGGGCGAAGCCAACCCAGCAGTAGTTGGCGTCCGGCAGGGCGCTTTGAAAGGTCACGCGGTAGCGACCGGCCGCTAAGCGCGTGATGCTGGCCACATTCAAGCTGGCCTTAATACTGACCTGATTATTGGCGTACCCAAAACTCACCCAGGCGCGGGCCAAGCCAAGATGATCGGCGGCGATTTTGTTGGCCACCTCCTGGGCAATGCGCTGGGCCAGCGCACTGATGCGCGTGACCAGACTCATGGGATTAATGCACCGGTAAAAATGGCGACAAAGTCGGTCTCCGGGTTGCCGATATCACTGGCGGCCAGGGCACCGATGTTGGCACGCGCCTGCACCTGTTGTGGAGCCGTCAGCACCTGCGCGCCGTCAAAGCGCACGCGGTTATTCACGGCGGCCAGTAAGGCATCTAGGCCACTGGTGCCGTTTTGCAGCAGTTGCTGAATCTCCACTAGGGTGTCATAGGCGGCATCGGCACCGCCTAAAATCTCGGATTTGAGCGTATTCAGCAGGGCGACGATTTTGCTTGAGGAGTAGGTGCTGGTGGTTGCTACCTGCGCATCGTTGATATCGGTGGCCGCACTCACGGCCGCTTTGAGTTCATTGATGGCCGCCACCAAGGAGGTTTTATCGGTGGTGGTGAGGCTTGTAATCGTGCCCGTCTTGGTGCGGACGTCGTTAAATTCCTGGGCAACCCGCAACACTAGGCTTTCAATGCGCGCAGCTAAACTCATAGGCAGTCTCCACGTAACTCAATGATAAAGGGGTTAATTCAGCCAGCGGCTTTTGATCACCCGCCGACGCTGGGGCCTTGTGGCGACGGGTGTCTCGGGCGCTGGGTTCGCCACGGCCTCGGGTTGAAGGGGTGGACGGATACGGGGCATCGGCGTGGCGTGAACCGAACCGAGCTGTCGCTCCAGCTCATCCCAATGGCGCTCCTCAAAGCGATCCAGACCGGCGGCGGCCGCCGCCGCTCGGGCGTACACATAACAATCCAGTGCTTCGTTGCGCTCGCGGATCTTGTGCCACTCGCGCACCGGAAAGCCGTTGCGATTGCGCTTGGTCAGTAGCTGCTCGGCGCAGAGCTGTTGGATAAATTCCGCATCGACCTTGGGCAAATGCACAAAACCGGGTGGGTAGAGCGGGGACGTCCCGTCCAGATCCACATCCGCGCTTTTGCGCAGATTGTTGTACAGCTCAAGCTTGGCAATGCCGACTGCGACGGCATGGACTTTTAGGCCGCGACGCAGTTTTTTGCCCTTCAGGGATATATCCACCACCGTGGGCGAGCCGATCAGGGCCGCGCCTTTGGGCACCCCTTTGATGGCCATGAGGCGCGGATCGCGGCAGGCCCGCACAAAGGTGTAGGCCTCTTGCGTGGCAAAACCCGTATCCAGCGCAAAGCGGGCGAGCGGCACGAGCGCGCCGGTGACGTGGGTCCAGGATTCGGCCAGCAGCTCACCCAAACGATTCCAGACGCTGCCGCGCATGCCGTCTTCTTCCACCGGGCGGCCAGTTAAAATGCGGTGCTCGACCAACCAGGATTGTTTGCCGCGACCAAAGGCCCAGATGGACACTTCGATGCGGTCTTTTTGAATGTCCGCCGCGCCCACCAGCAGTAAGCCACCGGAGGGAATGGTGCCAAGGGGGTAATCCTCTCGACGCTCCAACAGGCGCTGCCAGTCCGGCACCTCACCCTCTTCGACCCAGGTTTCGCCCAGCTCGGTATTTTTAAACGTTTTGATGGCCGCGCTGGAGCCGGTTTGCTTGTTCAGCGCACTCTCCCAGGCTGCCGCAATGTCCGCCCAGCTGCGCCAGCCCACCGGGCTGTACAGAGATGACAGGTGAAAACCGGCGGTCTTGCCAAGGGTCGTAACGGTTGCTTGCCACTGACCCTGCTCCAGCATCCAGGTTTTATGGTGCTCAGAGATGGGCGCTTCGCAGGACGTGCAGAGGTAATGGGCGGTATGAGGCTCACCGCTGGTCCACCGCAACCGTTCAAAGGTCAGCCATTGCCGGTGATAACAGTGCGGGCAGGGCACAAAATAGCGGCGTTGATCGCTGGCCTCATACTCCCGCTCAATCGCGCTGGCGCCTGCGATGGTGGGGGTTGAGACAATAAAAATTTTGCGCCGGGAGAAGGTACGGGTGCGCGCTTCGGCGAGGGAAATCGCATCGCCTTCACCTTCCACATCCAGCGGATAACCATCGACCTCATCTAAAAACAGATACCGTACCGGCATCGAGCGTAAGCCGACCGCGCTGTTGGCACCGGTCATCACCAGCACGCCGCCGCGAAACTCCTTAGCCAGAATTGTGTTGCCTGAATCCCGAGCACGGGCGGGCGAGATTAACTCGGCCAGGACCGCCGACTCTTCGATCAGAGGATCAATGCGCTGCTTGGAGTTGCGTTTGGCCATCTCCACGGTAGGCCACACCGCCATGGTGGGACCTGGGGCGTGGTGGATGATGTAGCCGAGCCAGCAACTGCCCGCCTCGGTCGCGCCGACTTGGGCACCTTTCATAAACACCACCCGCTCCACGGCGGAGGTGGGGGACAGGCAATCCATGATCTCTTTGAGGTAGGGCGTGCGCCGTGTGCGCCAGCGGCCCGGTTCAGCCGAGGCTTTGGTCGACAGCACGCGGTGTTGGTCGGACCACTCCGAAACGCTCAACAGTGGATCCGGGGTTAAACCCTCTCGCCAGGAGCGTTCGATGTCTGCCGCACCCTCATACTCTAACGCCAGCATGGACGCCTATGACTCAACCCGTGGGATACGGGTGTGAATACGGAACACAGGGGAGCTCTAGAAGATGGCATAGACGCCTGCTTATACCGCTGGTGTGGCCAGGGTGTGCACCCGCACCTCAGTCCGTACAGAGCATCTACCTTGTTGATATTTAGGGGTTAATAAGCAAAAAAGCGTTGCTTAAGTCGTCGAATGAAGCGTTCATGGGGACAACACCCGCCAGCACCCGAGTCCCGCTATGAGCACCCCCTGCATGATTGCCACCCACGTAGAGAATCAGAGTTATCGATTTATTGTCTGCCAAAACGATGGCTATGACGCCGGTAAAGGGGTAGGCCCTACTCTGCGGCAGTTTTTTAACAGCCCGGTACTCGCTGAGGAGTTGACCGCCTTGGGGGATATTGCAGGGCTGTGGGAGGGCAAGGCTACGGCCTACCACCGGGACCTGGGTGAGCGCTGGGAGCGCACACGTCCCCGCTACACCTATACCCTTGAAATGGTGCGCGTAATCGCTTGGCAATCGAATATTGCCTACCTCTACGTGTTTGAGGACGGGCATTGGCAGCGCCATGACCTATTAACACGCCCCTAATCAACGCGCGGGCGTAGATCGCCCAACTCCTGCAGGTGTTCACGCACCAGAGCTTCCAGCGCGATATGAACCAGGTGTGGATCCACGGCCAGCCTGGCGGCCAACTGCGAGGACACACGGGCAGGCCAGTTCAACCAGGCATCCCGCTCGGTGCGGGCCAATGCAAAGACATGGGCAATCGCCTGGGAGCGATCCACCAGCTCACCCTTTAGCCGCGCTAGGCGCACCTTATTGGTTTGGACCTTCACCACTTCATTGACGGTGCGCGCTTGCAGCAAGGAGGTTCCTGCACCTTCACCACCCGGTTGCCCATCGGACGATGTCACTCGTTCAGCCTGCGCTCGGGTGCCCGAGCGCAGTGCCTCTGTATTGAGCGCCCATTGCCGATCCGCCTGTTCAGGGTCGAGGGTGCCATCGGCCTCCGGGGTAATACGCCCGGTGCGAATGGCCTTGTGGACGGCGGTATCGCTGATGCCTCGGTGGCGGGCATAGGCCCGGATGGAGATGCCGATAGCGGTGGCCTCTTAAACTAATAAGTCATTGATTTTAATGTAAATAATGCTTGCTTTGGCGATGCAAACACGCGTACATGGACGCATCCCAACCCACAGCGAGGACACGCCATGAACCCATCTAAAACCCCCAACCCTACCGCCACTGAGTCCACCCTAAACGCCGTACCCGACGCGATTCTGGTCCGCATCGCCAGCCAATTTTTCGGCACTGAAACCCTGGCCACCCGCAACAGCGATGCGCTGGATTTTTATGATGTTGCGGTATGGAACCTCAAAGCGGCCCTGGAGGCTGCCTATCGCGCGGGTCGGCATTCCGCCGAGAACACCGCTGCGAGCTAGCGCTGATTGGCCGCGAATGATTCACCTGCGCACCACCGGATAGACCACACACTGCACTTAAATTTTTTGGAGGTTTTATGCCACCCGTCACCTTGACCCCCACCCAAGCCAGCGTCCTGACCCACGCCATTGACCACACCCAGGGACAGATCTGCTGGTTCCCCGACAGCCTGCACGGCGGTGCCCGCCAAAAGGTGCTGACGGCGCTAGCCAGTCGAAGCCTGATCACCCACTCTTGCGATACCTGGCAGGTCACTGACGCGGGCTACCGTATCCTGGAGCGGCCATTGCCACGCCTGTGCCCTCAAACCCAATCCGAATGTGAAACCCAAACTGAACCTGGTTACCCGCTGGGTTCCGAATTCGAAGCTGGGCAGGTAACTCAGTCAGGTCCAGATACAGATATAGATATAGAGCAGACGCTTGTGGCGGCGGTTGATCTAGTGAGTGCGCCGCCCGAGCCGGTTGATCGCGCAGAACCGTCAACGCCCTCAGCGCGGGGTCGCGCTAACAGTAAGCAGGCGCAGGTACTTGCGCTTTTACAGCGGCCCGAGGGGGCGACCATCAGCCAAATCTGCGAGCTGACCCAGTGGCTTAGCCATACCGTGCGGGGGGCATTGGCCGGTACCTTCAAGAAAAAGCTTGGACTCACCATCACCTCTGAAAAGCCTGTGGATGGCGAGCGGATTTACCGTTGCGGGCAAATCAATGAAACCGCGTAACTGATTGAAAAAGATTAGGAAAATAGGCGAAAAGGACTTTGCTTCGCAATCGAATAGAGCGTTACTAGCGGTGTCAGAACAGCCCCTTACCAGGAGATTCTATGCATACCGACCCAGTATCGATTCCCGCATCCCATAACCTATTGTGGGGGTTTTGGGGTACCCTCAGCCTGCGAACCGACCCGGCCCCTGTGTGGGCCTTCGCCATAAGGACCATTGCCCAGGCGACGGGTGAGCCAGTGGAGCGGGTGCGAATGTTTCTGGATCACCGTTGGGGTCGCCATTTTGCAGACGCCGTTGAAAACGCACGCGGCGACAGTACCCCTTGGGTTGACGCCGTGCAGCTGGCCACCGACCAATGGATGAAGGGGACCATCAGCAGGGCCTGCGCCAAAGACTTCGGAGTACCCCAAGGATTGCCCCTGCTAAAAGCCTACGTGTTGCATGCAGCCATCGAAGCGGATGAATGACGGGAATCGAGAAGGGACGCTTTTCTAAGGGGGCGCTGCTGGTCAGCCAATAGCCTAACGTTTAAGGCCTAAAAGGCGTCGGGACAGCAGCGATTGTATATCCCTGCGCCCATCCAGAATCGCATAAATCATGACGTGGCGACCCTGTACCCGATAAATAACACGGTAGGTATTGAACAATACTTGCCGATATTCCTGTATGCCTAGGGCGGCCAGTTCTTTTGGATAACTGCCGCGCTCAGGAAACTGAGATAGGCTATCGGCGGTTTTTAGTAACTGATCCAAAATCTCATTGGCGGCAGCAACGGCGTCTGCTTCAACCCAATAGTCGTAGATCGACTCCAGGTCCTGTTCGGCACCTTGAGTGAGCAGAATGTCATAGTGAGCGAACGACTCCGACATTACTCGCCCTTGGTTTTTGCGCGCAATCGAGCCACGACGTCCGCAACAGGCTTAACAGCGCCAGACGCCACATCTTGAGTACCCAGCGCGAGGATTTTCAGCAGGGCGAGTGTCTCCTGGCCTTCCTCATAGGACGCAACATCTTGCAAAACCGCTTTAGCCTCGCCATTTTGCGTAATGATTAACGGCTCACGCTGCTCGGTGAGCTGTATGAGGACCTCTGCGGCGTGGGATTTTAAGTAGCTGATCGGCTTGATTTGAGTGGAGTAGCGCATGACCTGACCCTGAATGTGGCGAGGACTGAATATAGTCTTTTTATAGTCCTTCGGCAACCCATGCGAATCGCCGCGAGGATTTACTCGTCAACGGCAGTCGCCACCCCATCAAAAAGCAGGTCATCAAACAGCAGACCATCCCGCTGGCGAACCGCTTGCTGCCCAGTCCATTGCTGCCAGCGTTTTACAATCACATCGACGTATTTAGGATCCAGCTCAATGAGCCGAGCCTGCCGCCCAGATTTTTCCGCCGCAATCAAGGTGCTACCGGAACCACCAAAACAATCCAGCACTGTGTCGCCGGGGCGGGATGAATTGCGGATGGCGCGTTCGACTAATTCCACGGGTTTCATGGTCGGGTGGAGATCATTTTTCTGCGGCTTTTTGATCTGCCAGACATCACTCTGATCGCGGTCCCCACACCAGTGCCGAGTTGCCCCTTCTGGCCAGCCATAGAGAATCGGTTCGTACTGGCGTTGATAATCGGCGCGTCCCAGCGTGAAGGTGTGTTTGGCCCAGATGACAAACGTCGACCAGTGACCCCCGGCGGCGCGAAAAGCGGATTGCAGAACATCCAGTTCGCTGGAACTCATGGCGATATAAACCGCGCCGCGACAGCGTGAGAATGCGGGGATAAAAGCGGCCAGTAAAAAATCATAAAAACCGTCCCCCAGGTTATCGTTCAATATCGCCCGGTTTTTACTGCGTGCTTTATCTTTGGGGGTATTGGCATAATTCACGTTATAGGGCGGATCCTGAAAAATCATATCCACCTGATCATCGCCCAGCAGTTGCTGGTAACTTTCGTCCTGCGTTGCGTCGCCACACAACAAACGATGCTCTCCCAAAATCCACACATCACCGAGTTGTGAAACCGGCGTTTCGGCAACCTCGGGAACCGCGTCATCGTCGTCGTTGCTGACGTATTCTTCGTCATCGTCCAGCAGGTCCGCCAGGTCATCCAGATCAAACCCGGTGAGCGCAATATCAAAATCCTCATCGCGCAGATCGGTCAGCTCTAAGCGCAGCATGGCATCGTCCCAGCCTGCGTTTTCCGCAATGCGGTTATCGGCGATCACCAGTGCGCGGCGTTGATTGACGGTGAGGTGATCCAAAATCACGACCGGAACTGTGTCGAGTCCTAATTGCTGGGCACCGGCCAGGCGACCGTGCCCCGCGACGATCACACCATCGCTGCCCACCAGAATTGGATTGGTAAATCCGAACTCGACGATGGAGGCGGCGATTTGATGAATTTGTTCGGGGGCATGGGTGCGGGCGTTGCGCGCGTAGGGAATCAATCGGTTAATCGGCCAGTGTTCAATGCGATCAGCGATCCAGGAGGTGGACAAATAAATTCCTCGTAGAATTAAATAAAAAATAAAATCAAAAATAAAAATGGGAAAAATAAATACACAGACAAAAAACAAAAAAGCCACCAAGGAGACCAGGGTGGCAAAGGGCTGAGATCATGGCGATCACAACGGAAATGGAAATTTTGGAAGATGCAAACTCTGTTAATCGAGAATTGAGTTGGGTGCAAACCTCGTCAGTGCAAACCGCAACCGGTGCAAACCCCGCAAACCGTGCAAACCTAAATTTAGGTGCAGACGCTAGCGCGATGCTGCGCTGCCCCCCCCGCATGGACATGACACGGGGAAGGACCCGCCGAACTTCGAGGTCGGCATGCCCCACTTGAGGGCGTTGGCGGTAGTGCGCGGCAGTGGCGGCATAGTGCGATAGCCGCCTTGACAGGTGCAATAGGCCCTCTCTGGCACCGATTCGCAGGCTTCCGCACTGACCCGCATGCAGCCGCAACTTCCCCTAATGCCCTCAGCTCTTGAGCTACGCCAAAACCGCGAGTACCAACGGCAGGCGAGGGGATTGAGGGGCATAGGGACATCGCAGTGGCCTCACAGAAATCGTCAGCATGGGCCGCATCCTACCCAAAACCGCCCAAAGTGTTACAGCCCCCCAATCCCCGTTAAACCCGCACCGATCCGCACCACCCAGCCAGCCCCCACAACTCCCCGCAACTCCCCTCAGCTCACCCTGACGACCGCACCTCACTCTGAGTCATTGAGTCGAGCCGTCACCTGCTCAATCGCTTTACTCCAGTGACGCCAAGCGGTGGTGCGATCCCAGCCGAAGCGTCTGCATACGTCCCGCCAGGGATACCGTTGCGCCCGCATCCACACCAGATGGCGCTGCTCCTCCTCCAGCCATTGCACCCACCGCGTGGTCTCCAGCATCCGCTCCACCGCATCGGGTTGGGGTGGTACAAACGCCACCAAGGGCTCAACACCGAGGTTCTCCCAAGGCATGCGCTGGATGCTGGGCCAGGCGTTGAAGTGCCCCTGCACCCGAACCGGCGGCAACCGATGGGCCACCCGTGCCGCCTCTTCGAAGCGAGCCGCCACCTGCTTTGCCGTCCACTCAGCCATGCTGACCCTCCCTGGCTGTGCCATAGAGCCGATTGCCAATGCGCCGGAGCAGCTCCCGCTCCACCCAGTCCAGCCGCTCATCATCGGCGGACACCACCAGGATCTGCTGCTCCCGCCAGCCATTGCGCTTGATGTCCTCGGGGTCAGGTCTACTCGGCAGCGCACGGGCGAGGGGATTGCGGTAGGGCGGTGGATTAATTTTCATGGCGCACCCCCTGAGTCTCCAACGCCCACAGCAGCGTGGCTATGGCCTGGGCCTCACTCTCGTGCTCGGGTATAAACCCTCGCCGGTGCAGTGCTGCGGTCCAGTCCACCGGGTATGTGCTCGGACGTGACCGGCCGAGCAGATGCTGCTGGCAGACGGCACTCGACACACTCTTGCAAGTAATGCCCTGCGGGTCACAAAACGCCGCCAGTTGTCCCCAGAGTGCGCCGAACACCTGGGCCATGTGCAGCGTCAAGTAGCGCCCCATCGCGTTAAATACCACTAGCTCCAACGGGCGTGCACAGGTGTGCTGGGTCAGCCAGTGGTGAAACCCTTGAACCTCCAGGCGGCCATCCTCCAATCGCTCAACGAAGTGCTCAGAACCGCTGGTAATCCCCGAAGTAGGGCAGGCCAGTGCCCAGCCGGTGGTATCCGCAAGGTGCAGTGCAAGCAGAGGTTTTTCGGCTGTGAGCCATGCCGCCAGAGCAGTCGGCAGGGGCGAGGCCGGTGCCGGGCTACCCGACGCCCGTAGGGAGAGGGGACTTAAGTTCCCCTCTCCTACGTAGTAGGAGGGGGAGTTTTCGCCAACTTGAATGTGCTCTAAAACCCAGGAATGACGGGGGTTTGCTGAAGTTGGCAAGTTGGAAACTTTGCCAACTTGCCAACTTGCCGACAACTCAGTAACAGATTGATTTAAAGCAGTTTTTAAGTTGGCAGCCGTTTGCCAACCTGCCAACGACGCCGAAAAAAGCCTGAAGTCAGCGGACCTTCTGCCAACTGGACAAACAGTACTCATAATGTTCATAAAACCTCCGCAGGGCTGGGAAGGGGATCTTGGTATACCCAGGTCTCAGGGTTCTCGACCGGCAGGGCTGCCCCTGACTGAGGGCACTTGTAATGGGTGGGTAGCACGGGCATATCGAAGGCTTTGCTAGGGTCAAATTCTCCCGTGCTGTAGGGATCACCGAGCCATTTGCGCAGCACCATGCCCTCCACACAGAGGTAGCCATAGCGTGTGCGGGCCGGGGGCAAGCCGTAGTCCAACGCATCCCGAAAGAACTTGATGTAGCCCTGGGTCGACAGGGCGGACATACGTTCGCGGATGGTGCGCTCTCCGCCGAGGCCTGCTTTGCCCTCGAAGGTTTCGGCAAACTGATTGGCGGTATAGCAGCGCCCCTGCAGGGCTTCATCAAAGAGAATCTGCAAAATTACATCGCGCTTGCGGCGCCGCTCGGCATCTAGGCGCTGGCCATAGGCCTGGGTGACTAAGCGGTCATGGGCCTCGATTTCCTGCCAGGTGTTGTGCACTTTGTCGATCTGCTTGGTGGCAATACCCGGCCCGTTGCGCAGCTCAAACATCAACTGCCGGACGGTTTGCGTTTCATCGGCGCGGTACAGCAGCAAGCCGCTGGAGTAATAACCGCGCAGACTGCCCGCGCCCGCCAAGGCCTGAAACGGATCCTCTTCAAACTGCTTTTTGCCGAGCTTGCGGGTGTGGTGGGCGAGGATAATGCCCGCCTGAATATTCACCTCCCGCCGAATGCGATCCACCCTTTGGGACAGGAAAAACAACATGGCGCCGTTGTCGTTCTCGCCGCCAATCTCCCCGCCATCAAACACATTGCGGATCGGATCAATGGCGATAATGTCCGGCGGATCACCGGCAAACGCCGACGCCATCGCCGGAATCACACGGGCCAGCCCCGGCTCGTTGAGCACCAGGTGCAGTTGCGGTGTGGCCACCAAATTGGTGCGGGCGACGCCTAAGCGACTGGCCGGTAGCGACAAGCTCCGCACCCGCTCGCGCAGGTAGTGGTATTGCACTTCGGCCTGTAAATAAAACACTTTTAGCGGGCGGGGCGGCGTCATACCCAGAAAACTGGCGCCCGCCGACATATGGGCGAGCCAGGCCAGCAACAAGTCACTCTTGCCGACCTTGGGCGCGCCGCCAAATACCAATAAACCACCGGGGGTTAAAACGCGCGGTGCGATTAAATCATCGGGGGTAGGCGACTGGTCATCCAGCAACTCGCCCAGGGTAAACATGGGTAGCGGAGCTGAGGCGGGTTTAACAATGCGGCGCTCGGCCTGGGCAATAAACTCGGCACAATCTAGCCCTTCGGCCAGGGCATCGGCCGCATCCCACTTCTCTGGTTTATCGGTGGGCGGCACCAGAATCGCTACCGAGGCACAGCCGACCAGGACACAGGCGCGCGCCGCGCTCTCCGCATAATCCCACCCCGGTGCATCGCGATCCGGCCATATCATCACATGCTTGCCTTTAAGCGGCCGCCAATCGGTTTTATCCACCGGAGCATGGGCGCCGTTCATGGCTGTGGTGGCGACCAGGCCCGCACGGATCAGCGCCTCCGCACACTTCTCGCCTTCCACCAGAATCACATGCTTAGCGCTACTTAGGGCAGGTTGGTTGTACAGCGGACGCGGGTCCGGGGTGCGCCACAGTCGAGCGCGCACATCCCAAGGCCTAAATTCCTTACCGTCCGGGGGATCGTAGCGGTAGACACAGGCGATCAACTCGCCCTGGGCGGTTTGATAGTCCCATTTGGCAGTGTAGGGGCCGAGTTCATCCAGTACCGGCACGCGGGTTTTGGGGCGGATCGTGGGTTGCCCCAGGGGCAACGCCAATGAGGCAGAGGTCAAGGCCGCAGAGGTAGCAGTGGAGGGCGATACGAGCGATGAAATCAGTGCTGAATGCCCTGGCACATTGCTCACAGGCGTGTGCGCCACAAGCCCCAGCCATTGGCGAATCTCGGCCACCAGCTCAGGAAAATGCGCACGGGCGGACAGGCCCCGAACGGCGGCCCAGAGGTCAAATAGATCACCGCCTTCACCGGTGGCAAAGTCCTGCCAGAGGCCGCGTTTAGATCCGGCCAGCTCCACCACCAGGCTTTTACCGGCGTTGCCGTCGAGATCGCCAACGTAATACTTTTCACCGCGTGCGCGGCCCTGGGGCAACAAGTACCCCAAGATATCGTCCAGACGATCCACCAGCGCGCCGCGCAGAGCATCCGTATCCTCAGCCGTGAAGCGGTCTGTGCTGTCCCCGGAGGGCGCATCATTAAAATCCGTCCACGACGGCTGTTCGTCTGAGGGGGTGTACTCGCTCATGCACGTCCTCCAGGGCTCAGAAGGTGACGATTGACGCGTTCCTGGTTTAGGCGTTTTGGGTCTCGGCGTTCCTGATCACGGTGTTCTGGGTCGCGGTCTTCATAGAGCAGACGTTCTTGCACTAAGGCCGCTTCGTATTGGCTCAACATGGAATCCCGGTAGGCCACCACGAGGGTATCGATCAGCGCCAGGACCTCATCCTGGCTATAGTCCGCCAGGGGACGGTTGAGTCCTGCGGCGTCCAGATACTGCCCGAGGGGATTTAGGCAGGCCTTCAAGGCCGTGGTGTTCATGACCACTGGATCGAGCATGGTAGGCTCCCCAAAGCGAAGGGTGATAAACACCTCCAGGCAGCGTCGCGAGCAAAACAGCCAACGCTTGCGGGGCGTCATGGGACGGCGCGGTTCCATCCAGCCAAACCCGTTCGAAGGTCTGTAGCAAAGGGCGCAGGTCATAGAGCCTCCCCGGCAACGGAAGCGACAGCGTTGACTAGGCGCACGAGGGTGGCGGCGTTGTACTGAAACTGCAGCCGGGCCGACGCCTGATAGCGGGTCATGGGTGTGTCGGTCTGCAGCAGGGGCGACAGCCGCGCAAGCTGCTGAGGCGAGGCGGGACGCACCATCCAATGCTCGATAATCGCGAGGTCGGTGGGTGCGACCTGCTGGAACCAGAGCTCGGCGACGGCCAGACAATTTTGGCGGTCGCCGAGGGCGAGCCGCTGAATGGGGTGACGATCATCACCGCGCACCGCATGCCAGCGGCCGCGCATCATGAGCACACAGATCCAGGTGTGCAGGCCGGTTGCCATGAGCACATCTTGAGTACCAAAAACATCGCACCAGGGGATGTTGGGAGGTTGCAGCGTCATGGCGTGTCTCCTCCGCCCTGCGCCCAACTGGGGCGACCTTGGCCGGATTGTGAGCGGCCACTAGCCGCTGCATAGGCGCTGCTGTCTGTCGCCGTGGCAACCCGGTGTGCGGTGGTACTCGCCTGCCGCGCGAGCCGCGCCTGATGCAGGGCATCCACCCGTGCGGCGTACTCTGCGTGGTCCGGTGTGATGGCGGTTTTGATGACGTTGTCGAATTCGCCGTTTTTATTCTTTTCCCAGTCCACCCGGCCGATAAACACTATGCCGTCAAGCTCGGCAAAACTGGCAATGCGCCGCGCCTCCTGGGCAGCCGGACTGGTGTCGCTGGGCCAAATACCGCGCGCGGACTTGAGCAGGGCTTTGATAAAGGTGCGGCCCTTGTTGCTCCACTCGGGGCCTTTGGGGCTATACAGACCGATGCGCGACCAGAGCTTGCGGCGGGCAAATTCACCGTCCAACACCACAAACTCGCAATTGAGATACACCGCCCCCGTGCTGCCCAGAGTGGCATAGCCACCGGTCCAGCCCTGACTCGGCTCATCAAACCCACCGGGCTTCAGGGTCATGCGCACCGGCACCAGGGTGCCTCGGGGAATCAAGTCAAACGTGCTCTGTTCTTCAGCGGAATTAAAATCGAAAAAGGTCATGGCTCAACCCTCTCGGCTGGCGCTGGAGGCGTCACGCATCAGGGCCAACCGATAGGTGGGCGTCCCGGCTACCCGCGTACGGGCGAGCGTAAAGGCACTTTTGAGGGCATCGGGCCAAGCGTTGAAGGTCGCCTCGGGGATGTCATAGCGCAGTTCCATGTACTCAGCAGGATCATCGCCGTTGGCTCGAATGCGCCGCGCGATCTCCGCCAAACGGGATTGGTCCCACACAATCTGACTCGGCAGATCGGCGCTGACCCGCACAGCCCCATCATCAAAATGCACCACCCCTGTGTTTTTGCCCTGACTGGCCCGCAACTGCTGGGCATGCTCGCCATAGCGCAGGTTGACGGCGGTATCCAGGTGGTGGGTGATCGCCTCGGCAAAGGCCAGGCACTCAGCAGCGGCCTGTTTGAGTTCCGCCAAGCGATCAGGGGCTAAGTGGGCGAGGTCCTGGGCGGCAAGGCCTAGGGCTTGATCCAAGGAGAGGCTCATCGCACACCTCCGGTCGCGCTTTCCGAGGTGCTCTTGCGCAGACAATCGGCCTCGTAGGCTTGAATATCCTCCAAGCGGTACAACACACGCCCCTGTATTTTAAGAAAAACAGGGCCGATGCCGTCGGTTCGCCAGCGTTCCAGGGTGGACTCACTGACGCCCCAGCGCTCGGCCAGTTGGGCTTGATTCAGATGTTTAATACTCACGTCGTGCTCCTATGGGTTATTGAGGATGCGTGAGCGCAGTGTCCAAACAGCGATGGCGGGGCGTCTGCCCTGCGCATGGGTGGGGGTAGGGGAGGGAAGAAAAGGGCTATAACGAAGGGACGGGCAACCACACCAACGCCCGCTGGAAGGCGCGTGGCGTTAGTCGTTACCAGTAAGGCACACATGGCCTTGGGTAGTGACGAGTGGCTAAGGGAGCGGGCAGGTGTAGGTAAGGGAGCAGGCAGGGTTAAAGCAAACGTGCAGGGTAAGAAAGCGGATACGCCGTTAGAGCGGCCTATCCCGTCAGTCCAATTTGAACCCGTACAGGCCTTTTGCAGAAGTGGTGATATAGTCCTTCCAAAGTAGGTTGCCCCGAAAAATATCGCTGATCCGACGGCTGTGGCCCTGCTGCTGAGCGCCGTACACATAGGCCAAAATCTCATGGCTGGGAACCCAGGCGCGGTCCTTGTGCAGTTGGTCGACCAGATACCGCACCACCGCTTGTTGCCGGGCACCTTTGATGCTCCAAGGCGGGAGTGATTTGGTCGTGATCACTAGGGTGTTGCTGTAGGAGTCAAAGCGCACCGGTCCGGACTGATCGGTTGCGGGCAGCGCAGCGCCGCCCACCACTCGATGCAGTAAATCCCCATCGATGCCGCACCCATCTCCACACGCACATATCACCTGTTTTAAGGCTAAAAAATGATATTGGCGCGGAGGTGGAATCACCTCCGGCAGGCCCGCGCCGAAGGTCAGCACTAACCCTTTATCCGGTAGCTGTTTATTTTTTAGGTAGCGAAAAATCTGCGCGGTGTTTACCGATAAATGGCGCGCACACCAGATATCAACCCACACCGCGTGAATACGGAATTTACCTAAATACCAGAGCACATTAGCAATGGCCGGTGACTCAATGCCTGTCCGTAACGCGATGGGGATGGCCAATAGATCCGCCAGATAATGCAACAATTGGTCGTCAGGGATTGCGAGAACGGTCAGGTCATCCATGCTCACTGAGCGTTTGCAAAACGACGGCTCAGACCGATAAAAATAGTGGTTGGCCTCGGGATCAAGGCTGACATCCGCAAGCACCTGGTTTCCATTTACATTCACCGGATAGACAGTGGCATAACCGATGGGCAACAGCCAGTGGGCGCGCTCCTGCGGTGCCAGACAGGAGTGTGTCAATGACCACCGGGGTACACCCAATAAGCGCTGCCCCTGCTCATTTAAAAATAGCGATGAATATTCAAATAAACGTGTTAATTCAAGCAGCGACGTAACCGTGAGCGGAGGATGCACGTTCTTTTCTGTCCTTAATTAAGCGCCATTTATGTAGCAATCGGTCGCAGAGGACGCGATCCTGATCGTGTTTGGATTTTATCGTGCACTCATTATCGCCGCGCAAAATAATGGAAATCACGCGCCCGCGCTCCCGCTCTGTGCGCTTTAACCGCACGGCTAATTTGGCGTAATTTAACGGGTATTGACTGAAGTCGAAGATGGGATTTATCAGTGATTTCGACGCGGTAAATATATCGTCGGCATCCTGGTAATTTATTTTGATTAAAAACGTGCGATTAGCAAAATCCGAATACCCGAGTTCGATCACTTTCATGTGTGCGATGGGTTCTTCAGACACGTCAAACAGGGTGGGTGTTGATAAGCGCTGATAATCATAGTGTTTTAAGGCTAAATGTGCCCCTCCAGACTCCTCTGATGTGGAGTGTGTGGATGGTGCTTCGGCTGTCGGCAGCTGTGTCGGCAATAAAACGCGTAGTACCAAATGCGCCAAATGCTCGCGATTGACACTCGATTGAGTGGCCACTTCCAGGTGTCCATTGGCCGGTTCATAGGTGATATGCGACATCTCCGCGCGGATGATACGTCGAGAAACCAGCCTGCCGTTGTGCACACAATTTACCAAGATTGGCAGCCTATTGTGGTAAATGCGGATGTGAATAATATCCACCATGGCGTTTTCGGCTGGGTCTAATCGCAGACGCTTAAAAATTTGGATAGCGACGGCGGTGGCCGGGCAGTCTAAATGCTGGGCCAGCTCCTCCTGCAGTCGGGTTCGCGCTTCACGATTATCCAGCACAGGCACATGTTTGGGGGCTGTGAAGCCTGCATAACAGGCGAGATTGTTGCGCACAATATCGGCCTGCCGCGTCTGCAGTGCATCGTTAAACACGGAGCGCTCATGGGTGTACAGCCAGAGCGCCCGCTGATATTGATCCGGTAGCGCCGTTAACTGCCAATAGCGGGCTTTATCACCCATATCGTGTGCAAAGCCCTCAAGTACCTGTTGTCCGACTTCATCGGATAACAACAGAATCGATTCCGCCTGCTCGTTCATCTGTTGACGGTGGCAAACATCAATCTGGCTTAAGGCTGCGGAAAATGCGTGGCGCTGTGCTTTGTAGGGTGTTTGATCATCAAAAAGCGGAAGGCAATAATTAAATTCTGCCTGCACAAAAGCGCGAAAGTGGTGAGGCGGTAAATAGCCTAAAAGTGTATTTAAATACTCTGCATCGTTCATGGTGATCTCACTAAAACCTATCCTTGCGAAAGAACGACTTCCTCTACCCCATAGAGCAAACTGCCAGACTCCTTCGCGTGCTAACTGATTGAAATTATTGGAAAAGCCTGCATCGACTGTCAAGATGGGAAAGATCGGTTTTATACGATTTGTGTAATTTTTTCGCGTATAAAAATGTTTTGTCGCGCGTTTCATTGCATCGTAACCGGGTAATAGGTTGCCGTGCGAGCAGGCGAAAAAATCGCCCTAATTCGCACCGGTTCGCACCCGCAATTAGGAGCACCTAATTTCTGTTCGCATTCGCGACCGGGGTTTTCAGACAATGTGCATGCATCGTTTGATCACTCAGGCCCCTACCTATGCACCCCCTGAATCACACCCCACCGGACACCATGACCCCATCCCAGCGCTGCAGCGAAGTGGCAGGCCTGCTGGCCAATGGCCTAATCCGCCTGCGCGAGCAGCCGGTCGCACCCTGGCGAAATAGGCTTGAGGATAGGGCGTTTGGACTTGGCTTTGGTAGCCAACAGAGCGTTCATACCCACCGCACTATCCCTTCACCTGCGGAGATTATATGAATCCAGAAACCCCTCGTTTGCCCTCCAACTTTGTCACGCCGCCGTCGGTGGTGAACCGTATCATGGCGTTGCCTAAATTACCGATCACCGATCTTAAAGCCCTGTGGTTGGAATTATTTGGCTCGGCCCCAACCACCCACAGTCGGCCGTTTTTAGTGCGGCGTATCGCCTACCAATTACAAGAAAATGAATTTAGAAAAGTGAATCCTGAATTGTTGGAACGCAATAAAGCCAGAATCGAGGCGTTAATCGAGCAGGAGCGCATTAAAAACGATAAGGCTAAAAATCCCCATGATTATGTATTAACGCCAGGCACGGTATTAACACGGGAATATCAGCAAATAGAGCATTGCGTGGTGGTTACGGAGGACAACCACTTTGAATATCGAGGCCGACGCTACAAAAGCCTATCGGTCATCGCGCGGGAAATTACTGGTACCCGATGGTCAGGTCCGCTGTTTTTTGGCTTAAAAACCACGACACCGCCTGCATCAAAAACAAAGAAAAAAGCCAAAACAAAAACAAAAGCAAAAACCCAAGCACACACCTCAGTACGATCGTCTCTTAACACCCAGGTAAACACCCAAACCATCGCAGAGCGCAGAGGAGGAGGGCAGCCATGAGTGAGATGCCCAAGCGACGGTTGCGCTGTGCTGTCTATACCCGTAAATCCTCTGACGAAGGTTTAGACCAAGAATACAACTCCATTGACGCCCAGCGCGACGCAGGCCACGCCTACATCGCCAGCCAACGCAGTGAAGGCTGGATCGCCGTTAACGACGATTACGATGACCCGGCTTTTTCGGGCGGCAATATGGAGCGACCTGCACTCAAGCGCCTCATGGCCGATATCGAAGCAGGCAAAATCGATGTCATCATCATTTATAAAATAGATCGCCTGACCCGCAGCCTGACGGACTTTTCCGCCATGGTGGGTGTGTTTGAACGCTTCGGTGTGTCGTTTGTATCGGTGACTCAGCAATTTAATACCACCACGTCCATGGGGCGGTTAATGCTGAACATCCTGCTGTCGTTTGCCCAGTTTGAACGCGAAGTCACCGGAGAGCGGATTCGCGACAAAATCGCCGCGAGTAAACGCAAGGGGATGTGGATGGGTGGCATACCGCCGCTGGGGTATGACGTAGACAATCGCCGACTGGTCCCCAACCTGGAAGAGAGCAAGCTCGTTCAGCATATGTTTAAGCGCTTTGTAGAGCTTGGCTCTAGTACTTTACTGGTTAAAGAGTTAGCGCGGGACGGCGTGACATCTAAAAGCTGGCAAACCCAAGAAGGTACATTTCGAGCAGGCAAGCCCATGGATAAGGGGTTTATCTACAAGCTGTTGCACAACCGAACCTACCTCGGTGAGCTGCGCCATAAAGATCAGTGGTACAAGGCTGAGCATACCCCGATTATCAATCACGACCTCTGGACACAAGCCCATGCCATATTGGCGACCAACTATCGTGTGCGCGCCAATCACACTCGAGCAACCGTACCTTATTTACTCAAAGGGATTGTGTTCGGTGATGACGGCCGGGCGCTAACGCCCTGGCACACCACCAAAAAGAATGGACGCCGCTATCGGTACTACGTATCGCAACGGGATATGAAAGAGGGGGCAGGGGCCTCAGGCTTACCGCGCCTTCCGGCCGCCGAGCTGGAGTCGGCGGTAACCGAGCAGCTGCGCCAGATTCTAAGATCCCCCAACCTGCTTGAGGAGGTTATCGAAAAGTCGAGGGCGCTCGACGCTGATTTGGACCGGGCCAAGATCACTGTGGCCATGGCTCAGCTCGAGTTGGTTTGGGAGCAGCTGTTTCCGGTGGAGCAGGCGAGAATCACCAAGCTACTGATCGAGAAGGTCGTGGTGTCTCCGAACCACCTTGAGGTGAAGCTAAGGGCCAATGGCTTAGACAGGCTGATTGACCAAATCATACCGGTCAATTCCAAACCTACTGCACCGGATAATTGAGGATTTAGGGTTGAGAAGAATATGAGCGAACTATTGATACGGCCAACCGGCCAACCCGGTAGGATACTCAGCAGCGATGGCCGTGTGACGATCTCGATCCCCATCCAGATCAGAAGGCGCAGTGGGCGTAAGCAAATAACTCTGCCGAGTGGTGAGCAATTAAAGTCAACCACACAAATGCCTCCGCCTACGTCGCTCCAATCTGCACTTGCCAGGGGCCACCGTTGGTTAAAAATGCTGGAATCAGGAGAAGCGACTTCGCTTAAAGCCATTGCGACGCTCGAGCAGGTTGACGAGCGATATGTAAGTCGAATGATTAATCTTACAACCCTGGCTCCAGGAATTGTGGCTGCGATTTTGGATGAAGGTGCGCCGGATTATGTGACAGTATTTGATTTGGCTGTGAATCTACCTATTTTATGGTGCGCCCAGGATCAGATTGTTGTGGGGGGCGCCTAGCCATAAGGTTTCCTCTGGTGAAAAACCTAGGGTATGGCGGATGGGCGACGAGGGATAGGTGGGGTTGTTGGTCGCTTACGGATCAGCAATACCTAACAAATAAAATATATGACATGAATCAAAAGTAAATTTTCCGAATGGTCTGTTTTCAAAGGTTTCTTGGCAGGCCATCCTTGGGCTAATTGCAATAAGCTTAGAAATTTCATATTGGTTCATATTTAATTTTTTATTTGTCGCAGTTATATGTTTTTCTTTTAAAATAATAAAAATTTCCCTTTGTTTATGAATAACGGATATTCAATTGGCCCACTCACACTGTTGATTGTTTTTGGGGTAAGTGTCTCCAATTCTCCACCTAATGTGGACGGAAATTAAAACACGTTTCTTTTGTTCGTTCAGCCTGGCTGCTTCATGATTGCCCTCACCACCCATGCCCAAGTGACTTTTGAGTATAGCGCGAGTGGTATTTAGGAGTTCTTATTAAGTTTCGATTCCCACTCGCTTATGTGTGTTGAAGTTTTGCCAATGCGGGCCGCCGGATGAGGGACACTCACGTGTTGTATGTCTAATTTTGACAGCGTATTATGAGCTTGGGCACCTAGAGCGATTATCAATTTTGGCTTGATAATATTGAGCTCTGGCAGCAGATATTGCTGCGCGCAGTTTAGAAAATGTTGAGCTGGAATCGTGTTTGACATGCCGCCAGACTTAATAAATACAAATGCATTGGTGATATAGGTTTCTTCAATTTCAAGACCAAACACCGCTTTAAGTATTTCCTCTAGGCGTCGGTTGGTTGTGAGGTTCAGAATTCTTCCATGCTCTTGCAAGCATGGGTTAAAACCCAGAGAGAGTTTTTCATCGCTCGCCCAATCTTGCAGCACAAGCGCTATAGAATTAAGCGCATGTGCGCCTTTTGTATAGGGGCTTACCCAATCACTAAAATCATATCCATAATCTTCTGGCTGCTTGTATGGCGCAGGTTTTGAATTGGCCCGTATGGAGGCAAGTTTTAAGTATTCTATCGACATGGCCATTACTGCAGTGAATCCGCGCGGGGCTTTTTAAAGAGGCTGCTTAAGGTATGCCCACATCTGAACATACCATGAGGTTTTTATTTTTTATGGTTTCAGAAAAAGAATTTCTTTACCCTGATTGAGGAATAAAGGATATGCTATCTTTTTACCGCTGCTGTCCGTTTTCAGCGTATTGGGTGGGTAGTATAGAAATACCCATTCTGGCAATCCTGTACTGAGTTTCTTCATGAATTCTATTTCGGTTAATCCATCATTTTGCCTTTCTGGCAGTACGATGCTTGTATTATTTCCGATCTCATTTCGGAATAGATAGGATTCAACAGATTTTTGAAAGGGCAGGATGGATTTATCTTTAACGGGGATCGTGGTTATGAACGCTATCGAGCATGTGTTTTTTTTATTCACCTCCGTGCACACATGTTCACCTTTCGCTGATACCGAGACCCCCTTCAACTTCGCGCTATAGGAGGCCCAGCTAATTTTAACTTCGGTATTAAGTTGTTTGTAAACCCTCTCAGCCGACCCGGCCAATAATTCACCTAGCTGCTTTTGCGCTTCTTCACCGGTTTGCCCTGTGTTGGGCATCCACGCAACAACCGCTGGTTGTGTTGCGGGAATTCCCGGAGAGATTAGCCAGGATGCTAAGTTCAATGCTCCTGCTTGTGCGTTTGTGAGTCCGCCCACGGGCGATGAAAGTCCCACTGCGCCTGCGGCGGCCCCCATAGCCACCTGTTTAGTGCTTTCGTCCTTCAATGAGTCTTTAGGTATTTCCGCATCTTTAAGGCCTTGCCCCATTCCAGAGGCGTTGGCCACATTCAACGCGAGGCTCACCCCATGGTTGTATGTAAATCCTTTCTGTGTTGCGCAACCGGTCATGGTCAGTGTTAGAAGGCCAGTGGTGAGTATGGCTAACGATTTCATAAGCGTTCCTAAAGTGCTTTAAAGATGAAAGCGCTAACTCAATTAGCGCTTTTGGTTTTTAAGCAGTTATTTAACCCAAGTTTTGCCATCTTAGGCAATCATCTCCAGCTGCTCCACCTCGTCTCTTGCCGTTGGTTCTTTTTTGCTCACCTTTTCGTTTGACTGCTTATCCCCTACAGGATCTTCCATCTGTAGATCCAAAATCTTTGCATCCTCGGGTATGTTCGCCAATTTTCTTAATTTATCAAGCTCTCCAATGGTGCGCCGCAATACTTCATTCACCGCCATTTAACAGGTTTCTTTTGCTCCCTACAGTCGGGCTCCTTCATGATTGTCAACATGTTCAGCGTCACGTAGCGCCTCGGGCACTTTTTTCAACTGAAGAGGTACGTAATGCCAAATTGCGGTGGCAAAGATCAGCATCGACTCTTTCAGTAAGATCGCGGCCTACCGATTGCCAATGTATCTCTATGTAGATTCACTTGCTTGTAGCCTGCATGCACGCCCATGTGGCAATATCGCATCGCCATCGAAAGCGACTTGATCACAAATTCGCCAGTGGCGGCAAATTCCTTCATGGTGAAGCATTGGCCGTTTTGACAATGCTTTTGCTCCGACGTTTTTATCAAATGATAGATCGCCCAGTGTTCTAATCAGACTGGATTCTGCTGCGACGCAATCTTAAAAACGGAAAATAGTCTCCAGGATTCTTTAATTAGAAATATGCACTCGAATCTCAATACAACCAAGTTACTAAGTTCTCATTACACCAATATCCTAAAGTTCTGGCACAAGGTTGAATTCTTTATTCCATTCGACTTGCAGCGGCAAATCTTGGAAGCCAAAGATGCTGAAACCAGTGTGCGGACATTTTCCAAGCATCAATTAGATTTAGCGGATATAAAATCATTGTGGTCAGTCAAGCCTCCAGACGGAAGAAGGCTCACGGGGTTCGAGGTGTTCCTTGGGGTTTTTGAAAAAGCTGAATTAACCGAGGTAACGAGCCGCGTCGTTCGTGAAACTCTAAATCGAGAGGACGAGTTAGAGCAGGAACAGCGAGGTGACCTTGAGCTTGACGGATTGACTTGTTTCGCACGCATTAACTTGAACACAGAGGGGGAGCCTTGCCTTGGTGAAGTGTCCGTTTCGACTGCGCCGTGGGCACTTGGGCGCATACAAAATAAAGGCCTTGCGGGGTTAGATTTCGACGCATTTCAAGCAGACATTGAGACGCTCAGAGAGTCTCTAAATAATTTCCACGTGAATCGAATTTCGAAAGAGTCATCTGACAACTTCACGCCCAGTCAAACTGGTGCTGGTGCGCAGTCCGCCACCGCAGTGTCGCTGAGCGGTGGCGATCTGTCTGAACTGCTCAGGATTTTTTATGGCTGGGCGAAATTTTATCCCGAATCCAGTCGCCCTAATTCCCCAGTAGTTGTTATCCGTGCAAAAAGTGCTGAGGCTAAAAAGAAACAAAATTCCGAGAAGGCGATTAACCAGCAGCCTACAGATAGCACAGTTGTCGCGGAGGAAGAGGATGATGAAGCTGCAATAGAAGGTGGAGAAATTGACATTCTTAATAGCTTCTATGCTAGCGATATCGCCAGCGCTATCAAGTCTTTAGAGCGCGGGGATGCCTGCGCTGCATTAGAGGCCTATCTGACGCCAACAGCCGATTCTGATCGTATTGATCTCTACCAACCCTCAGGGCGACAACTGATTGCTGATGAGCTTTGGCCAGATCGCCTTGCTTCAGGGCACTGGTTTGATCGACCGAATCATGTCATGAGTTTGATGCAACAGTTCGCCATTAATAGCGCTTTTGATCATTTAACAACCTCGGGCGTATTTTCAGTCAACGGACCCCCTGGTACAGGTAAGACAACACTTTTACGTGACATCTTTGCGGAGAATATTGTCCGGCGCGCTAGGCAATTGGCAAAGTATGAGTCGTCCGGCGATGCGTTTTTGCCCGATTCGGTTAAGGTTAAGTTTTCTGGCAGCGATAAACCATGTCCAATCGTACAGCTTCGGGATGATCTCACCGGCTTTGAGATGGTGGTGGCCTCGTCCAACAATGCGGCTGTCGAAAATATCTCGCGTGACCTTCCAAAGTCAAAATCCTTGGGCAAACCAGCACTCGCTGGTGAGAAAGCATGGCGAGATGAGGACGGTAGACCCAAGGCACGTTACCTGCAGCAGATCGCTCATAATATTGCAGCCGTAAATAACAAGGGTGGATATGACAGACTTTCTGTAGATGACGAACCATGGGGGCTGATTTCCTGTGCCTTGGGGAAAAAATCCAATCGAACGGCATTTGTCGACCGGATCAGTTTTCCAAACGCAAAGTCGTCAGGTACGCCACCGAATGGTTTTGACCCGGATAAACATCAATCACTTTGGACCTGGCGCGAACAATATAAAGGCCCCAGTTATCGTGAAGCTAGACAGGCATTCTTGGCGGCGGACAAGGCTGTCAACATGCTGATAACAAAATTAGATCGTTTTGCGGAATTGCAAGAAGCGTTGCGAGACCACACGCTGGCTAGTTATACACTGACTGCAACACAAAGCCTGCAGGCTGCTCAGCAGGCCAATAAGGTTGCCCAGGAAGAATTCGAAATAGCAGAACAAGAATGGAATCTCTGCAATTCCCAACTGGAACTACTGCGTTCAGAAGGGCAATTTATTGAAATGCAGCGACCTGGGTTTTGGGCGCGTTTATTTAAAAATATCAATTTCAGGGATTATCAGGTCAGATTGGAGGTTAATCGTCGCGACCAAGGGGTGTGGTTGCGGCGGAAGCTTAACAGTGCAGAACCCCGACTAGCCAAGCAAACATTAGCAGAACGGGCGGCGGCAGCGTTAGGTCTTGCTTGTAGGGAGTTGGAACAACGAAAAGCAGATTGGGAAGCAAAACAGAAACTACTCAGTCAATTGTATAAGGATTTTCCGCACGCCAATTGCCCACAGGATCTAAATTTACTCGAACAAGACCGTTGGCAAATTGATGGTCTCTGGCGTCATGAACCACTGAATGAAAAGCGATCTGAACTTTTCGCGGCCGCACTTCAGCTCCAGGAAGCTTGGCTGGCGGAGGTGCTCAGTAAGGGGGGGCGATTCGGTAGTAACGTAATTGCATTCTGCAACTTGTTGTCAGGTCAGCGTCCGCAGGAGGCAGCTCATGCATTGACGATCTGGCAAAGCTTGTTCATGGTTGTTCCGGTGGTGTCAACGACCTTCGCGTCGTTTGCGCGGCAGTTTCGCGATCTTGGAGCCAATGCGCTTGGCTGGTTATTTATTGATGAGGCTGGTCAAGCTGTGCCCCAAGCTGCAGTCGGTGCGCTGTGGCGAGCCAAACGTGCTGTTGTAGTGGGTGACCCCTTACAGATTGAGCCAGTTTTCACTGTGCCCATGAAATTGATTGAAGCGCTAGCCGTATCATCAGTCTTGCCGGTCGATATGGATGTCGCACCACACCGCGTCTCGGTACAGAATTTGGCAGATGCTGCTAATCCTCTGGGCGCATGGGTCGGATCTGGTGAAGCTAAACAATGGATAGGTAGTCCGTTGAGAGTCCATCGGCGTTGTGTTGAGCCTATGTTTTCCATCGCCAACCAGATTGCCTATGAGGGGAAAATGATTTTATTTGACCCCGATGATCCCAAAAAACGCCTCCCACCAGCTGATAGTTACAATATAGGATCCAGTGCCTGGGTTCATTCACCCGGAGCTGCTTTCAGCAAGCAGGCGGTGCAGTCACAAATCGATCTTGTTCATAAAGCGCTTGTCGCCCTTTACCAGCGAACTGGGTCTTTGCCACCTATTTACATCATCTCTCCATTCAAGCGAATCAAGGATGAGTTGATAAGTCAGATATCGAAACCTGAGAAGTGGACACCGCTGATGTCTGCGGGTGACGTTGCTGTGCCGAAAAAGTCCATACTCCTTGAATGGACCAAAGCACGGATTGGTACGGTCCATACGTTTCAAGGCAAAGAAGAGAGTGTTGTTTGGATGGTGTTAGGGTGCGATGAGCGGACGCGAGGTGCTGCAGATTGGGCGGCTTCAAAACCCAATCTGCTCAATGTCGCGTTAACGCGGGCTCAGCACAGGTTTTTCTTGATAGGAGACGTCAGATTGTGGGGTGGCTTACGTTACTTTACGGAGGCGCATCAAGGAGTACTTCCCCGTATATCCGAAGAAGATTTCATTGCGCGCGCAACCCAAACTAAAACAATCCATGAGTGCGCATTAACAGAAAGCCTCTAATTTTTTGACGGAAATTGTGTTGCTTATTTTGGCTTGGTGAATTCGGAGGTCACGTTCACCGGTTCACAAGAGCTTGCCTTAACTATTGTCTAGATCTTGAGTCGCCATAATCCTCACCCCTGTGAGGAATTTTGCTGTAAAGGATCCCTCTCATTAAAAATCCTCACGAATAAAAGGATTTCTTGCCTAAAGGCTAGAATTGGCGCAAAATCCATTCGTTCGTGAGGATTTTACATGAAGATACCGATTAATAGCGCAGCCGCCGTTGGCAGGGTGGTGCGCGCAAGCCGTAAGGCGCAAAAAATTCGCCAGGACGATGCAGCAGGTAGTATCGGCGTTAGCGAAAATTTCCTAGGCAAGATTGAACGTGGTTCCGAGACCGTCCAATGGGGCAAGCTATTCCAAGTACTTGAGGGATTGGGCATTCGAGTTAGTCTAGATGTACCGGAAAGTGTGGCGGCCCTAATGAGTGACCCGGTGAATATTAAGGACAAGCAATGAGCGGTCGGTCGCTGAGTGCTTTAATTAATAAGACAGAAATCGGCATTCTGCGGGAGGTGAGCGGCCTATGGAGCTTTCAATACATCCAAGAGTGGTTAAACGACCCACAGAGCTTTGCGTTAAGTCCGCACATCCCGCTGAGCGGTGAATACTTAATAGATGGAGCAAGCACGCGCCCAGTGCAATGGTATTTTGATAATTTATTGCCAGAAGAAGGGCAACGGGTTCTGCTTGCTGGAGATGCCAAGCTTGAAGTGGCAGACGCCTTCGGTTTGCTAGCTTGGTATGGCGCGGAATCAGCGGGGTCGGTGACTTTGTTACCGTCGGATTCTGCGCCCCAAACGGCTCAGCCTCTGCGGCCATTACCGGATGAAGTATTGGAAACCCGCATTTGCCAGTTGCCCAAGGCATCATTGACTCATGGTGCGATCAAACGGATGTCGCTGGCGGGTGCTCAGCACAAGCTAGCGGTTGTCCTACAAGATGGCAAGTTGTATGAACCTGCTGGTGCAACACCATCCACCCATATTTTGAAGCCTGATCACCCAGACGATGATTATCCTCACTCAGTCATCAACGAATGGTTCGTCATGCTGCTGGCCAAACGGCTCGGACTTGAGGTTCCTAATGTACACCGTCGCTATGTGCCTTCACCGGTGTACCTGATTGACCGTTTCGACCGCTTCTTTGATGGGCAGGAGTGGCAACGACGACATGTAATCGATGCCTGCCAATTACTGGGATTGGATCGGAGTTTCAAATACAGTCAGGGCAGCATAGAGAATCTCGCCGCCTTGGCCAATGCCTGTCGTAGTCCGGCGGTAGCGCGCTCTAGTATATTCAGGTGGTTGGTGTTTAATGTACTCATCGGCAATAGCGATGCTCACCTTAAAAACCTGAGCTTTCTGGTCACGTATGAAGGTGTGCAACTGGCACCGTTCTACGACCTACTCAGCGTGGCCACATATGACACGGCTGCTTTCGATAAAAAGGATTGGCCTCTAGAGACCCAATTGGCTTGGCCTATTCTCGGGGTACGCCACTTCTCGGACGTTAACCGTGCCTTACTGATCAAGGCAGGCGCATCGCTAAACTTGGCTAAAGGCACGGCCGAGCGCCTGTTGGAACATGTACGAAGTCGTGCGGTATATGAGGCGGAGATGCTTTACGCCAAGATTGAAGCTGAAAATGCTCAGCTTGCCCAGCTGAACCCTGAGCTTTCCGCGACAATGGTCGGTGAGGCCCGGTGTATCAGGGCTATCATATATACCGTCCTTAAAGAGATGGCAAAGCAGATCGCCTGAGCTTAGCCAGTGTGTTGGGTTCAGATTCTAAAGGGGGAGTTGAACTGTCACCATCTATTGTCGGACACGATGATGTTTGCGGGTGCTTACTCTGTGAGAGCCTAAATGCTTGGCCCTGTAAGCCCTTAAGTGTTAGCATGAACCCCAATCGCTTGTGCTGATGGCGTTTGATGCGGGTGGGCGTCCCACCACCAAACCAATAAAAAACCCCAGCCCCAAAGGCTGGGGTTTTTTATTGGATCCGTTGAAGCTTGATGCTCAAACTAGCTAATTTATTGTTTTTGCGAGCGTAATCACCTGCAGCCATTGTTCCTGTGGATGGAATGCGATCCGACGTGTAAGGGTGCAGGCAAGTAAGGGGGCTGCGGGCACGCATCGGGTTGTGCAAGCAATACCGTCATCTTATATATGCGCCAACAAAAACCATTTCATTTGAATCACTTTATAAGTGTATTTTCATGCCCGCTTTGTACTGTGTTCACTAACGCGTTACCCCCGCCAAATTTGGCTTGTACTAGCAACCTCTATATAATGCCCCACCAATTTTTGGCTGAAGGATTCTTCATGACTGTTGTTGTACCTGTGGTTCTCTCTGGCGGCAGCGGTTCACGCCTATGGCCTAAATCGCGCCAGTTCTACCCCAAGCAGCTGCATAAACTCTATGGTGATTGCACCATGTTGCAGCACACTTTAAAGCGGGTGGATCACTTGGGTGAACCCATTGTTATATGCAACAACGAGCAGCGCTTCATGGTGGCCGATCAAGTACAAGCCATTGGCCAGCGCGCCCAAATCATTCTCGAACCCATAGCCCGCAATACAGCGCCTGCCATAGCAGTCGCGGCACTCTCAGCCCTGAAAAAATCGCAAGATGCCATTATCGTCGTCTTGGCGGCCGACCACCTTATCGAAAACACCCAAGAATTCCGCCGCTGCCTAGACATAGCCATTGAAGCTGCAACAGAGCGCAAACTGGTCACTTTTGGCGTCGTCCCCACTAAACCTGAGACAGGTTACGGTTATATAAAAACCGCCGCCAACAATTCGCCCGTGAAACCCGTTTTGCAATTTGTCGAAAAACCCAACCGTGAATTGGCTGAAGAATATTTGGCAGCGGGTTGTTATTACTGGAATAGTGGGATGTTTGTATTTCCTGCAGCAGGCCTTGTTGACGAGCTGGAAAGGCTGCAACCAGAGCTAGTTAGCAACGCAGGAGCTGCTTTAGAGAATTCTCAAAAGGACTTAGACTTTCTTCGCCTCAGTGCAGCAAATTTTGAAAAATGTTCTAACATTTCCATCGACTATGCATTAATGGAACATACGGCAAACGCCTGGACTGTCCCATTGCAAGCGGGCTGGAGTGACCTAGGTAGCTGGGACGCGGTGTGGGATGTCGCTCAGAAGGACGATTTCGGCAACAGCTGTGAAGGCGATGTAATTTTACAAGATTGCCATGATTGTTTTGTTATGGCGGATACTCGCCTGGTAACCCTATTGGGTGTGAAGAACCTAGCCGTAATAGAAACAGCAGATGGCATTTTGGTGGTTGATAAGACCAAATCACAAGACGTTAAAAATATTGTTTCAATTTTACAGGCCCAGAATCGTCCGGAGCATAGTTTGCATAGGGAGGTTCATCGTCCTTGGGGTTCGTATGACTCCATCGACAAGGGAGAGCGACATCAGGTCAAACACATCAGTGTAAAGCCGGGAGCTTCACTCTCATTGCAGATGCACTATCACCGAGCTGAACATTGGGTTGTGGTTGCAGGAACCGCCTTTATTAAGAAAGGCGATCAAGAAATTCTGTTGACTGAAAATCAATCCATTTTTATCCCAGTGGGCGAAAAGCATAGTATTCATAACCCTGGGAAGGTTGCTCTGCATTTAATTGAAGTGCAAACAGGCAGTTATCTTGGTGAAGATGACATAGTGCGGTTTGAAGATGGTTATGGCCGAATTTAGTTAATTCGGTTGGAACATGTTAAGTCCTAAATAGAGTTATAAGGATCTTTTATGTGGCAATACGTAAATTTATGCCTTGTGGCATTTGCGGTTACTTTTTTTCTGATTCCGGCAATTAAGCCCATCGCCTGCTTTGTTGGCTTGGTGGATAAACCGGGCGGAAGGAAAAAGCATGATGGATTGATACCTTTGACGGGAGGTATATCTATTTTTGCTGGGATGTTAGTTAGTGTTTTATTTGCGGTAGAACAGACTGAATTTATAAGAGTGTTGATCGTTGGCGGCGCTATGATGGTCGCTGTTGGAGCATTTGATGACCGATACGATATTAGTGCCCGCTTTAGGTTGGTGGCTCAACTCCTGATCGCTATTTTGTTCACCTATGGTTTGGGTGTAAAAGTTAACAGCGTTGGGGATTTATTTGGGTTGGGGGTTGTTGAGCTTGGCTACTTTGCAAATGTGTTCACCATTGTCAGTGTTATCGCGCTGATTAATGCTTTGAATATGTTAGATGGCATTGATGGCTTGGTGGGCACGCTTTCTGGTATTTCTTTTTTAGGGTTAGCTATGTTGCTACACAGAGTTGGTGATTTCGAGCTTGCTGCCGCCTGCCTCTGTTTGTGTTTTAGTATCTTTGCATTTTTGATATACAACCTATTTGGTTCTCCTGGGCACAAAGGGTTCGGCAAGGTATTTATGGGGGATGCAGGGAGTATGTTTTTGGGGCTCATGTTGGCAGTGTTATTGGTTCGTAGTTCTCAATATCAGCAAGGGGTCGGCAATGCTATCAACCCAGTTGGTGTGTTGTGGTTCGTGCTTTTACCAATTACTGATATGGCCACCACAATAGGCCGCCGTATTCGCCGTGGACGATCACCATTAGCACCGGATCGCACGCATATCCATCACATAATTTTAAGGGCAGGTTTTACCAAGTATCAGGCCCTTTTGATTTTGGGTGTTGTGCAGCTGATTTTGGTTTGTATTGGTATGATAGTGTCATTTTCCGAGAGCCTATCAACTGTCGGATTTGTTCTTGCGCTTGCTGCGGTAGTGGCTTACCAGGCTATGATCAACAGATCTTGGCGTATTGTGCGCTGGTCTAGGCGGCGATTTGGTTTGTCATAATAATAAATATTTGATATCTGGAATTGTAGTGAGTCGAAATAATACCAATATTTACTCTGAGAAAAATGGTTCCGATTGTCAGGATGGGGAGATCGATGTGGGTCTTATCTTGTCTGTTATATATCGAGATAAATTTGCTATTTTTCTTCTAAGTATGTTTTTCGCTGTTTTTGCATATTCAGCTTCTTTAGCGTTTCCTAATAAATATAAATCCACTGTAATTCTTGCTCCCGCACAAAAGGATGGCGGCGGGCAGTTGGGCGGGCTTGCTTCACAATATGGCGGCTTGGCAGCGATGGCTGGGATTTCTTTGGGTAAAGAATCGGATAAAACGGATCAGGCATTGGCTCTTCTAAAAAGCTGGCCGTTTTTAGATTTTGTAATTCGTAAATATAATTTGGAGCCGGATGTTTATGCGGTTAAAAATTATGATAAAAAGCTCATGCGGTTAGTCTATGATCCAAGTCTGTACGATGAGGCAAGTGGGAAATGGGTTACCTCTAAATTTAAAGACACTGAAGGCAAGCCAAGTAGCTGGATGCTTTATAAAGAGCTAAATAAGTTGATTGAGGTGCAGAGCGATAAAAAAACAGGTTTGGTTACGGTATCAATTACTCATGTTTCCCCGATTGTGGCAAAGACTTGGCTCGAGCTTTTAACTAAAGAAATTAACCTTTATTTTCAGGTGATAGATAAAGACGAGGCCAAAAGAAATATTGCGTATTTGGAGAAAAAGATTGCTGAAACCTCCATTGCAGAGATGCAGAGTGTATTTTTTAGTATGGTGGAGACTCAAACAAAGGCTCTTATGCTTACGGAGAGGTCTGATAATTATCTATTTAAAATTATTGTTCAGCCAATGGTTCCTGAGGAAAAGGCATCTCCTAAGAGATTGGTTATTGCCGTTCTGGGTTTTGTTTCAGGATTTTTACTTTGGTGTTGCATTGCGTTTGCTAGATTTTATCGATCGCCAGTTTAGAACAGTCTGATTACAGGACACCCTGGTTCTTGGTTGTATGCGAAGCTGATAGCTGGGAAGTGTCGAGTATCGTGTATTTTTAAGCATTGTAGTTTTTCCTGAGGTTGACGCTTCTTTCGTGGTGTCCAGCTCTTCGTTGCTCTTTGTTTGTCATCTATCTTCTTGAACTCAACGGTCCTGGAGCGGGTTGGTGAGCGGGAGTTAACAGGCGGTTTACCTGCTATTTATGCTGGGTGTTCCTTTGTTGGGTAGGGATTGTTACTTTTCGAATCTATATATAATTTGCAATGTCTCTAGCTTGCATACCGTCCACGCGGGTTATTGGGGGTTGCAGATCATGCATGCAGATTTTTCGTGTTGCAACTTGTAATAAACTAAGACTGGTTAACCCCAGCTAATTAATGGACATTTACTCGCCAACTTTGGAGTTGGTGAATGTCTACAAAGTTTTCTGAAGAATTGAATATGTCCAATCAAAAGCCGATTTATGTAACACAACCATTCCTTCCGCAGTTAGATGAGTTTTTACCCTATTTGGAGCAAATTTGGAACAATAAAATACTCACCAATGGAGGGCCTTTTCATCAGCAATTAGAGAGTGCTCTCTGTGAGTATTTGGGTGTTAATCATGTGGCATTGTTTGCCAATGGAACGTTGGCTCTAATTACCGCCCTGCAAGCCCTGCGGGTTACAGGCGAGGTAATCACTACGCCGTATAGCTTCGTTGCAACTGCTCATTCTTTACTTTGGCATGGTAATAAACCAGTATTCGTCGATGTGGACTCCAAAACCCTCAATATGGATCCGGCAAAAATTGAGGCTGCTATTACTCCACAGACGAGTGCAATTATGCCCGTCCATTGCTATGGCAATCCTTGTGACGTTGAGGCTATCCAAAAAATAGCCGACAACTATAATTTACGTGTTATCTATGATGCTGCGCATGCTTTCGGAGTGAGGTGTCATTGCGGAAGCGTGCTCAAACATGGTGATTTGTCTGTTCTTAGCTTTCACGCGACTAAGGTATTTAATACATTTGAAGGTGGAGCCATCATCTGTCCTGACGCAAAAACTAAGCAGCGTATTGATCACTTAAAGAACTTTGGGTTCGTCGATGAGGTCACAGTTGTTGCACCCGGTATAAATGCAAAAATGAGCGAGATAAATGCAGCTTTTGGTCTGTTGCAACTGAAGCATATGCCGCATGTTTTAAGACGCCGCGCTGAAATTGATGCCTTATATCGACAAGAGTTGAAATCTGTAAAAGGGGTGCGTTGTGTTCCCCAGGCTGGGCAAATGACTGCTAATTACTCTTACTTTCCGATTTTAGTTGAGCAAGAGTATCCATTGAGTCGAGATGGTCTCTACAAAGTCCTTAAAGAACACGGAGTCAATGCAAGAAGGTATTTCTATCCTTTGATAAGTGATTTTCCAATGTACAGGGGGCTTCCATCTGCTACGCGCTCGAATCTGCCTGTTGCTGCCAAAGCTGCAGAGCAGGTCCTATGCTTACCGATTTATCCTGATCTTATTTTGGATGATCAATCGCGTATTATTAATTTGATAAAGGGTATTTAACGGGTGGGGATGCTTTCAAGATTGCAGCTTGAATCTATAGGCTTTGCTGAGCTGGGCCATAACGTGCAGATTTCTGAGCGAGCTTCTTTCTATGGAGTTAACAAAATCTGCATAGGAAGCAATGTGCGCATTGATGATTTTTGTGTCTTTGCTGCTGGTGTTGGTGGTATCCACATAAAGAATTATGTGCACATAGCTGTTGGCGCATCTTTAATAGGTGCTGGCTCAATAACTTTGGAAGATTTTTCGGGGCTATCCTCTCGGGTTTCAGTTTATTCAAGTAGCGATGACTATTCTGGTCATGTGCTGACTAACCCCACAGTGCCTGATATCTATAAAAACGTATTACATGCGGATGTTTATATTGGGCGGCATGTAATTGTGGGGAGCGGGAGCGTCATTTTGCCTGGAGTTTCGCTCGAAGAAGGTGTTGCGATAGGAGCCTTGAGTTTAGTTAGAAAAAATTGCGAGGCTTTTGGTATTTACGCTGGAAATCCGGCTAGAAAAATAAAAGAAAGAAATCGTGAATTGTTAGAGATGGAGAAGCAATTTCTCGCCACAAAGGCTGGTTGATCTGTGTCGCTTCGCCGAAATATAGTTGCTAATTACATAAGTCAATCCTACGTGGCGGGTATAAGTATTGTCACAGTTCCTCTTTACTTGAAGTTCATGGGAGGGGAGGCCTACGGGCTGATTGGCTTCTACACGATGCTGCAGGCCTGGTTTCAATTGTTGGATGCAGGTTTGAGTACTACACTTGCGAGAGAGTCTTCTCGTTACAATGCTGGTGCCACAGATGCTTCGACATTATCGCAATTGCGCCGGGTATTGGAATGGGCGTTCGTTGCAGTTGGTGTGTTGGGGGCTGCGTTTTTTTTTATTTTTGGAGAAGCTATCGCCAATAAGTGGCTGAATGTAAATGCATTGAGTTTGATTGAGGTAACAAGATGCATTGAGCTTATGGGGTTGGTGATTGCATTTAGGTGGCTCTCGTGTTTGTATCGAGGTGTGGTGACTGGATATGAAGAGCAGGTTTGGCTTGGTTATTTTAATATAATAATTGCTACAGCTCGCTTCCCTTGCGGAATACCAATACTTATTTTGGTTGACCCATCTCCAGTCACTTACTTTTCCTACCAGGTCGTTATTTCTTTTTTTGAGACAATTATTCTCTATTGGAAAGCAAATCAACTTCTTCCTCGTTGTGTTATTCTGTTTAGGGGGGCAATAGATAGGCTTGGAGAACCTCTTAAGTTTGCCTCGGGAGTCGCTTTTACCAGTGTGGCCTGGGTATTGGTCACTCAAATTGACAAGCTTTTTCTTTCTAGCATTTTAGCTCTTTCAGACTATGGTGAGTTCAGTTTGGCTATTCTCCTTGCTGGCGGTATAAATCTATTGGCGGCTCCAATAGGTGCTGCCTTTCTGCCGAGACTAACTAGCACTGCGGCAAATTTTGACGAAACAGGCACACGAAATTTGTATCTGCGTTACACAGAACTTACTTGTTTTGCCATGTTTCCAATCGCTTTCACAGTCTTTGCTTGCGCCTCACAGGTGCTTTTTGCATGGACAGGCAATAAAGGTTTGTCTCAATCTGCTGATATGGTACTTGGTATATATAGTCTGGGAAATGCTGTTATGGGCTTGTCCTCATTTGCCTATTATATCCAGTACGCAAAGGGTAACGTGCGCCTGCATCTTGTAGGAAGTTTTATTCTGGCTGCAATTTATTTGCCCGCTGTAGTATGGGCAGCAAATTTTGATGGTGCGAATGGGGCTGCAGCCATGTGGTTGTTGATGAATATGTTGTATCTGTTGTTTTGGGTTCCACTGGTTCACCGAAGGCTTTTGCCGGGCTTACATATGCAATGGATTTCGAAGCGAGTATTGCCTGTTGTTATTGGGGCGGCCATCCCAACGCTTGTTGTAATTTTAATTCCATCGCTCATGCCTGAAAATGCCAGTAGGTTTGCATGTGCTCTATTTGTGCTTCTGTTTCTCACTTTGTCGATGTTGGGCTCAGTTCTGGGATCTTCAATTTTGCGCGACCGAATTGGTTTGTTGATTCGGAGAAATGCGGCCTGCTAAGTTAGCTATTAAAAACTAAGAAATGAATATATGAATCAAGCTGAAAATGCTTCAAAAGCGCTTGCTCCTGTAGCTGTTTACACATATACAAGATTTCACCACTTAATAAATACACTCGAAGCTTTACGTAAAAATCATCTTGCTTCTCAAAGTGTTATTTATGTTGTGTCTGATGGTGCAAGTCAACCGGAGCATGAAAGAGCTGTTGGTCAGATTCGAGACTACGTTGATAATCTGACAGGGTTTCGTGAGGTTGTCCGTGTCTATCGCGAGTCTAACTATGGGTTGCGCCGGAGCATCCCAGAGGCAGAAAAAATGATTTTAGCCGATCACGGTAAAATCATTAGTATGGAGGATGACAACATTACCTCGGCGAACTATCTGGATTTTATAAATGCGGGCCTAGAGTATTTCGAAGATGATGAGACTGTGTATTCCGTATGCGGCTACTGCCCGCCGCTATTGTCGTCTGGACAGATAAATAATGGCGATGATTTTTGGCGCTATGCTTGGAATATGTCGTGGGGCTATGGTATCTGGAAGAAAAAATATGATCGTTTCCATCCTCTAAGGAATCGTTATATCGAGCTGAGCCAGAACGGATTGCTGGCTAGGCAAAACCGTGCAGGTGGGTTGTATGTTTCGGATAGCTTAAAGCGAGATTTTCTCGGTCAGAAATACTTTCCAGATGCAATACTTTGCACGGATATGTTTGAAGCTAATATGCACGCCATAATCCCTACAATTTCAAAAGTCCAAAATACAGGGCAAGATGGTAGCGGGCAGAGCACAAAACAATCTACACACAAATATGATGTGGATTTGGATCGCGGGCAACAGCGGGTATTTGATTTTTCTAGAGAGTCGTCTTGTGCTGAATTATATCGTGTTGGTGCGCGCAAATTTTTCAATGGTAGCCAATTAACCCAGTGGGCAAGAAAGTTGGGCGTGTATCACCGTTTGTCTGAATTGCATGAACGTTGGAAAGGGTAAAATTCTATGCGTCATGAAAGCGTCGCTCTTCTGGCTTGTACCAACGTTGTTGGGGGCCATGAGTTCCAGGCGGCAGCTCTGGCTAAATCGCTAGCAGAGCACGTTTCTGTAACGGTCTTTGTTAATAACGCTGAGGAACAATTGCCGTTTGAAGCCTTGGGGTTAGATGTGCGCAATACCTACGGTATTTTACTTATCCCCGGGGCGCTGCCCAAACAGATACTAAACGGGTGGCTGAGACGTGCGGCGATTCGATCCTTAGTGGCCGATTATAGTCACGTAATTGTCAGCGCGGGCGCTGTTGAGGCGGCTGTGGCTGTCGGCGTTGCGCTGCGGGGCCATAAGGCGCTTTCGATGTATTTGCCCTCTTTCTTTGACCGAGTTCCTCTGTGGGGGTGGAAAGGGCACCTGTACAACTGTCTTTTAGGGGCAGCCTGTAAGTTGTATGACCGAATTATCACTATTAATCGAATACAGGCTCTCGTCATTCGCGGGTTTACTCGAATTCCAACATCTGTAGTCAACAATTTAATTCGCCCTGTGGATATACCAGATGAACAGGGCGCTGCTCGATTAGTTTATGTAGGCCGCATGGATACCCAAAAACGCTTGGATGAACTGTTGGAGTGGTTGGATACTGGTCAAAATCCCATTAAGGAGTTACTTTTGTTTGGTGATGGCCCCGAGCGCGTATCTTTAGAGCTGCAAGCTAAAAAAATGCGTTACCTAAGATGTACTTTCTACGGCTGGGCTACTCCAGAAGAGCAGGATCGACTGATTCGAAGCAGTGATATATTGGTGCTCAATAGTTTGTTGGAGGGGGAGCCGTTAGTTATTAGAGAAGGAAGGGCTCGAGGGATGAGGATCATGGTTCGTAATATTGTGGGCACTAGAGGCGTAACATTTCGTCATGAGCGATTTAACACGAAACAAGAACTTTTGGATAACCTTGAGCGAATTTCATTGGAATCTTTATTAACGGGTTCTGTGCACAAGGAGCGATCAGCCCACCAAGCGAATGATAAGCGCAAGAACAGAATTATAGCTCTGGTCCGTTCGATAAGCGCTGTGAACGAGGCTGAACCTGATTAAGGTCGCGATAGTTATTGATTTTGGGTGAGCCTTAATTTGGATGTGTTTTTAATGCTATCTACACGCGTTTTATTAATTATATTGCTTCTTTTATATTTTTGGGTGCCCGCATTTGTCTCTGCGCTAATTTTCGATAACGAATTTTATATATATTCCAATTCGCAAGCGAGAGCTAATATTCTTTCGTATCTCTATGGCGCCATATTTGTTTTGTGGGCATACCTATTATTCCGCCCTAGTAGGGGTTCTTTATCTAATCGTGCGGCAGCCAGATTGGAAAAGTGGAAAGGTTTATTGGTGGCATATATTGCGATGGTGGTCTACGGGCTTGTTCTTCTTATTCATGGACAGCGCTTGCGTATGGCCGGTGCTACGCGCGAGGACTTACTTGATGGCATGGATGATTTTCTCTTGCCCGGTATGGGCTTGCTTCTTTTGTTAACATCTTTGTTTTGTGTGGCTAGGGCAAGTCGCTTGCAGTTTTGTTGTATGTTTATAATTTTTCTGCTGATAGATGTTACTTACAATGGAAAAATTTTCTCCTTTTTGGCGTTGGTTTTGTTTTTTATGCGATTGGATTATTCTCGCCCCCCTGTTGGTCTTATTGTTAAAGCATTTTTATTTTGGGGATTGCTTGGCATATTTATGTTGCTATTCTCCGGCTTCATGCGCATATCATTAGCGGGAGATGATCTAAGCAAAGATATGCTCGGGTTTGCTTATTTGTTCGGGTCAGAATTTCTCGGAGTGCAGGCATCAATTGGTTGGGCAATGGAGTATTTTTCTGAGGGCTATCCGGCGAGCTTCTGGGCTTTTGGTGCGACTTTGCAGGAATTTTATAAGTCAAGTGTGGGGCATGGTCTGGCTACAAGTCCTGGTGCTTTTTTTGAGGCAAATTTCGGCGGTGCAGGGCTGTTTTTTTCGATTGTTGGCTGCACAATAATGGTGATGCTCTTTCGGATCTGTATTAGAGTAGTTGGTTGGATTGTATATTTAATTCTTGCAATTAATTTTCAACACTTTCTTCGTCACGGCATTGATGTGTTTCTTGGGAAAGTACTTTTTCAAATGGTTTTCGTATTTCTCTTGGCTGAGCTTCTAAGGTCGATAAGAATTAAAGAGCCAGAGAGAACAGGCTGGTGTCCAAGTGATAACTGCTAATTTTTATAATATTAAATCCACTAACGGACTGTATTTTTACGGGCTGGATTATCTCCGTGAGAACCTCGATATTATACGCTTGGTATTGGTTCGCTCATTTTTGGAAGAGCAGATAAAAGTGGCGTTGCCGGGTGTTAGGGTTGTTGCTTGCTCCTACAGTCGCTTTGTGTGGGAGATTATAGTTGCGTGTCTACGAGGAGATCTACTCTTTACGCCCACGTCCCATCCGCTTCCGTTTATTAACCGCCAGTGGATTATTTTGCACGATGCTTATCCCTTTGCTATGGGTCCACGGGCGAAATTGAAACGTATATTGCTTCATTTATCGTTGGTTCTGTCGAGGTGCAGGGTCGGGTATATAAACCGCAGTGACGCCAAATCGTTTCTTCAGCGGCTGGGAGTCGCTGAAGCTAGAATGGTTTTCGCTCCAAACCGATTCCCTGAGGCAGTGCAGCGATTGGCCCCTTGGGTCGTTCCGTCCGAAGGGATAACTAAAGTTGGCTTATTAGGGACTGATTCTGCGAAGAAAAATTATGGCTTATTATTTAATTCGGTTCGGCGAGCCGAGTTGTCTGAGGGCTTGGTATTCCGAGTGTATGGTCACGAAACTAGCTATTTTAACGATATATATGCACAATTTTCTGATCTTAACATTCAGCTCGTCAAGAGCGACGATGTGCGGTTGGAGGAATTTCTCAATGGCGTGGATGTGTTAGCTTCCGCAGCAGAGCAGGAAGGATTTGGGCGGCCAATTGCCTTTGCATTGCTTTCTGGAGTTGCTGTTGAGTTGATAGATTGCCCTGTGTTCCGCGAGTTTTTTAGTGGTGGTGCTCGTTTTCATCCGAATATTGAGACGCTAGTGAAGTCTCTTCCCCGTGACGGAACCGAACTCCAGGCGCCACCTTATGCTGCGCCGCCCGATGTTATTTCTGCTTATCGGTTAGCAAATGAGGAGATTCGTCGCTTGGGTTCCATCGCAAATCGCTGATTTGTTTCGCCTATTAATTTGAGTACCCATATAATCAGGACATTATGTCAATTTCACCTGATCAGATTACGCTTTCTATCGTTAGTCATGGCCAAGCGGCTCTTGTGCATGAATTACTGAAAGATCTCTCACTCTTATTCCATCAGAGTTTTGAGGTCATTATAACTGTCAATATACCGGAGGATGAGTCTAGCTATAGGGGATTTCCTTTCCCATTGCGTATCATTCGTAACTCAATTCCCAAAGGCTTTGGCGATAACCATAATGCCGCATTTGCCAGCTCAAACTCACGTTGGTTCGCTGTGGTTAATCCTGATATTCGCATTGAGTCTATGGATTTTGACGTATTGCTGAAACCATTTCAGGTGGCCGAAGTAGCTGCGCTGGCGCCTGTTGTTTTGTCTCCAAAAGGTGGGGTGGAAGACAGTGCTAGGCGATTTCCTTCGCTGGTGCAATTTGCCAAACGAGTGTTGCTGAGGCAACGGAATTCTGATTACGAGGTTCAAGATGGCCCGTATTATGTAGATTGGGTTGCCGGTATGTTTGTTATATTTCGTCGAGAGGCTTTTCAGCGTGTTGGCGGATTTGATTCTCGCCGCTTTTACATGTATCTGGAAGATGCCGATATTTGCCGTCGATTATCATCGAATGGTTGGAAGATAATTGTGAATCCGCATATTCGAGTAATCCATATGGCTCAGCGGGCGAGTCATCGTAGTATTAAGCACATGCGTTGGCATGCTATTAGTGCATTTAGATTTTTGACCGGAATATAGATTTCTGTACAAGTTTTGAGGAGGCAGATTAGACTATTGAAAATCTACCCGTATTGCATTGCGAATTAGCTATTTAGGATTAAAATCGCATCCGGGCTTGCTAAAACCAACTCTGGATCTTTATCCCAGTCGCTTAATACGCATCTCTCGTAATTAAATCCCTTTCGCTCATACTTGTGCCTTTGGGGTCTGTGGGTGTGCCCATGAACAAGCTTTTTTACACCCCAATACTCCATCCGCGCCTCAACCTCCTTCTGATTCACGTCCATAATCTCCTCCGCCTTCATAGCATTAAGTGATTTACTCTGCTGCCGCAACTGCGCTGCCATGGCTCTGCGCTGCGCCAGAGGCAAAGCGAGCACTTGCGCTTGCCAGGCCGGGTTGCGAACCATTTGGCGGAATTTCATATATTCGGTGTCGTCGGTGCAGAGGCTGTCGCCGTGCATAAGCAGGACCCGCTCACCGTTGAGGGTGATGATGTGTTCTTCCGGTAGGAGTGTAAAGCCGGTTTCTCTGCAGAAGGTTTCGCCTAGGAGAAAATCCCGGTTGCCTGGGAGCATGTAGCCTGCCACTTCGCGCTGGGTGAGTTGGCGGAGGGTTTCTTTTACTTCTAGGGCGAAGGGGGCGTCTTCGTCGTCGCCGATCCAGGCATCAAAAAAATCGCCCAAAATGTACAAATCATCACCGGCCTGCAGGCGGGTTAAAAATTCTTTGAAGGCCTCGAAAATGTGGGGGACTTCGGCGCTTAGGTGCAGGTCGGAGATGAAATAGGCTGCCATGTTTAACCTGCGACGGTTACGCGCTCAATAGTGATGGTTTCTTGGGGCACGTCTTGGGCGCCGGTTTTGACTACTTTGATTTTGTTCACTACATCCATGCCCTCAGTTACCTTGCCAAATACGCAGTAGCCCCAGCCTTGGCTGTTTTTGGCGGAGTGGTTGAGGAAGTCGTTGTCTTTTACGTTGATAAAGAATTGGGCGGTGGCGCTGTGGGGGTCGGAGGTGCGGGCCATGGCGATGGTGCCGGTGTCGTTGGCCAAGCCATTGTCGGCCTCATTGTCGATGGGCGCGCGGGTAGATTTTTGCTTCATATCGGCGGTTAAGCCGCCACCTTGGATCATGAAGTTGTTGATGACACGGTGGAAGATGGTGCCATCATAAAAGCCATCTTCTGCGTACTGCTTGAAGTTCGCACAGGTTTTGGGGGCTTTTTCGGGGTTTAGCTCTATGGTGATGTCGCCTAGGTTGGTGTGTAGAGTGATCATATGTGCTCCTGGGTGGGGTGTGGCCAGGCTGCTTGGTGTGCGGGCATGGCTTGGCGCTAAAAAGGGGGGCTATAATAGCCGCTTTGTCTTTGAATATGAACCGCGCGCACAGCCTTCGCGTTCAGGACTCTTTCTCTAATGGCAGGCCCAATGACTGACGATAACAAGCCACACAATTTTTTAGCGCAACAGATCCAGCAGGATTTAGCCAGCGGCACTATTGCAACGCTGGTAACGCGTTTTCCGCCCGAACCTAATGGTTATTTACATATTGGCCACGCCAAATCTATTTGTCTAAATTTTGGTTTGGCGGAGGAGTTTGGCGGCCAGTGTAATTTACGTTTTGACGACACTAACCCAGCCAAAGAAGACCAAGAATATATAGACGCCATTATCGCAGACGTGCGTTGGCTGGGTTTTAATTGGGCCGGCGAGGTGCGTTATGCGTCGGCTTATTTTGATCAATTGTATCAATGGGCTATTCATTTAATTGAACAGCAAAAAGCCTATGTGTGTCATTTAAGCGCTGATGAGGCCCGTGAGCATCGCGGTACATTAAAAGAGCCGGGTAAAAATTCGCCTTACCGAGAGCGCAGTGTGGCGGAGAACTTGGCGCTGTTTGACAAAATGCGTGCCGGTGAATTTAATGAGGGCGAATGTGTGTTGCGGGCGAAAATTGATATGGCCCACGGCAATATCAATATGCGCGACCCTATTTTGTATCGCATTCGCAAGCAAGCGCATCACCAAACGGGTGATAAATGGTGTATTTACCCCACCTATGATTTCGCCCATGGCCAGGAAGACGCCATTGAGGGCGTGACCCATTCTATATGTACTTTAGAATTTGCCGACCATAAACCGCTTTACGATTGGTTTATCGAGCATTTGCCTGTGCCTCATAAACCGGTGCAATACGAGTTTGGCCGCTTAAATTTAAATTACACGGTGACCTCCAAGCGCAAATTAAAACAATTGGTGGATGATGGCCTGGTGGATGGTTGGGATGACCCGCGTATGCCCACCATTGCCGGTTTGCGTAGGCGCGGCGTAACACCTGCGGCGGTGCGTAAATTTTGCCAAATGATTGGTGTTACCCGCTCTGATGGTGTGGTGGATGTAGCCATGTTAGAACATGCCATTCGCGATGATTTAGATAAAAATGCACCTCGCGCCATGTGTGTACTGCGGCCGTTAAAAGTTGTTATGTTGAATTATCCTGCGGATAAAACAGAAGTATTAACCGCGCCGGGCCACCCACATAATGAGGCATTGCCCAGCCGCAGTTTGCCATTTGGCCGGGAAATTTTTATTGATCAGGAGGATTTTCGCGAGGAGGCGAATAAAAAATATAAACGTTTAGTGTTGGGTAAACGGGTGCGTTTGCGTAATGCCTATGTTATTGAAGCGGTGAATGCCGTTAAAAATGCGGCCGGTGAAATAATTGCGGTTGAGGCCAATATTATTGAAGGAACTTTGGGTAAAGACCCTGCTGATGGTGTTAAACCTAAAGGCGTTATCCAGTGGGTGGATGGCAAGGATCACGTAGCTTTTAGCGTTCGACTTTACGAGCGTTTGTTTAACGACCCGGCTCCTGACAGCGGCGATAAGGATTTTCTGCAGTTTATAAACCCCGATAGCCTAGTTGAGCTGCAAGCTTGTTTAGGTGAGCCGGGCCTTAAAGACGCCCCCGTGGGGCAGGCCTATCAGTTTGAGCGGGAAGGCTACTTTTGTCGTGACAGCCGCGCTGAGACCTTAGTGTTTAACCGCACGATTAGTTTGAAAGATGCTTTAGCTAAAGCCGCCGACGAATAATAGTTTGGAAGTCACCGCATGCAGTTTTCTTTATACAACACCCTAAGTGGTGAGAAAGAACCGTTTAAACCTCTGGTCGCTGGCAAAATTGGTATGTATGTATGCGGTATTACCGTATACGATTTTTGCCATATAGGGCACGCGCGGGTAATGGTGGTGTTTGATGTGATTACCCGTTATTTGCGTGCACGCGGCTGGGATTTAACCTATGTGCGCAATATTACTGATATAGACGATAAAATTATTCAGCGCGCGGCAGAAAATGGCGAAACTATTGCTGCGCTCACTGAGCGCTTTATTGCGGCCATGGTGGAGGATGAAACGGCCCTGGGTGTGTTGCGCCCGGATTTGGAGCCTAAAGCTACTGAACATGTGGCCGGTATTATCGACCTAATTAAAATATTAGAAGAAAAACAATTTGCCTACGCCGCTACAAATGGCGATGTGTATTACCGGGTGAAGCAATTTGCCGACTACGGCAAATTAACCAATAAAAAACTCGATGAGTTGGAGTTGGGTAAACGCATTGCCGTGGAAGAAGCCAAAGAAGATCCGCGCGATTTTGTACTTTGGAAGGCGGCCAAGCCCGGTGAAATTAGTTGGCCCTCTCCTTGGGGTAACGGCAGGCCCGGTTGGCATATTGAATGTTCGGCCATGAGTAAAAGTTGTTTAGGGCTTACGTTGGATATTCACGGCGGCGGGCCGGATTTGCCTTTTCCTCACCATGAAAATGAAATCGCTCAGAGTGAAGCTGCCAATGGTTGCCAGTATGCCCATTATTGGATGCATGCCGGTGCTGTGCGGGTGAACGATGAAAAAATGTCTAAATCCCTCGGCAATTTTTTTACCATTCGCGAGGTATTAAGCCGCTACCATCCGGAGGTGGTGCGTTATTTATTGTTAAGTAGCCATTACCGCAGCGCGATTAATTATTCAGAGGAAAGTTTAAAAGACGCTCGCAGTGCCCTAGAGCGCTTTTATGGTTGTTTAAAACAGTTTGGCGACTTGACTGTTCTGCCCCTGGAAGAAGCTTTTGCCAGTGAAGCTGGACAAGCATTCTGTGCGGCTATGGATGATGATTTTAATACTCGTGTGGCGCTGAGTGTTTTGTTTGATTTGGTGCGGCAGATTAATAGCTCACCGGACGCACACATGGCGGCACTATTAAAAACTCTGGGTAGTATTTTAGGTGTGTTGCAGGCAGCGCCTGAGGCGTTTTTGCAGGCCGGTAGTAGTGCTTTGGATGTGGCGAAAATTGAGGCCTTAATTGATGAGCGGGCGGCGGCTAAATTGGCGAAAAATTTTGTGCGCTGTGATGAGATCCGTATTGAACTTAAGGCCATGGGCGTGGTGTTGGAGGATTCTAGGCAGGGCACTACCTGGCGCGCTGAATCCTAAGAAACCTCTGAAAAATTACCTTACTCGCTCTGGCGTCGTTGAATTTGGCAAAAAAATGCTCATTTACTCCTTGTAAACTCCGCTTTTTTTGCCAAATTCGCCTAGCCAGTGCTTCGCAGCCTACATTTTTCAGAGGTTCCCTAATTGCCTGCTTTAATTCACATGGATGAATTAATCAAAGCCGCTGACCTGCTGGTTGCCAGGTTGGCGGTTTTTTTTGAGGATCGGGTTGAGCCGATTCGGGAGTATGAGCTTTTAACATTGTTGCAGACAGAAGGATTATTGGCGGTGTGTGAGGAAGCCAATTATTGGGTGGCCTTATTTCGCAAGCATTTTTTTCTGCGCCATTGTTTGTATGCAGTTAATAAAATCATAGCCGAGCAGGGGCGGCATTTGTTGCTGGGGCCTGTGTGTATCGAGGTGGTGATAAAGAAAACTAGCGGCTGTGCGACTCATTTGCCGAGCGAAGATACTAGTTACAAAGCCCTGGCCGACTATTACGGTGATTTAATTCACTGGATTAATGCCACAGAAGAAACCTGCCGCAGTTTTGTGGATGATTTTTTTAAACGTTTTGTTGTTTTTAACGAGGCCGAGGCGCATTTGACCTGTTTGGGTTTGCCCAAGGATGCCGTTTGGGGCGTGGTGCAGCAGCGATATAGGCGCTTGGCGCAGCAGCATCACCCCGATAAGGGCGGTGATGCGGAGTTGTTTTTAACCTATACCCATGCCTATGAGGCCTTGAAGCGATTACTTGCGCCTTGATTTGACCAAGCTGTATTAACCCGGCGACAAAATAGATCGTCCTGATCTATTTTGTCTTCGCCCCGCTAAAACAAGCAGATACGTGGATCTGCTTGTTTTAGCGGGGCTCGTGGCGCCTCAGGCCGCAGGTAAGGCATCCATGCAGCACTTATTAACCCGCCACTAAATGTCGCCGGGTTAATAATAGCGCTCTGCCATGGGTGTTGTTGATCTAAACATACCCGTAGCTTTTCTTTAATTTATTAATTGCCTTTGAATTTATGTTGCCATCGTCGCCTGCCAATACCCTTGTTGTGTTTGATTTTGAAACCACCGGCATGTCGCCCGATAGTGGCGACCGCAGTATTGAGGTGGGGGCAGTAAAATTAGTGGATGGCGTGGTGGTGGCGCAGTTTAGTCAGTTGATGAACCCTGGCATCGGTATCCCGCTGTTTATTCAAAACCTCACTGGAATTAGCAATGCAATGGTGCGCGAGGCGCCTAAAAATCAGCAGGTGATGGCAGAATTTTTTGCTTTTATTGAGGGATTTAACCTGGTGGCGCACAACGCCGCGTTTGACGCTAAATTTTTGCACGCAGAATTTAAACGTATTAAAAAATCATTTGCTGGCGGCATAGGCTGTAGTTTGTTAGCGGCCCGGCGGGTATTAACTGGGGCGCCCAGTTATAAATTGGGTGAGTTAATTGAGCACTTTAAATTACCCAGAGCCGCGCAGTACCACCGCGCTTTGGCGGATGCCGAGGCCTGCGCCCATGTCTGGTTAAAAGTACTGCACAGTCTTGAGGAAGATCATGGCGTGACGGGATTAAGTTTTGGGCAATTGCAGGCCTTAAGCCAAAAGCCTAAGCAGCAGGTGCAGCGCTTGATTAAGAGTTGGTGTGAGGCCTGAGCCGCTTGGCAGCGGATAGGTTGTTTTATATTTTGAGTGCATGCGGGCGTTGGCTGCCGCGCGCGAATTGATGTTTCTTTTTTGGTGGCTATGCCCTGGGGCAGATACCGCTACAAAGGTGGCTGCTGCGATTAACGTTTGCCCTGTTCTCGGCTGGTCTTCAGGGCTGGGCACCCAAAAAGGGCACCCACAAGGGGTGCCCCTACAGGCACTGTTGATTCCGTTAGCCTGTGCCACTAGCTGTACTGGCTGATAAATTCCCCAGTAACAGCAGTCGCCTCGGCCACTATGGCCGCAACTGTTTCTGCAACGGAAATAGACACTACATCGCTTTCAGCATCGGTGGGCTCTAGGGCGGCAAACTGGCTATCGACTAAACCCGACGGCATAAAGTGATTTTGGCGGGCTTGCATGCGGCTGCGGATCAGGTCTTTATCGCCCACTAAGTGAATAAACTGCACCGGTAAACCGAGGCCGCGAAAGCGTGCGCGGTGGGCGGCGCGCAGGCCGGAATAGGCGAGGACGGCGCTTTTGCCCTCGGCGGCGAGTTGTTGCAGCTTGGCGCAGAGGGCTTGGATCCAGGGTTCGCGGTGGGCATCGGTGAGGGGCGTGCCGCTGGCCATTAGGCTTTTGGCAAGCTCCGTGTGGTAATCATCGGCTTCAACATATTCAAAGCCATAGGTTTTCGCCAGGTGGCTGGCTAGGGTGGATTTGCCGCAGCCGCTGACGCCCATAACGATAAGGGCGAGCGGTGTGTTGGGTGAATGAGTAGCGTGGGGCATGCTGGTTCCGGCTAAAGGCTATAAAGGCGCAAGGCTACCATGGGGGCGCCGGTGCGCCAATGGCGGGGCGTGCTTATGCGGCTGCCCTTGGGTTGAGGCTTGCTATTGTGGCGCCAGCTTTGTACCGTCGCGGCTTTTGCGCGGGGGGTATTGGGTGCGAACTGATGCGGTATACGACGCGTTATTTGCGGCTGTCTCGCCTGGCAGTTGGGTGCTTACGCCCAACCGCCGTTTGGCGCGGGTGCTGATTCGCGCCTACAACCAGTATCAGCAGGCCCAGGGGCGCAGTGCTTGGGCGGCGGTGACTTTCCTCTCCTGGGCCGATGCACAAGAGCTGTTGTGGCAAAGGGCCTTTTCCAGCCTGGGCACCGTGCGGTTTCCTGCCTTGGGTTTTCGCCTGCTGAATGACGATCAAGCCGTCACACTTTGGCAGCGCCTGTTGAGCCGCGAGGCTGATGGCTGGGGCCTGTTAAAGCCTGAGAGTTTGGCTGGGCCTGCCTTTAGCGCTTGGCAAAGTCTTCAACAGTGGTGCGTCCCGCTTGCAAAGGTGGATGACAGCCTAGCTGAAACAGCGGTGTTCAAGCGCGCCGCCCAACTATTTGAGTTGGAGCTTGAGCTCCTGCAGGCCTTTTGCAGCGCGCAGATGCCCAGCCTTTTGTGCCAGTACTTGTCGCAGGGTTTGGGGCCACTACCTCATTCGCTGCAGTTGACCGGTTTTGACGATATCAACCCGGCCCAAGAGGCGCTTTTGCAGGCGCTCGCCGCGCGCGGTTGCCACTGGCAGCCCTTCGAACCCGTGCGGGAGACCGCCGCGCAGCTCATTGCCTGTAGCGATGAAGCCCAGGAGTTGGCGCGCGCCGCCGCGTGGGCTAAGGCGCAATTGCTCAAACAACCCAAGGCCCGTATCGGCTGGGTGATTCCCGATTTACCCAGCCGCAAACTCTCTGTTGAGCGGGTGCTCACGCAGGTGTTTTCACCCCAGGATATTCACATCGAGGCGGCCCGCCATGCGCCGGGTTATAACATCTCGGTGGCCGAACCGCTGGGGTTCACCCCGCCTATTGCGGCGGCCTTATTGCTGCTGAGGTTGATGCAGGGGCCGGCAGATTTAGAGGCCTGGCAGCGGCTGGTGACCAGCCCGTTTTTAGGCGCCGAGCAGGAAGTGCCCTGGCGGACGCGTTTACTCCAACAGATTACCCGGCGCTACCACCAAATCAGTTGGCGGCGCTTGTTGTCGGCCACCGATGCCTTTAAAGGCCTGGAAGCGGCGCCGGTGTGGCAACAGAGCCTGACGGCGAGCCTCGCCTGGCGGCGGGCGCTGCCGAAGATGCGCCTGCCCATGGCTGAGTGGGTGGTGCAGTGGCAGGCGCTGTTGGCGCTTTGGCACTGGCCCGGCGAGCGCAGCCTGGACACCTTGGAATACCAGCAGTTGATGCAATGGCCGGTGTTATTGGCGGATGTGCAGCAGCTCGAATCGGTGCTGGGGCCGGTGAGTTTTACCGAGGCCCTGGGGCATTTACAGCGCTTAAGTTACCGGCCTTTCGCTGCGCAAACCGGTGATTCCCCCCTGCAAATTTTGGGTTTGTTGGAAGCGGCCGGGCAGCCGTTTGACGCCCTGTGGATTATGGGCATGGATGGCCGCAACTGGCCGCCGCCCGCCCAACCCAACCCGCTGCTGCCGATTGCCCTGCAGCGCGCCCAATTGATGCCGCGCTCCAGCAGCCAGCGGGAGTTGCTCTTGGCCGAGCGCCTTACCCGCCGTTTATGCCAGGCGGCGCCTGAGGTGATGGTGAGTTTTAGCCTGCGCGACGGCGATAGCCCCTTGGTGCCCAGCCCCCTGGTGGAGGATTTGCCGCTTTATACTGGGCCTGAACTCTCCCTGGCCGAACCCTTAGCTCAGCAATTGGGCCTGAGTGACGGCGGCCTAGAGTCCGTGCGTGATTTAGAGCCCCTGCTTGATTTGGAGACCTTCCGTGATGACCAGGGGCCAGGCCTGCTGCAGGAGCAGGAGGGCGGCGCGCAGGTGTTAAAAGATCAAGCCGCATGCCCCTTTGCCGCCTTCGCCCGCCACCGCCTTAATGCCAGCTCGGTGCAGCCGCTCTTATTCGGCGTCAACCCTGGGCTGCGCGGCAGCCTTTTGCACAGCGTGTTATTTCAGCTCTGGCAGAGCTGGCAGCACCAAGCGGTGCTAGCACAGCTGGAGCCTGCGGCTATTGACGAGGCCATAGCGGCCGCCCTGGCACACAGCTGGTTGGAGTTGGACCCATTTATGGGGGTATCCCAGGCGGTGCGCGAGATTGAAAACCGTCGTTGCCAGCGTGTGATTACGGCTTTGCTGGAACAGGAGCGGCAGCGGCGGCCGTTTAGCGTGGCTCAATTGGAAGCCAAGCAGCAGATTCGCCTCGGCCAGGTGCACCTGAACCTGCGGCTCGACAGGGTGGATCGGCTGGCGGATGGCAGCCATTTGGTGATCGACTACAAATCGCGGGAGGCCAGCCATCAGCTGTGGCTCGATGAGCGCCCGGCAGACCCGCAAGTGCCGCTCTATTGCCTGCTCACGCCGGAGGTAGTGGGCGGTGTGTTCGCGCTTTTGGAGCCGGGCAAAGAGGGCTACGCTGGCCTGGTTGAAGACGGGCGCGAGCTGTTATCCGTGTCGCATCCGGCCGAGCTTAAAAACACCGACATCAATTCCTGGCCGGAGCTTTTGGCGCTTTGGCAAGCGCGGCTACAGGCCCTGGCCGATGAGTTTAGCCAGGGTATAGCCATTACCACGCCAAGCCCCAAGGCTTGCCGCTATTGTGACTTGGCCAGCCTCTGCCGCTACCGAGAGCGGCTTGAGCATCTTCTGACTGAGGAGGCAGAGGATGAGTAACCTTGAAGCCATAGAGCCCCCCGATGCCGAAGCCCGCCGCCGGGCGCTCTTACCCGATCAATCCTTCCTAGTGGAGGCCCCGGCGGGCAGCGGTAAAACCGAGTTGCTCACCCAGCGCATTCTCACATTGCTGGCCCGTGTGGCCGTGCCTGAAGCCATAGTGGCCATCACCTTTACCCGCAAGGCGGCGGCTGAAATGCACGCCCGTTTGGTGCAGGCACTCAAAGCCGGGCAGGGCGCCGAGCCTGCTAACCCCCATCAGGCCTTCACCTGGCAGTTGGCCCGCCAGGTGCTGCAACAAGACGCCAAACAGGGTTGGCAGCTGCTGAAAAACCCCGGCCGCCTGCGAATTTCTACCTTCGATAGCCTCTGCGCGTCCCTCACTCAGGCGCTGCCGCTGCAGGCCAAGCTAGGCCACCAGCTCAGTATCAGCGACGATCCCGCCCAGCTGTACAGCCAAGCCATTGAGGAGCTGTTGGCCAGCCTTGCCGAAGCCGCCGCGCCCTTAAGCGGCCCATTGGCGAGCCTGGCAACCCTGCTTGCACACCTGGACAACCGGGCGGAGCGTTTGGCGAGCCTGTTGATGGCGGTGTTGGCGCGGCGGGACGCCTGGCGGCCGCTGCTGGCTGAGCTGCGCAGCCTGGCCGACGATGAACGCCGGGGCGTGCTGGAGGCTCATCTGGCCGAGCGTTGCGACGAACACTACGCCTGGCTCGCCGAACAACTGGCGCCCGTCTGGCCGCAGCTGCGCAGCCTCGCCTATGAAGCCGCCCTGCGCCTAGAAGGCAATCCCAAGGGCGCCGCCATAGCGCGTTTAACCGCCATAGACCAATACGCCTCGCCACCGGCCAGCGGTGAGGAGGCTCAGTTAATTTGGCTCGGCCTGCGGCACCTACTGCTGACCAACGCTGGCACCTTTCGCATCAATTTAGACGTTAATTGCGGGTTTCCCGCCGGTACTACCAAGGCGGAGAAAGAGCAGGCCAAGGTGGCCAAAGCCGCCATGAAGGGGCTGATTTTTACCCTGGCCGGTTACCCCGCTGTGCAAGAGGGCCTGCTCGCCGTGGAGTATTTGCCCAGCCGCCACTACAGCGACGAGCAGTGGCGCGTGCTGGCCGCTGTGTTGGAGGTATTGCCGCGCCTGCTTGCCCATTTGCGCCTGGTGTTTGGCCGCAGCGGTCAGCTGGACTTTACTGAAGTGGCCCTCAGCGCCGAGCAGGCGCTGGGCGATGACGAGGCGCCGACCGATTTAGCTCTGCGGCTGGATTATCAAATTCAGCATCTACTGGTGGATGAGTTCCAAGACACTTCGCCCAGTCAGGTGGAACTGCTGCGGCGCTTAACCTATGGCTGGCAGCCGGGGGATGGCCGCAGCCTCTTCTGTGTGGGCGATGCCATGCAGTCTATTTATGGCTTCCGGGCGGCGGATGTGAGCCTGTTCTTGCACGTTAAGGCCCACGGGCTGGGGGGTGTGTACCTAGAGCCGCTGCAGCTCACCGCCAATTTCCGCAGCGCGCCGAGCCTAGTGCAGTGGGTGAACCGGGTGTTTAGCAAAGCGTTTCCAGACGTGAGCGACATTGCCAGCGGGGCAGTGGCCTACAGCCTGGCTGAACCCTTCCGCCCAGACCAGGCCGCCCAGGTGCACTACCTCAGCCAGGCGCCAGGCCTTGGGCAGGCGGCCGAGGCCGAGCGGCTGCTTGAGCAGGTTTTGGCGCACCGCGCACAGGCGCCGGAGGACAGCATGGCCATACTGGTGCGCAACCGCGCCCACGGCCAGTATTTTTTACGCCTGGCGCAGAGCGCTGGCCTGGCACCTTTAGCGGTGGATATGCAGGCCCTGGCCCAGCACGCCGCCGTGCAGGATGTTTGGGTTTTGACTCAGGCGCTGTTTAACCCCGCCGATAGCATCGCCTGGCTGAGCCTACTGCGCGGCCCTTGGGTGGGCCTGAGCCTTGCCGATTTACACGCCGTGCGCAGCCAACCGGGCGCGACGCTGCTAGAGCAAATCCCCTCATGCCTGGCCGCCGCTGTGTTGCCGAACGATGCCCAAGCGCGCTTGACCCGAGCCTGGGCGGTATTGGCAACAGCCTGGCGGGAGCGGGCGCGCAAACCGCTGCGGGCTTGGTTGGAAGGCACTTGGCTTGCCCTCGGTGGCGCCCGTTGTTTAAACCGGGCGGAAGATTTGAGCAATATCGAGCGCTACTGGCTGTGTTTGGAGGGCCTCTCGGCCCAGGGGGAGGCGCCGAGCCTGCCCCGTATTCAAGCCGCCCTCGACAAACTCTACGCCGCGCCCAGCCCCAGCGCGGATAGCCGCCTGCAGATTATGACCATCCACAAGTCGAAGGGCTTGGAATTTGACGCCGTCTTCCTGCCCAGCCTGCACAAGGGCAAGCGGCCGGCGGATAAACAGCTGTGGCTCTGGCAGCGCCACCTCAACCACCAAGGTGAACCGCATTTATTGGTGAGTGCCCTGGGCGCCGCCACCGCCAGCGCCGACCCGGTTTATACCCACTTGGCCAAGGCGCAAGCCCAGCGCGAGGCCCTTGAGCAGGTGCGGCTGGTGTACGTGGCCTGCACCCGCGCCAAACGGCATTTGTATTTGATGGCGGAAGTCAAACCCGGCCAGGAGGCGGGCCAAAACCTGCCGCCGCCTAAACATTCCATCCTGGCCAGCCTCTGGCCCGGCCTGGAAACCCTCTGGCCGGTGGCCGCTGTGGTGGAAAACAGCCCCACAGAACCGACTGATGCCCCTCCTGCGCCCATGCAACTCGCTCCTCTGCGCCGCCTGCCCGCCGCTTGGGTGGCGCCAGAGTGGCCGAGGGAAACCCTGTTAGAAGCCTATATTCCAGCCTACGACTACCAAAATCAGGCGCAAAGCCCGTTTCACCCAGGCTGTGATTTGCCCCGCGCCATAGGCACCTTGGTGCATCAAGCGCTTTGCGCCATGGCCGAGCAGGGCATGAGCCGCTGGCACGCTCATTGGCCGGGGGCCAACCCCGGCTGGCCCGCTCAGTTGCTGCGCTTAGGCCTGCCGCACAACCTGGCAGCGGCGGCAATGGCGGGGGCCAAACAGCTGATCGACAAAGCCCTCAGCGACCCTTTTTTGCAGGCCCGCCTCAATCAGCCCCAGCGCTGCCAAGCGGAGCAGACCTGGTGGCAGGTGGCTGCCGACGGCGTGACACTAAAACAGATACGGCCGGATTTACTCTGGACCGGCGATGATGGGCGTGTTTGGCTGATCGACTACAAAACCGCCGAGCCCCAAGCGGGGGAGCCAGTGGAAGCTTTTATCCAAGCGCAAAAAAACACCTACCGCCAGACACTACAGGACTACGCCCAAGCCCTGAGGGCCAGCGGTATCAGCGGTTTGCAGGTGGGGTTGTATTTTGTGGCGCTGGGGCACTGGTGTGAATATGAGGATTTAGCGGATTAGAGAGGTGTAGCCCGGATGTAGCGCAGCGTAATCCGGGGCCTGAGGTCGTGATACTTGGATTTTGCCGGGCCGCATCAGGCTACTTTTACATCTAGGCGATTGCTGGCAAGAACTAAAAAATTGGGGCGCTGAGGGTTAGAACACCATCGGTCCCTGGCCCTTGAGCTTCTGGAACACCACGTTGTTGTTGATCCAGTTGAAGGGCGGGTTAAAAGCACCAAAGCGCAGAGTTTCCTTATCCAGTTGCAGCAGCCAATCCACCTGGCTGGCTACACCTTCAGGCCAATCGGCGTTGTCGATACTCATGCGCAGCTTGCGCGCTTTGTCACCACTCATGGTGTCCACCTGTTCGCCCACTTGGTAGCTACCGTAAAAGTTGCTACCGCCTTTATAGGCTTGGCACTGGCGGTCGGAGTAGCGGTTAACTTCTAAGCTAAAACCACCCGTGGCGGAGAAGGTATAGGTATCCTGGCTAAATAGGGCTTGCTCCACCGCATAACAATTACTCACCCAAACGCCACTGAGGGCGAGGTTATCTTGGTTAATGGTGGTAAGGGCTGGAGCTGGGGTAGGCACATCGGACTGGCACTGGGAACACTCGGCCCAAAGCGCACCTGCGGCGGCAAAGGAGAGAAGTGTGAGAGACAGTAGACGCATGGCTTTGAACACAAAATAGGTAGAGTTGGGCTTAAGGCTAGCAGGTTGCGCCCATAAAAAAACGGTATTTGCCACAAAACGGGCAAATACCGTTTCGATTAGGGGGCAAGCCCTAGCGAATTACCACGAAGAAGCTACCGCCATCACGATTAATCTGCAACAAAATTTTCTCACTATCACGGCTGATGGCCTGTTCCAGCTGCTTAACAGAGTCCACCACCTGGCGGTTGGCACTGACAATCACATCGCCAGGCTCCAAACCGGACTGAGCGGCAGGGGCGTTAGGTGCGATGCGCGCAACAATCAAACCACGTCCAGCGGGGTTTTTCTCAAACTTTATGCCGCCAAGCAGCTGGTGTATGCCCGAACTCTTGCTCTCTAAGCCTTGGGATTTACCTACCGTCACCGCCAGCTCTTTTTCTTTACCTTCACGCAGCAGTTGCAATTTAATTTTGTCGCCCACTGAGCGGATGCCAATTTGGTTGCGCAGGGCTGCGGCGGACGCCACTTCTTTACCGTCGATAGCGGTGACTAAATCGCCCGGTTGCAGGCCGCCTTTTTCCGCCTCAGAGCCTTCCGCCACACCGGTAATTAACACGCCTTTTTGGCCATTTTTTAAATCAAAGGCGGTTTGTAAATCCGGTGTAATGTCCTGAATACTCACGCCTAATTGACCGCGTTTTACTTCACCGTGTTTGAGGATTTGATCGATACTGGATTTTGCCATGTTGACGGGAATAGCAAAGCCTATACCTACATTGCCGCCGGTAGGGGCCAAAATGGCGGTATTAATACCGATTAATTCGCCGCGTAAATTCACTAAGGCGCCGCCGGAATTGCCAGGGTTAATGGAGGCGTCGGTTTGAATAAAATCCTCATACCCCTCAATGCCCAAACCGCTGCGGCCTAGGGCACTCACAATACCGGTGGTCACGGTCTGGCCCAAACCGAATGGGTTGCCTATGGCAACGACAAAATCCCCGACGCGTAATTTATCGCTGTTGGCTAGAGGTGCCTGGGCGATATTTTTTGCTTCTATTTTAAGTACAGCAATATCCGCTTCTGGATCTGAGCCGAGCAATTTAGCTTTAAAATTGCGGCCATCGGTTAAAATCACCTGAATTTCATCGGCGCCTTTTATAACGTGGAAATTGGTAACAACTGTACCTGCGCCAGCATCAATAATTACGCCGGACCCTGCCGCTTGTTGTTTGGGCTGGCGCTGTGCGTTATCGGGAATATTAAAAAAACGCCGGAAATTAGGGTCGTTAAGGAGTGGATTATTTTCCCGCGTGCTGTAGGTGGCGATATTCACAACCGCCGGATTCACTTTTTCCAACATGGGCGCAAGGCTTGGCAGAGTATCGCCTTGGCTATCCGTATTGGGAAATACGGCATGTGCCTGAGTGCTCAAGAATAAACTAGCTGCCAAAGCGAATAAGGCGCGTGGTACTTTCATGGACATTCCTCTGAGGGTTAAAAGCAAAAACATAATTAGGTTGCACAGCAAAAATTCAAGGCCCTGTACCCTGCGGCACAATTAATAACGAGCGGCACAATAAAAGGAGCTTGCTTTATTTTCAGCTGGCTTGTGCGATTTACGAAAACCGCGGCCGCCCAGCTGCCCGCAGTTACTCGCTGGGATAATCTGAGGGTTGCTGCGGCGTCAAGTTCCCAGCGCTGTGCTGCGGATACCAATAATGTTGTTGTGATGGCCACTGGCTTGTAAATATCGGCTCGGCCTTTTCATGCGCCCAATCCCAGCGCAGGGCACCTAATTGAGCGGTTAATAACAGCTGGCTGCCCTGGGTTTGATACGCCTTGATTACATCGGCGTGTGGATGCTGATAGCGGTTGCGAGCAGCGTTGGAAAATACGGCGTACTCAGGTTTAAGGCGCTCAGCCAGGGCGGACAGATGTTGGTTTTTAGCGCCTTGGCCGGGGGCGAGGAGAATATAGGCGCAGCAGGTGTTTTCCTGTTTGAGCAGTGCGCGCTGTTGCGGCAGGGAAATATCGCCGAATAAATAAATACTGCGGCTGCCGATGGTAAGTTTTAAGGCGCAGCTGCGCGAATAGTCTTCTGCCTCTGCTACGGGTGCAATTATTTGCCAATGAATAAAATCCCAATGGCCCTGGGTGCCTGTGGTGCAGGGCAGAGCGTTTGGATATTCGGCTAAGGGCTCTGCGGTTATTAATTGCTGCCAGGTAAATTGTTTTAAACCCCGTAAACCACCAGCGTGTTCAGCGTTGTCGCGGCTGATAATCACCTGTAATGAATGAACGCCGCGTGCAATTAAATAGGGCGTTAAAATATGTGTGCCCGCATTAAAACGGGCGGAAATACTTGGCCCTGTGTCAAATAAAATGGCGTGTTGTGGCGTTTTAATCAGTACCGCCAAACCCTGGCCTACATCCAGCACTTCAATACTGGCCGCTGTGCTTGTGCTCCTGGGGTAGAACAGGCTTAAACCCATTAGGATAAGCCCTAAATAACCAAATCCTAGGCTGCGCGGCAGTAACAATAATAGGCTTGCCACTGCGGCCAACATTATATCCAGCGCGGTTAAGCTGTGCTCTGGCCACCAGAGTGTGGCGGGTAATTGGCTTATTTTTTCTAGGCTCCACCAGGCAATAAAATAGGCCTTATCCAGTAGGATAAATCCGAGGCTTGCATCCAGGGTTAAACTCGCTGTTAATAAAATAAATACCAGCGGTGTAATAACAATTGAAATCCACGGGGCTATGAGAATATTGGCGATAAAACCTGTGGTGGAGAGCGGAATATTCAATACTAATTGCGGCAGAGTCAGTGCAAGGGTAATGATCCACTGGGCTTCTATGGCTTGTGTGACTAATCCGCTGCGGCTTTTTTTAGCGCTGAAATATAACAGTGCTGCCACGGCGCAATAGGATAACCAAAAGCCTGTATTTAACGGCGCTAGCGGGTGACAGGCGAGTGCTACTAACCAACACCATAACCACAATTGCGCAATGCTTGGCCGCAGGCTAAGTAGCCAGGCGCCATTCACCAGTAAACAGGCTACCCAAGCACGCTCAGCGGGCAGAGAAAAATCCGCCAAATAGGTATACAAGGTTGCCAGCGCAATAGAACAGACCGAGGGCAACAGACGCCTCGGCCAGTGTTGCCAATGGGGCCGTGCGTTAAACAAAAGGCAGCAGGGTTTGGCGAGCATTATCCCCAGCCAAAATCCAATGCTCGCCATCAAACCAATTTGAAAACCGGAAATTGCCATTAAATGCACAGTGCCGGTGTTTTGCAGAATTTGCCAATCCTGTTGGCTTAATCCGCTGGTATCGCCCAGCGCCAGCGCTAAATAAAAGCGCGCATATTCCGACGTATAAGAAGCCGTAAGCGTTGTTTTAAAGTGGTTTTGCAGGCGATCTAATAAATTTGGCGGCACAGGGATTAATTGCGCTGCCGGGGATTTTTGCAGCTGGCCGGTGAAATAAATACCCTGGGATAAATTATGCGCGGTGAAATTTATGCCCGCTGGATTTAATTGGCCGTGTAAGCGGCGCAATTTAACACTGACTAACCAGTGTTGGCCCTGCTGGAGTTCATTAGGGTTTGGCCAACCGAGGCTAATGACTTTGCCCTTGAGGTTATGTTGCCAGGGCTCTTCTGTACTTGCGGTGATAATCTGCGCTTGTACCTGAGCGTAATTGGGCAGGCTTGCCATGCGCACTTGCTGAATTTTTATTTCACCGCGCCAGAGGCTGTCTTCACGCTCTGGGGGTAATTGGCTAGCGCCAATGTGATCGAGCTGGCCAATGCCAATGGCCAGCGCCCAGCACAGGCCCAACCCATAGGGCGCCCACCTTCTGCGCCAGGCGCATAAACACAGGGCGCCGATGGCATAGAAGAGCTGATAGGGAAACGGCAGCAGGGGTAAAAAAGGGCATAGGCTCCAGACGCATCCCACCAGGAGCATCATCCGCGTGATCATCCTTTAAGTCCTTGTACAAAAACCGCAGGTTAGCGCGCTTAACAGCGCGCCTCAAGACCTCGCGGGCGCGGGTGCCTTTGGGATGGGGCAGGCAGTTGAGTGCACCCGGTCACAATAATGACGGATGCTGCGAAAAAACTGCCTTTACTACGTAAATTTACGTACAGACAAACACCCTAGGAGCGCTTTAGTCTTGCATCGCGGTGCCAGCGAAGGATATGAACAGGGACAAACCAGGAACTTGCTCGGGATGACAACGAACGGAGCCAGAAACGTGAAGCGGCAAGCAGCCAGCGCTCAGGAAATAGCCGTGCACCGGGTGCATTGAATGGGGTGAGCGCTAGGTGTTTGTATGGTGATGTACAGGGATGTACCCGTTTAAGTTGGTGTATTTCTACAGTAAAAGCCCACGGGCAACCTCATCGGCGATTGCATCGCCCACAAGATAACGCGCTAATTCCACTGCAAACCCCATGGCCGTAGCCGGCCCCTGGCTGGTAAACACAGCGCCGTCTCGCACTACTGCCTCATCACTAAACAATACCCCCTGCTCCAGCAGCTCCTGTTTGAAGGCAGGAAAGCCCGTGGCCTTTTTGCCCCGCAACCAACCCAACCGCCCCAACACCACAGCAGGTGCTGCGCAGATGGCGGCGAGGGCGCGGCCGCTCTGGCGCTGTGCATCGAGCATCTGCACAAGCAATTTGCAGTCGGCTAAGTTGCTCGCCCCCGGCATGCCGCCGGGCAGGGCGATCAGATCGTAGGTGTGTGCGCTGCAGTCGGCCAGCCTGCAGTCGGCCTGAATCAGCACTCCTCTGGAGGCTTTAATCAACAGGTCGCTCTCAATGCTCGCCAGCGTCACCGCGCACTTTGCCCGGCGCAGCACATCGGCGAGGGTGATGGCTTCTATTTCTTCGCTGCCGTGGGCAATGGGTATCAATACAGATTTCATAATCTCTCCAGTTTTCATGATCACTGCGGGGTTAAAGCAAATTCTGCTCGCGCATAAGCACCGCTTGCCGCATGGCCTGGGTGATCTGGCTGAGTTCGGTGGGGCTGATGATAAAGGGTGGCATGGTGTAGAGCAGTTTGCCGAAGGGGCGCAGCCAGACGCCTTGTTCCACCAAAAAGGGCTGCATGAGTTTGATATCAACCGGCTGGATAAACTCAATTACCCCTATAGCCCCCAGCACGCGCACATCCGCCACACAACTGAAGGTGCGGCAGCTGGCCAGCTCGGCTTCTAGTTGCGCCTCAATGGCTTTTACTTGGTCGCGCCACTGGCCGTTCATCAGCAGGGCAATGCTGGCATTGGCTACGGCGCAGGCGAGGGGGTTGGCCATAAAGGTGGGGCCGTGCATAAACACCCCGGCTGCGCTCTGGCCTATGCCTTTGGCGACCTGCTCCGTGCAGAGGCTGGCGGCGAGGGTGAGGTAACCGCCGGTGAGGGCTTTGCCCAGGCAGAGAATATCTGGTGTGATACCGGCGTGTTCACAGGCAAACAGGCGCCCGCTGCGGCCAAAGCCAGTGGCGATTTCATCGGCGATCAGCAGCAGGTCATATCGCTCGCAGAGTGTTTTAGCACCTGCCAAATAAGCCGGGTGGTAAAAACGCATGCCGCCAGCGCCTTGCACTATGGGCTCTAATACCAAGGCGGCGCAGTCTGCGTGGTGCTGCTGGATGAGCGCCTCTAGGGCTGCCAGGTCGTCCGCTAACAATGGCCCAGTAAATGGGCTGCGCGGCATGGGCGCAAAAATCTGTTGCGGCACTATGCCGTGAAACAAACTGTGCATACCGGTATCCGGGTCCGATAGGCTCATGGCGCCCAGGGTATCGCCGTGGTAGCCGCGCCGCAGGCATATCATGCGCTGCTTGTTGGGCTTACCCAAACCCTGCCAATACTGCACCGCCATTTTGATGGCCACTTCCATGGCGACACTGCCGGAGTCGGCCAGAAAGACGCGCGTAAGTCCCTCGGGCACCAACTGCACCAAGCGGCTGGCCAGTTCCACCGCTGGGGCATGGGTGAGGCCGCCGAACATCACATGGGCCATGCGTTCGGTCTGGGCCACTACAGCGGCGTTGAGGGCCGGGTGGTTGTAGCCGTGAATGGCCGCCCACCAGCTGGCCATGCCATCGACTAAACAGCGGCCATCCGTCAGCTCAATGCGACACCCCTGTGCCCGCTCCACCGGGTAGATGGGTTGATCTGAGGGGCTGGCGGCGTAGGGGTGCCAGAGCAGTGCTCGGTCTTGGCGGATCAGTTCAGCGGTGTCTAGGTGTTGATAGTCAGGTGGGTCAATCATGCTGCAGTCGGGCGAGGTCTTCGGGTGTGTTGAGGTTGCTAAAGGGGTCTAGGCTGAGCGGGGCTGCCGCAGCATAGTCAATGGCCTGAGCCTGTTGCTGAGCGTAAAACCCGCGCACTGCGCGGCCGCCTTGCTGCACAAAATCGCCCAGCGGGCCAAGCGCACTGCGGTGCCAGAGGGCGTGTAAATAATGCGGCTGGGCTTGGTAGCGCAGGTAATAAATACCTGGGGTGCCGCAGCTGGCATTGCTTAAATGGTTCACCCAGTCCAGCGGCTGCAGCGGTGTGTCGCAGCTGCTGATGATGAACCAGTCAAAGGCCTTTGCTAGCGGGCTGGCGAGGGCGCTGCGTATGCCGCCCAATGGGCCCGAGGCCGCCTGTTCATCCACAACACAGGCAAAGGGCGCAAAGTTGATCGATGACTGGCTTGCGGACGTACTCATGACGAGCTGGCTCAGCTGCGGCGCCAAACGCTCAGCCGCATGTTGCCAGAGCGGCTTGCCTGCGAGCCTGAGGCTCGCCTTATCCGCGCCCATCCGCGAGCTTGCGCCACCGCACAGCAGCACACCCAAAAGTGCATTTTTGCCGCATGGACGGGGGGCTTTTGGCATACACTGTCTCTCTTATGTGCGCACCGGGTGGCAGGCTTGGGCCGGGCGGCAAGCTTAACAAACCCCTTTAGTAAGATGTGAGATATGTTGGATTTAGAAACCATTCGCCGTGAATACCTCATGGGTGGCCTGCGCCGTGGCAACTTAGCCGATGACCCCTTCGATCAATTCGAGCGCTGGATGAGCGACGCCATCAGCAGCCGCATTCCCGACCCCACCGCCATGTGCTTAGCCACCGTGGATGCCAACCATCGCCCCCACCAGCGGCTGGTGCTATTGAAAAAATCCTCCGCTCAAGGCCTGGTGTTCTTCACCAACCTCAGCAGTGCCAAAGCGCAGCATATTGCTGCCAATCAGTTTGTCAGCCTGCATTTCCCCTGGCACATGATGGAGCGCCAGGTGCGCGTTGAAGGCCGCGCGGAAAAGCTCACCACCGCCGAAGCCCTGGCTTATTTTCTCAGCCGCCCCACCGAAAGTCAGTTGGCCGCCTGGGCCTCGCCGCAAAGCCAGCGCATCAGCTCGCGCAGTTTTTTGCTGCAGCAATTTAATGCCATGAAGGAAAAATTCCAGCAGGGCGCCATCCCGCTACCGGACTTTTGGGGCGGCTACCGAGTGGTGCCGGATCGCTTTGAATTTTGGCAGGGCGGCGCCAACCGCCTGCACGACCGCTTTGAATATCAACGCCTAGAAGACGCTGCAGGCAGCTGGCAGATCAATAGGCTGGCGCCATGAGCCAGATGCAATTTGTCACCTTCGACCAACCCGGCCCCGCCTCTGGCCTTTATGTTGCGGCCTGCCGCAAACCGGTGGTGAACCCCGGCGAGGTGTTGATCAAAGTCGCGGCGGCGGGTGTTAACCGCCCGGATCTACTGCAGCGCAAGGGCCTCTACCCAGCACCCGAAGGCGCCAACCCCATCTTGGGGTTAGAAGTGGCAGGTGTGATCAGCGCGGTGGGCACCGGTGTTCGGGATTGGCGGGTGGGGCAGCGGGTTTGTGCGCTTACCAACGGTGGCGGTTATGCCGAATACGCTACAGTCCCGGCCAGCCAATGTTTTGCGCTACCGGAGGACATCAGTTTTATTGAAGGGGCGGCTTTGCCTGAGGCGCTCTTCACTGTGTGGAGCAATGTGTATGATCGCGGCGGCTTAAAGCCCGGCCAATCGCTGCTGGTGCACGGCGGCACCGGCTCCATCGGCACCATCGCCATCCAAATGGGCCGCATTACCGGCGCCCGCGTTTACGCCACGGCAGGCTCAGAAAGCAAATGCCTGATCTGCACCCAATTAGGCGCGGTGCGGGGTATTAACTACCGGGAAGAGGACTTTGTAGAAGTAATGCGCCAGGCCACTGGGCGCGGGGTGGATATTATTTTGGATTGCATCGGCGGCAGCTACTTCCAGCGCAACATCAATGCCTGCGCGCCGGATGGCAAAATCCTGTGCATAGCCTTTCAAGAGGCAGCGGTTGCTCAGGTGAATTTCACCCGCGTTATGGCCAAGCGCCTCACCATTACCGGCTCCACCCTCAGGCCGCGCAGCCAACAGGAAAAAGCCCAAATCGCCCAGCATATACGCCATAAAATCTGGCCCGCCGTCTGCGCCGGGCGCATAGCCCCCTTAATTGCCGCAACCTTCCCCTTGGCCCAGGCCGCCAAAGCCCATCAAACCCTGGAGGATGGGGTAGAGGCGGGCAAAGTGGTTTTAACCGTTTAGCGCCACCGATTTGCCAAAAGAATATGTAGCCCGGATGCTGCGCAGCGCAATCCGGGTTTAAAACTGCTTTAACCCCATTCAATCCCCGCCGGCAACGCCCAATCGCTAAACTCCAAATGCAACACCCGCCGCTGGGAAGGTGCGGAGCCTTTACTGGAGGCGTGAATAAGCAGCGGGCACATCACCAAAGCCGTGCGCGGCGCTGCCTCACACCACACAGGAGTTGATACCGCCACAGCCTCTTGAATCTGCTCGGAGGATAAAACCCCCAGGCGGTGGCTGCCGGGGATGACTTTTAAGCAACCGTTATCGCGCGCAGCGCCATCCAAATGCACCCGAACAGTCAGCATCTGTTCTAGCAACGCTTGCGGTGGTTGGGCGTGGAGGACTTCATCTTTAAGGCTCCAAGCGCGCCAGGCAGGGTCGGCAAAAAAATGGCTCAGGGCAACGGTTTTATCCTGATGCCAGGTTACGTACCAATTGGCAGTAGGGGTTTTATTAAACAAAATAGCGCGGACTAATTGAGCGCCTGGGGCTAATAAATGTTGTATCGGCGCGGTAAATGCCGCGCTGTTTACATAGCTATGAATACAGGGGATTTTCCTGTCGATACTGCGAATACCAGCTGCATTATCGCGCTCAGGCAAATGCCGTAACGCTTCCAGAATTGCGCTGTTATCGGCCTCACTTATAAAATCAGGAATAAGTGTAAAACCCTGTTCTACGAGGTTCATTTGAATGTTGTCTCAGTCCTATTGCCGCCGTAAAAACATAATCCGCGACCAATTTTTTCATTAGTTTAACCTTGGCTCGACTCGAACGCGCCTCAGAGACGGGTTTGTAGCGCCTTGATTAAACGAACCCAATAAGTGTCTTAGTCGCAGCCATAATTAAATCAACTGCCGCGTAGGCGCGTGCTCTTCCTGGATGCACAAAAGAATTAACGCGCCCGTAATTAATTGGTATCTTTAAAAACGCGGCTACTTATCTATAAAAATTCCAATTCAAAACAGCAAACCAAAAAAAAGCCCTTCAAAGAAGGGCTTTTAGTGTTAGGCGTTGGCCAAGGCTTGCCGCACACTGGCAAGCTTCACGCACAACACAAATACCTTCATAGCTTCATCCACTTGCAGCACGGTGGGTACACTCGGAGCAATACGAATATTGGAATCCTGCGGGTCGCGGCCGTAGGGGTAGGTGGCGCCAGCGGGGGTGAGTTTTACACCAGCTTCACCCGCCAGGCGCACCACTTCTTTGGCCAAACCAGGGGGTGTATCAAAGGAAATAAAATAGCCGCCATCCGCTGATTCCCAGCTGCCCAAATCATTCTCGCTAAAGGCTTCTTCCAAGTGTTTAAGCACACTGGCAAAACGCGGTTTTAAACAATTCGCGTGCTGGCGCATCAGGTTTTTTAAGGCATCCTCGGTGGGAATAAATTTCACATGACGCAGTTGATTAACTTTATCTGGGCCAATGGTCAGAATACCTAAAACCTTTTGAAAGCCTTTTAAATTCGCACTGGATGCGCCCATAAAAGCTACACCGGCGCCTGCGTGGGTAATTTTAGACGTGGAGGCAAATTGCAGAACACTGTTTTCACAGCCTGCCGCCAGGGCCGCTTCAAAAATATTGCAGAGGGCTTTGGGGGTGTCGGATAAATCGTGCACCGCATAGGCGTTGTCCCAAAAGACCCGAAACCCTTTGCCCGCAATTTTGCCCAAAGCAGCGATACGGCGCACCGTCTCATCACTGTAAATAACGCCCGATGGATTGGAGTATTTAGGCACACACCAGATACCTTTAATACTGCTGTCGGCCTTAATCAACGCTTCAACCTGATCCATATCCGGGCCGCTCGCGCTCATGGGGACAGCAATCATCTCAATGCCCATCTGCTCACAAATAGCAAAGTGGCGATCATAGCCGGGCACGGGGCAGAGGAATTTAATTTTGCCCTCTAAATGCCAGGCCGAATCCGCGCCTTCCAAACCAAAAAAAGTCGCTGCCATGACCGCCTGGTGCATTAACGTCAGGCTGCTGTTGCCGCCGCAGTATACATTGGCCTGGGGTACGCCCAGCAGCCAAGAGCCCAAAGCGCGGGCCTCGGGTATTCCATCCAAGCCGCCATAATTGCGGGTATCAACCCCGGTGGGGCTGGTGTATTCACCGCGCAAAATGCCATCGAGTGCGTTGGAGAGGTCCAGCTGCTCAGACGAAGGCTTGCCGCGGGTTAAATCCAAATTCAGTTTTTGCGCCTTAACGGCCTCGTAGGCCGCCGCAAGGTCGGCTTCCCATTGGGTTAGTTGTGTAGTGGTAGCGTTGTGCAGTTGCAAAATACAGCCCTCATAACGTGGGGAGAGTGGAGGCCCGCCAGGCGGGCAGCGAAAAAGCGCGCGATTATAGAGGAAATAGGCTGTAGATAAAATGCTCAGAGTGGGGGTGCATGGCAATCGTGTGGCTTATATTGGGGGTGGTTTTGGGGCTGTGTTAGCCGGGCGCGATAGCGGAGGGATTTGCAAAGCTGCCCAGCGTAAAACACGTTTGCTTGTTTTGATTCAGTAGCGGTTAGCCTGAGCACAGGCTGGCTTCATTCGTCATTTTTTTGGGGCAGTTGAATGTTGTTGCCTTGCGCCACCAGAATTTAATCATTAGCGCATTCTGCCGCATTCATTAATCTAACCCTCCTGCCTATCAGTAATCGTTTGCTGACTGGCGTGCGTGCAGCTCTCACCCGCCAGAGATTCGTCGCGAATGAATTTTTTAAAAGTTATAAATTGTCGGGCTTGTGTACCTGTGACCTGCTGTTGTTGTGGCTCGATGCTACCTAACCATCAATAAAAGAATACCTAGCCTTTTAGGCGCGTCGTAAATACATCCCTATAGGCTCGTCAAAAAAACCTCGTTTTTGACGGTCTGAAATGCTATGTAATCTTTATTTCGGCCCGACTAGTCAGTGTAGTAAATAAGCAAATGAATCTTTGATGGCGAGCAAGCAGACTTGCTCGCGTGCGAAAGGTTAAACGTTTAGCGCGCCGCATCTACTAAAACATTCACTATGCCTGGCGCTGTTTGCACGCCATTAGTGCGGTTGAATAATCCCATTCCATTATTTGCGGTAACGCCATTATCCCAATATACCGGCACAAGCCCGTGGGTATACGCTGATTTGGCAATGTATTGATTCCAATAGGTGCGGTACATTTCGTGGTTCGCAACATTCGTGCGTGAAATAACTCCGAATTCACCCAAAATAACGCCTACACCCTTGTCAACAAACTGGGTTTTCATTTTTTGAAATTGGTTGTCCACGTAACTCTCGTTGGCCCAGGTTTCTGTAGAGCTAGGGTTGGTGGCATTTTTGCCCCACTGGGTGATGGTGCTTTTTTCATTGAGAGTGAAGTTATAGGGATCATAATAATGGACTTCCATCAGCAGCTTGTTGGTTGCGCTGTCGGTAGGCATTTTGGCGAAATTAACTGTGTGATCGATATTAGTATTAAACCCCTGTACCACCAAAAAGCGGTTGGCATTAGGGCCGCCAGTGGCGCGCACGGCGCTGACAAATGTTTGGTTAAAACTATTTTGTACTGTGTAGTATTCAACGGTTGGGGTGTTGTAATCGCCTTCAACCATTACTTCGTTGGTGCCTGCGAATAACAAACGCTGGTCGTAATTTTTAAAACGATTGGCAATTTGTGTCCACATGATTTTAAGGCGATTGTTGACATAATCTTTTTTCGCGTTAGTTGGCTGCATCCAGCCGCCATCCCAGTGGATATTAATCATTACATAGAGGTTGGCATTGAGCGCGTAATTCACCACCTCCTCAACCCGCGCCATCCAAGCATCTTTGATGACAAAATTATCCGGGTCAGAAAATTGGCTAAACGCCACTGGAATTCGAATAGTATTAAAACCGGCCGCTTTTACTGAATTAATCAGCTGTTGTGTTACCACTGGGTTGCCCCAAGCGGTTTCTCCACCAATTGCATCTAAAGAATTACCCAGGTTCCAGCCTACCCCCATTAACTTAGTAAGACCGATACTGGTGAGCCCTGAACTTGAGGAGGAGCTGGACGATGAGGAACTGGAAGAGGAAGACGAGCTAGAGGATGAGGAACTTGACGATGATGAGCTGGAGGACGACGAAGACGAGCTAGATGAACTTGAAGAGCTGCTCGGTTTGGATGAGGAGGAAGCGCTTGACGAGCTTGATGAGCTGCTACTGGAACCACCAGAAGGCGTGTTGCCGCCACAGGCGGTGAGACTGAAAACTGTGAATAATAAGACCAGGCTGTGCAGGCGTTTCATAGCGGATACTCGGTGTTGTTTATTATTGTCTGGGTGTGATGACTGGATTACAAAATATCAGTATTGGTCAAATCATTGAAAGTGGCAGGCTCATGCACAGTTCGCAGAATTCATATGCGGCGCAGTTGATCTTTAAAGACTGTGTAAAAGTTGCAATTTTTAGGTGTGAACAGCGGTGTATTGAACAATACTTACTAACTAGGCACTAGCAATGAATACACATCATTTCAGACACGCCGTGAATACATCCGTGTAGGCTCGTCAAAAAGATCCCTCTTTTTGACGGTCTGAAATGATGTGTGTTCATTGCTTCTGTACAGCTAGGATGAAAGAGGCGGCGTCATCGCGGATCAGAGGCTAACAGGCAGTATTATAATAATTTAAACGGCGGCTAATCTTAGCCGAGCGTGTGGCGCTTAGATGGTTTGGGGTGATATAAAAAAGGCCGCTTGCGCGGCCTTTGCTTCGGGTTGGTTTATTGCCCGGTGACGTAATTGATATAGGCACTTTCAAACGCGGCGCGGGATTTTTTCACGTGTTCGCGCGCACTTTTGGCACTATTCTCCCAGGTTTTTTTATCTGCATCGGTGCTGAAGGGGTTTTTCTCAGGCTCGATGGATTTTTCAAACTTCGAATAGAAGGTTAGTACTGATGAAGTAATCTGGTTGAAGCGCTCGTCGAATTCCTGCACTTTTTCAATTTTGCTGTTGCTGACTAACAAAAACTGTAAAAGCTGAGCATTGTTCTTGGTGCCGTTTTGGAAAAACGCCGCCTGTGAAGCAAAATAATCGCGCACCACCTTGATGGCTGCTTCGCGATCTTTAGGGTCTTTGCTCATGATGCGGTTGAGACTGTCGTTGTTTTTTTCCATGCCGCCAGCGGCTAGGTATTCGCGCAGATTTTTCTCTAAATCTTTGCGGAAGCTATCCACCTCTTTTTGTATGGCGCTTAGATCTTTGTCCAGTGCAGTGATGTTGCCCAGGTCATTTTTTATTTCGTTTAAAAAGGTCTCAGTTTTGGTGTACACCTGGGGGCCATTTTTTTCGGCGTATTTACGCAGATCCTTTGGTATGTCTAGGTTAGCGTAATTGTTGCGCTCAAAACTTGCCGCCACTATGGATTTAAACGTTTCAGCAAAAATAGGGTATACACCGCCGCTCACCACATTCAGCGTAGCTGTAGCTATGTCGCCGAAGGGTTTTAACAGTGAATCAACGCGCTGAGATTGAATAGGGGACGAGAGCGATTTTACGTCTTTTACAATGCCGCCAAAGGTTTGGTAGGCGAGTGGATTAGCCATTTGATTGCGCTGGGATGTAGCAAGCGCTAATTGCAAGGTGGCAGTGATACCGGCAGAGGATTCTAGGTAGCGGCGCTGTAATTCAATTTGTGAAATATAAGCCTCACCCAATCGCACAATAGACTCAGTGAGGATTTTAGCGTCTTCATTTTTGCTAAATTGCTCTTGCAAACTTTTTTGGGTTTCCAGCTGGCTTTTACGCAGTGCCACGGCAAGGCCAATTTTGTCTATGGCGATATCATCAATGGCGATACTGCCGCTGCTAACGTTAATTTCAATTTTTAAATAGTTGCTGCCTGCCTCGTCAATGGAGACCCGTTTGGCGGTGTAGTCGGCGTCATTTTTTTCCGAATCGATTGCGCCAATTTTTACCCAGCTATTTTCATCTTTGTCTTTGGCGCGCACATAAAACGTCATTTCATAATGAGTATCCGGCGCAGTGGGTTTTACCCATAACTCCAATACACCCATTTCGTTTAAGGGTTGTTTGCTAATGAGCGTGGAGCCACCCTGGGCGCATTTTAAATAGGCGCTATTGGCGCGGCCGTCGTTGGCTTCAATCGAGGCGCCGTAGAGTAGGGTGAATGGAATGGTTTTAGCGTCGCCGTCAAAATTGGCTTCAAATACCGATGAGGAAGACGCCAGGGCTGGCACGCTCGCGCCGAGCGCGAAGCTGAGTAAAAGAGGGCGCAAAGACTTCATTGCACTTAGGTACCTAGGTGGGGAGTTAAATTGAGTGGCCTTGAATGAGGCTGTTACACTCTCAATCAGGCTGCTGCATTCTACGTTAAATTGCCGCATAGTGCCGCCTCTTTGGCTTTTGCAGCCCCAGTGGCTGCTTCAATAGCGGGTTGATCCGACGCGCTAAAGTACTTTTACACTGGGCAGATACTGGCTTACCCGCAGGTCAAGTTTACTGTCCAGGCCATACCCTAACCCCGCCATAGTTTAAAAGGAGCGCTGAATGTCGCCTGAATCTTTTCCTCTAGATGCCTACCTAGAGCGTATTGGCCTTGCGGCCAGGCCGAGCTGTGATGCGGCTGGCCTTGCGACCCTGATGCGTGCCCAGCTCTTTACGGTGCCCTTTGAAAACACCTACGTGCAAGCGGGTTTGGGTGTGAGCTTGGATCCTGCGGCCATAGTGGAGAAAATTATTACCCAGCGCCGGGGTGGGTATTGTTATGAGGTGAATGGACTATTCGCCTGGGCCCTGCAAGCGCTGGGGTTTCAGGTGCGATTGGTGGGCGCACGGCCCATGTTTTACGGCCGCCGCTGGGCCAAAACCCATATGGCCCTGATTGTGGATATGCCCGAGGGGGCTTATTTTTGTGATACAGGCTTTGGTCGATTTGGGCTGCGATCCCCCTTAAAGTTGGAGGAAAACTCAATACCGGTACAACAGGATTGGGATCAGTTTCGCCTGCGCAAAGAGCAACATGAGTGGGTGGTGGAGGCATTGAGTAACGGTGAATGGGAAAGCCAATTTAGTTTCGATGAGTTTCCAGCCGAATGGGTCGATTTTATGCCCGCCAATTATTTTAATAGCCACAGCCCTGATACTATTTTTGTGCAAAAGCTGCTTATTATTCAGCAGCGCCCCGATGCGCGTATTATTTTGCTGGACAACCTATTAAAAACCATCCGCGCAGACAGTGTGAGCGAAGACGTGCTCACCGAGCCAGTTGAACAACGGGTTAAGCGGTTTGGTTTAACATGGCCGGTATAACCCGGCTGAAATAACAAGTCAGCCTAAATTGTGCAACTGAGCCCTAACCGCTTGTTGAAATACTGCCTTGCTAGTTCTGGCGTACTTAAATTGGGCGAAAAATTCCTCATTTACTAGCTGTAAACTCTGTTTTTTCGCCAAATTTGCCGTTGCGGCCAACGTATTTCAACACGCTGTTAAGCGTGTCTGCCGTAAATGACGCGGGCTGAACGCAGGCGCGCCTGTGCCAGCAAAATAATGAGGCTCAGAGGCAGGAGGCTTGCGATGAGGCTCTGGATAAAGCCCACCAGGTGCCATGATTGACCGGTCAGTAGGGTTTTAATAATTAACTGGTGGCTGAGAATGGGGAGCCAATTAAACCAGGCTGAATAAAAATCCGGGGTAAATAATGTGTAGCCAAGGGTAACGACGGGAATTGCCGCCATTAGGCTAATAAGCATTTGTGCATCTTTAAAATTACGGGCGTGGAGCGAAATTAATACCTGCAAACTACTGGCGAGGGCACCCAAATGTAATAGGGTCAGCCAAATGATTACCCAGTCGCTAAAGCCTACGCTCACTCTAATGCCTAATTCGCTCAGCGGCAGTACCCCAAACGCCAAACTCAGCAGCAATAACTGCCAGGTAATCGCAATAGCAGTAAGGCTCCAGGCGCATAGCCATTTGCCCAACACTATGGCGTAGGATGGGCAAGAGGTGATCACCAAGGCCTCTAATGTGCGCTTTTCTCGCTCCCCTGCAAACATATCGGCACTCATGCCTGAGCTGCTTAGAAACGCTGTAATAATTAATAATAAGGGAATGGAAGCGAGAAATAAGCCAGCCATTTTTTCTTCGCTGGCTAAATTGGTTTCGTGCATGGAAACAGGGTTAATTAATTCCGGCGCAATATTGCGCGTAAGCAGCCGCAGTTGTCCCAAGCGTTGATTAAATCCCCACACTACTTGGCGAATTCGGTTGAGTTCGCCCTGATCGCGATTTTTACTGCCGTCATAAATTAAGTTGATATCGATGCTGTGGCCGGCCGCAAATTGGTTACGGGCGTTGGCGGGTATCTCTAAACTATAGGGCGGCTCCTCAGGGTTTGCGGAGTTGCTTTTATCGGTGGTTATTTTGATCGCATTTTCTTCCAGCGCGTGTATCAGCTCGGGAAAGTGTTCGGCACCTTGTACAGCAAGTTCTAAAGGTTGCTCTATATTGAGCTGGCTGTGTTTGCTCATGGAAAGTGTGAAGAGGCACATGGCGACGAAACTAGCCACCATAAACAGCGGTAAAAAAAACAATACTTGCAAACTTTTGAGATCGCGCCGTACATCGCTTATTTCTTTACCGGCGACGACCCATACCGGGTGAATGCGCGTTAACATGGTGTCAGGTCCTGGCGTTCAATAAGTGCTACATAAGCATCTTCAAGGTTGCTTTGCGCCGTGAGATCTTGCAGGTATGCGCGGTTACCGTCGGCAATCACCACACCTTTATGCAGTACAACAATTCGGTCGCACAAATGCTCTACCTCATGCATTAAATGACTGGAAAATAAAATGCAGCGGCCTTCATCGCGCAGTTGCATCAATAAACGCCGCACCGCTCGGGTGGTTAAGACATCAAGACCGTTGGTGGGCTCATCCAATAAAATATGCTGAGGTTTATGCACAATGGCGCGCGCTAGGGCTATTTTCATGCGTTCACCCAAGGAGAAGCCTTCGCAGCGGCGTTCAGCAATTGTTTGCATGCCTAAGAGGTGAATTAATTCATCGCAATAGGGTGCAAAAATTGCGTGTTTTAAACCGTGCAAGCGGGCGAAATAATCAATATTTTCGCGGGCCGTTAGGCGTGTATACAAGCCAGTATCGTCCGCTAAACAGCCCATGGTGCGCCGCGCTAAGTCGGCCTGGCTTGCGATGGAGTAATCACCGATACGTACATCGCCTTCAGTAGGTGTCAATAAACCATATATAATGCGCATTAATGTGGATTTGCCCGCGCCGTTTAAACCCAGAATTGCCGTGATAGCGCCATCGTGAAATTGTGTAGTCAATGAATGTAATGCGCTGATGGGCGCGCCGTTTTTGCCTATAAACTGCTTGCTTAAGTTTTTAATATCAATCATGGCGAGCATCCTTGGGCACAACACGGTTTTCTTGAGCGGCTGGGTCAGCTCCTAAATAAAAGGGTAGTGGCGCTATGGCTTGGCTACATTCTGTGGGTAAGCGCAGGGTGGGTGTATTAATAAATTGAGCAATTAAATTCGGTATGCATCCCAGTGGCGACACCACATGATTACCACCGGGCACCTCGAGCATTTGATGGTTTAATTGTGTGAGTGCGACTAGATCTGCCCAGGGTTTGGGGGTTACGGGGTCTAGGGCGCCGGATAATAAAAACGTCGGTGTGTGATTTATCTTGGGGTGCGGCACCTGGCTTGTGAGCCTCGCCGTTTTTGGCCAGCTAGCGCATACGGCTAATTTCTCTTCCACTAGGTTAACTCCCATAAATAGAGGGGAAGCCGTCGGGTCACTCGGCAAAGTTGCCAAGTCTTCATTGCAAATAATGCTATAATACAAGCCCTCTGCGATGGAGAGTTGTTCCGTATTGGCTTCAGCCAGTGCGCTGAGTGTGCCTAATAATTGGTAATTTCCCTCGGCAGCTTCCTGCAAAGCGCGTGGTAATAAGCTGGTTAATTCGCGCGAATAAAGAGCAGAAATTAATAATTGAGCGAAGCGACGGGGGGTAAATACCCATACTTTGGGCTTTTGATTTAATGGATCCGGTAAGCCTATGTGTTCGGGGGTGTTGGCCTCATCTGCCGTCTGTAAATGCTGGCGAATATGTTCTGCATTGCGGGTTAAATCCCCATAATGCTGTTGGCACAGTGGATCGCTTTGGCAGTACTGATTGAGCCGTGTAAAGGCTGCGTTGGCGTCACGCGCAATATGGCGGGGTAGGGCGATAAGGCTTGGTGCCAGGCCATCCAGCACCAAACTGCGCGCGAACGCTGGGTATTGCACGGCGTAGTTTAATGCCACGCGGGTGCCGTAGGAAGCGCCCCAAAGATTGAACTGGGTGTACCCCAAACGCCTGCGCAGGGTGTCTAAATCCGCCGCTGAAATGTCAGTTGAATAATAGGGGGCCTGCTGGGCGTATTGTTGCGCGCAGGCCTGCATGATGGTGCGATAGGCGTGCAAAGCTTCTTGGTCATTTAGCTCGGAGGTTATGCTGTCCAAGCCCTGACAATTAAGGGGGTTCGACTCACCCGTGCCGCGTAAATCGACAAATAATAAATCACGATTTTGTCGCACAGAGGCAAAATAACGGTGCAGTGAATAAGCCATAATTTGTGATGAGCCGCCTGGCCCACCTTGAATTAATACCAAGGGATCAGCCTGTGGTCGCGCATTGATGGCTTTAATTCGTAAAAAATGCAGTTCAATCTGTGGGCCGTTGGGATCGTCCAGGTTTTCCGGCAGGCGGATAAAGGCGCAACCGCTTTCGGGAATAGGGTTGTGGCCTTTAGGGGGCGTGCAGGCTGAAAAGCTAATATCGGCTAAATCAGCGGCCGTTTGTCTATGGCAGCTGACCAGAGTAGTCATGCCTATTACAAGTGCAAATAGTTTTATGAGTCGGTTGAGGCTCATATTAATGTGCGCCGCCCGTGAAGTATTTCAGCGGGTTGTTGTGCGAGGTATTGAGCGTAAAAAGCGCTGTGTAGTTCATGTATGCAAGGGGCTATCAGTGGAATGGATGCAAATCATGGCCGGTGCCGAAATTTATTTTTTAAGGAATGGGCTACCAAACATGTTTTTTTGTGCTGTGTGCAAGCGGTAAAGAGTTGAGCCATGAATAAAGTACATGCTTGCATGAATTGGCCTCTGCTGCGCGAATAGGTTAATAAACCTGTAATTTATAGTGTCCTGGTGATACTGTCCTGGTGCCTAAGTATAGCGTGACAATTGTTATCGCGCGGCGTTTTCGCCGCGGTGATTCGCGGTGGGAATTTGCTTGCAGCCAAGCGGCATACCATGGCGCGCCAAGCTCAATCGGGCCGTTTATCCGCTCCTCCTACACTTGGGTAATTCCCAGCGCTTAGCTTATAGGCAACCCACAACAAGTGTTCTTTAAACGCTGCTTTGGCTATATCCGAGCCCATAAGGAGCCCATAATTGGGTCAATCTGGCGTAAATACTGGATAAAACAGGGGCGCGTGAGCGCTCCTCTGGTTGAACCTTCCCGTGAGGGAGTATACTAAGCCCCCTCTTAATTCCGCTTGCGTCCCTATGCCCGGCTCCTCTCCCGATTTTATCACCATACGCAATTTATCTTTTTTTCGCGGCGACCGGGCAATTTTTGATGGGCTCAATATGTCCATAGCCCGCGGTAAAATTACTGCTGTGATGGGCCCCTCGGGTACCGGTAAAACTACGCTGTTGCGACTAATTGGCGGCCAATTATTGCCAGATGCCGGCGATATTGTGTTGGAGGGGCAGAATATTCCCACTTTAAGTCGCAATGAATTATTTAAAGTGCGGCGCAAAATCGGTATGTTATTTCAAAGCGGTGCGTTATTTACCGATTTATCCCTCTATGAAAATGTTGCTTTTCCGCTGCGCGTGCATACTCAATTACCGGAAAATATTATCCGCGATATAGTAATGATGAAACTTGAAGCCGTGGGTTTGCGCGGCGCCTACTTGCAAATGCCCAATGAATTATCCGGGGGTATGGCCCGTCGAGCGGCTCTGGCCCGCGCCATTGCGTTGGACCCAGAGTTAGTTATGTATGACGAGCCATTTGTGGGTCAGGATCCGATTTCAATGGGCATGTTGGTGAAATTAATTCGTGTACTCAGAGAGTCCTTAGGTATTACCAGCATTATTGTCTCCCACGATGTGAACGAAACGGCCAGTATTGCCGATTACATCTATGTAGTAGCTGGCGGCAAAGTGATCGGTGAGGGTACTCCCGCTCAAGTTCTCAACACAGAAGATCCTCAGGTGAAACAATTTATTCACGGCCTCGCCGATGGCCCTGTGCCTTTTCATTATCCGGCGGCGGATTATCGCGCTGATTTAGGCTTACAGCAGGTGCCGCTGTGAGTATTGCAACAGCTTTACAGCGTTTGGGGGCGGCAAGCCTTGCTACCTTAGCCGTATTAGGGCGCGCTTCCATTTTGTGGTGGCGCGCTATTTTTGCAGCGCCGGACTGGCGTAATGGCCCAGGGTTATTAATTCGCCAGATTTATTTTGTTGGTGTTTATTCGCTCATTATTATTTTGGTTTCCGGCTTATTTATCGGCATGGTGTTAGCGCTGCAAGGTTATACCGTGTTGGTGCGCTTTGGAGCAGATCAAGCACTGGGGCAGTTAGTATCGCTTTCATTGCTGCGCGAATTGGGCCCTGTGGTGGCAGCATTATTATTTGCCGGGCGTGCAGGTTCAGCGCTCACGGCGGAAATTGGCCTGATGAAGACCACCGAGCAATTGGCCTCTATGGCAATGATTGGTGTTGACCCTATTGGCCGCATTGTAAGGCCGCGCTTGTGGGCCGGTATGATTTCCATGCCCATCTTAGCCCAGCTATTTAATAGCGTAGCCATTTACGGAGCGGTTTTGGTGGGTGTTAAATGGTTGCACGTGGATGCAGGCTCATTTTGGAGCAACATGCAGCAGAGCGTGGATTTCACCAATGATGTATTAAATGGTGTCATTAAATCAGTGGTGTTTGGTGCAGTCATTAGTTGGATTGCCGTATTTCAGGGGTTTGATGCGACACCCACTTCAGAGGGCATCAGTGCGGCTACTACGCGCACAGTCGTTTATTCTTCCTTAGCTGTTTTAGGCTTGGATTTTTTATTAACAGCAGTCATGTTTGGAGTCGGTTAAATGCGAACTGCAAAACTGGAAATGATCGTCGGCGCATTTGTGTGTGCAGGTTTTTGTGCGTTGGCATTTTTAGCCCTACAAGTGAGCGGTTTGAATGTTTCGGCCCATCAACAAAAGACTTATAAAATAGTGGCGCGTTTTAGCAATGCTTCGGGCTTGTCCGAACGTGCAAAAGTATCGGTAGCCGGTGTGGTAGTTGGTCGCGTTGCCCACATAGGTTTAGACCCGATTGATAACCGGGCAAAAGTCGAAATGAATATAAATAGCGACGTGAATTTTTTAACTCAAGACAGTATCGCATCTATTCAGACGGCGGGTATTTTGGGGGAAAAATATATCGCCATTGCCAATGGCGGCGCACCGGATATGTTGGCCGATGGCGGTGAAATTACCGACACTCAATCGGCCTTAGTATTAGAAGAACTCATCGGTAAATTATTAACCAGTCTTGCCAGCAAGAAGGACTAAGTATGCAAAAATTGTTTTCCGTGGTGCTGTTGTCCGTCAGCTGCCAATTATCCCCTTGGGCATTAGCCGAAGCTGCGCCACAGCCTGCGCCCAGCACAGCGGCCATCAGCGTTAAGGGCGATCCCTACCAACTGGTGCAGCAGACCTCCCAGGCCGTATTGGACTATGTGCGTCAGGTAAGTGCTGAGTATGAAAAAGACCCGAGCCGTTATAATGCGCAGGTGTTGGCGATTATGGACCCGGTGGTGGATTTTGACTATTTTTCCCGCTCTGTTATGGGTACATATGCGAGTGATGCGCGCTACAACAGCCTGAAAACCGATGCCGAAAAACAAGCGTTTAAAGCTAATGTGCAACGGTTTAGTGATATGTTTAAACAGGGTTTAGTGGATACTTACGCTAAGTACTTGTTTAAATTCACTGGCGACAAAATTGAGACCTTGCCTGCGCGCAAAGGTGATGATACTAATTCGGGTCAAGTGGCAGTGATGCAAAATATTAAAACCGGTAATAACAAGCCTTTTGTTGTGCAGTACAGTATGCGCAAAAATAAGGCCGGTGAGTGGAAGCTGCAAAACGTCATAGTTGAAGGTATTAATTTAGGGCAAACCTATCGCACGCAGTTTGCCCAAGCTGCGGATAAATACCACGGTGATTTAACGGCTGTTATTAATAACTGGCAGGTTGCACCGCAAACTGCAGCCGAGACGGCGCCTTGAGCGGGGCGCAGTTGCAGTGCGTGGACAATACGCTGCACTTAAGCGGCATTATTGACCACGCAAGTGTTGTAAAACTGTTGCAGCAGGGGCAGCAGTTTATCACCAGCACCCAGCAGAGTGCGCTGAACCTAGACTGGTCAGAGGTGAGCTACGCCAACAGTGCGGCGCTCGCCCTCTTGTTACAGTGGACGCGGCAGGCCCAAGCGGCTAATAAATCCCTTATTAGCCTAAGCGTGCCTGAGTTTTTAGTGCAGTTGGCGCGGCTCAGTCAGCTTGAATTTTTATTCGCGTCACACATTTAATTTGCCCGCCTGGTAGAGATTTTACTGCCTTCAGTTCCGGGTAATTTAAGCTGGGTTTGGAGTCTTTAATTAATTCTTTTTACTGCCTTGGCACCAGCAATGAATACACATCATTTCAGACGCGCCGTGCATACATCCCTGTAGGCTCGCCAAAAAGATCCCTCTTTTTGACGGTCTGAAATGATGTGTATTCATTACTTCCGTATAGCTAGTAATGATTTATTTCCTTGTGGCTTTGGCGGGCTCAGGGCGGGTGCGAATGTGACTGGGAGGTTTGTGAGTACAGTGCGCGTAAGCATCTGTGAGTCTCTATTCGTGCAGGGCTGTTTGTGTGTTCGCCGTTATTTCCGGTTATGCTGCAATTTGGTTGGGGCGTACTTATATTTATCGTGCCTCCTGAGTTGTTTCGCCGCGTTCGTGGTTGTTATCGTTGCTGATTACCTTGACGCTGATTTCCCGGCTGAGTTCCTAGCTATTTCCGCTTCTGAGTGTGTGTTTCGTGTTGTTCCTGGTGAGCGTTTCGGACAATCTATAGTATAAAAAATTTATTTCAAGCGAATTAATCAAATCCTTGCTTAGGGTTTAGATCAGCGGAGTTTTAGCCTTTTATGCGTATTGTTGGGCGAATAATCCTGGTGGTTGGATGTATTTATCTGGGGGTTTGTGCTGGGCTATATTGGCTGCAGGATATGCTTATTTTTCCGGCCCATTTGGTTGCTAATGGCACCAGTGGCAAGCACTTAATTATTCCTACGGATCAAGGCAATACCCAGGTTTTAATTATCGATAAACAGGCGCCGTGTGATGTTATTTATTTTGGCGGCAATGCAGAGGCGGTGGATGCCAGTCAGGCTGACCTAGCCCGTGCATTTGAGCGATGTAATATAGTCAGCATGATTTATCGCGGTTATGGCCCCAGCGATGGCACCGCCAGTGAAGAGCATTTGTGTGCGGATGCGTTGGCGCTTTATCGGCAGCGGCAGGCATCTGTCCAGCAGTTTTTTGTAGTGGGGCGCAGCTTAGGTGCTAGTGTGGCCACCTATTTAGCTTCCCAAGTAGCTGTTCAGCAATTAATACTGGTGACACCATTTGCCAGTTTGCATCAGTTGGTGCAGGAAAAATTCGTCTGGTTACCTACCCATCTAATGCTTAAAAATTCCTTTGCTTCGGATCAGTTTGCCCGCTCGGTGACAGCGCCGGTACATATTATTATGGCTGAAAACGACGAAATTATTCCTGCTCAACATCCACTTGCCTTGCAGGCGGCATTTATTCGCACCCGCGCGCATTTATCGCGCCTGGAAAAGGTTGGCCACAATACTGTGGATGAGCATCCCGCTTATATTGATACGCTCGGGCGTGTGTTTTAAGCGCAACTCCGGAGATCCAGTTTTCGCGCTTAGGTGTTTGCGTGCTCAATCGGTCATTTGCCTCAACTCCCTCGTGCGGCTTCGGCATCCTAGGCTTTGGCTTCTTGACTTAGGCTCCTGCGTCGTTCTACCGCCTAAATCCATTTAGGCGAGGGTTGTTCTCGATTACATTCCCGATGAAATTCTACTGCCCCCTTCCATGGTAATGTCGTTAAGTTAACCGAACGTGTAGGGGCGACCCTTGTGGTCGCCCATTTTCGGTCGCAATTAAATATCAGTGGTGGCAGCAGTTAGGCCGCACAGAAGGAGCGCCCCTGAAGATACTCATTCAGAAAATTCCTATCTTAATGAAATTGCCATCCATGGGTTGTCTTACATCTCTGTAAATACCCACGAGAAAATGCTTCGCGATCATCACGAAATTTGAATTTCCGGATGTATCCTTAAATAATCGCGCTTGCCTAGGGCTATTTATTTTTTCTGTAAAAGATTAATCGCTTTTAACAGATTGAGCGCTTCAAACAGTTGGTTATCCTTAGTTTGTAAATTATTGGCGGCTTTTTCTCGCTCATTTTGGCGCTCTTGGGCTTTTATTTCTTTTCCGCCCGTGCCGTTGGCCAGGTGGCCGCTCAGCTCGGCTTCACTCACACTGAGTGTTTCGGTTTCTGCACGGGTGATATTGGCGCGCTCCACGCGAATATCGGGCTCTATACCCTGGGCTTGAATGGAGCGGCCTTTGGGCGTGAAATACAGCGCAGTGGTGAGTTTCATGGCTTTTTCATCGGTCAGGGGGACAACAGTTTGCACTGAGCCTTTGCCAAAACTGCGGGTACCTAAAATAAGTGCTCGTTTTGAATCCTGCAGGGCACCGGCGACAATTTCTGACGCTGAGGCGGAGCCTTCGTTAATTAATACCACCAAAGGAGTGCCCTCGGTTACATCCTTAGGTTGCGCAAAAAATTTCTCGTTACTTTGCGCGAGGCGGCCTTGGGTATAGACCACGAGGCCGCCATCCATAAACATATCGGCTACGGCAACCGATGCTTGTAATACCCCGCCGGGGTTGTTGCGCAAATCTAAAATAACGCCTTTGGGGCTGCTTTTTGCGGCCAGGCGTGTGTAGGTGTCAATAAGCTCTTCGCCGGTTTTAACTTGGAACTGTGCAATACGTAAGTAAATAAATTGCTCGGCGAGGATCTCACCGCGCACACTTTTAACCTTTATCACATCCCGCACCAGGTTAAACACTAAGGGTTTGGTTTGCCCGCTGCGTATTATGGTCAGCTCCGTTTTACTGCCCTTGGCGCCGCGCATTTTTTCAATGGCTTGATCAAGGGGCAGGCCTTTCAGTAAGGTGCCGTCAATTTTGATAATCACGTCACCGGCCACAATACCGGCTTTGGCCGCCGGTGTATCATCCATTGGGCTGATCACTTTTACCCCATTTTCATCGCCGCCCACTTCAATGCCTAGGCCACCAAATTCTCCGGTGGTGTGGGTTTGTAATTCTTCAAGAGACGAGCTATCCAGATAAGCGGAGTGGGGGTCCAGTTCGCTGAGCATGCCTTTTAAGGCGTATTCCAATAATTTAGCGTCGCTGATTTCACTCACATAACCGGTGCGGATATTTTCAAATGCCTTGGCAAATAGGCGTAAATCCTCCAGCGGTAAACTAGGCTGTGCAGCCGGGGCAGGTTTGGGCGCGGCAGGTGCGGCGGCGGGTTCTTGTGCAAAAATATGGCTTGAACACAAAACAAGTGTTAGGAAGGTGCTAAGGCGCAGCGCCACTGAAATTCTCCAAAATAAAATTAGGCAGATTTTTTAAACCAGGGTTTGGGATTGGTGGGTTGGCCGTTATGGCGCAACTCAAAATATAATCCGGCGTCGGCTTGGCCGCCGGTATTACCAAGGGAGGCAATGACACTACCGGCTTCCACCGGTTCGCCGATTTTTTTCATTAAACTTTGGTTGTGGGCATATAGGCTTAAATAACCCTGGCCGTGGTCAATAATAATTAACAATCCGTGGCCTTTTAAGTAATCGGCAAATACCACTTTGCCGCGGGCGATGGCTTTTACCGGTGCACCCATGGTGCCTTGAATATAAATGCCCTCCCAATTGACTTTGCCCGCCACGCGACTGGTGCCAAAATCATTTACCAGGCGGCCGGTGGTGGGCCAGGGTAATTCACCTTTTAATTGCACTAAATTGCCGCGCAGTGGGGCGGAATCCGTTTGAGCGCTTGAGACGGCTTTGCCGCTTTTCACGGGGATTGGGGTTTGCTCATCATCTTTGTCTGCAACTGAGGGGCGCGGGTTTTTATCGCCAACTGCATCGCTCTGGGCCAGTTCACCTTTTTCCGCTGTGCGGGCCGCCGCTTTTTGGCGCGCTTTTTCTTCGGCCTGGGCGATGCGGGCCATAACGTCCTGCAGGCCTTTGCGATCCTGTTCGTAGGCTTTTAACGCTTGGTCTTTATCATCAATGGTGGCATTGAGTTTGGCCAGTGTGCGTTTGCGCTCGTCGATTAATTCGTTGAGCGCTTGACGTTGGGATTCAACACCCTGTTTGTTAAGTTCTAATTGCTCGCTTTGGGCGGTGATGGCGGGCTCTAATTCATTTAGGCGTTTTATGGTGCCTGCAAACTGTTGAATTTGCCTGTTGCGGGCGGCGATGAGGTATTCAAAATATTTTAAATTGCGCGATAAATCCGCAGGATTTTCCTGGTTGAGGAGGAGTTTTATCGCACTTTGATTGCCGAGGCGATAGGCAGCATTAAGATGCTGTGCTACCTGCGCCTCTTGTTGCTTTTTTGCGCTGGCAAGGCCCTCTCGTTCACCGCGCAATTGGTTGAGACTGGATTGCTGATTCTGCAACTGAGCTTTTAAATCCTCGATTTTTTTATTCAGCTCGCTGATTTTTTTCTCCGAGGCTTCCAATTCTGAACTTAGGCTTTCGCGATTGGATTTTACGGAAATCAGTTCTTTTTTAAGTTGCTCGATGGTGTTTTTTAATTCGCTTAATTTGGTCTCCGGATTGGCCGCCTCGGCAGCAAAACTCTGCTGCATGCCGCCAAACAGGCAGCAGGCGATAATGCCCGCTGTACTTAAGAGTTGTTTCATCGTTTATCCTATGGGTGTAGGGCCACTGGTTATTGAGCGATTAACAGGTTGCGGCCCGTCATTTCTTTGGGCTGGGCAACGCCTAACAAGCCTAGCAGAGTTGGCGCTATGTCGGCCAACGAACCGCCTTCAGCAAACTGGTAATTCCCTGGGCCCACATAAACCAGCGGTACCGGCAATGTGGTGTGCTGGGTGTGTAATTGACCGGAGGTTTCATCAAACATTAATTCCACATTACCGTGGTCAGCTGTAATAAGTGTATGACCGTTCACTTCTTTAACGGCTGCCAACACTTTTGCTAAACAGGCATCTACCGCTTCTACGGCTTTTACGGCCGCGTCATAAACGCCGGTGTGGCCTACTTGGTCGCAGTTGGCGTAGTTGCAAATAATGGCGTCAAAGCGCTGGCTCTTAATGGCGGCAACGAGTTTTTCGGTTACCTCCGGTGCGCTCATTTCAGGCTGTAAATCATAGGTGGTGACCTTAGGGGAGGGTACTAAAATGCGCTCTTCACCCTCATACATGTCCTCGCGGCCGCCGCTAAAAAAGAAGGTAACGTGGGCGTATTTTTCCGTTTCGGCGATGCGCAACTGGGTTTTGTGATTAGCGGCGAGCACTTCACCGAAGGAGTTTTTGACATCATCCGGCGGGTAGGCGCAGCTGGTGTGAATATCGGCGGAATATTCGGTCGTCATGACAAAGTCGGCCAGTTTAGGGCGCTGGTTGCGGGCAAAACCGCTGAACTGATCATCCACAAAACAGTTGGTAATTTCCCTCGCGCGGTCAGGGCGGAAATTCATGAAAATCACGCTGTCGCCGTCTTCAACCTGCACCGCGTCCCCAATGCGGGTGGCTTTGACAAATTCGTCGTTCTCGCCACGCTCGTAGGCGGCCTGTAAACCGCTGACGGCATCGGCCGCGGTAAATTCGGCTTGGCTTGCGGTAATTAAATTGTAGGCCTGAGATACACGCTCCCAGCGGTTGTCGCGGTCTAGGGCGTAAAAGCGGCCGATAATGCTGGCTGTTCGGCCTACACCCAATGTCGCAAAGGTCGCATCGGCTTCTTTTAACGCCTCTTCAGCACTACGTGGTGGAGTATCGCGGCCATCCAAAAAGGCGTGTAGGTAGAGTTTTTGCGCACCGCGTTGGGCGGCCAGTTTGAGCATGGCCAGAATGTGGTCTTGATGGCTGTGTACGCCGCCGTCTGAGAGCAGGCCCATCACGTGGACAGCTTTGCCCGCTGCAACTGCTTTATCTACGGCGGCGCAATAGACGGGGTTGGTAAAAAAGTCGCCATCGCTAATGGCTTTATTAATACGCGTGAAATTTTGGTACACCACGCGGCCAGCGCCTAGGGTCATGTGGCCGACTTCTGAATTACCCATCTGCCCCTCAGGCAGGCCCACCGCCATACCGGAGGTGCCAATCAGCGTGCGCGGGCCTTTGCTCCAGAGGCTTTGCCAAAACGGCGCTTGGGCATTGGCAATGGCGTTGTATTGCGCTGATTCGTTGTAGCCGAAGCCGTCGAGGATGATCAAAACTACTGGTTGTTTAGCGGACATGCAAAAGCCTTTTGGAATGCGAAGGGTTGTGTAAAAAACGGCTGACGACTTAGGGGGTTCCTGCCGGAGCACTGCGCGGTGTTGGGCTCATTCTCAAAACATCAACAGCCCAGAATGAAGCCCATCAAGAGACCGCTTAATATGTGGCGAAAACTAGTACCTAAAGCCCGCTTATCGTTAGCCTGGGCGGTTTGCCGCAGGCGCACGCGAAGCGTTCAGATTGAGCGGGCCATTTTATACACATGCTGCAGCCTTCGCCCAGTGTTCATGTATACTGCGCGCCTTTTTGCAGCGGCCTGCTCAGGCGGCGGCTGGTCATTAATGGTGAGGTGTTGAGTGTCTGGATTTGAGTTTGCGCTGGAGAATTGGCCCTTGGTGGCGGCTTTTCTCGGCCTGATCGTGGCGTATTTTGTGGTTAATTCCGTAGCCGGTGGCAAGAGTATTTCGGTGCATGAAGTTACCCGCTTGGTCAATCAGGGCAATGCTTTTTTGTTGGATATTCGTGAGGCCAGTGAGTACAAGGCCGGGCATATTACCAATGCGGTTAATATTCCCTTTGCAGCCGTAGCGGGCCGAGTGAGTGAATTAGAAAAACACCGCGACAAAAAAATAATTTTGGTCGATAAACTTGGCCAACATGCCGGTGATGTAGCCAAACAACTTAAGGTGCTAGGCTTTGATGTGGTGCGATTGGGCGGCGGAATGAGCGAGTGGGCCCACCAATCTCTGCCGGTTGTTAAGAAGTAATCCGCGAGGTGTGTCATGAGTATTAAGGTCTATACCCGCCGTACCTGCAGTTATTGTGTCGCCGCCAAACAACTGCTGCGCAGCAAGGGCGTTGAGTTCGAAGAAATTGGTTTGGATAACGATCCCCAATTGCTGCAGGAAGTCATGACTAAAGCTGGCCAGCGCACCGTGCCGCAAATTTGGATCGGTAGCCGCCATGTGGGTGGCTTCACCGATATGGTGGCCCTGGATCGTGCCGGTGAATTGGACGCGCTTTTGGCTAACCCACCGGCTTGAATGTTCTATTATTGCCCCAACACCTTTGTGCCCCCAGTGGGCATTTATTCTTTAACCTAACTTTTAAGGCCTTTTTATGACCGACGAAATCAACAATGCTGGAAGCGCTGCTGAAGATGCTCAGGCGCCCCAATTTGCTTTACAGCGCATCTATATCAAGGACGTCTCCTTTGAAACCCCTATGGGTGTCGAAGCATTTCGTCACCAATGGCAGCCGAAAGTAGGCCAGGAACTCGGCACCGCCGCGAATAAAATCGATGAAGACCTGTACGAAGTTATTTTAAAAATCACCATCAATGTGCAGTTGGGCGATAAAACTGCCTTCTTGGTGGAAGTACAACAGGCCGGTTTATTTATGGTAACTAACATTGAAGGCCCCCAATTGGCCCATTTGTTAAATACCGCCTGCCCACAAATTTTGTTCCCCTATGCCCGCGAAGCCATAGACAACCTGTGCTTAAAAGGCAGCTTTCCCGCCCTGGCTTTGCCGCCGATCAATTTTGACATGTTGTTCGCCCGCGCTATTGCGCAAGCCCAGGCTGAAGCCGAAGGCGCAGGCCAAGACGCTTAATCGAGGCGGGCCCAGGGCATTGCCTTTTTCCATAAAAAACCTGCAGTAGCGGGTTTTTTTATGGATCGTTTTTTAATCCGGCGTGATTGCAGTACTGAGGTTCTAGCCTTTGCAGTCATTGCACCCTAAGTTAATGTTTGAGCCCACCATGAGTGAAGCCCCCCAGGCACCCTATTTAAATCGCCGCACCTTCGCCATCATCAGCCACCCGGATGCCGGTAAAACGACCATTACGGAAAAGTTGCTGTTGTTCGGCAATGCCATTCAAATCGCCGGTTCCGTGAAAGGTAAGCGCGGGCCCCACGCCAAGTCGGATTGGATGACCATGGAACAGGAGCGGGGTATTTCCGTTACTTCTTCTGTAATGCAGTTTCCCTACAAGGGCCGCACGGTCAATTTGCTGGATACGCCCGGTCACGAAGATTTCTCGGAAGATACCTACCGCACCTTAACGGCGGTGGATTCGGTATTAATGGTGATCGATGGCGCTAAGGGTGTGGAAGATCGCACCATTAAACTTATGGAAGTCTGTCGCCTGCGGGATACGCCTATTTTATCCTTCATCAACAAAATGGATCGCGAAAGCCGCGACCCGGTTGAGGTGTTAGATGAAATTGAGACGGTATTAAAAATTGCCGCCGCGCCGATTAATTGGCCTATTGGCATGGGTAAAGAATTTAAAGGTGTCTACAACCTTTATACCGATACCTTTCATCTGTATACCCAGGGCCAGGGCCATACGATTCCAGAGGATATTCAAATTAAGGGTATTAATAGCCCCGAGGCGCGCAAGTTGCTGGGGGCTTATGTGGATGATGTACAGGCCGAATTGGAATTGGTGCGCGGTGCTACCCATAAATTTAATTTGCCAGATTATTTAGCCGGCAAACTCACCCCGGTATTTTTTGGTACCGCGCTAGGTAATTTTGGTGTGCGGGAAATGCTCGATGGATTTGTTGAATGGGCGCCACCGCCCTTGCCCCGCGCCAGTGATGTGCGCCTGGTGCAACCGAGCGAGCCTGGGTTCTCGGGGTTTGTATTTAAAATCCAAGCTAATATGGACCCTAAACACCGCGATCGCATTGCGTTTATGCGTGTGGTGTCCGGCAGCTATACCCAGGGCATGAAAATGCAGCATGTGCGCCTGAAGAAAGAAGTGCGTATAAGCGATGCGGTGACTTTTTTAGCCGGTGATCGCAATACGGTGGAGGAGGCTATTGCCGGGGATATTATCGGTTTACACAATCACGGCACGATTCAGATTGGTGATGCGTTTACCGAAGGTGAGGTGTTGAAATACACCGGAATTCCGCATTTCGCACCGGAAATGTTCCGCCGCATTCGCCTAAAAGACCCGCTCAAAGCCAAGGCGTTACAAAAAGGCCTGCAGCAATTATCCGAAGAAGGCTCCACCCAAGTATTTTTCCCCATGAACAATAATGATGTGGTGGTGGGCGCTGTGGGTGTGTTGCAATTTGAAGTGGTGGCCTACCGGCTGAAGGATGAATATAAAGTAGAAGCGGTGTATGAGCCTGTGAATGTCACCACCGCTCGCTGGGTGGAGTGTAGTGATGCGAAAAAATTCGAAGAATTTAAACGCAAGTGTGCTGAAAACCTGGCGATAGATGGCGGTGGGCATTTAACCTATTTAGCGCCCACCCGGGTGAATTTATCCCTGTCCCAGGAGCGCCACCCGGAGGTGGTATTTCGCGCGACCCGCGAGCACTAAGGGTGTGTTGAAATACTGGCTGGCGAGTTTTGCTTTACCAGAACGCCGTCGCTAACGGAGTACCACAAGTGGCAAAGGCGAGAGAGAAAAATGAGCGCGGGTTAGGGCCCGCGTTTTTATTCATTTAATACCAGGCACCGAGCATGCAAAAAAAATTACGTTGGGGAATTTTAAGCACCGCCAAAATAGCCCGCACTAAACTCATTCCGGCCCTGCTGAGCAGCGCCCACAATGAAGTGGTGGCCATCGCCTCGCGCAGCCTTGGGCCTGCCCAGGCGTGTTGCGAGGAATTCGCAATTCCTACCGCCTATGGCAGTTATCAAGAACTGCTCGATGACCCCAATGTGGATGCTATTTACAACCCGCTCCCTAACGATTTACACGTGCCTTGGAGTATTGCCTGTATTGAAGCGGGAAAACACGTCCTGTGTGAAAAACCCATTGGGCTTGATAGCGCCGATACGCAAAAATTACTGGCCGCAAGTGCCGCTCATCCCACTGTAAAAGTGATGGAAGCCTTTATGTATCGCTTTCATCCCCAGTGGCAGGCGGTAAAACAATGGTTGGCCCAAGGGCTCATTGGTGAGGTGAAAGCGGTGCAGGCCTATTTCACTTACAACAACCACGAGCCCGACAATATTCGCAACAACCCCGCCGCAGGTGGCGGTGCCTTGATGGATATTGGCTGCTACGGTATTTCAGTGGCCCGCTGGGTATTTAATACTGAACCTGTGCGGCTGGTTGCCCAGTTGGATTTGCACCCTGAGTATCAAGTGGACCAGCTGGCCCTGGTCAACCTGCAATTCCCCTCAGGTGGCATGGCGAGCGTGTTGTGCGGCACTAAAATGGAATCCGGGCAGGGGGTGTATATCTCGGGCAGCCAAGGCTCTATCACCTTGGAGCGGCCTTTTTATTGTGTGGGCGATGAGCCCAATGCGGTGATTGTGCGCCAGGACACTCGGGTTAGCCGCCATGAATTCCCCGGTATGGATCACTACCAATTTATGGTGGATGCCTTTGCCGCCAGCTGTTTTAACCAGCAAGACGTACCTACACCTTTAGGTGATGCTCTGGCGAATATGCAGGTGATAGACGCGGCGTTTAGCAGCGCCAAAAGTGGCCTTTGGCAGGCGCTGTAACCGCCTATTCACAGGGTTAGTTTAAGATTATTTTCTTGATAAGTATTCGCGCCAGGATGGCCGCACCGACTATTCTTATTTAGGCCCTCTACTGCTGGGGGCCTGTTGCTGGGTAGCTTTAATTTGTCGCAGCGCATGTGCGCCCCTCGTATATTTTTCGCCTTGTGTGGACCCAACTTTGTATTTATTAGCGCAATTTTTTCTGTCGGCCCAATTGCGGGCGTGCTTTGGACTATGGCTTATTTTCTCAATGCTCAACGCCGCCTGGGCGGATGTGGCCGCCTTCGAGCAACTGCCTGCCCCCAAGTACGCAGGCAAAGCCGCAGCTGAAGTTTTAACGAAACGCACGCGTATCGACCTGGATGAGCGGTTAAACGCCGTATCCCACGCCTACACGGCTATTTATTTACACAGCGATGAAGCGGTGCGCGATTACAGCCAAATTAGTATTGGCTTTAACAGCTTTTATGAGGCCGTGGAGTTGGAATTTGCGCGGGTAAAAACGCCGGATGGCAAAGTGGTCAGCCTTGCGGCGGATGCCGTACAGGTGCAAAGCCCGGCGGATGAAAATTTTTATCAAGACAGCCGTGAATTAACATTTTCACTGCCCAATTTGCGCCCTGGCGCCACCATTGAATTTCAATACATTCGGCGTGAAATAAAAAAAATTATTCCCACCGGCTGGTTTGATAGCTTTTGGTTTAATTGGTGGGAAGAGCGTGCCGCAAACCAGGGAATGCGTGTTGACCCTGTGGTGAGCGCAAGTTTGGATATACTGGCCCCGGCCGATATTAAATTGTATGTAAAACCCAGCGCTGCGTTAAATGCGCAATCCTGGCAGAAAACCCAGGGCGCAGTGACACAGTGGCACTGGCAACAAAATGCGTTGCCGGAAATTACTTTACAAGCGGGTATGCCGCGCAGTGTGCATTTATTTCCCATGCTGCAGGTAACAACCCTGCCCAATTGGAATGCAGTAGCCGTTTGGGCCGACCGTTTATTTGCTCCCCATATGGTGATGGATGCAGGCATATTAGGCATTGCGCAAGGCCTGCAGAAAAACGCTAGAACCGCGCAGGATAAAACCAAGAATTTATTTGCTTATATGCAGGATAAAATTCGCTACGTTTTTGCCCACGTAGGCCGCGGCGGTTATGAGCCTCACACCACCACAGATATTGTTAAAAATGGTTACGGTGATTGCAAAGACCAAACCATGCTCGCGGTGGCGTTGGCGCGCAGCATGGGTTTAACCGCGTATCCGGCCTTAGTAGCGACCCGCGGCCAAGGCTTGGCTCAACTGGATACCCCAGCGGTGAATTTCGATCACATGATTGTTTATTTACCCAAACAAACGGGCTTGGAAGAAACCTGGTTGGATACCACCGCCGAGAGCAGTTTGTTCCCCGGTTTTAGCACTGGGATTGAGGGGCAGCAGGCGTTAATCATTAAACCCGATACTCAAGCCTTAGTAACTATTCCTGCGCGCTCATCAGCACAACACAGGGTGCAACTGACCCTACAGTTTAAAACCCCAAGTGCGGCGGGAATTCGCGCGGATTTTAAATTGGATTTAAACGGCGTGTTTGAGGAGAGCCTCAGAGCTACCTGGTTGTACGCGCCGGAAAAACAAAAGACCCTCACCGATATGTTGAGCAATATTTATAACGCCGGTGAATTGCAAAATTTAACCGTACTAAATGCCGACAATCCATTTGCGCCTTTACAGGTATCCGGCGAGTTCTTCTTTAAAAATGCCTGGCAGGGTGAGGGTAAGCCTTTAACCTATGGGTTTGGTGTCAGCCAATTATTAAACGTCTTTAGCGATTTTGTGCGCATGCATAAACCGGCCGAACGTAAACAGGCGTTAGAAAATGACCCCGGCTACAGCCTATCGGCTCAGGTGGTATTTGCCGCCCCCAATGCAGGTTATCAACCGGTGATTCAATCCCGCGGCGGAGACTTTCACAACCCCTGGTTTAACCTTACGCAAACCGCGCAGGAGCAAAAAAATTCCGTAGTGGTACACCTGGATTGGGTATTGAATAAATACACAATTAGTCTGGCCGACTACCCGAAATTTTACGCGGCGATTCAATCGGTACTGGATGGAGCGATTTGGCAAGTAACCTTTGCGCCACAGGAAAATTCCGCCGCCAATACTAGCACTAGCGGCAACAAACAGGCACAAACCCTCAGCAATGTGCAGCGCTTAATTGACGCGGGGAATTTCGCCGAGGCATTAATTGAAGCGCAAAAAGCGACCCGTAAATTTCCTAATTCGGGGGAGGCTTTTTATTTGTTGGGGTTAGCGCAGGGTTATGCCGACCAAGCTGAAGCCGCCCAGCAGTCATTTTCTAAAGCCCGTGATTTGGGTTTCACGCCGTGATGAAGCAGGAAAAAAAGCGGCCAAGCACATTAAAATTTGATCGTCTTGCCTTGGCCTGTATTTTGTGTGCGCTGTGCAGTTGCGCCTCACCCACACGGGTAAAAACACCGGCCCCAGTGGCCCCTGCTGCCAATGAATTAAATCTACCCTGGCAGGCAACAGAGGACACTAGCCCACAACAATGGCAGACTCAGCAGGCCCATTATTTAGCGCTATTAGCGGATGATGCCAATCAGCCCGATGCTCATCAAAAGTTAGCCGAGCTGTATTTTAAGCAGTACCTGGTAGACAAAAATGCTGATTTTAAACTCTGGGCCCTGTACCACGCACAAAAAGCCCTAGCCGCCAAGCCCGATGATTTAAGCTTATTAGCCGCTTATTATCGTCTCATGTACACCCAGGTGCGCATGGAAGGTGATAAATCTGCATTAGCGCGTTTGCAAGCGTTTTACACCGGGTTACCTCTGGCGGCGCGCAACAGTTTTTATCCGCCGAGTTTGGCATTGTATCTGTACGAATTGGAGAAGGATAAACACAACCGCGAACCGGAACGGCGAGCCGAATTAAAAGCCATTTTGCGCGCTGCACTCAAAGAGCAACCGCGCAACGCGCTCATCCATGTGCAATTAAGCCGCTATTATTTTGAAGCCCGCCAAATCGCTTTGGGGTTTGCCATCTTGCACCAAGCCCTGCGTTTAGAGCCTGAGAATAATCAGGTAGTGTTGGCCTTGGCGGAGGCCTATCGCACACGGGCGCAACGCAGCGAATGTATTTATGATCACCTCGACGATATAAAACGCTCCACCCAATTTTATAAACAATTGTTAACCCAACCTGCGAGCACTGAAGAGACGGGCGCGGGGCAAATCCAGATGGCCCAGGTGCATTGGGGGTTGATGATTAATTATGCCCATTTGGGTTTGGCGCCCTTAAGTATTCGCGAAGGTGATCAAGCGGTAACACCGGATGCTGCGGCCATGAATAAATGGATTTTTGCCACCTATTTAACCTATCAAAATCAGGCTAAACGCGCTGAGCCATTATTTAGTGCGGCCCACACTCAGTTGCCGAAAACTCCTACGCGCGCGGCGGTGGAACATTTTATGTTGCAGGGGCAATGGCAAAAAGCGGCACAAGCTTTTGGTGACTATATTGTTGACAACGAGCAGCCCGGTGTCAGCGATTTATTAATTGCCAGCATGATACAGGTGGAAGCCCAGGATAAATCCATCAGCATGAATAGCCTCTGGCGCACAGCAAAAAAAGCGGTTTTTTTTAATAGCTTTGATGAAGCTCTTGCAAAATTCTGGCGCGGAGAAATAACCGAAGCGGCATTTGCCGATCAGATAAAATCCCCTTGCCAGCAGGCGGAATATGAATTTTATCTGGGTTATATGCACCTGCTGAATAACCGCGTAGGCAAAGCTCGGGACGCATTTGAACTGGCCCGCGCCCATCCACAGCCCATGAATTTTGAAGTGCAGATGGCCGGGCGGTTTTTACAGGGTTTATTAACCAATCGCGCACCTAATAAATGATGGGGCGAAACGATACGGCTCTGCCGCGCAGAGCCGATAACGGGCTGTGAGTTTTAGGACCTGTTCTTAAGGCAAACTTTGAGGGTGGCCCGTGGGGTTGCCCTATTTGGCCCTCAAAAAATATCAGTCTCAGTAACGGTTTGAGCGCTCAACAAGGGGCGCCCCCGCTGAAGATTTCTATTTAGAACATCCTTAACTTAATGACATTCCTCCCGCAGGCTGTCCCCGCAGCTGAGTTCTAATGAAAATCCCTAACATCAAGACTCTGCTTTTGGCGCAATAGTTATTAACCCGGCGACCTTTAGTGTCGGGTTAATAAGTGCTGCATGGATGCAGCACCGGCGTCCTAAGGCGCCGCGAGCCCCGCTAAAACAAGCAGATCCACGTATCTGCGCCCGTTTTAGCGGGGCGAAGACAAAATAGATCAGGACGATCTATTTTGTCGCCGGGTTAATAAGTGCCGAGGCGCCGGGATGTTGAATGCTTAAAAAATGGAATGCTGACTGGGTCGCAAAGCCGGATTTGCTCCTACTTAAGTGTGAATTCTCTGCTAGATTTTATTGGTAATTGGAATATGATCTTGCCAACTACCCCGGAGATTTGCCCATGCCCTGTATTAGCCGAATTGTTGCTGTTGGTTTGTTTGCGTTATGCCTGCCTCAGGTCAGCATAGGCGGGGAGGCAGGGGCAGAGCCCGCCGGCGCGGTTACCAAAGAATTATTGCTGGCTCGTTATGATGTAAATGGCGACCAGGTTATCTCTAGCGAAGAAATTAGCCAGAAGCGCGATAAGGCCTTTGCCAAAATGGATTTAAATCAGGATGGCCGCGTCAGCATGGAGGAATTTACCCATATAGATGAGTTAAAACGCCAACCCATTATCTCGGCCCGATTTAACAAACTCGATAGCGACCGCGATGGTGTGGTTTCCCAGGAGGAATACCGCACCTATTTAGGTTCGTTTAAGCAGTTTGACCAGGACGGCAATGGCAAAATTACCCTCGCCGAAATGGATGCACCGCGTCCTGCCCAAACACCCCAAGCCACCGCCAAAACCCACTGTTTATTGTGGGTGTGTGTGCGCTCAAGCATAAAAGACTAATTCGCTCAGAGCAGTGCCAGCGTATAGCGCTGGCACTGGGATCACAGCGCTGGCGCCTTTACTATGCCGCAGCTTGCTTCGAGCTCATCAAACAGTGCTTTAAATTGCCCCGTGAGTTTGTGGCTGCGGGCGAAATAAATCAGCGGCTTGCAGGCGTAGTGGGATTCTTTCATTTTAATCGAGCTATTTAAATAAGTGCCCAAAACAGGTAGGGCTTCGTTTTTAAGTTGCTCAATTAATGCATTGGGTAAACGCGCTTGGGGCGTGTAATTATTAATGACCACGCCCTCAATAACCAAATTCGGGTTGTGGTCTTGTTTTAAATCCACCAGATTTTCCAGCAATTGGTTAAGCCCTTGTTTGGAAAAACTATCGCAATCGTAGGGAATAATCACGCGGTCGGCGGCAATCAGTGCTGTTTTGCTAAAAAAATTAAAATTGGGCGGTGTGTCGATATAAATGCGGTCGTAGTGTTGGTTTAGCTCATCTAAGACTTCACGCAATTTGTAAATTTTGTAGCGCGACTCCAGCTCTACAGCAATCTGGGCCAGCAGTGGGCTTGCGCTTAATAAATCTAAATTTTTAAACGGTGTTTCTCGCACATAACTTAACGCGGGTGAGGCACTTGCAAACCAAGTGGAGGCGCTTTGCCGCAGCAATTGGGCGATATTGGCGTCGGGGCTTGGGATATCCGGCCCGTGAATATCAAGCCCTAAATAATAACTGCTATTGCCCTGTACATCTAAATCCACCACCAGTGTGCGCAGGCCCTGTTCTGCGCTGATGGCCGCTAAATTACAGGTAATGCTGGATTTACCCACGCCGCCTTTTTGGTTAAATACTACCCGTCGCATTGCGCGCCCTCTTTATTGGGTTAGTGATGATAGGTTGATTGTTTCAGTAGGCTTTTTTATAAGCCGGGTTTTTGGCGCGAACCTAACAGCTTGTTGAAATACTACCTTGCTAGGTCTGGCGGCGTTAAATTTGGCAAAAAAATCCTCATTTACTCCGTGTAAACTCGGCAACTGCTCCTCGGCTTTGGCATCCTGCGTCGCTCTACCGCCTAAATCCATTTAGGCGTGTGTTGCTCTACCTCGATTTCATTCCAGATGAAATTCTACCTCCCCCATCCATGGGGTCGTCCTGCATCCATGCAGTCGTCCGGTTTTTCGCCAAATTTGCCTGCCATACCGTCGCCGCCAACGTATTTCAACAAGCTGCTAAGTTTAATTAAATCGTTTTAGTCATGTTCGAACACCGGCCGCTCACTCGGGCCTCCAGCGTTTAAGTAGCAAGGCATTGCCCACTACGCTCAGGCTACTAAATGCCATAGCTGCGCCTGCGAGCATGGGGTTTAAATATCCCATTGCAGCAAGCGGTATACCGATAAGATTGTAAACAAAAGCCCAAAACAGGTTTTGTTGGATTTTTCGATAGGTGCGCTTTGAGATGTCGAGGGCGCTGGCTACAAGCCGGGGGTCATTGCGCATGAGGGTGATACCGGCGGTGTGCAGGGCGATGTCGGCGCCGGAGGCCATGGCTATCCCCACATCAGCAGCGGCCAGGGCAGGGGCGTCATTAATTCCGTCGCCCACCATGGCCACTCGGTGGTGCGCCGCCTTCAGCTCGGTAATCAGCTGCGCTTTATCGGCGGGCAGCGCGTTGGCTATCACGGTCTGAATGCCCAGTTGCTGCGCTACATGGTCCGCGCTGCCTTGGTTGTCCCCGGTTAACAGCAGCGTGTGTATGCCCAGGGCGTGCAGCTGCTGCAGGGCGCTCGTGGCCTCAGGCTTAAGGGTATCGCCAAAGGCCAGCAGCCCAATCAGCTGGAGCCTGGGGCTTACTTCGGCCAGCCAAGAAACGGTGTGGCCCTGGGATTCCAACTGGCGGGCCTGCTCCTGTAAACACTGGGTATCCACGCCGAGGGTGTGCATCAGGCGGCCGCTGCCCAGTTGAAACCGCTGGGCCTCTACCACGCCTTCAATACCCAGGCCGGGTAATACTTTTGCCTCGCTAACCGGGCGCAGGATGAGCTGCTCGTGCTGCGCCGCGCTGAGCACAGCCTTAGCCAAAGGGTGAGTGCTGGCCGTTTGCAGGCTGGCGGCGGTGGCTAAAAGGTTAAGGCCAGCTTTGGCAGGTATCTGCGCCACTAGGCTGGGCCCGCCTTGGGTGAGGGTGCCGGTTTTATCAAACACCACATGGCTGATGCGAAAGGCAATTTCCAAACTATCGGCGTTTTGAATCAAAATGCCAAAACGGGCGGCCACCCCAGTGCCGACTATGATGGCCGTGGGCGTGGCAAGGCCTAAGGCGCAGGGGCAGGCGATCACCAGCACGGCCACCGCGCGCAGTATGGCTTCTTCTATATCACCGCTCAGCCACCCGGTTAGCAAAAAAGTGCTCAGGGCTAGAACCATCACCACTGGCACAAACACGCCACTGATTTTATCCACCAAGCGTTGAATGGGGGCCTTAGCCGCTTGGGCACTTTCGACCAGGCGAATGATTTTGGCCAGGGTGGTCTCGCTGCCGACGGCTTCAGCCTGGACGAGAATTTGCCCATCCAGATTGATAGTGCCACCGCGCACCTTGTCACCAGGGCCCTTGGCCACCGGCAAGCTCTCGCCTGTGAGCATGGATTCATCAACGTGGCTCTGCCCCTCTTGGAGTGCGCCATCCACTGGTATGCGCTCGCCGGGTTTCACCACCACCCAATCGCCGGGCACCAAGGATTCCACCGCAACCTGCCGCACCTGCGCGCCTTCTCGCCGCCAGGCGAGGGGCGGTTGCAGCTGATGCAGCGCGGCAATGGCTGAAGTGGCTTGGCGTTTGGCCCTTTGTTCCAACCATTTACCCAGCATCACCAGGCTAATCACTACGGCGGAGGCTTCAAAATAATAATGGGGCATCCCCTGATGGCTGTGGTTAAGGAACAATTGGTACACGCTTAGCCCGAACCCTGCGCTGGTGCCCAGCGCAACCAGCAGATCCATATTGCCCGCGCCGGCCTTTAGCGCCCGCCAGGCGCCCGCATAAAAATGGCGGCCGAACCAAAACTGCACCGGCGCTGCCAGGGCCAATTGCACCCAGCCCGGTAGCATTAGCTGCAGTCCAAAGGGTGCCAGTACCATAGGGATCAGCAGTGGCAGTGTCAGCACAATAGCCAACCCACACGCGCGCAGGTGTTTATCTACCCTGGGTTTGGTAGCTGGGTGTAGAGCGGGCACGGCCTCTTGAGCAACCCCGTAGCCCGCCCTCGTCACGGCTTCAATTAAGGCCTGCCGAGAGGTGCCAGCGAGCATCTGCACTTGGGCGCGCTCGCTGGCGAAGTTCACCGACGCGGTCACCACGCCCGCCGTCGCCAGCAAAGCCTGCTCGATACGCCCAGCGCAGGACGCACAGCGCATACCTTCCAGTGTGAATATCGCCTCGTCCGTAGCGAGCGTGAAGCCTGCCTGGCTGATCAGGGCTTTAAGGTCTGCCAGTGGTGCGCGGCTGAGGATGCGGGCCTTATCCGTCGCGCTGCTGACGGCTGCCTCCTCTACGAGGGGGGAGGCGTTGAGGGCGGTTTCCAGGCGGCGGGCGCAAGAGGCGCAGCTCATGCCCAGGATGGGTAAGTCAAAACGAGAGGGCGGCGTGTGGCTGTCTAACGAGTTCATCATGAGGTAGGCCTCGATCGCGATGGGGCAGTATGTGGGCATGTTGCGGGCAGATCAATGCCGAGGGTGGGCGCTGTTCAGTTGGGTATACAAACGGTTACAAAATCTTCTAAGTCTGGTTTGTGCCAGTGGCTTCAATTTTTCAGAACTGATCTAGACTAAAGGTTATAACTCCGGACTCATCGTTTGGGATTGTGTCACAGCCGAACCCCCTGTTCGCGCACCGAGATAAGATGCTTGCCGATGTCAGCGAACCTGCGTCACTTAATACTTCTGTTAGTCTGCGCCCTTCAGGTGATCAGTGTGTCCGCACAGGCGGCTCAGTATCGTTTTGAGCGACTGATGACGAGCGATACCCAATCGGTGGCGGCCACCAATGCTATTTACCAGGATCACCAGGGATTTATGTGGTTTGCTGGCAGCAACGGTTTGGCCCGTTACGATGGCGCGGGCTTTGAAATTTTCCAACACGATCCTAAAAACCCTCAAAGCCTCAGCGCGAATTTTATCTGGGACGTATTAGAAGACGACGATAGCCTTTGGGTCGCCACTCACCAGGGGCTCAATCAATTTGACCGCGCAACACAAACCTTTACCCGCTATTTAAACGACCCCGCGGTACCCAGCAGCCTGGTACACAACGATATTTCCCGTTTATTTGTTGATAGCAAAAACCGCTTGTGGGTAGGCACACGGGCAGGTTTGGATGAATTTGTGCCGAGCGATCGCACGTTTGTGCACCATAAACTCCCCATGCCGCAAAGTTTAGAAAGCACCAAAGGTATTATCACGGCGCTCTACGAGGATAATAAAAAACGCCTGTGGGTGGGTGTGCAGGGCGGTGGTTTATATATTCGCGCCGAACACCAAACCGACTTTACGCTTTACACACCGCCGGTAGCCCTGCAATTTGATTTAGCCACCGCCACTGTGCGCGATGTAAAACAAGATAAAGAAGGTTTTTTATGGATGGCCACTGATAATGGCCTAGTCAAAATCGACGAAACGCGTAAAACAGCTGTTTGGTATCAGCACGAAGACAATAATCCCCACAGCCTGGGCGACAACCGTTTGTGGAAAATCATGCTGGATAAAGATCAGAATTTATGGATCTCCAGCGACCACGGTGGTGTTGCGGTTTATATTCGCAGCGCTGATCGTTTTGATCGTTACGAACACGACCCCTACAATGCGGATTCTGTTAATTCAAACCAGGTGCGGCAAATTTATCAAGACCGCTTAGGGGATTATTGGGTTGGTTTATTCCCCGTGGGCGTGGACTATATCAACGCCGAAGTGGCTAATTTTACGATTTTTCGCCACCAGCCCGACCAGCCCAATGGCCTGCCTAATGATGCACTACTCAGCATGTATCCAGCCTCAGGCAGCAGTGTGTGGATTGGATCGGAGGCGGGTTTAACTCTATTTGATACAGCTAAAAAAGAATTTACTAACTTCGCTCACGACGCCAATAACCCGAAAAGTCTCAGTGCGAATGCTGTTATATCCATGACTAAAGATATGTACGGCAATTATTGGTTTGGCACTTGGTCGGGCGGCTTAAATCGGTTTAATGAACGCGATAAAACCTTTGAACGCTTTATGCCCCAAGCGGACAACCCAAATTCTGTCAGCTCCAGTTATATCTGGGGCTTAATGGGCGATAAAGACGGTAATTTGTGGATAGGCACTGAAGCGGGCAGCCTGGATAAATATGCCATTAACACCGGTAAATTTACCCATTATGTGCCCAACGAAGCAGACCCCAAAGCCCTCAGCGGGCATTACATTCGCGCCCTAATGCAAGATAGCGATGGCGACATTTGGGTGGGAACCCTAAATGGGCTGAACAAATTTAACCCGCAAGATGAAAGTTTTACCCGCTATCAGCATGATGATGGCAAACCCAATAGCCTGCCGCATAATTCGGTGGGATTTATTTTTGAGGATTCTCACCGCAACCTGTGGGTGGCAACCGAAAATGGTGTGGCGCTATTTGATAAAAAAACCGGCAATTTTACCAACTATTCCGTCGCCCAAGGCCTGGCTCATGAATCTGTGACGGCGATAGCCGAAGACGCAGAAGGGGATATCTGGTTTACCACAATGAACGGCCTTAGCCGGTTTAATCCTAAAACCCAGAAATTTCGCAACTTTTCCAAAGCCAACGGTATCGCTGGCAATATTATGAGTAAGCCGGTGATTTATGCGGCGCCGGGTGGGGTGTTGTTAGTGGGGTCCACGCAAGGATTGGCCATGTTTAATCCCGCTAATTTGTTAGAAAATACCCTGGTACCGCCGGTATTTTTGACGGGGTTTAAAATTTTCAATAAAAGTGTACCTGTCTCCGCCGATAGCGAAGTCCTGACCCGGCATATTCACGGCGCCAATCATATCAACCTCAATTATCATCAAACCATGTTCTCCCTGGACTTTTCTGCGTTAAATTTTCGCAACTCCAGCGACAACCAATACAAATTTAAAATGGAAGGCTTCGATCAGGATTGGATCGACGCCGGTAAACTGCGCAGTGCCACCTATACCAACCTAAACCCAGGTGATTACCGATTTTTAGTGATGGGTTCGAATAATAATGGAGTGTGGAATCAGTTGGGTGCCTCGGTGGATATTCACGTTGCACCGCCCCCCTGGCGCACTATTTATGCCTACTGTTTTTATGTTTTAGTTGTGCTCGGCATTATTTATATTTTTGTGCGTTCACAGCGCCTTAAAGTGCAATTTGAGCAGGAAAAGGTTTTGCAACTGCAAACCATCAACAAATTAAAAGATGAGTTTCTGGCCAATACCTCCCACGAATTGCGTACACCTCTCAATGGTATTATCGGTATTGCCGAAGCATTAGTGGATGATAACTCCGAAGAATTAGGCCCTCGTGTATTGTCTCAATTGCACATGATTGCGCAAAGCGGCCGTCGATTATCCAACTTGGTCAACGATATTCTCGATTTCTCGCGTATGCGTCATAAGGGCTTTGACCTGCGCCTGCGCTCCATTAATGTAGTTAATCTTGCCAATTCTGTGGTGAGTATGACGCTGCCCCTGGCGCGCAAAAAGAATTTACAGGTATTTTGTGAGCTTAATGAAGACCTGCCTCGGGTGGCTGCCGATGAAGAGCGCTTGGAGCAAATTCTCTACAATTTAATTGGCAACGCCATTAAATTTACCCTGCAAGGCCATGTGCGTATCTCCGCCCGGGAAGAAAATAACTGTGTCTATATCACGGTTTCCGATACGGGTATTGGTATTCCCGAATCGGATTTGGTCAGTATATTCGACTCCTTTTCGCAAGTGAAAGGCGATGCCACCCGCGAGTTTGAAGGCACCGGCTTAGGCCTTGCGGTAACTAAAAACCTGGTGGAATTACACGGCGGAACCATTACCGTTAAATCAACCCTGGGCAAGGGCTCGGAGTTTACGTTTAATTTACCCATTGCCGAGAGCGGTTTAGAGCAGGACGAGCAACGTCCCAATGATACGCGTTTGCGCTCAGTAATTGAGGCCTCAGCACCGGTTGTACCCATTGAGTTGGAGGCGGTCGAAGAATCCAAAGACCCCAGCGGCTTTAAACCGCATATTTTAATTGTGGATGACGATACCATTAACCGGCAGGTGCTGATCAGCCAGCTTGGCTCTGCCCAATATCGGTTTTCCGAAGCGGTGAATGGTGAGGATGCCATTAATGCGGTGATGCAAGATTTTTCAATTGATCTTGTTCTGCTGGATGTCATGATGCCGAAAATGACAGGTTACGACACGGCCCAGCGCATTCGTAAAATTCGCCAGCGGCAAGATTTACCTATTATATTCATCACGGCAAAACATTTCGCTACGGATTTATTAACTGGCTTTGGTGTGGGTGGCAACGATTTCTTAACCAAACCGGTATCCAAACCAGAGCTTTTATCCCGCACCAAAACTCATTTGGACTTATCACGGATTACCCGCAACCTGGAAAAAATTGTTGAAGAGCGCACCAACACTATTAAAGAAGCTAACCGCGCCCTTGAAACAATAAACAATATTGTGAACCTCATTAACCAGCAAACCACTATTGATGGTTTGGTGGATATTATGCTGCAGGAATCCATCAGCTTATTGGATACCACCGATCTGGGTGCGTTTTGGTTGTTGGATGAGACCCATAATGAATTTAAATTAATTTCCGTTCACAACCGTAACGACTCTATTTGTGAGATCAGAGGAGACATAGACGCTATAGCCGTAGCGCGCTGTTGTGCAGCCGCCGATTTATTCGTGCTACAAAAAGCGGATTATCCCATTTTAATGGTGCGGTCTGGGGAGATTGATGCCGCGTTAGTGGTTGCGATACGTATCGAGGGGCGACTAACCGCCTTATTAGCGCTGATTAATCAAAGTGGCTCTGGTCAGTTTGATCCTAAAATGCTGCAGGCACTTGGGCGCTTACAAATCCACGCTGTGTCAGCCGTATCTAAAGCGCGTATGCTCGAAGTGCTAAAAATGCAAAATACGCGCTTAGAGCAAACCAGCTTTACCGATCAGCTGACTGGCCTTAGTAACCGTCGCCATTTGATTAAAAATATTGATAGTGATTTAGTGCTGTGTACGCGTAAATACGAATCAGCGAAAAACGCAGGTCAAAAGCCGCTCAATGCCGATATTATTTTTATGATCATCGACATAGATCATTTTAAAATGGTTAACGATACCTACGGGCACAACGCTGGTGATGCGCTATTAAAACAATTTTCCGGCTTGCTTAAATCAGTATTTAGAGAGACTGATTATATTGTGCGTTGGGGGGGTGAGGAGTTTATGGTGGTGGTGCGTTTTTGCGAGCGCAACGATGCCGCTTTGCTCGCAGAGCGCTTTAGGGCTTTGGTTGAGCAGACACCATTTGAAATTGGCAATGATGTTGTGCTTCGCAAAACCTGTTCAATTGGGTTCTCCTGCTTTCCATTTTACTCCGATTTAGATGAGCCTATTTCCTGGGAACAAGTGGCCGATATAGCAGATAAAGCACTTTATGCCGCGAAAAAAACCACACGCAATGCTTGGGTAGGTGTATGGGCGCAGCAAGCTCAGGCAAAACAATTGCCCTATGCCCATTTAATTGCTTGCCCAGAATTGTTCGAAGATATGGAAGGAATCTGTGTGCAAACCTCTATCGCACCAGATCAACCGCTTATTTGGAATGAGTTGTGTGTGCCTAAGTAGTGAGGCGATCTGTTGCGAATTTCACTTAAGGATGCGCTGATTAATTCCAGGTTTTGTTTCTTCTAAAATGCTCGAGCACCTCCCTGTATCTCCGTCGCGGGCTCTATACCAGCGACGGTTTTGAAAAAAAATCCGAAATTCATAAGAGGCTCATTAACCTTTGGGTTTATGTGCCGATAATAAAATGGCTCGAGCAATGTTTTGCGAGCGAACATGGAGTTAAACTCAAGGAATAGACGGGGAGCCGAAATTGCTACCTAGGCACCAGCAGTGAATGCACATCATTTCAGACACGCCGTGAATACATCCTAAGTAGGCTCGTCAAAAAGATCCTTCTTTTTGACGTTCTCAAATGATGCGAATTCATTGCTTCCGTACAGCTAGTAATGGCAGATATTGTTTGTATCTAAATTTTTCGCGGGCCTCGCCGAGGAATGGCCTGGAACTGTATGGGCAGGCTTGGAATAATAAAACCCTGCAATTGGCCTGGTCATACGTATTAACTCGATACTCTAGGGTGCCGGTTTAAAAAAGTATTTTTGTAGGCACACCTCCTCGTGGCTCGTTTACTTGCCAGAAAGTGCTTCGGCAATACCGTAGTATGCGGGTTTCACTGAGTAATCATCGTTAAACGCCAAAGGCCATTCCAGCCGGTTAAATAGGCTGCGCATCCAGGTTTCGCCATCCACCAACCCCCACACAGTAATGCCGCCGCGTTGCGCTGGAGGAACGGTTTCAAGGTAGGCTTTAACGATTTCTTTGTAGCGGTTTTTTTGCGCAAGGGCGGTTGCTGGGCTAAGGCTTGTCGCATTAGCAAAATTTACCGCTACATCCAATTCAGTGATTTTTACCTTAATTTTACGCGCAGCCGCCTGGCTAAAAGATGCTTTAATATCGGCTACAGTCGGAGAGTCAAGCTGCGTGTGCATCTGAAATCCTATGCCATCGATAGGGATTTTACGCGCAATAAAATCGTCTATCATGCTGAGTGTTAAGGCCAATTTTGAGTTGTTATATTCAAGGCTGTAGTCGTTGTAATACAGCTCTGCATTCGGGTCGGCCTGGCGGGCGGTGATAAAAGAATTTTCGATATAGCTTTTGCCCAGTGCCTTATAAAAAATAGATGGCCGATAATCGGATGTTGTCGGTGACGTCTCAGAGTGTAAACCAGATTGTGTAACCGCCCATTGTTGAATAGGGTTTGGCGACCCGCCAAATAGAGCAACACAATGGACACCAACACACTGAAAACCCTCGCGCAAGAGCTGGCCAAAGGGATAAAAACCATCTGACCTCAATGCCTTCAGCGCACAACTGACCAAAATGGTGGTAGAAGCCGCGCTGAATGCTGAATTGACCTGAACACCTGAGGCTACCCCGCCCACGCCAAAGAAGGCGCAACGGGGGCAATAGTCGCAATGGCAGCACCCCGAAGAAGCTCAAGGGCGACCACGGCGAAATAATCATCAATACGCCCCGTGACCGCGACGGCAGCTTTGAACCGCTGTTAATTAAAAAAGGTCAAACGCGTTTTACGTCCATGGATGAACAAATTCTCAGTCTCTATGCTCGGGGTATGAGCACACGCGATATTGTGGCTGCATTTCAGGAAATGTAAGGCGCTGAGGTTTCGGCGGGGCTGATATCCAAAGTGACCAACGCAGTATTGGAGCAGGTTGTTCAATGGCAAAATCGACCGCTGGAGGCGGTTTACCCCATCCTGTATTTAGATTGCATCCACATCAAAATTCGCCACGACAAGCGCGTGATCAACAAAGCGATGTATTTAGCCTTGGGCGTTAATCTGGGGTCAAAAGAATTATTAGGCCTGTAGGTGTCTGAAAATGAAGGCGCCAAATTTTGGCTTAGGTGCTTACAGAGCTTAAAAATCGCGGGGTTGAACAGATTTTAATTGCCTGTGTCGACGGCCTGACGGGGTTCCCGGCGGCAATCAATGCTGCTTATCCCGATGCACGCATTCAGCTGTGTATTATTCATATGACACGCAATTCTTTAAAATATGTATCCTGGAAAGACTATCGGGCGGTGACGGGCGATTTAAAGAAAATATATCAATCAACCACTGAGGCGGAGGCGTTAATGGAGCTGGATAATTTTGCTAGAACCTGGGATGAAAAGTATCCGCACATAAGCCAATCCTGGCGAAATCACTGGCCCAACTTGATTACGCTCTTTAATTTTCCTGCCGATATTCGCAAGGTGATCTATACCACGAATGCGATCGAATCGTTAAATAGCGTTATTCGCAAGGCGGTAAAAACACGCAAACTCTTTCCGAGTGACGAATCGGCTACCAAGGTGATATTTCTTGCTATCCAGGCAGCTTCTAAGAAATGGACCATGCCGATACGTAACTGGAAAGAGGCTATGAATCACTTTATCATCGAATTTGAGCCGCAGTTAAGGGCTCATATTTAGGCGGGTGGTTACACAGAATGGTTTACAGTCTCGACGTCTCTTCTACTGCTTCATTGACCACATCCCAACTTTTTACCCGGCCTTTAAAGTGGCTAACAATTTCATACACATGTTTATCCAACATGGTTTTCCAGTCACCACTATAGGTTTTCATAAAATCAGGTATTTCAGAGTCCCAGTGCCATATAAGCGTATGGCCATGCATAAGCATGTTATTTTTTTCGGCGTAGCCCACTAATTCATCAGCTTGATCGAAGGTAAAACCATTTTCCTCCGGATGTAAATGGCGCATCTTCATAATAACGCCTGCCACAAGGCTATTAAAATGCCATAGCAATACAGGTTGTTGATCTGTTTTTTTGAAAATACTGCGCTCGTCATCCCCTGCCGCCACCTCCATGCCGATAGGAAAGTCCGCCAGTGTTTTAAGGCCGGAAACCTTGTCGTAGGCAACAGGTGGATACTGATTTTTTAGTATGGTCGCCTCATCTTTGACCGCTGGGGGTTGGTTGGGTTGGCTTGCAGGAGGCGCGGATGATTTATTGCCGCAGCCGAGAAGAGCGGTAGTTACAACAAGAGGAAGAATGATGTGTTTCATGCACGGTTCCATTTGAAAAGAGGGTAAAATATACTCAGGTATTAAGTTCACGCTTGTTAACAGAGCGGTTTTGGCGCCGCCTATCGCTGTGTAAAAATTGTATGTACTCAACATCCGATAAATAAAAAGATAAAAAAAAAGCCCTCAAAAGAGGGCTTTATTGATTTAAGGTGGGTATCAATTATTGAACTGCAGGGCCAGAACCTACAGTGTAATCACAGCCGACCGGTTCTTTCGACACTACCACATCATCAAGGGTAACTTCATTAGAGAAACCGCTGAAGCTGTGCCAGCCAAAGATTACTTCATTAAATTTGCCATTCATCCAGTTTGCCGAAAGCGCACCGTTTTGCCAGTCGCTTGCCGAAGTGATGGAATGTACTAAAGTGCCGTTGGCATAAGCATAAACCGTGTTATAGGCCATATCACCGCGGAACGCGACTTCAATACAGTGCCAGGTGTTAGCGGCTAACACAGGGCCTTTGCCCCATTGATCCATCTTAGGTGCAATATTGTCGGTGGGGACTTCATTGGTGCCAATCACGCCTTTGATTTCACCGAAGCGGATTTCATTGTCTGCACTGCCCACTTTGCCGCGAATACCCATCAGGGTTTCATGGTTGGCTCCGGGGTTTTGGCCCAGTTTGCGGGTAAATTTAACCCAGGCGCGCATGTAGACTTTATTAAGGCCGGTCGGTAAAGCATGGGTAATCATCGATGGATTGTTCGCGCCGCCTTTAATCAACAAGGCGCGGTTACCCACTTTGGCACCGGAAACTACAGTCATGTACTTAGTGGGATCGATATGACCAGGGTTTTGTTGGTATTCAACAAAGTAGTTCCAACCCTTGGGGAATTTGCCTAGGTCGGTAAATTCAAAACTATCTTCAAACAAAATTCCGCCCACGCCACCTGACGAGCCACTGGAGCTAGAGCTGGATGAACTGCTGGAGCTAGAACTTGAAGAGCTGCTTGAGCTTGATGATGTGCTCACACCCTGAACCGCCCTTAAGTACTTGGCTACATTGGTATTGCATGTGCCAGTGCACTTGGTGCCACTCGGAGGCATAGTGGCAATCTCAGATTCGAGATTATTACCCAAAAACAAAACGTCTATGTTTTGGCCTTTTGTGCCGTGGCAGGACGAGCAACGAGACCATTCGGCAGGGGCAGTAATAGCCGCTCCTGATGAAGAAGACGAGCTAGAGCTAGACGAAGAACTGCTGCGGCCAGACGAGCTGCTGGAGCTTGAGGAACTACTTGAACTGGACGAGCTGCTGGAGCTTGAGGAACTGCTTGAGCTGGAGGAGCTGCTAGAAGAACTACTTGAACTTGATGAGCTGGATTCGCCCACCGGGCCGCTACAGGCTGTTACGGCTGCTGTAACAACGCACGCAGATAATAATTTGGCTAAGGTGGTGTGTTGGCTGAGCAAGGAAAATCGAGAAGTGTGTGAGTGCATGTGTGATACCGACGTTAAAACCACAAGTTGATTTAAGGCTGCTTGTTATGCTTCGCAGCTTCTAATGGTTCACTTTACCACTAGGCGTGATGGCGGGCTGTGATTCTGTTTGCATTCACACCTACCCAAGCCCGGTTAACCCCGTCAATGCTAGCGTAAAAGCTAAACAAGGGGGCTGGCGGATTTATTTTATGGGCATGTAAGTGGGGAATTTTCTCACCCTGTTTTATAGCTCGTAACGATGGTTGCGCAACCAAAGGGTGCATGCAAGGAAGAGGGCGCTAACTAAGATAACCAACACCGATGCTGGGATATGGGATGAGGAAATACCACTATTAATAGCCTGCAGTGAGTGTGTCAGGTAGTCGGTGTAGGCTCCTACACTTGCGCGAATGTATAGGTTAATGCCTGTTGCCCAGTGAGCGAAGCGATCAAACACGATTAGTCCAATTGGCATAAAGGTGCTAAGCAAAAAAGGCGATTTTTTTGCGTAGGCTGAGGCAAGTAAAGTCCAGCTAAATACAGGTAATAGTGCCAGGAACACCAGTAGGCAGTTTTTATAGGCGCTAAAGGCAGCCGTTAGTTTTGTGATGGCAAGAAAAGCGTCGTGCGCCCCATGGCCTGCAGCCGCTAACCAACTAATCAAACCGGTCAAAAACGTCATAGCTAAGAGCATTAGGGGAGCTAAACCGTAGATCATTGCTAGCTTGGCAAGCAGGTTTTCAGTTTCGCGTACTGGCATGGAGCGCCAGAAGAGAATTTCGCGATTTTTTCGGTCGTCGAACAGTGCTCGGTGGGCATAATTGAGTGTGACTATGAGCAATAAAATTGCGAGCACAACGGCAACCACAGCCTGCGAAAAGCCTAAAAACCCTGCGGCAGAATTAAGCGCGTCAATCTGGCTAAATATGGGTAATTGATTGATGGGCAAATTGTTAAATGCTGAAAATTGTTGATTGAGATCTGTGCTGGAATTCTCAGTAAGGGTAGGGGAGCTAATTGTGTTGGTGGGAGGCGGAGCAAAACGCAGATATCCAATGCTCAATAGCAGGCTCAAGATTAATGTGCATATGATAGGAAGCACAATAAAGCCGGTTTTATGTTCCCATAGTTCGCGACGTATTAGGGTTAAAAATTTCCTCATGGCGGCTGTCCTTAATAGGTGGTTTGCATTTTGGCTACAAAGAGGTCGGCAAGGCTTGGTGTGTTTAAACGACCTAGCGGCGTCAGGGCCGAAAAATTGGGGTTTTCGAATAGCATAAATTCACTACCCAACACTGTGCGGCTGTAGATAGGTTTTAATGCTCGGGCGGCTTCGATGCTGTTGGGTTCAACCTGCAGTATGGCAAAGCGATTGGGTAGTGTATCCATGGGCATATTCAGCGTAATTTTTCCCTGTTTGATAAAAATTATATCCGTGAGTATGCCTTCAATTTCCTCAACTTGGTGGGTAGTGATCAGCAGTGTTTTGTTTGCGTCATAATAATCATTAAGTAGCGTCTCATAAAATTGTTTGCGGTAGAGTATATCCAAGCCTAAGGTAGGCTCATCCAGCACGAGTAATTGGCTGTCAATTGCCATAATTAAGGCTAGGTGCAATTGGGTTGTCATGCCCTTGCTTAAATTTCTTATAGTATCCGATAGTTTAATGTTGGTTCTGGTTAGAAGATCCAAAGCTTTGGCGCGGTTAAATTTGCGGTGCACACCTTCTACATACGCGATGGCTTCAGCAACTTTTAACCAGCGCGGCAAAATAGCTGTATCGGCGATAAAAGAAACATTCTCCAATAGTTCGGTGCGCTGGCTATAGGGGTTATGCCCCAAGACGCGCAGCTCGCCTTCGATAGGGGTGAGCCCTAAAATACCTTTTAATAAGGTAGTTTTGCCAGCTCCATTGGGACCAATAAGTCCAACAATGCGGCCAGGGGCAATGTTTAAATCAACGTGCTCAAGCACAGTTTTGGATCCGTAGGTTTTACCCAGGTTGTGCCCTTCAATGACCCATTCCATTTATTACTCCTGAGGGGGCGTTGGTTGTGCAATATGCGCCATAATTACCTCGCAAATTTCAGCTTTGCTGATACCCAGTTGATGTGCGCGTTTAATTAAATGCGGTAACTCTAAGTGCATAAATTTTTCGCGTTCCAGGTGCATTAATTGTGTTGCGGCGCCTTTGGCTACATACATTCCCTGGCCCCGTTTTATTTCCAGCAGACCTATATCCACTAATTCTTGGTAGGCCTTGCTCACTGTTAAATGGTTAATCTGGCATTCACTGGCTAATTGCCGAATAGAGGGCATCGACTGCCCTTCTTTGAAGGCGCCAGACAGCAATAGGCTAACAATGCGCTCGCGCAACTGTTTGTAGATAGGCTGGTGCTCTCCCCAGGGATGGGTCATGTCTGACTGGCTCACCCGTAATTCACCTTTAGTGGTTTGGTGTTATGTTGAACCATAACACCAGGGCGTAGACTGGGTTAATCGGTTTAATTCACTTTTGCGAATTTTGGTCTTTTGGGGCTGGTTAAATCAGATGATGCACGCCGCTAAGTTATTACCTAGGCACCGGCAATGAATACGCATTATTTCAGACACGCCGTGGATACATCCCTATAGGCTCGTCAAAAAGATCTCTCCTTTTGACGGTCTGAAATGATGTGTATTCATTGCTTCCGTACAGCTATTAATCGAATTGTTCGGCGTTTATTGCAGTTGATCTGTGTGGGATAAAACCAGAGGCGAAAAAAACCTCGCGAAGCGAGGTTTTAATATGGCGGAGGGGCAGGGATTCGAACCCTGGGAGCTTTTACACTCAACGGTTTTCAAGACCGCCGCTTTAGGCCACTCAGCCACCCCTCCAAATGAGGCCGCGATTATATAGAGCTTTTATCTTTTGGGGCAACAAATTTCTGGGTAGGCATTTGTTTTTTCTCAATATTTATTCACAGCTTGGACTTGGGCGCCCTCCTTGGCGCGCACCCTGTCACGCTTTTCGTTTCAGGCTGCGAGGATCATTGAGGGGGCGCTGTAAATCCCTCGGTTGACGTTCAATGGCCGCCGGTAAAGCAGTATCCAAGGCTCTAAAAATAATCGGCGCGGCTGCTACATGCAGCACCTCTGATTTAATTGGCTTTGGATTGATGCGTGGATCATTGCTGGCTCGTGTGCCGCCGGGCGCTGCCGCTTCTGGAGTGGGTGATTCCACACGCGCAGCTGTAGGTGCAATTTCTTCCTTCACGTCTGCTTTTATCTCAGTAGGTACAGGTGCTGCAATAGGCGCAGCAGGAGTCTGCTCAACCAGTTGAGGCGGCTCTTGGACTGGGGCCGCCTGAGCGATGACTGCTTTGGGTTCAGCGGTAACGGCAGGAGCGCTCTCTACTGGGGCTGTCTCTGGTTGTGCAGCGGTAGCTTCGATAAATGGATTTGCGGGCGCTTCTTGCCGGGCTTTTTGGTTTTCAGCAATGGCGGCGCTTAATTGCTCTTCCAGCTCAGCTAAATCAATGGGTTGATCGCTGTTGGCTTCTTGCGTGGTGGGTTCCTCTGTTCTGGGGCCACGTTGGCGCTCATGGGGTTTAGGGCGGCGATTGTTGGGACGTCTTTGAGGGCGATCCTCTTGTTCGCTCTTGGTATCGACAGCAACGGTATTGATGTCAGCAGCGGGTTCCGCGGCGCGTACTTCTTGGGCGCGGCCACGGCGGTTGCGTGAGCGGTCATTGGGTGATCGATCGTTAGACTTGGCTGTGTCCGCCAATTCATTGCGAGCGGGTTTTTCATCGCGCACTCGGTTGTCAGCGCGCTCGTGCCGCGGCTTTTGGGCAGGGCGTTCGTTGCTGTCAGCTGAGCGGTTGTCGGTGATTTCTTCTTTGCGATCCGCTCGATCATTGCGATCGCGGCGATGGTCCCTGCGGTGACGCTGGCGGCCATCATGACGATTTCGCCCCTGTTGAGGTCTCGTTTGGGGGCTGGCTTCTTCTTTGGCGGGTGGCTCTGATTTGAACAGGTTGCCAAAGAAGCTCATGAGCTTGCCTACAATGCCGGGTTCGGCAGCAGTGGCCAGAGCAGTAGGTTCAGGCTTGGTCGTTGGCAATTCCACCGCGTTGCCCAGCGGTGTTATCTGGCTAATGGCGGCTTTCGCTGTCGAAGGCAGTGCAGCTTTGGCATCCTGAGCTTCTTCAATGGCGTCTTCATTAATCAGCTTGATGTTGTAGCTCAGCTCAGTATTGTCGATCTCGTCATCGCGCAGGCGGGTGACTTGGTAGTGGGGCGTTACCATATCGGCGTTGGGCAGAATGACCACTCGGGCGTTATGACGAGCCTCGATTTGACTGATGGCGGTGCGTTTTTCATTGAGCAAAAAGGTGCCCACAGGTACGGGTACTACCGCGCGAATTTCGGCACTGCGCTCTTTCTTCGCTTCCTCTTCAATAATGCGCAGGATCGATAACGACAGGGATTTGGTATCGCGAATGGTGCCTTGACCGTGACAGCGCGGGCAGACTTTAGACGTGGTTTCCTCTAGGGACGGGCGCAGGCGCTGGCGGGACATCTCAAGCAAGCCAAAGCGCGAAATAGTGCCGATTTGCACGCGGGCGCGGTCAATGGCCAGGGCATCGCGCATGCGGTTTACTACATCGCGCTGATTGCGGGGGGCCTGCATATCAATAAAGTCGATGACTACCAGGCCGCCAATATCCCGTAAGCGCAATTGACGGGCGATTTCATCAGCCGCTTCAAGGTTAGTGGCAAGAGCCGTTTCCTCAATATCGCCGCCTTTGGTGGCGCGGGAGGAGTTGATGTCGATGCTGACCAGCGCTTCGGTAATGTCGATTACTATGGCGCCGCCGGAGGGCAGTTTTACTTCGCGCTCAAACGCGGTTTCGATCTGGCCTTCGATCTGGTAGCGGTTAAAAAGCGGTAGGCTCTCTTGGTAAAACTTAATGCGGTTGAGGTATTCAGGCATGATGCGCTGAACATAGGCTTGGGCTTTTTCAAAGGAGTCGCGGGTATCTAGGTATACATCCACAATATCCGGGCGCAAATAATCGCGGATCGCGCGGATGATGACATCGCTTTCTTCGAATAAAAAATGCGGGGCCGGTACGGACTCGGCGGAGGTTTTGATGGACTCCCACAACTGTACTTGGCGGCTTAAATCCCGCTGTAATTCCTCAGCGGTGCGGCCAACGCCTGCGGTGCGAATAATTACACCCATGCCTTGGGGTACGTCGATGTGGCTCAGGGCGTCTTTGAGGTCAGCGCGATCATCGCCATCGATGCGGCGGGAAATGCCGCCTGCGCGGGGGTTGTTGGGCATTAATACCAGGTAGCGTCCAGCTAGACTAATGAAGGTAGTAAGGGCTGCACCTTTGTTGCCGCGTTCTTCTTTATCCACTTGGACAATGACTTCTGTGCCCTCTTTTATTAGGTCTTTGATGCGAGTGCGGCCGTCGCCGTCACGCTCAGAGCGGGCAAAATATTCGCGGGAAATTTCTTTAAGGGGTAAAAAGCCGTGGCGTTCTGCGCCGTAATCAACAAATGCAGCCTCTAACGAAGGCTCGACGCGGGTAATTTTTCCTTTATAAATATTGGCTTTTTTTTGTTCGCGCTGACGGCTTTCAATATCAAGGTCGTACAGGCGCTGATTGTCCACCAGGGCAACGCGGATTTCTTCCGCTTGGGTGGCGTTTACTAACATTCGTTTTGTCATGATGTGCTCTCAGAAAGCTAAGCCGATTTAAGTAGCTAGCGAGAACAGATTAAGAACGGCAACCCGTGGCCGTAAAACTCAAGTACCAGTGTGGCGGGCCTTATTGCATTGAGAGAACTCTCAAGGCACCGACTGTGGTTAGGCCAGGAATACTAAGATCAGCGTGTCTTTAGTGAGCTAAGGCGCCGCAGAAGCGGCAGATTATAAGACGATGGCGTCGAGGACTTAACTTGTGGTTTGCTATTCCCATCGCCTAGAAACGTTTTAATTGGCGTTGGGCCTTAATATTCTTGGTTGTTTTATTCTTAATGTTCTGTGCTAGCACACCTAGAGTGCGGCGCAATTAGGCTTCAAAATTGAGTATGGAAGCCGGTTTAAACTCGTTGGATATCAACAACAGGGTGGGTCAAATTCCGCCGCGCCAGTGCGCAACGCTTCACCTACAGTTGAAGACTCGTTGACTATAGCACCTGGTGGGCCTCGACACAAATTGGTGCGTTGACTTGAACCTGTTGGGTTGCGCGCCTGGCCAGGCTACACTGCACGCCAATTTTTATGGTTCAACGGCGGCGAGTGTGACGGTTCAGTATTTTCAAGTGACCGAGAATGAGGACGGCCAGCGGCTGGACAATTATTTGTTGAGCCGCTTAAAAGGCGCACCGAAATCCTTGGTGTATAGGGTTATTCGAAAGGGTGAAGTGCGAGTCAATAAGGGCAGGGTAAAGCCGGATACCCGGCTTAAAAGCGGAGATTCCGTACGCGTGCCACCCATGCGGTTAAGTCAGGAGCAGTCAGTTGTTCCGGTTGGAGAGGGTTTAAAGCAACACCTTCTGGCGTCAATCATTTATGACGAGCACGGCTTGCTGGTAGTTAATAAACCCAGTGGCCTTGCGGTGCATGGGGGCAGTGGGGTGAGTTTAGGGCTGATTGAATCGCTCCGGCAATTGCCCGGCAATCAGGGGTTTTTAGAGTTGGTACATCGATTGGATCGAGAGACGTCCGGCTTGGTGATGGTCGCCCGCAAGCGCAGTGTGCTTACGTTTTTGCAGGACTGTTTGCGTGAGCGCGGTTCAATTCAAAAAACCTACTTGGCGTTGGCTGCAGGCCGTTGGCCTAAACACCGCACCCAGGTGAACGCACCACTGTTGAAAAGTGGTGAGATTAACCAGGAGCGGTTTGTGAAAGTATCGGCGCAGGGCAAGCCGTCGCTGACAGAATTTCAGGTCTTGCGCAGCTTCCCTGAGTACACCTTGGTGGAAGCCAAGCCGATTACAGGCCGTACCCATCAAATTCGTGTGCATGCGCAATATGTTGGTTGCCCTTTGTTGGGGGATGAAAAATACGGTGTCCATGAGCTGAACCAAAAGGTGCGCAGCTTGGGCTGTCGAAGGCTTTTCTTGCACGCGGCGCGGTTGGATTTGCGGTTGCCCGACGGCAGCCCTTTGTCATTAGAGGCGCCTCTGCCGGATGATTTAGCCGCATTTTTAGACACCATTGATCACTCCGGGGGTGGGCAATGATCGCCATTTTCGACTGGGACGGCACGTTGATGGATTCCACCGGCAAAATTATTGGCTGTATGCAGCAGGCCGCTCGGCGGGTGGGGCTGGAGGTGTTAGATGAAAAGACTATCGCGAATATTATTGGCCTTGGCTTGCCCGAGGCGGTGCGAACTCTGTACCCACACATAGAGGCCGACGCGGCAGAGCGCTTGCGCAGTAACTACTCACATATTTTTATTCATGAAGATAACAGTCCCTGTGATTTATATCCCGGCGTGGAGGAGGGTTTGCAGCGTTTAGAGGCGGCGCATATTCCTCTGGCTGTCGCCACGGGGAAAAGCCGGCGCGGGCTTGATCGAATGTTGGCTATGCTCGGTTGGCAGCAGCGCTTTGCCATTACTCGCTGCGCCGATGAAACCGCCTCCAAACCTAACCCGCTCATGCTGCAGCAAATTCTGGCTGCCCTCGGTGAGGCTCCCGCCAATGCGGTTATGGTGGGGGACACTGAATACGATTTGGCTATGGCCGCCGCTATAGCCATGCCTAGCCTGGGTTTGGAGTACGGCGCCCATGAGGCACCGCGTCTGCAGCGGCACAAGCCGGCTTTAATTACCGATCGGTTCGCATTGGTGGTGGATTGGATCTTGGCGCGAGCCTAGCTACGTGGGTTCTGCCAGAGGATTGACTCCAAATTCCCTGAGAAAACGGCTCAGTGCAATAAGTGGTAAACCTATGAGGTCTGTAGGGTCTGTGCTCTGGACTGAATCGAATAAGCAGATGCCCAGGCCCTCCACTTTGAAGCTGCCTGCGCAATCCCAGGGTTGTTCTATGTCCAGGTAGTGATTAATTTCCAATGGTGTGAGCGTTCGAAACCTCACTTGGGTATGGGCCAAATGAAAAAGCTGGCGGCTACCCTTTTGAACACACAGGCCGGTAAAAAAATCTACCTGTTGGCCGCTGGCATTGGATAATTGCTCAATTGCGGCGGCTCGGTTGCCGGGTTTACCCAATAGGTGTGTGCCCAGAGCGGCAACCTGGTCAGAGCCTATGATGATTGCGTCGGAGAATTGGCTGCCGATGACGCTTGCTTTGGCTCGGCTTAAGCGTTCGCACAGCGCTTTGGGTTGTTCATGGGGGAGTGCGCGTTCGTCTATCTCGGGAGAGGCGGTGGTAAAGGGCAGTAACAGGCGCGCAAGTAGAGCCTTGCGGTAGATGGAACTGGAGGCAAGCACGATGGGTGGCATTAAAAAAACCGGGTGTTAGTTCGCAAAAGGAGCCCAATCCTAACAGTTAAGTGGGTAAATGAGCTGAAAAAGAGTGGCCGCTGGCTAGGTTTTCTTTGACACAGCCAGAGGATGCCCATATGATGCCGCGCTTATTTTTAGGGTGGTTCTGCCCCATGGTTCCTCGTCATATTGAACCGCGTAAGTTTGCGCAGCACGGCCTTCAGGTGGCAGGGGAAATCCCAGTGGATGCCCTGCAGCGTTTAGGTGCTGTCGCTCAAAGTGTGCAAGCGGTAGAGGTAAGCCTGCAGTTTGGTGTCGCCGAGACCAAACACCGTGTGGTTACCGGCCAGTACAACAGCCGTGTCGTTATGCAGTGTCAGCGCTGCTTAGAGCCGGTTGAGCTGCATCTTACCGGGGCAATTTCTCTGGCCATGGTGTGGAGTGAAGACGACGCAAAGCAGTTGCCTTCTGAATATGAGCCCTGGGTTGTGGCGCAGGATCAAGCCGACCTCTATGAAATTATCGAGGAAGAGTTGCTTTTGGCTCTGCCTCTCGTGCCCGCGCACGATTATGACTGTATGGATCGCACGGCATTGGCGCCTAAGGTGGTGGCAGAGCCGAGTAAACACAATAATCCCTTCCAGGTGCTTGCGCGCTTGAAAGGATCACCCACTAACTAATTCAACCAGTGTTGTAGGAGTACTTTAATGGCCGTTCAACAGGATAAAAAATCACGTTCACGTCGTGGCATGCGCCGCTCACACGATGCGCTTACGGCGCAAACCTTGTCAGTGGATGCCACCACCGGCGAGAAGCATCTGCGTCACCACATGACTCCAGATGGTTTCTTCCGCGGTCGCAAAATTACTGCTTCTAAAGACGAAGAGTAAGCTTGGCGTTAGCGGCGGTTAGGATTGCCGTAGATGGCATGGGCGGGGACTTTGGTCCCCGCCTTGCGTTTGAGGCGTGCTGTATTTTTTTGCGCCAGCATCCCGATGCAGCCGTTGATTTATTTGTCCTTGAGTCCTTTCTTCCTCCTGCCAACTGTCCTGAAGGGTTGCGTCTGGTGGCTTGCCCGTCGGCCGTGTTACCCGCTGACAATCCTGCACAGGTGTTGCGCCATAAGCAGGCCTCCAGCATGGGGCAGGCCCTTGCGCAGGTGCGCGATGGTGTCGCCCAAGCCTGTGTGAGTGCCGGCAATACCGGTGGCTTGGTGATGTTGGCGGCGCATATGCTCGGTATGAATCAGGGGGTCAGCCGCCCAGTGCTGTGTACTGCTGTGCCTACGGCAGTTGGCGCTACCTGGCTATTGGACTTGGGCGGTGTGTTAACGCCCGATGCGGACCGTTTGGTTGAGTATGCATACTTGGGGGCTCAGCAGGCGCGCCAAGTTTTAAAGCGCCCCGTTTCTGTCGCGCTGCTCAATTTGGGGCAGGAAGATGCTAAGGGGCTCCCCGAGGTGAAGGCCGCCGCCCAACGATTAAAATCCAGTAGCGATTTTCAGTACCTGGGATTTGTGGAGCCTGCGGGCCTGTTCTCAGGTGCTGCCGATGTGGTGGTGTGCGAGGGGTTGCTGGGCAATATGGTTTTAAAGTCCGCCGAGGCGGCGGCGGCCACCGTTTTAAATGTGGTGCGCCGTGAGTTTTCGGCATCCCCTTGGCGGCGTTTGCTGGCCTGGTTGTGTCGGGGTGTATTTGCGCGGGTGCGGGCTCAATTGCATCCGGCCAGATTAAACGGCGCAGTGTTGCTCGGGGTGAATGGCATAGTGGTGAAAAGCCATGGTGGAGCGGATCAAGAAGCCTTTCTTGCCGCGTTGAATTTAGCGTATCGAGCCCTAGGCTCAGACTAATCAGGGTATTGTTGTGTCAAAAAGTGCATTTGTTTTTCCGGGGCAGGGATCGCAGCAGGTAGGTATGTTGCAGGGCCTATTGGATGAATTGCCCGAAGTGGCACGCACCTTCGCGGAGAGTTCCGATGTGTTGGGCTATGACCTGTGGCAGCTGGTTAGCGAAGGCCCCCAGGAACAACTGAATCTCACCGAGCAGGCGCAACCGGCCCTGCTCACTGCAAGTGTTGCACTCTGGCGCGCATGGCTCGCTCGAAGTGACTATAAGCCTAGTTTTTTAGCGGGCCACAGTTTGGGTGAGTGGTCGGCTCTGGTGGCTGCAGGCGTGGTGCCGTTTGCTGATGCGGTGCGCTTGGTGCGCCTGCGCGGCCAGTACATGCAAGAGGCGGTACCTGCAGGAGTTGGCGCCATGGCGGCGATTTTGGGCTTGGAAGATGCCATTGTTGAGCAGGCCTGTAGGCAGGCTGGCGAGTTGGGCATAGTAGTGCCCGTCAATTTTAATTCCCCTGGGCAGGTTGTGATTGCAGGTGAGAAGGCTGCAGTTGAAGCCGCCATAACAAGCGCTAATGAATTGGGGGCGAGCAAAGCTATTTTGTTGGCCGTGAGTGCGCCATTTCATACGGCCATGATGAAGCCTGCCGCTGAGCGATTGGCCAAAGACTTGGATGCGGTTGCCTTTGCCGCACCGCAAATTCCGGTTGTGCATAACCTTGCCGCCCGCCCAGAAACAGACCCCGCCCAAATAAAGGCTTTGATCATTGAGCAGATCTACGCCCCTGTACGCTGGGTTGAGTCAATTCAATATGTGGTGGAACAGGGCGTTGATACCACAGTAGAGATTGGCCCTGGTCGCGTGTTATCTGGTTTAAATAAGCGCATTCACAAGGGCTTAAACCTATTGGCCACCGATGACCTCTCGCGCTGGCAGGCCGCATTAGCCTTAGGTCAACAATAAACCAGCGCTCGGCTGTAACCCCCTCTTTTTACTTAGGATGAACATCGCATGTCAGATCAAAAAATTGCTTTGGTGACCGGCGCGAGCCGAGGTATTGGTGCTGCCATAGCCGAAGCGCTCGGTAACAGTGGCTTGTACGTTGTAGGTACTGCCACCAGTGAAGCGGGCGCAAAGGCCATCACTGAGCGTTTTGCCGAGGCCAAAATAAATGGCGTTGGCAAGGTGCTGAATGTAACTGACGGGGCTTCGGTGGAGGCTTTGGTGGCAGAGATCGCGGCCCAGCAGGGGCCCGTGTCGGTGCTGGTGAATAATGCAGGAATTACCAAAGACAACCTCTTGATGCGCATGAGCGATGAGGAATGGTTTGACGTCATTAACACTAATCTCAGCGCCGTGTACCGGCTTAGCAAGGCTTGCCTGCGCGGCATGATGAAGCAGCGCTGGGGGCGAATAGTGAATATCGCTTCGGTGGTTGGGGCCATGGGTAATGCCGGGCAGACGAATTACTCAGCGACCAAAGCCGGTGTAATGGGTTTTACTCGCTCGCTGGCAAAAGAAATCGGCTCTCGCAACATCACGGTGAACGCGGTTGCCCCCGGTTTTATTGAGACGGATATGACCCGCGATCTGCCCGACGCGCAAAAAGCGCAGCTTAGCGCCTCGGTTGCCCTCGGCCGCTTAGGACAGCCGGAAGAAATTGCCAATGCAGTGGCGTTTTTGGTATCCGATAACGCCAGTTACATCACCGGCGAGACCTTGCATGTCAACGGTGGCATGTACATGAGCCAATAAACCGGCTCTTTGCTGCATAATTGCCCAAGTTTCGGGCCGCATCCACAAGAAATTTCCCCGCAAGGCTTACAAAAGGGAAAAATCCCGTTAAAATGCGCGCCCAAGTCAGCCACCCCAGGCGCGAGTAGTATCGAGCGACGGCGGCTATCTTTGCCCAATTCCAATAAAGGCTACGAGGAGTTACCCACACATGAGCAGTATCGAAGAGCGCGTCAAAAAAATTGTTGCTGAACAACTAGGCGTTAAAGAAGAGGAAGTTAAAAACGAGGCTTCTTTCGTGGAAGATCTAGGCGCGGATTCTTTAGACACCGTTGAATTGGTGATGGCGTTAGAAGAAGAATTTGAAACTGAAATTCCAGACGAAGAAGCTGAGAAAATTACCACTGTGCAATTGGCGATCAACTACATCACCACGCACCTTGCGTAATGTAAGCAATTTGCCTTGTGCATCAGTATAAAAGCCGTACCTGTACGGCTTTTATTATTTTGGGGCAAGGCATTTAGTGCTGTGATGGCAGACCCAGCGGTGCTTCGCCACTGCTGGCATCTGTGTTTAGTGTGCAGTGTTATCGAGTTATTTGGCGCGTGTAGTGGTGTTGGCGCGACCTATCTGAAGTGAGGCCAAAGTGCGAAATCGAGTGGTAGTTACCGGCATAGGGATGGTCAGTCCCCTGGGTAATTCAGTTGCAGAGAGCTGGCAGGCGTTGCTGGCAGGCGCCAGTGGGGCTCAGCCCATTGACGCCTTTGATGCCTCAGCGTTTGCAACGCGCTTTAGCGCGCCGGTCAAAAATCTCGATTTGTCGCCCTATTTAAGCGAAAAAGACGCCCGCAAAATGGACCCGTTTATTCGTTACGGTATGGTGGCGGGTATCCAGGCCATGGAGGATTCAGGCCTTGAGGTAACTTCGGCCAATGCGCACCGGGTAGGCTGCATTATAGGTTCTGGCATCGGGGGTTTAGGCTCCATTGAAGAGACCCATGACACGCTGCTCACTAAAGGCCCGCGACGCATATCACCCTTTTTTGTACCCGGCGCCATTATCAATATGGTGGCGGGCAATCTATCCATTCGCTACGGCATGCGCGGCAGTAACCTCGCCATATGCACCGCCTGTACCTCGGGCACCCACAGTATCGGTATGGCCGCCCGAGAAATTATGTACGGTTATGCCGATGCCATGCTCTGCGGTGGCGCCGAGATGGCTACTACACCGGTAGGCATAGGTGGCTTTGGCGCGGCGCGCGCCCTGTCAACCCGCAACGACAATCCTCAAGCTGCCAGCCGTCCTTGGGACAAAGGCCGTGATGGCTTTGTTTTGGGTGATGGTGCGGGTGTATTGGTGTTGGAAAACTACGAGCTGGCCAAAGCCCGTGGCGCAAAGATCTATGCTGAGTTAGTCGGTTTTGGCACCAGTGGTGATGCTTATCATATGACCTCGCCGCCGGAGACCGGTGATGGCGCTGCCCTCGCCATTTCCAATGCTCTTCAAGATGCCGGGCTAGCCGCCAGCTCTGTGGGCTATATCAATGCACACGGAACCTCTACCGGCGCGGGGGATTTGGCTGAGTGTGCAGCGATTAAGTCGGTGTTTGGCGAACACGCCTATCATCTGGCGGTGAGTTCAACTAAATCCATGACCGGCCACCTGTTAGGTGCGGCCGGTGCCGTGGAGGCCATCATTACTGTGCTTGCGCTGCAGCATCAGGTTGCACCGCCCACCATTAATTTGGACGAGCCCGATGACGGCTGCGATCTTAATTTTGTCCCGCATACCGCCCAGGAGCGCGCTTTTAATGTCGCCTTGAGCAACTCGTTTGGCTTTGGCGGCACCAACGGAACGCTCGCATTTCGTCGCGTTTAGGTTCGAGATCCAACCATGGCGGCGGCACCTACCTGGAGTGATGCAACACCAATCGGCTGGGTGAATGGAGCCCGCTGCCATCAGGTAAGCCTATCTGACCGCGGCTTAGCCTATGGCGATGGGGTGTTTGAGACCATGCGCTATCAGGCGGGTAAAGTGCCGCTTTGGCCTCTGCACCGTGACCGCCTGTTGGCCAGTGCCCAGCGGCTGTCTATCCCCCTCGCACAAGAGCCCATCGAACAGCAGTTATCGCTGATATTGGCGGATTTGGCTGCCAGCGGGCTCGCTCACTGGGGCGCCCTTAAACTCATACTCACCCGCGGTAACGCACCAGGTTACGGGCCAGACCCGGCAGACGCCCCCAATTGTTATTGGCTGTACCGCCCCTGTGTGGCATCGGTTGAGGCCGCTGCCCAAGGCGTAGGCCTGCAGGTGTCGCCGGTGCGCCTCGCCCGCAGCGTTCATCTGGGTGGACTTAAACACCTTAATCGGCTTGAGTACGTGTTGGCCGCCCAGGGGAACCTAGCGGCGCCCACCCATCAATGGCTGTTGCTGGATGAGTGCGATGCGGTGATTGAAACCCTTACCCACAACATCATGTGGCTGCGCGGGGAGGATCTGTTTACGCCTGCACTGACCCACAGTGGGGTTGCCGGTGTGATGCGGCGGTGGATAGTGCAGCGGGCGCAGGCGGAAGGGCTTAACACCCAGAGTGGGTTTTTTACCCTTACGGATGTGCTCAGTGCCGATGAGGTGTTCATTTGCAACAGCCTGCGTGGCATATGGCCTGTCACACACATCGAGCACACCTTCTTTAAACCAGGGCCTAAGACGCGCCATTGGCAGCGCGCTATCGACTCTTTATGGCAGTAACTTCATGACAATCCGCATAATTAAACCGATTTTGCTTCTGCTGCTGGGCCTTGGCCTGTGCGCAATGGGCGCAACCTTTTGGGCAGTGCAATGGCTACAAATGCCCACGGCCACCGCTTCGGCACCCTTGGTATTTGAAATTAACCGGGGAGAGTCCACCGGCCAAATCGCCGGGCGCCTTGCCGCGGCGGGCCGAGTTGAGTGGCCCTTGATCTGGCGTGCCTACGCGCACTGGGTGGAAGCCAAACCGCTGCAAGCCGGTGAATATGAGCTGCCCGCCAACACCAGTCCTTTAAGTGTGTTGCACCAGTTGCAGCGCGGTGAGGTTATTAAATATTCGGTGACTTTTCCCGAAGGGATTAGCTACAAAGAATTTATCGACATTCTGAAACAGCAGCCTAAATTGCGTCATGAGCTCGCCAACAAGCCCATCGAAGAGCACAAAAAAATCCTGCAATTTAGCTATGAAAATTTGGATGGCTGGTTCTTTCCCGATACCTACGCGTTTTTAGCGGGCGATTCCGACAAAGAAATTCTGCTGCAGGCCCATAAGAAAATGCAGCAATCCTTAGAGCGCGCCTGGCGCTCACGGGCGGACAATCTGCCCTACATGAGCGCCAGTGAAGCCCTGATCATGGCTTCTATCATTGAAAAAGAAACGGGCCTTGCCAGTGAACGAGAAAAAATTGCCGGGGTTTTTGTCCGCCGGTTAAAAAATAAAATGCGCTTACAAACCGACCCAACCGTTATCTACGGTTTGGGTGAGGCGTACAGCGGCAATTTGACGCAAAAAGATTTGCAAACCCCGACCCCCTATAACACCTACCTCATCGACGGCTTGCCGCCGGGGCCGATTGCCAACCCCGGCCTTGGGGCTTTGCAGGCGGCCTTGCACCCGGCAGAGGGCGATGAGTTGTACTTTGTCGCCAAAGGCGACGGCAGCCATGTATTTTCCGCAACCCTCGCGGAGCACACCAAAGCCGTGGAATATTACCAGCGCACTAATCGCGCTGAGCATTATCAATCGGCACCGGCTGGAAAAACCGCCAAATGAGTGGGTTTTTTATTAGCCTGGAGGGGGTGGAAGGGGTAGGTAAATCCACCAATTTAAATTTCATCGCCGATTGGCTGAAACAGCAGGCGGTGGATTTTATTGTCACCCGCGAGCCCGGCGGCACCGAGTTAGCCGAAGCTATCCGCACATTACTGCTGGCGCCTCGCAGCGAGCCTATGGCGGCTGATACTGAATTACTGCTGGTATTTGCCGCCCGGGCGCAGCATCTAGCCGAGAAAATTCGCCCGGCCATTGCGCGCGGGCAAACGGTTGTCTCCGACCGTTTTGTAGATGCCACCTATGCCTATCAGGGTTTTGGGCGGGGCTTGCGCTTGGCCACTATTGAGTCTCTGCACCAGCTGGTGCTGAACAATTTTTTGCCAGACCTAACCATCTATCTGGATTTAGATGTGGAAACTGGCCTTGCGCGCGCCCGTAAGCGCGGCGAGCTGGACCGTTTTGAACAGGAAACGGCGAGTTTTTTTGAACGGGTGCGCAGTGGCTATCTGAGCCGCGTACAGCAGGATTCGGCGCGCTTTGCCGTAATCGATGCGAGCTTGCCGCTGCTTCACGTGCAGAGCCAAATCGCCCAGGTGCTGAGTGATTTTTTCAACCGGCGAGCAGTTGGTTAAATTCATCCGGGCACTGAATAGTCAGCGGCTCAGCGGTCATCGGGTGGAGCAGCGATATTTGCTCGGCATGGAGCATAAGGCGCGGCGCCTGTAGGTGGGATTGTTCACGGTTATAAAGTTGATCGCCCAAGATTGGGTGGCCGATACCCAGGCAGTGGACGCGCAGTTGGTGCGAGCGCCCGGTGATGGGAAATAAATCCACCAGGCTAGTGTGGCTTGTTGGGCAACGCTTGAGGGTTTTGAAACAGGTGTGGGAGGACTTGCCCTGCTGCCAATCAATTTTTTGTCGAGGTCGATTGGGCCAGTCGGCAATCAGCGGCAGGTGAATTTCTCCCGCATCGGCAGCTACTAGGCCCGCCACCACGGCTTTGTAGCGTTTTTTGATCTGGCCTTTGGCAAACAGATTATTCAGCGCTTTTTGTGCGGGGTACGACTGCGCAAATAGTAGTAGGCCTGAGGTGCTCATATCCAAACGGTGCACGGTGCGGCTGTTGGGAAACTGCTTAAGGACTCGATCCAGTAGATTATCCTCGCACACAAGCCCCGGAACACTTAAGACGCCTGAGGGTTTATTGACCGCAATGAGGTGGTCGTCTTGGTAAATTACATCAATCACTGATTAGGGCCCAAAGGGCGCTATTCTCCCAAAATTCCCCCGCGATAACTACGCCGTGGGTTTTACGCTTCAGTTAAGTGATACAACTATGGTTGCCTACCCAACAGATGTTTTGCCCTGGCTATACCCTGCGTGGCAGCAGCTGACCCAGATGCTAACACTCAACCGCCTGCCAGCGGGCCTGCTACTGACCGCCGCCGATGGGGTGGGTGCCAGTGAATTTGCCCGCGCCTTTGCGCACATTTTATTGTGCGAGGCGCCCAGGGAAATGAACCCCTGTGGTGTGTGCGCCGGCTGTTTATTGCTGGCCAATCACAATCACCCCGATATATTTATCCTGGCGCCGGAAGAGGACTCCAAAGTCATTAAAATTGCGCAGATTCGCGCGTTAAATGAATTTATAGCCAACACCGCCCAGCAGAGTGGCCGCAAGGTAGTGGTAATAGACCCTGCTGATGCTATGAACACCAACGCCGCCAATGCGCTGCTGAAAAATTTAGAAGAGCCCATCGGCCAAACCTATTTTATGTTGGTGAGCGTCAATCCCTCGCGGCTGTTGGCCACCATTAAAAGCCGCTGTACGCGAATTCCATTGCCAACGCCCCGATGGGAAGAGGGCCTTGGTTGGCTTAACCAACAGGGTATTGCCCAGGCCCAGGAGAAATTAACCAGTGCGCAGGGCGCGCCATTGCGGGTGATCAAATGGCAAAAAGAGGGTTATTTCGAGCAATGTGCAACTCTGGCCGGGCATTTGGAGCAGTATTTAACGGCCCGGCAATCGCTCTCTCAAATTGCCAAACCCATGAGCCAATTAGGTCTTGCATTGGTACTTGATCAAGCCATGGCCTGGGTGCACAGTGCGTTGGCCGAGCCCTTCCAACCGCAAACGCTCGCGGTGCCGTCTTTTGCTCGGCTTGAGGCAAAAGATCTGCTGCGTCTGTATGAGAGCCTGCAACAAAAGAAGCGCCTTTTTCTTGCTGGGGTGAATTTAAATGCTCAGTTGGTGGTGGAAGAATTATTGGTAGAGTTGGGTAGTCTGTTCAAACTGGCCTAACCTTAGAAGAACAACACGGCCCTAGGGTTTATGCCTGGACACAACCAACCCCCCGCGTTATGGTGTCGCAGGCATTCGCCTTAGGCTAAATGTCGATACATTTTAAAGAACTGATACGAGGCTCACATGCAAGCACTGGGTGGCAGCGCCCGCAACGGGATACTTTCATTAACCATTCGCGATAAGGCCGTACTTTACGCAGCCTATATGCCGTTTATCAAAAACGGCGGGTTATTTATCCCCACTAATAAAGCCTACTCGCTGGGCGATGAGGTATTTATGTTGTTGAACCTAATGGATGAGCCCGAAAAAATCCCTGTGGCGGGTAAGGTTGTATGGATTACACCCAAAGGCGCTCAAGGTAATCGGGCCGCAGGCATTGGCGTGCAATTTAATGCTGATAGCGAAGCAGCCTCGAAAAAAATTGAAACCTATTTAGCCGGTACCCTCGAATCAGACCGCCCCACCCACACCATGTAATTCAGCCCATTCCAGCATCGACTTCATCCATCAAAAGGCGCAAAATCAGCGCCTTTTTTTGTGGTGCTCATAATTATGATCGTTGATTCCCACTGTCATTTGGATCGCTTAGACCTTTCGTCCCACCAGCAAACGCTCACGGAATTAATCGCAAAGGCCCGCGCCTGTGGTGTTGCGGGTATGCTCTGCGTATGTATTAGTGAGGAAAACAAAGATGCGGTATTAGCCATTGCTCAGGAGTTTGCATCGGTGGTGGCGTCTGTGGGGGCGCACCCTTCGGATGTTAAAGATAAGGTGTTGAGCGTGGCAACCCTTAAAGACTGGGCGGCGGCCCCCAAGGTTGTGGCCTTAGGTGAAACGGGGTTGGACTATTATTATTCAGCCGATTTTGCAGCCATTCAGCAAGAGAGTTTTAAACACCATTTAATCGCTGGGGCCGAATTAAATTTGCCAGTCATTATTCACACCCGCCAGGCGCAGCAGGACACCTTGTCTCTGATGCGAGCCCATGCAAACATGACCAGCTCAGGTGTGATGCATTGTTTTACTGAAGATTGGGCCATGGCCAAAGCCGCTTTGGATATGAATTTTTATATTTCAATCTCTGGCATAGTCACATTTAAAAACGCCAGTGATTTGCGCGAAGTGGTAAAAAAAATTCCACTTGAGCGATTGTTAATTGAAACCGACTCCCCATACCTTGCGCCTATCCCTTATCGAGGAAAATCCAATATTCCTCAATACGTGCGTGAGGTGGCAGATTTTATTGCCGATCTTAAGGGAATACATAAAGAGGAATTGTATCGGGCTACCTCAACTAATTTTCTGCGTCTATTTAATAAGGCAGCAGCCCATATGCCGGAATTAGTGGCATACGTGAATAATTAATCAAAAGCTTCTATTAACCCGGCGGCTTAAGCCGCCGCGAGCCCCGCTAAAACAAGCATATCTATGCATCTGCGCCAGTTTTAGCGGGGCGATGACACAACGATCTATTTTGTCCGTGGGTTAATAGGATTGTTAACCGGTTGAAAAATTAGGGGTAATTATGAGTGCACTATCAAAAACTGAAGTGAAAGCTGGTGCTTGCGCCTACATACTTCACATGCTGTTGCAACAATTAGAGGTAACTCGACCTGGGATCGTAGAAGAACTTCTAATCGGAGCAAAGGCAGACCAAATGGCATTCAATTTGCGGTCATCTCCCTCTGATACTGCGGCGCAAATCTTTGATGAGGCCGTTGCTGTTTTAGAATTAATTCATGCCCAAATCAACAATACGTGATAAGTCTAACCATGCCTTGTTGCTGATCAGCTACGCTTTTGGCAAAACTCGGCGTTAAGCCGCATATTTATAGCGCCCCATTAACCACGGAGTGGCGGAAAAATCGGTTTGTGACCATAGCGTATCGGCTAAGAGCGCAATTGATTTGCCAGCATTTTCTCGTGTTGAATGCAAATTGCGCTCAGGCGTAATAAGGCTATTCATAATCCACGTCGCAATAGCCCGGGCCACATTGGGGTAGGTGACTTTTCTGGGCTGAAAGTTATTGAGCCAATAGTGTAATCGGTGCGCCTCTAGGCGTGACATCGCTAAGCCTAAACCCAGTTCCACCAGTGCGCGGGCATTGGACACCTGCTCCATTTGGCCTTGCAGCGGCTTTACTAATAATTTAATACCCAGTTGCAAGGCTTCACTGGTGAGTTCAAAACCTGCGTTGCAAATGACGCCGCGAGCGCCGCAAAGCGCCGGATGAAAATCCTCTGCACTGCAGGGTCTGAATAATATATTGCTGATTTTTTCAACCGATGAATAGGGCCCAAAACAAATAAAACTCTCGGCCTCAAAGGGTTCCAAAAAATCGATAATATCCTGCCGGTCTTCAAATGGCAGGTACACCAAGTAATAACCTTGATCGCAGGTGGAAGAATCCAAGTGTTGAATAATGGGCGGTAAAATGGGCTGGTTAAAGTGATACCAGTGTAAACCCAGTGCCAATTCTGAGGGAGCAACGGCCTTTAATAGGTGCCGACTTAACAAGTTGTTGTCGGCCTTGGGAATTAAATGGTTAAAAGCGTATTGGTGGCCAAGTGTTAAGCATTGGGTGCCCTGAAATTTAGCCGCCCAAGCGGTTATAGGCTCAAAATCCGAAATAACCAAGTCGTATCCGCGAGTATCCAGTGTATTAATCTCACGGCATACCATGGGTAATTTATTTTGTTGCCAGGTTTTTACTATATCCACTTTACCCGCTGTGTAGGCAAGGCGTAATCCCTGGTAGAGAGCATGCTTGGGAAAGTCATCAAGGGCGAAATAATCCGCCGGGTTGCGGCCACTGAAAATAAAATCTATGTCAGCACCCAGCCTGTTAAGTTCACGATTGAGCGCCCGAGCGCGGGCGATATGTCCATTGCCAGTACCCTGTACCCCGTAAAGAATTTTCACTGAGCTGCCTCCAGCAATTCAAAACAGCCGACACCAATTAGGGTGCCGATTATCGCTCCGGCGACAACATCGGAAATAAAATGCACACCTAACATAACTCGAGAAAAGGCTATATTCGCCGCCCACAAATAGGCAATGGCGCTGTAGCCTAATTCGCCTATGTGCCATACAGTGGCAAATAAAAATGCCGCTGAACTATGGCCGGATGGAAAGCTAAATTTATCGGCCGGTTGAATAAAAGGCGTGTAATGGGGCAGAGCCGCGGCTGGGCGATTACGCCGAAATAGAGGTTTGGCAATAAAATAGATACAGCGCTCAATAGCATAACCGAGCGCCAATGCTTTGAGGGGATTCGCCAATTGCAAACGCCAGAGACCGAGTGCAGCCACGCCATAAATAAATCCATCACCACTGGCTGAGCAAATACGCGCCCACCAATAAATGAGTCGAACGTGGCTGAATCTGTGGACACAATAAAACAATCGATGATCGAGCAGGCTCCACTTGGCTAACCGTGTCATGGCGACCTCAATCTTTGGTGCATGGGTGGGTTGTTTGTTAAGCTATAGGACATTTATGACACAAAGATTGCACTTTAGGCTTATGAGGGTTTTATGCAGCAACAACTAATCGCGATGTTAGAGTTACAAGACGCCATGAATTGCAAGGTTCATCCTCAGTGGCGCGAACAGGGTTATGCGTGGCATCGCGCAATTTGGGTGGAGTCCGCTGAGTTGTTGGAGCACTACGGTTGGAAATGGTGGAAAAAGCAGACGCCAGATCACGATCAGGTCGCTTTGGAATTGGTTGATATTTGGCATTTTGGGTTGAGTATGCAGTTGCAATCCGGCGCCAATCCTGCAGACATTGCCCAGAATTTAGCCGCAGGCCTGACAGCGCCTCACGGCCCGCAAGACTTTAATGCAGCCGTAGAGCATTTTGTTGCCAAAACCTTAATGCAGCAGGGATTTGCAGTGGCTGAATTCGCGCAATTAATGCAATTAAGTCATCTGTCGTTTGTTCGGCTGTACAGCCTGTATGTAGGTAAAAATATTCTCAATTTTTTTCGTCAGGATCACGGATATAAAGAGGGTACCTATAAAAAAATATGGCAGGGTAGGGAGGATAACGAGCACCTGATTGATATTTTGGCACGCATCGACGTAAATGCTACTGATTTTAAAGAGCAAATTTATACGGCGTTAAAAGCGGCGTTTATGAATGGTTAACTCTGTTTTATATGGCGCGTGTGGTAGCCCCACGCGTTGCTACCTATATAGGCGCGCTTGTGTTTGATGGTTGTAAAAACCTAAGTGATGCTCTAATACACTTTCTAAGTTCATATCACCTGACCTTTTGATCTGCCCTTCTAAAGGATTTTTGCAATCTATTACGTCATTGCCCAACGGATCCTTGCGGTGAAGTGGATAGTCTTCTTTGAGTGATGCCTGCGGCCGCTTACTAGCTGTATGGAAGCAATGAGGTGTATTCACTGCGTGTCTGAAAAGATGTGTATTCATTGCTAATGCCTAGGGAGTATGCCCAAAGTTCGCCACCGCTACAGCGCTTATTGGCTTGGCGCTAAACGCCGTCCGATTGATCATTCTCTTTATCAGCTGAAGCACAAATTAAGCGTTTGATATTTAAATGTCTGACCATTTTCCAATGGCACCATTTGGTAAATAACCCAGCGGGGTTTTTGGTGCAGTGATTTAATTAAATTGTGTATTGCTTCCATTCGCCGAGCACAGAATCAGTAATAATCCTACAAACAATTAGCAGCTTGTTGAAATACTACCTTGCTAGGTCTGGCGGCGTTAAATTCGGCTAATAAATCCTCATTTACTAGGTGTAAACATCGATTTTTTCCTAAATTTGCCTTGCCATACCGTCGCCGCCAACGCATTTCAACAAGCTGTTAGGTATGCTGTTGAAATAGGTGTTTAGATCCGAACCTTAGATGGCGCAGTAGGAATTAACCGAGGTATCTAGGATGAAGATAGATTCTGCTGGCCCTGCGATTACTGCGCTGCTTGCAACTCATCAAAATTCTGAATTAAAAAACTCTCCTACTTTAGATTTTTATTTATTGTGGTGTTGTTAGGCCAGCTGAATGATGCTCTGGTGTTCATGTTTTGGTTCAGCGGGCTCACTGCCTATTACATAATTATTCGGTGACACTATGAAATCATTTTGCTCTTTAAGTCTTGTGCTTGCGGCTTTGTGCGTTTTATCTGGATGTGGCGGAGAAAATACGGGTTCGTCGAGTTCGTCTAGCTCTTCCAGTTCGTCCTCATCGTCTAGTTCGTCAAGTTCTAGTACATCTTCTAGCTCAAGTAGTTCGAGTAGTTCGAGTAGTTCGAGTAGTTCGAGCAGTTCATCAAGTTCGTCCAGCTCAAGCGCTTCAAGTAGCGGAATTGCGCAGAGCAAAGTCTGGGTGGGTACTTGGGCAACCTCTCAGCAATTAGTCGAGACGGATAATCGCCCGCCATCCCCAGGCTTGAGCAATAACACCCTGCGGCAAGTGATACAGGTTTCTATCGGTGGTGAAAAACTGCGTTTGCGGTTTTCCAATGAATACAGCAATTCCCCTCTAACTATTAAAGCCGTAAACATTGCCAACTCTATTAGTGCTAGCAGTATTGATGCGGCCAGTAGCAAGGCGCTGAGCTTCTCGGGTAAATCTGAAGTGACTATTCCTGCTAAGGGTGCAGTGGTGTCAGATGCATTAGGATTTAGTGTCCCTGCGCGAGCGCGGCTAGCTATCAGCATACAATTTGGTACTGTGCCACAGGACGTTACCGGCCATCCGGGGTCTCGCACGAGTTCCTATATCCAAACCGGTAATGCAGTCACCAGTGCAAATTTAACCAGCGCAACCAAAACAGAACATTGGTACATAATTTCCGCGTTGGATGTAGAGGCCGCCGATACCAGTGGGGCCGTAGCGATTTTAGGCGATTCAATTACCGATGGGCGCGGGTCGGGCACGGATAAACAAAATCGCTGGCCAGATGAATTAGCGCGGCGTTTACAGGCGGTTGCGAGCACCCAAGATGTGGGTGTGTTAAATCATGGTGTGGGTGGTAATTGCGTACTTAAAGCCTGCCTGGGGCCTGCAGGTAACCAGCGTTTTGACCACGATATTATCCAGCAGACGGGTGTGCAGTGGATGATTATTCTCGAAGGGGTAAATGATTTAGGCAATTCTGCCAGCGCAGGCGCGGTTGCTAACGATTTAATTACTAATTTCGAGCAGATGGTGGATAAAGCTCATGGCAAAGGTTTGTTGGCCTATGGAGCGACCATTTTGCCCTTTGGGGGCTCCTCCTACGACAATGCCGATCGTGAAGCGGCACGCAAAAAAGTCAATAATTGGATTCGCACCAGTGGTAAATTCGATGCGGTGATCGATTTTGACTTAGTTATGCGTGACCCCAATAATCAGTCGCGGCTATTAAATTCAGTCGATTCAGGCGACCACCTGCATCCCAATGAAAATGGCTACAAGGTTATGGCTGAAGCCATTGACTTGAAATTATTTAATTAGAATATCGAAGGCAGGGACGCCCGACACCTGATTTAAACCGATTCTATCGAATCAGCTAGCGATATGTTGCTCCTAGCCTGGGTAATAAAGTGAATTCTTAACCTGCCAGGCTTTTATGCGAGGTTGACGATGCGGGTGAGCAAGCAGTAACGGCGGTTTAATCCGCCGCTAGCTCTGCTTAAAAAAATATATTCAGGTTGCGGTAGGACAAAGACACAATAATTCAGCATTGTTTGGTGTGTCGTGCTAGGTAATCGCTTTTCACTTAAACGACAAGAAAAACACCTTCCTGCTGTTAATAATCGGCGGGTAATCTATAAAAGCAATTATTGCTCACCACTTGATTTTGCATCTTCAATCATATGTTTGCGCACAAACCAGCCGACACCACCCAGAAATACACAGGTTAAAACCAAGATAATAATTCCAGATACAACCACATCATCTAAATACATGCACAGGTGCTCCAATCAGGGTTGGCAAGCTAAATAAGCCAGTGGGTGCTGGCTCTGTGGATGCAGGAGTTAGTGTTTAGAGATAGATAACGGCAAAAGCCCTTGGCGAGTTTTGGCTGTTAAAACAAAAGCGACTCCTACACCTTAAGTATAGGAGTCACAGTGTGATGGGTTTTGATTAGGGTCAAGTGCCTACGTATATCTAGGAAAGATTAGCTGCTGTGAATTAAATGGGGGTTGTCCTGCTGAAACTGAGCTTCCCGTTCGCGATTAAAGAAGTTGAGATAAAATTCGCGCATACGCGGTTGAATTTCCGTGCGGTAGCGAGTGCCGCTAAATACACCGTAATGGCCTACGCCGGGCTGAATGTAGTCGATTTTCATGGAGTTGGGGATGTTAATGCAGAGGTCATGGGCCGCTTGGGTTTGGCCTATACCGGAAATATCATCGTTTTCACCTTCCACTGTCATAAGTGCAACTGACTTAATGGCTTCAGGTTTTACCAGTCGACCGCGGTGAACCAATTCCCGCTTGGGCAATTTAAAATCTTGGAAAACGTCACGAATGGTCTGTAAATAAAATTCAGCCGTTAAATCTAACACCGCTAAATACTCATCGTAGAATTCCCGATGTTTTTGCACGCTATCACAATCACCTTCCACTAAATGATTGAAATAATCCTTGTGGGCGTTGACGTGCCGCTCCTGATTCATGGAAATAAATCCACCGAGCTGCAGGAAACCGGGATACACACGGCGCATTACGCCACGATTGGGGAAGGGTACGGTGTAGATAGCGTTATCTTTGAACCAGTCGTAGGAGCGTTCCATGGCAATTTTGTTGGGTACGGTGGGGGATTCGCGCGGATCTATGGGCGAGCCCATAAATGTCATGGTGGCTGGTAAATCAGGATCGCCTGCCTCAGACATAAGCGAGACAGCGGCTAGAACCGGTGGTCCAGGTTGGCAAATACCGATCACATTTGCGTTAGGGCCTACTACATGCAACATATCTATAACGTAATCGATGTAGTCGTTTAAATCGAATTTACCGTTAATTACGGGGACTTCACGAGCATCGGCCCAGTCGGAAACATACACTTCGTGGTCTGGCAAGAACGATTCAACGGTGCGGCGCAGTAGAGTTGCGTAGTGACCGGAGAGCGGCGCAATAATCAGTACGCGAGGGTCTGCCTGCACTTTGCCGCGGGCTTTGAGCAGGGCATTTTTGTCCCGTTCAAAATGAATGAGTTGGCAGAAAGGCCGCTGCCAGATGGCTCTGTCCTTGATGGGAACAGGAAATCCATTCACGGTAGTTTCGTGTAGGCGCCACAGGGGTTTGCCATAGCGGCGCGTCATGGATTCAAACAGATCAAAAGCCGCTGCGACGGTGCGCCCACCAAAGGTTTGCGCAAAAGGATTAAGCGGCGATTCGAGGATTTTTTTACCGAAGCCCGCGGCTTCCCTCAGTGGAGCGAGTGCTGCGTGATTGAGTTCATAGGCGTAATACAACATAACAATCCCCTTAAGCCAAACCGCACAAATACGCCAGGGACGGCGCACCTTAAAAGGATTCTAGCACATCGATGCTGCGGCGCAGCTAAAATAATTCAGTCTAGCTGATAATTTAAAGGCCAGCTTTTTGTCGCTGGCACCTGAGCGTGTTTAGTTGAAGGACTTATCACCCAGCCAGCGGCGGGTCAGACCTTGGTAAGCATCTACGCGGCGATCGCGAAAATAAGGCCAAATTCGCCGCACGGTCTCAGATTGCTGAAGATTAATCTCCGCACAGAACACCCCCTGGCTTTCTGAATCCGCGAGCACAAGAAATTCTCCTTGCGGGCCACAAATAAAACTGGTGCCCCAAAACTCAATGCCTGCCGCATCGCTCAGGGGCGAGCCTTCAAAACCTGTGCGATTGGCCACTAAAACAGGGGTGCCGTTGGCTACGGCATGGGCCCGCTGAATCGTCACCCAGGCGTCGCGCTGGCGCTCTTGCTCGGCTTCAGTGTCGTCTGGATTCCAACCAATAGCAGTGGGGTAAATTAATACATCAGCACCTGCAAGCGCCATCAAACGGGCGGCTTCCGGGTACCATTGATCCCAACAAATTAATACTCCGAGTTTTCCTAAGCGAGTTTGCACGGGTTTAAAGCCCGCCAATTCGCCGTCGGCATCGCCAGGTGTAAAATAAAATTTCTCGTAAAATCCTGGGTCATCAGGTATGTGCATTTTACGGAAAATGCCCACACGCCCTTCGGCGCCGTCAATTACTTGAGCCGTATTGTGGTAAATACCGGCTGCCCGCCGCTCGAATTGGGAAATAACTAAAACAATATCGAGCTCTTCGGCCAATTGCGCACAGCGAGTATAGGTGTAGCCATCGAGAGATTCGGCCATGTCGAAATAATCAGTGTTCTCTTCTTGGCAAAAATATTGAGTGGCGTGCAACTCTTGCAACACAATTAATTCGGCGCCTTTTTCCACGGCATCACGAATAAGGTGTTCGGTTTTATCCAGATTGGCAGACTTATCATTGCCCTCAATCGCTTGTTGTATAACGGCGGCGATAAAATTGGCGTTTGCCATATTAAAAACTCCCGGGGGTTTCAAGATTAATAATTTGCATGGTGGCGCAGTGTAGGCTGCCATGTTGCTCCAATAAGGCCTCACAGCGAATAGGAATCAGGGTCGAATCAGGGCAGGCGGTAGCCAATACTGCTAATGCCTGCTCGTCTTCAGGCAAACCATATACAGGAACAAAAATAGTTTGATTGCAGATTAGAAAATTTGCATAGGTGGCCGGGAGTAAGCGGCCATCAAGGAGGCTGTTGTATTGTGGTGTTGGGAGTGCAAATACCTGCCAATTGCGTCGCTGGGCGATGCTATTAATTTGTGCGTCTAATCGGTTCAACGCTTCGGCGTCTGGGTGCTGAGGATTTTTTCCCGAATAAACGATAACATCAGGTGCTACAAAACGAGCGATGGTATCTATATGGCCATCCGTATCATCGCCAGTTAATTGAATTCCTTGTAGCCATTCAATCTCAGTCACACCTAACCACTCGCGCAACATATCCGCCATAGACTCGCAGGTGGAGCCAGGGTTGCGCGCATCATCGACAATACAATCTTGATTGACTAATAAAATTTCGCCATTGGTTTCAAGCCCACCACCTTCACATATCAGCGAACAGGCTTTTGGTGTTTGGCCTAACCAGGCGGCGAGTTGGGTCGGTACCTGATTATCATCGGGAGCGGCATATTTACCTCCCCAACCATTAAATTCAAATTGAATGTAGCCTGAGCTACAGGATAGGGGGCCGTAATCCCGCAGCCAGGTGTCGTTGTAATTAATTGAGTGAATAAGTTCAACCTGAGCCAAATTAGTTTGTGCTGCGCGCAAACTTGATGTGACGGAATTTAACGGCACGCTGGGGTGTACCAAGAGCCAAACTGGTACAACGCAGGAAAACGCTGCCACCATATTGGCATAACACAGTTGCGCCTGAGCTAAATTCCCGTTCCAATCGCTTGCGGGAAATGGCCAGGCGACTGTAATGGCACGGGTGTTAGCCCATTCGGGGAAAAAAATTGATTTTGGCATAATAATTAACGGCGGCTAAAGAAGAGATCTAAGTCAAGGGAGGTGAGTTGAGTGCTGCTGGGGCCTAAAAGACTTTCTCGTCCAAAGTAGAGTTGCCCGGCTTTATAACTCAGTAGATTAAGAGGTGAAATGAGCCAGGCATCAGCAGGGTCAGATTCTTCCGTCATACCCAATAAAAAAGCCTTGTCCTGATGGGGCAAAACTACTTGATCCCCCAATACAAATTTATAGGTTGCGGGCCACTGAGTAACCAAGTGTACACAGTTGGCGTCTGTATAGACTTTGGCGACAAACTCAAAATGAGTGAAATTAATGTTCAAGTAGTCTTGTCTAAAGCCTGCAGATTCTTTAATTCCGACGCGGTGGCATGCATTGCGCCAGGCACCCTGAATTTGCGTGAGGGTGTTGAGGCTGGGGCCGATTTGCACGGCATTATCCGCCATAGCTGATACGCACAGGGTGCAGAGTAGGGCGCCAAACACATCAACTAATCTGGGCCTGCGGCTGGATGTAAAAAGCATGACTATTGGCGATTAAAATATTTGGCAACCTGTTGTTGCCAAATTTGCTCATTAATTGCACCTACTACTTTATCCACAATGACACCATTGGCATCAACAATAAATGATTCGGGTGCGCCATATACACCTAAATCTATGCCCAGTTTTCCATCGGGGTCTAGCAGATTAACTGTGTAGGGGTCATTTAACTGCGCCAAAATTGCTTTGGCTGCATCGGGATCATCTTTGTAGTTGATGCCGACGATTTTAACTCCCTTGGCTGATAATTTATTTAAAAACGGGTGCTCATCTTTACAGGTTGGGCACCAACTAGCCCAGACATTTAAAATAAGAGGCTGGCCGGTTACCACCTGTGCTTTGGTGATAGTCTGGGTTGGATTTTGTAAACTCGCTAGCGCGAACTCAGGTAGTGGCTTGCCAATCAGTACCGAGGGTAATTCATCGGGGTTGCGTGACATGCCCCAATAAAGTAAGGCCGAGAGAAATACAAAAACAATTAAAGGAATGAATAATCGCAACCGCTTCATACTGATTCCTTAGCTTGTCTGGGGATTCCCATTGAACCGGTTTGCGCAACACTCTTGTCCGCATTGGCTGTTACTTTTAGGCGATAGCGTTTATCGATGATGGCGAGTGTGCCGCCTAGAGCCATAAACAAAGCGCCTAGCCAAATCCATCGTACAAAAGGTTTGTAATGTACACGTATGGCCCAAGCATTCGTGTCCAGCTTTTCCCCTAAGGCGACGTATAAATCGCGGGTAAAGCCCGCATCTATTGCCGCCTCTGTCATTTTGTTACCGCCGGATAAATATTGACGATTTTCAGGGTGAAGGCGGGTATACACAGCACCATTTTTATACACCTGAATATCACCGGTTTCAGCTGTGTAATTAGGGCCGCGAGTATTGGCTACGTCTTTCAGTTCGAATTCGTAACCACCCAGCTCAACTTTTTGTTGGTAGGCCAGGCGTAAATCGCGTTGTTCTGTGTAAATGGTGGCCAGCCCAGCACCCATCAGCGACCAAGCAAATCCGATATGCGCAATCACCATGCCCCAATAACTCAGGCTTAATTTACTTAAACCCACAGAAATGCCGCTGCGTGTTTGCCGGACTTTTGTAACAACATGCGCCAGCGTCGATAAAATGACCCAGGCTCCAAGTGTTGCCACCAGCGCGGCGCCCCAGTGATATTTTTCGCCAAATAAGGGGCTGCACAGGCCTATCAATAAACTCAACCCAAAGGTGGCAATTAAGGGTGACAGCTTATTGGTCGCGGTTTTCTTCCAGTTAAGAAATACTCCTATGCCAGACAGCACTGCAATAATCGACATGAGCGGTGCAAAAAATATATTAAACCAAGGCGGGCCGACTGAAATTTTAGCGCCAGCGATAAAATCCGCTAAGATCGGATACAAAGTGCCAAATAAAACACACACGGCCGCTATGACAAATATGATGTTGTTAAACAACAAAAATGTTTCCCGCGAGAGCCAGGTATAAGTAGGTAGAGCGCGAAATTCAGGTACTCTGAAGGCGTACAACAATAGAGAGCTGCCGACTACGATGCCTAGAAATACCAAAACAAAGGTGCCGCGTGCTGGGTCCGCCGCAAATGAATGAACCGATGTTAAAACCCCTGAGCGAACCAAAAAGGTACCCAAAAGGCTTAATGAGAAAGCAAATATAGCGAGCAAAATAGTCCAGCTTTTAAATACGCCGCGTTTTTCTGTAACCGCCAAAGAGTGGATTAATGCTGTGCCCACCAGCCAGGGCATAAACGAGGCATTTTCTACCGGATCCCAAAACCACCAGCCGCCCCAGCCTAATTCGTAATAAGCCCACCAACTGCCAAGCGCAATACCTAGAGTTAAAAACGCCCAGGCCATATTTGTCCAGGGTCTTGACCAGCGCGCCCAGGACGCATCCAAGCGGCCGCCAATCAGTGCCGCTATGGCAAAGGCAAATACCACTGAAAATCCTACATAACCCATGTACAACATGGGTGGGTGAATAATTAACCCAAAATCTTGCAGCAGCGGATTCAAATCGCCGCCTTCATTCGGCACCCCCGGTAAATTGCGAGTAAACGGATTGGACGTGATGAGCATGAAGGATAAAAAGCCCACGCCTATGACGCCCATAACGGATAACACGCGGGCTAAAACATCGAGCGGTAACTGTTTAGAAAAAGTTGCCACTGCGAGGGTCCAGGCACATAACACCAGAGCCCATAATAAAAGAGAGCCCTCGTGGCCGCCCCAAACGGCACTTACTTTGTAGTAGGTGGGTAACAAACTGTTAGAGTTGGTGGCGACATATTTAACGGAAAAGTCGCCCACTACAAAACAATAAGTCAAAATGCAAAAGGCAATGGTGGTAAACACAAATTGGCCAACGGCCAATGGTCGAGCGGCGGACATCCACAAAACGCGGCCGGTAAAACTGCCGGCCATAGGCACGACTGATAGGCAAATCGCTAGAGTTAAGGCGATGATTAGAGCGAAATTACCGTACTCAGGAATCATATTCCATCCCTTTGCAAGCCTGCTGATGTTTGCTGGTATTTTTCACTGATTCTGCCACTTCAGGTGGAGTGTAATTTTCATCATGTTTGGCTAATACCTCGCTGGCTTTCATAATGCCATCACTACCAACCACTCCAGTAACTACCGCTGCTTCGCCCTCGGCAAATAAATCCGGCAGAATGCTGTCGTAGGTCACCGTTATGGAGGCTTGGCCATCGGTTAGGTCGAAAGTGGTGAGCAATAATTCTTTGGATTTTTTAACAGAGCCAGGCACCACACATCCCCCTGCTCGAATGGACTTACCGCGGGGCGCCTCACCTGAGGCGACTTTTGAGACAGGATAAAAAAGGTTCGCATATTCTTTCATTGCAAACCCCACTAGCACGGCGATAATACTGCTAACCACCACTATGGCGGATACCAGCACTAAACGTTGTTTACGCAGCGGATGCATGATCGGAATCACTCCCAGAGTTAGGTGAGGACTTTGCGCTTGCTTTACGCGAGCGCGCCAATTTTCTTAGGTGTTGCACACGAATGTTGGGGATAAAAACCAATACCAGCAGCACGACAAGCATTAGGAAGTAACAAGACCATACATAGGGACCGTGGGTTCCCATCTGTACGAATTCATTGAAATCGGCAAAATAAAAATTCATCGCATTAACCTTTGAGCAGATCGCTTACCCATTGAGTTTTTATTTCTCTACGTAAAATTTCTGCGCGGGTTGCCCGCAGCAGGCTCCAGAAATAAAAGAGATAAAAGGCAAAAAACATAATAATAAGGGGGTACAACATGCTGGGATCTATGGTGGATTTTTGCATGAATTTAATGGTGGCGGGCTGATGCAGTGTGTTCCACCACTCAACGGATTTATAAATGATGGGCACATTTACCATGCCCACGATGGCAAGCCAGGCGGCACTGCGATCCGCGGCATCTTGATTTTGAAATGCGCCTTGCAGTGCAATGATCCCTAAATATAAAAACAATAAAATTAGCATGGAGGTAATGCGTGCGTCCCATACCCAGTAGGTGCCCCAGGTAGGTTTACCCCAAACTGCGCCGGTAAACAGCGCCGCAAATGTTAAAAATGCACCGATGGGAGCGGCTGAACGCATTACGATAAATGATAATTTAGTGCGCCAAATAAGCCCTATGGCGCCGGCAATAGCCATTACGTAATAACCGGCCATTGACACCACGGCGCTGGGAACGTGGATATAAATAATGCGATAGCTGTTGCCCTGTTTGGCATCGGCCGGCGCAAAGGCAAGTCCCCATACTGCGCCGAGCAGCAACAAACTGCACGCGAGTATGCCTAATCCCCACACCCATAAATGTGTCTTTTCATAAAACCATTTAGGTGAGCCAAATCGATGTAACCACTGCCAGTTCATTCAATTATCTCTTTGCTAAGCCAATCTTCATTATGGATAAACCCCTGGTGCTCTGCATTAACGCAGATCACAACCTGCCCCCGGTAACGCTCTTTTGTAGATTGCTAAAGTAAGACATTTAAGCCGTAACACTGATACGTAAGGCACCGGCACTGGCAAGAGGAGCTCCCAGGAGTGCCAGGAAAAAAAATACACTTAATACTAAGAGGGAGAATGCGTAGGGTAAGCCTTGTGCCAGGTTATTAACCGCATCCGCACCAAAAATTAAAATGGGTACATATAAGGGCATTACAATTAACGAAAGCACCAGGCCACCGCGCCGCAGCGATACAGTTAAAGCCGCTCCTATGGCGCCAATTAGGCTTAAACAAGCCGTGCCAATTAACAGCGAGACAATTAAACCTAAATAGGCTTCGGACGGCAGAAATAACATTACGCCCAAGACTGGAGCTAATAGGGTGAGGGGCACACCGGTTAACAACCAATGGCAAAATACCTTTACGCCCACTATCCAAAATAATGACAAGGGGCTGACGAGCATTTGTTCTAAGGAGCCGTCTTCAAAATCGGCTTTAAACAGACTTTCCAGTGACAACAAAGTCGCCAATAAGGCAAACACCCAAATCATGCCCGGCGCAAGTTTGGCGAGAAAATGTTTATCAGGAGTAATTCCCAAAGGAACAAATACCACTACCACTAAGAAAAATAACAGAGGGTTAAAAAGTTCGCTTTTCTGCCTTACCGCTAACAATAATTCTCGCTTTAAACTGGCGGCGAGGGCGTGGCCTAGGCTATAGGTTTCAAAACTCATAGGACGCCTCGTGGCGGCAGGGGTGTAACGTCAGATTTTTCACTTGCGCTATGGCCAGGGGCTGATGGGTGGTTAACAAGACCGTGCCGCCCTGTTGCACATGGTTTTGCAGCCTCTGTTCTAATTGACTGACTCCTAGAACATCTATGGCAGTGAAGGGCTCATCGAGCACCCACAGTGGCCGTTGTGATATGAACAAGCGCGCCAGCGCTACTCGCCGCAATTGCCCGGCGGACATCTCCTGACAGAGTGTGTCGGTATAATCCTCCAAACCCACTTGAGTGAGGGCGTCTTCAATCTGAAGGCGGGCGGATAAGCCCTGTTGAATACCGGTATACCAAGCCAGATTTTCAGCCGCTGTTAGAGATTTTTTTACGCCTGGCGTATGCCCTAGATAGAGCAGATTGTGTAAGAAATCATAAAAACGGCTCTGCCAAGAGCGCTCTTGCCAGAAAATGTCGCCCTGGTAGTCGTTATACAGGCCGCACAGGCAGCGTAAAAGGGTGGTTTTGCCCGCGCCATTGGGGCCTACCACCTGGACAATGTCGCCGCTACTGAGGGAAAAATTTACTGGCTTGAATAGAGCCTCATCACTGCGCCAACAAGTAAATTCGTTAAATCGCAGTAGGCTCACAGGAGGTTCTCATCGGCAAATAGAGTTGGGGCTAGGGGCTTGCAAAGTGCGGCGTAGACGCCAGAGCAGGGTGGTTTAAACCTGGCCTGCTCGGGGAAATACGAATTACGATGCCGCTGATTAAATGGCTTTAATCGTACCTTTGGGAAGCACCGCTACAACGGCGTGTTTCTGAAATTTCATTTTCACGTTGTCGGCCACATCAAGGGTTAAATAGGCATCGTCAACCTCGACTATTTTGCCCAGCATGCCACTATTGAGTACCACTTCATCACCCTTGCCCAAAGCGCTTAATAATTCTTGATGCTCTTTTTGACGTTTGCGCTGAGGGCGGATCATGACGAAATACATCAACACAAATATGCCCACGAAGGGGAGTATCTGCAAAATAGGATTAGGAGCTGCAGCCGCTGCAGCATCGGCGGCTTGGGCACTGGCAATAAAGAAAGACATAGAACAATTCCAACAACTTTTTGGGGCTGCCGACTCTACAAGTTTTGCCGTACAGGAGCAACTTTATAAGTGGCCAGTGTGGCTGGCTAAGGCAGCTTTGGTTTGACGTCCCTAGAGGTAGTCGCGGAAGAGTTTGCGGAAGGTGCTGGGGGAAAGACCGGTCCAGCGTTTAAAGGCATTGGTAAAGCTGGTTCGATCGGAAAAATCCAGTGCGGTCGAGATGCTGTCGATACTGAGTTCTTGATGGATGAGGTAGTTAATGGCGTGGTGGAAACGCACCTGATCGCGCAAATCGGCGAAGTTAATGGTGTGTTGCTGAAGCCGCCTTTGCAGCGTGCGCTTTGACAAGTTCAGATCATCGGCAACTTCACCAATGCTCAGGCCTAGTCGACCTACTCGGCGTTGCAACACTTCGAGTACTCGGGCAGGTACACCGTATACCTCAGGAAGGGCCGCGGACTGTTGGTATTCCTCTAGTGTCTTAACAATTCCGCCTGCTCCCATGCCCTGGTCGTGTATGCGGCGCTGAGCGTGATTGCGCTGCAGGTCGATCATGCACGCAACACCCTCGGCTAAGAGCTCAAGGATTTCCAGGGATTCGGCATTGGCGGTGGGTTGAGTATTGCCGAAGAAACAGAGCAATAGCGGATCGCAGGCGTTAGGGGTAATCATCACCCCTGCCGTGGGGGCAAGCGCGTTAACGCGTAATTGGTGCTCTGCAGGATCTAACACCACGATGCGTTCTGTGGGGCTGCAAAGTTGTTCGGTGCGGACGAAGTCTAGGGTGATGTCTTGCTCTGGCAGGGTGCTCAGGGAATCCTGGTACTCCAACATGCCCGTGTTTTCCTGGGGTTTTATGAGATAGGCCGAGTGCGCTTGTAAGAGCGCACAGCCTAAATCCAGCATCCGCTGTACGCCTGGCTCTGCTGGTACTTCACGCACCGTTTTGACGAGATTGCGGTACATCAATCGAATTTTTTCACCGCGGCTCAGCTGCGCTGCGTTCGCGAATTCTTCTATCGGGTGCGAGTACAGCACGTCACGTTCGCTTGGGAGTACAGATTTCAAACAGTTCACCATTTTAAAAAGGCCGCAACATTTATAACAAACTGTTATTAAAAGCGCGAGCATTACTGAATTTTAGGGTGGACAAACTAGTTCTTATTCCCAAGGCAAACCAGCTTCCCATGTGCCACGCCGTTGAATTGAATGCCATAAATTACAGAATCTACGCGGCCTGCACTTGCTTAAGGGCAGAGAGCAGAACCTCATGATGGGTTGATGTTTTGAAGTCATTCAGTATAGACGCTAAATTCCCGTTTGGATCGATAATGAAGGTGGTGCGCACAACACCCATAAAGGTTTTGCCCATGAATTTCTTTAATGCCCAAACTCCATAGGCCTCAGCAACGGTGTGGTCAGGGTCACTGAGGAGAGTAAATGGTAGGTTCTGCGCCTGAGCGAATTTTTTAAGCTTCGTTGGTGCATCGGGGCTAATGCCAAAAACCTCGGCCCCCAGGCTGCGTAATTCGCCCAGAGTATCGCGCAGGCCGCAGGCCTGAACCGTGCAGCCAGGCGTGGAGGCTTTCGGGTAGAAATACACTACCCGCCATTGATTCTGATAGGCATCCAAGGACACGGGGTTGCCATCTTGATTCAGCAGGCTAAAGGCAGGTGCGGGAGCACCAATGCGCGCAGGGCTCATAACGTTATCCTCAAAAAAAAAGCACCCGTAAAAGGTGCTTTTGTCTTAATTATGACAAGTGTTGCCCGCTTAAGCTGGCAACAAAGATTTTACCGCATCGCGCTCTTCTTGCAGTTCCTTTTCAGTAGCCGTCATGCGTGCTCGTGAGAAAGCATCGATATCCAGGCCTTGCACAATGCTCCATTGGCCATTCGCACAGGTGCATGGGAATGAATAGATGAGGCCTTCTTCGATGCCGTAGCTGCCATCGCTGTAGACGCCCATGCTCACCCAGTCGCCATCCGCAGTGCCCAGTGCCCAATCGCGAATGTGGCAGATGGCAGCGTTGGCTGCGGAGGCGGCGCTTGACGCACCGCGAGCTGCAATAATCGCCGCACCGCGTTGTTGTACGGTTGGGATGTAACTGGTTTCGTACCAATCGCGTTCCACTTTATTGATGGCAACTTCACCCTTAACGACAGCGTGAAACAGGTCAGGGTATTGAGTGGAGGAATGGTTGCCCCAGATGGTGATTTTATTGATGTCGTTGATGGATACGCCGAGTTTTTCGCCCAGTTGCGACAGAGCGCGATTATGATCCAGTCGCGTCATGGCGGTGAATTGGCGCGGATCAATATCCGGAGCGTTGCGCTGAGCAATCAGGGCGTTGGTGTTGGCCGGGTTGCCCACTACCAGTACTTTTACTTGGCGTGATGCGTGATCATTGATAGCCTTGCCTTGCACCGAGAAAATAGCCGCATTAGCTTCCAGTAAATCTTTGCGCTCCATGCCGGGGCCGCGTGGGCGGGCGCCAACCAACAATGCGTAATCAGTATCTTTAAAGGCAACATTGGGGTCATCAGTGGTCACTATGCCCGCCAACAGAGGAAAGGCGCAGTCATCAAGCTCCATCGCAACGCCTTTGAGGGCATTTAATGCTGGGGTAATTTCCAGTAATTGCAGGATAACGGGTTGATCTTTACCCAACATGTCGCCAGCGGCGATGCGGAATAATAAGGAGTAACTAATTTGACCAGCCGCGCCGGTGACGGTAACTCGTACGGGTGTTTTCACTCTGACTCTCCGCTTTTTTAGCTAATAGATGGTGATCCTGATGGCTCCAGGACAGCGGGGCGACATTATAAAGAAGTGAGCCTAAAAGTCACCCCGCAATGGAGGATAAAGGCCCTTGAATACGGCTATAGACTTTTTAGTGAGGGCTCAAGTCCGAAAGGGTTTGGCTATTAGGCGACTTAGGCCGTTTGCGCTGTTGAGTTTAAAAAGTCGATGGGTGTATTGGCATTAAGTTTAAAACGCAAAGCGGCTGGGTTGCTTGCAATGCCTAAATGGTTGCGTAAATTTTGATGAACGTGGCTGGGTTCGAGCTCAATGCCATTCGGATCAACCTGCAAGGTGCTTGGGTTTATCTTAAGCGCTTTGTGAAGCTCGGTGGTTTTGCCGATTACCCGATTCGTCCAGGGCGCATTTTTTTGCATAAGAATGGTGCTGCCATAGGTCCAGTGATCCTTGCCGCGGCCGTCGTTGTAATAGGGGGTGCGGCCAAAATCGCTGGCGAGACTGACGACAAGGCGATCACTAATGCCGAGTTGCTCTGCGTAATGCCAGAGCAAATTGGCGGCGTTAGTTAAATCATCCATTGCTTTGACACTGCGCACATCATGTTCGTCGTGGGTGTCAAAGCCGCCGAACGAGACATCAGCACTGACGCCTAAACCGGTCGTGAATGCAGTTAAGGCAAATTTTATGGCGTCGGTATAGTTATCCTTTAAATAATCGCCTTCATTTAAACCCATATAGAGGGCGGTAAAATTCTTAAAGCCCTCTGTATCGGCGAATACAGATTCATAGTATTCGTTTATTTGCTGCTGCTGTTTGGCCAGCTGCAGCTTGCCATCTTTTAGGGATGCGGCCCGCTCCGTTTGCAGCGCTTTAATTGCCGCTAAATCATCATTGGCAAGCCATTGGGTGGCCTGCCCTGGTGTGCGTACGTTAGGTTCGACAATTTGAAAAATATCGCGGGATAATTTTGTGGGAGCGACAAGATTGGCCGTAACCGCATCGCCATACACCATAAGCGGCATAGCAAGGCCCTTATTTTGTGCGCAGGCATGCAAGGCTGATAGATACGGCGAGCCGTTTTTTGAGGAGCCGGCGTGGTTGAATAAACGGCCTGCCGCATGGGCATTGGTGCGGCTATTAATACCGTTAATGACTAGCATTTTGTCAAAGTGCTGCTGGAAAAATCGCGCATTATTGCCGACCGGAGCATAAGCAATATTGCCCGCTTTTTGAATTTCAGCACTGTTCGCCCAATTGTTAATAATTTTTTCATTGGGTTGATTCATCTTGGGGTCACAAAAACTGGTGACATCCCAGCCGCCACTGGCTTGCAGGTTGACGTACAAAAGACCTTTATAGGCGGTGCTTTGTGCGGCCCATACTCGGCAGGGCACCGAAGGAAGGGCGATGCCTAAGCCAGTTAATCCTAAATAACCCAGTAAAGCGCGGCGTTTCATAAGATTTCTTACTCGTAAATATAGTTGTAATCAGCTATGAGCGCGGCGACAAGGGTGCGCCAGGCGCTGAGGCTTGATGACGGGTCCGCAGCCCACTGATTCCATGGAACACCGTTGGAATTATAGTCACAGGCAACGTTAGTTTCGGTCAGAGAAGTGCCGGTTTTACGGTCAATTTTGTTTTGTCTTAATTGTAAAAATAATTCGGTGTAACGAATTACTTCCTCTGAGTCTGGTGATAGCGCTTTGCCATGGAACCGTTCAAGCAAAACCGCTATTTGCGCGCGGAAATTCTGGCTAGTGGAATCGCTAGCGTTAGCAACCAGGATAGAAGGCGCTAGGCTAATTTCTAATTGGTTTTTAGCTGTCTGGGCCTTGGCGTTAAGTTTAATTTGCCAGACGCCTGTTTGATCCACAGGTATATCGATCCGCAATGCGTTGGATCTTCGGATATTAAACGGTAGGGTTTTATTGCCCAACGGATTGCCGTTGATCCAATCATATTGAGTGTAAAGATCGCCTGTTAGACCACTTACCAAAACGCTACCGTCGGGTTTGATTATTTGTAATTGATTTAATGTGACGGTATCGAGAACGGCATCGGTCTGCACCGATTTGGTTTGTGTGGCGACAAAGTTAATTTTTTGACCGGGCACTGCCACGACGGGAATTGACCAGGCGAGATCGCGGGCGCTTGTTTGCTCAAACACTTCCACACTTTGATAACCGCTGGTGGGTAGCGATTGGCGCTCTACCAGGTTAAATAATTTGCGCTCTTCTTTGGGCTTGTTAAATTCCGTTGCTACTATAGTGCAGCTTTTGGAGAGTGCGTGCCGCTCAACGACGCGCAACATAATATGGCTTAAATCACGTTGGCGTTTTGTTGCGCTGACTGAATCTATACCGCCGAAACTTAAGCGAAAGCCTTTGAGTAAATTGGCGTCGGCAACGCCCGTTAAATCTAAGGTTTTATTGTAGAGTTCTTCGGGTGTTAACAGGCGCTTGCCGCCGGTATAGGTTGCAGGGCTTTCTGTAGCTTCGGCTGAAGGAGCTTTGCCCCTAAACCAATCACTCATTAACATTTCAACCAGTAGTGGTTTAAGCGCAAAATGATTGGCCGTGAAAAAATCGGCAAAATAATTCAGTGTGGTTAATTTTGCGTCGTATTGAGCAGCGCTAAGGTTGTCATCCAGTAGGGGTTCACCAAATAATGCGGGCCACCAAAATTTAACCGTGCCTGCGGCAAAACGAGGATCTTTAGCAATTAAGTCAGCAGCTTCATGTAATGAATTGAGTGGGTCCTGAGTCAACACCTGCTCAAATCCGGGCAGTCGCATGTCGCGATACCAAGTATCCCCGGTTTTGAACAGTTTGGAGCGCCGATAATTATTATCTAGCGCGTTCAGGCCTAGCGGCTGGTCGTGAAAGGTGCCGCGCTCACCAAAATGCTGAAATGCACCTGCTAGTGGATCCAAACGTGTGTGACACACAGTGCAGGCAGGGTTGTTTAACGTTGGATTATCGTTGTCTGAGAGCGCTGCGGCATCAATGGTGCGAGCGGCAGAATTTTCTATGTCAACGCCGAGGAAGTGCTGATAGGTCCAGCGGGCTCGAGCGCGGTTGCGATTGGTTGCAGTGGTTGGATATTGCTGTAAAAAAGCCGGTTCCGATAAAACACCCGCGTGGGGTATTTCAATCTCTTGCGAGGCGGTCCAATCGTATTTCGGTTGGCGCCCGCCGGTGGAAACATGTTGGCCATGGTTAATTGCTGGCACAAAAGTGCCGTCAGCGGGGGTTAAACCGGTTTTATAGATCTCGGCCGTTTTTGCGCTCACCATGGTATAGGGGGCGGTGATGACTTCGGTATAAGGAAAATTGTTTGCCACTACATGGGCAATCAACTCAAGCGGTGCTTCGGCAACTTCATTTAGCACCGCATCGCCATAGGCATAATCTGATTTTTCTAATTGAGTTGTCGGGTCGATGGTCTGAAATTTTTGATAAAACACCGGATAATAAAAAATGAGATCATCGAGATAATTCTTGGTAACTAGAATGCTGCGTACCAATAGCTGATCATTGGCGCCGCGCTTGATGAATTCTTTAAAGCCTGGGTCCAGCAATAAATTGCTTAACTCTGCGCGCAGGGTGTCGTCGCTGGCTTGACGCAAGGCGCTGAGTTTTTGGCTGCTGGGAATTTTGCCCGTTAATAAGAGTGCGGCGCGGCGATAAGTCGCATCGGGGGATTCAAGTGCTAGGGTGCTTTTAACCTCCGCATAGGCGGTTAGGTTTTGCCCACTGAGATCCCCTAAATAGTTTGCTAGGGACACATACTCAGGGTCCGATGGGGCCAGGACTTCTTGACCGCCGTGGTTGTCGAGGCCTTTCACCTTATTCAGTACGCGCAGGGCTGATTCATTCAGCACAAAAGTATTCAAAGTAGCGAGGTTTGCCGTCTCAACACCTGCGTTGCCTGGGGTGAAAACAAGATCGGTAGCTTTTGCAGCGCCATTGGGCTTATGGCATGCCACGCAAATACCTTGAATCACATCTTGATGCACTTGGGTTGCTAACGTGATCCCCGATGACGAGCTGCTGGAGCTGGAGGACGAGGAGCTGCTGGATGAAGAGGAGCTGCTGGAGCTTGAAGAGCTACTCGAACTTGACGTGCTACTGGAGCTGGACGAGGTAGAGCTGGATGAACTGCTAGAGCTTGAGGCTCGCGGCGCGCCTGAGCTAGAACTTGTTGAACTCGACGAGCTGCTTGAACTTGAAGAACTGCTTGAGCTGGACGAAGTGCTCGAACTGGATGAGCTGCTTGAGCTCGACGAACTGCCGGAGCGGTTGTTGGCCAGTACTGTGCCGCTGCTTGATGAGCTGCTGCTCGACGAACTGGAGGATGAGGTAGCGACCACGGGTGTGACGACTTCGGCGGCCGCACTCGTGTTAGGTCTGCTGGAGGATTCGCTACCTTGGCCGCAACTAATGAGCCCGATAAAACAGGGTAGCAATAATAAACGCTTCATATACAGCCTCAGCAGTAAAACCAACCTACTGAACCAGCGCGCGGCTGGCTCATGGTAAGCCTATGAAGGCAAAGGCCGCTTCGCCAAACACGGATGATGGTTTTGATACCCATGTCACGAATCCTGATTAAATAGGTGAAGCCTTAGAAGAGTTGGCTATGGCAAAGAAATTCTGACACCATATTGTCATAAGTTGCGGGTTTCGTTACAACCCTTAATTGCCTGTTTGCCTCAATAACCTCGGTTTATTGGCTGATTTTGGCGCGCATATGCATGCGTGTGTTAGGTCCACGCCGAATAATACAATCCATTTTAAGGCGGGTATTTAGTGTGCTTGGATGTGCGAGTTATCTAAATTGGACTCGCCACATCGGGGTGTTTACCGATTGTTGAGGTGTTATTCATGGCCCTTGCCCCATCTGTAATTTTTATCACAACAGGCCCGATTGAGTGGAGACTTGCTTGAGTACCTTATTGGTAGCTGGGTTTATGATTGATTTTGGTGTGTTGTGATGAGCCAGACGGCTATGCCTGTTTTAATTCCCCATACCCTGCTGGAGGCCGAAACCCTCCAGCGCATGTTAGAAGATTTTGCCACCCGAGATGGCACCGATTACGGCGAGACTGAGCTGTCACTGGCTGCCCGAGTCCAGCTAATAACTCTGCAGTTAAAACGCGGCGAGGCTAAATTAGTGTTTTTTCCTCAGGATGAAACCGTTCTACTGCTTAGCGCTTCGGATGCCAAGGCCATGGGGCTTTGACATTTTTGCCTGTGTACGCCGGTTTGAACGTCCCAGAGCGCAAAGCCTTGCTGGGTGTTGCGCTAAACATCCTATAAAAACCTGCCGCATATTGCTGGTGGAGTCCATACATTGACTGGAGTGGTTATGAGCGATCCAATCGCACAGTATTTTTTAGATGCTGAAGGCCTTTATTGCCCGGAGCCTGTAATGTTACTACACGGTTTGGTGCGCAAAGCCCAGGTGGGTGAGGTAGTCCATGTGCGCGCCACGGATCCATCCACCGAGCGCGATATCCCCAAGTTCTGTCATTTTCTTGGGCATGAATTAGTAAAGACGCGCGCAGATGCGCATTGGTTTGAATATTGGATTTGCAAAAAATAAAGCGATTAATTTTGCAGGCGAATAACCTTTGTTTCGCTAACTTGCGGCGTCCTACCAAGAGGTGGTTTGGGCTTTGATTCTATGGTTGCCAGCATTGCAACACCATGGTAGCTAGCCCCAGGGTGTGTAAAAGGTTGGCTCGCCCACCGAAAAACTTAAACGGCAAAAAAAGAAAAACAGCCGAATTAAAACGACCATTTTGCCTATTTATAGGTTTGTTTGGTGATTAGCTAAATTGACTAAATATTCAAAACCACACATACGCGCCGTTTTGTGTTCTTGCGAGGACGTGTGGTTGCACTTGGCTAGCGTTATCCGATTGATTGAAGACTTACCGGCTCGAATCTTCAACTAATAAACACATGGCCGCTAATGCCTCAGGATCTTCGGATTTGATTTTGTTGGCAATATGATGCTGAAAAAAATACCGGAAATTATCCTTTGCTTGCGCCGGGAAAAGACAGTCATCGCCGGGCAGTACGGGCGTGTTTTGGACTTTTTCCGGGTCTATCAACATACCCAAAATCACGCCGTCACTGTGCAGGCGCCAGCTAATAATTTCCTGTAAAATAAGCGTTTTATTTTTGCTATCTGAAAACACCGCGTGAGTGCCCAGGGTATCCGGCAACTCCTGCACAATTTCGTCAGGGGTTTCGCACTGAAAATTAAAATATTCAGCGGCTGTTTCTAATTCAATCACCTTGTGCATGGGTGGTTCGGTAAAAATTTCGTCTATACCGGGGTCGTAATACCCCTCCCAATGGCCATGCACGGGATCGTGAATCTCTGAGCAGGGGATTAAATCGTTTAGCCAGGGTACCAAGCCGACAACTTCACCATTCGCCCTTAGGCCCCAAGCGAGTATCTTCAGGCTGAACAGACGATCGGAGTTGGTATCGTTGGAGTAGAGCATTTCAAGCCCATCCAGCTCAAGGGATAGACGGATGATGCGTTTCTGTTCAAGTGGAATGTAAGGTTTGCGGGTGAATAGGTCGATCACTTTGGTGTTGTGAGTCGAGTTTGAGGTCTTCATAATACTACCTCCGCAAAAAAAATGCAGGCGAAGGGCCGCCCGCTGGCAGAATGGTAAGGTACCATCAGTACTTACAGTATATGCACAAAGCGCTTAATTCAACACCTGTGGCAACAAAAAAATTTTAAGCGGCTTTGATGCCAGGTGCGTAATTTAAACCACTCCTTGTTGAGAACTTTTACGTTGGTGGGTTTGTTCTGAACCCGCTTGTATATGGAGAGAAAATTGCAGTCAGGCGAAAATTCAATTGGGGCACCCCAGATGGCAGTGCCTGAAATGTGCAGCGAGATTTTAATCCAGCTATTCAATGAATTATTTATACCCTCAGCGCACACTCGTTTGCAGGGTGGGGCAGAAGAGCCAATTTATTTTCCCTCTGGGGATGCTCGCCAGCATAACGAAATTCATTTCACCCGCGATTATTGCGCATCAGCAATGCACGAAATTGCACATTGGTGTGTTGCAGGCGCAGAGCGACGAAGATTGGTTGATTTTGGTTATTGGTACGCCCCGGACGGACGAACTCTGCAGCAGCAGAGCCAATTTGAGCAGGTGGAAGTCAAACCGCAGGCCCTGGAGTGGATTTTTTCCGTGGCGGCCGGAATGCGATTTCGCGTGAGTGCAGACAATTTATCTCAAGGAATAGGTGCAAGCGTTGCGTTTAAGCAGGCTGTAGCTCAGCAGGCGCAAAACTATTGTAGTGCCGGGTTGCCCTTGCGGGCAGGGCAATGGGTAAAGGCATTAAGTCATTTATTTCAGGTGTCGGATGTTTTAAATCATCGGCACTATCGTTATGAATTGTTGGGCGAGTAGATATGTTGCATATAGTGGCGGATGAAAATATCCCATTTTTAAACGAATTCTTTGGTCATTTTGGCTGTATTACTGCGTTACCCGGACGTGCTATGCGCGCCAGTGATTTAGCCGCGGCCGATATTTTATTGGTGCGATCAGTCACCAAGGTAAATGCGGAATTATTAAGTGGCAGTGCTGTGAAATTTGTGGGTACGTGTACGATCGGTGTTGATCATTTGGACTCCGCGTACCTGGCCCAGCGCGGTATTGCCACTGCGAGTGCGCCAGGGTGCAATGCCGGTGGCGTGGTGCAATATGTACTCAGCGCTTTGGCGCGGGTGCGCCCCCATTGGCACCAAGCTAAAATCGGTATCGTTGGGTGTGGCAATGTGGGCGGCAGGTTGTATCGTGTTTTAGATGCAGCGGGCGTGAACGTATGCGCGTTTGATCCTTTTAAGCAGCAAAACGATGTGCGTTGGGTTGCATGGGATGAATTATTGGCCTGCGATATTATTTGTGTGCATACACCCCTAACGCGCAGCGGCGCGGCCCCCACTTTGCATTTATTCGATGAGACTAATGTGCGCCGACTAAAGCCAGGCGCTTTACTGCTGAATGCTGGACGTGGCGAGGTAATTGATAATCAGGCCCTATTAAGGTGTTTGCAGCGGGGGCAAGATTTAACTGCGGTATTGGATGTTTGGGAAGGGGAGCCTGATATTTTGGCGCCCCTCATGGATTATGTCGCATTAGGCACGCCCCATATTGCCGGTTACAGTTATGAAGGCCGAGTCAATGGCTCCTTGATGATTCACCGTGCATTAGGCAATTTTTTAGGTATGGATGCCGCTTTTTTAAATGCGCACGAAGCACAGGTTATGGTCTCTGCCATGGGTGAGCGAGAGTGTCTTAATTTTACCGATATGAACTCATCCTTGTTGTCTATTTATGACGTGGCGCGGGATGACGACCAGCTGCGATCGTTGGTTAAATCGGAGGGTACATCGCGGGTGGGTTTTGATCAATTACGTAAAAATTATCCTAAGCGACGCGAGTTGTCGCATTATTTAGTATCCCCACAATCACCGTTTTTACACACGCTACGCGCATTAGGTTTTGCCGTCTAATGCGTCAGTTGGTTGTAGGCTTGGTGATCAATCCCCTAGCCGGATTGGGCGGCCCTTTGGCGCAAAAGGGTAGCGATAATTTATTACCAGCTGAATATATAGCGGCCAATAATCGCAACCTGCACGCTCTTAAACGCGTGACTGATTTTTATTTGGCGCTCGGCCCTGCGGCACATAATATTCAGTGGTGGGCGCCCAACGGCCTGATGGGGGCCGATGTTTTGCAGTCTATGGGGGTTGCATTTCATAGGACTGAAACTCAAGTCGCCGCTATTCCCTCTGCGTCAGATACGCAGGCTGTGGTGGCCGAGTATTGCCGTAAAAAATTCGACTTAATTGTATTTGCCGGCGGGGACGGAACAGCTGCTGATGTGGCCCAGGTGATTGCGCATCTACACCCTGCGCAGGTGGTGTTGGGTATTCCTGCAGGTGTAAAAATTCAATCCGGCGTTTTTGCTATTAATCCAACCGCAGCGGGCCAGTTGGTGGCGGCGTTAGCACATGGAGAATTATTGCATGTCGAGTCGGCTCAGGTGCGCGATTTGGATGAAGTGGCATTGCAACGGCAGCAGGTGAAAAGCCGATTTTTAGGCACTATGCAGGTGCCCTATGATGGACGCTTTGTGCAAAGTATTAAGCAGGGGGGCATGGTGGCTGAGGAATTAGTGGTCGCCGACATTGCTGCCTATTTAACCGAGTTAATACCGGATGAGGCCACAATCGTGTTTGGCCCAGGTAAGACTATGGCGGATATTCAGATGGCGATGGATTTGCCGTTTAGCCTGCTGGGGTTTGATGTATTTGCTAAAAAACAATGTTTAGCGCTTGATGCAAATGCTCAGCAATTATCAGCCTTGCTCAGCGCGGCTTCTGACCCTTGGGTATTGTTAACGGTCATCGGTGGGCAAGGGTATATTATTGGCCGCGGTAATCAGCAGTTGTCTGCTGATTTATTAAAAATAATTGGCCGCAGTGCACTACACCCGATAGCCACCAGAGAAAAGCTCGCCAGTGTTGCCAGGGGCACGTTATTAATTGATAGCGGTGATAGAGCGTTGGACAAACAGTGGCAAGGACTTATACCGGTTATTTGCGGGTATCGGGAGCAGGTGCTCTATGATTTGGTGTTTGTGCCCCAGTAGGGTATTTTAACGGCTCATTGAACTACATAGCGTTTGTTCTGACGCTATTCTTTTCGGGGCGCTGAGCCATTCACTCGGAGCTAAAATGGCAACTAAACTTTTAGCCCATATTGATAGCAAGTGGCTGGTTTGATTAAAGGCGAATTTTTGCCTGTAGTGCGCCGAATAAATCATCGGCACTGGCTTCGTAACCCTCTTTAGATAAATGAATTAAATCCTTCCCCATTAATGGCGGTGATAACTGTGCCCAGTGGGGTGCTGCACAAATGCCGCCCATAAAACCCGCCCAATCCCAGTAGAGCGTTTTCTCTTCTTGAGCCACGCGTTTTTGCACGTTAACGACGCTGGGTAATCCTTTGGCTACTCCTTGTGGGCAGCTGGTGAGGAGATTGGGGGCCGAATTTTTTGCGCTGGCGGGCGCGCCAATAATTAAAATGGCCGCGCCGGGTGCTAAAAATCTGAGGCTGCGAATATTATCCCTTAGGGTTTGGGCAAATTCGATGGGCTCAAACTTCAAATCAAAGGCTTCATTGGTGCCGTAAGCCAAAATAATTAATTTCGGTTTGCGCCATTGCATTTGTTTGCGCAGGGTTTGGCTGTCCCAGCGGCCAATTACATTGCCCTTTGCGCCATTAATACCCATGGCATCCAGCGTAATACCTGCTGAATCGCGATCTAAAAATAAACCGCCCATGGCGGAGTTGGCGGGGCCTTCCAGGGAAAAAGCGCTCACAGCCTGGCTGTGTGTTTCAACGCTTAATAAACTCCAGGGCGTGAATTTATCCCGCTTAGGACTTAAATGCATCAAACTGCCGTCATTTAAGTGCAGGCGCCAAGGTTGTTTCCCCTGTAGCCAAACATGCATTAACCAGCGGCCCTCTTTGAGTGGGTCCTTTGCGGTAAATTCAGCGCTGGCATTGGTTTGAGTGATATTAACCAGGCCGCCTAAGGGAAAAATGCCATTTTGCGCGGGCATTTTACTGTCCAATAAATCCCATTTGCCTTTGCTGGTTAAGCGAAATGCGGCTGAGCGTTGGTTGGTAATATTGCCGGGCGGAATCCAGCCCACCCCAGCGTCGCCATAGCGTGCATGCAAGCGATTGCGCAATTGGCCGGTAAAATAATCCCCCGCAGTGTGGGAGTCACCAATTTGCATAATGCGCAGGGCTTGGCGAAATTTACCTGCTTCTAAGTCGCGAAATTGTTGCCAGAGCGAGGGCGCATTGGGTTCACCAAAATCAATTAATTCACCGCTGTGTGCCAAGTGCGATCGAGTGAGGGCAACAATAATGCACCCAAGAACAAGCAGAAATTTCATGGAGAGGGTTGCTCAGTTGAGGCAGCGCGAAAATGATTTAGCACTAAATGGGCGATAATTTTTTGCCCGGCAGGAGTAAAGTGCACACCGTCGTTGGTGCGCACCATAATTTCACCTTGATCCGGCAGGGTAAGAAATTTACTAAAGGTTTTGCCATCGCTGCTCAAACTATCTGCCGTGGGGGCAAAGAGGGCGAGGGGTTTAAATTTATCGACACTGGCTTGATAAACCTGGTTAAGGGCGGGTACGTATTTATTCATTTTGTCCCGGCCCATGGGTGGCGCGCCGAGCCAAATGACTTGTACGCTGTGTTGTTGTGCGTAGGATAAAATTGATTCGACCCGTTCGCTGTATAGACTGCGCCAGAACTCATTGCCTATCGCAATCGATTTACCTTGGTAAATAATATCCCAGGTGTCATTGGCGCCTAAAAAAATGACCAGGGCTTTAAACGAGGTTTTTTCCAAGTGCTCTTTAATTGTGTCCGGCCAATTAAAAAATCCCGGGTAAGCTAGGCCCGTGCTGTGTTTACTCAAATCTATGGTTTCTGCTGAGTAGTGCTTGCGCAGTGCGCTCATGACGTAGGGGGCAACGCCTTGCATCATTGAGTCGCCCGCCAATAAAACCTTATCCGCAGGAGCCAGGGAAATAGGCCATTGCAGGTTTTTTGGGGGTACTGTTTCTGTTGCTTGTGTATTTGTTTCTGTGTTGGTTTCCTCGCAGGTGACAACTCTGACCGGCGCGGGCGTTGCGATCGGCGTAGCTGTTGCAATCGGCGCGGCTGTTGCAATCGGTACCGGTTCAGAAGGATCGGCGCTGAGTGCTTGGCCTGCGCGGGTTAAGCGGGCATTGAGAGTGGCAAGCAGGGTTTCGGCATCACCTAAATAATGGCTCCAAAGTTGGTTGAACCAGGTCGGCTGCGTTAAATTGCCTGCCAACGGTAGCGCAATACGCCATTGCTGTTGCCAATAGCGGCTAAGCGCATCAGCTTTAAGCAGCGAAATAACCAAGACACACAGTGAGAGGGTTTTAAGTGTGTGCGTGATAGGGGTTTGTGTTGCTGTCATCCTAGAACCCAAAATAAATAAACCCAGGCATTCCGCTGGGTGCAAGTTGAATAATGATAAGTGCGCTGAGGCTGATAAACACAGCCTGTAAGCTCCAATGAATAAAGGCGAGTTTGTCTTGTAAATAGGGTAAAAAGCGCTGGCTTGTGCGTGAGCAATAAAAATAAACGGCGGTTGCAGCGAAAAGGCTTAAATAATTTAATTGAGCGGGCTGCGTCCATTGCCCCAAGCCTTGAAAAAATTCCCAGGCGCGCGGTAAATCCTCGGCGCGAAAAAATACCCAGCCAATACACACGAAGACAAATGTCAGTATGCGTGCAGCTGCGCCGGGAAGTGGGCGGTTTAATAGTCGGCGCCCTATATTCTGCGCAACTAAACCCAGCCCATGCCAAAGGCCCCAAATAACAAAAGTTAAATTGGCCCCGTGCCATATGCCAGAAATTACCATCGCCAACAGCACATTTATTTGCGTGCGCCACCAGCCGTTGCGGCTACCGCCGAGCGGAATATAAACGTAGTCGCGAATCCAACTGGATAGACTGATATGCCAGCGTTGCCAGAAATCGCTCAGGTTGGTGGCTAAGTATGGCTGGCGGAAATTAACGGGTACTTTTATTCCGAGCAACAAGGCACAGGCGGTGACTACATCGGTGTAGCCGGAAAAATCAAAAAATATTTGCCAGGCATAAGCGATACTCGCGGCTATTAAATCGATGGCGTGATAGGCGCTGGGGTCAGAAAATACCGGATTAACATACTGGTCAGCCAACCAATTGGCCAGCCAGATTTTTTTAATCAGCGCGCTCAGTAGCAGTAGCCCAACGCGTTCAGGCTCAATAATGGTACGTGCCTGTTCCTGGCGCAATTGGGGTAATAAGTCTTTGGGGCGGCATATGGGCCCGGCCAGTAGGGTAGGGAAAAACGCTAATAATAAACAGCCTTCAAGCCATGGCGCGGGTTGTTCATTGCCGCGGCCCACTTCAATTAAATAAGCGATACCACAAAAGGTATAAAACGAAATACCCACCGGCAATAAAATATCGAGCAGGGGTAAACTGGTATGCTCCAGGCTGCCGCCCAGGGCGGCCTCAAGACTTTCACGGAAAAAATTATAATATTTGAAGAGCCCTAAATTACCCAAGGCTAAGACAATTCCTAGGTGTACCGGCCAGCGTCGACGGCTGCCGTCTGGCCGAATCACTAGGCCTGCCAGGCCTAAAATAATCAGCGAAAAACTTATCAGGAGTGCAAGAAAGCGCCAGTCAAAACTGGCGTAAAAAGCATAGCTGGCAAGCAGTAATAATTGATTTTGTGCTCGAGGGCCGGAGCCTATACCTAACAGCCAGTACACCCATAAAAAGGCTAAAAAGATAAAGGCAAATTCCGGGGATAAATAATGCATACAAACAGAGCCAGCCTTGGGCAAAGGGGCGCATTCTAGCGGAAGAGTTTATTGGGGGCTATTTCTTACCCGCGCAGGTATGTGAACGGCCGATCCTGAGGGTGCGGATCGGCGTGCGAGGGCCTGATCAGTTGTGCACGAACAGTTCTTGGTCGGCGAAATTGGTCGGAACCAAAATGGTGTCCTTGGCGATGGGGGAAATCTCGGGGAAATCCAGTGAGAAGTGCAGGCCGCGACTTTCTTTGCGTTCCATGGCAGAGCGAATAATTAGCTGCGCCACCATAGCGAGATTGCGCAGCTCGATTAAATCGCTGCCCACCTTGTAGTTGGCGTAATAATCCTGAATTTCTTTTTGCAGCAGCTGAATGCGGTTGGTGGCGCGCTCCAGGCGTTTGTGGGTGCGCACAATGCCCACATAATCCCACATAAAACGCCGCAGTTCGTCCCAGTTGTGGGAGATAACCACGTCTTCATCGGAGTTGGTCACACGGGACTCATCCCATTCTTTAATGGCTGACGGTGGGGCGATAGTCGCAAGATCCTGCTCGATTTTCTCCGCCGCCGAGTGGGCATAAACAATACATTCCAACAGCGAATTACTGGCCATTCGGTTGGCGCCATGCAAGCCGGTAAACGATGTTTCACCAATGGCAAACAGATTTTTTAAGTCGGTTTGGCCGTGACAATTCACCACCACACCGCCACAGGTGTAGTGCGCCGCTGGCACTACGGGAATAGGGTCTTTGGTGATGTCAAAGCCAAACTGGAGGCAGTTGCTCCATACCGTTGGGAAGTGTTGCTGAATAAAATCGGCCGGTTTATGGCTGATATCGAGCAGAACGTAGTCGCTGCCCAGGCGCTTCATCTCGTGGTCGATGGCGCGGGCTACAACATCCCTAGGCGCAAGCTCTGCCATGGGGTGGAAGTTCTGCATAAAGCGCTCACCGTTGGGCAATTTAAGGAATGCGCCTTCGCCGCGCAGCGCCTCGGTGAGCAGAAAAGATTTGGCATCCGGGTGGTACAAGCAGGTGGGGTGAAATTGGTTAAATTCCATGTTGGCGACGCGGCAGCCGGCACGCCAGGCCATGGCGATACCATCGCCACTGGCGCTATCGGGGTTGCTGCTGTAAAGGTACACCTTACTCGCGCCGCCCGTAGCGAGTATGGTTGTTTTAGCGCTGTGGGTGACTACGCGATCCTGGGTTCGATCGTAGACATAAGCACCTACGCAGCGCATCTTGCCGCTGGTTAAATCCGGTTCGCGCACTAAATCTAGGGCGACATGGTTTTCCAGCAGCTTAATGTTGGGATGGGCGAGGGTTTGTTCGAGCAGGGTGGAATGCACGGCCTTGCCGGTGGCATCTGCGCTGTGAATGATGCGGCGGTGGCTATGGCCACCTTCTTGAGTGAGGTGGTAATGGCTGTCATCGCTGCGGGTGAAATCAACGCCCAGGCCCACCAGCCATTCAATGGCTGCTTTGCTACGTGCGACAGTAAAGCGCACGGCCTGGGGATGGCACAAACCTGCACCGGCCACAAGGGTGTCGGCGACGTGGGATTCGATGCTGTCGTCGTCATCCAATACCGCCGCTATCCCGCCCTGCGCATGCCAGGTTGAACCCTCCGTTAATTTGCCCTTGCTCAGTACGCTCACTTTACACACTTGCGCCAACTTAAGGGCCAGGGTGAGACCAGCAGCGCCGCTGCCGATGACCAATACGTCGCTGTAAAGTTGAGAGTAGGTTGGTTGAGACATAATCAATACTTGCATTAATAGAGAGGGCGGTATACGCGGAAGGGACTTAAGCGTATGGCTGGGTGGGGGAATTATCCAGGCGTGGCGCTGAACTTTGCAACTGGCGGTAGGTCTTCACCGCTTGCGCCTTATGGATGCTTTGGCTATTGCTCAATAGGGGGGCATCAGAAACAATGGCGGCTGCGGATGTAAAAATCCCGCGTTGGCTCTAAGCCGCTGCCACCTGATGCACCCTGCGCGCTGGTTTTCGTCTTACCCCTTGAGGCTGTTGCGACAGAGGGGCGTTTTTCTTACCCGGTGTTCGCACCGTACCTGGAGTCTTTAATGCTTGAACCATCTGCCCCAGATGCAGATCAACCTCTTGTTAGTCGAGTGCAGCAGGGGGATAAAAAAGCGTTTGATCTTTTAGTTATTAAATACCAACACCGCATTATGGCTGTCGTTAGCCGCTTTATTCGCGACCATGCAGAAGTGCAAGACGTCGCTCAAGAAACCTTCATTAAGGCGTACCGCGCACTGCCGAATTTTCGCGGTGAAAGCGCGTTTTATACTTGGCTTTATCGCATTGCTATTAATACGGCGAAGAACTTTCTCGTCTCTCGAGGCCGCCGCCCCCCCGCTATGGATATAGATGCTGAAGAGGCCGAGTTTCTCACCGACTCTGAAAATATGCGGGATATTGAAAACCCCGAAAATAATTTAATGCGCGATCAGCTGGATGCTGTGATTACCAAGGCAATTGCGGATTTGCCGCGGGATTTGCGCACGGCTATTACGCTGCGCGAAATTGAAGGCTTGAGTTATGAAGAAATTGCTGAGGCCATGGGCTGCCCTATAGGTACAGTGCGTTCGCGTATTTTTCGCGCCCGTGAAGCCATTGATCGGCAGATGGCGCCTTTGTTATAAAAAATAGCCAAAAACAAACCCCTGGTTGGAACCTAGCTTAAAACACTCGGTCACACCAGCACCTAAACGACTCATCTAGAGTTTTGTTAAACCCACAGGTTTTATCTATGACGTCATCCGATGAAATGCTAAAAGAGTCCTTATCCGCTTTGATGGATAACCAAGCCAGTGATCTCGAGCTACGCAGAATTCTTAAGCAATTACCTGAAGATGAAACGCTGGGAGCCACCTGGCGGCGTTATCAGCTGGCGTCCACGCTCCTACAGCGCAAAGAGACGGCTTTTTTAAATATCGATTTGTCTGCTGCCATTGCTGACGCGGTTGCATCGGAACCGGCCTTGAATCAATCCAGTAATACCGCGGCATCATCGGTTAATGCCCGTGCGCCTGCGTGGCTGCGCTGGGGGAGTAAATCGGCCTTGGCTGCATCGGTGGCCGTGGCAGTGTTAATAGGCGCGCAACAGTTTTCACATCCATCCCTCGCGCCGCTGGCGGTGGCACCGGCCTTGCCCGCCAACACAGTGGCCGGCAAGCCTGTCGAACCTGGTGAACTAACCAGCACCAACAGTATCGCCGCCAACCTGCCTGAAGCAACGCTGCCTGAGGCCGCTCAGGTGCAATCAGCACCCGATGGTTTTGCGTTACCCCTTCCCATGGCGCGCACTGTGAGCAGCCAAGCTGAGCGTGTGCAGCCAATGCAAGTGCAGCCCGTTTCACTGAATCAAACCGACTGGCGCAACGACCCTGAGGTACAGGCACAGCTCAATCAAATGCTGCTAGACCATGCAAGCCGGTCTGCCGCCCATGGCAGTTTTGGTCTATTGCCGTTTACCCGTACGGCGGATGTACCGGCCGATGTGTCCTTAAACACTCGTGTCGAGCCTGTTGCGGGCAAGCACTGATGGTTAAAACCCGTCGAACACTCCTAAGGCCCCCGCCGATTTGGCTGGGGCTTTTTTTCGCTCTGCTGTTTGCTGCGCGAGCCTATGCCTTAGAGCCGCTTGCGACAGTGGATGACTTGTTGCGTCAGCTCTCGCAATCCTTGCAGGAGCGGGGCTTTCGCGGCCACCTTACCTATGAATACGGCGGCCAGATGGATTCATTGGTGATTGTGCACGGCCTTAACAATGGTGTTGAACAGGAGCGCATTCTGCATTTGTCAGGCCCTGCCAGGGAGGCGGTGCGCCAAGGGCGACTGGCCAGTTGTGTCAATGCGGGCAGCTTTCTTCTGCGCGGCGGCCTTGCCAGCAACACCCAGGGTGTGTCGGCTAGTGTTAACCAGAATTACCAGTTTGTATTGCGGGGCGAGGAGCGTGTTGCTGGGCGACAGGCGGCCATAATTCAAATGGTTCCTAAAGATGCGATGCGCTACGGCGTGACCTTGGCGCTGGATAAGGCGACTGGATTGCCGCTGATGTGGTTGATTCAAAACGGGCAGCGCAAAATTCTAGAGCGCATGCAGTTTGTTGATATTCAACTAGACCCGAAATTTACTGAGAGCGATTTTAAGGCAGAGGGCTCGGCGATCGGCATAGGCGTTAATAAAGAGCAGTGTTTTACTGCGCCGATGCAGGCCAGCCAGTGGCATTTTCAGTGGTTACCCGCAGGGTTTGTGCTAGCCCAGGCCAGCCGAGAAGGAGAGGGGGAATACCTGACATTTACGGATGGCTTGGCCGTATTCTCCGTGCGAGTTGTTCCTTTACAGAGTGCGGCAGCTAGACGGGTAGGCGCCGCCCTGCGCGGGGCGACTCTGGCCATGGTAACGGCCTTTGCCGATGGTGATAAACACTACCAAATGAGCCTAACCGGGGAGATTCCACCGGAAACAGCTCAGGCTGTATTGGCCTCGATTGGTCGGGTTGTACCCCCGGCGCAGCCGTGATGCGCTCCGCTATAGGGATTGGTACGCGGCCTTACTTGGCTTGGGCAAATAGAGTAGACTTGCCGCCTTTTTGCGCCCCTAGGGCCTTGTTTCATTACTGATTAGGCAGTTTATTCGTGTCGACCCTTAGCCATATTCGCAACTTTTCTATTATTGCCCATATTGACCACGGTAAATCCACCTTGGCAGATCGCTTCATTCAACATTGCGGCGGTTTATCCGCCCGCGAAATGGAGGCCCAGGTGCTTGACTCCATGGAGCTGGAACGCGAGCGGGGGATCACGATTAAGGCTCAGAGCGTTACCCTCAATTACACCGCCTCCGACGGTAAAACCTATCAGCTCAACTTCATTGATACACCCGGTCACGTGGATTTTTCCTACGAAGTATCGCGCTCCTTAGCTGCATGTGAAGGCGCCCTTTTAGTGGTTGATGCGGCCCAAGGGGTGGAAGCCCAGTCGGTTGCTAACTGCTATACCGCTATAGAGCAGGGCCTGGAGGTGATTCCTGTACTCAACAAAATGGATCTTCCTCAAGCTGAACCGGATCGCGTGGCGGAGGAAATAGAAAATATCATCGGTATAGATGCCACAGATGCTGTGCGTTGCAGCGCTAAGTCAGGCTTAGGTATCGAAGATGTTTTGGAGCGTTTAATCGAGCGTATACCGCCGCCAGAGGGCGACCCGGAAGGGGAATTACAGGCACTTATCATTGATTCTTGGTTCGATAACTACCTGGGTGTTGTCTCGTTGGTGCGCGTTAAACACGGCACCTTAAGGGTTAAAGATAAAATCATGTCGAAGACCATTGGCAAGGCCAATGTGGTCGATAGCGTGGGTGTATTTACCCCAAAACGCCACGAGACCGGGGTGCTCAAGGCCGGAGAAGTGGGGTTTGTGGTCGCAGGCATCAAGGATATTCACGGCGCTCCGGTGGGCGACACGCTGATTCACGCCAATGCTCCCCACGTAGACGCCTTACCGGGTTTTAAGCGTGTGCAACCGCAGGTTTATGCGGGCCTTTTTCCGGTGAGCTCCGATGACTTCGAAGCCTTCCGCGATGCTTTATCGAAATTAACCCTCAACGACGCCTCGTTATTTTACGAGCCGGAAAGTTCGGACGCCTTAGGCTTTGGCTTTCGCTGCGGCTTTTTGGGTATGTTGCACATGGAGATTATTCAAGAGCGCTTGGAGCGCGAGTATGACCTAGACCTTATTACTACCGCCCCCACCGTGGTGTTCGAAGTAGAACAAACGAACGGTGAAATTGTTTACGTTGATAACCCATCAAAATTACCCGAAATTTCCAATATAGCCGATATGCGCGAGCCTATTGTGCAAGCCAATATACTGGTGCCACACGCCTATTTAGGGGCGGTGATTACCCTGTGTATTGAAAAGCGGGGTGTGCAACGGGATTTACAGTACATGGGCAGCCAGGTTTCTTTGGTGTATGAGTTACCCATGAATGAGGTGGTGTTGGATTTCTTTGATAAATTAAAATCAGTTAGCCGCGGTTATGCCTCCCTCGATTACAGTTTCTTGCGCTTTCAATCGGCGCGTTTAGTGCGTTTGGACGTGTTGATTAATGGTGAAAAAGTTGATGCATTAGCGTTGATTGTGCATCGTGATACGGCTCAATACAAAGGGCGTGCATTGACAGAAAAAATGCAGGAATTAATTCCGCGCCAAATGTTTGATGTGGCCATTCAAGCGGCCATTGGCGGCCAGATTGTGGCCCGTAGTACGGTAAAAGCGTTGCGTAAAAACGTCCTGGCAAAGTGTTATGGCGGCGACGTTACCCGCAAGAAGAAATTACTGGAAAAGCAAAAAGCCGGTAAAAAACGCATGAAACAAGTAGGGCGGGTGGAAATACCTCAAGAGGCCTTTTTGGCTGTGTTAAAAATGGATTCCTAAGGAAGCAAAATTGTATGCGCTAAGCGAGTGGGCTCACTGAAGCTAACTTTACGCTCAGCAGAAGAGCTGTTTTTGTTTCATTCAACGATGGCTCGGCAGGCAGAAAATAGTACTGAATTGTTGGTGTTTACACACGCAAGCTTTGAATAATTCTATTAAGCCGGTGACTTTTAGTGCCGGGTTAATAGGGCGCCAGGAACGCCGTCACGAGCCCTACTAAAACAAGCAGATCCAAGCATCTGCGCAGGTTTTAGTGAGGCGAAGACAAAATAGATCAGGGCGGTCTATTGTGTCGCCGGGTTAATAGAGGCGGACATTTGGTCTCTGTGAGGTACCCTTCTACACAATGTTACAGCTTGGCCAGAAACCTATGCCCAATCTGTTTAGAGCGAGCGAATACAGTTTCTTCTGTGTTTGCCTGTTTTTTACCTATTACCTAACGCTTCGAGGATTTAATGGACATTGATTTGCCACTGATTTTATTTTTAGCGGTCGCCTTAACAGGAATTGGTTGGCTGTTGGATTGGCAACTCAATGGTGCTAAGCGCAAACGTGCCTTGGCCGGGGTTGAAGCCCAGTTCGCTCACCTGGATACGGCACAAAAAACTGCTGACGAAGGGTACCTGGCCGCCCACGCGGCCGCCAAAGCCCAACCGGTATGGGCTGAATATTCCCAGTCTTTTTTTCCGGTATTGGCGTTAGTGTTTGTGCTGCGGTCTTTTTTGATCGAACCCTTTCAAATTCCTTCAGGCTCCATGATTCCGACACTGGAGATAGGCGATTACATTGCGGTGAACAAATTCGCCTATGGTATTCGTTTGCCAATATTAAAAACTAAAATTATTCCGATTGGTGAGCCAAAGCGTGGTGATGTGGTGGTGTTTTTCCCGCCCCACGACAAACGCTATTTCATCAAGCGCCTCATTGGAATGCCGGGCGATACTATTCGTTATAGCAACAATGTGCTTTATGTTAACGGCGTTGAGATCAAACAAGAGTTTATTGAAACCCGCGTGCCGCCCTACGCCGCTCCCGGTGAAGCGCCTTCCATGTGCTTTCAATTTAACTCCCAGTACTCGGTGGTGACGGAATTATTGGGTGACACACCGCACATTATGCAAAAATGCAACCGACCCGGGCAGTTGAGTATTGAGGGCACCTATGTTGTACCGCCAGGGCACTATTTTATGATGGGAGACAATCGGGATAACTCCCTCGATAGCCGAGCATGGGGGACGGTGCCGGATAAAAACATAGTAGGTAAAGCCTTTGCTGTGTGGTTGCATTGGCGCAATATCACCGATCTGCCCAGTTTCTCCAGCCTAGGCATAATCAAATAATATCGAGGAGCCATGTTATGTCCGTCTCACGACAATCGGGTTTTAGTTTGCCGTCACTGTTGTTTTTATTCCTGGTGCTTGGTTTTACATTGACTGTTTTTCTAAAGTTATTTCCTTTGTATCAGGATGATATTTTGGTTGATCAAGCATTCAAATCTTTTGCCGAAAATCACAAGAATGACCTTGGAGCTATGGGTAAAAACGAGATGAGCTCTCATCTGAGTAAATTTTTCACTATAAATGGTGTTAGAGGAGAAGCTGCGAATCTTAATCATCTCGAGGTTGAGCGTCTGCGAGACAAGGTTGTTTTTCGTTACGCCTATGAGACCCGTGTGCCCTTTGTAAAAAATGTTGATTTAATTGTGTGGTTTAAAACCGAATTAGACTCGTCCAATCCGCAAGCATGTTGTAAACCCAGTGACACCAGCAAAAAATAATGGCTTAACCCTGGCCCTGGGGTATAAATTTTCTAACGCTGATTTATTGCATCAAGCGCTTACCCATCGCAGTTTTGGTGCGACACATAATGAGCGATTAGAATTTTTGGGTGATTCTATTTTGAATTTGGTTATCGCCGAAGCCTTATATGAAAAATTTCCAGCGGCAAAAGAAGGTGACTTAAGCCGCCTGCGGGCTAGCCTTGTCAAGGGTGATACTCTGGCTGAGGTGGCGCGGGATTTTGCACTGGGCGAACATTTACGTTTAGGGGAAGGTGAGCTGCGCAGTGGTGGGCAGACCCGCAGCTCTATATTGGCTGATGCAGTGGAGGCTATTATCGGCGCGATTTTTCTTGATGCCGGTTTTGCGCAAGCTCGCGCCATTGTGCGCACTTGGTTTCAGGCACGCATGAATAATATGTCGCTGGCCATTGAAGAAAAAGACCCTAAAACGCTACTGCAAGAATTATTGCAAGGGCGCAAAAAGCAGCTGCCGGTGTATGAGGTTATAGATGTTGAGGGCGAGTCCCATGCGCAGGTATTTACCGTATCCTGTACTGTGGCTCATATAGATTCGGTCACTACCGGTGTGGCGTCTAATCGCCGCGCGGCTGAAAAAGAAGCGGCTGAAAAAATGCTCGCGTTACTTAAACCTTAGGGGGTTGTATGTCAGAAACCCGGTGCGGCTACGTGGCTATTGTTGGGCGCCCTAATGTGGGCAAATCCACATTGTTAAACCATCTTATCCAGCAAAAAATATCCATTACCTCCCGCAAGCCTCAAACTACGCGGCAAAATGTCACGGGTGTTAAAACTCAGGGTGATGTACAAATTATTTTTGTTGATACACCCGGTATGCACCGCAAGCAAACCAAAGCGATTAATCGTTATATGAATCGGGTGGCTACTTCTGCCACATTGGATGTTGACCTTATATTGTTTGTGGTTGACCGCACCGTATGGACGACAGACGATGATAATGTGGTCGAGCGGCTGCAACAGTCTAATGTGCCGGTCATTGTTGTTATTAATAAAATGGATTGCCAGGACGATAAGGCGGCCCTTATCCCTCATTTAGCGCTTTTGCAGGAGCGATTAAAACCTGCGGAAATTATTCCTGTGTCCGCATTGCGTGGGCATAATCTGGATTGTTTAGAAGAGCAAATAATTAAGCGTTTGCCAGCGGGAATCCATCTTTTCCCTGAAGACCAAATTACCGATAAAAGCTCACGTTTTTTGGCGGCGGAATTGATTCGTGAAAAAATCACCCGTCAATTGGGCGCTGAGTTACCTTATCAGATAGCGGTAGAAATCGATCAATTTATTGATGAAACTACACTCATTACAATAGCGGCCACTATTTTGGTGGAGCGTGATGGACAAAAACGCATACTCATTGGCGATAGTGGCTCGCGCCTTAAATCCATCGGTACAGCAGCACGCTTGGATATGGAAACTCTTTTTGATACTAAAGTTATGCTCAAACTTTGGGTTAAGGTTAAAGCGGGTTGGTCGGACGATGACCGCGCCCTGCGCAGCTTGGGTTTTCATGAGTAACTAAAACTCTATTATGCGTTTGATTTGGCTGGGTGCGTGTTGATGCAGTGGCAGCAGGTTTATGTATTGCATCAAAAGCATTTTAGCGATTCGCGTTATTGGGTTGATTTAATCGCGCAGCATCATGGCCGAGTTAGTGTGCTCTGGCGCAAATCCAAAAAAAATCCCAATTTAATTCCGTTTACCCCCTACCAAGCCAATTGGGAGCCGCGCGGTCAGCATAAAATACTGACCAGTTGCGAGGCTACAGGGGCACCATTGGCCTTAACCGGCAACGCTTTATTTTGCGGCTTTTATATAAATGAGCTGTGTGAGAGGCTTTTGCTGTTGGATGACCAATCTCCCATCCCGTTTAATGCCTATGAGCAGGCACTGCATGGTCTGTTGGCGAGTGAAACACTTGAGCAACCTTTGCGGTATTTCGAATGGCAGTTAATTTGTTATCTCGGTTTTGAGTTTAGTTTTACCTGCGAGGGTTTTAGCGGTACTCCGCTAATGGCTGACGCGCTTTATCAGTTTAATCCTCGTGTCGGCTTTGAACGCGTAGCACGCAATAATCTACCAGGCGCATTTACGGGGGCGTGCCTATTAGCTATAGGGGCGGGAGATTATTCTGGGGAGGGGGCGACAATACTTAAGCGTGTGTTTCGTCAGGCGTTGCAACACAAGCTCGGGCCTAGACCTTTAAAAAGTCGCGATTATTTTCGTTAACCTTTTAAGGTATTTTTGAGTATAAGCGGAGTTTAACCGGATGGCTAAGCGCTCTCATTAATAATTGCCCGCTCAATGATGCATTTGGCGAAAAAGTCCTCATTTACTTCGTGTAAATTCCGGTTATTTCGCCAAATTTGCCTTGTCATACCGTCGCCGCCAACGTATTTCAACAAGCTGTTAGAAAGGCGCTTTCGATTATTTCCAGGTTTTGACTTTTTTCAAAACCGTCGCGGGCATGTAGCTCCTGCCGAAGCTATAGGGAGCTACTCGGGCGCTTTTGAAAAAAGCAAAATTTCGAATTAATCAGAGTGTCCTTAAGATTTACAGCTGGTGCCGCCAGACCTGAAAGCCCTCAGAGCCTAAAGGCGCGCCGTGCAAAAAACACGTGCCTTGTTTAAATTCCAAGTCTCCACTCATAAACCATTGCACTGCTTGAGGGTAAATTTGGTGTTCCTTTACCAAAACTTTAGCAGCCAGACTAGCTGCATCATCTTGGGCGTCTATTGCAACGCGGTCTTGTATGATGATCGGCCCACCGTCGAGCTCGGCGGTAACAAAATGAACGCTGGCGCCATGGTGGGTTTCCTGCGCATCTAGGGCTCGTTGATGAGTGTGCAGGCCGGTAAATTTAGGCAACAAAGATGGGTGAATATTGATTAATTTGCCCAGGTATTGATTGACGAACTCGGCAGTTAAGACCCGCATAAACCCGGCTAAGACAATTAAATCCGGTGCGTGATGCTCTATGGCGTCAGTAAGGGCTTTTTCAAACCCGTGTCGATCCGCAAAACTCGTGTGGTCTATAACCTGCTGAGGAATGCCTGCACTATGTGCGCGTTCTAAGCCTTTAACATTCGGGCGGTTGCTAATGACGGCACTAATCTGGCCGTCGATTTGCGACGCGGCGCAGGCATCAATCAACGATTGTAAATTGCTGCCGCCGCCGGAAATTAATACAACAATTTTGCCGCCCATTAAATAATTTCCACAAAGGGCGCATCATTGGGTGCAGTTTGCACCTGTCCTAAATTAAATACAGTTTCCCCTTCGCGGGTGAGTAACTCGGTGGCGGCATCGGCAACGTCGACGGGGACTATAATTATCATGCCTATTCCACAGTTAAATGTGCGGTACATTTCTTCCATTTGTACGTTGCCACTTTTTTGTAGCCAACTAAATACGGCGGGCAATTCCCAGCGATTACTATTGATCAGCGCCTTAGTGCGCGCTGGCATTACGCGGGGAATATTCTCTAATAATCCGCCACCCGTGATATGAGCCATGGCGTGGACGGGATATGTTTTTAATAATTTTAATAAAGATTTAACGTAAATGCGTGTGGGTGCCATCAGTGCGTCGGCGAGTGTAGTGCCGCCTATGGGCTGGTTTAAATCCGCTTGGCTAACCTCAAGAATTTTGCGAATTAATGAGTAACCATTGGAGTGGGGGCCGCTGGCGGCGAGCCCTAAAATAGCGTTACCGGCGGAGACTTTACTGCCATCCAGGATTTTTGATTTTTCAACTATACCCACACAGAAACCGGCTAGGTCGTAATCTTCCCCTTCATACATGCCGGGCATTTCGGCAGTCTCGCCGCCTACCAGCGCGCAACCGGACTGCAAACATCCTTCACCTATGCCGCTGACAACCGCGGCTGCGGTATCCACATCCAATTTGCCAGTGGCGTAGTAATCGAGGAAAAACAGCGGCTCAGCGCCACCGACTATAAGATCGTTCACGCACATGGCCACCAGGTCGATGCCTATGCTGTCGTGTTTTTTCAACTGCATGGCCAGGCGCAGTTTGGTGCCCACACCATCGGTGCCGGAGACTAATACCGGTTCTTGATATCCCTTAGGCAGTTCAAACAGGGCGCCAAAGCCGCCTAAGCCGGCCAGAACCTCGGGGCGAGCCGTTTTGCGCGCAACAGTTTTAATACGATCAACCAGCCTGTTGCCTGCATCAATATCAACACCGGCATCTTTGTAACTTAGGGAGGGGGAAGTAGGTTGGCTCATAGGGTACTCGTTCGATCAGAAAGTGCTAGGCGCATGGGCGCGAAAAGTGCGGCATTCTACCAGCTTGGACCTCCTTTTAGTACTTGCAGCGGAGTGTAATTCCCTGTCTTTTGAGGCCTTGCGAGGCTGGCTGCCGTCACGACCGGAGGCCTTACTACCTAGCTGAAAGTAAAGAATACACAGTATTTCAGATACGCCGTGAATAGGTCCTTGTAGTCTCGCCCAAAAGGGCCCTCTTTTTGGCGGCCTGTTTTTTACTGCTGTACGCCTAGTCAATTCGCGGTAGAACTTCTCTGTGTCTCCTATCTGCATCTTTGCTCGCGATGGTTTAGAACATTGATAAAGCCCAGAAATAATCAGAGGCTCTTTAGTGATTAATTTCTGCAGCCATCATTCCGGCTGCAGGTGTTAACGACGCTTAGCCTAGGCAGTGAAGCGGCAAGGTTTGGAGTTTGGGGGAGGATAAATATTGCCGCTTTGCTCGGTGGGCGCTAAATGCAATTTATAACTGTCTGAATTTTAAGGGTTTAATTAATTGGTACGGGGTTTGCTCTTATTCGTTTAAGGTCGAAGATTCCTTGTGCACTTGGTGCAACGATCGCGACAAGATTTTAAAAATAGGAGAAGCGCTATGCCTCTAGTTATTAATACCAACGTGTCGTCTTTGAATGCACAACGTCAGTTGGTCAATTCTGGTAATGAATTATCAACTGCCATGGAGCGTTTATCGTCCGGTAAACGTATTAATACCGCAGCGGATGACGCAGCAGGCCTGGCGATTTCTAATCGGATGACCTCGCAAATTCGCGGTTTAAATCAGGCGGTTCGCAATGCGAATGATGGTATCTCGCTGATTCAAACGGCTGAAGGTGCGTTGGATGAAACCACCAATATTTTGCAGCGTATGCGCGAATTATCAATTCAGTCTGCCAACGGCATATACGATGATTCGAACCGCGCCACCTTAGATGCGGAAGTGCAACAATTAATTGCTGAACTCGATCGTATCGCAAAAACCACTACATTTAACGGTCAAACGCTTTTAGATGGCAGTTTGGGTGACGTGCAATTACAGGTTGGCTCCCAAGCGAATCAAACTATTGATATTGCCATTCAGGCCATGGATTCTAAAACTCTGGGCATGGGGTCTGTGAGTGTGGATGTCTTAGGTGCCGCTGTAACGGCTAACCTTTCGACCGTAACACTCAATGAAACAGATGTGTTAATTAATGGCCAGAGTATAGGTTCATTTACTGGCTCTCTGGATACCTTCCAAGATTTAATCGACAACATCAATAAAAATGTTTTAGGTGTTGAAGCATCTGGCTATACCAATTTAAAGGGGGATTTAGTCGGCAATGGAGTGTTAGAAAACGGCAATAAATTGCGCATCACGGTAGAGGCGGCTGATGGTAGTGGCAATAATGTATTTAACGTTACGGATACTAAAAATATAAATGAGCTGATAGAAAAAATTGGTACCGTAACCGGTGGTATTGTCAGTGCGGATAAAGACGAGGCGGGCCATCTGGTGCTCACCAATAATTCGGGCTCTACTATAGTGGTTGACGCTATAGATTCTACGGGGGTTGTGACGGATGCCGCTTCTCAATTGGTAGAGCAGGCGACAGGCTTTAATGTATTTGATCCGACGCTGGCTACTAACTCGCAAGGAATTACCCAGTCGGCAGAGGGGCAAATTATTCTTACCAGCAAACACGGCGATCCGATTACGGTGAGTCGTGGCGCTACGGGTACCACCAGTGATTTATTAGACCTGGGTTTTCGCGAATCCTTTAATGCCGGTACTGTAACTGGGGTGGGAATTGATTCTGCCCATGCGGCAACGGCCTGGAATGTGGGCGATATAAAAATTAATGGCACTATTATCGATAATGATGATACGGATAGCTTGCAAGGGAAAATTGATGCGATTAATGCAAGCAGTTTTGATACGGGCGTAGTTGCCAATGCATTTGCAACAGCCTCGATCGATTTAAGTACAGCGAATTTAAGCCTTGCATCTGGCTCATCAGATAATCTGGTGATAAATGGTGTGGTAATTGATTTGGGGCTAGCCAGTGGTGCAACGGCGTCGGATGTGGTTGGTGGGTTTAATCTCAATTCAGACCTAACCGGTGTACATGCGCGCCTATCGGGTACGCGAATTATTTTAGAGTCCGATCAAGGGTCCATTAATTTAGCGGCTTATTCAGCAAATAGTGCTTTTGGTTCAACAGCGGCTTTGTATGGCGCCACTATTTCATCTGATGTGGCATCCTCGGCAGGCACATTATCCAGCTCAAGTATTACGGCAAGTTCAACGTTTACCCTCACCGTAGAGGCAGGCATTAAATTAACAAGTACGAATCAAAGCCCGATTAGTATTGAATTGGGTGTTAACGCCAACCCAGCATCGTTGGGCTTAATGGAAGCGAATTCCACTGCGGGAGGCCGTTTTGGGGTGGCGATTGCCAACGTGAGCATCGACACAGCGGCTCACGCGCAAAAAGCCATAGGCGTAATTGATAAAGCGCTTGAGTCTATTAACAACGTGCGCTCGCAATTAGGTGCGGCGAACAATAGGCTTGATTTTACAATTAATAATTTATTGGTTGTATCGGAAAACACCTCATCGGCCAAATCCCGCATTATGGATGCTGACTTCGCCGCTGAGACCTCGGCGTTGAGCCGAGCGCAAGTGCTGCAACAAGCGTCTCAGGCCATGTTGGCGCAGGCGAACGCATCATCCAACCAAGTGTTGCAGTTGCTGCGTCAGTAGTGGGTTGATCGGGTTGTTCTGTAAAGATTTATTCAGCGACTATGTGGAATTATTATGCTTGCGCCTTTGCTTAACTCCGCCCCCGTGCACACTCAACCTGGGTTACTCAATGAGGGCCCTAAAGCGCTGCAAAAAGGTCGCGATGAACAGGATTTTAAGCACATATTTAATCAGCAGCATGCGCAATCTCAGCATGAGCGCGCTGAGGCCCCTGTAAAAAAGGACGTAAAAAATACGCCTGGTGACAAATCCAGTGAGCGGGCTAGGGCGGACGATTCAGCTGAGCCTGCAGCTTTACCAGACCCGGCAAAAAATGCGGAAGCTGTGGCGCAAGAACATAATGCAATTAACAAAGATGAGGGTTCTGGAGCGCCTTTAACGGATCAGCCTAACGATGAATTAAATATGGATGCCAATAGTGTGGAGCAACATGACAGTTGGTCATTTTGGTTGCAGTTTGCTCAGGATGCAGGCTCACCCCTTGATAAGCCTGCCGATGCGGACATGAGCACACACAATAATCCGCTGATGCAATCAGCCGATGCCGACCCAACAGCAAGAAAAATTTTGCCCGCTCAACTGACCGCATTTAGTGTACCCAGTGATGGTAGCGCTGTTGATTCGGCCAATGTGCCTTCGTCGCTGGATTTTACAGCCCGTGTAGAATTATCGAACACCGAGATCGCAAGCACCATAAAAACACCCTTTGCATCACTCGATAAATTGGATGTCACCAAGGCGGAGAATGTTACGCTTAAGGATTTAACAGCGGCCCAAGCACTACAGGAAGATGATGGTAATAATGCTTTACTAGTAGAAAATATGCCCAATGGGCTGACGAAACCACAAGTTGAATTTGGCAATTTACTGCGCGATGGCGTAAATGCACCTGAGATAGGCCTGGATGCAACGCACAGGCAATCTATGACAGTAGAAACTTCACAAACTGCGCCACCATCGGCCGGGGCTGATAATAAATGGTTGGGGCAGGCGCAGGTGGCGGCAAATTCAGCTGATAGTGCGTCTGTTGAAAATAAATCATTTTTACAGTTGCGCTTTAATCAGCAAACACTGCCTGCTGATTTGGTGGAAAAAACCGGTTGGTTAATTGAGCATAAATTGGAGACGGCCCATATTCAGCTGGATCCGCCGGAGCTTGGGCCTATTGCGGTTAAAATTCATAACCATCAGGAGCAGGTTAGCGTGTCTTTTGTGGTGGCCAATCCGCAGGTGCGCGACGCCATGGACCAAACGCTCCAACGTTTAAAGGATTTATTGCAGGAGCAGGGTATAAATTTGGCCCATGCCGATGTGAATGACCAGCGCCAACAGCGCGATTCATCCGGCCAAGAAAGATCGGCACAGGCCGGTAGTGGAGAATCTGCCGATGACGAAATGCATAGCGTGCCTATGGTGCACAGCGAATTAGTTGTGGATCATTTTGTATAGTGATTTATCCTGGCGTTAAGCTGCGAGCCAGGGAAAAAAATCCATTTGTAGGTGCCCATTTTAGCGTTTGGGTAGTGACAAAATTACAGCGAGTAATTTTTTGCTCGATAAAAATTTTGTGTATTTTAGTTTAGCTTGCCTATTTTTTAACTCAGTTCACCTTTCCCGCATTGTAATCCTTCCGTTCGTATTATTAGCCCGAGGGCAGTGAGTGCCGGATTAATAAGTGCGACATCGATGCCGCACCGGCGGCTTAATCCGTCGCGCGCCCCGCTAAAACAAGTCGCCCGCGTATCTGCACCGGTTTTATCGCCGGGTTAATAATTTACGGCAACTGTACCCCACAGGTTGGCCGGTATTGTGCTAAGCATCCGCTATGCAAGTGAATTGGTCTTCGACTCTTACCAAACCTGGCAAGCGTACTAGCGGTACGGAAGCAATGAATACCCATCATTTCAGACCGTCAAAAAGAGGGATCCTTTTGACGAGGCTACAAGGATGTATACACGGCGTGTCTGAAATGATGTGTATTCATTGCTGGTGCCTAGGTAGTAGCTGCTTGGGCTGTTTGGCGATTAAAGTAAACACCCTTCTTAAGTCACCGATTACCCCTTTGTGCGCATTGTGCGGATAGGGGCATAAATTCTTCTGCACAGGTTAGAAGTGTGCTTGCAAACTTAGGTACACTGGCGCGCTTTTTTTGCTGGCCGCAAGCGGGCGGCCGTCTATTTACCTGCCTATGAGACCTTTATGAATAACCTAAAATCACTCGCCCTTTGGGCAGGCTTAGCCCTTGTGGGCGCTTGGGCCTTTGCAGTGTTGGCCCTCAATCAGGGGGAAACGGTGAATGCGCTTTGGATTGTGGTGGCGGCCGTATGCGTCTATCTCATTGCCTATCGATTTTATGGGCAATTTATCGGCAAACGGGTGATGGAGCTGGACGATAATCGGCCCACTCCTGCCAGCTTGCGCAATGACGGCCTGGATTATGTGCCGACCCATAAATGGGTGTTATTTGGGCACCACTTTGCAGCTATTGCTGGGGCTGGCCCCTTGGTAGGGCCAATTCTTGCCGCCCAGATGGGGTATCTGCCTGGCACTTTGTGGATTCTAGTGGGTGTTGTGCTGGGCGGTGCGGTGCAGGATGCGTTAGTGTTATTCGCCTCCAGCCGCCGCGATGGGCGCTCATTAGGTGAGATGATTCGCCGAGAAATGGGGCCCACAGCGGGCACCCTGGGTATGCTGGGTATTTTGGCGATTGTGATTATTCTCCTCGCGGTGCTGGGCATGGTGGTGGTAAAAGCCCTTGCCCATAGCCCCTGGGGCTTATTTACCATCGCAGCGACCATTCCTATTGCGCTATTTATGGGCATTTATTCGCGTTATTGGCGGCCGGGTAAAGTGGGGGAGGTCTCGCTCATCGGTTTTGTGTTGTTGATGGCGGCGCTCGCAGGTGGCGAATGGGTGAGCCATTTGCCCATAGCGAAGGATTATCTTTCCCTCTCTGGCCCGAGCTTAGCGCTGGGTTTAATGGTGTACGGATTTGTCGCCGCTGTATTGCCGGTTTGGTTACTCTTAGCGCCGCGGGATTATCTCTCTACTTTTCTCAAAATTGGCACCATAGTGGTATTGGCGCTGGGAATTATCATTACGGCACCCGAATTAAAAATGCCGGCGATTACTCAATTCGTTGACGGCAGCGGGCCAGTATTTGCCGGGTCATTATTTCCATTTTTATTTATCACCATCGCCTGCGGCGCCATATCCGGGTTTCACTCTTTAGTTGCCTCCGGCACTACCCCAAAAATGTTGGCTCAAGAAAGCCATATTATCCCCATAGGTTATGGCGCCATGTTGATGGAATCCTTCGTGGCCATCATGGCGTTAATTGCCGCCTGTGTTTTAGAGCCCGGTATTTATTTCGCATTAAATAGCCCCGCCGCAGTAATTGGTAAAACCGTTGAAGAAGCCGCTACGGTGATCAGTCAGTGGGGCTTTGTGATTACGCCTGAGATACTCACCCAAATGGCGCAGGATGTGGGTGAGGCGTCTATTTTATCGCGCACGGGTGGCGCGCCGAGTTTTGCGTTGGGTATGGCCAATATTTTAGCGGGCTTTATAGGCGGGAAAGGATTGATGGCGTTTTGGTACCACTTCGCCATTTTATTTGAGGCTTTGTTTATTCTAACCACACTGGATGCTGGTACCCGTGTTTGCCGTTTTTTGATTCAAGATTTACTCGGCAGTGCAGTGCCTGCATTAGCGAATACCCAATCCTGGGGCGCGAATATTTTGGCGACTTTTTTAGCTGTGGCCGGCTGGGGGTATTTTCTCTATGTGGGCGTGACAGATCCGTTTGGCGGCATTAATAGTTTGTGGGCATTATTTGGTATTGCCAATCAGATGCTGGCAGGCATTGCGTTAATTCTTGTCAGCGTATTGCTGGTGCGCAGTGGTAAGGCCCGTTATGTGTGGATTAGCGCTGTGCCTGCCGCCTGGATTTTACTGATTACACTCTACGCCAGCGGCCTTAAGCTTTTTTCTGGCGACCCTAAAATTGGTTTTTTAGCGCATGCTAAAAAATATGCGCAAGGCTTGGCGGATGAAAAAATATTGCCGCCCACACAATCCATCAGCCAAATGCAACAAGTGGTATTTAACGACTATGTCGATGCCGGTATGACCATGATTTTTATCTGTGTGGTGCTGAGTGTATTGGGCTTTGCGCTGCGCAGCCTATGGTTACATCGCCGCCAGGCCGCTGTTATTTCCACCACACCCATAGAGGTTGCGCCATGAGCCAATCAACTCCTACCAAACCCATCGTGCGTTTTTGGCGGCTCTGCCAACAAACCGCTAATTTAATGGTGGGGCAGGGTGACTATGGCCGCTATTTAGCCCATATGCACAGTCACCATCCCGATGTTACTCCCATGACGGAAGCCGAATTTTTTCGCTACCACCAAAATTCACGCTACCCGCAGGCGCGCGGTAAAGCGGCTATTAATCGCTGCCCCTGTTAAAGGGCGGCTTTGTTATTGTATTGAGATGTGATTATGTCTATTTTTTCTCACCCGCTCGTTGGGAAATTGGTGCGCAAAAAACCACTGGATCTGGAGCAGCCTAACGAATTAAAACGCTGCTTAAGTGCACTTGATTTAACCCTGTTAGGTATTGGTGCCATTATCGGCACAGGTATATTTGTGTTAACGGGTATAGCGGCCGCTACCACCTCAGGGCCTGCGGTTGTGCTGTCCTTTGTAGTCGCGGGGCTTGCCTGTGCGTTTGCCGCTTTTGCTTATGCGGAACTGTCCGCAATGGTCGGGGGTTCTGGTAGCGCCTACGGTTATTCGTTTGCCGCCTTCGGTGAATTAGTCGCTTGGATTATTGGCTGGGATCTTATTTTGGAATACGGCGTGGCCGTGGCCGCGGTGGCCAACGGCTGGGCCGGTTATTTTAATAACGCCCTGCATGTAATCGGTATTGATTTACCCGTTTATTTAACCCGTGGGCCCTGGGCTGGTGGTGAGTTGGGCGCTGGTTGGGTGAATTTACCTGCTTTTGTGATAGTACTGCTCTTGACGATTATGTTGGTCATCGGCGTTAAGCAGAGCGCTAAACTCAATACCCTAATGGTGTTTGTAAAATTACTGACCATCACGGTATTTTTAGGCGTAGGTATTTTTCATGTGGAAAGCGCAAATTGGAGCCCATTTGCTCCTTTTGGTTGGTTTTCCCACGATGAGGCCGGTAAGCCCATTGGTGTTTTAGCCGGTGCGTCGGTGGTGTTTTTTGCCTATGTTGGTTTTGATGCAGTATCAACGGCTACAGAAGAAGCCAATAAACCACAGCGCGATATTCCCATCGGTATTTTAGCTTCGCTTATTTTTTGCACCTTAATTTATATTGTTGTGTCCGGGGTGTTAACCGGCATTCTGCCCTATGGCCAATTAAATGTGCCTTCACCGGTTGCCTTTGCGCTGGAGAGCGTTGGAATTAAATGGGCTTCCGCGTTAGTGGCGGCAGGTGTGATTGCGGGCTTAACCACGGTAATGCTGGTGTTGTTTTATGCCCTCACACGAATTATTACGGCCATGGGGCGAGATGGTTTATTGCCTGGTGTGTTTGCCGAAGTAAATGCGCGCACGCAAACACCCGTTAAAAATACCGTCCTGTGTGGCCTTGCCATGGCCGTTATGGCAGGCTTTATTCCGCTGGGTACGCTCGCCGAATTGGTCAACGTAGGTACTTTGTTTGCGTTTGTTCTAGTGTGCCTGGGTGTTATTGTACTGCGCCATACGCAGCCGAATGCGCCGCGCCCCTTTAAAATTCCTGCTGGGGTTGCCGTCTGTGTGCTGGGCGCTTTGTCCTGCGCGGCACTCATCGCCTTTTTACCCCATCACACCTACGAGCGGTTTATTTATTGGCTCGCCGCTGGTTTGGTGCTGTATTTTAGTTATGGTTTTTTTCACGCCAAGCGTTAAATTTCATTATTTGTTCGGCGCCTATTTGCGCCTGTATCGGTGGCATAGCCTATGACGGCCCAGGTGTTTGCAGGCTTATTTTTAACGCTGCTGGCGGTTTTGGTGGCGGGTGGTTTTTTATCTGTATGGGTTCTGCTGGTTTATGGCGTGCTCAGCACCATGACCTATGGCCTCTATGCCTGGGATAAAAATGCCGCCGTGCAGGGAAATTGGCGAATAGCGGAAAACAATTTGCAGCTGATTGCGCTGCTGGGCGGTTGGCCCGGCGCGCTTTTAGCTCAGCAACAGCTGCGGCATAAGTCAAAAAAATTCTCGTTTAAATGTGTTTTGTGGGCGAGTATTGTTATTAATCTTGCGCTATTTGCCGCCTTTAGCGGCCGACTATTCGTCGCCTTTAGCGGCCGACTATTCGTCGCCTTTAGCGGCTGGCTATTAGGCGCCTTTAGCGGGTAGCATAGAGGAGGATTTTTTAGCGGCGTGTTGTAATGCCCGTTGTACTGGATTGCTCAGGTTCGGGTTTCAATACACTATCCAGCGCAGCCTTAAAACACATGCTGGCGCGCCGAGCGCTTGCCGATAATTTCCAAGGCGGCAACCCGGTAGGCTTCGGCGAGTGTAGGGAAATTAAAAATATTCTCTACAAAAATATCCACTTTGGATTGTGTGATAAGCGCCATCTGGCCAATATGAATTAATTCGGTAGCGCCTTCACATACAATCATCACACCGAGAATTTTTTCTCCATCGGGTGCGCAAATAATTTTTAACATGCCGTTTTGTGTGCCGGATATTTGTCCGCGGGCAATTTCGTCAAATTTCGCCTTGCCGATAATTACATCGCCATAGGCTTTGCGCGCTTGGTCTTCATTTAAACCCACGCCGGAAAGTTCTGGAATGGAATAAATACCGGAGGGAATTAAATCGCCCATGGCACCTAAGGGGCTACCTAATGCGTTACTGCTGGCTCTTCGCCCCTGCTCCATGGAGGCGGATGCCAGTGAGGGCGGGCCGATAATATCGCCTGCGGCATATATGTGGGGGACGGAAGTGGCAAGAGAGGCGTTGACTTCAATAAGCCCTTTCTCGTTGAGTTGCAGGCCTGCGTGCTCAATTTTTAAATCGGCCACATTGGAAATACGCCCGGCGGCGCACAATAATTTATCCGAGGCTATAGTGCGGCCATCGTCCAGTTCGGTGACAACGGCATTAAATCCGTTCCAATAAACTTTTTGTACTTTGCTGTTGCCAATCCAGGTGCCGCCCATTTCTTCAAAGGCGTGTACAAAGGTTTCGGTTAAATCGCTATCTAAAAACCCTAGGGGACGTGGGTAGCGGTCAATCATGGTGACTTTAACGCCTAAGGCTTGGAAGATAGACGCGTATTCACTGGCGATCACACCGCCGCCCAACACCGTGAGGCTGCGCGGTAAATAAAGCATGGATAAAATAGAATCGCTATCGAAGATGTGCTCGTGGTCGACCTCGATATTGTCTGGTTTGCGCGGGATTGAGCCGGTCGCAATAATAATTTTTTGAGCTTCAATTGTTAAATTGCCGCCGCGTACCCGCGTAATATTCAAGCGATGGGGGGAAACAAACGCCGCTTTACCGTGAATACAGGTCACCCCATTGCGCTCAACCTGTTTGCGCATGTAATTATCGTGGGCGGCTAACACCTCACTTAAACGATTAATTAAGGTATTAAGCTCAATATCCTCGGGCAACTTATAATTGGCCAATTGCGCGTTCAGGCGCATATTTTTTACCCGCAGGGCGTTTTCGCGCAGGGTTTTGGAGGGGATAGTACCGCGCTGCACGCAAGAGCCGCCCAGTTCGCGGCTGCTTTCCACTAAGATGACCGATTGCCCAGCCTTTGCACCTTGAATAGCCGCTTTTTGGCCCGCAGGACCACTGCCGATAACAATTAAATCAGCTGTTTGGTCTGCCGTCATAAGCTCATGCTCTCCAAAGTACTTTTTACATTGGCCTGTTTGCCAAGTAATAACTCAATATCTTCTAAATATAAATTTAAATCAGCCATAACAGGTTGCTCTTCTAATTCTTTACGGCTGTAAGTAGGTTGGTCGGAATTAATGGATAAACCGGCCTGGGCGAATTTGGATGCCGCTACGACTACCATGGTTAATTCTTTGTTATCGCCTGCCTCTTCGTAACGATCAAACATGCTGAGCACGTCGCACACTATGCTGGGCATTTCCCATAAATTAACAACCAGCACACCTAAGGCTCGGCTAAAGGTTGTTTCAATGGCGGCAAGGTCATTATTGGTTACCGAAAATCCACACTGAGTGGCAATTTCCACTGTCGCTTGCAAGCATACCGGGCGGCCGATGTCATGTAATAGGCCTGCTAAAAATGCCGCTTCTACATTGCGTTTACACACACGCGCTACTTCTTTGGCCCATAAGGCGGTGTAGAGGGCGTAGCGCAGTTGGCACTGGATAATTTTATTGTGCCCAGGGGCATTAAACATTTTGCTATTAATAGATGCGGCTAAAGCAATTTCGCCAATAATGCTCATCCCCAAGCGAGAAATAGCCTGCTGCAGCGAGACCAATTTTGTATTGGGGGAATACAGCGCCGAATTGGCAATACGCATGACGTGACCGGCAAGCACCTGGTCGCTTTGTACTAATTTTGCCAGGTCGGTGGTAATGGCGTTGGGGTCTTGCGTGAGACGCATAACCCGGTTTGCTACCTCAGGCAGCATGGGCACATCGATTTTTTTTTGTTTTATTTTGTTCGCCAACTGTTGTGCAATGGTTTTGGCGACAACTGAAGTTTCCATAGCAGATACTAACCTTGGAATTAAACACGCTTCTCTAACAATCTAGTCGAGAACCCATGGCCTTGCCGAAATTCTTTTAAGCGAGCGCGATAAGTGCACATTTGCGCCTAAGCGGATTTCATGACTCTGCGTATTCAACCGAGCCGCTGGCCTGTAAACGCAGCAAGCCAAGGCCTTAGAAGCCTTACTGCGCTTAGGCTGCCCATTGGACAAGGCCGGAGTCTAAGCTAACCTTAAGCAAGAGAGTGCCGCCGTTGCGGTGTTCATGATTAGGGTAGGGTTTCTGAGGATCTAGCGCCCGAGGGAGAAGAATATGTACCGTGTTTTAGTTCTAGGTAAGCAGATTTCAGCGGTTGCCAATCAGGTCATTGCCTATTTCAAAGGTGATGCAATTACTGATCTTGCGCAGTTGAGTGACACGTTAGAGGAAAACAATTACCGCATCGTGGTGTACGATGGGTTAGCGGATGCCACCCTCGATCTGCAGTATTGTCAGGAGCTTGCCACTCGGTTATCGCCCAAAGCCTTGCCCTTACTGGTATTAACCAATGGTGTTAGCCCAGAAGAAAAACTAAAAGCATTTGAAGTGGGCTGCGATGATTTAATTGATATTAATGTTGCGACGGTTGATGAAATCAACGCGCGAATTACCAAAAGTATTTTTCATAGAATTGCCAATGAGCAGTTGCAAAAGCGCTTGGAGTTGGCCACTGAAACCGCCCGCAACGCGATGGTGGATAATTCCGACCTAGGTGCGAATATTCAGTTTTTATTAGCGGTTAACGACTGCGACAATTTAGACCAAGTCGGCCAGCAGTTTTTTAGCACTATAGAGCGTTATGGATTGCGCTGCAGTTTACAAATGCGCAGTACGCTGGGCATTAAAGATATGGAAGCCCATGGTATGGCTAAGGATTTGGAGTCCCAGTTGTTATTTCAACTTAAAGACTCTAGCCGCTATATCGATTTTGGTGTGCGCACTATAGTGAACTACGGTCGGGTATCGCTGCTAATTAAAAATATGCCGCTGGACGACCCGGAGAAATACGGCGCCATTAAAGACAATACCTTTTCCCTGCTGCAAGGGTTAAACGCCAGAATTTTAGCCTTGGAGGATCGTTGTGGGCTTTTGGAAGAAAAGGAGAGTTTATTAAAGATTTCTCAAGATGTTAATTCGGTGATGTCGTCAATTAAGCTTTCCTACCAAGCCGTCATGCGCCAAATCTTAACTGAGGTTGAGAATGCGGTTGAATTAATTGAGCACCGTTTACCTCATCTTGCGTTAAACGAGATGGATGAGAGTTTTATGTTTAGTGTGACGGATCAGTTAGTAAAAGAGACTAATGAAGTGTTCAACAATGGCCTTAAAGTGGATGAGATATTTGAGCGCTTAGAGCAGGCCTTGCAACGCGCCGTAAGTTCCATTGACAAAGAATCCATCAAGCTTGAACTGGGTAGTAAGAGTTCACAAAAGGGGCCGGATAAACCCGTTGAGTTGTTCTAATTGAGTGTTGATGGCCCGTGTGTTTTATACCGATAACATTCGGTATGTATAGAAATAGGTGTGAAAGCTTGCCAAAAAGGCCGAGTGTTGGCGAGCGAATTTGGCATAAAAGAAGACGACGGCGTGAATACAGGGCGCCCTATGGATAGGGCGGTGAATTTTTCGGAGATGAAATTAAGGTAAAGCAATGCACTCCTAAATGGATTTGGGCATTAGAGCAACGCAGGATGCTAAAGCCCAGGAGCAATGGACGAATTTACACAATGTAAATGAGCAATTTTTGCGAAATTAAACGGCTCCACAGCGAGTACAATAATTTTAAGAGGTTCCTTGGGGCCTAGTGTTTTATCAGGGGCCTTTTTTGGCCTCCAGTTTAGGATGTCTAATGACTGATACCACTCTTCGACTTGTTGTTTATCTGGGGATAAGCCTGGTTTCATGCGCACTGGTGTACGCTACTGATTCGCTGTATTTGGCGATGGCGGCGCTTTTGGTATTGGGGGCTATGGCCGCCTACGGTGTGGCGCAGGCACCTAACTCAGGGCAGGCATCACAAGCGCACAACCAAAACCGGGCGGTTGATTTATTGCATCAAACCCAGCAGGTATTTACGGATAAACATAAACGCACTTGTGAGCAAATTAATTTAGTTGCCCATGATATTCGCGACGTAGTTGAGCGCAACAGTCTAGCCTTGCATTCGAGTTTTCAATCCTTAAGCGCCAATGCGGTGGCTGAGCGCGATATTTTACATTCGGTCTCGTCCCAACTCTCCAGTGGCGCAGCTGCAAATGCTCACACGCAAACTGTTTCACTGGCCCATTTCGCCAATGATATGGGCCGTATATTGGATGACTACGTGCGGTTGTTTCTTGATGTGAGCAGTAAGAGTATTCAGGCGGTACACAAAATACAGGACATGGTAAAACACCTTGATGGTATGTTTGGTTTAATCAACGAAATACGCGGTATTGCAGATCAAACCAATCTCTTAGCATTAAATGCTGCCATTGAAGCGGCACGGGCGGGTGATGCAGGGCGCGGCTTTGCGGTGGTCGCGGATGAAGTGCGCAAACTATCTAAAGATTCCAACGAATTAAATGATGAAATTCGGCAAAAAGCACAAAAGGCAAAAGAAACGGTTACTCAAGTGGAGTCCGTTGTCGGCGAAATTGCCTCCATGGATATGAATTTAGCCATCGATGCGAAAGGGCATTTAGATTCTATGTTGACTGAGCTGGAAAAAATGAACCGCACGGTAAGTGATGGTGTGGCAAAGGGCTCACAGATTGGGGATGCCATGCAGCAGGAAGTGGCGCGCGCGTTTGCGGCTTTGCAGTCGGCGGATCAAATTTCCCAAATGCTGCATCAAGTTACTCACTGCACTGAATTCCTCGACGCAATACAAAATGCCCTGGCTGGGGACGATCACGGTCGTAATATAGAGGATAGTCTCGAACACAGATTAAAACGCTTAACCACTTTATCACAGGTACCCAATGTGCGGATGGATGTGAAAAGTACCGGAGGAATTGAGCTGTATTAGAACCTACTTGAACGCATTGCTAGGCGAGGCGTTAAAGAGCGCAGATGTAAAGGGGGTAGGGAGTTTGGTTATTTGTTGTTTGCAGGTCTTAACGCTGATACAGGCGCCAAGCAAGAGCCGTGGCCTTAATGATAAATAATATTCGAGCGCCAAGAATGTTGGGTAAAAATTCGTTGCTGTGCAGTTCTTGGGTGATACATCGAAGCGCCTCTAATCTCATGATTTCTTATCCTATCGCCCAGTGATTGTATTCAGCGAATTGGTATCCTTTGATCAATCGCGGTCTTTGCGGAGCATAATGGCTTAGCATCTTCTGTAATCGGCAAGCTTTGTTTAAACCAGCGTGGTATAGATAAACCGCTAGCGAATGTGTTTGCAAGCTTGCCTAAAAAATTTCTCACGACAATTAGGTGGAAAATGAAAGTAGAAAAAAAATCGACGGATGAAGTGCAGATACTATTGGATGAAGTGTTTGATTTTAAAAAGGCTGAGGAGTTTAGGCTCGTCTACGAAGGCATACCCTGTGCAGGTGTGAAAGTGGTCACTATTAATTTTTCGGCCGCTCGTTATATGGATTCTTCCGGTCTGGGTATGTTGCTTAATGTGCAGAGTTATTTTAAAGACAAAAAAATTGTTGTAACTCTGGCTAACCCCAACGAGCAAATCCGCAAAATATTTTCCATCTCCAATTTTGATCGCCGCTTTACCATTCTTTAGTCGTTCTGTGAGTGTGAAATAGGGGGTGATTCAAGCCTGACGGCGTGTTGGGTTATCACGAGTGGTTGCCATTGTCGCAGGCTTCGCTGACTAACTATAAATTTTTAGCGTTTGGCCTAACGTCAGCAAATTTTTTTTGGGTTTGGCAACCAGATATTGATGTAGTTGATTGGGGGTTGAGTGAAAGCGTTGGTCGTTGACGATAACGCGTTTAATCGCGATATTTTAAGTTACATTCTTGAGGATGCGGGGCATCAAGTCATTCAGGCTAACAATGGCGCTGAGGCTTGCCATATGTTTGAAACTCAAACCGACATAGAATTTATCCTGATGGATGTGAATATGCCGGTGATGGATGGCTTTGAGGCCACCCAAATTATTCGTGCCATGGCCGGGGACACACCGGTTAGCATCATTTTTGTTACCGCCTGGGATAACCCTGATATAACGGTCAAATGTTTGGAGGTGGGGGGAGATGACTTTGTACCCAAACCCATTAACGAACAAATTTTGCTGTCTAAAATTAAGGCTCATCAACGCAGCCAGTCGCTTTATGTGAATTTAAAGCGTACCAATGAAGACCTGTTGTACCATCAGTGCATGGTAGAGCGTGAGCACAAAATCGTTGAGCATGTATTTGCTCAGGGTGCGCAACGGCAAACCACCTATTGTAAAAATGTGCAGCAGCACAGTTCGCCATCCTCCATGTTTAATGGCGATTTAGTGCTTACCGCACCTGCGCCCAATGGCGGTGTTTATGTATTAGCGGGTGATTTTACTGGGCATGGTTTATCCGCCGCTATAGGCTCATTGCCCGTCACAGAAATTTTTTATGATTTCGCCCGTCGTCAGCGCTCAATTGCTCAGATGGCGCGGGAAATTAATAACCGCTTAAATACCCTCCTGCCGCTGGGGATGTTTTTTTGCTGCACGCTGTTATTTATAGATGCGCAGGGCCAGCAGTGTATGGTGTGGTCCGGTGGCATGAATGACTTGGTTGTGCGGCCCGATGAAGGATCTGCATTGCAATTTTTGCATGCGGCGCACATGCCGCTGGGTATTCTTACCGATGAGGAATTTGATGATTTAGTGCATATACATGACTTTGCGCCGAATACACGCTTGTATATATACACCGACGGAATTAATGAGGCCACTGACGGCGCCGGTGAAGTATTGGGCCACGAACCAGTGTGGGCGGTTATTCAGCAGGGTGAAGCTGGGCAAACCTTAGAAAATATTGTTGAGCTGGTCAGAAATTTTGAGGGTGATACAACCCAGCATGATGATGTTACTTTGGTTGAAGTGGTGTTTTCTCCCTTGGTGCATGTGGACAAAATCACCCACGAGCCAGTAGATATTGCGGCGGAGCATCTGCGCGTAGACTCATTTCCCTGGCGGTTAACCGCGCGGCTCAATGCCGATGATTTGCGCCGTACCGATATGGTTCAGCAGATTTTGGCGTTCATAGGCACTTTAAAAGGTGTTGAATTACATAAAGACAAATTATTTATGATCGCCAGCGAGCTTTATAATAATGCCCTGGAGCACGGCATACTTAAGTTGCCCTCTGAACTTAAAAATACGGTGGGTGGTTTTGAGGCGTATTACCAGCAGCGCGCTGAGCGGTTGGCAAATTTGGCAAGTGGTTTTATCGATGTGGACTTTACCTTCGTGCGCGGCCAACCCAACGAGGTTCACATGGTGGTGAGTAATTCTGGCGAGGGGTTTCACTTTAAACAATATTTCCCTAGCCAATCAGATGTGGACGCTCAGACTGAGCAAAATCACGGCAGAGGCATCAAGCTCTTGCGTCAATTGTGTAAGTCGTTAGAGTTTGATAACGGCGGTTGTACGGCAAAAGCTGTTTATCAATTTCATTAAAATTATTGCCCAAGCCTTGGGTTTATTTTTTAGAAATATGCGGATGCATTTGGCGAGGCGATCATACACTCCGTATATTTGTGCGTTTTAAATCCTCTTCTTGTGCCTATCCCTCGATTATTTTTGCTAAAAATTCCTGTGTTTGCGGAAGCGCCGCAACGCCAGTAGCTCCCGGCGGATTCTTTGTCGGGAGTTCAAGGTTTCGTTTTGAATAAAACCTGCTTTTTACCTGGGGGCCTGGTTGGGAATGGGTTTTCCTGAGCGGTATTGTTGGTCGCCATTTTAAACCCTGCGACACTATAGATCGTCCTGTCCTATAGTGTCTTTGCTCTGCTAAACCTGTGCAGATAGGTGGATCGGCTTGTTTTAGTCGGGCTCGCGGCGGCTTGAGCTGCCGTTATCCATGCCTCCGTTATTAACCCGACGCCAAATGTCGCCGGGGTAATAACGCTTGTTTGCCTAGCGAGTGGTGTAGAGTGCGAACTGCCGCTCAGGATTATTTGGCCAGCAAGCCGGAGTGTCAGATTAGTAAGGGCCGCATAGCATTTTGCATTGATGGACTAATCCCACCTGCGAAAATAATTTGGAATTAATCAGAGCATATTCAATAGTCGAGGTTTCTGGTGCGACCTATTTAGCCGCTTATTAAAATGCTACCTTGCTTACCTGAGTTGCCGCCTAGGTATTTCAACAAGCTGCAAGGTATTTCAACAAGTTGTGAGTTACTGGAGTATAGGATATGTCGAGTTTTTCATTAATTGTTTTGGCGCTGTGTTGTGCCTGGGCGAGCGGCATTAATGTCTATGCAGTGTTGTTAATGCTGGGTTTAAGTGGTGCATTTAATCATCTACCTTTGCCCGCTGATCTTGAGGTGTTAACTCATCCCTTAGTGCTGTTTTGTTTAGGTTTTATGTATTGCGTGGAATTTGTCGCTGATAAAATCCCAGGTGTCGATAGCCTGTGGGATCTGCTGCATACGTTTATCCGCATACCCTTGGCCGTTTATTTAGTGGGCGCCTTATTAGGCGAGGCGTACCCTGATTGGCAGCTAGTGGCGCAATTCATCGCCATAGTGTTGGCGTTGGCCAGTCACCTTACTAAAGCTTCTTCCCGCGTATTAATTAATAGCTCACCTGAGCCCTTCAGTAATTGGGCCGCTTCCAGCCTTGAAGATATTCTGGTGTTCACGGGTCTATGGCTTGCTTTGAGTCATCCCGTGGTATTTTGTTTATTGTTAGTGTGTTTTATGGCGGGGCTGATTTGGTTGCTGCCGAAAATAATTCGCCTTGTTGTTTCTCTGGCGATTAAATTGCGCAATTTGTTGGCTGGGCGATCTTTGCCAACCTAAATTGGTCTGTGGCGGGTATACCCGCCAGAGGAAGGTTGTGTTTAAAGCGCTGAACAATCCAAACAGGCAGCCATAATGCTAAAGCCGTAGGGTTTTGCCGCCTGTTCCAGTGTGTTGAGTTGCGTCATTGCGGGGCTGGATAACAGAGTATTCAAATGCGAGAACCATTGGCTTATGGGGCCGCTGTGTATCTGGCTGGATTGATCCACTAAATTTCGAATAAGTTGCTCTTGGGCGGACAAATCCCGTTCGATTAATTTAAGTTTGGGTGTGGCTATGTGCTCTTGCTCGGCCACGGCTTTTACCACATCGTTGAGATAACCTAATTTGTCCACCAAACCCAGGGCCTGGGCTTTTCCTCCCGTCCATACACGGCCTTGCGCAATGGCATCAATTTCACTGGCGGGACGTTTGCGCGCTTCACTTACAAGATTCAAAAACCGTTGGTAAATGGACTCCACACCCTGTTGAGCGATTTTTTCTGCCGTGGGATCCATTGGTCGATCAGGACGCATAGCACCTGAGAGCCTGTGGGTCGCGACGCCATCGGTGAAGATGCCCAGTTTATTTAAGCCTTCATCGACGGTCGGAAACATACCAAACACACCAATTGAACCGGTAATCGTAAACGGTGTGGCCCAGATTTCATCGGCGGCACTCGCCATCCAATAGCCACCGGAGGCGGCAACCGTACTCATGGATACGTAGATTTTTTTGCCTGCGGCGCGCACGGCTTGCATTTCTTGGCGGATGATTTCCGAGGCAAAAGCACTGCCACCGCCTGAATCGATACGCACAATCAACGCGCCGATGTCTTTATCTTCACGGGCTTTACGCAGCAATTGCGCGAGGGTGTCGCCACCTATGGTGCCATCGGGTTGCTCGCCATCCACAATCGAGCCGCTCGCGACGATTAAACCAATGTTGCCGTGGGTTTCGCTGGTATTTTTACTGGCAAGATCGTGTTTATATTGGTTGTAATTGACATGTAAAAATTGTGTTGCCGCGTCTGGATCTGCGCCAAAACGGTTAATTAATTCCTGCATGCGCGTAATACGATTGCCCAGGTGATCGACCAGTTTAGCATTTAATGCCATTTGGGCCGTGGAATTCCCCGCTGCTAATAGCGCATCGCTGGTTGAATTAATCAGTTTATCGATACTGCCTGTTTCTAATTTGCGTTGAGTTTCTACCCGGTTAGTGTAAAGGCCCCACAGCTCGCTCATCCATTCCGTGTTGTGCTGCTTGGATGCCTCTGACATATCGTTGCGGGTGTAGGGCTCCACAAAATCTTTAAAGGTACCCACTTTGAATATATGGAATTTTACGGAGAGTTTATCCAGTGCGGATTTATAATAATTGCGATACAGGCCAATACCATTGAGCAATACACCGCCCATTTCATTGAGGTAAATCTCATCAGCGTGGGATGCTAAAAAATACTGTTGCTGGGAATAATAGTCCGCATAAGCGATAACTGGTTTTTGATTGGCTTTGAAGCGCAGAATAGCTTCAGCTACTTCAGCCATTTTGGCGCTGCCGCTATCGGCTAAATAATCCAGTTGCAGTACCAGCGCTGTAATTCGCGGGTCGATGGCGGCGGCATCTATCACCTTAATCAGTTCGCGCAGACTGGTTTGGTTATCGCGGGCGTTTTTACCGCCCAGTAAAAGGCCAAGGGGCTCAGCGTAGGTGAGTTGATCCACCAAAGGGCCGGACGGTGCAATAAACAAAGGCGCAGCTGCTGGAATGGGTTTGGTGCGATTGCCCGCCAGGGCGCTGATAAAAATAATCAGAAAAAATAAAAATACAATATTGGCGAGGCTCGCCCTGATAAAACCAATTATTTTCCACAGGCCCCGCCAGATGCGTAAGGGTAAAGATACCTTCGGCTCGTTCATAACTCGTCCTGTTGTGTGGCATGTGAAGCTGGGGTGCCGGTTAAAATGCGGCTTGCCATAAGGCTTAACACGAAAATTAAAATGCTTAAACCGAGAATGCCATAGTCGATAAAAGCCGGGTCGCCCGAGAGTACATTGGTACTAGAGCGAATAAAATACAGCAAAATAACAAAGCCCATAAACTGAAAGCTGCGGCGTTTAAGCTGGTAAATGCCAGGGATTAATATCATGAGCGGCAGCAGTTGTATCAGCCAAATTTTATAGACGGGCCCGGATGGCAGCGAGAGTTGGAAAAAACTCATTAACAACATGAGTAGAAAAACAGCCATCAATTGCGCAGCCCGCAATTGCAGGGGGGTTAGAAAATTCATAGGGTTCCTAAATGTAGAGCTAAATGGGCGAGGCGACGGCCTTGAGCTTGGGCTAGAGCGCGTTCATCCGGGGTTAAATGCCCTGCCTGGGCGCTATGAGCCCAGTGCGACGCGCCGTACGGAGTGCCGCCGCTGCTGGTGGTATGTAAGGCGGCCTCGGAGTAGGGAATGCCGGTTACCACCATGCCGTGGTGGAGCAGGGGAATCATCATGCTTAATAGCGTAGCTTCCTGCCCGCCATGTAATGAGCTGGTGGAGGTAAAAACGCCGGCAGGTTTACCTTCTAAGTGGCCGTTGAGCCACAGGTTTGCAGTGCCATCCCAAAAATATTTAAGGGCGGCGGCCATATTGCCAAATCGTGTGGGGCTACCGAGTAAAAGACCCGCGCAGTTTTTTAAATCGCTCTCAGTGCAATAAATGTCACCTTCAGCGGGGATTTCCGGCGCGCTTGCTTGGCATTCGGGGGAAACTTTCGGCACCGTACGCAGGCGGGCCTCAATACCTTTTACCGAGTCAACGCCTTCGGCAAGGGCTCGGGCAAGCTTGCGCGTACTGCCGTTTTGGCTGTAATACAGAATGAGCACGTAGGGAAGAGACATGATTTAACTCATTAAGCTGAGAACATTTTCCGGTGGGCGGCCGAGTATGGCTTTGTTACCCTTAACTACTATAGGGCGCTCTATGAGTTTAGGGTGCTCTGCCATAGCTGCAATTATTTGCGCTTCAGAGCACGCCGGGTTATTTAGCGCTAATTGTTTATAGGCATCTTCACCGGTACGCAGTAATTGGCGAGCTGAGCTAAACCCCAGTTGTTTGATCAGTTGGTTAAGTTGTTGTGTATCCGGTGGAGTGTCGAGGTAGAGTACTATTTCAGGTGTAATTCCCGCATCCTGAAGCAAGGCAAGTGTTTGGCGGGATTTTGTACAGCGTGGGTTATGGTAAATACGGTATTGGGCAGCCATAGTCATTCAAGTAAGTTTGAGTTTTTGCAGTGTACCACTGCCGGGAGTTTGACCCAACATGCCAATTAAGGGTTTAAAACAGCAGTTTGAACGCAAGGGTATACGCTGGATGCTAACTCTTTGGGTGCAGTTTTTTCGCGATTATCGCGCGGCGGCCTGTCAGGATCAGGCGGCTGCACTGACCTATATGACCTTGTTTGCGCTGGTGCCCTTAATGACTGTCACCTATGCGGTATTTTCCATGGTGCCGGAATTCGCCAGTATCGGCGTCAAGGTGCAAAAATTTTTATTCGCCCATTTTGTACCAGAGTCAGGCGCGGTTATTCAGGCCTATTTTGTTAACTTTTCCAAACAAGCTCAAAAACTCACCTGGATTGGTGCGTTATTTTTAGCCGTAACGGCGTTTTTAATGTTGGGAAATATAGAGCGCACCTTTAATCGAATTTGGGGTGTGCAGCGTGGCCGCCAAGGGCTGGGTAAGGTTCTTTTATACTGGGCGGTTTTAAGTATTGGGCCGCTGCTAATTGGCAGTGCATTCGCACTATCTACTTATGTAGTTTCATTAAAATATTGGGTGCTGGGTACGGCGGCTATTCCTTCTCCATTTATCTCACTTTATTCCGTTTTTATAACCGCGATTGCGTTTAGTCTATTATTTATTGCCGTACCCAATTGTAATGTGCCAATAAAATACGGTGTGATTGGCGGCATTGGCGCCGCCTTGGGGTTTGAATTATTAAAATTATTATTTGGTTTTGTGGTGGTTAATACCAACTTCAAAATTATTTATGGGGCCTTTGCCGCTTTACCTCTATTTTTACTTTGGCTTAATTTACTTTGGATGACTGTATTGGCCGGTGCGGTGCTTGTGCGTATTTTGGCGGAGAAACGATATTTGATTATGCAGGATGGCTACTGTGATTTAGCCGCCGCTTTAGTCTGTTTAAGCCTGTTGCGAACAGCCCAGCGCACAGGCGATGCCGTTGATGAGCTGGATTTTTTATCGGCGGGTGTTAACCCGCACGACTGGCAGCCCCTGCGCGATGCTTGGGTTGCGGCGGGCTGGTTGAGCCAAACCCAGGCTGGAGGTTTTGTTTTATGTCGCGATTTGGCTTTGTGTAACCTGTGGGATTTAGCCGCTGTCATCAACCTGCGGATTGCCGATCTGGCCTTGGTGGCAGAGCAGTTACCGCAGTTGTCGGCCTTGCCTCATTATATCGAGCCTATTTGCGCCGAGCACAAACAGCTTTGGAGTGTTTCTGTTCTCGCTTTAATTGATCACGAGCCTGCAGGCGTGAGTGAAGATCAGAACCGGGTTTAATTGCGAGGTTTATGTTTCAGCCCGTCATCCGTTTGACGCTCTTTATTTGGGGTTTACCTGCATGGCGGCCGCGTCAAATAAAGTGCAGTGCACATCGGTTTAAGCGTTTATTTTTTTGGCGGGGGCCAGAGCCTTTAAAGCTGCCTGGCGGTTGCCTGTGTTTTTAACCTATAGGCTCGTGAAAAAGATCCCTCTTTTTGACGGTCTGAAATGATCTGTATTCATTACGTCCGTACAGCTAGTAATAACTCAGCACTAAAGGTCGCCGGGTTATTAAATAGGTTTTAGTGCAGTTTCTAGGTTAATCAAGCGCCTTTAAACCCTCGCTTTGGCAAACTCTGTCTATACTCAGCCTTGTAACCAACACAAGAGTATTGGCCTATGGCGATACCCCTACTAATTTGTGATGACTCCAGCATGGCCCGTAAGCAGGTAGCCCGCTCCCTGCCACCGAGCTGGGAGGTGGATATCACCTTTGCCACTAATGGCATTGAGGCACTTGCTGCAATTGCAGAGGGAAAGGGCGAGATGATGTTTTTGGATCTGACCATGCCTGAAATGGACGGCTTTGAGGTGTTGGAAAATATTCGCAAAAAAGATCTCAAAAGCGTGGTGATTGTTATATCGGGCGATATTCAGCCCCAAGCGCGGGACCGGGTGATGGCTTTAGGGGCTTTGGATTTTATTAAAAAACCCGTCAGCCCTGAGAAATTAACTGAAACTCTGGGCAAATTTGGCCTGCTTTAGGGGAACGCTATGACTGCACCATTTGCCAGTTGGTTGGATGATTCTCACCGCGATCAGTTAAAAGAGTTGGTCAATATTGCTATGGGCGATGGCGCCAAGGCGCTCAGTTCGGTCACTGCCCGCTACATACAACTGAGTGTCCCCCAGGTTACTCAGGCATTGGCGCAGGATCTTATTCAGCAGTGTAAATTTGCCAGCGCTCAAGAAGTTTGCTGCTGTGTGCAGGAATACAGTGCCCTCGGCCAAACCGGTTGGTTGTTGATAGCGATTAACCCCGCCGCGTTAAAAACCTACGCTTCATTAGTCGATCGGGACTGTATCGACGAAGCGGATCATGAAAATATTCTGGTTCAGCTTGCCGGTGTAATTGCGCCGGTTATTTTGCCGCGTATTGCCAAGGAATTACGGGTGTCCCTGAAGCTTGGCCAGGTGCAGCCCTATTTGGGTTTGTCCCAACTGCCGTCCCTCGGTGCAGAGGGGATCAGCGCAGTAAACCTCGCGTTTTCTTATGCGGTGGAAGCGCCGTTGGAGTCTGAAGAGCTGGTGGGCAAGGGGCCGGTGGAGATGGGCTTTGATATCATCATGCGCGCGCCCTCTGACTTGGTTAAACAACTGGCGGAAAAATTTTCCAGTCGTTTGGATGCACCTTTTAATATGGGTAGCGTTTAATCCGCCCAGTCTGGCCGGTTTCTCGTCGTAGCTTGAACTCGATTCTGTTCTGTTTGCGCCCGATATAAAGCCTGGGCGCGAGTCCCTTTTGAATTCTTAACTCAGCGGCCAATAGCCTGTTCTGCGCTATCGTGTTTTCGCCTGGCTAAAATGGATTGAGCGAACCTGCTTGGTTACGTGGGGGAGGCTGCGGCTAAGGCTTTTGTTGTGGCATCCATGCCGCACCGGTTAATCCGGTTCAACCCGTCGCTGGGTGAATAAACCAGGCTGCCCGCCTTATTTGCTGGGCTTTTTGCTGCCTGATTTTGAATTCTTATTAATCTCAGCTTGCTCCTGAGGCGTGGGCATGCGCTCATCGAGTTTGGCGTCTGCGATGGCTTTTTTACCTGGGCCTACGTCGCCTTCATAGCGGGCGAGTGCATCATTGACAAAAAATGCCGTGAAGCGTTTTTGGCCCAGCAGTTTGTCGCCTCTGCGCACGCTGTAAATATAGTCCCAGCGCTCGCTATTAAAGGTATCTACCAGCAGCGGGGAGCCTAACAAGAACTGCACCTGGCGTTTGTTCATACCTATTTTGACTTGATCGAGTTTTTTCTGATCGATGATATTGCCCTGTTGCACGTTAATTCGATACACGAAGGGAAATTTCAACTGGGAACAGCCGCTCGCTAACGCCACGCAACATAATAGAACGAGGTTTAATGCGAAGCTTCGTGGCGATACAGGCATGAACTTATCTCTAAGGTGGGATGGCAAAAACGGCGCCGGATGATACCTGAGTTTGGCTATAAGGCAAACAACCGCTAGTAGGTGCGCCCTATCGCAGGTAAAATCCGGCCTCGCTCCAGACGCTTGCGCTGGCCTGCAAGTTCCCCAACCGGTCACAACGAGAATTCCCATGAGCAGCAACCAAGAGCTCCGCAAAGCCGGACTAAAAGTCACGCTTCCCCGCATCAAAATTTTACAGTTGTTGGAGCAAGCGAAAGACCGCCATGTCAGCGCCGAAGATGTTTATAAAGCACTCTTAGACGCGGGCGAGGACGTAGGCCTGGCCACTGTGTACCGGGTATTAACTCAGTTCGAACAAGCGGGCTTGGTTGAGCGACACAATTTCGACGGCGGCCATGCCGTATTTGAACTGGACAGTGGCGAGCACCACGACCACATGGTGTGTACTCAAACCGGTAAAGTGATTGAGTTTCACAACGATCAAATCGAGCACTTGCAGGAGCAAATTGCCCGTGAGTTAGGCTACGAACTCACTGGCCACAGCCTGGTGCTCTACGGTAAACCCCTGGCGCAGCCGCAATGAGCCTAACGCCGAGCCAATTGCAGAGCCTGCAACAGTGCGCTGAGGAAGAGTGCAGTGTGATTGAAATAGTGCAGGAGTTGCGTGAGCGGCAGGAGCCGCTAGCGCAGGCCCAAGCCCGCCTCATTGAAGGCCTGCGCAGCCTTGCCGAACAGACCCAGATTGAGTTCTTTCTCGATGAATTTGCCGCCGCTGCCACTCGCGGTATCTCTACCGAAGAGGCTCTAGCCTTGTTAAACCAGCCCGCTACCTGGGATATGCACAACCCCACCCAGCTGCATGTCAGCTGGATAGGCGTTTAGGGCGTACAGGTTTAACAGCCAAGAGCACTTTCACTCAACAGATGCCCAAGTTCGCTTAGTTACTGGTGAGATTTTGGTTGTCCACGTTTTCGGCGTTAATCACTGTGGATTTGTTGAGTAGGTCATAGCTGTTTTTATTGTCGACCAGGGTGCGTTTGATGTCTCCATCATTTACCCCACTCATCCAAAAGGCCATGGCTGGGTAGTTGGTGATGAGGCGGCTTTCGTACTTTAAGGTATCAAAGCTGCCCGTGCCGGTGGCCGGGCTGTATTCGGCAAGCCCCATAGGTTTGGCCAGAGTTTTATAGGCGTCGTAGTCGCGTATATCTAAATTGTCGTTGCGCACTACGGGTGTTACCAGGTCAACAAAGTCTTTGTTAAAACCCCAGTTGAAGGCTTTGGTATTGGGTTCTGAGGTATCCAGGGGCGAGTAAGCCCAGATCACGTTTTCAATGCCCGCATCGTTTAATTGCTTAAATAAATCGCTCCACAAATCCTTAAACTCACTCTCTCTATTAGCGCCAGTGGCATTGATGCCCCACCAATAACGGTCAGAGTTCATCAGCGGAAGTGGCCGTAAAATCACCGCAACCCGGCGTTGTTGTAAGTTCAGCAAGGCATCGGCTAGCTGCTTTATATCCTCTTGCCAGCGCGTTTTTGCTGAGTTCGAGAAGGTTTGGGTTAGCGCGGGCAGGTCTACAGCCGAGGTATAACCTGTGTTAAAACCGCTGTCCCAGGGGTTGGATGGGGTCCAGCTGACGGTAACCAGGCCGCCGAGGTCTCTATGGCTTTCGATCACATCATTGGCTGTAACTAATTCTTGATAGGTTTTCCGCCCGGATAACACATAGTCGATACCCATCACCGCTGGTGTGTTGTAGGAGCCGTCCGTGTTCTGAAATTTTGCAAACAGCTCGTTATAACGGTCAAAATTCTGCGCCTCGCCTGCGCTGCCTAATACCTGGCCTGAGAGCACTCGCTTGGTGGTGTCGGTGGTTTTTTCACAGCTAAAGGTGGCGATAATTTTAAGTACGGCCTTGGCCTCTAGGCTGGCATCGGTGTCAACAGCGGTGGGATCACAGGGGATAGACGCCACGCTGGGCGAGCCGGAGCTTAAGGGGCGGTTAAAGCCAGTTTTGCAACCGGTAAGGCTTGCGCATAAAACCAGGCAAATCAGGCTGGGAAGTCGAATCATAAAAAGACCTTAACAGAGCACGATTGATCAAGCGGTCATGGACTCGCTGAAGATTTAAAAGTTTGTCACAGCATCTGCGCCTTGTCAGATTCGATCACCAATTTTGTTAGGTAATTCGTGCGCTCAGGCACTGGCGGGGTAGGCTTGGTAAAACCCTTCGGTAAGGCTTAAGCGCAGCGGTGTGTTGTACAGGGCCGCTAAATTCGCTTCTGTCAGCACCTGGTTCTTATCGCCGTCGGCCACTATTCGCCCCTCCTTTAGCAATACAACGCGGTTTATTTCTGGGATGATTTCGCTTAAATGATGAGTGACCAGCACCAGGCTCACACCGCTTTGCGCCAAGTGGCGAAGCAGTGCCAAGAGCGCAAACGCACCTTGTAAATCCAACCCATTGGTTGGTTCATCCAGTATCAACACTTTGGGCTGGTGGATGAGTGCGCGGGCTAACAACAAGCGCCGCTGTTGGCCGGTTGATAGGTGAGCATAATAACGCTCGGCGCAATCGCTCAAACCTACTTGGGCAAGGGCTTGGGTAGCCGCTTGGATGTGCGCAAGGCTTGGTTGCTGGTGCATATGAATACCCACCGAACCAAACAGTCCCGATAACACCACCTCAACCGCTTTAACATGGCCGTCGTAGCCTGCCTGTAAATCCTGCGACACCAGGCCAATTGTTTTGCGCAGCTCCCAAATAATGACGCGCTCGCTGCCATCAATTTTCACGTAGCTATCGTCTGCAACCCTCGGGTACAGCTCGCGGGTCAGGAGTTTGATGAGCGTGCTTTTGCCCGCTCCATTCGGGCCGAGAATAACTGTATGTTGGCCGTAATAAAGGCTTAAATTCAGCCGATTAAACACCTGCTGACCTCCCTGAAAAACGTCAGCATTGTGAATCTCCAAATAGGGCCGCACCATGTTCATTGCCTTTTAGCTCTTAGGGAATTGGTGCCAGAAGGGCTGGCCGATGGTAGGGGTAGAGGGGCTGGCTGTTTGGCGTTTGACCATCAGGCCCGCCAAATAAGCACTGCGCCCGGACTCTATCGCGGCGGCAAAGGCTTTGGCCATAAGCACTGGATCTGCCGCCTTGGCCACAGCGGTGTTCAGCAACACAGCATCAAAGCCCATTTCCATCGCCTCACAGGCCTGCGAGGGGGCCCCTAAGCCTGCATCCACCACAAGCGGCACCTGAGGCAAGCGCTCGCGCAGGGTTTTTAAATTGTATTTATTCATCAGGCCAAGGCCTGTGCCGATGGGCGAGCCCCAAGGCATTAAGACTTGGCAGCCCACATCTAATAATTTTTGGCACAGTACCAAGTCGTCAGTGCAGTAGGGCAATACCTTAAAGCCGCGCTTAATTAGCTCATCGGCCGCCTCAACCAGGCCAAACGGGCAGGGTTGCAGGTTGTAATCATCGCCAATGACTTCAAGCTTTATCCAATCGGTAGCGAATATCTCCCGCGACATTTCGGCGAGGTTAATCGCTTCTTTAGGGCTTTTGCAGCCGGCGGTATTGGGCAACAACCGCTTGCCGGTGCTTTGAATGGCGCTCCACAGCGTTTGCCCGTCCCGATCTTTGGGGTTTTGCCGGCGCAGGCCCAAGGTCACAATTTCACACCCACTGGCGGCCACACTGGCCAGCATGGCGGCGGGAGAGGAGTAGAGGGCCGTGCCCAATAAAAACCGGCTCTCAAACGTTTCACCGTAAAGGGTCAGTAAATCAGCCACGCTTAACCGCCTCCCACTGGAGTCACTAAATCTAAAGTGTCACCCTGTTGCAAGACCTGCTCTTGGTAGCGGCTTTTGGGCAAAAACTCATCATTAAGCGCCACGGCGAATGGGCCTTGGGCAGGGCCAAAGGCCGCAAGCGCATCGGCCACAGTGCTGCCTGTAGGAAGGTTTAAGGGTTGATTATTCACAAGTATGTGCAACATAAACTGTCTGGTAGCATGGGGTGAATTAGGGGCGAGATGGTACCACCCCGCAGGTTTAAGCGCAGTAATACGGCTGTTTACGGGAGTGGATTGGGGGGCGGGTTGGAGGGGAACAGGATCGACGGTAAACATTTCGCTTAAACCGCGTTCTACGACTACCAACCCAGTCGCGCCGCTGCCTCCTTTAAAGCATTCTTACGGTGCTATTCAGAGCCATTTGCACCTGGATGGCTAAGCGGCGTATGCGCACATACAGGCAAAATTGCTGGGCTATTTTGCGCATGCGCGGCGTAAATTTATTGAGGCACAAGGTGTGCAGCCGAAGGGGAAAATTGGCAAAGCTGATTGGGCGCTCAATCATATTCAAAAATTATATGCCACTGAAAAACAGCTAACCGATAAAGCCCCTGCGCAGCGGTATGCGCTGCGCCAGGAAAAGCGTTGCCGTTGTTAGCCCAATTTAAATTATGGCTGAACAAATCAAGCCTGGAAGCGCCACCTAAAAGCGCTATCGGTGCGGCGATTTTTATAGTTTAAATCAGTGGAATAAATTGGTGGCTTATGTGCAAGATGGCCATGTGCACATTGACAACAATCGCACCGAGCGCGTCATTATGCATTTTTTATCGGCTGAAAAAATTGGTCGTTTAGCACGACCAACTGAGAGGCAAAGGCAAGTGTTATTTTACACTGCGTGATTGAAACGGCGAAGGCGAATGGATTAGAGCCCCTGGAGTATATTCACACAAGGCTCGATGAACTGCCGCGCTGTAAAGCGGAAGATAGCATTGAGGATTTAATGCCTTGGGTGGTTGCTGGTTTGGTAGGGTTTGATGGTCGCTTACAATTTCTCTACAACGAATGATCAAAAATCGTATTTTATTTTGTGCGTGTTTTTATTTACAGATAATGCCGCTTGTGGCGGCAGATATTTTTTCGCTTATTTAACCATCTATTCCGGTTGTGTATTTTTGTCCTGCTCTCTGTGCAGGCTTGCGCGCACTATGTATACATCCTGCTTCAATATCTCCCTCGCTTCAGGGCATAAATTGGGGTTTTGTGCAAGGGCAATGCGAATGCTTTCATTGGCGTCAGCAGTTAGAGTGAGTTGTATCGCATCAACCAAAAATGGGTTACTTGCTAGTATTTTTCGAATAGCGGTATCGGAATTTTTTAATAATTGCAACTGAACTGTTGAGGTAATCGCAGGGTGTGCAGCTAAAATATGTTTGACATCTGCATGATTGCTTTCTGCAAGAATTGCCTGCACGGCTTCACTTATGTTCTGTTGTTTTACAAGTGGAATACATATTGTCGCAGCATCGGTTTTTGCGAGTGTCATTTGGGTTGTTTCTGATATGTGAGGGTTTTCAGCCAATATGGGCAGGTGCTCGAAATCTCTATATTCATCCAGGCAGAGTACTGCTTGAGTTTTTATTGTCAGATTATTTATTTGAGAGATGGTGCGAAGTATCTTTGTTTCTGCGTAGCGTGGTGTAAAATAGTCGTAAGGAGTTAAACCGGTAATTAGTTCGAGTAAAACGTCTTCCTTAGTGTTTTGGTTTTCGGCCAGTTTTAAGCGAATAATGTTGTTGTCAAAACTCCCATGTCCAGCTACTACTCCGTGATAAAATGAGCTATGTGGGTATCGTTTTATTAAGATCATCTGGGCCTGTTCGGTTAGTTTGGGGTGGTCAGCCAATATGGTGTCAATGGTATGATCTTTTTTCTCTAGCAGCCGTAGTTGTGTTTCTTCTTTTAATTCTGGATTCATGGCCAGAAATATATTCCCGTCTTTGTCTAGTTTGCACTGCGCTTCTGGGCATAGGTTTATGTTTTTTAATAATGTGTGCCGTACCGTGTCATTTTTATCTGTGGCGAGTTGTATCTGGGTGTCTGCAGTAATGTTTTGATTGCCTGCCAGAGCTGCTCTAACTTCGTCTGATGAGTCTTTTGACAGCCTAAGTTGTGCCTCCTCATAAATGGCGTGATAGAGGGCAAGGGCTGTTCGAATGTTTTCATTTGTGTGGGTTGCTAATGTATCCTGTATTTTATGGGGTAGCGGCTTGTTATAGATTTTGCCTGCCAGTAATTCGGTGAGCCATGTTTCTTGATTATCTGTTGGTGTGTTTTTTGTTAGGCGTGTGAATATTCTTTCGATTCCGGTTGGGTCGATTCCTTTTAGGGTAGACATTCGGATTAACGTAGGTTCTGAAAAATAATCCAGATGTAATGAGCTGTTTATTTTGCTGCTGAGCAGATCGTGTGGCGTGTGTGGGTTGGCTACGGCTAATTCAAATAACTCAATGTCACTTGAGTTGGGTTTTTCATTTTTGACAAATTGATTGATGTATTGAGTCAATACCGATTCAGGGCAATAAGGGTGTTTTAGTACCGCCTTGCGTACGGATATCTCAGAGTCATTGGCAAGTTTTGCGAGCAAGTCGTGTGGGCACTCGTCGCTTGTGGCAACTTCTTCGCGTCGCAACATATTGTGGTCGTCGGCTAATTTAATCATTTGCGCTACGGATAACCCGCTCTGGCCAGAGGCGGGTTTTAGCTTGAGTTTTTCAAATAATGCTTCGTACTTGCCTACCTGCTCTCGCAAGGTTTCGCGTAGGCACACAGTACGGGTTATGCCGTCTTCTAAATGCTGTTGGCTGAGGGGGGCTTGGGTAATAAAAGCTTGTTCTAGTGCCAGGTTGATGGCGTTTTGGATATCGGCGCCGCAATAGTCGCGGCATTGGATAGCGAGTTTTTCTAGGTCGTAAGCGGTTACATCTTTGCCTGCCCGCTGTAAATGGATGTTCAAAATATCTAAGCGCTCTTGCCGATTGGGGAAACCCACGTAAAAAGTTTCGTCAAAACGACCTTTACGTAGAAGTTCCGGGGGCAGGGCAGTAATATCATTGGCGGTAGCAATGACAAATACTGCGCCGGTTTTTTCCTGCAGCCAGGTAAGAAAAAACCCTAAAAGACGCGATGTAACTTCAGAGGCATTGTTGCTATTCATGCCAACAAAGGCTTTTTCAAGCTCGTCTACCCACAGAATACAAGGGCTTATGGCTTCGGCAAGATGCAGCGCGCGGCGCATATTGTGTTCACTTTCACCAACGTATTTGCCCAGTAGGGAGCCTATATCCAGGCGCAATAAGGGTAATTTAAGCAGTGCAGCGGCTACTTTGGCGGTGAGGGATTTCCCGCAGCCTGGCATACCTGCAATCAAAACCCCTTTAGGGGCTGCAATACCAAATGCCTGCGCTGCGGGAAGGCGGTGGATTAAAGCGGCACGCTCTTTAAGCCATGTTTTTAGGTTTTCTAAGCCGCCTATGTCTGCGAGTGTTTGGTGCACCCGCACCATTTCTAACACGCCTGAACCGGCAATTATGCGTTCTTTTTCGTGCAGGATAAGTGTGATGGCATCGTCGTCAATATTTGATTGGGTCTGTGCCAGCATTGTCATCACTTGCACAATTTGTCGGTGTGTTAGGCCTGCGCAGCCATTGCACACTGGAGTTAAAAGCTCAGCCGGGAGAATTAGCGCATGGCTTTGGCAGAGGTCTTCGATTAATTGACGTATTTCGTCATGCGTGGGTAATGGTAAGGGTAGGCGTGTGGTGAGTGTCTCAATTGCATGAGGTAACTCGATTTGTTCGCTCACTAAAATTACGGCGGCCTGGCCAGCATTATGGCGTTGGATACGGCTAAGCAATAATTGCAGCCTGGCTACGGCCAATAAGTCTTGGTTTAAGGCTAAACTCACTTGTTTAATTACAACGAGGGAATTGGTTAGGTCGTCATCAATCAATAGCGTTAAACCGCTCGCAAGCCCAGGTGTACAATTTGAGGATTGGAGAGGGTGCTTAGTGGTGTGGTCCACCCAACCATAACCTAAATTCCATTCGCGAATTTTAAAGGCTTGTTGTTGAGCCAGCTGCTCTAAACATACATCAATTCGTTCTGTTTCGGTCGTTTCAATTAAAATGCAGGGGGAACCCGCTCTAATTAATGATTTAAGTGAGGCTGTGAAAGTATTGGCGATAGCGGCTAAGGGTTTCATAGTATTTTTATTTTTTATTACGAGAATAATGAGCTGCAGAAATTGCTGACACGGTTGAATAATCTTTTTCCTGTATCTATCAGGCCGGTGGAAATATTTTTTATAGTTTCTGCTGCACCTTTTATTAAGGTTTTACCGCCCTGATAAATGGTCTCTCCAATACTGCTGCCAGCAATGCCGCCCGTCAACCCGCCAATAAAGCCACCTATTGCACTACCTACAGGGCCAAACACGGTGCCGAGTGCAGCGCCAATAGAAGCACCTTTTACTGCCGCTGTAAGTGTCACTATGGCTGTGGTTGATGCTTGTCCCATCGCATCAAGCGCTTTTTGTTTGTCAATTTCTCCTCTGCCTACTTTGAAGAGGATTTTAATATTTTCTAGCCCTAGGCTCACGGTATTTACAATCTGCCCTACAGGTGTTGCTTTTAACAATGTACCTAATAAACCATTTTTTACTATAACAACAACAGCGCCTGAGATCGCCACTTGAATTCCGACATGAGCTGTACTTTTAAGGCCTGATCGCAAAAATTCTTGTATGTCTTCGTTGACTGATTGATTGGACTGGCCGGATATCGTGTTCCATACGCGTCGTCCCAAAATACGCACGCCTTGCAGCCCAACGGTAATGCATGCTCCTACTAGTGCTTGTTTGCCAATGTGTTTGGCGATTTCAATGCGATTTACGTCATTCCATTCGTATTGCACAGCTTCTAATTGCTCTTGGGCTTTGCGTTGGAGTTCTTTAGCCTCTTCTTTGCTGAGTGGTTTTGATTCAATACCTTCCATTTCAATAGTTTCAGTACTGTTTTGATCGGCATGACCTGCGGGGACTAATTTTCTTTGGCCGCGATAATCGCCGCGTTCGAACAGTGCTTGAGTTGCATCAGCATCTGAGCCGTACTTGCTTTGGTATCTTTTAACGAGTTTTCCGTCTTGGTCATAAATTCCAATATCCATGGAGTTTTTGCTAAAGGGTTGGCCGGGTTCAGGTGTCAAAACTCGCGCACGGTATTGGCTTCCTTGTGTCGTCGCATTGATATTAAACGTATTAACGTGATGATGCTCGGCAATAAAACCATCTAGGTTTAAAGCCTGGCTTATGTTGCCATCCTGACGTGTGATCGCATCCCAATTGCGCTGGTTGGCATCTGCGATTGATGTGTCGATGAGGCTGGCATACTGGCTAACACTAATGGCACCATTGGCTTTAGCTGCATCCTCTAACCTCTGGGCCAACCAGTTTGCTTGGCTCATGCCCTTGTCTAAATGCGCGCTCAAGGATATTTTATTTTTGTTAAATATGTCCACCGTAGCGATGACTTCACGGGCTGTGGCGGTTAGGTCTGCATCGCTGTTCCATATGCCTGGATAATGGCTAAATTCTTCAATTAGCCATTGTTCTAGAGGGAGGCTATTTTTATGAAGGCTATAGGAGTTGATAAATTGCTTAACGATACTGCCAGATTGATTGGCCGCATCTTGATTTGCAAAAAATTCTGCCTCTGTGTGGTCAGCCAATTGTTCTTGGTGTGCTTCATCAGCAACAATCTCTAAAAAATCTTGTGTTAATGTGATTGGTTTATGAGTTTTTGGTGGGTTTTCCATGTTTCTATCCTAATGGGTTATTTTTTTGGTATGTGCTTAATTGTTCGTGTAATTGCTGGTGTAGAAATAAAGGGCTTATTATTTTTATGTTGGGTAGCCAGTATTGAATGATAGGCAAAATTTGGTTGGGATGGCTAATATGGCAGCGTACGGTTATCCAGCCGGAGCTATCGGTTTCAAGTATTTGTTGCTGTGGCAAAACGGCGCGCCGCTGAAAATAATAAGCAATATCTGGCGATACGGACAAATCGACCCGGAACTTCTCTGCTGAGTACCAAATATTATCTTCCGTATCGATGCGTGCTTGAATGAGCGGATCAGTATCGAACCGCTCATCAAGAAGTTCTAAGTCTTCAATTTTGCCTAGGGTAAATGATTTTAAGTGATTTGCCTCTGTTGCTGCTAAGTACCAGATGCCACGATGATTTATCAACCTGTAGGGCTCTAATGTGCGTTGTTTGTTTTTATACACAAGGCGGCAGCGAAACTGCTGTCTAATTGATTTTTCGAGCTTTTGAAATGATGTATTCTCTGCGGGAGCTGATTCAAAAACACAAGGTTTTATCAGAAAAGTATTGCTTCTAAACTTATCTATTAGGCTTATAAGGTAATTATTTTCTTTGGCTGGAAATAACGCTTCGACTCCTACTGCGTGTGCAAAATACTCTAAATCGCTAGCGCTAAGTTTGCCGTTAAGGTGGTGGGCCAGTTGATATTGGCCATCTGGTCGCAGCTCTGTCATATCCCCTAAGCGGTTTAAATCTCTGTAGATCGTGCGCTCGGTAACACCGTACTGTTCGGCCAGCTCCATTCGGCTGAAGCGCTCTCCTCGGAATAATTTGAGAAGGATTTCAGCCATTCGGTAGGAGAAAATCTCTTTTTTAGTATCAACTTCAGTAGCCATTGATTGCTACACTCATTTAATGTGACTGGCTGTCATTGTAGCTGGTCTTACTGACAGGATATGACAGTCGGATTGTGTTGCATGTAAAGATTCATGTACTTAAACATGTCAAAGCAAAATTTTGATTGAGAGGAGGGCGGTGCACTTGTGTGGCTCTCTCGAACAAACTATTCAAACTAGCAAGGGCTTAGATATGGGCGCCACTTATCGCTAAAACCTGTTCAACCAAACAAGGCGCCAACAAATACCCATGCCGATACAACCCATTCACCCGCACAAACGGGCAGCCATTGCCTAAATTGCCGCTATCCACCAACGGCAAATTATCCATCAAACTAGGCCGCAAATTCGCATCTAATTCCACAATGCGCGCTTCGGCAAAGGCAGGGTTTAAGGTATATAAAGCACTGCCTAATTCCAGCAGAGATTGCAAACTCATAGGCGAGCGGTCTTCGCTTTCTAATTCGGTGGCGCCGATAATAAAGCGGCCCTGGGGTTTGGGCACTATGTAGAGTTTGTAGCGCGGGTGCATTAAACGTATGGGGCGGCTTAAGTGCACTTCGTCTGTTTGCACCCACAAAACCTCACCGCGCACACCGCGTACTATTTGAGGGGCGGGGCCGTCTTTGGCGCCGGTGCCTCGGCAGTCCAGCCATAAATCAAACGCGCCGTAGTGTGCAGGCGTATCAAGATTAATTGGGGTGTGTTCGTGTAGCTGCACACCCAAGTGAATTAATTCCGCTAATAAATTATCCAGTAATTGGCGGTTATCCAGATGGGCTTCAAAGGGTAAAAATAGACTGCGAGCAAAGTTGCTGGAGAGGTCGGGTTCTAATTGTTTGAGTTCCGCGCGATTTAACCAGCGGGCGCCATGTTCTTCACCTAAATGATGAATTAAATCCTGATAAAACTGCTGCAATTCCGCTTCATCCTGCGGGTGGGCAATTACCAAGCTGCCTTGGTTGGAATATTGAATAGCAGGTTGCTGGTTTAGGTTTAATTGTTCAATCCATTGCGGCCAGATAGCTAAAGACTGCATGCCCATGTCGTAAATTAATCGCTCGCTGACAACCACTTCTGATAGTGGGCTGATCATAGCAGCGGCGGTATGGGCGGCATTTTTGGGATTTTTTAGGGAGCCTGCATCAAACAAGTGAACTCTGTGCCCCAGCAAAGCAAGGCGCCAGGCCAATAAACGCCCCATGAGGCCTGCACCGGCTATGGCGATAGTTTTATTCATTTACACAGTCCAATCGATGGGTTGCAGGCCTTTGGTGTGCAGCCAGTGGTTGGCTTGAGAAAAATGTTTACAGCCAAAAAAACCACGATGACTGGATAAAGGCGAAGGGTGGGGCGCTTTTAATACTAAATGTTTGCGCGTATCAATTAATTTACCTTTTTGCTGTGCGTAAGAGCCCCACAATAAAAACACTAAATTTTCGCGCTCTTTATTCAGCAGGTCGATAATCCTATCGGTAAATTGCTCCCAGCCGCGCCCCTGATGAGAACCTGCTTGGCTGGCGCGCACACTTAGGGTGGCGTTCAGCAATAACACACCCTGCTGTGCCCAATGGGTTAAATTGCCTTTTTTACTGATGGGTATGCCTAAATCCGTATTAATTTCTTTAAACATATTGACCAACGAGGGCGGTGGCGGCACGCCGTCCGGTACGGAAAAGGATAAACCATGGGCTTGGCCAGGACCGTGGTAAGGGTCTTGGCCTAAAATGACTACTTTTACTGCATCAAATGGCGTGGTGTTCAAAGCATTAAACATTAAGGGGCCGGGTGGAAATACCACCTGGCCTTGCTTTTTTTCCGCTTGTAAAAAATCGCGCAGCTGTTGCATATAAGGCGCATTAAATTCCGCCTCTAAATGCTTAAGCCAGCTTGCCTCAAGTTCAATTGTTTTGCCCATAAACTGCGCCAATTAATTAGGCTTCCGGCCGCATGTGGGGAAATAATAAAACATCGCGGATGGAGGGTGAGTCGGTTAATAACATCACCAAACGGTCGATGCCTATGCCTTCACCTGCGGTGGGCGGCAGGCCATATTCCAGCGCACGAATATAATCGGAATCGAAATGCATGGCCTCGTCATCACCGGCGTCTTTTTCCGCTACCTGGCTGTGGAAACGCTCGGCTTGATCTTCTGCGTCATTTAATTCCGAAAAGCCGTTGGCAATTTCCCGTCCGCCGACAAAAAATTCAAAGCGGTCGGTTACAAACGGGTTGTGGTCGTTGCGGCGCGCCAAGGGCGATACTTCCGCAGGATATTCAGTAATAAAAGTGGGTTGTTCTAGGCGATGCTCCACGGTTTTTTCGAATATTTCAATTTGCAGCTTGCCTAAGCCCCAGATGGGTTTTACGGGGATTTTCAAGCCTTCGGCAACTTTTTTGGCCGCTTCTAGAGTATTGATATTGTCGGCGGTTAATTCTGGGTTGTATTGCAAAATGGAATTAAATACCGACAGGCGCGTAAAAGGTTTAGCAAAGTCATACACCACCTGCACGGGCTCTTCGCCTTCTTTAGTTGGTTTGGTGGCGGTAACCAAATTAGTGCCTAATACAGCACTGCTTAATTGACGCAGCATGTCTTCGGTTAAATTCATTAGGTCGTTGTAATCGGCATAGGCTTGGTAAAACTCCAGCATAGTAAATTCTGGGTTGTGCCGGGTGCTTAAGCCTTCGTTGCGGAAGTTGCGGTTAATTTCATACACCCGCTCAAAACCACCTACCACCAAACGCTTTAAATACAGCTCCGGGGCAATACGCAAATACATTTGAATATCCAGCGCATTGTGGTGGGTGATAAAAGGTTTGGCCGTGGCACCGCCGGGGATTACCTGCAGCATGGGGGTTTCCACCTCCATAAAGTCGCGACCATTTAAATAGCTGCGGATAAAATCAATAATTTTGGTGCGCAGCTTAAATACATCGCGAATTTCTGGGTTTACTACTAAATCCACATACCGTTGGCGGTAACGTAATTCTTGGTCGGCCAAGCCGTGGTATTTATCCGGCAGCGGGCGCAGGGCTTTGGTGAGCAGATGATAGTCCTCGCAATTTACGTATAAATCGCCTTTGCCGGATTTATGCAGCGCGCCGGTTACGCCGACTATGTCGCCAATATCCCAATTGTGCCATTTCTCTTTCATGACATTTTGGGCATCTTTATCCGCATAGAGTTGAATGCGGCCAGAATTATCCTGTAACACAAAAAATGGCCCGCGTTTGGCTAGAATGCGCCCGCTCACGGATACTTTAAAATCCATCGCCTCTAATTCTTCTTTGCTGTATTCCCCATGGGAGTTTTGCAAAGCGCTCGCCTCGTGGCTGCGGCGAAATTGGTTGGGAAAGGCATTGCCCTGGCTGCGAATATGGTCGAGTTTGTTGCGGCGCTCGGCAATTAATTTGTTTTCGTCGTGATTGTGTTCTGTCATGGTAAGGCTCATTTTTTTACAGGCCAGCTTTTAGGCTAGCTTCAATAAAATCATCCAGGTCGCCATCTAAAACGGCCTGGCAGTTACTGGTTTGCACGCTGGTGCGTAAATCTTTAATGCGCGAATCATCCAACACATAAGAGCGAATTTGGCTGCCCCAGCCGATATCCGCTTTGCTGTCTTCTAAGGCTTGTTTTTCCGCATTGCGCTTGAGCATTTCCTGCTCGTACATTCTTGCGCGCAACATTTTCATGGCTTTATCGCGGTTGGAGTGTTGCGAGCGCTCGCTTTGGCAACTCACAACCACACCCGTGGGTACGTGGGTAATACGAATGGCCGAATCGGTTTTGTTAACGTGCTGGCCGCCAGCACCGCTGGCGCGGTAGGTATCCACTTTTAAATCAGCCGGATTAATATCAATCTGAATATCGTCGGAAATTTCCGGCGAGACGAATACAGACGCAAACGAGGTATGGCGACGGTTGCCCGAATCAAACGGCGATTTGCGCACTAAGCGGTGCACGCCTGTTTCCGTGCGTAACCAACCGAAGGCGTATTCCCCTTCAAAGCGAATAGTGGCACTTTTAATACCGGCCACGTCGCCGTCGGAACATTCTTCCAATGTGGTTTTAAAGCCCTTAGCCTCGCCCCAGCGCAAATACATACGCAGCATCATTTCAGCCCAGTCTTGCGCCTCGGTGCCGCCGGAGCCGGCTTGAATATCCAGATAGGCGTTACAGGGGTCCATCTCTTTGCTGAACATGCGGCGAAATTCCAATTTGGCAAGCTGCGCCTCCAACTGGTTAATTTCATGTTGAATATCAGCGAGGCTGCCCTCGTCGTTTTCTTCCACGGCCATGTCAATTAGGTCTCGGCAATCGGCCACGCCCTGGTCCAGATTATCAATGGTTTTTACCACCAACTCTAAGGCGGCGCGCTCTTTCCCCAGGGCCTGGGCGCGCTCAGGGTTGTTCCAGACGTTAGGCTCGGCCAGCTCCAGCTCAACCTCGGTTAAGCGCTCTTTGCGTTCAGCGTATTCAAAGATACCCCCGAAGGGAGTCGGCGCGGGCTTGCATATCGGTAAGGGCATTTAATAGAGGATTGATTTCCATGGGGATTAAAGCTCGTGTGCATACAAAATGGCGGCGGATTGTACCCTACTCGGGGTACTTTGGGGTTCAATTCCGGCTTCTATAAGCGAAGTTTTGGCGCCTTGGGGCCGGGGTTTGGGGCAAATAGGGAAGCCCCATTCATGCTTGAGCCTGCAGGCCTGCATCATTAATTAATCGACGAATAGGCTCTGATTTTAGAGAGGCGGCGAGCTGAGGCGCATCTTGCTTGAGGTGATAGTGTTTAGTGGATCGGCTACCATGGCCCACTTAATACATTGCGCTCCCATTCTCCCTCGAATGGGTTTAGGGCACTTGCGGAAATCCACTTTTCGAGCCCTCACCTGGTTATCTTCGTGCTCAGTCGGTCATCAATACCCTGAGGCCTGCGTGGCTCTCCTTCAATCTCATTCCAGAAGAAATTCTACCCCCCATCCGTGGGGTCGTCCTGCATCCATGCAGTCGTCCGCGCGAAAATGCCTAGCGAGCATCACGAAAATTGAATTTTCGGAGGTGCCCTTTAGCAATTAAACGATTACAACTTAGCTGTAATGTGCATAAGGAATTAACTTTAAAACTTGAGGTTATTTTTATGCCGCCCGGTTTGATAAAAACGCTTTTAATGATTTTTAACACTAAAACCCAACTCAAACGGTGTTTAAGGCCAATGTGCGCCAATTCACTTTATTATTTCTAGGGCCTTTAGCCGCAAATCTTTGACGGTTCTTCAGTGACTAACTACCTTTATAAAGGCACTCTAGTTTGGGCGTTGTTTTAAATGCCATGTTAATTTTATTTTGGTATGCCTGCCGAAACCAAAGTTAATTTAAGTTATAAGTAGCGACAAGGGGATTCAATGGCTCAGCTGGATTTAACATCGCTCACCGCTTCGCCAAACCAGAATGGGACGGGCCCAGTCTTTGCGGTCGTTATCCTGCTTGCAAGCACGGCACTACTAAGTCTGTGGAGTGCACAATTATCTAATTTTTATCAGCTGCTAGGCAGTCTTTTTATTATCGCGGCGGCAGCTTATGGCCTCTTCCGAATTCACAGCATGGGCCGCACTTGGCAGGCATTAAATGTCCACACCCGCCAAGATAAGGCGTTGGCGCAGCAATTAGAGCAAGTGGGCAACATGCTGCAAAACTATCAACAACTTATGCCGGAATTGTGTACTCAATGGCAGCGCCAAACCCAATTGGCTAAACAACAAATTGATCAAAGTATTACTGAACTGTCCACGCGCTTTAGCGATATTCATCAGCGGCTGCAACAATCTGTGGCGGCTTCTAAACTCGCGGCCAACGGTATGCAGGGCAATAGCGGTTTAACGGAGGTCATTCAATTTGCCACGCAGGAACTCAATGCACTCGTGGCCACCTTGCATCGCGCTATGACTCAGCGCGATGAATTATTAAATGAAATTGTTGCGCTCTCAAAAATAACCGCAGAACTCAGCACTATGGGTGCGGACGTAGCAGGAATTGCCTCGCAAACCAATCTTTTGGCCTTAAATGCCGCGATAGAAGCAGCCCGCGCGGGTGATGCAGGAAGAGGTTTTGCTGTTGTGGCCGATGAGGTGCGCACGCTCTCCAGTCGCTCCGGCGAGACGGGTGAGCGTATTGGTCGGCGTATTGAACAAGCTAACGATGCACTGCAAAAAACGCTGGTTCAATCCAACGCATTTGCGCAGGAAGACAATCAGCGCTTGCAGCATTCTGAGCAATCCATAAAAGAAGTATTAAGCCGATTCAAGCAGTCCGGCGCCGTTATTTTAGAGTCGGCTCAGCGGCTTGAAAATGAAAACGCTCAGGTGCAAACGGATATTGCCGAAGTATTGGTTAATTTACAGTTTCAAGATCGAGTCGGCCAAATACTTAGCCATGTGATGAATGATATGCAAAAACTGGCGGTGACCGTAAGTGAACAGCAGCGCGCGTTAGAAACCGGTGCGCGTATGACTCCGATTAATCTTGAACAATGGTTGCATTCGCTCAATCGCAGTTACACCACTTTGGAGCAGGCTGCAGTGCATCATGGGCGCGGTAATAGTGCTGTAGCCATGGATTCAGATGTTACTTTTTTTTAAGAGGTTTCTATGTCGAAAGTGATTTTAGTCGTGGATGATTCGGCCAGTGTTCGACAATTAGTCGGTATCGCATTGCGCGAATGCGGATACACCCTTATTGAGGCGCAAGATGGCAGCGAAGCACTTAAAAAATTGGCTGGCCAAAAAGTTGATTTGGTGGTGTCGGACGTGAACATGCCGAATATGGATGGCATTACTATGGTGAAAGAAATAAAAAAAATGCCCAACTACAAATTTATGCCAGTGATTATGTTGACCACCGAGGGCGATGAAACCAAAAAGCTGGAAGGCAAAGCGGCAGGCGCTAAAGCCTGGATTGTAAAACCCTTCCGCCCGGAGCAGCTGGTAAAAGCGGTCTCCATGTTACTGATGTGAATTCACCATGAAAACTCGCAATCGTAAAACAAGCCGCTCCTGTATCCAGATTCCTGGTGACTTAACTATTTACACTGTGGCTGCCGCCAAAGACCAATTGCTGGCAGATGTGGATACTTTGCCGACCCCCGTTCGGTTAGACCTCACCCATGTGAGCCGAATCGATACCGCCGGTGTGCAGTTACTCTTGTTTGTAAAAAAAATTCTCTCGGATAGCAATAAAACCTTGCAGTTAAATAATTACAGCGAGGATTTTGCGCAGACGATGAAAACACTTGGTTTAGAAGTGCTATTACAGGCGGAGGACTGAATATGGATGTGGATGCCTATTTACAGACCTTTATTGTTGAGGCCGAAGAATTACTGGCACAGATGGAAACGCTTCTGCTCAGTCTTGAGCAGGGCCAGCAGGATAACGATACACTCAATGCCTTATTTCGCGCTGCACACACCATTAAGGGTTCGGCGGGCATGTTTGGTTTGCTGCCGATTGTGGATTTCACTCATACCATTGAAAATGTTTTGGATCAGGCGCGGGATGGTCGTATTGAATTATCTACGGATCTGCTCGGTATTTTACTCAGTTGCCGAGATCACATAGCCCAGTTGGTTGAACATACCAAACACAATACCCAACCGGATGCCGCGTGCAGTAATCGAGGCGCAACTCTAGTGAGTACCCTAGCAGGTTGGATAACAGAAGCAGCAGTACCGTCAGAGGATTTGACCTGCGCCCGCGCGGCGCCAAAGGCAATAGAACCCAACCAGGATTATTGGCACATTGCGGCAGGCTTTAGCCCCAGTTTATTAAGCGATGGTGTGGACCCTCTTTCCTTATTTCGGTACCTTGGCACCCTCGGCGAGCTGATTAAAATCAGTGTATTAACGGATGATTTGCCGTCTTTAGAGGCTTTTAATCCTGAAACACTGTATTTAAATTTTGAAATTATTCTCGATAGTAAAGCCTCATTAGAAGAAATTGAGGCCGTATTTAGTTTTGCCTGCGAAGGCTCGCATATTATTATCGTGCCCCCTCGTAGCAACACCCAGGCCTATATAGATTTAATCCTCTCCCTGCCAAAAAGTTCGCTTAAGCTGGGCGAAATTTTAGTGCAGACTCATGCCATTACCGCTGCAGAGCTTGAGTTGGCGCTGGATTGGCAAAAACAACAGGCAAAAGATGATAAGCCGATCGATTTATTAGGGCATATTTTGGTGAGTGCGCAGGGGGTAGCCCCTGGTATTATTAGCGCTGCCCTCGACAAACAAAAACACAATCAAGAAATACGCGCTCAGGCCACCGAAACACGCTTCATTCGCATTGAAGCTGATCGCTTAGATAAATTAATAAATCTTATCGGTGAGCTTGTGGTCAGCCGCCAGCGGGTGGATCTGATCTCTAACGGCGTGGGTAATTCTCAGCTGTCAGAAGCCGTTACCTCCTTAGGATATTTTACCGAGCAAATTCGCGACGCAGCATTAACCTTACGCATGGTACCGATTGGCGATACCTTCCTGCGTTTTAAGCGAGTCGTGCGCGATACAGCAAAAGAATTGACCAAAGAAATTGAGTTGGTAATTGAAGGCGCTGACACTGAGCTTGACCGCTCCATGGTGGAAAAACTCAACGACCCTCTCATGCATATTGTGCGCAATGCCATGGACCACGGCATAGAATCACCCGCCCAGCGCAAAGCCCAGCATAAGCCGCAAACGGGGGTTATCACCCTCAAAGCCAAACACGACGGCGGCAATATTGTTATTGCAATCAGCGACGATGGTGGCGGGCTTGATTTAGAGCGCATCCGTAAAAAAGCAATTGCTAATCACATTATTGAAGAGGGCAGCAGCCTAAGTGCACAAGAACTATCGCAATTAATTTTTCACCCAGGGCTCTCCACAGCGGAAAAAATTACCAGCCTATCAGGCCGCGGCGTGGGTATGGATGTGGTTAAACGCAATATAGAAGCCCTGCAGGGAACTATTGAAATAGACAGCCAGATGGGGCGAGGCACAACGATCAGTATTCGCTTGCCGCTCACGCTAGCGATTATTGATGGCTTCCACGTTATGGCGGGCGATATTAATTTTATCATTCCACAAAATACCATTTTAGAGTGTGTAGATTTGTCGGGCCTGCATCACAGTAAAGAACAGCATTGCATTAATTTGCGCGGTCAGCAGGTGCCTTTCGTCCGTTTGCACGAATTATTTAATTTAGCGTCCGGCGCCGATAATCCGCGGGAAAAACTGGTGGTTGTCCAATTTGGTGACCGGCGTGCCGGTATAGTGGTGGATCACCTTTATGGCGAGATTCAAACCGTGGTAAAACCCATGGGGCCTATATTTCAAGCGCTGAAAGGCATCGGTGGCTCGAGTCTTTTGGGGACAGGGGCTGTTGCACTTATTCTCGATGTGCAGCAATTGATTTTGTTTGCGGGCAATAAAGAGCATGCGCGCACGGCCGTTGTAGCGGCACTTTCACAGGATTAAATTCTATGGCCTTAGCAAAATCCCATTATATTGAACCTGCCGTTGTGACAGATAAAAGCCAATATCTGACGTTTCGAATCGGCGATGAGCAGTACGGCCTGCGTTTAGCGCAAACTCGTGAAATAATTGAATATGGTGGTATCACCAGCGTACCGCTAATGCCCAATTTTTTGCGCGGCGTTATCAATCTGCGCGGTGAAGTGGTGCCGGTGATTGATTTGGCAGTGCGCTTGGGGCGCACGCCGATAACCATTCAAAAACGCAGCTGTATCATAGTGGTAGAGCTGGAAAGTTCTGATCAACACCATGTGTTGGGTTTGCTCGCGGATGCGGTTAGCGAGGTGGTAGAGCTTGATGTGACCAGCATCGAGGATGCGCCAAGTTTTGGCTCCAATATCCGTGCGGAATTTATTCAGGGGATTGCGAAAATTGACGATCAATTTGTCATTTTACTGGATGCAGACAAGGCCCTATCAGTCCGTGAGTTATCGCATTTAGTGGAAGCGCATTTGCAATAAATGTAAATGGGATCTTGTCGAGTAAGAAGGTTTTTATTATTAATTTTACAATGGGGAGCGTTGTATGACCGTGTTTAATAAAATGTTGATGCTGGTGTTGTCGGCCTTGTTGGGTATTCTGGTGCTGGCGGGGGTTGCCCAGTATCAGATGGATAAGGTATTTGATGCGGCCAACTATGGCACACTCAACACAGTTCCTTCCCTGAAAACAATTTATGGCATTCAAGAAAATCTTCTGTTGACGCGTGTGTCCCTTGGCAACCTGTTATTAACCAAGGATGCGAATAAAATTCGCGATATTGAGGCTCAGATAAAGACCTATCGTGAGGAGGGGGAAAAAGACCTCAAGGAATATTCAGCATTAATATCCAATGAAAAGGACGGCAAAATGTATGAAGAGGAGCGGCGTTCTTTTCAATCCTATTTTGATTCAGTGCAGACAATAATAGACTCTGAAAATTCCAATCGAGTGGATGAGGCATTGCGCATTCGAGAGCAGTTGATCCCTGTCGCCATAGCCGCAACTAAAGCGCTACAAGATCATATCGATTACAACATTCAAATGGGTAACGACGGGCAGAAAGCCGCCATTGAAACCAAAGCTAGCGCGGTCTGGATGTCGATTTTAATCGGAGGGTTATTAATTATTGTGCTCGGCTCTGTAGGCTATGTCATTACCCGCAGTTTAATTCGTCAATTGGGCGGTGAGCCCCATTACGCCATGGATATAGTAAATAAAATCTCTGGTGGTGATCTATGTGTTCAGGTTGCGGTAAAACCCGGTGATAACAGTAGTATGCTGGCGGCCATTAAACTCATGGCTGAGCGTTTGGTAGATGTTATTAGTGAAGTGCGCGGTTCGGCTGACGCCTTGGCATCGGCTTCAGAAGAGGTAAATGCAACGGCTCAGTCATTAGCTAAAGGCGCGTCCATTCAGGCGGCGAGTGTAGAGGAAACATCGGCGTCCATGGAGCAGATGTCGGCCTCGATTGTGCAAAATAATGAAAATGCTAGTGTCACCGATGGTATGGCTCAAAAATCCGCTCGCGATGCGGTTAATGGCGGTGAGGCGGTGGCTGCAACCGTGCAGGCTATGCAAAAAATTGCCGAGCGCATTAGCGTGATTGACGATATTGCCTATCAAACAAATTTATTAGCCCTAAATGCCGCAATAGAAGCGGGACGGGCAGGGGAGCATGGCCGTGGTTTTGCGGTGGTGGCCTCGGAGGTGCGCAAACTCGCCGAACGCAGCCAGGTTGCTTCCCAAGAAATTGGCCATTTAGCTGCAGAAAGCGTGCAGCGGGCTGAACTGGCTGGCAATTTATTGCAGGAAATTGTCCCATCAATTCGCAAAACCGCTGATTTAGTACAAGAAATTTCAGCGGCTTCGGCGGAGCAGACGGCCGGTGCTGATCAAATTAATGCCGCGATTGGACAGGTAAATCAAACCATGCAGCAAAATGCGGCGGCAGCAGAAGAGCTGAGTTCTACCGCAGAAGAGATGAGCACCCAGGCCATGCGATTGCAAGAGGCCATGACCTTCTTTAAATTAGCTGAAGAGCGGGTGCGCCAAATATCTTCGGTGGGCAATTACAGTCGGGCCCATACCGCTGAGCGCAGCGCCGGGCGCGCGCCTAAGAAACATTTTGCCGCCTCGGATGAAATTGATCGCCATTTTACGCGCTTTGAATAATTGCAGCCGAGTTGCTTTTTATGGGGATCGCCCACGAGCATAAACCGCCTACCGATCAAGAGTTCACGGATTTTGCTCGGCTAATTTACGATAGGCTCGGCATTTTTTTGCCCGATTCAAAAAAAACACTCCTGATGAATCGGCTATGGAGGCGGGTTGATGCGTGCGGCTTCGACAATTATCGCGATTATTATTGTTTTATACTCAGTAAAAAAGGTTATTCAGAGCTTGAACTTGCCCTTGATTTAATTACTACCAACGAAACCTATTTTTTCCGCGAGCAGAAGCATTTTGATTATTTGCTTAATCACATTGTGCCGCGTACTAAGCCTGCCGATGTGTTGCGTATTTGGAGCGCCGCAGCCTCAACAGGTGAGGAGCCCTACAGTATTGCTATGCTCTTAGCCGACAAGTGTCACACTCAATGGGAGCTATTGTGCTCGGACGTAAATCATTCCGTAATTGAGAAGGCTAAACAAGGTATTTATCCTAATCTGCGCGCCGAGCAGGTTCCCTTGGAGTATAAGCGACGTTTTTGCCGCAGGGGTATTGGTCCACAGGAAGGTTTTTTGCGCATTAATGCGGAGTTGCGTTGTCGCGTACAATTTTTTACTTTGAATCTCAATAGTGATTTTGAGCTGGATTTAGGTAAATTTGATTTGGTGTTCCTGCGTAATGTGCTTATATATTTTGATAATCGTACCAAAGAGCAGGTGCTTAGGCGTATTGCCCAAACACTCAAGCCCGGTGGGCTTTTATTTGTTGGTCATTCAGAAAGCCTGCAAGGCCTTACAACCCATTTTAATCTTGTTCATCCAGCAATTTACCAATTGAGCACATAAAGAAGTTGTCTGGCTTATTGTGCCAGGTTGCTTTGCGGGAAGACCTATGACCGATACACGTACACGCGGGCGCCTGAATATTAATCCTGGCGACTATTATTTTGGTAGTGAGTACGCCCTGCTGTACACCCTGTTAGGGTCTTGCGTTGCGGTTACCTGTTGGCACCCTAAATTTTGTTTGGGTGGGCTGTGTCATTACGTGGTACCCGGTGTGCCTGAGGATAAACTACCGTTGCCCAAAAACGAAATGGGGCGTTATGGCGAAAGTGCTTTGGCGGCCCTCGCTTCGGCTATGCACTTTTATGGTCCTGTGCATCGCTTTCACGTCAGTATATTTGGCGGCAGTGACACATTGCACCAGTTTAGAATCGGTGAGCGCAATATACAGGTTGCTAAACACTGGTTGAATCAATTGCACATTAAACCCCAAGCGATTGATGTAGGCGGCCATTACTCGCGCTCGTTGATGTTCAATACGCGCAGCGGCGAGATTGAAATTAAACGCCAGCCTATGGGCGTAATTGATTAAATTGTATTTTTTCCATTTCTAGCATTGACGAGAGCTGGTTAAAAATGGGCCACATTGGATCGGAAAAATACTACTGATAAATATTTATTTCGGCGCTTTATGGAATACAGCCTATGACGATAGAAGTAATGGTGGTGGATGATTCTGCCGTGGTGCGCCAGGTGGTGCGAGATATGCTCAACGATGCACCGGATATCAACGTATTCGCCTGTGTGGCCGATCCGATTCTTGCGCGCCAAAAAATGCAGGAAAAATGGCCTGATGTATTGGTGTTGGATATTGAAATGCCGCGCATGGACGGCCTGACATTTTTGCGACAGATTATGCAAGAGCGGCCTACGCCAGTCATTATTTGTTCCTCATTAGCAACTAAGGGCGCCGAGTTGAGTGTGCAGGCCTTGGCCGCAGGTGCTGTGGAAATAGTCACTAAACCTCAGCTAGGTCTTAAAGAATTTTTACTCGAAGCCAAAACTCAGTTTTGGCAAGCGGTGCGCGCAGCCGCCAGTGCACGTATTGCGCGGCGTCCATCGCCTACAAAAGCCCAGCAAGCTTCAGTTAATTCGGCGCCGGATTTAATTAGCATGGCGCATACCACCGATCGCATTATTCTTATCGGTACTTCAACCGGGGGCACTCAAGCCTTAGAAGAGATTTTGCTCAACGCACCGCGCACCTGCCCGGGTATAGCCGTAGTGCAACACATGCCAGAAAAATTTACGGCGGCTTTTGCCCAAAGGTTAAATTCGATTTGTAGTGTTGAGGTTAAAGAGGCCGAAAATGGTGATCGGTTAATTCCTGGCAGGGTTTTAATTGCCCCTGGTGGCTACCATTTGGAAGTGCAACGCTCCGGTGCCCAATACATCGCAAAAGTAAGCCGTGGGGCACCTGTGAATCGGCATTGTCCTTCAGTGGACGTGTTGTTTCACTCGGCTGCATCTGCTGCCGGGCGCAATGCCATCGGGGTAATTTTAACGGGCATGGGGGATGATGGCGCCCGCGGTTTACTGGCTATGCGCCAAGCGGGCGCCCGCACCATCGCTCAGGATGAAGCTAGTTGTGTGGTGTTTGGTATGCCTAAAGAAGCGATAAACCTGGGGGCGGTCAAAGAGATTATGTCCCTATCTAGAATCTCAAACAGTCTCGGCGGTTTTTAGTCTGGCGCGCGGTTATTAATCTTGCCTGTTTTTTCCAGTTGGCCTGGTTAATCTCTGTTTTTGCCTTTCGTTTGAAACTTCCGATTACTGCCTGCACGTGGCATCTCAGGCTCCACGCCTACGACTGTTCAAAAATGTTAACCAAAGGCGCATTGAATGATGTTGCGACTAACCCTATTGCAGTAATTTTTTTAAAGACAGGTATTCAAGTGGTAACGTTTTGTGACGAATGTAATGTTTAGAATCCTGTCTGCAGTACATTTATGCGTCGCGCACGAGAATACCCTAGCTTTTTCTTTTATATCAGCCGTAAATATTTGCGCTAATCGCCAACTTCAATCAGTCTCGCTTGTTGCTTAAATTGTAATTGAATAAAATTGCGGGGCTTTAAGCCAATTAATGGCTTTTTCTCCGTCTGTTCCTGGCGGTTTTCTTTGATGACATGTGAAGTTGCGAGGGTATCCCGAGTACTTAGGCGCAACGAGCATACGGTAATACCTAAAAGGTCTCCTTATGAAACCAAAATATCTTATAAATACATCGCTCTTGGCGATGAGTTTGGCGTTGGCTGGATGTGGTGGCAGTGAAGTTGGCGGTAGCTCCTCTAGTTCTTCAAGCTCAAGTTCCTCCAGCTCAAGCTCCAGCAGTTCCTCAAGTTCCAGTAGTTCTTCAGGCCGCTCTTCATCAAGTTCAAGCTCTAGTAGTTCATCTTCTAGTTCATCCTCCAGCTCTTCTTCGAGTTCATCATCTTCTTCTAGCTCATCTGGGGCCTTGTCAGGAGTCACCTATAAAGGGGTTTCGCTTTCCAGTGCTGAATTTGGTGAGAAAAAACTACCGGGTATTTACGAAACTGATTACGTCTATCCTGCCCAGTCATCAGTCGATTATTTTAAAAGCAAAAAAATGAACACGGTGCGCCTGCCGTTTTTGTGGGAGCGGTTACAGCCAACCCTAAATCAAGCGTTTGATACAACCGAATTTGCGCGTTTGGATTTATTTGTTACTGAAACAACCTCTAAGGGTATTACGGTTGTAATAGATCCGCACAACTATGCGCGCTACCGTGGAAATTTAATTGGCTCAAGCCAAGTACCGGTAAGCGCATTCGCTAATTTCTGGAGCCGTTTAGCCACCGCGTACAAAGGCAATAACAAGGTTATTTTTGCCTTGATGAATGAGCCCAACACCATGCGCACTGAGGATTGGTTAACAGCCGCAAACGCAGGTGCTAAGGCTGTGCGTGATGCCGGTGCTACTAACCTGATTTTAGTTCCCGGTAACGCTTGGACCGGCGCGCACTCCTGGACCCAAAATTATTACGGTACTGCTAATTCACAGGTCATGGTGAATTTCGTTGACCCTAAAAATAATTTTGCCTTCGAATTCCACCAATATTTCGACAAGGATTTTTCTGGTACGGTTGCTGAATGTGCCACGGCGGAAGGCGATACCAAATTAGCTGAAGCGACAGCTTGGTTAAAAGCCAATAACTTCCGCGGCTTTTTGGGTGAGTTTGGTGGCGGCAATAATTCGACCTGCCAGGCGACTATTGGCCGAGTATTGCAATACTTGGAAAATAATAAGCAGTGGATCGGTTGGACCTGGTGGGCTGCTGGCCCATGGTGGGGTAATTACTTTATGTCCATCGAAAAACCCGCCAATGGCGATGCACCGCAAATGTCTTGGTTGTCTCCCTTCCTGAAATAGTAAAAAAGCCGGATGGTTTGGCGCCATCCGGCTTTTTTTACGGCTGTACCCGATCGCTTATTTTTCTTCTCACTTAAACTGTTCTTATTATTTGAATCCGTGTTTTATTGTACGTTGAGCTAAGGCGCCTCTGATTAATTCCGGGTTTTGGCTTATTTCAAAACCGTCGCGGGCACGGAGCCCGCGACGGAGCTACAGGGAGGTACTCGGGTGTTTTTGAAAAAAGTCAAAATTTGGAATTAATCAGAGCATCTGTAAATAAAATATCGAATTGGTGTTCGCAATTTAAATCAAGTCGTTTGGCGATACATTGCCGGTAATGATTATTTCATGTAGTAGATCCAGGGCGCCGTCAATGATTTTTGCAGCTTCTGGATTCTCTTGCATGTGCTTAAATTGTGCTTCGCCAATATAAATACCGTCTGAAGCTATAAAGGTCATTTTAGCGCGGCCATAACTGGGAAAGGGATGGCGATTATCATCACAAGGATTCAGGTGATTGATAATTTTTTGCGAGTCAGCAAGAAATCCCTGAATAATTAATTCCATGGCAGGGGTGGGGGATTCCACTACTGCAAGGCGCCCTTTGGCACTGATATAGCGCACACGCCGGTCATCATAAACGGTGAGCATCTCTAAGCCTTCGGCGAGCCCAACCTCCACAATGCTTGCGAGCAGAATTTTCTGTGGCACCGCCTGATTATTCTTGCGCAACTGTGCAAACGCCAGCATACGAATGCGTGTGTCTTCATCGCCATTCATCGCCAGGGTTTGCAAAATTTCGTCGCTGACATCTTCATTTAATAACTGCGCCAAAATTCCCGTAGGGCGATATTCGCTATGCAACAGGCTGTCATTGTCGCAAAACTGCAGGTTATAAATGGTGTCAAGACGGGTGTCTTTATAGGGGGTAAAGTAAAGTGGAGTTTGCATAAGCTAGCTGACCGGGTTGCCTTGTTTGAGTATAGGCCCATCTTGAGTGGCGGCCAGCCGGGTAGACTGTATAGAACAAAAATACCTATGGGCACCAAAAATTCTAAGAATTTATACGCCATTCCCTCCTAATCGAGGGCAAATAAAATATCGGTATGAACTGACTGTTAGAGTTGTTTTTGTTTCGCTACCCAATTGCAGTGTTTTGCAATCGCTGGATCTGCTTTGAGTTTTGCGAGGCTATTAAATTGTTCGGCAAGAGTTACTTCATCGTACAGTGCGTGTATGCCCCTGTGGCACAACCGGCACAGCGCTATGGTGCCGAGGGTGAGTTCAGTGCGAGAGTAATTGTTTTGATAGCGTTTGCGCCTATGTAGCATGCGCGGGATGAGGTGGTGGTCGGTTAATGCGACCTGGCGGCCGCAGAGTTCGCAGCAATTGTTCACTCAAACGAACGCAGGGAGCGCAAGAATAAACCCAGTCCACCCATCGCGAGTACTAAAATGGCTATAAGCTCAAAGGCCGACATGGTTCGGAAAGAAAAATGCAGCGAGCTGATGACGCCAACCACCAGGGCACTTAGCGAGCCAATAGATAATAACCAGCCGATTATGTTGCTACCGCTGTAGAAAATGATCCCTATGCCAATCATAAATGGAATCAGGATCATGCCGGAGGATATGCCCGCCTGATAACTGCCGACGGGAATTTGAAATAATACCGAGCCAAGACCAAATGATGAGTAGACGCTGATGGCATTAAAGAGCAAATAAAACCCTGCGCACATCATGGCAAACCCTAAAAAAAACTGGCCTACACCACCAGAGGTTCCACCTGCACCTCGCATAGATTGCTCCTATTCGTAATCAGGTACGTCATCTTTGGGACGTGAATTGACTATCCAGCGGCCAAAGTAAACACCACATTCAAACAGCGCCCAGAGGGGAACTGCCATCATAAATTGAGACATGACATCCGGTGGGGTTAAAAACATTGCAATAATAAAGCAGCCTACGATGACGTACGAGCGCTTGGCAATTAAGGATTCAGCGGTTGTAACGCCAGTCACTAATAAAATAACGACTGCTATAGGGATTTCAAACGCTATGCCGAATGCAAGGGATACTTTAATAATAAAATCCAGCACCATGGTGATGTCTGGGTTAACCGTGACATTTGCGGGCGCAAACAGCATAAAAAACTTAAATGCACCGGGAATAATTAAAAAATTCGCGAAGGCTGCGCCAATGTAAAATAAAATAACGCTGGATATAAACAGGGGAATAGCCAGGCGCCGCTCATGCCGGTAGAGGGCAGGGGCGATAAATGCCCAAATCTGATAGATGATGTAAGGCATGGTGACGAATAGGGCGATGTAAAACGTAAGTTTCAATGGGGCCACAAAAGAGCCAGTTACATCGGTAACGATTAAGGTGCCTTCGTTAAATTCACGCAGCAGGGAGGTGAGTGGTTGTGTGATGAACGCATAAATGCGATTGGAGAAATACGCCATCGCCAAAAACAAACCCAGGGTCGCGTAGATGCAGCGCAGCAACCTGTCGCGTAACTCGATCAGGTGTGTCACAAGGGGTTGAGATTCTTGTTCCTCTTTTACGTCTTCAGTCATGTGTGGATTTCGATGTGGGGGCAGAATCAGCAGGGGGTGTATCCACGCCTGCAGCGCTGGGGGCGGGCTTCTCCAGCGAGACCGCTTGGGTATCGCTGCCTTCTAGGGTGTGTACAGGCTCGGTGGTGTTATGCTGGGTACGAACCTCACCACCGTGTTCTAGCGCGTTTAATTCGGCCTGGAGCGTGTTTTGGTAATTAAGCAGGTCCTGCTCTAATATGGCCCGCGATGCTTTGAGCTTCTCCAGCGACGCCATAATTTGTTCATTATGCAGTTCGCGGCGAATTTCATCGGCACCTATATGTTTTTCAAATTCCGTGCGCGATTCGGCCAATATGCGTTTCATACGGCCAATCCACAGTGCACAGGTGCGAATTGCACCGGGTAGTTTTTCGGGGCCTATCACTACCAGAGCCACTACGCCAATGACCAGTAATTCAAAAAAGCTGACGTCGAACATGGCAGGCTAATTATTTCTGTTCAGATTTGGCAGTGTCGCTCGCCTTATTTAAATCCGTTTGCGGATGTGATGCCTCATCAGTCACTTTTTTAGTGATTTCGGGCTCGCTGGTATCGGCTTCCTTCTTTTCGCCTTCGTTAAGAGCATTTTTAAATCCTTTTATAGCGCCACCTAAATCTGAACCGAGGTTCTTTAATTTTTTGGTTCCGAATAATAAAAGTACAATCACCAGTACAACGATAAGATGACCTATGCTGAAAGCACCTGAGAACATAAAAACCTCTTTATTGTTTGAATTAGAATTTAATGCTGTGGTCGAGCATTTTTTTCTTCAATGCCCGAGACGTTAAAGCGCCGCGCAAGTTCGGCCAAGATATCATCGGCGGATAAATTTAAATGCGATAACATCACGAGGCTGTGAAACCATAAATCTGCCGTCTCGTAAATAAGCGCCTGGGCATTGCCGGTTTGCTCAGTATCTTTTGCGGCAATAATAGTTTCGGTGCACTCTTCGCCAAGCTTTTGCAGGATTTTATTCAAGCCTTTGTGGTGCAGTTGCGCTACGTAGGAGCTTGTAGGGTCGGCAGCACGTTTACGGTCGGCGAGGATTTGGGTGAGTTGTTGCAGCGTGTCGTTCATCACACATGCTCACTGGTAAATTTCGTTGGGGTTTTTAAGCACTGGGTCTTGTACTTGCCACTGGCCATCAACTAAACGCCGGTAAAAGCACGACTGGCGCCCGGTATGGCAGGCTATACCGCCTTTTTGTTCAACACTCAGAATAAGCACATCGGCATCGCAATCCAGACTAATACTGTGCACTATCTGTTCGTGGCCGGAGGTTTCACCTTTGTGCCAGAGTGCCTTTCGCGAGCGAGACCAATACACCGCCTTAGAGGTTGCCACCGTAGCTTCCAGAGCATCCCGATTCATCCAGGCCATCATAAGTACTTTGCCCGATTGAAAGTCCTGGGCAATTACCGGCACTAAGCCATCGGCTGTCCAGCGAATTTCGTTAAGGTAATCAGGCATATTGAAGACCGGCCGAGAAAAGGAGGGCTAGTCTAGCGGATGCCATGAAGCGTGGCTACCGCCTAAGGGCGGTTTACCCTTGCCTAACCGGTGGGATTTCACAGAATGTGTCCTTAGATAAGAACTGCGAGGCGGGGCTGGATACAGCCAATAGGGCAAGCTCGATGTCGCCTCTAAGGATTGGGTAAATAGGCCTATTCATCCGACAACAGTTTAGTCTTCTAAAACGTAAAAACCAGCGAGCAACAGGCGTTGATGCTCGCTGGTTATTCTCAGGTACGGGGGGGTTAAATATTAAATTTATCCATTTGTTGTTTTAGCTCTGAGCTTTCATGTTTGAGCTGGTCGCTGTTGGAACTTACAACGCGGGCGTTTTCTGCAACGCGCTCAGAGAGCGTGTGAATGGCTGTGATGTTTTTGCTTACTTCATTGGCAACTGAGCTTTGTTCACCGGCAGCAGTGGCAATTTGGTGGTTCATATTATTAATGGTATCGATATTGGTGCGAATACGTTCGAGAGATTCGCCTACTTTGGTGGAGGTCTCAATCGTTTCTTGTACCGATGACATACTGGTATTCATAGACTGATGGGCTTCGTCAGCGGCGCGTTGCAACTGCACGATAATCGAGCCAATTTCTTCCGTCGAGGTTTGAGTCTTTTGTGCCAGTGAGCGTACTTCGTCGGCTACCACCGCAAAACCGCGTCCTTGTTCTCCAGCGCGCGCCGCTTCAATGGCCGCGTTTAAGGCTAATAGGTTCGTTTGTTCAGCGATGGAGCGGATAACTTCCATGACCGAGCCTATATTTTCTGAGTTTTCTTTTAATATTGATATTTTACGTGCCGTGGCTTGAATTTGATCTGTTAAACGATTGCCCGTATCCCGTGAGGATTTAACAACTTGAGAGCCCTGCTCAGCAAAGCGCGCTGTTTCCTTTGTATGATCGGCAGTAGCACCCGCGTGGCGAGCCACTTCGGTTGCTGAGTGGGTTAATTCTTGTAAAGCCGCTGCGACTAATTCGATTTCTTTTAACTGTTGGCTAGTGGAGTGAACTGTGTTTTCCGTTGCACTGCTCATGATGCGCACGTTGTTGTTTACCTTTTGGGTAACCTGAGTAACATTTTTAATAATGTTGCCAATTTGCTCCATCACACGGTTAAAGTTGTTTGAGAGAACCGCAACTTCATCACCACTGGTGGTGGGCAAGCGGCGGGTTAAATCGCCGCCACCGGCAGCAATGGCGTCTAAAGATTCGCTGATGCTGGTGATAGGCGAAATAATTAAGCTGCGCGATAACACAAACACCGTTGCTAAGCTTGCCAACAATAAACTGATGATAATGATTGCGCTTGAATGCAGTTGGGTGATTAGTATGTGGTCAAGTTCAGACGTAGAAAATACTATGTCATAGCGGCCAATAACTTCTTTTTCGCGAACGATTTCCAGCCCGTTGCGGCCGATTTTAGTTGAAAAGTCAGCATTTCCCGATTTAACCGCTGTTGCCAGGCTTTTGCCCCGGTGGTCGAACATTTTAACTTCTGTCACTAATGCGGTATTCACTAGCGAGTTGCAAATGGCTTGTATCTGGTCCATGTCATAGGCAAACACGGCCTCAAGCACAGATGAGTTGATCAGCGCTATTTGCGCGCTGATCGTCTGTTCGAATTCTTGCCGTTGTTTTGCTTCATTAATTTTGTAATTCACAAACAACACTATTGATGCCACCACAATCATGATTATTGTCAAGGCGATCATTAATTTGGTCGAGAGCGAGCGGCGCATCATGTGAGTTGTTCCTATATTAAATCTGCCAATTTTTATTGTGGTGGTAAAAATGTATTGCTAAGCAATTTGGGCTTTACCTGCGTTGCCGTTAAATAGATACATGAGAAATCGTTTTTCTTGGCTGATGTAGCCCGCCAAGGTGCGTGTATGTGGGTCTGATGCCGTAGCGGCGTTAGTAGGTGGCAATGACAGCGTCCAGGTTGAGCTGACACACGCCAGCATCAGCACGGCAACCCCAATGACCTTAAGGCGCTGTTGCGGGTTTAGGTAACAGTCTGCTTTGGCCATCCACTTTGCTCCGCTAGAAGGCTGGTTCATCACGACGGCAATCGACACATCGCTCTTTAAACTTAGCACAGGGTTGCCGCTTGTAAACTCAGACGCAGCTTGCAGCATTTTTTAAACGATTGGGTTTTAAGTCGGCCGCCTAGTCCTGGCATGAAACCTGATAGCCCAGCACTGCACTGGAATTGATCGCCAAGGGTTCGCAGGTATGGCGATAGGCTGATCAGCCCTGCATGAGAACTTGGAAGGGCTTGTGCATAGAGACAGTTCGTTAGGTGTATTCGGCTGAGGTTAGGCCCAATGAATAATAGGAGGTGAGTCCAAACTATCTGCTTAAAAAGGCGGCCCAAATGATTCAGTAGAGGCCTGTTGTTACTCATATTCTGCGCATCCGTTGCTCGTGCAGGCGCACAGGATGCGTTGGGATTTCACTGAAAAAGCCCAATAAATGATGGTAATTCGTTATGACGATTAATTGGCAAGGCTACAAACCTGCAGATTTTTACGATGAATTGATAGAGAAGCCGGGTAAACCTCGGCAGTCGGCAGAGCACCTGGTGGCTTATTTGCAGTCCCTTGGGGATGAGGAAATTGAGCGTCGCCGGGAGGCGGCGGAAGCCACGGTGCGGGAGATGGGGGTTACCTTCACCGTTTATACCGATGAAGGCAATATAGATAGAGCCTGGCCCTTCGATATTATTCCCCGCACCATTGCGAAAAAGCAGTGGGACGTTACGGCGGAAGGTTTAAAGCAGCGTTTACAAGCGTTGAATCTGTTTATTACCGATCTCTATCACGAGCAAAAAATTGTGCGCGATGGTGTGTTGCCGCGCTACATCCTCGAACAATCGAAAAACTTTCGCCCTGAGTGTGTAGGCATCATGCCTCGATATGGTGTGTGGGCGAATATTTGTGGCACTGATTTGGTGCGTGATAAAGACGGTGAGTTCTACGTGTTGGAAGATAATCTGCGCGTACCCTCAGGCGTAGCCTACATGTTAGAGAACCGCGCTATAACCAAGCGGGTGTTGCCGGATCTCTTCGAGCAAGCGCAGATTGCGCCCATTCATGATTACCCAGCCCGGTTGTTCGACATGTTGGTATCACTATCACCTCGGGAAATTGAGCAGCCGGTTGTAGTGGTATTAACGCCGGGTATTTTTAATTCAGCCTACTTTGAACACGCGTTTTTGGCGCAGCAAATGGGTGCTGAATTGGTCGAAGGTAGCGACTTAGTGGTGCAGGCAGATGATTGCGTTTATATGAAAACCGTTTCTGGCCTGGAGCGGGTGGATGTGATCTATCGGCGTATTGATGATTTGTTTTTGGACCCGGAAGCGTTTAATCCCGATTCGATTTTGGGTGTGCCCGGTTTAATGCGCGCGTGGAAAAAAGGCAATGTAGGGCTTGCCAATGCGCCGGGCGCCGGTGTGGCGGATGACAAGGTCATCTACGCGTTTGTGCCGAAAATTATTAAATATTATTTGGATCAAGATCCCATTGTTCCCAATGTAGAAACCTTTTTATGTGTGAACCCAAAAGAACTTGATTATGTGCTGGCCAATTTGGAAAAACTCGTTGTAAAACCCGCCAATGAATCCGGCGGTTACGGCATGATTGTAGGCCCTCATTCAACTAAAAAAGAGCGCGCTGAATTTGCTGAGCGCATTAAAGCCGACCCGCGCAATTACATCGCCCAGCCCACCTTAGCGCTTTCGACAGCGCCTACGCTAGTGGGCAATAACAGCTTAGAGCCACGCCATTTGGATTTGCGCCCGTTTATTTTGCAGGGGGCATCCACCTATGTGACCACTGGGGGATTGACCCGGGTGGCCATGAAAAAAGGCTCGTTAGTGGTGAATTCGTCGCAAGGCGGCGGTAGTAAAGATACTTGGGTTGTGGATACCGGAGCTTAATATTATGTTGTCAAAAGTAGCTGAACGAATTTATTGGACGGCGCGTTATATTGAGCGAGTGGAAAATACAGCGCGTTTATTGGGTGTGTATGCCAATTTATTGTTGGACTTGCCCAAGGGCGTTAATTTGGGTTGGTTTAATTTAATTGAGCTGAACAGTGCGCAAGCTCATTTTGAATCTATGTATAAAATTTATGATGAGCGCAATGTTGTTAAATTTATTCTTGGCGATGAGAGTAATCCAAGCTCTATGGTGTCGTCATTGCGAATGCTTAGGGAAAATGTGCGCACGTCGCGAGATGTGGTACCGGGTGAAACCTGGGAGCTTGTGAATGCACTGTCGATGTTTGTGCAGGAAAATCTCACCCAAGCCTTAAAGCGCGGCCAGCGCCACGCATTCTTAAAAGGTGTGATTCGCGGTTGCCAGCAGATTAATGGTTTGATGTACGGCACTATGAGCCATGATAAAGCCTGGGATTTTCTGCGCTTAGGGCGCAACCTAGAGCGGGCTGATATGACTACGCGCATTCTTGATATAGGCGTGGCGACTTGGATGCACGCCCAACATAACGATGGCGCCTCCTACGCCAACCAAATTATTTGGGGTAATGTGCTGCGCTCGGTAGGTGCGGAGCAAAGTTATCGTCGCAGCCTGCGGGCGGCGGTTGATCCGGCCGATGTGGCCCAGTACCTATTAGAAGACGAGCAATATCCACGTACGATTTTGCACTGTTTACACGCCATGGATGACTCCGCTTGTAAATTGCCATTGGCTGAGCCTGTGGTGCTGGCACTGGCGGATTTACAAGCGAACTTATTTGCCAACGTACAATATGACGTGCTGGATGATACGTTTCGCGAATATTTAAATAATATGCAGCTGGAGCTTGCCAAGCTGCACACGTCTATCGCCGATAATTGGTTTAATTAATTGGCCGAAAACCTTCGCTGCGGGCGAGATATTTATCGCTCCTAATATTATCGATGCGTGGTTAGCCATGTGTTTTACTGGACGTAATTATGACGATTCGAGTCGCTATTAATCATCAAACTCACTATGATTTTGACCGCGAAGTAGGGGTATCGCCGCATACTATCCGTTTGCGGCCAGCCCCTCATTGCCGTACACCGATTCACGCCTACAGCTTAAAAATTCAGCCGGAAGAGCATTTTATTAATTGGCAGCAGGATGCCTTTGGCAACTTCTTAGCGCGCTTGGTGTTCCCGGAAAAAACCAAGCGTTTTTGGGTGGATGTAGAAGTTATTGCTGATATGACGGTCATTAATCCCTTTGATTTTTTCTTGGAGGATTATGCCGAGCATTTCCCATTTCACTACGATGAGCAAACCCACAAAGAGCTGTTGCCCTACTTAGAGTGTTTAACCTGCGGTAGCCAATTTAAAGCTGCGCTGGCGGCTCTTCCAACAAAAAAAATGCGCACCATTGATTTTTTGGTAGCGGCCAATCAAAAGGTGCAATCCTTAGTGGAGTACACGGTGCGCCTTGAGCCCGGCGTGCAAACTCCTGAAGAAACCCTGGCAAAAGCGCTGGGTTCCTGCCGGGATTCAGCCTGGTTATTGGTGCAATTACTGCGGCATAAAGGCCTAGCAGCCCGTTTTGCCTCGGGTTATCTGGTGCAGTTAAAGGCCGATGTGGCAAGCCTTGATGGGCCCTCCGGGCCGGAGGCGGATTTTACGGACTTACACGCTTGGTGTGAGGTGTTTATTCCCGGTGCCGGTTGGGTCGGCCTTGATCCCACTTCCGGTTTATTTGCCAGTGAAGGCCATATTCCGTTGGCCTGTACACCAGACCCTGTATCGGCGGCGCCCATCCACGGGTTTACCGATAAATGTGAGGTGGATTTTAATTTTTCCAATGTGGTTACCCGCGTCCATGAAGACCCACGGGTAACCAAGCCCTACACCGAAGAGCAGTGGGCGGCGGTTATGGCGCTGGGGCAGGAGGTTGACGGGCTCGTGGCGGCCCAGGATGTGCGCTTGACCATGGGCGGGGAGCCTACCTTTGTTTCTATTGATGATATGGAGTCGGCCCAATGGAACACTGAGGCCCTTGGCGAGCATAAATTAACCCTCGCGAAAGATTTACTGCTTAAGCTGCGGGATAGTTTTGCCCCTACGGGCTTGCTGCATTACGGCCAGGGCAAGTGGTATCCAGGTGAGGAGGTGCCGCGCTGGGCGTTGGGAATTTTTTGGCGCAAAGATGGTGAGCCCTTGTGGCAGGAGCAAGAATATTTAGCGCGGGTGGATAAAAACTATGGCTTTGGCCTGCGCGAGGCGCATTTATTCATGCTGCAAATGTGCAGCCGCTTGGCCCTGGATGCCGAGTTTTGCCAGGCAGCTTACGAAGATGGCCTGCACTATTTGATGCAAGAGCAAAATCTGCCGGCGAATTTGGATTCGCAGATTGCCGAGGCCAAGGATGAACTGGCCCGCCGCCGCTTGGCTAAGGTTTTGGAGCGGGGTATCGCCAAACCCACTGGGTATGTGTTGCCGCTGGCGTTTAATAGTGGCATGGGCCGCTGGGTGAGTAGCCGCTGGCCCACCCGGCGCGAGCGCATAGTGTTGATTCCGGGGGATTCACCCATGGGGTTACGCCTGCCGTTGAATTCCTTACCCTTTGTGGAGGAATCCCTGCGAGAGGAATTAATTCCGGTAGATCCCTTTGCCCCCCATGAGCCTCTACCCAAACACAATGAGATTCCCAGCCGCTACATAGCGAAAAATCCCTCGGCCGAGCCCCTAGTGCAGGCCCAGGTAATCGAGCCGCAGAGCCCACAATGGGAGCGCCGAGTCCATAGGGAATATTGGGAAGTGTTGCGCACTGCCCTGTGTGTTGAGGCGCGGGATGGACGGCTACACATATTTATGCCGCCGTTGAATTACCTTGAACACTATGTGCAGCTGCTGACCTGTATTGAGGCTACCGCTAAAGCCCTTAAATTGCCGGTGATCATTGAAGGCTACGAGCCTCCTCGGGACAGCCGGATGCTCAAACTATTGGTGACGCCTGACCCTGGTGTTATCGAGGTTAATATTCATCCGGCTGGCAGCTGGGATGAATTGGTTCACACTACCACCACCCTGTACGACGCGGCCTATAAAAGTCGCTTGGGTGCCGAGAAGTTTATGTTGGATGGCCGCCATACCGGTACAGGTGGCGGCAACCATGTGACGCTGGGTGGGCCAACCCCCGCCGATAGCCCGCTGCTGCGCCGCCCGGATGTGTTGCAAAGCCTGATTACCTTTTGGCAACACCACCCGAGTCTGTCCTATTTGTTCTCTGGCATGTTCATTGGCCCCACCTCCCAAGCGCCGCGGGTGGATGAAGGGCGCGATGAAATGCTCTATGAGCTAGAAGTCGCCTTTGCACAAATCCCCAAAGGGGAAGTGCCCCAGCCCTGGCTGGTGGATCGCCTATTGCGCAATCTGCTGATTGACATCACGGGCAACACCCACCGGGCGGAATTTTGTATCGATAAACTCTACGCACCGGGCTTGAGTTCCGGCCGGCAGGGTATATTGGAGTTTCGCGGCTTTGAAATGCCACCCCACGAGAGAATGGCGCTGGTGCAAACTCTCTTGCTGCGCTGTTTATTTATGCGTTTCTGGCAAAAGCCTTATCACAAGCCTTTGGTGCGCTGGGGTACACAGCTGCACGATCGCTTCATGCTGCCACACTTTATCTGGTCCGATATGAAAGAGGTGGTGAAGGATCTCAACGAGCAGGGCTTCGCCTTCGACCTCGCCTGGTTGCTGCCTTTTGAAGAGTTCCGCTTCCCCCATTACGGTCGGGTACAGATAGACAATGTTTGCTTAGAGTTGCGCTGGGCTATAGAGCCCTGGCATGTGCTGGGCGAGGAGATTGGCAGCTTTGGTACATCCCGCTATGTGGATTCCTCCGTGGAGCGAGTGCAGGTGCGGTTGACCGGTCTCACCGACAGCCGATATTCCTTGGTGTGTAATGGCCGCCATGTGCCACTGCAGGCGACGGGGACTCACGGCGAATTTGTTGCTGGGGTGCGCTATCGCGCCTGGCAGCCGCCCTCAGCCTTACACCCCACCATTGGAGTACACGTGCCTTTGGTAATTGATCTGGTAGACCTTTGGAATAGCCGATCCATCGGCGGCTGTGTTTACCATGTCAGTCATCCGGGCGGCCGCAGTTACGATACCTTCCCGGTAAATGCTTTCGAGGCGGAATCGCGCCGGGGCAATCGGTTTGCAACGGTTGGCCATACCCAAGGGCCATTTTCCCCCAGACCCCAATTGGATGGCTTGCGGCAGTTTTTCCCCGTAGTGGGCAACAAACCCATGGCGGCCCCATTGGTGGATGTAAACCCGGAGTATCCACACACATTGGATTTACGCCGCGCCAAATAGTGAGCGAATGGCCGCAGGGAAGCGGGCGGCGGGCTGATAATCTATAGCCCAAAATAAAAAGCCCGCGAGTACACTGGCGGGCTTTTTATTTTTGCAACCCGTGTTAATTCACCTGCGCGAATAAAAACAACGCACGATTAAACATCGGATTGATTAACTCGGCGCTTTAAGTCGTCCCGAGCCCTATTATTACCCGGCGACACAATAAATCCTCCTGATCTATAGTATTGGCGGGTTAATAATAGCTACCAGCTTTTATAAGGCAGGAATTTGCCATTTAAGGTTAATACCACGCGGTCACCTTTAGGGTTTTCTTCTTTTGCTACGTCCATAGAAAAGTCTATGGCACTCATAATGCCATCGCCGAATTTTTCCTGAATAACCTGTTTGAGCGTTTCTCCGTAAACGCCGACTATTTCGTAGAGGCGATAAATAAGCGGGTCGGTAGGTACAGCCTGGGCCCAAACTTTGGTGGGGAAGGCCATAAGCGCTTCACTAATATCGGCGCCGAGTTCCAAATAGTCTGCAATGGCGTGCGCTTTTTCTTTAGGGGCTGAATTCATTCCTAAGCAGGCTGACGCCAGCCAAACTTCCGAAACCCCGATGGCTTTACCCATGGATTCCCAGCTGGCACCTTTGGCTAACTTGGCCTGCAATATTTGGCGCGTCATGGTTTCTTTATCGATCACAGCTAGCATGCAATGTCCTCGTGTGTGTCATTAATCAAGTGCTTTAACACTTGGTCTGAAGAATGAATTTGCAGGAATAGTGCCAGCGAATCGGGTGGCAATAGGCGTTAATAAGAATCGAATTCGGTTGGCTTAGCCCCTCACTGATAATTACACAGCCGTTAACTGCTGTGCGCACAATTAAATGAGCCTAGGTGTTAAGGCGCTTCTTAGCAGCCTGTTGAAACACTACCTTGCTAGTTCTGGTGGCGTTAAATTTGGCGAAAAAATTTTCATTTACTTCGTGTAAGCTCGGCAACTGCTTCTGCGTTGCTCTACCTCCTGCATCCATGCAGTAGCCCGGCTTTTTTCCAAATTTGCCTTGTCAGACCGTCGCCGCCAACGTATTTCAACAAGCTGCTAGAATTCGAATTAAGTTTACGCAGGAAAAATGCTCATGTGCTAAGGGGGAAATTGTTAATTACTCCTGCACGGGTTTAGTTCCACACCACTGTCCGTGAAATGCTACTTTCCTTTGCCTGCAATTATCCGCCAGTGAGCAGGGCCAATGCCGAGCGTATATTTGTTTGCCCCGCTAAGATTATTAAATAATTTCTGGAACATTTATTTCGCTAAAGTGCCCGTGCATGCGCCCTCGACTTTTACGCCACGGCTGCGCAATTGCGCCAAGCTAGCGCAATCTGTCGCATCTTCGCTCAGCTGCAGTTGTTCTAAATTACTCAGCGCTAAGAGTGGTTTAAATGAATTGATGGGATTATTGGGGAGGCGCAGAATTAACAGATGGGGAAAAAATTCCAGCCCGTTTAACGAGCGAATGGAGCGCTGGGCGCAATTAAGCTCAGTTAATTGAGCCGCCTGGGAAATATGATGATCAAAAATATGCTCGTTCACACAGGCCAATAAATGCTTATCCTCAATCCTAAATCCCGTTAATAGGGGGGTGCTATTCAGGCGGTTGCCATTGAGCGTGACGGGAAGGTTTTGGCAGGCGCTGAGCCCTAGCATAAGATAAATACCTAGCATTAATCGGGGTTTGGGGTGCATTTTTAGGGAGCGAGGGAACATAAAATGACTCGTGAGTGTGCAGATGAGGATTGTACCTGGCCTTTAGAATCCAGGGCAGGCAAATTGTCTTGCTGCCTGATAGGGCTACACTGTCCACATTTTCACAGCCTGCTTGCACCCTAACCCTTCTTTGGCTGTTGCAAAAGCGGCTATACCGGGCACAATGGCCCAATCCCCGCCAAAACGTCAGTTAACTATCGGAGAATGTCTCTATGAAACTCGTGTCAGTGCTTATGCTCAGCCTGTGTTTGGCTGCGTGCGCAACCAATGATCCCTATACCGGCGAGCGCAAAACCAGTAATACAACTAAGGGGGCAGGTATTGGCGCCGCAGTGGGCGCACTCTTGGGCGCGGCCACCAGCAGCAAACAAGACCGCCGTAAGGGCGCACTGCGCGGCGCGGCCGTGGGCGGCATCATCGGCGCAGGCACTGGCCACTACATGGATAATCAAGAGAAAGTACTGCGCGAGCGTTTAGAAGGTACCGGTGTGCGTGTACAGCGCAACGGTAAAAACATCAAGCTCATCATGCCCGGCAACATCACCTTTGCCACCGGTAGCGCGCAGATCCGCCAGGATTTCTATGAGGTGCTCGACTCAGTTGTCGATGTGTTAAAAGAGTTTAAAGACACCCGCATTCGCATTTCCGGCCACACTGATTCCGTTGGCAGTGATTCCATGAACCAGCGCTTGAGTGAAGAGCGGGCGGACAGTGTGAAGTACTTTTTACTGGATCAACACGTACCGGCGGGGCGTATCAATGCGTATGGCTACGGTGAGCGATACCCACTTGCCGACAATGGCACAGAGGCTGGTCGCGGCCAAAATCGCCGAGTTGAGCTTGAGTTAGAACCCTTAGAAAACTAATCCTTGCAACTCCCTATTGCTGCTTACGAACACAGCAGCAATAGGATGTAATGATCTTATCTACCCCGCGGCACAATGACTCTTCCTAAATGTTTGTGCCTTTTTGTACCCCTTTTGTGCCCTTGCCGCACTAACGCCAATTCAAGCAAAACCCAGAGTGGATTTTTGTTGGTGCGAAGCTCAAGGGCTGCATGCCCTGGCTATTGAGCGCGGATCAATAACGGCGGCGCCTTAAACAACAAAGCAACCCTAGTAGCAATACCTCTAACCCGTCAGCACTACCAGCCACGGCGGGGGTGGTGGCGGGCTCTTCGATGCTAAGTTCCAACTGAGCCTGTGCCGTTAAGGCCGGTGTGCCGGAATCCGTGGCCTGCACTTTGACCGTGTATTGGCCCGCTTTTAAACCTGCCGGGTTGAAGGTAAAGGCGGCATCATTCGCGGTTAAATCCAGCAGACGATAGTCGGTGCCACTCCAATCGAGGTTGTGGTGATCGCTGTTATCCGCGTCGGAAACCTTGGCCTGCACTGTGACTACGCCCCCGGCTGTTGATACCCGCTGCTTGATCTGGCCTGCTTGCTCCGCCACTAAGCTCACACTGGGTACGTGATTAAGCTGGGCTAATTGACCGGAAATTTCAGCCAATTTGGAATAGTTGCGGCTGGTATCCAGGTTAAAAAGGGTGAAGTAATAGGTTTGGCCGGATTCAAGCTGTTTGGTTTGAAAACTGGTTTGAGCTGCCAGCAGCACGATTGTGCCGTTGCCAAGTTTACCGGCCGTTTGATACTCCACTCCCGTGAGAGGGTAATCACTCAGAGGCGCTGTGCTTTGCACCACCAGGGTTTGGGCATAATCCTGGCTGGGATTTTGCCAATTCAGGCTGATGCTCTGTGTGTCGGCGTTTAATTTTAGGTTGGTAACCGGCGCAGGCGCAGTGGTATCGCTGCTAGCAGGCTTAACCAGGCGAATATCGGCGCAGGAGTAATACAGGCTGTTGCCTGAGTCTGGCATGGTTTGAATGAGCTGCAGGGTGCAGGCATCGCAGGGTTGATTGGGCAGGCTTAGGGTGTAGGTTTGAAACGGCTGATTGGCGTAATCCTTTATGTTATCGGCCAGCAGCACAAAATTTGCGTCGTTGGCTGGAGAAAAATAAATCTTAAACACACCCGAGTGGAAAATAACGCTTTCAAACTTCACTTGCACTTTGCTGCCAGCCACCAACTCTGTGACGCGATTGGTTGTGCGCGCCGCGCCGCAGGGCCCCGTTTTTATGCCGTTGGCATCCGTGCGTGGTTTGACCAAGCCATCCAGCGCCCAGCGCGCGTGGCCAAAACTCGCGCTCGAAATACACAGGCCGACGATTAATACAGCGAAATTAATAAGTCGCATAGGTGCGCTTCCAATGATTGAGAAAAATAGCCATAAGGGCGTTCAATAAATGCAGCAGCCTAAAGACTTACGCGCCCCGGTGTATTGAAGGCAATCACAGCCAGTTAGATTGCAGGTAAAAAAATCATTGGATACATTGAATAGATAAATTCATCTGACTAAAAAGGCATATTTATCCTTTGTCTAGTGCGAAAAAACGGGAATTAAACCTGCGGCTTAAACTACCGTGAGACAATTAAAACGAGGCGTTATAGGCTCGCTGCGTGTTTTATTCGATCACTTCTAAAAATAGTCAAGGGCACCTCCGGAAATTCAATTTTCGCGATGATCGCGAGGCATTTTCGCGCGGAGGGAGGGAGTTTATGCAGTATAAATGACCGATTGAGCACGAAAATAACGAAGCGAGGGCGCGAAAAAAGGATTTCCGGAGGTGCCCTCAAGATTATTTTGAGGCGAAGCCTACAGCGGCGCGACGACCTAACAGCGTATTGAAATATTAGTTTGCTAGGTCTGGCGGCGTTAAGTTTCGCGAAAAATCATTATTTACTCGCTGTAAACACCGGCTTTTTCGCCAATTTGCCGTACCGTCGCCGCGAAGGTATTTCAACAAGCTCTTAAAGGCAATTTTCGGGTTTGGGAAGGCCTGCAATTTTTGCCAAGCGTTTTGCGGGGCTATTGGGAAATAATTGCAATAAATAAACGCTGCGGCCTTTGTCTGGGCCAAGATGGGTGGCGGCATATTTGCAAAGAGGCCGCATGGCAGGGGAGAGATCAAACTCTTGATAAAATCGGCGAATAAGCAGAATTAATTCCCAGTGGGCAGGGGTTAATTCAATACCCTCAGCCTGGGCAAGTTGGTTGGCGGTAGTTTCCGACCAGCAAGCTAGGTCTAACAGGTAGCCTTCGTCATCCACTTGCACCCCACCCATGTTTAATACCAACTGACCACCACTCCAGCGGCAATAGACAGCTCAACCCAGTCTGCGTAGCTGATAACGGCCAGTGTTGTAGTGGTGTTGGGTAAGCGACTGTTTAGATCTTCTCGCAAAACCACTAGCTGCTTGGCGTTAGCCTCGAAGGAAGCCAACGCCTCAGCGCTTTGCAGCAGATATACGCCATCGCCAGCCAGCAGAACACAATCACCTTGTGCCAGGCTCGCTAAACAAGCGGCTTTAGTGGTGAAGTTATAGGAGGCTAAAACGTGCAAGGTCATAGCTAAAAACTCGCAACCCAACTGGCGTTGGCCAGTATTGCCGCTCGTTCAGAGGGCTTAATTAATTGCCCGCTGGGGTTGATGTCAGCGCTCGTGAGTCCGAATTGAGAAAGCGAGGATTGACACACGTAAATACCTTCAACCCCATACAATTCCAGGGCCTGTAGCATTTTATTGAGGTTTTTGCTGCCGGGGGCTTCCCCCTGCGGGAGTAGTTGCAGAACCCCTTGATCAATAAACATTACAGAAGGCTGTAAGTCAAAAGCCGCACAGGCTAGGAGTGCTTCTACGCCCTCTCGAGCGGAGGCGTTAGCGACAGGCGTTTGTGTAAAAATAAATACTGGTGAGCGCACGGCCATTAACCAAAAGTGACTGCGTGGTCAGCTTCACTGTTGGCTGCCACCCATTGGCCAAGGCCAGATAAGCTAAAGCCTGGCCGCAGGAGCCCAACGGGGAAGCCCATGCGAGCAGCTTCTGTTGCGTCTACCACGCCGCGACGCACCGCTGCGGCAATGCACACCACGGCATCAATGTGATGATCGGTCAGGAAGGTTTGCCACTGTTCGGCAAGGTTTAATTCACCTTGGGGGGCGGCTTGGGTTGTTAAGCCTAGGTATACGCCGTCCCCATAAAAGAAAACCCGTACAATCGAGTGGCCTTGTTGGATGCAGGCACGGGCAAACTCAAGCCCATGCAAAGCACCGGCAGCATGAGGAGCAGATTTAACGCAGAGACTGAAACTGGCCATAAAACAAAAGGCCCCTTGCGGGGCCTCAACCATCATTAATCGTCGTTATTAAAGAATCCCAGCAACTGCAGCAGGCTGGTAAAGAGATTCAAAATATCCAAATACAGAGACACAGTTGCCAATACATAATTGGTTTCGCCGCCGTGAATAATGCGGCTAGTGTCGTACAGGATAAAGCCTGACATCAGCAGCACGATCACACCATTGATGGCCATGCCTAAGCCGGAAATGTGTACACCGAAGAAGCTCAGCACCATGGAGCCTAGGATAGTGATCAGTACGCTGACCAAGCCGACCATCAAAAAACCACCCATAAAACTGAAGTTTTTGCCGGTGGTTAACACATAGGCCGACAGGCTAAAAAACACCAGCGCCGTACCCGCCAGGGCTTGCATGACTAAAAGGCCACCATTGGGTAGGGCTAAGTAGTGGCTCAGCATAGGCCCAATGCCTGCGCCGAGTAGGCCAGTGATGGCGAACACGACACCAACACCGGCACCCGTTTGTGCGGTGCGAGGCAAGACAAACCACAACAGGCCTAAGGCCACCAAGTTGCCCACCAAAGCAAGCCCATGACCCACGCCCACCGCCATTGATAGGGTCGCAGTCAGCGCGCTGAACACGAGCGTACAGGCTAAAAAGCTATAGGTATTGCGCAAAACCTTGTGGGTTTGGGAAGCAATAACATCTTTACTGCCTATGGAATATGTGGGGTGCATAAGGACTCTCCATTAAAGTTGATAAAGCCAATGGTACTTGGGACAGGATTAAAAGCAAAGGTTCAGTGTGCTCCTGCTGATCCGTCCAAGATTCATCTATTGCGGCTCTGTGCTTCAAGAGCGCTCTTTTGAGTTTTTACGTACAGGACAAATTTGGGGATGACTTTGAGGATTTCTAGTCGCATCCAAACGAAAAAACTCAGTCGGCGCTTAAGCCCTGCTCGGGTGTTAGGGATCGGTATAAATCTCTTTATAGGAGATAAATATGGATGCGTAAAATATAGGTACTACAACCAAAAGGCCGAGCAAAAAAGGTATTGAGCCTAGAATAAACAGCAGTCCGAGTATCAAGCCTTGAATCGTTAGGGGTAAGACATTTTTTAAGCAGCCTTGAATGCTCAGTTGAATCGCCTGAAGCGGGGGTATTTTATTAAGGACTATTAGGGCTGGGGCGAACCAAACCCCCATAAAAAGCGGTGTAATTAAAATTAATACAATAGCCACGGATACAAAAATACCTTGGCCCGTTAAGAGCTGTTCCAGCACCCCTAGGTTAAATTCGGTAATTTTTATCATGAGACCTGCGAATGCAATTATTACGGCAATAATGGTGTAGCCCAGCACGATCGCTCCAAGGGCTAAAAGGTTGCCCAGTGAATTTTGAAAGCCTGCAAACAAGTGTCCCACACTCAGGGGTTTACCATCGTGCTGAGCTTTTGCGGCCAACATCAGCCCGCCGCTAAACACATAGGTTAAGAAGCTGGAAAATAAATTCACTATCGGAATGGCGTTCAAAGCGATAAAAACGACGGCGCCCACAAGGGTTATTAATATCCAGTTCCCGGCATCCTGCTTAAAATATGCAAAGCCCTCTTTTATCCAATCAACCCCTCGGCCGGCCGGCAGGCTATTCGGTGGGTGCACGCCATTGTTTTGGGGTGGGAGGTTATTGTTATTTAACTCTGCATCTGGGGGAATATAAGGGCTAGTCATGTGCCGGTTCCTCTTGGCTTACATATTGAGTGGTTTGTGGGCAGTATACAGGTGCAATCTAATCTTAATTAAAAAAGATGTGAATATTTTGCGCTCATCATCCTTAGCAGCTTGTTGAAATACGTTGGTGCCGCCATACCTAGCAAGGCAGTGTTTCAACAAGCTGTTAGATGCAAACGTGCCAATTGGCCGTGTTACTCAGTGTGCGCCTAGTGTATTTTGTGCCGCGCAGGTTCGTCACCAAGGTTGGGGTTTATTCTTAGCTCTGACGATGAAAAAATTTTGTTTGAAATCTCTCCGGCATGCAGTGCAATTTTTTCAAAAGAAACAGATGAGACAGTTAAAATTTTTAGGTTTTGACTTTTTGTGTGTATTGATTAGGGGAGGTTGTTAACGCAATAGCGCGCTAAAAATATCGGCATTTGCACTTGCTGAAATATATCCCCACGCCATATGTCCTGCATGGCCAGCGGTCTAAAGCTAGGTTTGGGTACATAGGTTTGGCACTCTATTGTGCCGGTTGAAACCAGCACGGGCAGGCTGATGCGCTGGTAAATTTCTCCTTCAAACCAGTCCAGCCTGCGTAGATCATTGGCATTCAGGCCGCTATAAAGCGTACCGAGAATACCGGTGCTGTTGGCGTCAGGGACGATTACAGGATAGGTATCTAGAAATATTAAGCGGCGGCTGTAGAAGGGTAAAAAAGCCGGGCGGCTTGTGCGCTCGGCGGGGACCAACTGCCGCCATACTGCCGGGAACATTAAGGAGCCATAAGTGAACAAATCGGTCATGGCTGCTGCGGGCCCGTTTTAATAACCAGCTGAGAAAAATAAACGAACAACGTTGGCATTAAACTCGTAGAGTGGTTCTTCGCCCGGTTTATATGCGGCCTCTTTGCCATCGGCGGGCGCTTTACTTAACAAGGCGTTGTGAAAGTTATCGTATTTAAATTGCAGGGCGTCCCAATAAAAATTGACTGTGCAATTATTTAAAAATGCGAGTGGTGGTTTGGGGAGTTTGTAGGTGACGCCCAGGCCAAAGTTGGTGGAGCTAAATTGGCTCAATTCTTTGTCGCGGGCGAGGAAAGTTTGAAAATCTTTATGGGGGAAAATATCGGCGTAAAAGTCGGCTTGTGATTGAGAATAGGCGCGCAGTTTGGCTTCAAAAATCCAACTGCGTTTCCAGGGATGAACGTATTTTAATTCGTAGGTGGTGGCATCAACGCCCCAGCTATCTTGGAACAATTTCACTTCGCCTTTAATCGATGAGCGAATAGGCAGGTAATAAATACTGCGCAAGGCGATGGCGTCGCTATTATGGGTTTGGGGGTAGCGCTCGGTTTGATAACTCACCTTGCCGTCGTCGAGATAACGTACAGAGCGGTAGGGATTGTTTAAGTAGCCGTTATCAATGACGGATTCAATATTGGCAGTGGCCAGCCAGTTTTTGGTAATAACTTGGCTTAGGCCTAAACTGAAGCGTTGGTGTTTTTGGCTTGCTTCAAATTGTACCGGGTCGCTTTCATCGCCGTTCATCATTACTGTGTCATCGCCCCGCGTGTAGCCCATAGTCACGGTGGTGAGATCACCAAAAAAATCTTGTGAAATACCGAAATTAATGGTGTTGGCTTCGTAGTCGTTTTCACTGGAGTTGGTAAAGCCCAGGCTGTAAATGGTGGTGTCGTTGAGGTAATCCACCCCGGTGGAATATTCAGTGCGTTGTTCGGAGTATTTGCTGCCTGCGGTCATCACGTCGATGGAGGCGCTTGAAACCATATCCGTATAGTAGTTGGCGTATACCGAGGCGGTATCTTTGAAATTCTTGCGCACTAAAACGGATGGGCCGTTAACGGTTACGCCGCCGCCATCATAGGAATGATAGAGCAGGTCGGCGCTTTCTTCGGGCAGAATGGCCGCCTGCAGGCTGAGGCAAACAACAGCCAGCAGTGTCGCTACAAGGGTTTTAATTGCAACCACAGCCACCCCCGGCACTGCCGTCGGCGCCGCGCGCGGCTTCTCGAGCTTCATAAACGTGATTCATGTATTTACCTGCTACTGCGCTGCGTTCGAGTTTCATCACAGGGTCTGCCAGGTGGCCCCGCTCGTAGGCTTTTACCCAGGGCTCGGGTTTAAGGTGACTGCAACCACTCAGGGTCATTAAAAATATTATCGCAGCTAGGTTGCGCATATTATTTGGCCAATAATTCTTTAACTTTAGTGGTGTACACAAGGTCGTCACCGGCTTTATAGCCTTTATGCACATGTGCCAGATTGCCGTCTATGTCGATGAAGAAGGTAACCGGTTGTGATGGGGCTATGTACAGTTTAGCTGTGCTCCATTTGCTGTCATCCAAAATAGGAAAGGAGACGGGGTGTTCTTTTAAATAGTCGTCGCGCGCTTCGTTATCCACATCAACATTTAACCCCAAAACTACCAGCCCAGCTGCTTTATAGCTTTTGGCAAGATTATCGAGCATTGGCATTTCGGTGCGGCAAGGTGGGCACCAGCTGGCCCAGAAATTTACCAGGACAACACGGCCTTTAAAGTGGGATAACGTGACTGTGGTGCCGTTGGTGGACTGTAAGGAGAAATCAGGCGCTAGCGTTAGTTTGACGGCTGCGCTGTCGCTATGGGTGTCTGGTGTGTTGGCATTTGAGGAAATTGAGCAGAGACCGGTGAAGGCCGCGATCAATAAAACAGATATTGAATGAAGATAAGCCTTTCGCCAGGCGGGGGATTTTTGTAGCTGAGGGTGCTGGCCGCGACCTTTAGCCTGAGCTAACAGCTTAAGCCAGCTGTAGTCAGAGCCTTGGGGCGCGGCCAGGCTGGGCATTACTTGGCTAATAATTCTTTAACAGTGGCAGCGTACACAGCGTCATCACCCGCTTTAAAGCCTTCGTGGGTGTGTACTAGATTGCCTGCGCGGTCAACAAAAAAGCTGGAAGGCTGAGTTTTGCTCTTTAAAAGGCCGGCAACTGTGTGTTTGCTGTCATCCAAAACTTGGAAAGACACTGGGTTATCTTTTAAGAACGCATCGCGCTCAGAGGCTTCTTCATCTTGGTTAACGCCGAGTACAACAAGGTCTTTGTTGTCTTTGGCTAATTTGTCGAGGATGGGCATTTCTTGGCGGCAGGGACCGCACCAGGAGGCCCACATGTTGATCAGTACAACCTTGCCTTTGAAGTCAGACAGCTTAACGTTCTGGCCCGCGGTTGATTTAAGCGTGAAGTCTGGCGCTGGGACCTTGGCTACATCAGCGGCGTTGACACTCGCAGCAAGGAAGGCAGCGGCAAGAGTTACGAATAGGTTTTTCATTTTGTTTCTCCAAGAACAGTGTAAACAATGCGTAAAAAGTTAAAAAAACAGGGTGGCACCCAAGCTTGATTCGAGGTTCTGCACTTTTTTGTCTTCCCCAAACAGGGAGTGGGTGAAGACATAGTTGCGGAAATCAACATGTAGAGCCAACCAGTCCGTGGCAAAAAATCGCAACCCTCCACCGAAGTTATACGTAAAGTACTCTTCATCGGCAAAGAGGGTACTTCCAGCGCCCGCGACTATATAGAAATTGGTGTTGAATGCCCACCGGCCCACATAGTGCTCACCTGGCAACAGGTTGTAGCCGAAGTTCAGTGAATAATAACTTAACTCCCTTTGGTCATCGGTTAGCAGTACGAGGCGGTCGAGGGTTTCAGCGGTGGTTTTTTGCGTTTGTGTGATGCCGTAGGCGCCTTCGATAAACATGGATTCACTGATGTGATAGGCCAGGCGCAATCCGTACACATCGTTGCTGCCGAAGTCCTCCACGCTCATGACACCCGCATAAAACCCCAGCTCAAAATCTTCAGTATCGATTTTGTCATCGTCGATGGTGCGGCGTTGGATGTCGGGTTTGACTATGTCGTCGATTACTTGGTCGTCACTTTTGGAGTCGGCACCGAGGGCGCTGCCGGGCAGTGCCGCAAGGCTTAACAAAGCGGCCGTTAAAATAACAGGCTGAAGCCGGCTTTCCATTCTTCGATGTCCTCGTTGGATTCACGGGTGGTCAATATGGTGCTTTTGCTGTATTCGGCGCGCAGGTCTATACGCGCATTAAAGTGATACATGAGGCCACCGCCGACGGCGATAAAGGAGTCTTGGCGATCCTCAGGCTCAGCTACCACTGCGTTGGGCGACACCTTTACGCTGCCGCTGCCCAGGCTAAAAAAGGGCGACAGGCGCCATTGGGGAAAGGGGTGGTGCAGCAGATGCAGGCTGGCCATTTTGGTACTGGAAAAATCGCCGAAGGCCTGGGTGTATTTTAATTCTGTCGAGAGGTGGGTGGTGAAGCGGTAATTCAAATAAGTGGTATAGCTGATGGCCCCGGCGGTGCGGCCGACCAACAGGCCCAACTGAGTCGTATTTTCGGCTTCTTTCCAGGTGGGATTGGGGAAATCCACCAGGCGGTCGTCTTTGTCAGCCAGTTCGTTGAGGTGGATTCTGTGTACCCAGCCTTGTACGCCGCTGGCGGTTTCCACCTTGTACCAATCGCCTCGGCGTTTAAAAACCCGAATTACCTCGCCGTTCTCCACGGCGTGGAAGAGCGGGTAGCCGCTGCCTGGTGCGGTGTGCAGCTCTAGTACTTGGCCTTTAAAGGTGAGGAATTCGCCGTCGGAATCGCTCCACTGGGCGGCGGGGCTCGCCGCTGCGGCAACACTTAAGCTGGCTAAAAGACTGATGGCCCAGAGGGTGGAGAGTAAGCGCATAGTGAACTAATTAATTTTCTTCGCGGGCCTTGGAGGGTTCATTGTAGTACTGGGCGCCCAGATCCAGCCACTCGCTTATAAGGAACTGTTCATCAAGACTGAGCCCTTGATAGTGATTGGCGTCGGCGGCGTTATTAAAACGGGCTAAGAATCGGGTCGCAGGGGTAGAGCGAGCGCCTGCTGTATTCAAGCGCGCACCTATGGCCCTGGGCAACATTTGGATCTCCGTGACCTGAGTGCCGTCCTCCTGGGTGATGGTGACGGGGGTTGGATAGAGCTTTTCCTGACTGGTGTAGCTGCCGTCGTCCTGTTGTACATACTCCTGTTCATTGACCGAGGTAAACAGCTGGGTGTAGGAGGTGACGAAGTCGGTGTTGTCGGTTGGGGTTGCCCGCAGATCCAGCTGTACATTCAGGGCGGCAAAATCGGCCAGGGTTTGGGCGTCTGCACCGGCCTCTTGCATACGTGCAGGGGCGGTGCGGTCGTGGCAGCGGGTGCAGGTGAGATCCCGTGTGACGGCGTGCTGCGCATCACAGCTGCGGCGGTCAGCGAGCCACAGGGGTTGAATATGCTCTAGGTAGTTAATGGTGCTCGCGCAGCCCGCTTCCCATTTAGTTGAACAGGCTTCTTTGTTAGCGGGTGAGCGCCAGGTAATGCTTGTTTCCAGTGCTTGGCAGTTGGCCGGTAGGGTGTTAATGGTTTTGCTGATGTTCATATAGCTGAGGGCGCCTATTCCCAGCGTTGGGGTGCGCTCCGGCAGGCTGGAGGCGATGCTGGCGGTGCCAGGAAGAGGTTCTGCCGCCAGGCGACCATGGGGTGCGTTGGCATTGTTGGCCACATGGCAGCCTTTGCAATCGCGAATTTCACCGGCCCCCAAGCTCAGCCAGTTTTGATGGCGCGGCCCCACACGGCGGCCGTTGGCATCCACCAGCTCAAGTGTGAAGGGCACCTGGGCGGGTAGTTTGAGTTTAATGGAGCCGTCGGTTTCTAGGGGCGCGTAGGCGAGTATGTCGAACATACCGGCGCCGCGCCCGCCGATGCCAAAGGCGCCGTTCACCAGTTCTAAATCATCGTTTTTGGGTAGCGGCACATGGCCGAGCACGCGCAGGTACTTAGCACCTTGATAGGTATTAAGGCCCAAGTCGTTCACCTGGTGAATATGCAATACCCCGGCGTTTTCAGTCCTGAGTGAACTGCTGGTGTTGCCTGCGGCTAAGGGTAGGGTGGGTTTGTCGGCCAGAATCACAGGGTTAAAGAGGTTCATCACGGAATCAGCCGGCGGGATACTAACCGGCAGTTGAGTTTGGGTGGCGCCGTTGTACATCCATAGGGAGTACAGGGGTTCGGCTTCGGACAGCTCTATTGGCTGGTTTTTACAAGGGATGCGCGCTTTGCTAACGGGGTCTATAACCCGGCAGGCGCTCCAGCTGACTAGGTAGCGCTGCTCTTTGTCATTTAAGGGAAAGGCGGCCTGGAAATAACCGGCAGGGGAGGGGGCGACGGGTTTTTCTTCGGTGCCTAATGGCTCGCTATAGGCAGTGCCTTGGGTGATGGAGACCTGTGCTGTGCCGCTGGCGGCGTTAAGGCTCTGCTCGCGCTCGTAGAATTGCTCGGTGTCTAGTGTGATGAGGTCGCCGCCGTATTTGGTATTACTGCGCGGCCGCAGGGAGGCGAGGATCTTGCCATCATCCTGTACCTGGGGGTTGAAGTAGGTGGCGGGTTTCTTTTCGCTGCCTATGTCTTTGCTGTGGTAGCCGTAATAAAAACTCAATTCGGTGCCGTCGGGTTTGATGGTGTAAAAACTGATGCTGTCGTTACCACCTAAACGGTCCCGGCGCATAAACACAATCTGGCCGTCGTTGAGGACGCGCGGGTTGAGGTCCATGGCGGGGTTGAAGGTCAGCTGTTGCAGATTGGTGCCGTCGGCGTTTACCACATGCAGGTTGTAGCTGTACTCATTGGTGCCCTCAGCGGAGGCCCGGTAAGCGGCGCCGTTGCGGTCGAGTATCTGTTGGCGGGTAAGGGTTTGGCGGTTGGAGCTAAACACTATGCGGCCATCGGGCAAATAGGCCGGTTGTACATCCTGGCCCAGGTTATCCTCTTCTTTACTCGCAAGAATGCGGCGGGCCTTGTCGGTGGTGCGGTCGTACTCCCAGATATCCCAGGTGGGCTGCAATTCAGCCGGTGTGTTGGCCAACTGGGGCGCCCGCAGGGCAAACAGCAGTTTTTTGCCGTCCCGTGAAGGGCTGGGGTCTTTTACATCGTAGAGTTGAGGCACCAGTGTGTCGGCGGCGCCTTTGGTCGGCGGGAAAATTTTGTCGCTGATGTTAATTTCCGGGGCCGAGGCCTGAGCGCGGGCTTTGAGAATTAAATGGGCGCCGGGGTTAAAGGTGGCCGGGCTCAAAATGGCATCGGGCCGAATAGTGGCGTTCATCTTAGGCAGTGGCCGCTCGATATAGGCTACGGCGGAGTCTACAAAAACTGGGTCTGGGTCTTGAGATCCCTGGCTTGCCGAGGTGCCCGTCCCTTTGCTCACGTCGCATCCGGCCAGCAGCAAAACGCCGCAGCAAGACATAAAGGAGTTAAACAAAAATCGCATGCTGAATGAACTCAACGCCATTGAGGAGAGGTAAAACGCCCGCCGGGCGGGGCAAATAAGCTGCATGTGCTGCCGCTGGCTGCGAAGGCATTTACCACTATAGAAAACCTTTGCCCGCCACACAGGATAAATAGCCGATCCGCAAAGCCCGTCACGCCTTGCAAGGGGAAGTGGAGAGGCTAAGGGCGGCAAAGCTAACCTGATTAGTATCGGCTGAAAAGCAGTAATTGCGCCAGGTTTCCCGGCTAGGGTTTTGTGTGCTGGGCCGCTGATATCAAGCTGTGAACTGCTTCCGCATGTGAGGCTGTGCATGGAGCAGACCGGCTACTTATCTGCCGAGATTCTCCTGCCTATGGTTATGAGTAGAAAAAGTTGCGTGATTGATAACAGCCCTGGTTTTAATGGGTTGATATGCCTTGATGGCGATGCCTATAGTGGCGCCCGTGTGCTGGCGGGTTTTGCCCTTGCTATAGCTGCCGGGTTAACCATTCCGCTCCGTGGATCTTTAACTCGGCAACAATTGGCCACGGGCAACCGGTGTGTGCGCAAAAAACCTATTCATATCATTTAACACTCTGTGCCCATTGGGTAGTTTTTAAGGAAATATTTATGACAAATAACGTGTATGCAGCCCCTCTGGGCAATGTAGTGGTAGAAGAACAAGCTTTCGGCGAGGTGAATTTTTTTGCGCCGGGCAGCCGAATTAATCGCTTGCGGTATTGGGCACATATCACTCTCTGTTTTTACGCATTGTTTGCCGGTATCGCCGTTGCGGGTGGGGTATACACAATCTCTAGCACCCTGGCTTATATAATTGGTGGTGTTGCGTACCTGGGTTTTGCTGTGTTTTCGGTTATTGTCGGTATTCAGCGGCTACACGATATAGATAAATCCGGCTGGCTTTGGCTGCTGAATTTTATTCCACTGGTAAACTTGTATGTGGTGGTGCTGGTGATTTTCTTTCCCGGTACCCCAGGAGCAAACCGCTTCGGCCTGCCCATGCCTCCTTGCAAAACCTGGCACTGGGTGGTGGCCCTGTCGTTTCCAGTGCTCGTGTTGGTCTTGGCAATTGGCGGCTCAGTTGCCATGTCGCAGTATCAAAAGTTCGCCGATGAAGCTAATGCCGCTATGTCTGCACCCGCAGAGCTAATGCCTGCACCGGAAAGCAATTAAGCCATATCATCGGCCGCGCCCATTTAAATTAGGTGGGCGCTGGCCCAGTGCCTGGAAGTTTGTCAGACCAACTCCGGCAGAAAGTGACTGAAACTGTCGGCTTTCTTGCTCCTCCGCCAAGAAAATTCTTGCCAAATCCCCATCCGTAGCCTACGCGCGAATCACACTATTTTTTCCGCAATACCCAAGTGCAAAACGCGCTAGGGCCCTATGCACAAGTACCAACAGCGGTTTTGTAGGAAAAAATATACACATCAGACGAGCGTGGTTTTAGTTGAGGTTTTAGTTGAGGTTACTGCACGCTGGATTCTCCTTGCCCTGCGTCAGGCCCAAGGCTTAAGCAGCAGAGGAAATCGGTCACAAGTTGCACATTTAATTGCCAGCGCCTCGGCGGCTGGAACAGAACCTGCCTTAGGGCTTTGTTCGAGTGGTGTGCGCGATGCGGTTAACAACCTAAGCAGTTGGCAAGCCGAGCGCCGCCACTTCAACCATACTTGTGGATGAACATGTCTTTGCGGGGTTTTTATGAAGCGACCATTGCGCCTTTGGCCTGGGTTTGTGCTCGGCTGTGCCAGTGTACTGGCGGCGGCGTCCAGTTATGCCGATAGTTGGGAACAGGCGAAGCGAATGCACGACCGCCTAACCGGTATACCCGCCAGCGAGGCGGTACTTAAGGAGATGAAAACCCTCATCGACCAGAAGCAATACACCGAGGCCGCCTACAAGGCCATGGATAACGACGCCTTTTACCGCGTCACCCTAAAAAACTGGGTGGCGCCCTGGACCAACCGGGAGCAAAACCAATTTATCCCGCTGAATGACTACATAGCCACGGTTATGGGGTATGCCCTCAAGGACAAAGATTTTCGCGGCATTTTATCGGACGATGCGCTGTTCGTTGGGCAGGGGGTCTCGCCCGCCTACTCACTTTCTAGCAATGCCCACTATGAAGCCTTGGAAAACAGCAGCCTGAATTTTAAAGACGTGCTTACCGAGGTGACGCAGTCTTCATTAACCGGTTATACCGGCGCGGCGGCAGGGGTGATGACCAGCCGGGCGGCGGCGAAGAGTTTTTTTATCGCGGGCACCAACCGCGCCATGCTGCGCTTCACCCTGATGAACCATCTCTGCCACGACCTTGAGCAATTACACGATGTGACTCGCGTGCCCGATCGCATCCGCCAGGATGTCTCGCGCTCCCCCGGCGGTGATTCCCGCCTGTTCCTCACCGGCTGCATGGGCTGCCATAACGGTATGGACCCATTGGCGCAGGCCTTTGCCTATTACAACTACGAATTCGACGCCGACGCCGACACCACGGGCGAGAACGGCCGCATCCGCTACAACGCCGAAGGTGTGACGGACCCTAAAACCAAAACCCGTGTGGTCGCCAAGTACCACATAAACAACACCACCTTCCCCTATGGCTATGTGACCACCAACGACACCTGGGATAACTACTGGCGCGCGGGCCAAAACGCCAGCCTCGGCTGGGGAGCGGGCACTGGCCACGGCAGTGGGGCGGCTGAATTGGGTAAAGAGTTAGCTAACTCCGAAGCCTTCAGCCAGTGTCAGGCGAAAAAAGTCTTCCAGCAGGTGTGCCTGCGGGGGCCTGAGAGTAAGGACGATTTAACGGCGTTGGCCGGTATGGTTAACACCTTTAAGGCCGAGCAATACCACCTGAAATCCCTGTTCGCTACAGCCGCCGTTTATTGCAAAGGTGATTGATCATGGCCCTTTATTCCTCGATGTTGCAACGAATCAGCCTGTGCGCGGGGCTCGCTTTGATCCTGGTGTTCACCCAGGCCTGCAGCGGCGGCAGTGGTAAACGCACTCAGCGCATCGCGCCTGCACCGGTTATTAAAGACGAGGCCACCGTCGCTCAATACAGCGGCAAGGTGCCCAACCAGCAGGTGCAGCGGTATATCGACAATTTCTGGTCGCACCTGGCCAATCGCACCTGTGGCAACTGCCACGGCTCCACAGGCACGGCGCCGCGCAAATTTTTAGATAGCCAAAATATTCAGAACGCCTATGACGCGACACTGGCGGTGGTGGATTTAACCACGCCGAGCAAATCCGCTCTGGTGGCTAAAATGACGGCGACACCCGCCGGGCACAACTGCTGGGCTGCCAGCAGCCAAGTCTGTGCCGACGCCATCAAACTCTTAATTGAAAACTGGGCCGCCGCCGAAAAAGGCGCCCCCAGTGCGGCCACGGAAATTGTCTTGCAGGTGCCAAAAACCCTCGCCAAGCTCGACAGCTTGCAATTTCCCACCAGTACGGACAGCTTTGCCCTGCTGTACAGCCCGATTCTGCGCAAATACTGCGTCGGTTGTCATACCCCGGAAGCCTTGCAAGCCCAGCAACAACAGCCCTATTTCGCCTCCCCGGACATAGCTGTGGCCTACGCTGCCGCCAAACCCAAGATCAATTTGGATAACCCGGAGTTGTCCGGCTTTTACCAAAAAGTCGCCGGTATGAAACACAACTGCTGGTACAACAGCGATTGCACCCGCAGCGGCGATGAATTACTGGCGGCGCTCAAAGCCATGGCGGCGGACATTAAAGCCAAAGGCCCTGAGGTTGACCCATCAGCAGGCCCACCGGCCAGTGGCGTGGTGGATTTTGCCAATGCCCAAGTGGTGAGCGCAGGAGGCCGCTTCGATGCGAATGTGATTGCCCTCTACACCTTTAAAGAAGGCCAGGGTGATATAGCCTTTGACTCCAGCGGCGTAGCGCCCGATCTCAACCTGCGCCTGTCCGGCGACTACCAATGGGAGGCGGCCTGGGGGGTGAAATTTAATGCCGGTTTGAACGGGGTTAAACCCGATGGCCGCGCCCAGGGCAGCGTGGAAGCGAGCAGTAAAATCGCCAAACAACTGCGCGCTTCGGGCGAGTTTGCCATCGAAGCCTGGGTGATCCCCGGTAATGTCACCCAAGAAGGCCCAGCTCGCATCGTAAGCCTGGCCGGAGATGACAACCACCGCAACTTCATGCTCGGCCAACACATCTACAACTATGTGTTCGACAACCGCAGCGAAGGCGCCAAAGCCACCGGCGAGCGCCTGCAAACGGCGGACGCTGCTAAGGTATTACAAGCCACCCAGCAGCACGTAGTCGTTAACTATTCACCGGTCGACGGCACCACTATGTACGTGAATGGCGAGAAAGTGGCCACCGCCAAACCCACCGAAACTCCGGCCCTAAGCCCCTATGATGAGAGCTTTGCTTTGGTGCTGGGGCGGGAAGTGTCCGGCAATTACGGCTGGGCCGGTACCCTGCGTATGCTCGCCATCCATAAACGCCCCCTCACCGCCCAGCAGGTTAAAACCCATTACGATGTAGGCGTGGGGCAGAAGTTTTTTATGCTCTTCGCCGTCTCTGAACTGCTCGGCAACACTATTCCGCAAGCCTTTGTGGTGTTTGAGGTGCAGCAGTTTGATAGCTACTCCTACCTGTTTAACAAGCCGTTTTTCATCAGCCTCGACCCAGCGGCAGCACCGAATAACATACACATTAAGGGTGTACGCATCGGCGTGAACGGGCGCGAATCCATGATCGGCCAGTCCTTCGCCAACCTGGATACCATCATTTCCAGCGCCAATTACAACGCCAAATCCGGCACACCGCTGGCGAGCATCGGCACTCTGGTGGCGCTGGAAAAGGGCCAGGGGTTTGATCAGTTTTACCTCACCTTTGACGTCATTGGCGATAAAACCAGCCAGCGCACACCGGAAACCCACATAGTGGCGGCAACCCCAGAAGCGCCGGATAAACCCAGCAAATCCGACATAGGTATTCGCACCTTCGGGCAGATTAACGCGGCTCTCTCTAGCATGACCCATGTGCCCGAAGCCGTGGTGCGCGACACCTATGAGCAGGTGAAACAACAGCTGCCCAGCAGTGCGGCGGCCGACGGCTTTGTGGCCGCCCAGCAGATGGGTATCACCCAGCTCGCAGTGAAGTATTGCAACGTCATGGCCAGCACCGCCAGCTACCGGGATGCGCTCTTCCCCGGCCTTAATATGAACCAAAGCCACTTTGATGAGCCGTCTAAAACGCTGATTAAACAGCAGCTGCTCAAAGCCTTGTTATCCCACGGTGTGAAAGAAGACGGCAGCAGCCTGGCCAACCAGCCCAGCAGTGCCGAAATGGATCAAGCGCTGCAGCCCTTGTTCACCACCATGGACAGCTGCAGCAGTGACTGCGCGAAAAAAACCCTTACCGCCGCCTGTGCTGCCAGCCTTGGCAGTGCCGTCATGCTGTTACATTGATCGGGAGCCTTTATGAAACCCAAAGCGCCAATTGGTCTCAACCAACCCTTAAAACTCGCCGATCACCCCAAACCCCGCACCCGGCGCGAGCTGATTAGCCAGGGTTTTCAAATGGGGATGGGCACGCTGCTCGGTGGTTCTGTGTTGAGCCTGCTGGGCGCCAGCCCCGCTCACGCCCAGCTGTCGGCCGATCTTTTAGATGCGTTAAAAACCAAAGGCTGCGGTGTGAACGCCAACGCCTCAGGCTCCATCCCGTTTATTTGCTTTGACTTAGCAGGCGGCGCCAATATCGCAGGCTCTAACGTTCTGGTAGGCGGGCGCGGTGGCCAGTTGGATTTTTTAAGCACAGCGGGTTATCGCAAATTGGGCCTGCCGGGGGATCAGTTGCCCGGCCAAACCAATGCCGCCAATCTCACCACAGGGTTCTTCTACGACAACAGCTTGGGCCTTGCTTTTCATAGCGATAGCGCATTGCTCAAAGGCATTAAAAAGCGCTCCACCCTCGCAACCTGGAGCAATACCGACGGCTGCGCCATAGCCGCCCGCTCGGAAAACGACACTGGCAATAACCCGCATAACCCTATGTACGGCATTAACCGCGCCGGTGCCAACGGCTCTTTACTGGCACTGGTCGGCTCCCGCGCCACAGACTCCGGCGGCAACTCCATGGCCCCGGCCATGATGATCAACAACGCCGTGCGCCCCACCAAAATCGACCGCCCCTCTGACGCGCGCGGCTTAGTGGATGTGGGGGATTTGGTGGGCCTGTTGGCCAAAGACGAAACGGTATCCGTGATGGAAACCATGTACCGTTTAAGCCTCGCTAAGCTCAACCGCAGCTCGACAAAATTAGACCTCACCACAGATCAAGCTATTAAAAAAGGCTTGGAATGCGGGTATTTAAAGAGTGCTTATTTAACCTCCGAATTCGGCGACCCCAACAGCCTCGACCCACTGCTCGATGACAACCTAAAAACCATCTTCAGTGCAACTGAACTCAACGCCAATGGCGAATACGCCAAAACCGCCTCGGTGATGAAGCTGGTCGCCAGCGGCTATGCAGGGGCGGGCACCATCACCATGGGTGGCTTTGACTACCACACGGGGGATCGCACCACTGGCGAAATGCGCGACTTCCAAGCCGGTGAATGCATAGGCGCCTGCCTCGAATACGCCCGCCTGCGCCAAACCCCGATCATGATTTACGTCTTCAGCGACGGCTCGGTGTTCAGTAACGGTGACGTTGATAAAGATGCCAATGGCAAGCTGGTATGGACGGGCGACAACCAACAGGGCGCGGCCTCCTTCTTCTTGGTTTACAACCCCGGAGGCAGGCCGAGCCTGGCCCGCGCCGATGTCAACGGCACCTACGCCCACCGGCAGATCGGCTACATGGCCGCCAGCGGCGACGTAGACACCAGCTCAAGCTCTGCTGCTAATAACGTTAACCTCTTGGTTGAAACCATCATCCTCAATTACATGGCCTTGCACGGCAAACAGGGCCTCTTCGCCGACCCCAATTATTTCCCCCGTCACGGCCTCGGCAGCACGGCTAATTGGGCACGGTTAACGGCGTTTAACCCGATTGTTTAGGTGTAGCGGTTGAATGTAGGTAGATCTGGTTTGAGGTTTTTTATATGAGTAAATCAGCTTGCGAATGAAGCTCAAGACTGTGCTCCCCCTTGCTCAGGGGGGCTGATGAGCTAGGTCATTGAGTTAAGGATTTTGACTTGTTTCCTGCACCTTTTATTACTCTCACTCCAACCCTCTCCCAGTGGGAGAGGGAGCTAAAAAGCAAAGTCTCTGGGGTTAGTACACACTGTCCCCTCTCCCTTTGGGACGACTGCATGGATGCAGGACGACCCCAAGGATGGGGGAGGTAGAATTTCATCGGGAATGAAATCGAGGTAGAGTCTCGCTGGGTGCAGTTACCGAGAGGGCTAGGATGAGGGAACTGGGCTCAACTTAACGACATTGCCCCCCCGGCTCAAGAGAGCACTGTCTTTACCCACTCGCACCGGCCATAACAGGCCGGGAACACACTCAGCGACTCAATAGAACATAGTTTTAGTAGCGCAGTCGCTTTTAGGGATACTTTCGTCCCATCCTTTAAACATGGCGATTAGCATAATTTACTAATCAGCACCTGCAGGTTAACCTAGCCCGCAATGAGCCAGAGAGGCTCTCAAAAATCGAATCGTTGTTCCAAGGAATTCACATGCAGAATGTTTTTACCTTCCCCGATGGCCGCAATTTCGCTCTCTGTTACGCCCAAATCCCCCTAGGTGCCAGCCACCGGCAAGACACCCCCCTGCGTTCACCCCAAGACCTAGACCAATTAATGGCTTATTTGGGCAACGCAAAAATAGCCAGCATCTGGCGAGACTTTTACCTCGAACACGCCAGTAGCCAACGGGCATCGCCAAACGCGCCCATCAGCGAAATGCGCAAGCGCATAAAAGAAGATTTATGGAAAGGCCGTTTATATTTTATCCCCCGCGACGCCCCGGAAGATAAACCGGAGAACATCGACCAAGCCATCCGCACCGCGCGCACCAGTTTGCAAATGCACCTGCGCACGATTATTCAAGATGAACAAAAAGAAAAAGCCAAAATAGAAGCTGATTACGAAAAACTCAGCGCAGCAGAAAAGGCCGCCTTCTCAGCAAAAAAAGCGGCTACCGGCTTAGGCAAAGCGGCAAAAGATTTTTTAATTTGGGCTAACGACCTTGCCGACGTAATTGATGTTAATCGCCGCGCAATTCGCGTGGTTGAAGCCGCCAAAAAAACCTATTGGGATCAAAATAAAAAGAGCTGGGGTGAAAACCTGGTTCAAGCTGAATATAAAGAAATCATTGAAATGCTGGGCTTCGATCCAGCCAAAATCACCCGCGCTCAGGTTGAAGATGCCTATGAGCTGGCCAATCTAATCTGGAGCGACATAGAAACCCGCAACATCCTTAAACAATTCTCCATTGATTACGCCAAGGCACAGCATCATACCGAGTGGACGGAAATGGCGGGTGGTTTGGCGTTTGAGGTTATTCTCACAATTATTATTGCGGCTTTATCTTGTGGAGCGGGCGGTGTTGCAGTGGTGGCTAAAAATGTGCAGCTGCTTGGCCGTCTTGAAAAGGCGGGTCAAAGCCTGCTGATTATTGGTAAAAAACTAAAAAGCTTAAACGTTCGCAAACAGCGCAAAGTCATTAAAACGGATAGCGCCCCATCATCATCTGGCCCTGCACCCAAATCAAAATACGACAAAGCGGATGAAACCCAACACAACGCCGGGGCAAAACCCGCTGCGCAGCCTCAACCCCAAGCTGCTCCTGCACAAAAGCAGGCCGAAAGTAAGGGCGAAATAAAACACGTCGAGCCTGCGAAAGTAACACCGGAATCACCTGCAGGCTCGCCCATTGCCTCAGCCTGCACCACCGAGGGATGCCCCATCAGTATGGTCTCCGGCGAAGAACTGTTGCCCCTTGTGGACGGCAACTTGCCTGGCCCATTGCCCTTTGAATGGAAACGCATTTACCGCAGCGCTCATAGCCGTGATATAGGATTAGGCCATGGTTGGACACACGCTGGCTGCGACTATATCGAAGAGCAAGCCGATCAGCTCATTTATTGGGATGATGAAGGCCGCATGCTGAGTATGCCGCGGCCGGAAATTGGCCAATCTACCCATTTAATAAACGAACAATTACGTATCATTCAAGTTGCCGATGGCGTTTATCGGTTAGTAAAAAAACAAGAGCCGATCAAAGAGTTTAGCCGCACCGGCAATGCCCATCATGCGCGCTTACAGCGAATACTCCATCCCACCGCAGCGTTTACATTGCAATTTGAATATGAGAATAATCAATTATGTGCAATTGTCAGCAACTGGGGCCGAAGCCTGTGGTTTGAGCGCAATCTACAGGGGCGAATTAATAAAGTAATTTTCAAAAATCAACATTCAACACAGCAAAAACTAGTAGCCGAATACGACTATAGTGAAGCGGGCGATTTAATTGCCCAGCGCAATGCTATTGGTATAGGCGAGCGCTATGAATACAAAAATCACCTCTTCACCCGTCGAATACTGGCCACCGGGTTTAGTTATTACTACCAATGGGATGGCGAGGACAACACCGCACGCTGCCTGCGCAACTGGGGTGATGACGGCATCTATAATTACCGCTTTAGCTGGCAGCCGCAAACCAATCAAAGCAGCGCCACCGATAGCAACGGTTATACAAACCACTACACCTATAATGAATTCGGCCAAATTACCCAAAAAATTGATAAAGAAGGCGGCGTTCATCGCTGGGATTATCGCGATGGCTTGTGTATTCGTTATACAGACCCAGAAGGCAATTGCACCTATTACAATTTTAATGAAGCGCGCGACCTAATATCAGTCACAGATCCGCTCAATAACAGCAACTCAATTGAATACTCAGACGGATTAATCAGCCGCAGCCAGGATAAAAACGGTGCGCAGTGGAACTACCACCACAATGCCATCGGCCAGCTAATTGCCGTTACAGATCCAGCCGGGCAAACCACGCATCTAAACTACAACGCCCAAGGCCTGTTGGTGGAGGAGCGCCAGGGTAAAACCCGAGTGCGTCGTTATGAATGGGACGCAGAGGCCCAGTTAATTCGCGTCCAGCAAACACAAGGGCACAGCCAAAGTTTTAAATACAATAGTTTTGGGCAGTTAATCCAAACTGATGTATGGGCTCGCAGCCGCGCACACGTAGGTACAACGCGCTACCAATACAATGACGCAGGCCAACTGATACACATAATCTATGACAATGGTGAAAAGGCCCATTACGCCTATGACGCCAATGGCTTGGTCAACAGTATCAAAGACCGCCACGGGCGCATTACCCGTTTTGATTATGATGGCCTAAGTCAAGTTGTTCGCAAAACCGACCCTGAAGGTTTTACCCTAGAATACAAGTACGATAAAGAGCGCAATTTAATAGCGCTCATTAACCAAAATGGAGAGCGTTATGAATTTGCCTATGACGGCAATGAACGCTTAATCAGCGAAATTGGCTTTGACGGTCGCCAACAAACCTATCAATACAATAAAGCCGGCCACCTAATTAGTAGTACAGATGGCGATAATATAGTCGTTAATTACCGGCGCGATGCGCTCGGACGAATGCTGGCCAAGTCCTACCGGTTGAGCGATCAAGAAGTGGCAACAGAAATCAGCCGCTACCGCTACAACGCCTCCGGCCAGCTCGTTGAAACCTACAACCAGAATCAGCATTTGGAGTTTGGTTACGATGCTTTTGGGCGATTAATTCGCGAAGAACAAACCCTTATTGATGAGCAAAATAGGCTCATCAAAAATAGCAAAAAGGTGGTTGAATTCGCGCGCAACCAACTAGGCGCATTGACGCAGTTGCACCTGCCTGGCAATCAATTCGTTCATTATGCTTACGATCAATTTGATCAACTGCAATCGGTTGGTTTTAACCAACAGGAAATCACGCGCATAGAGCGCGATGAACTCGGCCGCGAGATAAGCCGCCAACAAGGCGATGTCCAAAGTGCTTTCGAATACGACCCCATGGGCCGTTTAGTCAAGCAACACGCCCAGCACAAAGACCGTCAAACCAACATCATTGATCGCCGTTATGAGTACGATAATGCCGGTAATTTAAGCCAAGTATCCGATGGTGCCTGGCAAATCAAATATGTCTACGACCAGCTCAACCGCCTGAAAGAAACACAAGGTGATCTAGCGGAAACTTTCGTTTTTGATCCAGCCAGCAACCTACTTGGCAACGATAAAAACGCCCAGGTCAAAGGCAACCGACTATTGATGCAGGCGGATCGCAAATTTACCTATGACGCCAGGGGTAATTTAATACACGAACAGCGTGGTAAAGCGGGTGTTATTCAAACCACTTTCCGCTACAACCTCGCCAATCAATTAATAGAAGTTAGCAAAAATAACCAGCTCATACGTTTTGCCTACGACCCATTGGGCCGTCGCATCTACAAACAAGATGAATTTGGCCGCACCGATTTTATCTGGGCGGGCGATCAATTAGCCCAGGAGATTCGCGGCGGCAATGTAAAAACCTATATCTTTGAACCAGAAAGTTTTAGGCCTCTGGCCGTTGCGCAAAACGATTCGATTTACCACTACCACCTGGATCATCTCGGCACCCCAAAAGAACTGACCAATGAGCAGGGCAAAATCGTCTGGCAGGCCCGCTATAAAACCTATGGCAGCTTGGCGCTCAAGGAAGTAGACGAATTTGAAAACAATTTGCGCTTTCAAGGCCAGTATTATGACCTCGAGACAGGCCTGCACTACAACCGCCACCGCTATTACGACCCGAGTATCGGGCAGTTTATCAGCCAAGATCCGATTGGGTTGTTGGGTGGTGTGAATAATTACCAATATGCACCGAATCCTACGGAGTGGGTGGATCCGTTTGGGTTGACATGTAAGGAAAATAGTTGGAATACATTTCAACGAAACACAAAAGGCCATTTTCCTAGTAGCTCGGAGGCATCTAAGAGCTACCAAGAATTAAAACGTGTACAAGCGATGGAGAAAGCCGATCGACTTGAAGTTTCTGAATATTTACCGAAATCTTATATAGAGGCACATATAGGTAAATTTTTAGAAGGTGCATCTTATTTTGCTCCTAAATGGGCGCTGGATACATTTGGAAGGGAGCTGGTTGGACGGAGAGATGGTCAATTTGTAATGTCAAAAGCTCAACTTGACGATGTGTTAATCAAAACCGGTGGCGATATGGCTAAAATTGAAACAGAACTAGGGATTCCAGCTGGTGATTGGCAAAAACAAGAAATGGTCGTGGTAGAGATTGCTGATCCAAAAGCTCATAATGTGAGGATGGCCACGGGCCGGGAAGAAGGAGCCAATGCACTTTGGCTGGCAGGAGGCAAGTTACCTACAGGTCATGATGAAGCGATCGTTGATGCGATTCCCAAAGGATCATATAAAGAGATGTCTATATCCGAAGCAACCGTTAACGCGAGAAAAAAGCCATGAGCATAATTTTTCAGAAACCTTATTCTTATTTGTTGATACAAAATGAATCTGGCTGGTATCTCACTTTCTTTACAGGCGGGCCCGTCGAAATCGATATTTGTGTAGCGCTTCTGGATGAAGAGATTAGGCAGGTCGCGAACAGTCAGGCTGCAGTCGAGGAATTAATAAGCAAGTATAAATCCAATAGGCAGTTGATAGAAGGAAGAAGAATAATTCCATCCATTATCCAATAGATATTTGCGAACCTATGAATCAGCGTATTGCAGCGACAATCAACATGTTCGAAGTGGTTATAAATTCAAACGAAACCAATCATTTTTTTGTAGTGAGGGGAGATGCCATGTGTCCAGTTCGGACTACGAAGGGCATGTGCATAGAGCCAATATTCGTGGGGCGCGCTAGGGTATATGCCGGATTGAAGAAATTAAATTGCATCGGTTGTATTTAGGCGGTCACCGTTTCAGACTGATTGTATCTACTATGACTAATATTTTTATTCGAGATAAATTAAAACGCCCTTCAGTTGCATCTGGTCCATCAGAACTTGCCTGTGCGTTCTTTGGTTTGGAATCTGGCGGTGACGATATTAAAATTCAAAATGGGGAACTTATCTTTAAAGATTTGAGTGGCGCCATCAGAATAATTCCATTGAATGAATGTAATAAATCATCTATTGCTAGTGCCACACGTATTGGTGAGAGAGGGTTGTTGTCCTCGCCACCATGGGTTATTTTATTTGATGAGAGATTGTCGAGATTAGAGTTCGCTAACAAATTGATTGCATATGAGTTACTAATTTCGCCTCTGGCTAAGTTGGGATTTGCTACGTTAGATCGTGATTAAATAATTAACATCGGAGAATTATTTAGGAAGTGATATCGAGACAACCATCCTTTGAGGCCAGAAAACCCAGGGGTTTAGGTATCGAACCAAGGAATTAGAGAAGGGGGAGAGACCTTAATAAATCACATCACCTGCCAACCCCGAAGTCTCAAAGACTGATCGAGGAAGCGGGTTTGAGACGGGTAATATAAATGGGCAATCGGTCAGGAATTGCCGGGCGACATTATTGCTATACCCCCAGATTTACTGGCATGAAAGGATGGTTATCTGGATCTAGATAGATATAAACCTTTTGTGCTGGTTGAATATACGGTTTTATTTTGGATTGATCGAGTGTTGGGGTGGGTATCCAGTTACTATTCCGGCGTACTGCTCAACAAAATCCCCAGCATCAAATGGACTAAAGATCGCGGCGCCAATGTGTCAAGTGCCCCCTAGTACCACCTGGGCCCGCAACACGGTGGAAATGAAGGCGACCGCATTAACGAGCATCATTTGAGCCTGACATAGAAAAAAGTGGCTCGGGAGAAAACTTAGTATGGGTTCAATTGATACGCTTTCAATTTCTGGCTTCAAGTCCATTAAAAAACTGGACCGGCTTCAATTGCACAGCCTCAATGTCCTGATCGGTGCAAACGGCGTCGGCAAAAGTAATTTTGTCTCTTACTTCCGGATGCTAAATGAGCTCGTAGAAGGTCGGCTGCAAGTTTGGACATCTAAGGCAGGTGGTGCAGATCGTATCGTTACGTATGGAGTTAAAGAAACAAGTAAAGTTGAGTCTTCAATTAGATTCGCCTCTAATGGGTACGATTTAACTTTGGAGCCCACATCTGATGATGGCTTCACCTTTTCCAGGGAGATGCTTTATTTCAATGGTCCTTATTATGGTGTAACAAAACCAAACCTGAGGAGCGGCCATAATGAATCTCGATTGAAAAAAGAAATGAACGGAGGTACTTCTAAGAACATTGCCACCTATTGCTACGATGCTATCTCACAGTGGAAGGTATTTCATTTTCACGATACCAGCGACACCGCTGGCGTAAAGCGATTGGGCGCACTTCACGACAATGCCCACCTCAGACCCGATGCCTCTAATCTCGCGGCGTTTTTGTATTCGCTGAAAGAAAGCGAGAGCAAAGCCTATGAACAAATCGTCAAAACAGTTCGCTTGGCTATTCCGTTTTTTGATGATTTTGTTTTAAAGCCCCAAAAGCTGCCGACCGAAGAAGAGCAAATCAGGCTGCTCTGGAAGCAAAAAGACAGTGACTATGCGCTTTGGCCGAGCCAGCTATCCGACGGTTCTATTCGGTTTATCTGTCTAGTCACTGCTTTGCTTCAGCCCAAACCGCCTTCAACTATCATTATTGACGAACCAGAGTTGGGTTTGCATCCATTCGCTATTGCGTTACTTGCAGGTTTATTACGTTCATCTTCCAAGCGCATGCAGGTAATCGTGTCGACTCAATCTGCACCGTTAGTGGACGAGTTTTCAATCGATGATTTAATTGTGGTGGAACGCGAACAAGGCGCGACTGTGTTTAAGCGGCTCAACGAGGAAGACTTCACGAACTGGCTGGATGACTACACCGTGAGTGAGCTTTGGCAGAAGAACATTTTGGGTGGGAGGCCATCCAGATGATTCGAGTGCATGTAATTTGTGAAGGGCAAACGGAGGAAATGTTCGTCAATGAAGTGATGGCGGACATTTTTACACCTCAAGGCATTTATTTGTTTCCTTCTTTAGTCGGGAAACCTGGCCACAAAGGTGGCAATTTCAAATTCCAACGCGTGCTACACGATGTAAAGAGCTGCCTGCTTGATGATACACAAGCTTATTCCACAACCTTCTTTGATTTTTATGGCTTACCCGAAGACTTCCCGGGCAAAACGGAAGCATTGGCCTTACAAAACATCGAGGATAAGCGTAGCCGGGTCGAAGAAAGGCTCGTAGAGCAATTGACGGCTCATATCGGCAAAGACGCAATGCGCCGGTTTATTCCCTATGTGCAAATGTATGAGTTTGAGGGTCTGTTATTCAGCAAGCCTGATTCGATTGCCTCAGAAATTGGTGAAGCTGGTTTGGCTGCCCAGTTTGAGCGCATCCGCAATGCGTTCGACTCTCCAGAACACGTAAACAACAGTAGCGCGACCGCACCGAGTAAGCGCATCAAGGCGTTGTTTGACCAATACGACAAAGTCATTCATGGCTCTTTAGTCGCCTTAGATATTGGGATCACCACTATGCGCGAAGAATGCCATTTGTTTAACGACTGGGTTGGGCAACTTTTGGCATTGGAGGTGAAACAATCGAGACACCCATACTAAAAAAAAGCCCAGCCTCAACTGCCCGGGCATTCAACGCCAAAAATTCAAGCATTAAGCCAGTCTAATTTATCCGGGGAGTAAATTCGGTTGACAATTAATTATCGAAAGTGATGTCGAGACAACCATCCTTTCAGGCCAGCTAATCCGGGGATTTAGGTATCGAACCAAGGGATTAGAGAGGGGGAAGAGATCTCAATAAATCATGTCACCTGCCAACCCCGAAGTCTCAAAGACTGATCGAGGAAGCGGGTTTGAGGCGGGTAATATAAATGGGCAATTGATCAGGAATTTCAGGGTTGTCTGCATTTCGATTGCCTAAAAGAAAAGGCAAATTGATGTCCAATTTAGATTCAATTAAAAAACCTCTTTATCTTATTCATGAAAGATCATTTTTGGTGCAAGATCGTCTCTCATTTCCGAGTATAAATGATCGCTTTTGTGAAGGATCTCGAGCTGTACTTCCATGAATTAATGGGTATTTAAATGCACGAGATGATCATGGTCGTGATACAAAGAAGGCCAAAGAGTATTTGAAATCCATAGGCCAAAATTCATCATCGATTGCAGATCGATTTAGGGGGGGGTGGATTGCTATCCTACATAACATCTGTTATCAATGCCGCCGCCTGCCTTGATTTACGCAGTATGCGCAGCCATATGTGGCTTTGGGCTTACTCAAATTTGCCCTTGGCGGGGCGGTGGGGCTCTCTTCATTCCATTTTGGCTAATCATCTAATTAAACACTCAACAACTGGAGTAAACACTATGAGTTTTTTTGATTCAATTAAGAAAATGGGTAAAGACGCCAGCGCTAAAATATCTGGCGAGGTGGCTAAATATAAAAATAGAGATTTTTTAAATGCTGTAGTGGCCGGTTGTGCATTAGTGGCGGCGGCGGATGGTTCTATTTCGTCTGCCGAAAAACAAAAAATGCTTGGTTTTATCAATAGCTCAGATGAGTTGAAGGTATTTAATTCTGACGAAGTAATTGCTTCTTTTAATAATGTGGTCAGCAAGTTCGATTTTGACTATGAGATTGGGAAAGCAGAAGCGCTTAAAGTGATTGCCAAAATTAAGTCCGATGCAGCCGCATCTAAACTGATGGTGCGCGTATGTTGTGTCATTGGGGCGTCTGATGGTGACTTTGATGCGTCGGAGAAAGCAGTGGTTTCCGTGATTTGCAAGGAGTTAGGAATTGACCCTGCCGAGTTTGATCTCGTATAAGCACCATTCAAAAGTGCCCTCCTTTGAGGAGGGCCGCTGGCAGCAGGGGATTCGAATCCACCTGCTGCCCTTAAGAGTTGATACTCGCACCTTAGCCCCGCCCAATTACCCCCTCCAATATATACCTCGGCCGATCACAGAGTTAAGCCGCCAACCCCATCCATAAGCACCTCGGTGTAATGTTTGTAACAAAAGATTCATATAAAGGGGCAGCTAGTTCGCTACTGGTGCATTTAGTCAAGCTGTGCCCTTAAATATCTCATATCGATTTGTCTTGCCTTCTCGCCAATTTAGATTCCATGGTTATCAATTAATAATAATGAACGGGTATTTTGAGATATTTGGCACATAAATAAACATGCTAGAGCGCTTAATAGCTTTGTTTACATTTTTTTGCTTTCTTGAGTCAAATTCATCTAAATGCTGCTAGAACCCTTGGCTATACATTAATCGGGTGACGACTCCATCGCGTGTCCTATATTAATTGGCGCACGTTTTAATTTCGAGGCCGTTGCTTGTTAGGGAGGCTCTGAAAAATGTAGGTGGCTTAGTAGTGGTTAGGCGAATGCAGTGAAAAACGAAGTTTACACGTGGTAAATGGGATTTTTTGGTAAATTCAACGGGACCAAGGCGAGCAAGGTAATTTTTCAGAGGTTCCTTAGGTTTAACTGGACCGGTGAGGACCTTGATGTGCTAGCAAAATTATTTGGTAAGTATAAGACCCTGGTGGTCTCCATCGCGTTGTTTTTGCTGTTGGACGCTACGGTATTGATGATGAATTTCTATACCTCGTTCCAAATTAGCGGCGATGCGCAGGCCATTAACCTAACAGGTCGCCAGCGGATGTTATCGCAGCGCATGGTAAAAAGCTTATATGAAATTGATCAGGCGAGCGAACAGGGGCAGGTGTGGCAGGCGCAATTAGTCGAGCTGTCCCAGAGTGCAAAATTATTTGGTGATACCCTGGTAGCGCTAGAACATGGCGGGCGCGTTGAGGGCGGTGCGGGGAAAATACAGGAGGTAAATGCAGTCACTGTTGGATCCGGGCAAAATGCGCTTTTGTCTGCCAAGGCCATTTGGGCTAACTATTCCCCCCTTATTAATGCCGTAATAAACGCGGAGGATCAAGAGGCGCAGAAGGCGGCGTTGGTACCGGCCTTGGAATTTGCCCGCGCGAATTCGGTTAATTTATTGTCCTTTATGAATTTGCTCACTCAGGAAATGGAATTGGCGGCCAATGTCAAAGCCACTCAGCTTCGCACCATTCAACTGGTTGCCATCTTTTTAGCCATAGGAAATTTTATATTGATTTTAAAGCACTTTTTGGGGCATTTACGACGCAGTGACAAGGCTCTTGAAGCGGCGAGAGAAGAAACAACCAACATTCTCGATACGGTAAACGAAGGCTTATTTTTGTTGGATAAGCAATTGCGTATCGGCACCCAACATTCTGCAAAGTTGCGTGAGATGTTTTTCGGAGGGCAAACACAGTTTGCCATAGAGAATTGCCTCTTCAGCGATTTTTTGCGTGATCGGATTAAACCCGATGATCTTGAGACGGCTCAACGCTTTATCGGTTTGTTATTTCGCAAAAATGTCAAATCAAACCTGGTAGGTGATTTAAATCCCCTCAAGCAAGTGGAAATTAATATCGCTGAAGGCGAAGGCGGTTATACCACCAAGTATATGCACTTTGACTTTCGCAGAGTGTTATCTGGGGATGAAATTAAACAGGTGTTAGTCACGGTAACGGATATTACTAAAGAAGTATTGTTAGCCCGAGAGCTTGATGCATCAAAGGCTGAGAATGCCCATCAAATTGAGATGTTAACGGGTATCTTGCATGCTAACCCACAGGTACTTAAGTTATTTATTCAAGGCGCTTTGCAGACCTTAAGCCGCATTAATGAATTATTTAAATCCCAAGATAAAACATCTCACGGCCTTGAGCGCAAGCTGCGCGATATTTTTGTTGAGGTGCATAATTTTAAAGCTGAGGCGGCAAGTTTAAATCTCGCCACGGTTGTGAGCTTGGCTCATGACATGGAGACCACGATTCAGCAGCTACTCAGGCAGGGATCCCTCTCAGGGGCTGATTTAATTGGGCCGGTGGTGTTACTTGAAAAGCTCATTGCCTACATAGAAAGTATTCAAACCTTAGCGGAAAAGGTTGCAGCGCTTAATCACTTTGCTCCAAGCGGCAGCGCGGCTCAATCATCCAGCGCGAGTAAATCAAACCGTTGGCAGCACTTGTGTGAGTTGGCGCAGGTGTTGGCGCAACGTCATGGTAAAAAAGTGGCGGTTTATATGACAGGGTTTAATGAGGTTGTGTTGGATGAGGGAACCGCGCGGTTAATTAATGATATGTGCTTACAATTTATTCGCAATGCCGTCATCCATGGCATTGAGCGCCCGGATATTCGCGCCCTTAATAAAAAGCCTGAGGCGGGCCGAATTGATTTGAGTTTGGTTCAACTCGATAACCAGCAGTGGGAAATTAATGTGCGTGATGATGGTGCCGGTGTTGATTACGACAAGATCCGCCAGCAGGGCATTAAAATGGGATTAATAAACGCGGAGGACGCCGAGCGGTGGAATCAAAAGCAGTTAGTGGGGCTCATGTTTAAAGCGGGCTTTTCTACCGCGTCAGAAGTTAATGATGATGCTGGCCGCGGAGTGGGTATGGATGTGATTGTCTCCCGAGTACAACAGCTGCATGGCAATATCAAAATCAATAGTCGGCGAGGGAAGGCATGTCAATTCACTGTAACCTTACCCCAATCAACCTGTGAAAATGAGGCTGCTTAAGATGGGTGCGTTAAGACACGATAACAAGACCTTTTCAATGATGGTGGTGGATGATTCCAATGTTATTCGCCGGAAAATAGAGCGAGGTGCGGATGCCAATAGCTTTTCCGTTGTGGCTACAGCCAATTCTGGAGTTGAAGCGGTATTGGCATTTCGCAAGCAAAAAACAGAGGTGGTGACCATGGACATTACCATGCCTCATATGGATGGAATCGCCTGCATCGAGGAATTAATTACGATCAATCCCGAGGTGCGCATACTGGTTATCTCGGCTTTGGCCGATAAGGCTACGGGTATCGAAGCTTTGGAGAGAGGCGCGCGCGGATTTTTGTGCAAGCCTTTTAGTGACGATCAATTAAATTCAGCCCTGCGTGATTTGGTGGAGGACTAATGGATACCGACGATGCTTTACATGTTTTTATAAATGGCGTGGTGGGATATTTTGAACATACAGGCGATACCAGTGTGAAGGTGGGTTCGCCTTATTTGGCTGCCGAAGTAGAACCTGCCATGCACGATTTTACCGGTATTATTGGCGTCTCAGGCCCCTATCGCGGCTCGGTGTATTTTTCGGCTCCTCGCTTATTATTGACTCACTTGCTGATGAGTATGGGCGAGAGTGAAACCACGCTGGAGAATATTTTGGATTTGGTAGGGGAGGTGGCGAATACCATTTCCGGCAATGCGCGCAAAACCTTCGGCCGGGAATTTATGATTTCGGTGCCGGTGATGGTGGAAGGCGCGATTCAAAAAATGCATACACCCAAGCATACCCGCTGTTATGTGATACCGGTGTATTGGAAATCCTACGCGGCGTCCGTGGTGGTGTGTTTAGAAAAGTAAAGAACACTTATTTTAACCCTGCGAGGTTTAGTGCCAGGTTAATACAGATCCACATATTTGTGTGGGTGTTAGAGAGGCGATGACACAATAGATCAGGACGATCTATTGTGTCGCAGGGTTAATAAAAAGGGCTGCAAATGCAGACCCTTTTTTGCGCTTAATTAAATCCTTTGGACTTGGCAACCCAAGGAGATTTACATAAGCGGCAATTATTGCCAAAGAACATGCCTTTACCGGTTGCGCCCATGTCATCTTTTAACATGAAATTCAACCAGCCTACGGCAACAATGCCAAACTCACCGCCGTTATCTTGGAAGTACGCATCACCGTGGCCTTGTGGGTAATTGGCGTGGTAAACCGGCACGTTGGTTACTTCGCTGTATTCTTGCATGCCGGGGTTGTAGGCGACATCACTGGAATTACCGTTAAAAATGGCTAACGGAGAGTGAAAGCGTGGGTAATAACTTTGGCGGTCGCCATAAATACCCAGGCCGCTATTTAGGGCAACTGCGGTATCAACCCGCGGGTCAACCGCTGCGAAGTGGGCCATGCCACCACCACAAGACCAGCCCATAGTAGCGACTTTTTCCACATCAATTTTGCCGTAATAGGGGCTGCATTTACGGCTGTTTTCCGCTACGGCCCAGTTGATGGCTTTGACTAATTCAGTTTCGTGTTGATCGTTGGAACCAGACCCGAAAGGGCCGCCATTGGCAATGACTAAATAACCGTTCGAAGCTATTTGCAAAAGAAAATCAGCCTGCTCTGTGCCTACATTGGAGCAGGCGCCATTGCCCCAGGCCACAATGGGAATTTCAGTTACCTTGGATAAATCTGGGCGATAAATGGTGTGGTTGGGCAGGGTCTGAGTTGCGTGTTCAATCGCGTAGCCGTATGCGCCCGAGGGAGGATTTTTTTGCTCGCTACGGGTTACGGCGCGGTTGTAATCAATTTGTGTGGGTGTCTGGCGCTCGGCCGCTGTACACACGGGCTCGGCCGGTTCTTCATAGGTGCCGCCATTGCTGGAATAAATGGCAAAACCACTGATGGTGGCATTATCGATAGTGGAGCTTAAATCAATGCTGAGGGTTTTATCGGCAACCACTACATTTTGCACGACGTATTTATAAGCCGCGTCTTTACCTACAAGGTTAAATAAATCCACATTGCTTAATTTAGATTGCCCTTCTACTGCTACATCAAACGCACGAGCGCCAGCGTTGCTGTGATAAAGCTCGGCAAAATGCAGCACAACGGTGTAGGTAGCATTGCTTACCGGAATATCATAATGAAACGTGCCATAACGCTCAGATTGATAAAGGGTATCTTCTGTGGTGCCTGCAATGGCATCGGTTACAACTTGTGCCGTACCGGCCGATGCAAAACGATCGGTTTTATATTCCACACCATCCAAGGTTGCCGCTGAAGTACTGCCGGCATTAATAGCTAACACCAATTTATCCGAGGGTGACAGACCGCCCGAATTCGAACTGCTGCTGGAGCTTGATGAGCTGCTGGAGCTAGACGAGCTTGAGCTACTGGAGCTTGATGAACTGCTCGAATTGGATGAGCTGCTGGAGGAACTACTGGATGAACTGCTCGATGACGAGCTTCCGCCACCCGTACAACCGCTGAGTGCGGTGGCGAGCATTAGGGCAAAAGCCGCTGCATGCCGCAAGGTTTTAAAGTCGCCTGCTGAATTAACGAAGACCATGGGAAGGTGCCTTTTTTGATTGTGAAGTCCGGTGGGTGATGCAGATTTTTTTGCTTCGCTTATCGAGCTGGTGCATCATTAGGATATATCATATGACCAATAGATCGAGGCGTGTGTGCGTTGCTTCATGTTGGCGAAGGGCAAGATTGGGCGAATGAGAACTGATGGTGTACCTGTACAACTTAGTTTTTTGTTTCTCCTGCGCTACGGAACTGTGCGCTACAGGCAGTTTAATAATTGCGGTTCGAGCGCGTCTAAAAGTCAGTTTTACCTTAATTCGATTGTTGGGTTGATGCCTGGTGTTCACACAGTTTGTTGAAAATCCTTAGGCAAGAACGCGATTGAGCAGCAAATTTGCTTTGATACAGCGATAACAATACAAAAGCAGAAAGTAGCCCAATGATGATGCTATTAAAGGAGCATATGCCGTACATGATATTTCTCTGCGTTAAAGTTGCCCGAGCCGAGCGCGTATTTATTAAGAGATTTCTTACATTCATTCTGTTCAGTCATTTTTGAGCATACGGAGGTTATACGTTTTACAAAGATATTCAGAAGAGGGAGGCGTGTAAAAAATTTGATAGTTTGCAATGCGGCGAGGTGGTAATCGCAATAAGCGAGGTATGTGTGAAAATTCTTCGCAAAAAAATAACCAGATCATTCAATATAATAAAAATGAGGCGCACATGAGCGATTTAGTACCCAACATCACACGTAGAACCTTATTAGTGGGTAGCGCAGTAGCGGCTGCGAGCTGGCACTATAGTGTTTCGGCAGCCACGGCAGCAGGCATTGCGGCCACCATTAATACCCAGTCATTGGGGCCACACCTATCGCCTAAGCTCTACGGTGGTTTTATTGAACATATTGGCAATTTAATTAACCACAGCCTGTGGAGCGAAATGCTGGATGACCGTAAATTTTTCCACGGTGTTATTGAAAAACCGGAAATTAAACCGACTCATCCATTAGCCGCATTAAGTTTTAATCAAAAATGGTTGGCCGTAGGGGCGATTTCTGCCATTAACTTGGATAAACAAAACCCATGGGTGGGGCAACACAGCCCGGTAATTACGGCGCAAGGGGCAACGCCCGTGGGTATGGCCCAAGGGGAAATAGCCTTAAAAGCCGGGGCTGAATATATTGGCCGCATTGTAGTCTGGGGTGATTCCGGCGTTAAACTTAAAGTGAAGCTCAGCTGGGGAAGTGCGGAGGGGCAAAGTATCGAGCAAAAAATGAGTACGGGTAAAAAATGGCAAACCCGCTGTTTTAAATTTAAACCTGGCGTGAATAGCCAGGATGCGCGGTTTGAAATTCTGGCCAGTGGGGAAGGGCGCTGTGGGATTGGCGCGGTATCCTTAATGCCCGCGGATAATATCCGAGGGTTTCGCGCCGATACATTAGCCTTAATGAAGGAAATGAATTGCCCCATTTTACGTATGCCGGGGGGTAATTTTGTTTCATCCTATGATTGGAAACACACCATTGGCGAGCGGGATTTACGCCCACCGATCTACGATCCGGTATGGCATGCCGTGCAATCAAATGATGTGGGTGTGGATGAATTATTGCAGCTGTGCGAGCTGATTGGCAGCGAACCTTTTTGGTGTGCCAGCACTGGGTTTGCGGAGCCGCGCTCGGGGGCTGAATTGGTGGAATATATCAACGGCGACGCCGACAGTAGCTGGGGTAAAGTGCGGGCAGCCAACGGCCATAAAAAACCCTACGGCGTTAAATACTGGGCGGTGGGCAACGAGATGTACGGCCATTGGCAAATGGGCCATATGGCGCCGGAGCAATACACCCTTAAACATAATTTATTTGCCGATGCCATGCGTGCGGTAGATCCCTCTATTTATATAGTGGCCCCTGGTGGTTTTGTAGATGAAATGACGACTGGCCAAGGAATTTTTATCGCCGGTCAACCGGAAGTAAAAGTCGGTTCTGAGCGCGACTGGGCCTATAGTATGTTCAAAGGCAGTTGGGGGAAATTTGACGCCTTAGGCACCCATGCCTACCCGCCGCAAGATAAACGCTTCGACCTAAAAACCGGTAAATTATTTGACGTTAAAATGCCCTTAAATGAGTGGGCACGTCAGCCTGCTAATCGTGTGCGCACCATGGTGGACGCATGGGAGGAATATAAAAAACATTTTCCTAAATTAAATGAAGGTAGCGTTAAAGTTTTCTTCGATGAATGGGCTTATGGATTTGAGGACAGTTTAAAAAACTGTTTGGCTATTGCGCTGACGCTACATGAATTCTTCCGCCATACCGGTTTTATTGCCATGGCCGGTTTTACCATGGCGACGGCATGGCTGGATTTTAATCGCACCGACGCTACTATCAGCGCTAAGGGCCGTATATTTCAGTTATATCATCAGCATTTTGGCAGCATACCGGTTGCCGTAGCGGGAAATAATCCACCGCCTAAGCCGCAATATCCTATTGGCGGCGATCAGCCCAGTGTGAATACCGGTAGCCCCAATTGGCCTTTGGATGTATCTGCATCTTTAACTGAAGACCAGCGTTCACTCATAGTAGCTGTGGTTAATGCAACTGAGCAGGAGCAGACATTGGAACTGAATCTACAGGGATTTATGCCAGCGGCCAAAGGCCGCAGCTGGAAATTTACCGGCGCGAGCCTAAATGCACGCAACGCGGTGGGCAAACCGCCGGAGGTGCATACTAAAGAAGCGGAATTTGATACGTGCACTAAATACCTCACTATAGCTGCCACTAGCGTCGAATTTTATCGGTTTGAACGCGTGTAATTATGAGTGCAATTTATTAATTTGGCGGATTTTGGTGCTGGGTTAATAGCGGAGCCCAACACCGATTTTATGGGTGTTGGGCTTTTTATTTGCTCGTGGGTTTATCTGCTCAGCGGTGCGCTGGTTGTTGGCTGATGTTATTAGTAATAATTAGTTGAATGAATCGCTATACTACCCCTCATCCAGTGCCAAACCCCTTTAGGTTAATAGTGCTGTGGCGTTAAATTTGGAAAAAATGCTTATTTACTTCGTGCCTGCCCGGTAATACTCTTCGACTTGGGTTCCCAGGTCGCATCACATCGATTTCACTCCCGGTAAAATTCTACCTCCCGCGTCCATCGCAATGTCATTAGGTTAAGAGAAATTGTAGTGGCGCCCCTAGCAGCTTATTGAAATACTCCCTTGCTAGGTCTGGCAGCGTTAAATTTGGCGATAAAATCCTCATTCACTAGGTGTTAACTCCGGCCTTTTCGCAAAATTTGCCTTGTCATACCGTCTCCACCTGGCTTTTTTTAAGGTATTTTAGCAATACTTTTTTAGGTTTGATTTCTTGGTTGTGATTGCTTTTATTCTGCTGCTGATAATTATAATTCAAGGAGCGTCTGCAATTAATCAGAGGCCGCTTAATTTATTATTTTCGCGGTGCGCCGGGTGAATATCGGGCAACCATTTATTGATCGCTATTTTATTTGCTTCTGTGAGGCGGCATATTGGCCAGATATTTTGTTTCAAGTGTTACATGTCTGCAGGTTAGTTTATGCTCGCTTCACTGCTGTTAAATATTTCAGTCATCCTTGACGTTGTATTAACCCGTTACTAAGCTCGTTAATCTCAAGGTTTGTGGCGCCGCAGGGAAGATTCCGGTGGGCGCTTTTTTTACCAAGAAGGTTCTGATTAAGTCTGACAGTATCTCTTAGCAGGCTTATTCATGGGCTTAGTTTTATCCGTTATTGCCTGGGCTGCCTGTGAGGTTAAGAGGGCAGTGATCGATTTAGAACATAAGGAGTGATACCGCCTTCCATGCTGAGTGTTGGGGTTTAATGTGGGTTCTGAGGGGTAAATACCTGCATATCATTCATGCCTTGGATTGCCAGGAGTCGTTCATTAACAGACCAATAAGCCGACCTGTAAAAGGCACAATTCCATGCAAAACCCCCGTACCTTCCTTAGTCTGTGCACTTTATTTGCTATTTTCTGTTCGCCATTAACACTGTTTGCGGCTCCAGCGCCTTGTCCGTCGCAGCCTGGTCAGGGTCAACCCTGTACATCAGCACCGAATTTTATTCAAAACGCTTGGACGTTTGTTCTGGTGCCAACATTTGAAACGGCCAGCAAGGATACGGCTCGTTTATCGGTGGAAGGTTTGAACCATTCGTTACTGTTTGGCCAATTATTAACCTCTGCTACTGCAGGTTTAACTGGGCAAATTAAACAGATATACGCCTGGTCGGCACCGGATGAAAAATGCGCTATTACACCCAATGATATAGCTGTGTTGCAAACCATTGAGCCGTTTTCCCTGCTTAATAATATGGGCGTTAATTACAATCAGGTAAGTTGCGGTACATCGCCAAAGTGTAATTGCGCGGACGTAAATACGTATAATTCACCTGCGTCTATTATGCAGTCCATTATTCTCAATCAGGCGCCGGGAATATATGTGGTCAGTATGCCTGCTCAGGCCATTAATGCTAGCCTGGTGAGCTTTCCAAATATACTGGATAAAAAACAGCTGCCGAAAATAAAAACGACCCACCAATATGTTGTAGCTACAGTAGCCAATGGCTCTACTGAGGCAGTGTTGTATGAGGAGCGACTAGCGCCGAAAAAAGTCTACCCCAAATTAGACCTTAGTGATGCTCGACGTAAAACCTGCGGCACCGCCACAAAAAATATCTTTGTATCGCCACCGAGTAAACCTGCCTTTACCCTCAATACCAATCTAACGGTGAGTTTTATTCGCCATGTGGAGGCACACCCCACCGCCGCATTTGAAAACGGTAATTACGTCTGTGCCGGGCAGTGGCGAGCATTGGGCGCCAATAGTTTAATCAAAAATCAAATACAATTTATGCCCGATAATATTCTGACGACTAATCCAAATGGAATTATCGCCTGTGCGGGCACCTGCTCCTATATTCGTCCGACCTTAACCATAGCGCCGTTTGCCACTGAATTTGATCTGAAGATGGATATTGCGCAATTTCCCTGGAATGACGCAGAGAGCTTGGCGGCGGCATTGTTTACCCAAAACTCGCCGTTTTCTCAGCCCAAATACCAAAATGCAAAAACCCTCGTGGCCTGGGAGCATGTGCACATCAAAAAAGCAGTGGATTATCTCTTGGGCACACTCTATCAAAATCCTAAAGCTGTTGCCGATTTGCCCGAGTGGAATTACACCGATTACGACAGCATATGGACGATTAGTATTGATGCAACAGGCAACTTGCAATTTAGTAATAGCTGTGAGGGCTTGCATTCGGAGTTGTTGCCCAGTACCTGCCCAGCATTTTTCTCTGCGCCAGGAAGTTAACCGGCGCTTAGTCACTAAACCACTAGCCGTATAGTAATTGCATTTGATTGGGAAAAACGTCAGTTGCGTCACTTGCCTGAATGGAGTTTTGCGGCGTTTTCCTCATTAGAAGATCAATGTGTAAAGCATATCTACTAGCTGTACGGAATTAATGAATATACATCATTTCAGATCGTCAAAAAGAGGCATCTTTTTGACGAGCCTACTTAGGATGTATTCACGGCGTGTTTGAAATAATGTGTATTCATGGCTGGTACCTAGGTAGTAATTGATTCCTGCACACCCTAAGGCCTATTGGCTTGAGGGTATTAAATAACATTCCGTATATTAATTTCAGCCATTCGTTGCGAGACAATTATATGAGTGCAAATCCTCACCGCTCTTTATTTTTAACCATTTCCAGCTTGCTAACGGGTTTTAGTGAAGTGGAGCTATTAGGTACCGGTATGTGTGATACCTACTTAAAAACACTCCAGGAAGAGAATAACCCGGCCACGCTAGAGTATTTTTTTGTTGCCTGTGCTGAAGTGCTGCGGTTGGGAGAGGGTGATAAAGAAAAAATCAATAATTTAATTGCTCTGCGTTTAATGCCCGATTCTTGTTACGACAGTTTGGCTAAGAATATTATTTTTATGTGGTATATGGGGCAATGGGCGCCCAGTGTTAACCAAGCGACTAACCTCGCTCAGGCCCGCAACATCAGCCCTAATGCCTATGTGCAAGGGTTGGTGTGGAACCTTGCCGACACTCATCCACCAGGTGCTAAACAACCGGGCTTTGGTTCTTGGGCTAAACCCCCCGTCAATAATTCTATTTAACTCTCGGTCGAAATGTTTTAGGCCGCATTGATTATTGCGTTGTTTTTAGCAACTCATCGGTCATTCGCGTAGCTGTCTAAACACGACGGTGCACCATTGAACAGGCGTTGATTTTGTGGTGAGAGATCAACGCACAATTTAGAGCAACACATAAGGCTTTTCGGCCTGCAAGGTAAATAATATGAGCGAAATATATGATGTGGTAATTGTGGGCTCAGGGATTGCGGGGGCAGTGCTTGCCGCTACTTTAACCCAGGCGGGTAAACGGGTATTAATGTTGGAGGCGGGTTTAACGGCAGGAGCAGCTTTAACGCCACAGGCTGCTTATGAAAATTATCAGCACTATGTCCAAAATTTTTATAGTAAAGCCAATAAAGCAACTAATGGCCCCTATCCTGATATTCCTGATGCGCCTTCACCAGATGTTTTAGAAATAAAGGCTAAAACGCCCTACGATACAGGTTATTTAGTACAAGAAGGGCCGCTGCCATTTGCCAGCGATTGTTTGCGTGGGCCTGGCGGCACAACTTTGCATTGGTTAGGTAATGTGCCGCGTATGTTGCCTAACGATTTTAAAATGCACAGCCTGTATGGGCAGGGCGTTGATTGGCCTATTAGTTATGAAGACATAAAGCCCTATTATGAAATGGCGGAAAATGAAATAGGTATATCCGGCAGTGTATCAGCTCAGGTTGGCCCGGACATGAACCGTACCAATTACGGGGCTGATTACGAATTTCCCATGCATGAAATTCCGCAGAGTTATCAGGATCAACAATGGATTAAAAATACCCAGGGCCTCAAGGTTTGGCTGAAGGGAAAAGAATATACGATTACCTGCGTGAGTATGCCCCAGGGGCGCAATTCAGTGCCGAATACTGCTTATACCTACGGGGCGGTGCAATGGGATGCAAAGGCGCAAAAATTAGTGATGCCGAAAACCCGTGTGCCTTATCAGGTGGTAGGGTCAGTTTGGGACCCCTATACGGGCGAGCGCTGTGAGGGCAATGCGAGCTGTGTGCCTATTTGTCCTGTGCAGGCTAAATACAATGCGCTTAAAACCTTAAAAAAATGTGTGCAAAAAAACCTCACTATTCGCACCCAGGCTGTGGCCTCGCAGCTTAATATAGATGCAAATTCCAAAGAAATAACCGGGATAGTCTACAAAAAATATGCCCACCCCAATTCAAGTGAATACACACAGGAAGTTGCGCAGGGCAAAATTTATGTGTTAGCCGCCAGTGCCTTGGAAAATCCTAAACTTCTGTTAGCGTCTAACGCAGCTAATTCAAGTGATCAGGTAGGGCGCAATTTAATGGATCACCTGGTTATGCTTGCCTGGGGATTATTTCCAGAAAAAATTTACCCCTATCGCGGACCAGGCTGCACTACTTATATTCCCTCCTTTCGCGATGGTGAATTTAGACGGGATTTCGCCGCATGGATTTCGCCTATTGATAACTGGGGTTGGTCATGGCCGACCTTTGCACCGGGAACCGATGTTAGCAATGCATTAGCGGCCGATATATTCGGTGACCAGCTGCGCAAAACAATTGCCGATACGGTGCCGCGTCAAGCGCTGTTGCATTTTGAATGTGAACAAACACCAGACCCGAATAATCGCATCACAATTGATGAGCGCTACAAGGATCATTTAGGTAATTATCGCCCGGTTATTCATTACGATGCGACGGATTATTTGCGTAAATCCTTCGCTGCCGCTAAAGAAGTATCCGATCAAATATTTTCTGCTAACGGTATTGAAGATCACACGGTGTATAACCCTACGGAAGCGGATTATGTAACCTGGCACGGGCGCGGTTATACCTTTCGTGGTGCAGGCCACATAGTGGGTACGCATCGCATGGGTGATAAACCGAATAATTCAGTGGTTAATCCGCAGCAGCGCACCTGGGATCACCCGAATTTATACCTCATAGGTTGCGGCAATATGCCAACGCTTGGCACCTCCAATCCAACACTTACCATGGTGGCGCTGACCTATATGGCCGCTGAAAATATCCTTAAGCAATTAGCCGAGTAATTTCCATGACGAATCCACATCTAGTTCATGCGCGGCCCAACAGCTTGCGCACACGCCACCGCTTAATTGCACCCTTAAGTGATGTGCATATCTGCGGGAGCATTAAATCAGTTGAATCTTTGCGGCGTCATCTGCAAACCGCTATTGAGCTTGAGCATTCGACTATTCCTCCGTATTTATGCGCACTTTATTCTATCGAGGCTACCACCAACGCCTTTGCGTACCAAACCATACAAAGCGTGGTAATGGAAGAAATGCTGCATATGATTTTGGCGTGCAATATTCTCAACGCCCTAGGCGGGCGCCCGTCGATTGATCACCCGCATTTTATTCCAGAATATCCCACCTATTTGCCGCACAGTAACCAGGCATTTAAGGTTCCGTTGGAAAAATTCTCGAAACATACGCTGCACACATTTTTAAAAATAGAACAACCGGCTCCTGCCACAGCGCCGCCCGAGGCTAATCATTATCAAACGATTGGACAGTTTTATAAGGCGTTAAAACACGCCATTAATTATTTGGATGCGGTAACCCCAGGCGGGATTTTTACCGGCGACCCGAGTAGGCAAGTATTGCCGGAGCACTATTACGGCGGCGGCGGAAAATTAATCGCCGTTTATGATCTGGATGATGCCAACCAAGCCATTGACGAAATTGTCGGCCAGGGCGAGGGTATAGACGGCACTATATTTGACACCGACAGTGTGATGTTTGGTGAAGAGGTGGAATACGCACATTATTTTAAATATAACGAAATTCTGCATGAGCGGCGTTATGCGCCTACCGATAGCGCTAAATTACCTCCCACTGGGCCTGCTGTAGCGGTTAACTGGCAAGCGGTTAGTGATATGCAGACCAATCCAAAAATGGCGGATTTTCCCGTTGGCTCACCTACCTGGCAGGCGATGCATGAATTTAACCGCACCTATATGACATTGCTGCGCGCGCTGCACGATGCCTGCAATGGCGCCCCTGCCAGCATCGCCACCGCGATACCGCAGATGTATGCGCTGAAATATCAGGCTTTAGCATTGATGCAAATCCCCAATGGCAAGGGGCATATGACTGGGCCTAGTTTTGAATATATTAGGCTTTGAGCCGCATTAATATAAGACGTGGCATTTAACTGTTTGATCGCGCGCAGATACAGTGCATGTTAACCCACTATTAGACCAGCCGGGTTAACAAGTAGCCATTTTCTGGCTGGGCCTGACGTGTTATCTGTTTGCGGCATGTGAGGTCGAAAAAATTCGGCTTAAATGTGTTTTTTTGATTGCGCAGAGCTTTATATTTTATTGTCTATTATTGATGGGTTGTAACTATAACTATTAACTTTCGTTCAACAACCAGAGAAATTTATTATGACTATAGATGTTAAAATTACTGACTTACCCTATCGCATTCAGGTGATTGAAAAGCCCAATGCAGAAACAACAACGAGCTTGGGCCCCTTGGCTAATTTGGTGGGTACTTGGAAAAGTGCGCCTGGAGCTGGCTGGAATGTCATTGCTGTACCCGGTACATTTCCCAGTGCCCAAAACGATCAGGGTTTTTGTTTGGAGGTAATTCCTTTTTTAGAAACCCTCACGTTTCAACCGGCCACAATTGTGGCGGGCAATCGCGGCCCAGTGGTTAATGGCACACAAGAAGACCAAGCTATTGTCGGCTTGGTGTATGAGCAAACGGTTATTAGTGATTGTGGTACGGATTTTTGTGCTGCGCGGGGCTTCCCCAAGGGCAGTGTAATTCACAAAGAAACCGGTATGTTTTTAAATATTACCGATTTTAACAACGATCTAAATGTAGCGCGGTTATCGATTATCCCGCACGGTAATTCGGTACTGGCACTCGGTAAATCCATTGAAGATACCAGCGGCCCGGTTACTATTCCATTCGGCAGCGCATCCATAGCGCCGATTGGGGGCAATTTAGGTTATGCCGAGGGGCCGCAATTTACAATTCGCCAATTCCCGGAGTTTGACCAGTCTAACCCCAATCAAATTTTGGCCGATACGGTGAGTAAACAGACATTAAACAGTGTTACTACTTTGATTATGTCTACTAATAATGGTACCGGCGGCATTTTAAATATCCCGTTTATCCAAAATAATGTTAAAGCCGCAAACATGGATTGTATTTTCTGGATTGAAGAAGTGGCCGATGGAGCGGGCCAATTTTTGCAGCTGCAATATACCCAAACCATTAACCTGGTGTTCCCACGCGCCAACGATCCACAAAAAACACCGATTACCTGGCCCCATGTGGATGTAAATACCCTGCGTAAAGTCTAAGCCCGCATAGAGCCCGCCCCTTGCTGCTAGGGCGGGCACTGGCTTAGCTGGGTGGAACTGCATGCTCGGGCTTCGGCTCGAGTTGCTGCTTGATTGATTTGCCGGTCGAATGATCACTAGCCGGATAGACCCTGTTGGCGTTGATTAAAACCAAGCTCGTAGTTTTGGCTTCGATTTAGAATAAAACGATCCTTTGCGAACACCATATCCTTCTATGCTTGAAGCATGAGGCAGCAAATTTCACGATTTAATCGGAGTGGGTATGCGTACAGTTGCGTTAGTAACAGGTAGTTTGACTTTTTTTGTTGCTATTAGTTATTTCCTACATGAGCGCGCCACGGGCGATGTTAAACCCGCCAATCCTATGGGCACCGCCCAGGTTATTGACATCAGCGATAACCTAAAAAAAAAGCTGAGCTAAATTCCGCCGATTCAAGCAAAACCACTGAGGTTAGTGCCGCGGCCGCCGCCGCAGTTGCACCCATACCGGAGGGTAACGTTGGCAGCGGATTAATTCCCATTCCTGAACCCTTGCCTCAGGTTCCCTGGACGGGGCCTTCGCGAATCGTGTTGTGGGAAAACAGCGTACCGCCTGTTTCTAGGCAGCAAGACGGTATTGAACAAATTCTAGTGCAGCTTGACCCTGCTCATTTAGCTTCGTTGCACCCAGGGCAAACCCTTGTGATGCCGCTACCCGACGGGGCACCCGAGGTACACGCACTGATTACAGATACATTTAATGACGTTACGGGTACGCACAATTGGCGGGCCAGTGTACAAAATGATTTACCCAACGCATCTGTGCTGATCACCCAAGGTGAGCAGCAAACCCATATTGCTATTTTTACCGAGCAGGGTAGTTACACGCTGATTGCCGACAATAAAACCGGCAAAGCAACTCTAGTTGATGAGGGAAAGTTAATTGCTCGCCAGGCATTGGTGGATGATGGTGTGGTATTACATGAACATGCTGAGTTAATACCGCCTTTAACGCCCTAATTAATTATCCCCTGTTATACCTGCAGCGTTCAGGAAATTACACAGTACCATTTTTATTGGTTCTACTCGGGTGTATGAAAAAGGCAGGGCCTTGAATTCGTCATAGTATTTTTAATTGTGCAAGCTCTGTTTGCGCTCTGTATTAGCCTTAAATTGAGATGATTTTATGCTGAAACCGCTTTTATTTGCGTCGCTAGGTCTTGTGGGGAGTGTAACGGCCAGCCAGGCATGGGCAGCAAAATCGGTGGATGTATTAGTCTTATATAGCTCCAGTGCCCAAGCCTCGCGCAATGGCGCGGATATAAATGCGCGCATTGCGTCTTACATCGCCTACGCCAATCAAGCCTATGCCAGCAGCGGTGTGGATATGCAGTTGCGCCTTGTGGCGGCACAAAAACTCGATTTACCCATAACCAATGTTTCTGACGCAAATTTAAATACGCTTAGGCAAAATGCAACCGTGGCACAATTGCGCAGGCAATATGGTGCCGATGTGGTTTCTTATTTAACACTTAGCCAAGCGGTATCCGGTGGCAGTATATGTGGTATTGGTTATATTCCCGCGGGTAATTCTGCCTCATCAACGTTTTTTAGCGATGCAGCGAGCCTTGCGTTTAATTTAGTGGGTATCGATTGTAATTTAAATGTACTCACCCACGAAGTCGGCCACAATATGGGGCTTGGCCATTCTTATATTCAAAATTCACCTGGCGGTGTATTTAGTTGGGGTCGGGGCCATGGGGTGATGGGATTATTTAGTACAGTAATGGCCTATCCACAATCCTACGGTACCACTAATCAATTACCCATATTTTCCAACCCCACACTTAAAACATGTGCGGGCACAGCCTGTGGCGTGGATCGCACCCGCACCGATGGCGCCGATGCCGCCGGTAGTTTAAATACGCTCGCGACACAAATTAGTAATTTTATGCCTGCTGTAGTGCCACTGGTTCCCAGCACCAGTAGCTCCTCCTCCAGTTCATCCTCTTCATCAAGCAGTAGCGGTAAATCCTCTACCAGCAGCAGTTCTACAAGTTCCAGCTCCAGCAGTTCAAGTTCCTCCGGTGTGGCGGCACTTCCGTGCAATCGTAGTCTATCGGCCGATAATTTAGTTAAGAATGGTGAATTTGCTGTTTTGGATGGTTGGGTAAGCGGGTTAGGTGCAAGCTCCTTAGGGCTTAAAGATGTGGTGAATGGAACCTGTACCGATAAAGTCTTGTGGGTGAATAATCGTAAATCTTATTTAGGTGATGGCTTTTATAGTTTGAGCACTGCGTTGGTTGCAGGCACTAAATATCGTCTCACCGCCCGCGCCAGTATTCGCAACAGTACCCGCGATAATGTACGCGTCGCGGTTGTAGTGGCGAGTAGTAGTGCAAAACAATTGTACGAATTACCCTTGGTATCGGTAACGCCAAATGAATTCACCAATTACAGTACAGAATTCGTAGCGCCGGTAAGCGGTATAAACGGAGTGTTATTCTTCGGCCCACAAACGGGGGTTGATATGTTGCTGGATGGGGTTGAATTAACCAAAGTTGTCACGCCTGTGGCGCCCAGTAACACCGTTCTTATAAATGAAGGATTTGAAGCGAGCAGCAACGGTTGGTCTGCAGTCTTTGGTGGGGTTGCCAGCAGCGTAAATACTAACCCTGCAGAGGGCACGTATTGTTTACGTATCAGCCAGCGCACCAGCGTTAATTCTGGCGCGGCTATACAGCTAGGTTCGCAATTATTAGCTGGGAAAAATTACGCATTGAGCGCAAAATTACGGGTGGGCACAACCACAACCAGTGGCAATGTGCAGATTTGGTTGGCATTTAATGATAGCCGTGGTGCGCAAAAAATTAGCCTGGGCGCGGGCACGCTTCCCGGTAATCTGTGGGCGAGCCTAAATACCAGTTTTAATGTATACGCCGTGGGTGCCATGACCAACGCACAAATCATGTTTGTTGGTCCTGCAGCCGCGCAGGATTTATTTCTCGATGCTGTGAAGTTAAATTCACTGTAAACAGCGTAGATAAGAGGGTTGCGGTGAACGGCTCGAATCCTATCGAGCCGTTTTTTATTCAAAAGGCTATTCTTTTAAAGCACTTAAGTAACGCTCGCTAGAATATTCAAAGGCTCTGCTCCTGGGAAGCTTTTTAAAAATACTAGCTGTAAGCAAGCAATGAATACACATTATTTCAGACCGTCAAAAAGAGGGACCTTTTTGACGAGTCTACTTAGGATTTATTTACGGCGTGTCTGAAATGATGTGTATTTATTGCTGGTGCCCAGGTAGTATTTATTGAGCTTAAGGATGGAGGCTAAATCTAATTTAGATGCCGGATTTTTTCTGAGAGAGTTATTGAATTGGTGGCAATGTCCTTAATTTAATGAACGTTCTAGAGGCTCCCCTTGTCTCCACCCAAATTCGGCTCTACCTTCCGGGTTTTAAACCAAGATGCTCAGCGGCTAGATGTTATTGAGCGACACTGAGTGAATCGATATTTGAATGACCATTCCAGGCCATGGCGTAGTCGGTGCCGCTTTGTTGGGTTACCCTAAATCCCGCACGTAAATACCAGTCATAGGCTCGATTAGTAGCATCGGTGGTAAGTGTTAAGAGTTGCTCGCGTGCGCTGGCCTGTTGCTGCAGATAATTGAGCACGTGTCTGCCAACGCCCTGGTTTTGGTGCTCGGGTAATAGGGCAATATCTAAGATATGTAAACAATGTGGATTAGCGCGCACCAATAAACGTCCCACCCATTGCCCCTTAAAGACGATCACGTAGGAGTAAAGATCCTTACCATTGGCCCAGTAACTTTTTTCTTGCAATGTGTATTGGTCGTCTAAAATTCGATCGAGCCAGGCGGCGTCAAGGCCTGAGGCCTGCCAGAGCCCTTTGCGGCTTTGGGTAAATACTCGTCGCAAAAAGGCCTGATGAACATCGGTAGTAGGAACAAGCCACAGGGCGTTGGCTATTTTACTGGGGGGTAATTCAAGGGCGCACATAGGTATAGCCAGTCAAAAAAGTCTCGGCTAACTGTAGCCTGCTTGGGCCGATTTGCACGGCTAAATGTGATTATTTCACGGCTTTTTACCCAGGTTTCCCTGCAGCCCAGTCGTTCCGCAAATAGTCATTTGACGAATATGCACCAGATGACCGTTTGGTGATTTATGGGGGCCAGGCTTAAGCGGTTCGATACAGCAGGTTCTCTCTTGAGCCAGCCGCGCGCTTAGCAAGTCCCGCCTTGGCCGCATCAGGTTAATCGTTTGGGCTAATCGAGCAGCGTGTTGAAATACTTACCTTGCTAGGTCAGGCGGCGTTAAATTTGGCGAAAAAATCCTCATTTACTCCGTGTAAACTCGGCTACTGCTCCTCGACTTTGGCTCCTGTGTCGTTCTAACGCCTAAATCCATTTAGGCGTGCGTTGTACTACCTCGATTTCATTCCAGATGAAATTCTACCTCTGCTATCCATGGAGTCGTCTTGCATCCATGCAGTTGTCCGATTTTTCGCCAAATTTGCCTTGCCATACCGTCGCCGCCAACGTATTTCAACCAGCTGCTAGGGGAGATTTTTACCTCCTCAACTTGCATACGCCGTGCATTCTGCTAAACCCTAATGACCATAAGATTTTTGTTCTAAGCGTCTGATTAACATAATAATGAGCTGCGCGCAGATATTTATCCTGGCCTCGTATTTTTAGCCTGTTGATTTTGCTAACGACGTTTTGATGAGCGGTTCTTTGGCGGCTGCGCTGGGTTATTTAAACCCCCTTGCGAGCCCACAGGGATGTACTCCTTTGGTGCCACCGGTATCGAGTGCTTACAGCGCCTCTCGCGCTGTAAGCAGTATTTAACAACAATTAAATTTTTAGTTTCGGGTGTGATTTTAGGTAATTCTTAAGCGACGAGAATGCGCGCATCATTTGCAGCGTTTGCAGTGGTGTGGAAAATAAGGTGTAAAAAAAATATAGCCTGGGTTTTGGCTTATTCACTCGGCGAGGTATAGTCCGGCTGAATCGGTTCAAAGAGGATGTCGCACCCATAGCCTGAGCCATCGCGAGTACCGTTTAAATAAGCGGATCTACGTATCTGCGGCGGTCTTAGCACGGCAAAGACACAATAGATCAGCATGAATTATTGTGTCACAGAGTTAATAAATACCTTCGGTGTGCAGCAACTGGCGCATCATTACGGATTAGGCGTTTGAGCGCACTGCACACATAGTCTGAATTCATGTGCGTTGGTGCCCAATGAGCGGTGCGTCATTATCAACTTAACTTTTATTGAGGAATAATTATGAGTGATGCTTATATAGGTGAAATTCGTATGTTTGCCGGTGATTACGCGCCGGAGAATTGGATGTTATGTCTTGGGCAGACAATAGCCATTTCATCCAATAATGCGCTTTTTGCCGTGATAGGTACTATCTACGGCGGTGACGGTATTCATACCTTTGCGCTGCCCGATATGCGCGCCCGCATGCCGGTAGGCACGGGTAATAGCGGTGTATTCAGCCCGGTTACTATAGGGGCTAAAGGCGGGCAGCAGAGCGTGACCTTAACTCAGCAGCAAATGCCCAATCATACCCACTTGGTCTCTGTAGCCAGTACGCCCTCCAATCCAACATCGGCGCCTTCAGCTACGAATAATTACTTGGGTGCTTCAGGTGCCGGGCAAGGACTTGCTAACATCTGGTCCAGCAGCATGGGTACCCCAGCAACCCTTGCGCCCACAACACTCACGCCGGTGGGGGGTAGTTCGCCTGTTAGCATACAAAACCCCTATATGGGTTTGAGTTTTATTATTTGCACCGCAGGCATTTTTCCACCCCGTCCATAACAGCTGCCGCATTGCTGGTATAGTGATTAGCTTAAATCCACATTCTATTTAAATAATAAGGGCACAATTATGGATTGGACCTCAGGTTATGTATCCGATGTTGAATATACCGCAGGCTTTTACACCGAGCAGGCTCCCGGCCTGTTAAATTTTGCCTGTATTTTAAACGGCGTGGAGCCAGTTGATACCAGCAAGGGGTTTAACTATTGCGAGTTGGGGTTTGGCCGCGGTTTGACGATAAACGTATTAGCCGCTGCCAATCCTCAGGGGCGTTTTTATGCCGCTGATTTTAATCCCTCCCATGTGGCCGGTGCCCGCCAACTGGCGGCCAGTGCCGAGCTGGACAATTTATTTTTACTCGAGAGTAGTTTCGAGCAAATGGCTCAGGGCGAGATTGAGGGCCTACCGCAATTTGATTTTATTACCCTCCACGGCATATATACGTGGGTTACAGCTGAAAACCGCGCCCATATAGTGCAATTCATTAGCCGTTATTTAAAACCCGGCGGAATTGTCTATTTAAGTTACAACGCCATGCCCGGTTGGGCTTGCGCCCAACCTTTGCAAAAAATTCTGGTTGAACACGCAGCGTTAAATCCTAATCGCTCTGATATACAGATCCACCAGGCGGCACAATTTGTCGATAAATTGCAGCAACTCAATGCAGGCTTTATCACGGCTAATCCAGGCTTAAAACCGCGCCTAGCCACCCTCAATACCGCCGATCGCCATTATTTAGTGCATGAATATATGCACCGACATTGGCAGCCTATGTACCATATAGACGTGGCCAATGATTTAGCGGACGCGAAATTAGATTATATAGGTTCCGCCGATTTGCCCTTGGCCTACAGGCAAATGTATTTAACACCCGATCAGCTTGCATTACTGGAGGCAATTGCCGACCGCCGCATGCGCGAAACGGTGCATGACTATTTATTAAATATTGGCTTTCGCAAAGATATTTTTGTGCGCGGCGCCCGGCGTATGTCCCAAATGCGCCAAAGCGAATACCTAGCCCAATTGGGATTAGTAGCGTTGTTACCCCGAGATGCCTGTCAAACGGCTTTTAAACTTAATGTGGGTGAAATGCACGGCAAGCCGGAAACCTACGCCCCCTTGTTTGATCGCCTGGCCCAGGGCCCGCAATCATTTACCGATTTAAATCAACTCTTCGGTGGTGGTGGGCGCGTGCATCCTTCACTTATTGAAGCCGCAAGTTTATTGATCGCTACCGGGCAAGCAGCGGTTTATACGCTAGATAAATCACTCGTTGCACCTACCTCGGCCCACGCACTTAACCATCATTTATTGGATCGAGTACGTTTCGGCGATGACTATCAGGTATTGGCGTCACACTTAACCGGTTCCGGTGTACCGACTAACTTTATTGAGCGCTTATTTTTATTTGTCCTGCAGAACAAACCTCAGGGAGAATTGCTTGAGTTAGCGGAGGCGGGTTTCATGATTATGCAAACCCTCGGTCGCAATATGATCAAGGATGGTAAAAAGTTGGATTCTGCTGAAGATAATATCGGCGCCCTGGCAGAACAATTTGCCTTTTTACAGCAGGGAAAAGTGGCCGTTTGGCAGAAATTGGGCTGTATCTAAGTAAAACAATTAGGTGATAATTCTCAATGCGCATTTAGGCGCTATTGAGAATTATCAGCTAACGGCGTGTCGCAATGGGTTGGCGGCGGGTTGGCAAGGCAAATTTGACGAATAACCTGGATTTCACTTTTGGTAAATCAGGTTTACGCCCGAGGCCTAGGAAGGTACTACCTAGGCTCCAGGGATGAATACACATTATTTCAGACACGCCGTAAATACATCCTAACTAGGCTCGTCAAAAAGGTCCCTCTTTTTGACGGTTTGAATTGATGTGTATTCATTGCCCCCGTACTGCTAGTAATAGAGCAGTATCAGGTGAGAATAAATTCCGTTGGCATGAACTCAACGTTCTCAGCCGACCCATTTAAGGCTTAGCTCTGGGCTGCCAGCCAGCAATTTCGTCATTGAGCAGGTTGACGGCAATTTTGGCCGCTTTGTGTTCATCAAATAAATAGGGCGCATTGGGATTTGGGAACATCCAGGGAATTTCTTTGTGCCAGGAATCTTGATCGTGTAGCCCCCAAAAGGTCACGCCTTTGCAAGCGATAATTGCATAACAGGTCTTAACAATATCCCGATAATACTCGGCTTGTGCTAGGTGTGGGTTGGCCTCCTCGGCAAATAACCTTAGGCGCGCATCCAGTTCGGTAATTTCAACCTCAACGCCTAAGGCCGCTAGGCGTTCGATAAACTGCTTAGTTTCCTCGGTGGCAGCTAGGGTAAATAACATATGGTGCTGCAAGCCCACCCCGTGCACAGGCACGCCCTTTGTTTTTAATTCGCGCACTAGGTTGATAAAGGCTTCTGCCCTTGGGCCAGTGTAGCGGTCGAATTGTTCATTTAAAAATAATTTTGCTTCGTTATCTACTGCGTGGGCGCGGATAAAGGCATTGGCTATATAGTCCGGCCCCAGTGTGCGTAAAAACACATTGTCCTCCAGCGTGCCCTGGCCAAATAATCCTAATGGTTCGTTGACAACATCCCACTGGTTAATGCGGCCTCTATAGTGGTTTAACATTATTTCTATATGTTGATCTGTTAAGGTGTTCAGAGCCTGTCGCTTTTGTGCAGCATCTGTGTAGTGTGTGTCGAGCCAGGTTTGTAAATTGGGCCGCTCGTATACATCACTGAGTTTGCCAAATACCAACGCATGGCCGCGAATACGCAGGTGCTGTCGCTGCGCTTGCTCAATAAATTTATCTGCCTGAGAAAAGTCATAAACAGGTTGCTGTGGGTTTTTTAATACTGAGCCAATTTTTAATTCGTTAATGCTGCTGTAGGAATTAAAAAAACCTGCAAAGGCCGGGTGGTTAATATCCTCGGCAGTGTAAACCCCGGCGCCTAAATAAAAGCCACTTTGATCCAGCAGGGCTTTGGTTTTGCTCAGCGCCGTTTGGGCATTCACTATTGGGACTGGAGGCATATGAATCGGGCGCATAAAATAACCATAAATAGCCGCCGCTATCACAACTACAGAGGCACTGCTGATGCCTAGCCATCGGCCCACTCGACGGGTAGGCCTATAGGCAACCAAGAGTGTTATGGCAATAACAAAGACGATTGTTGCCAGGCTAAGGGTTTGCAACATAAATTATATTCTTCTGTAGTGGTTAAAGTGTTATTAGTAATATTCTTTAAATAGTTTCAGAAGGATAAATCAATGAATAGTGGCCTTTTGGGTAAATAGGTACTTAAAACTCCGCGCAGCTAGCATAACTACTAGGGCCAAGCCCGCTAAAACGCTCCACAGATAAGTGAAGGCAAATAAAGCAAATTTAATAACGGCAAAACTGCTATAGGGATATACCCACATATCTAAAAAACTCACCGGTTGCAGCAACATAATAAATGACACTAAGTTTTCAGCCATATCGGCTACTGCAGCCAAAGGGGCAATTAGACAGAAAAATTTTGCTACGGCTTGCCAGCGCAAAGCGCCTGGTTGCAGGCGTTTAATGCTGTGGAAAATACTTTGCGTGAGCGCAAAAAAAGCCCAATAGGTACAGGCGATAAACACAAAATCAATGCACTGAGTGAGCCAATACTGTGACAGGGTCCCTTTATCGAGCATCACCTGATAATAACCTTTAAGTTCGATGGCGTTAAATGTGGTTTGTCCTACGTAAAAAGCTACCGGATATTGTGACTGAGCATAGGCGGGATCTAACCAGAACAGTTGCACGAAGCGCGCGGTTACTAACCCTGCCATAGCGACTAACCACCAGCGCCAAAGGGCATAGTGACTGTTTAGGCTGCGGCGGACGAAATTTGTGTGTAAGTCGGTCATGGTCATAGGTCTCTGCGAGGTGTATTCTATGGAATGTATTATTGTATTCCGTGGAATATATTGTCAAGGCATGCCTATGAAAAATCCTCCTCCTGTATTGGGCGCTTGCGTGCAAGCACTTGCTATCGTCTATCAGCAACTAACGGCGAGGCTTAATCGTCAACTTGAGCCATTGGGCTTGAATATGACGCAGATTTCGCTCCTGACCCACTTGGTAAGAGTGAGCCGGGAAGAGACTGTATTGAGCCTTGCGCAGGTAATGCAAATGAACCAACCGGCAGTGACTAAAGCCATTCAGGCCATGGAAGGGCGGGGCTGGATTGTCAAAAATAAAAGCCAAACGGATGCCCGTGTTAGCCATTTATCGGTGACTGCGGCGGGAAAAGAACACCTACACCTGGCCCAGCAAAGCTGTGTGCCATTGTTGGCGCAAACCTTTTCGGGTTTGGAATTAGAGGAATTAAATCAGTTGATTGGCTTGTTGCAAAAAATTAACAACACAGCTTGGCGGGGAGAAGATCAGAATTCCGCAAATTGACGTTATTTACCTATAAGAGTTTTTATGTTGACAATTCGGCTAGTGGTAATGCAGCAATTTCTTCTAATGGGCGGCTACATTTAATCAGAAATTGAAGTGGCTATCTCCTTAAGCCAAGATTAATTCTGTACTGTAAAACCTGTGCGCGAGTGGCGTGATACATAAATTGTTTTTTTAACAGTTTATTTTCTTCCTTTTATCCTTTTGGTAACGGTAGTTTTGAATATAAGCCTGTCGAGCTCTGGCAGGAATATTCTAGGCACTTGGGTATTAAAAACCAGCATCGAAATTGCGTTATTATGGAATTGTTTGCATCTGCATCACGGCTCTGCTGTGATACATGTCTACTTGGTAGTATGTGTAATTGTTGAAACTGCCTGATGGAGGAATTTAAGGGTGGAGTATGAATTGGGGCACAATTTTTTAAGTGAGAATCAGTTAGCGTGTAGCCCGATAAATTTATATTACCTATATCATCATTAAAATAAGGCAGGTATTTATGGCTCACATAAAGTTGAATCAACTATTAGGTTGGTTCGCGGTGGCGGTTGCATCGAGTGTTTTATTAGGTTGCGGTGGTAACACAGCCTCTTCTTCAAGTAGCTCCAGCAGTAGCTCAAGTTCTTCATCGAGTAGCTCCAGTTCGTCGTCCAGTAGCACAAGCTCCACATCATCCAGTTCAAGCTCGAGTTCAAGCTCGTCTTCTAGCAGCTCCAGCTCCTCAAGTGGTATTAGCCTGCCTTTAGTAGTTGCCATCGATTCGGGCAGCAGTTCAACCACCACACTTAATGGTATTGAGTATCAGGCGGATAAGTATTCCACTGGCGGCACCGCCAATAGCACTACGGACGCCGTGTCGGGTGGCGCTTTGTATGCCAGCGAGCGTTACGGTGCGTTTAGTTATGAAGTACCCGTGACAGCCAATGGCCGCTATACCGTTGTTCTGCATTTTGCTGAGATTTATCAAACCGCCGCAAATGCGCGCAGTTTTAATGTTTTAATTGAAGGCAATAGCGTGTTGAGCAATTTAGATATTTATGCCAAAGCGGGCCATGATACGGGCTATTCGGTAACATTTGACGACATTCCCGTTGTGGACGGTAAAGTCAGTATTGAGCTAGTGAAAGGCGTTGAAAACCCTACCATCGCAGGGTTTGCGATTTACTCTCGCGACGGCAAACTCGACACCTCCGTTGTTAATACACCTACCGTTAACCTGTCTAAATATTCTGCTTACGTAGGTAAGTCCACCGAGAAAAAAACCATGACCTCTAACCATGCCACCGGCCATGTTGGAGATTTTTTCTTCACCCACTGGAAAGATGGCGGCTCTGCTTCGCTAACGCTTGATCCCGGTGGCGTCTTCTCTGTAACTTGGCAAGGGGGTGGCTACAATTATGTGGGAGGACCAGGGTGGCATAATGGCGATAAAAACCGAGTGATTGGTTATCGATTAGATAAGGACAGTGGAGCGAGTTATATTTCTTTATACGGCTGGGGTTATGACAAAACCTTACCAACGTCGAATACTGCCCGTTTAGTGGAATACTATATTTTGCAGCGTTGGACCTATGACCCCAGCCAGGGGGCAACTTTCGGTAAAACCTTTACCAGTAATGGCGTCCAATACTCTACTTACCGTTCTACCCGCACGAATCAGCCATCAATTAATGGCCGTACAACTTTTTATCAATATTGGAGTAAACCCAGTCAGCAGCAACCCTTGGGCGCGGATAATAAAATTATTTTCGCCGACCACGTAAAAGCCTGGGCAGATTCTGGCTGGACCTTGCCGGATACCAATAACACTGACGCAAGCGATGATCCCACATATCAGGTGCTCGCCGTTGAGGTATTTAACCCAGGCAACAGCGGCACTGGCTCGGGCCGGGTTTGGGATGCAACCGCAAAATAGATCAGGTATTTATTGACCGAGCGATGTAAGGAGCCGCTAGCCTTACAAAACCAACGTTATCTTCAGCTGCTTTTTATTGAGTGACGGTACTCAAGGTCGGTGTATCTGGTTTGGCTGCGGTAATTATTGGCAACACATAAAAGGCGCTTAGAGCGCCTTTTTTTGTGGGCCCTCGACCAACAGGCTAATAATCGGGCTAAGTTTGGAGGCACGCGCCTGATTTAGCTCAATCTACAATCCCGGTCTATAATTCTACCAACCTCATTTGATCAGCGGGTTAGGGCAGGGCTTGGCTTCGGTGGGTTTATCGGCTTTAAAAATACGATAAATTGCCGAACTGGAATCCTTAGGTTTGTGAATAAATACATGCTAATTAATGACGAGATGCGCTATGGCTAAAATATTAGGAATCATCAGCTTAACTGCTATCACGCTAACTTGTTTATCAAGCTGTGCGCCGGTGGCAAAAACCTCGTCAGCAACGCCAATGGCAGATCAAGCATCAAAAGTCAGCGGTATAGAAAAATTCCAAGCTTATACACAAAAATTCAATCAAAAAACCCTAATGACGCAAAATCACGCCACTGGGCATATAGGCAATTTTTTCTTTACCCATTGGAAAGACAGTGGGGCTGCTTCTTTAAATATGGATACAGACGGTACCTTCAGTGTAAGTTGGCAAGGCGGCGGCTATAACTATGTGGGCGGCCCAGGCTGGCACTATGGCGATAAAAATCGCGTCATTGGATATCGATTTAACGAAGACAGTGGGGCTAGTTACATTACTTTATATGGCTGGGGATATGATAAAAATATGCCCGTCAATAATCCTGCTCATTTAGTGGAATATTATATTTTACAGCGCTGGACATACGATCCAAGTAAAGATGGTGTATACGGCAAAACCTTCGTCAGTAATGGTGTTGAATATTCCACCTACCGCTCGATACGCGAACAAAAGCCCTCCATTAATGGTGTAACTACGTTTTACCAATATTGGAGTAAACCGAAACAGCAGCGTGCCCTTGGCGAGGATAACACCATAATATTTGCCGACCATGTAAAAGCCTGGGCGGATTCCGGCTGGGTGTTGCCGGACACCAATAACTTCAATGCCAGCGATGATCCAACCTACCAGGTGATGGCTGTAGAAGTATTTAATCCACCTAAAGACGGCAAAGCGTCTGGAAAAGTGTGGGATGCAACTGCCCGCTAATATTCCGAGGGGTAGGCCACTTAAAAAATGTTATGCGTTATTCAATCTCGGGTGCGGCAAGCTAGCTTGCTACTTGCCTTATCAATACACTCGCAGTAGAGGAGGTTTCTCACCCTGCAGCGGGTTGACTTGATATCCTTATATTTATTTAGCATTGGGTATCTGGGGTCATGGGGTTGCCGGAATAGCAGGGGTGCGCAATTTTTTGATTGTTAAATTTTCAGCAGTTTGTAGTGGTGCGAAATAAATTCCATCATGTCATATTGCAGATTCAGCCTAATGATTTGGGTGCCTTTAGTCAGAATTGAGTCCAGTAAATTTGCCACCATTGACTACTGGTTTATAGAGCTTGCCGTGGATGCAGAAGGTAACTGTTTCGGTTTGTATTCCATGCGTTAAGAAAGGTGTGATTAACCTGGATGGTCTGGTTTGGCCGCAGCGCTTAAAATATAAATTTAAACGCGGGGTGTCCAATAGAGGCTTGATTAGTATTGATAAGTGCCTGTTAGATAAAAGTTGCGCACTGATTTTAAGCTGCTTTTATAGTCGGGTTCAGCCCAAAACTGTGCCATGCGTATAGCAATCTTTTTATTTGCCGCAAATTGGTAGCCAAATTCTGCATCAAGTTCTTGGCCATATTTATCCTTATCCTGCACACTAAAAAATTGGTGATAACGCATATCCAGTCGCAATTGATGCCAGCGGCTGGTGTTGCGCAGACTGATATCTTCTACCCCCTTGGTGGGTGTGGAGGTAAAGCGGTCAGCCCAACCTTGATATTCATGAGTAAAGCCTAGGGGAGTAATTAAAGCTTTGCCGCCATTAGCGCCCAAATACTCGTAGTCTAACGACCAGTCCTGCCCGCCGCGCCCGAGACTTGTTTGTAAATGCCAATAGGGCAAATCATAGTCGTTATTAAATAAGGGCCGATTTTGTCTGGCACCTGAAAGTGACAGGCGATAATTCCAAGCGGAGATTTTTTGCTGATAGCCCAAGCGAGCGCCCACGGTGCGGCTGGAAAAATTGGCGGCCGTATCGTTGTTAATAAAATACCCGTAACCTGTAAGATCGACGTAATTCCATTCGCGCCATTGCCATTGAATGGCGTGAGAATGCATTTTGTGTTCACCCAAACCATCTTTTGGGCGCATGCCATTTTGGCTGGAATAATTTATGTCATGTACATTTAAATGAGTGTTGGCATCGCGTCCAAAAATTCGTATCGCTTGCGTAATATACGCATATTGAAAGTGCGACGCTTCCGCTAATGAGTGGTCAACATGCAGGGCATCGAAACTTTGTGGATTTTGCCAGAAACCATTAGCACTTAAAAAACGCGAATCATCCCATTCTAAGGATTGTCGGCCGAGCGTTATTTTTTTCGTGGACAACTCATACCGCACGAACATCTGGTTGATGTCTGCACCTGCCACGTCCGGGATGCGTGGCGCGCCGTTAAATCGTACACCGTCGCTGTGTTGATTTTGCCAGCCAGTGGCAACCCAATCCGCTTGTATCAGGCTTGAGATTGCTGGGCTCCAATTGGCTAGCCAGTTTCCTCTCAGTGCTATGCTTGCTGCCTGGCCATTGTCGTTATCTCGGCCGGAATCTTTTAACTGCACAAGGCGCGCTCGAGCCCCTAGGGTTAAAGATTCTGCCCATAGCGGTGTATTAATGAGAATTAAGCTGATTGCGAGCAGCCTCCGTAAGCTTGCGCGCTTGCGGTGTACCACGGTGTTATAGTCTCGCGTCGCCACAATCAAATGCTTGGCCATAATGCAGATATTTCAGTCCAAAACTGCATTTTACTCATGTTTTTACCGCAAAGGTAATACCATTTGGTTAGCCGGTGATGGTTTGCATCTTGACGATCTATTTCCAGTCAGCCGCGTTGCCGTCATGCATAAAGGTGACGCCGGTCATTTTATTCATGGCGTCATATAAAACGTCTGGCATAGGGTTTTGTCGCACATCCATTATTTTTAATGCAGGCAAGCGGTAAATATCAATTGTTGGCATTTTGTTATTGAACAACATGACTTTTTCAAGCTTGGGTAGCTGTTCATATTGCCATTCAAGCAGTTGATTGCCATTGCCTTTTAGGCTGGTTAACTCAGGTAAGTTGCTTAGTATTAGACTGCGTAATTTATTATTAAATACTAATAGGTTTTGCAGGTGTGGATAATTTTTAATGCTGAGAGAGGTGAGTTGATTGCCTGCAATATTTAGCGTGACCAATTGAGTAAGCGATACAGAAAATTCCTGCAGGCGGTTATTAAAAAGGTTGAGCGTTTTTAATTGAGGGAATTGCTCTAACCCATCTGCATTGATAATGCCTCGGCTTGGGCACTGTAGGTCTAATAAAGCCGATGGCTCTTTGGTTCCAAGGCGGCTCATATGCTCTTCGATACAGGCAGAAAGCTCACTATCTTTTACCCATGGTTGAGAGGCGAAGAGTTCAATGGGCAGCAGTATCAAAAATAGTGCTAATAGCCAATTTTTATGGGATGTGAATTTTGGTGTTTCGACAAGTGTGATCATTGGGCAATGTACAAAATAGAGTTTCTTTGCGCGAGGGTTAACAATGAATCTATGAATTTTTTTATCGCCCAGCGAAGCGCACGCAGACTCCCTTGGCCACTACTGCTGTACTGGGTTCATCTATAGCGGAACCACCGACGTCTTCCTCCGTCAGCAATAAACTATCAGCGTCTTTTACCAGGCGTAATTGTGCGGTATTCAGTTGTATTTGCTCCCCAATTGCTGCGCTAAACACTGTTAAGGAGCGGGCTTGGCCATCTTGTTTGGATATGGCCCACAATTGTAAATTTTTGTTGTCCGCTAAAGGGGTAGGCTGCCATTGTATGCGCATACTGGCTGTATCGCCTTGGGTAATTGCCGTTAATGTTGGGCGGCCTTGTGTGTCATTTAGTACTGCAATATATTCGCTGGCAGGTGGCGCTTTTAACTGCATTAAAACCAATACAATTAACAGTGTACAGACGCTACCCCAAAGGCCGGGTGCTAGCCAACTTTGTACTCGTTGCCAAAGTGTAATCACCTCCGGTGAGGCCTCATTGCTAGCTAAATTTATATCATTTGCAATTCTTTGCCAGGTGTGTGGCGCGGGTGGTATTTCAGGCGGCTGGGGCAAGGCCATTAATTGCTCCTCCCAAAAATGTACCTGGTGCGCAAGTTCTGCGTCGGTGGCAAGTTTATCCGAGAAAGCTTTTCGATCTTTGCCACGTAATGTACCAATTACATATTCAAAAGCTTGCTGATTTAAATTGTCTGTATGCGTGTCTCTAGACATTGTTTTAATCTCTGTGCGCCTCGGTGTAACCAGGATTTAACCGTGTTGCTATTAGTATTCATGCGTTCTGCAATTTCATCGCGGGAATAGCCGTGTAAATAGGCTAACTCGACGGATTCTTTAATGCTGGTGCTTAGGCTATCTAAACAGCTTGCCAATTGGTTACGCATTTGATCTGTAACCGCTGTTTGTAAAGGGCAGCTTTCATCTGCAATTGATGTTATTTCATCTTCACTTGCATCGACGTCAATTTTCTCACGTATCGACTTTTCCTGTGCGAAGCGATCAAGCGCGCGGTAGCGAACGATGCTGGTGAGCCAGGTGAGCGGCTTGGATAAATGAGGCCTATAGCTGCTGGCGTTTTGCCAAATCTGTATAAAGGCTTCCTGTAACACATCATTGCTTGCATCTTCGCTGCGCACAATACGCAGCGCGACACTATTCAAAAAGGGGCCTAGCCTATCAAATAAATCCTTTAGCGCTGTTTGGTCCCGAATAGCGCAGCGAGCAATAAGCGCGATTAATTCATCGTCCCGTGAGGTCATAATTCATGCCGTGTATACACATATGTTAGTAGCCCCTTTTACGTGAGGCTTGTATTGGTGGGGGGCTCAAGAAGGTTAGTCCCATACCTACGCGCCGTAGAACTTATCGATATACGGGGCTAACTTGTAAAAGTTGCAGGCGTTGGCAATTATTTATGGTTTGCGAACAAGTAGTTACCTGATATGCAAAGCCGTTAGACAATTTCAAGCCCTAACGCCTAAAACAAAGTTGCCAGCTTTTTATAGCAAGTTGTTCGCGTAGAAATGATTAATCAATGATTAACTGTTGTAAGCCTAACGGCTCACCAGTTGGTTTTTTAGAAGGGAAGGGTTGCGAGCAGGGATATTTAAATAGAGACAGTCAATCGATTTGGTTTTTTGGAAATTGGTCGGAACGGCGGGATTTGAACCCACGACCCCTACACCCCCAGTATACCATCTAACGCACGATGTGGTCAGTTTACCATCTAAGGCACGACATAGTCGAATTGCGTTTCAGTAGGTCAACAATCACTCAGATTGAGGACCTAACCTTATGAAAATTATAGGAATAATCTCTACTAAAGGCGGTGTGGGCAAGACCACACTCACAGCAAACCTAGGGGCCATCTTGGCCGATATGGGTCAGAAGGTACTTCTGGTAGACGCTGATCCACAGCAAACCCTCTCCCGTTTTTACGCCATCCGCGAGCAAGCCCCTTTCGGGTTGACGCAGCTTTTCAAGTCATCCAATCCGGCCAAGTGCATCTCGACGACGGTTATCGACGGCCTCGACATAGTCATTGGGGACGATAAAAAGTCGGATGGCATCATTCCTGCCTTGCTGAATGAATCCTTGGCGAATATTCAGAACCACGCGGCCGCACTGCACCAGGTAAAACAGCAGTACGATTACGTGCTGATCGACACTCAGGGTACAACCCACAAAATCTTAGATGCCGTGATCTATGCGGCCGACCAATTACTCTCCCCCGTGCCACCCAAGGTGCTCGATACCCGTGAATTTATCTACGGCACTGTTGAGCTGATCAAAAAATACATTCCACGCCCTGGCTGCCTGCCCATCCTGGGCCGTATGCCGCCACCCCTAAAAGCAGTCGTTAACCTTTGGGATCGAACCAATAGCGCCGCCGGTATCGTGAAGCACCTGCGCGTTCAGTTTGACCGTGAGGCCGACAGCGCCATTACCGTTTTGCACACCATCATTGCACATAAAAATGTTTATACCGTCAGCAGCGGTGTCGGCGACCCGCCGCACCGCAAGGACAGTGTACGCAAAGGAGCTTCCTTCTGCGCTCTCGAAACCATGATGGCCTTGGTGCATGAATTAGAGCCAAAGCTGAGCCACATTCCACCTGCTTGGGAGTGTATCTCCCGCGCCGCTCAACTGACCATTAGCCAATTTATGTCGGGCGCTCATGAGGAGGATGGGACTGAAGCAATCATTCAGGACGCTGAAACCACACAGGAGGCTGCGGAAGCTAATGGAGAGGCGCTATGAATAAGGGTACAGACTTCGGCGCCATGCTACAGCGCCCACACTTTACAACCGGCGGCGGTGACGGTGAGTTACCACCCGATCCCGCAGTGCCAACGCTGATATTGGTCAATCTGGACAATTTAGTACCGTACCAAGGCAACCCACGTCAGAGCCGTAACCCGGCATATGACGAGATTAAGGAAAGTATCCGAGCGATAGGTTTACAAAACCCGCCCAACGTCACGAGGGCAGATCCGAGTCACCCGTACATGATCCGCGATGGGGGAAATACGCGTTTAGAGATTCTTCGGGAGCTGTGGGAGGAAACTCAAGACCGACGATACTTTGAATTTAAGTGCATGTTTCATCCTTACAGTGATGACATGGATATTCTCATCAAGCACTGCATTGAAAACGAAATGCGGGGCGGGATGCTGTTAATTGAACGAGGTTTAGCAGCATTAAAAATAAAAGAAACAATTGAACAACAAACAGGTGTCCAATTATCTGCATTCGCATTGGCACGAGAGCTAAATACAAAAGGTTGGACTGTAAATAATGTCTCACTAGGATTTGCTCTCTATGCAGCTGAGTCATTAATCGACGTTGTTCCCATGGTTCTTTGGGGGGGGCGCTGGGAGGCCATTCATCCAAAAAATGCGCAAAATCATAGATGATTGCAAGGTTTTTTGGCTGTCTCTCGACGACAAACAAACGAACATAAATGAAGCCGAGGAAGAATTCATTCTTATTTGGCAGGAAGCCTTGCGCGAGGTCGATAACGAAGACTTAACCGTTGATCAAGCCAGGGATGCCATTGAGGGCGCCATGGCCGACTATCTAGGTTGCCCGGTTATGACCCTGCGCGGAGACCTTCAGGCAATGTCTGAAGGTGTTAGTCGTGGCGGTTCGGTGCCGAAATCGGTGCTAACTGGCCAGCTCCCCGACCTTACCGTGAAACCAGAAAAATCAGATGCTAAGCCGAATGGCCAGTCCACAGCCACCCGATCCGGCGCTGGCACATCTGGCAGTAGCGAATCCCGGCAGGAAGCTGCCAAATCCTCGGTTCAGGAAACTGCCACACGCAATCAAGAAGCTGCTCGAACCATCACTCAGGAAGCTACAGAGTCCAGTCATGCCTATTCCGCTGCAGGCATTGGTAATGCCGACGGCGGGTCGCAAGGCGAATCGGTAGACACGGAGTCCGGTTTGGAAGACTTTGACGATATCACCACCGGTAGCAGCGCTGCGGAGATTCAGGAGGAGATTTTGGTGACCGCAGAGCGCTTGGCAAGCATGTACGGGTTTGAAGAGCTTGTGGTGCCTGGGGATCACCTGGCGCCGGGCACAGATCACTTTGGTTATCTGATGTTGCCCCCCACGCCGGAGATCGAGGCACGGTTTGTAGACTTTTGCTTCAACCGGGGTGAGACCGCTCCAAGCGCCATTTACCGGCAACTGCTTAACATGAGCTTCGCCTGCAAATTTGTCTTTGCCAATAGCCCAGACCTTAAATTCTTTGACTACTTGACCGCTAATAACTCCCCGGAGGCGTGTGATATGCGCCTGCAGGGTGAGGGCTGGTTGGCGGCGGTGAGGCGCATTTTCCGATGACTACACGCAGGCAAGTTCAGGTGCTTTTGGACGCGATGGATCATACCGGTAAGACGCAGGACGTTTTAAATAGATTGACCGGTTTGGTGCTGTAGCGAATTTAATTATGTATGGCTCACCGGGGGCGCGTCAGCGCCCCTCACAGACTAATGATCAGGAGTTTGTCGGGGGGTGGGGAATTATTTATGAAGCGGCCTAAAAAATAAAATTAGGACTCTACAGTGGCGCAAAGGATGTCTAATTTAATTTACGCAGGCCAGTACAGAATAAACCTATTTGCGCAATCAAGTGTTTTTTAAACTGTGTCCGTGAGCTAGGGTTTTTTCCGAAATCGTTACTGCTAGTTTACAGTCACAATCTGAGATCATTTTGGGGAGCTTCGGCTCCCCCTTTTTTGTCTTAAAAAAGTGCGTAATTTTCTCTGTGGTCAATTCAATTTATAGCTGGGATAAGGCTCAGGGCATATTTAATCTGTGTGTGTCGCAATGATCATAAAACTTTGGATACACAGACATTAAGTGAGGCGTCTATGAGCTTAGCTAGCAATTTAACTGGGTACAGTGAATTGAATGAGCATCGTAAAGTGGATACGTGGAATGCGGCATACAGGCCTGGCGTTGAGGTGAATGTGCGATTGGACTCTGGCGAGGTACGGGAAACTCGAACCACCTCTGAGGCCTATGTAATTTGTGGTCAGGCAGTGATATTTTTGTTGGGTGTGCGCGGCTGTTATTCGCTCGATTGCGTTACAGTAAAATAAATGCTGTGCGAATATTTTGGGGAATAGGTAAGAATTTAGGTCGCTGCGAAAACGATTAAACCCTGGGCGCCGCCCCTTTTGCCTCTACTCTTGACACTCCAATTCTGTCCATAGAGGCGCCGCCCATGACCACAATGGATTTAGCTGAATTTAATCGCTTGCTCAAAAACCCCAATTACCACCCGCTCTATAGTCGATTAGAGTCCATGAGCGTGGATGAGTTAATTTCCTTCCTCCACAATGCAGGTTTTAAATGCGGCACCGCGCATGATTTTAAGCGCGTGATTCTGTGGGCTGTAGGTGATGAGCTGGCGGAGAAAAAACAGGCGGCTTTAAATCCGAATAAATCACGGAAAATTACACCTGTGCGTTACGCATACTTCATTAAAAGGATCTATGGCCATTTTGTGGCAATCGAATCGCGGGAAACCTTTGACGTAGTGTCAGCCCGCAAGGTGAATCATTTAATCGCGAAACTGGAGGAGTTACGTAAGTTAGATCGTTACGCGGGTCTAACCTATGTGTCTGAAGCTGTAGTGACTGCAGTTGAATTGCGTATGCACCGCTGGTACTGGCGGTTCCAGTCACTGGATAAAAGCAGGCACTCATTTCGACAAGCCATCAATCCAACATCATCAAATCTGGCGACATCCAAACAAACACCTCATCTAATTCCAATACTCAATGCCATCGTCAAGGACGCTCAGAAAAATGCCCAGTGAACAGTGGGCCTCCACACATCTTAAAAAGACTCGTACAGCCAGAAAACACAATGTCCATGGAACAGGCTATGTCGTGATCATTAGTATTAATACGGAGATACAACATCTCTAATCACGTGTGCGGTTTTTATTAAGGGGAATTGGGTATGGGCAAGTCTGTAAATAAATGCTGTTTTATTGGGAATTTGGGCGATGACCCAGTTGTTCGTTATCTGCCGAATGATGGTGACGCCGTGTGCCAATTTAGTTTGGCCACAAGTGCTGAATTTAGGGACAAACAAACAGGCAATATCGTCGAGTCCACTGAGTGGCACAACATGGTGGCGTTTAAAAAGAAGGCCGAAGTGTTAGGGGAATATTTAAAGAAGGGGTCAAAAGTCTATATCGAAGCTAAGCACCGAACACGCAAATTTTCAGATGAAAATGGTATAGAGCGGTATTGGAGTGAATTTGTTATTTTGGATTTTACGCTTCTGGGCAACGCTCGTGAACGTCAGGCGGCGCAGCCAGCTCAATCACACACACCATCTACTAATACTCAAACAGCCGCACAACAGCCCGATCATGCAAATGGTTCCGCAAATGCTGGATTGCCAGATGATATTCGTAATTATTTATCAACCCCTCCTGCGCCTACTGACTCATTCGATGACGATATTCCGTTTTGATCCGGCTACATCACTTTCGAGTGGATCGATATTTTAAAGGCCGCATTCGGACTTATAGTGAAGCGGTGAGATTAAAGGTTATTGATAGACGGGTAAGGGAAATCGTGGACACACTCAACCGCAGCAATATCATTTACACGGTTGGTAGTTGCCAAGGTCATGGTTTTCCGTTTGTGCGAGTTCCGCCTTACGTCTCATTCAAAACGAGTGCGGATATTGCCTCCTGGCTCAAATTTAATATCGAACAAATCAGTACCGCTGAGCGCCATCTTCTGAATTATCGTTGGAGCATCGAGACAACCATCGACGACAACGAAAGCATTACCTATGTGCTCGATATTCCAGATTTGTCGTCAGGCGGTCTGAGGTATGCCTTGAGGCATCGTATTGACCATGATCTTGGTGTTCTGAACTCGCTCGCCCATACACTGCTTGAAGAAGCAGTGTATGGCTCATGTGAAATAGTGGGCGACAGAATAAATTCCAATCATAAAGATGAAAAAAATGATTAGAGAAATTTTGACTTTAATTTCCGTCCGCTCAACTCCAAGAGGGTCGCGTGAGTTAAATCTATTGCATTTTGTAGCTGTCGGGCTGAGCCCCTTGCCACAATCTACACATTCGGTCAGCGCCATGATCATCTACCTAACAAATAGGGTAATAGGGTTTGCTTCAAAAACGGGTAAGGCTACTTGCGTGGTTTTCGATCAATGGTTCTGGAGGGCTCCATGACCAAAACGCTGTTTATAGTCGAATCCCCTAATAAAGCCAAATCCATAGCCAAGTATTTCCCTGATTTTATGGTCTTGGCTACCGTTGGCCACTTTCGGGATTTACCGGTGGATGAACTGGGGGTAGATACCGATACCCATAAGCCCACCTATGTCACTATGCAGGGAAAGAGTGACTTAGTAAGCCGATTAAAGTCCGCTGCCCGTAACGCCCAGGAAATTATTCTCGCCACTGACCCGGATCGTGAAGGCGAGGCGATTGCAGCTCACGTTGCCTATATTTTGGGGCGTGAGCAGGCACCTAAAATTAGCCGAGTGACTTATCAAGAAGTGACTAAGCCTGCAATTCAGGCCGCCCTCAAAAAGAAGCGCGCTATTGATTGGAAGTTAGTGAAGGCCCAGGAGGGCAGGCGGGTGTTAGATCGGTATGTGGGCTATTTGGTGTCGCAGGTTTTGACTCAAAAATTCCGCTCGGTGCAGTCGATGAACTATTTGTCGGCAGGCCGCGTTCAATCCGTTGCATTGCGGTTAGTGGTTGAACGGGCGGAGGAAATCGAGAATTGTAAATCCGTTGAGCATTATGGCGTGTTGGCGTATTTGAGCCATGCCGGTGTTGCGTTTACGGCGGAGTGGATTCGCTTAAATGCCACCGGTGAACTCATTAAGGAATTGGTCACGGATAAAAATCGTGCTGACCAAGTATGCCTGCGCACAAAGGCGCTCAAACTGGTCAAGCTGGAAAAGTCCAAAGTTAAAGTCAGTCCACCGGCGCCGCTCACCACGAGTAGCTACGTAAAACTAATCGCAGCGCGCTTCCGTTTGACCACCAAACAGGCAATGGAGATTGCGCAGAAACTTTTTGAGCAGGGTTTAATTACCTACCACCGAACGGATTCACCCTATATGTCTGAAGACTTTGCTTTGCAGGTGCGGGCTTATGCTGCGAATAATCAATTGCCGGTGCCCCATGCGGTGCGGCAATTTAAGGCTAAGGCGGGCGCCCAGGAAGCCCATGAATGTTTGCGCGTTACCGATATTCATAAGGCCCAGGTGATGTTATCCGATCCTTTGATGGAGAAAATTTATCGGGTCATTTGGGAAATCACCTTAGGTGCACAATTAGCCGATGGCATTGATGAGCGCACCACGGCGCGTTGGATTAATCAGTCACAGGATTATTTTATAAGCCGTGGCCGCGTTGTTTTAGATCCGGGATTTCGCCGTGTGAAATCCTTGGGTTTAGATATGGGGATCGGAGCTGACGGTGACAGCGATGCTGCCAACAATAAAAGAGCGGGTGAAGAGCCTGCAGAAGACAAAGAACAATCGTTACCGGCTCTTTCGGAGGGACAAATATTAAGGCCTTTAGAGGTGGAGCTGTTAACCAAACACACCCAGCCGCCACCGCTATTTACGGAGCGCTCACTGGTCGCGAAATTGGAAGCCTTGGCCATTGGTCGGCCAGCGACCTATGCAAGTGTGATTGAAACCATTGTTAAACGCGGCTATGTGGAGCGGGAAGGTAAATCCTTGATTTTTAAGCCTACACCCGTTGGGCGAGCTGTGGTGATGGCGTTAAGGCCATTATTTTCGTTCTTAAATTACACCTATACCGCAGACGCGGAGGCGCAATTTGATTTAATTGCAGACGGTAAAAGTTCTTATGATTGTGTAATTGCCGACGCCTACAAACGGTTAATTTCTGAAATCAGTCAGTTTAATCAACAGCCATTAACATCTGCCACCGTTCACGCGATAAACGCTGTGGAGCCCACACTAGCGCCCCTTCAAAAGCCCAAACTGGCGAGTAAAAAAACTCAATCAGCTAAAAAACCTGCAGCTAAAAAGTCTTCTCCAACACAAGAGCACACTCGAACTATGAGTGGCGAGAGTAAAGGCGCTCTATGCCCCAGTTGTGGTGAGGGCAGGCTCTCGCTTCGCACAGCCAAAGTCGGGGAGCGAGCGGGTTCTACATTTTTTGGCTGCTCAAAATTCCCCAATTGTCTCTACACGGAACAACTACCGAGTCGCGATAAACCGACCTATAACATTCACTGATTTAAAAATGACAGGAGAACAGAATGAACAGGCGTATGAAAATAGGTTTTAAATTCGGACTGCTGGGGTCATTAATGGCCGTACAACTAAATGTATTTGCAGCCGATGGAATCACCACGGATGCACATCAGTACGTTACTACGGATCGCTATACTCAAGTAACGACGCAACCGCGCACCGATCAATTTAGCCCCTTAGACACCTTAATTTCAGCCGCCTTCGGTGAGGAAATTAAGACTGTGGGCCAGGCCATTCAAAATATTTTAGAGGGCAGTAGTTATGCCTGGGCACCACCGGCCAATGGTAAAAAAGAGGATGCTTTGCTCAATACTTTGGAGCTGCCGTTGGTAAACCGAGAATTTGGCCCCGTTAGTTTGCGCAGTGCCCTGAGCGCACTGGCTGGATCAGCCTGGGAGTTAAAAACCGACGATAAATTGCGCGTGATTTGGTTTGAACCGAAAAAAAATCCGGGCATTTTTTCCAGTCGTAAACACTAATACACACAATTAGAACAGGAGTCGGCTCATGGTGAGTATTGATCGTCGTGTGGGGCAGCGAGTTTTTGTAGGCGAAGATTGTGTTGTAACTGTTTTAGCGATTGAGGGTAATTCAGTTCGCCTCAATTTCGTTGCTCCTAAAAATGTCAAAATTGCTCGTGAAGAACTAAATAAGCGGCCAGCCGACAGATCGTCTCCTGCCAAGTCGAGACTGTAAACCATTCTGTGTAACCACCCGCCTAAATATGAGCCCTTAACTGCGGCTCAAATTCGATGATAAAGTGATTCATAGCCTCTTTCCAGTTACGTATCGGCATGGTCCATTTCTTAGAAGCTGCCTGGATAGCAAGAAATATCACCTTGGTAGCCGATTCGTCACTCGGAAAGAGTTTGCGTGTTTTTACCGCCTTGCGAATAACGCTATTTAACGATTCGATCGCATTCGTGGTATAGATCACCTTGCGAATATCGGCAGGAAAATTAAAGAGCGTAATCAAGTTGGGCCAGTGATTTCGCCAGGATTGGCTTATGTGCGGATACTTTTCATCCCAGGTTCTAGCAAAATTATCCAGCTCCATTAACGCCTCCGCCTCAGTGGTTGATTGATATATTTTCTTTAAATCGCCCGTCACCGCCCGATAGTCTTTCCAGGATACATATTTTAAAGAATTGCGTGTCATATGAATAATACACAGCTGAATGCGTGCATCGGGATAAGCAGCATTGATTGCCGCCGGGAACCCCGTCAGGCCGTCGACACAGGCAATTAAAATCTGTTCAACCCCGCGATTTTTAAGCTCTGTAAGCACCTGAAGCCAAAATTTGGCGCCTTCATTTTCAGACACCCACAGGCCTAATAATTCTTTTTGACCCTGTAGATTAACGCCCAAGGCTAAATACATCGCTTTGTTGATCACGCGCTTGTCGTGGCGAATTTTGATGTGGATGCAATCTAAATACAGGATGGGGTAAACCGCCTCCAGCGGTCGATTTTGCCATTGAACAACCTGCTCCAATACTGCGTTGGTCACTTTGGATATCAGCCCCGCCGAAACCTCAGCGCCGTACATTTCCTGAAATGCAGCCACAATATCGCGTGTGCTCATACCCCGAGCATAGAGACTGAGAATTTGTTCATCCATGGACGTAAAACGCGTTTGACCTTTTTTAATTAACAGCGGTTCAAAGCTGCCGTCGCGGTCACGGGGCGTATTGATGATTATTTCGCCGTGGTCGCCCTTGAGCTTCTTCGGGGTGCTGCCATTGCGACTATTGCCCCCGTTGCGCCCTTCTTTGGCGTGGGCGGGGTAGCCTAGGTGTTCAGTCAATTCAGCATTCAGCGCGGCTTCTACCACCATTTTGGTCAGTTGTGCGCTGAAGGCATTGAGGTCAGATGGGGTTTTTATCCCTTTGGCCAGCTCTTGCGCGAGGGTTTTCAGTGTGTTGGTGTCCATTGTGTTGCCTCTTATTTGGCGGGTCGCCAAACCCTATTCAACAATGGGCGGTTACACAATCTGGTTTACACTCTCGCCAAGTCAGTACCGTAAGCGAAGGCGCGTTACGTGAAGTCACGAATTGATTACTCGATCCGATCACCTTATTTATAATGCGCGCATGATCCGCGTCTTTTTAGAGCAGCTGCCCAATGCTATGGAACTGCTAAAAGCTATTGACTAGCCTGAATGTCCAGAATTAACAGCGGAGTACCATTTTAAATCAGGCTAATTTTAGCTATTCTAATTATGTACAACAGCCGGTGACTGTCTTCACCGATTCATACTTCCCTCTCAGCGTGTTTTGCCCCAGGGCAAATGTGGAAGGCCAGATTTTTTGGTGGCGCTATTTTTATACCTCCCGCTGGGGCAAACATTGCCCCTTGGGGTAGTGGTTCTCCAGTTTTTATATTTTAAAATTACCCAGGAGAACCCTATGTTACCCATCAAAAGCTCCAATCATTCTTCGGATGATGCCCCTATAGGTATGCTAGCGTTTAAGTGCTGTGGCCTATCGCTACCTGTTCAGGTATTAAAATCAAATGCCGGATATTACATCGGTACTGAGGATAAAGAAGGGCCAGTGTCTCGCGAATCACTCGAATACTGGCGCTTATTTGATGAAGCAGAACGAGCGCTTAAATCATGCAGCTGGACACAGCGTAAGCATGACTAGAGCCTTTTTTAGACCGTAGTAAAACAGCCGGTGACTGTCTTCACCGACCCATACTTCCAGCTCAGCGCACTTTGCCCCAAGGCAAATGTGGAAGGCCAGATTTTTTTGGTGGTGCTATTTTTAAACCTCCCGCTGGGGCAAACATTGCCCCTCGGGGACACTGTTTCTCCAGTTTTATTTTTTATTCATTGGAGAAACTATCTATGTTAGCTCTGCTAAAAAACCGCACTACGTTTTCAAAACCCACTCAACACCAATCTCCGACTATTTTCGTATCCAAACGCCATAACCTGGCGCCCAAGATCACGATAAATAACGATAACCAGGTGTTGATTCTCAGTCAGGAACAGTCCAAAAAAATGGCGGAAGCATTGCTTGACGTGGCGCAAGCCATTGAACAGGCCGTTGCTATCCATCAGGGACTTTTCGGGCTGCAGTTATCGCTGGAGCAATACCGACCGCTGGCAGAATCATTGACGAGCACCAATTCGTCAATTAATGCCGTGTTAGGGGGTTAGTTATGGCCACCGCCACAGCGATTTTGACTACGCCAAGAAAAAACGGGGTTATGTTCAGTTTTATGGATATTGATTGTGTCGCGTGCGTTGATCGGTATAACAGCAATGGAGCGACTCAGCTCAACATCATTGCTGCAGACACTGAAAATAATCGTAATTTGTTGGTAAAAATTGGAGCCATAGTGTGTGTCGCATCCGTCAATATGGAGGAGTATCACCGTCTCGATCCTGAGGAAGTTGCTATTAAGAACTACTCAGAGTGTCGCGGCTTACTGCCAGTATTAACGGCTGCACATATTGTGACCTTAACCAATGCTCGGCTTAATTCACCTTATGGGGTGTTGCCCGTAGCCAGAATTAACGCTGAGAAATTGGCAGAGTTATAACGACCAGGGCTTCGGCCCTTTTTTATCTACCCATCGGGGAATTCTTTCCCCGCCAGGGTTGGGTTCCTCGATTTTTTTATGAGGAATCTTTATGAATCTAGCTAAATCGTTAAACCCAAAAGCCATTTTTGTTACTGAGGTGCCTGTCCGCGAGCGTTGCGGTTGTTTCCCAGGCTATTTTGGTGACCACTTTATTCAGACGGAAAACACGATATATGCGTTTGCCGAGAATTTAGTGGTGGGTTATAGGGGTGAATTTTGGGACTTTTTTAGAGTGAGCAATGGCGGTTTCTTGGTGGCTCCGCGTAAAGCGCTGCTGTACGAGGTCATGGTGCCGTTCGGCAATAATTATCGGGGCGAAATGTCAGCCCGTGCAGCAGGTCTGATGGTGTGTATATTTGCATACAACTTCCTAGCGGAAAAAACTGGTAATGAGCTATTTATCGACCAAGCTGATTACCTAAAAGCGTACGCCGATGGTCACCCTGAGGGGCCTAAAATATTCGCTGCAATAGATTAGTGCTTTAATACAAGGTCGCTTAGCGGCCTTTTTTTATCCATGACGCATTATGCTTGAATCATTTTTAAAAACTGGTATACACTGAAATTGAATCAACAGCCCGGTGACTGCTTCACCGAATTGTCCTGCCACCCCTAATGCACACAGACACTCGTTTGTGCGTGGTAGCCCAAGTCTTCACGGATGCGGGCGCATTATTTTTAACCCACTGGGATTACATCTTGCCCAGTGGGGCGTGGTGTATCCCAATTTTTTTATATTTGGAGATCACACCATGTCATACAACAATTCAAACGCTCGTAAAGGCAACAACGGTTTCGGCAAGCAGCAAAACAATCGAAACGGTGGTCATAAGGGCAATTCAAGAAATAACCAAAACAGTAACTTTTTTAACTGTCATTTAAACGCTGTGGGTTATATCAACTCGCTTCGTGAACATGACGGTCCAAATGGTCCTTTTTTGGTCGCTCAGTTTTGTGCGCTAGAAGGTCGTTCTGATGCTCCCACGCATCGGTACTTCAATTTAACGCTCACGCAGGGCATGTCGGATCTGTTAGTTCAATTTTGGGATGAGATCAATAGCGAGCAAAAATGCTTCGCTAATGTGCGGATTGGTAATATGGAGTTCACTCCTTTTGCCTATCCTGCTGATCACAAAAACGCAGGGCAACTTGGCGTGAACTGCACCGGTCGATTGCTTTCAATCCAGAGCTTAAGTATCAATAAGCAACGGGTGGATCTTGATCAATTCGGTGTTCCACAGCAATCCGGCTATCAACAATAGCCTCGCCCGCAGCAAAACGGGAATAGCCCTGCCCAGCAACACTATGGGCACGGTCAAAACCACAATGCGCACGGTGAGTATTTCTATGAAATGACAGGTGACCAACAATGGCCAGAGGATGCGCAAGCACCTACCTACCAGCCAGCACCTGCTCAGCAGCACCAACACGCCGCTCCAAACCCTGGCCGTGGCCACGCTCAAAACGGGTATCAACAAAAGACACAGAGTAAGCCGTATGGTCAGGCGCCCAGCTTTAATGGCGCCCGTCAAAACGGCTTTAATGGGCAACAACGCAGTCATTGACTGCTGGCTGAGTGCGGAAGACTCGCTTTGAGTCTTCTGCTACTTTAGAAAACCTTAAGGATTGAGCTATTATGCTCAGTACTTAAGGTTTTTTTTGGATTCCGCGAGCTGGGTAAATATCCCGCTTGCAACGATTGTCCCGCACCACACGGTATGTGGTATTTGTGTCCGTAAGGACGAGCCAGGCCCGCCGAATGCAACCTGGACACTGCCTTGGCAGTTCGGCATTTTGAAGCGAAAGCTAATTAGTAGGCCTTAAGTGGCATTTGCGCAGTTAGCCTGAGACCTCGATTGTGTGTGCTACCTAGATCGTTTGACAGCGATGATAGAGTAGCACCCTTTAAACAGCGGCTTTAGGACAAAGCCGCTTATCTTTTGATCCCATCAAATACCCCTGGGTATGATTTGCGGATTAACCTTTGCCGGAATTTTTTGATGCTTTATCCCAGCGTGATTTGCCAATAGTCATGCTGGGATAAAGCATCAACAGTACGTCCAACGTATTGTCCTTTCCTACGAATAGCGCCCATACGCTGTATATGGAATTTTTGTGCGGAATTGACCGTGCTCCAGTGCAAGATTGGTAGTTAGGCGAACACCGATTTTGCCGTCCCTGTCCCAGCCGTATCGCGGCCAGGTGTGTCCCGAGTTCGCCCCAAACCCTAGCGGTGCGGGGCGGTAATCTGCTCACGGCACTATCGAAGCAGCGTACGTCGAACTCCTTATTCAAAAAATCAAGTTTACTTGGTACTACCAAGTACTCGCTGGTATACAGCGGGTCTAATCGTTATTATAGTCTCGAAATTTTTTTAAAAAATGAAGCAAGCACCCACAAATTGGAGAAAAATTTCTCGATCCCCCTAACAGAAGTGGTCAGGCAAGTCAATTGTTTGCGGTATAAAACGTGTTGAAAAGCCTCATCGTTCCTAAAATAATTTGTCAGCATAAGCCCTATAATTGTTAGTGGCAAATAATGTCTGACTTATAATGGGCGGCATTGTCATTCATCATGATTTTGATCGGAGTATGAAGCTTCAATTTTTTTGAAGCTTTAGTAATTTTTAATTTGGTGTCTTTACATTAAAAGAATAAGTGACAAAGTTTTGGAAAAAATTGTAAAAATTCCTGTTAGGCTAAAAAGTCTTTGTAGGGAACATTAGCCATGAGACTAACATGTATATACTGGATAATTATAAAAATAAAAAAGACCTGATTTGCGCGTTATTTTCGCTTTTCCTGTTTTGCGTTTCTGCCTGCTGTATTGCAGGCGGTGATATTCGTGTGGCTAACAATATCAATCCGGTCAATGTAAGTACCCCTTATATTTTGTCGTTAAATAATTGTGCAAACTTTGCCACAATTTTAGCGGGTTCTGTTACAGCACCAAAGAATATATCAGTGTCTGATGCTAGACGGGACCCCGCTGATCCAAATACCTGTTTGTTTGATTTTTCTTTATCGGGTTCAGATCAATATGCTCCATTTGCGAGAACTACAGCTGTCGACGGTTCCGTTTCTGAATACAGTGAGACGTTCACTTATGATGACCAGGCCCCTGTTATTCATTTTAAGAATGTATCAATAAGCGGAGTCGGGTCCCAACAACGATTAAGTGTAGTTGTTGATGCGGCAGATGACACGGATATTCAGTATGTCGCTTTTAATTTAACTGGACTGCGAGCATCTGATATTCGAGCTGCAGGTGGTGTTATTAGTGAAGCAAAGAAAAAGGCATTCGCACAGACAGATTCCGCTCAGCGCGTATATCCTAGTAGTAACAAGCAGCCAGAGTACACATTTTCGATTCCAATTAAGGACTCTTTAAGCGACGATATCATAGCCCATGATGCAATTGTGCTTGTCGATGCCATTGTGGTCGATGCTTCTGGAAACCATGCATCTCTCTCTAAAGTTGCTCTGACTGGCAATAGTATTTCTGAGCAAGCAAAAGCATTAATTGTTTCTAATAGCAAAATAGTTATCAACAATGTGCTTCAAACACCAGTTATTAAAGCCAGCATAAATTTCCAATTTAGGGGGGTTGTTGATGTTTCTGGTGCGGGTAATGGAATTCAATATACATCCTCTCGCCCTGATTTAATTGGCGTTACAGAGGCAGGAGTTATTTATCCGCTTAAAGAGACGCAGGGCGCGCCAGTATACATTACCGTAAGCTACCAGGGACTTGAGCCAATTTTAATACCCGTTGAGGTGGATTTTACCAAAAAATTAGTTAGCATACAGTTAAAGGGAACCTCTACTGATGGTCCTTTTCAGTTGGAAAAACTGAATGGTTTTATCTCGTTACCGGAATTCGAAGGAATATTTGACGATGGTTCTCGCACACAAATCTCATCCGGTTGGACGCCCAATATCAGCGTTGATCCAATTTTTGGGGCTATCCTGGAAAAGAATAGATTAGGTCAATTAAAGGCAGTATCTGTTATTCCGAGTAGTAGCGCCGCTTTTATCAATGTTACATTCAAAGAGTTGACCGGGGTTACATCTAAAATAGCTGTAACCGCAAAGGATGCTCTGCCTTCAATTAAATTAGAATTACCCGCCACGATCCAACCATCCGAAGAGTTGCTAATAAAAGCGTTGGTTGATGACGATGTTGGCATTGCCCAGGTGCAATTTTTGTTGGATGGGGCACCTATAGGGAATAGAGTTTCAGCGCCATATGAGCTTACCCTGCCGATATCTGAGGAGTTAGAAGGGCGTACGCTTACACTGTCAGCTATTGCTACAGACTCAGCAGGACAGAAGCAGCAAACTGTAGAAAGCAAAGTCCAAATTATTTCAAAACCTAAAGCCACTGTTCCAGAATATAAATTTGAATTGCCTATTGATGGGCAACGAAGCGTTGAAAAATCCCCTGTTACTGTACAAATCTCAAGTTCTCTAGGGATTTTACCGGACGTTGAATCACGGACTGGAATTTCTCGCGCCGAATTTTTCTTTGATGGTGCCAAGGCGGGTGAGGCAAGTTTCCCATCTATTGAAATCAGGAAATATCCTGTTGATGGAAAAGAAGTCGAAGAAATGTTTGAGATTTGGTCGTTTACAGGTAATTTACCTGCGATCTCGACTAATGAAACCAGTATGTCTGTGTCTGCTACAGTGTATGCGGGCCTGGCCCAATCCAATGCGGCGACAAAATTAATTCGGCTTATAAAAAATACAGCCCCAACAGTTCGCTTTTTGCAGCCGTCGGTTGGAACCAGTATAACAGTTGCGCAAGATCTGCCAATTGTAGTTGAAGCAACTGATGACACCCTATCTTTGGGAACTAACGTTGAACTCTATGTCAACGATAAATTGATGGGCAGCCACACTTTCACAGGAGAGGAGAAAGTTGTTAATAGCCTCGCGTCGCACTCAGAAGCTTTTACGTTTCATTATATTCCAAAGCCAGAGGAGCTGGGTGACACGCTTCGATTTCGGGCAAAGGTAACAGATTTTCACCAGCAATTTGGCAATTCTGAATATTTAAAAATTAACGTAAAAGGAGATGAGCCGCCGACAGTTGCTTTGTCTAATCCAACTGATGGCGCCTCATTTGTATCGGGATTACCTATTCAATTGAGGGCTAACGCAGTTGATGACTTAGGGGTTTCCCAGGTTGATTTTTTTGTCAACGATAAACTTGTTGGTTCTGATTCCGTATCGCCCTTTGCTTATGATTTTGAGACGCCTAAAACAATAGAAAACGAACAAATTCTAACCGTTCATGCGGTGGTGACTGATACCTCCAAAAAGCAAACCAATAGTAATAAAGTCAAGGTTACACTTGGATACGATAAAGAGCGCCCGGTTATAAATTTGGCTTCGCCTGCTGTGTCAAAAGTGGACGCGGGTAAGGATATTGCGGAAATTATCGAAAACAGCGAATTCGTTCTAAAAGTTGCTGGTTACGATAATGTTGGTGTAACTCGTGTCAGTTTGACTGGTATTAAAAAGGTGGGCACTAATTATGTCCTCACTGGAAATAATACTGATATTTTAAGTGGTGATGATTTTCCTTTGCAGCAGATACCTGGAACTTTGCGTGCTTATTCAGCATTACGACTAATATCTGCCCCAGCGTATTCAAATTCTACCTTAGCTGATTATGACTCTTATCCAATTACTGTAACTGCATTTGATGAGCGAGGAAACAGCTCCAAAGTAGAAGTTGTAGTAGGAGTGAAAAAGGATCAGAAGCCAGAAGTGGTGGATTTAATATCTAATCAAGAAAGTTATTTTGCGCTTGATTCTGTTAGGTTAAATATTCTTGCGAAAGATGACAGGGCATTGAGCCAGTTGGTAATTAAATATTATCTGGGCGATAAGTTGTTGCAGACAACTAAGTTGGATTCAAAGAGGTTGGCGCCCCTGCCAGTTGTACAGGTTGAGGATGGCATCGAGCTTTCTGCGTATCAAGTGCAAAACGTAGCCCAGGAATTGCAGGTCGCTGTAATAGCGTACGATAACTTTGGACAGGAATCACCTCAAAAAACAATAAAACTTAATATCCGGAAGGACGCCTCGCCTCCACAGGCTGCAATAAGCAACCCAATTCAAGGTGCAACTCTTTATTCGGGAGACACGCTAAATATTAAATGGAAAGCGGTGGATCAAAGTCGGTTGGCAAGCGTTTCGGTAAATGCCAATAGTATTAATGTGTATTCACGTAGCGATTTTACCAAAAATGTGGCTGAAGAGTCTTTCAATTATAAAGTTCCATCCAACACTAACCAGATAGCTTTCTCTGTCACAGCTAAGGATATTTTTGGTAATTCATCAACAACCAACTGGCTATATGACGTTGTTAGTGATGCGCCTCCTATAATTTCTATTCGTCAGCCTGCTCCTGGGTCGAGATTTGTGGAAGGAGAAGCCATTACGATTAATGCCTTGATTTCTGATGATCGACAGGTCGCCAAAGTAGAATTTTTTACCCGCCTAAATGGCGTTGAGGTAGTAAACAAAACTTTCCAAGGCGCAGATGTGGTTAACATAATTAAAGCCGCATCGTATTTTAGCGCAATAGTCCGTGTACCTAATCGCCCCGCAAATGGGGCGATGGCGGTAGGTGTTCGAGCCTTTGATGGTGCTGGCCAGCCTACTGAGTCTTTGCTTGATTTGGAGGTGCTAGACGATACGGAAGCACCAGTTGTAGGTATGGCCACTCCCCAGCAAGATCTCGAGCTCTTTCCTAACGAAAGCTTTGACGTAGCCGGAACCGCAACCGATGATTATTATGTTGCAGAGCTTTCAGCGGTCTTTGTCACCGAGCTAGGTGAAGAAATTAAAGTAGATTGGGAATCATTCACCCGAGTTGATCGTGTAGAACAAATACACATCCCCAACCCAGGAACTCTGGGGGCAATTCTTGCTGCGGAGAAAATATTTACTGACTACAAAGCTCGCGTGCGGATTCCATCTGGCTTTAAATCTCATATAGGAGAGACATTCAAGTTTTTAGTTAGGGGGAAAGATAACGGGATCAATGTTGCTAATTCGCCTCCAGTAAAAGTAAAGGTCAAGGCAGACACGGAAGCACCAAAAATACAAATCAAGAGCCCATCTGCGACGCTGTTTGATCGCCAGAGAGTTGGGCTAAATTTTGAAATTATCGATAATATTTCGGTTAAGTCCTACAGTGTCAGTATTATCGATACTGTAAATCGTTTACTCATTCCACCAACTATTGTTAATAATCAAGCCGTTTCAATCAATAGAGACAATGTCATTGATTTGTCTCGATATGCCCCATTACCTGAAAATGGCACCGATATAACTCTGCTTGTGGAGGCTACTGATACATCTGATAACAAAACAAATCTGGCACAAAAAATACATATCAGCTCGGATGCTCCCCCAACAGTAATAGTGTCTTCACACAGTCCCCTGGATGGTCTGGTGCAGGGCTCGCTAGCGTTTTTCAACTTAAATATCGCAGATGATTATCCCGCTGAAAATAATGCGCTCATTCCTTTTTACTCGTCCCTTGGTGGGCTGGATGATCAGGTGTCTGGGCGGTCGCTCAAAGGAGGGCTTATTGCGGCAGATAAAGATTATACAGATGGGCACATTGAATTTAATTATCCCGAGTTGGGCGGTCAGACGGGCTACTTGCAAGTTAATGAAAAAGAATATTGGAGTTTTGCACAAGGCAAAGCCCGCATTAAACTACCTGCATTCAATGGGGTGAATTCTTTAAAATTAAATTTTACGGGCGTCGCAACCAATTATGTAATTTCGTACCGTGCGGGTAATGTGTGTGGCGATGCCGTTCAAGTTAAAACAATTAAGTCATCTGATTTGGCAAGCAAACTAGGTGTGCTGGTATTAAAAGATTGGTTGCCCTCAGGAGCAACTGAAGTGGTTATCCGTCCCGAGTTTATCGGTGCTGACGGAGCAAAGCGTGCCAATATTATTCAAGAAATACGCTTGGAATTAGCCAGTTTGAAAAATAAGTTGGATTTCGACGTGGGTGGGCAAACCAACAGTGTACCCCGCGAAGACCGCCTAACGGTTTTTTTGGCTGACGCTACACAGGGAGCCAATGGCGTTGCATTTGTACAAGTTGGCGAACTTAAACTCGTTAATGAGTCACCTAAAAGCATAAATTCTTTTTTATCGCTTCCGGCTACATTATCCGGTGAAACATTTAAAGTATTTGCACTGGGCTTGGATCGACTGTCGCGCGAGCGCGGCATGCTTGCCATGCCTGCTCTATTTCAAGATCAAATCGCTATAGACAATTCAACTCCCAGTCTGTCTATAACGGCTCCTATTCAAGGGGTCCAAACTACACGTAAAGCACGTATTCCTGTGCAAGTAACCTCTAAAGATAATAGCCGAGGCTTGGAAAGCGTGAAATTGCTGGATGACCAAGGATTAGTCAGTGAGTTGGGAGGTATTTTTAACGCTGAAAGTTATACATTTAATTATGACGTTCCCGACTCGTACCGAGGGGGTGAGCTTAATTTTACTGTTATTGCCACAGACAGAGCGGGCCAAGCGGAATCACAGAAAATATCGCTTCCTATCGTCCAAAATGAACCTCCGCAATTAGCTTTTAAGGAGTTTGCCTCCTACAGAGTGGATAATTATTTTAAAAAGATTATCAACACAGCTGATCGCCTAAATTACGGAGAATTTTGGTTGAGAGTGGGGGAGACTTTTCGCCTGACAAGTGAGTTAATTGACGATGCTGGAATAAGCCGCTTTTCAATAAACAGACTTGTTCGAGACGGTTCACGGGTGACCGAGTACAGTGAAACGTTTGCCAAAGATTGCCCAGCGCCCTTGTTAAAACATGTTGAGCAAAAAGCTGCCGAAATCATATTTAATCAGTCAGAACCCACTGAATATGAGGTTTTGTTAGAAGATAATGTGGGCCAAATTGCACGGCGTTCGTTTTTAGTTCATCCATTAACTAATATTACGCCGGAAATTCGTATCACAGCCCCTGCAGAGCAGCAATATATTGTGGCAGGCACATTCAAGATTAAAGTAGGCGTTGTGGTTTCTGATGACCGTGAGCTTTCGTCAGGGCAGCTACAATTATTCGCTAATGGAGTTCAATTACAAGCTATGCTAGGGTCGGATGAAAGTCCAGGCGGAGCTGATGTAATTGGCGATGCATTTAAAAATATCTATGATGCGTTCGAGAAAAAATACTCAGTTGATGTTGCCAATGAATATGGCAGGAGAACAAGCCCGTATGCGATGCAAAAAACCTTTATATACAGCATGCCTTCCGGTTTGGTTCGCGCCAACGAAAATATAACGCTCAGCGCACAAATTAAAGACTCCGACGGTTCTATTGGGCGCGATGAAATAACATTTATTGGCGCTGCCGACGAGATAAAGCCGGAAGTTGCCGTTATAACCCCAGCAGTTGGATTTGGCCCACCTGAATTTTCCGATTTTGAATTGGCATTCCGCGGTTACGATAATGTCAAAGTTGCACGTGTTGAATTGTTTGAAACCTATGGCGTTAAAAAATCCGATGGCACCTATGCCACTGTGCCGTACGGTGTTGCATCGCGAACTGTAAGCTCTATTCCTGATATGGATGCTGACCCTGTTACCACCAATAATATAGATACCCCAATTTACACACAAAAAATCCACGTCGATCGTATGGCGCAAATTGCCAATAAGTTCGGTGCTTTAGTAATTGATGAAAACGTTCGGTTTGATGTTTGGCTTAAGGTAGTAGCTTATGACTATTCCGGGAATTCACAAACAAAAGAGGTGAGTTACCCTATCCATGTGGATCAGCGACCTGTAGTGGACATAGTCCAACCGCTTGACGGCAGCAAACAAGTAGAAAGTACCAAGCTTTATGTAAATGTAAATGCCTATGATGATGTAGGTATTGATTCATTGCGGTTGGTTGCCTATCGTGGTCCTGCTAATCACGAGACAGAAATATTTTCAATGCGGCTGCGTCAGCCGCCTTATAATTTTAGCGTTACATTACCTGCATATGACGAGAATCAACTGCAAAATAATCGGGTTCGTTTGTCGGTGGAAGCAATTGATACCTATGGTGCTGCATTCGGTGATTTGGATAAACACCATGCGAATGAAGATATTAGTTTTGAGATAATTCACGACTCACCGCCTTCTATAGTAATTGGGAAACCGATTAATGGTGACCATATTACAGAGGGGGAGTATCTTCTAGTGCAGGTAAATGCCCTTGATGATGTGGGTATTGATAAAGTGGTGTTAAATTTTGCTAATTTAAATAAAGGTGATCGCAGTATTACTGATGCAACCTATCCTTATGAATTTTTGGTTGAAGTGCCCTATGGGCAAGCAGGCAAAAATTTAATATTGACTGCGTCAGCAACAGAATTACGCGCTAATGGTTCCGCTCGAACGGTAGAAACCCTGGCGCCGGTAGTGGTGAAAGTAGAAAAAGATACTCAACCACCAGAATTTCTTTCGTTAAATGCGATGATTCCTGCCAATGGCGCTACTGTCGCTGAGAAAAAAACGTTTCCTTACGATTTTATAGTTAAGGATAACGTAAAAGTTACGTCTGTTCGTGTTGAATTGTTCGCTGATAAAAATACTAATGGGGATTTTACGGCGCAGGAACAAATTGGGCAGGCTCTTCTGTTAGCCCCGCCCTATGCGGGCAGTATCCCAATAAATACAATTGCCTCTTATCTACCTGCTGGTAGTGTTATACCGGATCAGTTATCGTTACTATTTAGAGCTACAGCAACCGACGGAGCGGGTAATACTTCGCAACAAGAACGATCGGCATTTTTGGTTCGTAATGCGCCTCCTGTTGTGCAGGAAATTCAAATATTGGATGCCGATGGGGAGAATCTTGGTAATTCGATTTCGGAAGTTACCAGTGGGCGTGGCGTTGTTGTAAATGCAATTGTGAGTGATCCAGAATCCGGTGTGGCCAGTGTGAATCTATTGCAGGCACAAGGAAGGGATAACGCGAATTTAATTTATGCCGATGTTGCTGCTGACTCAGCCGCACCTTTTCAATTTCATGTGCAAATTCCTAAAGGCCATGAAGGTGAATATATTAGCTTCCGTGCCAAGGCCACTGATGTGGATGGCAATGATTCAAATCCGTCAGCCATTACACGCACACTGAAAATTGTTGCTGATAAGCCACCAACGGCGAAAATAATTAAACCGGCTAATGATCAGTCGGTCGTTATTGACGGCCAAGAATTAGAAATTTTCGTTGAAGTGTCCGATGACCTTGGGCCTGATGGGATAGACCGAGTTGATTTTTACGTTAACGACAAGTTAGTTGATAGCGCATACGCGAATGAAACTGACAAAAATGGCGCCAGCGCCCAACGTAATATGTTTCATAGCACCATTGAGCCGCCTAAGGGTGCAGATGGTTTCGCCGTGCAAGCTATCGCCTTTGATGTCATGGGGCAACGTGGTGTATCTAAGGTTGTGCACATAGGTCGTGTTGAAGACACAGTTACGCCTAAGCTCAGCGTGGTATCACCGGTAAATAATGATGTTCTCACTTCAGCGGAAGAAGTTGTTGCCGTAGTGTCAGTGACCGATATTGGTGTGGAGGAAGATCGGCATGTTTCTATGCAGTGGATCCGTGAATATCAAAATTCTACAGGTGAGTGGGTTCCCTTAGCTTCCCGTGATTTGAATTTGTACCGCGACGATAATCAGTCACATCGCCCATCGATTGTAAAAAGTGACCCAGATAATAATTATTATATCTATTGGGCGAAATTTTCCGATGGCACTATCTTGAGTCGTGGCAGTGAACGCAACGAACGGGTTCGAATAGTGTCTCGAGTTAAAACGCCAAACCATGAAATAAAACAAGAAACCATCCATGAAGTAGGCATGCCATTAAGTGAGCATCGTTTCTTTAAACCCTATTTGGGTGGCAACGGCAAGTCGCTGGCAAAAAGCGTCTATTACAATTCTATTTCTCAATTTAAAGGTGTGAATCGAACTGGTTCTATGGTCGGGGCTTGGTCTACGTTTGACCCTATAAAATTAGAGCAGGGCATAGGAACGGACTTGCCACAAGATACAGCTAAATTGAACACTCCTGTTGCTACGGGACTATTTTTAGCTGATTTCGAATCAGAACAGACTGAAAATGGCGACGTATTTCTTTATTCAGAATTGCTCAACGGTGAAAGTGAAATCCTTGCGGGTACTATTTCAGAATTACATGCGGATGAGAACATTGTATTGGCTAGCAAGCAGGGCCTATCTTCTCTGATGGCACAATCCGAAGGCGGTAGTGGTTTTGTAAATGCCCTGCAGTCGGAGATTAAAAAAGTCCCAGAACGCAAAGGAAGTTACTTTGAAAATGAAAATAGTGAATTACTGATTTATAACGTACGCAATGAAGAGCAGGGTTTAGGCCTGCCTTATAAGCTAAGTGGACGTATCGACCTGCCTTATATTCAAGCCTACGGTTTGGATCGCAAAGATAACTTAGCCTTTGTGGCGAATGGCAATGGCGGAGTTCAGGTCTTTAATATTGGAAATATCAGCGCGCCCTATCACATAGGGTATATAAAGCCTAATGGGTATGCTCGCGATGTGAAAATAAAAGGCAATTATGCCTATATTGCAGCGTCGGAAGAAGGTGTAGTGGTAGTGGATATTACCGATCCCACACTGCCGATTGTTGCGCAGATTGATACCTTAGGAATTGCCAACCGGTTACAGATTGTTGGGAATAAAATGTATGTGGCAGATATGTCTGGCCAAGGTCAAGTTTCGCAATTAAATGAAATTAATATTGCGGATCCTTTACATCCTAAACTTTCTCGTGTTGTAGAGCTGAAACCTGCCCGCAAAGACTTGGTTGCCAAAGGTGTTTATGATGTCTATGTGGCAGGAAATCTTGCTTATGCGACTGTCTTATACGCAGATCAGGAAGATAAACCCGCACAAACCCTAGTCGAAATAATCGATTTAGAAAAATTAGATGACCCCACCTTAGATGCCACCATTCCAACAATGGTGAATCGATATGCTACTCAAGATGATTTCGCTGCGCGTGATTTGACCTTGGCGCGCGGCGCCATTCAAGTTGCTGCTGGCAAACAGGGTATAGAGCGAATCGAATTAACGGAGTTGGTGGTGGCAAGCCATCTGCCGCTCGCTGGGCAGAGTGATATTTCTACTGCATTACCTGGAATTGAAGTTGAGCTTTCGGCGGTAATTCCTGCTACCACCGCATTATCCAAATATATTCGAATTTATCGTGGCGGTGTTTTAGCAAATCCGGATGGCACCTATGCCATGGGTGAGGATGTAACAGCTAATTTCAATGTGACTTTTAACCAGCTAAATAATAAGCCTGACTATCGAAGTGTGCGACTAACGCCAACGGCAGCATTATTACCAGGAACCGAATACGTAGTGGTAATAAAAGCTGGGCTTGCGCCCCTAACTGGCAATGCGTTAGCTCGAGATTATCGTTTTTCATTTTTTACCTCAAAAGCTGGCTCAGCGGCTGCACCTGAAATTGAATCGATTAACCCTAACACCGGTGGTATTGATGGTGGCACGCCAGTTGTTATTCGCGGCAGGGATTTTGGAGAAAACCCACTGGTTAAAGTGGGAGGGCAAACGGTAGTGGCGGATCAGGTGATGCCTGCCGACGCGCAGGATCAATTTGAAAAGATATTTATTAAAACTATGCCGCACTATGCAGGGCCTGCGGCAGTTACGGTGACTAATGCCGCCGGATTAAGTGATACCGTTATTGGTGGGTTTACCTATGTAGATTTATTGCAGATTACCTTTGTAACTCCTGCGGTAGTACGCGTTAATCAAAGCGGGGTTAGCGATAAAGTAGAAATAGTTGGCTATGGTTTTCACAAAGGAATAACCCTAAAAGCCTATCCAACTGGGCAGCCAGACAAGGCCGTGAGCCAGGCTGTGGATAACGATAAATTACATCTGTACAGCGCACAGAAAATGACTTGGGTTGTGGCGAGCATGGGTGATAGTTACCGTGGCTTTATTGACCTTGAAATAAGCGACACGCTAGGCCGCAAATTTATCTTGCCACAAGCCCTATTTATGGGTGAGTTAGGTGTTACGCGCTCGTTGGAAAGCAGTTTGCCTTTTAGCAAAGGTGCACTAGATGAAGAACTTAAGCGAATTGACCAAGGCTTGCCTTCGCAAATTGTTAAAGACCCATTGAAGTTGCCTCCAGGAAAAATTGTCGGTTTAGCTTCCGATACCGATTTAAACTTAATTTATGTTTTGGGTGCACCTACTAAAGATAAGGAAAATCCGATTGCGCCAGAGGGAATTACGCAACAAGATGAATTACGGCATTATATAACGCCTGGTTGGATCAGTTTGGTTCATTATGACCGCGAACATCTAGAAAATGCCGCGCCTATGTTGGGGTTAGGTTATTACGATTTGCCCCAAGATTTAACGCCTTCCGCCTTAGTGTTAGGAGAGCATCATCTTTATGTGGGTGCCGAAGGCTATCAATTTCCCTTTATTAATACGCCTTATGAAGGCCGTACCTGGCTATTAGTCTACGATCGAGAAAATCGTTTGCCTGGGGCGAGCCAAAATAATACGTCTAAAGATCGGGATATTGTGTATCGCATTCCACTGCCTTTAAAGCGCGCACCTAAATCATTATTGGTAAAAGATGGCTTGTTGATTGCCGATGGAAGTGAAGAAGGCGTTGTTGTATTAAGTATTGCCGACCCGCTAAAGCCGACCGTAGTGAGAAAAATTACGCAAGGTTTGATTAACGGTATCTTTCAGGAATTAGATGTAGTAGACGTTGCGATAATTCAAAATCGACTTTACGTCACCACTGCTGAGGTAAATTATACATTTGATTTAACTAAACCTAGTTTGCCACAGTTGGGTGCGCAACCTGCAAAAACCTATTTTGGCATTCAAACTCCAGCGGCCGAACCTGACACGCTGGCATTTGGCATAAATGGCTTGGAGCTGATTAATTTCACCAACCCAAACAACATGCATTCCCTGGCCCACTATGTGGATAATGGATTTCCTTTGCCAGGCACTTTGGTTGAGATGGATGCAGTTGGAACCATCACCGCACAGCTGCGTGAGCAGGCCTGCGGAGATAAGCAATCACGGCAATTTATAGCTCTGATGGATGCTAGCCGCTTGGATCTTGTCAGTGTGCTGGATGCTTTAGTGATTTCTGATTGTGAAAAACATAGTCACGGCTCTGGCTATGTCACTGCACATAATTACAAAGAGCCTGTTCACTATGGTGACGATGGCGTAGTTGCATTTGTCACTCCGGGGTTTGGCTTTAGCCAACTTAAATTAATGGATACCCTAACGCCTGATTTTGTTTCCAGTACACCTGCAGAAGGTGCTGTTGGTGTGGCGCGTGATTTGAGTATTCGCGTGAGGTTAACTCATCCAGTTCATATTCCACTCCTACAAACTCAAAATCAGTATTTATCCCGTTATTTGTCATTATTGAAAGATGACAGTACTTCTCACGGTGTAGAGGTTGGCTTCACCGTCTCTTTAGACGATAAAAATCCCAGAATTTTAGTCATTAAACCAATTGCAACACTGGATGCTGAAAGTCGCTATAGATTGGAATTAAAACCCGAGTTAGCTAGCCGACGTACGTCAGGTTTGTTTAATCATATTATTCATTTTACGACCGGAAAAGCGTCAAATGTGCCGCTGGAATATGTCAGTGTTGCTCCAAGTTCAATTAGTGTTGATGGCAGTGAAGTAGAAATTGTCCTGGCTAATAGTTTAAATCCCAGTTTCTTTATATCGGAGGAGGCTGCGGCCATTATTGCCAGTCAACCACTGGCCAATAATAAAGTGCGTTATAGATTGTCGGCTCCACCACATTATCCTGGTTCGGCGGCCTTGCGGGTAATTGAGCCCGATGGGCGCCAGTTATATCGTTTGGGTGCTGTTCAATATGTGGAGCCGCTCGTTCTCAATTCGTCTAGTCCAAATTTAGGAAGTGCCAATGGTGGGACTCGAGTAGTCATCACCGGTAAAGGATTTATTGGTGGAGGGTTAAGTACTCGTGTCGTTATTGGCGGTGAATTGATTGCCAGTGAAAAAACGAAAGTTATCAGTCCTGAACAGTTAGAATTTATTACTCCACCAGGTCGCTTGGGTTTGGCGGATATCAGTGTTGAATTAGACAATGGTCAAAAAGCTACCCTGACACAATCATTTGAATATCAACAACCGGTAAAAGCAAATATAGAGGGTGGAAACAATTCGTTTTTTGATATCGTGGTGGATCCATCTGGAACCTATCTTTTTGCTGCCGCTGGAACTGCTGGAGTCGTTATATATAATATTGATTCCTCTACACTCACCGCTGATACGCAACGTGTTAAAAACCCGGACGATCTTCTGCGAGTGGTCGACGATAATAAAGATGGTGTAGACGATCGAATCCTCTCCAGTATAACTCTACCCGCTGGCTTTTCAGCCTTGGGTGTTGATGCCTATTTTGAACATGGGCAGGATCGATTATTCGTTACAGCCGCACGAGTCTCGGGCGCTACTGTTAGTGATGCAACTTTGTTTATTATTGCAATCGATGCCGATGGGAACGGTGTGGATCTTAATAAAGCGACAATTGTAAAAACGTTGCCTTTGGATGCTAGTTACGCTAAAGGGGTGAAGGTCGTAAATAATCAAGTATTGATTGCCATGGCAGAAAAAGGCTTGGGAATTGTTGATAGCTATTTGCATACCAAAGCGTATTTGACGGATTCTCTTCCACTTCCGCAAGCGAAAAAAGCTCTGGATGTAGAGCCTGTGCCGCAAGTAGCCGGACATGATTCCGTCTATGCATTAGTCGGCGGCAATTATGATTTCAATACACAAAAACTATTAGAAAGCGAAGCACTTGGCGGCGGCGGGTTCCAATTAATCGAGCGCAGTGGTGTTCATGGTTTGCAGTTGCGCGGCAGTTTAGACATGCCTGCCTCGCGCGTGGTAGTGCAAGGTCATTACGCCTATTTGGCGGCGGGCGACGCAGGATTAGTGATTGTTGACATTGCAGATGTCGATGCCCCGTACATTGTTTCCCGGGTAAATAACATTGGCTATGTTTTTGATGTGTCGGTCAATTCAAATGTAGTCTACATAGCACTCGGTGCTCGCGGTGTTATGACCGTAGATATTAGTAATCCGCTAAAACCAATTAAAGTAGGCGGCTATGAAAATTACGGCGATAGCGCTATTAAGGTGGTGCGGGGAACGGCCTATTCGGTAATTGCTAGTGGAATTAACCACGCTGGCCGCAGTGTGGTGCAGGAAACGCCGGATATCGAATTGAAGTTACACAGTATTGATCCAAGCAATCGCATTTTAGACCGCGATGCCGATGGCAAACTCAAAATTAGATTGAGATTTAATAAGGATATAGTTTCGCCAGGTAATGAGCAGTATTTTTACGCGCTTAATTCAGGGGGTAAGTTACTCCCCAGTACAGTAGCTATCGTAAATAATGATGCAATTGTAACACTACAGGAACCTACACAATTATCTGTAGGTGAGGTGTTCACTCTGGTCGTTGAGACAGGCCTAAAAACTACCAAGCCCATCAATCAAGCATCCTTAACACTGTTCAAATTACTCAATGAGCAGCGGGTGAGTTTTACCTATCGTGGTGCCCGTCCTGAAGCGCCGAAGATTGATTCGGTCGTTCCTCGCCGCGTAGCAAAAGGAAAAATATCACCAATTACCGTTTCCATGAGTGGTATTCCAATAGCGAAAGAACGCATAAAGTTATTTGTTGGATCGCAAGAATTGGTTGTGGATTCAGTGGAACGCAGCGAGCAAGACAGTCAAGTTGGAATTGTAAAGGCCCAGGTACCAGCAATTAGCGCTGAAGGGCTATATGACATTACCGCGCATATTGATTTTAATGGCGTCGCTGAAGACGCTGTTTTGCGTGGTGGACTGCAGATCGATACTCCTATTCACTTGAGCAGACTGACCCCGCTTTGGGGGCCATTGGTAGGTGGCACAACCGTTACAGTTTATGGTGAAGGATTTGAGCCGGGCAATACGGTTATGGACGGTGTGCGGGTAAGTGTAGGTTCTAGTCCTGTGCACATCATTAATGTTTTTTCTAGCCACAAAATGACTATAGAGGTGCCCCGTGGGACACCAGGCCAGAAAATAGTTTCTGCAAAAGACAGCTTTGGGCAAGTAAGTGAACTAACCGGTGAAAATGGATTTGGTTACGGCATCAAAAAAGTAGCCAACACTCAGGCGGCTCGTTCACATCCGCTGGATATTACTATTGACCAACAAACCGGCGTTGCTTTAACTGCAGCAGGATATTTTCACACAGGGTTTGATAAGGGACAGGTTAATGACCCAGCAACTAATATAATTCCAGGAATAAGTATTCCTGAATCCTGGCGCGCGTTGAGTTTTGATGTACAAGATGCGTTTAATCCGCTTCTCGTCGGTGGAATAGGTTCATTGCCCAGCGGCCGTGAAGGAGCCGCCGAATTAAAGCGTTATGTGAATTTGCAAAAATTAAGCGGCAAAGCGCTCAAAGATGAAGGTTCTCTGACCGAGCAAGAAAAGGCTGATAGTGCACGCCTTGGAGGTACCTATATCCCAACGTCGGTTGATTCAATACGGGTTAAAGCGGTACGCGAATTCGAAAATGGCAATTGGCATAAACGCTTATATGCGGCCAATGGCCACGGCGGTATATCGCGTTTAAACCTTGATGAACAAAACGGCCTACAACTTTTAAGTGAAGCCTTTATCGAAAAAGGCATGCTGCAGAATTTAGAAAAGCAGGGCTTTGCCCTTTACGGTAGTACATTTGATGATGTTTCAATTAAACCACCGGATGACCCTTGTACGTTTGTAAGCGGTAACGGGGATGGCAGTGCAGTAATTGATGCAAACCTAAGCGATCCGAGCGACCCGGTAAATATGGGTTCAATCGCTCACTTGGGTGGCGGAGTGGCGCTTTACTATGACCAAGCAGACTGGATGTACTCCAGTGGGCAATCCCGTGGTGTTTTATGGCAGGTGTGCCCATTCGTGCAAGAAACGAATGCCGATCGTTTGCGCGATGGAAATCACGACCAGATTACGGCGATTAATGTATTTGACCCCTATCTCACGCGAATCTTTGAACTGGATGCTAATGTATTTGATATTGTGAGCTACGGTAATTACCTCATTGCCGCACTAGGTTCAAAAGGTATTGAATTATTTGATAAGGATCGCCCAGAACAAAAAACACGAGTACTGCTGGATGGTTCACTTCAGGCATCAGCAGGTACTGCACTGCGCTTGAAACTCTTCGGTAATTTGCTTTTTGTGGCAGCTGATTCTGGCGTTGTCGTGCTGGATATTGGCGACCCTTTGCATCCGAAAATTATATCGGCAGGCAACAACGAAAATATCGAAGCGGTGGATTTTTTCAAAGACAGATTGGTAACTGTTGGGGCGGCCTCAGGTTTAAGCGCCATGCAATTGCCCGGTTCTATGGTGGTAGACAGTAATGTTAAAGAGGGTGGATTCCTAGCGGCGGCTGCAACCTATACCCTTTCATTCAACGAGCCAATGACACTGGATTCAATGCAAAAATCCGGTGTGGTGCATGTCACGCGAATGGATACTAATGCAGAGATTCCTGTTACGGTTACCGCTGACACACAAATTAATTCGGCTGCGGAAAAATTTGGGCTAGTGTTTGAGCGTGTCAGCGGAGTTACTTATAAAGTAGCGATAAATGGAGCCTTTAATTTAAGAGGTACTGGGCAGTGGGCGGAATTTGTTGCGCATTTTACGCAGGCTACTGAGGCGGCAGTCCAACCGGTTATCAATACCGTTGAAAATGGTAGTTATCACCGCGATAACCAACAGGCAATCAGAATTTTAGGCTCGGGATTTCGCAATTCCGCTGATGTAAAAGTATTTGTTGACCAATTTCCAGTATCGGTACATTGGGTCAATGATCAATTAATTGAAATTCCTGCCAATGCACTGAGTTTATTGCCTCTGGCTATTGGACAGCACCATATCAAAGTGCAGGATCATGAATTGGAGGCTCAATTCTTAGGTGGTGTAGTGACCGGTGCTGAGCTTAATACAGCGCAGTTTAATGTCTCCCCGGCTACAGCGGATATTGAAGGCGGGCATTTGGTTACGGTGACGGCATCAAGTGGTGTTATCTTGCCGGGCAGTAAAGTATTTATGAAATCTGCTGATGGGCAGATTTTACAATCGCTCCTCTCAACAGAAGGTATTAGTGTTGTTGATTTAAAGGATAATGTTGAAACACTTAAAGAATTTACCTTCCGTTTGCCCAGTGTTATCGAACCTAAACTTTATGAAGTTTATTTGCTGATCAACCACCAAGAAGTCCATGTAGGAAGTATTTCCTTTACATTGCCGCCGGGGCGGGCTATTGAGTTACCTAATTACCCACCTCAAACTATTGGAGGAGCTAAAATTGTTGGTGACGCTCTATTTGTAGGTGTCAAAAATGGCAGCAATCCGACCGATAAAAACCGCTTTTTAATGACATCTGGGTTAGAAATATTTGATATTAATAATTGGGAAAACCCAGTCCGATTAAGTCAATTAAGAACTAAATCAGCGGTAACTGGTGTTTCCGTAGCAGGCAATTTAGCTTATTTGGCATCCGGAGCTGAAGGCTTATTAGTGGTGGATGTGACTGATCCAAGCCAACCCTTGTTGCTTAATAGTTTCCCTGTGCCTGGTTATAGAGCCACTGATTTAGATATTAATTCAACGAATAATATATTGGCGTTGTCGGCAGCGGATGATTTAGGCGGCGGATTTGTAAAGTTCTTTGACTTACATGACGATGAGCTTAGTTCGCCCGAAGGCTATAGCCCAATTGCATTTGCAGATGAATTGCAAGGGCAACCTTTAGATGTGCAGTGGCTCAATGACAAACTTTATGTGTTGTTAAAACGTTCCGAACAACTCTATTTAGTTATTTTTGATAAATTACCTAACAAAACCAGTTACCAAATTCAGGCATTAAATAGAGTGAGTGCCTCTGGATTTGATGCATCAATGGTGGTTCAGCACGGCCAAATAACCGTGACCTCGGCAGGGCAACGTATAGTTTATCGATCTGGCGCCGATGGTAAGTTTGATGCAAGCTATTGGGATGCAACTGAGTCTTCAAGTGCGGAGCTAGTGGTAAATGGCGGCGGGTTATTTGTTGCTGGCAGTGATGGAGTGGTAGATAGCCGTAGCCCAGGATTAGTTGTAACCAATATCACCCCAAATAGCGGAACTCGGTTAGGTGCAGGAGATTCAATTCGTGTGCAATTGAATAACCTGATTAATACCGATGCCAACCATTTGCACAATGCGATCACTTTAAGTGGTGGTGACGGTGTGCCTCTGGCGACAGATAAATATACCCTTACCGGAATTAATACTCTTGCGGGGGGCTATGTCGATATTGGTGTGGTAGGGAATTCTATTGCGAACAATAGAATTAAAATTGATGTGACTACAAAGTTGCGTGCTATTAGTGGTGAATCGCTAATAGCACCAGTAAGCGTGCAATATGATTTAAGCGATTGGGCTAGCCCTAAAATCAAAACAGTGACTCGAAGTAAAAGCCAAAATCTTGGCGGCCATTTCTATCATGGTGATGGTACGGAGCAGGCCGTTATTGATGGTGCTGGCTTTGGTGATGTTGCGACTGATATTCAGGTTTATATCGGTGAGACTAAGGTTTTGCCAAATGCAATTAAGCAGGTTAGTCCTTCACGCATTGTAATTGATGTTCCCAAATTATTTACTGGCAGCGAAACATCTGCATTCCCTGTACGGGTATTGAAGGGAAATCTTGAGTACACATTACAAGGCGCCATTATTGTATTGCCACGGGTGGTGATTGAAGATGCTAACCCCGTACGTGGGCCGCCCCAAGGTGGCAATGTCATTGATATTTATGGCAGAGGTTTTAATTACAACACCAAAATAACGATTGGAGATCGGCAAGCGGGTGATTTAGTTGTTATTAGCGGCAGCCATATTCAAGTTAGGGTACCGGCTAACGCATTTGGGTTTGCAAAAATAAAAGCCGAAAGCGCTGAGTTTGTTGGTGAGTTTGCGACTTCCCCAGTTGATTATTTCTACACTGGCCGAGAAACCGGTTCAGTAGATTTAGCCTCGGATAAACCAAGTCCTATAGCGGCAGTTTATTTGCAGGATCAAATTCTTTACAGCGTAACTGGTGGTGAATACGACGTTATTAATCGCGAAGGCCAAATTGCCAAGAATTTACAATCAAAAGCTGCACGTCTAATTTTGGCAGATGTATCTGATCCGGTTCACCCTATAATCATTGAGAAAAAATTTGCCACTACGCAGAATCCTTACCACTTTGATGTTACCGGTGGCCTTAGTCCAAGTGGGTTTGTTGCACTCAAAGGAGCCGGAAGCAATCTTTTTGCTGCGGGTGGGGATACTTTGTACCAATTCGATACAACGTTGCCCTCAGATCCAATATTAATAAATACCCTAAAGCTTGCCGGCTCAATTAAAGATATTGAGGTGCATGATAATTTATTGTATGTATCGAGTATTGAAGGTGTATCCATTTACCAGATAACGGCATCTAAGCAACTACAAAAACTCACTACTATTGATCGAATTTCACTACAGGGAACACCTTATGCACTGAGTGTGGTGGGCGACAGTTTATGGGTGGCCCTTACTGATTCACGCCGCATAATTGAAGTGGAGTTGGTTTCAGGTGAATACCGCATTGTGCGTAATTTCTCTACGGTAGATACTGGCGGCAACCGCTTTAAGCCACGTGATATTTTAATTAAGGATAATTTGATTTTAGTGTCCTCCGGTAGTAATGGCTCTGTTGTGCTGTATCAAGAAGATACCGCCAAAACTGCAGTGCCAGTAGCCTCATTAAAGCTTGCCTATTTAGTGCGCAATGGCAGTATTTATGCAGGCCAAATGATTTTGCAGGGTCAAACTTTATACGTAGCTGCAGGGCAGGGAGATATGCAGCTGTTTGATGTATCTGCATGGATGGAAGGGCGTTTTAATGCCCAAATGGTTCTCAAAAATTATTTCTCGGTAATGGGGGATGTTACCAGTATTGCATTTCATCCGCGTGCGCTATATGCCGGATCAACATTTGCGTATTTAAACGATGAACCCACCGAAAATCCCGTTGAGGATACAAGCAAAGTTAACCATATTGGCGGTCGTCTCAACACTATTGTCAATGATCAATTAGTCGTTGTAGGGCATGTGCCTGAATCTGAGGCTGTAATGCCTGCAGATGCGGCAATTGAAATTCAATTTAATCGCATTTTGGATGCGCAGCAATTGCAAGCGAGTAAGGATGATTTATTTGCAGTTACTCTAGATGGCGCCAAGCTGGCCGGTTCCATCAGCAGCCAAGTGAATAATAGTGGAACAAAATTAATTTACTTACCTGCACAAAATTTTATCGACGGGCACCGTTATCGCGTTACCGTGTCCGGTGCACTGCGTGATTTACACGGTAAGTCTTTGGGTTCTGATTACAGTTTCCGCTTTATTGCTGCAAGCGAGAGACAGCCCAAAATTGCGCGTATTCAGCCTGAATTTGCCAGTTGGCGCGGTGGCGATACGCTTGCACTTTACGGTGAAAATTTCACACCCACCACGCAGGTTTTCCTTGCCGGCAACCTAGTGCCGGCCAGTGAAATCACCTTCGTTAATGCTACCGAATTGCGACTTCGCGCCCCGCCACTTAAAAAGTCACCTGCGGATAATTATTTAGTTGGGCTGCAGGTACGCAACGGTCTGCTGGGCGATAGCCGCCACGGATTTTTTACCTATATAGCCGATCCTGTAATTGATAGTGTTGGTGGTTTTGATAGTGTTAAAAAAATAGTGCAACCCAATCAAAAGAATTATTTGTTTAATTCTGGCGAGATAGTCGCGCTGCAGGGCCGTGGGCTTAGTGTTAATACTCAGGTCTTAATAAACGGAAAATCAGTTGGCGATGTGCACATTGAATCACCCAATTTAATTAGTTTTCGTTTGCCTAACGATACTCTGGGGCATCTCACTGTCAGTGTGAGTAACTTAACCTCCCGCGCAGATTTAGTGGCTAATACCGATTTGAATATTGAATTGGGTTCCAAGGCACAATTAGCCGACGCGCGAGGCTTTAAACGCTACAGCGACTTGCTATTGAGTTTTGGTAATTACAACGTAACGGCAAAAGCAGCAAGCTGGCAATTATTAGGTACGCTAGAGAGTGATGTGCCGCTGAAGCTTGCCACCGGTTCAGTGGGCGCCCCCATTATTAACGTTGCAATTAGTGAACGGTATATGGCGCTGTTAGCCAATGAAGGTCGTCCGGTAGTTTATTTTTATGACCTGAGCAACGTTTATGCGCCCAAGCTTATTTCCCGTTTTGATAACCCAACCGGTGTGCCAATCAGCGATATTTATCTGGTGGGGGATAATTGGCTTGGTGTGGGCAATCATGCGCTGTATAGCGCCGCTATTCGCAGTTCAAACCTACAGACAATACCGCTGGCCAATAACTCGCTGGATGTTGCAGTTGATCAAGATGGAGTGTTTGTACTTAATAGCAACGATCATATCCAGTTTAGGAGCCACCAACATTTAGATGTTGTAGGCCAAGATTTCGCAAGTTCTATTTTCGGCTTGAAAACATTGGCGGTAAATGGGCAACGTCTATTGGTTAGAAATGGCCAGTATATTGAAATCTATGATGCCACAGCCTTTAAAAATGGCGAAGGTGTTAAAGCGGTGATTGGCCAAGCCTCACTTGATCAAGACGCAGCTGTGTTAAACGGCGAATTGCTGGTAGCGAAAAATAATAAGACCTTGCGATTGACCGCATACGATGTGGATCGTGCAGGTTTACAGCTTAAGTTAACTGCGCTGAGCGATGTGCGCGCAACGGATGTTGCCTCGGTAGATAAATTAAATTTTAACGGCGATTTATTGGAATGGCGGATAGCTGACAGTTACTACAACGCAGTGTTGCCATTTAATAATGTATGGCAAATATCGCCGCAAAAAATTGCCTCTGACGTCGCACCAATCGCCATAGGTATTGCTGGCGATGCGGCAAATTGGCAAGACGTTCTGGCAGAAGTTAAGTCAAAAAGTGCAGGCCAAACATTAAATGGAGCTACATTGTTAGTGGGTGATGAACTGCAATTTAATGTGTATGGCAGTAGTTATCAGCTGGGTGACACCTATCAGGTAGGGTTATTTAATCAGCCGAAAAACACCATAGACGGCGCCCGTGTCACTATTGATTTACCTTGGCAGTTACAAACGGATTCTTTATTTGGGTTGTCACCGTTCCGTGTGTTGTCCGTGAGCCCAAGCAGCAGTATCACGGGACGAGAGACAGAGTACTTAGTGCAAGGGCAGCAGTTGCAATTGGTTGAACAACTTACGTTTGCGGATCAGACCAATTTGGCCGGGCAGTTCAGTGTAAATTCTGCCGGAACACAATTGCGCTTTAGCGCCACACTGGCCACTCCTGGATTAAAAACACTGCGTGTATCGCAACAGAATAACGCACAGGAAGTTGTACTGCCTGCAGCGGTATTAGTAACTCAAGCAATTACGCTTGAAAAAATTACTACCAATAATTTGCGGGGTGAAACTGCACTGAGCGATAGCGGTGGCAATACGATTACTGTTGAAGGGCTTGGCCTGGAAGGTAAATTGGACGTCCACTTGTATCAAGCTAATGCGGGTTTCGTAGTTGATAAAAATAATCAAGTTCCGTATCGCTTAGTGGCAGGTAAACTTATTATTGATGCTGCGCCCAAAGCCATACCGGGCAAAAAATATCAACTTGCAATTAACCGCGCTGATACGAATGAATTGGTATTCGCATCTGAGGCTCAATTATTGGTGGGTATAGACGATACAGCACCTAAATCAATGAGTGGCAGTGGAAATTATAGCCCTATGTCGGCTGCGGGGCCGTTGCGATTATATTTCAATGAAGCGGTTAAGCTCGGCGATTTTAGTGTAGTTAAGCATTATCGTGATTACTCGACCCATGCTGATGAAGATGTTAGTGCGCGCTTTGAACTGGTTAAAATTGGCGAGCAGACAATTAGTCTGCGTTTATTAAGTGGCGAGCATTTTGATAGCAATGCGTCATACGACATTTCTGTCAACCGTATTACGGATAACGCAGACAATTTGGCGGTAGGTGACTATTTATCGGCAGCAGGTAGTTATAAAGCGACTATAGATGCGCCAGATACTTTGCCTCCCCGCGAATTAACTGTTGTACGAGCGAAAGATGGAGCATCGGTTAATGAGGCGATGTTGCTCACAAAAGGCAGGTCCTACACATTTAAAGTGGCCGCTATTGATAACTATACGGGCGCTGCTGGAATTAGTTATTCCTACCGCCTGGCCACTGCATTTGGCGCTGCGAGTACGAGCTGGCAAAAAATTGTTCGAAATACAAAGGGTGAGTTTGAATTTTCGTATACTGCTTTGAGTGGGCATGCCTATTTTGAAGTTCAAATGCGGGCACAAGATAGTAATGACAACATAGTTGAGAAAAGCTTCCGAGCAAGTTTACGCGACCCTATTATTGAGCTGGAAAACTTTTACACCAATCCTGCTGAGCCGGAAGAATCCGTGCGCTCGGAAGTGCATTTTGATTTGGCAGGTGATACAGATCTTGTAAGTGCAGCTGAAATCGGAGTCGATAAAATTAAATTGAGTACAGCCGATGTGTTTAAAAACTATGACCCTGAAAAGGGTACGGTATACGCTTCATTTATCAATCCAAAAATTCGCGATATTTTGTCGACTGGAGAACCTATTTCTCCAGTCGAAATGAAAGCGAAGTTAAACGTCAGTTATGGTGTTGGCTATAGTAAAACTCTGGAAGGCATCTATACGCTCTATTTAGATCGCACTCCACCGAGTTTAGAAATTGTTTCGCCAGGCAAAGGTGATTTTGTTGCCATTGGTGAAAAAACAGACGTCATTATTAAATCGTTTGATAAGTACGGTGTTGAATCCGTAGAAGTAAAACGCAATAACGCCGACTGGGAAATTCTGCCAGACCCTACGCGGTACAGTTTTATCGCCACTGCTGATGATATTCAAAACGGTGTAACTATTTCAGCGCGGGCCACAGATCCAAACCATAACCAAAGCCCGATTCAATCAATTACCCTTTACCCCTATGATGCTGAAGCCGGAGCGCCTAAAGTAGAAATTATCGCACCTGCGAATGGCAGCAATTTCCACGAAGGTGAGTCTGTTCGCTTTGAAGTATTGTTGCGCAATGTTGTCGATGCTGATTTATTTCTAGATGTTGGAGGTGTTGAGTCACAAGTTCCTGCATTGCATATTTCGCGTGGCGCTAAAGACCCTGAGCGCCAATTTGTTACCGCGAAATTACCCTCTGTCAGTGAAAATATTGTTGTTTTAGCTCGTTTACAAAAAGCTAATTTAAAAGCCTTTAAATTCCTGAATGTGGCGAAAGACGAAGGTATTGACGAAGTCGTCTCTTTACAGCTTTATCCTGAAAATAAAGCATTAACTGGTTCTGCCCTGTGGGTTAATACACAGGTTCCTGCTGATATGATTGATTTCTCTGCCGACTCTAAAGTAGTTGTGAAAGATCCGGTTGAATCTGCTAATACACAACAGGCACCTTTAGGCGGAAAAATGGTTAGCCGGCTTTCGGCACAAGGTGATTTCGCCAGTGTTGAAACTCAGCTTAAAGATAGATCAGGGCATGAGAAGAAAACTCTGCATACCCTAGCTAAGATTCCATTTTTAACCGATGCAGAACCTTTGGATTATGCTCGTGCTGCTGATGCGAATGAATCTTTAGTGGCGGTATTATCCGTTCCAAATCCTACGCAAACAGATCCAGTATTAACAGTATTTAATAAGCGCTCGGGTGGCTATCGTCTGGTTCAAGGCGCACGTGTAGTGGAGGATGCGAGCGGTGGAGAAGTAATTTCAGCCTATTTCAGTGGTGCAGCCGTTTATGTACACCTAAGGCAAGCGGGAGAACATGTCCTAAAACGCTATCTTGTAAATGCCGAGGGTGTTATTTCAACAAATAGCACTTGGCCAATTTCCGGTGACTTAATTGGCGCTTATGGCGATGTGGTGTGGTTGCGATATGGAAATTCGATTTCCGCGTTGTCAGTCATAGGTCAGGAATTAGTTCCTGCGCTTGCACATTCTTTGAGTGATGCAATTATTGCTGTACAAGTGGATAACACTTTTGCCTATGTATTAACGGAGGCAGGCATTTATCGCTTTAGTTTTGTGGTTAATGACTTACCAATAGTGCAACAAGAATCTTTTACGGCTCTTGCAGATATGGACGGATTCCACGTTGATGGAGATCATTTAAGTGTTTGGAGTGCGAATAAATTATCGAGCTTTAAAATTCTTCCCGATGGCGGATTGGCTAGTATACAAAATGCAAAAGAATTACCCGGTGTAATTGATAAAGCCAGCAGTGATGATGAGATAACCTGGTTGCGTGTGCACACCGAAGAAGGGCTGCAATGGTTTGCTGTTCAAGATGGTGAAGTAGTTGGTATATTCCCTGTTGTCGCCAATGAGTTGCTTGTATCCTCCAGTGCAGTTTATTTTGATGCGCAGGTGAATGGCGTAACCCAAATAAAAGCCCGCGCTATTGCCGTTGGACCAGAACCTTTTAGCATTGTTGTTGAAGCGGAGAATTTGCCCCACGCAGTAGCTCTCACAGCCACGCCCTCGCTTAACCCTTTAGGGGCACTCAGTATTTATTTTGAAACAGCAGCCGGCGAGCGTGTTCGGGCTTGGAGTAGTTTCAAGAACGGCAAACAGCAATGGATTATCCCGCGGCAGGCAATTACTGAGGGCAATATAAGTTTGGTGGCGCGTTCGCATTCTTCAACACAAAAAATACCCATCAATATTGATACACATTTGGTATCAGAACCTTTAGCACCGCCGTTCAGCACGAGCAGCAGAGTTGCCGGAGCTGTGATTCCTGTGGTCAGCCAGGCGCAGCCGCAGGCACGAATTCAAGTGCAAAGCTTGAGTGCGGGTACACACTCTTTGACAATGGCATTAACCGAAAATGTAGGTTTTCAGTGGCTTAACCTTTCTTCGCAAGAATTCAATCTAGATTGGGCCCACAGCAGCAATGGGGCGGTGGTTGCAAATGGCAATTTGACTTTAATTCCAAATACAAATGAAACGACCGTCGTGTCCATATTATCCCCGGCCAATAACGATTCAACCAAGGCTGGCGAGTCGTTATTGGTTCGATATAAGGCACAGTCCGCCGATAGCGAAAATGATGCATTCCGCTACGCAGAAGTAACCTTGTTTGATTTTAATCACAATAAAGTTGGCCAGGCCTTACTTAAAAATAGTAGTGGTACGCTGAGTTTGCGTGTGCCTGGCGTAAAAGCCAAAGATACTTATTATTTGCGGGTGCGCGGTTATTTTGGTGATACTTATCATTTTAGCGACAGCGAGGTTTCCGTACAGGTATTCCCACAGGCTCAATTACCTAAACCTAAATTGAAAAACCTCAGCGCTACAGTTTTTGCAGGTAGTGTCGTGGATTATCAGCTGGATAATTCTGCCAGTACACCTTACCAAAGTCGTATTGAGGCGCGGACTAATGACGGGATTTTATTAGCCTCGGGTACAACTGCTTTACATTTGAGTGTGCCAGAAGGGCTATCGTCATTTAATGTTGTCGCCACGCTTAGCGATCAAAATGGGAATTCGGAAGCAACTTCATATTCAGTTAATGTTTTAGCAGGAATAAAACTTTCCACTATTGGCGTCAACAAAAACTTTAGTGTGATGTTGCCTGATGTAAACTCTGCCTGGTTAGCGCAAGGTCGCCAATTGCGTAATCAAGATGGCCAACTATTGGCTACGCTTGAATCCGATATTACGGCTATGGTTCGGTTGGGCGATCGATTATTGCTAGGTCTTAAAGACAAAGGCCTGGTTGTTGTTGATCCGGCTGAGCAATACGCAGTCTTGAGCTCGTTTTCGCTGCCTGGGGTAATTTCGGATTTAGCACTAAGCGGCGAAAGCGTATTGTGTATTGTGGATAGTCAATTGCGCGCTTTGCACGCCAGCGGTAATACGCTCATTGAAACACCTCTTATGTCAGAGCTGAAAGATTCCAATGGCAACTCAATTGGGAAGAAAACTTTTAAAGAATCTGAGTCTGCTTTAGATGTTCAACCTACTAGTGAAAATGGTTTTGTTGTTTTACGAAGTGACTCGGCATTGTTTGTTGATGCAGATTTTACGGTGCGACAAAAGATCAATTTAACTGATCCGCTAGCCATGGTTCAATCCGGCTCACGTTTTTATGTAAGTACAGGCAACCAACAATTGGTTTCATTTTCTGCCCAGAGTAATGTGAGTGTATCCTTGGGCGATTTATCCGGTGCGGTAAATCAATTAATTAAAATGGATCGTTATTTGGTGGCGATTACTGAAGCAGGCACTTTGCAAATGCTGGATGTAACAAATTCATACCATAAGCAAAGTGTTGCGAGTTTCAGTGCCCAATATGCGCTTACCGGCGCCCGTGCGCATCTATTTGGTGGAGCATTATGGTTAGGCGATGCAGCAGGCTCAGTAATTAAATTGCAAAACCAAATAGGCACACCTTCGGTGGCTTATAGTGCAGATCAGCCGCGCGGTAACGTTGTGGACGTTGCTATGAATAATGGGCAAATTCTAGCTGCCGCTGAGCATTATGGTGCGCTTTATTATTCGCTTGAGGACGGCCATTGGAATTCAAGACCTTATCCTGAAAAGGCATATACCTTTGCTGTTAATCGAGTTCTTTTAGATGGCGATAAGACCTATTTTGCCCACAATGACCTGCGCCGCGTTGTTGCAGTGAATAGTGCAAAATTAGCGGGGAATAGCTCAGTTGGAGAAGGGGACGTCACTACCGTATTCAACAATATTATTGCCGGTGCATTAACTGCAACATCCACACAAATTGTAGCCAGTGAAAGTAACCGCCTATATTTGGCACAGAAAAATAACCTAGCAATTAGTGGTAGCGTTTCTTTACCCTCAGGCGAAGACATCATTAGTCTTGCGGCCCATGGCGAAACTATTTTTGCCAGCACCAATAACCGCAGGCTCTACCGCATTAAAGCCGGAAAATTACCTATAATTTCTTATGCGGTGGACATTAGAAGTATTATTGATGGCGCTGCCGATAATATTCGGCATTTGACACTTTCTGGCGATTATTTGTTTTTTGATGTTGGCACAAGCGTGCATCGTTTGGAACTAAATACTGGTGTGGATAGCGTGCTCAATGTGCCAAATGCTCTGGCTATCAACGCATTGCATTACGCCAACGGGCATTTATGGATTGCACAACGTACAGCAGCAACAAGCGAAATTCTGGTAGCCGATGCCGTCTCCTGGCAATTAGATACCTCTGTAAAATTCAACCTTGCACAAGTTGCAACTAGTCTTGCTGAGGATCATGGTTTCCTAGCTGTTGGTCTCGGTGGTGACGGTGTTACGATTTTCGACCTAAATGGTCATTTACCTGGAACTAACAGTGCCTTGGTGGCGCCTTCTTTAAACACCACATTTGTTCAAGGCGATTTTATGAATCTCGCTTTGACCTCTACGGAACGGGTTAGTAGCGTACGTTACTATGTGAATGAAACCTTGGTAGGTGGTAGCGCGGAATTTCCTTTCCAACTTAATACACTAGTGCCGCCAACCCTGCGCAATGGTCAACCTTTTACGGTTGTGGCAGAAATAGAATCTGTAAATGGCACGGTGCAACGCTCAACTCCACGAACCTTATTATTGCAAGGTGAAAACCTTCCGGCCAATGGCTTTAGTGTTGTGATTGTTAGCCCTAAAGTAGGTGTGAATACTTATGTGCCAAAACCACTTGAATTGCGCGCAGAGGTTAAAAATAGTTCATTGCCAATACACCAGGTTGAATATTTAGAAGCCAACTCAGCAACCGGCCCTTATAAAATTATTGGCAAACACTATGGTCCGGAGTTTGTGATATTCCGCGCATATGGAGTGGCTGATAGTGGAAAACATTTAAAAGTGCGCGCAGTAGATTCTTTTGGCAACACTACAGAATCTGAGCCAGTAAAAATTACACGAGTGGAAGACACCCGCTTACCGCAAATAAGTCCGATGACAATCACGGGGCCTGTGTTAAGCGGTAAAAAAATAGTGGAGAAACATCCATTCAATTTGGCTGTTGCAGTAAACGACCCTGAAAGCGGTATTGAGTCTGCAATTTTGCGTCGCAATGGTTTAATCATCGCAGCAAAATTTGATGAGGGCTCTATTACTATTACTGAGAAAGGAGCAAATAAAGACCAAGAGCTGGTTTATACCTTGGAAGTTAAAGACAAAGCCGGTAATTCCAATATCCTTACGGAAACTTATACGGTGGTGGAAGACACAGCTCCTTCGATTACCGCTTTAATAGCAACTCCAGCTCAAGTGCTAGAACAAGGAGAGTTTAAAATTAATCTTGTTGCACAAGATCAAATCGCAGTTGAAAAAATAGAAGCTGTTTGGAACGGCTTCAGTCAAGTTGTTCCCTTTAAAAAACCTGCGACTGTTGCGACTGTGAATAATATACCAGTGCGTGACCGCCGTACCGAGCGCGTTCAAACGGATCATATCGAGAATTTAACACTGCGTGTTACGGACGATTTAGGTCAGATTGCTGAACGTCAATTGCCGGTAAATGTTGTAGTAGATAAAATTCCAGACGCCTCAAAACTCACTCTAAATTATCCTAAAAATAGTTTTTATGGCGAACGCATTCCACTAGATATTGGTGGCTTTTCCAACGCCAATGATGGTACTGAACCTGTAGTAGTTTCATTATTGGAAACTAACCCTATCGCAGGCAAAGAAGTATTTAAAAAACAAGTTGACCCAACCCAACCATTTAAAGATGGGTTCACTTTACCAACGAGTGAAATCGCTGATAATAGCTATCAATTCCATGTGCGTTTAACCGATCATTTGGGCCAATTTTCCGATTCCGCCGAGCAATCGATACAACTCACCTATAAACCCAATACTCTACGTTTTTTCTCTGCCACCGGTGACACAGGAGTCAATCCATCTTACGTTACAGTAGGTGATTCCATCGCCTATCAGGTTGAAGTATTGGACAAAACCAACCGCCGCGTACCAAATCAATTGGTGCAATGGACACTCACAAGCAGAGAACCCGGAGTCACTACTCCTGCGCAAACTTTTGAGTCCACCGCTAACTCATTGGGTTTAGCTCGCATTGAGCTAAGTTCAGCACTTAAAGTTGGCCGCTATATCCTCAGCGCCCGGCTAAAAAATAGCAATCCAACCATTAGTACGGAAATGGGCATCCGTGTGGCTGCTGGAGATACCACCCAGGTGCACATCCAGCATATTGACCGTGTAAAAGCAGGCCAAACATTTGTTTTGGATCTGCGCAGCTATGACGCGGGCGGGAATTTAACCGAACAGGATTCTATTACTCGGGTAAATATTGCATTGCCTTTTGCAGGTTTCCATTTTGGTTTTACCAATGGTGTTACAGGGACCCTGCTAGCGGGCGGGGGTGAAGTAGCCAGTATTCGATTAGAGCATGGCCAAGCTCAGGTACCTGTAACCGTAACGACTCAAGCAGGTAATTACGCCGCGCAGTTGACTATTCCTGAGCCTTTTAGGGCGATCGGTACTTATTACGCAGTCGCCTCCGATGGTGTTATGCAGCCGGCCAGTAGCATTGCCCTGAACGTGGTTGCGGTTGATCCTTTCTTAATAGATTTTGCGGTTATGTCCCGTACCAATCTTCCTTTAGGTGATCCTGATCGTTTGGAGGCAGGCGAAACGGTGACGCTCAGTGCCACCTTAGTGGACAAATTCTATAACCGAATTTACCAGTTAAATCCGCTGAACGATCTAAACCCGGCCAACATCCAGGTAACTGCGAACGTGACCGGAGCTGGGGTTGTGAATCAAACACCGCGCACTGCTTCTGTTCAGTTAACCCAAGGTTACGGCACGTTTACGGTTTCTACTTCTGCAGTTGAAAAAATAGAAGTTACCGGCTCTGCAACTAATCCCGTGTTGGCGAGTGTGCAAAAATATGCAGTGTTGCCGTTGGACTTCTTAAAGCTTAAGCCGGCTATACCAGAACAAATCTATTTTGAGCCAGTGGTAGATGCGTTAATTAACCCGCTAGTGATCAACTACAGCGAGCCAGTTAGTGATACGTCAACCCCTGTGGCGGTTACCCTTGGTGGTGAAGTCGTGCAAGGCGAATTTTCGCTGGCCGGTTCTGTGCTGCGATTCATTCCTGCAGAGCCACTAGTTTTGGGTGGTTGTTACACCATGGCTACCGGCTTATCCAGCTTACGTGGTGTCGCAGCTAACGACGGGGTGTTAAACCAAACCTTATCCGTATGTGCCCCGCAAGCCCGGCTGCTGTTGCCAAGTCGCAAGTACGTTTTGGAAGGGCAACGGTTTAATCTAGCAGTAGATTTGGATCCATCAATCACGCGTACTGCAATATCCCAGGGAGCTGTTCATATCACACACAATGGTGATGAGCCGGATATCTTTAGCCCATTCAATTGGTTGGCCACTATTTCAGCGCCGTCGTCATTCGTTGCCCCAACCCTGGCTAATGGTAGACAGGATGGCGTAATACAGGTGGCTGTTTCTGGTGACTATGGCAATGCTCCATTAAAAATGGCCAATGAAATCAGGCTTCTATTGCTAACCCCAGAAGGCGATTTTGACCATGATGGGTTAACTAACCAGCTCGAAGATTCCTTGGGCCTTGATCCCACTAATTCAGATACTGACGGTAATGGCACTGCCGATGGTGATGAGGATTTGGACAATGATGACCTAACCACTGCCGAAGAAGTGAAGCTCGGTACTGATCCGAATAATAGTGATACTGACAACGATGGTCTTTTAGATGGTGAGGAAGTTAATCGAAGCCACACCGATCCTAATCAGGTAGATTCCGATTCCGATGGCATACCTGATTTTGTTGAGGATAAATCTGAATCCGATCCAAACAATCCCGATGAGGCCGAGATAGATCCGGACTTTATTACGGCGATTCAGGTTGAACCAGCCCAGGTAACCAAAATACTCGGTGTCGGGTCCGCAGATTTCCGTTTAGCCGTAAAAGCGACTGTTGAAATCCAAGGTAAGAAATTCGATAACTTAGATATCAGCCATCTGGCTTCTCTGTTTACTTTTGCTAGCAGCAATGCAGCCGTTGCTTCAGCAGCATCGGATGGAGTGTTTAGTGTTAAGGCCGAAGGTGATGCTGATCTTACAGTTGGGTTGTTGGGCACTTCTGCTATTCAACAAACAATCCAATTACACGTATTGCCTGCGCCTAAGCCTTCAAGTGTGGTAATTGAAGTTGGCGATACCTACAGCCTACTTTGGCACAATCATAAAATGTGGGCTTGGGGTTCAGCGGGGAATATCAGCTCCGCCAAGCCCTCCCTTGTCGATACCGCCTTTTTGGGTGGAGCCGATATTGTCAGTATGCTAACGGTGGGTTCGTACCGTTATGAATCGGCGGCGTCAGTTTTACTCGATAGCCAAGGTAGACTGTGGAAGTGGGATAATTGGTCTGGAGAGTCATCGCAACTCGACACTTCTACCATGGGTACTTCCGGTATTTCTGGTTCTGGTTCTGGTTCTGGTTCAGGCGGTAGCGGAGACCCAGTAAAAATTATTGCTGCATTAACTGACGGCTTAAGCATCTTTGCCCTAGATGAAAACCACATCCTATGGACCTGGGCCTGTAACCAAGCGCAGCAGTACTGTATAGCTTGGGATTCAAAACCCACTCGGGTTGATACTCAGGGTGACGTAACCTTGATGGGTGCCGATGGCCTGGTGCAGCTCAGTGACGGTCGTTTGAAGTACTTGCCCTCTGCAGATGAGCGCTTTGCTATTAGCAATAATTTCTTAGCGGGCGCAACACTGGTAAAAATTGCTGGCGATACGCTGTTGGATAGTGAGCATCGAATTTGGCAAGCAACTGGAGGAACAGATGAGGGAGGTTTTGCCGAATTTATACGTCTCGACACAGCCACATTAGGCGATGTGCAGGTTATTGATATTGCCGGCGGCGGCGACAATCTATTCCTCTTGGATAGCCTTGGACGAATCTCCAAATGGGTGATTGACGAAGTTCCCCATTGGGAATTCGTAAACCAAAGTGCACTTGGTGAGGCGAAAATCACCAGTTTGGTTGCAGGTGCACATCATCTGCTGGCTGTAGATTCTGAGAGTAATGTTTGGACCCTGGGTGAAAACAACGCGGGCCAATTGGGTGACGGCACCAACAACCCAAGTACCACCCCGGTCTTTGTTGGAAGCTTAAATACGATCGCACCGCCCCAAGTTAATTTAAGTGGCTTGTCTAGGGACGTAACCCTTGTCGCAGGGCGCGACGCACCGGAGGTTGTCGGTGATATACGCTTTAGAAAGCAGTATTTCGCTGACGCGCTGGTGACTATCGATGACGCCTACGCAAGCTTTCTAACCCAGGGCAAACAATTAACAGTCACTCCCGGGAAACCTGTGGCGGCTACCTTGGTAGTAAACCACTCTGTGTGTACTCACTTAGGAGATTTCACTCATACCATTTTCTTTAAGGATGACCTGTTACGGCAAGTTGCGTCAGTAGATGTCCAATTTCACTGTGCCCTCGACGTAGTGGTTTCCGTGGGGGCGGATGCAGCTGCTACAGTCGCCAATGTGTCGATGCACAACCCCACCGGTCAAACCTACACGGCCACCTTCACTGGCGCAGCCGGGATCACGGTAGGAGGGGAGGCAAATGCAGAAGTCAACCTCTGTGCCGGTTGCGCGCCCTCGATCAAAACGGATACCGCCTGTTCTAACGCCAACCTCATTTTGCCTTTAGGTACGCTGGCTATTTACGATGGTGACTCATTGGTGGAGTCGCGTACCTTGTACTGTCCACTTGCGCGCCGTTTAGATGCGGGCAGTAGTGTTCGCATGCTGGATCCATCCAATAAACTCTGGGCCTGGGGCCGGAGTTTTAACAATGGTGTGGTGGCCAGCCCAGAGTTAGTAAACACAAGTGCCATCAGTGCTCAGCCTATTGCTTCTGTTTCTGCGGGAGCCAATGCTGCAACCGTAATTGACTCCGCAGGCCAGTTGTGGTCGGCGGGTAAGCCCATTACGCTCAATGCTCGATTTACCGCCATGGCGCAGGGGGAGGGTGACCAACAATACAATAGTTACCAAGGTCACCATCTCGCGTTAGACACTAACGGGCGCGTTTGGGCTTGGGGTCAAAATAATTATGGGCAGTTGGGTAATGGTAGCTATTCATCCCAAGTTGCTCCCCAGCCCATCGCGAGTAACTCATTTGCTGGCGCCGCTATTGTGGCAATTGCTGCAAGCCATAACCACAGCCTGGCTTTAGATGAGCAAAATCGTTTGTGGGTTTGGGGATATCTGCAGGATAGCGTTTACTCCGCAATTCCTGTGCAAGTGGATATGAGCTTTTTGGGCGAAGCTAGGGTAACGGCTATAGCATCAGGGTCCGATCACAATCTTGTACTGGATAATCAAAATCGGCTTTGGGCCTGGGGCAGCAATTATTTCGGTCAGCTGGGCAACGATCAGTCTAGCCGAGCAGCGCCTGGGTTGGTTGACACATCGGTTTTGGCGGGGGCTAAACTTCAAGCGATCAGTGCAGGTCTTCGCCACAATTTGCTTTTGGATGACCAAGGTCGCTTATGGGCTTTTGGTTCTGATAGTAATGGCGAACTAGGGGTTGGCGGTAGTGAAAGTTCACGTAGCACTGTACCTGTAATGGTCGAGCAATCGGCGCTTACTGGCGCCAAGTGGATTGCTATGGCTGCTGGCAATTCAAATGAGGGTGGCTATAGCCTAGCTGTAGATGACCAACATCGACTTTGGGCGTGGGGAAATAATAGCGATGGCCATTTCGGTGACGGTAGCGTAGGCGGCCAAGATCAATCGGTTCCCCAATTAATCGGCATTCTAAGTGCGGGTACCCTTAAGGCTTCCGTTGGGTCGTTGGTGCAGCCTACGGTGCTTATTGGTACCACAACCCCTATATCCGTAGCCACAGTAACCCTTAAAAATGATTACTTCGCCGAGCAGACAATAAGCCTGAATAACTCGCTGTTTAGTTTTAAAGAGTCCGGTGCCACTACCCTAATTAAAGGCCCCTCTACTCAGCAACTGACGCTGCAATTGAACCCAGCCGCATGTACTCAATCGGGTATCTTTGATCACCCAGTGAAAATAAAAGATGCACAGGGCGAAGTGCTTGCAGAGGCCTCGATTACGATCCAATGCCTGCCGAATATTCAGGCTGCAATACACCTCAATGCAGGTAAAGCCGAAATCAGTCTTAAGGGGGCAGCCAACACAGACTATGTTGTGCGTTTTCTAGGTGCTGAGGGTGTTACGGTGGCTGGCAAAGGTGCAATTGAGCAGCCACTGTGTGCGGATTGTGTACGTGTCATCACCACCGACTACACCTGTCCGCGTTATCCCTTAGAGGCTATAGGTACCCTGCAAGTGTTGGATGCTCAGGCTAGTGTCGTGGAGACTAAAACTGTGCGTTGCCCTCGTGATGATGCAAGCCCTGTTGTGGCCGGATACTATTTCAGCCTGTATTTAGATCAGCAAAAACAGCTTTGGGGCTGGGGCAGCAGTGGTGAAGGACAGCTGGGGTTCGGTTCGCAGGCAGCTCGGATACCCTTCCCAGCACGAGTAATTGCCACCAATTTAAAGGGCTCAGAATGGGCACTTGTAAAAACGGGTGGCTTCCATAGCTTGGCACTAGACAGTCAAAGTAACTTATGGGCCTGGGGATTGAACGATTCGGGTCAATTGGGTGACGGCAGTACAACCCGAAGGGTTGCTCCAACACCTATAGATAGCCTATTTTTGGCCGATGCCAGTTGGGTTTCCGTTACTGCTGGCGAAAGGCATAGCCTTGCGCTGGACGACCAAGGCCGCCTATGGGCGTGGGGGCGCAATAACTTCGGCCAATTGGGTGATAGCACTCAAATTCAACACAATTCTCCTGTCTTAGTAAACGCATCGGCACTTGGTGGAGCCAAGTGGACTGCCGTGTTTGCAGGTGAAAACCAAAGTATGGGTTTGGACGACCAAGGCCGCATTTGGGCTTGGGGTTCTAATGAAAATGGTCAATTGGGCGATGGCACTACTACTTCACGCACATCACCAACCTTAGTTGTAACTTCTGCCCTCAATGGGGCCAAGTGGGTCGCTGTGAGTGCAGGTAGTGCCCATACCCTCGCTTTGGACGATTTAGGGCGGCTTTGGGCCTGGGGTGCCAACTTCTCAGGCCAATTGGGCGATAACTCGACTGCTCAACACACTGTGCCGACGTTGGTTGATGTGTCGGCTCTTGATAGCGCCAAGTGGATGAACATCAGTGCGGGAGGCTTTTACAGCCTTGGCTTAGATGATCAAGGCCGTATCTGGGCCTGGGGTGATAATTATTACGGCCAATTAGGTAATGGTTCCGGCAGCCTAAGCCGTACGCCAACCTTAGTAAGTTCAAATAGCCTCGGTGGCGCTAAATGGATACACATCTCGGCAGGCATCTACCATAGCCTTGCGGAAGACAGTCAACATCGCCTTTGGGCCTGGGGTTCTAGGGACAGCCTGGGCTTAGGTGTCAACCAAGACAATCTTTATGTGCCCACACCGGTTCCGTTCCCAGCTCCATCACCTGAACATAGAGTGCCGGTTCTGGCTACCCGTGAATCCATGGGCAGAAACGTAGTTATTGAGAAATCAATCGAAATCATCGAAGAAGGCGAATATATGATTCGAGCGAGCCGAATAGGGTTCTCTTATGAAGATTTCTTCGCCGGTCACGTGTTCATTGATGGCAACACCGCTGGCTATGTTACGCGTTGTGGCTCTAATTATTACTTCATATCAAAATTAACTTCCGGCACTCACAACCTACACATTAGCAGTGCCGAAGGTCATGGCGGCGATGTTGATATAGAAATTAAACTTCCCGCGTTGGACGATTATCTTGAGCTTTCCTGCGAGCGCTTCCCAATGGAAGATGATTGGTGGGGCAGTGACGGTGCTTTATATGTTAGCGACTACGGCGGTGGCTACGGTAACGATTACGGCAATGGATATGGTAATGGTTATGGCATCGATTACGGCGGCGGTTATGGCTGGGATTAAAACACCGCAACTCAATATTTGAATGATTCAAATTTATAAAAAAAGATAAAGTATTAAAATTTAAACAGGCCATAAAAAATTTATGAATATTCTCAAGGCAATAACAGTAATCGGTTTCGCCTCTATTTTTAGTGCTGGTTGTGGGGATTCAAATATCCTCGCCACAGTCGATGGGCACGACATCACCAAGGCAGAATTTAATGCCTTTTTAAAATTTAAACATGTGCCAGAACAAGATAAAGTCCAGGTGGACCGCGCACTGGATGAATATTTAAAACGCGCAGCCCTAGTCGCTGCAATTGGCAAATCCGATAAACTCGATAAGGCACTGACCCAAGCAGAACTAGAAGAATTCCGCCGCCAAATGCTTATTGGCCGTTATTTTGAGGAGCATTTAAAACAATCGGTCGATGATGATACGGTTCATAAATACTATGCCAATAATGCTGCCCAATACGAAACTCAACGCGTCCACGCCGCGCATATTTTAATTCGTGTCAATTCCAATATGACCGAGCAGGAACGCCAAGCCAAACTCACAAGTGCCCATGCAGCCTATAGCCGCATTCAAAAAGGTGAAGATTTTGCCGCGGTAGCAAAAGCACTTTCTGAAGACACGGTTTCGGGTGCAAAAGGCGGGGATTTAGGCTGGTTGCAAGAAGGGGCCGTAGACCCTGAATTTTCTAAACACTTATGGGCATTAAAAGTGGGTGAGGTTTCCGAGCCATTTCTAACACCGTTTGGTTTTCATATTGTTAAACAGCTAGAGGGTGCCCAGGTGGTAAAACGCCCGGTGGAATCTGTAGAAGGTGACATTCGCTACCAATTACGCAACCAAGCCAAAGCGGAAGAAACCGAACGCCTGCTTAAATCCATCACTATTAAGCGCAAGGATTAGAATTCATGCGCTTTTTTCAACCAACAACTTCTTTTGCTGCCGTATTGGTTTTAGCTGGCTGTAGCCTGTGTCTAGGCAGCTGCGGCAATAAAAAAGAAGGTGAAAAAACAACGGAATTGGTTTTGGCGACGGTTAACAATGAGCCTATCACTCGTGCCGATGTGGATTTTACAATTGAACGTAGTTTTGACCGTGCTTATATCACTCGTGCAGATGCCGATCTGCAGCAAAAAATGCTTGAAAGCCTTATTGCTAGTCGCGCTATGAAACATTTGGTTATGCAAGAATTAACACCTGACGAGATAGATAAAATTAAGCGCTCAAGCCAAGCCTATGAAGAAGAGCTCTATGTAAAAGCCTATTTGCAAAAACATACTTCGGCTGAGCCAGTAACTGCGGAAATGGTGCAGGAGTATTACACCCAACACCCAGAAGAGTTTGGGGCCGAGTCCATTCGTAATTTTGAACTGCTCAAAGCGCCAAACAACTTGGCCGAAAAACAACGGGATTTATTGCTAAGCAAAATTGGCACTATTCGAAGCACGCCTGATTGGACCAAAGCCGCTGCAAGTTGGCAACAAGAGTTGGGCTTGCAGTACCAACAGGGTAGAAGCAAAGCAGGCTTATTGGATAAACAATTAGAACAACAAATTGATAATTTAAAAGAAGGGGAAACATCTGCTTTATTTTATGTGGATGGTGCGCCTTATTTGGTGCGTGTAAATAAAATTGTGCAATCTGTGCCGAAATCTCTAGGTGAAGTAAGTGGTGATATTCGTAAGCGATTAGCGCCCCTAATGCTCAGAAATGCGGTAAAAAAATCCTCTGACGAGGCGCGTGCAAAAACCCAAGTCATTTTAATGGCGCCAGCCAAATCCTAGAGAATATCATGAGATTTAAATTGCATACTGCAAAAAATTTGGCTGCAACCTTATGTGGGGTGCGATCGGTTGCAGAAAATTTTAGGTGTGTGTGTTGGGTAATCTGTGTTTTTGCGGTTTTAATATCTTCAACATCCAGGGCTGCAGATGGCAGTTGTCCTTCCGTATTAAGTAACGCCTTACAAACACATGCTGCCAGCGGCGCGGTGGTGTTTGAAGGCGACGCACAATTGCGACAGGCGCCATCCATATATTTAGATACCGCCCGCATAAGCTTCAGTGAATCAGCATCTTCGCCCAGTTGCGTTAGTGCACAGTGCATTGCAAGCGGTAAGCCCTCCAATGTAATACCGCTTACGAGTTTTAAACAAACGTATGTGAATACCCAGTTCAATATTTGGGGTAAGCAAATTATTGGCAGTGATGGAGCTTTAGAATACGGCCGTATTGACAGTGGGTTTGCCACAGAACTGGAATTTAAACCGCAAACAGCGCCTTACATAATTAAAAATCTTAACCTTGGGGTGCTTAGCATTTTAAAAATACCAGCAGGCGAGTATTGGATTGAAAATCTGACAATTGGAGCAGTTGCAGATATTCAAGTGATGGGTTCCGGTGCCGTTCACTTGTACGTAAAAAACTTAAGTGAAATTCCTTTTATCGCCAATGTGAATGCAAATACACAGTCCCCCGCACAGTTATTTTTATATATAAAAAGTTCCATTCAGTTAAATGCCGCCAGCCGAACCTATGGGGCGGTGTACAGTGAGGGTGATGTCAGACTCAATGGACGTGCAGCTCTTTTTGGCGCAATTGCGGCAGCCAATATTACCTTGGCCAATACCAGTCAAGTGACCTATGTTGATGCGGATCTAGCATCGATTGACCTCGGTTCAGTATGTGCAAACGCGGAAAAGCCCAGTTCCTCCACAATTAAACTAACGCTTACTCCTCCTAAAGCCGCTGTAACTTCTGGCAATTTAGTACTGACGGGTGAGGTGAATAATTCAGTTGGTAGTGCTATCGCTTTTGTCACGGCAAAAACAAGCGAGGGCACTCGCTATTCAGCACAGATGGCGGGGAATAAATTTTCCGTTTCACTGCCATTAACGCTGGGGCCAAATACTATTAGTGTGGAGGCGACAGATACATCTGGTAAAACAACCTCTTCTTCCATCGAGGTAAAACGCGTTTCCTACCCTGAATTAGATGCTATCACGCCACAAAATGGAACTGTATTAAGTAGCTCGCCTATCACCGTGAGTGGCCTAGTGAAAACAGATTGGCCGCTCGAGCGGGTTCAACTTTCGGTCAATGATGTCCCCCAAACACTGATGCTTAATCCGTCTGGTGGCTTAGCATTTAATGCCCAAGATATAGTCCTTACTAAAGGCGCAAACAAAATCCTTATTCGTGCCGCAACCCCTGACGGTAGCGCGCAACAAAGAATAACGCTGGTTTATACTCCGCAGGAAGACAAAACCGCACCGGTAATTTTATTAAAGTCTGCGCTATCACCGACCGCCAATAACTCTGCGGTAATAACAGGGCAAGTCACTGACTCTGAACCCTATGCTACGGGGCTTGCAAGCCTGGTATTGCAGTTGCCCAATGGATTAGAGCAATCAATTCATGTTACCGACACTAATTTTTCCATTAATGTCGCATTGGCATTGGGTGATAATGCCTTTAGCCTAATGGCAACTGATAAAGCCGGAAATCGTTCCCGCCAAACATTTACGCTAAAACGCACAGTATCGGTAACTATTCTTAATCTTCTGCCTTCAAATGACGCGATAATTGTTGACTCACCCACGCAAATAAGTGGACAGGTGCAAACTGAATGGCCGCTTGCGCAGATTAAATTATCCGTTAACGGTAATGCTCTGTCTCTGGCAGCTAAAAGTGACGGCTTATATGAATTTTACCTAAGCAATGTAACGCTAAAACAAGGCATTAACGATTTTCTTGTTCGTGTGATTACACCCGATGGCAGCACAGAACAAAAACTGCAATTGAAATTCCTCCCCAGGGAAGATAAAACAGCGCCTGAGTTAACATTTGATCCACTTGCTGCATCGTCCGAAAATGCAGTAGTGACAATTTCAGGTCAAGTGACTGATGCAGAGCCATTTGCCTCAGGATTGGCCACTCTTACACTGCAAAAAATGGATAAATCTGAAGTGCTTATCCCTGTAGAAGGCACTAAATTTATTCAAAATGTGGACCTTGCGCTTGGCGATAACACTCTATATGTGATTGCTGTTGATAAAGCTGGGAATTCAACACGCAAAGTTATAGATGTAAAACGCGTGTCATTTCCGACATTGCTTGATGTCTTACCACAAACAGGGGCAGTAATTTCTGAATCGCCAATCAATATTCGTGGTAGAGTTCAAACCCAATGGCCGCGAAATCAAGTTCAATTATTGGTAAATAACAATTTGCAGGAACTGACAGCCAATGTATCGGGAGGTTATGATTTCAACGCTGTTAATTTAAAATTGATTAAAGGAGAAAATAGTTTTCTTATCCGCGCAATTACACCTGACGGCAAGGTTGAAAACACTTTAAACCTTAATTATGCGCCCCAAGAAGATAGGGCAGCTCCTAAGCTTGTGGTCACACCGGTTAATACCCCAACTGAAAATTCTATTGTGACACTTTCGGGAACGGTAATTGATAGTGGCAGTAATCCTTCTGGGTTTGAACGTTTAATTCTGCGCCGTTCCGGTAAAAGTGATCAGCTTATTTCTGTGGTTAATGATAATTTCAGTATTGATGTAGCTCTGGACCTTGGGGAAAATATTCTTAATCTGGCGGCGCTGGACAAGGCTGGCAATATTAACGCACAAAGCCTTAGCGTGAAACGCACCTCAATTGCTAAAATTCTCTATATTTTGCCTGCAACAAACACCAAAGTTACGACTTCGCAAACGCAAATTAGTGGTGCATTTTTGACTGACTGGCCCTTAGCTCAAGTGCAAATTTTAGTGAACAATGTGCCGCAGCCAATAACGTCCAAGCCATTGGTAGAGTTTGGTTTCAACCTTTCCAGTTATTTAACCTATAAGAGCGTCTATAGCTTTACTACACCGTTTTTGATTTTGAAAAATGGTACGAATAATTTTTCTATTCGTGCAGTAACACCTGACGGTAGCACCGAGCAAACACTGCAATTAATCTTTGCGCCCAATGAAGATAAAACTGCACCGGTGGTAAAACTTAATCCTGTAATTACACCGACCCAAGCCGATACAATCCTTATTGCAGGAAGTGTAACGGATGAGGAGACCTTTGCTTCAGGGCTTGCCTCTTTGGTGCTGAGCAAAGCGGGTGCTAGTGATCAAATCATTCCCGTCAGTGATAATAAATTTAATATTAATCTAGGGCTTGATTTGGGAGAAAATAATTTCATACTGAAAGCAGCGGATAAGACGGGCAACCTGACGCAACAAACGCTGACCGTAAAACGTACGTCTTTGCCGATTATTTTAAATGTTGAGCCCAGTAATAATGCGGTCTTATCCTTCTCGCCCACCACTATAAGTGGTGAGGTTCACACATTATGGCCAGCGGCGCAGGTGCAATTATGGGTTAATAATGTGCAGCAAAGTTTGGTGGTTAATTCGACTGGCGGGTACAGTTTTATTGCCAATAATTTAAAATTAATTAAAGGCAATAATAATTTTGTGGTTCGAGCCGTTACGCCAGATGGCAGCTCCGAACAACCATTAATGTTAACCTACACTCCTCAAGAGGACAAAACTGCGCCAGTGTTGTTAATTGATGCAATTGCCTCTAGCACCGAAAATAACAGCTTTACTCTATCGGGAAGTGCAGCGGATGCCGAACCATTTGCGTCTGGTCTTGCGTCTCTGCTGTTGCGTAAATCCGATGGCACCGAATTAATAATTCCACTGAGCGCGAGTAAATTTAGAATTGATGTGCCCCTGGCGCTAGGGGTGAATACATTTAATCTCATTGCAAAAGATAATGCTGCAAATGTAACCACACAATTGGTTACGATTAAACACACATCAACGCCAAGTTTTATTGCTTTAACTCCGGAGGAGGGTAGTGAATTTACCTCGGCCTCGGTTTCAATTAGCGGGAAAATACATACCGAATGGGCCAATACGTCAGTACAGCTAACAATTAATTCGCTTGTGCAGAGTTTAATTTCAGCCGAAGCAGGAACCATACAATTTGATGCTGCCAATTTGCCTTTGGTCAAAGGTGTAAATTCATTTGTTATCCATATACACACACCTGATGGCGATCTTGAGCGCACCTTGCATTTAACTTACGACAACCATGATCGCGATGGCGATGGGCACGCGGATGACGCTGATGCGTTCCCTGATGATCCCAACGAATGGGCCGACTTAGACGGCGACCATATTGGCAACAATAGCGACTCAGACAGCGATGGCGACGGCATCAGCAATGACTATGAAACCCAAGCGGGCACCAACCCTAACGATGCCTCGAGCAAACCGGTAGACCGCGATAAAGACGGCATCCCTGATGCCCTAGACGACGATCGCGATGGTGACGGACATGCCAATTCACAGGATGCATTCCCCGATGACATTACCGAATGGTCGGATTTAGACCGAGACGGTATAGGCGATAAGGTCGATTCAGACCGTGACGGCGACGGCTTTACTAATGCAGTAGAGGAGCAAAAAGGCACTAACCCCGATGACCCGGCGGACTACCCCGATACGGTTGCCCCCGGTTTGCAGCTAATTAACAGTGCCAACGAGCAGGTAAATACAGCTAGTGTTCTGCTGCGCGGTAATGCTTCTGACCCAGTGCAGCCTCATAGCGGTCTGGCGAATGTTACAGTGCGGTCAAATCGATTCCCGGATGCGCCCATTACCGCCAGTTTAAACGCTGAAGAGTTTCAAACCGAAGTAGCTCTAGCCTTAGGTGAAAACCAGCTCACTATTACTGCGTTGGATTTATCGGGCAATGAAGTGAGTATTACCCATGCAGTTAAGCGTCTTTCAGCGCCGCATTTTCAAAACCTCACTCCCGCTAATGGTTCGGTTATTCATAGCAAAACCATCACACTAGCGGGTGAGGTGCAAACCCTACTGCCTTTAGAGCAGGTGCATTTTTATGTAAATGAATGGCAAATTAGCCCGGATAACACTCCGGTTGCAGGAGTTTACCGTTTCAATTTACCCAACATCCCCCTTCAACAAGGTGAGAACCGGTTTTTATTGCGCGTAGAAACACCTGATGGCGACACCGTGCAAAACCTCGTGCTCACTTACATTCCGGAAAATGCAGCCAGCTTAGCCGCACCGATTATTAGCCTGATTAGCCCCACAAACGGCAGTCAGCTCAATACGCCTCACTTCAGGCTCAAAGGCCATGTGGTGAGTGAGGGGGGCCCAGTAGAGGTGAGTGTCAATGGCAAACCCGCAGTGGTTAAAGGCAGTAATACAGCAGACTATTATTTTGAAGACACTCTGGCGTTTACGCCCAATGAAGATTCCCTGCCGGTAACAATTGAAGCCATAGATGGCTTGCAAAAGCGGTCGCAACTGCGCGCAAACTTCCAGCACGATGGCACGGCGCCTGTTATTACGCTTGCAGGCCTCCAACCCATTCCGGCACTCAACCCGGTGAGCATGTCACCCGTGACAATCAGCGGTTCAGTGACGGATACCAACCTCGCTAGCATTACCCTCAATGACGTTCCCATGCGCGTACGCCCTGGCGCTGGCATAGGTCAGTATGATTTCAGCTACACCCTGCCCATTGAGTCAGGCGCCGAAGCACCCTTAGTGTTTACTGCGGTTGATCTGAGCGGCAACCGCACCAGTCAAACTTATCAACTGCAATCTACAGCAAGTTTAACCATTGAGCCGCTGCTGCCAGGCGAGGGGGCCAGTTATATCAATGCCGGCGCTCCAATCTCGGTGCCAACAGCCGCACGTTTATCGGAATTGGCGGCAGGTTATAGCGTAACGGTAAGCCTTGACGGGCAACAAACGCCATTGACCTTAGCTGGTACCTTAGCGAGCGGTGACATTACTTTACCCGCTAGAGCTGGAGACTATACCCTCAACTATCAGGTACTCAACGCTTCCCAAGTGGTTGTAGCCAGCAGCACACGCGGTATCCATATAAAAGACGAACAGGCCATCGCCGTGGAGCTTTTAAGGATAAAGCCGGAAAACGCTGCGCGTAACGTAGAGCCCAACCAGCCTATCGAGCTGTATTTCAATAAAGCTATTGATGTAAGCAAGTTGGCCGTTACCTTAACCGAAACACTGCATGGCAATACCTATATCAATAGCGATATTGCGGGTGCAAATTTCCTCGAGGCGGAAGGCTATACACTGCAACAGGTCGATCGAAACAACGAGCCTGTCACCGGTGGCCTATCGCTGCTGCCGGGTGGGCAGAGCCTGGCTTTTTACCCTAGCCGTCAGTATGGCTTTAATGGAGAACTCTTCGTTAAGGTGGTCTACGACGGTCGCGAATTACTCCATTCAAGTTTTACTGTCCGCCGCCTACCCACCTTTTTGATGGGTGGCCTGAGCGACCAATTCGGCCAGCCACTGTCAGGAGTGACGGTAAGTTTGCCAGAGCTAAACCGTACCACTATTACTAATGCCGACGGCGGCTTTAGCTTTGGCTTCCAAGAGCAACCAGGCAACGAAATCCCCGGCGGTCGCTATAAGCTAGTCGTTAATGGTGACTTAAATTTCTCAGGCTTTGGCAACCTAGTGCGCTCTATATCCTTGCAAGAAGGGCGCAAAAATACACTTCCTTTGCTGCACATCGCCGAGCTAAACCGCGCCATACCCTTCCAATTAGTAACCGGCGGGCAAATGGTGAGCTTGGCCGGTTCCGATTTACAACTCGACCTCACCACTACGCGCCTGTTATTTAATAAAGGCCGCGCCGCAGGCGAGCTGCAAATTCAATTTATGCCCTTCGAGCATTTACATACGCCCATCATGCCCGGTGCCTTACCGTTTTGGATGTTTGCCGGCCAACCCAAAGGTGTACTGGCTGAAGGTGCCATGGGTATCAATATAAAAATGCCCGCTAAAAACGGTGCCTATGACTACATACCTGAAGGCACCCAGTACGTGGTGCTCCTGGGCTTCGACCCCGAACAAGAAGTGATAAAACCTGTCGGCGTAGGCAAAATCGATAACTACCGTGTAATCAGCCAACGCAAGGTTAACGTCGCAAGCTTGGACTACCTAGGTTATGCACTTGTCGACCCCAAACACCAACCCTTATTACAGCAAGTGGCCGCCGGTCAAAAATCCTTGCACGAACTGATCAGCGCGGTTACAGAAAAATGAATAGGGATCACCCCTCCATGGCAGTAAAAATCTACCTAGTGTGTTGGCTCCTGGTTGCCTTTTTGTGCCCAGCAGTTCAAGCCAATGAGACATTCAAACATGGGGTAGTTATGGCTCGCACCATGGTATTGGATGCCAATGGCAAACCAATATTGGTTGAATATAACGAGGACGGTAGCGAAGCAGGGGAGGTGAGTTACAACGAACCCTTTAGTGATATCACTGTAATCTCCTCGGCCGAATATGCCCAATATCAAACACGCTTAAAAGACTACCAAACGCGCCATGCTGACGATCTTGCTAAAGATGCACGGCTGCTTTCGGCTGCTGAATTCAAGAGTGAATCGTTTTTATCTGCTGACGGCAAACCCATTACCAAACCGAATTTACCGCAGGGCATAAACAGCGTTTTTGTTCGAGGGCGCAGCACGAGTATTTTATTGCCCTCACAAGCCAGCGCTGCTTACGACGATTTAGTACTGATGACCTTTCCGGTGGATTTAACGGAAAACATTAATGTACCTAAAAACGGCGATAAACCTGTCGGCAGTATTGTTTTGAATAAACAAGGCCAAAAAATAAAATCTTCGACGCTGAGTATTGCTCCGCGCGTTGGGTTTTATGGTGATCCAAGCAAACCGCAGCAGTTTTACACTGTAGCGCGCAAGAGCGACGATAAAATTTTCGGTGGTGTGAAAAACATTCCTGTATACGTATTCCCTGATCTTTTTCCTGGAAGCATCACTTCTACTGAAAGTAAACTTGGCCGTGAAGGCAAATATAGCATGCAGTTTCGCCTACCCTATTGCCCAATAGGAATGGCAGATATGGATATGATGACCGATATTACGGCGGAACTGCACTACACCATGTTCAGCCCCAATTTCCCCAATCGCTCCTATTATTTACGCCGTCAGGATTGGACCTACTGTGTTGATCCAAGGCCTTGCAATGAACATAGTATTGCTGCGCAGATGGCCTGTCTTAACGGAAACGCAATACTAGCAACCATTGCACTGCCTAGTTATAACATTGACTTAAAAGTCGATGTGATGTTTTTATCTGGCCAGGCTGCTCTATATGGCCCCAGTGGCCCGGTTCCGGTGGGTAACACCACCGAATATAAAGTCAATCCCGCAAATAATAATCCTACTACGCAAAATTTTTACGATTTTGATGGAGATGGTCAGCCTGATCAAAGTGTGCTCGGTGAAATGGGTCCTATACCTCAGCCCGATGGAAGCACGAAAACGGGTTTTATTCCTAATCAATCGCCTAACTCGTTACAGGCCATTTATTTCAGCAGTAGGCCCGATAAGAGCCAACCTAATGTAACTCGCCTCGCGGACAAAACAAAAAGTCCCGCACCTAATGGGCTTGTAAGTTCTATTAGCAAAGAAGATTTTAAAAATACCGACATAATGGTATTCCGTGAATCCACCGGTGAGTTGGTGGTGGACCGTCGCGGTTTGCCTCAAAGCGAAATTGACGAAGCTGTTAAAACCGATACAGGTTTAGGTAAGGACAATAAATCTTTTTTTTACCGTATCATGCTGCGCGGCCCCATGGATACAGCCGTAAATTCTGGAGGAGGATTTATTCAACGGCGTGGCTCCTGGCAGGATTACGCCACCCAATACAAACTTGCAGAACCTTTCCAAAAACGCGAAGCAAACCATTTAAAATCCGGCGAGTGGGTACGCATCGTTATTATAAACCGCCCAACTGGTTACATTGGTACGCAGCGAGTACAGCTAAAGGACGCGAGCACTAACGCTGGTAGCTCACTTAACGTACCTATAGACGATATAGTTCTACGTCCGCCAAATTTAAAAATATGGGCCGAGCGCGATTACACGCAAGACTCAGGGCTCAACAAAGGAAAAGAAGAAAAAAATAATATCATCGGTGCTGAAGGTGCTTCACTGGGCAGTGACGACAAAATAATTGTCTATTCCGAATGGCTAGATGCTGATGGGACGCCACTGCCAGAGGGATTAGGAGCCGATAAAGGCGCTGCTTTTGGCTTAACAGGGCGCCTAGCTAAAGTGGTTGGGAGCAATACGTTACAATCTGTTGCTGCAGGCAGTTTGGCAGAATTTCCGATTGCCCCTGGGTTAAATACACAAGTACTACGTTTAAAAGATAATCTTACATCTTCTGAGCACTTTTATATTCACGTTACGGGCACCGCAAAAAATGAAAAGCCCGATTTTAGTACACCCAGTAATTCTGAAAGTCTCGCAGGACGTCCACAAAAAATTACTCCTTTTCTTACTCCACAATTTGACGAAAATAGTGATTGGTTTTATTTGAGCGCCTGGAATCAGGCCAAGCAGAAATTTATTGCTAAGGAGGGCGACACTGTAAAACCCATCAAGCCATTACCCGCATACGAATGGGTCTATCGGCCGGAATACCAATTTAGTCAGCTGGCTTTAGAAGTTACCAGTATCAAAACTCAGTTTACAACATCAAATGGAGTAAACACTCAAACTATATTACCTAGCCCAGACGAGCCAGGTGCAAATGCCATCGACCCTAATGCCGATTTGCTCGACCTATTTTACGGGTTAACACAGCAAAGTCAGCCTCGCTTGCCCGCCATTGATGGTGAACAGGAATTAGTATTTAGTCTCGGAGCCGAAGAAGTTAAAGCGTCTTTGGATGCCAACGGTAAGGTGACATTTAAAGATTTAGAACACTTATCGCGTTTACAGCCGCAGGATTTACTCACCCTGCGCCTGTATGACAATAATGATGCGGGCAATGTATTGTGGCAATACGCGTTTGAAATCTACGGAGAAAAAGCACTTTCCAGAGCCCATTTATTGGCATTATTTAATGATACTAAAGTGCTCACATTTGAAAAATCTGATTCCTATACAATTATTGATATTCCACTTGATGTAGATGCTAAAACTCAAGTAAAGATAGAAGTTAATATTCTTGATGAAGAGAAAAAGCAAATTTCCAAACTCGTATCTTCGCAAGTTGAACCCAATGGGATACAAAAAGTTGTCGTGTTGCGTAAGGATGTTGAAAAGCTTTTGCCCAGAGCTGAACATTCAGGATTTATCCAAGTTAATACCCAGCCGCTGGATGGCAGCAAAAATCACGAAAAGCTCTATAAACTCAAATTAGAAGAATCTATACATGGTGAGATGCTCGGGCAAATTATCGAGTTCGATACCCTAATTCAGCGCGGTGCGCTCTCCCTGCGGCGCGAAGATATGGTGTTGCAAGGCGCTGGACCCCAACTGAATTTCTCCCGCAGCTATGCAAATGAAAGCAAACCAGAAAATAATAATTCCCCGCTAGGTCCTGGTTGGTCGCACAACCACAATATATATATCCAAATTCTTGCTGAAGGAGATGGAAAGACACCTTACGAAAATAACTTACCAAACTGGGTCGGTAAAACCCGCTCAGAGTCGGATCAGCCGCTTTTATTGGATGCAGCTAAACTGCGTGCACTAATGGAAGGTAAAAAAATCCCTACTCGAGTGGCGGTGAGTAACGGGGGTACATTTAAACTTGTTGGAAATAGCTGGGTCGGACAGCGGGGCAATCACGGAACCTTAACGCAAACAGAATCGGGTTGGGAATACCGCTCGAAAGATGGCACTGTATATTCATTTGGATATCAAGGTGAAGATAAAAAAGCTTTTGTGGATACCGTCACCGATCGCAACGGCAACACACTTAAATACGGCCCATATTTATATTTAAAAAACGTACTTAAATATAAACCGTATATACATTTAGAGAATGAAACTCTCATTCAAAAAATAACCGATTCCGCAGGGCGGCATTTGGATTTTAATTACAGCACCAATGACAATGGCGATATGCGCCTGGATAGCGTTGCAAGTTCCGTGGGGCCAACACTCGAATTCACCTATTTCAAACAAGTCGGCGACACATTTGATCCCAAAGCGGGGGCTCTTAAATCCTTTAAACGAGCAGATTTTACTGAAAGCTATGATTATGAGTCGCATCCTGAAGACCCCACCGTAAATTTATCCACCGTTACCGACGCCAGCGGGCGGGTCACTCATTACGAATATTACTCGACCTTAGATTCAGTCCCTCAAGACCTTAAAAAGGTCATCCCGAGTTTAAATCCCAGCGATGTAGTTCGTTATGTGCAATACCCGGAAACCGACAAAAAAGCCGAAATAAAATATACCTCAACGGGTGCCACACACATTCGAGACATTACCGACTTAAATGGCTATCAAAAATCCTACACCCTAAACTCGCTCGGCAACCCAACTAATTTGGTAGAACCTGAAGGCAAAAGCACTACCTTTAAATGGAGTGCAGATATGGGCGAAGCCGACAACCTTCTGCGCTACAAAACTGAAGTCGCTACCAATGCGGCCTGGGAATACCAATACGACGCCCTCGGCAATTTAATTAAAGAAATAGACCCCTACGGAAGTACTACCGAACAAACTTGGGATCAGCAATTTTCAGTATTGTTGTATCGTAAAGATAAAAATGGCGATACAGCAAATTATACCCCGGATAAAAATGGCAATATAACTGTAGAAGTGCAAACCGCAACAGTCGATGGCGCAAAAGGCTCTGTCACGACAAAACATGCCTATGGCCAAAGCGGCGGTTTTAAAGGCTTATTACGCAGCACCACCAATGGCCGCAGTGCTACCACCAATTTTGAGTACGATGATTACGGCATTATCAATAAAATTATCGAGCCAGAAGGTAGTGTAACGATTTACGTCAATAATCCACGAGGAATGCGCACCTCGGAAATTGACGCTAACGGCAATACCAAAATCCTTGATTATGATGATTTAGACCGCGTTAAAAAAATTACCGATGCCGAAGGTAATACCACCGATTATACCTACGACTTAAAAGGCAATAAAAAAACCGAAGAAACGCACGATTATTATTTGGTAGACGGCACCAAGCACACCCGTTATACAAAACTAGCCTACACCTACGATGGTCGCGATCGAGTTAAGCTAGCAGAGCGCACAGGTAATTTAGATGGTCAATACGCACTCACGGGCGCAAAAACCTATACCTACGACAACAACAGCAACTTATTATCGGAATCCGATTGGAAAGGTGTCTCCAGTGCTTTTACCTACGACAAAATAAATCGTCGGAAGAGCGTTAAAAATAGAGCGGGTGATACAGCGACTACCACCTACGAATTTACCAGCGATGGTTTAACGACAACAAACACTGATTTTGAAGGCCGCACTACACAACAATTTAGCGATAAATTAGGCCGCCAAGTAAAAGTAATTCATCCCGAAGTTACCAATAGCGACGGCACATCAGCCACCTATAGCCGTACCATGGTGTACGACAAACTCAATAACGTCATTGAATTACTGGACGAAAATAATCACACCACTAAATTTGCTTACGACGCCCGGCAGCTAAAAATTAAACAAACCAACGCTGAAGGGAAGGATTATGTATGGCAGTACGATGCTGCGGGTAATTTAAGTAAAACCCTCGACGAACTGGAACGTAAAACCAGCTTTACCTACGACCTGCAAAACCGCTTAACCTTTAAACAAACCCCTACTAACCAAACCTGGCGTTACGATTATTTCCTCAACGGCACACTCAAAAGTGAAACGGACCCGTGGAAGTTCACCTACAGCTACACCTACAACGGCATCAATCAACGCACCAGCGTCACCAACCCCGACGGCACCGAAACAGAGGAATACACCAACGACGGCAAATTAGTCTTTAAGCGGGACGCCGAAGGCCGCAGCATCAGTAAACTCTATGGCCCAGAGGGTAGGGTGCAACAGTCCACCGATGCCCGCGGGCGCACAACCACCAACACCTATGACGATAACAATAATCTAACCGACAGCACCCTCGCCTGGTCGGATGCTGCCTCTGGCCCTAGTGAGGCAGTGACCCATAACGAGTACGATATTCAAGATCGGTTGCACAGCACCACCAGTGCATTCGGCACCTCCGTAGCACAACAAACAATCCTGGATTACGACAAACAAGGCAACAACACAGCCGTCCATAAGCCTGAAGGTCGCGATACACTGATGGAATACGACGAGCTTAACCGAGTAAAGCTCATCAAAACCGCATCGGTTGACGACCTAGCGCGAGATACAAAACAGGTTTGGGATGGTATTGGCAATAAAGTCTCCGTTATCGACCGACGCGGCCATACCACCAACACCGAATACGATGTATTAAACCGCCCGAAAAAAATCACTGATGCTGATGAAAAAACAATTACCTATACCTACGACGACGTCGGTAATCTGCGTACTGAAACCGACCGACGCGGCAACACCACAGAGCACACCTACGACGGACTTAATCGAGAGTTAGAGCGCTTTGTTACCGGCGATGGTAAACACTTCCGTCTGTTGAAAAATGACTACGATATTGGTGGCGACAAGAAAAACGCCATCACTGATGCCAATGGCAACCGCGTTGAAAGCACACAAGATTATCGCGGCAAAACACTTATCACCACACTGCCAGGCAGCGCCGCCGGTAGCATTAGCTATCCCGCTTCACAAGTAGTAAATGTTTATGATAAGTCAGGCTATTTGAATCAAAGCACCGATGCTGCAGGATTCACAACTAGCTACACCTACTATGCGGATGGCAGCGTTGCTACTAGCACCGATGCAGAAAACGAAACCACCGCTTTCGATTACGATCTATTTGGCAACAAAGCCACCATCACCAAACCTAAAGGCCAAACGCAAACGCTCGCTTATGACGAACAAAACCGCCTCATAGAAGTAACGGATGCCTTACTGGGTGTCACCCGCTTTGACTACGACAGCAACAACAACCTGCGCTTCCAGCATCTGCCGGCGGCCAATGATCCAAACACCACAGTAGAATTCACATACGACGCCCTCAACCGCAAGCGCAGCCATGTTCAACCAGGCAACCTCATCACACGTTTTTCCTACGACGCGGAAGGCAACCTTACCGAAACCACTGACGCCAAAGGCCAAGTATTTGGTGTTACCTACGACGCCCTCAACCGCGCCAAAATCCAAACCTATCCGGCAGGCAGCGACCTAACCAGCATTGAAAACACCTACGACGGCAACGGCAATCTTAAGAGCATTACCGAAACCTTACCCAATGGCGGTAAAGAAATTACCACTCACGATTTCGACCTATTAAACCGCCTTATCTACCAAGACCAGCGCGGCCACATCATCACCTACGCCTACGACAATAACGGCAACCGCAAACAGGTGGCGTCTATCGGCGGCACCACAGATTACACCTACGACACGCGCAACCGCCTGAGCACGGTTACCGGCACAAGCCTTACCACCTACCAATACTTCGCCAATGGCTGGCTACAGATGGTCACCCATGGCAACAAAACGGCGGTAAATTACACCTACGACAACACCGGTCGCACTAAATCTATTACCAACACCCTGGCCCCCACCGGAGTACTGCAGCAGGGCAGCCCTCTATCCACCTTTGCTTACACCTACGACAGCAACGGCAACCGCAAACAGCAAGTGGAAACTCAATACGGTTTTCTCACTGCGCAAACCCTTACCACCGATTACACCTACGACGACCTAGACCGCTTAGAAAGCTTTAAAGAAACCAGCGGTGCAACCACCACCCAACACAGCTTTACCTATTTCCCCAGTTACGACCGCAAGACGGAGAAAGTCGAATCCGGCGGCACCACCTTGCGCGACCGCACCTATGAATACAATGGCCTCTTCTGGCTCACCAGCATCACCGAGAAAACCGTCGGTGCCGCTGACCAACACATCACCTATCAATACGACAACAACGGCAACACCATCGAGAAAACGGACACCACTGCGGGCGCCAAAGCCGCAAGCGTCATCTATCGCTACAACAGCCGCAACCAATTGCACAGCGTTGCTCAAGGCGTTAAAGGCGCCGAAGTCAGCCAAGGCACCTACGCCTACAACTTCGCTGGTATGCGCACCCGCCACATAGGTTCCGAGCGCGGTGATATTGAATACCTCTACGACGATAAAAGTGTCATCGACGAAGTGCAGAACAACAGCAACAGCCTAGTGGCCCACTACCGCTATGGCGACCGCCTACTCAGCCTAACCAGCGGCGGCAGCGACCAGTTCTATCACTACGCCGCCCTGGGCACCACCGCCAACCTCACCAACGCCGCCGGGGCACAACAGGTGGCCTATCGTACTGATCCGTTTGGGGAGATAACCCACCAGGAAGGCACCAGTGTTAACCGGCATGTGTTTACCGGGAAGGAGACGGATGAGAAGACGGGGCTGATTTATTTTGGGGCTCGGTTTTATGATCCGGATACGGCTCGGTTTATTAATCAGGATTCTTACCTTGGCAAAAGCGGCACACCACCCAGTTTGCATAGGTATCTTTATGCCTATTCAAATCCTACTGTTTACATGGATGACAACGGCCATTTTGTCGGCACAATTCTGGGTGGAATTACTGGCACCGTCTGGGGTATAGGTCAGACAATCGGTGCGGGAATTAACGATACTATCAACCATTTTGCCTACGGGGAAAAATTTAGAAGCGTAGGTGAATATGCAAGCATTACGGCACAAAATGCCATTGCTGGCGCGGAAATGGGTGCTGCGGTTGATGTGGGAGCCATGTCCGGAGGGCTCGCACTTCCAGCATCTGGTGCGCTAGGAAATGCTGGTTTTGGCGGATTAAGTTTCGATGGGCGCGCGAAACCTTGGAAAGATTATGGTGTGGATCAAGCTAAGGATGCTGCAATTGGGGCGATTGCTGGGCCAGTATTGGCAAAGGCTGGTAAACTGCTTGGTAAAGCAGGGGAGTGGGCTGCAGCTAAGTCAGAAACTGTAAACGCAGTTGGTAAATATGTAGGTGCTAAGGCCTCTGTATTGGGTGAAAAAATATCGGCAGCTGCATTCACTCAAGACGGTAAGGCATTAGCTGCGAAAATTGAAAGCGCTGCTAGTGTTACTAAGGAAAAAGTTAGTGGGTTGTTGAAGCCAAGTCAGGCGGCTAATGTTTCGGAGAGTGCGGCTGCGGGGAGTGCTACTACGCAGGCGCAGGTATCGGCAGATAGTGAAATCTTCTATCGCGGAATGTGTAGAGAAGAGTGTAACAATTTACCAAAGCCAGAGCTGGGTATTAAGCCTAGAGGTGGTGGTAACTACGTTACACAAGATAAAAATTATATTGATCATTTAGTAGAAGACTCTCCATTAGGAGAGACGTTTGATGTGATTGTGAAATTTAGAATGAAGCCTGGAACCAAGCAACAGCTAATAGACAATGGGGCTTTAGAAAATTTAGGCCCTGCAATACGTAGAGAAGGATTAATGTCTAAGCCACAGTTAAAAGATTTGACCAAAGCTGAGAAGAAAAATATGGTTAACTTGAAATCGGAGGGCCCAGACGATAGCTTGACTTTTGGATTAAGGCCTGGGAAGTCGGTAGATATTTTTAATAAAAACATTGAAAGTTATGAGGTAATTGAGGAGATTTTGCCTAGATGAGTCTATCTGAATTTGAGGTGGTTTATTCGGGTGGGTGCGCTGGAGAACTGTATGGAAAAGATCTGCGCTCAAAGCTCGAAAAGATAGAATTTGATGCTTTTGTTGAAGCTTATATTGTTGTTGAATTTAATCGTCTGCAGAGTGAGTATAATGCTGCTAAGTTGGATGTATTAACTAAAGCGGCATATGTGTATCGCTCATCTTGCTTCGTAGAGCCGATTGTGGATTTATTGTATTTGTTCCTAAGGAAGACTGATGACGATATGTTCATGTATTTGGCTGAAATTGATTCTTTATTTACGGTGCTTGGGCTGTTGCGTAACGAGGAATCAATTGATGTATTAAATTTATATGCCAAGAAAGAGCTATATTGGGATGATTTATTTAATATAAATAAATCTGCTATTTTTGCCATTGAGAAGATAGGTGGTGATAAGGCTACATGTGTTATTAGAGATTTGATTGCATCCTGTGATAATGAAGTTATTCGAGATGCTGCAGTATCTTCTTTATATCGGATCGATGCGAAAAATACTAATCCACCGTAAGCACGCTATGAACCCCACCTTCCACTCAATCTAAAATTCTTCTAGGGTTCCACCTTGACTTAAAAACAAGTAAAAACAAGAGTAAAAACAAGGGCATCCACGAACAAAAACAAGGACATCCACTTATTTGACTTTGGGTTGAGTCTCTTTTATGCTCGGCCCATTCAACGCATAAGGAATTCGTGCATGACCCGCCCCCGCAAAGAACAAGTACACCTAGACGCCCCTTTTTATCACTGTTATGTTCGCTGCGTTCGCCGCGCATTTTTATGCGGCACCGACCATTTTTCCGGGCGAAACATTGATCATCGCAAACAATGGCTGGTCTCCCGCCTGCGCTTTCTCTCCTATGTATATGCCATCGATATTTGCGCCTACGCCATAATGAGCAACCATTACCATGTTGTAGTACACGTCGATAAAAAACGCGCCGAACGGTGGAGCCAGGTAGAAATAGCCGAGCGTTGGTTGCAACTCTATTCCGCGCCATTACTGGTGCAAAAATGGCTAAAAAACCCTGCAGATTGCGATAAAGCCGAATTGGAAGTAGTGGCAGAAATTATTGAACAATGGCGCACGCGGTTGCACGATGTGGGCTGGTTTATGCGCGGTGTTAATGAAGTAATTGCGCGTATGGCCAATGATGAAGATAAAACCAAAGGCCGCTTTTGGGAGGGGCGTTATAAAAGCCAGGCATTATTGGACGAAGTGGCGGTTTTATCCTGTATGGCTTATGTGGATTTAAACCCAGTGCGCGCAGGCGTGTGTGAAGATGCTATTACGTCAGATTTCACCTCGATCCAACAGCGTTTATTTAATTACGCGCAACAATCACCGCAAAATAGCACCGCAGAACAACAGCTTGTTCAACACGTAGAAACACAACAAATTACAGGAATTACTTGAAGCGCCATTAATGGAATTTGATGGTGCCAGTGCAACGGATATTCACATAGCACTGCCGTTTACCCAGGAGGATTATTTTACCCTAGTAGATGCCACAGGCCGCTGTATTCGAGAGGGTAAAAAAGGCTATATTCCCGCCCATTTAGCGCCTATTTTACAGCGCTTGGGCATTCAGCCAAAACAGTGGATCCACCAAATACAACATTTTGGTAGAAGTTATGGTTGCTGTGCCGGTTCTGTACATAAAATTGTTGCCTTTGCGGGTACGTTTAAGCGTAAATGGGGCAGAGGTGTAGGTGCGGCTAAAAAAGCCTACGCTAACGCTTAAAAATCCTTATGGCATTAATACCCAGGGGCTACCAAGCTATCCATACTTCAAACTTCATTTCAGCAAACTGTATATGCCTTAAGGCTGCGGCCCTTTAATTTAAAATATCGGTTTTTTAGTGGCAGCGCTTCAATTTGCCTTTTTGCCTATAAAACGCGCCAATTCGCCTTCTTTTAAAATATGCGAAAAAGTGTTTTTTTCGCATAAGCGCGATTAATTGTTGTTTGGCAACGGACCCCCAATTGTTTAAAAAGCATACGTCATAGATAAGCGTAAGATGCCCTTCATTCCACTCATGCATGTAGGGAGGTAGGGCGTGAGTTTTTAGCGCCATTCTAAAAGCCTCTTTATTAAGGCTAATCCATGCAACATAGCCTATTGGCCTGGAGTTTGCGAAGGTGAAAATATGGATATTGCCGTTTTGTATCGAGTGGGACAGCATATTTAATAATGTAGCGGAGGTGTCTAGACCCAATTGGTGGCGTATACCAATAATCTCGCTGTAATATTTTGGTGGTTGGGCCATGGTGCGTGCTCGGGTTTAACAAGTGGCGAGGTTAAAAAGGCTGGGCTTCTAGCTTTTTTAGAACCTGGTTCATTTGTATAAAAAATGGCTTTAAAGAAAAGCTATTGATGCATAATCGGCTTTCAGTTAATTGTTCCAAAGCTGCGTACAGCTCCTCAAAGCAAGTTGCAGACTCAGTAACCTGCTCATCAGTGATGGTGTAACGGCCTTGTGTATACTGAATAATTAAATGCGCATGGTTGAACAGTGTAACCGAGTTTGGATCCTCACTAAAAATCCATTTCCCAGCGTCGGTGTAATTATTTATAAATGAGCGGATTTGGTACGGACTGCCTGTATTGCATAAGGTTAGCACTTGTTTATCAATCGCCGTTAAAAAATACGCTTCAGAAAAAAAGGCTCGTTTAAGCGCTTTGAGTGCTGTGGCTATAAAAATGGTGTTTGCAGTTTCGTCCCCATGCAACATCTGTTTGCTTTTGATATAGCGCTCAATGCTGCCTTTGAATGCTTTGGCGATACCGGTATCCAATTGCGTGGGCAGATTTTTAGCACTTAAAAACAAATCAATTATGAGGGAATGAATTGGGTCATCCACATAGGGTTCTGGCCGATTCGAGTCGATAATAGGGTCTGCATATATTGCAGACTTGAAATGGTTAGCGACTGCCATCCAATCTTTATCACTCTGTAGCTGAGGCAAGTATCCGGCATCTATGCCAAAAATGTAGCCTGCGTTCAAGGTAAAGTAGCGCTCAAATTGAGCGTTGTAATATTCGCGCAATTTTTTTGGGTTGATGAGTGATGAGGTGTATTTGGAATACTCGTATGCTAGTTCAATAGCGTACTCTAGAGGTTTGTTTTTTTCCTGGTAAAAAGGTTGCCAAATACAATAGTTTTTTCCTCCTCTTAAAAAACTGGTTACCGGGAGGTCTAGCCATCGTCCGTCTAAAGCGAGGTTGGATGGGCTCAGTGTGTTGTGGGAGATTCGCATAGCGGCGCTGAATGAAAATTGGTTGGCCGATCGGTCAAGAAATGTTAAAAGAATTTTTATAAATTCTTGCGGGCTCCCCAATTCCATAGATAGTGATTTATATAATATCCGTATTCGATGCAGATCACTTGGGAGGCTCTTCTTATGCTCCTCCAGTGGAGCAAAGCCCTTTGCGCGTAAAAAATGCGCCGGCCGCGTTGCTATATCCCTAACCAAAATAATGCCCCAGCAGGGCCCAATGCCATCAAATGCAGTTTTTTCGCCGAGGTAAATCAATCGGTGTACTTTAACTGTGCCGTGCGGGAGTATTTCATTTAAAACGCTACTATAAATGGCCTCTGCTATGGCTTTGCGTGCATCCAACCCGCCGTAGGTGTGCTCGTAATCGTCCGATTGGCCGACCATGCAGTTCGCGCCTATGCCTTTATATTGCAGGCCATCAAAATTACCGCAACGCGCGCCGCCACCATTTACCCCAACGCCATTACCACCGTAGCGTTCGGCTAAAAATTCACGCTGATCATCATTATTAATATCTAAAGCTGTAAATGTAGGGCAGGCACTTATGACATAGGCATAATCGGGTTCGGGATGGATACTGTTAGGCTGAGTGTCCGCGTCCCACACACAATAAGATTCTGCCACTTTGCTCACTGTAAAGGGAACAAGATTTATGTTTAGGGCAGACAGCATGGTGGGGTTCCTGTTTTTAAAAGTGGCGGTGTTTAAAGAAAAATAGGCTGCTGCACCTAAATAAACGTTTTAAACGGCATTGTCTGCTAGCTAGTTTTTTGATTATCGGATGTGTGGTATTCAAAGTAGCGCTTCGCACAATTGCCATACCTGCTGAGCATCTATCAAATCACTGAATTCACTTTGTCGTCGCCGAAATAATCTGGATTGTTCAGCATAGCTAGGATTATTAAAAAACGAGCTTAATTTTTTGGTGATTGCATTGGCGTCATCACTTCTTTTTAGACTAATAGCAACGCCCATTGCTTCTAAAATTCGCGAGGTATTAGCTTGTTCTAATTGCATAGGGATAAGTACCATCGGGCAGCCTGCCAAGAGTGCGGCATTGACCATGCCTGGCCCTGCATGGCACATAACAATATCGGCCTCTGCTAGTGCGGCGTTAATGTCGAATAGTGTGCTACTGATTTGTACGCTAGAACCCTGGTATTTATTGTACGCCGCATCTTTGGCGCCGGCGCAATAACACACTAGGTTTACGTTTAATAGCGCGAGAGCGTCTAAAAGTATGGGAGTGGTTTTGCAGTGTGATTTTAAATAAGCGAATACCTTTTTGCCGTTGTTTGGCTGCCAGTTGGGTTTGGGGTGTGAGTTAGGTTTGCTAGCTGGGCTTAAATAGAGGGCATTGGTGCGTGTACTTCGGTAAAAATCAATCGCTTTGAATCCCGTTATACAGGTAAGATGAGCGGAATATAAATCGCTAACACGCGCTATATTCTGCAAGCCTAAACTGCTCGCAACCTTATTAATAACCTGCACTACATGCGCTTCAGAATGCTCAATGCGTGATTGATCGGCAACGAGCCATGGCTGTAAATTTTGGGGCGCTGTTCCGGCGGGGGGAGTTAAAAATCCATTGCTGAGTGTAATGCGTGGAAGTGATAAATTGTTTGAAGCAAGGAGTGCTGTCGGCGCATGATCGAAAATAATCAAATCAGGTTTGAGTAGTGAAAACAGTGCCATCCAGGCTTTAACTAAAGGAGCCAAAGTTGTTACGGACTGGTAGCCCTTATTCTGCAATATATTTGCAAAACAATCTACTTCTTGAATGGAGTCTATCTTAGATAAAAAAATGGGTGCCTGAAAAAATCGGATTTTCTCACTCCAGCTAAAGCATTCAGAGTTGGCAAGATCCTTAACGAGAAAAAACACCTCGTGATTAGCCTGCAACATTTCTTCAATTAGCGGAGAAAAATTACTAAAATGTCCCAAATCATCACCTAGCTCCCACACACATACTATTCTGCTCACGTCATTTCCCTTTGTTCGATAAATAGTTTTTCACACATCCTCCAGGCTTGTTCCGGGCTGAAAAGTTCTTGCTTCTGTTCCTGTTGGAGCTGAAATACTTTCGCTTTTTCAGTGGGGATTGAATTGTTCAAAAAAGAATGTATTTTTAGTTTTATTTCGGAAGCGGAGTCATTTCGAGTGATGCCGACGGCAATATCCATAGCACTTAATCTCCGTGTTGTATGAATTTGTTCCAGTTGCGTGGGGATCAGTATCATCGGTAGACCATGCTTTAGTGCCGCATTTGTCATTCCAGAACCTGCATGGCACATTATGATATCGGCCTCGCTAAATATTGAGTTAGCATCTAAGATCTCATCGCTAATAGATATGCTTGTATCACGGTATCTGTCTTGGGTAGTGCTACTGATTTTGTCACAAAAGCATACGGCATTCACATTCAATGATGCCAATGCGTCTAGTATTTCCGAAGTATTTTTAGCACGATATTTTAAATAAGCAAAAACCTTTGGGCCTTTGCTAGATTTCCACTTTGGCTTCTGATTAGAATTCGCAAAAGTGGTGGGTTCTAAATAAATGGCATTTGAGCGGATGCTCTGATAAAAGTCCAATACTTTATACCCTGAAATAATTACCTGATCTACTGCGTACAGATCGCTTACGTGTCGAATGGTATTTAAGCCTAGATCAAGTGCAACACGATTTATTATATTAATAACTTGGCTTTCTGATCGGATGAGTTTAGCCGCATCTGTATTGTGCCATGGCTGTAAGCTAATGGCTTCAGAGCCTGCTGGTGGCGTTATAAATCCATTGCTTAGAATAATGCGCGGGATGGACATGGTGTTAGAGGCCAAAAGCGCGGTAGGGGCATGATCAAAAAAAATCATGTCTGGGTTTAGAAGTGAAAGCAGTTCCATCCAGGCTTTCACTAAGGGGCGCAACTTTTGTTCAGACTGATAGCCTTGATCAATTAATATATCTGCAAAGCAATCAGTTGGTGTGGCTGAGCGAGTGCGGGAGAGAAAGATAGGGGCTTGAATACATCGAACCTGAGTTGCCCAGTTAAAAAACTCAATGTTCGCCAAGTCTTTAACGATAAAAATTACTTGATACTGTTCAAGAAGCATCATTTCTATAATGGCAGAGGCTTTTGCTAGATGCCCGAAATCTTCACCCATTTCCCATATGTAGACAATTTTTTTCATAAATCTGAAATGTTTAAAATAGACATGATTTATTTCCGATATACCAATATCGGGCATCGCTCAGCAAAAGGATAGGAACCAATTTTAATGCCGACGTAAGAGAATAATTGATCGACCATTTCGGTAATTTCTATTAGTGTAGGAAAGGTATAGCACGCTGCGCTATTTCGGTATACTTCAGTAGTAGACACTATTTCTTTTGTCCAGGTTGGAAAGCTAGTGGCGTAAAGTGGGTGCTCCTGCTTAAAGGTTTCAATTACACGCCAAATATCCTTGAGTGCTACTCCCTGTTGAACGCTCAATTGCATTGACATGGCTATCCGCCATTTAAAAATATGGAAATTAGCATCGGGGGAACCCTTAACTTTAGCAAGACTTTCTGCGATGGGTGGGTTAATAAAAAATCGTTGAACAAATAATCCGCCAGGTTTGAGTGCCCGATAAATTTCGGCTAATAACAACGTGTATTTTTTTAATGAGTCTAGGGTAGTAAAACAACCGTCACCGATAATAAAATCTAATTGATTGTCTGCGCTGGGTAAATCAAACCAGTTACCTTGAATACACTGAAAACACTCTCGTGAGTGCCAGTGGTGTTTTATCATGGCCTCGGACTGTTCAACTGCAATAACTCGTGTATGAGCGGGCCAATTCATGCACGTAATTTCAGGTGTTACCCCTAATAATATGCCGACCAAGTTGGTAGATGTGTCCGCTGCAATGCTCGAGATAATCGCTTCATAGTTGACTATGTCATCTGAGCAGGGGCGCAAAGGAGGGCCAATTAAATGCCATTGCGCAGCATGGTAATCCCAATGTGAGGTCATATATTCGTTGATTAATTCTGGGGTAATGTAAACGGCAATCGGTGCATAATCGTGACACTCTATTGTATCTTGTTAAAATAGAGGAGGGTAGGCGGGTAATCGTTTCAATCTGAAAAAATGCGAATGCCTCCATTGAAATAGATGTTTTTAAACTAAATTATTGATCAAATGCCGCTGCTTTCCGCCATGTAGTGGAATACGTGTAAGCTGATTGATAGCGAGTGGCATTGAGGACTCAAAAAAATTATAAATTTGTTGAGTAATAGAAACTATCAACTCTTCGTTCCAAATGTGTGAAGGCACAAGGTTGATGGTTATGCCTCCCGAGTCTTGAATAATTTGAAATTGTTTTATTCCACCTAATTTGCGCATGGCTACTGCCAACTCCATAGAGTTTTTCCGGTGGCCGCTGGGTAGTGTGAAAAGGGGATGTATTTTCCCTTCAATCGACTCCAACACCGGGTGCGGTGCACCACAAGGACAAGGTTTGCCGAATGATGCTCTGTCGCCTAATGCATAGCGAATTAATGGCGTTGCATAATTCACCAAATTAGTAATAACGACATTGCCGACTTCTCCAACCTTGCAAGCAGTTGCGTCGTCTCTTAAAATTTCAACATAATTTACTTCGCTGTGAATATGCAATCGGCCAAAATGGCACATTGAAGCAATGTAGCCTAATTCTTGTGAACTGTAGGTATCAAATACGCTACAGATTTTTTCGGCTCTTGCTCGAAGCTCTGGTGTAAGTGGCTCAGAAATTGTTTTAATCGATTCAAGTGGAATAACTCCCTGTTGATCCATTTCATCAAGAAGTGCTTCTAAATTAGATGGGTAGGTTAAAAGATAATTAGGTGCTGATTTTTTTAGCCATTTATATTGAATCCTTGGGTCTGTTTCTATCGCCATTGTGCTGGAGTTCCCTGTATGCCAAATTTTGTTTATCCACTGATCCCATTGATGGTGCTCTTGTCCGCGTGATAGTAATTCGGATGTGCATCTGAAATATTTAATTGAGGCGAGGTGCTTTTCAATATTCCACTGGATCCAAGCGATATCGCGCATGTGACACCCTTTATACCATGCCTCACTAAAGTTGGTTAAAATTACTTCTACAGGCGTTCCTGTTGAGCCGGTTGAGAAAATACTTTTTGTGATTCTTGTGCCTTCAGGGAGTAAAGAGCAGGATATTTTATTGAGATTTTGTTGTAAAACTTGCCTGGTTAAAATAGGTACTTCGGCGTGAAAATGCTCTAAGTCAGCTATATTAAATTGCAATGTGTCAGAATAATACGATGAGGTGGCTCTTGCGTGTTGTAATAGAGCGTGCAGTGTTTTCCATTGGTAAAAATTAAGTTGATGATGTGTCCATTTGCTTGTTATGCCATAAAAATTAATCAATTTTATAATTGGATTGGTGTGAGCATCTGAGATCTGGCGTAGTCTAAATCTATTCATCATAGGTGTTTCAGATTATTGGCGATCGTGCGTAATATAGAAGTCGCTAAAATTTATAGTACTTGTTGTTGTGCAAAACTGCTTCGGCAAGTTGCCTTATTACACCGCAATAATGACTTCATTCCCTTTACTCCTGAGGGCACCTGAAGAATTTCAACGAACTCTAACCAAACCCAATAATTCAGGCAAGTTTAACTCAGATTCTAGCATCTTATGGAGAAGGTTACAGCGTCACTACAAATGAGCTAAAGCCGCTACGGTCGAGGCGCCCATGTAACGGTTTTTGACTCCAAACAGCTTGACTCAGCGCTTTTCTTTCTCAGGGTTGTGACAGCTGGATATTATGGAGTAATTGTTCGTATTAGAGGTCACTGGGGTGAGACTTACAGGCTGACCAAACACATCCTCATAACACGCCAAAACTCGCTATCGAGAATGTTCCCCGATCAATTCGTGCCATGTAACGCGATTGTACTTTACCACTCAGATAGTAAGGCGCGTAGATAGCTAGTGCTGCTAGTATATAACTAGCTCTTTAAGCCGTCTCTAACGGTCACGAAAATCTCCTTACGCACATTCCTACTATGCGCAGCTCCCAGCCATCTACACTGACCAATCGGGTTCGGCTTCTAGGGCGCTTAAAAGCTTTCATTTCACGGGGTGCTCAATAAATAATTTACATTTTTGAATGGTACATATCCCACCACAGTACATTCAATAATGAACCACAAATGACGCCTATTTCCCATAAGTCCCATTATGGGAAATAACAACAGGGTTTTGGAGAAGGCCATGCCGGTAACTAACAAATACCACCACGGCGGTAGAGTTCCAGCTGATGCCATAAGCGTCATGAGAGGAGCCCGATTTGGTAATCCATTTGTTATTGGCAAAGACGGTGATCGCGGCGAGGTGCTTGCGAAATACAGGCAATGGCTTTGGAGCAAAATCCAAAATGACAAAGCCTATGCCGATCAGGTTAGAGAGCTGCTAGGTCATAACCTTTGCTGTTGTTGTGCTCCTGCACCGTGTCATGGGGATATTCTCGAAGCGGCCGCAAAATGGCTTAACAGCCAGGGGCCGGAGGAGCGCAAGTTATGGATTTAATGTTGCCGCTAAATAAACGGTGGTTTTTGGAGATTCAAGCTGGGGGCAGGCATTGGTTGACTCAGGAGCTTCAGCCGCAACGGTGGTTTGATGTGATTTTTATGGCGCTCCACGACTTGGGTGGCTCCGCCAAGGTATCTCAGATTGAGGCACACAAATTTATTCAACAGAAGGCAAAATCAATAGGCAGAACAAAAAATATACGTGCGCAAATTTGGGCAACACTTCAGACTCATACGGTTGAGAGCTCCAACACCGTAAATTACAGCAAGCGTCAGACTCCCTTTGTTTTTGATAAGGATGAGCATAGCGTTTGGAGTCTGAGTGGCGCTTGGCGAGATCTGTGTGAAGAGCAAGTGCAGTTATATGAGGCGATATCGGCCGGTTCTCAAGACAGAAAAGCACAAAAACGCTACGAATTCGTAACTTTTCATCAAGCCTTTAGCTATGAGGAGTTTGTTGAGGGATTGCGACCAGAGGTAGATGAAGATTCTGGTGAGGTGGCGTACAAGGTTGTTCCAGGTGTGTGTTTGGGTCATTTTGCGCTAATTGGCATAAGCGCCGGATGATTCCTTTTGTAGAGGCGCCATCTATTGAGCAAGAGAGTTTTTTATCTCACATCGCGTTAAACACAGAACAAGTGATATCTGAAATTGTGTTTTTAATTGCTGCTTGGCGACTGGCAATCCAAGGTATTTGATGTAGAATGCAACCCAAGGTGTCCACACTTCGTTTATAAGTTAGCAACCCCAAAATTTCGGAATAATAGGTTTTTAATGCCATATGCGATTAAAGATTTTATTAAAGATGGATATGCTAACTTCGGGGCAGAAGACAAAGGGGATAAACCAAGAAACGATGGATCGTCCAGCTGTGATGTGGGAATGATTTTGTATGAAGGAGCAGAACAGCAATACGATACTAACGGAAAAACAGGTTCAGGGCTTGGACATGCAGAAATGGTGGCCTTGCATAACGTAATTTTATACCTTCAAGGACTTGGAATGTCCATAGACAAAATCGCTGAAAAACTAACTGACGGCACCTATGATATCGAACTCACCTGCGAAAGTAAGTCTTGTTGTGTTCAATGTTCTGTAATACTGGGGCATTTCAGAGTGAAACCGTTTGACTTCGATACTACCAAATGTAAAGTCACTATGCTGCGCGGGGGCTCCTGGGGCATGTCTGCCAAGGTCAAAGATACTCTTAAGGCTATCTTGAAAAGAGATAAAGGTACTTTGAATCAATACGAATTGGATTCATTTTGCGGTTCATTTACCCAATTTTATTCAAATTTACTGTAATATATCCGCGATTCATAATACACCCCCTATTTATTCCTATTTACTTGGAAAAAGTGGCTGTTGCTTATAATCCGTTAAATATCCGCAATTCTTCGCGATTATTAAAAATTCAAGGACTAGATTTTTAAGTAGATTGGCCTTAATAGGTTTGCTGACGGACGCCGTTCAATCACGCTCATCCTCAACCAGCGCTTTACCCTGGAGGCGCTGTTCGTAAAGTTCTTTCCATTTGTAGAGCATATTTGCACCTATGCCTAGGGATTTCGCGGCATCGGGAACCGAATAGCCTTGGTGAAGTACCAGGGCTTCAGCCTCGTCTTTAAATTCTTTGGAGTACTGTTTGTAACTGCGTTTTTGGCTCATTTGGCACCTCAGTGGTTGACAGCTTATTGTCTCTCATTAAAGTGTCCGGGGGTATTAGACCACTACAGGGAGGTAAAAATGCTTTTGGACTTTTCTATACACCTCTTATAAGTAACCAGGGGCACTTCATGGTAGTAAGCCAATTTCGCTTAGTTAGAGAGTGTAAACCAGATTGTGTAACCGCCCATTGTTGAATAGGGTTTGGCGACCCGCCAAATAAGAGGCAACACAATGGACACCAACACACTGAAAACCCTCGCGCAAGAGCTGGCCAAAGGGATAAAAACCCCATCTGACCTCAATGCCTTCAGCGCACAACTGACCAAAATGGTGGTAGAAGCCGCGCTGAATGCTGAATTGACTGAACACCTAGGCTACCCCGCCCACGCCAAAGAAGGGCGCAACGGGGGCAATAGTCGCAATGGCAGCACCCCGAAGAAGCTCAAGGGCGACCACGGCGAAATAATCATCAATACGCCCCGTGACCGCGACGGCAGCTTTGAACCGCTGTTAATTAAAAAGGTCAAACGCGTTTTACGTCCATGGATGAACAAATTCTCAGTCTCTATGCTCGGGGTATGAGCACACGCGATATTGTGGCTGCATTTCAGGAAATGTACGGCGCTGAGGTTTCGGCGGGGCTGATATCCAAAGTGACCAACGCAGTATTGGAGCAGGTTGTTCAATGGCAAAATCGACCGCTGGAGGCGGTTTACCCCATCCTGTATTTAGATTGCATCCACATCAAAATTCGCCACGACGCGCGTGATCAACAAAGCGATGTATTTAGCCCTTAAGGCGTTAATCTGCAGGTCAAAAAGAATTATTAGGCCTGTGGGTGTCTGAAAATGAAGGCGCCAAATTTTGGCTTCAGGTGCTTACAGAGCTTAAAAATCGCGGGGTTGAACAGATTTTAATTGCCTGTGTCGACGGCCTGACGGGTTCCCGGCGGCAATCAATGCTGCTTATCCCGATGCACGCATTCAGCTGTATTATTCATATGACACGCAATTCTTTAAAATATGTATCCTGGAAAGACTATCGGGCGGTGACGGGCGATTTAAAAAATATATCAATCAACCGCAGGCGGAGGCGTTAATGGAGCTGGATAATTTTGCTAGAACCTTGGGATGAAAAAGTATCCGCACTAAGCCAATCCTGGCGAAATCACTGGCCCAACGATTACGCTCTTTAATTTTCCTGCCGATATTCGCAAGGTGATCTATACCACGAATGCGATCGAATCGTTAAATAGCGTTATTCGCAAGGCGGTAAAAACACGCAAACTCTTTCCGAGTGACGAATCGGCTACCAAGGTGATATTTCTTGCTATCCAGGCAGCTTCTAAGAAATGGACCATGCCGATACGTAACTGGAAAGAGGCTATGAATCACTTTATCATCGAATTTGAGCCGCAGTCAAGGGCTCATATTTAGGCGGGTGGTTACACAGAATGGTTTACAGTCTCCTTAGTTTTTACGATTAAGCGCTTTGCGAAATATCGCACAAGAATCCCAGATATCACCTATATACAATCCCCTATGTTTGACGTCACGATTAGGGTAACGGCAGGCCATCAGTCCAAGGATCGAGATCATATGGATTCTCCCTATTCTGTTCAGTCAGTAAACTTGATTCAATCTGGAAAGATGACTGCTCAACTGAGAGCCACTACATATCACATCCTACTCGGTATCCCACCATCTGTGCACGGTATGCCCATGTACCAGAAGCTGTACATATAACCGATTGATCTAATAAAAGTGACGCCAAATATTGCTGTATTGTTTTGCGCCAAATGCTTAATATCTATGCATATTGTATTTCGCAATAAAATAGTATTAGTTTTATGCAATCGCGTTTTATATCGAATGGTTTTATAAAAGGCCTGTATCGAATACCTTATCATCTAACGGAGATTTAACTCATGAAAAACAACGGCAAAACTGGAAGTAAGATAGTCAATCCATCTCAAAGTCATGAGCAATCGTCCAACCCCCTAGCCCTGGGTGTTAATACGGATGACCGCCTTCTGGCAATTGATTGGAGCCTGGAAGCCCTAGAACCTAAGGTATTGATGTCAGCCGATTTGGCGCCCGGAGTAGCCGTAATCGAAGGAGCAATTGATCAGCCGGGTGAGCAGGATGTCTTTGAATTTGTTGTAACCGAAGCCAACACCAAACTCCTCTTTGACGGTGTCAGTGGGTCAAAAATACAATGGTCCCTGGAGGGGCCAGACAAGAATGTTAGCTTTTCATCCCGCGATTTAATTCCTAAAGGGGACAGCTTCCTTAATTTGTCAAACGGTAAGTATAGATTAACCGTTGATGCTCCTGAGTCCACAACTGGATCATACAGTTTCCGCCTCATAGGAGAGGACTCAGCTAAAGTGATTCAGCCGAATAGTATTGCAGAAGGCAGTTTAGAGCCAGGAAATCAAGCTGAGTTATATAAAATTACTTTAGATGAAGGAGATGTAGCTGATATCGAATTTACACTTCTCTCTGGAGCGGCAACGTGGAAACTGTTCGACCCAAGTGCAACCGAAATCAGAAGTAGTGAATATAATCCTAAGTTCACTAGTAAAAAGGCTGGTATTTATTGGCTATCGATCGAGGGTAACCCGAAGTCATTGGTAACTAGTCAGTTTACACTAAAAGTACGCTCACAACATTCAATACCGATTAGGCCAATTCAAATCGATGAGAACGTGGTTGTTCACGGATTACTGAATGATGCATCTTTTACGTTCACGCTAAATGAAGCGTCTTTTATAAGTTTGAATGAACTCACTCCGCTGAATTCCAATATTAATTGGAGCATTAAATATCCTGGCGGCGTATCACTGTCTGCTGGCCGGTTCGGGGAAAACCAAGCCCCAATAATGTTGGAAAAGGGGGTGTACGAATTAGGTATTGATGCTTATGGATACATTGATGAGTTCGCATTTAATCTCACTAAACCCCTGGTGACGTCTATCGCGCCAGGCAAGACGCTGAATATCCCTCTAAGTGAAGTTAAGGCTCTGGGTGGTTCGGTTTATGAAATTGAATCGAACAGCTCAACTAATATTATTTTGATAAATAAGGCCTCTGTATCTTCAGTTGAGCCTGGACAATTAATCGATCGGGCAGCCGATCTCTTTATTGCTGAGGGAGAACCAAAACGTGTTCAGGTCACACTGAATGATCAAGATGGAAGCGGCGATGTTGATCTGTATCGGCAATATTTATCTGCAGGAGAAATCCTAAAGTTAAATGTAGAAAATAATACATCCGGTTATGCTTTGCGTATCTTTGATGATACGGGTATGGAGATTGCAAAAAGCAGCAACGCTCCTTTGCAGTATGCACCCAAGAAATCGGGATTATATTATGTGGGGATTAGTCGAGTTGACAACGCAGATTATTTGGTAAACAAATATCAGTCGTCGGGAGCGATTAATTCGGCAGTTGACACATTCAATTTGTTGGTTGAGCGCAATCGTCCGATAGTTAATGACCTTGTTGGTGGAACAATTTCAACGGCTATTGATGGTCAAATCGCACCAAATACTTCCGCTAGTTTCAGTGTGACAATTGATGAAACATTAACCCCCGATAGAGACATTTACCTGCTTAGGCTTGACGCAACCGATACACTGAACGTCACAATAACAGATGATACGCTCGGATGCTATTTGCGAATTTTTGATGCAAATGGCAATGAGGTTGCAAGTAGTTCGCAGAGCACGTTTGCATTCGAGGCTCAATCCACTGGTATTTATTATCTTGGAATAAGCTCTGGTCTGGACAAAAACTATTCGTCTAAAGAGGATTCGGGTGCGTCCGATCCAGCATCAACTGGAACAGCTACTGTACAGATTAAAAGGATCAGCGTTTCGAATTCTTTGTCGGCTAGCCTGCTAGCTGGGAAAGAAATAATTATCCCGAAAAACTCAAATTACCAAATTCCGGGTGGAGGCAAGGAAAATATTTACAATTTTGTATTAAGCAAAGGAGAGCAATTCAGTGTTAATAGTATTGATCCATATCAAAGTAATCCTCAATTGCTATTAACCAATGCGTTAACCGGGATTGAGGTGGAAGGATACTCATCGTTCGTTATCCCGGAAACAGGAATCTATCAGTTTAGCTTTGCTGCCGATTATTCTAGTTTCATTGCAGTTCGGACCGATATCGTCAGTAATGACAATGTCGGAGATACATTTGGCAGTGCAAAAGAAATTAACCTCGCATTGGATCAACGTTTAGATCTACCTCTGATTCTGCGTGATGGCAATCGTGGTTATGAAGATGTTGACATGTATCAAGTGCAGCTGGCCGTCGGTGAGAGTTTGACATTTGTGCTGCCTCCATCGCTTTCAGATTACTATAACGAAAGAGGTCTGCAATTGTCGGTCTTTGATGGCTCCTTAAAGAAAGATCCTGTATTTTCTGTGGGAAATAATGAGAAGTCCACATTTGTAGCACCTCGAACGGGTATCTACTATCTCGGATTTAGTCGACCTAGAGGCGATCATAATCCAATGTATGATCCTACTCAGATTACTCCGGCCCAACCGTATCAATTAGGAGGTGTAACGTTAAATCAAACGGTCTCAATTATTCGAAATCAGTCACCTCCATTGTCTTGGCAGCTTTACAATAAGCAAGGTGATTTACTTAAAGATGGTGTAGTCAGCTCGTTACAGTCCACCAATTTAACGGTAGAGTCTGGCGGCGGTCATTATTTAAGAATTCAAACTTCTATAGATAACGGCAACTACAAAGGCAACTTTGAATTGGTTGAAAATTCGGAGGTATTAGAGGCGCAAGAGAATTTAACTGCGTCGTTGGACAAGGCGCTCACTGGGCGCTTGAGTATTCCTTCGCAGCCCTTCGTTTTTGACTTAAATATAGAAGACTCGGGGACTTGGCTTTTTAAGCCCAGTGCCGAATTTTCAACAGGAGTGTGGTCGTTAAGCAATGAATTTGGTACGAATATAACCGGTGAGCTTTATGAGGGGGCCAGTAAAGAAGAGGTGCGATACTTAAAAGCTGGTCACTATCAACTAACTATTTCCGCAACTGGCGTGATTGCCGGAAATTTTTCAATTGAAGTGCAGTCATTTTTTCACGCTCAAAATATTGCCAGTGGCGAATCTATTGATTTGTCATCGTTAAAGTTTGGCGAGTATGTACTCTTGTCAAGTCCAGCCAATCCTTCGGATAAATTTAATGTAATCCAATCCAATACTAAACCTGGCTTTAGTATAGCGGCGTACGACGCCTATGGTCGATTTTTAGGGGCCAATATTAGTGATGCATCCATTAGTCAGCTGGATGCAAAGGGGCCGATATATCTGGTTGTAAAGCGTAGCTCAACTGATGTGAATTCGGCCAATACTATTTCATTTGTACGAATTCCAGCAATACAACCTGAACCGCCATTAACGACTAAAATTGTTCTAGGCCAATCGACTACACTTTTGCCAGACGCTATTTCTGGGGCTTTGGCCATAGGTGGATTTAAGTTGGTTAATGATGGCTTAACCGCAGTTGTAATTGAGGCAGGAGATTTCACTAGCTTTAAGATTCGGGGGCCACGTGGAGTTGAATACGAAGGAGCCACAGACAGCAAATATTATACGGATAAAACTTCTTCTAAGATAATGTGGTTGCCTGCAGGCGACTATACAATTGAATTTTCCGGTGGAAACGGAGCTTTAAAAGTAACAATTGCATCATCAGAGCAGGCAAGCCCAATTATTTTGGGGCAAGTTGTTAGTAAAAATATACAGCAAAATTCTTCGTTTGCGTTGTTTGAATTAAATCTTGATGCCGGTGAAAAATATTATTCTCAGGGCTTATCAGGTTCTAATGCGCAAAATTACGCTCGTTTATACAATTCTGAGGGAAGTCGCATTGAATCTTTTGATGTGGGCGATCGTTACACTGATACCTGGAGTCCAAAAAACTCTGGAAAACATCTCATGTTGGTTGAGCGTAATCAAAATATTTCTGATTTGAATGTTGAATTATTAAGTTTTGTGGTAACTCAACAAGCTAAAACTCTCGCTCCTTTGGTTCATGGGCAATCGGTCGTTACGGAGCTTTTAGCGGGGTCATATTATCCACCAACTTATGTATACACGATTGAATGTAAAGAGCCCGTAAGCTTTACGTTAGACAATGTCGTAGGCGCAGATTTTTACCTTAATGGCGAGTATGGATCTTGGGTGAACAATCAATGGTTCTTGACGCCGGGTACGTACAAATTAGAAGTGTCATATTCCTGGCCGGATAAGACTGTCAATGGTTCATTTGGTTTTACCCCTAAAATTATTCCCGCTTACCCTGTTGAGCGCGATTCATCATTCGAGGTGGATTTCAAACATACTGAAGGTAATCGTTTATTTAAAGCCGAGGTTGCAAAAGGGCAGGAATATTGGATTGGTGCGCCGGAGGGGCTTGGTCAGCTCAGCAAAATCGAGCTTCAAATATATGACGGTAGTAATTACCAATGGGCAGCCTTCGATAATACTTCGTTTGGATACGTTTTAAAGCCATATGTTAGTGGTGTGCATTATTTCCGTTTTGTAAATAAAGGTAATATGCCTACTACTGATGGCAGCGTGCAGTTTGGCTTAAGAAAAGTTGAATCTACAGTGAGTCCCTATAGTCTAGGTTCCGCAGTGGCTGATACGCTTATTCATCCAGAAGATATCCGTACATACACCTTTTCTGTAGAAAAAAAGGGTCGATTTTTGTTTGGTCTGGATAATAACAACTACGTTATTGAATTGGCTAAGATGTATGAAAATTACCAGGGTTCATATGAGGTTTTATCAAATAAAGACTATATTCAACTTGCAGTTGGCGAATATTTGTTGCGAGTCAGACCTAAAGCAATGCTTCTCAATGATTTTGGTGCTTACTCAATCAGCGTGCTCCCAATCACTGAATTAAATCAATTGATATTAGATCAACCTAATATGTTTATCTCGGGTGTTCCGGTTAAATTTTCTGCAGAAGAAAATAGTGAAATATATATTGATATAGGCACAGCCGCTTACGGTAGTCTCTTGGATTCAAACGGTGACGTCGTCGAAAGCTTCTATTATGGAAGTTCAGTGAAGAAAGTTTCAGTTCTGCTTAAAAAAGGTGGTGAATATTCGTTGCAGTTATTTGCTCCGGAAAAAATTGATAATGTGTATGTTCGTAAGGTTGTCAAACGTGCTACCCCGCTTGAGTTGGGAAGCCGTATAACAGGGCGAATATCTGGCTCTGGAGATGTGGTGCGCTACACGTTTACGTTGGAAAGCGATCGCGCGGTGTTACTTGAGCCTTCGGGTGGCGGTGCAACGCTTAAATTGCTCAATGATTCGTTAGGAGAATTGGTTCGTGTGCAATCAAATGATACTAATTTTTTTGTGCGTTACTTGAGAGCGGGAACCTACACACTTGAGGTGACAGGACCAGATTTGTCTTCGGTGGATTATTCCGTAATTATCTCTGATATCGCATCTTTGGCTGCAGAGCGAGCAAATACATATCAATTTTCGCGAGAAATTCCTGGCAATAGAAGCCTATCCGTTGATGCCATAATGGTCGAAGCGGGAAAAACAAATTATCTTACCATTACCCCGGAGCCCGCAGGTCAGCAGGTTGAGTATAGCGTCGTGGACGCCTACGGTCGCATTTTATTGCCTGCGAGTTTTTTAAGCGCTAAACCAGTTCCGGTTGAAGCGAATACAAGTGGTCCAATTTACTTGTTAACAAGATCTATATCGCAAGTAAGCAGTGCAGTAAGATTTGATGTTTTGCTAAGGCCTAAAATTCTTACAGAGCAGGTACTCAGTTTTGATTCTGCCGTAAGTGCTACTCTTTTTGCTGAAACTGAACGAAAATCGTATTCCTTTCAAATGCCGGAAGGCGGTTGGCTAAATTTATCTGATATTGGTATAAATGATAAATCAGTCAGAATTTCGCTTACTGAGCAATTTGGTAGCAGTATTCTTAATAGTGTAGATTGGCCTGCAGCAGGTGGGAAATACTCTGTTTATTTACGGCCAGGCAACTATCAGCTCGGTTTCTCTTATTCGGGTAGCGGAAACCCCGGTTCATACACATTTAATGCAGCATTGGTTCCAAATAATCACCAATTGCAACGAATTCCGGGTATTAGCCATGATCTCTCAATCGGTGATGGTAACCAGAAGTTGTTTTATTGGTCTGTAAATGCATATGCAGGTGATTCACTACATCTGGCGCGCAATATTTGGAGTGGTGCTGGGTTGGTGGAGGTTTATAGCCCCAAAGGTGTATTGGTTGGAACGTGGAATCCGAGTGCACAAGCATCCTTCGATGTTAGTTTGGTTGAGGGCGGATCTTATCTAGTCAAAGTTATCAGAGATAGTTTAGAAAATGTGATATCAAATAAATTCACATTGTCCGCCAGCTGGGGGGTGGAAAATAATTCGTCGCCCGTTAATTCTGTTTTTAATTGGTCGGGAAATTTGTCAGTTGGAGTTCCGCAATCTTTTCAGTTTGAGTTGCAGCAGGCGGGTTTGTGGTATTTAGATTTGGTAAATCAATCCAGCTTGAATGTAAAAGTTGTTGTGCGGTCAGCCGAAAGTGTCGAAGTGATCAATGAGTTTGAAAAACCGTCGACGTTAAAAGCCGGAACTTATACCGTTACTCTTTCATCACAACAGAATACTTCTATATCGCTTAATTTACGTCAATTGGATAATGTAACTGAAAATACATCTATTCGTTTGGGGGATCCAATACTTGTGCCAAGTGGATTAAATGCAGCAGCTCAAGTGTATAAATTCAACATCACTGAGGCTGAATGGGTTCAATTAAAAGTATCGAGCCCTTTGGAAATATATTCAGAAAACTGGACAATTTACAACCAATTTGGTGTTGGTAGGAAATTGGAGCGACTTTTTGAAAGGAACGCTCGAGAATCTTCGTCTGTCTATTTACCTGCGGGCGACTATTATTTAGTGTTGAATGTTCCTATTTACAATTTAAATTATTATGCGGCAGGGCTGACGTTTTCCCTCGATCATGCATCGACAAAACCTGTTCGTTTTAATGAAAATTTGACAGGGGCGCTGGATCCTAAAAATGTAAGTGATACATTTGTATTTGAGCTTAACGAACCGCGTCTTGTGATGTTCGATAGCTTAAATGGTTTTAGTGAAGGAAAGAATACCACATGGTTTGGTAGCACCTATAATACCGTTGAATGGTCGTTGGTTGGTAATGGTGCTAACTTCACCGATAATGGCCGTTTTACTGCTCGTGAACTGGAGGGTAAAACTTTTTTTCTTCAACCGGGTCGATATGAGTTAACCGCATCGGCCTATTTCCAATATGTTTCTGCATTGACATATGGTGTGCGTTTAATTGATCTATCTTCCGCTGCCCCTGTTCTTAGTGGCGAAATCGTTGAAGGTAGAGTACAGCCAGTGGGAAATATGGTCGCGTACAGTTTTGAAGCTGAGGCGGGTGATCGAATTTACGTGGATTTTCGAGATGTTCTTGAAAGGATTTATTCGTCTGAGCCTCCTTATGGTTATAACTATACCGCAAAGTTTCGAATTGTTGATCCGTTTGGACGCACAATTGAGCGTCAGGATTTGATGGAAATTGGCACTGAGTGGGTCGCATTGGCCGCTGGCCGCTATACCATTTTAATGGATGAGTACGATGTAGATGACGCGCCTTTACCGTTTAAATTGGCCATATTTATAAACAAGCCCAGTCAACCTAGGATAATTAATTTTCCAAATGCTTTGCACACAATTGATTTAAAAGTAAGTGATATAACAGTTACATCGGCTGATCCATTAAAGGCGATACAATCAGGCTCTAATATTCAGGTTAATTGGATCACGCGGAATCAGGGAGTAAGCCCTACCTCAGGTAATTTTTTCGATCGTGTTTTGATTAAACGCAAATCGACAGGTGAGCTCATAGCACAAGCAAGCTTGCCTTATATAGAAAACGAAATGGGCAATGGGCCCTTGCTTGCCGGTGAGTTTGTTAACAGGTCTGCCCAGTTGCGTTTGCCAGAAGGAACAGGGGGCGCAGGAGAGCTAGAGATTACCGTAGAAACGGATGCAGGCAACAGCCAGGTAGAAATAGGCGGTGATGAAGAAAATAATCATGCCACGGCAACCATAACCAGTACTCTGGCTGCTTATGCGAATTTATCGGCAGAAGATATTGTTTTTTCCTTATATTCAAATCGTCAAGGTGAGGCTGCCTTGGTTAAGTGGAAAACAACCAATGGTGGTAATGCATCCGCAAATGGTAGTTGGATTGAGCGCATTGAAATTGTAAATGCTACTACAGGTGCATTGATTGCTGACAAAGAAGTTTTGGTTTCTGCGCAAAATTTAGAAGCAGGCAGTTTTATACCTCGCTCTGCGAGCTTGCCATGGCCTACAGGTGTTAATGGCGTAGGAAGTTTTCGTCTGCGGGTTACAGTCGATTCTCAATCTCAAATTCCTGAGTATTCAGCGGCGGGATCTCTTGAGTCTGATAATACGTTAGTTTCAATCGTTGCAGCAGGCCCTGATTTAGAAATACGCAATACACGTGTGCTTTCCAACGATTTGTTGGCTGGATCCAATGTGACTGTGCAATGGGATGATGTTAATACCGGTACGGTATCAACAGGACGTAGTTGGCAAGATCGTATAACGGTTCGCAAGAAAAATGTTGACGGTTCACTTGGTGATATTGTTGTCGATACATTGGTTTCATTTCCTGAGGATTATGAGCGACCCCTTGCGGCGGGTGCTGCTCGTTCGCGCACTTTTACTTTTAAATTACCTGATGGATTAAAAGGAACTGGAGAGTTTGATGTTTCTATAAAAGTAGATAATGGCAATAATTCTTCGGGCGTTATTTTTGAGGTGCGCGCTGCCGGAGACGCGGAAGTTAATAATTCCGCGAATATAAATGTGCATGCTGAGTCCAACGTATATCCAGATTTAGTCGTAGGTGACTTAATTGTTTCTGGTTCTGCTGTATCCGGTGCTGCGATTGAGGTTAGTTGGACAGTGCGGAATATAGGCCTAACTGTTGCTGCTGACTCTTGGGAGGATGTGGTCATCCTTTCCAGTGATGATGAGGTAGGAAATGTAGATGATATTATTTTGGGGCGTGTTGCACGCGTAGGAGGTTTGGCAAAAGATACTGGTTATCCGTCTAAGCTAAACGTGAATTTACCGATCCGGCTGGCGGGAAATTATAGAATTATTGTTATAGCCGATGCTCAAAAAACCCTCGTTGAACCTGATTCACTAGTATTTAATAACCGCTTACTTTCAAATCCATTATTTATCACCCCTTCTTACGTTACTCTTGAGCCGGTGGTAACGCTGATTCCGAACGAGTTTTACGCTGGCGAAACGGCCCGTATTGAGTGGAGTGTTCACAATATCAGTGATATTGCTACTGACGTTGACCGTTGGGTCGATCAAGTGTGGTTGTCAACTACACCTGCATTGAATGCTCAATCGGTCTTGTTAGGTTCTGTCAATCATGTAGGCATCGTTGAAGGGGCGGGTGGTTATGTGACTGGAATTGATGCAAAACTACCTACTACTTTAATTGGCAAGTATTATTTGGTTGTTAAATTAGATGCTAATTCCCAGTTATTTCGCGCCCAAAATGTAGAGGCTAGCGTTAGCGTTCCTATTGAAGTAAAAGTTAAAAGCTACGCAGATTTGAAAATTAAGTCATTAACAACTCAAGGTGTGCCTGCCAGTGGAAAGCCTTTGACTGTTTCATGGGAAGTTGAAAATAAAGGGATTGGTGCAACTAACGCTGATAAGTGGGATGATCAGGTTTGGATTAGCCGAAATTCAGATGGTAGCAATCTTGTTGCTAGTGTTTTTACCCAGCATCTGGGTCAGCTAGGCACGAATCAATCCTACTCGCGCTCACTTGATATTGAGTTGCCAGAAGGAATATCAGGTACATATTATGTTAATGTAAAAACAGATGTGGGGGGGCAGGTATACGAATTCACACATGAAGATAATAACAAGGCAGACTCACTTGCTGTAGCTGTGAGGTTGTCTGATTCGCCTGATTTGGTAGTACAAGGCCTTGCTGTGCCTACTCTGGTGCGGGAGGGTGAATTGACAGAAATTACCTGGAAGGTCAGCAATCTAGGTGGGGTTGATGCTGTAGGTGAGTGGGTTGACCAAGTGTCTTTGCTCCCGCTAGATGGCATAACTCCGCCTGTTATATTGGGCCGCTTTACCTATAACAATAATGTGACGGCGGGAAATTCCTATACACGTACGGAACAAGTACGTTTGCCAGCAAAAATATTCGGTCTTTATCAAATTCAAATAATTACCAATGTTAACTTGGGTGCAGGCGGGGACAAAATTTATGAACACGGCGTGGCTGGTAGCAACAATACATGGGTGAGTGTTGATAACACGCAAATTAATTTATTGTCACGGCCTGACTTGAGGGTTAAATCTGTAAGCGTCGACAACCATATTATTGCTGGCGGCACTGCAGCCATCTCTTATGTGGTTTCAAATGAAAGTGAAGAGTCTGCAACAGGCCATTGGCAAGACTCTGTTTATCTTTCTCTGGATGGTACTTTAAGTGGTGATGATATATTGCTGGGGCGTTACGAAAACGCCTCGGCTTTGTCTGCTCATGATGAGTATCCCAGTGGCACAATCAATGTGGATATACCCATTCGATATGCAGGCACTGGTTACATAATTGTAGTTGCGGACGGTGGTTACACTGTTGATGAATATCCGAAAGAACATAATAATCTTAACTTCGCCCAGACCGAAATAACACCTTTCTTGTTTTCAGACCTAGTAACGAGCAATGTAGTTGCACCTGATCAAGCCGTTAATGGAAGTACTATTGATGTACGCTATACCGTTACCAATAAAGGCAATGCGACAACCCGTGGTGAGAATGCCACTTTAGATACATGGACAGACACTGTCTGGTTAGCTCGTGACAGGCACCGCCCTGGCGCTAACAAGGGTGACATTTTATTAGGCTCCGTCACCCATACCGGAAGCCTCCCCGTTGGAGGAGATTATTTAGGTGCCACCAGCGTAGTGGTGCCGAAAAATATCGTATCCGGGCAATATTTTGTGACTGTATGGAGTGATAGTTATGATGTCATTCTAGAAAATAACCAGTCGTCTAATTCCAGCGCAGATAATGCTAATGATTTGGATAATAACTATACGGCGCGTCCAATCAGTATTTTGGGGGTTGCACCGCCTGATTTAGTGGTGACCGATCTCGTGGCTGTGGCATCGGCCGATGCAGGTAATACATATAGTTTTAGCTATACGGTGAAAAATCGTGGCGATGGGTTAACAGGTGTTTGGTACGATTCTGTTTTTCTTGCTGATGATCCGGATTTATCAAAAGCAAAAGATAAATTTTTATTGGGGTCGTATAAGCAAGATCGTAGCTTAATTACGGGTGATAGTTATAGTGTGGCGAAGAGTGTTCAGTTGTCTCCTTCCGCAAAAGGAAAGTATTTAATAGTTTGGGCGGATTCTGGGGAGCACGGCAATATATTAGTCTATCCTGTAGAAACTTTTGTAGAAGGTAGCGAGACCAATAATGCATTGGCGTTTACATCCGTAGTTTCTGCATATGCTTCCGATCTTCAAGTTGTTGCTGTACAAACACAACCTGATCCGTATTCTGGTGAGGATACAATAATTTCCTGGACAGTAAATAATGTGGGTGCTGATGTATGGAGTGGCACCGAGAGTTGGATTGATACTGTTTACATCAGTCCAGATCCTCAATTTAGTGCTCGTAATGCCATTAAGCTTGCTGACGTTGTACACAGTAATTCAACGGGATTAATATCTCGAGCGAGTTACACAACCAATGCGAAGGTCAAGCTTCCAGCGGGCACGGATGGATCTTATTATATTTATGTTGTTGCAGATGCTGCTCGAGATGACCGCGTACTGGTTAATTCACCTAATAACGTTGCCGAGTTTGAGCGTTATAAAGGTTATATCCCTGATAAATACTCGGCCGCATTATATAAGGAGAGTGTTTATGAGGGACCTCTTAATACCAATAATATGGGGCGTGGTTCGATTAATATTCAATACCGGGAACCTGATCTATCTGTTAGTGAAATTTTCGTATCTGACCCAGCCCCTCAATCCGGCCAGACCATTACCGTTACATGGAAAGTAACTAATAATGGCGAAAGAGCGACACGCACTCATGAATGGTCGGATGGAATTTATTTGTCTCAAGATGGCTCTTTAGACGCTACCGATTTTCCTCTCATAGACCGAGGTGGCGAGCTAGAGCTTAAATTTAAAATTCAATCAATTTCATTGACAGATGCAGAAAATAAACCTCGGTATTTAAAAAAAGGAGATTTTTATATTGCTTCTGCGACATTTACGTTGCCTGAGTCCATAAGTGGTAATTTTAAGCTAATGGTAGTGGCTGATACGGAATGGAGGAAAAGCTACGAATTCGATAAAAAAAGCACCATCAGATCAGGTCTGGATACCCTTGATCAGTCCGGGTTTGACGGCGTTCAGGAATTCACGCAAGAATATAATAATATTGGCACGCTTGATTTGCCGATTACATTGGGCAATCCACCTGATTTACAGGTTGAATTTGTTAATGCACCTAATCAGGTTTTGGCTGGGCAAGAAATTGTTGTTAATTTCCGTGTGCGTAATGCTGGTGGAGCCATTTCAGAGGGGCTATCTAGTGAGTGGTATGACGCGGTTTATTTATCGCGCGATCGATTTCTTGATGTTAATCAGGATTTATATCTGGGTTATGTTGCCAACTCCGGAGGAATGGCTGCGGGCGCTTTTTACGATCATTCGGTCAAAATGTCGATGCCAACCGATCTTGATGGACCCTATTATCTTTTTGTTGTGACGGATCCAGCTGAAACATTTGGTGCAGGTGGTTTTGGGAGGCTACATGAATTTGGCAAAGAAAATAACAATGCAACTGCAGTTGAGCAGCCAATTATCATTAATACGCCACCTCCTGTTGATTTCAAGGTAACGAATGTTAATGTGCCACCGAATGTATCGGTTGGGCAGGATGTGACAATTAATTATCAGGTTAAAAATGATTCGATTAATAAAGCGGTAGGGCAATGGACGGATGCTGTGTATTTATCTGCCGATAATGGTTGGGATATTGAAGATATTTTAATTGGAAAGGTGAAGCACGATGGGGAGGTGCTGGGAGGCGCTAGCTACAGCGGTGCACTAACAGCGAAACTTCCGGCGTTAAAAGATGGGAGTTGGCGGGTGATTGTCCGCCCTGATATTTTTAACGAAATATTTGAAGGCAAAATTACCTACACTGCATCCGGTTTAAATCTCCCTGTGGGTGAGGCTAATAACCGCCTGGCATCGGATAAAATGTTAAATGTATCGGTACCATCGTTGGTTGTTGGCTCTCCGTTACACACTAATTTAATTGATGGGCAAGTGCAGCTTTATAAAGTAAGTGTGGCGCAGGGAGAAACTCTGAAAATTTCCCTCGACTCAATTTTAAATACCGGAGCTAATGAAATTTATATCGGTTATGGTGATGTGCCGACGGGCTCTAAATATGATGCTGCCTATGAAAGACCGCTGGCACCCGATCAGCAAGTTGTAATTCCTGCTACTAAAGCGGGTGATTATTATGTGCTGATAAAATCACGCAATTTAAAAACCGTTGCCCCCATTACTCTACGTGCCGATCTTTTAGGTTTATCTATCAGCAAAATTACTCCGGACCAAGGTGGCGTAGGAGATGATGAACACCGTTGGGTTACTGTAGATATTGAAGGAGCGCATTTTAAGGCAGGCGCTCTGGTTAAATTATCCCGTCCAGGTGTATTTGAAATTGAACCAGCACGTTGGCAAGTACTGGATGCTACGCACATCCGCGCTATTTTTGACCTTAGAGGTGTGCCTTATGGATTATATGATGTTGAAATTATCAATCCTGACGGACAGAAAATAGTCGAGCCTTATCGCTATCTGGTAGAACGGGCCATAGAGGCTGATGTAGCCATTGGTATTGGTGGCGACAGAGTTATTTCACCGGGGGATAAAACGACTTTCAGTGCAGCTATACAGAGTTTAACCAATGTAAATACGCCTTATGTGCGATTTGATGTTGGTGTTAGTGAGATGGGCGGCAGCAAGCTGGTGGAAGGGCTTAATTTTCCTTATCTGGTTTTCGGCAGTTCTATAGGTGAGCAGCCTCCGGGTCAAACAGTGGACGCTGCTGGTAACACGCAGGCATATGGTCCAACCACAACCAATGGTGCAGCATTGAACGATATTCCCTGGGCTAAGTTGGAGGGGGTTAGCAATACCACAGGTTTCAACTTAGCACCTGGGTATGTGGTGAATCTTGATGCCAACGGAGTTGTTAGTTCTACGTTTACCGTGCAAACCTATCCAGGTCTTAAAGAATGGTTTAATTATGATTTTAATGGCCTTCGTGCTCAGTTATATGCCATCCGGCCTGACTGGAAGGCTGCTGGGTTCCTCGATAAAGGTGTTGAGGATCTGAATAAAATATCCCCTCGATTAAGCGAGAAGTTCTTATCTAAAGGCTCGGATCATTTTAGTGCTTTAGAAGTTCTTGCCATGCCGTTTCGCTTTAATGTGGTAGGGGCAGCAACAGCTTTAACGCGCGCCGAATTCGTCGCAGAGCAAACGCTTCACGCCAAAACGTTGCGCACGTCAATTCTCTCTGATGTTACAGCCCCAGAGGCGTTGAGCCTGCTGGCTGCTGATGAGAATCAATGGGTGAGTGGCTGGTTGGCAGCCTTAGAACTAGCGGGTCTGTTGCGCCCAGCTGATGAAGCGCCTCCCATTCGTGAAAACGGTCTGGTGGTTAGTCTAAATGCCACATTAGCAACGGGAATTTTGCTGTCGCAAGCGGGGAAAAGCTATCGTACACAGGCGGATCTGCTTGGGTTTTTTGCCAAAGTGCAAGAGTGGTACGGCGATACTGGCCGTTGGTCTGGCGACATACAAGCAGCTAAGGATGCAGTGGAATACGTTGAATTACGTAGTGAGGAACCCTTTGGCGGCAGTGTAAGTATCCCAGTTCCCTCTATGGCGGAAGCCGGTTTATTTGACCGACAGGCTGATGCCTCTACCCAGTTTATTAACTTTAATGTATTTGCAGGTGGTCTAAGCGAGCTGGAATACTTGCGCCATATTGGGGTGCTTGATAGCAACTTTAAACCGGTTGCTGCGCAGTCGTTAAACCTTACCCAATATTTACAACTAGCCTCATTACAAAATGCCCAGCAGCAGAAATTAGTATCCATGAAAGGGCCAAAGGCTTCGCTGGAAAGCGGTGGCTTGGCTTATTTGCCTGCGGCGGCTGATCTGCCCTTCAACATAGAATTTACTACGCCCGATAGTCGTCCTGTTAACCAGATTCGCGTGGTCACTGAGCTGGATTCGAAGCTTGACGTGAACAGCCTGCGCCTCGGTGATTTGAAGCTAGGTGACATTAGTGTTCACATACCTGCAGGGCAGGTTAATTTCCAGGGCGACTTTGATTTTTCTGGCAATAAGGGGTTTATTTTACGAATTAGTGCAGGAATCAATTTCGAAAGCCGCATGGCGACTTGGTTCTTGCAAGCAATAGATCCTGATACAGGAGAAGTCATTAAGGGGGACGCGCATAGAGGTTTGCTCTCGGCGTACGATTCAAACGGCCTACTGCTTAGCGATCCTAGCCTTAAAACCGGTATGGTTAGCTACAGCATACAGGTTGCTGATGATGCTTCCTCCGGAAAAATAGTTGAAGCCAGTGCGCGAGTATTTCTGGGTGACATACCTCCGATCGACACAGGTGTTATTTCACACACTATTGATGTAGACGCTCCAACCACTACAGTGACTTCTACCGCCTTGGGGCCGAATGCCCAGGGGCAGCCGACTTTTGAGGTGCAATGGAATGCAAAAGACAATCTCAGTGGCATCAAGCATGTAACGGTGTTTGTTGCTGAAAACGGTGGGGATTTTAAAATCTGGCAACGCCAGAATCCTAAGGCTCAGGGGCAGGCATTATTTGTGGGCTCTCAAGGGGGCTCCTATGAGTTTTTGGCGGTCGCTACCGATATCGCAGGCAACGTAGAAGTGGCCAACGTGAATAATGCTGTGCTGCCGGACGATGGGAGCCGCCAGCAAGCTTTGGATGCGATTGGTGCCACACCTTCTTTCAGTCAGACACCTGAGCTGCCTTTGCCGTCAGAGGTACGCGTTTATTCTGACAATGCTTTATTTCAGCAGGCTACCGCCCAGTTACCAGGATCGCTTGCGCCGACCCAAGAAGCTGAATTGCAAAGTGTTTTGGCTCCCTTTGCACTGCGTGGATTTGCTAATGGCTTTGCTGTCAGTGCCGGAAATATCGGTGCGTTGGCGATGGTGGAGTTGGCAGATCAAAGTGTACTGGTCAGTGCGGGTACGGCTCGAAACGAGGTGTTTAAATACGCTAAGGAGGGTGGCCGCAGTGTCACGCCCTTATTTACGCTTGATCAACCTGTTATGGATATGGCCATTGATGGAAAAGGGCAGCTATGGGTAATGACCGGGGAGAAATTGCTATTAATTGATGCCGTGAGTGGTGCCATTTTGCGCAGCCTTAATAGTGTGCAGGGTGACCCGTTGACGCACGCATTGGCGATTGCTGCGAATGGGGATATATACCTCAGCTCTGGAAATGGGGTGGAAATTTTCCGCCCGTCTGAACCTGATAACAACAAGGCCTGGAGCCACTTTAGTCATGAGAAAGTAGGTGATCTGGCATTTGCTCCAGATGGCCGCTTGTGGGCGGTGCGTTGGAGTGGGCAGGAAATTAGATCGGCAGACCCTAACGCGACTACGGATGTGATCAGCTTTCCTATGGCAGGAAAGAACAAGGGGCGAGCTGAGCTGGAATACCGTGTAGCCGGAAATATCGATAGCCTGAGCTTTGGTGCTGAGGGTACCCAATTAGCGGGTTTGATGTTTCTCTCCAGTAATTTACCTCAACAGCCCACTGATTTTGGCACCGTGTCTGAACTGCCCCATAAAGCGGCTGTTTGGATGGCGGAGCTGAATTCTCATCGATTGCTACAAGTAGCTGCTGGAGGCACGCGCGGTGAGACGTTATTGACCACCCGAGACGGTCGAGTACTGGTGGCTCAGACAGGCCAAATTGATGAGATAGCACCTATCAAGGCACCCCATGTAACCGCTCTGAGTATTACTGATGGCGCGGTAGTGCCGCTGCCTCTTAACCAGATTGACGTTTATTTTGACCAGGCTATGTGGCTGGGTGCCAGTGATGAATTCAGTGTTTTAAACCCGGATAATTTTTTACTCACACCGGTGAACAATGGCTCCGCCGCAAGTTTGGTGCCGCAGTCAATACGCTGGGATGCGGCGCGCAATGTGGCAATTTTGGTTTTACCCACACTTCAAAGTGGGCAATATCAATTGAGCATATCTGCTGAGCTGCGCAGTGCCAGCCAAGTTAATATCGCCAGTGCGTCCGTAGTGAATTTCACTACGGTCATGGACATAAGCAGCAGTATTAGCCTGAGTTTCGCCAATACCCGTGCTGATAGAGCTACGGGGGAGGTTAGTTACGATATTTCCATTACCAACACCGGGCTTGAAGATTTAAAAGGGCCGTTAACGTTGTTATTGGATCCGGGCCGATATTTTGATGGGTTTGTTGTCAATGCCGCTTCAGGTGCAGACGCGCAAGCCAATCTTTGGTTGATTGATCTTACAAGCAGCTTAATAGACGGCAAACTGCGCGCAGGCCAAACGCTTGCTGCTCAAACTGTCACAGTAAGCCCTGCGGATTTATTGGGTACGCACCCTGGTGATGCGCGGCTTGCGAAGTTTGAGTTGGGGCATGGGGTGTATGCAGTGCCTTATCCCAATGTTCCGCCGAAGGTATTTATTGACTCTTCTGCTAGCGGTACCAACTTACCGGCGGCAGTGGTGGGTACACCCTGGGCCGCTGATATCACGGCCTTCGATACGGATGGATCGCAATTTTACTGGCAACTGGTACAGGCCCCGCACGGGCTAACACTTACCCCTGATGTTGCTGTCAGCCAAACTACGGCTGGCTATAGCGCTAAGGCCAGGCTGCAGTGGTCACCTACGGCTGCAGATCCTGCCGATTCCACGGTCATCATTCGTGTTCAGGATGGAAGGGGTGGGGTTACTTATCAGAAGTTTTCCCTCTCTTTAACTGGTGGAAACTTTGCGCCCATCCTGACCGTACCCAAAGGCATCACGCTAACGGAAGGACAGAGCCTTAATTTGCCGTTGTTTGCCTCCGATAGAGATGGTGAAACAGTGACGCTCAGCGTACGTAATCTTCCTGCTGGCGCCGTGTTTGATGGGCGTACCGGCAGCCTGCGATTGACCCCGAGTTATGATCAAGCGGGCATTTATCGTGATGTTACTATTATCGCCAGCGATGGAAAGACGTCGGTATCGCGTAGTTTCGACATCACGGTCGAGCAGGGATACGCCAAACCTCAATTAGCCAATGTACCGCCTCAAACGCTGCGGGAGGGTGAATCATTCTCATTGCAGCTAGCCGGTAGCATACCCGGTGGGTTTGTTCAGGCCGATGGCTCGCAAATCACCTTGCGCTATGCCGCACCCTGGCTTCCTGCGGGAGCATCGCTTAATAACGAAACAGGTTGGTTAACCTGGACTCCAGGTTTTAGCGATCATGGAACGCTTCAACTACCCATCACACTCTACGCTACCTACACGCCTGCGGATGGTACAGACCCTATCACTACCAGTATCAGCCGAGACATTACGCTGAATATTCTAAATGCCAATGGAGCACCGCAATTTGGCCCTGTTGAAACCTGGAATGTGATCGAAGGGGATTTCTTACGTTTGAGTGTGTTTGCGTTTGATCCTGATAACCCAAGCTTCACACCCAAAATCAGGCCGACGCAGGATGCAGCCGCCGTTGGAAGCAGTGCTACCGCAGCAAGTGTTGACTATACCGTTGCGGGTTTACCCCCCGGAGCCATCTTCGATAACGAAACGCTGGAGATCGTATGGCAGCCAGGATTCAACCAGGCTGGAACTTACTACATCACCATTCAGGCTACCGATAATGGCGACGGCACCGGCCTACCCAAGACGGCCACAACCATCGTGCCTATTGTGGTCTCAAACGCCAACCACGCACCTGAAATTCTCGATATAGCCAATGCTTTTGTCGATCGAGGTGCTGTATTGGAAATTCCGGTATATGCGTCGGATATAGATGGCAATGCTGTGGAATTAAGCCTGGAAGGATTACCCGCTTTTGCCACGTTCAGCAAAAGTCCTACTGGCGTGGCTGGAGCTGCGACAGGCGTTATTCGTTTTGCACCAGGTGCGGGTGATCGAGGGGATTACACGCTTCGCATCACGGCCCGCGACCAAGGCGATGGTGATATCAATCAGGTGCTCGCCCAAACCAAAAGCTTTGTTGTGTCTGTCCGCAGCCTCAGTGAAGCACCGGTGATTACCGCACCCCGTGAGGTTGTAGCGGTAATAGGGCGCCCATTAAGCGTGCCCATTCTGGTGACTGATCTTGATCAGGATAGCCTCACGTTCAATGCCACGGGCCTGCCTGTCGGTGCTGTTCTGACCAAGGATGCTCTATACGGCCATGCCACACTCACCTGGACTCCTACATCAGCCGATTTAGGTAGTCATAACATTACACTTGAGGTGCGCGATAGCGGGTTAGGGCCGATAGACGCCGGTTACGCTCAACCGCCGGGATTTGTGCCCGTGCCCAATATTGTTAGTACGCAATTGCGCGTCATTGTAGCCAGCACCAATATTGCTCCAGCTGTACTGGCCATTTCAGGCACAGGGGCGAGCGTTACCACCACTCAGGGAGCAAACAACTCCGTTGTTACTCATGTGGCAGCGAGTGAGGGGGTGCCCTTGAGCCTGGCCATTAAGGGCGTTGACCTTGACGGTGATTTAATCACCTGGCGGAGTTCGACTTTACCTTCTGGCATGAAATTCAGTGTGCAGGCGGGCAGCGAGGGCGACAGCAGTTTAATCCTCAGTTGGATTCCGGATTACTTTGCGGCACAGCATGGCGAATACAGCTTTGATGTAACGGCTAGCGACGGCACCGACAGTATTAGTAGAACCATTCGCCTAAATGTTGCCAATACCAACCTTGCACCTGTCTTACCGCCACTGCCTCTACAATTGGTGAACGAAGGCGAAACCCTCTCATTTAACCTTTTAGGTGCAGACGCCGATAACAACAGTGTGCGTTATAGACTGGTCAAAGATGCCAGCACTCCGCAAGGGGCATTCCTGGATGAGGCCACTGGTTACTTTGAATGGACACCTGATCAAGCCGCAGTCAATAACCTCAACCGTACCGACGCTCCATTTGTGTTTACTTTTGCTGCCACAGATGGAATCGCGGAGGTGCAGCGCAGTGTGCAGGTGCGGGTTTTTGATGTTAACCGAGCACCGACCATTCAGGCGGGCTCTCATGCTGTAGTGCTCGGTGATACGTTGAGTATCCCGGTGCAATTCGGTGGTAGTTTTGCTGGGGGCATTTGGGTGGATGACCCGGATGGCAGCGGGCAAACCAGCGCCTTGGCCATTAGTTTTTCTAATCTGCCAGAAGGCGCAAGCTTTAACGCCGACACCCGTCACCTAAGCTGGACCCCGAGCCCTGGGCAGTTGGGGGACTTCACCGTTACCGCATTAGTCAGTGATGGTAAAAATACCGCCAGTAAAACGTTCGTGCTACGAGTGGTGACGGATAGCTTGGTCAACGCACCTAAGGTGCTGATTTCCGCAACACCAAGTACACCGGCCACACCGGGTCAGCTGGTTGTGGCGTCTGTTCGTGCAGATGGCTTTACACCGATTACGGCTATAAGCGCACAAATACGGGGTAGTGCACTGGGTATTGCTAATTGGCAAGATATCAGTCTGGATGCTGGTGGGCGTGTACGGTTAACGGCAACTCAACCGGGTCTAATTGAGATTCGCGCGATAGCCACCGATCAGGATGGATTTACTGGGCAAAGCACGCAAACCCTTCGCATTAAAGATCCTACGGATGTAAATGCGCCTGCATTAGCTTGGGGATTACAGCTTACAAGTGCTAATACAACCACCAGCGCTGTGCGCGTCAGCGAATCGTTTAATCTGCAAGCCACCGTGCACGAACTGCAGCTCATGGGATACCGCCTGCAGATAGCGCCAGCCAATACAGGGCAATGGCGCACGATCACGGAGGGTGAGAGTGCAGCAGAATCGCGCGCCGGTGCACTCAGCCTGGGCCAGCTGGATCCGCAACTATTTGAAAATGGTACTTACCAGCTACGCCTTACAGCGTGGGATTTAATGGGCAGAACCTCTGAAATTACGGCCAATGTCGTTATTGAAACAGCAATCAAACGCTTTAATTATCAAACCAGTACGGATGCCAGCTTCCTGCTTGGTGGGCATTCCATTGCGATAACGCGAGCGCTCGTGAGCACGCAAGAGCAAGGTGAATTGGGTAACTGGACATTACCAGCGTTTGATTTCCGGCTTACCCATGACCAACTGGCAACCGATGCACAAGGCTTTGACGCGCCCTGGCAACAAGGTGCACGGGTTTGGCTGCAAGTGCCCAGTTCAATCAGCCAAGCCAATGCGGCTCCTGAATATTTGAATTTTAAACTGAGTGCGCAGCGCGAGGCCCTCTCTACTAACCCCGGTTCGCCCGTCGTCTATAGGCCGGTATTTACCACCAGCAGCGGCTGGAGTTTGCAAGCGCATAGCCGGTACGACGCCACTATAGCCGAAGCGTTACAGCTAAAAGGCCAGGGTCTATACGATCAGGCTAGCGGGTTGCCCTGGATGCCAACAAGTTACACCTTGGTAGGGCCAGACGGCACGGTGTATGAGCTGGATGCCGAAGGCAAGGTCACACATGTCCGCTTTACAGACGGTGCTCAATGGCAGGTGTCGGATGCAGGTATTGTTGCTCTGGGTGCAGCTGCGCAGCAGCGTGTTGACTTCCATCGGGATGCGCGCGGTCGCATTGACCGCATTACTGGCCCACAAGGCCTGGATGGCTCAGCACAAGCCATTAGCTACCGCTTCGATGAACACAATAAGTTGATTCTGGTACGCCAATTAGGTAGTAACGATTTGGGTAGCCCGGTTGTGTACGATGCACAGGGCAAAGCCATGCAAACTCCTGTTGATGCCTACCTGGGCGCAGCGGTGAACTGGATTGCAAGCGCAACCGCAAATACCTGGAGCGGCAGCCTCAACAACAGCTCCACACGTACCCTTACCTTTGCGGTGCGCGAAAGCGAACTGGCCACCAGTATTCATGTGCCAGGCGCCCAGGGTGCAGTAGTGGTAGCCCTGCAGCTAACCTCTACGGACACTGCCGCCACTATTGGCGTTAATGGAGGAACGATTCTGGGTAGTTACCAGCAGGGTGCTAACAGGACGGTGTTAATCCGTATTACGGATGCTGGCATCAAGTCGATAACCCTGTCAGGCAGCACCGCCAGCAGCAACGCACAGGTTGCTATCAGTGTCGCTGGTGATCTTAATCGTGACGGTGCAGTAGACAGCCTGGATAGCCTTGCATGGGAAGCCGCTTCAGGGGCAAACAACCCACAGGGCGATCTCAATGGCGACGGTCAGATAACCACCACCGACCGCCAATTGCTATTTGCTAATTTCGGCTGGCGAGCCAACCGTGCCCCAGTAGCTAATAGTGTATTACCCCAGCTAAAAACGCATACGGATCTAGCCGCCCAGCTTCAACTAGCTCAAATTGCCCAGGATTACGAAAGCGACTCCTTATTTTGGCGTGTATTGGGTGCCACCCACGGCACTGCGCGGCTTACCCCAGATGGCCAAGGCCTATATTTCACCCCAGAGGCAGGTTATGTGGGCACCGCCACCATTCGCCTGCAAGTGGATGATGGCTTCGCTCAAGGCGCACCGATTGAAATCACTACAACTGTAAGCGGGGCTAAGTTACTGTCCATTAACCTGGCGCGGCTCGCTACTCTGCAAACTGGCCGAGCTACCTATATGTCGGTCACCGGGGATTTTGAAGACGAAGTCAATGTGGCTTTAACCGGCAATTACCTGGAGTACTCGTCCTCCAACACCAACGTTTTGCGTGTAAATGCTGATGGGTTAGTAGAAGGCGTGGGCAGTGGCAATGCCATTGTTCAGGTTACCGCCCGTGGCATTACAGGTGTTAACGCGTTTACTGTGGATGTTGAACCGAAAAAGCCAAAGTTTGACGCCAACGGCTTTGAGGTAGATGTATACCCACGCGCCATCACGCTGCCAGCAGACGGGCAGCGCCAGCTCAAAGTAACACTGCCGGACCACACCAGTATTTCCGCTGCCACGGCCGGCACACGTTATTTTATTAGTGATAGCCGCATAGCCGAAATCTCGCCCGACGGTCTGATCCTTGCTAAGGCCACCGGCACAGCCACGCTTTCGATCATCAACGGCGGTATGCAGCACGATATCGAACTGCGCGTAGTGACCCCTGTTTTAGGTACGGCCACTGTCAGCAACCAGGAGGGCGTTGCCGCGCGTGATGCCGTGGGCAACCTGGTCATGGTGGCACCCGGCGGATTGCCGGACGGCGCCAGTATTTCCATTCAAAAACGCGATCTAAACAACCTGGGCATGCCAGCACCAGCACCGGAAGTTTTAATCCCCGTGGCGGCGTTTGATATCAACCTTACAGACGGTACAGCAAGCCTACCTATGCAGCTGGCGATTAAACTGCAGAACGACATCAACCCCATTACAGGCTTGGCGGACCCGGCTCCAGAAGGTACCCAGGTCATGTTCTGGCGTAAAGGTACCATCATGGATACCGATGGCACCCTGCACGACACCTGGTGGTTAGTGGATAACGGCTTTGTGGGCGCGGATGGCATTGCACGCACGGCAAGCCCCCCATACTCGGGTGCTTCAGGTGGCGGCGGCACCTTTATGGTGACCCGAGTCAACCTGCTTGACAAAAACGGCAACATAGATGAAGCCAGGAAAACGCTCGCGGAAGAAACCGGGCAGTTTGAAGTCACTGGTGCGTTTAAGGACTTCAATGCCCTTTGGGCCTACCAATCCAACATGGCCATTGCAGCCAGCAGCATGATGGGGCTTGGTAGCGTGAGTATGTTTGCTACCGTTGCACTAGCGTCGCCGCAGGTGTTTTACAGCATCAAATACACAGTGGAGGGAGCATACAAAGTTGTTCTCCCCGATAGTGACTTTAGTGTGGCTAGTATCACTACTAATTTCCCAGCGCCGCCTCGAAGTGCAGTCGCAACTCCAAGTATTACCGGCCTGCAGTACGACCCGCAAACGCGCAAGCTCACCATTACAGGTACTGACTTCACGCCGGTAGGGCAACCGAAAGATTACTTCGATGTAAAAATCTGGCTGACCCCCAGGGGCGAGCAGCTGAACAGACCCACAGAGACGGGCGCAGCACCCGTGCGCGGGCTTATTTGGCAAGGCTTAGAGAGCACCTATGACTTCTACAACGGCAAGCTGGAAGCGATTCTGCCCGAGGGAGTGGCGCTCTCCATGCACGATATATACGTCGAGCGCACCGCCAAAGTCTCCTTTGATAACGGGCTGCCCATGCGCAGTATTCCGGTCGATAGCACCCCGGTAGAAGCCTGGACCTTAGGGACCAATAACACCGTTGTGTCCACCGCGCAGGGTATTCGCATCTATCGCCCCAGTGCAGAGGGTGCTCTGGTACTGGTAACCACCATCACCAAAGACGAAAAAGGCGCAGCACTCGCTATTGAAGGGCTGTTTACCGATGCGATTGCTTTCAGTGCCGACGGCACATTGGCCTATGTAGCCGCCGCCGAAGGCAAAATTTATGTCGTCGATATGCAAACCTTGGGTGTGGTGCACACGCTGGAACTGGAAGGCAATAGCACAGCTATTTCTAGTTTATTGGTTGTCAATAACTGGTTGTACGTGACTGAAGGTGGCTTATCCAGCAATCAAGGCCGTTTGATGCGGGTAAACGTCGATCAGTCGAGTTGGTTGTTCCTGCGCGAACAACAAAGCGTTAAATTCAAATACGACGCACCGACCGGTTTCCATGATCTTGCCGTCAACAATGGCAGTTACCTAGCCGTAACCGCGCCCAAGGCCGATCGAGCTAAACAAACCGCCAAGGGCAATGTGTATGTGTTGGACCTTTGGAAAATCGACAGCGATGGCAACCTTGCTGATGATGCGGTACTTGAGATCAATGCTGCTAATTTCCCGGGCGGGCCGTTCCCGGGTGGTTTACCTCGATTTGTATCCTCAGGGAAAGAATCGGGAGAATTCGTAATATCCGATGCACGTGATGGAAGCCATGGCGTAATTGCCTTAAAGGTAGGCCTTACCAAAGAAGGCAACTTGTCTGGCACCGTTACAGGACAAGCCCCTTTCTTAGCTGCAGAACAATATTGGCAGGGTAAATTCCACCAAGCCATCACCAAAGCTGCCGGTACAGTCGTGGTGCAATACAACGGCAAGGAATACGCCATCGTTGCCGATGATTACGCCCACTGGGAGAATTTCAACCTCAGCTCCTCAGGTAAATTCGGCTATGCCCAGCAGATGGGCGGCAAACTTGGTGTAATTGAAGACCCGTTCGGCCACGCCGGTGGGCCTAAATTTTTAGGTAACACGACGCCTATTGTCGGCTCCGGCATCAAGCAGTTAAGCCTTGGCGGTGACGGCAGGCTCTATGGGGATGTCATGACCTACGACAGTCCAATCCCCAGCCAGGAAGGTATGTTGTTTAAATCCTTGTTTGTGTGGAATGTATCGGCACTGATTCAGGCTGCCCTCGATTCGGCGGGCAACGGCTATCAACTAATGATCCCTATCGACCGCATCCCCGGTAAAGAAGGGGCAGCAGGGCAAATCCAGGCTGCGATTCCCCAACGCATCAATATTCTCAACGGTGACACGCCCGAGGACTTCAACTGGGTCTACGGCATTGGCAACTATTCAGTGCCAGGCCGCATGGCCACCTTTGGCGAAGTAAAGATTACCTACCCAACGCAGGAAGAACTCTACGGCGCGCCCAATGTATACAAAGACATGTTGGGTATTTCCGCCAAACAAACGGCTGTTGAACAAGAGTTAGGAAATTACTCTGCCGCAGAGCACTTTTGGAAAACCACCTTTTACAACGGCTGGAATTTATCAACATTAGGATTTGTAGATCGACAAGCCGAAAGGTACAACACGACGTTGAATAGCGGTGTTACGGATTCGGCCTATTTAACTGCTAGCCTAGTTGATGGCGTTGCCTCGGTTGCCAGTATTGCCCTGGGAGGTCGCTTAATCGGCGGCGTATCAGAGCGTTTTGGTCAAGGTCTAGTAGCACAAGTAGCAGGCGGTGCTGCTGATGCCGCAGCGATGACCATTGTTCAAAAGGCAGGGGAAATCACTAGCTATGCCATCACAGACCCGGGTAAATTGGACAGCACTTACGCCCAACAAACCCTGACTCAACTCACTCTCGGCACTGCTATTGGTGCTGGGCTGCCGCTGATTGGTTCTTTAATGAGCGGCCAAATGCGAGGTAATTTTAAAGTGATATGGAATAGCCCCAACGAAGCTAACCCACTGCGCTATAGGGTAGTGGCGCCCATACGTTCAGCACAGTCCTCGACCTTAATCGGCTCTATGGCAGACAGTACCGGCAGCAATGTCCTCAACCATGCGGGAGGGCAATTGGTAACGCCCGGTAAACTCGTCGTAGACCTACCGCAAACCGGGTCAATGACTGTAGAGCAGGCGCTGAATTGGCGGAAGGGTCATGCCGACAGCCTTAAGGATATGGTGAATAAAGATGCCTCTCTGATGGAGCAGGCGTTCCAGGCTGTGAACTATAAAAACGACCTCAAACTCGCCGCGCGCAACGCTATGGAGGATGGCAATGCGGCGGTGCAAATGAGCATGACTGTGCCTGATCGCACCTTTGCTGAAATGGTAGCCAATCGCGCTGATGATTATTCAGGAGATGCGCTGTACCGCAAGGTTATTGACGATGCAGTACTGGAGCTTAAAGGGCTGTGTTTTGCCGCCGGTACTCTGATCCACACGAAAGAGGGATTGGTGCCGATTGAGAAGATTAAGGTAGGTGATTGGGTCTTGTCGCAACCCGAGGAGACTGGAGAGCGGGTTTATAAGCGCGTGGTTAAAACGGTTGCTTTCGAGGATAAGCCGGTTTGGACGGTTGAGTACTTTCCTAAGATAGAGAGAGATTTGGCTCGTGCAACTGGTCAAAGGCTCCCTACAAATATTTCATCGCGACTTATAGTTACACAAAATCATCCATTCTGGGTGGTTGGCAAAGGTTGGATCCGAGTCGATGAGCTTGAAATAGATGATCAATTTGAGTTGGCAGATGGTCAATTCGGCATAGTGGATCGAGCACTCCAGTTGTTTGTTTCTGATATTAATGGAGTTGCATGGGTTCCGAGCATGGCTGATCCAGGAGAAGGCGAATTGATTGATCTTCGAAATGGAGCTTCTGGAGAATTTGATTTCGGCAAATATACTAATATTTCAGCCAGAGTTGATTTCGATGAGCAGAAGGGGGTGTTTCTAGCTTCGGTTTACAATATGGAGATTGAGGACTGCCACACATACTACGTGGGTACATTGGGTGTATGGGTACATAATACTGATTGTGCTGAACTAGCTGCTCGAAAGTCCGTGGCGATGGAAAATGAGGTCATTCCTTCACATGGTTTGGGTTTGTACTATACAAATACTGAGGCAGAGGCTTTATTAAGCAAAAAAGAAGGAGTGATTCTTGTTCGAGAAAAAGTCTCTAATCCTAATTTGCCGTGGGTAAAATATCAGTCAGAGGTCGAGGGAGGACAACGAATAGAAGGAGGAGATTTTGCCGCTTTTTCATACAGATATGAAAATAATTCTCGTGGATATAGTTTTATCCGTGCTGGTGACGGTAGAGCCAAAATGCCTGATGGATCATGGTCTCTAACAACGATAGATTCGAAACGTTGGGATTATTTCTACAATAGAGTTCTAGAGGGGGGTAGCGTACAGAAATCATTTATTGATTACCTAAATAAACTTTCTAAAGCATTAGATGACAATAAGGGTTACACCCATATCATCGAATTCAGTAATAAAGAAGCCCGAGACACAATTGCTGCTGTCATCAAAAGCCGCTCTGCTGATTTCAAAGAAGGCGCTTTGAAAAATATTTTCCTTGCTGAACGTAAGGAAGGTGTTATCGGCACGCCAGAAGACTTAGTGGGCTTTTCTTTTAATAAAACCACTAACGAACTTGAATCACTTGTAGTTAAGAAAAGTGATATTTTGGTCCCACTGGATCAAGGACCTAACCCGTTAAAAGATGTCGCTTCATTATTTAAAGACGGTGAAAAACACAAACAGGAGGTTGCCGAAACAGGTGCGGATGATGGACAAGTGTCAATAACCGAGGCTGATGTCCAACCATTATTTGAACAAGCCAAAACCTTCTGGCTGCAAAAAGGTGCGCTGGCATCGTTACTCAATACAGCGCAGGTGAGTATCGGAGCATTGCCAGATAAGGTAGTGGCGCAAACTGTGGGCAATCTTGTATCTGTTTCTACCAATGCCGCCGGTTGGGGCTGGTTTATCGACACCACGCCTACGCAAAATGAAGAATTCAGCGCAGCCCCAGGCTCGTCTGAATACCGGGCGTTGGATAACAGCGCTGCCGCAGGCAAAGTGGATTTACTCGGTGTACTGATCCATGAACTGGGGCATGTACTGGGCCTCGCCCATAGCGATGACGCCCATGATGAAATGACGGCGACGGTAAGCCCCGGTGTGCGCCGCCTGCCGGATGCAGATGCCAGCGATTTATCAGCGGGTGTGGCCGCGCTGGTTACATCACCGGTCACGCATTCAGCTCAGCGAGTATCCAACGACCTTAACCAGGTAGTGGCCAACCCCACGCTCACCAATGGCAATCTCACCTCGAGCACTGGCTGGACGCTCAACACCGCCGTAACCTTTGGTGCCGGTGGGGCAGAACTGCGCGAGCACAGCGAAGGCCAGGCCGCATTGCGCCAGGTGTTTACGCTGGGCGAGCACGACCGCTTCCTGCGCTTTACCGTGCAAAACAACCTGCACTCGAACACCGACGGCCCTAACGATGCCTTTGAAGTAGCGCTGCTGGATGCCAACACCGGCACCGCCTGGCAGAACATCAATGGCCTAACCCATAGCGATGCACTGCTAAACCTGCAGGCGCCTACACTAGGCAATACGGGTTCCACGCGGGCAGCTGCCGGTGTACTGGTAAGCGAAAACCCCGACGGCAGCCGCACCTATAGCCTGGATTTAGCAGGTATACCGGTGGGGGCGGCAGTGGAGTTATCGTTCGACCTGATTGGGTTTGGAGAAACCGACAGCGCCGTACTGGTAAAAGACGTGCAGTTAATCAGCACGCCGCAAGCCGTACAGGCAGTGGATGACACAGTCAGTACCGCTGAAGACACGGCGCTACAGATTAACGTCCTCACTAACGATGTGCTGGCTATAGCCAACCCAGCTACCGCCGTAGTGGTGGCCGCCCCACAACACGGCGTGCTTACGCTCAATGCCGATGGCCGCTTTACCTACACGCCTGAACCTAACTGGTTTGGCAGCGATAGCTTTACCTATGGCTTGATGTCCGGCACTCAAGTAGGTGCGCCCGCTACCGTAACCATTGTCGTAACCCCGGTAAACGATGCACCCATAGCCAGCAACAGCGAGGCGACAGTGCAGGAAGACACAGCTCTGGTGCTTGACCTGTTAACCCATGCCGAGGACCTGGACAGTGCAACCTTAACAGCGGTGATCGTCAGTGGCCCCAGCCACGGCACCCTCGTGCAGGGCACTGATGGCCGGGTTACCTATCAGGCGGAGGCCAACTGGTTTGGCAGCGACAGCTTTACCTGGCAAGCCAGCGATGGCTCGCTCACGTCTCAGGTGCAGCAGGTATCGCTTGTAGTAACCCCCGTCAACGATGCGCCTTTAGCCTTTGACGGCAACCTGGTACTGCAGGAAGACGGCAGTTTGATCGTAAGCCTGGCCAGCTACGCCCAGGATGTGGACAGCAATACAGTAACGCCGGTTATTGTCTCCGGCCCTAGCCATGGCAGCTTCAACCGCAACACTGATGGTAGTTACACCTATATTCCAGCGGCCAATTACCACGGCAGTGATACGCTGCGCTACCAGTTTAGCGATGGCGCTTTAGTCTCCAACATAGCGGAGCTGCACTTTACTGTACTGCCCGGTTACGACGCGCCGCAGCTGGTGGAACCGGGTGAGGTTACCTGGGTAAGCCCAAGCCAATCCCTGGATTTGCTGGGCACAGCCATCAACCCGGATGGGCATGCGCTGACGGTAATTATTGTGTCTCAACCGCAGCACGGCACGCTGGTGCAAAACCCCGATGGCAGTTACCGCTACCAACCTGCGAATGGATTTAGTGGAACGGATGGCTTTAGTTATAAGGTCACTGACGGTGTTACGGATTCGAATGTGGTGCACCTGGCGTTGCAAGTTATTGCCAGCAACCGCGCCCCGGTTGCCCACGATGCTGAAGTCGCTGTGCAGGAAGACGGCAGCCTGGTTATTAACTTGGCAAGCTACTGGCTGGATGCCGACGGCGATGCGCTGACTGCAATTCTCATCACCCCACCGGCCCACGGCACCGTGGTGCAAAACGCCGATGGCACTTTCACCTATAACCCGGCCGCTAACTACAACGGCGCCGATAGCTTTAGCTACAAGGTGAAAGATGGCAGCTTGGATTCCAACGTTGTAACGGTTGCAATCAATGTAACACCAGTTAACGATGCGCCTGTTCTGACGAGCTTGCCGCCTGTTTCCACCTTGGAAGATACGGCAGTAGTGCTCAATCTCCTCGCCGGTGTTTCGGATGGTGACAGTACCAGCTTCAGCGTCGTCATCATGACCCCACCGGCCCACGGCACCCTTGTACAAAATGCCAATGGCACCTTCACCTATAACCCGGCTGCCAATTACAGCGGCGCGGATAGCTTTAGCTACAAGGTGAACGATGGCAGCTTGGATTCCAACACTGTGACGGTTGCAATCAATGTAACACCAGTTAACGATGCGCCTGTTCTGACGAGCTTGCCGCCCGTTTCCACCTTGGAAGATACGGCTGTAGTGCTCAATCTCCTCTCCGGTGTTTCTGATGGTGACAGTACCAGCTTCAGTGTCGTCATCATGACCCCACCGGCCCACGGCACCCTGGTACAAAATGCCAATGGCACCGTCACCTATACCCCGGCCGCCAACTACAACGGCGCCGATAGTTTTAGCTACAAGGTGAACGATGGCAGCTTGGATTCGAACGCTGTGACAGTGTCGATTAATGTAACGCCGGTTAACGATGCGCCTGTTTTGACGAGCCTGCCGCCAGTTTCGACACTGGAAGATACCAATCTAATTATTAACTTACTGAGCACCGCCAGTGATGTCGAAGGTAGTGCTTTAACGGCAACAGTGGTGACCCTACCTGCCCACGGCGCGCTTATTTACGGCACCAATGGCAATGTGACCTATGTTCCGGACCCTAACTTCAATGGCGTTGACAGCTTTACCTACAAGGTCAATGACGGTCAGTTAGATTCAGCGGTAGTGACCGTTAGCATCACAGTTGCAGCCGTAAACGATGCGCCGGTGCTTAATGCCATAGCTGATCAAGCAGTCAACGAGGGCACAACGTTGCGGGTTAAATTTACGGCCTCCGATGTTGATCGTGACGCACTCACCTATAGCTTGGTCACTGCACCTACTGGCGCAACTATCGATCTGGTAACTAAGGAGATCGTTTGGACAAATCCAACGGGGCCCCGTATTGTGAATTTCGTGATTAAGGTAACAGATAGTGCCGGTGCAAGTTTCAGCCGCAGCTTTAATGTGAATGTCAATGACGTGCCGCCGGTCTTGGCGGTTACAGGAAGCTCAACCGCGAAAGTGGGCACTGCCTATACCCTCAATTTGGGGGCCACCAGCATCAGCGACGATAAAATCGCAGGCTGGACGGTAGACTGGGGTGATGGTGTGGTGGAGGTGCTCAACACTAACCCGGCCAATGTGCAGCACGTGTATATGGCACCCGGTAACTTCACCATTAAGGCGACTGCACGGGATCAGGACGGTAATTACGCGGCCGCACCTAAAATCGTCAATGTCCAACCGGTCAGCGATGTTGAGTTGCGGGCCGTGCGTGTTACTCAATCTGCAGGCAGTTCTCTAGGTACAGCTGGGGCAGGTATGCCGGTTATCCTCGACAGTGCCTACCCGCTCAAGGCTATCAGCTTTACCATGAACTACGACCCCGCCATTATGAGCGTGACGGGCATAGTGGCTGGAGCCAACCTACCAGCGGATGCGCAGATTGATTACGTGATTAATCAGCCGCCCGGGTTTATCCGCGTCACCATCAACTGCCGCACACAAAACATCTCTGCAGGCCAAGCATTAGAGTTGATTCGCATTAAAGGCACGGTGCTCAGTGGCGCAGCTCAGGGCAGTACAACCAATTTGGATCTCACTCTAAACTCGGTTGTAGGCTTACAAGGCCAGACCTACTCTGACAAGCTCACTGCGATCGATGGCTCTTTGAAGGTAGGAACACCCTAGTGGGGACTGTGCAAGCAAGCGTGGCCCGACGGTTTCGAATTGTCGGGCTTGATGTGGCACCGGGAGCGGCCGTTTCCGTTCTCGGTGCCCCTTTGGGTAGCGTCATTACGGATGGTTTAGCACGAGTTTCCATAACTCAGGAGCGCATCGCCGTTGATGTCAGCCGTTGGCACTTAGGGCAACTTGAGCTGCAATTGCCGTTGGAAACGCCATTACCTGTTTTACAGGCCTTGGTATTGCCAGCTTCAAGTGATGCTCAGCTGCGCAAACGGTTTACTCTGCACCTTGAAGCTCTGCTGGAGCGGCAATTGCTAGTGTACGGGCTGCCCGCTGGCGCAGTGTTGACGGACGGTGCGAATTACTGTGAGTCCAAGAGTGAAGAGGATTGTGTATCCCTTTTACATTGGAATTTAGCAGCTTTGATACTGTTCCCCCCTAAAGGCTGGCATAACGAAATAGCATTGCGTATTGAGTCCTGTGGCACAGATCTAAACGGTAGTCCGCTCGCGGGTCTCTTGAGAATACGTTTAGTCTCAGCAAATGCTTATCTGCAATCGCGCACTCAAAACACTAAAAAAACGGTGGACTCAGAGTTCAAGTTGAATTTCGGCGAGCTTCAACAGGAACCCGCCGGTGGCCAATTAACCATCCACACACATGCTGCAAATACTGCTTTTTCGTCAGCCGGTTTGAGTGATATTCATCTGGATGAGGCCGCTTTGCAATTGTTAGAAGCTAAATTCCGGCTACATTGATAATTAACATTACAGATAATTGCTGTGGGTAGCCGCGTTTGAATAGGGTCGAAATCTTCCCATTCTAATTGGCTACTCAAAGCATTTTTTAAATTTTAAGGAGTTCCATTGTTTTTTAGGTATCTAGCGTATAAGCCAAGGGTGGTCTCTTATAGGGTCCACCGCGGCTGCGTTCTAGCGCTGTGTTTGGTCGTTTCTCAGAGTGTTCATTGTACGACCCTGGCTGAGCTGCTATTGAGTGCTCGTGAACGAGACCCAGCTATGGCCATTGCCCAAGCTCAGGTGAATGTTGCCAAAGCGCGATCAAGTGATGCGGCACGTAGCTTATTGCCCACAGCCACGATTACGGGAACGAGCAGTGATAACCGCAACAGCCAAAATAAAGCGGCTTATCAACGATTTTCCACAGAGCAGTGGGCCCTTCAGGTCAACCAGCAGATATTTCATTTAGCGACCGGTTTTGCCACTCGTGCCGCTGATAAATTAGTGGCGCAAGCTCAAGCACAGTTGGCTGCCACCGAATCAGAATTGGCTGGGCGTGTGGCGACAGCTTGGTTTGATGTGATTACTAGCCAAGAAAATTTAAAAGCGATTCGAGGCCAAAAAGACGCTACTCAGCAACAGCTGGCAGTGGCCAAGCGCAGTTTTGAATTGGGCGCGGTGTCTGTTGCAGACGTGCGGGAAGTTGAGGCCAAGCACGCCGTTGTTCTAGTACAGGAAGCGCAAGCACTGGGTGAACTCGGTTTCAAGCAACAAACGTTAAGCCAATTAACCGCCACGCCCGTTGACACCATTGATGTAGCGCCGTGGATGCAGCCAAGGTTGAGCGATAAACTCGGTCAGTTAAGTGATTGGCTTGAACAGGCCAGGCAGACGAGTCCTACCGTGGTTCAAGCGCGTTTTGAAGTTGAAGCCTCTGAACTTGAAATTGGCCGAGCAAAATCAGCGCTTTCTCCGTCAATAGATTTGATCGCCAATAGAAATATAAACGATGCTACTGGCAGCAATTTTTCAGACGCACCCACTTCAAGTAAAAGCGGGCAGATTGGTGTACAACTCACCATTCCTCTTACCGCAGGGCTGACCTCGAGAGGAAAAATAAATGAGGCCATTGCACTGAGGGATAAAACTCTAGGAGAGCGGGATAAGACGTACGATCAGGTGATGCTGAATATAAAGCAAGCCTATTTAGGGATGTCGAGCGCGCTTGCGCAAATCCCTGCTTTAGAACTTGCCCAGCAGGCCAATGAAGTTTCAGTGAAAGCAAGCAAGAGGGGATATGAGGTTGGGATGCGGGCGAACGTTGATGTACTAAACGCGCTGGCCCAGCTCTTCCAAACCCAGAAAGACCTCGCTAAGGCGCGAGCTGATGCATGGCTAAACTATATGCGCTTGCGATTTTTAACAGGCCAATGGACAGAGGCCGATCTGAATGCCTTCTAAGTTTCTTCTGCAAATCAATAAAGTTGGAGTATCACGTGATACCTCCGGTTGATTCCATGCAAGGCGAGAGCGCTTTGCTCAAAGCCAACTGCGAGGGAGTGCGGGCTCAATTACAGTCTCTTGGGATTAGCTGTAAGGGCGTTTGTGTATTAAATGAGACGGGTCAATTCATAGTGCCTTTGAACGAAGGTAATGAAGTTGTCTCCAAAGCAATTGAGCAGGCTTTTCAACGCGTAGAGCAAGACCTACAGCTATGTATCGGTAAAGACGGTGGTACTGGCTTCCTAGTGGCTTATCCTGTTCTAACCTCTGCCTCCTTAATTACACGCGTCTGCGTATTTTGGCTCGAAGCTATTTCTGAGCAGGCCGTTGCGGTAATCCGACTAGCTGTAGGATGGCTGCATTTACCTCTGGTTCAAGTTACCGCTGAGCAGGGCGCTCAAGCGATTAATATTTTAGAAAGCCAAGCGCATATTCTCTCACAGGAAAAATCCCGAGCAGGCGCTCAAGAATGGGTTAATCGTTTAGCACAGCAATTGCGCCGTGGACCGGGTGTGAGTTGTTCTGTGCTCTACTTTCGGATGTTGGAGCCTGGATCGGTAATACCCCATTGGTGGGTTACCTCGGACACGGCGTCCGCCGAGAAGGGAACCGCCCTGTTGCATACGGCAACAGATGCAGCTTCCGCAGCTGCCATTGAATGTCGCGAGTTACAACTAGGCGATGCCTGGGGCTTCCCGGTATTGCACAGTGGTGATCTAGTTGGAGTGTTAGTTGTGGTCGGTACTGAACCCGACCCTCAGCAAAAAAATAGTATTCGAGTCAGCGCTAGTACTTTGGGGGTATTGCTAAGCCACTGGCAGCTGTCTGATCGAGGTCTATGGTCTCACACGATATCGCAGTGCCGCGACCTCATACGAAAATTGCGTGAGCCTGGTTATTTAACATGGAAACTGGGCGCAGCCCTTAGCTTGTGCCTAATGGCAGTTATTTTATTAATTCCATTCGAAGACAAGGCGGTTGCAAAGGTCGTAGTCGAAGGGCAACAGCAACAGACATTAGCTGCTGCCTTCGATGGCTATTGGGCTGAAGTTCTAGTCCGCCCCGGCGACAGCGTTGAACAGGGCCAATTGCTAGCACGATTAGATGCTAAAGATTATTTAGTTGAACGGGAAAAATTACAAAGTGAATGGGATCAGGCGAACGGAAAATTACGCCAAGCCTTATCAGACGATGATTCCTCCGCGGCTCAACAATTGGGCGCACAAATTCGTCAGACTCGAGCCCAATTGGATTTAATTGATGCCAAAATTCAGCGCGCGCACATACGTGCACCAGTTGCTGGAACGATTATTTTTGGTGATTGGTTTGATCAAGTGGGCAGCCCGATTGAGGCGGGTAAAAAACTGTTCGAGCTTGCTGTAGGGCAGGGGTACCGCGTTGTTTTACAAATACCTGAGGAAGAAATTGCAAGGGTAAATCCTGGCCAGACAGGCGAAATGCGTTTAACAGGATTACCGCACGAGCGATTTAATTTTCGCGTTAATCGCGTTACTGCCGTGGCAACATTAGATGATCACAAAAATACGTTTAGAGTCGAAGCGGAATTGACTGAATCTTCAATTCCTGTTCGGCCAGGAATGCAGGGCGTAGGTAAAGTAGTTGTTACTCACAGTAACTTACTCACCATCTGGATGAGACCCGTTGCGCAGTGGGCGCGTATGAAACTCTGGGCAATGTGGTGGTAAATGCACGCAGTCCTTTCTGATAATTGGCACAGCGTGCGGTGGCTTCGGCCACAGCTGCGCGAGGGCGTACGAAGCTACCACCGTATATTTCGTGGCCGACGAGCCGTTGTACTGTTTGATCCCTCCTCCCATCGCTTTCACAGACTCTCACTAGAGGCTTGGCGGGTTGTAGCTCTTTTTGATGGCCAACGAACACTGGATGACATCTGGCAACAGTCAGCACTGCAAGAACAGGCTTCTGACCAGGCAGGGCAGGCGTTGGATCAAGATGCCATCGCTCAGCCTGAATTGGTTAAATTAGTGTCGCAGCTGTATGGCAGCGATCTTCTTCAAAGCCAGGTGACACCTGATGCCGTAGAGGTTTTGGAGCGCCATGAGCGCCAGCGTAAGGCAAAACTCAAACAGGTTTTTTTAAACCCCTTAAGCCTTAAATTACCTTTGTTCTATCCTGAACCCTGGATAGCAAAGCAGCGGAAATTAGCAGGGGCTGTGTTTTCGCTTCCAGTATTTTTGTGTTGGCTTGCGTTAATTTTTCCTGCGTTTATTTTGGCTGCTATGCATTGGGGCCCATTGACTGAAAATCTTTCGGACCAAATATTAAATGCACACAATTTATTTATTGCTTGGTTTATTTACCCTATTTTAAAAGCAGTACATGAATGGTCTCATGCGCTTGCTGTTAAAAAGTGGGGTGGAGTTGTGCGTGAAGCGGGCCTAATGTTTCTAGTATTTACTCCAGTGCCTTACGTGGATGCAACCGACTCTTATGGATTTGCCAATAAATGGCAACGCGCCACAGTAGCGGCAGCTGGCATTATGGCCGAGCTTATGCTCGGGGCGATTGCAATAGTGGTGTGGGTATTAGCTGAACCTGGTTTAGTGCGCGCAATCGCTTATAATGTCGTTGTCATTGCCGGTGTCTCTACATTGATCGTAAATGGCAATCCACTAATGCGTTACGACGCCTACTTTGTGCTCAGTGAGCTTTTGGAAATTCCCAATCTCGCTCAACGCTCCACCAAATATTGGACTTACTTGGTGGATAAATATTTATTTCGAGCACAGCAAGCAAAATCCCCAGAACATGGTCCAGGTGAAGCAAAAGTCTTTCTAATATATGGAGCGATTGCCCCCATCTATCGCTTGGTAATTGCATTGGGATTGGCTTGGTTTGTCGCGGAACAATATTTTATTTTTGGCGCTGTAATAGCCCTTGCTGGAGTCTGGTCAAGTCTGATTAAACCACTCTGGAATGGTTGGAAACACATTCGGACAAGTCCAACGCTTGTAGGACGTTACGACAAAGTCCTGCGAATGTGCTTAGGTGCCGCTGTATTTTTGTCGGTATTCCTATCCATGATTCCCTTACCTTTTTACGCAGTATCAGAAGCGGTACTCTGGGTGCCGGAACAAGCAGTTGTTAGAGCCGGGGCTGCAGGCCAACTCAATATGAATTTCGTAGAGTCTGGAGCAGAGCTCAAGGCAGGTGAGTTAATTGCAAAATTAGATAATCCAAAATTACAAGCTGAATATAATCAGGCGCAGGCCGAATTTGAGGAGCTCGATGCGCAGTTGCGCAAAGAACAAATTGAAGATATTGCTAAAACTATTCAAACCAAAAGACAGTTAGTTGCAGTAAAACAAAAACGCGATGAAGCCGAGGAAAAAGTAAATGCGCTTAGCCTAAGAGCGGGTGTTGCTGGCAAATGGGTGTTTGTTAATGGCAATCTTCCCGAGGGTCAATATTTTAAGCGCGGTGAGATAGTCGGTTACGTAATTAATGGGCCCACCAAAATATTGCGTGTGGCCGTTGCTCAAGAGGATGTTGAATTGGTGCGCAGTCGCACTCAATCAATACAAGTTCGTTTATCACGCAGACCCTGGGTATCATTTGTTGCACGGGATTTAAGACCAATTGCAGCAGGCCAGCAGAAGTTAGTTTCACCTGCATTGGGGTCTGATGGCGGAGGCTTAATCCCAGTAGATCCCTCAGATCGAGAAGGTGTTACCGCATTACAGCGCGTGTTTGATTGTGAATTAGAACTCGAACATGCCGATCCAGTTGCTGCATTTGGTGATCGAGCGTTGGTGCGTTTTGATTTGGGATGGACACCTTTAGCCCAACAAATGTTTCTACGGTTGCGGCAGGCTTTTTTGGCACGTCTAAATGTTTAATGGAGTTTTAGCAAAATTATATGCGGGGCCGCGATTTAAGCGGGCAGACACACTTCGTGACGAACGAGAAGATTCTCGCAGCCAAAAAATTGAAGATTTTTTACTGCGATATTCTGGATGCTTTCAAAAACGTCGTATGTCACAACGCAGTATTGCAAGGTTCGGCAACCGTATACGATTGGCTGGCGAAAACAAAAAAAATTTATCTCAAGGTGATTTATTTTTAAGTTATCAACAAGAAATCCAGTCCCTCATTAAGCAGCCTCACAATCCGCAAATAATAGCCAATGCATTTGCAATCGTTGGTGAGGCGTGTTTTCGAGTTTTTGGTTATTACCCTCACGATGTACAGTACATGGGAGCGTCTACCTTGCTGTCGGGTGCTTTAGCCGAAATGCAAACGGGAGAAGGTAAAACCTTAGTCGCCGGCCTTGCAGCTACCATAATGGCATCCGCAGGAGCGAGTGTTCACGTGGTCAGTACCAATGACTATTTGGCACAACGGGATGCACAGGAAATGCAACACCTATTTAGTTTTTTCAATCTTGAAGCTGGAAGTGTAATCGAAGGAATGGAGCCTCAGGATCGATGTGAGCAGTACAGAAAAAATATTTGCTATGTAAGTGGTAAGGAACTTGTTTTTGATTATTTAAAAGATCGCTTGTCAGGGCATGGCTTTTTCCCTCATCGAGTGGCGCATTTGAAGGGGCTTTTTAAATCAAACAGCAACGAAGTACCACTTATTCCCAGCCTGCATTTTGTGATAGTCGATGAAGCCGATAGCATTCTAATCGATGAAGCGCGCACCCCTTTAATTATTTCTCGTGATGCAGAAGGCATTTATGAGCCGGAATTAATTAGTTGGGCCGTTGAGCAGGTTAAAAATATGCAGGAAAACATTCATTTCTCAATTGCTGGCGATAGAACTATAACAGTATTCGATAAAGCCATTGAAGCTTGTACTCCTATTCCCGATTCAGTTAGACCTGTTTGGAGAACACCTCGGTGGCAGCGCGTATTGTTAAAGCAGGCTATCACAGCTGTACACGTCTTTAATTTAGATCAGCAGTATATTTTAGCGGAAGGAAAGGTTCAGATTGTTGATGAGTCCACTGGGCGCGTAATGCCCGATCGGACTTGGGAACAAGGCCTACACCAGTTGATTGAAAGCAAGGAAGGTTTAGAGCAGTCAAGTAGCCGCGAAACTTTGGCGAAAATGACTTTTCAGCGCTTTTTTAGACGCTATTTCTTATTGTCGGGTTTAACGGGTACTGCATCCGAGTCTCGGCAAGAATTATGGGAAGTTTATGGTTTGGCCGTGCGCAAAATACCTCCAAATAGAAAAAATCGCAGATTCCGAATGCCTGATATTTGCACTCAAAATACAGAGCAAAAATGGCAATGTGTTTATGAAGATGTAATTGCAGCAATTAATCGCGGTCAACCAGTATTGGTAGGAACGCGTAGTGTTGAGGCTTCAGAAGCCGTTAGCGCAGTGTTGTCACACTATAATGTGGACCATATAGTTTTAAATGCTCGACAAGATAATGATGAGGCTGAAATTATTAGGCAAGCTGGTCAGTCTGCACGCGTAACGGTTGCGACAAATATGGCCGGCCGCGGTACCGATATTAAGCTTAGTGAGGAAGCCCGTGAGGCAGGAGGGCTACATGTTATATTGACTGAATTTCATGAGTCCCCGCGAGTCGATCGCCAACTTTTTGGCCGCAGTGGACGTCAAGGCGATCCTGGAAGCACACGAGCAATTGTCTCGAAGCAGGATGAGGTATTTAAGAAAAATGCACTTTGGTGGAGTGATGCTCCTTCGAACGGTTTAGTGTCGTTTATGCCGCTCATTCGTCTAATTGCTCAATGGCGTGCAGAGCAACAGGCGCTTAAAGCGCGTCGTCAAACCCTTAAGCAGGATAAAACACTTCATCAATTGATCGGTTTTGCAGGTAAAACTCTATGAAACGCGCACTATTTTTCATTGTGGCAATGTTTTGGGGCCTAAGTGCAAAGGCTAGCCGCGATTTTGATTGTATGATCGAGCCATTACATTCCTTGGATCTTCGCAGCCCAGTTGTAGGTCTGATTCAAGAAATTCATGTGCAGCGGGGTGTTCACGTCAATTTAAATGATCCTCTCGTGACGATAGATTCAAAAATAGAGAGCAGCGCAGTGAAGGTAGCAAAATTTAAATCTGAGGCCACTGGGGCAATTCAGGTGGCTGAAAGTAAATTAGTGGCTGCTCAAGAAAAAGCAAAGCGTAGTAAACAACTTTACGATGAAAATTTTATTTCAGCTCAAGCATTGGATGAGGCTGAGGCTGAGCGTAAGCTTGCAGAAGCCGAAGTTAAATCCTCTCGCGAAAATAATGAGCTTGCCAAATTGGAGCATCAACAGACTCAGGAGCAATTAAATCGCCGAATATTGCGCAGTCCCTTTCCTGGTGTTGTCATGAATGTATTTCTCTCTCCAGGCGCTTTAGTCGATTCAAGTGAAACTAAAAAATCAATTCTTAAACTTGTACAAACAGATCGTTTAAAGGTTGTTTCTTATGTTCCGTTGTCACTTTTTGGCAAAATAAAAGTGAATGATGATGTGGTGATTAAACCAGAGTCACCGCTTGAGGGCGAGTTTCGTGCAAAAGTAACTACTGTTGACGGCGTAATCGAATCTACCAGCGGTACATTTGGCGTGGTGGTTGAACTGAATAATGAGGCAGGTTATATTCCTGTTGGAAGTCGCTGTAAATTGATTGTTAATAATAACGAATAATAATTTCTTATTGTGTTTGAAGTTGAATAGAATTTGGTGATTGTGTCCTTAGGGACCATCAACTCCCATATAATTAGCTGCCACCCCAAGTAATATCTCCTCAATTCTGTAGTGGGCCTTGCTGTGCGAGAACTGATCGAGCATTAGTGTCCATTGATCTATTCGGTGCACATTTGGCCAAAAAAACCTCTAACACAGTAGAGCTTGGTCAAACGGTTAACCTACTTCTCCTCTTTTGTTATGCGTTTGATTTTGGCAATGCAGCTGGATTGGCGTAAGCGACCAATAAACCCCACCTAACCAGCAACAGTCCAAGGCAATAAATCCTCAATGGTGTCATCCTCTTTACGGCACGGCAGCTCATCATGCAATCGGTGAATATACTGTAGGGGTTCCAACCCATTTGCCTTCGCCGTTTCAATCACGCTGTATAAAATAGCACTTGCCCTTGCCCCTCGGTTGGTCGCGCTAAACAACCAGTTTTTACGGCCTATAACAAAAGACTTGATGGCGCGCTCAGCGCGATTATTGTCAATCTGTACATGGCCATCCTGCACGTAAGCCGCTAATTTATGCCACTGATTTAAACAATAAAAAATTGCAGCCCCAATAGCACTTTTAGGCGGCGCGTCATGACTGGATTTATCCAGTCATAACTTAAATTAAGATAACAAAGGCACCGATTTTTCCTGGCGCAGCACATGTCGCTGCTCAGGGGTTTTATCCGCAAGCTGTTTTTCAATGGCATATAATTTTTGAATATGATTGAGCGCCCAATCGGCTTTGCCGATTTTCCCCTTCGGCTGCACGCTTTGAGCATCCATAAATTTACGCCGCGCGTGCGCAAAACAGCCAACCAACTTTGCTTGTGTCTGTTCATAAGCCGCATAGCCATCCACCTGTAAATAGCCCGCATAATCCTGTAAAAATGCTTTAGGACACGCGGCGGCGCGACTGGGTTGAAAGTCGTAGAGCACGATATTTTTGATCGAACTATTTGCGTTGGGCGAGTCGGCGCCGCTGCAATACACCCACATGTAACTTTTTTCTCGCTCCTCATCGATGACTTTAATTGGCGTTTCGTCAGCGTGAATGGCGATTTGTTGCAGCAAATGATTTTTAAATGCATCTGTGATGCGCTCGAACCAATCGGCACACTTGATCATCCAATTGGCCATACTGCGGCGGTCAATATCGATGCCGGATTGTTGAAAAAGCGTCACTTGGCGATATAACGGCAAGCCAAACTGATATTTATTGCAAATAATTTGAGCCAGCAAACTGGCTGTGGCCATACTTTTGGGAATGGGGCTGCAGGGCACCGGTGCAATCACAAAGGATGTTACCTCAGCCGTTTTTTCACAGTGTCGACAAGTGTATTTTGGCCGTACGGTTTCAATCACTTTAATGCTGGCGGGAATATATTCCAATTGTTCAGATCGCTCTTCACCCACGCGGTGCAAAGCACCTTGGCAGCAGGGACAAATTTTTTGTTCCTCGGTGATATCAATTAACCGCTCTTCACGGGGCAGTGAAGCAGGCAATGGCTTGCGGCCAGGCTTTTTATTTGCGGACGACTTATTCGGCGTTTCAGTTGCTTCGATGATAGTCGCAGCATCGGCTTCTGCGCAGGCATCGTCGGTTAATTCCTCCAGTGCTTCAATGGCCTCCGCTTCGTTAAAAATCAATTCAAGCTGATCGGCGGATTTTTCGGAGGACGCAGCAAATTGCCTGCGGCGCGCCAAATTAGATTGTTCGCGTAAAAATTGGATTTCATCTTGCAGCTGCCCAATTATTTTTTTGAGCTCTGCAATATCATCGGGTAGTTGGGAAGAGGTAGGCGTCATGGAGCAATAATACCATGACGTTTAGATTTATTTAATAGTGGCTGGCGTAATGTAACTGCTTGTGCCCAACAACATCATAGCCTGCCAATAATCGGTACACATCGGTGTCGGTTAGCATTAAGGATTTGTCGGCTTGCCCCTTTGGCCATTTAAATCGGTCCCGCTCCAAACGCTTGTACCAGAGTGCAAAACCCGTGTTATCCCAATACAGCATTTTGAGTTTATCGCGCTGTTTGTTGCAAAACAGGTAGAGGGCTGGATCAAAGGCGGAGCGGGATAATTCGCCCTCAACTAAGGCTACCAAGCCGTTAATGGATTTGCGGAAGTCGATGGCGTCGCGATAGAGATAAATGTTGGAAAATTCGGTACAGGCTCGCATTAGTTAAGCTCGCGAATCAACGCTGCTAGCCATTGTGGCGGTGAATCGGCAGGCACTCTGAGTTGCAGGGCGCCAAGGTGTAGCGAAATAACCGGAGATAAAAGGGGTTGCGTCGCGATGGCTATAAATTTTGAATTGATTTTCGTTGCTGGCGTTCGATTCTCTGCAGCTGCCAATTTAATTTTTTGCACACTGAAGTATTTGTTGTTGATACCCCGCGCCGCGCAAAACGCGGTCGCTGTTTGGCCTGATGCGGCCTGTTCGGCGATTAATTTTTGCCATTGTTGTGGGGTGCGCCTAGCCATAAAGTTTCCTCTGGTGTAAAACTAAGGGTATGGCGGATCGGCGCTCAGGGCCAGGTGGGGTTTATTGGTCGCTTACGGATTGGCGTGTCAACAGTGTGTTGCCTTTAATCCTGCCGCATTGGAATGAAACGAAATCACGCTACAGGAACACGAGGAATGCGTTATGCGTTTAGAGTCCTTGTCTATTTAAACATCACCATTGGTTGTAACTATTAAAGATTAAATGCTAAAAAGACGTTCCCACGCAGCCCGACACGATAATCAAAATATCGAATGGCGAAGTTTGGCATGAATAACGCTTCTCCTAGCACATGAATAAGTGTGGTCCAACCAAGTTCAATACGGGGATATATGCCGTTTTCTATATTATAAAGGGTGAGTTCTAATGAAAAGAGTTCCAACATCTGGTCGTTCCAATAAAACTCGTCAAAGCGACAAGCACCCAGGCAAACCCGCAATTCAGCAGGAATCACCTACCAAAGAAATATGGTTACTAGAAGCCCTAGAGCCTAAGGTTTTATTATCCGCCGATTTAATACCCTCGGCCAATAATCTAAATGAGCCAGAGCCACAATATGCAGTGGCCGAATTAGTTGTCGAAAGCTCGAATTATGCAGTAAACCCAGAAAATCAGGGTTCTGGGTGGGTAAGCGTGCCGTCGCTATCTTCGGTAAATCCCGTCTTCACTCCAGATAACTCGGTAATCCCATTAGAAGCTGTGAACATAGATGCGGGCCAACGCGTATCGGCTCATTTGGATGCCATGCAAACCAGTACTTCATTCACCTTCACATTGGAGCGAGAGACTAAGGTAGCCTGCGATCAACTGGTCGCACTCGAAGCCTCCGGCTTGTATTGGACCATCCTCTCAGCCGATGGGAAGCCGTTGGGAGCGGGTAACACTGGATCCGATGACGTTGCGCCGACACCTTTGCAGCTGCCGCCCGGTGTGTATACCTTGAAATTCGAAGTGAAGGATAACAGTGCATTTGAACTGGGATTTCATTTGGCAAAGGCGGAGCTTTCGGTGCAACCAGAGTCTTCTGCACCTTTAGCTGTGGCCGTAAGCCCCTTCACAGCTACTCCACTACCAGACGAAATGGCTCCCCTTGCTGCCGATGCACTGCCATTTCCAACTCAATCCCATAGTCTACAAACCTTAGCTGCGCCTTTAGCTTTAGTGCAGCCTACAGTTACCTGGATAGGAACCCAAGGAGGTTCTTGGAACCTGGCTACCAATTGGAGCACCGGAGCCGTGCCCACGGGTTCGGACAATGTATCAATTAATCTATCCAACGGGCAAAGCGTCACCCTAAATGGTGGCTCATTCAGTGTTAATTCGTTGGTGTGTAATGGCGAATTAAAACTTACCAACAGTGCTACTTTGGAGTTGGCAGATGAATCTGAAATCATAGGGAATTTAGTACTGGCTGGAGGCACTCTAGACGGCACAGGCACCGTGACGGTATTGGGTGCATTTGATGTTACAGGCAGTAGCACGCTCAGTGGCACCGGCACTTTAATTACTCAGGGCATCAGCCAAATAGGCTCTGCAGTTAATGGCGGTTATTTGGCTTTCCAAAGGGGATGGACATGGATTAATGAAGGTACTATGA
>JAXMGD010000003.1:0-735843 GCA_046347475.1 Marinagarivorans sp. | reverse complement strand
AACTGCTAATTCAATTAAAAATCAACAGCCTTAAATAAATTGTCGAGTCACTTGTATCCGATAATGTTTTAACATCTCTGAACACAAGCGCCCACACGCTTTGCTTGATCATTCTGTTAAAGAACGCTAAGATCGCCCGGATCTTCGCCTTTCCCGTTTCGCTTAGCGCTCAGCGGGGTCGCACATAATACTCTTTTTCAACACCCTGTCAACTTTATTTTTCATCCCTCGGTGTTTTTTATTTTCTAAACCAGCTCAGCTGATTTTCAAACAGCCTTTCCAACTCATTGATTAAAAAGACTTTTTAGAAAGCTTGATAGCCCTTTCGTTCGGTCTTTTTTACCACCTCGTCCGAAGTGGCGCGCATTATCTACACCTCCCCTTGGCCGGTCAACTCTTTTTTCTAGTTTTATTTCCTGCAGCCTTTGAGATGCTCGAAACAGTTGGGTGTGCAATGCCTTTCCTTCCTTGTTCTTGCTGGATTGAGGCACTTATACTGCCGGGCTACTTTGAGGGTTTGGATATGGGAATTTGGCGCCCAGTAACTGCGGGTTTCGTTGTTTTAAGCTTTTTATGGCTGGCAGGCTGCGGACAGAAAGGGCCGTTGAAGCTCCCCAACAAACCTACCTCATACTTTCATACTTCATATTAATTAGGTATCAGCATGTCTTATTTAACCGCCAGAGCGGACGGTCTGTATTTTGAGGGCGTCAGCCTTGCTGCACTTGCCGAGCGCTTTGGCACCCCCACTTATGTCTATAGCAGAGCAGCCATTACCCAGGCTTACGATCAATATGCGAGGGCGCTGGGGGATTGGCCGGGACAGATCTGTTATGCCATTAAGGCCAACTCTAACTTAGGCCTGCTAAACATATTGGCCAGGCTTGGGGCAGGTTTTGACATAGTGTCGGCGGGGGAGCTGGAGCGGGTACTGGCGGCGGGTGGCGATCCGGCGAAAATTGTGTTTTCCGGTGTAGGCAAAACATCGGCCGAAATTGCCCGTGGCCTAGAGGTGGGCGTGGGGTGTTTTAATATCGAATCGGAGAGTGAGCTGGAGGCTGTGTCGCAAGTTGCTGTAGCTCAAAATAAGGTCGCATCCATTTCTATTCGGGTTAACCCCGATGTAAACCCGGAAACCCACCCCTACATTTCCACCGGCCTGAAAGAGAATAAATTTGGTATCGGCATTGATCGGGCTGTAACCGTCTATAAACGTGCAGCGAGCTTACCGGGCATCCGTATTAAAGGCGTTGACTGTCATATAGGCTCACAGCTGACCAAACTTGAGCCGTTTTTGGACGCCTTAGATAGATTACTACTGCTGATCGATGAGTTGGCCGCGTGCGGAATCACCATACACCACTTGGATCTTGGCGGTGGCCTGGGTGTGACATACAAAAATGAAACTCCCCCTTCGCCCGGCGATTACATCAGTGCAGTAAAGGCAAAATTAGGTGCGCGCAAAATAGCCCTGATGTTCGAGCCCGGTCGCTCCATAGTCGCGAACGCCGGGCTTTTATTGACTCGTGTCGAATATTTAAAACCCACCGAATATAAGAGCTTCGCTATTGTGGATGCCGCCATGAATGACAACATTCGACCAGCGCTGTATCAAGCCTGGCAGGATATTGTGCCTGTGGTACCGAGAAATGGTGCCACGCGCGCCTACGACATAGTAGGCCCTGTGTGTGAAACCGGCGATTTTCTCGGTAAAGATCGCGATTTGTGTATTGAGCCGGGCGACTTATTGGCTATGTTGTCGGCAGGTGCCTATGGTTTTGTGATGAGCTCCAACTACAACTCGCGGCCTCGCGCAGCGGAGATTATGGTTGATGGCGACAAGGCCTACACAGTACGCAAGCGCGAAACTCTCGCCGACTTGCTGGCCCTTGAACAGATGCTGCCGGATTAAGTGCAATGCGTATTAAATTCACCAAAATGCATGGGTTGGGCAATGATTTTGTCATGATCGATGCCATCAGCCAGGCGGTATCCATGACACCTGAGCGCGCGCGCAAGCTGGCGGATCGCCATTTTGGTGTGGGCTGTGATCAGGTGCTGGTGGTTGAGCCACCTTCACAACCGGAGAATGATTTCAAATACCGGATTTTTAACGCCGATGGCAGCGAAGTGGAAAATTGCGGTAATGGCGCCCGCTGCTTTGCAGTATTTGTTCGCCTGCGCCGCCTGACCCACAAGACGGAGATTCGCGCCGAAACCGCTGCGGGTGTTTTGGTGTTGAAAGTGACAGCGCGCGGTGAGGTGTGCGTGGATATGGGCGCACCCATTCTTGAACCTGACAAAATCCCGTTTGTAGCGGACAAGCAGGCGAGTGAATATGCCTTAGAGGTTAACAATCAAACCCTGTATTGCGGTGCGGTTAGCATGGGCAATCCCCATTGTGTGCTGCTGGTGGACAATACGGCGAGTGCGCCGGTTGGACAGCTTGGCCCGTTAATTGAAGCGCACCCTCGTTTCCCCAGGCGGGTAAATGTGGGTTTTATGCAAAAGGTGGGGGATAGCGAGGTCAAACTGCGCGTATTTGAGCGCGGCTCTGGCGAGACACTCGCCTGTGGCACCGGCGCCTGTGCGGCGGTGGTTTCCGGGATTGAGCGCGGCTTGCTGAAATCACCGGTCAAGGTGCATTTACCCGGTGGGAATTTGCATATCAGCTGGTTAGGCGGCGCTAATCCGGTTGAAATGACCGGCCCTGCTACGGTGGTGTTTCACGGCCAAGTGCGTATCTAGGTTCCGTAGTCGCTATGTCAGCCTAAAAACCTCAGCCGAGGCTTTATTTACGCTTCTAGGTTCAACCAAGCAACAAAAAAGCCGCAGATTCTGCGGCTTTTTTACAGGTGCTGACGCTGGCTAAGAGGCTGGCACTAAATCGGCTGGCCGCCGTAGTTGGACTCCGGCTTACGTGGAGGATCCGCCACTACGTTGGGCGGGATCACACTAATGGTGCCGCCTCGGGCCAAAAAGGCTTCAACATCCGATTCTATTTGTTTGCGCATGGCGTTGCGCACGGCCATGTTGGCGTCGTCCTCTTCGAGGATGTCAGCCGACGCTGTCCGCACGGTATCTTCATCGCCACCCTCTTCTACAGGTTCGCCTTCGATTTCGTCATCGTCCAGTTCTTCGGGTTCGTCACTCATATATATCTCTCACATGTTGCTTGGGTGAAATAACCAGGTTTGTGGATAGTTATAGAACAAGCTTCAGAGCCCGTCACGCCGGAACGCTTGAGGACTCTTAGTTTATTTTGTTCTAGCAACAAAGACGCACAAACCCTTCGGCTATGTTACTAAAATCTACAGATTGAGTGTTCTGTAGCCTGGCACGGCTCACTCATGCAAACGGTATTCCGCCGATCGCGCGTGAGCCTCAAGGGATTCTGCCCGCGCTAAAACTGAGGCGATACGCCCCAATGTCTGCGCGCCCTGCTTTGAGCAGCCGATAACTGAGCTGCGTTTTTGGAAATCATACACCCCCAGCGGGGATGAAAAACGTGCAGTGCCGGACGTAGGTAACACGTGACTGGGGCCTGCGCAGTAATCGCCGAGCGCTTCAGACGTATAGGAACCTACAAATATTGCACCGGCGTGACGAATTTGGTCGATGTAAGCCTCAGGATTGACCAGTGCCAACTCCAAGTGCTCAGGGGCAATGCTATTGGCGAGTTCAATGGCAGCACCTATATCGGCAACCTTGATCAGGGCGCCACGGCGCGTTAAGGATTCACTGGCAATTAGCGCGCGGCTGAGGCTCGGCAAGAGGCGCTCTATGCTGGCGGCCACGGCATCAAGATAAGCCGCATCCGGGCTGATGAGAATGGCCTGGGCGTCTTCATCATGTTCAGCCTGGGAGAACAAATCCATGGCCAGCCAGTCGGCAGGGGCTGAGCCATCGGCGAGGATGAGGATCTCCGAGGGGCCTGCGATCATGTCGATATCCACCAGGCCGAATACGGCGCGTTTGGCGGTGGCCACATAGATGTTGCCGGGGCCGACTATTTTGTCCACTTTGGGAATCGTTTGCGTGCCGTAGGCCAAGGCGCCGACGGCTTGGGCGCCACCGACTGTGTAGACCCGCTCAACGCCCGCCACAGCGGCGGCGGCCAATACCATGTCATTGACCTGGCCATCAGGTGATGGGCTTACCATTACTACCTCAGGCACTCCAGCCACCTTGGCTGGGATGGCGGACATAAGCACCGATGAGGGATAAGACGCCTTGCCGCCGGGCACATAGAGGCCAACTCGGTCGAGGGGGGTGACTTTTTGCCCGAGCATATTGCCGTCTGCGTCGGTATAACTCCAAGAGGGTTGTTGCTGGCGCTCGTGGTAGCTGCGCACCCGTTCGGCAGCCTGCTGCAGGGCTGCGGCCTGGTGGGCAGGAATGCGCGCAAGGGCCGCCTGCAGTTGCGCTTTATCGATAATTACTTGGGATATGTCGGTTAGCGCGCGGCGGTCGAACTGGTTTGTGTATTCAAGTAACGCAGCATCGCCATGGGCCCGAACGCCCGCCAAAATAGTTTTCACGCGGCCTTCCACCGCCTCTTCGTGGCTAGCTTCAAACTGCAGCAACTGGTCGAGCTGTTGGGCGAAGTCGGCATCCGCCGCGTCGAGGCGGCGCAAGTTCAGGGAATACATGGGGCACCTTTAATTAACAATGACCGGGCGGTCAAAACGCTGTGACCGCTAAGCGGACAGCTCTCCTACGGCAGATTCTACCGCATCGATTAAGGCTTCGATTTGGTGGTGCTTGAGTTTCATGGAGGCTTTATTGACGATCAGGCGGGAGCTGATCTGGGCAATAGTCTCGCGGGGTTCTAGGCCATTGGCGCGCAGGGTGTTGCCTGTATCGACTATATCGACGATTTCATCGGCCAGGCCCAGCACAGGGGCCAGCTCCATGGCGCCGTAAAGTTTAATAATATCCACCTGGCGCCCCTGGGCGGCGTAGTAGCGTTTAGCTAGGTTGACATACTTGGTGGCCACGCGAATGCGGCCCGCTTTGCTCGGCGCCCCGGCCAGCGCGGCGGTCATCAGAGTGCAGCGGGCGATTTTCAGATCGAGCAGCTCGTAAAAACTATTGCCTGTGTGCTCCAGCAGGGTGTCTTTGCCGGACACACCCACATCAGCCGCGCCAAATTCCACATAGGTAGGCACATCGCTGCCGCGCAGAATCAACAGGCGCACTTCCGGCGAGCTGGTCTCGAAGGTAAGTTTGCGGCTTTTGCTGATATCTTCCAAAGGCTCAATACCCGCCGCCGCCAACAACGGCAGGGTTTCCTGCAGAATGCGGCCCTTGGTGAGGGCGATGGTCAGTTGCGACATAGACACCTCACGTAAAACATAGACACCTCACGTAAAACATAGAGACCTCGTGTAAAACATAGACACCTTCATCAACCTGGCACTCGGCGGATATCCACGCCCAGGGCCTGTAATTTCTCTTCGATGCACTCGTAGCCGCGATCTATGTGGTAGATGCGATCCACCAGAGTCTCGCCCTCTGCCGCCATACCGGCAATCACCAAGCTCGCCGAAGCGCGCAGGTCGCTGGCCATTACGGGCGCGCCTTTGAGCTTGGCTACGCCGGTGATAATGGCGGTATTGCCCTCTAGGCTGATATTGGCACCCATGCGGTTGAGTTCGTGGACTTGAATTAGGCGGTTTTCAAAGATGGTTTCCGTCACTCGCGAGACGCCTTCGGCCACGGCATTGAGGGCGGTAAATTGCGATTGCATGTCGGTGGGAAACGCAGGATAAGGCGCGGTGCGCAGGTTGACGGCCTTGGGGCGACGGCCTTGCATGTCGAGGGCAATCCAATCGGGGCCGCAGGTGATCTGGGCGCCCGCCTCCTCAAGCTTGAGGATAACGGCCTCTAATATATCGGCCCGCGTATCGCGCAATAACACCTTGCCGCCCGTGGCAGCAGCGGCCGTTAGATAGGTGCCGGTTTCAATGCGGTCCGGCATAACCCGGTGGGTGCAGCCCTTGAGGCTCGGCACACCGTGCACGGTAATATGGTCGCTGCCTATGCCTTCGATCTGCGCGCCCATGCTAACCAAACATTCAGCGAGGTCGATAATTTCCGGTTCCCGCGCGGCGTTTTCTAATACGGTTTTGCCCTTGGCGAGGGTGGCGGCCATCAAGAGGTTCTCGGTGCCGCCTACGGTGACTGTATCCATAAAAATATGCGCGCCCTTTAAGCCCTCGGGGGCGCGGGCGCGGATGTAGCCGCCGTCGATTTCGATCTGGGCGCCCATGGCTTCCAGCCCCTTAAGGTGAATATCCACCGGGCGCGAGCCTATGGCGCAGCCGCCGGGGAAGGACACATCGGCCTGACCAAAGCGCGCGAGCAAGGGCCCCAGCACCAGGATAGAGGCGCGCATGGTGCGCACCAGATCATAGGGGGCGGAGAATTCAGTGATATTGCTAGCGTCTACTTCCACCCCCATGCGCTCATCAATAGTGATGCCCACCCCCATACAGCGCAGCAAGGCCAGCATGGTGGTGATGTCGTTGAGATGCGGTAGGTTTTGCAGCAGCACTGGCGTTTGGGCCAGCAGGGTGGCGGCAAGAATCGGCAGGCCGGAATTTTTGGAACCGGAAATGCGCACCTCGCCATTAATCTGGCAAGGCCCTTTAATTAACAATTTATCCATGAGCGGTTGTAGTTGCACGTCGGAGGGTAAAAGCTAGTGTGCTTGGGCGGCCCATTCTTCGGGCGTTAGGGTTTGCATGTGTACGGCGTGGATGGCTCCCGAGGCAATGGCATCCTTGAGGGCGGCGTAGACAAGCTGTTGTTTTTTAAGCGGGCTTAGGCCTGTGAAGGCCGGGCTGATCACCCGCAGATGCACATGATTGCCTTCAAAACGCACCTGCACCTGGGCATCGGCTACAGCGGCACTCACCGCAGCGATCACTTCATTCTCTTGCATAAAACTCAAGCCTGTGTGGCTCTGGGCCAAAAAAAGGGCGCTAGTGTAATGCAATTGCTCTGTCACCACACCAAAAACATCGCTATAGGGCGGCTTGGGTAAATGTGCTTTATGGGAAAGGAAGGCGGTAGAAACTGGGGCTTAAGGGGCGGTTTTAGCCGCCCCTTAAGTTGATTTACTTGGCGGGCTCGGCATTCCAGCCTTTAGTCACTGCATCTATGTCGTTGTTATTTTGCTTTAAAGCCTGAGTGAATTGATCGCGAAAACTTTTCCCCAGGTTAACGCCGTTTAACACCACATTGACCAGCTTCCACTCGTTGTTTTTATCCAGCGCCATGCTGTAAGAAATTTGGTGAGTTTTGTCGGTGCCAACCACTTCCTGCTGTACATCCACGCGCTTTTGCCCGCTGATATCGCCCTTCGGCGGCAATACTTGGATTTTTAAATCCTGGTAATTACCCATGCCCTTAGCGAGGGTTTTGACCATACCGGAGCGGAAGGCTGCGGTAAATTGGCTGCGCTGGCTGGGGTTGGCTTGCTCCCAGGTGGGGCCCATGACGTTTTTGGCGATGAACTCAAAACTCACCACCGTATCGAGCACCTTGCCGACTTTTTCGTAGTACTGATCGGGGTTGGCTTTGAGGGCCTGATCACCGCCTTTTACCACCGCCATCATCTCTTGGGTTACCTGCTCCACCACTTGATGGGGGCCTGCGGCGGCAAAACTCAGGCTGGTTAAGGCCCAGGAGAGAACAAACGCGCAAAACCCACGGCCTAATTGGCTCAACATAACTTAGTCTCCGTTAATGATTTAAAGAAAATACCCGCACGCGGGCAGACTACAGGGCGATGCACCTTAACCACTCGGGCTTAAACAGGCGCTGAACACGTCCGCCAATGCTAAGAGGAAGTCGCCATAGTCGGTGTAAGCGCGCGCCTGGGCTAAGGGGTCTGCCACCTGCACCGGCAGCGATAAAAGCTCCTGCAATTTCTGCTGATTGCCCTCGCTGACATCAGTAATAACACAGCGCGCACCCTGTAATTTTTGCTGCACAGCCGCCAGGTGCTTAGCGCCCAAATGTTGCTCCGGCAGTACCGAGAGCGCCGCCACCTGGTTGAGGCCGAAATAACCGACCCAATGGGCATAGCCGTCGTGGGCAACGCCAAAAGGCACCGCCTGCAGGGGTGCCAAACGGCTTTTGATCTGCGTGCTGACGCTGTCGATACGCTGCTGCAATAGGCGCAAGCGCTCGTTGATGGCTGGCGCTGATGCCGGTAAGCGCTCAGACAGACGAGCGGCTATGGCGCTGGCCATGAGTTTGGCGTTGGATGGATTCAGCCAGAGGTGTAAGTCTGTCCCCTGTCGCCCTTGCGGCCACACTAGCCCCGGCACCTGGCCAAGTTCCAGCTGGGTGCGAGCGTCCGGCAGGGCTTTTAGCAGGAAGCGCTCCAGGCCAGGCCCTAACCATATAACCAAATCGGCTTCATTTATTAGGGTGCGATCCGACACGCGCAGAGCAAATTCGTGGGGATCGGCTTTGGCGTTCAACAGCGTTTGGGCGCTCACTTCAGGCCCGACTAAACCCTGCACCAATAAATTAACCGGCGCGATACTGCTGACTACCCGCAAAGGCTCAGCCGCCTGCAGGCGCCCTGCGCCCAGGCACATGACTATAGCCGCCCACCACAGGCCCATTATTCGCCCGCTCATACACACTCACATGGCTGAAAAACCGCCTATGTTATACCATTGCACCCTTTCCTTCACGGAGACTTTGCCATGGCCCAGAGCCATTCCCACAACCATCAGGACTGTATCGATGTCGCTCTCGCGCGCGCCAAGGCCATATGTGCTGAGGTAGGCGCCAAGCTCACCCCGCAGCGGCAGATGGTGTTGCAGTTGGTATGGCAGAGCCACAAGCCGCTGGGCGCCTACCCCTTGATGAGCCAATTGCAGCAGCTCACCGGCAAGATTGTTGCGCCGCCTACGGTGTACCGGGCGCTGGAGTTTTTATTGGAGCAGGGTTTAATTCACCGGGTGCATAGCCTCAATGCGTTTATCGGCTGCGATCACCCCGGCCAGCCTCACTCCGGCCAGCTGTTGATCTGCCGCGCCTGCGGCGATGCCCAAGAGCTTGATAGCGCGGTGATAGACGCCTCTATCGCCCAGCTCTTGCCCGCCAATGGCTTTAGCGCCGAGCGGGTGATGTTGGAAATTACCGGCCTGTGCCGCACCTGTCAGAGCCGCGCCCATGAGTGAGCTGATACAACTGGACGGCCTGAGCCTGCAGATCGGCGGCAAACTGCTGCTGGAGCAGGTCAACCTGCGGGTGATTAAAGGGGAGATAGTCACCCTCATCGGCCCCAACGGGGCGGGCAAAACCTCCCTGGTAAAACTCGTCTGCGGCCTGCTGCAACCCTCGGCCGGAGTGATTAAACGCGCGCAGGATCTGCGCATCGGTTATGTGCCCCAGCGCCTGGCCTTTGATGCCACCCTGCCCATCACGGTAGCCGGGTTTTTGGCCCTGACCGGCAGCTCAAGCCAAATGATCCAACAGGCCATGGTGCGCTTGCAGATTGACGATTTGGCCAGCAGCCTCTTGCATGCACTCTCCGGCGGCGAGCTGCAGCGGGTGTTGCTGGCGCGCGCCTTGTTGCGCCGTCCATCGCTCTTGATCCTCGATGAACCGGCCCAGGGCGTGGATATCAACGGCCAGCTGGAGCTGTACCAAACCATCGCCCAGCTGCGCGATGAGCTTAACTGCGGGGTGTTGATGGTGTCCCACGACCTGCACTGGGTGATGGCGAAAACCGACACCGTCTACTGCCTCAACCGCCACATCTGCTGCCAAGGTGCGCCGGAGCTGGTGAGCCAGCACCCGGAATATCTGCAGCTGTTCGGCCAGAACGCCCCGGCCATCGCTATTTACACCCACCACCACGACCACCACCACGATCTGCACGGCGCCGTAGTACCGCACAGCGGGCAGGCCAGCAGCGCAGCCGCCAAACGCTTCAGCCCCAGTACGCGCAGCCACAGCTGCAATCATCCGCACACAACCCCGCACAAACACTGATATGCCCGATTTTTTACTCAATGCACTTCTGGCAGGCTCTGCCCTCGCCCTGATCAGCGGCCCACTGGGCAGTTTTGTGGTCTGGCGGCGCATGGCCTACTTCGGCGATACCCTCGCCCACGCCAGCCTATTGGGGGTTGCCTTGGGGCTGTTTCTGCAGATCAACCCCTGGCTGACGGTGATGGTGGGCAGCGTATTGCTGGGCGTACTTTTGATGCTGCTGCAAAAACAGCAAAACCTCGCCAGCGACACCCTGCTCGGCATTCTCTCCCACGGCGCCCTGGCGGCGGGCTTGGTGTGCACCAGCCTGATGGCCAACCCGCAGTTGGATCTATTCAGCTTTTTGCTCGGCGACCTGCTCACCGCCACCCGCAGAGAAGCCTTAACTATGGCGGGGGTGAGCCTGCTACTGCTGGGCGTGCTTAAACTCGCCTGGCGCCCTTGGCTGTGTATGGCCCTGGATGAAGACCTGGCCCGCGCCGAAGGCCTGCGGGTGGATGCCTGGCAGCTGCTGTTTATGGTGATGCTGGCGCTGGTGATCGCCCTGGCCATGAAGGTGGTCGGCGTGTTGCTGATTACCGCCCTGCTCATCATCCCTGCCGCCGCCGCCCGGCAGATCTGCCAGAGCCCGGCGGCCATGGCCACAGGTGCGGCGGTTATAGGTGTGGCAGCTATCAACCTCGGCCTTGCCGCCTCTTATTATTGGGATACCCCGGCAGGCCCCTCGGCGGTGTTGGTGGCGGTGGTGCTATTTGCGCTGGGTTTTGCCGCGCGGCGCAGCCAATAAACGCTCGGCGCGGCTCATCAATCAAGCGCGCAGAATTTTGCTCATTGGCCTGCCCTTGGCCAGTTCATCAACGAGTTTGTCCAATTGGCGAATCAGCTGCATCAGCGGATCTTCCACCGCCTCCACCCGCACGCCACACACTAGGCCAGTGATTAGGGCGCGCTGCGGGTGCAATCTAGGCGCACGGGCGAAAAACTCGGCGAGATTAACGCCCTCGGCAATCTGCCGCTGCAAAGCCTCCTGATCGTAGCCGGTCAACCAGCCGATCACCTGATCCACCTCGGCTTGGCTGCGCTGCTTGCGGACGGCTTTTTGTACATAGAGGGGGTAAATTTTGGCAAATGGGGTGGCGAAAACGCGCGGGTTTGACATGCTCGGCGGCTCATAAGCTTAAATGTGCGCTGATTAAACCTGAGAAAGTAGTTAGTTTCAAAAAGCACCTGAGCGGGTGCGCGCATAGAGAAAACTAAAGAGCGACTGTTAACCCTTACCTCATCAGCGATGTTTTAAACGCCTGAAAAAGCCCGCCCAATTAAAGCCCCGCCGCCGCATCCAATCAAAGCGCAAAACTTGTTAGCATAGCTGCCTTAAAAAATCGCTGACTGCTCAGGAGCACCCCATGGAATCCAAAGGCTCACCGGCCCGCTCAAAGTGGCGCCTGGTTGTATTTACCGGCTTGGGTATTGTTGCCCTGTTAAGCGGCCTGCTGGTGGCAAGCCCTGATCTGCTGCAGCGTTTTTGGCACCCCACGGCGGCTCCCATGGCGGTAAAAAACCGCCAGGGCCTGGATCTTTCTGCGCCCGATGCGTTGATTGAAACCGAACACTTAAGCCAACTGCCCAAAGACCTCATCAGTGCGCCTTTTTTGGCGGATCTACTCAGCGATGACTTTGTATTTTATTACCAGCACAACGCCGAAAAACTCGCGGTCATAGGCACACTTAGGCGCCTGGCCTTCGAGCGCGATTTATCCATTCCCGAACAATTAATCAGCCAAATTTTAGATACCCCCGCCCAAGTTGCCCTGTGGAAAACCCCCGACGGCAAACTCAGCTTGAGTTTAGCGCGCTTGGAATTAGGCCTTGCCGCGCCCTTAGCTAAAGCGCTCACCAGTGTAATCGCCGCCCTTACACCCATTGCCCAAGGCGATAAACAACTGGGTTTTATAGGTGATATCACCATCAATAAAAACAAGGTGGCCTTTTTTAGTTTGCGTTATTTAACCAACCGCACCCTTGCGTTTGGTTTTTACCAGGGCAGTTTAATTGTCGCCAGCCACTTAGAATTACTGCAAACAGAAGCCAACCGTTTTAACCCTGCAGCCGAAACACTCATCAATCAATTATTAACGCAGCAACAACCGTTTAAAAACCGTTTTAATTTGCTCGATACCCTGCCCAAAAGCCAAGCGCGCATCAGCCTGGCTGCCGATTTTTTTACCCTGGGTTATCAGGCTTATGTACCGGCATTAGCCGCTGTGCGCTTTGAATTAACCGCAGGCCAGTGGCAGAGTTTTTTAGCGCTCAATAAAGGCGAACACGCAGCGCAATTTAACGAGGATTTATGGGCCAAAACACCTGCCGATGCCAGCCTCTGTGCACTACTACCGGTAAACCCCGCAGCACTTGCCGAGATTATTAGCCAGCAAAACCAAAACCCGCAGATCACCAAAGCCTTTACGGGCCGCAGTTTTATCTGCTGGTTCGCCAATGCGCCCTTAGCAACGCCTTTAATTGGCGCCGAATTAACGAGCGAGGGCGCCACGGCGGAATTGGATAGTGAAATCAGCGCATTATTTGATAAAACCATCCGCAATACTAAATTGCCTAAAACCTCCGACGACGCAGGCAATGTCACCTCCGCTGGCGGTTATGCACCGTCTAATCTTGCGCACAACCCGCTGGATAATGGCCACCAGTGGCAAAAAAGTGACAGCAACGGCAAACCCCTCGCCACCCTTGCGCGCGCGGATAATGTTCTGCTTTTTTCCCTGCAGGCAACGCTGGTAAAACACGGGCTGGATACACTGGCCAAACGCTACCCCTCCCTGGCCGATAAATTACCTACTCAAAAACCCGCCGCATTATTTTTAAACCCGCCAGGTTTAGCAGCGTTAATTCAAAGTGAAATGCGCCAAAGAGCGAGCGATGCAGCCCTCGGCCCGCTGTTGCCTAAACTTGCCGCCCTAGGTAAACAAGCGGCTTTTTTTGCCCAGTTTGATGCCGATGAAAAAGCGCGCACGGATATGCATTGGTATCCACTGCAGTGGAATAAACTGTGATTGGATTGCCTACCAATAACTGGCCTGCGAGCAAGTCGCCTGCGGCGGCGCGATTTATAGCCTGGCTATTGGCCATTATGAGTTTTGCCAGCGCCGCTCATCTAGCGGCGGCAAACGATACTGCAGCAGCGCAGGAATTTGCGCCGCCTGCGTTAAATGCCAGCCAATCGCTATTATTTCGCCGCTGGTTTGTTTTGATGGTGGATGCGCAATTGCGCCGAGGGCCCAACCCGCGCTGGCAACAACAAGACTGCGCAGGCCTGGTGCGCTTTGCCGCCAATGAAGCGCTAAAAATTCACGATGCCAAATGGCAAAAAAATAATGGCTTTAGCGCGCAGAATTTACCGCCGGAACTGGTTATTACACCGGAGCAGCGGTTATTCGCCCAGCGCTGGAAAATAGGCGCAGGTGCCACCAGCGCCTACGCCAAAGCGATTATTTTAATTCAGCTCAACAGCGAATTTATCAGCCGCGATATTAATGCTGCCCAGCCCGGCGATTTATTATTTTTTGACCAGGGCGATGAACAACACATGATGGTGTGGATGGGGCATTTTATTGCGTACCACACCGGCAGCAGCAGCGCTGAAGACAACGGCCTGCGCGCCGTAAGCCTGCAACAATTAATGCACTGGCCCGACACCCGCTGGATACCGGATGCGCGCAACCCCAATTTTTCTGGAATTTATCGATTAGGATTTTTAAGCAAATGACTGGCATAACTTTTTTTCGCGGCCAAACCGCAGGCTTGGCGCAGCACAATAATTCCAGCAAGAGCCTCACAGGTTTTATGCTGTGCCTACTGCTGTTAACAGGCTTAAGCCTATTCACCCCCATGGCATTTAGCGATGAGGATGAGGATGCCAATACCCAGGAAACCAGCCCCCAGCAAAAAAACAGCGCGCCAAAACCGCCGCCGGGGGAAAAATTCTTTTTATTATCCGACAGCGCATTTTCCAGCAGTGAAGAAGCGCGCGTGCGTTTAGAGGCGCCGCAACAATGGGCGATTGAAAGTTATGGTGGTGTGGATGTGCGCCTGTATCGCATTCCCAAACCCTTAGAATTTTTGCAAAAACAAAAAAATCTACACCGTTTACAAACCGAGGTGAATTATCAGGGCGATGGCATAGCCAATACATTAAGTTACCTGTGGGATAGCTGGTACAAAGATTCCCGCCGACTAATGCAAAAAGTATTTTCCTCCGAAGCGCGCACGGCAGTTATTAACACCACACCACAATTAGGCATGGGTGATGCGCTGAATAAAACCCCCAGCTACACCTACCAAAGCCAGTTTGCCCCGCTCACCAACTTACCGCTAGTGGATGAATTTCGTTATCCGCTGGCCGATGCAGCCACCATCACACCGCCCAACAATGTAAAACTCGACGGCTCCTCCAGCGATTTTTTACCGCCTTCAGCGGGCAATATTTATTTACCGCTGGGCAAACGCGCACCGGGTTTATATTTGGTGGAAGCCATTGTGCACAATGTGCGCGCCACCACTTTAGTATTTGTATCCGACACCCTGGCGATTACAAAAATCTCCAGCCAACAATTAACCGTGTGGGCGGCCAATAAAACCAGCGGCCAAGCCGTTGGCAATAGCAAAATTCTCTGGACGGATGGTGTAGGCGTGTTAGCCAGTGGCACCACCAACAGCGAAGGCCTTGTGCAGTTAAAACACAGCAGCGCTGAGCGCACCTATGTATTGGGTGAAGACGAACAGGGCGGTGTATTTATTGCTGAGAATTTTTATTACGACAGCGAAATTTACAACACCAAACTCTACACCTTCACCGACCGCCCGCTCTACCGCCCTGGCGACACAGTGAATTTCAAAGTGCTCGGCCGCGAATTTAAAAGCGCTAAAGATCACCAAGTGGCGAAATCCTTACCCATCACAGTGTCCGTGCTGGATGCCGCTGGCACTCGCCTGCAAACTATTAAAACGCAATTTGATGGCCAGCAAGGTGCGCAGGGTAAATTCACGCTACCAGCCAATGCTGTAGCCGGTGGTTATGAGCTGCAGTTAAGTTACGACAACCAGCTCTACACCAGCGCTTTTCGCGTCGCCGATTATGTAAAACCCCATTTTGAAATTAATTTATTAATGGCGAAAAACCAATTTCACACCAAGGAGGCAGTCACCGGCAAAATTCAACTGCTCTACCCCGACGGCAAACCCGTAGCCGCTGCGCATATAGATTTAAGCCTGCGCAGCCAGCAATTAACCATGGTGGATGCCCAATTAAATTACGGCGGGCAATTCCCCGTGAGCCTCACCACCGAAAGCCTAACCACCGATGCAGAAGGGTTCGCCGAATTAAATCTGCCCGCCAGCGAAAAACCCAGCCGTTATGTGCTGACGTTATTTGCCAGCGACGGCGCCGCCTTCCGCGTTAAAACCAGCAAAGAAATTTTAATTGAGCGCGGTGAAAGCGCCTACCGTTTAAGCGCCAGCCGCAATTTTGCTGCTCCAGGTGAAAAAATTGTTTTTTCCTTTCAGCCCCTCACATCCAATACCACCAATGTGCCGGTGCGTTATGAGTGGATTCGTTTAGAAGACCAAAGCCGGGGCGAGGGCACACTGCCGGAAGGGGCGGATAATTTTGCACTGCCACTGGAAAAAAGCGGCAATTACACAGTTTCCCTGCGCGATGCCAATCAATTATTAGTGGCGGGCACCAGCGTGACCATCAGCGGCCCCGAGCAAAAAACCACGCCCGGCAGCCTGGATATTTTATTTGATCAAAGCCAATACACCATTGGCGATAAAGCCACGGCATTAATTACCTTTCCTGAAGCGGTGGACGAAGCGCTGTTAAGCCTAGAGCGCGACGGCGTTGAACAAACCGCGTTATTAAGTAAAGGCGGCAGCTGGTTAAAAGTAACTAAATTAAATGCGCAGCAATACCAAGTGGTGATTCCCGTCGGCAGCGATTTTGCGCCCAACATCACCTTTAGTGTGGTGTACAGCCAACACAAGGATTTTAGTTTTCAAAATGCCGGTATTAAAGTGGCCAAACCCATGCTGGCGGTGCAGGTTAGTGCCGATAAAACAGACTATGCGCCCGGGCAAACCGTCAATTTAACGATTAAAACTCAGTATTTAGATAAACCCATTGCCGCCCAGGTGGCGCTGTCGGTGGTGGATGACATGATTTACACCCTGCAGCCGGAAATTGCCCCCAGCATTGAAGAATTTTTTTACCACCCGCGCCGCAATAATGTGCGCACCAGCGCGAGCCTCGCGTTTATTAATTACGATTTAGCCCTGCCCGGCAGCAGCCAGCGCCTGCCCGGCCAGCGCCAAGAGCGCGGCGTTAAATTATTAGAGCGGCCGCGCCGAGAAGACAAAGACACCGCCTACTGGGCGCCCAGCATTCAAACCGACGCCAGCGGCAATGCCCGCGTCAGCTTCACACTGCCCGACTCCCTCACCCGCTGGCGCATCACCGCTCGCAGCATGAACACTGAGGGAGAAGTGGGCGAGGCGCGCAGTTTTATCCGCTCAGAAAAACCTGTGTATTTAAAATGGAGCGGCCCCCAGGAATTTCGCGCGCAGGATCAGCCCAAACTCGGCGTTCTAGCCTTTAACCAGGGCAAAGAGCCGATCAGCGCGACGTTAAACCTGCGCTTGGGTGAACAGTCCGAAAGCACAGCGGTAAGCCTCAAACCCGGCGTGAGTTATGTGCCCCTGCCGGAGGCCATCAAACCCGCCGCAGGCGAGCTCACCGCCAGCCTGCAGACCGGCGATGAACCGCTTGATGCCCTCAGTGTGCCCCTGCATCTGGCCAGCAGCGCCTGGCCGGAAGGGCGCAGCGAGGCTATTAGCCTGGAGGGCCAAAGCACCGCTCTGAGCCTACCGGCTGATGCCCGCGAGATTCGCCTCAATACCCAAACCGACAGCGCCAGCCTATTTTTGGGCGCCACCAACGATTTGGTGGAATACCCCTACGGCTGCGTGGAGCAGACCGCCAGCCGCCTTTTGCCACTGGCCATTGCCTACAACCAAATCCCGGTAAGCGACAGCGAAGTGCGCGAGCGCCTGCAGCAGATCATGCACTTTAGCCGCTTACGCCTGGTGCAGATGGCTGGCCCGGATGCTCTCTTCAGCTGGTGGGGCGGCGAGGGCAGCGACGCCTTTTTAACCGCCTATGCCTACTACGCCGACTACTACGCAAGCGCCGCCCAGGGCATCAGCCTGCCGCCCGAGCACTGGCAGCGCGTGTTAGATGTGTACGCCAGCAAAGGCGCTGAGGCAGGCCTGCTCAAGCGCGCTTTGATCATCGATTTTGCCGCCCGCATGCAACTGCCGATTGCCACATTGCTGAAGGGCCTGCTGGAGGATTTGGACAAGGCCGCTAAACCCAGCCAGGAATCCCCCACCGACAATGCCACAAGCCTCGTCATGAGCGCGCCGGATTCCCCCCTAGGCCTAGCGGCCGCCCGCGTGATTGCCGAGGGCTTAAGCAGTGCCGCCAAGCTGCCTACCAGCAGCGCGCATCAACAGGCTCTGCCGCAAGCGCAGGCGCTGCTTGGCGCCAGTAGCCTCAATGTCGCCAAGGCGCTCGCGCTCTACCGCAAACCCTTTGAGCCAGCCGCCGCGCAAGCCCTGCTGTTAAGCCTGGCGCCGGAGCACGCCACCTTAGAGCGCGCACTTATCTTAAGCTGGCTTGACCAAGCTGCGGCCATGTCCCCCAAGGCGCCCAGCATTAGCCTCAGCGGCGACTGGCGCAGCTACAGCCGCCGCGCCGCCAGCGACGCCTGGCGCTGGGCGGGCAAAACCCTGCCCGAGAGTGTTAACCTCAGCGCCGCCCCCGCCGAACCCGTGCCCGCTCTATTGCACTTCACCAGCCAAGAGGCCGCCGCATCAACCGATAACTCCCTGAGCATCAGCCGCAACCTGATCAAACTCACCCCCGGCGATAAGGCCCTCGGCTTTAACAGCCAGGCGGTAACCGGCAATGAGGTGGCCACCAACAGCCTCTACCTGGATGAAATAGTCGTTAAATACAGCGGTAAAAAGCCGCTGCGCTACGCCCTGTTGGAAGTGCCCCTGCCCCCCGGCGCCGATGTCGAGCGCACCACCTGGGGCATAGAAGTGACCCTGCCCGGCGCCAGTGAAGCGGTGGTGCTGGAAAAGGCCCAAGCCGAAGACGGCGCCCTGAGTTACGCCGTGCCTCTGGAGCAAGTGAGCGGTGAAGTGCGCCTGCGCCACCTGGTGCGCTTTGGCCAAAAAGGCAGCTTTAACCTACCGCCTGCGCGCCTGAAGGATATGTACAACCCGGCGCGCCGCTACTACGAGCAGGCCCAGGCCTATAGCAGGTTGCAGGTCAATTAAGCTGTGGGGCGGCAGCACAAAAAACAGCGCCAGCGGGCATTCGCCCCCTGGCGGGCCCTTATCGCCCTAAGCCTCGCAGCCATGGCCTCGCTCGCCTGTGGGGCAGGTTTTAGTGCGCGCGATCAGTTGCACCTAGTGCTCGCCGCCCCCGGCCAACTCAGCTACTGGCAGCTGGGCCCCAGCGGCCAAGCCCAGCTGCACGCCATTCCCTCCGATGCCCAGGTGCCCTTGGGCAGCCTATGGAAACTCTGGGTCTACGCCTATCTGGCCGACAGCCAGGATAGAAGCCTCACCGAACAGCCCTATAGCTGCCAGGGCAACAACCCAGAAGAAGCCTATTGCTGCAGCAACAAAGGTGAAACCATCGGCCGCGACCAAGCCCTGGCCCGCAGCTGCGGCCTCTACTTCAACCCCGCTCGCCTGAACATAGACGCCGCCCGCTGGCGCACCTACTGGCAGAGCCGCAAGCTTCCCCCCAGCCTGCTCGAGCTCAATCAGCTCGGCCCCGAGCACAACGTCTGGCTTATAGAACTCATCAATTCCCTCGCCCAACTGCCCGCCCAAAGCCAAGCCCAAAAGGCGCTCCTGGCGGTGATGCTCGGCAACAAAGGCACCCCCTACGCAGAACAACTCGGCAGCCGCCTGCGGGTAAAAACCTGGAGCTGGCGAGACACCGCCAGCAACCCTATCGGCGGCTTTGCCGGTTGGCTCCCCGATGGCACAGTGGTATGGGCTCAGGCGGAAGGCACCAGCGCCCAGGTGCTTAACAAGTACGCCCAGGCCCTCAACCAAGTGCTGCCCAACCCAGCCCCCAGCAGCGATAACAGCTGTGTGCAGGTTAATCTGTTTGCCGCCTACCCCATCAGCCAAGTCCAAACCCTGCAGGGCAAAGCCGCCCAAGCCGGCCCGCTCAAGGGGCAATTTAAGGTGATCTTCGCCAAGGGCACCGCCGTGACCATCACCAGCAATGGGGAAATCAGCCTTGCTGCCACTTCCTCGGATAAACCCCAACTCAAACTCAGCGCCCGCCTCAATGAAGCCGAATACCTAGCCCGAGTGCTGGAGCGCGAAGCCGGGCCAGAACCCCTAGAAGCCGCCAAGGCACTCGCCATCACCGCCCGCACCTATCTGCTGCAAAACGCCCGCCGCACCCCCAACCCAAACGGCGCAGGGGAATGTTTACAGATAGACGACAGCAGCCAAACTCAGCGCGTCTCCCCCAACCCGGCCCGCCGCTCAAGCCTCGCCATCGCCTACTGGACGGCAGACCTCATCAGCCAAGGCGCCCCCGTGCGCTACCACCTGGACCAAGCAGCTACCAACCGCCTCAGCTGGCAGGCCGCCGTCCAGCAGGCCCGCCAAGGGCAGAACTTCAACCAGATCCTAAGCGCCGCCTTCCCCGCCAACGACCTGGCCAGCCAATACAGCAGCACAAGCCTTTGCAGCCCCCTGCCCCAAGCCAGAAGCTGGTTAGAAGCGCAAATCCCCAAATGGCGGGCTAGCCTCACAACCCAGCCCGGCTACGCACCGCCCGCCCTGCCCCAGCTATGCCAGCTACAAACCGGCAACCCCTATAACGATCCAGTTCACAACCGCATCTTCGCCCGAGGTTTTTACAGCCTGCAGCAGCGCCTGGACATCACCCACGAATACCTGCACCTGGCCTTTGCTGACTACCCCAGCGGCCAGGATGAAACCTACATAGAACAACTCGCCCGCCGCCTACTAATGGGCCAGGAGATTACCCATGACTAAACGCACCCTCAGCTTAGTGCTTAGCCTACTCATAGCCCCGGCCCAGGCCGAACCCCAGCTGGACAGCCCCCTCAACGGCTGGCGCCCCAAGGTGGAGAAGGGCGGCCAATTCACCCAAGTGGTCAACTACCCCGCCGCCTCAGTCAACACCCCCGCAGGCCAGGCCGACACCGCCCGCATTCGCGGCGCAATAGCCGCTACACCCAAAACAGCTGCCCCGACAAACAACAGCGGCCAACCCGCCACCCTGGTAGTCAACGGCGTCAGCATGCCGCTGTCCAGCAATGAAGACGGCAGCTTCGACCGCCCCTACATCTTCCCCTCCGGCAGCAACAGCCTCGAAGTGCGCGCCCCTAACGGCCAGGCCCGGCGCGTGCAGTTCTACCAACAAGCCGGCAACGAAACCCGCCCCCAGCTGCGCATAGTGCTCTCCTGGGATTCCGACAACACCGACCTCGACCTCCACGTCATCACCCCCGACGGCGAACACGCCTGGTACGGCAACCGCGTCCTCAGCAACGGCGGCGCCCAGGATATGGACGTCACCACCGGCTTCGGCCCTGAAATCTTCGCCAGCCCCAGCCCCCTACCTGGCCAGTATTTGGTGTACGTGAATTATTTCGGCGGCAGCACCGACGAAGGCGCCCAACCCATCACCACCGCCCGCGTAACACTAATTACCCACGAGGGCACGGTGCATGAAAAAATCGAAAGCAGCCTGGTGCCTATGCGAGCGGCGGGGGAATTAAATTTTGTTAGGCGGTTTAGTTATCCGTAAGTGTCTGGGATACAAAAATACCCGGCACTTGCCCATAATCTCTTAGTTAAATTTAAAATGACCCACATAAACCTTACAAAAACAACCTGCGATTTGTACTTATGCCAAAGCGTCTCAAGCGATGATTTAGACTGGACCCGCTTGATTGACCGCAATTTTGCACTGGACAAATCTAAACCTTACATAGGCTATCTTGGCTTAAACGGCGACAGACTAGCTATGATTCCGCTAATCACCCAGCTGAGAAACAAAAACATTATTTGTTACAGTGTACCCATCACATATAGAGACAACAAAAATATTTGCCAGGAAGAGGCCCGCGCGCTCGCCCAAAAACATGCCGCCATAAAATTATTGTCCGCATGCAAACCTCGCCACCCAGAACCAATCACCCCATTATTTTATTTGTTCAATTTAGCTTCCGGTGTAAAAGAAATAGAAAAAACAGGAGGCGTGATCATGGTAGACCGCCTTGATGGGCACATCTGGAGCGCGTACGAACATGACCAGTATATGTATGACTTCAATAACGTTTTCTGATAACTGCTGGCAAACCAATGAGACCTTGGTATGCAGCCTTTTCGAGTCACCCTAGCAGGCAAGTAAAATGTCTGAGTTTGGCCATCAAACCATATCGCAATAGGCTTTAAATTATTTTTAATTAATACAAGGATAAAAACAAAGCCACCCCTAACAGCTTGTTGAAATACGTTGGCGGCGACGGTATGGCAAGGCAAATTTGGCGAAAAAACCGGAGTTTACATTCAGTAAATGAGGATTTTTTCGCCAAATTTAACGCCGCCAGACCTAGCAAGGTAGTATTTCAACAAGCTGCTAATTAATTGAACAGCATTGGCATTTTATACCGGAAGAATAATAGGGCGCCGATCAAAGTTATCAACCTATCCAAAGGAGCATAATTTAAAACACGAGCTTGAATTGGGTTGACAGGGATGCGTGGGCGCGGCATTTATAAATAACCACCCAGACCAAGTAGTGGCTGACCTTCAAAAGAATTCAGACTATACAATCAAGGTCGATGCCCCTTGGCTGCCTGTAATTGTTAAGCTCTCCAAGGACTAAACCCCATATCGATTATAAAAATATATTCTTTTTTTGGTGCCGAGTAGTGACGCGGCCTGGTGTTTTTGAAGATGCATTGTGCCACAGGCGTAAGTGGCTCTGCCGCTTGGTCCACCACCGCTGCAGAAGTAGAAATTATGACGTACATTAAAAATGGCTTCGCAAGAGGGGCATCAGCAGGAATGTGGGTGCGCACAACGCGGCTTCAAACAATGCCATCACGCCCACCGTCTGTTACCATGACAAAAACAACAACACAAGAAACCTCACCGTATCAATAATGCCCACCCCAAACAATCTGCAAGAATCACCCATTTTTCTCTATGCGAGCGCCGTAAATGTACTCTCACCCCTTGGCGCATCTGCGGAATTTTTAGCTGCAGCTGTTAAGGCGGGCGTAAGCTCTTACGGAACCTGCCCACTCCCCAATGATGCAGAAACTATTGTTACTTTTTCATCCATACCCAAAGCTGCATTAACAGCCAAAATACCCGCCGTGCTACCAGGCTTTAGCGCGCCACAGGTTCGCTTATTAACCATAGCCGCAAGCTGCCTGCAAAATTTAAGGCTTCCCTGCGATGCGCCACTTCCCTTTTTGCTGGCCGGGCCGGAAATTTATTATCCAGAGGCTCGGTTACACGCACCTTTTTTTAATAATTTAATGGCGGCGGTTGGAGGCAATATTCATCCGCAATACAGCCGCTACTTCCCCTATGGGCGGGCCGGATTACTGTACGCGATAGATGCCGCATTCGATTATTTTGCTCTAAATCCAAACGATGCGGTGTTAATAGGCGCGGTGGATAGCTTTTATGATGCAAAAACGCTCGGCAATTTGGTGGACGAACTGCGGCTTCTTGGTGAAAATAGTATGGATGGATTTGTACCAGCTGAAGGCGCAGCATTTATGCTGTTAACAACACAAAAAGCGGATGACCCAATAATTCAGCACACACAATTAAAATTAGCACGCCCCAGCCTGGCCTATGAACCAGGCAATATACTCAGCCCCAAGCCTCATCCCACCCAGGCTCTGGCGTCTGTTGTGAAAAATACATTAGCTGGACAAACGCAAAAAATTAATAAGCTCTACAGTTGCGAAAATGGCGAGGCCTATTTTGGCCGCGAATTGGCAGTGGCACGCTTGCGGCAAGGCCACAAAATGCATGAAGACCTTGTTATTTGCCGTCCAGCAGAGTTTTGTGGTGATACAGGAGCGGCATCTGTAGGTATTGCACTAGCGCTCGCTCAAGTGGATTTGGCAAAATCAACACATCATGCGTTAATTTGCGCGTCCTCCGACGCAGGTGCTCGCGGCGCCATGTGTGTATCAGTCGTGTAAAACGCCAATGCGTGTCGCAAACATTATGAACAAACAGACTAAAGCCACATCGACTCACGCTAACTCTATCATTTAGGAACCGCTCATATGCCCCGCAGTGTTTTTGCAAATGGACGTAATTTTAGCCATAAAGGCAGTGGCGATCAGTCCATCTGTACAGCGCCCGATGTATGTAAAACACCCGTGGGCAGTGCAACTGTACCCATCCCGTATCCAGTCATAAGCCAAGCCTCTCAATTGGCCGACGGCACCACCAGCGTAAAAATTGACGGCAATAGTACGGCCATTGAAAGCTCTAACCACAGCATGTGCTCAGGTGATGAAGCGGGTGTGGCTAAAGGGCTTTTATCCAGTACCACGGGCAGCAAAACACATTTTGTTACTTACTCGTTTGATGTAAAAGCAGACGGTAAAGGCGTTGTTCGCCATATGGATATCACCACCATGAACAACCGCAATACATTGGGTATTAATATGGGTTCAATGGCCCTGGGTACTACGGCGTCAGAGCAGGAGGCAAAATTTGAAGATATTTATACACTGCGATTTGAATTCGTAGACGAATTAGGTCAACCGGTCAAAGGTATCCCTTATAAAACCCTACCTGCAGGACAAAAAGATAACTGGCATATTGCCGACAATAAAACCAATGGTTTTGGCAAAACAGCTATCGCATCCACGCAAAAAGGCGAGAAAATAGACTGTTTTATCGCTTGGTCTAAACACGAGTAAATCCTTCCCTATGGCCGATCCAGTTCCCGCAAATGGCGCAAACGACGCGCCAGGTAAAACGCAAAAAATCACCATAACCTGTAACGAGCTATGGTCGTTTTCTCAGCAATTTTCTTACATCCGCCTGTCTGATAAGGTAGATGAAAATCATTACAAATTAATAGGCCTCTATGCCGCCCGCGCTCGCCGCATAGCAGCCACCTACGCTCGCTTTTATTTAGAGACAGAAGAAGGGGGCGATAAAGCCAAAATGGGCCGTTATTATTGGATGGCACTGGGTGCTTTTGCCAGTAAAACTGTCGCCTGTTTGCTAGACACACTGCAACTCAACGCCTCCTACGCGTTGGGAAAACTTACCTTTGAAACGGTAGATGGCCACAATGTGGCCAATGGATTAGGGCAAGGCAATTTATGGTTATTTAGCGATATTGCTCCTGCACATTGGTTTTACAGTCATTATCCGGAAAATTTTTTTAACGGGATGGCCTGCTTAAATAAACGCGATTGCGATACCTACATTGAACCAGTAAAAAGTGTTGTTAAGGGGCTGCCTTGGGCAGACAAATCGATTAGCAAGATTAAAAGATTTTCCCCATCCAACGATTTAATAAAAGGTTTTAATTTCATAACCCAAATTGAGGCATCAGGGCCTGGCATTGCGCGAAGAAAATTGCAATACGAACATCTTTTAGCTATAGCAAACCACGAGCAGGGCGCCATCTTACAAAAGCTTATATACGACGATCCAGATTTCAATAAATGGACTAACTTTGAGCGTAAATGGTGGGTTCATTGGGCAATGCCGACCTATCAACTCGTATTTTCTCATCAATGCTCAATCGGCGATGAGCAGTTAAAATCTGTCGCACCAGACGATTTAATTGTTGAAAACTTTCAAAGCCGTATGATGTGGATCGTTAAAGCAGCGGATCAATTTCATGCGCTAATGGACAAACGCTCAACATATATGCACTCGGAGCTATCCACCATCAGCAGCTGGGTCAACTCTGCCGATGCATGGTTAGTTTATTAAAGATGCGTATACCAATACTTTTTATTTGTTTGAACATCTGCGCCTGCCACTCTGAGCATCAGCAAAACACTGCATCACCCAACGGCGCAAACAAAAAAACAATTTTGGAGCAAAAAATGTACATACCTATTATTGCCGTAAAGCCGGGGCAAAGTGGCACAGAATTCTTGGCAAAAAATAACCTTGCAGCCAAAGGGCATATCGATAAGCAACCTGCGGGTATCAATTTTTATGAATATAATTGGAGTGTCAAACAATACGGCAGTGTCGCTATTGAGCATGGCCCCCACAGTTTTACCATTCCCCATGCCCTCAGTGTAATGGGCACTGAAGACCCCGAGCATCCAAATCTAGGTTTAAGCCAGGTAAGCGTCGGCGCGGGAATCGGTCATGATGAAACTATTTCCCACGATGAGGCCCGCAAACGCATCTATGATTTTCTCAATATGCTAGCTGGGCTTGGATGGATCTATTACAACGATTATTCAGAGCCGAGATTAACGGGAGCGCAGGCATTTCAATACCATTTGGATAATGATCTATATAGCATTCCGATCAATTATCTCCCCACACTGGATGAATGGATGCGGATTTATGCCGGTGAGTGGCGACTGCATACAAAAGAAATGTTTCTCAGCATTCGTCTCATGCGCGACAAAACGCGCTTAGATCCCAAAACACCAGGAGCCTATTTTTTAAATTTTACACTTCAGACCAAGGAAGATTTTGCCCGCGCACATTTTAACTATGAAGAGCGGGACAAATGGCCCGCTCTTTGGGTAGATACAATCAAAAAGATGAAAAAAGAGCGTTACAGCAAAGAAGCGGCGCTTATTAAACGCGGTTTTATTATAGACACCACCTACCAAGATCCCCAAATTCATCCAGCCGATCCAGTTGAGCCTTAACTCATCAAAAAACAGCCCCAGAAGGGACGCTTTATTTAAAGGCTTTTTCAATTTCCAACAAAAACTTGGCGCGCTCGGCAGGCGCAGGCACATGCTCAGCCAATAATTGCACCACCTGAGCTTTATTCTGTGTCTGCTCACACGCCTTGCGCAGCAACACTTTGGCGATTGGGCCAACAAAATGGGTGAGAATTTTTTCGGCTTTGTCTCGCTCATCGGCTGTTAATTTTGGCAATTCGGTTTGTGGTGCAGTACTTTGGTTGGCGCCAGATGAAAAACCGCTTGACGGTATAAATGACTGCGAGAGGCCTGCGCTGCCAAAGGTGGTGCGATCTAATAATTTATTTTTTAACCGCTGCGCACCCTCGTTAAATTCCTTGCGGCCTTTTTCGCTGGGAATGTGCGGGGCTAATTTATGGCATAGCTCATCCACATTGGCCGCTTCTGCCAGAGCGTTTTTTAACATTACCCGCGCAACCGGCCCCACCTGTTTGGCCAGCAGTGTTTGTAAATCAGCGGCTAATTCATGTTTCCAAGCGGATTGGGTTTGCAGGTGCAGAGGATTGGCGAGGGTTAATTCACTGCCAGTGTTTTTGGCCGCATGGCGTTTTACTACTACGGTTTTGACCGCCAACATGGTGCGGTTTTGTGCGTCCGCGCCATTGGTGTCTGTGCCTAAAGTATTTAGGCCCGCAGGCGCATTGAGCACAACAGCATCAATGGCCGCTAAAAACTCGGCCGCCGAGCCGTAGCGTAGTGCGGGCGTTTTCGCAAGCGCCTTATGAATAATGGCATTAAATGCCGAGTCAACACCGCTCTGCACTGCCGACACATCCGGTATTGCCTCATTGAGCACCTGCTCCATAATTTTGGCGGCGGAGCCAACAAACGGAAATGCGCCCGTTAATAGCTGGTAAAAAATCACTCCGGCGGCAAATAAATCGCTGCGCGCATCTACATGTTCGCCGCGATATTGCTCTGGCGACATGTAATTAGGTGTGCCGATGACCGAGCCGACTTGGGTAAAATTGGAAGAATCCAAACGGGCAATACCAAAATCGGCAATTTTTAACAGGCCCTCATCGGTGATCATTAAATTGCTCGGTTTAATATCCCGATGGACAACGCCGCGCCCGTGGGCGTAGTGCAGGGCCGCCAATAATTGCCGCATAAACGAAATGGCCACCACAAAATCCACGGGTGTATTGTCCGTCAGCAGCGAATTAAGCGTTACCCCGCTGACATATTCCATCGCCAAATAAGCCACTTTATCAATTTCACCATAATCAAATACGGTGACTATACCGGGGTGGAACAAACGCCCGGAGGCCTGGGCTTCGGTTTTAAAGCGCGCTAATAATTCCTCACCCTGGGCGTCATAAAGCAAGTCGGTGTGAATAGTTTTTAACGCCACCACCCGTTCGATATTCATATCAAAGGCTTTATAAACTATGCCCATTGCACCTGTGCCGAGCACATCATCGATACGGTATTTGCCGAGTTTTTCCAACATAGGACGCCTTTACTACTTATTCGCCGAGCATTTTTAAGGCGCTGGCAAGGCTGGTGCGCATACGGCCAAAGGATTGGGCAAGCCGTGAAATTTCATCGCCGCCCGCATCCGATAATTCGTCCACATCAAATTTGCCCATACTCACCTGATCCGCCACATGAGCCAAACGCCGCAGGCGCCGGGTGACAAAAAAATGCATCATGATATTCAGCGAGATAAATACAAAACCGAATACACCGAGCAAAGACAGCATAAACGTTTTAAAAATAGCCTCAGCCCGCTCTAGCGGCACGCTCATGGGCACCGAAATAACTTGCGCGCCCACCACCTCGTTGAGCGTCCAGCCAAAGCCGTTATTGGCGCCGTATTTATCCAGCATGGTTTTGGGGGCGGCATCGGGGGTGCTGTGGCAGGCTAAACAGGCGGCATCTTTAATTTGCAAAGGCCTGGCTAAATATAAATAGCGCCCGGTGGGAGTATCACGCTCACCAAAATATTCTTGTAAATTGGTGTCGCTGCGCAACTTGCTGACTATATCCGCCTCCCAGTCCGTGGCGCGGTCGCGCAGATTGGTTGGATTGAGCGTAGCTTCTTTATAGGAAAAATCCGGAAAAGCTTTCATCACATAGTTGAAGTTTTCCACCGCCGAATAAGAAGGTACTGATTGCGGGTGGAATTCGTATTTTAATTGCGTCTCGAGCAAGGGTACGATTTGTTTAGAAGTATAAGTGCGCACCGCTTTGGCAGATTCCATTAACAGCCGAGCATTTTGCAAGGTCTCCTGGCGGGCGCTTTCAGCGAGTAATTGATGGGCAATAAAACCGGCTGCCACAAAGCCGAGGGTAAAAATGGTTAACACAACCAGATTAAATTTGGTAGCAATGGATAATTTCACGCGAACTCCTTAAAAAATTGCAACAGCCGCGCAAAGCGGCTAGGGATGGGGTTTAATTATTTTCGGTTTGGGTGGTGGCGGATGCAAAATCGGTTTCCACTCGGGGGTTTGGCCTAGCTCCGCATCTAATGCTGCGCGGAATTCTTTATCTTTTAAACGCGGCTTAAAGCGTTTCGCCCAGGTTTTACGCAGGGTGAAGTTACTGGTGAGCCAATCGCGAATATCCACGTAGCTGACATCCCGCTCAAACAGTGCCGTATTTTTTACCCCTTTGACACGATTGGGCGCAGGCTCCAACGGGTCGCGAAAATACTTCGGCATGTCGTTAATAAATTGTTTGGGGGGCCTTGGTTGTATTTTGAGGTCTTGGTCCGGTTGCCAGAGCGCATAATGCTCAAGGGGGAATTTTTTTTCTTCACCCACTCGTCCCAGCTCAAAGAGGGGGGCAATGGTTTGCGCACCACTTTCGGCAAATAATTCGGTTGTATCCGCCGTGTTGTGCACAATCGCAGCCCCCTCCCCCATGGCCAGTTGCACCCAGGGCGCGGTTACTAAGGCCTGCCCAGCCCCGCGCTGCACAATCTTCACCCAGCCCTTAAGTACGTATAGCTGCGCGGGGCTGCCTGAGGACTGCCAATAAATTCGCGTATCGGCGGCGAGGGCCACAATGGGGCCTTGGGCAATTTCAATTTGCGCGGCCGCCTCCGTAGTTTCTAATAAATCGCCCGCTTGCACGGCAACGCCTGCGCTCGCTTTGTACACAGAGGCAGCACGAATAAGCCGCAGCGGTTGATCCGCCAGGGTAATGACAGCGCTGTCCTCCGCCCGCAGGCCAAGGGGAGCCAACAGCAGCGTACACAGAACCAGTAACAAAGCAGGGTGCAGCATTGAGAATTCTTAGGCCTATTTTTAAAGGAAATTCGTTGAATGATCGCGTATAGCTTTTGAATGCTGTGTGGCGTTGCTAGCTATTGCGCCTGTAAATGCTTAGCTAACCCCTATGGCGAGCGCCCGAGGGGGCAGCGGAGGTTTTTTGTTTTAACCGGCCGCAATAGCGCCAACACCTGCGGATTCTAGACTAATCACCCCTGCGGCGCACTTCATCTTGGTCAGGGGTAATTCAACCCTCGATGAGCGAATGTGTGGGCCAAATCCTTCATCGGGGCAGGCCTCTTGGCCGGTGTGTAATCGCCGATTGCAGGCATTGCCAATTTCAGCGAACAGTACCCCTCCCATCCGCTGGACATACAGAAAAGATGCAAATATCCGGTGTTTAGGATGCTCTGATTAATCCCAACATAACCGCCCAGGCCGCAGGATCTTCTGAGGGAAATGTGTTGCCAAGCCATCAACAGACGGCAAGATCCTACTGCGCATCCAAATAACCGCAGATGCTTTTTTAACAAAGCCTGCACACGCTCCGAATGGGCGCAAAGCGCTCGGCGCAGCGGGCTTCAGTGAGTAATTAAAAGGAGGATCTAGCCAAGGGGAGCGCCTGTTTAGTTGCCGTTTTTGACTTTTTTCTAAATCGGCACGGGCATGGCGCCCGCGCCGCAGCCACACCCAGACAATCAGGCATTTTTGAAAAAAGCAAAATTTGGAATTAATCGGAGCATTCTAAAAATTAAAATAATTGTCGCAACTGGAAAGCACATCGGAATGGATCTTAGGGTTTTTCTCGCGGGTAATGGGTTTTAAAATTCGACAGTAAGCCTCTGAAAAATGTAGGCAGCCAAGCCTTAATCGCATGGCTCAGAGGTAAGCAAAGAAACCAGCTTATTATACAAATCCACTTAATTTTTACCCATTAGCGCATTACCCCCTAAACGAAAACGCTCGCGAGATATAGTTACCACAAAAGACATTAACATTTACTGCACCTCACCAAACAGACTTCACGCTCGCAACCTGAAAAAACCCAACAACTCATTGACATTTTGCACTTGATTCTCGACGGATGCGGCATTATTCGAAGATTCGGCAACCTTAGAAATTATATTCTGCGTTAGTGATTCCAATGAGATTATGGCACTGTTTATCTCTCGAATCGCATTCGCTTGCTCCTGCGCAGACGTATTGACCTGGGCAGTGATGGAGTTTGAGGACGTAACGTGTTGAGCAATCAAGTCCAAATCGTCTCTTGTGCGCTGACCAAGCTGAAAACTCTCTTCTACCTTATCTAAATTTTCACCTATCAGCGATTTGATTTCTTTTGCCGCGCCAGCTGAACGCTGCGCCAAATTACGCACCTCACCGGCCACCACAGCAAAGCCTCGTCCCTGATCACCTGCACGGGCCGCTTCTACTGCGGCGTTAAGGGCCAACAAATTTGTTTGAAAAGCAATCTCATCAATCATATTGGTGATTCGGCTAATTTCATAACTACTTTTTCGCATAACATCCATGGTGCGCACCATAAAACTAACGGTACCTAAAGAACCTTGGGTTAGCTCATTCACCTGAGCGATTTGTTTGGACATAACCTTGCAATTGGCTTCTGTATTAGCGACCGTAGTGCTTATCTCTGTGATTGCCGTTGCAATAGACTCAATTGCGCTCGCCTGAGATTGGCTCCGGCTCGCCATGTCAACGGCCACATTGGTTTGGTCCTGGGTCATGGTGATGGTGTGTTGCGATGAAGCCTGGATATTCCGCACGATTTCGCTCAGATTTTGCATCGAGTCATTTACAGCGGTACTAATATTTTTTAATTCGCCCTGATAACTTCCGCTTAATCGCAAAGACAAGTCCCCCTCTTTTTGCGCACGCGCCGCGGTCATTAGATCTCGAATGGAAGATTGCAGTGCCGAAAGCGCATCATTGATGATATCGTTGATCGCCTTGAAACTGCCGCCGTATTCTCCCAGCGCGCGCAGCGAAAAATCACCTTTTTTAAGCCCCTCCATCGCAGAGGCAATTCCTGTAAACACCTGATTAAGTGTGCCCCCCGTATCATTAAGTGCCTCCTGCAGCGTTTTTAACTGGCCGGAAAATTGCCCCTGAATTTTCACATCTAAGCGGCCCTCTTTCTGCCCACTCGCCACAGCAACTATTTCTTTAATCGCTGTATTTAGCTCATCCAAGGATGCATTAATATTCACCTTCATGGCATCTAGATCGCCCTTCATGGGCGCTTCTATTTTGTGATTAAAATTGCCCGCGCGAAAATGCGAAAATATTATTGCTATCTCTTTTAGCGCGGCATCCATGCTCGCTGTTGACGCATTCATAGTATCCTTAAGCACTTTTAATTGCCCTTGATGATCACCTTGAATACGCGAGTCGAATCGGCCCTCGCTCTGAGCAAGTACCGCCTTTGAAATATCCTTGAGTGCAAAATCAACGTTAGTCAGGCTGGAGTTAACATTCTCTTTGAGATCGTGCAAGGCGCCATGCAAAGGCAGAGAAATTCGTTGGCTAAAGTCTCCCTGACTCATTAATGCCATAATGCGTCCCACCTCTTGAATTGCTTGCTGGGTTGCTTGCATCGCCGAATCGACTTGCTGGCGAAATTCACCCTTCACCTGATCCGACATGCGGGCTGAAAAATTGCCTTTTTCCAACGCGAGCATCACATCTCCCAGCGCGGCCATAGTCGTATCAACCGTATGCGCTGACCGATTAACGCCTGATTTTAGAATTTCTAAATCGCCCTCAAAATCCTGCGTAATACGCGCAGTAAAATCACCATCCGCCACTTTCGACGTTACCGTGATAACATTAGCTATCGCTTGCTGCAGCTGCCCCATTAAATCATTAAAAGCCTGCCCAGCATCGCCCAATTCATCCGACGTCTCAATCAGTACGCGTCGATCGAACTTTTTGTCTCGCGCTGTGCGCTTAAGCTCCTTAATTACGCATGCAACACTGCTGGTTATTTGCGTAGAAATTATTCGCGTAAAAATTAGAATACCTACAACCAGCCCCACAAACGCTAGAGTAATCAATAAACCTAACCAAGATTTAAGCAACATGTGGTTCACTAGCGCATGTATATCTTGCGCGGCCTGCTTCACAAAAACATCGATATTATCTATTCGCTGAGTCGAAAGCTTGAACCACTGCTTGCTGTCCAAATCAATGGCGCCCCCCGCGAGCGCCGCCGCCATAAATTTTTCTCGCATCGCACGCACTTCATTGCCTGCAGCGTCATCGAGCGCTCGGTCAAACTGCTCAAGCTCCGCACTGGTTAATAGGCGTGAACTGGCCTCGCGAAGGATTGACTGTTCATAGGCGTAAAAGTTAGCGTCAATTAATTGCTGCGTGGTAAAGCGTTTACTGGCAATCACGCCATGCAGGGTGCCGCGCTCTTGACCGGCGCGCTCTTTAAGCCACAAAAGGCTGGATAGCTCATTTAAATACTGAATAACCTGCGCATCAGTAACACCCAATGTCATCTGAGCGATGGCATCGAGGGCAATCTTGTTGATATCGGAATATGCTTTAAAAGCCTTTACGTTGGGATCGCGCGCGTCCACTGCAGAGCGTAATACCGCTAAAGCATTGCATTTGGCCTGCAGTTCACTCAGTAGCTTCTGGGTTAAGGGATCTAATACCACAGAGCTTTGCCCCATGATCGCCACGAGCTCAGCTGTATTTTCGTCGGCCATTTTGCGCTGCTTTACCAGTTCGGCCCGATTAGGCTCACTGCCATCAGCCAGATATCCTGCGGTACGGCCGCGCTCAAGGGCGAAGCCTTCCGCTAGATCAGCAAGTTTAAGATCAAGTCTTACCGTGGCTTCAATTTTTTTTGCCTGCAAAATAGTGTCGATATTCGAAACAAACGCCGCTCCAATAAATAGGGCTGAGACTGTGAGTGGCGGTATAAAGATTAATTTGATCTTGCGGCTAATGGATACCTTTGCCGACCACTGCTGTACGCGTTTATTCAAATCCATACTAATACCCATTCTTTAAACTCAGCCGTAGAAGTAGTCTAGCACCGGCTAAATTGCAGTCAGTTCAATCTAAAATGGCTTACTCATTTTTTTGGAATATGAACCACTTCAATATTAGCTTTAGGAAGCACAGCAAAGAACTCGACCCCAGAGCACTAAAAAGACGCAGGCTATCGAATAGCCCCTTGCCAACCCGGATGGATTTAAATTGGGGGAGGGAAAAACCTTATCGGCTGCGGGTAAATACCCAGTTGGGGCTCACATTTCCAGCGCAATGCACTGGCAGCGTGTTGAAATAGGTTGGTGGCCAGAGTATGGCAAGGTAAATGTTGAGAAAAACCCGGGTTTTGCTCCTAGTAAATGAGGATTGTTTTGCCAAATGTACGCCGACAGGCCCAGCGAGGAAGTATTTCAAAATGCTGCTTGTGAGTCTCTTAAAAGTTACCGCTTTGGGTTGGCGGGTCAATGTCGAATAAAAAATTGATCTGCTGTGTATTGTTAAAAAGTCTGCAATGTTGAAACCACCCATTGGTACCTATCTATACCCTCACGAGCGGCAGTTGGTATGGCAATATCAATATGCACTACCGAGCCCACACGGGCTTTTGATGAGCTAATGCGCAGGCCGAAGCCCACATCGGAGAGGGTTTCCTGGCCGGTTTGTAATTGGCTATTCCAGGCCTTACCAGTTTCGGCAAACAACACACCGCCCACCCGCAGCAAATTCAGCAAATGCCAATCGGAAAAATACCGATATTCTGTGGTTAATAAATAGCGCTCTTGGCCGCGCTGAAATTCCAGCGGATAGCCACGCAAGCCACCTGCACCGCCGAGGGTAAATTCATCCTGAGGCAATAAACGCTTGCCAAAATCCCACTGCGCATCCACATACCAGCGGCTGTGATCATTTAAAAAATGGTTGTACGTTAGGTGTTGGGAGAGCGCAAAACGCTCGGCGCTACCGGCGTAATCTTTTAATGCAACAGAGGATTTAAACTGCATTAAATGATTATCGCCGCTGGCGAGCACATCGGAATAATAAGCTTGCAGCAAAAGCCCATCGCGATCATTGCGAAAACTCTCGGCGGCATAACCCAAACGAAGGTACATATCGCTGCCTAACAATACGTCTTCCACGCGCTGAATTTGCTGCAGGTTTTTAAAAGCGCCAAAGTGATTTTCAATTTTGCGCAGGGCAAGCCAGGGATAACGATCCACCTCATCGGCAGGAAGTGGGGTGCGGGTGGCGGCTGTTGCGGTGTATTCATCCTCATCCATAGCAATACCGCCTAATAACCGCGTAGTGGCTGCGTCGGTAATCGCTAAGGCGCGGCCAGCAAAAATTTCGTAGCGCTCTTGGCTGTGCAAAAAGGCTGAGCGCTTAAGGCCGCCGTAACGCAAAATTTCCGCCTCGGTAATGGCTTTGCTGGTTAAGCCGTAGGCATTGGGCGTTTGCAGGGAATAAAACGGCTTGGCTAATTCTACAATTTTGTCTTTGCCGTCGGTTTTATCGGCATAACCTAGGTGCGCGTAGTAGCGGGAATTAAAAATATGTGGGCTAGTTAAATCGTAATTAATGGCGCTACGCTCGCCTACTTTTTCATAACCTATGGCTAATTCATTGCCGTAGCCTAATAAGTTGCTCTCGCTGACACCAAAGCCCGATTTATTCTCTCCTCCGTTACGGCTAAGGCTCGTATCCGGCTCAGTGGACCACACATCGCGGGTCATAACCACCAGGTCAACCCCGTCGGCACAGAGGGCTTCCGGTAAAATATAGGCGCTCGCTAAATAGCCGCGCGAACGCAAAATCCGCCCCGATTCCAACACTTTATTTTCATCCAGCGCCTCGCCTTCGCGAAATAATAATTGGCTGCTGATCACCTGGGATTTGGTATTGATATGCAGCGCATCCAGGCTGCGATAGAGCCAATTATTTTCTTTCGGATTATTGCGATCAAAAACCGGCCCGGTTTCAATGCGCACGCGGCGAATGGTTTTGCCCGCAAACGGCTGATAAAAATCACTGGGGAATTGGCTTTGTTTAAATTTGGCCAGGTCATCCACCGACCAATCAAAGTGTTTACAGTCCGCCGCCTGGGCCAAGGCCTGCGGTGCCACACATAAGGAGGCCACCGACAGGCACAAAAAAATAGGTACAACAAATGAGGGGGCAAGGCGCATGGGATTTATTATTTTTGCAGCGGTTAATTAAGCGCAGCATAGCCCAAAAGCCAGCCTTTAACCCGTGAAGAGCCGCCCTAAACTGGCTAAAAGTGCGGCCTGCGGCCCCTCGCTGTGCGGCAAGCTGGCCAGCAGCCGAATCTCGCGCGCGGCCAGCATCAGCTCTTGCTGAGCATTGGCCATGCTTAGGATAAAACGCTCGCCCTCACAGACAATAAATTCTTCATCCGCAAGGCCTTGGGGTGGTTGCAGGCACACCAATTCACCATCCACCCCGAGGCTGCCGGCAAGAACGGCGTAGTGCCGGGGCGCCGATAAAAAATCCCGCGCTAACTCGTAGGCCAACCAGAACTCCCCATCGGGGCTGGTCAAGAGCGCAAAATCAGCGGGCTTGGCGGGCGCTGGCAACTTCACGCCGGGGGCTGCAAGCGGCTGAAGGTGCTGTCTTTAAGAATATGGTGGTGGTACAAGGCCGCCCCCACATGCAGCGCCACCAGGGCAATAAACACATTACCCAGGGTTTCGTGCAGTTCTTCGAGGGTTTCCACCAGCTCTTTATCCTGCTGCACCCAGTGGCCGAGGCTCAGCGGCCCTATAGATAAATCAAAGCCCTTGGCGTTGATCAGCAGATACCCCAACACAGGCATCACCAACACAATACCGTAAAAAGCCCATTGCACTAGGCTTGCCAGCCGGGTTTGCCAAAAGGCGGGCGGCGGGCTAATGGGCGCGGGGTTTTGCCCCCAGCGCACCCACAGGCGCAGGAGTGTGAAAAGGCCCACAGTTAGGCCCAGCCAAAAATGGGTTTTCATAAACAATCCGCGCATCAGGCTGTCCTTGGGGAAGATTTCATGCAGCTCCACTGCGGCCAACAGCACGAAGACTAACGCGGCCAAGGCCCAATGCAGGATAATGAGCGGGCGGCTGTAACTGGCGCCGGTACTATTGTTCATAAACTTGTCATCCTCAGTGTGGGGTGCTTAAGTCTAATTATAGGGAGCCTGGGCTTATGCCCAGCTTAACTAGCTATTCACTACCCTGGCGAGATGCCATTACGAGATAACTCATGACCCATACTGTTTTTCGCGCGCTTGGATTAGCGGCGCTACTGCTGAGCAAGCCGAGCCTTGCCATAACCGATCAACAAATTGAAGAGCTGATTAAGCAAATGACGCCGGAGGAAAAAGCCGGCCAATTAAATATTATTGCGGGCACTCAAAACGCCACCGACGTTATCCCCGGTTTACCCAGCCCCGAAAAACACATGGCGATGATTAAAGCCGGCCAGGTTGCCGGGTTTTTTAATATCAATAATTCCGATTACATCCGCCAATTGCAGCGTATTGCCGTGGAGGAATCGCGCTTAAAAATCCCTATTATTATTGCCGCCGATGTAATTCACGGCTACCGCACCACCACACCACTGCCCCTGGCGGAAGCCGCCAGTTGGGACCTGGATTTAATCCGCCGCTCTGCGCGCATGGCCGCTGAAGAGGCCGCCGCCTCCGGGGTGAACTGGACCTTTGCGCCCATGGTGGACATCTCCCGCAACCCGCGCTGGGGACGCATTATTGAAGGCGCCGGTGAAGATCCTTATTTAGGCTCGGCCATTGCCCGCGCCCGCGTAAAAGGCTTTCAGGGTGATGATTTATCTGCTCCGGACACTATCGCCGCCACCGTTAAACACTTCGCCGCCTATGGCGCACCGGAAGCCGGGCGCGAATACAACTCGGTGGATATGAGCGAGCGCAGCCTGCGCGAAGCTTATTTACCGCCCTACAAAGCCGCTTTAGACGCCGGTGCCGCCACGGTGATGAGCGCGTTTAATACCCTCAATGGCGTACCCGCCGTGATGGACCCGTTTTTAATGCGGCAAATACTGCGCAATGAATGGCAATTTAACGGCACAGTGGTCACCGATTACGAAGCCATTAAAGAATTAATCGCCCACGGTGTAGCCAAAGATTTACAAGACGCCGCGCTAAAAGCCTTTAGTGCCACTACCGATATGGACATGATGGCCAATGCCTATACCGGCCATTTACCCGCCCTGCTCGCCGAGCAAAAAATTACCGAAACTCAATTAAACGATGCGGTACGGCGCATTTTGCAGTTAAAAAATCGTTTGGGATTATTTGAAGACCCATACAAATATTTACCCGACAACAAAACCCGCGACGCCATAGTGTTTTCGGATAAACACCGGGCACTGGCCCGCGATATTGCCAAGCGCTCCATCGTGCTGTTAAAAAACGACAATAAACTATTGCCGCTGCCGAAAAAAATGCGCACCCTGGCGGTGATTGGCCCCATGGCCGACAGCAAAGAAGACCAAAATTCCACCTGGGCATTATTTTCCAAGCCGGACGATCCCGTGTCGATTTTGCAAGGCATTAAAAATGCGGTGGACCCTAAAACCAAAATTATCTCCACCGCCGGTTGCAGCTTTTTATTCGCCTGCGATGCCAAAGATATAGCCAAAGCCGTTAACCTCGCCCTGCAAGCCGACTACGTGATTATGGCCTTGGGCGAACCCACTTCATTAGTGGGCGAAGACGGCGCCCGCACCTCGCTGGATTTCCCCGGCCATCAAAGCAATTTATTGCGCGCGATTGCCGACACTAATAAACCGGTTATTTTATTGGTCAGCTCAGGCCGGCCATTAACCCTGATGAACGCCGAGAAAAAAGCCGACGCCATTTTGCAAACCTGGCATTTGGGCACTGAAGCGGGCAATGCGGTGGCGGATGTGTTATTTGGCGATTACAACCCGAGCGGTAAATTACCCATGAGTTTTCCGCGCAGCATTGGCCAGGTGCCGCTGTTTTATAACCACTTACCCACCGGGCGGCCCACGGATAATAAAGCCCAGCCCGAAGCCAATACCCGCACCTATAAAAGCCGTTACGTGGATGTGGCCAACTCCGCCCTCTACCCCTTTGGTTTTGGCCTCAGTTACACGGAGTTCACCTACAGCAATTTGCGTTTAAGCAGCAATAACCTGCGCACAGGTAGCGGAATTACCGCCAGCGTTACCCTCACCAATACGGGCAAAGTAGCCGGTGAAGAAGTGGCTCAGCTGTATATTCACGACCCGCTCGCCAGCGTGTCGCGGCCGGTAAAAGAATTAAAAGGCTTTCAAAAAGTGCTGTTACAGCCGGGTGAAAGTCGCGACATCAGCTTTGAAATAACCCCCGATATGCTAGCGTTTTATCGCCTGGATTTGACCTACGGGCTGGAAGCAGGGGATTTTGAGGTGTTTATCGGCGGCAATTCCGATACGGAAAAATCCGTGCGTTTTACACTGTTAGAGCCAGAGCCTGTTGCGCCTCCAGCTAAAAAAACCAACGGGAAAAAACCGGCCAAAACACCGGCTTCTCGCACCTAACGTCTGGATGAAATACATTGGCCGCATGTTTAACCCAGCAACAAAATAGATCGTCCTGATCCATTTTGTCATCACCCCGCCAAAACCCGCGCAAATACAAGAACCTGCTTGTTTTAGTGGGGCACGCAGCGGTTTAAGCCGTCGGATTAATGATAAGCGTGTAGCGGCACCCCTTGTGGGTGCCGACTGACTAATTTTATATCGCTATTTTTATGAGCATCGAAGGCATACGGCCACGAAGGCCACGCCTTCTTACAACAGCAAAACCCTCGCCCGAGCGTTGGCGCTGACTCACTTTTACAACTAGACTCCAATGGTACGAGTTATTTTGCGCCCCTAGGGAACCCCTCATGCTATTTGCACGTCTGCGCCCGTCTACGCTTCATTTAAAACCCGAATGGATTCTGGGCATCGCTGCGATTATATCCCTCCTCCTAATCGTCATTCCCAAGGATCTACTGACCCGCACCGATCATTTAGATTTAACACAACACCGCGCTGTAATATACGCCGACGCCTATTCCGGCGGTAACAGCACAATCACCTGGAAAAATGAAGAACAAAAACACTGGATCTGCTCGCTGGGCGATAAGCTAACAACCCCCTATTGCAGCATGCGCCTGTCTTTTCTCGATGAAAAAGGAGCGGGCTTAGATTTAAGCCGAGCCGTGAATTTAACACTTTGGATCGATTACAAAGGCAGCGGCAGCCATCTGCGCATTTATTTACGCAATCGCAGTTTAAAACACTACATCCCCGGCGACGATTTGAGCGAAAAATACAACATGGTAGAAATTCCAGTCCAGGACCTTGGCCGTGGATTTACCATAAACATGGACGAATTTGGGGTAGCTGACTGGTGGGTCACCCAACGCAATATTCCACTCAAAGATGCGCACGCGGAATTTAATAATATATCGGGCATGGAGATTCAATCTGGCTCCTTGATGGTATCGGGCGACCATGAAGTGACCTTAAAAGGTATCAGCTGGGAAACCCCCTTTATTAGCGAGCTTCAACTGTACCGCCTGATTACTATGGTATGGACAGGCTTGATTATAACTTACCTATTATTTCGTATCACCGCCATGAATATGGCCTTAAATCGCCAGCAGGCTAAACAACAAGAATTAATTGCCATCAACGGCATTTTAAGCACACAAAATCGCCGTTTTGAAGACCTAGCCAAAACCGACCAGCTCACCGGACTCAATAATCGAGTCGCGATGCAAGAAGCGCTTTACCACGGCTTAAATAACTGGAAACACCATCGCGAGTCTTTTTCCATGGTGCTACTGGATATTGATCACTTCAAAAAAATCAACGACAACCTCGGCCATGATGCGGGCGATGAAGTACTTAAAATAATTGCTAATGTCATCAAAGGCAGCGTGCGCAAATCCGACTTTCCGGCCCGCTGGGGCGGCGAAGAATTTATTTTGCTCTACCCCAACACCAACCAGCTCGAAGCCATGGCAGCCGCTGAAGCCCTGCGCCAAAAAATAGCCGCCACCACCAACCCCTGGGGCATCACCATTACTGCGAGTTTCGGCGTTGCCACACTGATAGGCGGCGATTTGGATCAATTATTTAAATCCGCCGACGAAGCCCTCTACCGCGCTAAAAACAGCGGTCGCAATTGTGTCATGGGCGATACACGCCTGGGTATCAACGCGCAGATATAACCCAAGGTAAAGCAGTGCAGATTTAGCGAGGCGAAGGCAAAATAGATCAGGACGATCTCTTTTGTCGCCGGGTTAATAAGACGCTGCATTAAAATGAATGAAGTGAATTATGCCAGCCATTTTTTGCTCATCCAAACAGCTCGCCCAGCAAGAAGAGTTTGCAGCCCTTCATATACCATTGCGACCCAGGTCACACTTTCACAATCAAATGCGAATTCATCATTCGCCCACAAACAATTATTTCAACGCCACGCGAGCGCTTAAAAAATCATTTTTAACCGCAATAAAATCACAAAGCCTTGAATAAAAAATCAACCTCATCGACACGACACTTATCTAACAGCATCTGCACAGGCGCTCTACTCATTTTAAATAAGGCAGCCATTTAAAATGGCTGGCAACCACTAACCGTCGGCGCACTTTACAAAAAATACCTTCATACACATTGGCGCCTAAAACTCGATTGCGCAGCATTCATACCTATTCTAGGCTGGCATTGATTCACGTGCACCCCCATTGGCATGAGCGCAAATATCACCATCTATTATTAACCCGACGATATTGCGTACCGGGTTAATAGCATTCACATAAAAGGTATATTTGTCGCCACCCGCCTTATCATCATTAATGTTTAATCGAGGCTTTTATGGCTTATTTTTTATTTTATCCCTACGACGATAAAACCACCTACTCCACTTTGGCAGGGCTTTCAACCGCTGCAGGCCCAGTGCTAGATGCCTCACAACCACCTGCCAAACCTGCCGCCGTGGGCGCAATTTTAAGTGGTGGTCATTGGTTAAGTGACATTAGCACCATCACCGAGCAGGACACTTTGGTTGTGGTAGCGCATGGTGCCGAAGGTGGCAAAGTGATGGGTAGCAATGACAAAGATTTACCAAAAGATAAATCGCACATTGATCAAACAGAAATAATTAAGCGCATGGTAAAAGTAGGCCTGACAAAATCCAAATTCTGCAGCCTACTAATTTATTCCTGCTTTTCAGGAACCGGCGAGAGGCCCCTGGCATGCCGTATCGCCAGGCAGCTTCAAAACGATAATTTTGTCTCCTACGCAAAAGTATATGGCTGCCTAGGCAAAGCCAATGTAAAAGCCAAAAACAGTAAATTAACGGTTGAAATAGAAGGATATTACGATGAAACAACGGATATTTTTCACAACCCTGGGTACACACCGATTAATGATGACATGAGTAAAAAACCAACCATGAAAGCCGATCCCAAATAATCGGCACGAATGACAGCTCCAGCCGAACAGTTCCGATAGAGGTTTTGACCAAACACCCGATTGGTTGTAGTTCACCCACCGACACAACAGATCAACCGATTGGGTTTTTACCTCACCAAAACTACTTCGATGTTCGGTGAGGTGTATTTATTAACCCGAAGAACAAAAAACTCGGCACGAAGGCCGAGTTTTTTTAAACGAGCGCAGGCACGCGCTAATCGTCCAACATAGAATCCATTGCAGAGGCAAGGCCTTTAAAATCACTCAAGGCGGCAAAGAGTTTTTCCTTGTCAATATCACAGGCATCGCTGACAGCAGTAGGGAAATGCTCAATTAATTCTTCAACCGACACACCCGACTGCAAACAGGAGTGCATATATTTCGCTAAATGCAAATAGGCGCCCAACAAGGAAAAGGGGCTTGCGGCTAAAGGCGCATTTTGATGCAACAAGGCATCACAAATCACAGCAGGAAACCGCCAGCGCTTGGCTAACTCTGCTCCCACCACACAATAGGTGTAACCAAACACTGCCTGTTCCGCTTCCAACCGCGATTGCCCGGCGGCTATAGCGTGCTTCACTTTGGCGGCTAATTCCGGGTAGACCGAATACATTAATAATTGCCCCACTCTATGCACCAAGCCCGCCGTCGCTAAGGTATTTGCATCGATGCGCGCGCCAAATTTTCCCAGCCATTTAGCACCTTCAGCTACAGCAAACGCATCGGTCCAAAATTGTTTTTTATCTAACGCGGCAGGCATTTGTAGGCTAGTGACCAAGCCCGATGCCATTACCAGTGTGCGCACAGCAGAAAACCCCAGCACAATAACGGCGTCGTGCACCGAGGCAACCTTGCGCGGCAGGCCATAGTGAGAAGCATTGGCGGTGCGCAACAATTTTGCGGTGAGCACAGGCTCAAGCGCTATTTTGTTGGCGATTTGTTTCATATCCACATCGGGATTATCAAACGTTTGCAATAGCTCTTGGACGACTTTGGGAATTGACGGCAAACGGGTGGCGTTTTCGAATAATTGATCAAAGCTCATAGTGTAAATCTCCTGACACTCTAAACAATGATAGGCCACCGGCGTAAATTCGCTAAAAATAGGCAAAAAAAAGGCGCCTTGCGGCGCCAAAACACACATAACTAATTCTGCTGCAGCTAGGCTGCTATTCACGCGGGCTTAAGTGCGCCCAAACGGAAGTACTGTTCTTTGATCGCGCTCGATGCAAAGCGCGAACCTTAAAATCTAGCCACTGCATCGCTAAATCACTTTAGTGCTCAACCAACACCAGCTGGTCAAACACCACTGGGTTTTCGGCCCGAGTGTCGCAGTCAGCGCAACCGCGCTTTGCCAATACCTGCGCCAACGCAAAGGTAATAGCAATCTGAAAAAATAATAGCGCAAAAAAATCCAGACGGTTAATCATCTTCACACCCTCAATAACAGGTTTTCAGCCCGCAACACCTAGCCGTTTAGGCGGTGTACGCAAGCCGAAAATACGCTTTAATTGTTGGCGCCCGCTGATACCTCTGGGGCGAACTGAATCGAGGAGTATGCGGGAAGATCAGTTTTTCCTCAGGAATCAAGCCTCGGATTAATGTGTTTACCCCGTATAAACGCATCAACCCTACAACCTAATCACTGGGAAAAACTGAGCTTCCCACAGCCCCCTCGCGGCGGCTTCGTCGCGCTGAATGTCAGCGCCGCTCTGGTTAGCTGCCAGCACCTTCACTGACGAGACTCACAGTGCAAACTGTCATCCATTTTAATTTTTATATTTAAAATCATAATGTTATAAACAAAATGCGGCTTGGCCTGCCGCCCAAACGGTCAGGATCTGTTGCCATTTGGCAACAGATCCGCACTGGCGACAATAAAAAACAATAAAATCAATACCTTACCGTGTTGCCAAAATTCCACGGGGCAAAGATGCTAGACTTTTGCGCCTTTTTTAACCGGAGAACTTCCCGTGCTGCGCAGGTGGATGAATCGACTCAAGCTCAGCCATCAATGGGTGATGGCAACGCTCTTAGCGCTGCTGCCCTTAACGGCGGCCGTGATCTATGGCGGCTGGTCGATATGGGCCCAGTCGCACGACCAGCGCCTGCTGGTGGCCCATCTGCAGCGGGTGGGGCGTTTGGAAGCGAATATTCTGGAGCGGGTGACAGAAGTTGAGCGCTCCGCCCGCCAATACAACCTACTGCGCAACGCTAAATTTCAAACCTTTCTGCAAAATGATCTGACCTTACTGGCCGAGGATGTTGCTAAATTGCAACAAACGCTCCCCCAGGCCTCACCCCATATTGAGCAGTTCAGCGCGGCCAGCCGACAAATGCTCGCCGCCTCCGATGCCGATCAGGCAACCCTGGCGGGCCGTTTACAGGAGTTGCGCGACCAGCGGGACCGGCTGGTGGAGTTTTGGGATTCCTACAGCGCAAAGCAGCTCGACGCCGCTCAAGCGCGGTTTAACAGCACCCTGAGGTGGCTGGCGATTTTGGGTGCCTTTGCGCTGCCGGGCACCTTGCTGTTGGTAGCCCTGAGCCTTGCCGCCCTCGGGGCGCCCCTGCGGCGCATGGCGGCTGCCATTTACGATTTGGGGCACGCGCGCTGGCAACACCCCATCGTCATCGAAGGCCCTAAGGATCTGCAGGAGCTAGGAGAAAACCTGGAGTGGATGCGCCAGCGCCTGGTACTCAGCGAACAACACAAACAGGCTTTTTTGCAAGATATAACCCATGAGTTAAAAGCCCCCTTGGCCGCCATTACCGAAGCATCCCGGCTGCTTAACGAGCAGGTACTCGGCGCCACCACCCCCGGCCAAGAAGAGGTCATTCGTATACTGCTGGAAAATTCCCAAAGCCTGCACGAATTAATTCAACAGCTCCTCAATTACAACGCTGTCTCCCAAGGCTTGTTGGCTGACCTGCGCTCGTTTGATCTCACCGCCATGAGCCATAAACTCTGCGCCAAAATCACCGCCAGCCGGCCGAGGAGTCAATGCAGCTGGCAATTGCCGCAAGAACCCTTTTATGTGCACTCCGACCCGCAATTAATCTCGATGATTCTCAACAACCTATTATCCAATGCACACGACTTTTCCGGCCAGCATGGTAAAGTCGCGCTCAGCGTTGGTAAGGACGCGCAGGGCTGGTGGCTGAGTGTGGTAGATAACGGCCCAGGTATAAATAGGGATGAATTAAATCAGATTTTTAAGCCCTTTTACCAAGGCAGCGCCCGACGACAAGGTTCACTCAAAGGCAGCGGCATGGGGCTTGCGATTGTTGCGGCCAGCTACAAATTGTTATCAGGCAAAATAAAAGTTAGCACCACCCTCAGAAGAGGCACGCGTTTTACCCTGCACTTCCCGACCAACCCCGAGATTGTTCATGAAGCACCCAGTTTACAGCCCTCCTCCACAGCTACTTAAAATTGTTCAGTGGAGTGGGATGGTGTTGTTGGCCAACTGCCTAGCGGGGTGCACAACCCTGCCCTATCCAGAGACCAACACGCCCAACACGCAAACCAAACTGCACCCCCAGCGCAGCCTCAATGAGCTACTGGCCCACCGCTTAACCCTGTGTTCATTGGACAAAACCCAGCGCGCTGAACAGATAAAAACACTGCGCAGCACGCTTTTGCACCTGCGCAAGGACGACGCGAGCAACCTGGAAGACGAATTAGATGGCTTGTTACTGACCAGCTGCGAACCGGCCAGTACACCGGGGCTGCAAGTGGAGGTGCTCAATCATCTGGTGAGCCGAGGCCAGTGGCCCAGCGAGTACGATAACCTGTTTGACCTACTGCGCAGCCAACAGCGCGCCATTAGCCAATATAATGCCCGCGCCCAGGACAGCAGCCGCGAAAACCAAGAGCTGCGCCAAGCGCTGCAAAGTCAGAAGGAGGAGCTGACTAAACTGCAAAGCACCTACAAGGAGGCCATTAAAGGGATCGGTGACATTGAAGAAACCCTAGATTCACGCAAACAGAAACGACTGTCTCCTCCCTAAGGACCCTCCATGCCCCAAGCGCGTGTTTTATTGGTCGATGACGACCCGAGCATGTTGACGCTCTATTCCTATCGCCTGCAGGCGTGTAATTGCGTCATTACGACGGCACAATCCGGCAGTGAGGCATTGGACGCCCTCAATAAAGAATTGCCGGATTTAGTGATCACCGATCTGCGCATGGAAAATATGGATGGCTTGGCCTTATTTGATCGCATCCAAGCTCAATGGCCGAGTTTACCGGTAATTATTTTTACTGCCCAAGGCTCTATCCGCGAGGCGGTTAACGCCACGCAAAAAGGTGTATTTTCTTTTTTAACCAAGCCGCCCGATAAAGACGAACTGGTCACCACCATCAACCAAGCCCTGCAATTAAGCCGCCGCGTTAATATTCCCCACGGTGAGTGGCAATCGTTATTTAGTACCCGCAGCGCAAAAATGCACGCCTTAATCGACCAGGCTAAATTGCTCGCCAGCTCCGATGTAAACGTATTAATCAGCGGCGAAAGCGGCGCCGGTAAAGAAGTGCTCGCGGGCAGTTTGCACCGCTACGGCGACCGCAGCGATAAACCTTTTGTCGCTATCAACTGCGGCGCCATGCCCGGCGAATTATTAGAGTCTGAATTATTCGGCCATGTAAAAGGCGCTTTTACCGGGGCTGCGCGCGACCATGAAGGCTTATTTGTAGCCGCCGATGGCGGGGTATTATTTTTAGATGAAATTGGCGATATGCCGCTAGTATTACAAAGTAAATTACTGCGGGTATTACAGGAAAAAACCGTGCGCCCATTAGGCGGCACTAAGGATCGCGCCATTAATGTGCGGATTATTTCCGCCACCCACCAAAACCTCAGCGAAGCGATTAAAAACAAAACCTTTCGTGAAGACTTGTTTTACCGCTTAAATGTGGTGAATTTAAAAGTGCCACCACTGCGCGAGCGCAAGGAAGATATTCCTTTAATGGTCAACACCTTTTTGGACGCCCTCGCCAAAAATAACAACGCCAGTAAACAATTGGCGCCGCAGGCGTTGGTATTATTATTATCCTACGACTGGCCGGGCAATGTACGGCAATTAAAAAACGTCATTGAACAGGTGTATGCCCTCTCCACCAGCGCGATGATTTCACCCTTATTAATTGAAAATGCCATCCCCGATTTAAACCGCAGCGATGTTAAACCCCTCACCGAAGCTAAACAGGAATTTGAACGGGATTATGTAATCGGCCTGTTAAAAGCCACCCAGGGCAATATGGCCCAAGCGGCTATTTTAGCCGGTCGCAACCGCTCGGATTTTTATAAAATCTGCAAACGCTATGATTTAGATAGCGACAGTTTTAAGAGCTAGGCCAAGCAAAACCCCACCCTACCTATTTCAGCCCATGTTCAGCTTTTAGGGCGCAGATTGAGTGCGCCCTTGGCAACCTTTTGGAGACACTATGCACCTGATTAACAGCCGTTTAAACCAACTCATATGTGCCGCCGCACTTATTTCCAGCCCCTGCTTTGCTGAATTTTATGCGGGCGGTTCAGTGGGCCTTAGCCAGTGGGACGACGAGCCGAAATCCGAAGGCACCGCCTATGAAATTTACGGCGGGTATCAATTTTCTGAATTTTTCGCTGCCGAAATAGCCCTCACCGACCCCGGCAGTTTTGACTACAACCCAGGGTACAACCTGAACCTTGGCACTGACATTTCCGGCGCTAATTACTCCCTGGTTTTCTCCTACCCACTCAGCGATGCCTATGGCTTGTATGCCAAAATCGGTCTGTTGGATTATGAGGTAGAGCGCAGCGTAAATGATCGAACCGAGGGTAAGGTTCGCGATCAAGATGTGAATTACGCTTTAGGTTTTCAATTAAATGCGGTGGATAATTTATGGGTGACCTTTGATTATCGCTACTACCCATTAAGCTTTAAATACGAGGGCATCAAGTATGAACTTAATGCCGACACCTTCAGTGTAGGTGCTCGCTTTACCTTTTAACCAGGGGCTAACCGCGCACATTCAAGCAATAAAAAAGGCAGCCTAGCTGCCTTTTTTATTGCCCGTTCAGCGGACTTGGTTTGGGGCGCATAAAATCGCTCACCAGTTTTTCTTTGGTGATTTTCGATAATTGTTTTAACGCATATTCACGTTTGAGCGCTGCGGATTTATCGCCGACGGCCTCCTGATACACCAATACCAAAGGGCCGCGCCCTTTTAAATATTTAGCACATTTGGGGCCTTGAGCTTGGTGCTCGGCAAAGCGTTTGGCCACGTCTTTGGCTACCCCCGTGTACAAACTGCCGTCACGGGCGCGCACTATGTAGAGGCTCCAGGGCTCACTTGCCTGAGTCAAAACGGCTGGCCCCGCGACAGGCGCAGATTGTGAATCTCCGCGAGCGCTTCGTTCAACTGCTTAAGATGCGCCGCCCAGTAGGACTCGGTGTTAAACCAGGGAAAGGCCAGGGCAAAGGCGCGATCCTCCCAGCGGCGGGCGAGCCAGGCGCTGTAATTCAGCAGCCGCAGCGCCCGGAGGCTGGGAATGAGGACCAGCTCGCGGCTATCAAAGTCGCAATGCTCCTCGTAGCCTTCCAGCACCTGCTGCAGCTGCGCCTGCTGGGCGGCGGGGCTGCCGCTGAGCAGCATCCACAGGTCCTGCACTGCAGGGCCGTTTTGCGCATCATCAAAATCCACCAGGCAGGGGCCATCCTCCTGCCAGAGCACATTACCCGCGTGTACATCGCCATGTATTGGCCGGTGGTTAAAGGTGGCGCGGGCAAAGACCGCGTCAATGGCGGCGGTGAGTTTATCGCTCAGGGCCAGGTAATCGCGGGCCAAAGACGTGGGCAAAAAGCCCTTGGCCAGCAGATACTCGGGCCCATCTGTGTGCGGGCTGAGGCTCTGGCGGTGCTGAAAAGGCGCCGCCGCCTGCTGATGCACCTGGCCTATGAGTTGGCCGAGGGCGTACAGCTGGTCATCCTCCACCAATGCCACCGGGGTGCCGGGCGCGCGCGGGTAGAGCGCAAAGGCATAGTGCCCATGGCTAAACAGGGTTTCGCCCGCCTGCTGTAGAGGCGCTATGACCGGCAAGGCTGCGGATGCAAGCTCGAGGCTCCACTGGTGTTCTTCGCGAATCTGCTCGCCAGACCAGCGGCCGGGCCGGTAAAACTTCGCGATCAAAGGGCGGGCGCCTTCGATACCTACTTGATAGACGCGATTTTCATAGGAATTGAGCGGATAAATGCGCGCATCACAATAGTGGCCTAGGGATTCCACCGCATCCATAACAGTGTCGGGGCTTAAATCGGCAAAGGGACTGGTCATAGGGCGAAGGGAGCGGCTAAAAGCGCGCAGCATAACACGGCCGCCCGGCGCGCCTGGGGCGGTGATCAACCTGAGCCAATCCGTCGTTTGCGCACTGCAGGAGGGCTGAGTTTCTGATAGTTTGCGCGCCATTCGTTTATCTGCCCCCTGCCGCGCAGGAGTACACACCAAGAGGATGTTCCATGTCTGGACGCGCCGTTGCCCGCACCTATCTAAGTTTATTGCTCTGCCTAATGTTAAGCGCCTGCGGCAAAGGCCAGGGCAGCCAGGTGGACACCGACAAGGCGCAGATTAGCCCCGCGCAAATTACCGAGCGCAAACAGGCCGAGCTGCAAAAGGCCGCTGCAGACCTGGGCGTCAGTGCGCCGCAACTGCCCAGCACAGAAGCCGCAGTCAGCATTGAAGCGGGGCCGGACATCTTCAGCGATGCCAACCTATTGGTGAACCTACAGGGCAGCGCCCTGAGCAACAGCGTTTTTAGCCGCACCCAGTGGACACAAATCGACACCGGCGGGCCCGAGGTGCCGATCCTCAACCCGGAACAACTCACCACCCAAGTGCTGGTGCCGGATGTCAGCCAGTACACCCGCTTGAGTTTTCGCCTGACGGGCGTCACCGATGACAAACAGGTGGCCTCAGATACTCTGGATTTATTCGTCTACCCGCTGGCCAATAGCGCCAAGGTGGTGGGCAGCAGCCAGCGGGAGAACAGCGCCAAGGTGGACTTCACTGTGCGCCTGAACAAACCGGCTACACAAACCACTGTACTTTCTTACCTCACCGCCGATGGCACAGCGGCGGCGGGTGTTGACTACATCGCCCAAGCGGCCAGCCTAACCTTTGCCCCCGGCGAGCAGGAAAAAACCGTTTCAGTGCAACTGCTGAGCGATACCACACGGGAAAAAGGCGAGTACTTCACCTTGCAAGTCAGCGGGCAAGAGGGCGACAAACCCTTCAGCGCGCGCGGTGTGGCGGTGATTCGCGACAGCGACCCAACACCGCCACTGGTCACCCGCAAACCAACCCAAACCGCTGTGGACCGCGCCCAAACGGAGCTGCCGGGCCTTGCAGGGCAAGTGCGGGTTAACCTGGTGTGGTCGGACCCAACCAGCTTGCTTGAACTGTCCGTGCAAGACCCCTGCAGCAACTGGCTGAGCCTGAATTTTTTCACCGCCAACTGCGATGAGGCCCTCGGTGAATTTGAAGAGCCGAGCCTGCGCGTGCCCCAGCGCAACATTATCTGGCGCACCTACGCCCCTCAAGGGCGCTACCAAGTGCGCCTGCACCACGCAGATGGTATAGGCTCCAGCTACACCGCCCGCGTCTACTGGGGCGACAAAGCCGCCCAGTTGGAAGGCGTGATTGGCGGCGGAGAAACGGCGGATATTTTTAGTTTTGAGGTGACCGCTCTGGAGGCGGGGGAGCCTAACTCGGCGGCCAGCAGCTCTAGCTCGTCTTCAAGTAGTTCAAGTTCTTCTTCAAGTAGTTCGAGCTCCTCATCAAGTAGCACTAGCTCATCGAGCAGCTCTGGATTGGCATCGAGCTCGTCCAGCTCTAGTTCGGCTTCGAGTTCTAGTAGCAGCTCTAGCGCGTCGTCTAGTTCGAGCTCTAGCTCGTCCAGTTCTAGCTCTTCGAGTAGTAGTTCCTCAAGCTCCAGTAGCACCTCAAGCTCGTCTTCTAGCTCCAGCTCCTCTAGTAGCAGCTCCTCAAGCTCTAGTTCTTCTTCAAGCTCCAGCTCATCGAGCTCCAGCAGTTCGGGCTCTTCTAGCTCCAGCAGTACTTCAAGCTCGTCTTCTAGCTCCAGCTCCTCTAGTAGTAGCTCCTCAAGCTCCAGTTCTTCTTCAAGTTCCAGCTCTTCTAGCTCCAGTAGCTCGAGTTCGTCTAGCTCCAGCAGTACTTCAAGCTCATCTTCTAGCTCGAGCTCCTCCAGTAGCAGCTCCTCAAGCTCTAGTTCTTCTTCAAGTTCCAGCTCTTCTAGCTCCAGCAGCACTTCAAGCTCATCTTCTAGCTCGAGCTCCTCCAGTAGCAGCTCCTCAAGCTCTAGTTCTTCTTCAAGTTCCAGCTCTTCTAGCTCCAGCAGTTCGAGCTCTTCTAGCTCCAGCAGTACTTCAAGCTCATCTTCTAGCTCGAGTTCCTCTAGTAGTAGCTCATCAAGCTCCAGTTCTTCTTCAAGTTCCAGCTCATCGAGTTCCAGTAGTTCGAGCTCTTCTAGCTCCAGCAGTACTTCAAGCTCATCTTCTAGCTCAAGTTCCTCTAGTAGTAGCTCATCAAGCTCCAGTTCTTCTTCAAGTTCCAGCTCTTCAAGCTCCTCTAGCTCTAATAGCTCATCCTCCAGCTCTGGAACACCTATAGGTGCGAAAATTTTTGAGTTTAACGATCCCGTTTTTGGCAACACGCCAGGCTGCGATATTGTGGAAAACGCCATACCCACTTCGGCGTATAAACAATATTCCGTGAGCTGTCCGGGGCACCAGGTGGCAGTGCTAATTCAATTGGACGGATGTACCTTCCAAACCAATAGCCCTCGATACAGCGCCTCTGGCGAATGCTCCAACTGGCGGATTTATTATCTGGGGGAGCTAGGCTCATCAAGCAGCTCAAGTTCAAGCAGTAGCTCTTCAAGCAGCAGCTCGTCCAGTAGCTCATCATCAAGCAGCTCGTCCAGTAGCTCTAGCTCCTCTTCGAGCTCCAGCAGCAGTTCATCCAGTTCTTCATCCAGCTCAAGCTCTTCCTCAAGCTCGGGAACTCTCGCAGCCGTGAAAATATTTGAGTTCAATGATCCTGTGTTTGGTAATACCCCAGGCTGTGATGTTGCAGAAAATGGCATTCCCACTTCGGCGTATAAGCAGTATTCCGTGAGTTGCTCTGGTCATCAGGTCGTAGTATTGATCCAGTTAGACACCTGCACCTTTCAAACTAACAACCCCCTTTACAGTGCCTCAGGCGAATGCTCTAACTGGCGAATTTATTATCTGGGGGCACTGAGCTCGTCAAGTTCTTCGAGCAGTTCAAGTTCAAGTTCAAGTTCAAGTAGCAGCTCTTCTAGCAGCAGCTCATCGTCAAGTAGTTCCTCTAGCAGCTCAAGCTCATCGTCAAGTTCTAGCAGCAGCTCATCGAGTTCTTCTAGTTCCAGCAGCAGTTCATCCTCCAGCTCCGGAACAGCTATAGGTGCAAAAGTTTTTGAGTTTAATGATCCCGTTTTTGGCAACACTCCGGGCTGTGATGTTGCAGAAAACAGCATTCCCACTTCGGCGTATAAACAGTACTCCGTCAGCTGCCCTGGGCACCAGGTGGTAGTGCTGATTCAATTGGACACCTGCTCAATAAAAACCAACAGCACTCGCTACAGCGCTTCAGGCGATTGTGATAATTGGAGGATCTATTACCAAGGCGGATAAGGGCGAAAGCTAGTCATATCAGTGCTTGGAATTAGTCGTCGCGTGTTGAGGCCAAATCAACGCTGTGGCGTGCGCGCCAACACCGCCACATCTACCCGCTCGGCCCCCGCCGCAAGCAGCACCTGGCTTGCCAGAATGCTGCTTGCCCCTGTCGTCATCACATCATCCACCAGCAAATAACGCCCACCGCTCAGTCTGTGGGAGGCCGCCAGGCTGCCCGCCAGATTCTGCCAGCGCTCCTGGCGGGTGAGGTGTTTTTGCGCCGGGGTGTGGCGGGTTTTACGCAGCAGCGGCGCAACCGGGGTGCCCAGCCGGCGGCTGAGCAGGCTCGCGACTTCCGCCGCCGGGTTGCGCCCGCGCGCCCAGAGGCCGCGCCAGTGCTGGGGCATGGGCACCAGAGCGGTGTAGTGCAGAGCGCTGCTTGCGATGCGGCCTGCCAGTTCATCGGCCAGGCGGTTGGCAATTGGCCCATAGGCGCGGTTTTTAAACTGGTGGATGAGGCTATCGAGCGGGAACACATAGGCAAACCCGCAATGGGTGCGGGCAAAAGGCTTGGGGTGGGCTAAACAATCCGGGCAGAGGGCTTCGCTGTGCGCAAGGGGCAGCGCACATTGCGGGCAGCAATCGCCCTGGCGGGGTAAGTCTTGGCTGCAAGCGCTGCACAGCGCCTGTGTGCTGGGGCCATCGCAGAGGCAACAGCGGTGGGCAAATAACCGGGCGAAGATTGAACCTTGGCGCATAGTAAACCTTAAACTCCTTATTGGGTTGACAACTGGTATTAGGCCCTTAAGATGCAGGCATTCCCCTTCGAACGCGTTTCACCAAAGGCCTTGTTATGTCCGTTTATTCCTCCCAGCCGCGCCACAACTGGACGCGCGAGCAGGTTGCCGCCCTGTTTGCCCTGCCCTTTAACGATCTTATCTTCCAGGCGCAAAGCGTACACCGGGCCTGTTTTAATCCCAATCAGGTGCAGGTAAGCACCCTCTGCTCGATTAAAACCGGCGCCTGCCCGGAGGACTGCGCCTACTGCCCACAGAGCGCGCATTTTGACACTGGCCTGGAAAAAGAAAAACTCATGGCGGTGGAGAAAGTACTCGCCGAAGCCCAGGCTGCCAAGGCCTCCGGCGCCACCCGTTTTTGCATGGGCGCCGCCTGGCGCTCGCCGCGCGACAAAGACATGAGCGCCGTGCTGGCCATGGTAGCGGGGGTTAAATCATTAGGTATGGAAACCTGTATGACCCTCGGTATGCTGGACAACCAACAGGCCCAGCAGCTGGCCGAGGCGGGGCTGGATTATTACAACCACAACCTCGACACCTCGCCGGAATACTATGGCGAGATCATCACCACCCGCACCTACCAAGACCGCCTCAACACCCTGGCCAATGTGCGCGAGGCGGGCATGAAAATCTGCTGTGGCGGCATTGTGGGTATGGGCGAAGCCGAGCAGGACCGCGCAGGCCTGTTGCTCACCCTCGCCAACCTGCCCGAACACCCGGAATCTGTGCCCATTAATATGCTGGTGAAAGTGGAAGGCACACCCCTGGCCGACGCACCGGATTTAGACCCCTTTGATTTTATCCGCACCATAGCCGCCGCCCGCATCATGATGCCCAAAAGCCACGTGCGCCTCTCCGCCGGGCGCGAAACCATGAACGAACAAACCCAAGCACTGGCGTTTTTAGCCGGGGCTAATTCGATTTTTTACGGGGAGAAATTGCTTACCACCGCGAACCCGGAAGCGGATAAGGATCGGGCTTTGTTTGCGAAATTGGGGATTATGCCTGCGCCTTATGAGGGGGATTTTTCCAATGAGGCTATGGTTTTGCCCAAAGTTGCCGGGGAGCGGCTTTTTTATAATGCTTGTAGTTGAACAACTTTAATTTTATGTACACCACAATCATTAATGCCAATGGCAAGCAAGAGCTTCTCTTATTACTCGATAGTCTCTGCCCAGAGGTTCCCCCGAGGACAATGGGAAGAACCTCTAATCATACGGAAATGTATGCCATAGTCGGTTTATTGAAATATCTGTGTGAGCGAAATGAATTTAAGTACCCTATTTGCCTATCAAAGGGACAGCGCCCAGATTTCAAAGTAGAGCACCCAGACATTTCTATTGGTATTGAACATACCGAAGCTGTATGCCCAAACGCAGCGCAATTGGACTCGCTGCGAGTCAGAGGACTGATTCCCGATATTTATTTTGCAAGGAAATCCATACCAGGCGAAAAGAAAAAAAGTGCGAAAAAGCTAATTGAAGAAATAAAGAACAATCACTTAAATCCTCCCTGGATGGGTTCTGAGCCAGAAGAAAATTGGGCTGCGGCTATGGCCTATCATATTCACAAAAAAGACAAGCACTACCAAGATATTACTTGGCCCACCAATGAAAAGTGGTTACTGATCTACGACAACTGGAGAGCACCCGCTTTAGATGTGGCGCAAGCTTTAGTTGAACTCGAAAAATTGACCCAAACGAACCCCGCCACCTTCTTTGAACACATATTTATTTTAAGCAATAAAAGAATCCATCAATTATCCAACTGCAGCGACCTGAAAAACAGAGCTTGATACGACATAAACTAAGGATGACTCAATGCTAGAGCAATTCAAAACAATAAATGACCTGAGCGAAACAATAAAAGAACTAGAGGGAATGGTTCTAAGGCCAACCCCCAAATGGAGCCACCCAACATTATATCGCCGTAGAGACGTATCAGAATCTGAGGCATTAATTCAAGGCGTGAGGGTCAAAGACTGGTTTATGTCGCCTGACGAGCAATGGGTTTTACCCCACGACCAAATGGGGCTATCGTTCTCCTCAACCTATCAAAATCTTAAGGATGTGTACAAATTAAAACAGCGCCACAACAAAAACCGACAAATTGATATTTATTGGATTCTGAAAGAGGCCGACATACCTACAAAGCTATCTTTCATAGCGGATATAGACAAAAAGGGGCACCATTTCCTTGCTGCAACGGAAAAAATGCACATTTCAAGCCTTGTAATCAAATTAAAAATCGTTGCCCGAAGGATGTCGGTTATACGCAATGGGGAGAAAATTTTATGATCACCTATAAATTCCCTGAAGAAAAAAAATACATCATTCATTTCGCAGAAAAAATGGGCGACAAAAAAATCATACACATTCTCGAATCAGGCAAGGTGGAGTCCGCGCAAGATGCCGAATATTTAAGCCTTTTCTTTTGGCGAATGGTTGATCGATCCATCGAAGATGATGTGCACAATATTCCTCGTTTATTTAGTGAATCCAATGAATTTTGGAATGAAAAAATAATGTATTCGATTGCGGGTTATTTACAGCGGGCAGGCTATGAACATATTTGGGAAAAAATATCCGATGCACAATAGTCGGCGATTAATAGCATGAACACTTGCGCATGGCGCGCCTGATTAGGCACAAAACCATGACCGACTCCCTCGCCCACTTCCTAGCGAGCAAACTCGCCGAGCGCAAAGAGGCCCACCTCTACCGCCGCCGCCTGTGTTTAGAATCCCCCCAAGGCCCGGAGGTAGTGGAGGGTGGGCGGCGGTTGGTGAATTTTTGCAGCAACGATTATTTAAGCCTGGCCGCCCACCCCAAATTACAGGAGGCATTCAGCCAGGCGGCGCACCAATACGGCTTCGGCTCTGGCGCCTCCCATTTGGTGTGCGGCCACAGCGCCCCCCATCAGGCTTTAGAAGAAGAACTCGCCGGGTTTACCGGGCGGGCGAGGGCGCTGGTGTTTTCCAGCGGTTATGCCGCCAACTTAGGCGTAATCACCACCCTGCTGGGCCGCCAGGACGGTATTTTTGAAGACCGCCTAAACCACGCTAGCCTGATCGACGGCGGCCTGTTATCCGGCGCCGCCTTCGAGCGCTTTAAACATAACGATATGACCGACCTAGACGCCCGCCTGGAGCGCTCCAGCGCCCGCTACAAATTGGTTGCCGTAGACGGAGTGTTCAGCATGGATGGCGACCGGGCACCGCTCCTGGAACTCGCCCAACTGAGCCAAGCACGCAATGCCTGGCTGCTGGTGGATGATGCCCACGGCTTTGGCGTGCTCGGCCCCAATGGCGGTGGCAGCGCAGAATCGGCGGGCTTAAGCGGCGAACAGGTGCCGATTTACATGGCCACCCTGGGCAAAGCCCTGGGCTGTGCCGGGGCTTTTATTGCCGGTAGCGAGGATTTAATCGACTGCCTGGTGCAATTTGCCCGCACCTATATTTACACCACCGCCCTGCCGCCCGCCCTGGCCGCCGCCACCTCGGCCGCCCTGCAGTTGGTGCAGCAGGAGCCGGAGCGCAGGCAGCGCCTGCGCACGCATATCAACCACTTTGTGGCCGGTGCCAAGGCGCGCGCCCTGCCGCTCGCCCCCAGCCAAACCGCAATTCAGCCGCTGATTCTAGGCGACAACGCCCGCGCCCTCAGCTGGCAGCACAGGCTTGCCCAGCGCGGTTTTTGGGTGGGCGCCATACGCCCGCCCACCGTACCCAAAGGCACTGCCCGACTACGCATCACCCTCACCGCAGGCCACAGCCGGGCGCAGCTTGAGGCCCTGCTCGATACCCTGGCCGAGCTGGCCCAAAGCGAGGCCCCGTGGATCTAACCCTACTGCGCAGCGGCGCCGAACCTGGGCGCCTGCCCCTGGTGCTTTTGCACGGCTGGGGCCATAACAGCCGCATCTGGCAGGACTGGCTCGCCCAATACCCCAGCGGTCGGCCCATCTACGCTATAGACCTGCCCGGCTTTGCCGCCTTGGATACCGAGCCAACCCTCAACCTAGCCGCCATCCTCAGCGAACTGGAAGCCCTGCTGCCTGAAGGTTGCCTACTGCTCGGCTGGTCATTAGGCGGCATGCTCGCGGGCCAATTGGCCAGCTCCCCCAAGGTAAAAGGGCTGCTCACCCTGGCGGCTAACCCCAGTTTTATCGCCCGCCCCCATTGGCCAGAGGCCCTAGCAGCCGAGGTTTTGGCGAGCTTTCACAGCAGCTTTGCGCAAGACCCTGCCGCCACCCTGCAGCGCTTTAGCCAGCTGCAGGCGCAGGGCAGCCCTAACCGCAAGGCCCTGTTGGCGCAGGTAAAAACCCTCGCGCCAGCGCTACACATAAGCGCCTGGGCCGAAGCGCTCAGCTGGCTGGGGCAGATCGACAACAGCGCCATTCTGGCAGGGCTCAATAAACCCCAGCGCCACCTGTTTGCCGAGCAGGATGCCCTAGTGCCCGTCGCGGCCGCAGGCCGGTGCCCCCACAGCCGCACCATCCCTGGCGGCCATCTGATTCCGCTAGAAGGGGCAGCCTTTATTAACCAAGCCCTCGCCGAGCTGGACCGCGCGCAAAACCGCAGCATCGCCCGCGCCTTCAGCCGCGCAGCGCCCCATTACGACCAATACGCCCTGCTGCAACAGCGCCTGGGCCGCGAACTGCTGGCCCACATCCAGCCGCAACACAGCCAGATACTCGACCTAGGCTGCGGCACCGGTTTTATCGCCCGCGAGCTGCAGGCCCGCCAACCAACCCCATGGGTTGCCAACCTGGATTTAGCCTGGGGCATGCTGCAAACCCTGCCCGCAGGCGCCGCCAAACTGCAGGCTGATGCCGAACAACTGCCCTTTGTTAACCAAGCCTTCGATGCCATTACCGCCAACCTGGCCCTGCAGTGGTGCAACCTGCCAAGCGTTTTAGCCGAAGCCAAACGCTGCCTGGCTCCCGGCGGGTTGCTGGTGTTTAACACCCTGATGGACGGCACCCTCGGGGGGCTGGCCCGCGCCTGGGCCGAGGTAGACCACTACCACCACATCAACCCCTTCCCCAGCCAAGCAAGCATCCTCGCCCAATGCCAAGCAGCGGGGTTTAGCCAGCTCACCTGGCACGCGGCCAGCCACAGTATTCAGGCGACCAGCCTGCGAGAATTGCTGATGGGCCTGAAGGGCATAGGCGCCAAAAACCAGCAGCCCCAGCGCTTTAAGGGGCTGATGAGCCCAGGCCACTGGCGCGCGTTTAGTGACGCCATGGGCAAATACGGCTGGGATGGCCGCAACTGGTTTGTCACCTATGAGGTGTTGACCTTATGCTTGCGGGCTTAAATATTTCATCACGCTTCTTTCACCACAGTTAAATGCCAGGTCCCTATGTCTAATCACAATGATGTTTATGTTTACACCGTCACCGACGCAGGCCGTTCACGCCGCTTAGCCTCTTTATTACCCGAAGAATCCACCCGCCAGCACGGCCTAAAAAGCTACGCCCTCATTGGTGAATTTACGCAACAAGAAGGCGAAGCCGAAACCTTCACCACCAACCCGCAATACATCGACTTTTTAAACTGGGCCATCGCCCGCCACGTGGCCCACTGCCCCGGCCTAGTGGCCGAAGCGCAAAAACAACAAAACGGCCATCTCTGGGTCACCGACGCACGCGGCCGCGCCCAGGGCAAGGCCTTAAGCGAGGAAGATATTATCGGCGTGGCGGAAATTCAAAACGGCAAAGTGGTGCGTTATGCAGGCAATCAAAAATACCAACCCTTTAGCCCAGAGTTTGGTTTTATGGTGATTGAGCCTTGGTTAAATCAAAAAATTCGCGAGGAGTTGGTGGCGCAGGTGGGAATGCCAACACAAACGGCTTAAATTACCAATTTTGCGCGCGAAAGGCCTGTATTACAGGCCTTTTTTGTGAACACACTATCGAGAGAAACTAGCCGCGCAATTATCGAGGCGCTTAGAATTACAGTGTGCTTGGGCTCAAAGGGCAGTAATTCAGGCCACCACCAGGGCGCTAAAGGTAATGTGCAGTCGATCCAACTGGGCCAGCTTTTCGGGTGTAAACAAACGGCGCTCGCCGAGTTTTAATGTGGCGGGCATGGCGGCGGCGCTATGTTCCAAACCCAGGTTGTAGCCGTATTCGTGCAGCAGCACCGAGAACAGATCCATCTTGCCTTCCGCTGCACTACCCGCTTTGGCTTGCCAGATATTGGCGTCGGCGGTGGGTAGGAATTCGTCGCTGTTGAGTGGCGATGAGTCGATAAACCAGCCGTAGCCAGCGGCGTCGGTGTCTAGGGTGATTTTGGCATTTGGGCCGGTGCCGGTGGTTTGGCCTAGGCTGGTGCCGGGGAGACTCTGAAAACTATTAAATAAGCTATAAGCACCGTTAATTAGGTTATTGGCAGAAAGTTCAGTCTGTACACCACTTACGCTGGGTAAAAGGCCGATTTCCCAACTCTCCTTTTCGCACTCATATGCTTTCGAAAAGTTAACTACCATCAGGGTATAGTGCAGCTCTAATTTCTTGCCGTCAGCTTCTACTATCGCAACAAAGCTGTCCTCTCCTTCATAACCAGAATCAGCCTTAAAGTAATAAGTCCTACCATCAGAAATAGATGTCAAAACCCCATGGGAAGGACCAGAAATGATATTAATTTTAAAATCATTAAAATTCTTAATCCTTGAATCAACGCCAAACTTTTGTGCGAAATAAACACTCATACCAGCAACAACTGGAATATTCTTTTCCTGATTTATATCGACACAAACACCTATTTTTAGATCTTTATCCGTTGGTTTTTTTCAGAAGATGAAGGTAAACGCGCATGATTTTCCGCCACATAAATTACGCAAGGTACATTCTGATTTGGTGGTATATCTACCCACATTGTGCTCTCCTTGGGAGTTAATCCCAGTGACATTTGTGTTCGGGTTTTTAGGCTGCCCCACCTATCTAAGCTAGACACAGACTGTTGGCCTACAGTTACTCTACAACATTATATGACAGCCTCTGTATACGGCACCCTGTCGAGCTGAGTGGGCGGTGTACACCTGCGAGGGAAGCCACGCAACAACTTTCGGCCAAGGCAGCGCGCACTATTGGACGTTGCAAAGAGCGAGAAATTTGCCAGCTTTACGATAGTACAGGTTTGGGTGGCAATCTTTGTGGATTACCACCCGGATGAGACGAGCTAGGCAATGGCATTTGACTCAATAATAATACAGAATAAAATTTTTAGCGTTTGCGAACCTATCACACTGCCACCTAGATCACCCCTACAAAAAGGAATAATAAAATGCTCAGATTGTTACTACTAACCTGCCTTATTGCCCTCGCCACCTCAGCCCAGGCCGAGATTAAAAAATGGCAAGACGAAAAAGGCCGTTGGCATTTTGCGGATGACCCTGCGGCGAAGCTCAACGCACGGCAAAATAATTCAGCAAGCGAACCCACCGCTCAGAACAAAGAAACCAACCAACCGCCTGAGACTAAAACGAGTAACGCAATTGCGCTGAATAAAACCGCCCACGGTAATTATTATCTGTACAAGGGCCGCAATGCTGCTCGCACACTTAAAATCCTAGTGCTGGCCCACGGCATGTTTTCTGAGCGTAAAACTGAATTTATTGCCGCCCAGCAAATGCTCGAACCCTGGATAAATTTTGCTGATGAACAGGGTTTAACGCTGGTGGCGCCGGTATTTGATAATGCGGCTTTTGCGGTAACACAAAAGGCATCTGGCGATGGCGGTTATAGGGGGTTATTTGGGCGGGATATGCCTGCCGATGAATACCTGCATGAAATTATTGCTGAATTTCAAAGCCGCAACCAAGAATACGACGGTCGATTTTATTTGGTTGGCCATTCTGCCGGAGCGCAGTTTGCCAATCGATATTTAATTCGCCACGCCTCACGTGTAATCGCAGCGACCTATAGTGCACCGGCTTGGCTTGCCTTTCCGGATAAAAATTTAAAATGGCCTTTAGGTATGGGCAGGCGCACTTATTCGCAAAACTGGGAGGGCCGCAGTGTTGATCAAAAATTTGATATTCAACCCTCGCCGGATTGGTGGCTGAGCGCCGCCGCTGTGCCCAGTCTTTTAATTGTGGGTGACCAAGACACAACACCTATACGCCATGTGGATAATATTGGTGGTGACAACCATGTGCTGCGCGCGCAGTTTTGGGTAAGCAGCATGCAGGAATTTGCCAAAAATAGTGGCGTGCGCTGCAATGCGCAATTTAAGCTGGTGCCGAATGTAGGCCACGACTATAAAAAACTAGTCCCCGACATGCAGCAATTTATAAAAAGTTATTTATAAAATTAGGCTATAGAGTTAAACCCGCAACACACCGCGAAATCCGCGCGCGGCGTAGTAGGATTCCGCGCCATTGTGGTAGGTAAACACCTGCCCATAACGGCGGTCGCAAAATAAGGCGCCGCCGAGGTTGCGCACAGATGCAGGCGTGGTTATCCAGCTGGAGGTTTTTTTATCGAATTCGCCGAGGGTTTGCAAAGTGCGGTACTCCTCTTCGGTTAATAATTCAATGCCCATTTCGGCTGCAAGCGCACAGGCGCTGCCCTTGGGTTTATTTTCTTTGCGCGTATCCAAAGCGGCTTGGTCATAACACAGGCTGCGCCGCCCTGTAGGGCTTTCCGCTGCGCAGTCGCAAAAAATATACTGCTGACTGGCCGCATCAAAACCTATTACATCCGGCTCTCCACCGGTTTCTTCCATGCTAGTGAGCGCAGCGAGGGCAGATTCGTTGCCTATTAGTTTTGCGTGCAGGGCATCCCATTTAAGCGATGGGTGCCTGGCCATATTTTTTAAAAAACGTTGTTCTAGGGTTGCGAGTAAAACATTGCTATCAGCTGTTTTCATAAACATACACTCCAAAAATAATTCATCTTCCACACAGCGTGATACGGCGCACAAAAAAACAATGAGGCCAGGAATATGCACTCCCACGCAGAGCCTGAGGACACGATTACCTCAACACCCTAAAATACTTTTTAACTAAATCCTCGCGCACTTGAAGAGCAGCCCTCACCCTAACCCTCTCCCTAAGGGAGAGGGGATTGGGGCCTGCTAAATTTAAGAGAGTGTTCTAAGCTCGCTCTCTCAGGGAGAGAGTTGGGGGCGCCCGGCCAGGGTGAGGGCAGCAACTATGAGGGAGGGCGCTGTAATTTCTCATAAATCGTCTGCAATACCGCTTCGGTTTCAGTGAGTACTTGGCGATTATCAAAACGCACAACCTGGATACCCAATTCATTAAATCGCGCCGTACGCTGTGCGTCTTTCTGAATTCCGTGCTCTGTAAAATGCTGGCCGCCGTCGAGTTCAATAACCAACTTGTGTTCGTGGCAATAAAAATCTGCAATGCAACCCGCAACAATGTGTTGCCGTCGAAACTTTGCATTGGCCAAGTGGCGGTTGCGTAACAGATACCAAATTAATTTTTCCGCATCGGTTTGGTTTTGGCGTAATTGTTTGGCCAACTCAATCATTGCGTAGGGTAGCGTTCCTTTGATCATATGTTCGTCCTTTTCCATGTGTTAATCCGCTCTCACCCTAACCCTCTCCCTGGGGGAGAGGGGATTGGGGATTGCTAACTTTGGGAGTTTGTACTTTTAACTCCCTCACCCTAGCCCTCTCCCAAAGGGAGAAGGGATTGTCTCGTGCCAATTGCAAAGTGCGCTCTTGGCACCCTCTCCCTCAGGGAGAGGGTTGGGGTGAGGGAAAAATTTGCATTTGTAGCTAATTTAATAACTCATCCAAAGTAAGCGCGTAGCTGCCTACAAAGGTGTCAATAAAATACACCACCTCAGGCTGATTAAGATTATTGAGGCGGTTTTTGACCGCTTCTTCGGCTTTGCTAAATTCCCGGTTACCAGCCGCCACTTCGGTGCGGCATTTAATATAGGCCGCGATGGTATCGGCAGCCTTAATAATTAAGCGCTGGTCATCGGGGATGTTTTCTTCAATGATTACCGGCCGATAATCCTCGCGCAGGTCTTCCGGCAATAAATTTAATAATTCCTGCTCGGCTTGGCGCTCAATGGCTTTGTAGGCTTTGGTGATTTCGCGGGTGTGGTATTTAATGGGCGAGGGTAAATCGCCGGTGATCACTTCACTGCAGTCGTGGTACATGGCGGCTACCACTATGGCGTTTACATCTAAATTACCGCCAAAGTAGCGATTTTTAATCAGCGCTAAGGCGTGGGCGATGGTAGCCACTTCCCAGCTGTGCTCCATCACATTTTCAGTCACGGTGTTGCGCTTTAGGCCCCAGCGGCGCAGCCAACGTAATTTACTGATGTAGGCGTAAAAATGGCTTTTCATGGCGGCACCGCTCAATAAATAAAACGAAAAATTAATCCCCCAGGGAAGCCAACTGATCCGCCTGAAATTCATTTACCAAAGGCCCGATCACATCACCCAGGGCGCCGCCTTCCATAATTTCATCTAATTTATAGAGGGTTAAATTAATGCGGTGGTCGGTTACGCGGCCCTGGGGGTAGTTGTAGGTGCGAATGCGTTCGGAGCGATCCCCTGAACCCACCAGACTTTTACGCTCTTCGCTGATTTCTTTCGCGGCTTTTTCATCGGCGGCGTTATTTAATTTGGTGGCCAAAAGGCTCATAGCTTTGGCGCGGTTTTTATGTTGGCTGCGCTCGTCTTGGCATTCCACCACTATGCCGGTGGGAATGTGAATAATACGAATGGCAGAATCGGTTTTGTTAACGTGCTGGCCACCGGCGCCGCTGGCGCGGTAGGTGTCGATGCGCAAATCGGCTTTATTAATAGCAATTTCATCCGCTTCGTCGGCTTCTGGCATTACGGCTACGGTGCAGGCGGAGGTGTGGATGCGGCCTTGGGATTCTGTGGCGGGGACGCGCTGTACGCGGTGGGCACCGGATTCAAATTTTAATTGTGAATACACCCCCTGCCCCACCACACGGGAAATAATTTCTTTGTAGCCGCCGTGTTCGCCTTCGCTTTCGGAAATAATTTCCACTTTCCAGCCTTGAGTTTCGGCGTAGCGCGAATACATTCGGAATAAATCGCCGGAAAAAATCGCCGCTTCGTCGCCGCCGGTACCGGCGCGAATTTCCAAAAAGACGTTTTTGCCATCGCGGGGATCTTTGGGTAATAAGAGTTTTTGCAGGTCAATTTCTAAGGCAGGCAATTGCTCCTCGGTCGCGTTAATTTCTTCCTGGGCCATGGCGCGCATTTCGGGGTCGGCGAGCATTTCTCTGGCTTCAGCCAAATTGTTGAGCATTTTACGGTAGTCGCGATAGGCCAGCACCACCGGCTCAAGCTCGGCATATTCTTTAGAGAGTTCGCGAAATTTGGGTTGGTTGCTAATAATGTCGGCATCGCCCAGTAATACACCGACTTCTTCATAGCGCTCGGAGAGGCTATCGAGTTTTTCTAAAATTGAGGCTTTCATTCGTGCTCGCTTGGAGTTGTTCCGCTGGTTTTATCCAAAGATAATTCCAGCAGATTTTGAAAATCATTTAAAAATTGATAGTTGCCCTGGCTGCTGGCCTGTTTTAAGGCCGCGCTGGGTTTGTGTAAAAATTTATTGGTGAGGTTGCGTGCCAATTGCTGCAGCACCTCTTCCGGCGCCTGGCCGCTGCCCAAAGCTTTAATAGCCCGATTTATTTCCGCATCCCGCGCCTGCTCAACGCTTTGCCGGTAGGCTAATAATAAGTCTTTGGCGTCGAGGGCTTTTAATTCCTGTTCGTAGTGTAAAACGCTTTCTTCTATTATCTCGCGGGCGATTTCCGCCGCCGCTTCCCGCGAGCGCATGTTTTCATCTATAACAACTTTTAGGTCATCCACCGTGTATAAAAACACGTCGGCTAAATCCGCCACTTGCGGTTCAATGTCGCGGGGGACGGCAATATCCACCATAAAAATGGGTTTGTGGCGGCGTTTTTTTAAGGCGGCTTCCACCGAGCCTTTGCCCAAAATAGGCAATTGGCTGGCGGTGGAGGCGATGACTATATCGGCGCGGGCTAAATGCTCGGGAATATCGGCCAATAAAATCGCGTCGCCGTTAAATTGGCTGGCCAATTCCACCGCATTTACCAGGGTGCGGTTGGCGACAATAATTTTTTTAATGCCCGCCTCCACTAAATGGCGGGCAACTAATTCAATGGTTTCACCGGCGCCAATTAATAAAGCCGTGTCTTGTTTTAAATCGGAAAATATCTGCTGGGCCAGGCTTACCGCTGCATAGGCCACGGAAACAGGGTTTTCGCCTATGGCGGTTTCTGAACGCACCCGTTTGGCGACGGAAAATACTTTGTGAAAAGTGTTATGTAATTGGCTGCCGATACTTTTGGCTTCCACGGCGCTGGCGTAGGCGGATTTCATCTGGCCGAATATTTGCGGCTCGCCTAATACCAGGGAATTTAGGCCGCTGGCCACTTGCATCATATGGCGGGCCGCGTCCATACCCTGGTGTAAATAGTGGCAGTCGGCCAGGGCATTGGCATCTGTGCGGTGGAACTGCGCCAACCAGTTGAGCAACACGCTGCCGTCGCCGTCCAGTTCGGCGTATAACTCGGTGCGGTTGCAGGTGGAGAGTATGGCCACTTCTTTAAGCTGCGGGTGCGCGCGCGCCTCGGCCAGGGCCTGCTGCAACTGCTCGGGGCTGAAGGCGACGGCCTCCCGCAGGTCCACAGTGGCAGTGGTATGGTTGATGCCCAGGGCGAATAAGGTCATAGCAGTGTTAATCAGTGGTGGCGCTTGGTGGTTCCAACGGATGTAGGCCAAGAGCGTCAACCCTGGCAGCTTAACCCCCCACCGTCTATGATGCGCGCAGCGGCAAACGTGCGATCGGGTGCAGGATTATAGGCGGCAAGCCCGATTGCGCCTAGCCAGGCTCAGCAGCCTTTATTCGCTAAACTCCATCAAAGCCCAATTCAACCCCAAAAACGTGATTCACTTAGCCATGACACACGCCCTTGTGCGCTCTTTAGGTTTGCTCAGTTGTTGTATCGGCCTTAGCGCCTGCGCCCACCGCCCAGCCCCCGCTCCTGTTGCCCCCACGCCAGAACCCGCCGCTCAAACAGCGCCGGTGCGCGAGTACAACGCCTTTGCACCGGAGACGTTTTACTCTCTGCTGGTGGCGGAGGTGGCGGGCAATCGCAACCGGCTGGATGTGATGCTGAGCAATTACCAGCAGCAGGCCCAGTCCACCCGCGACCCAGAAGTGGTGGCCCGCGCCTGCCGTTTAGCGCGTTTTGTTAATCAGCGCGAGGAGGCACTGAAACTCTGCACCCTGTGGGTGGAAGTCAGCCCCCAGGTGGTAGAAGCCCGCCAGGCCGCGCTGGCCGAGCTGTTGCAGGCCAACCGCCTACAAGAGGCCTTTGCCCAGGCGGAGTTTTTGGTCAGCCAGGGTGAGGAATCCGGCCTTGATGTGCTGGCGGCCCGCGCCGCTCAACAATCGGTGGCAGGCACGCCGCAGTTGGTGAACGACCTGCTGCCGCTGTACCAAAACCTCACCGCGCGCTACCCGACTAAAACGGAAATCCTGCTCGGCACCAGTTACCTGCTGCAGCGGCAGAATAAAGCGGAGGAGGCGCTGGCGCTCGCCCGCCAGGGTTTAAAACAAAAGCCCGACGACATAGGCCTGCTCAGCCAAGAGTCGCGCCTGTTGCTGGGCATGAACCGCACCGAGGAGGCCCACAGCAAAATCAAACGCCTGCTGGAGCTGGAGCCGAACAACCAGCGCCTGCGCCTGCAGTACGCCAAAAGCCTAGCCGCCACTAACCTGCCCGAAGCCCAGCAGCAGCTGGCGGTGTTATTAAATGAAGCGCCAGAGGACAGTGATCTGAACCTCGCCATGGCGCTGGTGCTGCTGGAGCAAAATAAGCTGGCTGAGGCCGAGCCGCTGTTTGTGAAAATCAGCCAATCCCGCCACGCCGGTTCCGCCCAGTACTATCTAGGGCGCATTTACAACCAACAGGGCGATTACCCGCGGGCCATCACAGCACTTAAAGCCGTGCCGCCGGGGCCAGATTATCTGCCCGCCCAGGGCCAGCTGATTCTCGCCCTGCAAAAATCCGGTCGCAGCGAAGAAGCCCTGCAACAGCTCGACAGTGCGGGCAGCCAACTGCCGCCCCAGGCGCAGCCCAATATCGCCCTATTAAAGGCCAACCTGCTGACGGATTTGGGAAGAGGAGATCAGGCCGTAACACTGCTCAGCCAAGCGCTCAGCAGCAACCCCAATTCCGCCGACCTGTTGTATGGCCGCGCGCTCATCTACAGCCGCATGGATAATGAAGCCGCCGCCGAGGTGGACCTGCGCGCAATCCTCGCCAGCAACCCCAACCACCCGGCCACCCTCAACGCCCTGGGTTACGGCATGTCCAAAAACCCGGCCCGCCTTGCTGAAGCGCAAGGCTATGTGGAGCAGGCACTAAAACTTGCACCGGATGACCCGTCTATTCTCGACAGCCTCGGCTGGATTTACCTGCAACAGGGCAAAACCTCCGACGCGCTGAAGCTGCTCAAACAAGCCTACAGCCGCCTGCCGGACCCAGAAATTGGCGCCCACCTGGGCGAAGCCCTTTGGCGTAAGGGCGACAAAACTGAGGCCAAAGCCGTCTGGCGGCAGATTCAAAAAGAACACCCGCGCAGCGAACCCCTGCGCAAGACCCTTGAGCGCCTCAACATCACGCTGGATTAAGCCCAGCGGTTAACCCTTCGGAAAGAGCCCATGTTTGTTCGTCATATATTTCTTGCCAGCCTGTTTTTATTTGGCCTTGTCGCCTGTAGCCGCCTGCCCCAACAAGCGCCACCCGTGGTGGCCAAAAATCCGGCCGAGTTATTAGCGCAAAAACGCTACTGGCAGGCCGAGGGCAAAATCGCTCTGGCGGTAAAAGACTACAAAGAAAGCGGTAACTTCGACTGGCAAAACCAAGGCGGCAACTTTGCCATACGCTTTTATGGGCCCCTGGGGCTCGGCGCGGTTAAGCTCACCAAAGAAGGCAAACTTGTCACCTTTGAAAGCGCTAAAGATGGCACCCACAGCGCTGAGAGCGCCGAGGAACTCATGCAGCGCCTGGCGGGCTGGCAGGTGCCCATCAGCCAGCTGCAGCACTGGATCAAAGGCATCCCCGCCCCCGGCGCCATCGAATCCCGCCAGGACGACCCGGCCGGGCAACTTGTGCAGCTTAAACAACTGGGCTGGACCATAGACTACAGCGGCTACAACCCGGTGAACGGCTGGATGCTGCCTGGCAAGCTTATCGCCAGCCGCGACCAGGTGCGGGTGGTGATGGTGATTAAAAACTGGCAACTCACTCCGGCGGGTGAATAAGGTGTTGCGCCTACCCTGCCCCGCCAAACTCAATTTATTCCTGCACATCTTAGGGCGCCGCGAGGATGGTTATCACCAGCTGCAGACGCTGTTTCAGCTGCTGGATTACGGCGACGAGATGGAGATTAGCTCAAGCCATGACGGTGATATCCGCCTAGTAGAGCCGCTCCCAGGGGTGGCCGATGAGGACAATTTGGTCATCAAAGCCGCCTGCCTGTTGCAACAGCACACAGGTTCACAGCAGGGCGCGCAACTGAGGATCATCAAGCGGCTGCCCATGGGCGGCGGTATAGGCGGTGGCAGCTCCAATGCCGCCAGCACCCTACTGGGCCTTAACCACCTGTGGGGGTTGCACCTGAGCCTGGATGAGTTGGCCGTACTGGGCCGCCGTTTAGGGGCGGATGTGCCGGTGTTTGTGCGCGGCCGCAGCGCCTGGGCGGAGGGTATTGGCGAGGCCTTAACAGCGGTGGAACTGCCCGAGCGCTGGTATCTGGTTTTGGCCCCTAAGGCCCATGTAAGCACGGCGGAAATTTTTCAGCACAAGCGTTTGACAAGAGATTCCGCGCCCATTACCATGCGCGCCTTCCTTGAGGAGGGTGGGAGGAATGACTGTCAACCACTGGTTGAAGCACTCTTCCCCGAAGTTAAGGATGCGGTTGGTTGGCTAAAGCAATTTAGCGCAGCACAGCTCACGGGAACCGGCGGTTGTGTGTTTGCAAGTTTTGCATCGCAAGAACAAGCCGAGCAAGTGATGCTAGAGCGACCGGGACAACTGAATGGCTTTATTGCCAAAGGTGTGAACGAATCGCCACTGCACTCTTACCTCCGAAGATGTCAATGATGCAATTGGGGTGTCGCCAAGCGGTAAGGCAGCAGGTTTTGATCCTGCCATGCGTTGGTTCGAATCCAGCCACCCCAGCCACTTTCCCAAGCTCCCGCAGCCCAAAGCCCCTCAAAGCCATATTCACAATCATTTAGTTTAGGGTGGCCTCAGTGGCAGACTTAATGGTCTTCAGCGGCAATGCGAATCCTCCGCTTGCGCAAAAGGTTGTTGAAAAGCTCGGCATTCCCCTCGGGGACGCCACCTCATCGCAGTTCTCCGACGGCGAAATCTCCATCGAAATTAACGAAAACGTGCGCGGTCGCGACGTCTTCGTGATGCAATCCACCTGTGTGCCCACCAACGATAACCTCATGGAGTTGTTGTTTATGGTGGACGCCTTGCGCCGCGCCTCCGCCGGTCGCATCACTGCCGTTCTGCCCTACTTCGGCTACGCCCGCCAAGACCGCCGCGTGCGCTCGGCCCGCGTCCCCATTAGCGCTAAAGTAGTGGCCGATATGATGGCCACCGCAGGGGTTGACCGGGTGCTCACCGTCGACCTGCACGCCGAACAAATCCAAGGTTTTTTTGATGTACCGGTGGATAACGTCTATGGCTCACCCGTGTTATTAGCCGATATAGAACACCGCAAATTTGAAAACCTCGTAGTGGTCTCCCCCGACATAGGCGGTGTGGTACGCGCCCGTGCGGTAGCTAAACAACTGCAAACCGATCTTGCCATTATCGATAAGCGCCGCCCCATGGCCGGGGTCGCCGAGGTGATGAATATCATCGGTGAAGTGGCGGGCCGCACCTGCCTGCTGGTGGACGATATGGTGGACACCGCAGGCACCCTCTGCAACGCGGCTGTCGCCCTTAAAGAACATGGCGCCGCCAAGGTAGTCGCCTACTGTACCCATCCGGTGCTCTCCGGCCCGGCCTTGGAGCGTGTGGTAGCCTCCCCCTTGGATGAATTGGTGGTCACCGACTCCATCCCGCTGAGCGCCGCCGCTCAGCAGGAGCCGCGCATACGCCAGCTGAGCCTGTCGGGCATGTTGGCCGAAGCCATGCGCCGCATCAGCAATGAAGAATCCTTAAGCGCTATGTTCCGCTAACCCAGCGGGGCGAGCGCTTAAACCCACGCCGGTTCGCCGGTTTTATGTAACCCGCAGGCCTTCTGGTCGCGAAAGTCCTGCGTTAAACGCCCTTAATGGGCAGAGAGAAAAACCATGTCAAATCAAAATTTTGCCTTAGATGCACAAGTGCGTGACGTTCAAGGGAAGGGTGCGAGCCGCCGCCTACGTCGCCTGAATGCTTTAGTGCCAGCCATTATTTACGGCGGCGATAAAGCCCCAGCCAACATCAGCGTTCCCCACAAGGACCTGGTAAAACAGCTGGAAAACGAAGCGTTTTACTCACACATCATTACTCTGAACGTGTCTGGCACAACTGAGTTGGTGGTATTAAAAGGCCTGCAACGCCACCCCGCCAAGCCTTTAATCCTGCACGCTGACTTCCTGCGTGTATCCGCCACTAAGAAACTGCACGTTAACGTACCTCTGCACTTCATCAACGAAGACACCTCCAAAGGCGTTAAAACCGGTGGCGGCGTGGTTTCTCACAGCATGACTCAGCTGGAAATCCTCTGCTTACCAGCCGACCTGCCCGAGTACATCACCGTTGACCTGGCCGATGTAGACGTAGGCCAAATCGTACACATCTCCGACCTGAAACTGCCTAAGGGCGTTGAGTCGGTTGCTCTGAACCACGGCGCAGACCACGACCTGCCTGTGTGTGCGATTCACAAGCCAAAAGGCGAGTAATAGCCCGCTGTACAGCGGCTGACGAGGTAGCCCTATGCCAACCCCTGTACAGTTAATTGTGGGCCTGGGAAATCCAGGCCCCGATTACGCCCGCACCCGCCACAACGCCGGTGCCGACTGGGTCGAAAGCCTCGCCCAGCTCCTCAATACCCCCCTGGTGAATACCCCCAAATTTTTTGGCCTAAGCGGCCGCGCCAGCCTGCCCGGCGGCGAGCTGCGTCTGTTAATCCCCACCACCTATATGAACCGCTCCGGCCAGAGCGTGGCGGCCTTGGCGCAGTTTTATAAGATTCCCACCGAAGCCATTTTGGTGGCCCACGACGAACTCGATTTAGCCCCCGGCGTCGCCCGCTTAAAACAGGGCGGCGGCCACGGCGGCCACAATGGCCTGCGCGACATCATCGCAAGCCTTGGCAACAACCCCAATTTCATGCGCCTGCGGTTGGGCATTGGCCATCCGGGCAATGCTAAGCAGGTAGCCGATTTTGTACTCAAGCGCGCCCCCACAGCCGAAGCCGAACTCACCCAAACCGCCAGCGATAAAGCTCTGGCCGTGCGGGAGGACTTGTTTAGCGGCCAGTGGGATAAAGCACTTCGCACCCTTCATTCAGCATCTTAGGAGCAACTCATGGGTTTTAAATGCGGCATAGTAGGCCTCCCCAACGTGGGTAAATCCACCCTGTTTAACGCCTTAACCCAAGCGGGCATAGGCGCCGAGAACTTCCCCTTTTGCACCATCGAACCCAACTCCGGCGTAGTAGCCGTGCCCGACCCGCGCCTGGACGCCCTCGCCGCCATAGTGAAGCCTGAGCGCATTCTGGCCACCACCATGGAGTTTGTGGATATTGCGGGCCTGGTTGCAGGCGCCTCCAAGGGTGAGGGCTTGGGCAATAAATTCCTCGCCAACATCCGCGAAACCGACGCTATAGCCCATGTGGTGCGCTGCTTTGACGACGACAACGTGATCCACGTAGCCAACGGCGTAAACCCCGCCGCCGACATAGACGTGATCAACACTGAGCTTGCCTTAGCAGACTTAGAAACCATCGACAAAGCGGCTTTTCGTTACGCCAAAGCGGCCAAAGGCCAAGACAAACAAGCAGTCGCCATGAAGGCCCTGCTGGAAAAAGTGCAACCTCATTTAGATCAAGCCAAACCCCTGCGCTCGTTTGGCCTGGATAAAGACGAGCTGGCACTATTAAAAGAATTACACCTGCTCACCCTCAAGCCCACCATGTACATAGCCAACGTACATGAAGACGGCTTTGAAAATAACCCGCATTTGGACGCCGTGCGCGCCATAGCCGCCGCCGAAGGCGCCGTTGTGGTGCCTATTTGCAATAAATTAGAAAGCGAAATTGCCGAACTCGACAGCAGTGAAAAGGCGGAATTTTTAGCCGAAATGGGCATGAGCGAACCGGGCCTGGACCGTTTAATTCGCGCTGGTTACGAATTATTAGGCCTGCAAACTTACTTTACCGCCGGGGTAAAAGAAGTGCGCGCTTGGACGATTCCCATAGGCGCCACCGCCCCCAAATCCGCTGCGGTAATTCACACGGATTTTGAAAAAGGTTTTATCCGCGCCGAGGTAATTGCCTATAACGATTTTGTGCAATTTAAAGGTGAAGCAGGCGCTAAAGAAGCGGGTAAATGGCGCTTAGAAGGCAAAGAATATATTGTTGCCGACGGCGATGTGATGCATTTTCGATTTAACGTCTAATAAGCGCACAAACCGCGCTGGGGCTGTTAGCAACAGCCCCATTTTTTTGAGAGCGGCAAGGAGAACTTCAATGAAAACACAATTTTTAGCGGTGGCTCTTGCATTAACCGCAGCCACTGCATCCAACAGCGCACTGGCCGCAACTCATTATGTTGGCCTAGCACTCAACCGCAATTCCATCGAAACCGATAGCAATCATTTCACTATCTCAGCCCATGCCGACGCGTTGGAAGGCATTTACGGCCTTGAATATAACGATAATTTGGCCACCGAAGCGCGCTTTGGGCTCGGCATAACTAAGGGTAAACGCCGCTTGGGTGGACAGGAGGCACCGCTTGACCTAGGAGAAATAGAATTTAAAACCACCTACGCACTTTATGCAAAACCTCAACTCCACTTCGGGGCCTTTAAGGTGTTCGCACTACTAGGTTATGCCGCTTATAACGCTGAACTGAGCTTTAGGGACCTAGATTATTTAGCATCGTCCAATACTTCTTATAAGGGAACCAGTTACGGCCTGGGCGCAGGCTGGAGCCATGGGCAACAGGCTTTAAATATTGAATGGCATACCACAAAAAGCAACGACACCACCATAAATAGCACTGCTGTTTCATATCAATTTAATTTTTAAATACCCCCCATGCCTATGTCATTAAGTTAAGGTTTTGGGACTGTTTCCCGCTCCCTGTCTTACCCTCACCCCAACCCTCTCCCGGAGGGAGAGGGAGGTAAAAGCAAGCTCTCGAGGATTAGTACACACTGTCCCCTCTCCCTTTGGGAGAGGGCTAGGGTGAGGGCGCTGGGCTTAACTTAATGACATTGCCCCCCATGCCTATCCTAAAACTGTGACAAATGGACGCAGCTTAGCCCTCCGCTCAAGCGCCAGCTGGAATTGATCAAACGCACAAATTCACTGCCGCCTTCCTTCATTATTTAGTTTTTAACCTGAGCATTAAAAATACCCACCTGCAAAATTAGCTCACAGCCAATAGCAATAAAAGCCGTTTATTTCAGGCTATTAAAAATTATTTTTGATGAGCTTGCACATATATACTCACGACGCGTCAGCATTAACTTGCAAACATTATCGTGGGCGATTTTAAATAACTCACCCTAAAACTCCTTCCCAGCTCTTACCCACCGGCGCAGAGATCACTCCAGCTTAAAAAGGGCATCGAGAAATCACACCGATTTTATTGTAAAACAATAAAATCTTTCAATTTTTGCAATTTTAAAATTCTTGTTTGACATTCATCGCAAGAATACAAAGAAGATAAATACGACTATTGTTTTCACCCATTTTTCGCCTTAGGCTCCGGAGTGTTTCTTCTCTACCGCATCAAGCGGCTCAAAACATAACAATCGAGATAAAATCCATGGGCAATTTAGCAAAACACTATGCCGGCTTTTTTTGCGTGCTGGGCACATTAATATTAACTGGCTGCGGCGGCGGTGAAGTATCGTCCTCCTCCAGCTCGTCCAGCAGTTCATCTTCCAGTTCGTCGAGCAGTTCAAGTTCCAGCAGTTCATCCAGCTCAAGCTCCGGGCGCAGTTCTTCTAGCAGTTCCAGCTCTAGCTCTAGCAGCTCCTCCAGTAGCTCATCTTCCGGCGCTGTTTCCAAATTCTGCCCGAGCAACGCCGCGTGTAAAATACTTCCGCTGGGCGATTCAATTACCTATGGTTTGACCAGTACAAATGGTGGCGGTTACAGAGTTGAGCTTTTCCGCTTGGCTGTGACTGATGGCATGGACATAACATATGTTGGTGGCTCACCTGAACCAAATGGTCCCGCTAAAGTTGCAGGAGTCACATTTCCTAAAGCCCACGAAGGCCATAGCGGTTGGACCATCGCGCAAATTGACGACATAGTACAAAACAAAAATGCGCTGGGCGTGAACCCCAATATCATTTTGCTGCATATTGGCACTAACGATATGTACAGTACGGTCGCACCTGTTGCGGAAGCGGACAAGCGTTTGGGAACCCTGATTGATCACATTATTGCTAAACAACCAAATGCTCTATTAGTTGTTTCGAATATAATTCCGCTCAATACAAATATCGGTTCCATCAATGCGATAGCCGAAGTACCAAAGTACAATGCCAAAATCCCCGCTGTATTAAACTCACGCATTCAGGCTGGCAAAAACATAATATTCGTAGACCAATACACCGGCTTCCCAACTAGCGAGCTGAGTGACAAGGTTCACCCCAATGATGCTGGCTATGTTCGCATGGGTGCAAAATGGTACACAGCTATTAAACCTTATTTAGTCGATATCAATAATATGACCCCCTAATCGACAAAAGCGTTAAACCAATAAAAAAGGGCAAGCCAAAATTGGCTTGCCCTTTTTTGATAACACAACACTCTACACATCAAAAATCTTTAATTTAGCCCTATCAAACTCACGCTAAAACACTAAGTCTGCCCCCAATACCATTAGGTCAAACCGCTCAGGTAATTCGACAAGGTAAAAAATACCATTCGTGGTGAGCCTGTCGAACCACCCTTCGATAGGCTCAGGGCGACCAGAGCCCCTAACGTGTCCACCGAATCCACCTCGCAGAGCCTCTCACTAAGCCAAAAGATTGGCAACTTACCTAGCATCCACGACAGGGTAATCGGATTGAGCAATGTACCTGTTACAAAAAGACCACAATCGCAGCGAGGGTAGCCTTATTATTTTCGTTTGCAAATGCCGCAAAACTACCCACCAGAACGCCATCAATAATCTGCGCTTCAGCATAAATCCAATATTTCGCCGACTTTAAAACCACTGGGTCTCCAGGTCCTGCCTCAGGCTTGTTCGTTAAAGCCTTAAGTAATACCGGCGCCCACTGATCGTAATGGGTGTTATCAATTTCTTGCGGCAGCGGGTATTGTTTCAAGCTTGAATAAGATTGTATCGGCTGAGTAACAAAAACCGATGGCAGCTCTAAGGATGTCTGATTTTTTACGGCAAAAGACATATCTTTCGCGATAGCGCTGGGTTCAAATTCCGCACTGAGTTCTGATCCGCGACCACCAAGAGTGCCTGAAGCGAATTTGCGCACCAAATAAACTGATTTAGCATTGGTGGTCGCAACAAACAGTTTGGCGTCTTTTGTTGCTATAGCCATAGAAAAATTACCCAAAGCAGACGCAATTAATTCTTGCTCAACAGGTTTAGCACTCGACGTAGAAACCACTGCCGTCTCGGCTTGTTTGCCTGCTACCGGTTTGTTTAGGGCTTCCGCATTGCAAGCCGCCGTGAATAATGATGCGGACAAAATTACATAGGGAATTAGCTTCATATTAGCTTCCAAGATTTCATTATTTTGATCAGCGCTTTCGCATAATTTGGGTCAGTGGCATATCTTTTCTGTGACAAACCTTCAGCCCACACTATTAGATCTGCAGTTTCAAAAAAGTCTCTGTAATGCTTATTTCTTGTTAAAAAAGCTCTGCTGGCAATTGCTTCTTCAATGCTATAGCAGGCATCAAATTTATCAACAATTCGGATTCTAACGCCTTTAATAAGCTCATGAGTGTACAACATAGACAGATCCAGCCCCCCTTGGCTCCAAATAAATTATAACTGCACTGCTTGGCATATTGATCGGCAGGAGCAGATTTGCCAAAACCTGTCGCTTGCACCACCTTTGCAGCGGTGTTCGCTGCTGGAGCTTTTTATTTGCTTTCTTCAATCTTTGCGCTAGCAAACACTTGGCTTACAAAATCCGCTTTGAATAAGGTACCAATATTTTTATTCGTGGTAGAAGTAACCTCGGCAGCCCGCGCATTATGTGAGGTTTCACTCGCCAAAACGTTGTGGTGAACCTTGTTAAAGCTGTGTTATGCACCACACAGTAACCCTTGCAGATCGGACGGTTTTAAACATGCTCGATTACGGCGTCCAATCCGAAGAAGATGCCGAGCATTTAACTTATTTTATTTTGCAGATGATCGATGCCATGGCGAAAAGGTCGGCAAATAATATCGGTGTATTAGGCGGCGCGGACAAGGCCTCGATGGCCTCTAATATTGGTTATGACTTGGGTGCCTTAATGGACACCAATGGATTTGGAGCAATTTGGAAAAAAATATCAGAGGATGCTTAGCGGCTGAACGTGCCAGCGGCAGATTCATTCGCAAGCCTAATTGGGTTAAACCTAAAGGACGCCGTTAGACTCACGCTAAATCATCGGGCTTTTCCCCCAATAAAAAACATCACTCGTACCTTTAGCTCTGGGTATTTTCACCTTACGGCCAAGCCTCCCCTATTGTCAGTCGCTCTCGGCCACCCCCCCAACGCCCGCACCATCTCCAACACACCCAACAACCGCGCCTGGCGTTTTTGCTGCAGGTTGTCTTCGGCGCTAAAGAGGCTGCGCTGGGCGTCCAGCAGGCTTTGCAAATCCCCTCTACCTGCCCGGTAGCGGGCTTGGGTCAGATCTAGGCTGCGCCGGGCTTCAAATACGAGCGCTTGCTGTTGGTGTTCCTGCTGGGCGTTGGTGTTCGCGCTTAACAGGGCGGTTTGGGTTTGCGCCAGGGCGTTGAGTACGGCTTTGCGGTAGGTGGCCAACAGCTCGGCGCGCAGGCTGAGGGTTAGGTCTTGCTGGGCGCGGCGGGTGCCGCCGTCGAAGAGGCTCTGGGCAAGGCTTAGGCTCCAGTTGAGGCCTTGGGTGGCGGGGCTGAGTTTGAATAATTCGTCGCTGGACAGACTTGCCGCCGCACTGAGGCTGAGGCTGGGGAAAAACGCCGCGCGGGTTTGCCTGATATCGGCATCGGCGGCGGCCAACTGCGCTTCCAGGGCGGCTATGTCCGGCCGCTGGCTTAACACCTGGACGGGCCAGTCGGCGCTCAAGACGGGCACCTGCAGCTGCGCTAGGGGTTCAGCGCTGGGGTTAAAGGTTTGCGGCGCGGCGCCTACTAACACAGCGAGGGCGGCGAGGTTGGCCTGGCGCTGGGCCTGCAGGGGCAACAAAGCGGCTTCTTGGGCGAGTAGATTGGTGCGCTGTTGGGAGCGCTCGGCAGCGCTGACGGCGCCCGCCCGAAAACGCGCCTCGACCAGTTGATCAATCTGCCGCGCGATGGCGAGGTTTTGAGTTTGTGTTGTGTAGCGCTCGCTCAAGGCCAGGTGGGTGAACCAGGCCTCGGCCACCGCCAGTTGCAGCTCTAACTGATCCACCTGATTGCGGTAAAGGCTCGCGGCAAGGGTTGCTTGGGCGGCTTGACGGCCTGCGCGCTGGGCGCCGAAAAGGTCCAAGTCGTAGCTCAGCCCAACACTTGCCCGACTGTCGGCAGAACTCGTGGCGCGGCCATCGGCAGGTTCATAGCGGCTTTTGCCGCTACTGGCATTGAGCCAGGCCTGCGGCCAGAGGCTGGCGCGGGCCGCTGCGTTGCGGGCTTGGGCTTGCTCTAAGCGGGCGCGGGCGGCGGCGAGGTCTGGGCTGTTGCTTTGGGCTTGAGCGAGCAATTGGTTTAAGCCTGCCGAGGCAAAACTCTGCCAACCCTTGCTGGCCGCTGGATTGGCTTGTTCTTGCCGGTTGCTAGGCTGTGCAAAGGCCTCTGAGGTGGCGCTGATGGCCTGGGCAGGAGCGCTTAAGTGGCTGGCGGTGGCCGGTTTTTGCGCTTGCTGGCTGCAACCGAGCAGGCCGGCTAACAGGCAGAGGACGCAAAGGCTAATGGGCGTAGGGGCACAATACATAGGGTTCACCATACGAGTTACTGAGCGGCCAGGGCCACCACCGGGTTAAGGTGCGCGGCCTTGCGGGCGGGTAGATAGCCGAATAACAGGCCGGTGGCGAAGGCGCAGGAGAAGGCCATTACCACCGGCCAGAGGCTGAAAGTCACGCTGGTCCCCAGCTGCCCAACCAACAGGGCGATGGCCAAGCCCAACACCACCCCAATGGCGCCACCGAGGGACGACACCAGCAGAGCTTCGAGCAAAAACTGCTGCAGTATGTGGCCTGTGCGCGCGCCGGTGGCCATACGAATGCCTATCTCGCGGGTGCGTTCGGTCACGCTCACCAGCATGATGTTCATCACCCCTATGCCCCCCACCAGCAGCGAAATAGCCGCAATGGCGCCAAGCAGTAAGGTCATGGTGTTTTGCGTGGCCGAGACAGTATCAATCAGTGAGGACATGGAGCGGATTTGAAAATCCTCCGTGCCGTGGCGCTCCATGAGAAGCGCGCGCACCTGCGCTTGGCGGCTGTCCATCTGCTCGGGGTCTGCCACCGAGATGGTGATATTGCGCAGGGTGCGCTGGCCGTTTAAGCGCAGGCTGCCGGTTTTAAAGGGCAATAACACCTTGTCGTCCTGATCCTGGCCGCCGGGGTCGGCGCCCTTGGGGGCCATAACGCCGATCACCTGGAACAAGAGGTTTTTGATCATCACATATTGCCCCAAGGGGTTTTGCTCGCCGAAGAGCTTTTGTTTTACCGTCTGGCCCAGCACTACCACTGTGGCGTATTGGTCGTCGTCCTCCTGGCTGAAAAAGGTCCCTTGGCTGGGCGCCCACTTGCGCGCCAGCGGGTAGTTGGCGCCCGTGGCGAGGGCCTCGGTGGTGTGATCGCGGTTGCCGATGCGCAGGGTGACGCTACTGCTCTGCTCCGGCAACGCGGCCGCTATGCCCGGCAGGGCGGCTATGGCATCGACATCTTCGGGCAGCAGGTTGCTCGCCTCCCAGCGCGGCCGCTGGTTGGGGCCGCCGGGGCGCACCAGCAAGAGGTTGCTGCCCATGGCGCTGATGTTTTCCACCACGGCGTTTTTTGCCCCATCGCCTATGGCCATAAGCATAATCACCGAGGCCACGCCGATCACTATGCCGAGCAGGGTGAGCGCGGTGCGAAACAGGTTGTTGCTGAGGCAGCCTAAGGCGCTGGTTAACGCAGTGGCCAGCTGGCGCAGCAGCGGCGCTTCGCCCTTGGTGTGCCTCGCTGAAGCGGAAGGAGGCTGGGGCTCACGGGGGCCTGTATCGCGGACAATTTGGCCATCTTTGAGCTCGATTTGGCGCTGGGCATGGGCGGCGACTGTGGCATCGTGGGTAATCAGGATAATGGTGTGGCCCTGGCGGGAGAGGTCCGCTAGCAGGGCCATTACCTCCTCGCCGCTGCGGCTATCCAAGGCGCCGGTGGGTTCATCGGCGAGGATAATCTGCCCGCCATTCATGAGCGCGCGGGCGATGGATACCCTCTGCTGCTGGCCGCCGGAGAGTTGCCCGGGCCGGTGCTGTAAGCGCTCGGCTAAGCCCAGCTGGCTAAGTAGTTGCGCCGCCCGCTGCCTGCGCTCCGAAGGCTGCAGTTGGGTGTAGAGGGCGGGCAGCTGTACGTTGGCACTGGCGTCTATGTCTTTGAGCAGATGATATTGCTGGAAGACAAAACCGAAGGCATCCCTGCGCAGGCGCGCCAGCTCATCGCCATTCATCTGCGCCACCGCCTGGCCGTCAAACCAAAACTCGCCACTGCTAGGCTGATCGAGGCAGCCGAGGATATTCATCAGAGTGGATTTACCCGAGCCGGACTGGCCCATGATCGCCACAAATTCACCGCTATAAATGCTCAGGTTAATGTCCTTTAGCACTTGCAAATCACCCTCCCCTTGGGGGAAGTGTTTGCCTATGCCCCTAAGCTCGATAAGCGGTCGGTTCGATGGCGCCATCATGGACGGCGCCCGCCCATGCCGCCAGGGCTGCCCATACCGCCTAAGGGCGAACTGGCCGGGGCTTTGGCGGCACTGACCTGGGTGCCACTGACCACCTGGGCACCCTCCTCCAAGCCCTCCAACACCTCAGCATGCACCCGGTTACTCACACCAATGCGCACAGGCTTTAACTGCAGGCGGCCCTCCTGCATCACCTTCACTTGAGCGTTCCGGCCGGGGGCGGCGGGTGCTTCAGCAGAGCTTCCCACCGGCTCCGCCGCTTTGCCCACCGACTCCACCGTCTTGCCCGCCTGCCGCTCACGCCAGCGCGCCCGCGCCTCGGGGCTGGCCCCGCCACCCGCATGATTGCCCTTGCGCGCACCGGCTTCCCCCCAAACAAGGGCCGCGACCGGCACTAGTAGGGCATTTTTGGCCTGTTCAAGAATAAAAAATACCTGGGTACTCATCTGCGGCAGGAGCGCTCCCTCAGGGTTGGGCACATCAAACAGGGCGTTGTAGAGCACTACGTTGTTCACCGTCTCCGGGGTGGGCTCAAGCTTAGCTAATTGACTTTCCCAGCGGCGGCCCTGCCCCCCCAGGGTGGTGAAGTACACCGGCATACCGATGCCTAACTTGCCCACATCCGCCTCCGACACCTGCGTTTTGACCGTCATCACACTTAAATCCGCCACCCGCAACAGGGTCGGCGCCATTTGGTTGGTGTTGAGGGTCTGCCCCTGGCGGGCGCTGATAGACACCACGGTGCCATCCATAGGGGCATAAATATTGGCGTAGGCGAGGTTGGCCTCTTCCACTTTTAAACTGGACTGGGTCTGGGCAATTTGCGCCTCTAAGGATTTCAGCTGCGCCTGGGCGGACTGAGCGTTGGCCTCGCTGATCTGCAACTCCTCAAGGCTGGTGGCCTCTTCTTTATACATTTGCTGCTGACGTTTGAGCTGAATCTGCGCCAGGCTCAGTTGCGCCTTGCGATCCAACAACTGGGCCTGTTGATTGCGCAGCTGCGCCCGGCTGGCCTCTACCCGCGCCGCATACACAGTGGTATCAATCTCCGCCAGCAAGTCGCCCGCTTTGACCCTGCTGCCCACATCCACGAGGATTTTTTTCAACTGGCCGGAGACCTGCGCACCCACGTCTACATAATCGCGCGGCTGCAAGCTGCCAGTGGCAGTGACCAGGTTTTCAATATCGCCACGCTGAAGGGTTTCATAGGTGTATTGCGGCTCAGCCCGGCGCGGCCAGATGCTAAAAGCGGCGAGGCCCAGCAATAGGCCTAGGGCAAGCAGTGCCACAAGGGGGCGGGATTTAAATTTAGGCATAACAGCTCTCGATCAGAAACGGCCGCAGCCGGTGCCTCCCCCAAGACGGAGGCGATTAAGCAAACGAGCGGTTTTATGGGCCGCTTAAGAGATTGAACGCCTGAGGTGGCTTTTGGTTTACAGCCCAAAAGCAAAAAAGTTTAATCCCAGGGTAAATTAGCCTTGGGCAATAGCTGGATCAGAATCCACGCACAAAGCCACCTACCTACATTTTATTGCCGCGACGATCGCGACAGGTTTACTCGAGCAGCGGCAACCACATAGACCAGCGCTTAGATGCGATGTACTTCGGCCAAGCCTTTTTATTTATTTCTCAAGGCTCTTTTCTGTCTGCGCGCACCTAGCACAATGTCATTAAGTTAAGGATCTTGAGCTGTTTTCCGGGACTATTTTTTTTACCCTCACCCCAACCCTCTCCCTGAGGGAGAGGGAGCTAAAAGCAGAGTCTCCGAGGTTAGTACGCACTGCTCCATGGCGTAGTCCGGATGAAGTGAAACGCAACCCGGGTTCTGTTCGAAACACCCCAGAATACGCTGCGCTCCATCCGGGCTACAGCGCAAATTTAATTGATGTAACGACGCCGAAACGATTAACTCAATAACAGTGGGCTGGGATTTATGGATAAGCGCAGAATCAAATAACCAGGGCGCAAAACACTTAAAGCACCTAATTACCTAGCTGATAATTTTGTAACAGGGAATATATTCCTGCGTCGGGATTTTCATGCGTTTTTGCGCTACAAACGAACGCAATAAAGCTTCCAAGGGTTGCATAATGGCTTTTTCGCCGTGAATTTCGTAGGGGCCGAATTCTTTTACCGCTTTAATGCCACCGTCTTTAACATTGCCATCCACAATACCGGAAAACGCCTTGCGTAACTGCGCTGCCAAGCGGTGGGGCTCTTGGTTTTTATGCAGGTTTAATTGGGTCATGTTGGCGTGCGTGGGTTTAAATGGCCGCTGCAATTCTTCATCCACTGCAATCACCCAATTAAAATAATAGGCATCCTGGGTATCGCGGCGATAGGCCTGCACATCGCGCATACGCGCTTGCATATAAGTCGCCACTTGATCCGGGTCATCAATAATAATGGTGTATAGCCGCTGAGCCTGGGCGCCGAGGGTGAGGCCGATAAATTCATGGATTTGTTTAAAATAATCGGCGGATTCTTTAGGGCCGGTAAATACCAATGGGAATGGCATATCAGCGTTGGCGGGGTTTAATAAAATACCCAAAATATACAGGATCTCTTCGGCTGTACCTGCGCCCCCTGGAAATACCACAATACCGTGGCCTGCGCGCACAAATGCCTCCAGGCGTTTTTCAATATCCGGCATAATGATTAACTTATTCACAATTGGGTTGGGCGATTCCGCCGCAATAATGCCCGGCTCGGTAATACCTATATAACGGCCATTCATACGCTGTTTGGCGTGGGCAATTGTGGCGCCTTTCATAGGGCCTTTCATGGCGCCTGGGCCGCAGCCTGTGCAAATATCCAACCCGCGCAAACCCAAGGCATAACCGACTTTTTTGGTGTACTGGTATTCCACTTCATTAATCGAGTGGCCGCCCCAGCAGACAATTAAATTTACATCATTTTGTGGGTTGAACAGGCCTGCGTTGCGCAGAATATGAAACACCGAGTTAGTTAATCCCTCGCTGTTATCCATATCCAACAAACGGCTTTGCTGCAATTCATTGCTGATATAAATTAAATCCCGCAGCACCGAGAATAAATGTTCTTTAATACCGCTAATCATTTCCCCATCCACAAACGCATTGGCGGGCGCATTGTGAATTTCTAATTTGATACCGCGCTCTTGCTGAATTACCTCAATGGAAAAATCATCGTAAGCTTCAAGTATTTTGCTGGTATCGTCGGTTTCTTCACCAGTATTTAACACCGCCAGAGCGCAGCGGCGGAAGGTTTCATACATGTTGGTGTGGCTGGATTTAGCCAGGTGCATCACTTCCAATTGCGATAAAACATCCAAGCTGTGCTCAGGCGTTACACGGGCGGCTTTAATTTTTAAAGGGTTTTTATGGCCATTGGTGGCCAGGGGGTTGTGCATAGCAACATCCTAATTTTTGTGTTTTATATTGAGCCTGCTAAAGCGGGTACAGGGTGCAACTCATTAGCACCCGCAGCCTAGCGACGGCGCTACCGGGGTTTAATATGAAATTACGCGGCAATTCAGTAGGTTAAAATTCGGGGCTTAGCTTAAGTCTAGTTGGATTTGGAATATTGTGCATTACATCCAGCCGCGCCTCTCTCCCTTTACATATCCACAGGATGTGTCGGCATACCACATCGGCAGTAGGCGCCCCCAGTGCACTGTCATTAGGGTAAGGATTTTTGCCCCCTGGCGTGGCCCGGATGACGTGAAACACAATCCGGGTTTTCATCGAACCCCCCCCGGATTCCGCTGCGCTCCATCCGGGCTACTAAAGTCAATTTAATTGAGTGGCGACACCAAAACTCTCAAGTTTAAGCTGTGATCAGCACGATTGGATGTAACCGGGTAATTGAGTACACCGGCGCCGAGCCCCCATCAAATACCAATGGCAGGGGTGTAATACTGAAATTCCATGGCGTATTGATTGGCCCCATCCGCTGCGTGGTGTTCGCTGCTCACCAATTGCCAGGCGCTTTTATCCCACGCGGGGAAATACGCATCGCCATCAATATGGGTCTGCACCTGCGTCAGGTAGAGCGCCTCGGCAAAAGGCAGCGCCTGCTCGTACAAATCCGCCCCGCCTATAACAAAAAATTCACGTTTATCCGCAGCCTCTGCTGCATGGCGGGCTTTTTCAATGGCCATGGGCAAACTGGTCGCCAGGTGCACTCCCTCGTAAGCCAAATGCTGTTGGCGGGTAATAACAATATTGGTGCGGCCAGGCAGAGGGCGGCCAATAGATTCATAGGTTTTGCGGCCCATGATGATGGGTTTACCCAGCGTGGTGCGTTTAAAAAACTGCAAATCGGCAGGTAAATGCCAGGGCAATTGATTGTTGCGGCCAATCACGCGGTTGAGCGACATGGCGCAGATAAGGGCAAGTTTAGGCATAGTCATAAAACGCCAAGGTTAGTTGGCGTCACTCAGGCAATTAAACGGAAATAGGCGCGCTAATGGCGGGGTGGGATTGGTAATTTTCTAAACGAAAATCATCAAAGGCAAAACCGAAAATATCCTTAACCGCTGGGTTAATATGCATCTGCGGCAAGGGCAATGGAGCGCGGCTTAATTGAGTTTGCACCTGGTCTAAATGATTTAAATACAGGTGGGCATCTCCCAGGGTGTGGATAAATTCACCCAATTGCAAATCCGTCACCTGGGCCACCATCATGGTTAACAGGGCGTAAGAGGCAATATTAAACGGCACACCTAAAAATATATCGCCACTGCGCTGGTAGAGCTGGCAGGATAATTTGCCGTCGAGTACATAAAACTGAAACAGCGTGTGGCAAGGCGGCAAGGCCATTTTACCTTCGGCGGCATTTTCATGGGGGGCGCGGGATTCATCGGGCAAAAGAGCTGGGTTCCAGGCGGAAACAATTAACCGGCGCGAGTGGGGCTTGTGTTTAATCTGCTCAATCACCTGGCTAATTTGGTCGATCACCTCACCATTCGGCCCCGCCCAAGAGCGCCACTGGGCGCCATACACCGGTCCTAATTCGCCCTCCGTCGTGGCCCATTCATTCCATATTTTTACGCCATTATCCTGCAGGTATTTAATATTGGTGTCCCCCTGCAAAAACCACAGCAATTCATGAATGATGGATTTAAGGTGAACTTTTTTTGTAGTCACCAAAGGAAACCCAGCGGCCAAATCAAAACGCATCTGGTAGCCAAATACACTTTTGGTACCGGTGCCCGTGCGATCGGAGCGGGTAATGCCATGCTCGTACACATGGCGCATTAAATCGAGGTACTGCTGCATGAATTATTGCCCCAACTGCGGCTGCGTTTTTTTAGCGTTGATGTGCGCCCAGATAAATACACCGCCGCCAATTAAAATCATCGGCAGGCACAACTCTTGGCCGCGCGACATCCAACCAAACCATTCAAAATTAATATGCGCATCGGGCTGGCGGAAAAACTCCACGGTAAAACGAAAACAACCGTACAACAAAACAAATAATGAACATACGGCGCCGCGCGGGCGCGGTTTAGCCGAATACCAGACAAATAAAATAAGAAACAACAAAATGCCTTCTAAGCCGGCCTCATAAAGCTGGGACGGATGGCGCGGCAGGTGCTCAGAATCAGTGGGAAAGACCATAGCCCAGGGTACATCGGTGGCGCGGCCATAAAGTTCCGCGCCAATAAAATTACCGATGCGGCCAAAAAACAGACCCACGGGACAAAAAGGCGCAACAAAATCCATCACGTCTAAAAACTTCTGGCCTATTTTCCGGCAGTACAACAGCATGGCGATAATCACCCCAATCAAGCCGCCGTGAAACGACATACCGCCTTCCCAAACACGAATAATCATTGAGGGATCGGCCAAAAAATCGGCTGGCTTATAAAACAATACATAGCCAATACGCGCCCCTAGCACCACCCCCATGGCGCCGTAAAAAATTAAATCGTCCACCTGGTGAGCACGCACAGCAAGGTCGCTGCGCAGGCTGCGCTTTTTGGCGAGAAACCATGACACGGTAAAACCCGCTAAATACATCAGCCCATACCAGTGGACTTTTAAGGGGCCAATAGCAAAAGCGACCGGGTCGAGATTGGGATAGGTAAGCATTGGAGTTCCTAAGGTTTAAAAAATAAAGCCAGGCATTGATTGCCCAGCACTGACAATGCGGCAGAACAGAGGCATGTATCTATAGGGATTTTTACAGTGCCTTTTGCATGTATAACAATTTATTTCTAGCATTGATATGCGACCAAATAAATACCCCGCCACCGATGATTATCATAGGCAGGCATAATTCCTGCCCTCGCGACATCCACCCAAACCAATCAAAATTAATATGCGCATCAGGTTGGCGAAAGAACTCTACGAAAAAGCGAAAACAGCCATACAGCAACACGAATAAAGAACACACCGCCCCACGCGGGCGCGGCTTAGCCGAGTACCACACGAATAAAATGACAAATAATAACAAACCTTCTAAACCTGCCTCATACAGTTGTGAAGGGTGGCGAGGCAAATGCTCCACATCGCTGGGGAACACCATTGCCCACGGAACATCCGCTGCACGGCCATACAATTCCGCATTGATAAAATTAGCAATGCGGCCCAATAGCAATCCAACCGGGCAAAAAGGTGCAACAAAATCCATCACGTCCAAGAAATTTTGTTGGATCTTGCGGCAGTAAACCACCATGCCAATAATTACTCCAACCAATCCTCCATGAAAAGACAAGCCTCCTTCCCATAGGCGAATAACCATCAAAGGTTCAGCTAAAAACTCTGCCATGCCATAAAACAGCACGTAACCGATACGTGCGCCCAGCACTACCCCAATTGCACCGTAAAAAATTAAATCATCCACTTGGTGTTCACGCACCGCAAGATCGGCACGACGGCTGCGTCTTTTCGCCAAAAACCAAGCAATTGCAAAACCTGCTAGATACGCCAAGCCGTACCAATGAACTTTAAGAGATCCAAGTGAAAATGCTACGGGGTCTACCTGAGGGTAGGTCAACATGCTGTGTCCTAGGCAATGGAAAGTATAAATTTGTACGTTATTTACATTTCAAGTGTTGGCGCAATGACTACACGGTCAACCCCAAAAAAGAGATACAGAGCCGACGTGGACTAATGAGTTCAACAAGCACGGCTTGATAAGAGATTCATCAATGGGGTTTTACCTGCCCAGGCATATCCGGTTTGGTAAGCCAGGTGAGCCCGGCTTCGTTGTACACCCGGTGGATCAACCGATTGATCGACTCGGTATCCGGCAGCTGTTTAACCTCCGCCAATAGGGCCTGGGCATCTGCAAACTTCACGCCGCGAATCACGGATTTTACCCGCAAGAGGTTGGTGGCGCTCATGGACAGGCTATCAAACCCCATAGCCATCAGCAGCAGGGCCGCAGACGGGTCACCGGCTAATTCACCGCAAATACCCACCGGCACGCCCTGGCTGTGGGAGTCCTCCACCACCTGTTGCAGGGCGCGAATGACCGCCGGGTGCAGGGAGTGGTAGAGATCCGCCACGCGGGGGTTGTTGCGGTCCACCGCCAGCAGATACTGGGTTAAGTCGTTGCTGCCCACCGAGAGAAAATCGGCACGGGCCGCCATTTCTTTGGCCAGATACACCGCTGAGGGCACTTCGATCATCACCCCAATGGGCGGCATACTGATGCGATATCCCTCCTCCACCAGCTCGTCATAGGCGCGGTAAATCAGCATCTGGGCGATTTCGAGCTCAGGGATTGAGGAGATCATGGGCAGTAGAATGCGCAGGTTATTTAAATCCTCCGAAGCCTTCAGCATGGCGCGCACCTGGGCTAAGAATATCTCCGGGTGATCCAGAGTCACCCGAATGCCGCGCCAGCCCAAAAACGGGTTGTCCTCAGCGATGGGGAAATAGGGCAAGGCCTTGTCTCCGCCTATATCCAGGGTGCGCATAGTCACCGGGTGAGGGGCAAAGGCCTGTAATTGCTCGCGATAGGCCAGGCGCTGTTCCTCCTCCGACGGGAAGCGGTCGCGCAGCATAAAGGGCACTTCGGTGCGGTAGAGGCCAACCCCTTCAGCACCGCGCTCTAAGGACAAAATGGCGTCGGCCATCAACCCGGTGTTTACCCATAGGGCTACCCGGTGGCGGTCGAGGGTTTCGCAAGGTAATTCTTTTAAAGACTCCAACAGCCGGTACAGCTCTTGATCGTCTTTTACTATGTCTTGATAGCGCTCTTTTAAGCCAGCGGAGGGGTCACTGAACACGCAGCCGTGGTACCCATCCACAATCAACTCGCGGCGGTCGAGCTTGGTAAAGGGCAAGTCCACCGCTCCCATCACAGTGGGAATGCCCATGGAGCGGGCCAAAATAGCCACGTGGGAGTTGCTGGAGCCGCGCACGCTGACGATACCCGCGAGTTTGCCGAACGGCACTTCACCCAGAGCCGAGGCCGTTAACTCCTCACCCACCAAAATGGTGTTGTCCGGGTAAACTTGGATTTTTTCATTGGACTTCTGCAAATAGGCCAGCACCCGGCTGCCTAAGTCGTGCACGTCCGAGGCGCGCTCTTGCAGGTAGGGGTCGTGCATGCTGGAGAAGGTTTTCACATGCTCAAGGATCACATCACTCCAGGCGTATTGGGCACTTAAACCCTGGCTGATGCGCGAGCGCACTTCGCCGCCGAGGGAGGCATCGTCGAGCATGCCTAAATAGGCATCAAACAACACCTGCTCCTCGCGATTAAGCCGCGCCTTCAGCTCATTGCCAAGGCGCTTAACATCAGCGCGCACAGCAGCTAAACACTGGTTAAAAAAAGCTAGTTCTTCAGCGATGTTTTCAATGCGCTGCAGGGGCACCGCTTTTAAATCCGCCAGCGGGGAAATGACCACCGCCTGGCCTATGGCCACCCCTGGTGCACCGGCAACCCCCTGAAAACGCACTTCACCGCCGGTGTTTTCCGTGCCGATGGTAATGGCGCCGGTGGCCTCAGCGTGGGCGATCACCCCGGCCAACTGGGCCGACATAGTGACCAAAAAGGCCTCCTCACCTTCATCGAATTTACGGCGCGGCTGCTGCTGGATGACCAGCACCCCCATCACCGTGCGGTGATGAATAATCGGCACACCCAAAAAGGCGCTATAGCGCTCTTCGCCGGTTTCCGGGAAGTATTGAAATTTCGGGTGATTCTCGGCGTGTTCCAGATTGATCGGCTCTTCCCGCGCGGCCACCAACCCCACCAACCCCTCGTTGAGGGCTAGGCGCACGCGGCCGACGGAATCCGGGTTTAAACCATCCGTGGCCATCAACACATAAGCGCCACTGCTATCGCGCAAGTACACCGAGCACACCTCGGTGCTCATCACCGCTTTCACACGCGCCACAATAATATTCAGCACCGAGGCAAGATCCCGGGCGGCGTTAACCTCCTGAACAATACTGCGTAGTGCGGTGAGCATAGTGGTGCCCTTAAGGTGTGTGTGCAGGCGCGACAAACGGCGCCAGTTCTTTTAATGCACGGCGGTAGACTTCACGCTTAAACGCCACCACTTGATTAAGCGGATACCAATAATTCACCCAGCGCCAAGCATCGAACTCCGGCGGGCTGCAGGCATTAACGTTTAAGCGACTCTCATCACTGAGCAACTGCAACAAAAACCACTTCTGTTTTTGGCCGATACACACAGGCTCCTGCTGGCGCACAAACCGCGCAGGCAGGTGGTAGCGCAACCAACCCTTGGTGCAGGCAAGAATTTTGACATCACTCGCCTGCAGGCCAACCTCTTCATTTAACTCGCGAAATAAGGCCGCTTCACTGTCTTCATACTGTTTAATGCCGCCCTGGGGAAACTGCCAAGCGTCCTGGCCGCCTACCCTGCGAGCCCAAAGAAGTTGCCCCTCGGCGTTACTAAGCATAATGCCAACATTGGGACGGAACCCATCGGCGTCTATCACTGGGGCCTCTCAAATTACCTGTAATGTTTACCAAGGTGGGGCTAAAGACATCGCTAAAGCCGAATGTTCCTCCGCCTTTTGAGGAGGTTGTGCATTCACATTTAACGCGGCCGCCGCCACAATTAGGAACTGCTCTATTAGCCTGGTAATGTACCTGAATTTGTGCCTGTTGGAAGAAAATCTTTATGCTGCACAGCAGCTTAGCTAAGTGACACGAGCCCTACAGCAAGCATAGCCAAGCCCCAGTTAATTCCCCCTAATTTTCGGAGTATTTGTGACCCTAGCCCTATTCGATTTAGATAACACCTTATTAGGCGGCGACAGCGACCACGCCTGGGGACTGTTTTTAGTAGCCAAGGGCCTGGTGGATGCCGACGACTACAGCGCCGCCAACGACCGCTTTTACGCCGAGTACCAAGCGGGCACCTTAGACATCAACGCCTACCTCTCCTTCGCCCTCGCCCCCCTCACGCGCTTTAGTCAAGCCGAGTTAACTGCACTGCACCAAGAATTTATGGCGCAATTTATTGAGCCACTGATTCTGCCTAAGGCATTAGCGCTACTGGATCACCACCGCCAACAAGGCCACCGCCTAGTCATCATCACCGCCACCAACCGCTTTATCACCGGCCCAATTGCCAAGCGTTTAGGGGTCGGGGACTTGCTCGCTACAGAGGCGGAGGTAATAGATGGGCGTTATACCGGCAATATCAGCGGCGTGCCCTGTTTTCAGGGCGGCAAAGTGGTGCGCTTGCAACAGTGGCTTGCCGAACAAGGGGAGGATTTAGCGGGCAGCTATTTTTACAGCGACTCGGCAAACGATGTGCCGCTGCTGGAGGTGGTCTCTCACCCGGTGGCGGTGGACCCGGATGCACGGCTGCTTGCTTGGGCCAAGGAGCGGGGCCATGCAGTATTGAGCTTGCGCTGATTATTCTGCGCATTTAGAGGTTTTTTGCCTCGGGACATAGGATTTTAACAAAGGGGTGATGATGCGATTTTTTATGCTTTGGCTTGCGTTAATTTACACCGGCAATCTGCAGGCAAAAACACCCAGCAACAGCCCCATAACTATCGTTGCGCACCTTTATAGCGACTACGCCTGGGAAGCTGTCTTAGATACACCCTATAGCGCAAAGACGGGTTTATTGGATGAGCCACCAAAAATCTTGCGGCGCTATTTCAGCAAGCGTTTAACTGAACTCTTTTCCAATGATCGAGAATGCGCAAAACGAACAAAAGAAATATGCAGGCTCGATTTCCTCCCCATCTGGAACAGTCAAGACCCAGCCGCTACCGATTTAACCATTACACCGACAAACAAACCCAATTCAATAAGGGTGCAGTTTATCAACCCAAGCAATCGGCAAAAAATTGAATTGTACTTTATTTTGATTAGAGAGCCTCTCGGATGGCGCGTTGACAATATAATTAGCGATGACTGGGATCTGCGCTCGATACTCGAAACCTCACTCAATAGCGGCGCCATAGAGAATGAGACAAAACCACTCAATCCCACAAGGCTTCTTCCGCTCTAAATATCTCAACAGATCTAAACAACAAGACAATTGTGCAGCTCATTACAGCTTTCGCTAACCACTTAAAAATACCGGGTAAGGGCTATCACTTCTGTGGGAGCCATTGTGAATACCGCACATATAAATCCCTCAAGTGGCGTTAAATGCCCACTCCAAAAACGGTAGTGGCAGGCTTGATCGCTGGCATATCGGCAGTTTAGAGCGAGACGAATTTGGCGAGGAAATACATAACCTTACGCATATATTTTATTTTGCGCACTGCTTTTCATCCAGATACCTGCCTCTACTCGCCTTAGACAACCCACATCCTTATTGACAAAAGTGACTTAAGGAACCCCTGAAAAATTACCTTACTCGCTCTGGCGTCGTTGAATTTGACAAAAAAATGCTCATTTACTGCGTGTAAACTCCGCTTTTTTTGCCAAATTCGCCTAGCCAGTGCTTCGCCGCCTACATTTTTCAGAGGTTCCTTAACTAATCTTCGATACCCGGCGGCGGAGAGAAATGCCCGTAAAAATAGGGTATTTCACGCATGGATTTATCCGTCAAATCAATCATGTAAATAGAATTGCTGACAGAATCACCAATATATAACCGATCATTTTTTTGATCCAAACCTAGCCCCGCGAAAGATCCGTGGGCAAGCACATATTGCTCATCAAGTAAATCCGATACAACACCAGTAGCAATATTCATAGCTTTTATTTTTGCATCGCTTTTTGTACTGTGTTCCGCCCAGTAAATAACTCCTGCTTTTTCATGAACCACAAAATTTGAGCTATCAATTCCAAGCTCTGCCTCGAAGCGCTGGACACCACGCTCATCAAAACCAACCATGTAGGAATGCAAGACCCCCTCCACTAACTGCTCCACAGAGAAAATATAGGTTTTCGAGTATCCATGCACATCAAATTGTTTATATCCGCTTGCGACATTACGATACGGCAAGCTGAACAATAAAGAGGGCTTCAGGCCATTAGGTTTACCCTTATCATCTAGACGGGTTTCGGAAAAAATGTACTGATCACCCGATTTTGATAGAAGCACTAGTCGTCGATTCTCATTATCAACCGCAACGTCAAGGCTATCTTCTAACAATATTGTGGATGACGTATTGAGCGATAAACTAAACCGCGGCGTACTAGGTGACTCAAACCAATAAACGATTGGAATAAAAATCAGCTCCTTTTTATTATCGGACCAACGCGCCCCCAACCCATAGCATACAAGGGGCAACACCAAACATTTATTCCCAGCGCCAGGAAAACCCAGCCTAATATCTGGGGCATACTCAATCATTTCTTGCATCGGCTTATAAAAATAAGTTATTCCTTTAATGCCGCTCCCCGACGCCATCATAAAATCATTTTGAATCGCCCACAGATGGCTAACGCTAGTCGAGTAGCGTTTATTCAATAACCTGCCTTGCAATTTAATCATCTCTGCGTTAGACGAAGACCCAGAGATGTTTAAATCCACACCCCCTTCAGGCACTGTTGTTTTTCCCCGCCAAACCTGAGCATCCTCTTCCGAGGGCTCCATCTGAACCGAATTAAGCTCAACCCTGCCATTTGACACTGGCGAATTAGACTCCGCATCAAAAAACTTAACTAGAGTCTCCACCTCCACCGGCTCACCTTCGCCCACATTTTCATAGGGCTTAGGCTTAATCAACTCTACTACCGGTTTGGTCACATTGTTTATTTTCAAAGAAATCTGTTGCATAGCAGTTTTGTCTTTAGCAGCAGCCGTTATCACTAATCGATAGTCATTATTTTTATCCGCATCCAATGGCGCTTCAAAATCGGGGGAGGTTTTGAAGCTGAGCGCGCCCGTGGTGGGATTAAGGGTAAATAAAGCGGCGTCTTCGCCACTGAGGCTAAACACCAAATCTTTAGAATCCAGCGCACCTTTAACCTGCACCCTAGCCGTCCAAATAACACCACTGCTATTTTCATCAAGGGTTTTACTCGCTTGGCTGCCGCCTTCAAACACTATGTCGCCGCCTGCGCAGGCGGTGAGGCTGAGCAGTACGGCTAGGGCTAAGGGTTTAAAAATACCGGCTAAAGGGCTATCAATTCTGCGGGAACTAGTGTGAATACCGTACATGTAACATCCTCAAATAGTGTCAAGTGCCTTCCGCAAAAAAAGCGCATTATTGACATGGCGGATACCAAAGCCTGCATAAGCAAAATGTGGTTCAAATCCAAATCTCACACATTCCGACAACAGGTTTAATACACTCCCACCTACAATATAAAGCTGCATTCGATTGATCAATAGCCACAATTTTTAATATCGAGCATTTCTTTCAACCACAGGCAAGAGCCCCTTTCATTTTAATCTTCTGTCCCTTCTATTACACGAGGAGGAGGTGGAATAACGATGTGTTTATAGGTCAATTCCCGCATGGTTTTACTCGCCAAATCAACCAAATATATCGAATCGCTCACGGAGTCACCTATGAAGAGCCGATTATTCTTTTGATCCAAAGTCAGGCCTGTAAAGGCCCCATGGGTGATCTCACTCGTTTTTTCGAGCAAGTCGCGCACCTCACCCGTTGTTATATCAATCGATTTAAGTGTTGCGCGGGAAGTACTACTATTTTCCGCAAGATAAATAAGACCTGCCTCCTCATCAACCACCAGATTTGAAATACCTGACATGAACTGGACAGCAAAACGCTCAATACCTTTTTCATTAAAGCCTCTAATAACGGCTGTTGAAACTCCATTTACACTATCATTTTCACTAAAAATAAAAGTGTTTGTGCGGCCATGTACAAAAAATTCCTTAACCTGCCCCTTAAAAGCTTCGGCCGGCAGATTCAACAGTACCGTCCCTTCTTCTCGGGGCAGAAACGCATCCACATCAAGGGGTATTGCTGCAATTGAATCAAATGCCCCAGATGTTCCGTATAAATACACCAAATTACGGTGCGTATCATCCACAGCAGATAGAAAAAAGTCTGACGTAGGACCGTTCCTGAAACTAAATAGCGGCTGAGCTTGCAATGAATAATCCACTGAAATTGGACCATATACGTAAATAGAGCTATTTAAACTTCCCAGCCAAACAACTGGCTCACGTGGCATAAAGCATAAATCTGTGCTGAAGGAACATTTTGTTACCGACAGATCATCAGAGGACTCACTGCCATAGAACAACCCACTGTTTTGTTCAACCATTTCATGTGTAGACAAGTTAAAGCTTGTGGAAAAATCGAGCCCCTTGCCTGCAACCATCATCTTATCTCCCTGCACGGCCCAGACATAACTTACATTTGCCGCATCGCGCTTATTTAATAGCTTTTCCTTAAGGTTAATTGCAGTGACAGCAGGCGCTGATGCCGCGATATTTAAATCAATACCGCCTTCTGGTACAGATGTTTTGCTCATCCAGATGGTCGGATCCTTCTGCGTCGGCTCCATGGCTATGGAATTAAGGCTAATGCTTGCGGCATCTACTGGCGCATTTGATTCTGCATCATAGAATTTAACCAGGGTTTCCACTTCCACCGGCTCACCAGCGCCCACATTTTCATAGGGCTTAGGCTTGATTAACTCCACTACCGGTTTGGTCACATTGTTTATTTTCAAAGAAACTTGCTGCTGGGCTGTTTTATCTTTCACTGCAGCCGTTATCACTAATCGATAGTCATTATTTTTATCCGCATCCAAAGGCGCTTCAAAATCGGGGGAGGTTTTGAAGCTGAGCGCGCCCGTGGTGGGATTAAGGGTAAATAAAGCGGCGTCTTCGCCACTGAGGCTAAACACCAAATCTTTAGAATCCAGCGCACCTTTAACCTGCACCCTAGCCGTCCAAATAACACCACTGCTATTTTCATCAAGGGTTTTACTCGCTTGGCTGCCGCCTTCAAACACTATGTCGCCGCCTGCGCAGGCCGTGAGGCTGAGCAGTACGGCTAGGGTTAAGGGTTTAAAAATACCGGCTAAAGGGCCATCAATTCTGCGGGAACTAGTGTGAATACCGTACATGTAAACTCCTCAAATGGCGTTAAGGCCTGTCCTAAAAATGTGAGCGGCGTATTTGGCCGCTGGCAAGTGGTCACTTTAGGCGAGAGGAATCGGGCGAGGAAATACGTAAATTTACGTATTTGATTGATTCTGTGCGCGGCTTTGCGTTGATGACTCGGAGGCAAAAATAGCCAGTGGTAAATGAGAAAATAAGGGCACCGTTGAAAATTCAATTTTGGGGCTGATCACAAGCTATTGCCGCGCAGCCCCCCCTACGGACGTAGGGCGACCCCATAGATGGCAATGTCATTAAGTTAAGGATTTGGTGCGGTTTTTCCAGGGATTATATGCTCGCCAAAAAACCCCACCCCAACCCTCCCCTTAAAAAGGGGAGGAGGCAAAAGCTCCCAGCAAAACGAGATGAAATCCTTACCTTGAAAACATTACCCATGGGATGAGGAAGCTAGCAGATGCCGGGTAAGTAAATGTTTGGGCGCAAAATAATGCAGCGGGGCTGCGGAATTTTAATTTTTCGAAGGTGGCAATACCAAAAAATAACAAGGGCCAAACCTATTGAATGGCAAGCTCGGCGCGCATGGCGTTGATGGCGGCGCTGTAATCCTTAGCACCAAAAATTGCCGAGCCCGCCACAAAGGTATCAGCCCCTGCGCGGGCGAGGGCTTGGATATTCTGTGCGGTTACACCGCCGTCTACTTCTAAGCGAGTATTTAAACCCTGTGCGTCGATCAGTGCGCGGGCCGAAGCGACCTTATCCAGTACATAGGGAATAAATTTTTGCCCACCAAAACCGGGGTTAACGCTCATTAATAACAGCATATCCAATTTATGCAGCACAGGTTCTATAAGGCTTAAGGGGGTGGCGGGGTTTAATACCAGGCCGGCTTTTACACCTGCGGCGCGAATTAAATCCAATGAGCGATCCACATGGCGGCTGGCTTCCGGGTGGAAGCTAATGTAGTTAGCGCCTGCCGCAGCGAAGGATTCAATTAAGGCATCCACCGGCTCCACCATTAAATGCACGTCCATGGGCGCTGTAATGCCGTAGGTGCGGAGGGCTTTGAGGATCATGGGGCCGAAAGTGAGGTTGGGCACGTAGTGGTTATCCATCACATCAAAATGCACCAAATCGCCACCGGCGCTGAGCACACGCTCTACGTCTTCGCCCAGGCGGGCTAAGTCCGCTGAGAGGATTGATGGGGCTATCCAATAGGGGTTGCTGGGTGTCACTTGCATCTGCGCCGCCTTATGCCAAGCTGATGGCACTGTTCTAAAAAACTGCCGAGCCCAAGAGCTGGCTTTGAATGGGGGATTGTAGCCACAATGCGAGCACTCATCAGCGCTTTTCTCCTAGCGCCCGCCATCGCGCTTGCCCAAGCAGCCGAAGCCCCGCCCGCCGAGCCGTCAACGGCACCGGCCGAAGTGGCACCTCCGGCCCAAGAACCACCGCCGCCTCCCCTGCCCGCCTTGAGTGTGCGCCGGGAGCAGCAGCAAAGTCAGCTATTAAAAAAATGGTACGGCGAACAGACGGTGAATCTGCGTTCGCCCCAGGGGGAGTTTGTGGCAATTTGGCAGGATGACAGCAGCGGCAAACCCCTCGGCGCCCTGTTGATGCTGCACGATGCCAGCCAAATGCCGGACTGGCCCGCCCAGCTGCAGCCCCTGCGCCAGTATTTGAGCCAACACGGTTGGGCCACACTCTCGATCAGTTTGCCGGAGCCGGATGCCCGCGTGCTGCCGGTGCGGCCAGAGCCGCCTAAGTTGCCGCCGCCCGCCCCTGCCGAGGGCGATGCCGCCGGTAAAGACGGTGATACGCCTGCGGCCAAAGAAGCTGAAGCCGATAAAAAGGCGGCCCCCGAAGAGAAAAAAACAGCCGAAAAACCTGCCGATACAGGCGAAAAAGCAGGCCCGAATGAAACGAAAGAAGTGTTTAACGATGCCACCGGCAAAGTTGGTGATGGCAGCCTGCCCGCCGTTAAACCACCCCCTAAGCAGGAGGTGCTGCCCAGCCCACCGGCTGAGCCTTTGGCCCAGGAGCGCATCAGTGCGGCGCTGGCCTTGTTAAAAGAAAAACACCAATACAATAATTCCCTGCTGGGTGTGGGCCTGGGAGCGGCCCGCGCGGCCTATTTTGTGGTACAACACCAGGGCGACCCGGCCCAGCAAGCGCCGGACGGCGCCCCCTTAACACCGCCCTTTCAAACGCTGTTGTTAATTAACCCGCGCATGCAAATAGACGCCCTGGCGGAATTTAACCTCACCCAGGCGTTGAGCAACCCTAAAATGCCGGTATTGGATATAAGTTACCGCACCCATCCGGCCGCCCCCAATTTTGCGCCGCTGCGTAAAGCCGCCGCGCGCAAACATAATTTAGCGGTATTTGAGCAGCATATTATTTTGGAACCGGAGGGTTCTGATGGCGGGGAAGAAGAACTCAACCGCATAGTGCGCGGGTTTTTGGTGAAATACGCCAAAGGGAAACAAATTAAAGGCGGCAACGATACAACTCAATAACCTAGCGGGGCAATAAAAACCCCGCAGATTCTTGTATGCCTGCACTTTACCCCTTTAATTGAATAATTCTGCCGAACAGGTGTGTTTATGTACCCGGCGAAACAAAAACACTCTATTAATTAAGCGCAATGGCGGCGAGTTTTTTCTTGTTATAAATTAATTGATAAGACGGCAGTGTGCGCGTATCCACCGCGCCGGTTTGGCGGCCATTAAAATTCCACAGCGCCACCACGCGGCGAAAGCCATTAAAGGCCTGCTGCCAATACAACTCGCCAATGACCGGCGAGCCTGCAAATGATGTAGGCTCAAAGCTCAAGACTAAATTGGCTGGGTTGGCGAGCATGTCTTTATCGGCGTTTTTGGCAAAAAACCACTGCAATAACTGCTGATACTGCTCGGCGCTGTGAATTAATCCATCCACCTGCGTGCGGGTAATGGGCGGCTGTAAACTCGCCTGCCAGGCGCTGATAAACTGCTGGCGCGCGCGGCTAAATTCGTCATTGGCGAGGGCTTTTTGCCAGGTTTTCGGCTGCAATAAACTGTTGGGCCAAGGCAATTTAATTAAGGAGACCGGGCCATCCAGCGGCGCCATGTGCAGGGCTATGCTTGCGCTGGCCGCACCGATCAGCGGCGAGAATTGCCCTTCAATGCCCACGCTTTGCTTAAGGCTTAATTGCAAGGCGCGCCCAAGGGCACAGCTGCTTAAATCCGCTAATAATTGCATTAATTTGCGTTTGCCCGTGCTTTGCCATGGGCCTTGGGTTTGGCCGTACAGGGTATTTAATAGCTGCAACATTAATTCGCGGTTGGGGCGGGCGCCGTTTGCCACACGTTTAAAAAAACCGTTAATAATTAAATTGTATTCGCGCTCGGGAATATCCCCTAAATAAAAGCCCTGCTCGGCGCTATTTTGCTTGGGCAATTGTTCCAGCAGCTGTAAAAAAGTCTGTTCGATGCTCTCGCTGGAGGGAGAGGGTATTTCGGCCTGGCTGCTGCGCACCAAATTTACAATGGAGGAAATTTTTTTAGCGTGTATGTGGTACACGGCGGGCGGCTCTTTGAGTTCACCGAGGATTTTAATGTGCCCCTCGGCCAGTAATAATCGCGCGAGGCTTTTATTGGTGTCCACTAATTCCGCCCGCAACACCGGGTGGCGAAAAACATCCTCGGCCACCAATACCACCACATGGCCCAAAAGCGTAATTTGCACGAGGAGATCGTAAAAATACGCACGGTCAACACTTACCCCTTCCCAGGGGTGGTTGGCGATTAATTCCTCTGTTGAGGCGCACAGAATAAAGGCCATAAGAGCTCCAAGGTTGGCCGCGCCGCTTAGCAGCGGCACTTTGGGGCGCTAATTTAACACGGTCAGGCTGGACTGTGCTGGCGCCACACGCTCACGATTAACTCGGCGCTTGAATAGACAGTTCACGCCCAAATAGATCGCCCTCGCTTGCCAAAACCGACGCACCTTGCGAATCCTTAAGGGGGATATTGTGGGCGCTTAAATATGCGCGGTTTTTAACATGTGTTGAAGGCCAGCCTTGGGTGCCCACCAGGGGCACCCCTACGGGAGATGTCTATTCAGAGAATTCTTAAGTTAATTAGATTGAGGTCTGGCAGAGGGCAATATTTTCTAAAAAAACCAGATGAAATCCTTAAGTTATTAACCCGGCGACATTTAGTGTCGGGTTAATAATTGCATTGAGGGCGCTCGCCCTGAATGTATCGAGGCGTATTCAACAGGCTCGCCAGTTATTCGTTTCTTATTAATGAATACACGACGCACTTCACCCGACCCGATTATGGCCCACACAGGCTCAGCCCCCGGCCGCCGCCAGGGTATTGTGCTGGGCAATGGCCAAATCGATGAGGCGTAAATTTTCCACCAACATCTCGCGCATCAGGCGGCGGGAGATTTCTGCATTGCCCGCTTCAATAGCTAAATACACCTGCATATGGGGGTCGGCCACGGCTTTTTTGTTGCCTTGAATGCCAAAATTACACTGAATGCTCACCCGCAATGCCGCTTGAATAAAACTGCGAAATTGCACAAAAAAACGGTTGTCCGTCGCGGCAAAAATCATGGTGTGAAAATGCAGGTCGGCGTCGTATTCGCTCAAGCCCTGCTGCTCCACACTTAATAGGGCTTCGGCGGCGAGGCGAATATCATTAATTTTGCGTTTGTCTTGGCATTGGCTTGCTAAAGCCGCCGCCTCAGGCTCAATGGCCAGGCGCAACTGAGCAAATTCCCGCAACAAATGCAGGGAGGGCGCGCCGCTTAGGGTCCAGTGTAAAACGTCTTCATCGAACATATTCCACTGGGAGCTGGGTTCAACGCGAATCCCGCGCCGCTGCCGAGAGGTCAAAAGACCCTTGGCGGCGAGCATTTTGACCGCCTCGCGAATGACCGTGCGGCTTATTTTAAAGCGCTCGGACAACTCTGCCTCAGTGATCATGGTGTTGGCTTTGGCAAAGGTGCCCTGCACTATGGCGCGGCCAATCGACTGAGTGACCTGCTGGACTAAATTGCCTGCTACTTCGGGAGCGTTCAAGGGACACCTTTCCTATTTCTAAATCATCGCGTGCGCACCGGTTACAGCGGTGGCGGTCGGGTTCGGGATTCTAATCAATTGTTCGACAATTTACAGTGGGTGGCTTTGCAAAACGCGGTTGTGACTTACCCGCGCCCTTTGTACCATTGGGCTCGCCTCACAATAATGGGTAGCCAGTATGACCAATCCACTTGCCGGGCAGCCCCTGCCCAAAGAGCAGTTAGTAAATGTTGCGCGCTTGCTCGACGCCTATGTTAACCAGGTGCCGAACAGCGAACTGGCCGAGCAGCGCGTGAGCTTCGGCACCTCCGGCCATCGCGGCAGTTCGTTTAACACCAGCTTTAATGAATACCACGTACTGGCTATTACCCAAGCCATCTGCGACTACCGCAGCCAGGCCGATATTCGCGGGCCCATTTTTGTCGGCCGCGACACCCACGCCCTCTCCGAACCGGCCCAACACAGCGCCCTTGAAGTGCTAGTGGCCAACGGCGTAACCGTGATGGTGGCTGCCCGCAATGACTATACCCCCACTCCAGCGGTCTCCCACGCCATTCTCAGTTACAACCAGGGCAGAAGCTCAGGCCTTGCCGACGGCATAGTCATCACCCCCTCCCATAATCCGCCGGATAATGGCGGCTTTAAATACAACCCCCCCAATGGCGGCCCGGCCGATAGCGACATCACTAACTGGATTCAAAATCGCGCCAACCAATTATTGGCCGCCGGCCTACGCGAGGTAAAACGCCTGAGCCCCGCCCAAGTGAGCGCCTCCGCTTTGGTAGTTGAACACGATTACATTGAGCAGTACGTCAGCCATTTACCCCGCATCATCGACCTAGCCGCCATAGCGGCATCGGGTGTCAGCCTAGGCGTAGACCCACTGGGCGGTGCGGGCCTGAATTTTTGGTACGCCATTGCCGAGCGCCATAAACTCAAGCTGAGCGTCGTCAACCCAATTGTGGACCCGCAGTTTGCCTTTATGAGCGCTGACTGGGACGGCAAAATCCGCATGGACCCCTCCTCCCAATACACCATGCGGCCCCTACTCAAGCAGGCGGCCGCCTACGATATAGTCTGCGCCTGCGATGCCGACCACGACCGCCACGGCATAGCCACCGCCAGCCACGGCCTGCTGCCGCCCAATCATTATTTAGCGGTGATGGTGGATTACCTCTTTCAATCCCGCGCTTGGCACACGCAGGTGGCGGTGGGCAAAACCCTGGTGAGCAGCGCCATGATCGATAAGGTCGCCCGCCGTTTAGGCCGCCCACTCCTTGAAGTACCCGTGGGTTTTAAATGGTTTGCGCCCGGTCTGTTTGACGGCAGCTTAGGTTTTGGCGGCGAAGAAAGCGCGGGCGCCTCCTTCCTGTGCCGCGACGGCAGCGTGTGGTCCACCGACAAAGACGGCCTGATCCCCTGCCTGTTGGCGGCGGAAATGACGGCGGCCAATGGCCAGAACCCCGGCCAGCGTTATGAACACTTGTGCGCGGAGTTTGGCCGCAGCTATGAAACCCGCATAGATGCGCCCGCCAGCAGCGCGCAGAAAAAAGCCCTCGCCGCCCTGAGCCCCGAGCGCATTAGCTCCAGCGAATTAGCCGGCAGCCCCATCACCCAGGTGCTCAGTAAAGCGCCCGGCAACCAAGCGGCCATTGGCGGCATTAAGGTTGAATCCACTCAGGGCTGGTTCGCCGCTCGCCCCTCGGGCACGGAGGATATTTACAAAATTTACGCCGAGAGTTTTGTCAGCCCGGAGCACCTTAACCAGTTGATTGGCGAGGCCCAGAGCCTGGTCAATGGCGCAATCGCCGGGAGTTGATCATCCGCAGCCAATGCAGCCGATAAACTCGCTCATGCGCCTCATCTGACCGTCCAGCTAAGGGCAACCACAGGGATGCCCCTACAGGCGTTGCTAGATGGGGCGAAATGCTCTTATAAAGAAGCTGGCAGCATTGGCCCCTAAGGCTGACCGGTAGCAATGGCAATGGGGTTGCCCCACCCTGCGAGCCCTCCAGTTTGTGCCCTGCCCCAGCCTGGCTATAATGGCGCCTTTTTCGCCTATGCCCAGCTTCATATTGCGTTTCATCGCCCCTCTAACACACCGGTATTTAGCGCTCCTGACCTGTTTCGTCGCGAGTTTAAGCGGCTGTGTCACCCTGCCCCAATGGGACAACCAAGCCGCCCAGCAATGGCGCCATGCGGTTTATTATGAGTACGAAAGCTGGCACAGCAGCATTATTATCCCCGCCCCCCTGGTGGCCAAACACAGCGAGCGCTTTCGTTATTTAACAGCTAAGCGCGCCTACCTGGGCTTTGGTTATGGGGATATCAACTACTTCACCGGCCGCGACACCAGCCTGCGCTCCGGCGCTAAAGCCCTGGCGTTTTCCGACGGCCCCGCCCTGCAAGTACTCGATTACCTGCAAGACCCCTTTGCCAGCATGCCGAAGGATCGCTACGTAAAATTGCTGGTGAACGACAACCAGTTAAAAAGCCTGCTGCAATACATGGACAACTCAGTAGCCCTCGATGCCACCGGCGCACCGCGCAGCATCAAAAATGAGGAGCCCAACACCGGCTTCTTTTTTGTCGCCCAAGGCCGCTACAGCATGTTCTCCAACTGCAACACCTGGGCGGGGGACGCCCTCAATGCTGCGGGCCTGCCCATTAGCAAAACCTGGGGCCTAACGGCAGGCGGGGTGTACCGCCAAGCCAAAGACTTAGCCCGCGCCCAAGAGCGTCTGCTGGCGGGCCCCTATCCGGCTCGCTAGGCGGCCTAGGCCGGCGCCACGCCCGCGCGGCCATCAGCGCCTCCGCGCGGCTAGAGTCCCTCTCTCAAAACCCGCAGTGCATCACCACGCTTAACCCTGCTGCGCAATGCTCAACGGCGGCTTTTAAGCCGCGGCACAATCGGCGTCGCTCATTAATAGGGCGAGTATTTTATCAGCGCATCGAAAAAAACCGCTGCGCATTAAAAATTGTGCCCAGCCATAGTAAAAACCCACCCAATTCATGCACCAAAAAAAATCAAATATGGCATCGAATAACAATTGGATGCGTTAAAAAATAATTCACACCCGCCGCATCGCCCTCAAAACGAACAAATATTTTTTTACGTGCACCCAAGACTGACCGCCAACCGCTCCAAGGCGCGCACTGTACACCACAAAAAAATTCCAGCTCACTGATATTAAAGAGAAAATATTCAGTGGCACCTCAATTGAATTAGCTTTCCCGTCATCGAATTTATTCCGGCTAATACCTGGATTCGCTCGGGTACGCCCTATTGGGCACACCCGCAATTAATTGTCGCCACGAGGATTTACCATGAAGTTCAGCACGTCGCCCCGCCGTCCTTTTTTAAAAAAATTAGCGCTTTCAATTGCCGCACTGGCTTTGGCAGGCAATGTGTCACACGCAACTGCCGCCGTCGGCAAACCTGAAAAGTGGGAATTAAAATTCGGCTTTATTAAATTAACCGACATGGTTCCCTTAGCCATTGCCTATGAAAAAGGCTACTTTGAAGACGAAGGCTTGTTTGTCACCTTAGAGCCACAGGCCAACTGGAAGGTATTATTCGACCGCGTGGTATCCGGCGAATTAGACGGTGCCCATATGCTAGCCCCCATGCCCATAGGCTCAGCCACAGGCGCCCTTAACAAGGCTGAGATAATTTCCCCCTTTACACTTTCCTATAACGGCGCAGGTATTACTGTTTCCAATGCTGTGTGGGAAGAAATGAAAAAAACCGTGCCCATGGAAGGTGGCAAACCCAAACATCCCATCAGCGCTGAAGCATTAAAACCCGTGTTGGAGGCATACAAAAAATCCGGCAAACCACTTAATTTGGGCATGACATTTCCTGTCGGCACGCACAATTATCATCTGCGCTATTGGTTGGCCGCAGGTGGCGTAAATCCTGGCATTTACACTGCAACAGATGCCAGCGGTACAACCAATGCTCAAGCCATGTTATCCGTAGTGCCGCCACCTCAAATGGTACCCACCATGGAAGCAGGCACTACTGCAGGTTACTGCGTAGGTGAACCCTGGAACCAACAAGCCGTAACAAAAGGCTTAGGTGTACCGGTAGTCACCAGCGAGAACCTTTGGCCCAATGGTTCAGACAAGGTATTTGGCATCACCAAGGCCTTTGCTGAGAAAAATCCCAACACCACAATTCGCACGGTAAAAGCTCTGATTCGCGCCTCTGCGTGGCTCGATGCAAACAATAATGCCAACCGCCCCGAAGCCGTAAAAATTATTTCTCGCCCTGCTTATGTAGGCGCGGATGAAAAAGTAATTGCCAATAGCATGACCGGCACCTTTGAATTTGAAAAAGGCGATAAACGCCCTATCCCCGATTTTAATAAATTCTTCCGCGATTATTACGGTATGCCCTACTACTCAGATGCCATCTGGTGGGCCACCCAAATGCGCCGCTGGGGCCATATCAATGAACAAAAAACCGATAGCTGGTACATGGAAATGGCGAAAAAAGCCCTGCGCCCTGACATTTACGTTGCCGCCGCCAAAGAATTAATCGCCGAAGGCAAAATGAAAGCTGCGGATTTCCCCGATTTGGATAAAGCCACGTTTATGAAACCGCCCGTTAAAAGCCCGCTGGACGGCATCGAATACGATGGCAACAAACCCAATGAATACCTTGAAAAATTACCCCTAGGCTTAAAAGGCAACCAAAAAGCCTAGCGCGTTTTTGCAACCCTCGCGGTACAGGGAGCGACCGCTTTTTAATTTCCATACAGCCTGATTTATGTCACACCCAGAGGGCCAGCTTATGTCTGCCAGTGCACTATCCACCCCAACTCCCCTGATGATTAGCGCTTTTATTAAAAGCTGTGTCAAAACCGTCGCTCTACCTCTAGTCGGTATGGCCGTATTTTTATTAATCTGGGAATTTGGTTCCAGCAAAATCCAAACCTCCCTCGGGCAATTCCCCGGCCCAGGGATTGTAATCAACCAAGTAAAAGGCCTATACCAAGAATACGAAGCGGACCAAGCGGCCGCCGCTGCCTTTTATGAACGGCAAGAAAAACGTATCGCTCAAGCCCGCGAACAAGACCCCAATTATGTAGCTGAATACCGTAAATACAGCGGCAAACCCACCTTTATTCAGCAGATATTTACCAGTTTAAAAACTGTATTTACCGGCTTTTTACTGGCATCTATTATCGCTATACCTCTGGGCATTGCCATTGGCTTAAGTGCGAATTTATACGCGTCTATTAACCCCTTAATTCAATTATTCAAACCAATTTCGCCCCTGGCTTGGCTGCCGCTGGTAACGATTGTGGTGAGCGCCGTATACAGCAACCCCGATGGCGTGCCTAAATCATTTATCACCTCTGCACTGACAGTAATGCTATGCAGCCTCTGGCCAACATTAATTAATACTGCTGTAGGCGTCACCTCAGTCAGCAGTGATTTAGTCAATGTCAGCCGCGTGCTGCGGCTTAACTGGCTGCGCCATGTGCGCTCAATTGTGTTGCCCTCAGCGGTACCGATGATTTTTACCGGCCTGCGTTTATCGCTGGGAATCGCCTGGATGGTATTAATCGCCGCTGAAATGCTGGCGCAAAATCCAGGTTTGGGCAAATTTGTGTGGGATGAATTTCAAAACGGCAGTTCAGACTCCCTAGGCCGCATTATGGTGGCCGTACTCACCATCGGCATGATCGGTTATTTATTAGATCGCGGCATGTTGCTGCTACAAAAAGTATTTTCTTGGGATAAACAAGCGATCCTTCGCTAAACCCCATTTAAGATTCGGAGAGTTGTATGAAAACCATTTTAGAGTTATCTCAAGTCAGCATCGAATTTAAAACCCCCAAGGGTGTATTTAAAGCGCTGGACAATATCAATTTAAAAATCGGCCAGGGCGAATTTGTCTCCTTAATCGGCCACTCCGGCTGCGGCAAATCCACCGTGCTCAATATTGTCGCAGGGCTTTTAAAGGCAACTGCAGGCGGTGCCATGCTCGAAGGCAAAGAAGTGAATGAGCCGGGTCCTGAGCGCGCGGTGGTGTTTCAAAATCATTCCTTACTGCCCTGGCTTACCGCCTATGAAAATGTGGAGTTGGCAGTAAAACAAATATTTAAAGGCAAAAAATCCAAAGCCGAAATGAAAGACTGGATTGAGCACAATTTAAAACTTGTACACATGGATCACGCCATGCACAAACGGCCAGGGGAAATTTCCGGCGGTATGAAACAGCGCGTAGGCATTGCGCGCGCACTTGCTATGGAGCCTAAGGTTTTATTATTGGATGAACCCTTCGGCGCACTGGATGCCCTTACCCGCGCTCATATGCAAGACTCCTTAATGGACATTCAGCGGGATTTAAAAAATACCGTGATTATGATTACCCACGATGTAGATGAAGCGGTATTACTGTCGGATCGTATCGTGATGATGACCAACGGCCCCGCCGCCCGCGTGGGTGAAATTCTTGACGTGGATTTACCGCGCCCGCGGGATCGTTTAGCCCTAGCCGAAGACCCCCACTACAATCATTTGCGCCAAGAAGTGTTGCGTTTCCTCTACGAAAAACAACGCAAAGTAGAAGACGGTTTAAGCGCCGCTAGCGCCCCAACCAAAACGGAAGCGAAAAAAAACACTAGTGAATTAACTCCAGACATTAAAAAAATCCCCGCCACAGAGCCTGACAAAAAAGTCATTAATCTGCACACCCACAAGGACCATGTAGCCTAACAGCAACAGCCTCTAATTCTGCCTGCGGCCCAGCCGTAGGCAACGGACTATAAAAAGTGGCCGCCGTGCTGGCAGCTGCGGCGATTTTTTGCGCCCTTAAAACCTGGCAATTAGCCACGGATTACACCTATTTCACCTTTAGATTTATGCGGAGTGAGTAATGAGCAAATTTCCTTATCCAACAAGCCTTCTTTGCGCTTTTATTAGCTGCACGTCCACGATGGCAAACGCTTCAGACGATGCCTTTTACGATGCCTTAAACGGCGGCAAAGCGTCCGGTAATTTTCGCCTGCGTTATGAAAATGTTGACATCACAAGCCCAACACTAAAAGACGCCGAAGCCCTCACCCTGCGCAGCCGTTTAGGCTATGAAACAGCACCCTTGGCGGGCATTACGGCCATGGCTGAATTTGAAGACACGCGTATCATTGGCGCCATGGACGAGTATGGCCCTAATAAAACCGGTTACGCGGCCATAGTGGACCCAGAACAAACCGAATTAAACCAAGCCTTTCTGCGCTATCGCGGTATTTCTAAATTAGATGTCATTGCGGGCCGCCAAAAGATTTTGCTGGATAACCAGCGTTTTATTGGCAATGTGGGCTGGCGTCAAAACGAACAAACCTTTGACGCACTTACACTCAATTATAAAGGCATCAGCGATTGGACCTTTTATTACGCCTACATTGGCGCCGTGCAGGGTATCGCCAAAATAAAACCCAATACGAATTTTAGTTTCGACACGGACGATCACTTGCTGAATATTCAATACAGTGGCTTTCAGTTAGGCAAAATTACGGCGTATGCCTATTTATTAAATAACCAAGCGCTGGATTTAAATCAACTGAACCCCGCCCTGCGCTACCAAGCAAATGACACCCTGGGCCTGCGCTTTGACGGCGCCTATGTAATGCCCACCACCATGCCGCTGCGTTTGTTATACACCGCAGAATACGCCCAACAAACCCTCACCAACCCGGCGCTTGTCGAAAAAGACATGGATTATTATTACTTGGATTTAGGCATCGCCTACACCACCAAGCAAGGGCCATTAGTATTTAAAGTCTATGAGGAAAGCCTAGGCTCGGATAAGGGCACCCAGGGGTTTCAAACCCCCTACGCCACCAAACACGCCTTTGAAGGCTGGGCCGATATGTTCTTGGGCACGCCCGCAACCGGTGTGGTGTACGACACCGCAACACTCTCGATGGATATGACGGCGCTGGGCATTAAATGGATGATTAATTACGGCACCTACAAACAAGACGAGGGCGGTAAGGATTTTGGTGATGAAATAAACGCCCAGGTATTAAAAACCTTCGGCAAAAAATACACCCTCGGTCTTAAATACGCCGATTATTCAGCTGACAAAGCCATAGCCGCTATCAACCCCGTAACACCTAATATAGATACCAAAAAATTATGGCTGTGGGGCGAAATGGCGTTTTAAAAAATCTGCAGAGTTCAAAAGGAAGGGAGTTCCCGCTGAGCGTTTCTGTGTCGGAATAACAACGGCGGCACAGGCTGACGGGGAAATAAATTGAGGCAATCTATTTTGTCTTCACCCCACTAAAACTGGATCGGCTTGTTTTAGTGCTGCTCGCGACGGCTTAGGCCCTCTGTGCGGCTTTGATCTTTAAAACCTCAATGGCCCAGCCAAAGGGCCTTTGAGGTTTTTTATGCGTAAAAAAAGCGAAGCCCCTAAGGGCTTCGCTTTTTATCAAACCCCGCAGGCGGACGCCTGCAGCGCGGCATTTTAATTACACGTTGAGAATAATCGTTTTGGAAATGGTTAAGGAGCCGTCAGAGTTTCTATAAGCATCCATTATCCACTGGTCTTTAGGTTCACCTGTAAAAGTCGCGTCCTGACTACGTCCGGATATTTTCAGCATCGTCTGATCTTGTAATTTTCCGGCATATTCAGAATGTTTAACATGAATCTCATCGCACAACGCATCGGAAAAGCCGAGTTGAGTAACCAACAGCTCTTTGTTGTTTTGTACAAAACGGAAATGGACGTGGTTAGTTCTACCCGCATACCAACCAGGAAAACAGGATTTGAAATAAGCAACCCCTTCCATATCAGTTGAAGTGGCGCCGCGGTGCCAAGTAGATTTATAGGCTTCTGCAACCTGCGCCGCGGTAAACTGCGCCACACCCGTGATGGGTTTTTCACCGGAGCAAGTCTTGGCGTCCCACTGCCCCTTGGGTGTACCTTTGGAGACATCAGCTGAATATTGCCCATTGTGATTTGTATGCCAAATATGCACAGCAAGACCTGGCATGGGTTTACAGTTCTTGTCTAACACTTGGAAAGCAAAGATAACAGGCACCCCTACTTGACCGTCCGAAATATCTTCTCTGAACTGACCCAAATCCAAATAACATGGCCCCAAAATCTGAGTGCCTGTAGGCTTATTGCAAGTTAAGGGTGTTGAGAAAATGCCATTTTTAAACGGATTTTCAGGTGGAAATGGAATTTTGATGGACTTGGTGCCGCCTTTGGCCAAATTCGCCGCCGTAATGGCGCCGCCGCCTGAGCTGCTGGAGGTGCTTGAACTGGATGAGCTGCTAGAAGACGAGCTGGAGCTGCTAGACGACGAGCTTGAGCTGCTGGAGGATGAACTCGAGCTGCGGCCGCTGGAGCTTGAACTGCTTGAGCTGGAACTAGAGCTGCTGGAACTGGAGCTTGAGCTACCCGTGGTGTCGCCACCACAACCGAGCAGGTTGAGCACGGGCATAGCAACTGCAGTGGTGCTGATGATGCGGACGATTTTACGGCGGGAGGCCGTGGTGGTGTTGAGGGTTGATTCTTCGGTGTTTGTGGTCATTGTATGTACCATTGAGGCTAATTATTGTGGGAATGACACGGCGGGTGCGACGAACAACACGGGGTTTGCAGCTGCGGAAAGTGCAGCAGGTGATGCACGGCGCCGTAGGCTTATTCAACAACTCCTGAGGTCCCAAGCACGTTACCATATCCCTGTGCGCTAAAAGGCGTATGCACGCACAGCCAAATCGGCGGCTGATTCGCATTTTATATTATTTATAACTCAAATTTTAATCAGGCTTAAATTATCGGCTTTTTTAGTCATATTGTTAAACATGAAAAGCACCTTTATGACAACCAAACAGCCTCTCGCTCAGGCACCCAACGCTTATTATTAACCCGGCGACGTTGGTGTCGGGTTAATAACTGAGGCATGGTCGCCGCAACAGCGGCTTAAGCCGCCGCGAGCCCCGCTAAAACGGGCGCAGATACATGGATCTGCGCCCGTTTTAGCGGGGCGAAGGCAAAACAGATCAGGACGATCTATTTTGTCGCCGGGTTAATAAGTCAGTTAGCAAAAAGGGGCAAACCTGCAGCGGTTTGCCCCTTTATATCGGCTCGCTTAAGCGAACTTAGTTAGAGGTGGTTTGCTTGTATTTGTATTTAACCCGTTGAACGTATTCAACAGTCCAAATCACCGGCTCCACGTAGACGTTTTTGTTATTACCCAAAATCATGGTGTCTTTAATATCGGCCATGGCTTCGAGGAATATTTTGCGGTCTTCTTCGATTTGCGCTTTCAGCTCAGCGTTTTCCGTGTAGAGCTCACGCACGCGCTTAACTGTCGCCGCATCGGTTTTCCACTTGTCGGCGCCGTAGGTGCCCTTGGGTAACATGTCGGGCGCTTTGTCGAGCCACAGGCGGATATCGTTGTTCATGCGGTTCATACCATCCACGTGACAACCAATACAGGAGCTGCCCACATTCAAACGCGGGTCGTTGGCGCCGCCGCGGCCGCTGGTTTTGCTGAATTCAAAACCGGTTTGCGAGGCGATGTCGTCCTTAGCGTCGATGATGATGCGAGGGTCGCGCACAATATTGATAAACGCATCCACACGGCGTTGGTTATGACCACCTAACAGGTAGTATCCATTTAAACCGTTGGGCAGGTTGTAGATGATTTCCGCAGCGGAACTCATAAAACCACCCTTGCCGGTGTAGTGACGGCAGTTTTTGAAGTTGCCGCCTGCGAAGCTCGTTTGCGGGTCACAGCCTGCCGTGGCGGCATCGATAAAGTTCGCCAACTGGCCACCTTGGTTCGCCTGGTTAAGGCTGGCTATGTGGCTGAAGTATTTATTGTCATCTGCAACGCTTTCCCAAAGTACAAACTTAGGAATGGGGTTAGCCCACCAGGGGAAGCGAATATCTTTACCTGTTGGGTCGTCGTACACGTCAAAAATGCTGCGATCGCGGCCGCTGGCTAACTGGCCAGAGAACACATCGAAGGATTTCCAGTAGAAGCTCTTATTGCCGGTGCGTGGGTCAGTGGCTTGATCGCCCTTACGATTGGCGCGGAACAACAGGCGCGAATCTACAGTGATGGCATCTTTCACCATGACGTAGTCGTAGGAATCCATACCCTTGCTGTTATCCATGCCCAGGTTGGCTTCCATTTCGTCGGCGAACATGGCGTTGGTCATGATGGCGTTATACACATCAGGGCGCGTGATGGTGTAGGTCAGCTGAGCGGCCTCTACCCATTCAAAACCGTTGATATCCACGTAGTCGCCGGCAGCATTGGTTTTGCGGGTGCCTTTAAAGCCGTCGATATAGGGCGGAATGGTGCCTGAGGTGATCGCGCCTTCCACGTTACCGTGCAGGATACGCTCCCAAATACGCAGGGCATGGTCGGGGTCTTTCACCGTTTTACCAGTGAAGCCGTATTTTTTGTTTTGCACTGAAGCAGTAACGGCGGTGCCTTTGTAATCTTTTTTACCGTTGCCGAAGGCTAGGTCGTCGTCAGAGCCGCCAAACAGCAGCTCTTTAACACCCTGGTTGTAGCCCCAGTAATCGCGGATATCAAATTTGTAGAGAATACCCTTACCGTTCACATCGGTGGGGTTCACCACATTGGGAGCCCAGCGCGCAGTGGAGTTAAGCGCCTTGGACAGCCCCACCCGCACGATATTGAGCTGATCAGCGGTTAAGCCTTCGTTATGCAACTCGTGCATGGAGGTGTAGACAACAAACTTCTGATCCGCAGCGGGGACCTTGGCCTTGTCATCGGCGATCCACTGCTTCACTTCCGCCTCTGTGATCTTGGTGCTGGCCGGTACACCACGGGGGGTTTCAGGCAGCATGTCTTTAACCTTGTCCTTCCACGCATTGATGGCGGCCAGCATAGCCTTGCCACCAGCGGCGCAATCCCCCACTGAGGGCGGACAGTTGTGGCGTTCCAACTTCAAGCGCACCACAAAGCGTGAGTTTTCAGGGTCTTTGAAGTTAACCCGCGTTAAGGCGTAATCGTGGGCTAATTCTGGGTTAACGTCTGTGTGCATGGGGGCTTGTTGGCCGCCCAGCTCTTGTGGGATGGATGAGCTATGGCAGGCGCCACAACCGAATTTTTTCAGCTCGGGGTAGAGGGTGGCTTTGAAGGCCTCGATGGATTTAGCGCGGTCGTAGCCTGTGTCTTCGTAAATATTGACCAGGTCTACCGGCTCATAGTTAACCCCGCCGTTGCCATTATCTAACACCGAATAACCCACTTTCGGGCCGTTGCCGGGTTTACCGCTACTGCTGGACGAGCTGGAGGATGAACTGGAAGAGCTAGAGGGGCGTCCGCTGCTGGATGAACTGGACGTGCGCCCGCTGCTTGAAGAACTGGAGGACGAACTGGAGCTGGAGGACGAGCTTGAGCTTGAACTTGAGCTGCTGGAACTACCTGAGTCTATAGGTCCTTGACATGCAGTAAGGCCCAGCGCAAGCAACACCACTCCGCCATAGGCAAGCGATTGCTTTTTAAGGTTGATAATCATTGTTTTGCCCTGTTGCTGATTTATTTTTAGTGATTAGCGATGCTCTAAAACGCGCTTTAGACGCAGCACAGTTAATGTGCACACGCCACGCGCAGGCAGCTTTGGCAAACTACCATCTTTAAATCGGCCCAAAGGCGCATGCGCTCACAGATTAATTGGACATAGATCATAATTTTCAGCTTTATAATACAAATTATTTTCCAAGCGAAAATTACGCGCTAAAAAAGCAAAAAATGCGGCAAAAATAGTGATTTATTGTTTTATAGTCATACATTAAAAAGACATGCGTGCAGGCAATTTTTTATGGCGCTTACCTGCAAAAAATTCATCGCGCACATAGCCCATTCGTGAATGGTCTTACAAATAAAAATATTCGCGCAGATGTTTTGCCTGGCAAAAAGTAAACTTAAAAAATAATTGGCGGCAGAGTGAATATTGCGCGCTGCGGGTTACACCGCTGGCTCAATATGCGTAGGTACAGCGGGTGATTTTTATCGCGAGAATTGGCACTGCGGTTTTAAAAATTCGTGGGCATTTTTTAGATGGCAAAAAAACTAATTAGCTGTCGTTACCGCTCAGGCGACAACTTCATAAGAGCAAACCTTAAGGCCTGTGCCCCCTGTTAAACGCACTCCGTCAATCCCATCCGATCGCTGCGGCAAAACGGCCAGCCCCATTAGGCCCATCTACAACCTGCCGAAGCCCATCCTCAGGCCGCTAAGGCACAGGTTCTGCATATTGTGGTGCAGCCGCCTGATGGTGCACTCTATGCCCGCGAGCCTGCAGGCTCGATCCATTGGCAGCACCCAGCTACTGCAGCCCCACTTCTTGCTCATTCCAAAGGTATTGTGCGCATGGAACTCTCGCCCCGCGACAAAGATAAACTGCTGATTTTCACCGCCGCGCTGCTCGCCGAACGCCGCAAAGCGCGCGGCTTAAAGCTCAATTACCCCGAGGCCATGGCCTATATCAGTGCCGCCATTATGGAAGGCGCCCGCGATGGGCAAACCGTCGCCCAGTTGATGAGTTACGGCAAAACCCTCTTGGCGCGCGAGGATGTAATGGACGGCGTGCCCGAGCTGATCCTAGAAGTACAGGTGGAAGCCACCTTCCCCGACGGCACCAAACTGGTGACCGTCCACGAACCCATCGTTTAATCCCCACACAAAAGGTGCCCTATGATTCCCGGCGAATACCAAATTGCCCCCGGCGATATTGCGCTTAACACTGGCCGCCCCTGCGTGAAGGTGAGCGTTGCCAACACCGGGGATCGCCCCGTCCAAGTTGGCTCCCATTACCACTTTTATGAGGTGAACCCGGCCTTAGTATTTGACCGGCCCGCTGCCTTGGGTTTTCGCTTGAATATTGCAGCAGGCACCGCCGTGCGGTTTGAACCGGGCCAAAGCCGCGAGGTGGAGCTGGTGGCCCTGGCGGGGTTGCGCCGGGTGTATGGCTTTCGCGGTGAAATCATGGGGGATTTGCCATGAGCACTATGAGCCGCGCCGCCTATGCAGATATGTTCGGCCCCACGGTGGGCGATCGAGTGCGTTTGGGCGATACCGATCTGTGGATTGAAGTAGAGCAGGACTTCGCCATCTACGGCGAAGAAGTAAAATTCGGCGGCGGCAAGGTGATCCGCGATGGCATGGGCCAAAGCCAAGCCGGCTGCGCCGATACCCCCGACACCGTCATTACCAACGCCCTGATTCTCGACCACTGGGGCATAGTCAAAGCCGATGTGGCGATTAAAAACGGCCGCATCAGCGGCATAGGCAAGGCGGGCAACCCGGATATTCAACCGGGCGTCACCATCAACATAGGCCCCAGCACTGAGGTGATTGCAGGCGAAGGTCAGATACTCACCGCAGGCGCCATAGACGCCCACATCCACTTTATCTGCCCGCAACAGATTGAAGAGGCGCTGATGAGTGGCGTTACCACTATGATCGGCGGCGGCACCGGGCCTGCCACCGGCACCAACGCCACCACCTGCACCCCCGGCCCCTGGCATATGGCGCGTATGCTGCAAAGCCTGGAAGCCTTCCCCATGAACTTCGGCCTCTTGGGCAAGGGCAACGCCAGCTTGCCTCGGGCGCTGCACGAGCAAATCGCCGCTGGCGCCATGGGGCTTAAGTTACACGAAGACTGGGGCACGACTCCGGCATCCATTGATACCTGCCTGACGGTAGCGGAGGAGTGTGATATCCAGGTGGCCATCCACACGGATACCCTCAACGAATCGGGTTTTGTGGAGGACACCATCGCTGCCTTTAAAGGCCGCACCATTCATACCTACCACACCGAAGGCGCCGGCGGCGGCCATGCGCCGGACATCATTAAAGCCTGTGGCCTGAGCAACGTATTGCCCAGCTCCACCAACCCCACCCGGCCCTACACCATTAACACGGTGGATGAACACCTGGACATGTTGATGGTGTGCCACCATCTGGACCCGAGTATTCCTGAAGACGTGGCCTTCGCCGATTCACGCATCCGCAAAGAAACTATCGCCGCCGAAGACATACTGCACGATTTAGGTGCTTTCTCCATGATCAGCTCCGACTCCCAGGCCATGGGCCGGGTGGGCGAGGTGATTATTCGCACCTGGCAAACCGCCCACAAAATGCGTGTGCAACGCGGCAGCCTGCCGGGCGACACCGCCGACAACCTGCGGGCTAAGCGCTACATCGCCAAATACACCATAAACCCGGCCCTCGCCCACGGCATTGCCCATGAGGTGGGTTCGGTGGAGGTGGGTAAACTAGCGGATTTGGTGCTGTGGAAACCGGCTTTTTTCGCCGTCAAACCGAGCCTGATTATCAAAGGCGGCATGATTGCCGCAGCCCCCATGGGCGATGCCAACGCCAGTATTCCCACCCCCCAACCGGTGCACTACCGGCCCATGTTCGGCGCCTACGGCAAAGCCTGCCGGACCACGGCGGTAAGTTTTGTCAGCCAAGCGGCGCTGGATGCGGGTATTGCAGGCAGCTTTGAATTGGAGCGCCGGCTAGTGGCCGTGAAGGGTTGCCGAAGCGTGAACAAAGCGCAGATGGTGCACAACAGCTACCAGCCGGTGATGGAGGTGGACCCGCAATCCTACGAGGTGCGCGCCGACGGCGTTCTGCTTACCTGCGAGCCAGCCGAGGCGTTGCCTTTGGCTCAGCGGTATTTTTTGTTTTAACGCGCTGTTAAATTACGAGCAGAGAATGAGTACATTACAATTTAGGCTTTTAATTATTGCAGTTCTATTTTTTGGCCTTCTTGGTGGAACCATAGATTTGGTTATTCCAAGTAGTGACACTGAAAACATTTCAAATTACGCAGCGACCATTAATGCTGACAATGGAGACACCTCAATATTCGTTTTAATTGCTTCGGCAGTTCCATTGCTTGTTTGCATCATTGGCAGTGTTATTGGTTTGTTTTTGTTTAAATGGTGGGGACGCACTCTATTTTTATACAGTTTTCTAGTTTCTTTGCCCTTATATTTTCTAACTGGCACTTCTGTTGTTAGCCCTTGCGCAGAGATTTTTTATGATATTGGAGCGTATGGCGAAGGCTTCATTTTAGCCTTGTGTTATTTTTCCCCGTTAAGCGTGCATTTCAAAAAGCAAATTTAACCAGTCGTTCTTGCCTATCCGCTGCGCCACCGGTAAAACTCGGCGTTAGCTGCACCGACTAAAGGCTCGGTGCAGCTCCAAACAACTCTAGGGGCGCCCCTTATGGCACTTCATTGAGTTGAGAGTTTCGGCGTATACGCATCACTTAAATTGACTCTGTAGCCCGGATGGAGCGCAGCGAATCCGGGGTGGTTCGAACAAAACCCGGCTTGCGTTTCACTTCAGCCGGGCTACGCCGGGGGCAAAAATCCTTAACCTAATGACATTCCCTCTAACGCGGCACCGGCCGGGTGCGTCCGGCGTTGTCTATGGCCACATACACAAATTCCCCTTCCGTGACCTTTTGCCGCTCGCTGTCGTAGTGTTTCACCCACACCTCCACCCGGGTTTTGATGGAGGAGCGGCCCACTTCTAAAACGTCGCAATAACAACTCACCGTAGCGCCCACCGGCACAGGCCGCAGGAAGGTCATGCTGCCCACCGCCACGGTGGTAACGCGGCCCTTGGCCACTTCGCGTGCGCCAATGGCACCTGCCAAATCCATCTGCGCCATCAACCAGCCGCCAAATACATCGCCATTGGAATTAGTGTCTTTGGGCAACACCAGGGTTTGCAGCGCTAATTGGCCGGCGGGGGTGGGAGTTTCGTCAAGGGCGTTCATAGGGGCTCCTATTGTGTGGCGCCTGTGTGGCGTAGAGGAGGAAAGAGCGACACACCTCACTATAGCGCGATATGCTGCACCGCAAAAGCCGAGAGGCTTGGGCCAGTGGCTAAACGTGCGTCTATTCAACAACCGCTTCTTAAGCCTTAGCGTTCTAGCCAAAGGTGCGGGGCCTGAGGGCGACTACATGAATATGCAACAAAACTGTCATAATCACCCCCTAGCATGTGCAACAGGACGCTCCTGCGCCTTCTGTTAACTACCTACCCTTGAGGGGATTTTTTGTGAAGAAACTGCTGACCGCTCTTGCCTGTGCTTCAAGCTTTACTCTGCTCGCGCCCGCCGCCCTTGCCGCGCGCGACAATATTTCTGCCGTGGGTTCCTCCACTGTGTTCCCCTTTGCCAAGGTCGTGGCTGAGCGTTTTGGCCGCAAGGGCAACTTCAAGGCCCCCAAAATTGAACCCACCGGCACCGGCGGCGGCTTTAAAGAATTCTGTAAAGGTATAGGCGTGGAATTCCCCGATGTGGCCAACGCCTCGCGCCGCATCAAACAGTCTGAATACGATGCCTGCCAAGCCGCTGGCGTGAAAGAAATCGTGGAAATCAAAATTGGCTTTGACGGTATTGTGCTGGCCAACAGCAAAAAAGCCCCTCACTACGATTTGTCCACCAAAGATATTTACCTGGCCCTGGCCAAGAACGTACCCGATCCTAAAGGCGGCGATAAACTGGTCCCCAACCCCAACAAAACCTGGAAAGACGTGAACAGCGCTCTGCCTGCCACCGCCATCAGCGTGCTCGGCCCCCCACCCACTTCCGGCACCCGCGACTCCTTTGTGGAGTTGGCGATGGAAAGCGGCTGCAATAGCTATCCCTTCTTAAAGGCGCTTAAGGACACTAAAAAAGACGAATACCAAGCCGCCTGTGGCGCTATCCGTGAAGACGGCGCTTACATTGAAGCCGGTGAGAACGACAACCTGATCGTGCGCAAGCTGGAAGAAAATGTGAATGCCCTGGGTATTTTTGGTTACAGCTTCTTAGAGCAAAATGCCGACAAGGTGCAGGGTTCTAAAATTGGCGGCAAAGAGCCAACCTTCGACACCATCGCCGACGGCAGCTACGTGGTAGCCCGCCCACTGTTTATCTACGTGAAAAAACAACACGTAGGCATGGTGCCCGGCATCAAGGAATTTATCGCTGAGTTCACCAGCGAAGCGGCCTGGGGTGATGAGGGTTATCTGTCTGAGAAAGGCCTGATCCCACTGCCGAAAAAAGACCGCGCTGCATCGGCTGAAACAGCCAACGCACTGACTGCGATGAAACTCTAAGCGATGCGCCGATAAGTAAAAAATCCAAGCCCGGTTCTGCCGGGCTTTTGTGTTGTGAATTAACCCCTAGTAAAGCGCCTATTGTTTATGAATTCAGCCTCCCTACTTATTCTGCTTTGCCTAATGGCGGCAGCCGCCTTTGTCCTCGGGCGCGGCAAATCCTTAGCCTTGGTGCGGCAGGGGGACGGCTCCTTAGGCAAGCTTAATTCCCTGCCGTTTTATTACGGCACCCTCACCGCCCTCTGGTGCATCATCCCCAGCGCCTTATTGGTGTTGGTGTGGAATATGTTTGATGGCAGCCTGATTGAACACCTAGTGCTCAAACCCCTGCCCGCCAGCATTGTGGGCGACAACGGCGAGCGCGCCACACTGGTGTACAACCAGATTCTCAACCTGGCCGCAGGCCATTTAGAGTCCGAGCAGATTGACCCGCTGCTGCTGGCCGCCGTAGAGCACCTCGGCCAATTGCGCACCACCAATACCTGGGCCATGGCCTCCACGGGGCTCTGTGTAGGTATGTTCTCGGCCCTCTTGGTGTGGTTGCGCATAGCGCCCCAGCTCAAAGCCCGCGCGCAGGTGGAAGTGATTTTTCGCTGGGCGCTGCTGGTGTGCGCAAGCCTGGCCGTACTCACCACCGTGGGCATTATTCTCTCGGTGTTGTTTGAGTCCATCCGCTTTTTTGACCATGTATCTGTGTTGAGCTTTTTATTCGGCCTGGAGTGGAGCCCGCAGATGGCCATCCGCGCCGACCAAACCGGCAGCTCCGGCAGCTTCGGCGCCGTACCTTTATTTTTAGGCACCCTGCTGATCGCCGCCCTCGCCCTATTGGTGGCGGTTCCCACAGGCCTGATGTCCGCTATCTATTTATCCGAATACGCCAGCCGCCGTACCCGCAATATTGTTAAACCCGCCTTAGAAGTGCTGGCCGGTGTGCCCACCGTGGTGTACGGCTTTTTTGCCGCCCTAACCGTGGCGCCCTTGGTGCGGGATTTAGGCCTTGGCTTGGGGCTTGATCAGTGGATCACCATCAGCTCAGAAAGCGCCCTGGCCGCAGGCCTGGTGATGGGCGTGATGATTATTCCTTTTGTATCGTCGCTATCGGACGATGTGATCAACGCCGTGCCACAGTCCCTGCGCGATGGCGCCCTGGGTTTGGGCTCCACCCGCTCAGAAGTGATTAAACAGGTAGTGTTGCCCGCCGCCCTGCCCGGTATCGTCGGCTCCATTTTGTTGGCCGCCTCCCGCGCTATAGGCGAGACCATGATTGTGGTGATGGCCGCCGGTATGGCCGCCAATATGACCGCCAACCCGTTTGATGCGGTCACCACCGTCACAGTGCAAATTGTCACTCTATTGGTGGGCGACCAGGAATTTGACAGCCCCAAAACCCTCGCTGCTTTTGCCCTAGGTTTGGTGTTGTTTGTTGTCACCCTGTGTTTGAACTATCTGGCGCTGCACATAGTGCGCAAATACCGAGAACAGTATGAATAATATTCCCTCCAAACAGGCGCAATTAGTCGCCAAAAGCCTGGCTAAACGCTACGGCGCGGAAAAGCGTTTTAAAGCCTACGGGGTGATCTCAATTGCTGTCGGGTTAATCGCGCTGCTGTGCCTATTTGTCGGCATTATCAGCAGCGGCCTAAGCGGTTTTACACAAACTAAAATCCGCCTGCAGCTGCAGTTAAATGCGGAAGAATTACAAATCACCAATCCTAAAGACCCCGCGCAAATTAAAGCCGCCGATTTTCAACCTGTGGTGCGCAAGGCTCTGACCGAGCGTTTTCCTGATGTAGAAGGCCGCGAAGCAAAACGCTCCTTGTATTCCATGCTCAGCATGGGGGCGCCAGCGGAGGTGCAGGCCAGGGTAGCAGCTAACCCTGCGCTGCTTGGCTCCAGCATCGAGCTGTGGCTGACCGCCGATGACGATGTGGACACCTATTACAAAAGCATTCGCGGCAAAGCCTTTACCGATCGCCTCAACGAAAAAGAAATTGCCTGGCTGCAGGATTTAATTGCCAAGGGCGAATTAGAGCGGCAATTTAACTGGAGCTTTTTCACCGCCGGGGATTCAGCCGAGCCGGAAATGGCCGGTATTTTAGGCACCTTATTAGGCAGTATTTTTACCCTATCGGTGACCTTAGCGCTGGCCTTCCCGATTGGTGTGGCGGCGGCTATTTATTTAGAGGAATACGCCCCGCGCAATAAATTCACCGATTTTATTGAAGTGAATATTAATAATTTAGCAGCGGTGCCCTCGGTGATTTTTGGCCTGTTGGGATTGGCTATTTTTATTAATTTATTTCACCTGCCGCGCTCGGTGCCCCTGGTGGGCGGTTTGGTGCTCACCCTCATTACCCTGCCGACTATTATTATTTCCAGCCGCGCGGCGATTAAATCCGTGCCGCCGAGTATTCGCGAGGCCGCCTTAGGCATAGGCGCTTCAAAAATGCAGATGATTTTGCACCATGTGTTACCTCTAGCAATGCCGGGTATGCTCACTGGCGCTATTATCGGCATGGCGCACGCACTGGGGGAAACCGCCCCGCTGCTGATGATCGGCATGGTGGCCTTTATTATGGATACCCCCAGCGGGGTCATGTCGCCCGCCACCGTTTTACCGGTACAGATTTTCCTCTGGTCCGACAGCCCCGAGCGCGCCTTTGTGGAAAAAACCTCTGCGGCCATTATGGTGCTTTTGGTCTTCTTAATTTGCATGAACACACTGGCGGTCTGGCTGCGCAAGCGGCTGGAACGTCGCTGGTAATCCCCAGGAGTGCAGTATGAGTGAAGTACTTGAACCCCCAGTGTTGACTAAATCGCCCGCGCCAATTGAGGCGCCACCGATTACGCCCCCTATTGCAACCCAAAATGAGTTAAAAGCTAAGATGAAAACCAAACGCGAAGGCAGCACCGTCGGCAAACCCTTTGTGGAGGCAGCGAAATTATCGGTGCGCGGCGTGAATGTGTTTTACGGCGCAAAACAAGCGGTATTCGGCGTGGATTTGGACATAGCCAAAAACCAAGTCATCGCCATGATCGGCCCCTCCGGCTGCGGTAAATCCACCTTTTTGCGCTGTTTAAACCGCATGAACGACACCATCGACAGTTGCCGCATCGAAGGCAGCATTTGTTTGGATGGCGAGGATATTTACGAATCCAAACTGGACGTAGTACCCCTGCGCGCCCGCGTCGGAATGGTGTTTCAAAAACCCAACCCCTTCCCCAAAAGCATTTACGACAACGTCGCCTACGGCCCGAAAATTCACGGCCTCGCCAGCCGCCGCGCCGATTTGGACGAAATAGTCGAAACCAGCCTGCGCCGCGCGGGCCTGTGGGAGGAAGTCAAAGACCGTTTAGACTCCCCCGGCACCGGCCTCTCCGGCGGCCAGCAGCAGCGTTTGTGTATTGCGCGCACCATTGCGGTCAGCCCGGAAGTCATTTTAATGGACGAACCCTGCTCCGCCCTCGACCCCATAGCCACGGCAAAAATTGAAGAATTAATCGCGGAATTGAGCCAGAATTTCACCATCGCCATAGTGACCCACTCCATGCAGCAGGCCGCGCGGGTTTCCGACCGCACCGCTTACTTCCACCTTGGCAAGCTCATCGAAGTAAACGAAACCCAAAAAGTATTTACCAACCCCGATCACGAATTGACTGAAGCCTATATCACTGGCCGCATCGGCTAGCCAAGGCGATATTGAGACCTGCACCATGGATAACCTACATATTGATCGACACATCTCCCAGCAATTTAACGCGGATCTAGAACACCTGCGCACCCATTTATTAGAGCTGGGCGGAATTGTCGAGGAGCAGGTGGCCAACGCCGTTAAAGCTCTAGAGACGGCCGACAGTGCGCTAGCGGAGCAGGTTTTAGACACTGAGGTAGAGGTGGATCAACGGGAGATTTCCCTCGATCACGAATGCACCCTGATTCTCGCCCGCCGCCAACCGGCCGCCTCGGATTTGCGCCTGGTATTAATGGTTACTAAAACCACCCACGATTTAGAGCGCATGGGCGATGAGGCCGACAAAATTGCCAAGATGGCCCTGGCCCTCAACGAAGACGGCGCCTCGCCGCGCGGTTACATCGAGTTGCGCCACATAGGCTCCAACGTATTAAAGCTGGTCAATATGGCCCTTGATGCCTTCGCCCGCTACGACGCCCAAATGGCGGTGCGGGTGGTGCGCGATGACAACCAGGTGGATTTAGAATACCGCTCGGCCCTGCGCGAATTAATTACCTACATGATGGAAGACCCGCGCTCGATTTCCCGGGTGATGAATATCCTTTGGGCGTTGCGCGCACTGGAGCGCATCGGCGACCACGCTCGCAATATCGCCGAGAATGTCATTTATTTGGTCCACGGCATGGACGTGCGCCATATCTCGCTCGATGAAATTGAAAAGAAACTTGAAGCTGAAAACCACGGCGCTGAATAAAGTAGCCCTGCTGGCAGGCCTGTGTGTACTGTGCGGCTGTGACAGCCGCAACAGCCTGCAGCATTTGGACAGCCAAAAACTCAAAGCCCTCGCCCGCGACTGTAAAACCTCACCACCCAGCGCACCTGGACAGATTATTGCTTGCCAGAACCTTGAGCGTGAATGTACGCGGCGTGCAAACAAGGGGCTGGGCGCCTGCCTGTAAAATCCACCGACGATTTTTTAGCCAAGCAGTCAGATCCACGAAAAGAACAGCCGCAGCGCGTCTTAAATTCAAACCCCTAAAAGCAGGGCAACCGCTAATTAACCTGCTAGCCATGCACTTATGTTTGATCAATTTTGCGCCGATAAAAACCATGAACCGAATCACACTTTATCCATTGGCTTGCCCTGCCCACAGCCGCCCATGAATCGTGCGACCAATAGGTTGTTAATTCATCCCAGTTCAAGTAGATTCCGCCCGCCCAACCGTAGTAAATCCACACTTGCGCGCAACCATTTAGGAACCCCCCGTGAAGAATTCGCCTAATACATCCGCTGTATTTAACCTTGCAACTACTCCCGCGGGCTCCTTAAGCCTCGCGCTCTGTGTTGCATTCGCCAGCCAAGGCGCTTGGTCAGCTACCTGCCCAACACGGCCTGCGTGTAACGTGTCGCAAAACAATTTCTCCGGTAATTTAGCCGCAGGGCAAAGCCTGTGTATCACCGGCAGCTTCACCGGCAATATTAATAACCTAGCGGCTGGGGCCACCATTTATGTACCGGCGGGCGCCACCTTTAATCCCGCCAGCGTGCAAAACCCCGCCGGGAGCATTATTAACTGCGGCACTGCTACGCTACCTTCGATAACGCTCAATACTGGATTTAATTTCTCCAACCACGGCGCAGCGGATTTTCGCAGCAATATTAACTGGAACGGCAAAGGCACATTTTTTAACGACGCCGGTGCGCGCATGAATTTGCGCACCACCTTTCAAATGAAAGGCAACTCCACCATTACCAATGATGGAGAAATTTTAAGTAGCGGTGACTTCTCCAGCGAACCGGGCACCAGCATCACCAACACAGGTTATATTCGTCTCACCGGCGGTAATTTTAATCCCGATGGCACGGTGGTTAACTCAGGGTTTGTACAAACCGACGAATTTATTAATATCAACCCCAACTCAGAATTAATTAATAACTGCAGTTTTATCTCCCAAAAAGGCTTTAACAACAACAGCCCCAAAACACGCAATAACGGTTATATATTTGTAACCGGCGTAGGCAACAACAACGACCTGGTACAAAACAACAAACCCTTTACCCAAGGCCCCAATGCAGTGGTCGTGGGTACACGGTTTTTTAATAATGGCGCTATTACCGGCGGCGGCAAATATTATTTTACCGGCGACACCCGCAACCAAGCCGCTTTTGGTAACGACGCTGGCGGCATTAATTTTTACGACACCACCCGCACCAGCGGCAAAATATTTGACGTGCAAGCACCCGACCCGCACCCAAGCGTCACGCGCAACGCGTTTACGCCGCCGAGTGTAGATGCGGTAGTCGTCAGTTGTTCAAAAAACGTAGCGCCGGTTAAACCCGTCATCACCATTAATATTATTGCCGGTGATGACATTATTAACAGCATCGAAGACGACGCACCTGTAGCCGTTGCAGGCACCACCACCGATGCACCCAATGGCTCGTTAATTCAGCTGGAATTAAACGGCAAAACCTACAGCACCACCGTCAGCAATAATAGCTGGAGCTTATTGGTGCCCGCACTGGATGCACAATTGCTGGACGCCAGCGAAATTGTCAGCGCCCAGGTAGTTCTGGCGGATAATTCTGCCAGCAGTGAAAAAGTCAGCCGCACAGTGGCACACACCACTGAATTACCGCGCATCACCATCAATACCGTAGCCGGTGATGACATTATTAACAGCACTGAAGATGACGCCGTGGTGGTTATCAGCGGCAGCACAGTCGGAGCTGAAAATGGCGCAACCGTGCGCGCACAAATTAACGGTAAAAATTACACTGCAACTGTTAACAATAATAACTGGTCATTTAATTTACCCGCCGCCGATGCCCAAGCACTTAAAGCCGATGAACTCATCAGCGCCACTGTAACCAATGCCGTTGGCAACATTTCGCAACCGGCCAACCGCGCTATTAAACACAGCACACAATTACCGAGCGTTACGATTAATGTAGTGGCCGGTGACGACATTATTAATGCGCAAGAAGACGATGCAGATGTCATCATTAGCGGCACCAGCAGCCTGGCTGAAAATGGCAGCAGCATTGCGCTTAGCCTCAATGGCAAAAATTATTCAGCCACGGTAAATAACAACACTTGGTCCGTGCGCCTGCCCGCGGCCGACGCACAACAATTGCGCCCCAGCGAAACCATCACCGCCCGCGTGACTAATTTAGCGGGTGATACGTCACAGCCTGCCACCCGCGCCATAGCCCACGATTTTGTCCTCCCTACCCTGAGCATTAATACCATCGCGGGCGACGATATTATTAATTTAACCGAAGATAACAGCTCGGTTACGATTAGCGGCACCACAAGTTTAGTGGAAAATGGCCAGAGTGTTAGTTTGCTGGTCAATGGCAAAACCTACAGCGCCCAGGTAAATAATAATATTTGGTTTACCAGCATGCCGGCTGCGGATGCCCAAGCGCTCAAAGCCGATGAAGTAGTTAACGGCATGGTAAGCAACCGCGCTGGTAATTCCGCTGTGGCCGCGCGCGCCGTAAAACACAGTATTTGGGAGCCGAGCGTTGATATAGATGTGATTGCCGGTGACGATATTATTAATACCGAGGAAGATAATAGCCCGGTAATTATTTCCGGCAGCACCGCGCTGGTGGAAAATGGCCAGCAAGTAAAAGTCACGGTTAATGGCAAAACCTACACCGCAACCGTCACTAACGACCGCTGGCAATTATCCATGCCCGCTGCCGACGCCCAGGCTCTGCGCGCCAACGAACGCGTTACCGCCACTGCCACCAATTTAGCGGGCGACGCATCAGAACCCGCCTCGCGCGATATTCAACACAGCACAGCCTCGCCCAGCCTCAGCATTAATACAGTGGCGGGCGATGACATTATTAACAGCACTGAAGATGACCTGCCGGTAATTATCAGCGGCACCAGCAGCCTGGTGGAAAATGGCCGCACAGTTGAATTAACGATTAATGGCAAAAATTATACGGCGCCGGTAAACAACAACAGCTGGTCGGTGGCTATTTCTGCAGCTGATGCCCAAGCGCTCGACGCCAGTGAAACCATTGCCGCAAGCGTAAGCAATAATGCCGGTGATAAAGCCAGCGCCAGCCGCGCCATTAGCCACAGTACACAAACGCCTAGCATTATTATTAATACCATTGCAGGCGATGACATTATTAATTCCAGTGAAGATGATGCGCCGGTAATCATTAGCGGCACCACATCACTCGTGGAAAATGGCGCAATCGTCACGCTTAATCTCAATGGTAAAACCTACACCGCAAGCGTTAATAATAATGTTTGGTCTACCAGTATTCCCGCCCTGGATGCACAGGCCTTGGGTGCAGCAGATAAGGTTATTGCCAGTGTGAGCAATAATGCAGGCGATAAAGCCACTACCGAACGCGCTTTAAGCCACTCAGGCAACACCCCAACCATCACAATTAATAGCGTTGCGGGCGACGACATTATTAATACCACTGAAGATGATGCCGATGTGGTAATTAGCGGTAAAACCACGCTGATTGAAGACGGCCAAAAAGTTACCCTAATTATTAATGGCAAAAGCTACGAAGCCCTGGTTGCCAATAATAATTGGTCAACGGTTATGCCCGCAGCGGATGCTCAAGCCTTAAAAGCCAGCGAAAAAATCAGCGCCAGCGCCAGCAATAAAGCGGGCGATAAAGCTACCGGCGAGCGCGCCATTAGCCACAGCCTAAACGCGCCAACTATTAGCATCAGCCCCATTGCAGGCGATGACATTATTAATACCAGCGAAGATGACGCAGCGGTATTAATTAGCGGTAAAACCACTTTAGTAGAAGATGGCGCCAGCGTAACACTGAGCATTAACGGTAAAAATTATTCAGCGCTGGTGAGCGATAATAATTGGTCGGTATTAATGCCCGCACCGGATGCACAAGCCTTAAGCAGCAGCGAAAAAGTGCGCGCCGAGGTGAGCAATAAAGCCGGTGATAAAGCCAGTGCCGAACGTGCACTCAGCCATAGCCTTAATGCACCAACGCTAAGTATTAATAGCATTGCAGGCGATGACATTATTAATGCCAGCGAAGATGATGCGCCAGTCATTATTAGCGGCAGCACTCGCTGGGTAGAAGACGGCGCACAATTAAATTTAAGCCTCAACGGCAAAAATTATACGGCGCAGGTGAATAATAATAGCTGGTCTATTACAGTCCCCGCTCTTGATGCCCAAGCCCTAGACCCCAGCGAAGTTATAACTGCTAAGGTCATAAATAAAGCCGGTGATGAAGCCAGCGCCCAGCGCACAATTAGCCACTCCGGCACAGCGCCCAGCCTGGTTATTAATATTATCGCCGGTGACGATATTATTAATACCACGGAAGATGACGCCCCGGTGGTCATCAGCGGCACCACTAGCCTGGTGGAAGATGGTCAAGCGGTGCAATTAAACATTAATGGCAAAAATTATTTAGCGGTAGTGAATAATAATCTTTGGTCTACCTCCATTACACCCATTGATGCGCAAGCACTTAAAGCCAGCGAAATTGTTAAGGCCCAGGTCAACAATATAGCCGGTGACACAGCCGACGCCAGCCGCACCATCAGCCACAGCCTCAATGCGCCCACTATTAGCATTAATCCGATTGCGGGCGACGATATTATTAATGCCAGCGAGGATGACGCGCCGGTATTAATTAGCGGCAAAACCACGTTAGTAGAAGACGGCACAACATTAACGCTTAGCCTCAACGGCAATACCTACACCGCCCTGGTTAGCAATAATAGTTGGTCGGTATCTATTCCCGCCGTCGATGCCCAGGCGCTGGATGCAGCAGAATTAGTGAGCGCACAGGTAATTAATAAAGCGGGCGATAAAGCCAAGGCTGAGCGCAGTTTAAGCCACTCCGGTACAGCGCCGAGCATCAGTATTAATACAGTTGCTGGCGACGACATTATTAACACCACTGAAGACGATGCACCAGTTGCCATCAGCGGCACTACCACTTTGGTGGAAGATGGCCAAGCGGTGGAATTAAGTCTTAATGGCAAAAAATATCTCGCCGTGGTGAGCAACAATAGCTGGACAACGTCTATTGCCGCAGTTGATGCGCAAGCCTTAAACGCTAGCGAAACCATAACCGCCAACATTAGCAACAAGGCCGGTGATAAAGCCGAAACCACTCGCGCCATCAGCCACAGCCTAAATGCACCTACACTTAGCATTAATCCGATTGCAGGCGACGATATTATTAACGCCAGCGAAGATGATGCACCGGTATTTATTACCGGCAAAACCACGCAAGTGGAAGACGGCGCCAAATTAATTATTACTCTCAACGGCAACAACTACGAAACCCAGGTCGTCAACAATAATTGGTCGCTATCCATTCCCGCTGTTGATGCCCAGGCGCTCAAACCAACGGAATTAGTTAATGCCCAGGTGATTAATAAAGCCGGTGATAAAGCCACGGCCGAGCGCAGCATCAGCCATGCGGGCACACCGCCTACCATCAGCATTAATACGGTTGCCGGTGATGACATTATTAACAGCACGGAAGACGATGCATCCGTCGAAATTAGCGGCACCACCACACTGGTGGAAAATGGCCGCGCGGTGGAATTAACGCTCAATGGTAAAAATTATCTTGCCATCGTTAATAATAATGTTTGGAGCACCTCCATCACGGCAACTGATGCCCAAGCACTCAACAGCAATGAACTCATCACCGCCAAAATTAGCAACCAAGCCGGTGACAAAGCCGAAGCCAGCCGCGCCATTAGCCACAGCCTAAATGCGCCCACCATCAGCATTAACCCAATTGCTGGCGACGATATTATTAATGCCAGCGAAGACGACACACCGGTATTAATTAGCGGTAAAACAAGCCTAGTGGAAGATGGCGCTAAACTGAGCCTGCTGATTAATGGCAAAACTTACTCAGCGGTTGTCAGCAATAACAGCTGGGCTGTATCTCTGCCTGCTTTAGATGCCCAAGCCTTGGATGCAGACGAGTTGGTGCAGGCGAGTGTTATTAATAAAGCGGGCGACAAAGCGACGGCTGAGCGCGCGCTTAAACATTCGGGCAGCGCCCCCAGCATTAGTATTAATACCATCGCAGGCGACGATATCATTAATGCCAGCGAAGATGATGCCGCCGTTTTAATTAGCGGCACCACCAGCCTAGTTGAAAATGGCGCAGCGGTAACGATTGCCGTCAATGGCAAAAATTACAGTGCCCAGGTGAGCGATAATAAGTGGTCTATTTTAATGCCCGCAGCCGACGCTCAAGCCCTCGGCGCCAGCAGCACCGTAACGGCAAAAGTGACAAATAATGCCGGTGATTCTGCCAGTGCCGAGCGGCCCATTACTCACTCAGGCACAGCACCTACCGTTAGCATCAATACCGTAGCGGGCGATGATATTATTAACAGCCGCGAAGACGATGCGCCGGTTGTCATTAGCGGTGCCACCACATTAATTGAAGACGGCCAAAGCGTCACACTGTTAATTAATGGCAAAACTTATCAAGCGCCCGTGAATAACAACGCTTGGTCCACCAGCATTCCAGCCCTGGATGCACAGGCACTACCGGCCAATGCAAAAATTATTGCCGACACCTTTAATAAAGCGGGCGATAAAGCCAATGGCGAGCGCGCTATTAGCCACAGCCTAAACGCACCTACACTCAGCATTAATGCCATTGCCGGTGACGATATTATTAATGCCCAAGAGGATGATGCAGCGGTATTAATTAGCGGCAGCACAACTCTGGTTGAAGACGGCGCTAAGGTAAGTATCAGTATCAATGGCAAAACCTACACGGCGATTGTCAGCAACAATAGCTGGTCGGTTGCCATGCCCGCGCTGGATGCCCAAGCCCTGGCGGCAAGCGAACAGGTAAATGCGCGGGTTACGAATAATGCTGGCGATGAAGCAACGGCCACACGTACCTTAAGCCACGCAGGCACAGCACCCACCATTCGGATTAACACCGTTGCCGGTGACGATATTATTAATTTAACCGAGGACGATGCGCCGGTTGTTATCAGCGGCACCACTACGCTGGTGGAAAATGGCCAAGCGGTGCAAATAAGCCTTAATGGCAAAAATTATCTAGCCATTGTAAACGATAATATTTGGTCCACTGAAATCACCCCCATCGACGCCCAAGCATTAAATGCTCAAGAGCAAATTAAGGCTTTGGTTAACAACCTTGCGGGCGACCAAGCCGACGCCACCCGCGCCATCAGCCACAGCATAAAAGCACCCACGCTGAGCATTAATGTAATTGCAGGCGATGACATTATTAATAGCAGCGAAGATGACGCTGAGGTATTAATTAGCGGCAGCACCACACTGGTAGAAGACGGCGCAACGCTGAGTTTAAATCTCAACGGCAAAACCTATAACGCTATTGTCAGCGACAACCGCTGGAGCCTCAGCGTGCCTGCAATGGACGCAAGCCTACTGGATGCCAGCGAATTAGTGAGCGCAATTGTAATGAATAAAGCCGGTGATAAAGCCACCGGCAACCGCACAATTAGCCATGCGGGCACAGCGCCCAGCCTCAGCATTAATACCATCGCCGGTGACGATATTATTAATACCACTGAAGATGACGCCCCCGTGTTAATTAGCGGCAGCAGCACCCTAGTGGAAGACGGCGCTAAAGTCGTTGTGAGCATTAATGGCAAAAACTATGAAGCCCTAGTGAGCAATAATAGCTGGTCGCTACTGCTGCCAGCAGAAGATGCACAGGCCTTGGATGCTTCTGAAAGCCTTAATGCCAGCGTAGTTAATAAAGCCGGTGAAAAAGCCACTGCCGAGCGCGGCCTCAGCCACAGCACCACAATTCCAGAAGTAAGCATTAATATTATTGCCAGCGACGATATTATTAATACCCGCGAAGACGATGATTTAGTGGCTGTAAGCGGCACTACCGCACATGTAGAAAACGGCCAAAAAGTATCGCTCAGCATTAATGGCAAAACCTACTCAGCCGTAGTAACTGACAACACGTGGGCCACAGCGCTTTCCGCCGCTGATGCGCAGGCCCTGCCCGCTACCACTAAAGCCATAGCCACGGTAAACAATAATGCAGGCGATGCCGCTAAACCCTTTGAGCGCAGCGTGCAACACAGCCTGGTGGCGCCCAGCGTTAGCATTAATACCGTTGCAGGCGATGACAATATTAATGCCACCGAAGATGACAGCCCGGTAGTCATTAGCGGAGCTACTTCGCAGGTTGAAGACGGCCAAAAAATTACCCTGCAGATTAATGGCAATGAATACACAGCCGTTGTAAACAATGACAGCTGGGCCATTAATTTACCTGCCAGCGATGCCCAGGCCTTAAATGCCAGCGAAATTATCCGCGCAGCGGTTACCAATAAAGCCGGTGATAACGCAGAAGCACAGCGCGCTATTAGCCACAACACCAATCTGCCAACCATCAGCATTGATGTAATTGCCGGTGACGACGTAGTTAACCAAAGCGAAGATGATGCACCGGTATTAATTAGCGGCCTCACCACGCTTGCGGAAGATGGCAGCGTGGTCAGCCTCACCCTCAACAACCTGATTTACAGCGCGGAGGTAAAAGAAAGCCGCTGGTCGCTGTTGATTGCGGCTGAGGATGCCAAACAATTATTAGCCACTAATACGGTTACCGCTGAAGTAACCAATTTTAAAGGCGACACCTCAAAACCTGCCACGCGCCAATTGGCCCACAGCCAAGGTATTCCCACCATCAGCATTAATACTGTGGCGGGCGATGACATTATTAATTTAACCGAAGACGACGCACCGATTTTATTAAATGGCGACACTTATTTAGCTGAAAATGGCAGTGAAATAGTTATTACCCTCAACGGTAATAACTATAAAACCACGGCACAAAATGACAGCTGGAGCCTGTTAATTCCCGCTGCCGATGCACAGGCCTTGGACGCCACTGAAACGGTTACCGCACAGGTCACCAATAAAGCAGGTGATATTTCAGATATTAGTACCCGCAGTATTTTCCACAGCCAAGAAAAGCCTAGCGTCACCATTAATGTAATTGCCGGTGACGATATTATTAATGCCAGCGAAGACGATGCGCCGGTAACTATTTCCGGCAGCACACAATTAGTTGAAGACGGCGCGCGCGTTAATTTAACCATTAACGGTAAAACCTATTCTCCAGTGGTAAACAACAACAGTTGGACTATTGATATTCCCGCCGCCGATGTACAGGCCTTTAACGCCAATGAAACCGTGCGCGCGCTGGTGACCAATGCGGCAGGGGACGAATCCCTACCGGCCAGCCGCACTGTGCTGCATTCACCGGATAAACCGGCCATCAGCATTGATGTAATCGCAGGCGACGACATCATCAACACAACCGAAGACGATGCCGCAGTAGTAATCAGCGGTAAAACCACTCTGGTGGAAAACGGCCAGCAGGTCAGCCTGGTAGTGAACGGCAGCACCTACACCGCTGCAGTGAACAACAACAGCTGGAGCCTGAGCCTGCCCGCCGCCGCCGCCCAAGCTCTGCCCGAGAGCCTTGAAGCCCGCGCCACGGTGGCCAACCAGGCGGGCGACAGCGCCGACGCGCGCCGCCCCATCAGCCACAGCCAGAGTGGCCCCAGCATCAGCATCAACCCCGTCGCAGGCGATGACATCATCAACACCCGCGAAGACGACGCCCCTGTGCTTATCACCGGCACCACAAGCCTGGTGGAGGATGGCGCGAGTGTGGAGTTGCGCATCAACGGCAAAACCTACAGCGCACCGGTAAGCAACAACACCTGGAGCCTCGCCCTGCCCGCCGCCGATGCCCAGGCTCTGCCCGCTGCCGAGGCTGTTAACGCCCAGGTGGTGAACAACGCTGGCGACAAGGCAAGTGCCGAGCGACCCATCAGCCATAGCCTGAGCGCGCCCACCATCAGCATCAACCCCATCGCGGGCGACGACATAATCAACGCCAGCGAAGATGACGCCCCGGTTACCGTCAGCGGTGCCACCACCGGCGTGGAAGACGGCGCCCTCATCAGCCTGCTAATCAACGGCAAAACCTACACGGCTGTGGTGAACAACAACAGCTGGTCTGTGTTGGTGCCGGTGGTCGATGTGCAAGCCCTCGACCCCAGCGAAGCCGTAGTCGCCAAAGTCAGCAACCAAGCCGGTGATGAGGCCGAAGTAACCCGCGCCCTCAGCCACAGCGGCACAGCACCGACTATCAGCATCGCGCCTATCACCGGCGATGACATCATCAACAGCAGCGAAGACGACGCAGCGGTCATCATCAACGGCACCAGCAGCGGTATTGAAGACGGCCAGGTCATCAGCCTGCTGCTGAACGGTCAAACCTACAGCGCTACCGTCAGCAACAACAGCTGGGCCACCAGCCTGCCCGCCCAGGCCGCCCAAGCCCTCAACGCGGTGGAAACCCTTGAAGCCAGCGGCCGCAACCTGGCGGGCGATGAAGCGCGCAGCCAGCGCAGCATCAGCCACAGCCTCACAGCCCCCGGCATCAGCTTCAACCCCGTGGCGGGCGATGACATCATCAACAGCCTGGAAGACGACGCGCCCGTGTGGATAAGCGGCAAAACCAGCCTGGTGGAAGACGGCGCCCTGGTCAGCCTGCAGCTGAACGGCAAAACCTACAGCGCGGTGGTAAAAGACAGCGCCTGGTTTGTTGAACTACCGCTGGCAGACGTGCAGGCCCTGGACGCCCTTGAGCGCATAGACGCGAGTGTGACTAACAAGGCGGGCGACAAAGCCGAGGCCGACAAAACCATTCAACACAGCACCGCACTACCAACCATCAGCATCGAGCCGGTGGCGGGCGATGACATTATCAACCTCAGCGAGGATGACGCCCCGGTCAGCATCAGCGGCAGCACCACAGGGGTGGAAGACGGCCAAGTGCTCACTCTGGTGGTGAACGGCAAGGACTACCCCGCCAGCGTCAGCAACAACCGCTGGGCCGTGAGCCTGCCCGCCCTGGATGCCCAGGCCCTCGATGCAGCTGAAACCCTGACTGCAGTGGTGCTCAACAAAGCGGGCGATAAAGCCGATGCCAGCCGAGCCATCAGCCACAGCACCGGCGCACCGAGCATCAGCATCAACCCCATCGCAGGCGACGACATCATCAACAGCCAGGAAGACGATGCACCGGTTGCCATCACCGGCACCACCACAGGTGTGGAAGACGGCGCCACGATCAGCATTCACATCAACGGCAAAACCTACGATGCCCTGGTCACCAACGGCAGCTGGACGGTGATTGTGCCGGTAGGCGACGTACAGGCCCTCAAACCCAGCGAAACGGTCACTGCTACGGTCACCAACAAGGCTGGCGACACGGCTGATGTCACTCGCACCCTCATCCACAGCGCCAACGCGCCTACAGTGAGCATCGCCACCATCGCTCTGGATGACATCATCAACACCAGCGAAGACGACGCGCCGGTGCTGATCAGCGGTACAACCACCGGTGTGGAAGACGGCCAGAGCGTAAGCCTCAGCCTCAACGGCAAAACCTACCCAGCCCTGGTGAACGCCAACAGCTGGAGCCTCAGCCTGCCTGCGGCGGATGCCCAGGCCCTGCCTGCCAGCAACGAGGCCAGTGCTAAGGTCGCCAATAAGGCGGGCGACAGCGCCGAGGCCCTGCGCCCCCTGCGCCACGTCACTCAAGCACCGACAGTGGCCATAGAACCAGTGGCGGGCGATGACATAATCAACGCCAGCGAAGACGACGCCCCTGTACTGGTAAGCGGCGTCACTCAAGGGGTGGAGAACGGCACCACGCTGGTGTTAACCGTCAACGGCAAAAACTACTCCACCCAGGTACAGGGCAACCGCTGGAGCGTGGAGCTGCCCGCCACCGACGCCCAGGCCCTGGCCGAAAGCACTACCCTAGTGGCCAAGGTCACCACCAATGCAGGCGACAGCGCCGAGGCCACCCGGCCCATCAACCACTACGCCACCGGTGCCAGCATCAGCCTGCTGCCCATCACCGGCGACAACCTGGTTAACAGCCTAGAAGACAACGGCCCAGTTACTGTGCGCGGCACCACCACCGGGGTGGAGAACGGCGCTAAGGTCACCTTCGAGCTGAACGACGCCGACTACGAGGCCATAGTCACCAACGGCCAGTGGAGCCTTGAGCTGCCGCAGGCCGCCGTGGATGCCTTAAAACCCGACAACACCGCCCACGCGGAAGTCACCAACGCCCAGGGTGATCGCGCCGATACCACAGAAGTCGTCAAACACGTCGCCTGGGAAGATACCGACGGCGACGGTCTGTCTGACGATGTGGAAGGCAATAAGGACTCCGATAAAGACGGCGTGCCCGACTACAAAGACCTTGACAGCGATAACGACGGCCTGCCGGATGAAGACGAAATCCGCAACACCGACACGGATAAAAACACCAACGGCATACCCGACAGCTTCGACAGCGCCATCACCAAAGGCCCGGATGCGGACAACGACGGCATAGACGACCGCTTCGATGCCAATGTGCCCGGCCAGCCCAAGGGCGTGGATAAGAACGAAGACGGCATCCGCGATGACGCCCCCGTGCGCGACACCGACGGCGACGGTCTGCCCGACTACATAGACCTCGACAGCGACAACGACGCCGTGCCCGACCTCTATGAAGCCGGTGGCAGCCATTTCGATACTAACGGCGATGGCCGCGCCGACGGCAAAGACAGCGACGGCGATGGCCAGCTGGATGTCTTCGACCCCAGCCAGGGCAACACGCCCTTAGTGCCCAAGGATGCCGACAAAGACGGCCTGCCCGACGTGTTGGATTTAGACGCTGATAACGACGGCCTGCCGGATATAGCCGAAGACGCCATAGGCATAGCCGACCCAGACGGCGACGGCATGATCGGCACTGCGCCCTTCAAAGATAGCGACGGCGATGGCCTGGGCGATGCGGCGGATGTGGACTCCGGCGGCAAACTCGGCCTGCGCCTGGACTCGGATTTTAACGGCAGCTCCGACGGCCAAAGCGTGGATCGCGACGGCGATGGCATTACGGATTTGGAAGAATCCGTGGGTAAAACCCAAGCCCAAGCCCTCGACCCGGATGGCGATGGCCGTATCGGCAGCGGCACCACAGCCACCAAACCCAACGGCACCCCAGGCACAGGCAATCTGAATGTGCCCGTCATCGCGGTAAAAGACAGCAACGGCAATGGCATCAGCGACGGCATTGAAGAGCAGCTCACCAACCTGCACATCCCAGTGCCCGCCACCAACGCCCAGCAGGCCGACTTCGACCGCGACGGTTACCCGGATTGGATCGAAGTGCGCTACGGCGGCAACCCGCTGGATAACGCCGAAGCCGACAGCAATGGCAACGGCATCCCAGATTGGGTGGAAAACACCGATATTCTGCTGGATAACCAAAACGACACCGACGCCGACGGCTTTGCCGACCTGATCGAACAGGTGCAGGGCACCCCTGCTGACAAACGCAACAGCAGCAACGAGCTGTTCGATGCCGCCATGAAGAACCTACTCAACCCCAATCGCTACGAGGGCCGCAGCCTCAAACCGGTGATCTGGGTGGATATGCAGCAGGGCAACACACCCGTAGCAGTGCTCGGTGTGAACCCCGGGGATAACGCATTTGCCGGAACGGCTAAGTTCAGCGCGAAAATCGGCAACTACCATGTATTTGGCGATCCCCGCGACCCGTCCACCACGCCCATTTATGATTGGAGCGGCAGCAGCCCAGAGGTATTGGCCCTCGCCGACGCACTCAACGGCTCAAGCTTGACCATTGACCCGTCCCGCCTACCCATTGGCCAATACCAGGTCACCGCAAGCATTACACTTGCTGGCCACCGCTCTGTGACCGTACAGCGCTTCCGCGTGGACGCAACGCCCACAGCAGATCACGACCTTGACCACATACCGGATAACGGGGATCTACAGGATGCCAACCAAGGCCTTCTGCAAGCCGTGCCCGCCCAGGGCAGCCAATTGCTGCAGGCCGCCGCCATTCTTCTCGTGAATAACAGCGAGCAATTGGACCAAGCGGTTAAAGTGCGTCTAGGCGCTGCCGCCCTCAATAGACCCGGTAGCCAAGCGAGTCTCACGGCCAGTGCATTCACACTGTATGGCACGGCCATAGGCAATGATCGGTACAGCACAGTGAGCAACGAAACCTACACCTACGCCCAGGTGTACGACTTGGAAGTCACCAACCTGCCGAGCGTAGGCGGCATTGCCGAGGTGGTCATCCCACTGGCTCAGCCGATCGGCGCCAACCTGCACCTGCAGAGCTTTAATCCTTTAAGCGGCTGGAAAGACTTTGTCACCACAGGCGGCGATGAACTGGCCACAGCACCGGCGGGTGCCGACGGCAGCTGCCCAGCCCCCGGCAGCAGCCTCTATGAATCCGGCCTCAACGGCGGCGACAGCTGCCTGTTGGTGCGCGTTGCCGACGGCGGCGCCAACGACGCCGACAACAACGACACCGGTGCTGAAGACGGCCAAGGCGATGTAAATGGTTTGATTCAATTAAGCCTTACCCTGGCCCAAGACACGCCCAAACAACAAGCGCCCACAGCGCCCAAAGGCAAGATCCAAACTGGCCTTAAAGGCCGGGGCGGCGCCCTGGGCTGGCTGTTTATGCTGGCCACACCCGCTCTTTTAATCTTCCGCAGAAGGAAAACCCATGACCAAGCACGTTAATCTCACCGCCCTCGCCCTCGCCTCTATGGTGGCGGCCGCTGGGGCCTCGGCCTCTGAATGCAGCGACGGCATAGCCAAAACCGCCGACGGCTACAAACACTGCCAAGGCATTTACCTGGGCGCCGGAGTGGGCATGAGCAAACTCAAGCCGCGCATAGTGGACCTGCCCGAAGAGCTGGACGACACCACCGATACAGTGGCGCCCAACCTAATCCTCGGTTACGACATCAACGACGACTGGAGCATCGAAGCGAGCTACGCCGACCAAGGCGAAGCCACCTTTAAATCCGGCGCCGCCATTGAGTATTCCCACTGGGAACTGAGCGGCCTCTACTACCTGCCGAGCAACCTGCCGGGCCTGTCCGCCTACCTCAAAGCGGGCGTGGGCCAGCTGACCACCGATGTGTCCAAAGGCCGCAACGATGGCGGCCCCTTCGCACGGGAACAGCTCAACAGCACCCAAGTGAGCGCAGGCCTGGGCGGCGAATACCGCTTTAGCAACGACTGGGGCATTCGCGCCGAAGCCCTGTTTGTAGACAAAGACTCCAGCCAGCTCACCCTCAATGTGATCAAGCGCTTTGGCCGCGACTACACACCCCCTGCCCCCAAACCCGTGCCCGCCCCGCCTGCCCCAGTGGCGCCACCAGCACCTAAGGTACTGTCGGCACCCGAGTGCAAAGAGCTTAAGTCCCTGTTTGAGCAGGTCTACTTCGCCGTGGATAAAGCAGACCTCACTCCGGCCTCCTTAGGCGTGCTGCAAAAAATCGCCAGCACCCTCAAGCCCTTCCCCAACGTGGCCCTGGAAATCTCCGCCCACACCGACAGCCAAGGCTCCGACGCCTACAACCTGGCCCTCTCCGAGCGCCGCGCCCAATCGGTGGTGAGCAACTTAAACGGCCAGGGCGTGCAGAACCTCTCGGCCAAAGGCTACGGCGAGAGCCGCCCGGTAGCGGATAACAAAACCGCCCCCGGCCGCGCCAAAAACCGCCGCGTGGAGATGGCCGCCACCGGCGGTAAACTCTGCGAGTAAAACCACCGCCCCTCCTCAACAGGGAGGGGCGCCTTGTCCCCCCTCCCCGTCATTCAATAAGCCTTAGCGAACCTCATTCGAGACGGGCAATGCCCAAATTCCCCTCCTCTGGAGGGCGATGTCATTAAGCTAAGAATTTCGGCGTCTATACATCAATTCAATTGACTCTGTGGCCCGGATGGAGCGCAGCCTAATCCGGGGTGTTTCGAACAAAACCCGGATTGCGTTTCACTTCATCCGGGCTACGCCAGGGAGGCAACAATCCTTAACCTAATAACATTGCTCTGGAGGGGCACCCCTAAGGGGCGCCATGTCATTAAGTTAAGGTTTTTGGCCTGTTTCCCGCTCCTTCTCTTACCCTCACCCCAACCCTCTCGGCAACTGCTCCCAGCGTGGCTCTACCTCGATTTCATTCCCGATGAATTCTACCTCCCCCGTCCTTGGGGTCGTCCTGCATCCATGCAGTCGTCCCAGAGGGAGAGGGAGCTAAAAGCAAGCTCTCGAAGGTTAGTACACACTGTCCCCTCTCCCTTTGGGAGAGGGCTAGGGTGAGGGAGCTGGGCAAATTGCGCAAACGGAGAGGCCCCCAAAAACCTGACACGAAGAAATTTCGCTTGTTTTCAAGGCTATCCTGCTCCCTCCCCTTCTTAAGGGGAGGGTTGGGGTGGGGTTTCTGGGCGAGCAATTAACCCCTCGTAAAACCGCACCAAATCCTTAACGGAAGGACAGTGGGGCAGTGGCAAGCTTAAATCTCAAACACCCCATTAAAATTGCCCCCCTTGAATCCCCGACTTCCTGCTCCATCATAGTTTCACCCTGCTGCACCGCAGCCCCTCCAATGCACATCCAACCACCCAGCCCCTGCGTAAGCGGCCGAACCCCCAGCCAAGAGACACGCCCATGAGCCACGATATTCTCTTTAAAGACCTAACCCTCGGCACACTCACCATCAACAACCGCATCTGGATGGCCCCCCTCACCCGCTGCCGGGCAGGCCTTGAACACATACCCAACGCCCTAATGGCCGAGCACTACGCCCAACGCGCCTCAGCAGGCCTCATAATCGCCGAAGCCACCATGGCCATGGAGGGCAACAGCGCCTTCTGGCAGGAGCCGGGCATTTACAACCAAGCGCAAATCGACGGCTGGAAGCGGGTGACCGACGCCGTTCACGCCAAAGGCGGCAAGATCTTCCTGCAAATCTGGCACGGCGGCCGCGCCTGCCACCCAGCCTTAAACGGCGGCAAACAACCAGTCGCCCCCAGCCCCATCGCCATAGACGACGAAGTACACACCCCCGAAGGCAAATTGCCCCAAGTAGTACCCAAAGAACTTAGCGATGCCGAAATCCCCGCCATCATCCAAGGCTTTAAACAAGCCGCCATTAACGCCAAAGCCGCAGGCTTTGACGGCGTAGAAGTGCACGGCGCGAACGGTTATTTATTGGATGAATTCCTACGCGACGGCGCCAACCTGCGCTCCGGCCCCTACGGCGGCCCCATGGAAAACCGCGCCCGCCTGTTGTTAGAAGTGATTGCCGCCGTCTGTGAAGTCTGGCCGAGCCAACAGGTAGGCGTGCGCATCTCGCCCCTCAACAGCTACAACAGCATGCGCGACAGCGACCCAATAGCCCTCACCACCTGGCTGGCAAAGCGCCTCAACGATTTTAATTTGGCCTATTTACACGTCATGCGCAGCGACTTCTTCCAGCAGCAAAGCGGCGACGTAATCACCCCCGCCCGCGCGCATTACAAAGGTGTATTGGTAGGCAATATGGGCTACAGCGCCGAAGAGGCAGCAGCAGCCATCAGCGCAGGCCAGCTCGACGCCGTCGCCTTCGGCACCCCCTTCCTCGCCAACCCGGATTTACCGGAACGCTTTAAAACCGGCGCCACCCTCAACACCCCGGATCAAAACACCTTTTACACCCAGGGTGCGGCTGGGTATACCGACTATCCTTTCCTCAAAGCCTAAACGGCGCGACAGGCCCTGCCTTTTGGTAGGGTTTGCCTACTGACTAGCAATGGGGCGCTGGCAGCCCCATTTTCTGGGTTTGTAGAGCGGTTATCCTTGAATCACGCTCTTGAATCTCGCTAACCCAATACCGGGCGCTGCTTTTAAACAACTCAGAGCCAAAGTGGACACACTGGTTATGTCATCGATCTTGAGCCTCAGTTAAGGGCTCATATTAAGACCGTGGGCTACTCAGAATGGTTTACAGTCAGATTTGATGGTCGCTTACGTTATTCGCAAAGCCGTGAACACGCGTAAACTTTCTTCGAGTGGTGGGTGTTGGTTGCTTCACGAACCCACCTTACGGTTGTTTACAAGAGATGTAACCTACTGAGTGAATTTTAATGGTGTCTGATAACCTCGGCGCCATTCAATGCCATCAGTTGACGCCCATATTTCATTATCTGCGCCGCCTACGTCGTCTTCTATGGAAAACAAACTTCCGCTATCTCCACCAATGAGCAATATCTGGTCATTGAACGTGACTACGCGACGGCCATTTGGAAAATTAACTGAAGCGACCTCTTGCTTCCAGTTAATCCCATCGGAAGAAGACCATATGTCTCTTGCTGCGACACCAAAACCACCTTGTGTAAAGTCGGCCCCGCCAATCATCCAAATTTTGTCCTTGAATACTGTTAGCTGGTAGTCCCTGTGCCCCCAAATTGCACCGGAAGTATCGTCCTTTTTCCAAGTAACACCATCAGCCGAAGACCATGCCACCATCGACCCCGCATAAATTAGCCACATTTTATTTTTAAAAACAACCACCTGCTGGCCACTGTTATCTGCGGAAAAACCCGGAACATCCGCAGATCCAACGCTTGTTGATGTTCTAAGCCGCCACGACACGCCATCTTTTGACGACCAAAGAGCTGGAATTCTTACTTTGTCAAGAGTCCTTTCCACGCTCCCTAGAAGCCATAGCTCATTGTTAAACGTAAAGAGTTGGTGCGTAAAAGCAGTTGGCTCAGTTAATTTCCAAAGATTGTCAGAATGTTTTAGCCAAGTAACCCCGTCTTCTGAAGACCATACGTCATCTGGATAACCGCCCGGTAAATCCTCACCAATTAACCAAATTTTATTGTTAAAGCTCGCAATTTTCTGCGTGACTCGGGGATCAAAAGCTGCAGACGCAGTACGCATATCCCAATTAATTCCATTTGCTGAAGACCAAACGTCGTTGCGTTTCGAGTAACCAGGTCGTAGGATTCCACCAATTAAAAACACATTTCCGTTGTGCACGATAACCTTGTGAGAATATCGTCTCGGGAAAGCTGCGTCAGTGGTTTTTAATTCCCACCTATGTGCATCAGCAGACACCATAACCTCTCTCAAACTTCTTTTTTCATCTCCACCTCCAATCAGCCATATCTGATTCTCAAATGTAAGAAATTGTGCACCTCTCCGATCTCCATAGGATGCTTCTGCCGGAGCATGAGTCCACCTTACACCATCTTCAGAGACATAGATAAACTGCGAGTTATCTCCGAGCAACCATAATTTATTATCTTGAACAATAGGGGTTAACAGGTCCAAGGTGATGGAAAAACCTGTTGTATTAGCCTCCTTAATCCAATTGATCCCATCAATAGATGACCAAATCTCATGGCCATCCTCACCGGCGAACAGCCACAACCTATTTTGAAAAGAAACTAGTTTGTGTCCAACACGAGGGGAGAATGCCTCACTCGCTAACTCTAAAGTCCAATTCTTTCCATCTACAGATGACCAGACTTCGTTACTTTGATTGGCGTAGACGCTATCCATAATTACCCACATTTTGTTCTTGAAGGAAACGCAAACGAAAGGATTCTTCAACTTGAAAGAAGACAAAGTGCGGTCTGTCTCTAATACCCAATTGATTCCATCTGCCGATGACCAGATTTCACTTGCGGCCCCAAAATCGCCATTACCAATGCCAATGGTTCCACCAAATAGATAAAGCTTGCCATTGTGTTCTAAAACTTTGTGCATTGATCGAGGGGAAAATGCAGCCGCCGGAGTTTCTAATTTCCAATTAATCCCATCGGCAGAAGACCAAATATCATTTTTTAACTCAGACTTATTATCATAGTTAAAATTAGAAACACCTCCAATAATCCATAGGCGCCCCTTGAAACTAACAGCTGCCGGAGAAAAGCGAGATGTAAAACGTGAATTTAAATTAACACTGACATTCGCCATACCCCTATCGGACTTCAGCAAGTAATAACCAGGTCTACCAAGATGGGCGTTATCATTTACAGAAGCGTTTTGTATTACAGTTAAGCTGGAGTCAGGACAGCTTGTGTAACTAGAAAAATCACAGGTACTAGAACTGCTCCTGTAAAGTTCTGCGCCTTTTGCAAAGGCAGGAAAGTTAAGCAACGTATCGCCACTACCAATCCACGCATTTAAATAGGTTCCGCTGGAGACAGTAAGAGAATAGTTCGCTGTTGCTGCAAGATATCGATCATCAGCCGCTTTAGTCGCGGTGATCGTTACCGCTCCAGGTTTTTTAGCCGTTACCACCCCCGCGCCATCAACTTCGGCAACCCAAGTGTCGCTTGAGGCATAGGTGATCAAGCCTCCGCCTTTAGCGTTCGCAACTCTGGTAACACTCTCTCCCACTTGCAATTCCAAGGTTGATTGTTGCACAAACGTTAATAGCTCCGGGGAAGGCACTGTAGAGCCACTACCGGAACTGGATGCAGAACTGGATGCAGAACTGGATGCAGAACCCGGACTATTTTTGCCGCTACCGCAAGCACAAAGAGTAAAGAGACTTGATAGCAATATGGTTTTGATTGTGCTGCGGGGAATTGATAGTTGCATTCGGCGTTCACTATTATTTTAGCGGGTAAAAAAACGGGTTAAACGGGATATTGGTGGAGACAGGAATAATAACTATAAACACATCTTTTTGACAGGGGTTAAACTGAATTACTGTCACGAACAAACGGGACACCCACTTTAGAGAAAGGCAAATGAGACCCCAATTACAGCCTTGCCGCACTGCTTAGGCATCCAAGTCTATGCATTGCTGCGACACGCTATTTATTTTCAGAATTTAAAGTCGAAAATTGGTGCATTTCGCGAGGCAAGCGGAGTGTTTATTGGCTGTCAGAAACAGTTAGCCTCCCAGCAATGCGGGATTTGGCAATTTTAAAAAATCAAGAAAACACGGTTTTACACACACCAAACCTCGGCGGGCGTATATAACCTAATTTTTTTGCCGCTCGTTTAACCGCAAACACACAGCCCACCAAGCTCTTAAGTTTGCTGTCAAATTGCGTAGTAAGAAAAAGCCAGTGTTTAGGCTCTATGGCCAAACGAGCCAGCATCGGCGGCATTTTTGCTGACATATAACCACGCATATCGTCACGGAGAATACGCCCAGTCCAGCCCACCAGCGCAAGGAATCCTTAAGCGCAAAGGGCAACCCCTCTTGCATGGGCTCGCGTGGATTGCCGATAAATTGCATCAGTGATTGCGACTGTTGCTGATACTCTTGCGGCCCTTGAACAAACTAAGTTGCACCTGTGTATTCACACCTCTTGCTGCATTAATTGAATACACAGGTGCAACTTGGTTTGTGCAAGAATTGGAATGGGTGCCCGGATAGTTCGCGTTTTTTTGAAAAAATTAACACCACTTGAGCAAGTGAGGTAATGTTCAGTGTTTCCCTAACACACTGATTTACCACACTCCCTGCGGCAGCAAAGTGTTTATGGCGTACTGGTAATTATCACCATAGCATTACCATGCGATGGAATATTCGTTGCGGTATAGCTGTCGGTAAATTTGCCCAAATCTGTGTGGCCCCAAATATCGCGTACGCTAGCAGCGCCCGCTGGCAAACCTAAATCACTCCATTTAACCGTAATAGACGCAGTAGAACTGCTGCGGTTAAATAACACCACGGCTCGTTTATTGGTACCGGAAAGTGTTTTCGACCACACCTGTAAATCCTGGCCGGGCGTTGCTACCACGCGGCCTTGAATTCCTAACACATCTTGGTTTACGCCGATAATTTCTGTATTCGTTAAAATTGCTTTAGTGTTGGCGCTCATGCTGCGAATGTCATTGCCAGCAATTAAAGGTGCTGCCATTACCGCCCACAACGCAAAATGTGAGCGGTCTTCGTTGAGGTTAGCGAGCTTACCCACTTCCAACATATCCGGGTCGTTAAAACCGCCGGGGGCTGCGTAGGAGTAAAGTTTGGCATTTTCATCTAACAAACGCATAACGGAGCTCCAACTGGCATTGATGTCAAAACCGATGCGCCAAATATTGGCTACGCCTGCCATATCCCAATTTTGTTTGGGCGGATCCAGATCGTTTTGGCCGTTGCCTGGGTTAATGCTGTAAAGAATAGGGCGCGATTGGGCGCGTATCGCCTGGCCCATTTTGATGATTGATGAGCGCTGGCCCGCGCACAAATCGTATTTCAGGTAATCAATGCCCCATTCAGCAAATGTGGCCGCGTCTTGAGCTTCATGGCCCAGCCCGCCCACACGTTTGGCTTTATCGGCAGCGGAGCCGTACACACCCACTCAGGTCCACTGGTTGGCGGATTGATAAATACCAAGCTTGAGGCCCTTGCCGTGAACCTATTGAGCCAATGCTGGAATGCCCGAGGGGAAGGTGCTGGCATCCCACTTAAGCTTGCCATTGCCATCGCGGCCGTCCATCCAGCAATCATCCATATTGACGTATTGATAGCCCGCATCTTTCATGCCGTTGCTCACCAGCGTATCCGCCACTTGTTTAATCAGCGTTTCGCTAATATTGCAGCCGAATGTATTCCATGAATTCCAGCCCATCGGTGGGGTGGCGCCTAATATAGCGGGGTTTGGAGGGTCGATTACGCCGGTATAGGGGCCAATGTGGATCCAGTCGATGTGCATATCATCGCTGCCGGTAACCGTGATGCGGATTTTTTGACGGCCAGGCTTGAGGTTTATTTTACCTGCCGACCAGGTTTTAAATTGCCCCCATTCGGCGACTTTAGGAATCTCAAACGATTTTAATAATTCGCTGCTGCATTGGCTGATCGACAGCGTACGCCCGAGGCTGACAGCCCCTGCGCGTATCGTGACATCATAACTGCCCTCTCTTTCTACATTAATCGTGTATTCCAGCCACTCGCCGCTTGTCATCCAGCCCACAGCGTACCCGCCGCTAATGGCTTTTATATCCACCGGCGTATCCGTGCGATAACTGCCACCCTGGTTCTCCGTGCTCGAGTCCATAAAGCCATTGGGGTCGAAATCCTCCGCCTCGATTTTACCCGGCACTCCACGTGCAAATGTCTGGAAGGCCATGGCGTCTGTGCTGGCGCACGCGTGAGCGATCCCGCTTGAACTACTGGAAGATGAACTCGATGAGCTGCTCGATGACGACGAACTGGACGAGCTAGATGAGCTACTGCTTGAGCTTGAGCTGCTGGAAGACGAGCTGGACGCGGACGGATCGCCACCGCAGCCGGTTAATATCAGGCCGGCAAATACCAGCACACCTGCCAATTGAATTATTGTTTTTAGAGGATTCATCGTGAGGTTCCGCGTCTTTATTGTGGGTCCGGGGTGTTTATCGGTGGGCCGCAACCATGGGCTGCCCGCACTTCAAGGGCGCCACCTTAGTTTTGTTCTGACTTTATCTTAAGGATCCACAACACGATTGACAGTGACTGGAGCACACTTTTGTTAAACGGTATGACTATTCAACAAAAGCTGTGGTGGTGAACACGCTCTGGGGTATACCCGGTATGGATTGCAGCTGCAGTTTCGCTGCACTTTCAGGCATTGATAAACTTGGCAAAACACTAAGCGCCGGATGTTTTGCCGCATCAGCAAATAGCCTAGCGGTACGGATTATTAACTCGGCGATATTTAGTGTCGGGTTAACAAATGCGGCATGGATGCCGAGGGTTGGGGTGGGTGTCCGGGTAGTTGAATTTTACCAGGCAGTTAATAAACACAGGGCGACTGAGAGATTAATCCCTGCAGTCGCGTGATTTTAGAAATTAACTATTTAGTACGCGGGACTGGAACAAAGGAATAATACAACTAATACACACTTGGATTGATCGCCGACTTATACGGCAATTCAGTTATAGACTTGGCAACCAAATCCACCACAAAAAATGCATCGCTTACATCATCACCCACATAAAGTCGCTTGTTCGTATTATCCATGCGCAGATCCGTATAAGCACCCACAGCACTGGCCCCATAGGACTGCACCAAATCCCCCACTTCACCGGTAGAAATATTAATGGATTTAATTTTCCCTGCAGCCGAGCTGTGATTCTCGGCCACATAAACGATGCCTTCTGTATTATTTATGGCCAGGTTAGAAATATCTGGGCCCACATAGGCTTCAAAGCGTTTTTGGCCATCCTCAGCGAAGCCCTGAATTACAGTTTTACTAACACCATTAACTACCCGCTCATCAGCAACAATGTAAGTTTTACTCAGACGATGAAAATTAAACTGTTTAAAGGCGCCACGCACTACATCTATAGGCATATCCCAAACACTATCTTGGGCGGCAGGCAAACAGCTGCCAGTCTGTGATTGCGCCTTTACAAAGCCCTGGTTCTGATCAGTCGCGAATGTTAAAACCCTAAATTTATCCGTGCCCTGCTCTGAGGATTTAACAACAACTAAAACACGTTTATTAGTTCCATCATAAGTAACGTTCATTACCCCCGACAGGCACCCAGCAGTAAATAAACTCGGAACTGCAGTGTCAACTGGAATAGCAAACAGCTGATTAACCGCACTAACCGGATCCGTGGTCACCATATAGATAGCTTCCAAGGAAGAATTAAAATCATAAATCGGTTTTAAATCGCCTAAACGCAGATCCGCAAGATATTTTTGCCAGATACCCCTAGATGTCGAAAACTTCCCCAACAGATAGCGCGATGGATCGAAAAAAAGCAGATAAACCCCAGGATTAACCGCTAAATACGTAGGACTGATAGCATCCCGCTTATTAAATAACTTGGCACTGGAATAAACCTGCGAGTTATCCGCTAGAAACCCGGATAAGGTAAGATTGGCTCCGCCTTCCGGCACAACAATATTGCCCTTCCATAATTGCGGGTCAGCCGCATCCTGTATCAATGGCGCGGAATTTAAAGTGACATAATTGCCTTGTAGTGGTGTGTTGGATTCAGTATCTATAAATCGCACAAGGGTTTCAACTTCGACACTATCCCCCTTGCCCACATTTTCATTCAGCTTAGGCTTTACCAAAGCAACTGTCGGCTTGCTAACATCCTTCACTTTAATATGAACATTTTGCACAGCGTACCGACCATTAAAACTGGCCTCAATATCCACCACATAGTCATTATCTCGGTCAGAATCAACCGGCACTTCAAAATCTGCAGGTTGTTTAAACGTCAGTTCACCCGAGGTGGAATTAAGCGAAAATTGAGCCGCATCAGCACCCGATAGTTTATACACCAATCCCGTTGGGCTGCCCTGTGCATCGACCAGCGCCACCGACTTCCATACCACCGCCGTGGAGTTTTCATCTACGCTCACCTGGGCGGAATTTCCACCGTCAAAATGTATCGCCCCACCGCTGCACGCGCTAACACACGCAGCGGCAACCCATACAATGGCTAGGCTCAATGGCTTTTTGATAAAGAGGCATGTAACGCTACTGTTCATCTATTATTATCCTGAAAATGCTTGAAGTGGGCTTTCGGGTTGGCTAACACCACCGGGTGTGGCTAACGTATATCTGGAAATATTTAAAGCTGACCATAGTCTGGTACACGGGCAGCTGTGAATACGTAAATTTACGTAAACGGATATTTTTGTGAGGGTCGTCACGCCCCAAATGGGCTATTACAAACTTTGGCACTAATGCGCACCAACACTATTCAGACTATCCAAGCAAAATGCGCCAACTCACTTCCATTGCCTGTACAGTGAAAATACACCTGGAGTTACCAATTATTAACCCGGCGACATTTAGTGCCGGGTTAATAACTGCGGCAGGGATGCCGCACCGGCGGCAAAAACCGCAGCGAGCCCCGCTAAAACAAGCAGATCCGCGTATCTGCGCCAGTTTTAGCGGGGCGAAGAGAAAATAGATCAGGACGATCTATTTTGTCGCCGGGTTAATAGTACCGACTCGAGAAATCGATCACAGATTGATTGTCGAGCGAGGGAAATTCATTAGAAATACGTAAATTTACGTACAGACATAAGCCATTAATTGCCGTACTTTAAGGTTTTTAGGGATTGCGATAGGGCCGCAATATGAGAACCATACTGAACGTTTTATGCCTTTGCGCGTGGGCACTCCTGTTAACAGCTTGTAAAGGGGAACCCAAAGAGGTTGTAGATATTCCTTTCGATCCACCGGCGCCAGGCCTAATTGCCATAGAGGCGCCGAAATATTTCGTCATGGGTGAACCCACTGAAATAAAATTACATCTATCCGGTCCAGAGAGTTTTTCTGCAACAGGCGATCTTTATTTTTACACTGATAATGCATCCAATTCCTTCCAAAAGATCAACTTAAACCCGTTAAAATTAGACCCAACCTCTCCTCAGGTCGTTATTCCTATTGAGGCCCCACCGCTTGCAAGCGCTCAAGCGGCAGTAGCCATTAGAATTAAATTCGTTTGGAACGATAACAATAACTACAGCCGTCAAACGGTAAGCGAAGCAAGGATTATCTACCCAACTGCATTGACCGCAGGGCCTACCGAGACCATTAAAGGGGGGGCTGAAAAAATCTTATCCGCAAGCCAGAATACCCTTCTGGAGGCTATTGAAGCAGGAGGGGCCGAGTTCAGCTGGCAACAAAATGAAGGTCCAGCAGTTACGCTCACTCAACTATCAGGTCGCGCGGTACAATTTACTGCACCAATGGTTACTGAAGTCACCAAACTGCGATTTACGGTCACCCGAACTATCAAAAACACACGGATTAGCAACCAAGCAGAGAAAGTCCTATTCATTATACCCAGCAGCCAGTGGGCAAAAATAATTAAGACATTCGACAACGATACGATTATTGTCCGCGATGACAATATTGCGATCGTAAATCCTAAGCCTCGAAAACTGGGCTTTGCATTTAAACTTCACAGGCCGCTTGCCGAGATAAAAGACATGGCTTATTTAGGCGATGGCAGAGTGATTAGTTTGTACCTCGACGGCACGCTTGATCTTCTTACTCTAAATAGCAATGGCACCTATAGATTGCCTTATAAAGATCAAACAAAATCGCCTATTCTTCCTGGCACCTATTACACTGAACGCTATTTTTACACGGCCAACAATATAGAGCGCATTAACGGTCTGAACCACGATGGCATATGGGAGGCGAAAATTCGATGGCAGCCAGGCACCTTAAGTGACTCGTTTTATACGATAGGCGCCAGGGATGGTGAATACACAACCATTTCTGACTACGGAGTATCGCCTGAGCTGTCTTGGTCTGGGCAGCTATCAGGTAAACTTCAGTATAAAAGAAGCATAAACTCTTTTGATTATATCGATTCGACCAGTTTTAGCCTGAGCGATGTTAAGGCTTATGGCTTTGCAGCAAATGGCAAAATTTCGCCATCCAAGATAGGTTATGTTTTAAATAGCGGTTTACCAGGCATTATTGAATATGGGATGGACAGTACCAATGCGGTCCAACCGATCGTACGCAACACAATCTTAGAGTCGATCCCTTTTGATTATGGATTAATCGCAATTCATCTTTTTCAGGGCGACATCTACCTGCTTGATGAACGAGGCCAAGTTGGCAGGTACCACGACAAAAAATGGGAGCCAATAGATTACTTACGAGATATAACGCATTTGGGCGATGAATTTTTTATTGACAAAGATGGTACTGGCGGCATTTTATGGAATGACTTAGACCTATCAAATTACGATCAACAAGCAGAGGCCAACCTTATAAACTCGAAAAACATACCATTTCATACTCTGGAAAACTTACAATAGAGCCCCAGTTATTGAAGCCAGTTTAGAGCGTCCTGATATTGCAGTTACTAGCTGAATGGATGCAGTGAATACACATCATTTCAGACCGTCAAAAAGAGGGATCTTTTTGACGGGCCTAATGGGATGTATTCACGGCGTACCTGAAATAATGTGCATTCATTGAGGGCGCCTAGGTAGTAGTCTTTGGCCTGACAACTGAGTGGGAGATAGTTGCAAAAAGCAAAAATTTTAACCCAAAAAATAGATGCACCAGGATTACCCGCCCTGGACTTAGGCACTTCAAATATGCCCCATTAAATTATGCATCAGTTTGAATTTTAAACAACAATCAAGACACCCATGTCAACACAGCTTTGATTTGAATTGGTCAAGGGCGGGTAGTTCGGTCTTCGAACCAAGCCCCGAAGTTGATGCCCTAGTTGAGCAGCCCCTACCACCGAATGGAAATTTAACCCCTCATACCCACGCCCAGCGTGGGAACGCATACTGCCTAAACCTGCTAGGATTTAATGATAAAGAGCAAATAACACACGCTCTTATTAATCCGGCAGAATTTAGTGCCGGGTTAATAATTAAATACTCCACTCAGTTATAAACCCAACTCACTTAAACTCACATGCTCATCCGGCCTGCCCCCTTGGGGCCAATGGAATTTTCGCTCTTTTTCACTAATGACCAAGTCATTAATGCTCGCATAACGCTTTTGCATTAAGCCATTTCTATCAAACTGCCAATTTTCATTGCCATAAGAGCGAAACCACTGACCTTCATCATTGTGCCATTCATACGCAAAACGCACGGCAATGCGATTTTCCTCAAGCGCCCACAACTCTTTAATTAATCTATATTCATGCTCCCTGGCCCATTTTTGTGTGAGGAATGCTTCGATTTCGGCACGACCATTTAAAAACACATCGCGGTTGCGCCATTGGCTATCGGGGGTATAGGCCAGGGCTACTTTTTGCGGGTTGCGACTATTCCAGCCATCCTCCGCCGCGCGCACTTTTTGTATGGCGGTTACTTGATTGAAAGGTGGCAGGGGTGGGCGCGATTCTACAATTGACATAATTAGTTCCTCGGGTCATTTAATTTTTAAGGTGCAGGCAAAAAAGAACGGTTTTTAACAAAACCATTCTGTGCAATTTAACAACGGCGCAATTAAGACTATAAAACAGCTGCTGGTATCGCGAATAACGGCGTTGGCCCTGGCGCCTCGGCTAGCCGTTGATTCTGCAGTTTTAATGCCACCACCGGCAAATTGGTTCGAGCGACACCTGCCCGTTAACCATGTGTTTTTGGTGGCGCTGTTGGCAACTGTGTTATAAGTTAAAGTCTGTTGAGTTAGCGCAAGCAAGGAAATATCGTTGTTAATTTGGTTTAGCGAAAACGTGTGAAAATTTAGTTAATAGTTGCGCAGCGTTCATTTCTCGTTGCTCTTGAGGAACCCGTTAAAGTTGGGCTAGTATCGTTTACTATTGAAATTACAACGCGCTTCGTTGAAAGGTTCACACCTAGCTGGTTTAAAAAAAATTATTGGCTTCTGCGTTTTTCTATTTTTCGCATCGGTCTAGTAAGCCCAACATAGTTTTCAATTTTATCGCAGCAATCTTTTTGCGTTGTAGTGGGTTTATATTATTTTGCAAGTCTTTGGTTTAAGCTTGGTCGCTGCGGCGAGTTTGTGTTCATATAACAAGTCGCTGAAGCTCGCACACTTTGTGTGCTGGACAGTTTTTAAGTCGCAGTTTGTGGTTTTGCTGCGCAAAAGTATTCCACAAAACCGCAACTTAAAAACTGCCGCTTAGCTCGGCGATAGTTGTGTTAATTGATTTTTGAGCTGGTTATTTTCCTCCCGCAAGGACTCAACCAACTGATTTATTTCCGACTCGGTATAACGCGGTGTAATGTGTTGCGGGCAGTTCCATTCATAGGCTTCCACCTGAATAATAACTACCCGCTCAACAGGTGCGCGGTAGGCTGGGTCTTGCAATGCAGCTATTAATTGCGGGTTATCCTCTTCATGCACCAGCTGTGCACGCCCCCAAATTTTTAAGCGGCGCTGCTGGGCATAATCCATAAAAATTAAGCTGATGCGATCGTTCGCATTCAAATTGCCCACACTAATATATTGGCGGTTACCGCGAAAATCGGCGTAGCCTAGTGTGCGCTCGTCAAATACCTTAACAAACCCGGCAGGCCCGCCGCGATGTTGTACATAAGGCCAGCCGTTTTCACCCACAGTCGCTTGATAAAAGCTATCGCGTGAGGCTATATAGTCTGCTTCCCATGGGCTCAGGCAATTGCGCGCATCAGCAGCCAATTCAAAACCGCGATTAGCGGCGCGGCTACCATATAAAGTTTGCGCCGCTTTTACGCTGGGGGTAAATGTAATATCGGCAAATGCCCGCGCCATACCCTGCCTCCAACTGTTAAAAAATATAAGAAGACTAAAAGCCTTGTAATTACTTGGCTAAAATAAAATGGCCCGCGCAATGCGGGCCGTAGGCGTATCTATTGAGCGAAGGCCGTAACGACTGGAAAATCAATATCCGTTTGCGCCACCGAATTAACATAATTAGTCAGCGTGTTAAGCGCCACATGCAAGACAATTTCAACAATCTGCGCGTCGTTAAAACCGGCTTTTTTTACCTCATCGACCGTCGCGTCAGACACCAAACCGCGCTGCTTCGCAACCCTTGCGGCAAAACGCACGGCGGCGTCGGCTTTGGCATCGCCCGAGGTGCCTTGGCGATTGGCGGTAATTTCAGCGCTGTCTAATTTGGCAACATGGGTCGCCAAATAGGTGTGCGCGGAAAGGCAATAATCGCAGCGGTTAATTTCGGCAATTGCCAAGGCTATACGCTCGCCGGTTTTTGCGCCGATTGAGCCTTTGGCCAACGCGCCGTTCAGGCTTAAATAGCCTTCTAAAGCCGCAGGGCTGTTGCCAACTAATTTCATTAAATTGGGCACTACACCCAATTGTTTTTTAACGGCGTCCAAAAGGGGTAAAGAAGCGGCGGGCGATGTTTCAATGCTGGGAATGGTTAAACGGCTCATGGTGGTTCCTCATCAATAGGTATGTCGGTTGGATGTTCGCTAGGTGTTGCTTAGCGAGTGAGGCCATCTTGCCAAACCCCATCAGCCTGAAGAATAATCGCCAAACACAATTGATTATTTCTAAAATAGAAATTATTGGAGCCACCTATGGACCGATTTACCGAGTTGCAGGTGTTCGTTGCCGTGGCCGACACTGAAGGCTTTGCAGCGGGTGCCCGCAAATTAGGCATTTCACCGCCCGTAGCGACCCGTGCAGTGGCCGATTTAGAAGCGCGTTTAGGCGTAAAATTACTCACCCGCACCACCCGTTATGTACGTGTAACCGATGCGGGCAAGGGTTATTTAGAGGATGCCAAACGCATATTGGCTGATTTAACAGCAGCGGATGAAGCCGCAGCAGGCATCAATGGCGAACCTAGCGGGCATCTGGCCATAACGGCACCCGTATTATTTGGCCGTTTATTTGTATTGCCTTACGTGCTCGAATATTTAAATACTTACCCCAAAATGGAAGTAAGTGCGCTCTATTTAGATCGGATGGTAAATTTATTGGAAGAGGGTTTGGATGTAGGGATTCGCATCGGTGAGCTGGGTGATTCGAGCATGCGCGCAATTAAAGTAGGCAGCGTGCGCCGAGTGGTATGTGCCGCACCCGCTTATATTGCTAAGCATAATGCACCGCTGACACCGGAAGCATTATCAGAACACTGTATTATTTCCGCCAGCAGTGTAAACCCCACCAGCGAATGGAAATTTAATCAGGCTAAATCCATTCGGATTAAATCGCGCCTGAGCATTACAACGAATGAAGCCGCTATAGATGCAGCCGTGGCAGGCTTTGGCATAGTGCGGCAAATGTCCTATCAAGTAGCGGCGCAATTAACACGCGGCGAATTACAGATTTTATTAAGCGAGTATGAAAGCGCGCCGCTGCCTGTGCATATTGTTCACCGCGAGGGCCGCTACGCCTCAGCCAAGGTGCGCAGTTTTGTGGATTTAATGGTGGCGCGTTTGCGTGCGGAAAAAGCGCTTAATTAGATTCATCCAGCTATTAGCCACACTATCCTGCAGCATCTAAACTCAACATGGTGGCCCTCAATTGGAGCATTAACGCATCCATCACACCCCATAAACAGATAATTTAATTTTCCCGCGCAAAAATTGCACTCCCTCCTGTTCCAGCAATTCTTTTTGAGTATTAAATGCAGCAGAATCGGGCGGAAAAGACAGTTTGCCCTGCGCATTCACTACGCGGTGCCAGGGTAATTGAGAGCCAGCCGGTAATTGCGCCAACAGGCGCCCCACCTGGCGGGCGCCATTGGGCATACCCGCTCGGCGTGCCAGCTCGCCATAAGTAATAACGCAGCCCGGAGGAATTTGGCTTAGCGCCAAGTAAAGCATTTCATGTGAGAGTGGATTTGACACAGATGGTTAACCGCCTAGTTATTTGCGCATGCCTGCAACACACAGCAATAAATTCACTGATATTTTCGCCCGCAAGCCTTTTACAACATAAAGCGAATAAACCCGGCGCAACGCTCTACACTCAGGCTAATTAATTTTTTATTCGCTCGCTCAAATAAAAGCACACTCAGCGCGCAGTGTTTGCAAGGGCCAATCAACATCCACCGCCACTTGTGAAGCCGCAGGTGCTCGCAAATAGGCAAAATCAATATCAGCAATCGCCCAAATATTATCGCCACTGCTGCGTGCCGCTATGCCGTCATCAGGCAAGCCTATATCCATAGGCACCACAATGGCGGCCTCGCCGGTATTAATATCCAAGGCCGGGCTCCAGGCTAATTGGCCCGCAGTAGTTGCACAGGCGAGGCTGAGGCGATTTTCCAACGCGCGCGCCTGGCAACCGATGCGCACGCGGTTGGCACCGGCTAGTGTATCCGTGCAGCTAGGCACTAAAATTAATTGCGCCCCGGCTTCGCGCTGGGCGCGCACAGCCAGTGGAAATTCGCAGTCGTAACACACCGCAATACCAAGGCTTAGCGCCTGCGTTTGCCACACCTGTAATTGCCTACCGGGCACAATAATACCGCTGGTTTTTTCAAAGCCGGTTAATTGCATTTTATCCTGCCAAACAACCGCGCCCTGGGGCGAGAATAATCCGGCGCGATTAAAATAACGCCCCGCTTCAGCAGCCACTAAAAATGTGCCCGCACAAATCCACAGATTTAATTGCTGCGCTAATTGCTGATACAAGGCCTGCCATTGCGGCCAATAATTTTGCAGTGCATAGAGTGAGGCGGCTAAATCTGTGCGCGTCGATGCAGGCATAAAGCCTGCGAGTTCCAACGCCAAATATTCAGGCAATACTGCTATTTGTGCGCCCTGCTGTTTCGCCTGGTGCAGAATAAGGCTTTGTTTATGAGCAAACGCATCGAAGCTTGCGAGGGTTTCCAGCGGATATTGGCAGGCGGCAACGCGCATAAATTAGCTCGCGGTTAAAACATTAGGCCGCAGCCAAAAGGTTAGCGGTTTTTCGGTTGGCTGGGTTTGCCCGACTTCCGGCCAGCTCAACCGCATCGTTAAATTATTCGCTCGGCTATAACCGCGTTTGTGCCAAAATTCTGTGTGCTCGCGATAATCCAGCGGGCGCAGCGGGTGCTCTAAAGGGCGATCCACAGCGGCAAACGCCGTATGGGTAAAACAACCGAATGAGGCGGCATGGCGCTCGCGATAATTAAAAAATTCATGGCCAATACCTTGGCTTCTATATTCCGGCAATAAAACTGACTCACCAAAATAAAATATACGTGTAATGTCCCACCCAGCGGATAAAAACGGCGCTTGAAATTCTGCGGTTTCATCACTTATGGGCAAACCGGTGGAGGCGCCCACAATTTCGTTATCCACCTGCGCCATCACACAAATACTGCGCGGCGTACGCAGGTAGGTTGTTAAATACTGCATCTCATAATCCACACTGCCCTCGTATAAATAGGGCCAGTGGCGAAATACGTGAATGCGCAGGCGTGCCAGGTCGGCAAGATAAGGTTCTATAGCGGCGCCAGTGGCGCAGTGCAAGCGGATGGTGGACATAAATGAGAGCGGCTAAAAAATATGTAACAGGAAAGGGCGCTAACACTAGCAGTTTTGCTGCGGCAGGTAAAAGCGGGGTGCGCTACAGGCTAATAACCCGGCGATAAAATAGATCGCACAGATCTATTTTATCGCCGGGTTATTAGCGGTGGATTTACAATAAATTCTCTTCGTCGTTTTCACTTCTGGCATCGCAATAGGTTTCATCCTCACCTAATTCATCCAGCCATTGCTCTTTATCAGAAGCCAGCACCAGGGCTTCTAAATAAGCACTAAAACTCATTGCACAGCGCTCGCAGCTGGGGTTTTCGGTTTGGAAATTCAAACGATAGACCGGCGGGTCTTCACTGCCATCGCAAAAGAAATAATCAAAAATAGCGTCCGCCTGGGCAAATACCAACGCATTGGCAGGCACCTCAAACGGGTCGATTAATTCGCTTAAACGCTCGTTAAATTCTTCACGAATTTCCACTAAATCATCAAAATAAAACGCCACCCAAGGGGATAACAACCCGGCCGAGCGGCCGCAGGTGAGTAAAAATTGCTGGTAACTGGCCGGGAACACAAGGCCCAAGCGGGTTTGCAAGCGGGCAATTTCTTCGGCGCACACGCCCACTAAATCCGGCGGGCTGGCCACCTGATGGGTTTGCATCATGTGCTTTAAACGCTGAACATCGAGCACGCAGTACCTCTCATGGGGCCGTGGGGTGAGTGTGTTAGTCGGCTGAGCACGCCTTTGGCGAGGCCTCAGAACTCAAGGGGCAAATAGTAACAACGACCTTTGAGACATAGTAGGAGCTATGCCAAATTTAGACCAATAGGATTTAGCGATTAGCCGCCACCGGCAGATAACTTGCAGTTGCGCACACATGGCCTGCGAGGCTTAGCCCCCTAGCTTAGAGCCCTGCGCGCTCAACTGGCTTTTTAACCTGCTATGCTTGGCCCCTTGTTTTGCATCCTCTTACCGCTGACACAAGGAACCCCTATGGCCCGGCACTTATCGATCCTGCGCCCCCTCCCCACTCTGGCCGCCGCCCTAGCCGGCCTGCTCGCCACCGGCAGCCTCGCCGACGAGCTGAGCTGGCAGGGGCCGCATAACGGCTGGGTATACGACGGCCTGACCAATAAATCCGACACCCCCCGCGTGGCCTACCCCACGCCACCCATTGACCGAGGGCGGGTCAGGGAGCGCGCCATGATTACCGGCCGCCTCAAAAGCGACCGGCCGCAGCCTCACACACTGTCTGTAAATGGCAACCCCTTGCCGCTCTACACCGACGCAGAGGGTAATTTCGCCCGCCCCTACGCCCTGGGGCCAGGCTCCAACAGCCTGAGCCTGACCACAAGCGACGGCCGCACGCTGCAGCGTGTGCAGTATTACGACAACAATAAAAATCGCCCCCAGGCGCGCATCCGCTTAGTGCTCGGCTGGGACGATCCTCAGGCGGAAGTGGATATGCATGTGTTAACGCCCGACGGCCAGCATGCCTATTGGGCCGCCCCTATTCTGAGCGAAGGCGGCGGCCTTGACCCCGACGGGGTAGACGGCCCCGGCCCAGAAATTTTTAGCCTCGCCGCCCCCTTGCACGGGCGTTATTTGGTGTATGTCAATTATTGGGGCAATTTAAATAACACTGGTTACAACTTCACTGCGGGCAGTAACCGCAACGACATGATTACCACGCAAATAACGCTGGTTTTTAACGAGGGCACAGTGGATGAAAAACGGGAGAATTTTGTCGTGCCGCTGCGCAGCGTGGGGCAATTGCAGTTGGTGAAGGAATTTACCTATTAAATTAAAGGGCCGCCAATTAATGGGTGTGCGTACCGTGCGCTCCAAACCCAGGGCTAAATCACACAGATGTGTTGGCGCGCCTGTTGAAAAGCGATTTATCTCTAGGCTTTTATTGTAAATTCCCACCGCGCGGAGCATTTACTATCAGCGTTTTTATTCAAACAGAACAGCCCTCTCTCCGGCACATTTGCCGCTATCGTAATCTAGGATTTTATGCAATAGCACTAGGTGCCGTTGCGCTGTGCCTGCAGTGGATAGGCGCGGCCATGCTCGTTATGGCTGTTGCCGCATTTTTTATAGTTCACTGGTTCTTTTTAGTCACAACCCCTGCGTTTAACCTTGAAGTCGATGCCGAGTTCTTGGTGATTCAGTGCAATCAAAAAACCATTTGGCGTGCGCAGCGTGCTGAAATCATTCGCACAGAATTAATGCCTCTACGCGGCTCCTGCCTATTAATTCTGCATTTAATTGATGGCGATTCCTTTTCGTTTAATTGCTCTGGCTTTAATCCCGCTCAATTAGCCCACATCGAATTCCTCATTCAACACCCTGAGCTTTGACAACTTAGTGAGCCATCCTCTCGCCCAGGCGAGCACTCCTGCAAGATTGGCCAGAATACCGACGCAATCGCCTGCGCTCTAATCGAGCCAAGACTGAGGGCAACACGCCACTACTTCGCTCCACCAAACGACTTCGGAACGCCGCAGCTACGGATGTCATCGGCTAGATAACTTAGTACTGCCTCCATCTATATACCTCGGTATTTAGCAAAACGCCCTGCTGGGCGCTCAATCATTGAGCGTTTCTTGCACAGCGCGCACTCCATCAGCAGCCCCGCAAGCCAAACACCCAAACCACTTCATTCACACGTGCAACAAAACAGAAATACACGCCAGCCCCACTCGCGCCACCAAACTAAACATGTTCACGGAAACATAAATGAAACATTAATTAAATAAGTTACCCACACAGTTATTTAACGGGATAACAACAGGACAGGATTTACTCTGACAATAAAGTCGTTACAACTTCCGATCACCCGCCAATTGACAAGGGGCTTTATGAACATTTCTAAATGGGTAGTCTGTGAACACATCGAAGGCACGCCTAATGCCGCCAAGATTTACGAGAAAATCACTGAGGATCTAAAGATCCAGTTAAAAGACAACGAGATGCTGCTAAAAACGCTGTACGTATCCGTTGACCCCTACCTGCAAGGCATATGTTTAGACACCCCCATAGGCAATCACATGGGCGCCGATTCCATTATGGAAGTGATTGAGGCTGGCCCTAAGGCTAAATTTAAGGTGGGTGATTTAGTGCAAGGCTTTGGCGGCTGGCGCAGTCATGTAGTGAGCGATGGTGCGGCGGCGCTCTGGCAAACCGGCACGTTTCCTATGGTATTTCCCGAATATCGCAAACTTGATAAAGATTTTTATTGCGACCAACTGCCGCTTTCCACTGCGCTGGGTGTAATGGGGGGGCCGGGCATGACCGCTTGGGGTACCTTAACCAAATTTTTAACCTTAAAAAGGGGCGACAACCTTTTAATCAGCGGCGCCTCAGGCAGCATAGGTGCCATTGTTGGGCAGTGGGCAAAACGCATGGGTGTGCGTGTTGTAGGTGTTACAGGTGGGCCGGAAAAAGGCCAGTATTTAAAAGAATTAGGTTTTGATGCTGTTGTTGATTACAAAAAAGAAGACAGCGAAGAAAAGATGCGCGCGGCCTTGCAACAGGCCTTGCCCAATGGAGTGGATAAATATTTTGATTCCATCGGCGGCGGCCTGACCGATATTGTATTTTCCATGCTTAATGTGAATAGCCAAGTGGCGGTGTGCTGGCAATGGGCCACACAAGTCGGGGGCGATTTTATGGGGCCGCGTTTATTACCCTACATCATGTTTCCTCGCACAACGATTCGAGGCATTTTCGCCCTCGAATGGTTTACCGAAGACAATTGGCAAGCCTTGCACACTGAGCTTGGCGGCATGATTCGTCGCGGCGAAATTCGCTACGACCAAACAGTATACGAAGGTTTTGATGCAATTCCTTCGGCCTATCAAAGCTTATTTAGCAATGGCGCCGCTAATCGCGGCAAGGTGTTAGTCAAACTCTAACTAAGCTGCCTGCGCGATTGGCCTATGCATGAGTAAAGTGCGTATTGTTACGGCTAGGAGCCCCTGATTAATTTTCGCTTTTGCCTTTTTCAAAATCATCGCGGGTATCGCGCCCGCACGACAGCCACAGGGAAGTAGCTGTAAATTTTGCCTAAAGCGAGACACTTGCATTAATCAAGCACATGTTTATACCCGTTCATACCGCATAGTTAGCGCATTAATTCAGATGTAAAAACCTAAGCGGGGTTAAGTCTTAGATTTAACCCCAGGGCAACTTCGCCGGTAATTTTTGCATGAACATTCAAACACATTCACCCCAGCCTGCTAATACCATTGCCGGTGAGCCTAAGCCCAATAGCCAAGCGCCTGCAGAGAATTATCACAATCCCAGCCTCGGCCAGCGCTGGCTGAAAAAATTGTGTTACCCCCTATTGTTGCTATCGGTTGCCGTTTGTGTGTTTTGCGGCTTCACATTTAAGCTCAACTATGGACTGTGCAATATGGCCTTTCTGGCATGGGCTATTTTTTATTTGGCCCTGTGCGAGCGAATTATCCCTTATAAAATTCAATGGCACCCCAGTTCAACCGAATGGGCGCGCGATGGGATTTATTTAGTTTTGACACTCATGGGCGGTGGTTTAGCCACTGGAGCGGTGTACGCTGGTGTGGCTCATATTGCACCCTTGCACGCCTCATTCGCGCTTTGGGCTGAGGTTGCCCTTGCGCTCTTATTAAGCTCCCTAGGCTCGTATATTTTTCACCGCGCTGGCCATGAAATTCCCTGGTTGTGGCGCTTTCACAGCGTGCATCATGCGGCTGAAAAAATAAATGTCAGCAATAATGCGCTGAATCATATTTTCGATGTCTTTGGCCGACGTATTCTCGCGCTTTTACCTCTAGCCCTTTTGGGATTTTCACAGCCTGCATTATTTATTGTTGGGGTATTTAATACCGCCCAAGGATATTTTGCGCACGCCAATGTAGATGTGCGCTTAGGAATATTTAATTATTGTGTCGGCGGCCCAGAACAACATCGCCTGCATCACAGCATGGATGTGCAAGAAGCTGGGCACTTCAGCGTTGATATTCCCCTGTGGGATTTTTTATTGCGCAGCTATACCTGGAAGCCTGGGCGCGTACCTGCCGCTATAGGTATTAAATACCGCATGGGCTTGCCGCCTTCCAATGCCATTATCGCCAGCCTGTTGTATCCCTTTCAAAGAGCCAAAAAAAGGCCTGCCATTAATTCTTCACCCTAAATCTATTCACCAAGCATCCATTTTTTATTTTTCTTCGACTTTTTAAAAAGGTTGTCCTGCCATGACTTCGACTATTGATCTGTCACACCAAAAAATTGCCATTGTCGGTATCGGCTGCCGCTTCCCTGGCGAAGCGAATGATTATGATACTTTTTGGCAAAATCTTGTCGACGGCAAGGATTGCTTAACAGCAACTCCAGCAAGCCGCTACAACGCCAGCAATTTGTATAGTAAAGATAAGGCTAAGCCCGGCCGCTTAACTGGAGGGCGCGGCGGTTATATCAGTGGGTTTGACGAATTTGACCCCGCTTTTTTTGGGATTGGTCCGCGCGAAGCAGAATATATGGACCCGCAGCAGCGCAAACTTTTAGAAGTAGCCTGGGAGGCCATGGAGGATGGCGGCCAACATCCTCTTAATTTAGCCGGTAAGAATGTCGGTGTATTTATTGGTGGTTTTACCCTGGACTACAAAATCGTGCAGTTTGCCGATTTAAGCTTTAAGGGGCTGGCAGCACATACCGCTACGGGCACTATGATGACCATTTTGTCCAACCGCATTTCATATTGTTTTGATTTTAACGGCCCCAGCATGTCGGTGGACACCGCGTGTAGCTCATCCTTGGTAACGGTGCACCTCGCCTGCCAAAGCCTTCTGCGCAGGGAGAGCAGTTTGGCCCTTGCCGGAGGGGTATTACTGCACATGACTCCTCAGTACACCATTACCGAATCCAAAGGCGGCTTTTTATCCCCCGAAGGGCTCTCTCGCACCTACGACTCCGCCGCCAATGGCTATGTGCGCTCTGAAGGCGTGGGCGTAGTGGCGCTTAAGCGTCTGGATGATGCCTTGGCCGATGGCGACCCTATACACGCAGTGATTATTGGCAGTGGCGTCAACCAGGATGGCCGCACCAATGGCATCACAGTTCCCAATGGCGATGCCCAAACACGCTTGATTCGCAAAGTGTGCGCAGAGGCGGGGGTTAACCCCGGCCAATTGCAGTACATCGAAGCTCACGGCACCTCAACACCCGTAGGTGACCCCATTGAAGCCAATGCCCTAGGCCGCGTTCTGGCCGAGGGGCGCAAACCCGGCGCCCAGTGCTACATAGGTTCAGTGAAAACCAATATCGGCCACACCGAAGCCGCCGCCGGGGTTGCCAGCCTGATCAAAACCTCACTGGCCCTTAAACATAAGTTGATCCCACCGCACATCAACCTTAAAACCGTCAACCCGGCCATTAATCTTGATGACCAGCCGTTTGATATTCCCCGCAGCCTGACTCCCTGGCCCGAACACGAAGGCCCAGCCCGCGCAGGGGTTAACTCCTTTGGCTTTGGCGGCACCAACGCCCATGTGCTGTTGGAGGCGGCCCCCGAGCGCCCCGCCGCTGGCGCCAAAGCGCAGGCAGCCTATTCCATTCTGCCCTTAAGCAGCCGCGACCCGGCGGATGCGCACCGGTTGGTAGCCAAAATGCGCGCAGCCATTGCGGCTCAAGATAACGAGTACCTATTTAACGCCGGTTTTACCCTCGCCCACCGCCGCCAACCCTTAGAATCTAGCCTGGCGTTTGTGTACCAAAATCGCGAGGATCTGTTGCCCTTGATGGATGAATACCTTGCGGGCAATGCCAACCCCAACTGCGTCAGCAACAGCCGCCTGCCCGCTCAACAACAGCGGCTCGTTTGGGTGTTCACCGGCATGGGGCCTCAGTGGTGGGGTATGGGGCGTCAGTTGTTTGCGGAGGAACCGGTGTACCGCGCTGTCATTGAGGCCTGTGATGCCGAAATGCGCAAGCTGGTGGACTGGTCGTTGATTGAAGAACTCAACGCCAGCGAATCCGACTCCAAAATGGCCGATACCTGGCTGGCCCAACCTGCCAACTTCGCCCTGCAAATTGCTTTGGCCGCCCTATGGCGCTCCTACGGCGTGACACCTGCGGCCATAGTGGGCCACAGTGCGGGCGAAGCCGCTGCCTTCTATGAGGCGGGGGTCTACAGCCTGGCGGAGGCGGTCAAGATCATCATTGAGCGCAGCCGCTTGCAACATAGTCTCAACGGCACCGGAACCATGTTGGCGGTAAGCCTCACGGAAGAGGAAGCCCTCAAGCGTATCGCGCGCTTTGGCGATTGCGTGTCTATTGCCGCCATCAACAGCCCCACCGCCATGACCTTAGCAGGCGATGCCGAACCCTTGCAGGTCATTGCTGAAGAGCTGAAAAAGGAGCAAATCTTTGCCAAGTTCCTGGCTGTGAATGTGCCCTACCACAGTGCCAAAATGGACCTAATCAAAGACGAGCTGTTTGCGGCCCTGGCCGAAATTGACCCGCGCCCAGCAAAATTGCCGCTCTACATCACCGGCCGCCTCAGTGACACCTGCGCCCTGGGCACTGAGCTGGATGCTGCCTACTGGTGGGATAACGTGCGCCTGAGCGTGCGCTTTAAGCACGCCATAGATTGTTTGGCTAAAGACCACTACAGCCTGTTCTTAGAAATCGGCCCCCACCCAGTGCTCTCCAACTCTATCCTTGAATGCTTCAGCGCTCGACAGTTAACCGCCAAAGCTGTACCCAGTATCCGTAGAGCCGAAAACGAAGGCGCGCGCTTTAAACAATCATTAGCGACCTTGCACGGCCTAGGTCTCGCCATCAATTGGGCGCCTATGTACCAAGGCGGCAGTATTACCACCCTGCCCACCTACCCCTGGAAAAACGATCGTTACTGGGTGGCGTCTAAAACCGTTGAGCAGGTGCGCCTAGGCGAATGTGCCCACCCGCTGCTGCAAAGGCGGCTGCCCACAGCTGAACCCTGCTGGGAGAGCCTGCTGGATATCGAAAAACAGCCCTACCTAAACGATCACCGCATTCAGGGCAATGTGCTCTTTCCGGCAGCTGGTTATATCGAAATGGCCACCCAAGCCATGCGCGCCTTGAGCGAAGATACCAACGCCAGCATCGCGGATTTAGAACTGCTCAAAGCTCTGTATTTGCCCGAGGCCGATACCAAAGCCGTGCAATTTATCCTCGATAGCGCCAGCGCCCGTTTTGTCATCGCCAGTACCCCCGGTAACGAACAGGAGCCAGTCATTCACGCTGCGGGCTACCTGCGCACCAGCCAAACGCCTGCTAAAGGCCCTAAACTTGCCCTGCAGCAGATTCAGCAACGCAGCCAACTGCAGTTGGATAACAGCCAGTGCTACAACACACTGGCACAAATGGGCTACCACTACGGCCCGGCGTTTCAACCTATTGAGTCGGTGTGGATCGGTACAGGGGAGGCATTGGCCTACATAGCGCCCTCCGAATTGCTAGGAGATGAGGCCGATAACCACCACTTTCACCCCGCTCTGCTTGATGCAACCTTCCAAGCCTTGCTCACCACGGAAATTCCCCATGCCCAGAGCGGCAGCCAAAACAGCAGCATCCGCCTGCCCCTTTCTGTAGCGGAAATTCGCACCGAGCGACTGGGCGCCCAAGCCCTTTGGGCACACGCGCAAATCACACAGCGCAGCAGCGATGAGGTGGTGGGCAATATTCACATCTACAGTGCGCAGGGCGAACACCTTGGCTCTATTCAAGGCTTTCGCGCCGCCAATGTGGATAAGGCTGCCAGCAAGGTGAGCCTCGCCACCATTGATAGCTGGTTGACCGAGGTGCACTGGATTGCTCAAGCGGCAACAGACCTTGAGCAAGCGGATGAAACAGCCCAAGCGGATGGCACTGCTCAAGCTGTTAGCCGCACCCTTATCTTCGGCGATACCCAGGCCTCCCTTGAACAACACCTAATCACACGCCTCCACCAAAACGGCGCCAGCGCCTTTATGGTTGTTGCAGGGCTGGCCTACCAATTCGACGCCGCCGCGCAATGGGCGAGTGTAGAGCCTGGCAATAGCGCGCAGATTGAGCGACTACTGGCGGATCTGGCGGGCGCAGGCCTCAGCTGCGAGTGCATCGCCTACCTCTGGAGCCTAAAAGCGCCCAGCCTCGCCCACAGCAGCACAGCCGCGCTAGGCGCTCAAGCCAGCTACGGAACCTATCCACTGATTGGCCTCGCCCAGGCATTGCTCGCCAGCAACAGCAAGGCGCGCTTGGTGGTGGCCACGCGCAACGCCCAAGCCGTGCAGCAGGATGACCTCGCCCAGCCGCTAGCCGCCGCCATTTGGGGGGTTGGCCGGGTGTTGTGGTACCAGGAGTTAATCGACAACCACGGCACATTGGTGGACTTAGGCTCCAGCAGCAACCCGGCCGAAGACGCACAGCAGATCATCTTCGAGCTGAGCGCCCAGGGCGAAACAGAGGTGGCCTGGCGCCAAGGCCAGCGCCATTACTGCCGCTTGCGCCCGGCCCAGAATCTCACTCGCCCCTTGCCTCTAAGGTTGCGCGCTGACGGCAGCTACCTGATCACCGGTGCCCTCGGTGCCCTCGGCCGATTAGTCTGCCGCACCTTGATCAAACGCGGCGCCCGCCGCCTGATACTCATGGGCCGCAGCCGTCTGCCCGAACGCAGTCACTGGCAACACCTAGACCCAAGCTCATCGCAAGGCCAACAGGTGGCATTTATCCGCGAGCTTGAAGCTTGTGGCGCCCAGGCCATACTGGCCCCTGTGGATGTGAGCGATGAAACCAGCTTGGTCAATTGGCTGGCCGACTACAAAGCTCAAGCCCTACCTCCCATTCGCGGCGTGTTCCACCTGGCCGGCCAGGTGCGCGACACCCTAGTCAATGAAATGCAACCCGACAGCTTCAACGCCGCTTACGCCCCTAAGGTGTTGGGCGCTTATTTGCTGCACCATCACCTCGCCCAAGAGCCCATCGAACACTTTGTGCTCTTCGCTTCGGTGGCATCCCTGCTGACCACCGCCGGGCAAACCAACTACGCCGCGGGCAATGCCTTCCTCGATGCCCTCGCCCACCACCGCAGGGCCCAAGGGCTGCCGGGCCTGGCCATAGACTGGGGCCCATGGGCCACGGGCATGATTGAAGAACTAGGGCTGATCGACCATTACCGCCACGGCCGCGGCATGAACTCCCTAGCACCGGACGCTGGTATGGACGTGCTCGAGCGGGTCATGGGCCTAAACCACCCACAATTGATGGTGAACACGGTAGTGGACTGGCCGCTGTTTGCCGCTTGGTACCCCAGCTTGCCGCCCTTGATGGCCGATCTGGCCGCCAGTCAAAAAGACGCCATAGCCGATGCTGAACAGGGCGCTTTCACCGACCGCTTCCGCCAGGCTGACGAAAACGCGCGCCGGGCGCTGCTCAAGGAACACTTCAGCCACATAGTGGCCGATGTTCTACGCATCAAGGTAGAAAAGGTCAGCGACGAGGTAAGCCTGAACGAATTGGGCCTAGACTCCCTATTGGCCATTGAGCTGCGGGCTCGTATCCAGCGGGACATCAAAGTGGCGGTGCCCTTGGTCACGCTCTTGTCGAGCACCCTGGTACACAGTCTGCTCGATAACATTGAGCAGAACCTGTTGGCCAGCATGGAAAGCGACACTCGGGAGGACACACAGCAGGCAAACCTGGTGGTGCACAGCAACGAACATGACTTCCCGCTCACACAAAACCAAACAGCCCTGTGGTTTTTAAAGCATCTCAACCCCGACGGCTTTGCCTACAACATCGGTGGCGCCGTTGAGGTATTTACCGAGTTAGAACCGGAATTGATGTTCAGCGCCGTGCGCACCCTGGTGCAACGCCACCCCATGTTGCGGGCTAATTTCCGCCAAAATGAACAGGGCCGCGCCGTACAAAGCATTGCCGATAATATTGTGGAAGACGTAGGTCTGATCGATGTTAGCGGCCGCAGTTGGGATGATATTTACCCATTAATTATCGATGAATACCGCAAACCCTACGATTTGGCCTACGACCCACTGATGCGTTTTCGCCTCTTCCGCCGTGCGCCCAACCAATGGATTATTATGAAAGCGGTGCATCATATTATTTCCGATGCCATTTCAACGTTCACCTTTATTGATGAATTATTAGCGTTATACGAAGGCCTGCGCCGAGGTGAAGCGGTTCATTTGCCCCCCATTAAAGCCCGTTATTTAGATTATTTAAATTGGCAAAATCGCTTCTTAGCGAGCCCCGCCGCCAAACGCATGCAAGATTATTGGCTGGGGCACCTACCCAAAGAAGTGCCGGTATTAAACCTGCCTACCGATAAACCGCGTCCACCTGTGCAAACCAATAATGGTGCTTCGCAATTTTTTATGCTTGATAAGGCTATTACCCAGCAGGTGCACGCACTGGCGCAACAACAAGGCGCCACCGTATTCATGGTGTTAATTGCCGCTTATTACGCCTTACTACATCGCTACAGTGGCCAGGACAATATTATTGTGGGCAGCCCGGTGATGGGCCGCACCGAACAAGAGTTTGCCCAAGTTTATGGCTATTTCGTTAACCCACTGCCCCTGCACGCGGATTTATCCGGCGAACCCAACACAATTAAATTATTAGAGCAGGTGCAAAATTTAGTACTCAACGGATTGGATAACCAAGAATATCCGTTTGTGCTTTTGGTGGATCAACTAGGCCTCAAACACGACCCAAGTCGCTCGGCAGTATTTCAGGCCATGTTTATTTTATTGGCCCACAAAGTCTCAAGCGAACAATACGGTTATAAATTGCATTACATCGAATTACCGGAGGAGGAAGGCCAATTCGATTTAACTCTGTCCGTGTATGAAGATGCCTCCGACGAACAATTTCACTGTGTATTTAAATACAACACCGATTTATTTGAAGCAGACACCATCGCCCGCTTAGCACAGCATTATCAAAATCTGCTTAAAGCTATGCTGGTCGCACCTGAGCGCTCAATTGCTCAATTAAATATGTTGAGCGCAGATGAAGAAACGCGTCTGCTCAAACACTGGTCGGGCGCCTTCAACACCAGCCCGGTGGACGACAGTATTGTGGATTTAATTGATCAATACGCCCATAGCCGCGCAATTGCCATCAGCATGCCCCAAGACGGCCAGCCCAGCGTGCAAATGGATTATCGCACTCTAGTGCACGCGTCCAATCAACTGGCGCAAAACCTGATAAAAATCGGCGTTGGCAGTGGCAGCATTGTAGGTGTGTGTTTGCCAAAATCACCGCAATTAATTGTTGCACTTCTGGCAGTATTAAAATCAGGTGCGGCCTATTTACCTCTAGATCCTGATTACCCTAGCGATCGCTTAACCTATATGCTCGAACACGCGAATGCGCGTTTAGCATTAGTGGATGATTATTCGCAACACTGTTTAAGCAACTGGAGCGGACAAGCAGTTAATTTAGATGATCAACGCATGCAGGCCAAAGCCGATGCCAACTGGCGCAGCTCTATTTCACTTAACGATACGGCTTACGTTATTTACACCTCTGGCTCCACTGGCAAACCTAAAGCCGTACTGGTTAATCACCGCAATTTAGCAGCCGTTTATCAAGGTTGGCAGGAGCACTACCGGCTGCAAGAAGAGGTTGGGGTGTATGCGCAATTAGCCAGCTTTTCCTTCGATGTATTCAGCGGTGATTTGGTGCGTGCGCTCTGCTCCGGTGGCACCTTGGTATTAGTGGATCGCGAATTATTATTTAACACCGCGCGCCTGTACCAGACGCTGCAAAAAGAACAGGTGGATTGCGTCGAATTTGTCCCGGCGGTGGTGCGCGGCCTGATGAATTATTGCCAGCACGAACACAAACGTTTGGATTTTATTCGCCTATTAATTGTCGGCTCTGATGCATGGAAAGTAGAAGAAATCCGCGCATTAAAAACCCTTATTCATCCAGAGCACCGCTTAATTAATTCCTACGGCTTAACCGAAGCCACTATCGATAGCAGTTATTTTGAAGGCGATATCAGCGCCTTTGAAGCCGGTGCCATGGTACCCATCGGCCGTCCATTCACCAACAGCGCTTTATATGTGCTGGACCAACACCAGCAACCAGTACCCACAGGCGTAACCGGCGAATTATGGATTGGTGGCGCAGGTGTAGCACAGGGCTATTTAGGCGCGCCAGAATTAACCGCTCAACGCTTTGTGAGTCTAAATTTAGCGGGCCAAAGCCATTATTTATACCGCACCGGGGATTTAGCCTTTTGGGATAATAACGGCATTATGCACCTGCGCGGCCGCGCGGATAATCAAGTAAAAGTGCGCGGCCACCGCATAGAAGTGGGCGAAATTGAAGCGCAATTAAAAAATCATTCACACGTCAGTGAAGCCGTGGTCGTCATTCGCACAGATGCTCGTGGAGAAGGCCAACTCTGCGCCTATTGTGTCGCTACACTGGATGCGGAAATTGACAGTAAAACTCTGCGCCAACACTTAGGAAGCCGTCTACCCACTTACATGATTCCCAGTTGGTTTGTGGTGCTCAACGCGCTGCCACTCTCGCCCAATGGCAAGGTGGATTTAAATGCCCTGCCCGCTCCGGAGTTGGAAAATGGCCAAGAGATAATTGACCTGCCGGAAACCTACTATGAAGTGCGTATGGCCGAGCACTGGAAACAATTGCTGGGAATTGAGGTGGTGGGCCTGCAACACGACTTTTTTGAAGTCGGCGGCAGTTCAATCAAATTAATAGAATTAATTTACCACCTGCAATCTGAATTTAACGTGGAGATTTCGGTGGGCCAGCTGTTCAAAATCTCCACCTTATTCGGCATGGCAAAAACCCTGGAAAATATCATTATCGGCCGTGAGGCCGGCGCTCAGCCCTATATTAAATTTAACGCCCAACAGAGCGCACAGATGTTCTGCTTCCCGCCTGCAGGTGGCCACGGTTTAGTGTATCGGCGCCTGGCGGGAGTGATGCCCGAGCAGTGTTTGGTGTCGTTTAATTATTTAATGGGCGAAGACAAGGTAAGCCAATACGCCGACCTCATCCAAAGCCTGCAAGCAGAAGGCCCCTATGTTTTATTAGGCTATTCACTGGGAGGCAACCTAGGTTTTGAAGTCGCAAAATTACTCGAAGCGCGCGGCTCGGAAGTAGCCCATTTAATTATTATGGACTCCTACCGAATCAGCGAAGAGTTTGAATTTGGCGAAGCGCAATTGGCGGAGTTTAAAAAGGAATTAAGCGAACATCTATACAAGCATATTGGTTCGGACATAGTGGCGGATGAAACCATAGCCCAAGCCCGCGAGTATATTCAGTTCTCCAGTAAAACCCTCAATTTGGGCACTATTAATGCCGCTATTACTCTGCTGTCAGATGCGCACAAATTTGCATTTTACGCAGCGGGGGAAAAAGGCAGCTGGCATGACAGTTCCACATTGAATGTAGCGGTAGTGCAAGGTTTTGGTGAACATGCCGATATGCTTGATGACTCACACGTCGCCGCCAATGCACAACTGATTCGCGCCGCGCTCAATTCGAGCGAAACGCTGGCAGGAAGCGATGCTTATGCCATCTAATCCTGATAATCAGGCTCAGCACGCCACGGAGGGCGTGCGTCCGCGCATTTTAATTATTGGTGCAGGTTTGTCCGGAATGGCAACAGGCGCTTATTTACAAATGAATGGCTTTGATACCCATATTCTTGAACGCCACAGCCTGCCCGGTGGCTGTTGCACGGCCTGGAGTCGCAACGGCTATTTATTTGATTATTGCATTGAATGGTTATTAGGTAGTGCCAGCGGCAACGATGCTCACCAAGTCTGGAGGGAATTAGGCGCACTTGATGGTAAAACGATTCGCAATTTTCCCTTATTTAATAGGGTCGTTAACGAACAAGGCGAAGAGGTGAATTTTTATAATGATCCCGACCGCCTTGAGTCGCATTTGCTGGCGCTATCTCCAGAGGATGCAACCCCCATTAAATCTTTTTGTGCGGATTTGCGCCGTTTTGGCAAGGTGGATATTTTCCCGCCACTTAAACCTAACCCGCTTATGAGCTGGCGAGAAAAATTATCTTTGTTAGGCAAAATACTGCCGGCGTTTCGTTTGTTTTGGCGCACCGGCGCCACACAGATGGATGCGTTTGCCGCGCGTTTTAAACATCCCTTATTGAAAAAATCTCTAGCTTTTATTTTTTTTCAAGACCACGAATGTTTTCCCATGTTGCCTTATTTATACAACATGGCCCAAGCGCAAAAAGGCAATGCAGGCTTTCCGCAAGGTGGCTCATTAGGGCTGGCTAAATCCATTGAACAACGCTATTTAGCCTTAGGCGGGCAAATTAGCTACGGCGTTAAAGCCACGAAAATACTCGTGCAGGACGGCCGAGCCACAGGCGTGCAATTAAAAAATAAAAAATGTTTTTACGCGGATTATGTAGTGGCCGCCTGCGATGGCTACACCACTTTATATGAAATGCTAGAAGGACAATACCGCAGCCCAACCACCGATCGTCTCTACGAAGAAATGCTCCATAAACCCGGCATTTTATATCCAGGAGTCGTGTCCGTTTTTATCGGCTTTAAAGGTAGCGTAGGCGTGGACGAGCCCCACAGCACTACCTATTTGCTCAGCGCCGAGCAGGCCGCATTATTGCCCGGCTGCCAACAAAATAGCTTGGTATTACAGCACAGGGACCGCTTTGCCGACGGCTTTGCCCCGCCCGGCCACTCGCTGATTCACATCACTTATTTAAGTGATTTTGACCAATGGAATCAATTGCGCAGCAACGATAAACCCACCTACCGCGCGCAAAAAGTACAAATCGGTGAATTTATCGCAGAGTTTTTAGAGCGGCGCTATCCCGGCATTAAAGAGCGCATCGATGTTGTTGAAGTGGCGACTCCGGTTACACAAAAACGCTATACCGGCAACACTAAAGGCAGCATTCTCGCCTGGAAATCTTTTACCCAAGCGGAGGATTTAGCCAACAACCTCATTAATAAATACCGCATGCAGTTACCGGGGCTGAGCCATTTTTATATGGCTGGGCAATGGATTGGTGGTGGCGGCTTAAATCGCGCAGCAATTTCAGGCCGCTATGTTGCGCAATTTATCTGCAAGGAATTACAGCGCCCGTTTAACACAAGTTACAGCAACAATACCCAGCCTTGGCACTTTAATAACCTTAAAAATAAGGCCGAGCCTAGTTCGCACACATCCGGCGACATTTCATTTGCATAGGAAATTACCATGTCAACTGCATCCAAACCCCGCTCCTCCATGCTGATTATAGGCGCAGGTCTCGGCGGTTTATCCACTGGCTGTTATGCCCAAATGAACGGCTACCAAAGCCACATTTTAGAAATGCATGAAATTCCCGGCGGCTGCTGCACCTCATGGGAAAAAGGCCAATTTACATTTGATTGGTGCGTAAGCTGGCTACTCGGTAGCGGCCCTGGCAACGAAATGCACCAAATTTGGCGGGAAATCGGCGCCTTAGATGGCAAAGAAATTCGCCATCCAGAAGTGTTTAATATAGTCACCGCCGCCGATGGCCGTTCGGTGCGTTTTTATTCCGACCCAGACAAATTGCAAAAACACCTCACCGAACTCGCGCCTATCGATGCAAAAAAAATCCAAGAATTTTGCGATGGGTTACGACAATTTATTCGCTGTTTAAAAGTATACCCCTTTTTGCGCCCTGTCGGCCTCATGAAATGGCACGAGCGTCTGCGCATGCTGGCCTCGTTTATTCCCCACTTTAATTTAATACGCAAAACCATTACGGTTTTAATGAGCGACTATTCAAAAGGATTTAAAGACCCACTACTGCAAGAGGCATTTAATTTTATCCTCTATGAAAAACACCCCAAATTCCCCGTACTGCCCTTTTATTTTCAGCTTGCAGCCCATGCCATGCACTCAGCTGGCGTACCCGAAGGCGGTTCTTTGGGCCTAGCAAAATCCATCGAGCAACGCTTTAAAAACCTCGGCGGCACTGTAACCTACAATGCCAAAGTCAATGAAATTATTGTTGAGAACGATACGGCCGTGGGCGTGCGCCTCAGCGATGGGCGGGAAATGCGCGCAGATATTATAGTCTCCGCCAGCGACGGCTACGCCACTGTGATGCGCATGCTCAAAGGCCGTTATTTAAATGAAACCTACAAAAAACTCTACACCCAAACCATCTTGCAACCGGGCATGGTATTTCCTGGCTACTTCACCTTATTTTTAGGCCTCAAACAGGATTTTCCCAAAGGCGAATACTGCACTACGTATTTATTGCCGGAAGCCCTAGGGCAACAATTACTGGGCATACGTCACCCCAGCATCAACGTGCAATTTCGCAGCGCCCTCTATCCTGAACTTGCACCCGAGGGCACCAGCATGATTTATTTAAGCTATTTTTGTGATATAGCACCCTGGCGAGCATTAATAGACGGCGAAGAACAGGTAAGCCGCGTGGTCGATGGCGAAGAAATTCACACCTTACCGGTGAAACGCGGCCGCGCCTATCAAGCGGCCAAACGTCAACATGCCGAATTATTAATTGATTTTTTAGACAGCAAAATACCGGGATTGCGCGATGCTGTACTGGTGCGCGATACCGCAACTCCCCTAACTCAAGTCCGTTACACCAATAATTACGACGGCTCTGTATTGGGCTGGCAACCCTTTGTAGAAAGTGGTGAAAGTTTAGAAGAGGAAGTCAAACGCTCAGGCCCAGGCCTGCCGGGATTAAAAAACTTTTATTTTTCTGGCGTCTGGATTACCACCGGCGGATTAATCCGCGCCGCGACCGCAGGCCGCCATGTACTGCAATTTATTTGCAAAGACGATGGCAAACCGTTTCACGCCAGTGTAGACCCCAAGGCCTTAGCACCTACCCACCGAGTATTAAAAGAGCGCATCACAATTAAAAAACCAGCCCCGGTGCCATCACCGATTTCCGATGTGGAGGCAGAATTGGCTATTTGAATTTAGGCGCCGCTGATTAATTCCGAGCTTTGTCTTTTTTCAAAACCTGGCATTAATCAGCGCATCTTTTATTTATCCGCTGGTTTTTAGTGCCCTTTTAATAATTGCGACAACGGCGGGGTGGCCCCATAGAACCGCCTGACACCCAAATCATCTTTCTTGCGCCCAATCAACCTTAAATCAGACTGCCTTGGCGCCGATAACGGGGCAATTCCTCTTGAGTGCCCCGCCATGATTATTCGCCAAGCACAAATTCAAATGGCTGCGCGCCAGAGTTACCAGGAGCACAGAGAGGTGCGCGAGCGGCTGAGCCTGAACACCCAGCCACTTGCCGACAGCGAGCGAAGCAGAGGCCCGCAGCCTGGACCCAGGGCGCTGATGGCGGCGGATACCCCCGTCGTTAGCCCGCAAGTGGCGGGAGCGCGGCAGAGCCAGACGGTTGATCTGCGCGGGGCGGCCAGTGCGAATGAGCGCTTGCAGTTGATGATTATCGCCCGCCTGTACCAGCAAATTACCGGCGAGGAACTCACCCTCTTAACACCGGATGAGCTGGCCTCGCCACCCACAAGCCTAAGCCTTGAATTGCCCACACCCCCTGCTGCAAATCCAAGCCCCACACCCGCCCTAGTGTACGAGCGGCAAACCCGCTACAGCGAGGTGGAGAAAATGCACTTTGCCGCCGAGGGCCAGGTGGTGACGCAAGACGGCCAGCAGATCGCCTTTCAGGCCGAGCTGTACATGAGCCGCAGCTTCACAAGCACCAGCTCCCTGCTGCTAGTGAATGGCCAGCCGCAGATGAAAGACCCGCTGGTGATTAATTTTGACGGCAGCGGCGCCGAGCTGGAGGCAACTCGGTTTGCGTTTGATTTAGACAGCGACGGCACGCCAGAGCAGATCGCCAACCTGCGCCCCAACAGCGGTTATTTGGCGCTGGATAAAAATGGCGATGGGCAAATTAACAACGGCCAGGAGCTGTTCGGCCCCACCAGCAATAACGGCTTTACTGAGCTTGCCGCCTTCGATGAGGACGGCAATGGGTTTATCGATCAAGGCGACCCGGTGTATAGCCAGTTGCGCATCTGGCAGCGCGACAGCTCAGGCGCCAGCCGCCTCTTGGCCCTCGGCGATAAACAGATCGGCGCCATTTACCTGGGGCATGTATTAAGCCCTATGCAATTAAAAGCGGCGGATAACACCAGTTTGGGGGAGGTGGTTGCATCGGGGGTTTTTCTGCGCGAGGACGGTAGTGCAGGGGTGGTGCAGCAGATTAATTTAGCGGTCTAGTGAGGTAGTAGCCCGAATGCAGCGCAGCGCAATCCGAGGTTTGCGCGGGTTTGCACGCAAAGAAACCTTGAATTGCTGAAGAATGTAGCGCGGATTACGCTGTATCTGGGCTATTGAATAAAGAGCGGCACATTGCCTCTGGTGGCGGTAATTAGGCTCTGGCTACAGGCGTACGACCCAAGCGATACGAGCCCCTTTAAAAATCGTCCCTTTACTACCTAGCTGAGAGTAAAGAATAAACAGCATTTCAGACACGCCGTGAATATATTCTGAGTAGGCTCGTCAACAAGATCCCTCATTTTGACGGTCTGAAATACGGTGTATTCTTTACTTCCGTACCGCTAGAACTGCGGCATGGATGTCGCAGCGGCGGCTTAAGCCGCCGCGAGCCCCGCTAAAACAAGCAGATCCGCGTATGTGCGCCGGTTTTAGCGAGACTAAGACAAAATAGATCAGGATGATTTATTTTGTCGCCGGGTTAATAAGTGGCGCATATCAAATTAAACCAACACTGTACTACTGAGGCACAAAAAACATTCCATACAAACACATTTCATTTTGTGTTCCCCAACCAGGGAATACGGGTTGGGTATCATTCGACGTATCAAATGTGCAGGTAGTTTTTATTACGTCAGTGGCGTTAATGGTGATGGGCTTGGAATAAAAATAGTAATACTGCCAATGAAAATCCCACTGCTTAATTTCAGCACTACACACCGACTCACCATTGGCTCTAACCACACTTGCGTTAAATTTACTGCCGCGCTCATGCATGTGCGGCAAAGAGCCGTAAAAATCCAACTTTTTAACTGCAGAAGCCTCGACAAAATATTCCATGGGCAAAGTCCAAGTATACTCAATGGCCTTGTTTCCTGGTGCTAAGGTTTCTGGCGTTTTGGAAAGACTGCCCAACAAAGGATCATGCAGAATAAAAAACCCTTCCCGCGCGACTGAATTTTTCAGCGCCAAGGCGATTTTGGTTTGATCCGTTTGGCCTTCAAGACGGGTATCAGTCAAGTTGTAATGCATTTGCGCGATAAGTTTATCCGTCGATTTAATGCGAAACCCTGTATTTTCAGGGAAATAGGTTGCGCCCTGCCCCGGCGCCCAACTCACGGGAATTCCCTTAGATTCAACGCCTTCGCCTGCAGTACCAAAACACGGCCACCCGTCTCTATCGGGGCTTTGTGCATCGAGCTTTTTAATTTGCTCAGCATTGCTAAGCCCTGTTTGCGACGGCGCATTTGGATCCACGGAATAAACCAACACATGGTGCACCATGGCTTTATTACCCGGATTGACTTCATAACCCGTAATAAATTGATCCTGGGTTAAATTAGTAGGTAATTCAAAGCAACGGTATTCATCATGGACAGCTAAAACACCGCCCTCCGCAACGGGTTTAAATGATGGGGTGCTAAATTGTGTACCGCCCACCAAAGGCTCAGAGTGTGCAGGAGCCAAATCGGTACGTGCAACGCCTTCCGGCATCCCAGCGGCGACCCAGCGCTCTACCGTTGCAATATCCGCCTCCGACATCCAGCGGGAATCTGAATATTCACCGCAACTGCCATCCCCCGTCATAGGCCATGGCGGCATGGTGCGGTTGCGCATCGCTTTGGCGGCAGAAGCAGCCATAGCTTTAGCCATTTTGTAATCAGTTAATACAAAAGGCGCAATGCCACCTTCGCTGTGGCAAGAAGTGCAATTTTTAAAAAGAATAGGCGCCACTTGCCCCCAATAGGTAACAGCAGCACCGCTTGATGAGCTTGAAGAAGTTGATGAACTTGAAGAACTTGAAGAACTTGAAGAACTTGAAGAACTTGAAGAACTTGAAGAACTTGAAGAACTTGAAGAACTTGAAGAACTTGAAGAACTTGAAGAACTTGAAGAACTTGAAGAACTTGAAGAACTTGAAGAACTTGAAGAACTTGAAGAACTTGATGAGTTGAGCGTTTTTGGGGGGTTGGATTTTGATTTATCTTTGCAGCCGGAAATTAGCACTATTGCGGCAAAAACAGGAAACATCATATTTATTTTCATCTTTCACTCCATTTTATCTATGCGTATTTTCTTGGTAGCGCGTGCAACGCGCATCCATCAGCGACAGCACCAATCTTAGATAGTGCCGATCAAGCAACCCACCGTGCAAAGCGTAAAAGCAGTGACGCTCCGCACTGAGTGCTCACGCACATCATAAGGCAAATCAAATCTGAGCCCTAAAAAATATTAACACGCAACACACTTTCAAAGCGCCACACATTTATGGTAGGAGGCTCCCATGCTGGGCAATAGCCAGCCGCCCAGCATAACCCGCCACCCCCCTCTTTCCGCCCACAACTGCCGATTTAAAGCTCACCTTAACAATACGCCGATTAATTCGATGTTTTACTTTATTCATAATGGCACCTCCGGAAATTCAATTTTCGTGGTGATCGCGAGGCATTTTCGCGCGGAATGAGTGAGTTTATGCGGTATAAATGACCGATTGAGCACGAAAATAACCAAGCGCGGACTCCTTGCCCGCAATGGTTTTGAACAAGGCAAAATCAGAGGCTCCGCCAACAACAAACAACGCAAACATATTTTTTATTTTTTGAAAAAATAAATCGGCCCAAAAAATCCATTCCAGAAAGCCGCAAAAAAATAGCAATCACATGCAACACCCCTGGTGGGCGTCCGAATGAATTACCCAATCATGCAGGCTCAATCCAACAATTAAAAACACCAAAACATTCCCAAAAAAACACAACGCCATTAAGTTAAGAAATTTCTGAATGAAAATCTTCCGCAGGGGCGCTCCTAGTGGGCGCCCAAACCTCTGCACTTACAGATGTTTTTTGGCGAGCCAAATTGGGCGACCACAAGGATCGCCCCTACAAATTCTTTTAAGGAAGCTCTGAATAAGTGGTATTTTCAAGACCGGCGCGGGCTCCATACCCGCGACGGTTTTGAAAAAAGCCAAAACCCGGAATTAATCAGAGTCTCCTTACGAATTTTTGCCCCTTGGTGTGGCCCGGCTGAAGTGAAACGCAATCCGGGCTTTCATCAAAACACCCCGGATTAGGCTGCGCGCCATCCGGGCTACAGCGCCAATTTAATTGATGTAACGACGCTGAAACTCTTTATTTGATGATATTGCCCTAGGCCCCACTCACCATCTGCACCACCGCTAAACGCCCGCCCGGCTGTTTGGAGAACAGCAGTTGCTGGCCGTCTGCCAGGGCGAGGCGCTCGCCGATGGGGATGGGGGTTTGGCTGTTGACGAGGGTCAGCTCCGGCAGGCCTTCGTTCACCAGCCACCACTGGCCCGCGTGCAACACACAATAGGCCTGCCGCTTTTTTTGCTCAGGGCTAAGTTTTTCGTTGGGGAAGATGTCCCGGTGTGTGTGCCAGGGAAACAGGGACTGGTTGGAGTAGACCATCAGGCGGTGGTTATCCGGCCGGTAGCTGCCTTCGCCCCAGGTGGAGTAGAGGTTTAACACCGGCAGCAGCCCCTGGTAGGGGGTGTGGCAGAAGGGGCAGGCGGGGCTGACGGAATTGTCGAACACATACCAGGCCTGGGCGCAGGCGGTGTTGGTGCAGGGCTGGACTAAATCGAGGGTTTTCACCAGGGCCGCCTCCCACTCATCGGCGCCGGGCCGCGCCTGGGGGTTGTGCAGGCCGTCGATAAACGCCCGTTCAAACAGCTGGCTGAGGTAAGGGCCAGTCAGGGTATAGGGCGTTTGGGCGGGGTTTTTCCAGGGCAGTTCAAAGGGTTTTAAGTGCGCCGGATTTACCCGGTTGGCCGGGTTGCTGGGGTGTTCGATAAACAGCGCCTGCTGGCCCATGGCCAACAGCTCGTCTTGCTCCGGGTCCTCGTGATGGCTGCAGTCGCCGCGCAAGGGGTGGCGCAGCAGCAGGTACATGTAGATGAGCGTGGCCAGGGCGTGTAAGTCGGTGCTGATGGAGGGCAGTTTGCGGGCCGGGTCGCCCTTGGCCAGGTGCGCACTTGCCACCACTTCCGGGGCGATAAAATCCGGCGTGCCCACCACCTCTGGGGCGAATTTACCCGGCACCACCAGGCCGTCTAAATCGATCATACAGGCGCGCCCCTGCACCGGGTCGATCAAGACATTTTTGTAGCTGAGGTCCGAGTGAGCCAGGCCCGCCGCGTGCAGGCGGCGCACCGCACGGGAAAGGCTTAAGCACACGCGCAGTTGGCCCAGCCAAGTGCCCAGCTCGCGCGGGTCTAGGTAGCGGTTGCGGTTACTGGCGGAGGTAAACCATTTGCTCTCTTTTTCGCGGCCTTGGATGCCCAGCATGTCATTGTTGCGCGAGCCGTGGGTGAAGAAAAAATCCCGCTCGTAAAAGGGCACCACCACCCCCAGGCGGCCTTGGTATTCCACCGTTGCCACAGGCCAGCAGTAGGTTGAGCGCCAATAGTCGCCGCCCGCCTGGTTAAAAATGCGCTCTCGATAGGTGCCGGTAATGGCGGCGAGGCGCTCGCGGCTGGCGGCATCGGCAGGCGTGCGGTAGAAGGCCACTACATAGGCCTCGTTGGGCGCGAAATAGACGTCTTTCATGCCGCCGCTGGCGCGGATCTGATCCTCGAATACAACCGGCTTGCCATCGCTGGCGGTGAGGCGAATAAGGCTCATGGGGGCTCCTGTGCGTTGGGTTGGGCTAGAACCAGAGTGCGGTCATCGTGGTTGCCGGGGCTCCAAAAGGCTAACCAGTCTAACAGCCGCGCCCCAGCGTCCTCGCCACTGAGCAGCGGGTTCAGCTCCGCCCAGAGGGCATCCCAGTGGGGCAGGCTGGCAAGGCTGGCTTCGGTGGGGAATTTGGCATCGCTGACGCCATCGCTCATCAACACAAACGCCGTCAGCTCTTGCGCCCAGCCAAAGCGGGTGCGCGCCGCGATTGCATCGAGGCTGACGGCGCTGGCGTCTAAAAACCGCGTTTGACCGGCGAATTCACCGCTATCGCCCAGGCCCAACAGCTCCACCCGCTGGCCTTGGCTGTACATAGCTACGGCGCCATCGCCCACCCAATAACAGGCGCACAGGCTGCCGCCGGGGCCGTCACTGTCGGCAGGGAAGTGGCGGCAGAGGCCGATCAGCGCCGTGCTGGCGAAGTCTTTCACCTGGGCATCCACACGTTCACTCGCTTGCTTGTGTATCGACGCCAGGGCTTGATAGGCGGCCTGGCCCAGCAGGGCGGCAAGCTGGGCCTTGAGGCGCTGCTGAAGCTCGGCATTTTGTAGATCAGCGGCCCAGGCGCGGCTGCTGGCGCTCAAGGATTCGGCGAGCGGATCGGTAAGGTGCTCGCGCAAATAGGCGGCGGCAGTTTGGCAGATCAGTTGCGCCCCCCGCCTTGAGTAGCGGGCGGAGCCTGCCCCATCCGCCACAATCAACAGCTGCCAGCCGCTGTGCAGTGTCTCGATGGCGAAGGCATCATCGCGGTAGCTGCCCACATGGGCGTGGGAGCGGCCCCGGCTGCTGGCGCCTAGGAGCCCCACCTGCTGCTGCACCTGGCTGTCGGCGCTGGCGAACAGGCCTGCGGGGTCGCTGGGGAGGTTCTTCCAGAGGTTTTTCGGGTCTTGCACTACGGCCAGCTGCAAACGGCACAGGCTGCTCTGCTCCTGGCCCTGGGCTATATAGCGCAGCTGCAAGCTAAAGTCCCCCGCCTGCTGGGGTGTGCCGACCAAAACGCTGCCTGCCAAATTGAGGCCAGAGGCGGCGGGCGCTTCGAGGGCTAAGGCGGCTTTAAAGCGGGGGATGAGGCTCGCCAAATCCAGCTGATAGGCCTGCCCTAACCGGCCGTTGGGCAGGCTAAAACTGCTTGCGGGTCTTGGCGCCGCCATGTGGTCGCTGCCGGGTTTTCTAAACCATGAGGCCATGGTTGGCTCCTGTAAAGGCGATTGATTAAACGAGGTTGGGAGCTGGAAATATTGTCCCGGTGTGAAGCCCTGGGTGTTTTACTGCCTGCCTTAACCCATCTCCCAACCCAATGTCATTAAGCTAAGAGTTTGGTGTCGCTACCTCAATTCAATTGACTTTAGTAGCCCGGATGAAGCGCAGTGTAATCCGGGGTATTTCGCACAAAACCCGGATTGCGTTTCACTTCATCCGGGCTACGCCAGAGGGCAAAAATACTAAATTTAATGACATTGCCACCCAGCCCCCCTTAAAAAGGGGAGGGCTAAACCCCCTAGGCAAAGGCATTTTGCCTAAGGGCTGGGCATTGGGCTTTCTCTGCCTACGGCAATTGCGTGCCAAGAGTTCGACTAGGGTGCGCTGGGCATTAACTAACCCCGCCCTCGCGTCACATCAAAGCCCTCGCCATTCGGGTCGTAATTGAAGTTGCAGGTTTTGCTGCAGCTGGGGCAGACGGCGCTGCCCTCGCCTGCGATACACATAATCTGCCCGCAACTGCACAGCGCAAAGCCGATGCGGTTGCCGCAGTGGGGGCAGCCGGGGGCGCCTACTAGCTCATCGGTGTTGACCGTGCGGGTCATCACGCGGTTGTCGGACATCTCAAAATAATCCTGCTCAAGCGCGTGCACCCCGGCCAGATGGTAGTTGTCCAGACGCAGGTTAAAGGCCAGCGAGTTGACCATTTTGGAGAGCCGCTCGTACTTAATCAGATAGGGCAGCTTGGTATTTTGGCAGCGGCCGGTGAGCACCACAAAGTCCTCATCCACCACCGCAGCGCTTTTATCCAGGCCGATTTTAGTGAGTATGCCCTCGTCGAGTTTGGCGAGGCTCACCGCGTTGGCCGACAGGCTGCGGCTCTGCGCCACCACCGACTGGGTCACCCAATCCACAAAGCGGCGAAATTCTTCGTCCGTGCTGGCATCCAGCTGCAGCACATTATCGGTGAGCTGCTCGAGGGTGGTGAGGGAGGCGTGTTTGCCTATGGCGATGGCCACTAGGGTCACTCGATTGGCAAACTCCCGCCGCCAGCGTTCGATGGCGCTGCTGGGGTCATCGGTGGGTTTGCCATCGGTCATCAGGTACACCACCGGCCGCCAATCGCCCTTTTGCTGCGGGGTGGTTTTGATCAGGTTGCGGTTTAACTCATCCATCAGGTGCTCCAGCGCCACCCCCAAACAGGTGCCAGCCCCTATAGGCAGGCGCGGCGGGTAGAACATGGCCAGCTCCGTTAAGGGCGCTAGTGTGCGGGTTTTGCCCGCGAAAGCCAGCACTGAAAGGTACACGGTTTCCAGGGCGTGGGGGTCGGTGCGCAGGCTTTTTACCAGCCGCTCCAGGCCCACCTGCAACTGGCGCAGGTTGTCGCCCACCATGGATTCGGAGACATCAAGCAGGAAAAAAATAGGTAGACGGCGCATAGAAGCTCCTTGTTGATCACGAGAGGTGCCTAAAAATAACTCAAACGCCCAGCCGCAGTGGGCTTGACGGGTGGGGGCTAAAACACTAGGTTAATTTCCGGCGGCGGAGGCGGCAGCGACCTGTTAGACGATGCGGCCTGCTGCCCGCCGGACACCACCGCCGCGCTCACCCACTGGAAAAACGACGCAAACGTAGCGCTGTCCATAGTGTCCAGGCTCACCACCTGATTGGTCAGCTCCTTGAGTTGATCCGGCACGCTCTTAGGCCCCGCCGCACAGGCGATCACAGCGGCGAAAGGCGCGGCTTTGACACGCGGAATGGCCTCTTCATAAGCCAGGGTATCGGAGGGTTTGCCGTCGGTCATGATAAACAACAGCGGCCGCCAGTCACCGGCCTGCTCTGCATCGGCCTTTACCAAATCCCGCTGCAGGCGGTCGCAGACAAATTCCAGCGCTTCACCTAAAAAGGTCGCCCCCGAGTTGGGGCAGACGATTTCCGGCAGCTGCAGCTGGGTAAGCGCGGTGAGGGGTAGCACCTCCTGCACGGTGGAATCAAAGGTGATGATGCTCAGGTAGACGCTTTCTAAGGCGTAGGGGTTTTGCCGCAGGCTCGCCAACATACTGCGCAGGCCCACATTGACAGACTCTATGGGTTCGCCGCGCATGGAGCCGGAGGTGTCCAGCAGTAAATACACGGGTAAACGACGGGTGGACATAAAATACTCCTGATTATCGCCAAGTTTTGCCGGAGCATAGCGACCGGCAAGAACGACTGGTTAAATTTGTGGCATGCATTCTATCCAAACCCTCTCTCCTGGATGATGCTCAGCAATCGTATGAATGGCATCGTCCAACTCATCTTTATTTGCAGGGTCAATAACATAATTGAAGTTAGTAATTTCAATTCCCTGCTCTCTGTAATTGTTTAACGCAAGTTCGCTTAGAACATTGCTACCAATCCAAATGTGGTATCTGCCAGTTCTAATCACTGGTTCAAGCTCTAAGAATCCCTGGTTTGTGACGGCGAATATAATCATAGAAATTTAACAAGGACAGACACAGCGTTAAGGGCCGGGCTGTGGCGCACGCTTCAGCGGGAAAACAGCAGCCAGAAAACCACACTTAGCCGCCGCACTTCAACTGCTAACCCGCCGCCAGGCTCACGGGGCGTAGGGCCCGCTTCACAGTCTGCGCATTACAGCGGCGGCAGCTGGGCGAGCTTAGCCAACAGGCGCTCAAGGGAGGTGCCGTAGTGCGCCTTTTGATAGTCCAAGCGTTTGCCATCGCGCGCAAGGCCGGTGCGGGCGGAGACCTGCAGGCTTTTATCCATTAATAACAGCGCACACACTGCATCGAAGGAGCGCTTCACCCAGCTGCTGGCCAAGCGCTCATCCAACTGGGCCAATAGGCCATCGAGGGCGCTGGCTGGGGAGTCGAACGCGGCCAATGCCGGTTTCCCCAACAGCGCCAGTACACTCGCCAACTCCTGCAGCGCACCGGAGAGATCCCCAGGCTGAGCCTGCGCCAACAGCTGCCGCCAGGCCTGCCGCGCCGCTTGCGCGCTGGGTGCCTGCGCCAAAACCAACAGCGCCGCAGCCAAGGGCCCGCCCCCCGCCTGCGCCGCCCAGGCTCGGCACTGCCGGCGCACGGCGCCGGGGTGCAGGCGCAATTGCACTAGGCTTGCAACGGGCAATTGCGCCTGCAGCAGGCGCACCAGGGAGAGATCCGGCGGCAGCCACACCTGGCTTGCCGCGCCCGGCAATAGCAGCCCAAGGCGTTTTAGGCTCAGTGCTAAGTGGTCGGGCGTTAACAATGGGTTTACATCCACCACCGTGTCTAAATCGGCATTCAGCCACACCAGCCTGCGCTGGCGCTGAATCAGTGGGCGGTGCAACACCACGAGGTTGGGCGCCTGGCTGTAGGCCTGGCGATTGAGCTGGCCCAGCGTCTGCGCAAAGCGGTCGCTAAACATAGCCCGCAGGGTTTTTTGATCCAGACCGAATTTGGGCGCCAGGGCAGTGAAGGGGTAATACAGGCCCAACTGCCACAGGCGCTGAGCGAGGCGTGTCGTGGTGCGATGGGCCTCGGCGATATTGGCCACCGGCTCGTTAAAGGTGACCTTACAGTCTTTACAGCGCAAGCGGCGGCGGGCGATCTCCAGCAGCACGGCCTTGTTTTGCACCGGCAGGTCGCGAATGCGCCACACCATTCGGCCATAGCCCACCACAGCTTTGCTGCCGCAGGCGCGACAGGCCACCCCTTGAGGCTGTGTTTCCAGGCCGATGGTCATGCGGTTGGCCTGCTCCTGCATATAGCGCAGGCTCACCCCCTTGAGGGGCATACTCCAAAGCTGGCCCTCTGCGCTCATAGGGCCAGCTTATTATTCAGGAATAATTTATGTATTTCGAGCACCACTTTTTAACCGTTAATTATTGATTGAGCGATAAAAATACCGATTAAACGGCCACTCGCCAAGATAGTTATCGACGCCATACATAATTTATTCCGCAATTTATATTTGGCCACGGACGCTTGGCAGCCATCCTCGGTGTGCTAACCTCCACGGACTTAGCCCTGGCCTAGTACCGCCGCTCGCGCCAGACAGGCGCACCTATTTATCTATTTTGGGAGGAGATCACACCGATGAAACACTTCACTTGGTCATTCATCATCACCATCGTCCTGATGGCCCTCGCCGCCTGGTGGGGCTATAGCCGAGGCGGCCTACCCGGCGCCCTGCAAGCACTGCTCATCACCAGCATCCTGGCGGTGATGGAAGTATCCCTCTCATTTGATAACGCCGTGGTCAACGCCTCGGTGCTGCGCACCTGGGACGCCTTTTGGCAGAAACTCTTTTTGACCGTGGGAATTTTGGTGGCCGTGTTTGGTATGCGGTTGATCTTTCCCATCGCCATAGTGGCCGTTGCCACCGGATTGGGGTTATCCCAGGTTGTGGACTTGGCGCTCAATAACCCCGACGAATACGCTCGCCAACTCACCGATCACCACCCACAAGTGGCTGCATTTGGCGGCGCATTTTTGCTACTGGTGTTTTTAAACTTCTTGTTTGATGAAGAGAAAGAGCTGCATTGGCTGGGCTGGATTGAAGAGAAGTTTGGCAGCCATGGCAATGAAGGCCTTTCCACATTGCTCACACTTCTAGCTGTTTATGGCGCGTCTCTACTGGTGCCGGAAGCTATTAAATTTTCCGTACTCCTTTCCGGCATCGGCGGGATCGCTATTTATTTGGCAGTGGATTTTGTCAGCGGTTTATTGGAGACCGAAGAACAAACCAGCCACACAGGTGAAGTGATTTTAAAGGGTAGCATTGGCGGATTTTTATACCTGGAAGTGCTCGACGCATCGTTTAGTTTTGACGGCGTGATCGGCGCCTTTGCCATTACCAAAGACGTGGTCATCATCATGATTGGCCTGGCCATCGGCGCCTTCTTCGTGCGCTCCATGACCATCTTTTTGGTGCGCCAAGGCACCCTCGAAGCCTATGTGTACCTAGAACACGGCGCCCACTACGCCATTGGTATCCTGGCCGCGATTATGTTGCTGAGCGTGACCTACCACATTCCTGAGTGGTTTACCGGCCTATCGGGCGTGGCGTTTATCGGCCTCTCCCTCTGGTCGTCCATCCGCCACCGCCGCCTTGAGGCCGCTAAGGCATAAGGGGCAGCAGCATGGCGATCAGCCTGCGCAAGGGCCGCAATCTCAATCTCTCCAAAACCGACCCCAGCCTGCGCCACCTGCGGCTGGGGTTGGGATGGAACGCCAATGCCGATAAGGACGCGGATTTTGACCTGGATGCGAGCGTGTTTATGCTCACCGGCGAAGGCAAGGTGCGCGGCGATGGGGACTTTATTTTCTACGGCCAGCTGCATTCAACTTGCGGCGGCGTGGAACACACCGGCGATAACCGCACCGGCCTTGGCGATGGCGATGATGAAATGCTCAATATCCAGCTGGCCAAGATCCCTCGGGAAATCGCCCGCCTGGTAGTGGCCGTCACCATCCACGAGGCCGAGGCGCGGCAGCAAAATTTCGGCAAGGTGGAAGACGCGTTTATACGCTTGGTCAATTTGGACACGGGAACTGAACTCGCCCGCTTCGATCTGACCGAGGATTATTCCAGCCAGACGGCGCTGATTTTTGGCGAACTGTACCGCGCTGGCGAGGATTGGAAATTCAAAGCCGTGGGGCAAGGCTATGCGGGCGATTTGCGCGCTCTGGCCCTTTTACACGGCGTGGATGTGCAGTGACCAAGAACTGCATAAAAGTGGTGTATGTATTTAATTCACTTAATTAACGGCAACAACCTCAACCCTAGGAGCACTGATTATGGCTATTAGTTTACAAAAAGGCGGCAACGTCAATTTAAGCAAAGAAGCCCCAAGCCTGAAGAAACTCATCGTAGGCCTCGGCTGGGATCCTCGCGCCACCGACGGCGCCGCCTTCGACTTAGACGGCAGCGCCTTCCTGCTCAAAGGCGACGGCAAAGTGCGCTCTGATGCGGACTTCATCTTCTACAACAACCTCAAATCTGCCGACGGCTCCATTGTGCACCTAGGCGATAACACCACTGGCCAAGGCGATGGCGACGACGAGCAACTGACCATCGACCTAGCCGCAGTGCCTGCTGATGTAGAGCGCGTAGTGGTAGCCGTAACCATCCACGACGCCGATTCGCGCCGCCAAAACTTCGGCCAAGTAAGCAAGGCGTACATCCGCGTGTTAAACGCCGATGGCAACAAAGAAATCGCCCGCTTTGACCTCTCCGAAGACGGCTCCACTGAAACCGCCATGATCTTCGGTGAAGTCTACCGCGCAGGCGCCGAGTGGAAATTCAAAGCCGTAGGCCAAGGTTTTGCCGGTGGCTTAGGCCCCTTGGCGCGCTCTTACGGCATCAACGCCTAAACCCTTTAACCCTTCGCTGCCCAGCGGTGGCGAAGGGTTTTAGCTTCTGTCAGCGAGGACAAGCGATGTTAGAACTGCGCCCCAATTGCGAATGTTGCGACCAAGACCTGCCCGCCGACAGCCGTGACGCCATGATCTGTACCTTTGAATGCACCTTCTGCCGCAGCTGTGCGACGACTGTATTAGCGGGGGTTTGCCCCAACTGCAGCGGCAACCTGGTGGCCCGCCCCGTGCGCCCGGCCGCCCTGTTAAAGAAATACCCCGCAGCCACTGAACGCGTGGTTAAGCCCGGCGGCTGCCGCCCCCTTTAATTTATCAACCGCAATTGCCCACGGAGCAAGGTTATGACTGTGTTTACCCCCACCGGTGAAGTCGATCCGTTCTTACATGTCTCCATGCAACGGGGCGACAAAATTTATTGTGAATCCGGCGCCATGGTGATGATGGATGCCACGCTGGATTTAAAAGGCAAAATGGGCGGCGGCTTTGGCGCCGCGTTAATGCGCACCTTTGCCAATGGCGAATCCTTTTTTCAACAACACATTGAAGCCGTGCGCGGCGATGGCGACTGCTTATTATCCCCCGCCATGCCCGGCGCCATTGAGACTGTAAATGTTGGCCCAAACCGCTATTTATTAAACGACGGCGCCTTTGTGGCCGCCACTTCCGGCGTGGAATTAAAAGTGCGCACACAAAATATTGGCAATGCCTTATTCGGCCAATCCGGCGGATTTTTCCTGATGGAAGCCAGCGGCCAGGGCCAATTAGCCGTATCCGGTTTTGGCTCTATGTTTCAATTAAATGTTGAGCCCGGCAAAGATGTCATTATTGATAATTCCCATGTGGTCTGCTGGGATGCCAATTTGCACTATGAAATTTCCGTCACCACCGGAAGCGGCAGCGGCGGTGGTTTAAGCGGTATGCTGGGTAATTTAGTCAACAGCGCCACCAGCGGCGAAGGCATAGTGCTGCGTTTTAGTGGCGCGGGCAAAGTGTATATCTGCTCGCGCAATCGCAAGTCGTTTATTGAATTATTCACCAAGCCCTAAACTATTGTTAATTACCTCCAAACCCTCACTGTACGGAGCAACATCATGTCCATTAATTTGCAAAAAGGTCAAAAAATTTCCCTCGACAAAGAAGCCGGCGTCGCCCTTACTAAAATCATCATGGGCCTCGGCTGGGACGTAGTACAGCCAGAGAAAAAAGGCATGTTTGGCTTTTTAGGCGGCAACAAAGAAGTGGATGTTGACCTGGACGCTTCTTGTATTTTATTTGACGAGCAAAACAACGCCGTAGACGCCGTTTGGTTTCGCCAACTGCGCTCTAAAGACGGTTCTATTCAACACACCGGCGATAACCGCACCGGTGCTGGCGATGGTGACGACGAGCAAATTATTGTCAACCTGGCCCAGGTGCCTGCCAACATTAAAAGCCTGGTATTTACCGTAAATAGTTTTACCGGGCAGAATTTCTCGCAAATAGCCAACGCCACCGTGCGCTTGGTAAACGCCGCCAATAATTCAGAAGTCGCGCGTTTTAATTTATCAGGCCTTGGCAATTACAACGCACAAATTATGGCAAAAGTGTACCGCCACAACGGCGAATGGAAATTACACGCCATTGGTGAAACCGCCAATGGCCGCACGTTTAATGAATTAATGCCTGCGATTGTGCCGCATCTTTAAACTCACAGAGATTTCAACCTTCAACCACACTCAGGAAGTTCTTTATGGAAAATATGGTCGTATTTAACATGGCAGTCGCGGAGGTTTTTGGGAAATGCTTTTTAAATTTTCCAGTGAAAATCAAGATCGACAGCAATGAAATTGCGTTACAAATTGCATCTACGCGCCCAGACAATGAAATCTTGGAGACTGACACCCCCTTACCTACAGAGATTGTTTCTGCTTCGATTAACTGGCTGATCGAAGCGGGCTATCTGTGGAGCCAAGGCAGCACGGACGACTTGGAGTTTTATGATGTAGTCTTGACCCCCAAGGGGCTGGAAACCCTAAAAGCGACACCACAATCCCTTTTGAAAAAAGAGAGCTTTGGTGCCATCTTTGCCGGAGGAATAAAGAAAGTTGGTGCAGAGGCAGCAATAGAAACTGTAAAAATGGTTTTGGCACTGGGAGCAAATCATTTGTCTTAGAAAGCTAGGAGGATTATCAAATTTTATTCCCCTGAATTTGCATAAGCATCCAACACACGAAAAACTCCTAGTCAATTTTGACATTACCAGATCAACATCACTTTCCCTGGCTTGAGGTTTAGGCCAGGAAAGTGATTAAAGGAAGCATCAACTAAAAGCAATTAAAAAATTCCTACCTTACTTTTCTAAAATCTAATAAAAGCATTCAAAGTACAACTTCCTGGCGACCCTATCCATGACCCGAGTCTGGTTCAATAAAACCTTTTCCTCTCTCGCCGCAGCCTTGCGCCTAATCCGCCAGGGCGACACACAGCATAATTATCGAATTATCTGCAGCAACACCAACCCCCATGCACCGGCTTTTTTAGCAGCGGATGAGCATTTTGTTGAGCCTAAGGGTTTATTGGGGATGGAGTATGCCCAATGGTGTTTACGCTTTTGTGCCGAGCACAAAATTGCCATTTTTGTGCCCGGCAAAGAGGCCAGCGTAATTGCCACTTTGCATGCGGAATTTTTGCAGGTGGGTACACGGGTGTTATCCACCGCAAGCTCAGAGCATTTGCGCTTAATTAATGACAAAGCCCGCTTTTGCCAAAGTCTGGATTTACCCTTAGCGCCTGCGGCGGAATTTCGCGCGGTGGAGACCCTCGCAGAATTTGATGCTGCCTTTGACGAGCTGCGCAGCCGCCATGACAAACTCTGCATTAAACCGTCGTCCTCCGTATTCGGCCTAGGCTTTGCCGTATTAGATGAAAAACGCTCCAGCGCTGAATTGTTATTAGAAGGCGTGCCCTACCACATTAACCTGCAGGATTTGCGGCGGGGCTTGGAAAAAATGGGCGCCTTTAAAAAAATGCTGGTGATGGAATATTTACCCGGCCACGAATACTCCGTGGATTGTGTGGCCGACAATGGCCGTTTAATTACCGCAGTGCCACGGCGTAAATCCTTAATTTCCGGCCGCGGGCAAACCATTGATCTGCGCGAGGATATTTTAGTCAGCGTGCAAAAACTCGCCGCCGATTATCATTTAAACGGTTTTTTTAACGCCCAATTTCGCGAGCGCAAACAGGGCCGCCTCGGCCTCTTGGAAATTAACGCGCGCTTATCCGGCGGCGTGGCCATGGCCTGTTTAGCTGGGCCCAATTTGCCCTACATTGGCATAGCCGGGTTTGATCGCGGCTTTGATCACATCAACATTCCCACTATTGCCAACGGTATGCGCGTTATAGAAATTGCCCAAGCCACGGAGTTGCTGTGAACGCTCAGAGCACTCCCGCGCCGCTGCATATTCAGCTGCCCACCGGTGAATTACAGCTGACATTGACCCAAGGCGCGGAGCGTCTCGATGAACTATTGGGGTTTGGCGCCCGCGCCAATGCCAAACGGGGGTTTTTGTTTGTCAGTAAAATCCTCGCCAAACACTGGCCGGTGAAGCCTTCGGTGATGCGCGCCGTACACCATGAGATGGCCGCCCAGATTCCCGCCCTGCCCGGCCCCATTGTGTTTATCGCCATGGCCGAAACCGGGGTGGGGTTAGGCCAGGGGGTATTTGAAGCCTATAAACGCCTGCAGCCTGCAAGCCGCTGTTTATTTCTGCACAGCACCCGCTACCCCATGCAGGGCTGTGAGCGGTTTGAATTTGCCGAAACCCACAGCCACGCCCCGCGCCAATACCTTCACCTGCCCACGGACGCCGCCCTCAACGCGCTGCTGCGCAGCGCCCGCAGCCTAGTGTTAATCGACGATGAGGCCAGCACAGGCAATACCTTTGTTAACCTCGCTCGCGCCTGCCGCCGCTATTGCCCCGCTTTAAGCCATGTACACCTGGCCACAGCGGCCAATTTTATGTCCGCCGCCGCCCGCGCTGAATGCCCCGCCGCCTTTGAGCTGCAGGTGAGTATGGCGGCCCTAATTGAGGGGCACTATGCATTTACCCCTGCCCCCATCGAGATGAGCGCACCCGCCGCCCAAGCGGCCCCCTGCCCTCAAAGTAGCGGGGCGAGCGGGGAATTTGGCCGCCTGGGCACCCAGCAAGCGCTCAGCCTGCCCCACAGCCTGGCCCTGCAATTAAGTGCCGATATAGAGCCCCACGCCAAAGTGCTGGTGCTGGGCACTGGGGAGTTTATGCACTGGCCGTTTTTACTGGCGCAATGCTTGGAGGACTTAGGCCAGGCCGTCTGGGTGCAATCCACCACCCGCTCCCCCATCCTCACCTGGGGCGCGGTGCAGCACAGCCTCACCTTTGCGGACAACTACGGCGAAGGGGTGCCGAATTATCTGTATAACCTGGCGCCTGGGCTCTATGACGAAGTACTGATTTGCCATGAAACCCCGGAGAATGACGCCCTGCGGGAATTGGCGGCGTTGGTTGGCGGGCGCTTGGTTGATTGCGCCTGTACGCAAGGCCTTTAAAGAGGCACCTATAAAGGCGCATATCTAAAGAGAAAGCGTCGTTAAATTAGTGCGGACTGTAGGGGCAACCCTCGTGGTTGCCCAACGAGGCTCCCCTGAAGATACGGCTTTGTACAGCAGAGGGCACCCACAAGGGGCGCCCCTACGGCAGTTGGTTATTGAGGAAATCCTCAAATTTAAATCTTTGTGTTAGAACCCATGACTATAAAAGACATTCAAGGCCTGATTGATAAGGTGCTTCTAATCGGGATCACAGTGCTGGATCAGAGCAGTCAACCCATAGCTCAAATTCAGGTATTTGGTCCCATCCGGCGCGTCGATGAAAATGGCATCGTCATTGAGCGGAGTGGAACGCAAAATGAGTTCGTCATCCCACCAGACTTTGAGAATCTTTCACCTGCCAAGCCCGGTGAGTATCGGCTCCGCTCTACAGGAGACGTGGTCGTTAATCCAGACTACCTCTCATCATGGACTGTTCACTGTAGCAGCCAAGCCGAGCTAGATCAGTACTTAAACTCTGGGTTCAAGGGCTATGAACGAAACTAGTTTTAACAATCAGTATCACGGCGAAAACTGGGCCGGTGTGGTTTTGTCCACGCTCAAACATCAACACAAGACCACACCAGCCCGGTTTCGCGTGTGCGGGGTGTTAAGCGGCGGCGGCCCAGGCTCATCACACCCAAAAGCCCAAACCCGAGATTCATCGTGAAGACATTTTTATTTACCGACCTGGACGACACCCTCTTCCAGACCCTCGCCAAATGCCCGCCCGGGCAGGAGTTGGTTGCGGCCGCTTTTTTGGCTGACGGCCGGGCCAATTCATTTAGCACCCCAGGTCAGCGAGCGCTGCTTGAACTCTTCGCCGCTCAGTCCACCATTATCCCCACCACCGCACGGGATCTGGCCGCTTACCAACGAGTGGCCCTGCCCATCCGCTTCACCAGCTACAGCATTCTCAACTTCGGCGGCCTGGTGTTAAGGCCCGATGGCTGCCTGGACGCGGATTGGTTCGGCCTCATGCAGGCGGATATGGCCGAGGCGAAGGCGGGGCTTGCGGACATAACCGGCCGCTTGGATGCCTTCTGCACGCAACAAGGGCTGCCCAATCGCGCCCGTATCATCAGCGATGCAGGCATCGAGTTTTTTGCCCTGCTCAAAGACCCGGAGAAAAACCTCAGCCGCCTAAACGCCATAGAAGAAGCGGTGATTCAACCCTGGCTTGGCGGTGAGGGTAAGGATTTTGTTCTGCACACCAATGGCAACAACCACGCGATATTGCCTAAAAGCCTGGATAAGTCCCGCGCCGTGGCCTATGTGAGCGACTTATTAAGGGCTGAGCACGGCGAGATTCTGACCCTCGGCATGGGCGATAGCCGCTCGGACGGGCCGTTTTTAGCCCTCTGCGATTACGCCATCACCCCGCGCCACAGCCAACTATCCAAACGCTGTTTTGGCGAACCGGCCAGGAGCGCGCCGTGAGCACTCCTGGCTACACGCCGTTTAGCGGCAGTTACGCGCCGGAGGATGTGCAGTTTGTCCTCAACCGGCTGCCGCCCCAGCCGGTGGTGACGGTGGCGGAAAAGGAGCGGCTGATTCAGTCCGGCGCGCGCCACTACAGCCAAATGTTGTCCGCCGAAGCGGCGCCCAGCCCGGCCTATCAAGCCCTGTTTGCAGACGCCTGCCAGCGCAACCAAGTGGCCATGGCCGAGGACTGCCTGACCCTGGCGGCTCTGATCGCTGCGCGCAAAGCGGGGCCGATTACGCTTATCTCACTGATGCGCGGCGGCACTCCAGTGGGGGTTGTACTCAACCGCCTGTTGCGCGATTGGTTAAAGCGCCCGGTGCAGCATTACAGTCTGTCGATTCTGCGCGATAAAGGCTTGGATAGCGCGGCCCTCGCCTATGTATTGGCGCAGGGCGCGGCGCCTGAATCCATAGTGTTTGTAGACGGCTGGACCGGCAAAGGAGTGATCGCCCGCGAGCTGGCAAGCTCGGTCAACGCCTTTAATGCCCAGCGCGGCACCGCCATAGACGCAGGCCTCTACGCCCTGGTGGATTTAGCCGGTGTGAGCCTAGGTGCGGCCAGCACTGCGGATTATCTGCTGCCCTCGTCCATTTTAAACGCCACGGTATCGGGCCTCGTCAGCCGCTCGCTGCTGAGCCCGGAGGCCATGCCGGGGGCATTACACGGCTGTGTATATTATGAACACCTGGCGGCGGCGGATGTGTCCCGCTGGTTTGTGGATCTGATTAGCCGCCAGGCGTTGGCATTGGCGAGCGGAGGCAAAAGCCCCGCACAGTACGCTGCGCGGGCAGCCGACACCGGCCATTTAGCGGCGCGCTCACAGGCGTATCTGCAGGCCTGCCAAGCGGCCCATGGCATCAGCGATATCAACCTCATCAAACCGGGCATAGGCGAAGCCACCCGCGTGCTGCTGCGCCGCGCCCCTAGGCTTATCATCCTGCGTGCGAGCAACGCCTGTGAAGTGGCCCACCTGCGCCTGTTGGCAGAAGACAAGCATGTGCCGGTAGTGGAAGACCCCAGCCTGCCCTATCAAGCAGTTTCCTTAATTAAGAGTTCCCCCGATGGCTAAAATAACCACCCTAGGCGCCTCCTTGTATGTGCCTGCCACCCATAAAAATCTCGCCCAGATCGCCAGCGGCGATTTGCGCTCGGTTATTTTCTGCACCGAAGATGCCTTAAACGGCAGCGAACTCCCGGCCGCCCTCGCCAATCTGCAGGCGGTACTGCCCCTGCTGCCCAATGACGGCCTACGCCAGCGCTTTGTGCGCGTGCGCAATTTGGATGTGCTCGATGCGCTACTGCAGATGCCGGGCATTGAGCACCTGACGGGTTTTGTGATTCCCAAGGCCACTCGGCATAACTTCCCCGCTTATTTCGCTGCTCTGCGCCACACTCAACATCTGTTGATGCCTACCTTAGAAACGGTGGAAGTGTTCGATGATCAGGAGATGGTGTTATTTCGCGCCTGTTTGCAGCAGCCGGAGGTACAGGGGCGCATTCTGGCCCTGCGCATCGGCGGCAACGACCTCTTAGCCCTGCTCGGTATCCGCCGCCCGCGCGCCTTAAGTATCTACCGCACCCCCCTAGGGCTGGTGATCGCTAAACTCACGACGCTATTTCGCCCCTACGGCTTCGCCCTTACAGCGCCTGTGTTTGAGCACCTGGATAACAGCGCCCTGCTGGCCGAGGAATTGGCCGAAGACCTGGCCCATGGCATGGTGGGCAAAACGGCCATTCACCCCAGCCAAGTGGATCTCATCGACCAACACTACCGGGTGCCCCACGCCGATATAGAAGTGGCCCTGCGGGTGATGGATGAGGCGGCCCCGGCGGTATTTAAGATGCACGACTCCATGTGTGAAGTGGCCACCCACAGCGCCTGGGCTAAGGGCGTGGTAGAGCGGGCCAGGGTGTTTGGTGTGCAGCAGGAAGAGGGCTGCGCGCTGCAGCGGAATATTCAGGCCTAGAGCGGTGACGCGCCCCGCTCCCAAGGCCTGGGCCGAGTCGGCCGGGGGCCGGTTGGCTAGAATTCAGGGCTGGTTATAGTCGTCCAACTCGTCCGCCGACGCCTCATCGGCGGCCTCGGCTTCCAACAGCACCTGCAGGGCCCTATGGTATTCGGTCACCCGTAACAGATCCGCCTTGTTAACAGACTTCAAGCGCTTGAGGTTGAGGTTGTCTTGGATATCGAGGATTTTTACCCGGCGGGCCAAGGGATCCTCGGCAATCCGCGCAATAAACTCCTCGTAGGTTTCGTCAATTTGGCGGGTGAGGGCGGCCACGGCAGCGGCAATATGCTCGGGAATACCCGCTTGGTTGAGGTCGCCCTCCGTCAACTCAGAGTCTTCCAACACATCGTGTAACAAAGCCGTCACTTGAGTGTCCGGCTCTTCTGCTGCCATCATGAGCCGCAGGGGGTGCAAAATGTAGGGCGCCCCCGCCTTGTCCTTCTGACCTGCGTGGGCAATCAGCGCGATGCCGAGAGCTTTTTCTAAAACATCGGCAGGTGGTTGGTACATAAAAACTCCCAAGGTGTTGGTCGTGCCGTTCAGGCGGCGCAGTATATAGACCCGATGGAATAAATTCACTTCGGCGACACACCGGCGCACAAGGATCGGCCAGCGATACAACTTTAGGCTGACAGACGTGATCCAGCTAACAATAAAGGCTTAGTTTTGCGCTGTTTAGGGCGGCCAAATGGCGTATATTGCCGCCCCGAATCCAACACGCCAGGTGAGTTATCGATGGACTTTGGGGCCGCCCTTATCCGCTGTTTGTGCCTTGCGCTCTGCTGGCTTCTTGTCACGCCAGCGGCCTTGGCACAGGCGCCGCTGCAGGTGGCCTATCTGCCAGACGACGGCTTTAGCCTCGACACCATCGCCCATACCCCCACCGAGCGCTGGCAACCCCTTGAGCAGGGCAATCTCTCCCTTGGCTTTAACGCCCGCCCCCACTGGCTGCGCATCAGCCTGCGTGCCAGCACTAACCCCAGCCTGCTCCTCTTGGCCTACCCCCACCTGGATTACGTGCGGCTTTACAAACTGCAGGCTGGGCAACTGATAAAACAGGTCAGCACCGGCGATATGTTGCCCTTTGCCATGCGCCCCCTGGCCCACCGCTATTTTGTTTTTCCGCAGGATGCCAGCGACAGCGTGCAAACCCTCTACCTCTGGGTGCAAACCAGCGGCCTTTTGCAGGTTCCTATTCAGCAGGTCACGCGGGAAGAACTGGCCCAGGCCGATCAGCGCTACCTACTCAGCCAAGGGCTTTACTACGGGTTCTTCTTGGCCGCTAGCCTGTTTGCCTTGTTCCTCTGCCTGGCCCACCGGGATTCCGCCTACGGCCTGTTTAGTCTGCTGGTACTGGCCTATGCCGCCGTGGAAGCGCTCTACAGCGGGCTGGGGTTTGGCTATCTCTGGCCGAACCTGCCCGCCCTCAACCAAATGACCCTGCCCATTTGTTTAGCCTTCGCCCTGGCCATGGCGGCGCGCTTTTCCCTGCGGGTGTTTCGGCTACAACCAGGCCAGCGCGGCTATGCCAGTGGCCAATGCCTGTTTTGGTGTGCCTTGGTATTAATGGCGCTCACGCCCCTGCTGTTGTCAGTCTCCCTTGCTTTGCTGGCCTGCCTGGTACTGATTGCCCTGCACTGCACCCTACACACTGGCCTGGGCTTTTATTGGCTGCGCAGCGGGCGGGCCGGCGGCGGCTGGTACTGCGCTAGCTGGGGGATTTTTACCCTCGGCACCCTCGCCGCCGCGAGCCAATACTGGGGCCTGCTGGCCGACGGCACCTCCCTGTTTGGCCTCAACCAGGCGGCGAGCCTGCTGCAGGTAATCCTGCTGACCTTTATGGTGTGCCAGCGGGTGAAAATCGATTACTCCAGCCGCCTCCACACTGAGTTTGCCGCCCGCGCCGAGCAGAGTCGCGCCATCGAACAGGAACAAGCTCAGGCCCAACAGCTGGCGCAGGCGGTGGAAGAAAAAACCGCCGCCCTGCAGGCCGCCCTGTGTGAGGTGAGCAAGCTCAACATGGAGCTCTCCAAACAAACCATCACCGATAGCCTTACCGGCCTGTTTAACCGTCGACATTTTGATCACTTGCTGGCCAGCGAGGTGCGTCGCGCCGCCAGGGAGCACAGGCCGATCAGTTTGGTGCTCATCGACATAGATCATTTCAAGCGCATAAACGATACTCACGGCCACCCGGTGGGCGATGACTGCTTGATACAACTGGCGCGACTATTACGGCAGGTTGTTCGGCAACCGCCAGATACAGTCTTTCGTCTCGGTGGTGAAGAAATGGCACTCTTGTTGCCTGGCTCTGATGCCGCAGGCGCGCAGGTAGTGGCAGAAAAAATTTGCAGTTTGGTGGCGGCGAGTGAGTTTTGTTACCCCGCCGGATGCCTCCAGCTGACCTTAAGTTTGGGCGTGGGTAATCTTATCCCCGATCAAAACACACTACCTAGGGAGGTGTTTGAATTGGCCGACCAAGCGCTCTATCTGGCCAAAAACCAGGGACGCAACCGGGTGGCTTGCCTAACCCGAGGCGGCACCAATTTGGTTCACGAGACTAGCTAAAACAAATAGTCTCGCGTACCCTGGTCGACCGCCCTCGCAGTTTGAGGGACATCTGCCAAAATAAAAGTGTGGAATTGTTTAGGTATTCGACTCATGACTTATTGTGTGGCAATTAAGCTCAACGACGGCTTAGTGTTTGCGGGCGACACCCGCACCAACGCAGGCGTGGACCATGTGGCCACCTATCGCAAACTCTTTACCTTCACCAACAACAGCACTCACTCACTGGTGCTGTTAAGCTCCGGCAATCTTGCGACCACCCAAGCTCTGGTGGAACAACTAGGCCGCGTTTGCCACAACCAAACTGACGGCCTATTCGAGCTGCCGTCTATGTTTGATATAGCCTCCCGCGTGGGCAAAAAACTCGTCGGCCTGATCCAAGAAGGCAGCGAGATTTCCAGCTACCAAGGCGTAGACTTCAGCTGCAACCTGCTGCTGGGCGGCCAGGTACAAGGGGAAGTGCCGCGCCTGTTTCATATTTACCCGCAGGGTAATTTCGTTGAGGCCAGCGCCGAAACGCCTTTTTTACAAATCGGTGAAGAAAAATACGGCAAGCCGATCCTCGATCGCATTATCGCCCCCACCACGCCGCTGCAAACGGCCCTCAACTGCGCGCTGGTGTCTTTAGACTCCACCATGAAAAGTAATATGACCGTGGACATGCCCCTGGACATATTGGTGTACCTGCGCGACAGCTTTGACCTCAGCCGCCAGCGCCGCATCGACCGGGACGACGAGGACTTCCTCAGCATGCGCCGCTACTGGGGCACTGGCCTGCGCCGCCTGTTGGACAACATGCCCTCCTTCAACGTGTAAATGCCCCGCCTCGACCAATTATTGGTACAGCAGGGCTTCGCCCACTCGCGTACACAAGCCCAAAAACTCATTGCCAGCCGCTGTGTGGAAGTCTTCACCCAGGGGCTCTGGCAGGTGTGCAGCAAACCGGCCAGCCAATTCGACACAGCCCCCAACCTGCGCATCGCCGCCCTAGACGAACTGCAATTTGCCTCCCGCGCCGGGCTGAAATTACAGCGCGCCCTCGAACAGCTGAACTGGACGGTAGAGGGCGATTGGCTGGATGTTGGCCAATCCACCGGCGGCTTTACCGACTGCCTACTCAAGGCTGGCGCCCGCCAAGTGGTCGGTATCGAAGTCGGCCGCGATCAACTCATAGAGCGGCTGCGCAGCGACCCGCGCGTGAAATGTCTGGAGGGCATCAACGCACGCGCGCTGCCCCTTGAACAGCTACACCCACTCGCCCCAAGTGGTTTCACTGGCGCGGTAATGGATGTGTCCTTTATCTCCCAAACCCTCATCCATCCGGAGCTGGCCAAATTAATGCCACCGGGCAGCCGCTTGGTCAGCTTGGTTAAACCGCAATTTGAAGCCGGGCCTGAGTTTTTAGGTAAGGGCGGTATAGTCAGCGACCCCGCCGCTTATGAGCGCGTGCAGGAAAAAATTACCGCGTCTTTGCTCAGCGAGGGTTTTAAAGTGCTGGATTATTTTGCCAGTGCAATTACCGGCGGCGATGGCAACCGGGAGTTTTTTGTGGCGGCTTATTTAGCTGGCCCACAGGCGTAAACATTTACCAGGCGGTTAATGCATGCCAGGCTGTTTGCAGCAGATTATTCGTTGCCTGTTGCGGCGTTTTTATCTCATTAATCGTTGAACGCTGATAAATAAATTTTTGCACACACCCGGCCCGGATGAAGCACAGCGCAATCCGGGCGACTCAAGGTAAAACTGTAAAGGCTTCGCTTGTGGGCAGCCAAATAAATTCGCCAAGGTTTTTAGAAAATCACACCTTATTGGGCCTATAAAAATAGCACCCGATAAAAACCACCTCCCGAAAAAACGCCCAAAATAAAAACGCCCCAATAACATCGGCTATTGGGGCGCTAGTGCTAAGCGGTATTGCGCTAAGTAAAGTGTTTATTTAGTGCTGATCGGCACCGCAGGATCAACGCCAATTTGAGTCACTTTTCCTTTGGCATCAGTGATGGAACCCTTCAGTACAAGGCCTTTGCCATCACCCAGGTTTTGCGTGAGTTTTATATCGCCGCTCGCATAGAACCAGCTCGGGATATTTTCGCCCAGAGCGGCACCGAGCGGCACAGTGCCATTGATCTCGGCAAGCACTACTGCGTTCGCGCTGAGCACTTGTAATTTAGTGCTAAACGGGAAATTACCCTGGCTGCTCAACACATTAATCGCCAATGTGTTGCTGCTAGGCGTATAGGCGGCGGTCACGGCTGTGGTTACGGTGTTGATGGCTGGGGTTTTCACAGATGCGATTTGACCGTCATCGCTTGATTCGTTAGCGGCGACGGAACCATCGACATTAATTTTATTCACCTCGCTCTCACCAATAAAAAAGCGCGTAAATTTAAGCGTAAACTCAGCTTTACAGGCGACATTTAACCAATAAATACCCTGGCTGTCGGTGATAGCAAAATCAAACCCGCCCTCGACATTAGAGCTACTGGTTGCCTGGGCAACCACCGGATATTGCGCCAAGGGCGCCAATGAGTCATCCGTAACGCGCCCTTGCATTTGACACAATTTAGGCCGTTTAATCGCTACCGTTTGAATTGCAGGATTAGAACAATTGCGCGTGAGATTAATGGCTTCATTTACCAGGCCGTCGTTCACCAGCAATAATTTAGCCGCAATGGATTCCGCATTATCCGCCGCCATAATTTCAATATGCGCAGCGCCCTGGCCATCTGTGGTGAAATAAGTGGGGCTTATTTGGCCTGATGTTTGGCCATTAATTAAACCGTGAATACCCGCTAAAGAATCACCCTGTTGGTTATTTATCTGCACCGCAGCGCAGAATTTTGCCGGTTGCGCCAGGGTTTGCTGATAATCAAAACTCAACCATTGGCTGGCTGAAAATGCCTGGGTTAATGCACCTTCCAACAGATAAGCACCAGACTCACAGGCTAATGAGGAAGCCACACTGCCATCTTGATGGTACACAGTGCCCTCGCCGACCGGCTCCCATAGCCCTAAGCTGGATTTAAAGCCGTACAGCGGTACTTGAAACCCCGCCAGCTCACTATTGGCATCGCCCAACGTCTTCACTAACTGGCAGCTATCGGCGGGCAGGCTGCGGCTGAGCCAAATAGGCTCGGCGCCAGCAGGCAGATTGAGCGGCGCGCCGCTATCAGTACTCAGGGCAATAAAATCAAACGCCACTGGCATTAATTTATTGCCGTCGGCAGCGGCATAACTACCGGGAAAATAAATGATGTCGGCCGGTTTATTGGGGTCATAACTGGTGCCCTTCACGGACAAGTTTGTGTTCGCAGGCAATAAACTGTTAGGAATGGTTAGGCGTAGAGAGTCGCCAATCACCAGTTGCACACCCTGAACGCTCGCACCGGAATGCAGCGCAAACGTGCCCTTATTAATTAGGCTTACAGGCGTTTTGGATAAAAGTGCATCCACATAAAGCAAGGATTGAATGGTTAAACGCCGCGAGTAGGTGGCGAAACCTGGGTAACTAATATTCACCAACAAGGCTTTAGCACCATCTACCGCCACATCACTATTAAATTTCAAGCGAGGTGTGCCAGTGGAAATATCCGCCGCTGAATTAAATTGCGACCGACTTAATACCTGATCATTCTCACCCAGCCGAACAACTTCTATAGCCGCTTTATCAGAAGAGAGCGCCGTTTTATCCGCTGCCTGAATACCAACATTTAACAAGGCTTTCGCAACGGGAATTCCGCTGGAACTTGATGAACTGCTTGAACTTGAAGAAGAACTACTTGAACTAGATGAACTGCTCGAACTTGATGAGCTGCTTGAACTAGATGAACTACTCGAACTTGAAGAGCTGCTTGAACTTGATGAACTACTCGAACTTGATGAACTGCTCGAACTTGATGAACTGCTTGAACTAGATGAACTACTTGAACTTGAAGAGCTGCTTGAACTAGATGAACTACTGGAATTTGAAGAACTGCTTGAGCTAGACGAACTACTCGAACTTGAAGAACTGCTTGAGCTAGACGAACTACTCGAACTTGAAGTGCTGCTTGAACTTGATGAACTGCTGGAATTAGCCACGCCACCTGAGCTGGACGAGCTGCTGGAATTATCCGGTTTTGTGCTGCCGGATGAGCTACTAGACGAACTGCTAGAACTGGAAGAAGTGCTAGAACTCGATGAACTGCTTGATGAACTACTGGAGCTGGATGAGCTGCTAGAACTTGCCGTGTCGGTCGGTGCGGATTTATTTTTACTGCCCCCACTGCCACAGGCCACCAGGCTGACACAGGCCAGGGTGAAAAGAGATTGCCTTATAAAATTCATACATCTGCTTCCCAAAAAAAATTCCATTTTAGGCAGGCACGGCATTTTTAAACAACCAATCAGCTTAGATCATTTTTTTCCGTTCTAAAAAACAGGCTTAATAAGCACCTGAGTGGCGCAAACATTACAAGCCGCACACTTTTTATGTGCCATGGTTCGCATAAGATGTGCTCCATGAGCGAGCACCATTTATTCACCCGACGACGTTTAGTGCCGAATTAATAAGTTCGACACAGATCTCCCGCCTATGGCTCTTCTACCTACGACGTAAACCGTCGCAAGCCCGCTAACAGCCTGTTGAAATACTAACTTGCTAGCTCTGGCGGCGTTATATTTGGCGAAAAAACCGGAGTTTACACCTAGTAAATGAGGATTTTTTCGCCAAATTTGACTTGCCATACCGTCACCGCCAACGTATTTCAACAAGCGGCTAAAACAAGCTGATCGGCGTGTCTGCACCTGTTTTGATGAGGGCCAACTAATTTGTCGCCAGATGAATAGTCGGTAGATGAACCGCCAGCCGTTAAATCTAGGCCATGGGCTTTTTTTCTAAATCAATAACCAGTAAGGTAAATACCCCGCAAATGCCATAGCTTATACTTGGCTTCTGCAATCATTCACACAACTCCTGGATTTATTATGTGCATTCGATTTTTGCTAGCTTGTGGATTTCTCTGCCTGAGCCTCGGCGTTAACGCCAATACCTACACCACAATTGCCTTACCTGAACTTAATACCAATATCAAAACCTGGTCTGACGGCGGGCAATACAATGCCTATTTTCCCAGCGCAAGCACACTGGGCGGCGTACCGTTTAATTTGCAGCAAAATAGCGCTGGCAATAATAGTTTTGTTGGCACACTCAGCATTCCCGTCGATATTTACGGTGTAACCTCAATTTATACGCTGATGAATACGGCCTGGGGGCAATTCGGCGCCGAAGTGGGCTCGCTGACGGCTATTGGCTCGGCTGGCGCCATGCAAACTTTTACACTCATTGAGGGCGATAATATTCGCGACCATTTTTACGGCAACTATGTAAATTCCCTCTCCGCCACTTATGTAACCCCCAGTGTTATAGGCGGCCGCCAAGCGGGCAGCGCACATATTGACATGCAAGCCTTTACCCTTAACGCCGCTTTTTCCCACCAAATACTGACCACAGTGGTATTTAATGGCGCGGGCGGCAACCCGCAGGGCATGCCTTTTATTGCGGGCCTTAGCGTGTCGGCCGTGCCTGAGCCTGCCAGTATTATGCTCTGGTTAGCCGGTTTAACCTGCCTCGGTTTGTATGCACGCAGAATTACGCATTAATACAGAAGTGACGTAAGAAGCCCCTGATTAATGGCTTTTTTACACGCCTATTAACTCGGCCATTTTAGTGCCGGGCTAATAGGCGCAGCATCCACACTGCAATTTCCGCTACAACAAAGCCTCTCAACTATCCTTGCGCAACACAATAAAATGCATCTAATAAATCAGCACACTTTATTTTTCGCCGGGTTAATCCGCATCTTTTAACTGAAAGCGAAATTTAATTTTATGCCAACAGGCAACCGGTTTACCCTCTAGGGCACAGGGAATAAATTGCCAGGCTTTTATTGCGTGTTGCAGCGCGGCTTCATCCAAACGAGAAAATCCGCTGCTGGTTTCTACTTGGGCATTCTGCACCCGGCCCTTTTCATTTAAATACAGGGCCAAACCAACCGCGCCTTGCTCACCTAATTTTTTAGCATCGCTTGGGTAGGCGGGGGCAGAAAGCCCGCGCGATGGTGATTGCGCGGCGGAGGGTGCAACCTTAGCCACCACCGGTTGTGGTTCCACCTTAGTCTCTGTGATGTGAATACCGCCGGTATCAGTTGCTGATGCCACGGTGAATGTCGGCTCCGTTAGTTTCACCTCCTTAGGCGTGAAGTCCACATTCGGCGGTAATGGCGGCAAGGACTGCACTGGCGAGTCAACAATGGTTTTAACGATGAAATCGGGTACTCGTACAGTTCCGAGTTTGGGATTTAAACCGGCTAATAACGCCATCCCAGCGCCTAAATGCAGGGCTACCACAAGAATTAAGCCGGAACATTTAGGGGCTAAGTCAGCAAATACAGTGCGCGGGTGTGATAGGTACTTAGGGTGCGATAGGTACATAAGGGCTCTCCTGGGTGGGTGTGTCGCTATAGGACGAGCCCACGCGTAAAATCCTTGGCAGCCACATAAAAAAATAATCGCTGTTTTATTCCCTCGCTAGGTTCAATTAGCCTCGGGCTAATGCGCGTCTTTTAATAGAAAGCGGAATTTAATTTTGTACCAACAGGCCACGGGTTTGCCCTCTTCAGTGCAGGGTTCAAATTTCCAGGCCTTAACAGCTTGTTTTACCGCTGCATCATCTAAACGCGCAAAGCCGCTGGAGGTTTCCACTTTCGCATCTTGTACCCTGCCCTCCTCATTTAAATACAGCGCCAGCGCAACAATGCCCTCCTCACCGAGTTTTTTTGATTCGCTCGGATATGTCGGCGGCGCCAGGCCTTTTTTATTGGGGCGAGCAGGGGTAGGCGCACGTATCGCAACCGGTGCCGGCTCTGCGGGTACAGGAGCGGTTGTAATAGCATTGGCCGGTGCAGGCGCATCGGCGGCGACATTAAAGGATGGCGGCGGCGCAAAATCCGGCGGTGGCGGTGCGTAATCGGGCGGCGGCGGTGGAGGCGGAGCCATCTCCTCGTTTAATTCCTCCACGGCTTCGACTTTAACACTGTCGAGCAAAACCATTTCATTTTTAGGTGCAAGGCCAATCATAAAGGCTAAAACTACTGCAGCATGTAAGCCTGCCACAGTCAACACACCATAAAAACGCGCGGCGATACTATTTAACCCATAACGCGGTTTGTGTTTATGGAATTTATTAACAGCCGCCGCAGTGAAATTGGCTTCTTGCTGTTCGAGTGGCGCAGCCTGGGGCGGCTGTTCGGCAAATGCGGCCATAGCCGCGGTTATGGCCGCCGCTTTGGCCGCATCCGTCGGCGCGGGAATATTCTGTGCGGCGAATAATTGTGTTAATTGTTCGTCATTCATGGCTCAACCTCCCAGCTGCCCGGTTGCGTGCGTTGCAGCAGCTGAAGCTGTTTGCGAATTTCATGTAGGCGCCAGGACACGGTGCTTTCTTTTACCTCCAATACACTGGCCGCTTCAGCGTGCGACATGCCCTCGGCAAACACTAATAATGCCGTCTCTTTATAGTGCTCGCCCATGCGCTCTAATTGCATTAATACTTGCTGCAGATAAATACCTGCCGCCCCGTCCGGCAGCTCATCTGCAGCGTCTTCATTATTAAGACATAATTCTTCACCCCGGTGGCGGCGCTGGCTATTTTGCCAATCTTTAGCGCAATTAATTACCAGCCGATACAACCAACTGGTAAAGGCCGCTTCAAAACGAAATTGCCCAATACTGCGCGCAAGTTTGATACACGCCTGCTGAGTAATATCGTCTGCTTCCACCGGGTTGCCGCACCAGCGGTAGGCAAAACGGTAGAGCGTAGGGTAATAACGATTAATTAATTCGCTGAAGGCTTGGCTATCGCCGCTTTGGGCGGCGCGAATTAGGGCGGCGTCATCCAACATTGGGGGTTAGGTCTGGGCGGTGCATTAAGGGCTCGGGGTGAAACTCAGCAGTAAGACGAAGCAAATCCGCTAATCCTTGGGCAGGCAGACACAATAGACTATCAATCAGGGACTTGTCACAGATGTGGCCGAAGCAGTTTATCGCTTGGCCTAAGGAACCTCTGATTAAGGGATATTTTCAAAAAACCCACGAGTACGTCCATGTAGCTCCGGCGCGGGCTTCCTGCCCGCGACGGTTTTGAAAATACCCCATAATCAGAGCTTCCCTAACCGAATGTTTTATTAACCCGGCGACATTGAGCGCAGGGTTAACAGTTGCGGGAGGGATCAAAGTAACGGCAGGCTAAACCGCAGCAGCGCCCCCTAATCAGAGCAATTTATGCAGCTTCGCCAATTTTAGTGGAGGGACGACAAAATAAATCGGGGTGATCTTTTTATCGCTGGTCTATAAATGAATTTTTCAATAACCCGCACAATGCAGAATTAAACCCCGCCATAATCTGAGCGGGGGTAAAACACTTCAAATTAAGTAAGCCCCGGCAGCGGCCCTGTAGCGCCTATAGGGTCGCCAAATTGTGTTAAATCATCTGCACCCATCGCGTGGGCAATAGACACCAGCATTTGATTATTGTCTTTGGGCTTGGCCGAATAATCCATAAAGCGGCCTGGGCGAATTTTGCCTCCGGCGCCACCGGCAAAAACATAGGGCATATTAGTCAGCGCGTGCTGGGTTGATTCGCCAATTTCAGTGGCCCACAACACCAGAGTATTATCCAATAATGTGCCTGCGCCTTCCTGATAAGAATCCAAACGCTCTAATAAATAACGCACCTGCTCGGCGTACCAGGTTTGAATTTTATTGTAATTATCGTAACCGGCGCCGCTTTGGGAAAAATCGTGGGAAATATTGTGGTGGTTGCCATTAATATTTAAAAATTGAAATAAATGTTCGCTTTCAGAATAGGACCATTGCAAGGTGATAAAGCGGGTTTGGTTGCACGCCAAAGCGGCGGCGGCTAAATCCGTTTGCAACCGGCCCGCCGCCAAATATTGGTCATCGGCTTTTAAATCCACCGTTTGCAGCGTGGGTTTTTTACAGCTGGCACCTGTACCCTCGGGCGCTTTTGTCAGGCGCTGCTCTACATCCCGCAGAGAGGTTAAATGGGCGTCGAGTTTACTGCGATCTTCCGCGCCCACCTTACCCATAACCCGTTGTAATTCTGTGCGGGTTAAATCAAACACACTGCTGCGCTGAGCGGCGAGCCGGTCGGTGGCGAGGCCGCCAAAAAGGGTTTTAAATACATCGGCGGGGTCTTCGCGGGGCGGATTGGGTTGGTTGGAGCCCCGATAAGAAATACGCGCGCGCACTTCGGTATCGCGCACATGCACACCCAATTGCAAACTTTTAAATGTGGTCTGCGCGCCAAATCGCTCAGCTAAATATTGGTCAATTGATTGCCCGCTGCCCCAGCCGGATGTGGTATTGCCAAAACTTTTAAACTGGGTGCCCGCATTTAGCGGCCGCGCGGTGAGCATACCGCCAGTACCGCGCGCATGCTCAGAGCCTAAAGTGCCGCCTAAGGCGCCATTTTGCAGCGCATCGTTAAGTTTAATGCCCTTTAAAAACGTTAAGCGATTTTTAAAGGGTTGCAGCGGCGCGGCCAGTGTATTTAAAGTGAAATTAGTTTCTGACCCTGTGGGCCAAAATAATTTATCCCGCGTGCCGTTGGGTGTGGTGACCACAATAAAACGGGTGGGAAACGCCGAGGCCGCTTGGGCGCGATTTGCTTCCAACAGGGGGAATAAAATCGTGGCTGCAAGACTTGAATGAATTAAATTGCGGCGGGTAAAACTCAAAGGCCGCGTGCTGCCGAATTTATCAGTCATTAGTTGGCCTCCACTGTGCGATAGAAAAAGGCATCGGTTTGGGTCAACGCCACCATTAATTCAATTAAATTGCCATTGGACGCGCTCATGGCGCTGTTGAGCGCGCTTAAGGAGCATGAATCTTCATCAGATTCAAAACGGCCGGCCGCAAATCGAAACATCTGCGTGGCCACACATTCGTGCACTTGGCTACTGGCCGCTAATTTTTCCGCCATGGGTTTTACGCCCACAAAGGCGCCCGCCAACTTCGCATCCGCGGCATATAAGATTTCACCAGAGGCATCTATGGTTTGGCCGCCTTCTTGGGTTCTAAATTGGCCGAGGGCATCAAAATTTTCAAAGGCGAGCCCGATGGGGTCCATACGGCGATGGCAACCCGAACAACCGCTGCCCGCATCCAAATGCACGCTGGCGCGCTGCCGGGCGGTCACTCCAGCCGATAGTTCCGGAATGGAAATATTGACGTTATCCGGCGGCGGCGAAGGTGGTGTACACAATAAATTGGCGCGCACAAATTTGCCGCGCAACACGGGCGAGGTTTGATCTGGGTGGGCTTTTACGGCTAAAAAACCCGCCTGCGTTAAAAAGCCTGCACGCCCTTGGCTTAGGGGTGGGGTAACTTTTTTAGCGCTGGTTTCACTGCCTGCTGGACTTTGCACACCGTAAATACCGGCTAAAGGGCCGCTGACAAATGCCACATTGGCGGTGAACAGTTGTTTGACGGAAACATCTTTTTGGCTAAATAAATAATCCACAAAAGCGGGCATTTCGCGCTTCATGGCATCGCGCATGGCGGTTGAATAATTCGGAAATAAACTGGTATTGCGGGTTAAGGTGTCTAATTTGCGCACCCCGGTCCACTGCTCTAAAAAATTATTCAGCGCAACTTTGGCCTTAGGCGAGGCGAGCATTTCCCGCGCTTTGGCGGCTACCTGGGCTTTAGTGGTTAATTGGTTGGCGGCCGCTACATCCAACAAACTGTCATCCGGCCCTGTGGCCCACAAGAAATAGGCTAAACGGGTAGCCATTTCATAGGAGTTGAGAGGCACCTGCTGTGCGTTGTTATTGGCCGGTGTTAATTCCAAGCGATACAAAAAATACGGCGATTGCAACACCATGCGCACCATCACCTCTATGCCATCCACATAAGAGGCGCCGCTAGCGCCCGCATCATAGGCGCGCATTAATTGCGTTTCATCTTCGCTGGTAATAGCGCGGCGAAATGCTTTGCGGCCAAATGAACGGGCGAATATCTGGGCACAATCGCGCTCCCCATTGGTAGCGCTATTGCAGCCTGTTAAAGCCGCCACATTACGCACCGCTAAAGCGGCCAACGCCTCCGACACCACAACATATTTTTCAATTAAATAATCGGGCGCGCCCTGTAGCTGGGCGTTGTTGTCAAACCCATCCGCTTCGTCGGCAGGTAATTGTGCTACGGCACTGGTATCAACATTTAATAAATCCCGCACAGAATTTTCATATTCAAAACGGGTAAGCCTGCGCAAAGGCGTGCGCGGCACAGTGGTGGAGGTGCAGGCGCTCCCGCTTGAGCTGGAGCTTGAGCTGGAACTGGATGACGAACTCGTTGACGAGCTAGACGAGCTAGACGAGCTAGACGAGGAATTTGACGATGTGGAACTGGAGGAAGATGAGCTGGAACTTGATGAGCTGCTACTGGTGCCTTGACCACCGCATCCCGTTATTGCCGCTAGCAAACATAAAATACCGGTATACCTGCGCACAGCTCGTTGCCTCTGCATAATTTGCCTCCGCAAGGTCACTGGCAGAGCTATAAAACTCTGCCGTAAATTGCCAATTGATTAAGACGCCCATGCTAGACCATTTTCTCGCTGAATAAATGTTAGAGCGATCACAGTGATTAGTGTGCAACCTGCGCCATTTCATAGATTAACAATACAAGAAAAAATGTAATTATTTGACCAATTGATTTAATCCCCTGCGCGGAAAAAATCTGAGCTGCATTAGCGCGAGCACTTCACAGACTCAAATCCATAATGGTTAACTCAGAGACGTTTAGTGCCGGGGTAATAAATGCAACAAGCCTCTCGCACGAACGACCGAAGCCTTCGCCCAGCCATCACCAAACCAAAATAATGTTAAATGCAGATTTTTGTAGGCCGCTAAAAGTGGTGGCCGCAGAGCATTAATTATTGTTTTGCACAGACAAAATGCCGAAAGAGAATAAGGCCTGGGAGCAGCGCGCCGTGGGCTTTAAATTTCTGAATGTATTGTTGACTTGGCCAATTCGGTTAAATTGAAAAGAGATAAGGAAAATCATTTTTTGAGAGGTTAATACTAGAAATAGATGGCAACGCTATCAATTGTGGGGCCGAAGGCGCAAAGACTGATTCGGCACAGTAGGACATTTTGTGGTTCTACTCAATTGCGGAACAACGCGAACCACTTACTAGCTGGGCGAAAATAAAGAATACATAGTATTTCAGGCAATCAAAAAGAGGGATCTTTTTGACGAGCCTACTTAGGAAGTATGTACGGCGTGTCTGAAATGCTATGTATGCTTTATTGTTGGTTGGGTAGCAGCAAATAACATTGCACTGATTGAAGGAGCTGTTTGCCACCTGAATCGGTCACCTAAAAATAGTCCAAGGCGAGCACACACAACCCAAAACTAAAGCTTGCTGGAATCTAAAAAACGCCACTGCCCCAAGGGCATTTTACCCATGGAGGTGGCGCCAATGCGGATACGCTTAATGGCGATAATGCTAAGCCCCACCTGCTCACACACGGATTGAATTTGGCCCGGTTGCGGATTTTTCAGTGCAAAACGCAAGCGCGTTTCACTCTGCCAACTCACCTTGGCGGGAGGTAATTTTTTGCCCAAATAACTTAAGCCTGAATTTAACCGTGCCAGCTGCTCAGCACTTAAAGTGCCGTTTACTTCCACAATAAATTCCTGCTCCATGCGCGCGCCGTCCTCCAAAAATTTGCGCTGCAAACCCCAATGCTGGCTAATCACCTGCATACCGGCAACGCCCGGCAAGAGCGGTAAACAGGGTTTTATTTCATAAAAATGCCGCTTTAACAGCCGCCCCGCTGATTTATCCTCTGTCCAACGATTGTCCGCCGTTAATTGCGCGAGGGTTTGCTCTTTATTTAAATCCGCCGCCACATGCATCAATAAGGTAACCGGGCCTGCCGCTGTGGTATTCGCGCCGGGCAATAAGACCACGGTTTGCTGAGCAACCAGAAATTGTGGTTGGTCTACCACTTCGCCATCCACCGTTACCCAGCCGCCTTCGATATACAGCTCTGCCTCACGGCGAGAACAGCCAATTTGTTGAATAAGCCGTTTGCTTAAACGCGTGGGTTCAGTCATGAAATTCTCTAATAATTAACTAGCAATGTGCTCGGCCAGTGGCGCGCAAGGGCCATTAAGGATGGCCCAGTCAGCACTTGTTTTTAGGATGTTTTAATAGCCTGGCACTCACTCATGAGTCGGCGAGGCATCGTTTTGAGCGCTGGTGAGGGCGTCGAATCTTGCTTCCAGCTGGGCTAATTGAGCTTCCAGAGCTTCCACTTTTAATCGCGTGCGCAACAGCACTTCGGTTTGTGCATCAAATTCTTCGCGGCTCACCAACTGGCATTTCTGTACCGCCGCCTCCACCCAGGGGCGCAGTAGGCTCTGGTCTAACTGAGGCAGCGCAGGTTTGGGCAGGGCGCCCAAGCGCTCGGTAATTTCTTGCGTAATTTGGCGGGTTAAATCAAGCAGCATGGCAGCACCTTTTTCGGTTGAACACCCAGCAGCCCAAGGGTGGCGCTGGCCGCAAAGTGTACACCCAAACCCTGCCGCCTGGCTGCGGCCTGCGTAGGGATTAAGGCCATTTGGCCTATTTGCCCTGTGAGATTGCTACAATGGCCGCCTTTTTGAACCTACTGAGGGCGCAGCGTGAGGCAGTTAATCTGGGCAGTTTGTTTACTGGTGTTGAGCCTTGGCCTGAATGCGGCGGAGCCCTTTTACCAAGTGAGCGCGCAGGTCAGCTCACAGGCGCCGGAGGCCCGCGCCCAGGCCGCCAGCAAAGCACTTAAGGATATGCTCTGGCGCTTAACCGGCAGCCAGCAAGCCGCCCAAAACCCCGCCCTTGCCAGTGTGTTAAGTCGCGCGGAAACCTATGCCGACAGCTTTAGTTACACCGGCAACGAGCAGATTACGTTTAGTTTTTCCCCCCAAGGCCTCAACCAACTCATTAAAGAATACGGCCTGCCCTACTGGCCGCCTAACCGCCCTAAAGTATTGGTTTGGAGCCTCCTCGATGGCCAATGGCCCGGCCCCGACGACAGCCGCCTGGCGGAATTAAAAGCCCAGGCACGCGCGCGCGGCATTCCCTTGGTATTTCCCCAGTACGACAGCGAGGATCGCACCGCTTTAAGCGCAGAACAATTTAAAGCCCTCGATAGCGAAGCCCTGTTAAACGCCTCCTTCCGCTACAGCTTGGATACGGTGATGGCGGTTGTGATCAGCGACGGCGGCAGCCGCTGGCAGTTTGACCACCGCGGTGAAAAGCGCGCAGGAGATAACGCGGTGCAAGGCATCAATGCCCTGGCGGATTTTCTCGCCGCCCGTTATGCCGTAGGCGGCACTGGCAGCAGCACCGCCAGCAGCGCTTTTATTGCGGTGAGCGCGGTGGATTTTGTGCAGTACAAACACATTAGTGATTATTTAAAAAAACATAGCCTGGTCACTGCCTGCCGCCTGCTGCAATCCAGTGGTAAAGAATTAATCTTTGAGGTGTCCCTGCGGGCGAACATCGAGCAATTTAATACCAGCTTAAGCCTGGACCGCCGTTTAGAACCCAGCGCCAACCCCGCAGGGCCAGGCTCCGCCAGCGCGCCGTTAAATTACCGCTGGATTGCCAACTAAGGCGTATATAGAGTAAAAATGCGCTATCCATCCGTTTAGGGTATTTTCGCCGTGACAACCACCGCACCGGTTCAGTTAAGCCTTGGCGTATCGCTCAAAGACGATGCCACCTTCGCTAATTTTTTCCAAAACACCCAGGCCAACGCCCAGGCCCTAGCGGCCCTATTACAGGCCAGCGCCGACCAGGGCGAGCGCAATTTGGCTATTTGGGGCTCCCGCGGCTGCGGCATTACGCACCTGTTGCAGGCGGTTTGCCACCGCGCCTATGAAAGTGGCCTTTCCGTGCAGTATTTACCCCTGCGGGATTTAATTGGTTACGCCGCCCAAGACGTCTGTGAAGGCTTAGAAGCCGTGCAATTGTTGTGTTTAGATGGGCTGGATGAAATCTGCGGCAACCGCCAGTGGGAGCAGGCCTTATTTCATTTATTTAACCGCATTAATCTTGCCGAACACCGGTTAATTCTCGCTTCTCACACCAGCATTCCCAGCCTGCCGATTTTATTACCCGATTTAAAATCCCGCCTGCTCAGCTGCGTGATTTACCACATCGAAAGCCTCAATGACCCAGGCAAAGAACAGGCGTTAATTCTGCGTGCCAAAGGCCGCGGCCTGGACATGAGCCAAGACGTGGCGCATTTTATTCTCACCCGCACAGTGCGCGACACCAATGAATTATTTAATTTATTAAACCGCCTGGATGACGCCTCGCTACAACACCAGCGCAAATTAACCATTCCATTTGTAAAAGAAGTGCTGGGCCACAACGAGGCCGAGCACAAATAAATTCACTCAAGCGCCGCAATTAAGCTTCCAGGGCACGCCAAAGCGGTCAGTCACTATGGCGTAACAGGGCGACCAAAAGGTTTTTTGCGGCGGCAACACTACCTCGCCGCCTACCGCCAATTGAGCAAAAACAGCCTGCACCCGCGCGGCATCCATCAAGCCCACCAAAATAAAAAACCCACTGGGCGCGCTGTATTGGCTTGTTTCCACATCCGCGCCAGCGATTTCCACGCCTTCAATGAGAATATTGGCGTGGACAATTTTATCCTGCCGATGGGCCGCTACGGAGGCGGCTGCAGGGGAGTCTTTAAACTTAAGCAAGGTGCCAATTTGGCCGTTTAACACTTGCGCGTAGCATTCAAAAGCGGCTTGGCATTGGTCGTTAAAATTAATGTGGAAGGAGAGGCTCATGGATTCTACGTAAACTCCTGCAATAGTGTATTTAAAAATCGATAACCCAAATCCGTAGTGCGGTAATAGTCTGCGTCCGCCGCCATTAAACCCTGCTGTATTAATTTTTCCACCGCAGGCATTAAAACCTCCGGCGGCAGGCCGCAGCGCTCAATCCAAAACTGGCGGGGAATTCCGCTGCGCAGGCGCAGGCCATTCATCATAAATTCAAAGGGTTTTTGCGCGTCGCTCACCTGATTAAGGCTGGCATCAAACTCTATAGCGGCTAAATAATCTTTCGGCAGGCGCGTTTTGGCGTACCGCTCGATACGATCGGGCCAGGTGATTTTGCCGTGAGCACCGGCCCCCAGCGCTAAATAATCGCCAAATTGCCAATAATTAATATTGTGGGCGGCCTGTTTATTAGGTTGCGCAAAGGCCGAAACTTCATATTGGCTGTACCCGGCTGAAGCAAATAATTCCTCCCCCATGGCCTGAATATCCGCCAATAAATCATCCTCCGGCAAAACCGGCGGGCGATTGTAAAAAACCGTGTTGGGCTCGATGGTTAATTGATACCAGGAAATATGCTGGGGCGCTAAGGCAATAGCAGTGGTTAAATCCGCGCGGGCCTCATCCAGAGTTTGCCCCGGCAGGCCGTGCATGAGATCTAAATTGATGTTATGGATGCCCGCCGCGCGGATTTTTGCTACCGCCTGAGGAACTTCTGCCGCGCTATGAATGCGGCCCAATTGCTGTAGATGCGCATCGTTAAAACTCTGCACGCCTAAAGAAATACGATTGACACCTGCCTGGGCGAGCTGATTAAAATCGCATAATTCAGCGGTGCCTGGGTTGGCCTCCAGTGTAATTTCAATACGGGGGGGAAATTCCAGCTGCTCACCTAAGGCGCCAAGTAGCCGGGTGAAAAACGCCGCCGATAATAAACTCGGTGTGCCGCCGCCAAAAAAAATACTCTCCACTGGGCGCCCTTGGGCGCGCTGAATTTCGCCGGGTAAATCCCGCAGCAAAGCGGCTAGATATTCATCCTCGGGCAAAACACTCTGGGCCGCGTGGGAATTAAAATCGCAGTAGGGGCATTTTTTAACGCACCAGGGAATATGCACATACAGGCTTAAAGGAGGCAACACGCCCATAATCCTAAGACAGCGCCGCTAATAACGCGGCCATGGCTTTACCGCGATGGCTGATGTGATTTTTGTGCGCCTTGGGCAATTGCGCGCTGGTGCAATTTAAATCCGGCAGCCAAAATAAAGGGTCGTAGCCAAACCCACCCTCCCCTTGCGGCGCGGTTAAAATGCGCCCCTCCCAACTGGCGCTGCAAATTAATGGCATAGGGTCGAGCGCGTGGCGCATATACACCAGCACACACTGGTAACGAGCCGTGCGCAAGTGTTCGGGCACACCGGCTAATTGAGTTAATAAATGGGCATTATTTTCCGCATCCGTAGCATCAACGCCTGCAAAACGCGCCGAATAAATACCCGGTGCGCCCTTTAAAGCATCTACCTCAATACCCGAATCATCAGCCAGCGCCGCAAGGCCTGTGGCCGCTGCGGCGTGGCGGGCTTTTAAAATAGCATTTTCCACAAAACTTAAACCCGTCTCCTCCACTGAGGCAAGGTTAAATTGGCTTTGGGGCACAATCGTAAAACCTACACCCGCCAATAACTGCTGAAATTCCACTACCTTGCCAGCATTATTGCTCGCCAATACCACATCACCCATGGGCACACCTTAAAAAATTAAAATTGTTAATAGTAATCATGCAACCAAACGAGCTGGGAACACCTATGGATTGACGAATAATTCCTGGGTGAATTTTACTTTTTCTGTGCGGCCATCCGGCAGATTCACATCCAATAAAAAATGAAACACCTCGCGCTCTGTGGTGCGCAAAGTGGCCAAATAATACACCGCATCAGTCTCTTTTATTTCCCTAAAATTTAACGGTTTTGATTGCTGAATGAGATTTTTAGCCACGCCGCTTATACCAACCGGCACCGGCCGCTTAGTCTGCGTATCCAACACCGTAATATTAATTAATACTTCATCCGCCTTGCGTTTTAGGTTATAGGCATTGGCCATTTCCGCCGGTAACAAGGTGCTATTAATAGCCGAATAGAGCAATTGATAGTGCCCTAACGCCACCTCCCCCTGGGGCGCCGCCTGTGCAAGCATAGCCGCGCACAAGAGCCCAAAAGCACTAACAAGCCGTTTAATAGCCGATAAATCCACCACACCCCGCAGCCGCGCACCTAAACTCATCATAAATCCCCCCGTTAAAAAGCTCATCATAACAGCAAGCCGCTATAGCGCCAAAATACCAGCAGCAGCGGGCAATCCAAAACAACACCGCTCAATACTGCCAAAAAACATTCGGCCAATAGACGCATAAAAATTCATTTTACAGACTGATTTACTCTATCAAACGGAATGGATGCAGCAATTTAAGCGCTTCGACTAGAGTTTTAAGATCAGCCCTATCAGGATATTGTAAGGAGTATTCCATGCGTCGCATTTTCCCCGTGGCTGCAAGCCTTATTGCTCTGCCGAGTGTCGGCCAAGGGCTTGCATCCGGGCCTGCGCTTACGACAGGCCAAACCTCTGATCACCACAGTGTATACGCCGGAGCATTAAACCCCGCTTTAGGGGATTTAATGGTGAATGATGGCGAACAATTTCGCTTAGGGTTTACACCCAGCCTTAGCACACTGACGGAAATTGGTCAGGTTGATAATTTTGTGGATGATCTGGATGATTTAATCGATCTGATCGATGACCCCAGTTTAAATAAAGACCCAGTACAAACTGTTTTAGACCGATTTAATTCTATTTTGGTCAAAATGGGTGACGAAGGTTACGTTAAAAATAGCGCCGAATTACACCTGCCGCTCATGCCCCTGTATTGGAAAATGCCTCTGTGGGACGGCACTTTAATGGCCGATATCAGCTTTAATACCCAAGTGCTAGCCCGCGTACTGGACGCCCCGCTCAGCTACGATGAACAAAATAAATCCTTTAGCACCGCCACCGCCGCCTATTTAAAAGGTGCCACGCAAACGGCTTTTGCATTGGGTTATTCAAGGGGCTGGTTTGATGGGGCTGATCAAAAACGCTACGGCGGCCAACTCTACGCCGGAGCCAAATTATCTGTATACGCCTTGGATTTAAGTAAACAGGTTTTTTTGTTGCAAAAACTTGATGGCAAAGACATAGGTGATGTTATACGCGATGAATACGATAACAACAGCCAATCCACCACCGCACCGGGGCTTGATGTGGGTGTTATCTGGGCGGCGGATCGCTACAGACTCGGCGCCACTTTATACAATTTAAATCAGCCCTCGTTTGATTACGGCCCGGTAGGTGAAAACTGCCAAACCCGCGCGGAAAATTCCATCGCCCGCGCGAACTGCGAAGCCGCCGCCGATTTTGCCCAGGTGCGCGGCGACATTAAAGCCCGCGAAACACACAAAAAAACAGCCTATCTTGGGCTTGATGGCACCTATTATTGGCAGAGCAATGCCTGGGCATCCGCCGCTTTAGATCTCACCGCCTACGACGATTTTGTCGGCACTGAACAGCAATGGCTAACGATTTCCGCACACTATGCACCCAGCACTCACTGGTTGCCCAATGTACGTAGCGGCCTGCAAAAAAATCTCGCCGGTAGCCAATTAACACAACTGGCGTTGGGTATTGAATTTAAAGGGGTGAGTTTAGATGTGTCCTGGGCGCTTGATAGTACCCGCGTCGATGGCAGCGATCTGCCGCGCAGTTTTGGTTTTGCATTGGCAATTGCAGAACAGTTTTAAAACCCTGCGCTATTAAAAGCCGGGTTGTTAATGGCGGTAGGGAGGCCGACGAATTAATAGTTATTCAACGAGGTAAAAGTGGTCCCTATGCGTACATCCCTTATTCAATTGCCCAAGCCTGCTCCACAGCGTTTTAAATTAACTGTGCTGGCAATAAGCCTTGCGGCACTCTCCAGCTGCGGCGGTGGCAATCAAGATCGCGGCACGGCCGTACAGACCACCACAGCGCCCAGCCAAACGGCGTTAAAAGGGCTGGCCATTGACGGCCATTTAGCGCGCGCCAAAGTGTATATCGACAGCGATAATAATGGTGTGCGCGATGCCTGGGAGCCATTTGCATTTACGGATAACGAAGGTTATTTCAGCTATAATCCCAACAGCCAAAAAAATTATTGCGCCGATACGAGCACGGCAGAAGAAAGCCAATATTGTTTAAAACCGGCCCGCCAATACGATAATGCCAGCCTGCGCATTACCGGCGGCTACGATACGCTGACCGGAGAGCCTTTTACCGGGCAATTAAGCCTGCGTTTACAGGATGTAAATAACAACCATGTTATTTCGCCCTTAAGCAGTTTAACCAGCGGATTAACCGCCAGCCAAAGCTCAGCCCTGTTAACCAAATTAGGCCTGAGTACAACGGATTTAAATAGCGACTACACAGCCCCCGACAGCAAGGTTGATGGCGCACTGTTAAATAATGCAATTAAGCTACATAAAGTGGCGAGTCTAATGGGTAAAAAAATCGCCACTGTTTATACCGCCCTCGGCGATGAAAACGGCATGCCCAGCGATGCATCTGGCCACGCCTATGAAGCCCTGGCCGAAGCACTCACTCAATATGAGGGCTCAGTGGATGAGGCCTTAACCGATGCCAGCTTATTAAAACGTGTAGCTAAAAATGCCGAACAAGCGGTTCAAAAGCGCTATGAGCAAAAAGAATTGCCACTGCCGGCACAAAGTAGCGATGACGGAAAGTTTGATGTCATTGTGGACCGCCTTCAGCAGTTAAATCCCTTAATTAATCAGCTCCTGCCGCCCACAGCCAATACTACTGCCGAGGAGGCCCGCGCAGGTGCGCGCGCCATTGAGGTGCTGGGTATAAAAGCGCTTAACGAAACAGAAAAAAACCCCGCCACTGATGAGGCGTTTAATTTTTTCCGCGCCGCCCACACGTCCCATCAGGAATTATTAACCAGCTTAGGCAGCGAACAAGCGGATATTAGTCAATTAACGGAACATGAGTTTTCCGCCGAGGATGTGAAAAACCCGGCAAACATCAAACACCTCGGCGCCCTGGACGCCAACGCGGTGCCCTTTAATTCTGTCGGCGGCAAGCAGCTGCACGTAGCCGACATGGATTTAGGCCAAAAACCCAATAATTTAAAAGACATTGAATTTGAGCTGTATTTTGCCGGCGGCAGCGATGCCACCGCTGGCAGTTTTACCGCCTGTGCAAAATACATTAAAAAAGCTAAAGCCGATGGCAGCCTTGGCAAAGGCAATTCCCGCGGCGAATTAATTAAGGGTTTTTGGAGCCAGATGGAGCGCGGCAATAAAACCAATAATTACAGCCTACTGCTCACCTTTGAATTCCTCGGCGCCAAATACCAAGCCATCATGAAATCTGTCGGTAGCCGCACTATTGAGGGCACGGTTTATCAGGCGTTGCGTTTTGACAACAATGATGAGTATCGCATTTGGTACAGTGCCAAGGGTCTAGAGGCACAAAACACACTGCCCACCTCCAGCAGCGAATGCCAAACCCGCCTGCCATCACGGGTCGGAATTTAACGGCATGGCCAACCGCCTAAGGCGCAAAGCCTTAGGCGGTTTTTATTCATGCCTTTACACAACTAAACCGGCACGCAGAGTCACAGGGTAAAGATTTGAGCCAAAAGGTCCTTCCCCTCATGACTCCACTTTTTTAACCAGCGTTAAAAATTCTTTGCGCATTTTAATGCGCACACTGCCGTTGAGCACCATATCCTCTAACATCTCAGTTTCCATTTGTTTTAAGCAGGCAATCTGGGCAGCGCTGGCACCTTTCACACGCAACAGGTTTTGAGTGCGAAGCACATGGTTAGCCACTAGCTGGCGGTGGGTTTGACAGAGGTGTTCAAAGCCCACATCTACGGTTTGCGCCAACTGTTTAACGTCATTCGCGCACTGCTCCAATTGTTTTTTAACACCGCGCATAGTCTGCCCGCTGGATATTTTTTCAATAAAGGCATCGGTAATCTTGGCCATTTTTAACATGGCCTCACAGGCGTCGTAATTATCGGTGCTGCCCGGCAAAAAACGCAGTATGCCGCCAAAATTCTGATAGCGAAACTGCAACTGAAAACGCTCATCATCCTTGGAGGCATCATTGGGCATCATAGCGTTAATAATGGTTTTATCTTTAACCGATAAAGACCCACTAGCGGACATCTCAATGCTGCGGCCCTTATGGGTAATCAGCAAAAATGGGTCGCATTTTTGATCACAAAAATATTGGAACACCAACAAGGCCAAATCTTCAAGGGAGCCGACGCGAATTAATTCACTGATAAAATCGAACTCTACATTTTTAGTGCTATAAGCCTCTTTTGCTTCTACTACTTCTTTTTTGAGTTTATCGATGCACTGCATCAAAGTTGCGCGTTCATCTCCACTGGGTGCTTGGCTGCTCAGGGCATCAAGCCCGCTGCGCATACGGCCGACATTTTTCTCCTGCTCGCTAATTAAGTCTTCGGTGGCGCTAAGCCTGCGGTTTAAGGCACCAAACTCCTGCTCATAGGCGGGTTTTACACCTTTGACAGGTTCTAACTTGCGGTACTCATCCAAACTGCTTTCCAGCTCAACAATGGTTAGCTTTTGATTGCGCACCAGGGCTTTTAAGGCTTTAAGCTCCTCCTCATGCTTGCTAATAATTTCATCCGAGACATCATTAATGGCGTTGGTGCTCAGGCTGACCCCTTCGGGATAAGCGAGTTTTTTATGCTCCTTAGACCACTGCCGCAGCATTTGCACTTGGGAATAGAGTTTCATATTTTCTTTATTCAGGGCCTCTAATTGTGCCCGCACTTGAGCACTAAGGCCCTGCCCGCTGCCGTCTAAGGCGCCTTCTAAGGCGGCCACATCAGAGCCTGCATTAAAAACCGATTCCGATAGATTGGAGTAGTGTGTGAAGCTTGCATCGGCGGATTCCGCCAACAGCAGCAATTTTTTCATCGCCACGCGCTCTTCGGTATTCTCTACATTTTTAATCATGGACAAGAGCTGTTTGTAGCGTTTTTTCCTGTATTCAACGCCTATAGCGCCGGATTTGAGTTGGTCACAAAAGGTTTCGATTTCGTCCAGTAAATCGCTCTTCTCTTGGGCGCTCAGTGATGAGCCGTCGAGGGCCTCATGTAATGAGTGATCCGACAATCCCTCCTGGTCGATGGCTTTGACCGCATCATCACGAATTATTTTCAGCAATTTAACTAATGACTTATTAATAGCCAGGTGATAATTGCGATGATCGGCATGGTTTAATAAACTTTTTTCTTCTATTTTTAAATAGGCACTGCGCAGCGAGCAGGCGTGCCGGTCTAGCTCATCGTGACGAAAATACACGTTGTCCTGCAGGCGTTTTGTTTTATCAAACTGCTCCACTAAAAAATTCAGAATGATCGCGCGGTCCTGCTCTTCTGGGCTTAGGCTGCTGTTTGTAGTCGGATGAGTCTGTTTGTCGCGCAGGTGCTGTTTGGCCAGGCAAATCACAAGAATCCCTGTGGTAGCCAAGAATAAACTTGCCCACAACCAGGGATAGGTTGTTAATACTGCCCATAGTGATTGCATAGGCCTACAGTGCCCCCAACTCCTGCCGCAGCTCAAATAAAAGTAATTTCTGCGCGAGTTCCGCTTGGCCATCTATCCGCATCAAAAGATAAGGCCCCGCTTTGGATTTCATTCGCACCTGCACATGCAGGGGTACCGCTTGTTCATGCAGTTTATAAAGCCCTGAGCGCAGAACACTTTGGTCCTCGTCATGGACTCGATCATCCAGCTCCATGTAGCGGTAAATATTTTTCTCCAGCGGGGACATTAAACCTAAAAACGCCAAGGCCTCATCACTCCACTCCACTACGCCCTTGGCTAAATCCCACTTCACTATGCCACAGTTATCGGCCGTGGTGGCATGGGGCGTAGGATTTTTCTCGGCCGCGGCATCCAAGGAGGAGACGATATTTTTGGTTAAAAATTGAATCGACAAATCCAGATAACACAAGAGCGCCAAATAATTATTGCGGCTATCACTAATTTCATTAAGGCCACAGGCGGTAAACATCCCCCACATTTTGCCGTTAATCACAATGGGGAAGCTGGTGGTTAACTCATATTCGGCGTGTTCAAAATACGATTCAAAATGGTTTTGCACCTCCTCAGACAAACACTGATTAGCAGGGTCGTATTTATCCATTAATAAAGTTTCCCGCCGTTTGCACACCTTAACTAAACGGGCCGACTCCACGGCGCCTGCGCCCTTGACCAGCCTAAATAACAAGCCCATTTTTAACAGCTGGTCAAACAGCGGCGATAAGCTCATCACATCGCTCAACCCCGTGCCGGCAATCGCCATGGTCCACTCGTACATATTCGTGATCAGGCTTTTCACGTAGGGGGTATTGGTGAAACTCGCGTCCTCTAAACAGGGGGCTAAATCATCGGCGGCGGCCACGCCAAATGCGGGCAAGGTCACCAGGCGACAATCAATTTTGGTTTGATGCTCCACATCGTGACCTGCGCGAATGCGCTCGATAATTGTGATGCAATTATGGGCGATGAACATGAGGTTTAAATCAATCGCCACCGTGGATTTATTGGATAATATCTGCACGGGCATTACATCAAAGGCAACAATTTCCAACGACTCACACAACATGGGGCTGATATCATTTAAACGCGATTTAAATCCTTCCGCCAAAAGCCCCGCTCCGGCAATAACAGCGGTGGCATCGCAGTCGCGTTTTACAAATTCAGTGGCGGCGTTAAAGCCACCTAAATAGGTAGTAGTTTGGGTAAAAAATGAGAGCTCTTCATCCAGCGGCAAATGATGGCGACCGTGTTCTTCACAATAGGCCTCATAGCGCTTGCGCAAATCGTACTGGGTTAAATCACCGATAAAAGCAATCCGGCTGTGGCCCTTAGCCACTAAATGTTCAAAGGCCAACTTAACGCCCTGGCGATTATCGCTGCACACCATATTGATCGGCGCGGGAAAATAATCATACGCAATGGATACACAGGGAATCCCCCGCGCACTTAGCTCGGCGGCGAAGCTTGGGCTGATGGCATTGCGCACAATAATAACGGCGCCCACATTGGCCAGCCAAAAATTACTGTGGTATTCACCCAAACTGTGGGTAGCTATAACATCCAACGCATAGTTTTTTAACTTACACAGCAGGCGCACATGGTTAATAATTTCACCATAGAAAAACCCTTCGTGATAAGGCGTAAATAACACCAACCGAATCTTGGCGTGACGATTGTTAGGCATAAAGCTACACGCACCTTTTGAAAATAATAATTCCAGTAGCCACAACAGCAGGCTGCATCCAAAAGCTTAAGCGCCACACACCTTAAGGACACAAGCAATAGTCTGATTTCACGATGCGTTGATTAATTCCCGCCCTGTATGAATGGGGCCCATAACCCTGATGCTAAAAATAAACAGCACCTGAGCAGCAAAATACTGCCCGAGCCGCGTGGGGTTTGTGTTGCCCGGCATCCTTCACTACCCCCTAGCCTTACAAGGCTTAAAAACTCACTGCCGAATTCTGACTTGGTGCAATTGAGACTTAGCAGATTCGCTCCAGCTATTCCCTAGGCTCCAGCAATATCCCCAGATGGCGGTGATTCTTGCAGGGCCCACAGAATTCCAGCCTACATCTGCGGCATAGCCAAGCAGCCCTGCGCCTTATTTTTTGCCGGGCACCCAGCCTAAATTCGTCTAGCAGCGTGTTGCAGTCGGCTATAGCCAAAGGCCCATATAATTAATAGCAATTCACCGCCGTAATAAGTGAATAAATCACGATTAAAATAGAGCTAAACGCGTCACACTATTAGCTACTTCTTATAATAGTCTAGTTAAATTAATCTGCTGATGGCGCAGGCAGCTTATTCACCTGGGAACAAAATGATCGCGCTGAGTTATTGTGTCGCCGCATTAAAACTGCCCGGTTAATACCCTAAGCGCATAGCACAATAATGGAAGAGCCAAATACACTGGCTATATAGAACTGGATTTTTACTCGGCACACCGATATTAACCCGTTTTTTACTAGCGGTTTTGGCGCCACGGCCTAAGCCGTCGCGAGCCTCGCCAATACTCGCAGCATTTGCTGATTAAAAAGATATTGTGTGCACACTTGAACGACGCCAGCGAAAGCGACGTCATTTCTCGGCAATGCCTTAGGGAACCTCTGTTAATTCCTGGCTTTGCCTTTTTTCAAAACCCTCGCGGGCATGGAGCCCGCGAGGGTGCTACTCGGGCGATTTTGAAATGGAATTCCTACCTAGGCACCGGCAATGAATACACATCATTTCTGACACGCCGTAAATACATCCTTGTAGGCGCGTCAAAAAAGTCTCTCTTTTTGACGGTCCGAAACGATGTGTATTCATCGCTTCCGTACAGCCAGTAATCAGTGCACCCTTAGAATTAATTACGCCAACTATACGGCGGCGGCAAGGTTACTTCTGCTGCCGTGGGAACCCCTGTAGCCGCTTCATCCACTAAGCCGTAAAAAATACCGCTGGTTTTGGCATTGGTGTAATACTCCAGATCACCCCATAACTGCACCGAACCCTGTGCTGTAGCATTATTAGCAAACCACCCCATGGGATAAAAACTTGCCATTACACTGGCATTGCCCGTTACAGTAAAACTGGCTGCCCCATGGTGCGCGTTGGCGGCTACACCTAGTGTGGTTAAAGCGCCCACGCGGGCATTGCCGCTCACCGTGCCATTTACCACCATAGCCTGATCTTCAATGCGCGCATTATCGCTCACTTTGCCACCCGCCACCGTGGCGTATGGGCCCACATAAACACTGCTGGGTGTATTGGCCGGAGCGCAGCCACCACCATTGCTATGGCGCACTAAATTAGTCGCGCAATTATCGCGGCTGCCATTTTTAAAACCGGCCGGCCAGGCGTTGGTTAATTCCAGCATATAGGGGTAGCGGTAAATACTGGGGTAAGGTGTGCCGTCGCTGGGTTGTTGCCAGGTAATTTTTTGATATTGAGTGGGCGCCGCTAACACCACTAAAAATAATTGTTCGTTCGCGTTAAGACAAAAATTTAATTCTCCATCGGTACCGGCTTTTATACTGCTGTAACGCGGATTTTGAATATTGCCATCGGTGGCGACCAGCCCCCAACGAAAACCGGTATTGGCGCCCGGCTGTAACACCCCGCGAAATTTAATGCGCACACTACTGGCCCCCGCATCGGGGTACAGGCGAATAACGTTGTACCCCCAGCGTTGGGGCGCCCAATAATAAGGTGAGCTAAAGCGTCGATTTTTAGCCCAGTCATTATCTAATGACTCTAATTGTGTCATGCGCAAACGGCGCTGGCTGTATTGTGTATCGGTAATTGCACCGTAATTTTTGCGGTAAATCGCGCCCTGATTGCTACCATCGGGGTTCATGTAATCCCAGGTGACGTTGTGCATGGCCCACTCGCCAAATAAATCGTTTAATTCTTCTAGCGTCCAACGGTTGGCATACATGAGTTTTTGAAAGGGGTCCCGTTGGCCTTGGGGCGCTTCAGTGGTCCACATATCATTAATAGCGCTGGGGCAAAAACGATCTTTAACGTACTCAAAAAATTGCCAGTTGCAGTAGCGGTCGCGGGTATTGCCGTAGTGTAGATGGGGCGCGTTGGCGAGCATTTCAGAACAGTGCACGTTGTCGCGGTATATTTGGTGAGGCATCCAATTGGCGTGGCTTTCAAAAATCCAACAGCCCTGCCCGCCACATTCAGAAAACGCAGGCGTTAAGGATTGCACGCCGTGCATAAATTCATGGGCCAAGCCCCAATTATCCTTGGCCGCACCCGGCCCTACCCACATGCCGGCATAATTAATGCCGTTGCGGCTCCAGGCACCGCCCCACAAGGGGAAGCTGTTATCAAAATGCACAGCCGCTTTCCATTTTTTACTGCTGTTGCAGTAGGGCTCGGGGAAATTTATGGGCGCGGTAAAATATTTATCCCAAATAGATTCCAAGGTAACACCTGCGGCTTTGGCGTCCGCGTCTGTAATATTGGTGCCGTCTTTCCAATAAAAAGCAAAATGCTCTGTTTCCAGGCGTAGAGGAGCACCATTTTCGCCGCCGTCTTTCGGTGGGTTCCAAGTGCCCGCCACACAACTGGGCGGCGCGCTGCAGCGGGTAGCCCATTGGGTCTGGCTTGTGCCCAGCTCACAACTCAAGGGAGCACCTGAGGAAGACGAACTGCTGCTGGAGGAACTTGAACTACTGCTAGAAGAACTTGAACTTTTACCGGAGGAACTGGAACTACTGCTGGAAGAACTTGAGCTTTTGCCCGAGGAGCTTGAGCTGCTGCTGGATGAACTTGAGCTTTTACCCGAGGAACTTGAGCTACTGCTGGCCAATTTGCCGCTGGATGAACTGGATGAGCTAGACGAGGTGCCCTCCCCACCGGGCGAGGCGCCGCAGGCGAATAAGGCGGTAGCCAAAAATAAGAGAATAACTATTTTCACGATCACCTCCACAGGCGGTTATATGTACGGGTAAAAACGCAGTAAAGAGTGGATATTTTTTTGACCCAACGACGCATCACCCGCGTCGATTGCAAAAAATAAAGTAAAAAATTCCCAGCGCTCCTGTTTTAACCCTAAAAGTCACTGAGCAGCTTGTTGAAATACTACCTAGCTAGGTCTGGCGGCGTTAAAGTTGGCGAAAAATCCTCATTTACTAGGTGTAAACTGCGGTTTTTTCGCCAAATTTGCCTTGCCATACTCTTGCTGCCAACCTAGTTCAACAAGCTGTTAGGGAGGCTCTGATTAATTCTGGCTTTTGCCTTTTTTCAAAACTGCCCGAGCACATCCCTGTAGCTCCGGCGCGGGCTCCATGCCCGCGACAGTTTTGAAAAAAGGCAAAAACTAGAATTAATTAGAGGTTCCTTAGAGAATTCAGAACGCTTACAAAAAAGAAATCGTTGTCGCCCTGAATTGTTGAGTCTGCAAGTGTATACCGCAGCGGCTAACAACACCGCCGTTTGCATCACGCTCAAAACACAGACTTATTCATGAATAGAGGCCAAGTCAACCGCAGCCACACAAACTAAGCATATGGTATGACATTAAAGCCGCTTGACTAAGCAGTTGGGGGCGGCAGAAATGAATGAAGGAAACAGGAAGAAAAATTGCCTAACTAAGCTTTAGCGCGCAGTCATTTTTTTCACACCCGTAACGATTAAGATGCCTGCCCCGAGGCTCCAAAAACCAATGGCAAGCCAAAAACGCTCAGGCTGCACCGCACGCGCTATAACCTCCTGATGGTGTTTGCTGAGTTTATTAACGTGCCCAGCCATTAGGCCTTGCCCCACCTGCACAAGAATATAAGCGGCCATGACTAAACACGCCAAACCAACCGCTCGACGCAGTAGTATTTGCATAGTGATACTCGCTGTTGATTGTTACTAGCGGTACGGAAGGACGCGCTGATTAATTCCATACACGAGCAAAAAATTAACAGCCCCTTAAAACCCTTCACGCCTTAATCGGGCGCCGCACACGAATATAAAATATCCGCTGGCTCGCAGCGAATACCCTCTTTAAAAGGCAAGCCTTGGCGGGCGGTTTGAATATAACGCTCAATCCCCTCATGTTCTTCCCGACAAAATTCACCCACCGCCTCATGAAAACCCGCGTGCACTAAAAAATGTTTTGAGCGAGTAAAAATAGGTGTAAACCCACGGGCAATTTTATGCTCGCCCTGGGCGCCGGGGTCAAAACGAGTAAGGCCTAACTGCAAGGCTAATTCAATGCCCTGGTAATAACAGGCTTCAAAATGCAGGCCGTCGTATTCCTCGCTACAGCCCCAATAACGCCCGTATAAGGTGCTGGCATCACTAAAATACAAAGCGGCGGCAATTAATTGCCCGGCTCGGCTTACATCTACACGGTGAATCTGGCCGGGCAAAATAGACTGTAATCCAGTAAAAAAACGCTGCGTTAAATAGCCGCTGCGGCCACTGCGTTTAGCGTAGGTATTTTGATATAAGCGATAAAATGCCTGCCAATCGCTAAGGGTTAATTGCGCCGCAGATTTGACCTCAATCGTTAAACCTGAGGCCTGCACTTTTTGCCGCTCTTTCACTATCATTTTGCGTTTGCGGCTATGGCAAAGCGCTAAAAATTCGTCCCAGGTTTTTACATTATCTTTATTAATCCAGTGATATTGGCAACCCCAACGGGTGTGCCACTGATTGGGTATTTTTTGTAGGCTGTCGGCATCGGGAAATAAACTGTGCAGGCTATGCACGCCCTGCTCAACCAGCGCCTGCCAGGCCGCCGCTAAAACCTGCCCCACCGCCACCTCATCCACCCCCGCCGCAAAGGCCACACGGGGGCCAGTGGCGGGGGTAAACGGCATGGCGTTAATCCACTTGGGGTAATAATCCAATTGGTGGCGCCCGTAGGCATCAGCCCAGCTCCAGTCAAATACATATTCACCGTAGGAATGGGTTTTAAGATAACCCGGCATAGCTGCCACCAACTGCTCGCCCTGCCACACCAAAATATGCAAAGGCGCCCACCCACTGCGCCCGCCCACACAATCGCTGGCCTCAAGCAGGGCCATAAAATCGTGCTGAATAAAAGGATAGTCGGTACGCCAAAGCGCCTGCCAGGCCGCAGCGGGAACCTGGTTAATACTAGAAATTAAAGCAAAATGCATGAAGCGCCTCCCACAGGAGCAAGCGCTACACCTTAACGCCCTTGGCTGCGGCTGTACAGGCTGTGTAAGTGCGCGATTATGCGTGCGGATTTACCCAGCCCAATCCCTTGCCGCTCGGCGATTGGGCGCACACGACTAATTCACTAACTTATACCCCAGACCGTAAATAGTTTGAATATAGCGGCTACCTGAAGGTGCATTAATTTTTTTGCGCAAATTTTTAATATGAAAATCGATCGTGCGCTCGTAGGATTCGGTGTATTTACCATGGCTGGATAATAGCAGCTCTTCGCGAGTAAAAACCTTATTTGGCTGCTCTACAAACATACTGAGTAATTTAAATTCGATTTGGGTTAATTGAATTTTTATGCCGCCCACAAAAGCACTGTGCTCGCTTAATACAAGCGCAATATCCTCATAACACAAGGGGGCAGCTTCACCAGGCGGTTGGCGGCGACGTAAGATTGCCTTCACCCGAGCCATTAATTCCTGTGGATTAAATGGCTTGCATACGTAGTCATCCGCTCCAGCGGCAAACCCCATTAAACGCTCCACATCCTGTATACGCGCCGTTAAAAAAATAATGGGGGTATCCGCGATAGTGCGCAAACGCTTACAGACTTCCAGCCCATCCAAACCAGGTAGCATAATATCCAAAATGACCAATTGTGGCCGCAGCTGTTTAAATCGCGCTAAAGCATCAGCACCATTTTGTACTGTGACGGCTTCATAACCCTCTAGGGCTAAATACTTGGCGATTAAGTCGGCGATTTTAATTTCATCTTCCACCACCAAAATGGTCGCGCTCACAGCTGCGCCCCTTTAAATAAAGGCAATCCAATCACAATACACAAACCGCCTAAACGGCTGGCTGAGGCATGAATATAGCCCTGATGTGCCTCGATAATATTTTTACAAATACTCAAACCCAGACCCGCCCCACCGCTTACGCGGGTGCGGGCGCTATCGACTCGATATAAGCGATCAAAGACTTTATTTAAAAGCTCCGCAGGGACCCCCGGCCCCGTATCGTCGAATTGAATCCGCACCGTTTTGTCATCAGATTCCAGCGTCACCTGCACCTCGCCAGGGGAGTCGGTGTAGCGTGCATTGTTATCAAATAAATTGCGTACCACTTGGCCCAGCCTATCAGCATCAACATTGATTAATAATCCAGGTTTAGCTTCCACGTAGGTAATTTTTATTGCCTGCTCAGCAAATCGCTCACCATACCGAGCCACTTGCTCACGCATAAACTCATCAGCATCCACCGGCGCACAATTTAATTGAAACGTCACCGCATCCATCATGGATAAAGCGTGTAAATCATCCACTATGCGCTTAAGGTGCACCACCTCTTCATGCAAGGATATTATGGCACTGGCGTTTATGGGCGAGACATGCTCTAACATGGCGTTAAACTCGCCGTATAAAATCGTTAAGGGTGTGCGCAACTCATGAGAAATATCCAATAGCCATTGTTTTTGTTGCTGGCTGAACATACTTAACTCTTGCGCGATGCTCGTGATGTGTTTGCCTAGTGCTTCTAGCTCATCACCTGTGTGTACCGCAATATTCACCGTGAAATCTCGCTGGGCGAGTTTTTGCGTTTCTTCGGTAATTAAACGAATAGGTTGCGTCATATGTTGCGCCAACCAATAACCCAAAGCTAATGCTAAGAGCCCCGCGCAGGCTACCACCCACAGAGTAAAACGCACCTGCTGATGAAAGAAATAACCGGCATAGGGCAATGCATCAACATTAATTTTTGCCACTTGCAACCAACCAACTATTCGCCCGTGCACTTTAATTGCTTCTAAATGAGTGTCTGGCGCGGGTTTAAGGGCTTTAATTAATGGTGTTTTATCAGCGGCCAAAAGTGTTAAACGCTGCAAAAATGTTGCAAACGGCGGCTCACAAGGTTTGAGGGCTTGGCCACCGGAAGGGGCGGACATAGGCGCAGGCGCCCCATGCGGCATAGGTGAAATTGAAAAGAACACCCGCAAAAATGTCCCATCTACTAATTCGTTCCATTTGCCAGGTTCTTGTATCCAGTGATCAAAAGAGCCTGATTGTACATAGGAGCCTGCCAATAGTGGCGCGAGTTCTTCCATCACGGTTTTATCAATGCCGTTCATGGCGTTGCTAACTAAGGATTGGTTGGATACGTAACTAAACGATAAAAAAGCCGTCACCAATACAAGAATTATGAGGGCGTGGGCAATAAAAAACTTGTGGGCCAATTTTATGGTCATACGGTTTCTCAAATACATATGTGTTGTGCCACAAAATGGCATGTGCAGAGGATAAAAATTATCTCGGTCAAATCAACCAGCTGTTAGCAGGCAATGCCTTAAATCTCTACCCTTTCACAGAGTGTATGCGCCTCATTGTTTACTCAAAGAATCCTCATAATTTCCTCACAAGTCCTCTTTAGACTTTCGCCCTGATCATATAAAACCTAGCCGCGCTTAGACTGGGTTTATGTGATGTACCGACACGGCGCGAGGCAAAACTGGCAAATGACGGCCGCCGCGCAATCATCCTGATAAAAAAATTAAGTTTAGGGGTAATTTAATGAATACGCAGATATCTCCCTGGCTGTCCCATCGCTTGGCGTGTGGTTGGTTGATGGTTGTAGCCTCCCTCATAAGCGGCTGCGGCGGCCAAAGCTCGTCTAGCTCCAGCTCTTCATCAAGCTCGTCCTCGTCTAGCTCATCGTCATCCAGCTCTTCTAGCTCCTCGAGTTCTACTAGCTCTTCTAGCTCGTCGTCGAGCTCTTCATCCAGTTCGTCCAGCGGCGCTAACACCAATGAAAAATTAGTTGTAGCCATAAATGCCGGCGGCACAGCGCAAACCTATGGGGATATAAATTATCTTGCCGACCAATATTTCTCCGGCGGTAATACCAGCAGTACAACAGAATCGATTACCGGCGGCAGTGAAACGGCCGTGTATCAAACCGAACGCTACGGCACTTTTTCCTACGATGTGCCGGTTACCACAGGCACCTATCGCGTGCGGTTACAGTTTGCCGAAATTTATCAAACCTCGGCGGGCAAGCGCTCATTTAACGTTGCAGTGGAAGGCAAAACGGAATTAGCCAACGTGGATTTATATACATTGGCCGGTCGCAACGGTGCTTATTCTTATGAAGTTAAAAATGTGCGTGTCACCGACGGTAAACTTACTATTGCGTTAGAAAGCCTAGTTGATAACGCCACTATTAGCGGCTTCAGCATTTATTCTGCTGACGGAAAATTAGATACCACCACTACGCCACCACCGCCTCCGCCAACAACCGGTGGCAACGATACTATGGGATTTATTGGCTGTTCTATGGCTGAAAATACCGCAACTGGGTATCGCGCCGTGGGCGGCAAAAAGATGTGGGCGCCCTATGGCACTAATGGTGATGTAGTGCAAAACTGGACCAGCAATACCTCAGCCGCCTGGGGCAAATTTGATCAGCAAGTGGCCAAATTCGGTAAGCCTTCAGAGGTGTGGATCATGATTTGTATTTTTGCCCAAAACGGCGTGACCTACGATGAAGTGAAAAAACTCATCACCAATGCTCGCTCCCACGCGGCACCCGGCGCCAAGATCTATATTACTGGCCAGCCCCTGTATGCGTCGGGTTTAACCTGTGATTTAGCCGGTGCCGGCGGCCCGGAAAAAACCGACAGCATGGCTAAACAAGCGGCGGCTGATACCAGTTTAAATGTGGTGTATCCAGGTGCTTTTGGGCCTTTAACTAGCTCAGATCGCACCGACACCTGCCACGCCAACACCACTGGCCAGCAGAAATTGGGGCGACAAGCTCAGCAGTTTTGGAATTAGTCTAAACATTTAAATGCACTCATTACACCTCGTTGCAGAAGGCTATCTGCAACGAGGTTTTTCCTTCTTGCCAGGTGTATCATTATTTTTTCAAACCCCCATTTAAATGCGGCAAGCCTCAACCGATTCTCTTTTCAGTCACCTCAATACCATAATTCTTACGCTGCGCTCCATCAGCCGCGAGTGTAAGCAGGGTAAAGCGCCTGGTCTTAAGCTAACACCACCTCGATTTCACCGCAGTTTTTGCTATTGGTTTTGCGCCAATTGCCACTCAAGTCACACTCCCACACTCAGCTAAACTGGCGTCCACAGAAGACACCGCAAAACACGCGCCCAGTCACGCTGGACTATTTGGAATTTGATTAGACTTCAGTATTAATACTCTACTCGCTCCTTCCTGGTACTTATCTCCCAGTTCTATAAGGTTACCTATGCGCATACATTCCTTGGCAATTTGCCTGCTGCTGTCGAGCCTCGTGGCTGCCTGCAGTGGTACTGATCCCGCCTCTAGCTCGTCGGGCTCTTCTAGCTCAGGGATTGGAGGGACTTCGTCCAGCACCTCATCAAGTAGTGGCAGAGCCTCCAGTTCTAGTTCCAGCAGTTCAAGCTCAGGAAAGGCATCCAGCTCTAGCTCGGGCAAAAGTTCCAGCTCCAGCTCCAGCTCCAGCTCCAGCTCCAGCTCCAGCTCCAGCTCCAGCTCCAGCTCCAGTTCAGGAAAATCTTCTAGCTCTAGCAGTTCTAGTTCAAGCTCATCCAGCTCAGGTAATTTGGCAACAGTAGGCCAAGGAAAATATCAGCAGTTATGCGCTACATGCCACGATTCCAGCAGCATCGCCGGCGCCGACGGTCAGGGCCAATTTAAAATTAATGCCGCAAAATTCGTAACCGATGCTGCCCTGAGCGATTTCATCCTGACCAATATGCCCAAGGGCAATGTGGGCGCCTGTGATAGTAATTGTGCCAAGGCAATTACTGCGTTTATCCGCGCTAATTATTTAAATACTAACAACCCCGGCAGCAGTCAGTTCGACGCACCCTTACCTGCAGCCAGCGCACTGCGCAAAATTAAAAATGTACTGACAGGCCTTGCGCCCACGGATGCAGAATTAGCTAAGGGTACCTCACCGGATGCGCTGCGCACCTTAATTGGCGAATGGATGAATACACCGGAATTTGACGAAAAAATGCTGTTTTATTTTGCCAATACGTTTCAGCAGTCGTCGCTTTCAGTAGAGGATTTTAAAAGCCAATTACGCGATCGCCCGGGTGCATTTAATTTGCCCTATGGTATTTACGGTGACAGTGCTTTCCCCATGTTATTTAAAAATATGAAGGAGAGTTTTGCGCGCACAGCACTGCAGTTTGTCAAAGATGGCCGCTCCTTCGCGGATCTGCTCACCACCGACGAATTTATGATGACTACGGCATTAAAGAGCCTCTATATGCAAATTGAGGCCAATTACGATACCGCTTCAAATGCCAATGTTATGAAATGGCGCTACAACTATGGCCGTCGCCCGGCCTTGGCCGATACGCTCAACCCCAATAGCCCCGATTACATGGTATTCGGTTACGAGGCGCCTACAACCATCACGGCCGATCGCAAATTTACCGATAATTGCAACGGTGATTCCAGCTTAGAAGCACAATTCCCTGGCAACGTTTATTTATTCCATGTGTTGCTCGGCAGTGTGGATAGGGACACAGGCACAGGCCCAGGCATGAGCGATACGCCCTGTTGGGAGCGGGCCACTAAACCCTATTTTACTCCGCAGGATTTAAGCGATTGGAAAATGGTGAAAATAGTGCGCGGCACGCGCATAGAACCCTGGGAATTAATTAAATTGCGCGCATCGGGCAATACACTCCCTTCAGTAGCGCCGCGTATTAGTTATTTCACTACCCCCGCATTTTTAGGTGTGTGGAATACCAACGACAGTAATTCCCATCGCGTTACGGTTAATCAGGCATTATTAGTGGCGCTCGGGCAGGGTTTTACCAGCGCCGCACAGAGTATTCCAGTACCGCCCAATACAGCCGCAGTCGATGGCACCCATGCGGTATCCACCTCAGAGTGCTTTGCCTGCCACAAGAGTTTGGACCCCATGCGCCAGTTCTTTAAAAACTGGTACAACGACAATGACAAACCAAAAACAGGTAATGCCGCAGGCTCCGGCGCGCAACCGAGTTTTGGTTTTGGCGACGTAGCAGGCAATGGAAAATCACTGTTGGAATTTGGCCAATTTATTAAGCAGGTGAGTGACGAGAGTGTGCAGGGCGATAAAATTAATCGCTTTGCGCTGGAAATGACGCAGAAATTATGTTTCTTCGCCAATTCCAGTGGTTGTGATGAAACCGACCCGCAGATGCGCGAGATCGCCAAAGCCTTTGCCGATGCTAATTTTGATTTTAAATCCTTACTCATTGATCTATTCACCTCTCCCTTAGTGACCGGCAGCAGCAGTACGCAAACCACGGCCAATCAGGGAATTACCATTAGTATCGTGCGCCGCCAGCAGCTTTGTCAGGCGCTGTCCAACCGTCTAAAAGTGGCCGACCTTTGCCAAATAGCGCTGCCGTTAATTGAAGAGAAAAGCAGTATCGGGCGCTTGGCCGGTGCGCTGCCCGCCGATGCGTTTAGCCGAGGTGTGGCCGAACCGGTCACCGCAGCAGACCCGACTATTTTTTACCGCAGCGCCAGTGAGTTGCTGTGTGAGGCGGCGGCTAACCTAGTGGTAGATGGCAGCCAATACAAAGTATTTAGCAGCAGCAATGTTGCGCTGGCGCTTGAGGATATGGTGAGCACGCTGATGGCACTGCCGCCTGCGGATCCAAAACACGCCCGCGCCGTAAGCATTTTAAAAGCCCATAACACGGCAGCACTGGCATCAGGCGCTAACGCCAGCAATTCGCTGCGCTCGACCTTTGTCGCCGCTTGCCTGGCGCCTTCATCCACTGGTTTAGGAATTTAACATGACCCGTTCATCGCACGATCACAATAAACGCGCTCTGTTATTAAGTGGATTATTTGGCGGTGGCTTGTTGGGGCTGCGCGCACTTGCCACCGGCTTGCCGGCTTGGTTTTTAGCCAACCCACAAGCGGCTTCTGCAGACGAATTAACCTGTGCACTCAGTGCCAGCAGCCGCGCACAATTTTTAGTGGTGAGCGCCTCCAGCGCTGGCTGCCCAATTAATTGTAATGTGCCGGGCACCTACGACATCCCTGCATTAATTCATCCGGCACAAGCAGAATTTGCCAGCACTCCCATTAGCCTCGGCGGCAGCAGTATTAATGGTGCAAAAATATGGGCAAGCCTGAGTGATTCGGTGCGCGCCCGCACGAATTTTTTCCACCATATCACCTCGGCAACGGTCCACGGCGACCATCCAAAATCCCTTAAATTAATGGGTAAAACGGCCAACAATGAAATGTTGCCGTCCATTTATGCCAAACATTTAGCACCCTGTTTAGGAACCGTGTTAACCGAACCTGTAGCGGTGGGCGCAGGTGGAAACAGTTTGGAGCAATTAAGTTTTTCCGGTCGCCCGCTTTCAGCCATTAGCCCTTTGCAATTAAAAGAATTATTAAGCGGCAATAAAAATAATCCGCTGGTTAAACTGCGCAGCCTGCGCGATCAAACCCTTAATGATTTAAACGGTTTATTAAAAGAAGGTGGCAATAAAGCGCAATTGGCTTTTTTGGATGCCCTCGCCAGCAGCCAAACCCAGGTGCGCAAATTGGCCGATAACCTCGCCAGCACGCTAACGGCGATCACCGATAACAGTGTGCAGGGCCAAGCCTTAGCTGCTGCGGCCCTAGTAGCGGCAAAAGTCTCCCCAGTGGTGACCCTGCGCATCCCATTCGGGTTAGACAACCACGAAGATGCCGACCTTTATGATGAGTGGTTCCAAGGCAGCGATCATGGCGGCAGCAAACAAGGTGTAGCAGGCATTCAAGCGGTTATGGATGCTTTAGCCTCTTTAAACCAACAGGATGCAGCCACCTTCGCCACCATGAACGTCTTTGGCCGCGATTTAAACGGCTCCAGCAAGGTCACCAGTCGCGCAGGTCGCGATCATTTTGGTAACCATGCTGTAATGGTCATGATCGGCAAAAATATTAATCCTGGCGTTACCGGTGGCGTAAGCGTGATAGCCAACGGCATTTATGGCGCCGCCGATATCACCTCGGCGTCAATTGCCCGCGCCGACACCCACACCGCCGCCGCCAAAACTCTTGGTGTTGCACTGGGCATTGATATTGCCTCACTGCATAAGAATTTTACGGACAATGGGCGCGTGGGGTATGTGAAGGGGACGGTGCGGGCATAAACCGAACTAATATTGACTACACCTATTTTGACGCAACAAAATCCTTATCACTTAAGCCAACTGGTGCCGCCTAAATGCTCAGTCAATATTTTGGAGTTAGGGTGCATTTAATTCGGGCCAAACAACGCTCTGGCATACTGCCCATTCTTATAAGTGTACTGGCAGCCATAGTATTCATGGCTGTTAGCTTCTCGCTTTATTGGCCAACACCAGAAATTGCATTCCGCACTGACGATTCTCCAGTAGCTTGGCTTTCAAGTGCACAAATGTGGGCAATTGCTATTTTGAGTTTGCGTCTGTGGCAAGAGCGAGCTCTGCCGCCACTATTATCCGCTTGGCTGGCAATTGCGCTGATGCTGATGGCGTGTGATGAGCAATTTATGTTGCATGAGCAGTGGAAATATCAATGCCTTGAATGGATAAGTCTGTGCCAATATTACTGGGTTACAGAAATTCCTATGTTGCTGGTAATAGCGCTAGGTGTTGCAACTGGATTTTTCCTGCTCCCATATTTCTTAACCCCTCTGCCAAAGAGCTTTTTACTGGCCTCTTTGGCGGTGGGATTGTTTGCCATGGTTTTACGATTTACTGGCATGCCGAGCGTATTGTTGCCCTATAAAGCACTATTTTTGGTGTTGGCCCAGGGATTGTTTTTGGGTACGTTGCTGGGCTTGCCTATAGGCAAAAATGAAAAGTCCATTTAGAAATGATTAGGTACATTCACCGTAGCCATCCATGCTTAGCGGGTACCAAATACCTGAGATATTTACGAAAACTCTACGCGAAACCAACAAGGGATCCGGTCCCGCAATTTGCGGCTTCCCCCAAGCATCCCACTGGACAAAATCAACTATCCCGTCACTATTAATGTCAATTTCATAAACTGCCACTTTATTTGCTAACTGCAATGAAGGATCGGCGTTTTTATTTTCAGGAGCCATAACCACTGCGCGCGAAATTTTGGCAGATTTAAAAGGCAGCGCTGTGTTGGTTTGGAACCAAAATAAATCGCCTTTTACGGCTGGATATCCGGGCACCAATTCTTTGCCCATTCGTTTGTTGCGCAGTCCTTCAACACAATAGGAACTTACACCGTTCGGCGTAATGATAGATTTGGGTTGCCATCGATAAACGCCTATTAACCCGTTGCGGCCTATGACATGCTCGTAAATGGGCTGCGTAAGTTGGAGCTCGTATTTTCCTATATCCCAAGCCCCCGTGTAGCGGTAGGCGTCGTAATCTAACTCCCATCGCGGCCCGCCCAGAACTCGGCCCTTTTCCAGAATGCCAAACCGGGCACTAAGTTCCTCGACGGTAGCATCGCCACTAGCCAGTTGTGCCGCATTGGTAAAAAATGATGGTTTAACAGTGGGCAGATTAAGCTTAGGTACGCCACTAACTCGGCAGGGGCCTCTAAATGAAGTATAGGGACTATAAGGATATTGTAAGCGCATCTGAGAGGCCCATGAGGATGTAACCTGCTCCCAATCGCCCTTGATTTTATCCTGTGCGGATTGAATTTCACGACAACTGATCAAGGGTACAAACGCTTCTGCCGGAGCAACGATTCCTTTGCTTAATACGCTTTTCATCGCTTCAAGCTCTGGCACCGCATAGCGGATTAATTTACCCGGCGCAAAGGCGCTGGAATCACCTACTTCACCCTGCCGTTGTGCATCCGTTAGCAATGTCCCATGAAAATAATCAGCCGCTTGAAATAAGCCCGCCGCAGTGGGTTTAAGCCAAAATGCTCGTAAAGGCGTAGAGTCGCGATGTGGGACTGCGGAATCCAGCTTGACAAGCAGTTCGGAAAATTGAAGTGGTTTATCCCCTAAAAATTCGCAGGGCACAAAACCACGCCCCTGTTGCGCCCAAGATATTTCGCATACTTTATCGTTTTTGTTAATTTGGTTTACCGCAGAATTCGTAACGAGGTGATCGACAATCGGGCTAGTAGCGTCAATAGTTTTGCGAATACTGACCCAAGATCCTGCAACCCATTTGGGTTGTTCGGCTGCCACGGAAAATACAGACATAAAGCACAAGATAAGAATGGAAAATTTTTTATCCATATAACGCATTTGTGGATGCCCCTTTGTATATATTCACGCTGACAACCACTAGTTTAGCTGCCTTTATTAACCACGCGGCCGGATTAATCGGTTAAGAATTTTTCCCTTGTGACACTGCTCGAAAAAAGTGCCGGGCAATCTGAGGGTTGTTCGCTCTATTCAGAACCAAAAGGCACTTCACACCCAACAAGCTTTCCATCAAGGCCGAGGCATTTAACTCTGTGCCGCGGCTGTTCATGAACAGCCGGAATACCGGGCACAATGTACGCCCCTCCATTAAGCCGCAAAACCCATCCAACGATGGGTTGAACCGCAGCAGCAGGAGTCAGCCTGCAACTAAGTAGCCACCGCCTCTTGGGGAAATTCGCAATAAAAGGTGCTGCCTTTGCCCGGCATGGAGTTGATGCGCAGTTGGGCCTGGTGGCGCAAGAGGATGTGTTTGACTATGGCAAGGCCTAAGCCTGTGCCGCCGGTGAGCACTGAGCGGCTGGGGTCTACGCGGTAGAAGCGCTCGGTTAAGCGCGGGATGTGTTTGGGGTCTATGCCCACGCCATTGTCCTTCACAGAGACCTCAAGGCCGCCGCTTGCGCGCTGCACCGAGATAATAATCTTGCCGCCATTGGGCGAGTAATTTACGGCGTTCACCACCAAATTGGCGAAGGCGCTGCGCAGTTCATCGCTGTTGCCCAGCAGGCTGGTAGCCAGCTCGCCCTGCAGGACAAATTCGTGGCCCCGGCTGGCGCTTAGGGCTTTGGCGTCTTCGATGATACCCGTCAAGAGCGGGCCTAAGGCCACTGGGTGGCGCTGGGGTTCGCGCTCTTGGGTTTCGAGCTTGGAGAGGGTCATCAGGTCTTCAATCAGGCTATTCATGCGGGCGGCCTGGCCGCTCATTTGGGCCATGGGCTGCTGCCAGGTGCGGGGCATTTGCTCGCTGTCGGTGAGGGTTTCTAGATAGCCTTTGATGACGGTGAGGGGGGTGCGCAGTTCGTGGGAGAGGTTAGCGATAAAGTCTTTGCGCATTTGTTCGAGTTTATAAACCCGGCTGATATCGCGGGCCACCACCAAGCGCTCGCCCTGGCCGAAGGGGTGTACTTGAATTTGCAGTTGCAAATCGTCCTTGCGAAAGGCGTTGAGCTCCAGCGGTTGTTGGTAGCTGCGCTGGTCGAAGTAGTGGACGAATTTGGGGGCGCGGATGATGTTGGTGAGTTTGTGGCCCTGGTCGACCTCTTTAAAACCGAACAGATGCCCGGCCGCTTGGTTCCACCATTCGACGTTGTCGCGCTTGTCGATGAGGATAACGCCGTCGGTCAGCGCCGTGGTCATCTCTTGCACACGCACCACTACTGCTTGCAGGCGTTGTTTTTCTCGGTCGTGGCGCAGCTGTAAAAAGCGCACATCTTCGGCTATATCGCTCCACACACTGGATAGCCCCTCATCCGCTTCGGTACTGCGGCGAGCCTGGTAGATCCAGCGGCCTAAGCGGTGGGTTTGATAAAGGATGCGGCAGCAGTAGAGGCTGGTGGCGATTAACAGGCCCAGTGCGGTGGCATCAAAAAAATAGCCCAATAAGCCCAGCGCACTGATAAAGCCTGCAAGCCCTAAGAGTTCGAGGCGATAACCTTCAAGTGGCATAGATAATCTTATTCGTTAGAAGTGTGCTTGAGTGAAAAGCGGTAGCCCGCCCCGCGCACAGTCTGGATAAATTGGTCGTGATCGGCAATGCCTATGGCTTTGCGCAGGCGGCGAATGTGTACATCCACTGTGCGCTCTTCCACATACACATTGCCGCCCCACACATGGTCCAGCAATTGGCTGCGGCTGTACACCCGCTCTTGGTGGGTGAGGAAAAACTCCAGCAGGCGGTACTCGGTTGGCCCCATTTGCACGGGGGTGCCTTGAATGCTCACCCGGTGGCTGACCGGGTCCAGCACCAGCTCACCGGCTTTTATCGGGTCGCCGCTGGTGAGGGTGTCGGTGCGGCGCAATACGGCTTTAAGGCGCGCCACCAGCTCGCGGGGGGAGAAGGGTTTGGTGATGTAATCGTCGGCGCCTACTTCAAGGCCTTGGATTTTGTTGTCCTCTTCCACCTTGGCGGTGAGCATGATGATGGGGATGGCGGCGGTGAGTTCATCGCGTTTTAGGCGGCGGGCCAGCTCCATGCCGCTGGTGCCGGGCATCATCCAATCGAGCAAAATTAAATCCGGTTTGTTATCCACTATGAGGCCGTGGGCGGCTTTGGCGTCGCCAGCTTCAAGCACCTGGTAATTGGCCATTTCCAAGGCCACCCGCAGCATGTCGCGAATGGCGGGCTCATCATCCACAATCAAAATCGTTTTACTTAAGCTCATACAGGCGCAACTGGTTAGGGGGAAAGTATGTTGCGATTAGATAAACCTTTTATTGCGGTTTTATGACAAGAGCAAATTGCGCCACCAGCCCTAAGAAAATCACCATGCCCACCCAATTGTTATGCAAGAAGGCACGAAAACAAGCGGCGGGCTCCCGCGCGCGGATCAACCACTGCTGGTAGCCCGACAGCAAAGCGGCAGCCACAAGGCCCAAATAATAGGGCCAGCCCAAGGCCATTTTATGGCCCACCACCCACAGGGTGAGCAGGAACAGCCCCTGCAGCAGGCCGGTCATGGTGCGATCTTGCTCGGCAAATAAAATCGCCGTGGATTTCACACCAATTTTTATATCCTCCTCCCGGTCCACCATGCCGTAAAACGTATCGTAGGCGGTGGTCCACATCACCACGGCGGTGTACACCAGCCAGGCCTGGGGCGGCACAGTGCCGGTCTCGGCGGCAAACGCCATAGGGATCGACCAGGCAAAAGCAGCTCCCAACACCACCTGCGGCAAATAGGTGTAGCGCTTCATAAAAGGATAGGCCGTGGCCAAGGCCAGGGCGCCGACGGATAAATACAGGGTGAGGCGGTTGGTGAGGCTCACCAGCAGCAGCGCCAGCAGGCACAGGCCCCCAAACAACCCCAGGGCCTCACGGCTTGAAACATGGCCCAGCACCAATGGCCGCATTTTTGTGCGGCTGACCGCTCCGTCGATATTGCGATCGGCATAGTCGTTAATCACACACCCGGCCGAGCGCATCACCAAAGCCCCTAGGCTAAAAATCAGCAGGTTGGCGATGGAGGGAGCGCCCTTGGCCGCCAGCCACAAACTCCACAACACCGGCCACAATAGAAGGAAAAAACCGATGGGTTTATCCAGCCGCATTAAGCGGGCGTAGGCGTAGAGCCTGGCGGCGGGGGTGAGGGATGACACCATGGGGCAACCTTAGCGCAAAAACGCCCATGGTATTGGTTTCACCTAGGGAAGCAAAGGCTGCCGGTTTTACCTGGGTGAATCGAAGTTATGGGCAGCGTAACAAAGGCACTGAGCTTCCTCTCCAGTCCAATGTCATTAAGTTAAGGATTTGGGCCTGTTTCACGCTCCCTGTCTTACCCTCACCCCAACCCTCTCCCAGAGGGAGAGGGAGCTAAAAGCAAGCCCTCCAGGGTTAGCACACACTGTCCCCTCTCCCTTTGGGACGACTGCACGGATGCAGGACGACCCCAAGGACGGGGGAGGTAGAATTTCATCGGGAATGAAATCGAGGTAGAGTCACGCCAGGAGCGGTTACCGAGAGGGCTAGGGTGAGGGGGCTTGGCTTAACTTAATGACATTGCCCCCCAGCCTCCCGCCTCCCCAGCCTTACGCCGATACCCGTTAGCAGCTTGTTGAAGGCGGGTTCAACACCTCAGGGTGAACGGCCGTGATGGCTTTTTTAAGTAAGCTCTCATTAATTCCAGGTTTTGCCTTTTTCAAAAGCGCCCGAGTACCTCCCTGTAGCTCAGGCAAGGGCTCCATGCCCGCGCCGGTTTTGAAAAAGGCAAACCCCGGAATTCATCAGAGGTTCCTTAACCCGTAAACCCATTACCTAATGGCACAGCGCCTCCCCCTGCCGCCCCAAATAACGGGATAAATCCTCTGCACAACAGGGTTTAGAAAAATAAAACCCCTGCGCAAAGTGGCAGCCACTGGCTTTGAGAAAATCAAATTGCGCTTGAGTTTCCACGCCCTCGGCCACTATGCCCAAAGGCACAATGCGGCCCAGGCCCACTATGGCTTCTACCATGCCGTTGTGCAGGGGTTGCTCGCCGATGCGGGCAACAAAGGAGCGGTCAATTTTTAAATAATCCGGCGAAAACCGCACGATATAATTCAGTGATGAATAACCCGTACCAAAATCATCTAGCGAAATTTTTACGCCTAAATTGCGCAGGGCCTGCACTCGTTGCAGCACCTCTTCCACCTCATCCATAAAAATTTGCTCGGTAATTTCAATAATTAAATACTGCGGGTCCAAATTAAACTGCTGTAGGCAGCGGGCCACGCGGGCCACTAATGCATCGGTGTGAAATTGGCGCGCGGACACATTAATACTCATTGCCAGCACAAGGCCCGCATCGCGCCAGCGGGCTAATTGCGCGCAGGCGCTCACAATCGCCCAATCGCCCATAGGGCAAATCAAGCCACTCTCCAAGGCGTAATCAATAAAACTCTCCGGCTCTAATAGGCCCTTTTTCGGGTGATTCCAGCGCAACAGCGCCTCCACTGAAGAAACCTTCCGGCTGTTAATATCAATTAAAGGCTGGTAATAGATTTCAAATTCTTCGTTATTAATCGCGGTGCGCAAATCCGCATCCAGCATTAAACGCAGATTGGCGCTTTCGGTTAGTTCCGGCCTATACACTTGAAAACACCCCCGGCCGCGCCCTTTGGCATCATAAAGAGCAGAGTCGGCATTGCGCATAAGGGTTTGCACTGTATCGCCATCAAAGGGATAAACTGCCACGCCAACGCTCATGCCCACATGCACCATGGCCACATCCAAACGAATAGGCGAGCTGATTTTTTCAATTAATAATTCCACCACTCGGCAGACGGCCTGTTTATCCGCCACATCGCGCAGCAAAATAATAAATTCATCGCCACCTAGGCGCGCCACACAATCATCCTGCCGCAAATATTTGCGCATACGCCGCGCCACCACGCGCAAAAGCTGATCGCCTGCCTCGTGGCCCAAACTGTCATTTACCTGCTTAAAGTTATCCAGGTCAACAAATAACACAGCAAAACACTGCTCGGCTCGTTGGCTCGCCAGCAAAAAACAATCAAACATCTCATAAAGTTTTGCGCGGTTGTATAAGCCCGTTAATTCATCGTGGTGAGCGAGATTTAATAATTGGCTTTCATAGGTTTTACGGTCGGTCACATCGACAATTTGATACAGATAACAATGCTCACCACCGGATAATTGCACCAGAGAAACATTAGTGACGGTATAAATAACATCGTTATCCTTAGTTAAATAACGCTTTTCATAGCGCACCACCGGCAGGCCTAAACTTTGGATTTCGCGCAATTTGCGGTCTTCCAACTCCCAATCACTGGGGTGGGAAATATCCTTCATTTTAAAGCCTAATAAATTTAACCGGCGGCGATTGGGCTGTTGCTCCTGGGCAAACCCCACCAACTGATTAAACGCCGGATTGGCCTGCAAAATATGCCCTTCGACGGTTACTATGGCCATGCCTAAGGGGGCGTGGTCAAACGCCGCGCGAAAACGCCGCTCGCTATCGGCCAAGGCCTGCCGCGTGGTTTCGTATTCGGTAACATCGGAATTAGTACCCAGCCAGCGCACCACCTCGCCCGCATCGTTGCGCTCAGGCAGCGCACGGGTATCAAACCAGCGGTATTCCCCATCGTGACGGCGCACGCGAAAATAAATATACATAGGTTCTTGGCTGCGCACAGCCGTCATCCAGGCCTGCACTAAGCGATCGCGATCCTCTGGGTGCACCGCATTTAACCAACCAAAACCCAATTGTTCCTCCTGGCTGAAGCCTGTGTATTCGCACCAGCGTCGGTTTAAATATTCACAGCTGCCATCGGGTAAACAACTCCAGGCTAATTGCGGTAGTCCTTCGGCCAATTGGCGATTGCGAGTATGCGCATCCCAACTCACACATTGCGCACTGATATCGTCCAAGGCCTTTTTAATGGAGTCGCATAATAGCTCGGGCGTGAGCATATTTTTCACCAAACAATCCTGCGCGCCTGCACGCATAACTTCTTTGACTACCTCGGGGCTGCTATTGCCACTAATCACAATCACCGGTAATGGCCGCCGGTCGCTGGCCCGCAGGCCTGACAATATTTCCGTGCCCAGCGCATCACTTAACCGGTAGTCAATTAATAAACAGTCAAAATGGATATTTTTAAGCTTAATGAGTGCTTCACCGACAGTCGCCGCTTCGTCCGTTTCGATTTCCGTTGGATAAAATTTTAAAAGGCGAATGACTTTTTCACGATCGACATCGTCGTCATCTACCACCAAAAAACGTCGTGCAGACATTTTAACCTTACCTTCATTGTGTGCTGGGGAGTGTATCCTGCTGATACAGCCGAGGCCCTAAAACCTAAGAAATCTCTGATGAAGTTCCATAGAGGTTTGCAGGCCCATAATTATCAACTTATGGAAATACAACAGCCTGCGAAAAATGCTCCAACAATAGCGCCAACTTTTGAAACTGCGGCCCAACCGCTGATTTCACCATGTACCCTGCAATATTTTCGTTGTAGGCCTTATTGCGATCCGCATCATTGTTCGAGGTAGTTAAAACAAATACCACCGTTTCTTTTAAAAGCGGGTCCGAACGCACCTCATTTAAAAATTCAAACCCATTCATTCTGGGCATATTTAAATCCAACAGCACCAGATAGGGTTTGGGAATTTTTTGGGTAGGATGAATGTCACGCAAAATCTGCAGCCCTTCTAAGCCATCACACGCCGTATAAACCGGATAAAATACATTGTGTTTGCGCAGGCTGCGCTGCACCGCTTCCAAAGCTACATCGTCGTCGTCAATTAATAAAACAGAAAGAGGTAGTGCACTACTCATCGAAATCACTCCTTAAGAATCGGGGCCACCAAAGTGCGAAACTACAACCGCCGAGGCCCGGTTGGTTATCAAATTCCAAACGCCCACCATGGGCCTCGCTTAGCCGCTTAGCAACCGCAAGCCCGACGCCCCCAAGGCCAGTGCCAGACCCGTTTAGGGTTTGAAATAAACGAAAAACTCGCTCTTGGGCCGTCGCAGGAATACCGGGGCCGTTATCCTGTACGCGGATACATAAATAACTGCCGGCCGCCTCTGTACTGATGGCCAACTGAAAGTGTTCAGGAGCGTGGTGATGTTTTATTGCGTTGCTGATTAAATTGCGCAACACGGTTTCCAACGGAGTTTTGGCCGTAACTAAATCCGTCTGCGCAAAATCAAGCCTGACTTGGGCCTGCTCAGGCAACGTTAATAATTCCAAAATACTATTGACCACATCCGGCAGATGCACTTGAGTGACATCTTTGCTACGTTTTGCCGCACGGGCATAAAGCAATAAATCCTCCGTAAGGTTTTCCATCCTCTGAATGCGCGTTTGAATGCGCTGCAAATTATGGGCTACCGCAGGCTCTACGGCGGGGCCTAAATCCTCCGTAATCCACTCGGTTAAATCAGCAATGCCGCGCATAGGCGATTTAAGATCGTGGGAGACAACATAAGTAAATTCTTCAAGCTGCGCATTGGCCTCACGCAAATCCAATTCCAGCCGCTTACGGCGAGTGATGTCCGTTATGCAGACTAGTACATGTAAGCCGCCAGCGAACTCAAGCGGTGCAAGCCCTATTTCAATGGGAATTTCTCGCCCTGATACATGGCGCCCGGTTAAATCTCGCCCCTCCCCCATGGCGCGCAGGCTAGGATTAGCAAAAAAACCCTGCAACATAGCCTGATGGCCGCTGCGGTACCGCTCCGGCAGTAATAGTTCAATGGGCTGCCCTAATAACTGCTCTTTTGAATAACCGAATAAATCAACTAAACGATCATTCACCAAGCGAATAATCCCACTCTTATCCACCACTATTTTCCCATAGGGTGAGGAATCAATGACTCGTGCCAATTGATCCTGAGCCTCGTTTCGCACTGCGATATCCAATACAGAAGCCACCACATATTGCTCACTTCCATAGGCCAGTGGGCGCAGGATGACTTCTATTGGAAAAACCACTCCATCTTTGCGCTCGCCGAGATAATCCCGGCCCGGCTCATTTTTAGGAGGTGTGGGGTATTCGGTTTGATCGCCAGGAATCAATTGAGGCTCAAACCAATCCGCTATCTGCGTGCAAAGGGCAGCGGGCATAATTGTTTCAACCGGTTGGCCAATTAATTCTGCGCCTGTGTAGCCGAACAAGCGGTTGACTTCATTATTGCAATAAACAATTTGTCCCGATTTAGCTATTAGCATGATCGCCGCAGCTACCGTATCGAGAATAAGTGGGCAGAAGGCCTGCAAAGCGAGGGCTGATTCCACCTTAGCCGCTGCGCGTTCATCGGCACCAAGCTGCTGCATAAAAACCCCATTTAATATTAGGTTTTAGGGTTAATTAATCCCTTATACAACAAGGGCCTTTTTCTGTTAAAACAATAAAGCCAAACAAAACGGCATTAAATACCAGCCAACTGTGTGCGAAACAAGGAGCTTACCTGGCCAAGCTGCGCCTACGGGTAAAGCCACCGGACGCTAAACTCCGTAAAACCCTGCGTCATATTGGCATTTTTAGCAATGGATTTTAGAGGCGCCAAGGCTCAATTGATAATAGCCTTACCTAGGCGATCCATTCAAAACTATTCGCAATAAAATGGCCTGCCCTTGCCAATACATTTTTTATAACGGGCTAAGGTTATGGCAGAGACCCATTATTAGCTTGTAGATACTTAGGGCAATCGAATGTTTCGGGCGGATTAATATAGGGACACCTCCGGACATCCAATGCCCGAAGGTGCTCTTAAGCCTTTAATACGCTGCGACCACAACAATAACCACCTGAGATAACAGATAACATAGCCCCATCAGAAGTAGGCTTAAAACCCAGGCACTGACTGCTTATTGACTCCGTCTGTCCGTCAGGCGCACTAAATCGTGCATCACTCCGTCCAAACCGCCATAAACATTAAGGGAGTTAATTTTGCCGGTAATTTTCTCCAATACTTCCAACTCCTTTAAACGCAGCAAAATCGGATTACCCTCCATCACTTTAGCCGTGTTGTGTAACGAGCGGGTGGCTTGAGTCTCTTCTTGGCGTTTAATTAAATTCGCCTCGGCCAATTTTTGCGCCTCCACCACAGAGGTTAAAATAGCTTTCATTTCACCGGGTAAAATAATATCCCGCGCCCCTACCGAATTAAGCGATATACCAAACACCTGGGCTTTTTCACTCACCAAGTCCAATACCTGATGATTAAGCGAGTTTTTGTCTGCCAACAATTCATCCAGGGTTTGGGTACTCACCACCGCACGTAGCGCCAACTGCAATTCACGGTATAAATACTCTTTTGCATCCGCCAAGCTCACGCGCACCTGCTCGGCATTATTAATTTGCCAGGTAGCCGACAAATTAATCCGCAGGCTCACCCGATCCTTGGTAAGAATTTCCTGGCCGTTAACTTCCATTGCCTGCAAACGCAAGTCGTACTGTTTAACCTCAATAACACGGTTAAATTTCCAAAACATATGCACACCGGGGCTTAGGGTTTTAACGGTATTACCGTTCACCATTAAAAAACCCACACAGCCTTCAGCCACAGAGCTTACCGCCACCGCATTGGTAGCCGCGCGGCTTAACAGGCTCTCACGGGCGCCAGATAAAACCCGCGCCAAAGACTCACCCAAAGCGAAATCATCTTCAACGCTGAGGATTTTAATTTCCACATGTTGGTGAGTTTTCCAATAGGCGCCTTGTTGGCCGGGCGCTTTAATGTCCCGCAACACGCCGTCTTGATACACCAAACCCACTTCATGCTCGGCGGTTTGCCAATTAATCAGATGGGCATCAAAAGCACCGGGGTTGCCCTGAGCTAAAAATAAAATATCCGCAGGAACGCCCTCAGTGAGGCTGGCATTTAAGCTGATAGTGCGCAACACCAATGTGTTGCGCCAATCCCAAAATTCATAGACACCGCGGGTTAACACGCGCTGAAATTGGTGTTCTTTAAATAATAAACCCAATTGGGTATCGCTGATCACATAGCGTTTTTTAAATCTCATAGTATTCTCCATTAATGTCCAATTATTAACACAACCGCAGCGAAGCGGGCACAACAAGGTGAAGTGATGCGGGCCTTAGGCCTAATTGCACCTGCAGCGCACATCCAACCGGACGTGTTATGGCCGCCCACTGCTGCACAAGCATTTCCATTTATTTCCCTGTTTATTCACTCCTTAATTATCTAACACCTGCGCCGGTGTGTATTTTTACTTTACGTTTACCGTGACAGGGTAATTGCTAGTCGGATTCGAACCGGCTACCGTCTCATTATGAGTGAGATGCTCTACCAGGATGAGCTATAGCATTGCGCCCCCGACAGGATTCGAACCTGCGACCTCAATGTGCTCTACCAGACTGAGCTACGGGGGCATTATTTGGTGCTGTTTCATCTCGACACACAATAAACCAGCGGCCTCGTGTCAGAGTGCTTTTACGCACTTATCGCTGAGATTACACAGTGTTATTTATACCCAAAATAAATAACCCACCAAATTCACAACATTTATTAATGCTATTTACAGCACGCCTAAATGTTTAACCTTTAACACACACCACTTGTTTAAGTGTGTGAACAATTTCCACCAAATCCGCCTGCGCCTGCATCACAGCATCTATAGGCTTATAAGCAGAAGGCGTCTCGTCGATTACATTGGCATCCTTACGGCATTCCACACCAGCGGTAGCTAATTCATGCTCCTGCATAGACACACGTTTTTTTGCCTCGGTGCGCGACATAATTCTTCCTGCGCCGTGGCTACAGCTGCAAAAACTCTCCGCATTACCCAGGCCGCGCACAATAAAAGACTTAGCCCCCATGCTGCCGGGGATAATTCCCATTTCCCCTGCACCGGCACGCACAGCACCTTTACGGGTTACCCAGACATTTTCGCCATAGTGGTGCTCGCGGCTGATGTAATTATGGTGGCAATTTACCGCCTCTAAATGCGCGGTAAACGGCACCGGCACATTGCGCTGCAAGGCATTTAAAGCCCGCACCATCATCACTTCACGATTGGCGCGGGCAAAATCCTGCGCCCAGGCCACGGCCGCTACATAATCTTTGAATGTTTCACTTCCCTCAGGAATATAGGCTAAATCCCTATCGGGCAATTGAATAAACCAACGCTCCATATCTTTTTTCGCCTGCTCAATAAAATGGGTACCAATACGGTTTCCCACCCCGCGTGAACCACTATGCAACATCACCCACACGCTATTTTCTTCATCCACACACACCTCAATAAAATGGTTGCCCGATCCCAAAGTTCCCAAATGATTTTTATTGTTGGTATTTTTTAAAAATGGGTGTTTCTCACACAGCGCAATAAACCCTGCATCCAATCCCGCCCAGGCATTTATTACGTCTTCCGGGGCGTTAAACCAGCTTCCGGTATCACGCTTGCCACGGGTAGTTGGGCTTGAGCCATGGGGTACATTTTTTTCAATATCAGCGCGCAAATTCTGCAGCGAATCCGGCAATTGCGCCGCGTTTAAACTGGTTTTTACCGCCATCATGCCGCAGCCTAAATCCACACCCACGGCCGCAGGAATTATTGCCCCCACAGTGGGAATTACGCTGCCGATAGTGGCCCCCTTTCCCAAGTGCACATCGGGCATTACGGCAATCCATTTATGAATAAACGGCATGCTGGCCATGTTGTTGATTTGTTTACGGGCGTTATCGTCAAACGCCACTCCTTTTGTCCAGGCCTTAACCGGTACCTGTCCGGGTTGATGCATTACTTCATAGTTCGTCATGGGTTCCACCTTGAATCTATATAAGCGCTCAGCCTGTTGGCATTGCGCCTTGTGTTGGCTGGATCGATGCTCCAGATAAACCCTTAATAGCAAGGCCGTTGCCAACCTGCCTAAACGCCGAGATTAAAATTTATAGCTATCTGTTTTTAAAAGGTTTTATTTTTGCCTGGACGCCGCCTGCCTAGCCCCACTACACTGAGATCGGCAGCTTTATGTATCTATATAGATAGGCATTTATCCTTATGAATAATGTATTGATTGGCATTCTAGGCTCTCGCCTGGACCACGGTGGGCTGGGTAAAAAACGCTGGGATCGCTGGCGGCCGAGCCTCGCCCTACTTATGCACCCGCAGCTGATAATTAGTGAATATCTGTTGCTGTATATGCCGGGGGATGAGGCCCTGCTGCGCGTAACCCTTGCGGATATGGCAAGCGTTGCGCCCAACACCCAGGTAACAGCCGTGCCTATAGACGTGGCCGATGCATGGGATTTTGAGCAGGTGTACGGCGCCCTGCACGATGTAGCCCGCAACTATGCGTTTGATGTGGAGCGCAACCAGTATTTTATTAACATCACTACCGGTACCCATGTGGTACAAATTTGTTTGTATTTATTAACCGAAGCGCATTACCTGCCGGGTAAATTAATTCAGGCTTCGCCCAGTAAAGAAGGCACCCAAGGCAGCTACCAGATTATCGATTTGGATCTCTCCCGCTATGATCAAATCGCCTCGCGCTTTGCCAAAGAAACTCAAGACGCCCTCACCCATTTAAAAAATGGTATTCACACCCGCAACGCTGAATTTAATGCGCTTATCGCACAAATTGAGCAGGTGTCCATAAAATCCCGCGCGCCGATTTTATTAAATGGCCCCACGGGCGCGGGCAAATCCCAATTGGCGCGGCGCATTTATGAATTAAAACACCAGCGCGGCCAATTAAGCGGCCCTTTAATTGAGGTGAACTGCGCTACCCTGCGGGGTGATAACGCCATGAGCGCTCTCTTCGGCCATGTAAAAGGCGCTTTTACCGGAGCTGCGAACGCTCGCAGCGGCCTGTTGCGGGAAGCGGACAAAGGCTTGTTATTTCTCGATGAAATCGCCGAGTTGGGCCTTGATGAACAGGCCATGTTATTGCGGGCCGTGGAAGAAAAAACCTTTATACCCCTTGGCAGCGATAAAGCCGTACACAGCAATTTTCAACTGATTGCTGGCACCCACCGGGATTTATTTGAACAGGTGCGGCACGGATTATTTCGCGAAGATTTATTAGCCCGCATTAATTTATGGACCTACAGGCTGCCCTCGTTAAAAGAGCGCATCGAAGATTTAGAACCCAACTTAGAGCATGAACTGGCTAAATTTACCCAAGCGGCCGGGTACAAAGTTAGTTTTAATCGCGCAGCCCGCAGCCTGTATTTACAGTTTGCCAACTCGCCTGAAGCTCTGTGGCGAGCAAATTTTCGCGATTTAAACTCCAGCATTACGCGCATGGCCACCTTAGCCAGCGGCGGGCGAATTAGCGAGGACATAGTCAGCGGTGAAATTAGCCGCCTAAAACAGGCTTGGAGTGGTTTTCAAAACCAGCCCTCCCACAGGGATCATCTAAAAAATTTACTCGATGATGAAACCCTCGCCGCCATGGATTTATTTGACCGCTTGCAATTAAATGCCGTAGTGGAAGTATGTTTAAGCAGTGTGAGCCTCGCGCAAGCCGGCCGCACATTATTTAACGCCAGCCGCACGCAAAAAGCCTCCAGTAACGATAGCCACCGGCTTAAACAATATCTGGCCAAGTTCGGCTTAGGTTTTGGACAGATCCTCTCTAGCCTAAAAACCCAGTAGGCAAAATAAGGCTTTAAAAAAGCGAGCCTGCCACCCTGCCCTGTGCCCTTGGTGAATTTATCACCTGGGGCGGGCAATTTTTCGCACAGACGGCCGCAGCCGAGGGCTCTATTCTTACCTCCAGTAGGCAAGGACGCTAGCCTGCAGGGATGGCAGCCCCCGCGGCCCAAACCGTCGCGCGCCAATAAGGCCACATGAACGGATGCCATCAGCCAAGGAAATAACCAGGACATCATAGGATTCGCCAAGGAAAACAACAGGACAAACACAGGAGAAATCGAGCGATGCTGCAGAAAATAAGCTGCCCATTTCGGTTAAGGATTTGACCGTGTTAATTAGGGTACTGATTATTAATAGCCAGCGCGCAGTTGAACGGACCTACTTAGTAATTACGGGTTTTTCCTTTTTTTTAAAACCGCCGCGGGCATGGAGCCCTTACCTGCGCTACAGGGAGACAGCCGGGCGCATTGAAAAAAGGCAAAACCTGAAATTAATCAGCCGCTTCTTAGGTTAAGGGCGCCTCAAAACTAAAGGGCACCTCTGGAAATTCAATTTTTGTGATGCTCGCAAGGCATTTTCGCGCGGACGAATGCATGGATGCAGGAGGTAGGGTGACGCACGCCGAAATGGATTTAGGCGGTAGAGCAATGCAGGAGCCAAAGTCGAGGATACCAAAGCCGAAGAAGGAAGTTTATGCGGTATAAATGACCGACTGAGCACGAAAATAACGCAGCGAGGGCGCGAAAAGTGAATTTCCGGAGGCGCCCTAAAGAGATAACTCATCCCTTAACCTGTGGCATAGCTAGCATTTTAAATAAGTGGGCAGCCGACACACTGATTAGGTCCGTTAACAGTGTTATTCTCATCTAAGCCCTCAACTCAACCAAACGGGTTGAGCCAACTTTAATTTGGTTAACACAGGAATATCCTATGTCCGCAATCAAATTTACCCGGCACCCCAATTTTCCCAAGGCGAATTGTTCTTTTACCCCATCTGGTTACTTCTGGAAAGTTCAGGTGCGCCAATGGGCCTTTGCTGAATTAAATGTGGAACATTTTACTGCGGGTTTACAGGTGGCCTCTAATAATCCTAACGTGGTTTTAGGCCCGAGCGCCGCAGCGCCTAAAGCACTCACACTAACTAGTAAAGGGGCTGGCGCCAGCGTAAAGTTTTATGCAGAAAGCCCTGGTTTCACGATGATTTATTTTTACCAAAATGATCCGAGCAAAATCATGGATGATGTGCATATGCAAGTTGAGGTGTTAGCGCGCAGAGCCAATACACCAGCGGCCATATCGCTCACCAAACTTGAAGGCCGCTCAGTTGCTATTAATGCACCCGATGCAGTTGCCTATGAAATGCAGACCACACGAAAATTTAGTGAAGTGGCCACCAACCCTCAAGGCCTCTTAAGCGGCGTAGCCGAAGGCACACACCATATAGTGATCTCCAGCCATGGCGGCGTGCCCAACGAGCGCGACAAACAGGATATGAGCAAAATTTGCTTATTTGTCGCAGGCTTCAAATTAGGCAATTTACGAATGGATGTAGGCAATGTAGAAAGCGTATTTAAAACGCTAAAAGGCCGCATGGCGGCCAACTGTGTCATCTGGTTTGGCGGCTGTAATATAGGAGCCAATCGAGAATTCTGCAGCAAAGCGGCGCTGGCGTCCGGCTGCTACGTGGTGGCGCCTGTCATGCCATTGCTGAACAAAAAATATCCCAAAAATTACGTCGATTTATTAGACGGTGTTTCCATGCCTGTAATTTTTGACCCGGCAGGAAAATCCATGAGCATTAGCGATTTTTGTGCAAAACAAGCTGAACTGAAGTTTCAGGTGCCTATTTAACAGCTCGTTGAAATAGGCCGACGGCAAGGGGCAGGCAAATTTTATGCGGTTTGCGCTTATTTACTTCTGTGCGAATACCTCTAGCGCAATCCGCGCTGCACTGGTGCGGTTATCCACTTGCAGTTTTTTAAACACCTGCTCAAGGTGTTTATTAATCGTGCGCGGGCTAATTTCTAAAATTTGCGCCATCTCGCGGTTGGTTTTACCGCGGCTAATCCACAATAAAACATCCGCTTCACGGCCGGTTAAATGCAGTTGCTCACGCAATACCTGGGATTCATCCAACCCTTGATTGGGCATCAAGCGCAATAGAATTTCCCCGGGGCCGCTGTGGCCGAGCAAAATTAAACTAAATTCTCGCTCAGGCGCGCGAATGACTAGGGCATTGCCCTGCATGGGATTGCGCGCAAGCCAGGTTTTTAATTGTGCCGCTAATTGAGCACTCATCCAGGCATCATCGGCACCGGCCTGTTGTAGCAGTTGATTAACCAATGGTGTACTCCACAAGAGCGCGCCCGTTGGCGTAATAGCAAAAACATAATGGCCCGCTTGATCCAAAGCTGATTGTGCGCTTTGGCGAATGCGCGTGTTGGCAATATGCACGCGCATTCGGGCTACTAATTCGGCTGTGTTAATAGGCTTAGTAATAAAATCCGCCGCGCCAACGGAAAAAGCTTTTACTAAACTGTCCGCATCGTTAAGGCCCGTCATAAAAATCACCGGAATATCGTGTAATTCCCGCTCGTGTTTGAGCTGCTGGCATAAATCAAACCCCGTGGTATTGGGCATGATGGCATCCACCAGAATAATATCCGGCAGCATACGCGCCGCGATGGAGAGCGCTTGTTTGGCATCCAGCGCTAATAAACAATTCATGCCCGCTTGTTCAAGAGTGTCGTTCAACATAGACAGGGTATCGGCCGAATCATCCACAATCAATACACAGGGGCCGCTAAACTCTGAGGTTTTCATAAACAATCACTTAGGTATTCATTAATGCGGTTAAACTGCATGGCGTGCAGCAGTGTTTTTAAAGTAATGATATGGCGGTTATCCGCCCCCAACTGGGCTTCCCACTCATTAAAAATATTTTTTAGCGCGCTAAAATAGCCGCTTTTAGCCCAATCCATGGCCTGTTCTATTTGCCCGCGACTAAGCCCTAAAGCCGCAGCTGGGGCGCTTGTACTGCGCTCGTTCAGGGCGGGGGCATATTGCCAGGTGAGATGAAGAGATTTTTGTAGCACGCCTAATAAATGGGCTACTTTAATAGGCTTTAATAAATAGGCCGTATGCAGGGGGTTAATCAGATCGGCGCCCTGCTCTTCATGCACATTGGCCGATAACATTACCAGGGGCACATCAGGAAAATAACGCCGCAGGTGCTGCACCAATTCCCAGCCTTGCATACCCGGTAAATTCACATCTAATAAAAATATATCCGGCGCCAATTGGCTGCGCAGTTTTAATAGGCTTTCGGCATCTGCACATTCCACCACATTAAAGCCGAGGGGAATTAAAATATCGCCAATTAACCCCCGATGGGCCGGGTCATCATCCACTACCACCACAGTTTTTTTATCGCCTAAAAAACCCAATGGTTGTTGTGGTGTTTGCACCGATACGGGCTCGGCATCCACCACGGAGGAGAGCATTAACCAAACGGTAAAACGCGTGCCGCGCGGTGTATTGGCGCACACTTCTAATTCACCGCCCATAATATCCACCAATAAACGCGTAATCGTAAGGCCCAGGCCAGTGCCGGTAACGCTCGGCACACCGGGGCGGCGGATGCGCTCAAAGGGTTTAAAAATGAGTTCTCTATCGCTCTCGTCTATACCCACGCCTGAGTCTTCAACACTAAATTCCGCCACCTGATTACGGTATTTTACCTGCAATTTTACGTAGCCCTCCTGGGTGTATTTAATGGCGTTGGACAATAGATTAATTAAAATTTGCCGTAGCCTCTGTTCGTCCGTAATCACTCGCTCAGGCAAGGGGCTGGTGAGCTGATAAATAAACGCTAGGTTTTTCTCTTCGGCTTGCAATCTAAACAAAGAGACAACCTGCTCAAATAACTCACGGATATTCACTTTATTACGGCGAATATCCAAGCGGCCAGATTCAATTTTAGAAATATCCAACAGGCCTTCTATTAAATCTTCCAGGTGTTGGCTGCTGTTGCGCATGACGGCGATTTTTTCCCGTTTGGCCGGCGGAATTTCCGGGTCGTGCTCAAGCAGTTGGGCGTAGCCTAATATGGCATTTAGCGGGGTGCGCAACTCGTGGCTGATGCCGGTTAAATAGCGGCTTTTGGCATTATTGGCTGCTTCGGCCTGTTCTTTGGCTTTTTGTAATTGCAAATCCGTAGCGCGGTGAGCGCTGATTTCTTCTAACAATAAACGGTTTTGCCGTTGGGATTCATCTTGCGCCACCTGCCTGCTTTCATGGGCTAACACCACCAGCCAAATAATTACGCCTGCAATAATCATTAGGATAAAAAAGACTTTTAGCAGCGTATGCTGTAACAATTGGCGGGTTTCTACCGAGGTAGGCTGCACATTAAACATCACCAAATGCAGCAGTACGGCGGTGACAACCCCCAACAGAATAAACAGCGCAAAAAAATGTACGCTCAGCCTACCCGCAGCAGGGTTGATGGTGTTGCGCAGGTATTTTTGCAGGTAGCCCAATAAAGCCTGGGTAGCATTGTGTTTGGGCTTGCACACGTCATTACAGCGCGAATCCAGCGAACAACACAACGAACAGATCGGGCCGTTATACGCCGGGCAGAGGGCTACATCCTCAGGCTCGTAGGAATTTTGGCAAATACAACAGGTGTGCTGAGCGGCCACCTCGAGCAGTTGATTTTCCCGCGCCAAATAATAGCGGCCGCCGGTAATCCAGGCGATGGCAGGCACTAAAATGAGTGTACTGCCTAGGGTAATAAAAGGCGCCCAGGCTTTTAATTCCACACCCAAGCCGCCTAAATAGCTGGTAACGCCCAGGGCACTGGCGAGTAACATGCTGCCAACCCCTACAGGATTAATGGCATATAAATAAGCGCGTTTAAATTCGATGTGCTGGGGGCTGAGTTTAAGCGGTTTATTAATGCTTAAATCCGCAAATAAACTGCCAAGCCAAGCAAGGGCGATCAGAGCATAAATGCCCAGCGTGGCCTCAAAGGCGTGGTAGATACCCAGCTCCATTAAGGATAAGGAAATAAATACATTAAAAATTAGCCATACCACACGGCCTGGATGGCTATGGGTTAAGCGCGAGAAAAAATTCGACCAGGCAATGGAACCTGCGTAGGCATTGGTGACATTTATTTTTATTTGCGACACCATGACAAAAATAGCCGCTAGCACCAGCGCCAATGTGGGTGAAGTGGTTAAAAAAGAAAACCCCACTCGGTACATATGAGTCGGGTCACTGGCATCCGCCGCATTTAATCCCTGCCCAATGGCCACATAGGCCAAAAGTGAACCCGCCATAATTTTAGCCGCCCCCAAAAGTATCCAACCTGGGCCTGCCACGAATAAATTGATCCACCACTGCCAGCGATTATGCGGGGTTTTTTCCGGCATAAAACGCAGATAATCCACTTGCTCGCCAATTTGGGCCACCAGCGCAAATAGTACCGATGCGGCCGCCCCCCAATACATAATGGCCACCTCACCCCGGCCAGTATTACCCGGATAGTCTACCCACTGGGCCAGAATATCGCCCTGGGTGGCAAACAGCGCAATAAACGGCAATAGCTGCAAAACAATCCACACGGGCTGGGTAAATTTTTGCAGCTGGCTGATGAGCGTTATACCAAAGGTGACCAGGGGAATAATAATCAGGGAGCAGAGGATATAACCAATAAATAAGGGCACATGCAGTAGATGTTCGAGGGCCAGCGCCATGATAGCGGCCTCAAGGGCGAAAAAAATAAACGTAAACGATGCGTAAATTAATGAGGTGATGGTAGAGCCTAGATAACCGAAGCCTGCACCGCGGGTTAATAGATCTATATCCAAGCCGTATTTGGCGGCGTAATAACAAATGGGTGTGCCCATAATAAAAATAAGCAGCGCCACACAACAGGTGGCCACCAGGGTGTTGGCAACGCCAAAACTTAAAGTATTAACGGCACCTATGGCCTCAAGGGCTAAAAATGAAATGCCGCCCAGCGCAGTAGTCGCCACACTTAAAGGCGACCAGCGGCGCGCATGCTTCGCGGTAAAACGCAGGGCGTAATCTTCCAGGGTTTGATTATTCACCCACTGGTTGTATTGCCTGCGCACGCGAAAGATCTGTTGTGGTGCATTCATAGAAAATACATCGCTCTAATGACTGCTTTTAGTGCGCGCCCTAAGCAAGCGAGTGCGAAAAATCGCGATAATGTAAGAATTAAAAGCCTTAGTAAGGTTGTGTTGGCGTGTGCTCAAAAACATCCATGTAAGAAAAGTGCCCCGCATAAGCCTGTGTAAACCAAGCGATCATAGACAATGCCGACACAATTACCGCCAAAATTCGGGTGGCAGACATTATATGCCACTGCTTCTATAGCCAGTGTTATGCCAATCTGTGCGGCCAACTCTATTTGTCCTCGGCACATTATTTCTGCGCGCTCACACGACTCGTCAAAAACCGCTCCAATGCTCTGCGCCACTACCTGGGGTAAATGACGTATACACCTGCGACATTTGCCGCATAGTTTCCCTGCCCATTTTGATCAACCATGGCACCTCGATTTGCCCGCTGGTCTTTTGAGGAAACATTATGCTTAGTCAAAATTGTCTACCATTAAGTAAGCGCTCCACCGCTATTAAACACACCCCATCTTTATTTCTTAAAAAAATATCGGCGTTTTTAAGTAGTTCCCTACTGTGTGCAGCCAGTTTTGCAGGCACCAGCACGGCCGAGGTAAACACCACCGGCCTTGCCGTTACCGACAGCACAGTAAAAGTCGGTATTTTACATTCGGTCACCGGTACCATGGCCATCAGCGAAACCGGTTCTGTGCAAGCAGAAAAACTCGCCATTGAACAAATTAATGCCGCAGGCGGGGTATTAGGCCGCAAAATAGAATTTATTCAAGAAGATGGCGCCAGCGACTGGCCAACCTTCGCTGAAAAATCCAAAAAACTTTTGGTAAACGATAAGGCGGCTGCCGTATTCGGCTGCTGGACATCGGCCTCCCGTAAAGCGGTGTTACCTGTATTTGAACAGTACAACGGTATGTTGTATTACCCGACCTTTTACGAAGGCTTAGAACAATCGCCTAACGTAATTTACACCGGCCAAGAGGCTACCCAACAAATATTGGCCGGCATTGACTGGGTAGTGAAAGAAAAAGGCGCAAAAACCTTTTATTTATTGGGCTCTGATTATATCTGGCCGCGCACCTCCAACAAAATTGCCCGCAAACACATTGAAAAGCTGGGCTTAAGCGTAGTGGGTGAAGAATATTATCCGCTCGGCCATACCCAATTTAACTCGGTGATCAACAAAATTAAGCTCAAAAAACCGGATGTTATTTACGCCATTGTGGTGGGCGGCTCGAACGTGGCCTTTTACAAGCAATTAAAAGCCGCGGGCATTGAGCTGAATAAACAAACTCTTTTAACCATCTCGGTTACTGAAGATGAAATTCAAGGGATCGGTGGTGAAAATATCGCAGGCGCGTTTGCCGCCATGAAATATTTCCAAAGCCTGGATAATGACAACAACAAAGCCTTCGTAAAAGCCTTTAAAGAAAAATGGGGCGCTAATGTGGTGATCGGTGATGTGACTCAAGCCGCCTATTTAGGGCCCTGGTTGTGGAAAGCAGCGGTGGAAAAGGCCGGCTCCTTTGATATAGATAAAATCAAAAAAGCTTCGCCCGATATTGAGCTTAAAACCGCACCGGAAGGCTACGTAAAAATCCACCCCAACCACCACTTGTGGTCAAAAACCCGCATAGGCCTGGCTCAACCGGATGGCCAGTACAAGGTGGTGTATGAAACCAAAGACCTGATGGAGCCCAACCCCTTCCCTGCCGGTTATCAATAAGAGTTTTCGGGTGCAGAAGTCGTTCTGCACCCGATGTTCCGGCTTTTTTAATCACAATTAGTGGGGTGGTTTATGTTCGGTGATTATTCAACAGCAGAGTTATTATCTATTTTTGCCATGCAAGGGTTTGCAGGCTTAAGTCTTTTTTCGGTTTTTGTGCTTATGGCCTTGGGCCTTGCCATTATTTTTGGCCAGATGGGCGTAATTAATATGGCCCACGGGGAATTTATGATTCTCGGCGCCTATATTACCTATTTAGTTTCGAATCTGTTTTCCACCTACTTGCCGAGTTTGTTTTCCGCCTACTTTTTTGTGGCGATGATTGTGGCCTTTTTTGCCGCCGGCGCCCTGGGCTATTTAATCGAACGGGTGATGATCCGGCACTTATATAAACGGCCCTTGGATACCTTATTGGCCACCTGGGGTTTAAGTTTAATTATGCAGCAAACCTACCGCTCAGTATTTGGCGCCCGCGAAGTGGGTGTGAGTTTGCCGGAGTGGATGATGGGTTCGCTGCACCCGACCGATTCCATTGAAATTCCCATCAACGGCATTTTTGTTATGGTGTTAACCCTATTTATTTCCCTCGCTGTTTATTACTGGATGTATCGCTCGCGCTCTGGCGGACAAGTGCGCGCGGTGGTGCAGAATCGCCCCATGGCGGCAGCGGTGGGTATTAATACACACAAAGTAGATGCCATGACATTTGCATTAGGTTGTGCAATTGCCGGTGTTGCAGGCAGCGCATTTACCATGATCGGCTCCACCGGCCCCACCTCAGGCCAGCTTTATATAGTGGATACCTTTTTAGTGGTGGTATTTGGCGGCGCCTCCAGTTTATTAGGCACCATTGCATCGGCGTTTACCATTTCTCAAGCACAATCCACCATGGAGTTTTTTATGAGTGGCTCTATGTCCAAAGTGCTCACGCTGCTGGCCATTGTCATTATTCTCATGCTCAGGCCGCAGGGTTTGTTCGCACTGCGCATGCGTCATCACTAAAAATTCTGCCGATTTAACTTGCCAAATAGCGATTAATGCCCGGCTCCTGTAGAGCGTTAATCGCTATCCATTGCACACGGGGTGGTTTATGTTGTCATCAAGTACTAGTTCATTTATGCCCAAAAATGACCTTATTGGCTTTTTGGTGTTAGCGGTTATTTTATTAGTTGTTTTTCCCTTATTTTTAGATGCCTTCCGTCTGAACATGGTGGGTAAATACCTAACCTACGCGTTTGTGGCGGTGGGTTTGGTTTTATGTTGGGGTTATGGCGGTATTTTAAGCCTGGGGCAAGGGGTATTTTTTGGCATCGGCGGCTACTGCATGGCGATGTTTTTAAAACTCGAATCCTCTGACCCTGAAAGCACCAAAATTCAATCTACGCCTGGCATTCCAGACTTTATGGACTGGAACCAAATTACCGCCTTACCGGCTTTTTGGGAGCCCTTCCACAGCCTACCCTTTACACTCTTAGCCGTATTATTTTTGCCCGCTTTATTTGCGTATATTATTGGTGTGGCCATGTTTAAGCGCCGCGTGGGCGGTGTTTATTTCGCGATTATTACCCAAGCGGTCGCCTCTATTTTAACCATTTTAATTATTGGCCAGCAGGGTTATACCGGCGGCGTCAATGGCATTACTGATTTACGCACTTTTTTAGGCTGGGATATACGCACGGATAGCGCTAAAAATATTCTTTATTTCGTCAACGCCGGGCTGTTAATACTTTGCCTGCTAGCGGCTCAGTGGGTGCGCACCAGTAAATTCGGCCGTTTATTGGTGGCCATGCGCGAGCGGGAAGATAGGGTGCGGTTTTCCGGCTATGACGTGTCCAGCTTTAAAATATTTATTTTCTGCCTGGCGGCCACATTTTCGGCTATAGGCGGCGCCATGTTTACCTTGCAAGTGGGTTTTATGTCGCCTTCGTTTGTGGGCATAGTGCCCTCCATTGAAATGGTTATTTTCTGCGCCGTAGGCGGCAGGTTATCTATTTTAGGCGCTGTATACGGCACCTTATTAATTAATTTTTCTAAAACCGCCTTTTCCGAATCCTTCCCTGAGCTGTGGTTATTCGCCATGGGCGCTTTGTTTATTGCGGTGGTGATGGCCTTTCCCAATGGTTTAGCCGGTATTTACCAAACCTATGCAGCGCCAAAACTGGCAGGCGTTTTAGGGCAACTGGGCAAGCCAAAAGCCACTAAACCTGTTATCACCAGCGCCCACTAGGAGACTTGAATATGAGCCAAGATTTTTTGTTGAGTATTGAAGGCCTGACGGTTTCCTTCGACGGGTTTAAAGCGGTCAATGATTTATCCCTTTATGTAGATGAAGGCGAAATCCGCGTGATTATTGGCCCGAATGGCGCAGGTAAAACCACTGTGCTGGATTTAATTTGCGGTAAAACCCGCGCCTCCTCCGGCTCCATTAAATTTAGAGGCAAGGAACTTACCCGCCTGCGCGAGCACGCCATAGTGCATGCAGGGGTGGGGCGCAAATTTCAAAACCCGTCTATTTACGATGATTTAACCGTGTTTGAAAACTTAGAAATTTCCTTCCCGCGCGGCCACAGTGTGTTTGGCGCCCTGGCGTTTAAACGCGATGCGGAGGTGATTCAAAGTGTAGAAGAAACCGCCGCGATGATTTTTTTGCAGGATAGCCTGTATAAAACCGCGGGTTTGTTAAGTCACGGCCAAAAACAGTGGTTGGAAATTGGCATGTTATTAATTCAAAAACCTAAACTGCTCATGCTCGATGAGCCGGTGGCGGGCATGTCCATCGCCGAGCGCAAACAAACCGCTGAGTTATTACACCGCATTACCAAAAACCATTCGGTTTTAGTGGTAGAGCACGATATGCAATTTGTGGAGGATATAGCCGACCGAGTCACCGTGATGCACCAGGGTAAGGTGCTCTCTGAAGGCTCTATGGAGAAAGTGAAAAACGATCCAAAAGTCAAAGAAGTTTATCTCGGTCACTAAGGGGAACTCTATGTTAAGTCTCAGCGATTACACCGTCAGCTACGGCCAAAGTGAAGTGATCCACGGCATTGATTTTTCTGTAGGCAAAAATGAAATTGTCGCCGTGGTGGGCCGCAATGGCATGGGCAAAACCACCCTGATGAAATCCTTGGTGGGCATGATCGCCCATAAAGCCGGGCAGATTATTTTAGATGGTTTAAATGTCTCTAAATTAAAAAGTTATGAGCGCATAGGTGCAGGCATTGCGTTTGTGCCCCAAGGGCGGATGATTTTTTCCACCATGACGGTGCAAGAAAATATTCAAACTGGCCTTGCCACTGGCCGCAATACGAGCATCCCCAAATACCTTTACGAGATGTTTCCCGTTTTGGAGGAGATGAAAGCGCGCCGGGGCGGTAATTTATCCGGTGGCCAGCAACAACAATTGGCCATAGCCCGGGCGCTCGCCACCGAGCCCAAGGTATTAATTTTGGATGAACCCACCGAGGGCATTCAGCCCAATATTATTAAGGACATGGGCAACACCCTCAAAAAAATTCGCGATCAAAAAGGTATTTCTATTTTGGTCTCTGAACAGGTGTTGAGTTTTGCCTTAGACATTGCCGATCGCATTTTAGTGATGGAAAAAGGCATTATTGTTAAAAACCAATTGCGCAGCGAAGTGAACGAGGCGCAAATCGCTTCTTATCTTTCTGTTTAATTTAGACACACAGTAAATTCCCGCCAACCCAGAGGGTTTTGTTATGACAGAAACACTAATAAAAGTTGATTTATCCACTTCACCCTATGATAACGAAGGCATTCACAACCGCTGGCACCCGGATATTCCCATGGCCGCCATGGTAAAACCCGGCGATGATTTTATTTTGGAGTGTTACGACTGGACCGGCGGGCAGATCGCTAACAATGACAACGCCGATGATGTGCGCGATGTAGACCTAAGCCAGGTGCACTTTCTCACCGGCCCGGTGGGGGTTGAAGGCGCTGAGCCCGGCGATTTATTGGTGGTGGATATTTTAGATATAGGGGCGTTTTCCAATAGCCTCTGGGGTTTTAACGGTTTTTTCTCCAAGAAAAATGGCGGCGGCTTTTTAACCGAACATTTTCCTGAAGCGCAAAAATCCATTTGGGATTTTAACGGCATGTTTACCAGCTCCCGTCATGTGCCAGGGGTGGAATTTGCCGGTTTAATTCACCCAGGTTTAATCGGCTGCCTGCCGTCGAAAGAAATGTTGGCTGAGTGGAACGCGCGGGAAAAAGCCCTGTTTGATACCGAGCCTGAACGCACACCGCCCCTGGCTGCCCTGCCCTATGCCGAAACCGCCCATATGGGTAAATTAAAAGGTGATGCCGCCAAAGCAGCGGCGGCCGAAGGCGCCCGCACTGTGCCGCCGCGGGAGCACGGCGGCAATTGCGATATTAAAGACTTATCGCGCGGCGCTAAGGTGTATTTCCCTGTGTATGTAAAAGGCGGCGGCCTATCCGTGGGCGATTTACATTTTAGCCAGGGCGATGGCGAAATCACTTTTTGCGGCGCCATTGAAATGGCCGGTTGGATTCACCTGCGGGTAAATTTAATTAAAGATGGCGTGAAAAAATACGGCATTAAAAACCCCGTATTTAAACCCAGCCCCATCACCCCCAAATACGATGATTATTTGATTTTTGAAGGTATTTCGGTGGATGAAAAAGGCAAGCAACATTATTTGGATGTACACATCGCCTACCGCCAAGCCTGTTTAAATGCCATTGAATACATGACCAAATTTGGATATTCCAAAGCACAGGCCTATGCCATTTTAGGCACGGCACCGGTGCAGGGGCATATTAGCGGCGTGGTGGATATTCCCAATGCCTGTGCAACGCTCTGGCTGCCGACGGATATTTTTGCCTTTGATATTAAGCCCAATGCCGATGGGCCGAAGAAAATGCTGGATGGCTCAGTGGATATTCCGCTCTCGCCAGATAAATAAACGGTTTCGGGAAGCTCGGTGGTTTTTGCTCGCTGTATTAGTTTAGCTGCCGACTTCCCCTTTTTATTATGTGATGCAAAACCTGTCAGGGGAGAATGTTCTCTATGCCCGTCTATGAATATAAATGCGCCGAACACGGTTTATTTTTTGAACTGGCCACTATGGAAGAGGCTCATCTGCCTAATGCGTGCCCCACCTGCGCCGCACAATCGCCTCGGGTAATTATGGTGAATCCTGCGCTGTTTACGCTGCCTGCTGAAGTTAAAAAAGCCCATGCCTTAAATGAAAAAGCCCAACACGCGCCGGAGTTCTCTAGCAAAGCGCGCAGGGAGGATGATCATCAGCATAAAAAAGGCTGCGGCTGCCAAAACAAAAAATCCCGCACACTGCTGTACACAGCCCAGGGCGAAAAAATGTTTCCCTCGGCCAGGCCTTGGATGATTAGCCACTAATATTCCACCCTGGCTCTAAACGCTTTCGGGACGAGCGCCTTGAGCCTGGCGCCGTGTTTTTTTAAGCGCGTTGCAAAACATTTTTAGGCGCCTCGCGTTTGGCGGCGGAACTTGGCACACTTAGCCTTTTGCCCGCCCATGACACTCAACGAACTGCGCTTTTTTATCGCCCTGGCCAAAACCCAACATTTTGGTAAAGCCGCTGCGCTGTGCCATGTGAGCCAGCCGAATTTAAGTATGGGCATTAAAAAACTCGAAGCCGCCTTGGGGCTTGAGTTATTCGAGCGCAGCAAGCTCGGCGTGCGTTTATTGCCCCAGGCCGAACCGCTTTTACACTGCGCTCAGGTCGCCCTCGGCCAGGTGCAAACCATGAAAGACCTGGCTCAGCAATTGGGCGATCACCTGCACGGGCCCTTAAAACTCGGCGTGCAACAGGGACTGGCGCCTGAGTGGCTGCCCCAAGTGCTCGGCCACTTAAAGTGGCTGGCGCCGCAGATGCCCCTGGTGCTGCAGGAGGCGGACAGCAGCGCCCTGGTGGCCAATCTGCGCACGGGGGAAATCGACACATTGCTCAACTGCCAGCCCATCGAAGCGCCGGATACTGTCTCCCTCAAACTCGCCGATGAGGCCTATGTGGCCCTGTTGCCAAGCCAACATCCCTTTCATACCCAAACCTGCTTGAGCCTTGAGCAGATTGCCGAGCGCCTGCAAATTCCCGCCGCTGATAGCGCACTGGTGGCCTGCCTGCAGCAGATGGGGCTTAAATCAATCAGCCTGGCAACCGTAGGGACTGAGCTGCTCAAGCAGGTGACGGCGGCGGATTTAGCCGTGACCTTGCTGCCCAAATCCTCCGCCCAGGCGGCGGTGGCGCAAAACCAATTTTTGGCCTGGCTGCCGGTGACACCGGCGCCCCAAAGGCCCTTGTATCTGCACTGGCGCAGTAACTTCCCCAGGCACCGCGCAATAGATGCCCTCAAGCGGGCCTTAATTACCTCCTGCAGTGTTTTTTGGGATTTCACCCATTGGCAGGAACAGGACGACTCTAATGCACTAGCGGATTATTACCGATGGTAAATCCGCTGCCCCTTTTCCACTTGGCTGCCGTGTTATGTCGCAACCCCTAACCTCCATCACTATTCTCGGCGGCGGCACCGCAGGCTGGCTGGCCGCCGCCATTCTCAGCCAAGAGATCGGCGAGCAGTGCCATATACATTTAATTGAATCCCCCGACATAGGCACTATTGGCCTAGGGGAGTCCACCGTGCCGCCTTTTGTAGGCCTAATTAAATCCCTTGGGCTGGATGAAACCCAATTTATGCAGCAGACCGATGCCACCTACAAATTAGGCATCGAGTTTGTGGATTGGCGAGTTAAACACTCGCGGTTTTTTCACCCCTTTGGCAGCACCGGCGCCAAAATCTTGCGCCAGGACTTTTACCCCTGCTGGTTAAAAGCCCAGGAACACGGCCCGGTGGCGCCGCTGGAAGCGTTTTCGCCCTGCCAGGTGATGGCACAGCACGCGCGATTTTTCCCGCCCCAACTGGCTCAACACACCCCCATCGGCGGCGCCAACTACGCTCTGCATGTGGATGCCGAGCGCCTAGTGACCGCCTTAAAGCAGCGCTGCGCGAACCGCCCGTTTAGCGCCCAAGCAGCCAGGGTCGTAGGCGCCCGGCAAGATGACAGCGGGTTTGTGCAAGCCCTGTTATTGGAAGATGGCAGCGAACACCGGGCCGATTTTTTTATCGATTGCAGCGGCTTTCACAGCCTCTTGTTCGGGCAGATTCTCAAAGTGCCCCTGTGCGACTGGTCGCGCTTTTTACCCTGTAACCGTGCCTTAGCCCTGCGCGCCCCCGCGCAAACACGCCCGCACCTGTACACCCAAGCCAAAGCCTCCTTAGCCGGTTGGCGCTGGGCCATTCCCCTGCGCTCACGCACAGGCATGGGTTATGTGTACTCCAGCGATTTCATCAGCGACGACAAAGCCCTGCAGGAGTTATGCAGCTCAGCGCAGCTGCCCCTTGATGAGCAACAGGCCCGTGTGCTGCCCTTTGCCACCGGCCACCGGCAAGTGTTCTGGCAGCACAACTGCCTGGCCTTGGGCCTGGCCGCAGGCTTTATCGAGCCGTTGGAAGCCACCGCCATTCATTTAATTACCCGCGGGTTGGATTTTTTCCTGCGTTTTTTACCCCACAAACAATGCGACCCGAGCCTGGCGCGGGCCTACAACCTGCGCATGAATAAAGACTTTGCCGAGGTGCGGGATTTTGTGCAGCTGCATTATGTAAAAAGCCAGCGCCAAGACAGCGCTTTTTGGCGCCACTGCCAGAGCCTGCCCATCAGCGACAGCCTGCAAGAGCGCATCGACTTATTTACCGCCCAAGGGTTAATGGATGAGCGCAGCGATGACCTATTTCGCCCCAGCAGTTGGCTGGCTATTTTTGAAGGCATGGGCATAAGGCCACGCCATCTCTCACCTAAGGTTGCACATCTATCGGCGGCGCTTTTGCATCAGGAATTGTCCAAAACAGCGGCAGCCATAGACACCATGGTGCAAACCCTGCCACGGCAGGAGGAGTTTTGGCGCCGGGAGGCTTAGGGAAGCCCTGAAAAAACTAGGCGGCGAAGTGCTGGCGAGGCGAATTTGGCAAAAAAAGCGGACGACGGCATGGATGCAGAACGACCCCGAGGATGGGGGAGGTAGAATTTCTACCGGGAGTGAAATCGAGGCAGGGCGACCTGGGAACCCAAGCCCAGGCTGAAAACAATCGGGAGGGGCTTGAGTGCCACGAATCCTTTAAATCTCACCCGCAGCAATGAATGCAGATTATTTCAGACACGCCGTGAATACATCCGTGTAGGCTCGTCAAAAAGGTCCCTCTTTTTGACGGTCTGAAATAATCTGCATCCATTACTGCTGCACCGCGAAGTAATTACTCATAGTGGCTTACTTTTTCTATACGCCTACGCGAGACAGATAAAGAAAGACAAAGCGCCTAGCAAGGGCTGTATTAGAGCAGCAGCTAATTGAGGAGGAAAATTGGTGCGAGGGCGTAGGAGGGTGAAAAACCCAACCGCATTGCGTAGCGCATCTCGCGCCCGCAATACGGATGAGGCTAAAGAAGCTTATTTGCGCGCAAAAGAAAAACTCACCCGATTATTCTTACGCGCCGCTTCATTCCAATCCCCCGCGCTGGTGCCGGAGGTTTTAGGCGGGTAACTGGCCTTAGGTTGGCTGTAGCCCTGCATGGAGAACTCCAGCTCAATCGGCCCTTCTGTCAGCACCGGCGCCGAGTGAACATAATTTAAAAATCCCACCGATATATGGCTATCCAGGGGCACTTGCGGTTGTTTGTCCGCCAGGAACACACAGTCTTCAATATTGCTCTCAGGCTCGGGCAAGATGTAACGCCCGCTGGGGTCTTCCACCACGCAGAAGTTACCCAGGTGAATATCCAAATACACAGTGCCCGCAAAATTAGCAGCTTTTAACACGCCGACCAATTCCCCCACCGGGTAAATGCGCTGGTCGTTAAGCGCCTGCTCGCCAAACGCCACTTGGTTATTCATGTTGGAGGCCCAGCTGAGAGTTTCCAACATCATATTAGTGTCTAATTCTGGGTCGCTTTTGGCGCGCACACTCTGTTCAAACAAGCGGTTAATGAGGGCTTCTTGCTTGGCGTTTTGCTGCTGTAACACATCGTATTTCTCAGCAATCATCTGCAAATGCGCATTGTTGATGTAGAGGTGATACCCCAAAAACGCCACACCCAGCAGCACCAAGGCGAGGATAAAGGTGGAGATGCCGCGCTCTTTATCGGTTTCCACCTCAATCGGTGGCAGCGGCTCATTCGAAGGGTTGGCCACCGGAGTAACCGGGCGCACATAGGGTTTGGCCGCGCGCTCCTGAATTTCTTTAGACAGCCTGCGCATCAAAAACTTGGTGCTGTCTTCAATCTCCTGGCGCACCTTGGCGATGTGGATTTCAAACAGGCGGCCAATTTGTAACTGCACACGGGCTAAATCATTGGCGGGGGGTAAATCGTCTAGGCTGGCGGCGGGCGCTATGGGCATCTCGTCTAAGTCAGCCACTATATCGAGGGTGGTAGCGTGGGGCGCCTGCTCATCCTCGGGTGGCTCCGCGCCGATCAGGTAGATATTCAAGCTGCCCATGAGCTTTTCTAAATCCACCTGTTTAATCACTTCTTTGGAAATAATATCCAAAGCCCCCAAGGCCCGCGCCTGGCCTACATACACATCGCCCTGCTCGGAGGTGTACATAATCACCGGAATCAGCGCGGTACCGGGGTTGGCTTTAATAATTTTTAACGCCGCCAAACCATCCATGCCTTCCATGTGGTGATCCAGAAATATCACGCTGGGTTGACGATAGGATAGATACCCCAGGGCTTCTTCAGCCGAATTGACCGTATCAACGTCAACATCGAAGCGTTCAAGCATTTTGCGCAGGCGTACCTGGGCCGTTTTGGAGTCATCAACTATCAGTACGCGGCGTTTGGCCATGAACAGACCCTTATGCTGTTATTTTTCGCTAAGTTATAACACAGTTACTACCCGTTGGCCGGAAATTGGCCACAGGCTTTTAATGACGTGATTTTCTTGGCATTTTTCCGAAACACTCAGGCGCAAGCCTCTCCAAAGCTTAGCAGGCTAAATGGCCTTTGACCGAAGCATTCCCCCTCTCCACGCAGAACAGAAACCTGTATTGATGAGGCATCAGCAACAAAAGTGGCGGTGGGAGAGGCCATTGGCTGAAGGGGCAAGTGCGTTGATAGTGAATGGATGAGCAGCGCACAAGCTAGCTGCTCCTTCTTAAGTTCAACCAAGTCAATCCTGCGCTATGGGCGGGGTTAAAAATGCTGCGTGTTGAGCAAGGCGTATACCCGTTGCAGACTGAGCCGCTGGATTGGCAATAACATCCAGCGAGATGGGAACCGCAATGCGGATTTACTGGAGCAGGCTAATGATTCACTTAACTTAAGTGGGCGGTGAACCCTGCGCCCCCAAGCGTTTATTACGCCCAAGAGGATTCGTTTAAGCCCCAAAAGGAGGCAGCGTCATTCAGCGGGGAGCTACTGGCCGAATGCCAGACCGAGACTGTAAACCATTCTGTGTAACCACCCGCCTAAATATGAGCCCTTAACTGCGGCTCAAATTCGATGATAAAGTGATTCATAGCCTCTTTCCAGTTACGTATCGGCATGGTCCATTTCTTAGAAGCTGCCTGGATAGCAAGAAATATCACCTTGGTAGCCGATTCGTCACTCGGAAAGAGTTTGCGTGTTTTTACCGCCTTGCGAATAACGCTATTTAACGATTCGATCGCATTCGTGGTATAGATCACCTTGCGAATATCGGCAGGAAAATTAAAGAGCGTAATCAAGTTGGGCCAGTGATTTCGCCAGGATTGGCTTATGTGCGGATACTTTTCATCCCAGGTTCTAGCAAAATTATCCAGCTCCATTAACGCCTCCGCCTCAGTGGTTGATTGATATATTTTCTTTAAATCGCCCGTCACCGCCCGATAGTCTTTCCAGGATACATATTTTAAAGAATTGCGTGTCATATGAATAATACACAGCTGAATGCGTGCATCGGGATAAGCAGCATTGATTGCCGCCGGGAACCCCGTCAGGCCGTCGACACAGGCAATTAAAATCTGTTCAACCCCGCGATTTTTAAGCTCTGTAAGCACCTGAAGCCAAAATTTGGCGTCTTCATTTTCAGACACCCACAGGCCTAATAATTCTTTTTGACCCTGTAGATTAACGCCCAAGGCTAAATACATCGCTTTGTTGATCACGCGCTTGTCGTGGCGAATTTTGATGTGGATGCAATCTAAATACAGGATGGGGTAAACCGCCTCCAGCGGTCGATTTTGCCATTGAACAACCTGCTCCAATACTGCGTTGGTCACTTTGGATATCAGCCCCGCCGAAACCTCAGCGCCGTACATTTCCTGAAATGCAGCCACAATATCGCGTGTGCTCATACCCCGAGCATAGAGACTGAGAATTTGTTCATCCATGGACGTAAAACGCGTTTGACCTTTTTTAATTAACAGCGGTTCAAAGCTGCCGTCGCGGTCACGGGGCGTATTGATGATTATTTCGCCGTGGTCGCCCTTGAGCTTCTTCGGGGTGCTGCCATTGCGACTATTGCCCCCGTTGCGCCCTTCTTTGGCGTGGGCGGGGTAGCCTAGGTGTTCAGTCAATTCAGCATTCAGCGCGGCTTCTACCACCATTTTGGTCAGTTGTGCGCTGAAGGCATTGAGGTCAGATGGGGTTTTTATCCCTTTGGCCAGCTCTTGCGCGAGGGTTTTCAGTGTGTTGGTGTCCATTGTGTTGCCTCTTATTTGGCGGGTCGCCAAACCCTATTCAACAATGGGCGGTTACACAATCTGGTTTACACTCTCGCCAGACCTAAAAAAACGAAGCCCCAAATACTGTGTATTTAGGGCCAGCCGAATTGAATCAGTCATGTATCGCCATTTTGCTTATGAGTTTGCTTGATAGGCCATTCCGTTGGAGAGGTGCCAAATTGTTCCGCTGCGGCAAGCAAACAGCCTAGCGGGCCCCGTAGTTTCCTGTTGTCTGGCTCCTATTATGTCCCTGATACCTGTATGTCCCTGATACCTGTATGTCCCTGATACACGAAGGTCCCTAATCAATCTGTACCGGCAGCCCGCTCCTCAGGCTTGCTGCGTACTCCAACGCGGTTCCTGCCAGCTCCATCTATCAATGTCCCTTGGTGACATTCCTTTAGTGAGTATCCTTGGTTTCTCATGCGTCCTTAAACCTGTTTCCACAGGATTGATCCTTCGGTACTCCGTTTAAACCCCATTCCATCAGCTCTCATCCTGCAGCAATCCATAACCCCCATCCGTTTCGGCTCCTTGTATGCCCTCACTGCACCTACTCGTGCTCCTTAATGCGCAGCTCCCTTCCACGCACTGCGCCAGGGGCGCTGTGTCCATTACCATGCTGTTGTGTACCGCCGTCCCTATTGCCTTCTCAGTTTGATCCTTTGTGTACTCCCAGTATTTATCCTTTATTCAACTCCCTTCCTATTCCTCCTGCGACAGTAGGTGCTCCTTATGCCCTAGTCCTTTGTCTGTGTTCCTGTGCGTGCGTCCTTGTGGGTGTTCCTGTTACAGGCTTAGCCCCGCTAAGCCCTTCCCTCTTCTCTCCCAGGGTTAATCCCTTTACTGGCTCCCAATTAAATCCTTGTATCCTCCCAAAAGCGGCTCCCTGTTTTAGTTCGCTCCCGTGTGCCGATCCTTGCTACTCTCCAGCGCGCTCCTTAAACAATCCTTTTGGTTACTCCTTGGTAACTTATTCCTTGGTAACTCTATCCGGCTCTTAAACCCTAATAACCCTTTCCTTAGGTTTGCAAACGCCTCATTCCTTAGCGCCTCAACTTGAAGACAGTATGGTTCAAATTTGCAGGGGCGTTTAGTCGCTACGAACGCTTCTTCGTGTGCGAAATTGTCCATAGTGATAGGGGTGATTGGCCGAGGGGCTAGAGAAATCACCGCTTTGCAGCATTGGCGGCGTATGCGGAGTTTTAGGCCCTAAGGCCAGCAGACTGCGACAGGCGGCAAAGCCGCCGGATAAATGGAAAGGCCTATATTTTTCAATAGGTTGCAGCTGACAACGGGCCGTCACGGCGGCTGATTTACAGGCTCCTACCGAAACGTCTGACGGGTCTTTGACGGTTAAAACAAGCCAGAAATTTCTGACAAACCCAGCGGCAGGCTATAGCATCCTGCCACACCGGCGCAGGCGTACATTCAAACCCCAAAACCCCTTGCTGCCACCAACCCTATAATTCCTACCCCAGGTTTTTCTCTATGCCCCAGGCTTTAAGCCCCCGCCGCGAACAGCTGCTCCTGCTCACCTTGATGGCAGCCCAGTTCACCAACATCCTTGATTTTATGATCATGATGCCCCTCTCAGCCCAACTGATGGCGGTGTTTGATATCAGCACCGGGCAGTTTGGCCTGTTAATCTCCGCCTACTCCCTAACAGCCGGGATTACCGCCCTGGTGGCATCGGCCATTCTCGACCGCTACGACCGGCGCAGAGTTTTGCTCATCAGCTACGGCGGCCTTATCCTCGCCACCGCCGCCTGCGCCCTGGCGCCCAATCACCTCTTAATGCTGGTAGCGCGCTGCTTGGCGGGCCTATTTGGTGGCGTGGCCACTTCCATAGTGATGGCTATAGTGGGCGATGTGGTTCCATTTGAGCGGCGCGGCCGCGCCATGGGTGTGGTAATGCTGGCGTTTTCCTTAGCGAGCGTGGCCGGTGTGCCCGCCGGAATCTGGATTGCCGATCACTTCGCCTGGCAAGCGCCGTTTATTGCGGTGGCGGCGGTTGCCTGTGTGGTATTTGTGGGCTGCTGGGTGTGGGTGCCGAGCCTTACTGAGCATATAGCCGCCCAACACGAAAACCTGCTGCAAAGTTATCGGGGCTTGTTGAGTAACGCCAACCACCTCTGGGCTTTTGCCACCTCGTTTATGGTGATGCTGGCGGGCTTTATGACCATCCCCTACATAGCGCCGTCACTGGTATCCAACGCGGGTTTAAGCCATAGCCAATTGCCCTATATCTACCTACTCGGCGGCGCGCTCACTCTGGTTACTCGGCCATTGATTGGCCGCATCACCGACCGCCACCGCCACGCTCTGGTGTTAAATGTACTCATGGCCGTAAGCCTTTTGCCCATAGTGCTGGTCTCCCAAAGCTTGCCTTTGGGCCTGGCCTACCAGCTTTTGGTGGCAGGTTTATTTTTTGTTTTTGTCTCCGGCCGCTACATCCCCTGCTCCGCCATGGTCACCGCCAGCTGCACGCCGCAATATCGCGGCCGGGTGATGTCGTTTAATTCGGCGGTGATGAACCTAGGCTCCGGCCTTGCCGCCATGCTGGCAGGCTACATCATGACCAGCGACGAGGCGGGCCGCTTGGTGCATTACGATTGGGTGGGGTATATCAGTTGTGGGCTGACCTTGGTCGGTATGTGGGTGGCTTGGAAGGTAAAACCTATTTCTTAAGTTTTTGCCGGGAAAGCCTGGTGGCTAGGGTCTTTGGTTTAGAACCATGCATCGACAGACCCAGGGCGAACGAAGCCGTCGATGCAGTGACCTTGGCTCAGCTAGACGCCGCCTCCGCCATGAATCACTGGATATTAAATAAGTTGTACATCCACATCAAACCTGCCCATAAAAAAGCGTTGCACTGGGTACAACGCTTTTTTTGTTGCGGCGCGTTTATAGAAAAAGTTTTATTGCGCCGATGAAAACTGAGTGTTTAAAACCCTCAGCGGGCATATTTAGGTGAATCAATAAAGAGCATTTCACCATAAAAATCTACCGTAAATGGTCTTTTGTACTCATTCATTGTAAGAGGCGAGCGCGTGACCCAATCTAACATAGGCTCTTTTTTATATTGTGAGGCAATGACTGCTTGGGTATAAATCCAGTCATCCCCTGCAGAGGCCGCTAAATACTGCAATTCAAATGGCAATATCAAATGGCTTAGGGGGTTGGCATTAAGACTGAGGTTGCGAATCGAGCGGGTGAAAATGCTGCCTCCAAACCCTCGCTGAGGAAGTAATGCCAGAGTTTGAATAGCGTTGTGATCCAAATTCAGAGAGTTAAGTTTAGGCAGATTTATGTCCTCAAATAAAACATTGCTAATCCAATTACCGGTGAAATCGATGGTTCTAAGATTGTAAAAAAACCGTAGGCCTTTGAGGTCGAAGATACAACAAGCATAACCTTTAAGGCTCTCGCCACTGGCATAGTGGCTCATAGCAACCGTACGGTCCTTGCTATCAAGCCCTCTGCAGGACAACTCAGTTAATTCATCCACAAATTCGATGCCCTGTTTTAATGCCGTAGACATTATGCACTTGCGCAATAGTTCATCCGGCACATCTGCTTGGGTTAATTCCTGTATTTTTTTAACCGCAGGCTCAATGATTACCGGCAAATCAAAATCCAGGGTGGGAAGCTGCATATTTGCAGGGGCCGGTTCGGTATAGCTGAGCGACATTAATGCCGTGTTGGCCTGTAAATCTAAACTCTGCAAGGGGTTGCGGCCGATGCGCAGATTTTTTAATGCGCTTAAGCGAGAAAAATCCAGGGCTTTAATTTTACCTGCACCTATATTCACATCCGCAAGGTGGCGATTGTCACCCAAGGTTAATAACTGCAGCATGCCATCTCCCAATTGCAATTGCTTTAATTGGCTAGACGCTGACAGATCCAGTTGTTTAAAACCATGTTCATTCACTGTGAGATTCAGCAATTTAGGCATGGCCGCTGTATTCAATTGCGTCAGTTTGGGGGCGGTTAATTGCACACCTGTCAGGCCGCTTACTGCCGGTGTGCGCAGCTGGGTTAACTGCGGCGCATTTAAAATTAACTCACTTAAGCGCAGGTTTTCAGCAAGGTTAAGGCCTTGCAGGTTTGGCGCTTCAAGATTCAGGCTGTTTAGGCGAGGCAGGTTCGCTAAGTCCAGTTGAGTCCATTCGGAGGGGGCTGTAAAAGAGAGCTTGGTCAAGCGCTCTTGTTGATTCAGGTTGAGCAATTGTTGGGGTTTACAGCGAAAACATGAGAGCGAATCTAATTTAGAGCTGGCAGGCAATGTGAGCACACCCACTCGATTGTCTATGTCTACTTTGTATAAGTGTGTGTAGTGAGAAAGATCCAGGTCTGGATATTTATTATCCGTCGAAATTGAATCATGCGCGGTTCGCAGCGTTAAAAACTCCAGGCTGTCGGACTCGGGCAATTTAATCTGGCCAATGCCTGATGCATTTAAACGCCGCAGATAGGTATTCTGCGCAAGATCGAGTGTTAAATTAGGCGATGATACGACGCCAAAATTATTTAAGGAGAATTCCTCCAGCGCAGGCAAGTGACCAAAGTTCAACTCGCCTATTTGGCTATCACCAATAGTTAATTTTTTAAGGTTTTTCAGTGGGCTTAAATCCGCCGCGCGCAGATCAAGACCATAAAGAAAAGCGTCTTCTAAATTACTGAGCTGCTCAAGGCCCTTAAAGGAGCGAATAACATAGCCCCCCAGGCCTCCACGAATTTGGCAACTTAAAGACTTCACCTCATCGGCGTAAACGAAATCCTCCTGAATACAGTCCTTAAGGTTTTTATCCTCAATATTCACATCGGCAAAGCGCAGGCGCTGGGCGCCAGGCAAAGAGATACTCGGCCAGGTTACGCGGTTGCTTTGAATATCGGTCAGCGACACAGGCCAGCCAGCCGCATTTAATTTTTTACTAAAATCATCGACAGATAAAAGCTTGCCCTCTGGCCCACGGCGCAGAATATCAAGCCCATAATTACCCAATATATAGGAGACATAGGCATTAGAGTTGATGCCTGCAGCCGCTTTAAATTGCTCAAGCCCCTCAGGCAGAACCACTCGAACCAGTGGGTTCGAGCTTAAATCCACCTGCTGCAAAACGGGATTAGAAAAGTCGGCGTCCTGAATAATATTGCCGTCGGCCACCAGGCGTTTAAGTTTATTCAGGCCATTTAAATTCAGCTGGCTAATCCAATTAGTGCCCAGATCCAAGTTTTGCAGGCCGGTAAATAATGAGAGGCCAGTTAGGTCGAATATATAGTTGTTAACGAGCGGGTCGGCGCGCCCCTCTTGCAAACTGGCAAACGCTTGATAATAGGCTTTGCTATTCTCGCCCCGGCAGGTGATGTTTTTTAACTGCTGCACGTAGAGGGCATTTTCAGCCTTGCCTGCGGCCTGCGCACAGGCTAACAAACGCGCATCGGGAATGTGCTCTTGAGTCAGCGCACTGATGCGAAGCCGCGCCTCAGCAGAAAGGACGCGCTCAACACCTTGGGGCAATTTTAATTGTGTATTTAATACATCCTCCGTGCGCGCGGTGCTGGGCAAAATAAAGGCTTCGGTCAAGGATTTGCACTGGCTTAAATCCAGTTGATCCAGCAGGTTATAGCCGATTTCCACGTGTGCCAACGCACTGCAACTGCCTGTTTTAAGCGTTACCAATGGGGCGTTACCGATAGTGATATCAGTAAGATTAGGCAGCGAAGCATTTAAATGCGCTAAGTCACCGTCGGCGTAAAAAAACGTATTTAAATTCTGGTAGGGGTTTAAATCCAACGAATAAATCTTGGGTGCCATCAAGCGCAGATGATGTAAGGACGGCTGCGATGTATTGCTGGCAAGCTGGCTGAAATTATCTCCATTGATCTCCAGCACATCCAGTTGAGGCAGTGCACTAATATCGAGACTGTGTATGCCATCGGCCTTTAAAGCGAGATATTCCAGCCGTTTAAGCCCGCTTACATCAACCTCCTGCAGGTTTTTATCTAACACCACATCAAGTCTTTTCAAAGCGGCCTGCTGGGCGAGACCATTAAGACGTGCCGTAGCAGAACCCTTTATAGTTAGATACTCCAACACACTAGTGCTAGGCAAAATAACTTCTTCAAAGGAACCGGATAGATACAATTGTTGCAGTTTTGGCTGGCGGCTTAAATCCAATTTTAAATGGTTGGCCAACAGTGGGTTTTTATTACTGCGGTAAAGCTCTTTACTTTGCGGCCCGATGACAGGGCTATGGGTTAAATTCAGCACTGTAAGAGCGGCGGTGCTGGGCAGTTCAATATGGCTCACCTGGGCGGTTAATTCACGCAGGCGATTATTGTGGCTCAGCAATAATGAATCGGCTTTTATATCGAGCGTTTCCAGCAGAGGGTTAGAAGCTAAATCAACCCTATCGTGCACCTGCCCGCTCACCGTTAAGACTTTTAATTGGCTGAAATAGGGTAACCAGCTCAAATCAGTTGCCTTATCAAGCGCAAGATAGGTCACCTCATCGGCATACATATCAGGGTTGCCCGCCGAAATCACCCGCATGTAGTAGGCAACGGATTCGTCTTTAAACGTGATGGAGTTGATTTTAATGCGGCTGTTGGTCACAGGCGGTGATGTAACCGGTGGTGTCGTAGCGGGGGGTTTTTCGCTCTGCTGCCCAGTGCAGCCGGTTAATAACAACGAGCCCAGTACTGCGGCCGGTACAAAAATATTTTTCATGGTTTATCTCCGTGGGTGAGCTGTTGGAGCAGCTTCTGGTTGCGCAGGGTTAAACATCCAAAAAAACTCAGGGGTCGATGCAAGACACACCCGCCTAACGACACCTCCCTCGCCCCCACGCGGTAGTTGTTCTATTGGGATAGAGTTGGCAAAAAAGCACGGCTGAGGTAATACGCAGCAGGCTCCAATCGCCATCTTAGATTTAACAGGTTCACACCTTGCTGGTCCTGATGGCGGATACCACCGCTTAGCCGCCGCCACCGGGTGCTCGCATTCACACTGGCCGCGGGGCTTAATTTGGCGTGTGCGCCCTTTGGGCAGGTTTTTAGCACGGGCGTTGCTGGTACAATCCCACCCCTGTTTATTTACCCAGTGGTCGGTTATGGATGTGTCTTATCTCCTCGATGGCTTAAACGATGCCCAGCGCCAGGCGGTGTGCGCTGAGCCGAGTAATCAGTTGATCCTGGCGGGGGCCGGGTCGGGGAAAACCCGCGTGCTGGTGCACCGTATTGCCTGGCTGGTGCAGGTGTTGGGCGTGTCGCCCCATCAAATTATGGCGGTAACCTTCACCAACAAAGCCGCCAAAGAAATGCGCGAGCGCTTGCAGGCCGCTTTAGGTGAAGCGAGCAGCGGCGCCTTTCGCAATCTCTGGGTGGGCACCTTTCACTCCATTGCCCACCGCTTATTAAAAGCCCATTGGCAGGACGCTGGGCTGCCGCAGAACTTCCAAATCCTTGATTCCGACGATCAGTTGCGCCTGATTAAACGCGTCTGCCAACAGCTAAACCTAGATGAGGAGCGCTGGCCCGCCAAACAGGCGCAGTGGTTTATCAATGAACAAAAAGACGAGGGCGTGCGCCCGGCCCATATAGTGGAGGGGGCGGATGTGTACCTGGCCACCATGAAGGCTGTTTACCAGGGTTATGAAGAGACTTGCCAGCGCGGCGGCATGGTGGATTTTGCCGAGTTGCTGCTGCGCTCCCACGAGCTGTGGCTGACCAAACCGGCCCTGCTTAAACACTACCAACAGCGCTTTAAACATATTTTGGTGGACGAATTTCAAGACACCAACGCCGTGCAATACGCCTGGCTGCGGGTGCTGGCGGGCACTAGCGGGCAGGTGACGGCGGTGGGGGATGACGACCAGTCCATTTACGGCTGGCGCGGCGCCCGCATTGAAAATATCCAGCAGTTCGACCAACACTTTGCCGCCACCCAAACCACTCGCTTAGAGCAAAACTACCGCTCCAGTAAAACTATTTTGGAGGCCGCCAATACGGTTATTGCCAATAATCGCGGCCGCCTGGGCAAGAACCTCTGGACCGAAGGCCTGCAGGGCGAGCCCATCGACCTCTACGCCGCCTTTAACGAGCAGGATGAAGCGCGTTTTGTGGTGGAGCGCATTAACAGCTGGGTGGCCCAGGGCAACCCGCGCCAAAGCGCCGCTATTCTCTACCGCTCCAACGCCCAATCCCGCGTACTGGAAGAAGCCCTCATTCGCGAAGGCGTGCCCTACCGTATTTACGGCGGCCAGCGCTTTTATGAGCGGCTGGAAATTAAAAATGCCCTCGCCTATTTGCGCCTGCTACAAAACCGCGAGGATGACGCCGCCTTTGAGCGCGTCCTCAATACCCCTACTCGCGGAATCGGCAGTAAAACCGAGGAAATATTGCGGCAAAGCGCGCGGGATCAAAATATTTCCCTGTATAAATCGGCCTTGGGCTTATTAAAAAATAATGTGCTGCCCAATCGCGCCGCCAGCAGTTTGGCCGGTTTTTTAAGCTTATTGAGCAAACTGGAACAAGAAGTTAACGAATTTCCCCTCGCTGAATTAGTGGCCCATGTCATTAATGAATCGGGCCTTTTACAATTTCATCAAAATGAAAAAGGTGAACGCGGCCAGGCGCGGGTGGAAAACTTACAAGAATTAGTCAACGCCTGCGGCGCCTTTAAAGCCGAAGACCTCGATGAAGAACGCACAGAATTAGCCGCCTTTTTGGACCTTGCGGCCCTAGATGCAGGCGACGCACAAGCCGATGCCTTTACCGACGCGGTGCAATTAATGACGCTGCACAGCGCCAAAGGCTTGGAATTCCCCTTGGTATTTTTAGTCGGCGTGGAAGAACACCTCTTCCCCCATAAAATGTCCGCCGATACCAAAGAGGGTTTAGAAGAAGAGCGCCGCCTGTGTTATGTAGGCATTACCCGCGCTATGCACAAACTCATACTCACCTACGCTGAAAGCCGCCGCTTATACGGCAGCGAAACCCACAACCCACCCTCGCGTTTTTTGCGGGAAATTCCCAGCGAACTCATTCAAGAAGTGCGCGTAAAATCCACCATTGTGATTCCCGCCAATCAGCGTTTTAAACAACAGGACATCAGTGATGCACCGGGCCTACGTTTAGGCCAAAGCGTAAATCACTCGGTATTCGGAGAAGGGGTTATTTTGCAGTTTGAAGGCCAGGGGCCAGCGGCGCGGGTGCAGGTGGCGTTTGAAAGCGCGGGGACTAAATGGCTGGTGGCGCAGTACGCTAAGTTGGAGCCTTTAAATTAAAGAATTTTTATTTATTAACCCGGCGGGTTTTGAAGCCGGGTTAATTACATAGGCATGGATGCCGCACCTGGTTTAAGGATGCTCTGATTAAATCTAGGTTTATTTAAGATAATCCACAATACCCATAGCCCGTTCAAAACGTGCCTGCTGCCACTGCGGGTCGGTGCTGCCGCCGACAAAACCCGTGGTTTTATTGGTATCAAATAAAACGATTTCGCCCTCGCGCTGCACATAATCAAACTTGCCGTAATCAAAATTCAATTCACGCCGCAACGCATCCAGGCGCGGGTCCAAGGGGATTTGTTCAATGCGTACGGCCTGGCTAATATGCACCACCGGGTGCACAGAGGCCACCCGCATACAATTTCCTTTAGCACCTAAAAAATTATAAAAACGAATATGGTAAAGGCCGTTTTCTACTTCAGGTAAAAACTGCTCTATCACTAAACCCGGCTGCCGCCATAGGTCATCAGGCACGGCGGTTTTATTTGGGTAGATGTGATAATCCAATGGGCTGGCGAACAAACGCTGAGCCGTATTTATCTGCGCAGGGACTATACGCAACTCCGGCATAGCAGCGTAATTGCAGTCGGATTTAACTATTACCGGGCCGGTATACTCATCGTCTTTTTGCACCAACTGCTGACTAAACTGGGATTTGCGAATATCCCGCACGCGACCATTTAAAACCACAGGGTAACGGGCGGCAAATACTAAATACTCCTCGGGCACCACCGATAAATCCACGTGCACAACGATTAAATCCGCTGCGACAAATCGGCTGCAGCCGAACAACACAATCACCTTAGCGCCCTGCTGTTGCCACAGCTGCGCGTAATAGGTGATTAAATAATTATGAATACTGCCAGGGGCATCCTGGGCATGAAACAATAAAGCGATGGTTTTATGCTGAAGGGATTTGGCCATAACAGGCTCATCAGTGCGTTGCGTGCGGCAAGGGCTAAAAGCGCGTTTTATGGCTGTGCCGCGCTCGCCAGAAAAAACAGCACTAAATTCCCGGCGCTCACTAAAATACTACCGGTAGTCAACACCATACCTACTTGGCGCAGAATTAAAGGCTCAGGGCTGCGGCTTACGCCTAAGGCGTGTAACAGACGGCCCACTAAAAGTGCCGCGCCCAGGCTGTGTAGCAGATAGACCGAGGCTTGATGAGCGGCCAGCAAAGACAATAAAACCAGGCCCAGCGGTACATATTCGTTAAAATTGGCGTGTACACGGATGGCCCTTTGCAAGGGTTCGTGATTGCCATCTCCGAGGGCGCGCTTAAATTTTCCGCGCAGAAAAATAGTGCGGAAGGTTAACACCATATACAGCAGCCCAAGACACGCTGCGTAAAATCCCACTACAAGCATAGAAATTTCTACCGGTAAACGTGGCGGGTTTAGTTACCATGCCAAATACAGCTGCCGCAACACAGCCGTCGCTGCTCAACGGCGCCGTGTAAATTGCCACGGCCATAAGGCAGTTAAATCGGGCCCAATCCAATGTTAATAGCTATACATAAATTCAAAGTAAAGATGATTTTTGCTGCTTGACTTGACCGTAGAGAGGTCATTGGTATCGGCTTCAATTTTATCTTTTACTTGTACAGCCCAGGCCAGGTTGCCGCGCAGGCCCCACTCAGTATTTAGCTTTAAACCAATCCCTACGTCCGCCACCAAGGCATTACTTTTTTCCGAGGTGGTATATTCCGGGTAGGTAACACCATAGGCGATATCGGATAATAAAAAAGGTGTTAAGCCATTTTGGCTGGAGCCTTCCGGGCCACCAAATTGCAGCCATTTGGGCGTGTTAAAAATTAAATCCGTGGCAATATGCGCCGCATCATCGGCGACAAAATGGTTGAGTTCAAAGGCGCGAGCGTGGTTGGGGCCGGATAAATCAAACTTGTTGCTGGAGGAGAGCGCTTTGCCTGCATACTGTAGGCTGTGGTTTACCACGAGCCGCAAGTCGGATTGGGCAAGCGGGTTTTTAAAAAAACTCAACAGTGAATAGTTGTAGTAAAAATAGTCCGCATTGGGATCGCGCAAAAGGTCTCCGGCCTCTTTAGAAGTGATTCTGTTTGCGTCGGTTTCTTTAGAAGAGGTAATGCCAATATCGAACTGATGTAATCTGCGGCTTTTTTCGTTGAGGTAATCGAAGTGGTAATTAAGGGATAAATTATCCAACTTTGTATCCACCACTGGCAGTTTTTCCTCACCGATCAGGTCGATATTGGTTTTAATCGACGAAAATTGCAGCCCCAGAGAGCTATTGTGTTTACGGCCGCGCTCAAAGTGATAACTAATGTCCGCATCGGTTACCTTAGCGGAGCCTGAATATTCCACCCCGGCGGCGGATGATTTACCGAAATTAATCCGCGAGACAAAATCATTTTGCGAGGCGCCCACCTTCATACGCAGGCGCGGGGTATAAATAGGCAGGCTATAGTGTATGGCGCCGTAACTGCTGTCTTCTTCGGTGCGCAGCGCGCCCAATTGGATTTCATCACCCAGGGTTGTGGGGTTATGCAACACAAATTCGCCATAGAGGCGATTCTCACCGGTGGTTTTCGCGCCGTGGTTGTCGATGCGCACACTGGTGTCAAACCAGCTTTCTTTGGTGACGTTCAACTTTAAACGTGTATCACCCACCTGGTCGCCCGGTTCAAAATAACCCTGCGCGTACACACCGGGAATATCATTAATTAAGTATAAATTCTCTTCGGTATTGTCGGCGGTAACCGGCTTATCCAGCGAGCCATTAAACGTGCGTTTTAATAAATTTTTATTAATTCGTTTGGCGTTGACCACTTCAACCGAACCTAATTTACCCAGCATGATATTGAGCGATACCACACCGTCGCGCACTTGTTGCTGCGGGATATAAGCCTTGGCCAGAATAAAGCCGCGCTCGCGATAATATTGGGTAATGGTGTCGGCAACCGTTTCGATCATTCCGAGAGTGACCCCCCGGCGGCGGCGCTGTTCGCGGATTAAAAATACTAATTTTTGTACTTCCACTGGGCCTACGTGTTGGTCGGCACTTTCTTCTTCAATCTGCGCCACTAAGTCGGCCATTTCGGCCAACTCTTTTAGGGTGTATCCAGATTTGGTTTTTTCACCTTCACCCATTAAATCAAAACGGATGGCTTCTACCCGTTTGGTGAGTTCCACTTTGGAAATATTAAAATCCGGGTCGTCTTCGAGGCCTTGAATGCGAAATTCTTTCACATTTAAACGCGGGCCACCTTCTGGGTTGGGGTCGCGCTCTTTTACGGCGGGGATGTCCATGTCTTTTAACAGGGATTTTTTCTCCGCATCGGGTAGTTCAGTGGCCTCGGGCATATCAAGAACACCGGCCAAGGCGCTGCCCGCGCCCCAGAGGAGGCTAAGGATCAGGAGCGATTTGAAAAGAGATTTACAGGTCATGGACATTCGCTATTAGGTTTTTAATTGTGGGGCTACAGAACCGCCGGGGCTCCCCACAGGAGAGCAATTGGGTGGTGCTGCATTTAATCTGTCTGAACCACCCCGCCCCGTTGGGGCACCCCTCCATAGGAGGGGAATTGGGTGGCGCTGTTGTAACACCTCACATCAGCCACTTAAGTCACTGTGGTGAAGAACGCGGCGTGTTTGGTTGAACAGGTCAACGAAGCGGCCAGGATGGTTACAATGCACACTAATCACCGGGAATTCCCCTCCCCTGGAGGGGTGCCCCAGAGGGGCGGGGCGGTGAGCGGGTAGCTATGCTCTCGAAAAAGCCGTTTAAATAAATCATCACAGAATCCAAAGTGTGTTTAATATCGCTATCGAGCAGGTGTACTACCTGCAATCCCAAACCGGTTAGATACTTATCCCGCCGGGCATCATACTCTGCCGTGTATTCGTGGCTGTAGCCATCAACTTCGATCACCAGGTCGATCTGTGCGCAATAAAAATCGACAATGTAATTGCCGATAATTTTCTGGCGATCAAAATCAAGCCCTCGCACCTGTCTGCTTTTCAGCTGATTCCACAGCAAAACCTCCGCGAGATTGCCCGCCCGGCGCAACGCCCTGGCACGCTCTTTTAATGCAGGGTTATAAGGGAGCGATTTATAGCGCCGAGTTGCGCGCATAGTGGTTCTCCTTTCTTATCCTTTTTATCAACCACCGGCGCCCTTTTGAGCCCCCCCCAGAGGAGGGGTATTGTGAGGGCGCGGCTTTTATTCTGCCGCTGGCCGAGGTGTCACTCAGGGGCACTCAGCGGCAGCATCGACCTGGCCTTACTCCTCATAGCGCTGATCCGCAGGCAGCATGATGGAGAGGTTGTCCGCTGAGTAGTTGCGCACGTCGGTAAATACCGCTGGGTTTACGTCTTCTAAGGGTTCCACCTCGATCAACTGATCCCCGGCCGCCAGCAATAACTGGGAAAGGTCCAAGGCATTATCGCTGGAGAATTTAAAGCCTTGGCTGAAGGCCGCGTAGGGTTTCCAGTTCAAGCCGGTACCGGTGTACAACACATTGCCCGCACTGTAGATCACCAGGGGGCGGCTTGGGGTGCTGACGCCGAGGGCGGAAAATATATTGATGTTATTGGCGACCAAGTCGGGCTGCCTGGCGTTCACACTACCGGTGGCGCGCACGCGGCCCTTTTCGGACACTATATTGAGGGTGCCGCTGGCGTAGTTACTGTTCACCAAGCCGGTTTTCTCCTGGGCTAAATCCGTTTTGGCGTAGAGGCTGGACAGCTCCGGGTTTTTACTCAGGTCGTTGTTGAAAATCACATCGCCTCGAGCGGTGGCGATAGTGGTAACTGCACCTGGCTCGCTGGCGTTAGTGACTAGGCGGTCGACACGCAGGGTCTTGTCGTTGCGCAGGCTAACGGTTTGCGCGGCGCCTGCGAACTGGCCGATCAGGCTGTCCACCGAGAGATCCAAACCGTTGACGTTGCCGCCGCTAATCAAGCGCGCGCTCGGGGCGGTGATGTTGGTGGCCGTGCCATTGGCATCTTCGATGCCAGCGGTGGCGTTCACCATTACCTCGCCCTTGCCAACCAGTGAAGCCACCCGGATGGTGCCCGCCGCTTCATAGGTGATGGCGCCTGCACTTTGGGTACTGGCGCTGGACTGCTGAGTTATGTTGGCGCCGGATTTGACGATCACATCGGCAGTGGCGGCTTTGCCTTCACCGCTCGCGGTTAAGCCGTCGGTGCGCCAGGCGCCGCTCTGCGCAATGCTGCCACCGGCCACCAGGCTCAGATCCCGCCCGCTGGTGATGGCGCCATCCAGCTGCAATGCGCCGGTGGCGTTGATGGTAACAGCGCCTTTGCTGGCAATGGCGGCGTCACTCGCCTGCTGCAGGCTGTCCACCTGGGCGCTGAAATCACCGCTTAGGTCAACGGATTTTTCCAGGCTCACCGACTTGGCGCTGAGGCTCAACTGGCTGCCTTGCAGCTGGGTTTTTAACACCAGGTCACCCGCCGTGAGGCTGATTTGCGGGGCGTTTAATTGACCGCTGACTTTTAATTGGCCTGCGCCCGTAGCCGGTTGCCCGGCAGTAAGCTCCAAGGCGGCGGCCGTGAGGTCACCGGCCACGGTCAAACCATCGGCCTGGGCCTGTAAAGTGCCGCCCACTTTGGCGCCCACCAGGCTGCTGTCCGTACCCAGCGCCAGTTTGGCGCTGCCAGCGGCATTCACTTGCACCCGCGCTAAGCGGTTGGCAGGGTTGAGCGCTTCAATGCTGCCAGTGCTGGTGAGTGAGGTGGCGCCAGCCACCACCAAGGGGCCGCTGGCCGTTAGGTCCTGGCCGCTGTAGGTGAACTGCTCGGCGTTGAGCGCCGCTAGGCTCGTCAACCCATTGGCCAGGGTAACCGCATTGGCGGCGTTGATGGATAAGCCGCCGGTTAAGCGGTTGTCTGGGTTATCCAGGTTAATTGAACCACTGGCGGCGAGGTTTAGGTCGCGGGTGTAGCTCAGCTGTTGGGTCTGGCCGATGTTGCCATCCGCCCGCAGGTTCAGCTTGCCCTGACCATCGAGACTGGCCAGTTTGATATCACCGCTGCTGGTCACCCAAGCATCGCCGCGCAGGCTAGTAAATTGCACCACAGGGGTGGCCACGCGCACGGCCTGTTGGGCGCTACCGATGCTCGCCACGCCGTTGAAGTTAATTTGCCCGGCACCCAGGCTCTGCTCGCCCTGGGCGCTGATGGCAAATTTCTCAAGACTCAAGGCGCCCGCCAGCTGGCTGTTGCCACTTAAGGTTAATTGATCACCCACCTGCCCGCTGAGGATCAGGTTGGTTTTGTTATTCACCTTAAACCAGGTGCCAACCTTGGCGCCGCTGGGGCTGTCGATGGACAGCTGCAGCGCATTTTGATTGAGCATCAAGCGGTTGCTGCCGGCAGTTTCAAAGGCGGTTTGCACACGCATTTCATCTACCGCCAAGGAGTCATCAATGTTGGCCAAGGCGTTAAACTCGATGCTAAAGGGCTGCACACTCAATGCCGGGGTGAGGCTTTCCAGGGTTATAGACTCGCGGCCACTGGCCACTTGTTTATAGGTTTCTTTCACACCCGCAGGAGCCGCCCCTTGCCAGCTCAGGCTGAGACTATCGCTGACATCGTTAATGAGTTTGATGGCTTGGGCGCGGTTGGGGTTAACGCCCACCACCAGGCTGTCGGCACCCTCGCCGGTGGTGATACTGCCGTTGAACCCACCTTTGAGATCAAATTTATCCGCGCCTTGGGTGCCCACCAAAGCGGCAAAATCGATAAACACAACGCTTTGGCCGTTGGCCAGGGTAACTCGGCCATCGTTGACGCCATCGCTGGTGGTGCCATCGGCGTCCATGTCGTCCAGCAACCACTGCGAACCATTGCTCTTCACCACCAGACGCATGCTGCTGGTGTTTTTGCCGATCACGCCGTCGATATTTCGCAAGCGCGTGCTCTCGCCAATCACCACATCAAAGCTGGTTTGGCTGGCGGCCAGATTGGCCTGGCTGTAATCGAGGTAGTCGGTACCTTCGCCACCGTCCAGGTCACCGCCCAAACCTTCCGCCGTAGCCAGCGCAAAACGGTCTTCACCGGCGCCTGCGATCAAGTTGCTCACGCCGCTAAAGGTAACGGTGTTCTCGCCATGGGCCCCCAGTTTGGGTGCAAAGCTACCCTGTTTGGCCTGGCTGATTTGCCAGCTGATGGCCTGATTGTTGGCAAGCGTTGGGCCATACAGGGTGTTGTTGGCCGTGGCATTGAGATCGAGGATTTCAATGCCGGACACCACCAATTGATTAGCCCCGAGGCTAGTACTGGCGGACACTTCGTTGAGGTTCACCTGTACATCCGCAGTGACGGCGCGCGCATCAAGGCTGTCACGCACACTGCTGGTGTTCAAGCCAGTTTGGCTATCGGCGCCCAGGGCACCCCCGTCTATGCGAGCAAAGCTGCCGCTGCCGGTCTCTTGCAGGACAAAATCATCCTGCCCTTTACCCCCTTGCAAGCGGCTCATGCCGGTGGCGGTTAGGCTGCGTTTCTCGCTGCTGTTGGTTTGACTGAGGCTGAGCTGTCCGCCCCGGCCCACCAGCCAGAGGGTGTTATCGTCGCTACCGAACAGGCTGTCGCTACCAGAGCCATGGAGGGTTTGGATGCGCACCACTTGGGCGTTATTGAGCCTGTCCACTACTGCACTGCCATCGCCCGGCAAACTGCCCAGCTGCCATTGATTGTTGACGCTGCTATTGGAAAGGCTGTTGTTACCTGCGCCGCCATCAAAGCGGCTGTAGCGGTTGCCGGTGTTGGTGAGCACAAACACATCATCGCCAGCGCCGCCGATCAGCTGCTCGATGTTGCTAAACAGCGGGGCAATCAGCTGAGTGTTACCGCCGACGGCGGCCGTGAGGGTGCCATTGGCGCCGGTCAACTGCCAGCCCACCACCGTGCCTTGGGCTGAGTTGAGGGTCAGGCTGTCGCTGCCATTTTTACCGTCGATGCTGAGGGTTTGTTTGCCGTTGAGCAGGAAGTCATCCGCGCCATCTTGGCCGATCAATTGGGTAAAGCCCGTGTAATTGAAGCCGTTGAGCGCCACCTTATTGTCGGTCAGCACCCATTGATTGGGCTGATTGGCCGCCGTAAGCGTTGCGCTGAGGTTCTGCGCCAGCGGGACCGCCTCAAGGGTTTTAATCTGTTCAAAGCGGGCAATCGCGGCGCTTGTGGCCAGATCACCGGCACCGTCGGCGGTGAGCGTGGCGGTCAGGTCGCGGTTATGGCTGATGCGCAGGCTGTTATCGCCGTCGCCGCCTGACAGTAGGCCGGATACACGAGCGTTTTCATCCAGTACAAACTCATCCGTGCCCTTGCCACCCAAGAGATTTTGGAAATTGTTAAACCTCAACTGCTCGCTGCCGGAAACCAAGGTGCCCGAGTTGGCGCCGGTGAGCGTCCAATTACCGCCCGCGGCGGAGGAGCGCAGGGTGTTTTGTTTGGTGGGGTCAGCTTCAAAGGTCTCTATCTCAGCGATGCCCACACCCACTACGTCCTGCTGGCCGAGGGTAATATCCAGCGCGCCGTTGAAGCTCACCTTATCCACACCGGTGCTGTTGCCACCGCGGATATTGATGCTGATGCCATCCGCCTGCAGGCGGAATTCATCATTGGAGCCGTTGCCGATGAGTGTCTCAATACCCGCAAAGCGCTGCACGACGGCGCTATTGGGATCGAAATAGGTCAGCGAGCCCGCACCTGTGCCGGTTACGGTCCAGTAGGTGAGTTTATTGTCGGCCAGCAGGCTATCGTTTTGCACCGCACCCGGCAGCGCCGCGCCGCCGTCAATCAGGGTGCTGATGCGGCCGTTGCTGAGGATATATTCATCGCCTGCACTGCTGCCTTGCAGCCTGTCGAAGCCGCTAAAGTGAGTACTGCTGGCGCTTGCAGTGCCGACGCCTACCGTCCAATCACCACCGTTTTCTTCATTGATGGTCCAGCGGCTGGCGGCACTGGCCGTGCTGGTCAGTTGCGCACTGCGGCTGGCGGTGAGCGCCTGAGCGGTCACCTTCTTCACACCGCTGATACCGAGCCAGCGGGTGCCATCGCTGCTCAGTTCAAGGCTATCGCGATAATTGACGAACAATTCATCCTCCGCCTGGCCACCAGCGGCCAATTTCACCTGGCTCACCTGTGGATCAAGGGTGATGCTGTCGGCGGCCGCTTGGGCGCCGGTAAAGGTCTCAAGCCCACTAAAGGCGAGGTAAGCAGTCTGCTCGCCCGTGGCGCGCAGGGTACCGCTGTCATTGCGGCTAAAATTCCAGGTGTTCGCACTGTTGCGCGCGATCAGGCTGTCGTCTCCTTCGCCGCCGTCAACATTGGCCATGCTGCCTAGCGCCTGCACCTCGAACGCGTCTGCGCCTGTATTGCCCTGCAAGCGGCCAAACCCGCTGAAGGTATAAGTACCATTGAGCGTGCCGCCGCCGGGGCCACTCAATACCCATTTATTGCCCAGGGCTGCTGCGCTTAAGCGGTCGTTGCCGGAGCCAGTGAACACCTCAACGCCACTGAACTGGCCCACCACATCTGCCGTTGTGGTGCTTAATTTACCCTCGGTAGCACTGAGCATTTGCCACAGGCTCGCAGCGGCAAAACTTCTCAGCTCATCACGGCCCGTGCCTGCTAGCAGGCTGTTCACCTTGGCGCCGGTTTGCAGCGTGAGGCGGTTATTGCCCTCGCCCAGGTTAATCTCGCTCACCGCGACGGCAAGCGTCATGTCGTCGGCACCCTTAGCGCCGGTAATGCGGTTAAAACCGCTGAACTGAGTCGCAGGGGCGAGCTGACCGGTAACCGCCACTTGACCGCCCGCGCGCTCATTGCTGCCGCTATTGATAAGCCACTGTAGATCCGCCGTGAGACCTGCAAAACTCAGCTGATTATCCCCACTGGCCAGCGCCTGCATTTTGTTGGCGTTGCTAAACCGCAGCGCCGTCTCATCACCGTTGCTAATAACACCAGTCACCACGGAGGATAACTCCCAGCGGCTGGCCGCCAGCTGGCTCTCAACGGTGTTGTCGCCCAGGTTGCCGTTAAAACTGCCCTCTAACTGGCTGCCTGCGGCCAACACCAAACGGTCATCGCCATCGCCACCGGTAATACTCGCTTTAACGCGGGTATTGACATTAAACGTGTCTTTATTGAGGTTGCCCAACAATCGCTCAAAGCCCGCAGCATTTTTTACATAGGTCCCGCTTTGCCCGGTAATGGCAAAGGTTTGCCCAAGCTGCCAGGTGTTGTCGCCCACGAGTCCTGTAAGGCTGTCGATACCATCGCCATTACCACCATCAATACTGGTGCTGATAGCACCGGCGTTGGTGAAGCGGAAATCGTCGCTCGCTAGGGAGCCTTTGAGGTTTTTATACTGGTCGAACTTAAAGCTTGAGGTGCCATCGGAAATGACACCGCCATCTAAGCGGTCAATGATCCAGGTGAGGCCAACATCACTTTGCAGGCTTAATTCACTCTCCACACTGTTGGAGCCAATAATTATATTCGCGCCTTTTACACCATTAACAATTTTATCGGCCCAATCCAGCTCCACGCGGTTAACTAAATTCAACTGCACACTGTTATCGCCCTTGCCCGCATCCACGCCCTTGCCAAAGGTGCCAACAAAATTAAACACAAAACTGTCTTTTAAATCCGAGCCAGTTAAATAATCAAAACCGTTAAAATTAATGGCGGTATTGAACACACCCGCATTAGCCGACGATAGGTTCCAAGCGTTATCAGCAAGCGTAGAGACGAGCGTGTCTTCCCCTGTAGTATCGGCTTGCAGTGTTTCCACTTCTTGGAAATTACCCAGTAGAGGTGTGCCGTTTTTATCTGTGAGCGTGTTTTTATCCGTAGTGAATTGCCAAACGGCACCGGACACGGGGCCGATAATTTTATCGCCTGTAGCATCCGCGCCCTGGGTGCCGCCGGTAAAATTCAGCACAGTGCCATTGCTTAACAACTCCAAGGTATCGCTGCCGCCCTTGCCGAAAATATCCCCTGCAAATGCACCACTTACCTTAAATACATCGCTTTGCTCGCCACCGGTCAGCACATCCATTTTGCTAAAATTTGTTTTATCCGCGCCTTGTGTACCCGTCACAATAACGCCAGACGTGGCCCCCACCTCCCAAGTAGCCGCGGTATTAAAACCAATTAAATTATCCAGGCCGCTGCCACCAATTAAATGGCTTACTTGGCTAAAGCTTGCCCGGCTAGTGGTTTCGCCGCTAACCAAAACAGAGCCACTGGTGGCGGAGGTTAATTGCCAGCTGTTAGCGCCATCAATTGTTCTCACTGTGTTAGCGTCTAGGCCGCCGTCAAATTGGCCATTTAAGCGGCCATTGCTGCGCAGGATTAAGGTGTCATCACCCAGGCCTGCATTGATACTGAGGGTTTGGGCAGACTGCACATCAAACGTATCTACTTTTTCACTGCCATTGAGCAGTGTGATGCCGCTAAAACTTTGTTTAAAGCCACTGGTGCTAGCCGTCACGCTGGAATTGGTATTTAAAATCCAGTTAGCATTTTCACCGCTCCAGGCCGTAAGGCTATTTTGTTCGCCGTTAGTGGTGCCACCATTAATAGTGCCGGTTACATAACCCTTGGCATCCAAAATAAACGCGTCGTTATTACTGCCGCCCGTTAAATTAATAAAATTATCAAAGGCGATGGATTTTTCCTGCCCGCTTATGGTGACTTTAATAGAGCCAGCATTTTCATCCGTTAGTTTCCAGGTGGCATTGCTATTGGCAACTAAAGTAAGGCTAGCGGTAGCGCCGCTGCCAGATACACCCGTAACATTTTTTACGCCCTGCACAGCAAAGCCTTGGGTTAAATCCAATACGGCATCTTGGGCCGCCAACTGCACCAGGTTTTCGCCACCGCGGCCGTCGATATCGGCAAATTCAGGCACCTCAACAAGCTTATAGATATCCTTAGCGTCCGATCCCCACAGCGTTTTAAAGCCAGAAAATTTCAGTTCGAGATCGGCAGCACCCGCACCCAACGGTGTGTTAATTAAAGTACCGGCATTTTTTGTTAGGCTCCATCGGGTGTTGCCTGATTCCACCAGCAAACGATCTTGGCCAGCACCCACTATAGTTTCAATGCCGTCAAAGTCGGCTAAGTACATTACCCCAGCCATGCCATTGTTAAAATTTGCAAGGGTATTATTTAGCGTGCTGCCTGTCGCCAAAGACCATTGGTTTGATTGATTAGGTTTTGCCATCAGGCTATCGCTACCTGAGCCAGCCCCGCCGTCAATACTGCTTAATTTTCCGCTGGAGGAAAATGAAAACTCGTCATTTCCGGTGCCACCCACCAAAATACCAAAGCCCGCAAAACTAATTTTGGTATCAACCTGAACATCATTCACTGATCGACTATAAATAAGTTCGCCACTGTTTTCACCGCTGATCGTCCAGCTTGCTTTATTGTCCGACACTAAATTTAATTGCGCAGTTGCGCCTGCACCAGTCACCCCAGTGGCGCCTTTTACACCCTTAAATTCAACACCTTCAGCAGCTTTTAATTCAAATTTAGTTTGGCCTCCTGTCGAGACATCTACCAGATTATCACCCAATTTTCCGTCAATTGTGCCAACAAAAGCGTCACCGGTTGTAAATGAAAAGGTGTCTTTACCATCCGATCCGATGAGCTGATCAAAACCACTGAATTTGATATTATTCAAAAGCCCAGTATTGGCAGTAGCAATTGTCCACTTGTTATCGTTCAGTGTTGAAGCGAGGGTATTATTGGTGGTTGTGACGAAAATACTCTCAAATCCGAAGAGTTCATTAATAATCGGGTTGGCACTTTCTGCAGTCGCCTTTACTGTTATAAAGCGTCTATCAGTGTTTTCAGTAAGCGTCCATATACTCTTCGTTAAGGCGCTAGTTATTGTGTCCTGGGTACCACCACCGGCACTAAGAGCGGTAATACTGCCTGCCGCACCGATGTTTACGCTGTTGGCACCACCTTGCAAATTTATAGCGCCGGTATAGGCCGCATTAATTAAAAGCACATCCCCACTATTCCCGGTATTAACGGTGGCAAAATCCTTGAGTTGAGTAGCCAGCCCACCTATATCCGCCGTCAGCAGATTCGATTGGCTAACTTTCCAGCCATCAACGCTTGCAGTATTGGTCAGCGTTTGGTTTGCGCCAGCCACTAAAGTATTAATTTTAGTAAACCTAATTTTTTGTGCGGGCGCCGTTAATTCGCCTTTTTGGCTGTCGGTTAAGGTCCAACTCCAAGTGCCACTCGGGCTGGTGAATTGGTTTTGGCCGCCATCGCCATCAATCTCCAAATCAGCCATTTCAGCCAAATTTGCAGTAGCATTCGCCAAGTTAAAATTATCATCACCCTTACCACCCTGCCATTTTTTCAAGCCGCTAATCGACTCTGCATAAACTGTGGAGGAAGCGGTATCAGTTAATTTCAAGACCGATTTAAGATCCCAAAGAGTAGCTCTATTGCGACCCACGACATCATCACCGCTGTTGGCGACAATAGTTTTAATACTGCCTTTATCGCCAAAAATAAAATGGTCAACGCCGCTGCCAGAGACTAACTTATTGAAATTGCTAAATTCGGTGCTCGCGATTTGAGACTCTTTGCTAAGTGTAAGATTGCCAGCATTTAAATCTTTGATGGCCCAGGTAGCTTCGCCACCCTCAGCGCGTAAAGTATTGTTTGTTGTAGGATCGGCCGCGATATTCTCAAAATTAGTTAAGGTAATATTGTTTACACTGGGCAGGCCCGCGCCCACAGCAAAGGTTATGTCTAAATCCAGCTTGGGTAAGTTAATAAGATCTACGGCCACCCCCGCGCCACCGTCCAGCACCATATTTACATCGGCACCTACGGTAAAGGTATCCGCCGCACTGCCGCCGGTGAGGGTTTCAATCTCATCAAACTTAACAGTGGTTACCGTGCTATTAGTGGTATTAATGTACTCGAGCGTACCAACCCCTTGGCCAGTAACGGTAAATGTACCGGCGACCGAATCAATCCTAACCTCATCACGCACAGAGCTTGAGGTATTTACGCCGCCATTAATCTCACCCTTAAATTGCGAACCATTGGCTATGACAAACGTATCCAGTGCGGTGCCGCCATTTAGCGTGGCAAAATTCTCAAACGCAACGGAATTAATTAACCCCTTAGTACCCGCATTTAATTGCCAGCTATTGGTTTGATTATTGGCTGTTAAACTAGAATTAGTGCCGCCAACTAAGCTTTCAAACCCTGCAATATTGGCAAGCGCAACTGTTAAACCGCTGCTACCGGTTAAATCCAATGTGTCCGCTAAGGTGCCACCTTTCAACGTTTGAATAGCGGTGAACACACCCGTGCTGTTGAGCGTACCCGTATTGGCCACCGGTTGATTAACGTCACCGGCCACCTGAGCGGAAAGTTTCCATTGATTAACAAGATCGGCACCCTGCAAAGTATTTACACCCAGGCCGCCTTTAATATCGAAGGTTGTTACGTCTTTACCCAGGGTAAAGGTTTCATTGCCGCTGCCGCCAATCAGCGTAGTGACGCCGGTAAAATTAAGGCTGGTATTGGCCGCCGTTTTAACTGTGCCTGCGCCATCGGTATTAAGTGCCCAGGCAGTAGTATCATTAAACCCTTCTAATTGCGCTAAATTTTTAACGCTATTCATACCGCTGAGCGCAATCGCCACAGTATTTACATTGCTGCTGGCGTGCAGGCTGCCCGCATTTATCGCGCTGAGGCTAAGCGTTTGCCCGGCAAGTTTATTCTCGAAACTGTCAGCACCCGCACCGACGAGGATTTCCATGGTGTTAAATGGATTGGAATTAACCGTACCTGTATTAGCGGCTGTCAAAATCCATTCATTGGTGCCCTGGTTTACGCGGAGCGTATCGCTATCGTCGCCGCCCTGTAGGCTTTGGGTTTTAATAGTCTGATTGGCCAGGGTAAACGTGTCATTGCCCTTACCGCCTTGGAATGTCACATCGGCGGCATCCACATCAACCTTAAATGTATCCTGATTATCACCACCAATCAGTGTGGTGAAATTTTCTAATGTGTAATTGGTAACTTTATTATTAGTATCGGTACTCGCAAGCCGAGTGCTTGTAGCATCTAGAGTAAACGCATTGGTTGCGTTGGGCGCTTTAAGACTATCGCCACTTAACCCCCGCAGGGTTTGAATACCGCTAAATAACACTGTACGCAGTTTAGTCGTCGATAAATCCCAAGTTGCATTGGCAACTGTATTAATTAAGGCATTTTTACCTGCCCCGCCTTGCACAGCACCGCCATTAAATGTGCCTGCACCCAAGGTAAAGTTATCGTCGTTATCCCCGCCTACCAAAGTGGCAAAATCACTAAAGGATAAATTTTTACCTGATGTTACATCGGTAACACTGCCCGATAATTGCCCTGCGCCAGAACCCGGCGTAACGGTCCAATTCACCGCGCCTGCGGATGAGGCTTTTAATTGAGCGGTTGCACCATCAGCATTAAACTCGGTAATACCTTCGATACCGTTAGCACTGATGGTGTTGCCCAAAACAATATCGGCATTCGCCGTTAATAAGGTATTTTTATCTTCAACCGCAATACCCTGGGTGGCTTTTATCGTCCCGTTGTAAGTGCCCGCAGCGGTAAAATTATCAGCCCCGACGCTTGCATTAATGGTACCCACACCGCTAATTTTATTAATGTAAGTGGTGCTGCCTTCTTTTACCTGCGCACTGCCATCAGCGTTTATCAGCCAATTATTGACAAGTGTAGTGCTGCTACGAACATTTAATGTATCGTCTGCCTGGCCAGTGATTGAGCTTACAGAACCGGTAGCGGTTACCGTAAATTTATCTTTATTATTTTGAGTGCCGGAGCTTACCAGCGCACTAAAGCCTGCAAACTCAGCGGACTTACCGTTGCCACTCGTGATTTTGCCCTGGTTAGCATTGCTAATCTCCCAGGTGGAATCGCCGCTGTAGCCAGTTAACTTTGCGCCACCCTGTGCCGTAGCCGTAATACCTTCAAAATTCTCCAGTGAAAACCCGGTTGAAAAGGCATCCAAATTTACCTCGGTTACACTTGCGGCAAGCGTTACTGTATCTTTTGCCGTACCACCGACCAGTTTTTCCACGCCAGAAAAATTATATTTCTTACTGCTATCAGCTGCTTTATAAAAATTCGCAGGTGTTGCGGTTAAATCCCATGCGGTATCGGCATTAAAACCTTTGATAACATCCTCTGTACCGCCCGCACCATCAATTTTTCCAGAAAATACTTGGCTGCCACCACCGGAATAATCAAAGGTATCTTTACCATCACCGCCGGAAATTTGCGTAAACCCAGCAAAACCAACTTCGCCCGCATCTTCATTATTTAATGTAAATATTGAGGATGCACCGGTTAAATTCCATGAGGTATCTTTAGCATTACCTATGGTCAGCTGTGCTACAACGTTGGCAGGCACATTAGTGACTGTGAGCGATTCAATGCCCGTAGCGCGAATTTTCCCTACAGCAGCTGCACTTGATGAACCCAACTCCACCAACCAATTATTGTTGGCAGTAGCATTGTTTGCATTTAGCGTTAATACATCATCACCGACATCGGCAGCGGCCCCATCTAAACTGGGCACACTAAAAGGAGTGCCTGAAATGGCAAAAGTATCAACACCACCGCCGCCGACTAAACGAGCAACGCCATCAAATTTAAATGTTTTACCGTCCCAACTTACGGTCTGTGCATTCGCAGTGAGATCCCACTGCGCCGCTTTACTACCTGCGTAGTGCAATGTATTAAATCCAGCAAATGTCACAGTGCTACCGCCAGATTTGCTTAAGCTATCCGCCAAATTGGCGGCAGTATTCGCGCCAGCCGCCGTAACGGTAAATGGCGAACTAGCCGTAATAACCCCGTCAAAGCTCGCACTCTTGCCATCAGCCAAAGTCAAACTCAGTTGCCCCGAAGCTATATTAAGTGCGCTTAGCGTTATATCTCCGGCAGTATTAATAGACGCACTGCCAGCCGTTGTAGAGGTAGTCGCAAAAGAAGATATGGCATCGAACTTATTACCATTATTAACCAGCAATACGGAAGTACCTTTAAATGCACTCGTATCAACATCAATGCTGGTCCCGCCGATTTGGCGAATATCTTTAGAGGTAGAAAGCGTAAGGCTCTGCGCCGTTACATTGCCCATGGTTAAATACGAATTATCACCCTTAATCGATACAGTGCCTGCGTTGGTTATAGCAATAGCTTTACCGGCTGCAACTCGGGCGTTGGTCACCAATGAATCTATAGAGCCAGAATTTGAATTGGTGCCATTAGGTGCTCCGGCTGTACCGAATATATTATTCGCTTTATCTAAGGTGATAGTACCGCCACTGGATTTTAGCGTTGTGGTGCCGTGAATACTCAAAGCCGTGCCATTGGCCTGAGTTATACTAATTGTTTTATTGCCGCTACGGTTTTGTACTGTTAAATCGCCGGTGCAGGTCCCTAGGGTGCAAAAATGATCGGTAGTGATCGAGCCTAATTCGATGGTGCTATCGCTCGATAAAACAACATTACCACCGTCAGAGCGGGTGGCGTTGCCATTGCCATCAGTTGTAACCGAATTATTAGGCGAGCCGTTTGCTCGATCAGTATCTATAAGGCCGCTCGTACCGAATTGTACACCCGCGCCGCTTAAGGTGACGTTGCCGCCGGAGGTATAAACAGTATTGCCAACAATCACCGAACCCGTGCCGTCTTTACCGCCGGTCATTACGTCCGCGTCTGCATTGGCTGTAATATTCAGCGCGTCACGGCCATCGCCATAACTATCCGAGATAACTTTCTTAAAGTTAATATCCCCTGCGGCATTTAAGATGAAATTTAATTTTTTATCTGCATCAGGTAGATTTTCAATGGTCCAGTTTTCGTTAGTATTTGGGTTGCCGTTGTAGGCAGATGCATTGTTAAAATTTATATCTTGCTCGAATGCAATTGAACCCTGACTAGTGACAGTTAAAGAGCCAATTTTCGTTGCTTTATCATTCTGACCAACAGAAGTGCGAGCAATATTGATCTTGCCAAGTGCAACATCACCTTTTGCATCAATCGATATATCGCCAGGGCCGTTCGCGGAGGAAGTATTTAGCGTTGCGCCGGCTGCGGATACGGCACCTCCAATGGGAGCTGCCGTGGTGCCGATTTTCATATCGCCGCCATTAGTGGAAATGGTTGCAGATTTAAAATCTATATCCTTGCCTGCAAATAAGCCCAAGGAAAGAGATTTCCCGTTTGTATTTGAGAGTGCAAGTTGGTAATTATTGGCGTCGTTAAAGGTTATATTACGCCCAGCATCCAAGTACAGCGTTGAATTATTCGCACTTGAGGTGGTGATGCTCGTTGCATTTACGGTTATATTGCCTTCGGTATCTGGCACAGTGATATTTGAAGTTGTTCTACCAGTTTTTATATAGACATCGCCGCCTTGATTCAATGCATCACGAATAATATTTGCGCCAATACTTGCAGTTGAATACTTGTTGTTGTCGATCGGATTAGTATAGGGATTGCCAAGCTCTCCAATTCCACTCGTAGATTCAGTCGAGCCTGTAACAATTGATATATTGGCTGGGTCTATCAACCATAACCCTTTTTTAGATGGCGCTCCACTAATATTTGGAGCCGAAGATAAATCTAAATAATTAATGCCTGATGTCTCGACGAAACCACCAAACCCATCCGCTGTACCCGCAGCATTGACATGCCCATATATACGCGCAGCATCTTCAGCAAATGCAATTACTCTACCACCATCACCACCTTGTGTCGCGCTGGCACTAATTTCGGTTTTGTCGTCAACAAATAAAAATTGTGCATTTTTAACGAGCGGATTGGCGCCGGTTTGATCGCCACCAAGTAAAACCTGCCCACCACCATTGGCCCCGGATGCATCCACTTTGGCGTTATTAAATACGCCTACCTTATCACCCAATATTTTAATATCACCGCCTTTACCTTGGGCTTGCGCAACGGCAGTTACCAGCGCGTCATTTTTTATTTCATTATTGTTCTTTGCAGAAAGCTCTATCCTGCCTGCATTAGTGTTTTCACTATCGGCACTGATACGCCCTTGCTGGCTGATATTATCACCGATGAGCACAGCCTCGCCCGCCAAACCTCGGGAAGACACATCAATAACACCGGAATTTTTGATGTCCGCACCCGCGCCCAGGGTAAAACTGCCATCCTCATTCACAACAGCACTTTTAGCTGCGGTTAGCTCACCCACATTCACAGCTTGACTGAATATATCCTTACTTGTGCTCGCTGTTATTAAAACCTTACCGCCTTCAGCCTTTATCTCGCCGCTATTGATGACTGCAGCATCGACTCCCAAATCTTTTTGTAATACCGCCTCAGTTACCCGCACACCCACCATTCCACTGGGATCAAAGGTTAATACGGCTTCTTTGCCAGCCGCCAAATTAACGCTACCGAGCTGCGCGCTGATAAGCCCCTTGTTCTCTACGCTTTGCCCAAGCAAGCTAATATTGCCACCGGTAGCAGCATTTAATAGCCCGGAATTAATTACCCTACCCTCACTGCCCTCCAAAGAATTTAACGTGAATCTTCCATTCAAGTAATCCTGATCATTCATCTGCAAAGCAGAGGCAATTAACCCACCTGCATTGACGCTGGCGCCTTCAGTAAAAATCAGCCCATTAGGGTTAATTAATACTACCTGGCCATTCGCATCAATGCGTCCCTGAATTAACGAGCCTTTATTGCTTAAAATTCGGTTAAACGCGATGGATGAGCTACTGGGCTGGATAAATTGCACACGCTCGTCACTATTGATATCAAAGCTTTTCCAATCAATGCTTAGGCGGTCACTAGCTTGTTGGATGCGGGTTTCTTTTTCTGCCTGCTCAATAACACCCTGCCCAGCCACGACCTGGCCGCTCTGCGGAGCTGCATATGCACTTTGGCTTATAACCTGAACTACGCTTGCGATAACCAAACTTAGGACAGATTCGCGTTTTAATGAGAATACAGGCGATACCATAAAAAACCTAATGCAGTAAAAAAGCCCAAGGGCGTGTCTATTTATTTCAAAAAAGAACCGCCCTAGATGGGCGGTTTGCTTGCTAACTAAATCAAACTCACTGAGCAGCTAATAATTCTTTATCGCTGGTATACCAATATTGGTTTCCTTTCCCAAAGGTGCATTTAACTCCTGCGCCGATGGCTTGCCACTTTTTAACAGCGCCCCAAACGATAAACCCGCAACCCATAGCAGCCACGGCAGCAGTCATATGGTTGCCATTTACCAGAGCATCCGCCCCATTCTGCATCGCTTTTTCTATGCCACCTAAACCCAGCTGTTTCAAACCAAATCCAAGGCCCGCAATACTGCTGCCGCCAGCCGCCGTCATTAAGGCCTGCTTGCCCATTTCCATCCCTACGTTGATGGCGTTACCTAATCGTTTTAAATCGCGCTCATTGGCGTTGTACCCTACAAATGCGAACCCAGAACTTTCACAAAGTTTTTTTAATGAATCTTTACTGCCGCTTACTGGATTGGAGAAATATACCTGCTGCTTAATACCGGACACGCCATCGTTAACAGTTAGTGCTGCAGCGCTAATACCAGATTTAATTTGGCTAACAGCTTTTTTAAAGGTGTGAACACCTTGGCCATGCACCAACCAATTCACTGCCAACCCCTTGTTATAGCTCTCAATTATGGCAGTGCTCAATAAATTTACGGCCTGGGCCGATTTGTGTTTTTCCTTATCAAGCCACAGCAATGAAAAGTGTGGCATTTCTCGCCCAAGAATATCCTCTTTAATGAAATATTGCTCTTTACCGTAGCCACCCAGAACATGGTCAGCGAGCAAACGACCCGCAGCTCCAATATCCTGGCCGAACTTATCGCCAATAACCGCATAATGCGCCCTACCCCCTTTGCTGCGCCAAAGCTCCATAGAGTCAAAGGTATTTATAGAGCGCGTATCGGAGACCCAAAACTTCAGTGCCTCTTTGTACTCGACTTTATAAATACCGATTGAGGCAGTTTTTACAACCGCCCCCAAAGCGATAGATTCTATAAATACAGCTCCGTTATGGATATAAAACGTCAATGCAACGCCATCGCCAAGTGTTAGTCGCCTCATGTCACCAGCGGCATTAAGCGCTGCCGCGCGTGTTGGGTCGGAGCTAAGTGTCGCAACACCTTGCCCTAAAAGAGTGTATTGATAATTTACTCGTTGCATTTTAAGCATTTTTTTCACCTCTTTCGCTTGATTGCTGCGCGCATAAACTGTGCGGCCAGCGCCAGATGAGCTGAAAACTTCGTCATAACCAGGGTATTGTGTGTTAACGGCCATATAAGCATCCTTAAAGGAATGAAAATTTAAAAGAGACTGGGAGGTGCGGTAAAAACAAGTGGCTTATCACTATCACCAGAGTTGTCAGGATATTCCCAAATTTCCGGCTTACGATTTACGCTATAATAATCATTCGGGTTCGCTGCCAATACTTCCTTTTGCTCCTGTAAAGCCTGGGGCGTTAAGTGCAAATTAAATGAATTAGCGATGGCATCAATCCGCTGGAATTTAAGCCTGTTTAATGGCCCCTGAGGGTATCCAGACATGCTCCACGCAGAAAAATAGAGGCATTTATCAGCAAACAAAGGAGTAAACATATTGGCAATAAAAAACGAGTCAAAATCTGGCGTATGCATATCACGCATATTTTCCTCTTCAAATCGTTGTTGCCAAGTCTCACAATAGACCCACTCGACGCCGTTAATAACACGGACTTGCCAGTTAATTGGAGCAAGATATTTTGTTTCCTCCCTACCTGGCCCGAAAGTGTAATAAAGCTGATACATTATCAGCTTCTCGAAATTCGATCTATTAAAGCAATTGAGGTCTGCACAGATTTTTGAATAATCAAAAACTGCGAAAGATGATCCCATAACCGAAATATAGCGTCGCCAAAATTCACCATATATCTTCCAAACACGCTTAATAGTGCTTCCGCTAACACCAATGCCGCTGGCAGGAATTTGGCCATTGGCTCTGGTTTTTTCAGGGTATAAATACCATTCTGGGGCAAAAACATTAAACCCCTTGGCATGCTCCTCCTCTGGAATTTCATCATCATGAGCAGGCATTTTAAATTTTAATTTGGCGCCTGAAAAACTCAGCTCAAGATCCTCCCAATTTTTGTCCGTTTTAAAACAAGGTTTCTCGCTGGTAGCCAACAATCGTTCAAACATCTATCGCTCCATAAAATGCGCAAACATGCAGGGCAATGTTTACACTGAATGAATCAATTGGCTTGTTTAGAGACAAAAACGCGCTCGCCGCTCTCAAGATCGACGGCTAGCAAAGCCTTACGCCCTCTGTCTACAACAAGTGCATAGGGCGACCCTGCCTCCACGTGCAATCCGTAAGGATCAATCAACGCATTTAAGGTGGTGCTATCGGAGAATTTACTACAAGAGCCGTCTATTGCTGGCTCATTGCTGACGGCGAGGGCGATAATGGATTTTTCCTGGCGATTAACCATAAGCGCCCGGTTTCTATCTTCATCCATTCGAATTGATGTGAGAATTTTTTCGCCAGACACTGGGAATTTATCGGCGCAGTTAGCTTTTGTTGAATTCGAAAATTCCGACCTGGCGCCAGAAGTGACATCAGCAGCACTTTTACTGACATCAATTGCATACACAAATGAAGGAGAATTGAGGCTACTCATCAATAAACGATTGCGGAGCCGGTCAATCGTCATTCCACCCGTGTTCGAGAAGGGAAAATCTTTGTTGGGCTTACCACTTCTTTGCTTGCTGTATGTGGCTTGAACTGAATCCAAGTCCCAGGCAATAACAACCCCCTCCCAAACACTCGAAACAAACATTCGGTCAAAATTATTGTTTTTATCCAAAACAATGTCAGCAGGAGCATCTAAAATCGGCCCAGAGTTGGTATCTTTCTTTTCTCCATTATTCAAATCAACAGTCACAATCTCAGAATAACCGGCTGGATAATTTAGAGCCCCAGTTTGTGCCACATAGGCGATTCCCTTTGTTTTATCTAAAGCAATAGCACCATAGGCAAACGTGTCATTTCCGTCGCTATCTATTTTGCTAAATATAAATCCACTAGCAATCAAACTACGCAGGCCAGTATTTAAATCGACGGCAACCAACGCTTTCGCATCCACATCCATAACCAGCGCCCGATTCCGCCCATCCAAATTATCCCAAGCCACCGTCTGCGGCCCCACTAAATCAACGCCACCATTAGCAGGGAAAGCCTGTGTAATGTCCCCCTTAGTTACGGAAACATGCGCAGCATCTTCATTTACATTGCCCGCCACGTCTTCCACCACGAGTTTTAAATTATTAGGACCATCAGCCAAAGCTGCTGCTGTTAACTCCCAAGTTCCTTTTTCTTTATTGATGGTTGCCTCGGCTCCGTTAACCTTGACACTTTTAACACCGCTGCCACCGTCTTCATCTTTAACCGTGCCGCGCATAATCACACTGGCACCTTCGGTCAAGCTCACTGCAGGGGGGAATAAAATACTGGCAGTGGGGGCGGTCACGTCACTGCGTGTGGTGGCCACACATTTCACGCTAACACTGCCCACGCTTAGGTTCGCCTCAACACTGGCACCCGCTGTAGTGCTAGTTGTTACGCGTACTGCAATGGTATTGGCGCCGCCACTGACGGGGGTTTCAGCGTTGGTAAAGCTGCCGGAATTAAATGAGTATTGGGCGCTGGCATCGCCGCTGATAACCACCTTGCTCGATGCATTCTCCCCGTTTAGGGCCAGTGTGGGCGTGAATACCACCAGCGCACCTGGCGCCTGGTTGGTTAAGGGGGCGCATGTTGAGGGGTTAAAGGCAAACCCACTGGAGCTTGAGGAGCTGCTAGAAGAGCTAGAGCTAGAGCTGGAGGAAGAGCTACTGCTGGATGAGCTGGAGCTTGAGGAGGAACTGCTGCTGGATGAGGAGCTGGAACTTGAGGAGCTTGAACTGGAAGAACTGCTGGAGCTGGTGCTGCGTGATTTACCTTTGCTGCCGCAGCCGGTAAGGCTAAGGGCGGTGATGGCGCAGGCTAAGAGGGCTAGGCGGTGAGGGGTTAATAACATGATGCGATTTCCTTTGACAAGGTGGGTTATGTGGTCTACTGCCTCGGGCGGGCATTATGCCAGAGGCTGGCTGGAATCTGTACAGCGAGGGCGCACAGGGCTTGTGCAGAATGGCGCACAGGCCCTAGGGACAATCTCCCACAAAGGCAGCCTAAGAGGCTTTAGTTTGACCGTTTGTGCAGGTGCGGCATTTTTACCAGGTTAAGCAGGTTTTTGCATGGGATTTCGCGGGTAAACGTCCCATAAATGGGTTTAATTTTTAATGACGTAATAACCCGGTAGATGGCAAACGGTATGGTCACAATGACTAACCTGAAAGAGCTTGCCGATGGGCATTGGCAATTGATCGGCATAAGGCTCAACTTAAGCCCACTTTTGGCCGAGAAATTACTGGTACGCTTTTCGCGAAGACACAAGGGCCACTACAGCACCTGCCTAGCCTCACCCCACCACACCTTGCTCAACAAAAAAGCCTGGGATAAACAATTTAGAATCAAACGAATATTTTAAAGCCCGCACGCATAATTGATTTGCGCGTGTTTTAATTCAGCTTTAAAACCCCGCACCTGCGGCGGGGTTAATTCAATTATCGCAAATCATTACCCCAACAGAGCATATTGATAATTTGCACGCTGCATTTTAAGCATTTTTTCACCGCTTTCGCTTGATTGCTGCGCGCATAAACTGTGCGGCCCGCACCAGCAGAGCTGAATACTTCGTCATAACCAGGGTATTGTGTGTTAACGGCCATATAAGCGTCCTTAAAGGAAGGAAAAATTAAAAGAGACTGGGTGGAGGGGTAAAAACAAGCGGCTTATCACTATCACCAGAGTTGTCAGGGTATTCCCAAATTTCGGGCTTACGGCTTACGCTAAAATGATCATTCGGGTTCGCTGCCAACACCTCCTTTTGCTCCTGCAAAGCCTGAGACGTTAAGTGCAAATTAAATGAATTAGCGATGGCATCAATCCGCTGGAATTTAAGCCTGTTTAATGGCCCCTGAGGGTATCCAGACATGCTCCAGGCAGAAAAATAGAGGCATTTATCAGCAAACAAAGGAGTAAACATACTGGCAATAAAAAACGAATCGAAATCTGGCGTATGCATATCGCGCATATTTTCCTCTTCAAAACGTTGCCGCCAAGTCTCGCAATAAATCCACTCGACACCATTAATAACCCTAATCTGCCAATTAATTGGAGTTAAAAATTTTTCATCTTCTCCACCTGGTCCTTCACTGTAATAACTCCAATACATAATGAGCTTTTCAAAATCCGATCGTCTGAAGCAATTTAAACCCCCTATTATTTTCGAAAAATCCTGCACTGTAAAAGAAGCTCCCATAACCGAAATGTAGCTTCGCCAAAATTCACCATATATCTTCCAGACACGCTTAATAGTACTTCCACTAACACCAATTCCGCTGGCAGGAATTTGGCCATTGGCTCTAGTTTTTTCAGGGTATAAATACCATTCTGGGGCAAACACATTAAACCCTTTGGCATGTTCCTCCTCTGGGATTTCGTCATCATGGGCGGGCATTTTAAATTTTAAGTTGGCGCCCGAGAAACTCAGCTCAAGATCCTCCCAGTTTTTGTCGGATTTAAAGCGAGGCTTTTCACTTGTTGCCAACAGACGTTCAAACATTTTTCACTCCTTAAAACACCTACCAAACACAGCTAGTATAAACAAAACTTACTGAACCAACTTTCACATTGTCTAACTCTTTGGTTAGTTCACAAACCATTTTTTTCGGCTCTCCTCCGTACTCTGAATTTTCATTTTTCCATGCGACCATATTGGCTGTAATTTGCCATTACGTTCAACATAAATTTCTTGGTGTACGACAAATTGCACCAAGGGCGCAGCCATATGATTGTTTTTTATAATGGCAGGCAGGTCAAACATACCCTCGTCATTTGTCACACAAGAATCTTCTATAGCGCCTGGCGTGTCATACGTATAACGGCGAACGATTTTCGCTTTCGGCACCGGAATCCCCTCAAACAACACCTGGCCTTGCACACGTGAAAAAAGCACCACATCCTCTTTAGTAATCATACCTGCCTCACACGACGAATTAAAAATAACTGCCATTATCAATGCTGCGAACCGGGCGCAACTTTTAACCACCCAAGCCACTTCACTCTTCTTGCAATTCTCTTCCTCACTTCGATACTGCGAACCAGCTAAAGCCATACCGCCCTCCTAACTATTGGGATGGCTGTATATCACCGCCAGGCAATACCAAGCCATCAAGCCAGTGAAAATCGGCTAATTTTTAGATTTGGATACTACAACGCGCTCGCCACTTTCTAAATCCAGCGCTATTAAAGCCTTTTGCCCTTTGTCCACAAGCAAGGCGTAATTCATATTGGCCTCTATGTGTAATCCATACGGGTCAACCAATTTATTGGGCGGGGATTTTTCGTTACTGGAGAAAATACTACGGGCACCATCTTTAGCAGGGTCATCACTAATGGCTAGTGCAAATACAGCAGGTTTTAACCTATCCACCATTAATGCACGACTACGGTCCGTATCGATACGAATAGAGGTTAATACGTTGGTGCCAGACGCTGTAAACGGTTCAAGGCTATTTGGCGTAGTGGCATTGGAAAACACTGAACGGCCGCCTCGATCCAAGCTATTAACATCATTGGAATCAAACGGCGCTTTCGCATTTATTGAATATACAAACTGATCGCCGCTGAGGCTCGTCATAAGCAAACGATTACGTGGCGCGTCTAACGCGATGCTGCCAGAGTTAGCAAACGGGAAATCCGTATTAGGTAACGCTGTGTCCGCATTACTATAGCCACCCGCAGATTTTTTCGTGGCTAAATCCCAGTAATCTATATCTCCATCTCTAGAACTAGCATTAAAAATTTTGGTTGTATCAGTCCGGTAATCAATAGCTAGATCTGCCACCCCCCACCTACTTGTACCCCCTAATGCCGTCACACGAACGCCCGAATCCAATGCGATAGAAAATATCCCAGGACTTGTATTTGCCGAAGACGCCTGGCCTACATATGCCACTTTATTATTTTTATCCACGACCACTGGTGCGCCGTTGTAGTCTAAGCGATCAAATTTAAAAGGAATTTCTAGCTGAGTGGTGTTGTCGCTCAAAACACTGCGCAAACCGTTATTTAAATTCACCGCCACCAACGCCTTAGCATCAACATCCATCACCAAAGCCCGATTGCGCCCCCCCAAATTATCCCAAGCCACCGTTTGCGGCCCCACAAAATCCACCCCCCCATTGGCAGGGAACTCCTGGGTGATATCGCCCTTGGTAACAGTTACACTTGCGGCGTTTTTATCGACGTTGCCAACACCATCCTCCACTTCGAGGGTTAACGTATTTACACCACCATTCTCATCTTTCAAATCAGCAGCCTTTAATTCCCAGGTGCCTTTGGCCGTATCAACAGTTGCGGCAACGCCATTAACTTTTACGCTTTTAACTCCGCTACCACCTTCTTCATCCTTAACCGTGCCGCGCATAATCACACTGGCACCTTCGGTCAAGCTCACCGCAGGGGGGAATAGAATACTGGCGGTGGGTGCCGTTACGTCGCTGCGTGTAGTCGCCACGCAATCTACTGTTTTACCAGCGATGCTCAAGGTCGCTTTAACACTCGCACCCGCGGTTGAGCTTGTTGTTACCTGTACCTCAACAGCCTTGTTCACATCACCCACCTGAGTATCCGAGCTTGTAAGACTGTTATCACCTAATTTATAGCGTGCACTAGGGTCGCCACTAATAGACAAAGTGCCCGTTGCATTCACCCCGCTTAAAGCGAGTGCAGGCGTAAACACCACCGGCACACCCGGTGCCTGATTAGTCAAAGGTGCGCAGGTACTGGGGTTAAAAGCAAAACCGCTGGAACTAGACGAACTGCTAGAGGAGCTTGAACTTGAGCTGGAGCTTGATGAGGAACTGCTGCTGGACGAGCTGGAACTTGAGCTTGAGCTAGACGAGCTGCTGGAGGTGCTACGGGAGCTGCCTTTGCTGCCACAAGCCGTGAGACTCAGGGTAGCAATGGCACAGGTAAGAAGGGCGAGGCGGTGAGGGATAGCTTGCATATTGAGATGATCCTTGGACAAGGGAGGTTGTGTGGTCTACAGCCTGGGGCGAGCATTATTCCAGATGCTGCGCAGAAACCGTACAGCAAAGGCTCACGTTGCAACCGGGTTACAGCGCACAGGCGTGTGAGCGATTTCGCACAAGCGCACATGGGCCTCATGGCAAAGGCCAGCCACAGTGTGCAGGTGCGGCATTTTTACCAGGTTAAGTAGGCTTTTGCATGGATTTTCACGGGTGTGAATCCAGTAAGGGGTATTAATTTTTTATTGGGTTAATAACTCAGCGGGAAGGCAAGCGACATGGTCACAATGACCAAGCCAGAATGGGTATGCCAACGGATTCTAGCAATATATCGATATACGGCCCGAGTTGAGCCAAATTTTGGAACGGGTATTAACGATAAATTTAAAGATGCTTTGATTGATACCATATGTTGCCTTCTCTCAAAAACGCCCGAGCAAATCCCTATGGCTCCGTCGCAGGCTCCACACCGGCGACGGTTTTGAAAAATGTAAAATATGGAATTTATCAGCGGCGCCTAAGCGTTGAGACACATTTACCACTGCGCTACCCGCATGGCGAACCCCGCCCAAAGAAAAAATGAGATAAAAAATAAGCATCGAATGAATATTCTGACGGCCACGCTAAGAATTCCTTTGGGCACTTGATGAATTGCTCACTAAACCTCCTAGATTCAAATTCGAAATGCATCACAATGCTATGCAAGAGGATGAGGCCAGACGCCGATAAGCTGATCACATTCTCTCCAGCAAGAGGAATTGTGATGGGCCCCCATAAACAGCTGACCTTTATACGGAGATGCCAGATTGGCAATCTCCCCACAACTCAATCCTGGAAGAGCCACCTAAAAGCGCTAGTGCGCGGGGCATTTTTTATTATCTACATCAGCGGCCTAAATTGTCGGCTCATGCGCAAATGCGCCATTAGCAAATTGCCAGCAACCGCTGCAGAGCGCGCTACAACCCTTTTGCTAGAGATCGTAAAAACTGGTTTTTAGTGCGGCAAACCAAGAGACTGCGGCTAGCGCGATTTTGTATGGCATTATTGAAGCAAAGAGGGCTGATGAACCGGAGCACTTGGAGAAAATTCAAAAACTGCTTTATAAACTGTCGCACCGCAAAGCGGGCGACAGTTTATTGAGGGCTGGATGCGATGTCCCAGTGATGGCGAAAACCAAGCGGGATTTACTGGTCGCTTACCGCTTTTATATCAACCAATCGAAACCCTCAGGTTATAAATTTTCAGACCACCAAAACAATGCTCAACCAAGAGTTGATTCACCCCAAAGTCGAACAATATTCGAGAGCCCCACAATATTGATCACTATAATCAGATATCAATGACTAGTTCAAATATATTGGGCCAGATACTAAATCATTAGGATTTAAGTTTTCTTGAGTCAGGTTAAGCCCAGAGCCATTTACAGGCACAACAGAGCCACCCCTGGTATAAATCAACCATAATTCTTGGATAGGGTCACGCTCAACCTTGTCAGCATCTTTCAGATATTCCGAATAAGCGGTTAGCTCACCGTAATAATCAAATATTTTAGACGATCCATCTAAATAGTTTACCTGATAGAAATAATAATCATTGGTGCGATATGACCCAGGTATGATACTGACAATGTCAGCAGACCGAGCGCTTAAATTATCTGCGATTGAACCCACAAGCTGGTAAAAACTATAGTACTCCCAACGATCATTCATCAGCTGAATCAAAAGCATGTCATTAAAATTAACGACTCTTTTAGCCTGAAATTTATTGCCAGAATTGATTGAGATGCGGCCCAGATCTTTTAAAGAAGTATAAAAACCACTGGAAGAAAAGGAAAGCACCACAAGATCATCCTGATCTGTTATCACCCCTGCGGAATATTTTGTTGTTGCCACTTGCTTAATTTTTCCAAATTCAATCGGAGGGCTATGATTCCCCCCACAATACTCCAGGGAGCGATCTGACTTTTCAAACAAAAAATGATCGTGTATTTTAACCACACCAGATAGCTTATTTATTTCTCTAATAAGAACATCGCTCATAATATTCGTTGGATCGTCATAGGCAACTCTGCCGCCCGTCTGAACAGCTAACAGCACTCCGTAACTATGTACACTTGTAGATATCAGCTTCAATTGTTCTGCATAATCAAATATTTTGACTAAGTGGACACCGTCATACCGCCAAACACTATTATCATTCTTGACAAAATATACAAAACCATAAAGATTTTGACCTTGTACAATTGATTTAACATTGGGCACTTCCTCATCAGCTTCTGAAATGAATACAGAATAGTAATCATAAAACTTATATTTAAGACTAAGTACGCCAGCAACATTGAGAGTTGCATATCCAACCGTTTGACCCTCTGTGATATCACCAATTGTTGCAAAATCTGCAACATCCTTAATAACCTTTCCGGTCGGGTCAACCAATGTATTATCATTGTAAATAATAAATTTATCCGTTTGCTTTCTAACGCCACCATGAGCATCAAAAGCCTTTACGATACCATTTTGATAAGGCTTATAACCATAGTGTTCGCCCCATCGATAAAGAGAGCCATCCATTTTTATTGCTGACCATTCGTTATTTAAGCCTTGCAACAACTCAAAGTTTTCAAGCTGTTCTGGATTTGATGCATCAACATTGACACCGAATTGAACAAATTGGTTGTTATGCTTTTTAACCACGAACCAACCACGAGCTGAGGGTTGATCGGGTATAGATTCAATGTCTTTAATTGTATCGAACCCCTGGAATTCACTCTTATAACCATACACGGCGAGCGTACCGTCTTTCCTTAAACCCAAAAACCCTTGAGCAACTTTTTTAATTGAAATAATATCGGTCCAGTTACCTTGGATTTCTGCATCATACTTATTAGCCCAAAAAACTACTGAGCCATCTGTTTTTCTGGCAACAAAACCATTGTAGTTGCCCAGCACTTCTACGACATCCGTGAGAGATTCGGTCGGGGCCATTTGGGCGCCACCCCAACCATATACACTGCCATTTTTCTTAATAGCAACATACCAATCGCCTTCGGCAATAATATCAACAACCTCTGTAAGCTGAGCCGGATTAAGAGTTGATGTATAAAAGGGTTCACCCCAAGCCTCAGCTGTGCCGTCGGCTTTGATTATTGCGCCACTACAGTCGCGCCCATCAGGATGCACAATAATTCTTTTAACCTGCGCTATCTCTTTTGGAATCCTGCTTACACATTCATTTTCACCCCAGACCACAAGACCACCATCGGCGTTTAATGCGACAAATCCCTTGGCTAGTGAATGAACCTCGACTATACCGGCCTGTTGCACACTATCAATCTTAACGCCACTCTCACCAAATTCGCCGGAGACAACTGTTCCGTCAGTTCTTAATACTGCCCATAGGCCTTCATCATTCACTTTCAGATCTCGCAAACCTGCGATTTCAGGAAAAATATCACTATTGAATTCTGTCTTTTTAGAATCGAACAGACTTTGCCCCCAACTTATAACCTTGCCATCATCAGTAACAGCTGCAAAACCTGTATAATAATAAGCAGTTAAGGGGAATATTTTTTTGATTTTGGGAGGAATGTTTTTTGGTGCTAGGCCACCATACTCTGCCTCACCCCAAGCCTGTATTTTACCGCCCGATGTTAATCCCACGGTTGCATAACCGTTGGAAACTAACTCAATGAATCGATCTCGCTGAAATGTCATCAAGGCAGAACCACCCGGACGTCCAGAAAATGAATAGGCCGAGGCTTTTACGGATATTAATTTTGCTTTGATGGCATCTGTAATTGTGAGGCTGTCCCCTCCACCAATTACCTCATTATCCGCAGTCCATTCATACCGGGTCTTACTGGCGTCACAATCAGCGCACTTCGCTTCCACGCTAATCTGCGTGCCGACAACTAAAGGCTCTTCGCCAATACGAGAGAGGTTAGTTATAGTAGGTTTGGCTTCTATCATGGGTGCAGTTTTAGTAGTGGCCACACAGGTAACCGAACTGTCGCCAACTGACAGATTCGCAGCAACCTGGTCACCCGGCGTAGTGCTAGTAGTTAAGCGCACTTGCACTGTATTGGTATTGCCTGCCACAGCTGTTGGCAATTTAGTAAACTCGCCGCCGTTTAGGGAAAACTCGGCGCTGGCATCACCGTTAATAGCCAAAACACCTTGAGTATTGTCGCCGGTAATCTGAAGACTGGGAGCAAAAGTCACCTGCACCCCCGGCTCCTGATTACTTACGGGATTACAAACGTCGATGAACGCGAAGCCATGAGAGCCCGAACTAGAACTGGTAGAAGATGAGCTTGATGAACTAGAGCTGCTAGAAGAACCACTTGAGGTAGAAGACGAACTACTTGAGCTAGAGGAAGAGCCGCTGGAACTGGAGGAAGAAGTTGAAGTAGCGCCCGGCTGCGGAACATTCTGATTTCCGCCCCCCTTAGAACCACAGCCACCCAGGCCAAGAATAAACATACAGATTAAAAACGGCAGGCGGACCTGTTTAATTGTGAAGGCGAGCATAGGCTTAGGATCCTTTAAATAATGAGTACGCACCTGTCATTATGTCAGCATGGCGGAATCAAGCACAGTCGATATTCGCCAAAAGGATTTTGGCGCACACACTTTGTCATAAATTTCTCACAAACAACCTCTTTTGCTACGGGCATTCCGATTAAAAATAAAATGTTGTCTGATCCAGACTACCAAATGTGGACATTTGCCTTTCGTTGGGGCATTGCGCCTACTTAAAGCCGATGGTAGCCTAAACTCTTTTTGCCAAACTCAAGGAGCTTATACATGAATATGCCCCCCGTCCCACATTCAAGACATCTCTGGTTATATCTATTTTTCACACAACACCAAGGGCACAACTGGGCGCGCTGTAAAAATACATACGGATTTATTTTTAGAATTTTTCTGCGCAGTGGACCCAACTTCGGCCGAGGGGCAGAGCGTAATTCGCGATATTAAAAGCCTTCGGGTAAACCCTGCGGCATTTCAACCCCCTGGGCACAACATTCCTCCACCCAAAACACAAAATCAAACCCATAGGAATTTATTAAGTAAAATCAACTCAACCCTTGGCGTGCTGGCGCGCCGCCAGGAGCAGTGTTTGACCGCTAAAAATCTAGTGGCCTATTTTCATATTCATCAGCTGGATGGGGATAAGCATCCAACGGTTTATATCTCGGAATTGCAGATTAAGCGGGCCGATTGGTCTGCAGAGGGTGGTTTATATAAAGTCGTAAAATCGAGAGGGGGCGACGTTTTCCAAAAAGATCCGAGCTTGGACTTGAGTGATAGTGAAGTATATGTCAGTCGCGCTTGCGGACAGGTTGCACATGCATTTTCCCTTGCTGCTGCATTACAAACTTACCGTGATACGAAAATATTTTTTAATCCTAGGTCAGTCGCCAATGATCTCGGCTTGTGGAGTGAACCTCGTTTATCTGACTCGACCAAACAGCTAGTTACCGAATTGCGCGATTTAGTTCGGCAAAATACGTCAAAAAATGTAAGCTGGTTGCTGGATGGTGAGGGAGCGGCGCTATTTGCCCGCGCTCTAAAAGGGTTGCCTGGCAACCTAGAAAAGCATAACTTTAGATTTATAAATCCCAGAGTAAATTTACCTGTTTTACTACAGGAATTAAGCTCTAGAAAGGCAAAATTTAATAATGAATTCATCGATTATATCGGTGACCCAATTGCTTTGCTCGCCTTGGGCAGCCAACATTCTCAGCTGGCAAACCAGGTTCTGAACCTTCCCGGCTCCGCTGATGGCTATAACAAAACGGCGCGTAGTTACCTAGCCAAACAGATAACTGCCCTAGGTAGCCGCAAATCCATTAATGACCTGCTGTTCGTAAAAAGCAATCTACGCGGCACCAATGATTACTTCATCAATGTGCTAACTAAAGCACGGGGCATCTATAAATGAAATTCCCTGATTTTTTAAGTGGGCCAGGCTTTAATGATGGCAACTTGGTTCACTTTGAGTGTGAGGATGTAGAATTTTCATGCCGTCTACCTATTATTCCTAACTATGAGCAGAGGCTGGACGCATTGACGGCCAAGAGAGATTTTTCAAAATATGATACCTCCGACTGGCACGACGGTGGTGATTGCTGGCTGTATGAGTTATCGAGGCAGAGCTGGAAGTACGAAGACGCTATTTCCCATGATGATATTGCAATTAGCGGCTTGACTTTAACACTAATTTTAGACAAACCCGAAGCCAATATCGGAAATGCGCGATTCAACCCCGAGGAACAAAAAAAATATTTCGTCCAGTGGTTCAATCAGAATTACGGCGCAAATTGTGGCTATAGAGGCGAGCGCGGAGACTATAACGTAGCGTTTATTGGCGGCGGCGTACCCATAGGAATAAAACTGCAATCGCCACCGGAGATAGCACAATTAATCACGCCAAAAATGATGGCCTATATTACGCTGAATAAGGATCTCTACCTTATGATCAGCTTCAGCCTGGACTCTCTCCACTACGACAACCGTAAAAACCCCTACAGCGAAGAACTCCTCCATCAGCTTAAAATTGATTTGTTCGACGAGTTTCTCTCCTTTATTCAGGTTACTTATTCGGGTGAAGTTTTAAATTTAGTCGAACAACAGGCAATAGCGTAACGTTCTCAACCAACTGGCGTTTGGCTAAGCATCTGCGCTACACAATCATTTACCCTAATCCCGCCTAGCAACGCCGCACACCAGTGCAGACTGGCGCGAGTAAGCACGGCCACGCTCCAGCAGCAGCGCCCCCACAAATCACCGCAACTGGTTTCCTCCGCGAGGGGAGTTTGTTATGGTGCTACGCACATAACCCCAGGAGCCAGCCATGAGCTATATGAGTGTCGAATCCCGCATCAGCGGCAAACAAAACCGGTCCTCCCACTCCAGCGAGTTTTCCGTGGTGATTTTGGGTGATTTTTCTGGCCGGGCTAGCCGGGGTTTAGCCGGGCCTTTAAGCCGCCTAGTAGCGGTGGATCGCGATAATTTTTTTGAGCTGTTTAGCGCCTTTGACATTAAGCTCAAACTGCCTTTTGATGAGCAGCCGATTGAATTTAACGATTTTGAGCATTTGCACCCGGATTATCTGCTGGATCAATTATCCATTTTCGCGCGCTTTCGCCAGTGGCAGCGCAAAGCCTTAAAGCCCGAACATTTTGAAGGTTTGCTTGAGGAATTGCGGGCGGCCAATATTTGGCAGGATCAAACGCCTGCGGCACAGGCTCAAGCAAACTCCCCACAGGCAAAAGCCGATAATAGTGCTGATTTTTTATTGGAGCAGGTATTAAACCAAGGCGTGGATAGCGCCGCACAAACGGATGTAGAGCAATTAATTCGCTCCATTGTTGCGCCCTACGCGACCTTAAAAGCAGATATACGCCTAGGTGAAGTCCAAAATGCCATTAACCAGGCTATGGCACAAACCCTGCGCAGTATTTTGCATCACGGGCATTTTCATAATCTTGAAGCCACATGGCGAAGTTTGTATTTTTTCGTGCGGCGAATAAGCAGCGACAACGGCATTAAAATATGGCTGCTGGATATGAGCGAAGCGGAATTAGCTCAAGCAACCCAAGGCGAGCCTGCTCAATCGGCTCTGTTTGATCTTTTAGTTAAACAGCGCCAAGCGGCTGGGCAAAATGCGCATAATTTAGTGATTAATATGTTTTCTACCGGCGCCCATCTTGAATCCCTCCAGATGGTGACAACGCTTGCCGCTATTGCCGCTGCTAACAATGGCGCCTGTGTGGGCGCGGCACAGCCTAGCATTGCAGGCTGCCTTAATTTAATTGCGCAACCCGATCCAAAAGAATGGCATGCACCTGCCGATGAATTTGCGGCTGCCTGGCAGGCATTTCGCGCAAGTGACTCGGCGGCACATGTGGCTTTAACCGCGCCGCGTTTTTTGTTGCGGCCGCCTTACGGTAAAAAATCCTCACCCATTGAAACCTTTGATTTCACTGAAATGGTAGCCGAGGGGCAGCATCAGCATTATTTATGGGGTACTGGAGCCGTATTAATAGCTGTGGTGTTAGCAGAACTGTGGCTGAACGGCCAGGGCATTATTAATTCGGCAGCGGCCATTCAAATTGACCAGCTTCCGCTGCATGTTGAAAAAACGACTGCGGGTGAACAGTTAATTCCCTGTGCGGAAATTGTCATTTTAGATAGCACAGTTGAAGCGCTAAGAGCGGCGGGTTTATTAGTTGTGCGCTCCATCCATAATAAAAATGCCGTATTAATCCCTCTTCTGAACAGCTGCGCCGCCGATGGCCGGTTGTTATTTAGCGATTACTAAGTCCGCAATACATTAATTTTTTCGTCTCCTCGCTAAAACCTGCAGGGTTAATAGTAAAAAAGGCGGCCCATTAAAAATGGGCCGCCTTTTTTATACAACTGTTGCTAGTAGCGCTAGATCAGCAGCAACTACCAGTCAACACTTAAGCCTAGCTTCATGGTCCGCATAGGGCCTGCGATCGTATTATCGCTGGTGGCAAAATTATCCGGCTTAGGCTCTCCAGCGCCGCCAAACCAGTCGTTAAAGCCTTTGTCGTTGCGGGTGTTGGCCAGGTTTAAAATATCCAGGCGCAACACGACACCAGAACCAAAATAACGCGGGTCATCGATAATGGTTTTTTTCAAACTGATGTCAAATTGATTTAAGCCAAATAATTCACCAGTTTCAGGCGTTGTGCTCGCGTATTTGCAGTCTTCCCAACCAGCGCGGCAATCAATGCCGGTAATTGGCTTTTGGCTCTCTAATTTCCACTTAGCCGAAACAGTAAAACCGCGCGGGAAAAAATAACTACCGGCCAGAACCCATTTATGCTCGGGCACGCTGGTGGCAGGCAAAAAGTGGTAATCCGAGAAGTGTGGGTAATCCAGTGCAAAATATTCAGGAAATTTGCGGTTTTCTTCTGCATTTGTGTAGGTGTAGGCTGCCGTTAGGCTCCAATTACTTTCCGCACGGGGTTTTTCCGCCTGCAAATAAAACGAGCGGTTGCGGGTTTCTAAGCCGCTGCCGCCAATCAGCGTATTGCCGTAACCAGGTATACCATTGCCCCAAGGCGTGCCCCAGGTTTTGCCTGGGTTAAAAAAGTTACCGTCGGCGCGGCGGTTGGCCAATAGCCAGGCAAATCCATCTTTGGTATAAATTTGCGCAAGGCTCGCCTGTAAATTCCAATCACCCGCTGGGCTGCGTACACCTAAACTAAATTGGTCTGAATAGGGCACCTTTAATTCATTCGGCAACAAATACAATTCACGCCCTGCGCCATCGCTATTAGCCAAAGCATAGAGATTATCGGTGGCGTAGTATTTATTATCCCAAGCGATACAATTGGCGTTGAGGGTGTCACAGGCGCCGGGCACACCGGGCGCCAAAAAGCGATATTCATAGGTCGGGTAAGTGGCTTTGGTGGTTTCCAGCTGTACGTAATCAAACAAATTGCGATCATAGGCGCGGCCGGCACCGCCGAATAATTCAACCCCCTCATCGTTTAGAGCATAGGTAAAACCTAAACGTGGCTGAATAGCATCTTTAAATGCATCGCGGTTATTGCCGTTGGAGACATAGTTATTAATCGGCACGTCGGATTTTTTAATCGCATCCCAATTATTTATGCCGGTCACCACTTTGGCGGGGGTGACATAATCTAAATACGCATCGGATTCTTCATAATCCCAGCGCACACCAAGGTTTAGCGCGAGCGCATCGGTGGCTCGCCAATCGTCTTGCAGATAAAGGCCCCACTGAGTGTTGTCGGCTTCAACGCTGCCGTTGCCGATATTTTTCAGCGGCGCGCCAAAGCGCACGCGGTTAGGCTGGCTGATAGCGCCTTGATAATAATAAAACTGCGGGTTATAGGGTTGTTGTTCGGTCGCGTGCAGGGTGACTGCCTTGTATTTAAGGCCGGTTTTAATATTGTGGCCAGCAAAACCAGAATAAGTGAAATCTTCTTGAATACCCAACCCTTTCTGGCCTTTATCTTGAAAATCCTCCCCGCCGCCAACTTTTAGCAGCTCTTTTTGCTCTTCGCGCTCGTATATTTGCCCATAACCCTCCGTGTGCGGATTGGGATTATACTGCGTATCTTCATGGGTAATTTTAAGCTCGTTCAAGAAAAAATCGCTGCGCCATTTGTGCCCCAGCGCAATGCGCACATCGCGATTGTCTCGATCCGTAGCGTGCTCAAGTGTATTGGTGCCACCTACACCGGCCAAATCAGTCTCCTGGCGGTATTTAGCGGTGAGTTCAAACGAGTGCTGCTCATTGAGGGTGAGATCTAATTTGCCAAAAAATAAATCTTCTTTAAAGTCTGCAATTTCACCGCCTATTTTTGCTCTGAGTGCAGCGGGCAACTTATTTAAGTCCGCTCCATTACCAGGAACCACCTCTTTTGGGTCTTCGTAGTTTTTACCCTCATAGGTCACGAAAAAATGCAGCACATCTTCAATAATAGGGCCGGAAACATTGGCGCCATATTGATATTGGTTACTGGGCGTTTTGTAGTGGTCTAGTTTTTCACGGGGCTTTTGTGCCCGCCAGTGATCCGTCGTGTAATCGGTAAATACACCGCCTTTAAATTCATTACCGCCGGATTGGGTCACCGCCACTACAGCGGCTGAGCTAATCTGGTCAAATTCCGCCGAATAGTTTTGTGTAATAACGGTATATTCTTTAATGGCCGATTGCGGGAAGGGATCGCCGCGACTGGAATCCTGGCCACTCACACCGCCTTGTAAGACATAATCTTTTTGCCCAACGCCGTCGATAAATACGTTAATGCTGGCTGGGGTGCTAGCACCTGCGCGCATACTGCTGGTGCCGTCATCTTCTTGCACAAACGCCACGCCAGGAGCTAAATCGGCGGCGCTTAAAAAATTGCGGTTGGTTTGCGGCAGGTTTTTAATTTGCTCGGTGGATATTTGCGCGCCTATAGCACCACCTTTGCTAGCTTTCTCGACAATGCCGGTAACCACCACCTCTTGGGTTTGGCTATTTTTTTCATCGAACACCACTTGGGTGGTTTGCCCTACCCGCAAGGTGAGCATTTGTGTTGCATCAGTGCCTTGCAATTTAAGGGAATAATTACCGGGGGCCAAACCATTTAAAATAAAATGGCCATCGGCCTGGGTGCGTGTGCTAGTGACGCGGCCCGTATTTAAATTAGTCGCCTCAATTATTTGACCGGCCGCCTGGCCGGTGCGCACCTCACCTTGAATCCCCGCGTCACTGACATCGGCATAGGCCGCCTGTGTCAGCAGGGCGCACACCACGCAGTGCGCGAGTATCTTAGGTGCAAAATTTCGGTTTTTTAATCTAATAAGCATAATGATTCCTAATGATGAGTGAATAACAATAAGGTGTAATCGATTTGCATATAAACAACCAGCATACAGCGCACGTCAGACATTATTTAATTCGCCACTGCACGCATAAGAGACTTATTAAAAAATCACGCCACGCAACGAGCACGCATTCCCAATGCGCACAACATTAAATATTCTAAGAGCGCTTATGGGATTCAGTTTTGTCTTGCTTCAAAAAACACACGCAGCTGCGCTGGCACACTCTCAATAGTCGATGCCATCTGCATAAAACGCTTTGACCAAAAACAAAACGTATAACCAATAGCGCACGCATTTTAATTGCTTGACGCGCCAAGAGCTTGCAGCAGCTGGCGTCATAGAGTGCATCTTCGCTTAAGCGCTTAAAGAGCATACATATGAGCCAAAATGAACATTTTTACTGGCCCAAAAGCCTAGCGATTAACTAAAGGTTTTGCGTGCCGGGCGTCCAGACTCGCCATGGGCGCGCAGTATAAACAATTACACCCAGATAAAAACACGTTAACCGAACAGCAAACCCGAACGGTCAAAAACTGCAACTCTAGCAGGCTAAATAAAAATCCCTGCGTTTAAATCGGTCAAAAAATCAGCGCAAGAATAGAATCTGAGACAGCTTAATTAGTGCGAAGGGAGAGGTTAAATCTAGGACCAAGAATCAACAGTTGAATGGCGCCTGGTTTTATCGCGCCTATAGATCTAAAGACGGCCTTGTACATACGCAGGGCTGCGTACCGCGCTTTAGATACGTGCGCGCAGGCCGCCAAGAGGCCCCCATGTGTGCCAGAAGCGCATCTGCTGCGCCAGCACAGGTTGCAACGAACTGCGCTAGCCATGGTTTTAGCAGATAAATGATTTTCTGCTGAGCAGACAATATGACACAGGTCGCTTTTCTCACCGAAACCCTGCCTTTGGCCCCCTATGCAAACCTATAAACTGTGACGACGGCGACGGAACAGGGGTGTATTCGCTGAGACAATAAGCTCAAGTGGACTCTTACTGGTTCATCTTTTTGCTGCATAACTGGCGGAAGGCCTATTTTCCTATGGTTTGTGGACACAGGCAGGGCACCTTGATCGATTTCTACAGCGTCAAGACAGCTGTTTAAATAACAAAAACGTTTTTTGCGGAGAAAAACATGTTGCAAAACTCTCTTACTCGCGTCATCAGCCCCAAGCTGTTGGGCGGCATTATGGTGGCAAGCTCGATCGCGCTGCTAAGTGCTTGTGGTGGCGGCGGCTCATCTAGCTCCAGCTCCTCAAGTAGTTCTAGCTCGTCTTCTAGCTCCAGCTCTTCATCAAGCTCATCAAGCTCTTCATCAAGCTCGAGCTCCACATCTGGACGTACCAGCTCTTCTAGCAGCTCTACCTCCAGTTCTTCAACCTCAAGCTCTTCTAGCTCATCGAGCACCTCAGGTTCAGGCAACTCAGATACGGCTGTTGTGGATCCAGCAACCTACACTGGTAGCATCGCCCTGAGCCAACAAGCTAAGGGTAAGCCCGGTGCCGGCCTGCAAACCACCGGCAACCCATTTGCTGACTCTTACTTTTACCTGAGCCCAGACATCACCACCATGATGGATTACTCGCTCAAACAAGTGAGTGATTCCACCCTTGTAAACAAGATTAAGTACATTCAGCGTCAGCCTAGTGCCATCTGGATGGACTCCACCGAAACCATTTACGGCGATCCCGCCGCTGGTCGCCGTTCATTAGAAGGCCATTTGGATGCTGCCGTTGCTCAGCAGAAGTTCTTCGAGATGAAAGACGGTCAAAAGTCTCCTATGACCATCGTGATCATCGTGTACAACCTGCCTGACCGCGATTGCGCCGCCTTTGCATCTAACGGCCAGTTGTATGAAATCGGCAAACCCAAGAACCCACAACCCAACAATGGTATGACCAAGTACCGCGACGAGTACATCCGCGGTATTACTTCTGTTTTGACCAAAAAACAAGAATATAAGGACCTGCGGATTGTTGCCCTGTTGGAACCCGATTCATTTCCCAACATGATCACCAACACCAAACTAAACCCAGACGGACCTTCACTGGTATGGCCTGAGCTGACCACCGCTAACGGCACTACCTACTGCGATACCCTGTTGACCTACTCTTCACCAGGCCTAACTACTGGCTTAGGTGTATACGGTCGCGGTCTGCAAATCGCTATCGAAGAGCTGTATAAAGTCGGCAACGTCTACACCTACTTGGATATTGCCCATGCTGGCTGGTTAGGATGGGATGACGCCGCTAACAACCAAAGCAACCTGAAGCGCGCTGTAACTGGCTTCCAGAACTTGATCAAAGGCTCCAACACTGACGGTATTGACGGCTTCAAAAAAGTGAAAGGTTTTGCCTCTAACACTGCGGGTTATACACCTACTGAAGAGCCATTGATTTCTAACGCTGAAGCTGACCGTCAAGCTCTGAGTGATTTTTACGAGTGGAACAAGGCTGTTGACGAACTCAGCTATATCGATGCGTTCAACTCCCGCTTCCGTGCACAGCAGTCTGGTTTCCAACCTGGCTTTATTATCGATACTGCCCGTAATGGTTGGGGCTTTGCCAATCGTCCTAAGCCTGGCACTGGCACCAGAGGCACCGACAGCAGCAAGCGTGTTGATAAACGTGCCCACCGTGGTCACTGGTGTAACGTGAACTATGCGGGTGTGGGTGAAGTACCTAAAGCAGCACCAATCTCCTCTAAGCCCTACTTGCACGCATTCTTCTGGATGAAGCCTCCGGGTGAAGCGGATGGTATTTCCTTCGATGTTGCCAAGTATCCTAAAGGTTCAGCTGCTTACAACGCTCTGGATAGCATCGATAAAGCCGTAGTGGATAGCGCTTCTGATCCTAAGTATGCTGGCAAAGGCCTGGACACCATGTGTACTCCTGGCGGTATTCGTGATGGCAAAAAAGAAGTGAATGTGGTTCCTGCCTTGTCACCACACGCAGGTGGCTGGTTCCACAAGCAATTCATCATGATGATCAACAATGCTTACCCAGCACTCGGAACAACCGATTACGGCAGATAATCTGTAGTATTGGTTAATACAAAAGCCCCCTTGGCAAAACCAAGGGGGCTTTTTTTTAACTGTGCTATTTAGATTGAGGTTTTTTGGAGCCTGCAGGCCACAACATTCCCCCATATGAAGGACGATGGTATTAGGTTTGGCCCAGTCCCCAATGTCATTGGGTTAAGGGAAAACCTAGAGGCGAACCTTGTGGGCGCCCAACGGAAGATTTCTAGTCAGAAACCCTTAGCTTAATGGCATTGCCCCCTACCCCACCGCAAGAAGGGGAGCATGTACAAACCCTAGAGACCTCGCTTTTAGTTCCCTCTCCCTTTGGGAGAGGGTTGGGGTGAGGGTAAGACACCAGTACTAAAACCGCTGTGGAACTTTGCTAGAGTTTTAAACCGGGCCGCGCTGACTTTTAGTAGCGGCAACCCGCAAACCTAAAGCATCGCTAAAAGGCAGCGCATCACCCTTGACCTGAAAATCCACCGCGCCGCGATACATAACCAGCACCTTATCCTCGTTGCTGCAGCCTTTAAAATCTTCTTTATCCAACCGCAAATCATCCATCAAGGCCGACCAGACTGCCATTTCTTCGATGGGTAAACAGGTGTAGGTAAAACCCTTGAGAGCCACTTTGATTTTTTCTTTGATATTCTCAGCGTAAATAAATAAACAAATATCCGGCGCATAATCTTCAACGTAGAGGCTGTGCAGCATTTCAATGCCTGCCAAGTCGTGTACATTGCCGCACAAAAAGCGAATTTTGTCGTTGGCAATGAGCAGCGCGGCTTGTTTCACTACAGATTTTGGCGGTAAACGACGGCCTTGCGCGTCGGCAATATCGCCCGGCTCTAAGACTAAATCACCGCGGAATGCGAAGGTATTGACTTCGGTGGTGGCGCCTTTTACGCCGGTGTTCTGTAAACGTTCTAATGTTTGGTATTGATCAAGCAGCATAAAAAACCTTTGGCCTAATTAGAGGTAAATTGGTTTATGGCCTCAGCAATTTGTGTGCGCAATCGATGGATGGTGATTTTGAGCGTAAAAATAGTCGTTTTTCGCACTTTTGCGCTCTGGCGGTTTGTCGGCTTCACAACAAAAAGATCCAGGTGCTCTTCAGCCTGTGGCAAATGCAACAGGCTGCTCACCAGTGTTTGATTAACCCGGCATCCAAATCCGCCGGGCTTTTATGTGGGGGGCGATGTCATTGGGTTAAGGATTTTGAGCTGTTTTCCGGACCTATGCTTACCCTCACCCCAATCCTCTCCCTGGGGGAGGGGGGGCTGCGGGGTTAGCTCTTAATGTTCCCTCTCCCTCAGGGAGAGGGCTAGGGTGAGGGGGCTGCGCTTAATTTAATAACAGTGGAGGGTTATTGAATAGGCAATTCAAAGGGGGTTGCCGGTAAATCGTCAGCGCCGCACAAATTGGCGCCTTGCGGGTTGTCCGCCCAGGCGTAGCGAACAAACTTAGGGGCGCTAATAGACACGTCACTCAAGACTACGGTGTTTTTATCCAGGCTGGCGCGGGCCCAGACAAATTGTTTGTCCGCCCCAGCCAAAGCGAAATGATTTAATTGCTCGCCAGAGCATAAATGCAGCGCCTGATTGGCCTTAGCAAATTTAATTACTACTTGGCTTTTATGCAATTTAGCCCCCAGCGGCATAGGACTGTGCGCGATGATTTTTTTGTTGCCGTAGACATCTTTTAGCGCCAGTCGCGCCAAGCGCTCACCCACCGGTTGCTTGTGTAAGGGGTGAATATCATTCCATTCACCCACATCTATGGCCACCGCCATAGATGTGTGCGGCAGGATTAAAGCCTGCCATTGCGCTTGTCGCGTCTGCGCCCATTGGCTTTCGCCTGGGGTTGATTGCGCTGCATTAAAGTTAGGTAATTGCACAAATAAAAACGGTACATTGGGCCGCGCCAATTGCTGGCGCCAATCGCGAATTAAATCTGGAAATAACCGGCCATATTCCTCAGCGCGCTGGGTGTTGGATTCCCCTTGATACCAAAGAACGCCTTTAAAAGGCGTTGTTAACAGCGGCGCTAATTTGGCATTAAATAAACTGGCCGGTTGGTAATGCAGCGTAGTAGTACTGGGATAGGCCCCTGCGCGATAACCAATTTGATACTGCCATTCACCGCTTAAATCCACTTGCTCGTTAGCTAATTGCAGCGCGTAGCGTTTGTCCGGTACAAAACCGGGATCTTCGGATGTGCTAGTCAAACGTATGGTGATTGTATTGGCGCCCGCTTTTAAACTACCGGGTTTTAGGCTGTAAATACGCGGCGGGTATCTATATCCCGTCTGCCCGATCTGTTCGCCATTTAAATAAACCTGGTCGGCATCTACAAGGGTGCCAAGCCACAAGGTAGCGGCTTGCTGCGCCTGCTGGGGTGTTAATTGAATGGTTTTTTTCAACCAGGCAACGCCATTTTTAAAATCAATGCCCTGCTCGCGCCACATACCGGGCACCACTAGCTTGGGCCATTGCGCTGTGCTAACCGCATCTGAACTCCAGGCGGGTTTTGCCTGTAATCCCACATCCTGCGCATTAAGGGTTTGAAACCAATTATCCACGCGGGTTTTATCCTGCGCCACAGTTGTATTTAAAACCGTTTCGTCAGTGAATTTTTGATAGGCCGCTAAATAATGCGGATAGGCTTTAAGTGCTGCAGGGCTCATCCAGGCTTCAGCCGGTGAGCCACCCACGGCAATAACAATAATACCGATGGGAATATTTAATTGTGCATATAGGCTGCGGGCAAAGAAAAATCCCACCGCGGAAAATTCAGCAAGATTTTGCGGTGTGGCTGTTTTCCATTCCCCCTGGGTAAAATCGGTTTGCGGGCCTTTAAAGGAATAGGCCACCGGCACGCGAAATTCGCGGATTAAAGGCAGCTGGGTGTTGGCGATTAACTCCGGGTAACGGGGTGCCACGCGTTTTAAATTCGTTTCCATATTGGATTGCCCCGAGGCCACCCACACATCGCCGGTTACTACATTATTTACCCGCAGATGATTCTTGCCTTGAATATCAATACTAAGCTGGGTGTTGGCCGGCAGCGCTTTAAAGTGTGCCTGCCAAACCCCGTGCTGAGTGACGACGCGCTGGGTTTTATCGCCCAATGTCACCTGCACCGGCTCGCCCTCATCGGCCCACCCCCAGATGCGAATAGGGGCGTCACGCTGAATAATCAGGCCGTCGGCAATTAGCCTGGGCAACTTTACGTCGGCAAAACTTGTGTTGGGCAAACTTGCGATTACACCCCCAAATAACCACGCCGCTGCATACACTGGGCGCAACCACCCGCCCACACAGAGCCATGCATTTATTGTTTTAATTAGGCGTTTGCCGCTATACATAGGTGGGTGCTCATAAATTATTTGAAAATAGGCTGGCAAGGAAAAGCACTTTAACTATAGCTGCCAATTAATTAATCCGGCGATTTATAGGGCACCTCCAGAAATCCACTTTTTGCGCCCTCGCTTCGTTATTTTCGTGCTCAATCGGTCATTTATACTGTATAAACTCCCTCATTCCGCGCGAAAATGCCTAGCGATCATCACGAAAATTGAATTTCCGGAGGTGCCCTATAGTGGCCGGGAATAATCACGGCCTCAGCCTCAGCAGGGTTAATTGCCTTCTGCTGGGCGAATATAGGTGGTGTAGTGCTCGCGATAGTCCTCAAGATTATCGCGCAATAATTCTCGATAACGCCCCGTTAAGTGTTGCACGGCAGGCTCAATTTCTTCGCTGAATTCATTGCGATCCAAAGACGCCGTGGCGACGGCAAAGGCATTAAAACGCGCGGCGGCGTTGAGCAGTGCGGCGCTAACGGCGCTGGGGTCCAGCTGTTCACAAGCCTCATTGGCCTGCTGAATTAACTGATCAACCAGATCCCAATAGCGGGTTTCTAAATCGGTGTTTGAGGTCATGAGTTAAATTATTCCGCTAGGACAGGGTTAAACACCCTCAAATTAATTGCAAATGTTACCTGTTTTCAACGCTATGCTGGGCGAGCAGTTCACAGCAACACCCTCGCGATGACGCCAAGAACTCTAGTTGAATTGAATTTCCGCAGATACCCTTAAACTGCTTCAGGGGTATCCGTATCATCCTCACCACTTTCTAAAGCGGCGCGGGCGTGTTTGGCTAATTGAATATAGCGGCGTTTAAAATCTTCCATATCAGCTAATTCAAGTTCTTCTAAATCCAATAAAGCATTGTGGGCGCCGCGGGTTGCGCGAATTAATTCATCCAGTTTTAACTGCAGCGCTTCAGTATCACGGTTTTGGGTATTTTGAATTAAAAATACCATCAAAAATGTGATGATGGTGGTGCCGGTGTTAATGACCAGCTGCCAGGTATCACTAAAATGAAAAATGGGCCCGCTGATTAACCACGCCATAATTACCGCGACCGCCAAGGCAAAGGTGGGCGGTTTGCCGCAGAGGTTGGCAGTGCGTTTGGCGAATGTTCCGTACAGACTCTCTTGGCGCATGGGTATCTCACATGGGTTTAAACGCGCTTATTGGCGTGCGCTCGCAAAGCAATGGCTTTAGTGTTCGAAACGCCATCCAGCAACTTAAAAAATGGGCCGGTTTTTACACTATTTTAAACCGCCTCCTGCAACACCCTGCCGCTTAAGTGCTTAACACTTGCCGCAACCATTCGCCCACTGCCTGGCAATTTTCGCTCATGTGTAAATGATGGCCACCGGGTAGCAGGCTTTGGTGAATATTCGTTTGGGTGGCGAGCCAGCCTTGCACTTCAGCATGGTGAATAATGATGCCCTGCTCAGCAATGAGCAGGTGCACCGGTTGTTTGATGCGGGCAAAAAAAGCATTGAGTTGGCCGAGGGTAAAACGCACCTCAGAATTGGCCAGCAGTTTGTAATCGTAGGCCCAGGTGTAGCCGCCTTCGAAGGGTTCCACACCCCGCGCTGCGAGTGCTTGGGCATCGCTGGGCGCTACGGGGAACTTGCCATCCACCCGCACCGCTATAGCAGCAGCAAGGCTCGGATGTACCGATTGGTGGCGAGCGGCTTGGGTTTTGAGGCTCAAATAAGCGCTGGCCAATAGCTCAGGCGCTTCTCGCTCGCGGCTGATAAAGGTGGCGATTCCTTCAATCAACGCCAAGTGTTCGATCCGCTCAGGGAAGGTGCCGCAGGCCAGGGCGGCAATGACGGCGCCGCGCGAATGCCCCACGAGGCTAAAGCGCTCCCAACCGAGGGCGTCGGCAGCGGCGAATACTTCAGTGACATCCTGCCAAATGTTGTAACTGCCAAAGTGGGGGCGGTGATCGCTTTTGCCCTGGCCTGCCAAATCCAAACACACCCAGTGGTATTCCGGCAGGAGGGGCGCTAAAAAATCGAAGCTGGCGGCATTATCGAGCCAGCCGTGCAGGGCGAGTATTTTTTTGCCCGCCGGATTACCCCAGTGTTTCGCGGCGAACTGCATGTCGCCGATGATAAATTCGGATTCGGTAAATGCCATGGGGCTCCCCTAGTGAATGATTGAGGCTAGGACCCATAAAGCGGCGAGGCCCAAGCCTAGGGCTGGTCACAAAAAAGCACTTGGCCCTGGCCAAAGCCCAGCAAGGGCAGTGCAATGTGGGTTAAGGCGCTGGTCCCTAGGCGGTAGGCGCCCGGCTCTAAGCCGCACAGCTTTGCCACTGCCTCGCCGACGAGGGGCTGGTGGCTGATGACTAACACCCTCTGCCCCACCGAACGCTCCAGCAGAGCTAATAGCCCCAGGGGTGGGCTCTCGGGCGTGAGGGCCGCACTGGTTTCTATAGCGAGCGATTGGGGTAACCAGTGGCGAATGTGCGCAAGGGTTTGTTGGGTGCGTACATAGGGGCTCACCCACACCTGGCTGATACTGGCCATGGCCGCTTGATGGCGCCCGACGACTTGGCTGAGCTGGTGTTTGCCCAATTCTGTGAGGGTGCGATCAAAATCAGAAGGTGCGTCCAGGCCCGCCTCAGCGTGGCGCAGAATATACAGATCCACAGTTACAGCGTGTCGCTGGGGGGTGCTTTAGGTTCGATGGTGTCGTCCTGGCAGGTGGGCCAGTCAGAAAAAGGAAAGGGTTTAGTTTCGCTGTTATAGGTTAAAAACAGCAGGGACTGATGAATATAACGGGATAAACAACGGCCAAAATGCCGCAGGTTAACATTGTCTTCACCGGTGATAAGGGCAAATACAAATTGCACCGTCACCACCACCCACATAACAAAAGAAGCCACTTGCAGGCACACAGCAAACAGCAACATATAAATCAGCCGCATCCAGTGGGTGGGCGATAAAAGATTGTTTTTAATTTGTTGGTTATCCACGGCTGAGTCCTCTAAGGATGGGTGCGGTTGATTATTAAGGCAGTTATTTATGCCTACGTCTAGCCATTGCCGATGAGTGCTGCGCGCTTAGGCTTCCACATCGCTGGCGGCGGCGGCTGTCATCAAGCCGCGCACAATCAGCGCCATGTCCTGGCCTTCAAATAAAATAGCGTGCAGGCCGCGCACCAGGGGCATGTACACATTTAACGCGCGGGCTTGTTCATTAACGATTTTGAGCGTGTTAATGCCTTCGGCCACCTGGCCGCCAATTTTCCCCAGCGCCTCATCCAAACTCGCCCCCTGGCCTATGGCAAAACCCACGCGGTAATTGCGGCTGAGGTCGGAGGTGCAGGTAAGAATTAAATCGCCCATGCCCGCGAGGCCTAAAAAGGTTTTTGGATTGGCGCCGAGCTTGCTGGCAAAACGGCTCATTTCAGCCAGGCTGCGGGTGAGAATCAGCGCGAGGGTGTTCTGCCCGCAGCCCTGGGCGGCGGCCATGCCGGTGATAACCGCGTAGATATTTTTTAAGGCGCCGCCCAGCTCCACGCCGAACATATCCGGGTTGCTGTACACCCGAAAGGACGGCGAGGACATGACTTTAGGCAAGCGCTCGCACACCTCGGGATAGGGGCTGGCCACTACACTGGCCGTGTATTGGTTTTGAATGATTTCTTTAGCGAAGTTAGGCCCGCTCAACACGCCGATGCGTTTGCCCGGCAACTCCTGGCGCAGCACTTCACTCATAAGGGTAAAACCATCCCCTTCCAGCCCCTTAGTGGTGCTGACCACCAGGGCATCGTCCGGCAGCAAAGGCGCGATGGCGGACGCTACCGAGCGGAAGGATTGGCTGGGAATGGCGATCACCACTATATCGGTGCAGGCAAGACAGGCGGCCAAATCGCTGCTTAAAAACAGGCTGGGTTCTAGAGGATAACCGGGTAGGTATTTGCTGTTTTCACCCTCCTGCTGACAGCGCAGCACCTGTTCTTGGGTGCGCATCCATAAATAAGTGCTGTGCCCGTTGCGGGCGATGATATTGGCGAGGGCCGTTCCAAAACTGCCGCCGCCCAGCACGGCGACGCGATAAACGGACGGGGTTGAGGCTTCAAGCATAGGATCTACAAGGCGTTTTTATAAAGCTGCGCAGTGTACCTGCTACGCAGGCAACCTAAAACCCGCAAAGCGCACAGGGCACGCGGGCAGGCCATCACGCAGGGCAAAAAAAAGCCGGGCAACGCCCGGCAATAATTCCAGGAGCAGAATTAAAAAACGTACAGGCCAATACCGGGCAGAGATATTTCACCGTGCTCGGCGCCATAGAGCTGTTTTAAAGGCAATAAATCGTAGCTAAATTCAGTGGTGAAATAGGCTTCGCAGAGTTCCTCGCGCTGGGCTTTAAAGGCGAAATTCACCTGCACCGGTTTGCTCTTTAAAAACGCCTTGCCGATGTACAAATCAAAATGCTGTGGCCCGCAGCCGCTGTAGCCAAGGGTCAGGGTCACAACATCACCTTTAAATTGCACATTGCCGACTTTAGCGGCAGAGGCTGTGGGCAGGCTGTCCACCAGTTTTACCGGCGGCTCACCGCCTGCCAGCACTCCCTCCAAGCTGCCGCAGCGCCCCTCGCTGACCACTGTGTTCATTGTCATGGTGGCCACACAACTGTTGCTAAGGGTTTTGTACACATGGGTGGGGCACGGCGCGGTGACACACACTATATTGCTGATAGTTTTTGCACAGGCGCCAGGCGCATCGCCAGGACAGGTGCCGTTTAACATCTGCACGGGGGTGCCTTCTAACGTGCCACATTCACCTTTTTGGATAACACCCGCTTTAGCTACGCTGGCCTCGCAGGCATTACCAAAGGTTTTGTACAGGCGCGCCGGGCATGGGATGGTTTTGCAGGGCGCTATATCAGTTGCGGCCGCGCAGACAGGGTCATATTGGGCAGTGCAGGCGGTGGGCTCTTCGATATAGGGCTTGCCTTCTAAATCGCCGCACTCACCATTGCTGATGAACTTGGCTTTGGCCACGTCCGAGGCACATTGGTTGGAGTAGGTTTTGTACACACCGGTGGGGCACGGCGCCTTAATACACTGCAGGTTTTGCGGCTCCACTGAGCAGACAGGCTTGTAATTGGCTGGGCAGATGCCGCCGCCGGAGGAGCTGCTGCTGGATGATTTGCCGGAGGAGGAACTGCTGGACGAAGATGACTTACCGGAAGATGAACTGCTCGATGAACTGGGTTTGGTGTGGCCACTGGAACTGCTGCTAGTGGCACCGCTGCTGCTGCCGCCTTTGGAGGGATCACCACTGCAGGCAGTGAGCGCGCCTGTGATCATCATGAACAGGCACAAATGTTTGGCCATTGTTGTTATCGACATAATAAGCTCCTCGCAGAGTCACATTTTAATGTGCCCACATGGTAAATTGCCCGCCCATTAAAATCTGTGTAAAAGTGTAAAACTGCGCAGCAATCGTCTTACTAAAGTGCAGCAATTAACAGGCGTCGATTATTCGGGCTGGCAGAGACTTCGCGCACAAGGCGCCGAATTAAGCCCGCATTCCCCGTCGCACAACGAGAATAATAAAATGCATATTGGCAACTTTCGCTGGACCATCTGTGGCTTGTTATTTTTTTCCACCACAATTAATTATCTCGACCGACAAGTACTCAGCTTATTAGCGCCGCAATTATCCACAGAATTTAATTGGAGCAATACCGACTACGCCAATATCACAGCGGTATTTCAATTTTCCTATGCCTTTGCCATGTTAGGTGCAGGCCGTTTGGTGGATAAATTAGGCACCAAACAAGGCTTTATTCTCGCGATTATTATTTGGTCCCTCGGCGCTATTGCACACGCCTATGCAGTCCCGTTCGGGGAGCTGAACACTAATCTTTTGGCCTTAGCAGGCATCGCGGCCATTCCAGCTTCTGTGCTGGGTTTTATGTTGGCGCGGATGATTTTAGCCATAGGCGAAGCCGGTAATTTCCCGGCGGCCATTAAAGCCACGGCCGAATATTTCCCCAAACACGAGCGCTCTTTAGCGACGGGAATATTTAATTCCGGCGCTAATGTAGGCGCCATTTTAGCGCCCTTAACTGTGCCTTGGATCGCCGAACATTGGGGCTGGCAAACGGCATTTATTGTGATTGGCGCCATTGGATTTATTTGGTTGTTTTTTTGGCTGCAACTCTACGATGCCCCAGCGCAACAAAAACGCTTAAGTGCAGCAGAAGCGGCCTACATCAATAAAAACCCGGATGAACCCACCAACCCTAGCGCACTCGATGCGCCCGCCATGGGTTGGTTGAGCCTATTGGGCTACCGACAAACCTGGGCCTTTGCGCTGGGGAAATTTATTACCGACGGCGTGTGGTGGTTTTATTTATTTTGGTTGCCGAAATTTTTAAATGCGCAATACGGTTTATCCGGCACACAATTAATGCTGCCGCTAACCGTGTTGTACAGCATGACCATGGTGGGCAGCATCGGCGGCGGTTGGCTGCCCGCGTATTTTATTAATAAAGGCTACACCGCTTACGATGGCCGCCTGCGCGCCATGCTGCTGATTGCGCTCTTCCCCCTGGTGGTTTTACTCGCCCAGCCCTTGGGCCATTTTGGCCTATGGGTGCCGATTATTCTGATTGGTATAGGCGCCTCCGCCCACCAGGCCTGGTCGGCGAATATTTTTACCACCGTATCCGATATGTTCCCCCGCAGCAGCGTAGCCTCGGTGGTAGGCATAGGCGGTTTGGCGGGCGGCATGGGCGGCGTGGCGGTATCCAAATTCGGCGGTTGGCTGTTCGATTTTTACAACGCTCAAAATGCCATTCACACCGGCTACGCCATTATGTTTGCGTTTTGCGCCCTGGCTTATGTCATCGCCTGGTGTGTGATGAAAACGCTGGTGCCCACCTACCGGCCGGTTATCGCTGGGCACATCTAAGGCGGCACTAATCGGCGCCGCCTAAAAACCGGGGTGGGTTTAGCGTGTCTTTCGCGGCGTGCCAGGTTAGTCTGTAACTACTTTCATTTAGAGGGGCGCACTATCTGCGGATATAGGCGCTACCTCTAGGCAAATTCCCCGCCACAATGGTAAATTCGCCGCCGCTTGCTTGAGGGATGTTGCGCCTTGTCCAGAAGCTTAGAGACTTATCGCCCATGGTAAAAATTTTAGTTGTCGATGATCACGATATGGTGCGCATGGGATTAATGCGCATGCTGGCCGATGTGGACGGTTTTGAAGTGATTGGCGAAGCTAAAAATGGCGAAGAAGCCTTAACCATGGCGCGCACGCTGCGCCCCAACGTCATTTTAATGGATGTAAAAATGCCCGGTATCGGCGGCTTAGAAGCCACTCGCCGCATTATCGCCGGCGACCCGGAGGTTAAAATCATCGCCGTTACGGCTATTTCCGATGATATTTTCCCCGAGCGTTTTATGAGTGTCGGCGCCAGCGGCTACGTCACCAAAGACGCCCACTTTGATGAAATGATCAAAGCCATTAAATCCGTCTGCGCTGGCCGCCCCTATATGAGCGCAACCGTCGCCCAACAGCTAGCCCTGCGCACCTGCAGCCGCAGCAAAACCGGCTCACCCTTTGAAGGCCTTTCCGAGCGGGAATTACAAACCGCCATCATGGTAGCCAACGGCGCCAAGGTGCAGTCCATCGCCGATTCCCTCTCCATCAGCGCGAAAACCGTCAACAGCTACCGCTACCGTATTTTTGAAAAACTCGGTGTGACCAGCGATGTTGAACTCACCATCCTCGCGTTAAAACACAAAGTCCTCGATATAGACGGCGTTAACTAGGCCTGTTGTTGCCCGTGCCCGAAGCCTTTGACCACGCCACTTTTTTAAGCCACCTGACCACCCAAGCGGGGGTCTATCAGATGTACGACGCAGCGGGTTTGATCCTCTACGTCGGCAAAGCCAAAAACCTCAAAAACCGCGTCAGCAGTTATTTTCAAAAAACCGGCCACACAGTTAAAACCCAAGTGCTGGTTAAACGCATTGCCTCCATCACCATCACCGTTACACCCAGCGAAGCCGAAGCCCTAGTGCTGGAGCAAAACCTCATTAAAGCCCAGCGGCCGCCGTTTAATGTGATGCTGCGGGATGACAAATCCTACCCCTATATTTTTTTATCCCAGGGCGAGCCCTACCCGCGCCTAGCGTTTCATCGCGGCGCCAAAAAACAACCGGGCGATTATTTCGGCCCCTTCCCCAGCGGCTTAGCCGTGCGCGATAGCCTGCTGTTTATCGCCCGCACCTTCGGCGTGCGCCAGTGCGAAGACTCAGTCTTTAAAAACCGCGCTCGCCCCTGCTTGCAGTACCAAATTGGCCGCTGCTCAGGCCCCTGTGTCGGGCTGATCAGCCCTGAGGACTACGCCCAGGACGTCCACCATACCCAGCAGTTTTTGCGCGGCGACGACCGCGTGTTACAGGCGGAACTGGTGGCGGACATGGAAGCGGCCGCCGAGCGCCTAGCCTTTGAAGAAGCCGCCGCCATTCGCGACAAAATCACCGCCCTGCGCCAGGTGCAATCCTCCAGCTCCGTAGAGGGCGGCCAGGGCAATGTGGACGTAGTAGCCATCGCCCGGGAGGCGGGAGAGTGTTGTATCCACGCACTCTACGTGCGCCAGGGCCGCATTCTCGGCAGCAAAAGTTTCTACCCCAAAGACCAATTAGATGAGGGCGAGAGCCACCTGTTGGAGCAATTCCTCGCCCAACAATACCTCTCCCTGCGCGGCATGGACTTGCCTGACGCAGTAGTGCTCAGCCACCCCATCGACGGCGAAACAGGCCTAATAGAAGCGGTGCGCAATCTGCGCGGCAAAACCCTCAGCCTCCACCTGCGGGTGCGCGCCATGCGCGCCAAATGGCTGGCCCTAGCCCAAGAGGCCGCCGCCCAAAACCTTAAAATGCGCGCCGCCAGCTCCGCCTCCGCCCTGCGTAAACTGCAGGCCCTGCAAAATGCCATCGGCCTTGCCGAGCTGCCCAATCGCATGGAGTGTTTTGACATCAGCCACAGCTCCGGCGAAGCCACCCGCGCCTCCTGTGTAGTCTTCCTCGAAGGCCGCGCCCACAAGGCCGACTACCGCCGCTTCAGCATCGACGGCATCACCCCCGGCGATGACTACGCCGCTATGGCCCAAGCCCTTGAACGCCGCTACAGCCGCCAGCAGGCCGAAGACAAACCCCTACCGGATTTGCTGATAGTAGACGGCGGCAAAGGCCAGCTCAGCCAGGCCATGGAAGTAATTGCGAAATTGGGGCTTGATGTACCCATGCTCGGCATAGCCAAAGGCACCACCCGCAAAGCCGGTTTTGAAACGCTTATCCACCCCGACGGCCGCGAGCAAACCCTTAACGACGACCACCCCGGCCTGCACCTGCTGCAGCAAATCCGCGACGAAGCCCACCGCTTTGCCATCACCGGCCACAAAAACGCCCGCGATAAAACCCGCCGCCAATCACGCCTAGAAGACATACCCGGCATAGGCCCCAAACGGCGCCGGGAGTTATTGGCCTATTTCGGCGGCCTGCAAGAAGTGCTCGGCGCCAACCCCGAGGATCTCGCCCGCGTGCCGGGCTTTAGCAAAAAGTTGGCGCAAGAGGTTTACACTGCATTGCACTGTGAGTAACCTGCCCTAAGCGGCCCCGCCTAGCTCCATCCTGTTCGAGTATTCCATGTATAACCTCGCCAACCAGCTCACCCTGATGCGCATCGCATTGATCCCCCTGCTGGTGGTGGCCTTTTATTTGCCCTTCAGTTGGAAATACCCCCTCTGCAGCGGCCTGTTTATCCTCGCCGGTATCACCGATTGGGCCGACGGCTTTATCGCCCGCCGCTACCAACTCACCACCCCTTTTGGCGCCTTCCTAGACCCCGTCGCCGATAAACTCATGGTGGCCGTAGCCCTCGCTCTGCTCATTCAAGCCCACAACAGCGCCGTCTTCACCCTACCTGCCGCCGTGATTATCTGCCGCGAAATCGGCATCTCCGCCCTGCGCGAGTGGATGGCCGAAGCGGGCAACCGGGCCGACGTGGCCGTCTCCATGCTGGGCAAGGTCAAAACCAGTTTTCAAATGGCCGCCATCGCCCTACTGCTCGCCTTCGACCCCACCACCAACCTGCCCATGCTCTACATCGGCTACGCCACCCTCTACAGCGCCGCCATACTCACCCTCTGGTCCATGGTGGGCTACCTGCGCGCCGCCTGGCCGAGCTTTCGCAAATAAGCCCAGCGGCGGTAAGAATTTTTCCCTCAGGGCTATTTTTTTTGCCCTGCAATTGAGTAGAATGCGCCCCCTGTTAAGGCGCGATAGCAAAGCGGTTATGCTCCGGATTGCAACTCCGTTTAGCCCGGTTCGACTCCGGGTCGCGCCTCCAAATACACGCTCACAATGAGCGCTGGTGATGTAACAAGCAGCAGCCACAGCGCGCTGCAGTACCGACGAGCAACGCTCGATCCCCCTGCCCGGGTGGTGAAATCGGTAGACACAGGGGACTTAAAATCCCCCGGCCGCAAGGCCGTGCCGGTTCAAGTCCGGCCCCGGGCACCACTTTCCCATCCAGCACCATCCAAAACAGGCTCCAAACCCGCATAAACACTGGCTTTAGCGCCTTCTAGGCTCCAGCCTCGTCCAGCTTAATCCATTGCCAGCCACACAAATTTGGTGCTACATTTGGTGCTACCTCTGGTTCAAATTGGATTTGTAGCACCATGGCCCTTACTGACGCCGCGATTAAACAAGCAAAACCCCAAGCGAGTGACTACTGGCTAAGTGACGAGCGTGGCTTGCGACTGTTGGTTAAAGTCAACGGAGCTAAATACTGGCGGCTCAAGTACCGCCACGACGGCAAACAAAAAACCCTAGCCCTCGGGATTTACCCTGAAGTAAGCCTCAAGCAGGTTCGAGATAAAGTCAGCGAAGCCAAGCGCCTATTAGCTGAGGGTCAAGACCCGAGCACGGTCCACTCTAAACAAGCCAAAAACCGCCAAGCCGAAGTTGCCGACGGTTCAAGCTTTGCGGCCTTTGCCAAAGACTGGTGGGAAAACCAAAAGGGCACCTGGACAGCTGACCACGCAGCCCGGGTCTGGCGGCGCCTGGAAATGGATGCTTTCCCCGTCCTGGGGCACCGCGCGATTGCCTCCATCAAAACCCCGGAAATAATCGCGGTAGTCAAAAAGATCGAAAGTCGCGACGCCTTAGACGTAGCCCAAAGAGTGCTACAAGCGGTGCGCAGTGTGTTCGCCTATGGAGTAAAACTTGGCCAAATAGAAAACAACCCCGCTTCAGATTTATCCAGTGTTCTGAAAGCCCGCAAGACCAAACACCGTGACTCACTACCCCGCGAAGAGCTGCCTGGCTTCCTGCGCGACCTCAGTACCTACGAAGAGAGAGGCCGTACCCTCACCAAGCTGGCCATTGAGTTTTTGCTACTCACTTTTGTGCGCTCCAAAGAATTGCGTTTAGCGCGTTGGGCGGAATTTGATTTAGAAGGCAAGTTGTGGCGCCTACCTGCTGAGCGTATGAAAATGAAAACCGAACACCTAGTTCCCCTATCCAGGCAGGCGCTTAGTATCTTGGAGCAAATCAAAGAAATTAGCGGCAGCTATGACTTGGTGTTCCCCTCGGAGCGCAAGCGCGACGACGGTATGAGCGACAACACTATGCGCCGGGCCATATTTAAAATGGGTTACGACGGCAAGACTCCGGGCAAGAGCAAGGCGGTACCCCATGGCTTTAGGAACACCGCCTGCTCTATCTTGAATGAATCAAACTTTAACCCCGATGCCATCGAGCGACAGCTCTCCCACGTTGAGCGCAATGGGGTGCGGGCGGCCTACACCCACCACGCAAGGTATTTGGAAGAGCGGGCCAACATGATGCAGTGGTGGGCGGATTATTTAGATCAGCAAAGGGCGATTGGTATCGGTAGCAATGTAATTGCCGGTAATTTTGGTAAGCAAGTGAGCTAATCCCGACAACTAAAATCCACCCCCAGGCAGGCATCTACGCAGCGCGGTATAAATGAACTGCCAGAGCGTAATTAAAGTAGGTGATTGGCTTATCTAAAGCGGGCCACTTAATCGCTGCCCTCAACTCCGGCTGATTTCACCTGCTGATAAACTGCCCTCATTAAATGGCTAGCGGCAAGGCTTTTAAATGCTTCATCATTCATCAAACGAACAAAAATTTCTTCATTCCCTTCCATTCGCTCGATAAATAAGCGCTCTAATTGATTGTTAAAAACCGGTTCGAAATTTTCGATGGTGTTTGCCATTACCGCTTGCCTCAATACGTCGTTGGCTACTGCGGTTTCGCGGATTTGATCGAAAAAAAGCTGATCGGCCGGCGTAAACTCAGTGCCAAATCGTTCATTGAGTTTTTGTACAATAGTTGAGAGTTGTACTTCCTCATCAGATTGCCCAGTACCGACGTCAGTCGGCCCAAGTAAGGGTTCTGGCTCACCCACTTTTAAATCAATGGCGCCTTCACTTATTTTTTGTAATCGGTAGTATTTAAGTTCTATTTCATCATCAACATGAACTTTTCGACTGTCCGTTGTGCGCGGTAATTTGTTCAGCAAAAACCGAGTGTAGGTGTAGAGTTTTTCATGCTCGGAATCATGGTAGGGAATAATCTGCGAAACAAAACCGTATAGGTTGCGAAAACTCACTAGCTGACCTTTAAGTAGATTCTGGTCGCCTTCATCAAGTTTTTTAAATCGCTCAACGGCTAAATCAAGCAATCCATTTAATTTTTTGTGCTCTCCGCCAGTAGGGTTTAGGCGGTTGCGAAACCAAATTTCACACCAGCCATTTACTTCATACTGGGTATAGATTTTCCATTCCGCCAAAGTGTGCGCCAGGGTATTAAGCTGCTGGGGGTCTGTGTCGTCTCCTTTGTCCGTGGTTTCATAATAAGGTTTAAAGGCGGCATAAATATCGGCGGGCTCATTAACAAAATCCAGCACAAATGTATCTGTTTTACCACGTGTAGTGCGGTTTAAGCGCGAGAGGGTTTGCACCGCCTGGATGCCTGATAAGCGCTTATCCACATACATACTGTGCAGTAGCGGCTGGTCAAAACCTGTCTGGTATTTTTCAGCGACCAGTAATACTTGGTATTCCTCAGTATTGAATTTTTCTGGCAATTCGGATTCTTTAATGCCGTTATTCATAGTCACTTCGGTGAATTTTTTATCGGCATATTCCTTCAGGATAATTTCGCCTGAAAACGCCACCAGTGATTTCACATCCGTGTAGCCCTTATCCTGAATATATTTATCAAAGCCCAATTTGTAGCGCACCGCATGTTCGCGCGAACCAGTTACCACCATGGCTTTAGCCCGGCCACCGATTTTATGCCGAGTATGGGTGCGGAAGTGCTCAACAATAACCTCTACCTTCTGTGCAATTTCATAATCGTGAAATTCTACAAACCGCGCTAAGGCTCGAGCGGTTTTACGGCGCGGTACTTCGGGGTCTGCCTCGGCCTTTTGAATTAGCCGGTAATAACGCTTGTAACAGGTGTAGTGCGCCAACACATCGTGAATAAAACCCTCTTCAATGGCCTGGCGCATACTGTAGTGATCAAACGGTGCTGTGCCCTCTTCTGGGCTGGGCTCATTAAACACCGCCAGCGTTTTAAATTTGGGGGTCGCGGTAAATGCAAAAAAGCTTAAATTAGGCTGCTTAGCGCGCTTGAGTTGCTCACGCAGCAATTCTTTTTTGGCTTCTTCACTTAACGTGTCGTCGTCCATATCCAATAACTGCTCGGCAATGGCCGATTCAATTCCATCCTTATTTAGAATCTTGCGCAGCTCCATGGCCGTTTCACCGCTTTGTGAGCTGTGTGCCTCGTCCACAATCACTGCAAATCGTTTGCCCGCTGTTGCTATGGCTACCCCCTTACCATTGGCCTCCATGGTGCGAATAGCCTGGGTAATAAACGGGAATTTTTGAATGGTGGAAATAATAATAGGCACCCCGTCTGCCAATGCCTTGGCCAATTGCTGGGTGTTTTCATCTATTTTTTGCACCACACCCAACTTGTGCTCAAACTGAAAAATAGTGTTTTGTAATTGCTGATCCAACACCCGCCGGTCAGTGATCACCACCACTGAGCGAAAAATCTTTTCGTTGTCGGCGTTGTGTAGGCTCGATAGCCGATGGGCCAGCCAGGCAATGGAATTGGATTTGCCCGAACCTGCCGAATGCTGGATAAGGTAATTGTGCCCAGGCCCATTTGTTTGGGCGTGGCTTGTGAGGGCTCGCACCGCTTTGAGCTGGTGGTAACGAGGGAAAATCATCGACTCTTTACGGTGGCGTTTAATGCCTTTTTCCGTAACCACGGTAGTTTCTTCAATATCCAGATGGATAAAGCGCGCCAGAATATCCATCAAGCTATCGCGAGTTAACACCTTGTTCCATAGATAGCTCGTGCGCACATCGTCTTTTATAGTTGGGTTGCCAGCCCCATGGTCATGCCCCCGGTTAAACGGCAGGAAGAACGTCTCTTTACCTTCCAATTTGGTGGTCATAAACACTTGCTCAGTATCCACCGCAAAATGCACCAAACAGCGCTGCTTAAAGGCAAATAACAGATCTTTTGGGTCGCGCTCAAACCGGTATTGGTGTTTGGCGTTTTCAACCGTCCAATGGGTGGCAGACATGGCGTTCTTAAGTTCAAGGGTAGCCACCGGCAGTCCATTGACAGCTAAAACCACATCGGGGATTGCGCCGGTTTGGGTGTGCACCTGCCGAATGATGGTGAGGCAGTTATCATCAAAGCGCTCGGTGGCGGCAGGGTCCAAGCCTGTATTGGGGGCAAAATACGCCAGCCGTACCGTTTTACCCACACACTTAAACCCCTCCCGCAATATCGCCAACGCCCCTTTGGCCGCCAGCTCCTTCACTAGGCTATCAAGCAACATGGCCGGGGCTTTGGCTGCGTCTAGTTTGGTAAGGCGCTCCCAAACCTTAGGCTGGGTCTTCTGCACAAAAGCGACAACGTCGGCCGGAAACACCGCAGTTTGCGCGTCGTAACCGGCGGGGTCTCCTTTGAAGTAGCCACCCTTGGTAACCAGTGCCTGCTCAATGTCGTTTTCGAAGTCGATTTCTTTGTGCATTGGTGCTTATCCGCTCTCTTCCGGTTGATATTTAGCAGCCCGCTTCTCTAAATGGCATGTCGCAAGTGGTTGGCCTGGTCGGCGCTATAGCCTCGGTGGTGTCATCGGGGCTTTTCACTTTTTGGGGCTTTAGTATCTAGCTTCTTCGTTGCCACCTTTTTATTGGCGCTTTCAATCTGGTTTATTCCCTGCACTGGTGTTGGCAGATTCTCTGGCATGGTGCCGCCCAACTCTTGAATGGTTGAGCGTACTTTTTTGCCTACTTCAAAGTGGGTCTGGTTTGCTCTGGTTTTGCCTTTTACCTTATCCCTACGCAATTTTTCCTCCGTCTGGGTAGCGCGGAATAAATTGGCGGCCAGCTCCGTACTACCCATGTGATCCAGGATTTTTTGGCTCTTTTTCAAACCCTTGTGCGCGTGAATGGCTTTTGCACCCAAGCCGCCATATAAACCCTTGTAACCGTGATCTTGAAAAATTGCATAATCCAGCGGCGTATCCACGCCGGCATCTTTGGCCGCAGCGGCTAGGTGTTTGTTATGTTCCGCCAGCTCATTGCGGATGGCTACTCGCTTGTCATTCTCTGATAGCTGGGTAAATTGCGCTTCATCGGCCAGCTCTTGTCGCCGGGTTTGCTGAGCAAAGTAGGTCTGGCCATTCGCTATGACCAACTTTGATGAGTCGCCGTTCTGCACAATTAGGTAACAGGCATACCTCGACAGCCGCACGTCCTCCACTTCGCGTTGCGCACCGGAGCCAATGGAGACCATTTCGAGGATATCCTCGAAATGGTCTGAGACCTGATAACCACTGAGATTACAGGCCTCGCGGGCTTTGCTCAGTACAGGTAAAAAATGACGGTACTCAGAATAGTCCAACACCTTAGCCAGTTGTCGCGCCGACCAGTATTCATGACCTTCTGAATCCTCCTTTCGAATACTTTCGAAGGTGGTGTGGTGTTGGGTTGATAAGTTGTTCTTGGTCATGGCTAACTCCTTTTATAGGGGCTTTTATAGGTTTTTGGGGTGCAGGTTTAATAATCTGAGTTGATTGTATGGGCTAAGTAAACTTACCTAACAACAAGCCTTAAGTAAACTTAAGTAAGTTTCCTTACATTAAGAACAGGCCAAGGTAAGTTTCGAAGATATATAGCCGGTTGCGTGCAGCCCCGGTCACCTCCCGCAATAACCCAAGGCGCATAAAGTCCCTCAGCAAGGCGCTTACCGTAGGATGGGACAGCCCCAGTGCTTCTTCCAAGTTGGCCGCAGTCACAATCGGCTTGCGGTACAGGTGGTTGAGCATTAGCCGGGCATTGGGGGTGCGTTTGCCCAGTTTTAAAATTTCCTGCTCTACCTTATTGCGCAGTGCCAGCACCTGCTGAAAAGTGTTGCGCCCCTTGGTGGCCGTCTGCGCCACGCCATTGAGAAAAAACCGCACCCAATGAATCAGGTCGTTAGACATACGCACTTGCATCAAAGCGTCGTAATAACTCGCCCGGTTGCGTTCAAAAAAGTCCGACAGGTACAAGGATGGCTTGGCAAGCAAACCCTGGCTGATGAAATACAAAGGGATCAGCAAACGGCCAATCCGCCCATTGCCATCCAAAAAGGGGTGGATGGTCTCGAACTGATAGTGGCTAATGGCCGCACGCACCAGATGGGGCACCACAATCTGTTCGTTATGCCAGAACAATTCCAAGTCACCCATTAACTCCGGCACGCTGTCTTGGTGGGGCGGGATAAAGGTGGCATCGGCCAGGCTGGAGCCGCCAATCCAGTTCTGGCTAACGCGGAACTCGCCGGGCTGTTTATGTTCACCCCGTACCCCACTCATCAAAATGCCATGGGTTTGCTTGAGCAGCCGGTTCGATAGCGGCAAGGTCTTTAACTCTTCTACGGCCATATTCACGGCGTCGATATAATTGCGCACCTCGCGCCAGTCATCGCGCTTTTCCGGCCGCACTTGTTCCTCGGGCATTAAGGCTTCATCCATGCCGGTTTGGGTGCCTTCAATTTTGCTGGAGGTTTGTGCCTCTTTAGCCACGTGCATTTCAATAAATAGGTCAATATCCGGCACAATCAGCGAAAAAGCATTTAGCTCACCGAGCGCGCGGGTGGCCTGCTCCAGCAGGGCATTAATGGTTGGGTTCTCCCAAATCCATTCATGGTTAACCGGCGTTGGCTCAAAACTTTTGTATTGATAACGGGGCTGCCAGCGGCCGGCTTGGAAGGTTTCGAATTTCATGCGGGTTCCTTGGGTGCCTGCCAATTGCGCAGGTCGATTTTTCCGGTGACGGCATTGGTGATTAGAGCCGAGCGGTATTCTTGAAGTTTTTCGACGACACAAGCTATGGATTCTTGCTGAGTGGTGATCTTTGACACTATTGAGTCTAGATATTTTGATATTTTAATTTGTTCTGTAATTGGCGGGCATGCTCCGAGCTGATCAGCTATTCGTTCAATATTCAGATTTAATTGCGTATTTAAGACGGCGGTAGATAAAAGCTGCTGCCTCATCGCCGTGAACAAATAAAATAGATAGTTGAGTTCGACACTCTCATGAGGTACAAACCCAACAATACTGTCAGGAAAGCATGCGTCAAAATTGAGTATGGCCATATCGCCAATATTCGCAGCAATTGTCATGACAAGTGTTCCGGCAGGGAACTTTCTACTAACTTTCAAGCCTTCCTCATTCAAAGTTTGCGAATAGTTTGTTATAAATTTATTCGCATTTGCAACATCACCGGTCTGAATAAAGGGGTAATCGCCATCGTAAAACCTTGGGTCATTTCGGGGGCGATGTGAAAATTTCCCACGGAGAATTAGGGTGAAATATTTTATTTTTTTTGACTGCCAATGCACCGGAATTTCCCCCAACCAAGCCACCCCAGAATCTTTCATCGGCGCGGAGGGATCAAGGCCCTTGGTGACGGCGTGGCTGATCAGTGCCGTGCGCTTTTCGGCTAGTTTTTCGAGCAGCGTTTGTTTTTTGGCGATTAGGGCATCTATTTGGCCAGTTTTGAAGTCTAAGAAACGAGCGATGGTTTGTTGTTCTATCAGCGGCGGATAAGTAATCGGCTCGTCTAGGTATGCTTGGCTGTCCAAATTCTGGATGCCGGTAGTTTGCTTTATTGACCTGAAATTGACCCGACCCGAGTAGAGATGTGAATGCTGGTATACGAGGAACCGCGAACACATGTCATCACTGACAACCATCTTTGCGATGAAATTTGAGCTAACTGCTGGGAACGCCTGATTATATTCAACGACAGCCCCAACCAATTGTTGCTCCCCACCCCCGGATTTCTCTAGCAGTAAATCTCCCATTTCCAGCAAACGTTTATTGCGATCCTTTTCTTCAATCCGCCGCATCGTCAGCTTTTCCGTGGATATTCGTAAAGACTGCCGATCAAAGTCCGCAACACGGATACAGACCAGATCATCGTCTCCATCAGGCTCAGCCCCCCAAACACCGTTCTGACAAGACGTGACAGACCATTTCGCACGGTCAATCTCCCAATGTGTTGGGATCTCCGGAAACCAATCGCATCCGGTCGATTTGTAGTTTGGATATGCCGGGTATTGGGTCATCACACCACCTCGCCCAACATGACCATAATTTCTTTCTCCAGCTCGCTAATTTCCTGCGCAATCACCTCCAAAGATCGAGGAGGTTGATAAATATAAAAATGCCGCGTCAGCGGAATTTCATAACCCACTTTGGTTTTGTCGTGATCAATCCAGGCATCCGGCACATGGGGCAGCACTTCCGTTTTTAAATAATCCTCGCAGTGCTGTTCCACCAAATCCAACACCTCATTTAAGCCGGTTTGGTTGTCGTAACCCAGGGGCAAGGGCAAGTGAATATCCGCAGGCAGGTGCACAATTTCGGTATCGCGCAGTTCTGGATCCGGCTCGCAGTAACCTTCTGCATCGGCACATATTTCCGCTTTTGGGTCCCGCTCACCAAGGGCGGCCAAAATGGCTTTTTTAACCGGGGCGCCGATTTTAAGCCCGGCCTTTTTTAAGCAGGCTTCTAGCAGCGGGATAAATACTGCGCGGTCGTTATAACAGGTATCAGGATCGAGGGTTTGGAGTGCGGCTTTAATAGCAGCTTGGGTTTTTTGCCCTTCGGCAACTTCCCCGCGGTGGGCGGCGTCGTCTTTGCGTTTTTTACTGCTGGCCAGGTTAATAAATGCGCTCTGTTCATCTAGCCTGGCAATGCGCTCGGCATTGGCCTGGAAATTTAGGCGCAAGGGGCGCTCTACAGTAATTTTTAAAAAACCAAAGTCGCGGTTATTAAAAATTTTGCTGCATATTTTGCGCTCGGGTTTGCTGTCTTTTTTGTCCGGCGGATTCACGTCGCTTTCGCCATTGTGTTCGTACTCGGCGTATAGGCGCACTAGCTCTTTAATATGCTCATCGGAAAGTTCATTGCGCTTATTGCCTAGGCTCTTATCCATTTTTTTGTAGTGGCGCGTGCCGTCGATTAATTGCACCTTGCCTTGCCGGTGGGTGGGTTTTTTATTGGTGACAATCCAGATATAGGTATAAATACCCGTGTTGTAGAACATTTGGTCCGGTAGGGCGATAACAGCATCGAGCATATCCCGCTCGATAATCCAGCGGCGAATATTGGATTCGCCGGAACCGGCATCACCGGTAAATAAGGGGGAGCCATTAAATACAATGGCAATTTTGGAGCCATCGCCACCGAGGTTTTTACCCTTAACGATATTCGGTGGCTGGTGCATTTTAGAAATCATGTGCTGCAAAAACAGCAGCGAGCCATCGTTAATACGCGGCAGACCGGCGCCAAAGCGACCGTTAAAACCATGCAGGGCGTATTCCTCGCGCACAAAATCTTCTTCGGGTTTCCACTCTACGCCAAAAGGCGGGTTGGCCAGCATATAGTGGAATTTTTTGTCTGGGTGGCCGTCGTGGGAGACAAAACCATTGGTTTTATTTTTAGCGTCTTTAATGCCAAGGGTATCGCCGTAAATGAGGTTGTTAATGGGCTCATCTTTAATTAATAAATCGGCGCAACAAATTGCGTAGGACTCCGGGTTATATTCTTGGCCGTACAGGGCAATATGGGCATCCGGGTTAAGCCCTGAGGTAACACCGTCGCCGCAAATAAATTTTTCGGATTCAGACAGCATACCGCCAGTACCCGCCGTGGGGTCGTAGACGCTGCGGGAAATACCCTTTTCATAAATATCGGTTTCGCCGGTGAATAACAACTGCACCATCAGGCGGATGACTTCGCGGGGGGTAAAGTGGTCCCCGGCTTCTTCGTTGGCTTGCTCATTAAACTTGCGCACCAGCTCTTCAAACAAATAGCCCATCTGCAGGTTGCTAAGGGCCTTGGGGGACAAGTCGATACTCTCTGAGCAGAACTCTTTGATGATTAGGAACAAGCGGTTGGCTTCGTCCAGTTTGGCGATTTCCGCTTCAAACTCAAACTTTTCAAATATGTCCCGGGCGCGGGGCGAAAACCCTTGGATATAGGCCAACAGATTACCGGCGATATTAGGGGCGTCGCCTAGGAGCTTTTCAAAGGTAAAGCCACTGGTGTTGAACAGCTCTTGTTTGCGGTCCGCTGCGGCGATGCGGGATAGGGCCTTCTCAAGCGCTGGGCCTGTTACCCCTTTGGCTTCCAGGCGCTTTTTCTCGTCCAACACGGCTTGTTTATTTTCGGCCAATACCAAGTCAAAGCGCCGCAATACAATCAGCGGTAACATCACGCGGCGATATTGCGGAGGGCGGTAGGGGCCGCGCAGCTTGTTGGCGATATTCCAGATAAAGCCGACGAGATTTTGGTGTTGGGTGTGTTGCTGCATGGTGGATCCTAAGTTGTGAGACGTTCTGCTAGGTTGAGCCAAGGAGGATTCTGCCTATTGACTGCTTGTTCGGCGCCTTTCATACCCAGAGGTTGATGGCTGTTCTTATTGTGCAGGCGCGCCAAAATAAAGCGTTTATGGCTTATATTCAACGCTAAAGAACGCCGCCGGACGCTCTCGAGGCCTCGGCACAGCAAATAGGCGCAAAAGATGGGTAGTGTCCCAGCCCCCGGGCATTCTTCCGCCCCAAATCCAAGTATTTGCAAGTATAAAAACCAGGCTGCTTTGCCTAGAGGCATCAAATGGCCGAAAACCTGTCGGGCAGACAAAGTAACCAGGGGGCACAACTAGAGGTTGGTATGAGCAAGAGCAAGGTACGAGAGGGACGCAGCAGGACTTCTGGTGTGGCTAAGGCACCAAGTTGGTTTCCGCTAGAGATCTATGGCAGAGAGCTGTCTTATGCACAGTGGGCGGCAGAAATCTTCAGGCGCCATTTACTGATAACTGATGGCTGGGAGTGGCTTAAATCAGGTGAGGTGAGTTTTTTGAAAGCACTCACCTGTGATCCAAAAGATGTGGGGGTGGACATATCTTTCCCTGATAGGTTGACCGCAGCTGTTCGGGTCTACATCAGCGACGATAAAAAAATTCTTCACCCGCAAACCGACTTCGAGACTCAACTGATTTTGTCTATAGATGTGTCGGCGAAAGATTCGGAAATTGCTTCTGCTGTACAAGAACTCGTTGAACGAAGACGCTTAGAGATAAATGGCAATGTTAAAGCGAAACGACCAGGCAACTTAAAAACCCGCATCAAGCGCTGGAAGAAAAATAGATTGCTAGAGGTGTTTGACTTGTGGATGTGGTCTGAAATAAACGGTAACTGTTTTACTTGGGCGGAAATAGAAGAGATCGTCTTTGGCACCGAGTATGACGAAAAGGCAAGAAAAACCAGCATGGAGGAGGCCAAGAGCACCATTAACCCTGAGACAATAAGGGCTCTGATGCGCGCAGCATCGGAGATGGAACCGCAAAGCAAAAGTTAGAACGGAAAGATTTTTTCAAAATTTCTTTCCGTGTTTAAGCTTTTGGGTTCATCCAGGATGCCTATGTCCGCAAACAGACAGGAGCAGACCTTAATGAACCAACCTCTAACCGGCCTTCTTAGGCTAAAAGCGATCATTGGCGATAATGCAGCTAACCCACCAATAGCCCCACTCATACCGGTATCAAAATCCAGTTGGTGGCAAGGCGTAAAGGAGGGGCGCTACCCCAAACCGGTCAAAATCGGCGCCCGCTGTACCGCGTGGCGAGCTGCCGATATTTACGCTTACATCAACGGTCTTGGGGGTGTAAATCAAGAACAACCACCTGAAAATACCGACAACCGCGCCCAGCAACAGCGCCTGCAAAAAGGTGCTTCGAGAAGTGCCCCGATTAATCAGGCGGGGATGTGAGTATGGGGCGCTACAAAATTGAAGTTACAGCGAAAGTTGTCTATTCGGTTATGGTCGATGCCGACACCGCCATGGAGGCTTTGGACGCTGCTCGAAGGCAAGAGGGAGAAGCGGAACAGGTATCCGCACCCGAATGGCTTTTTGGCGAACCTATGCAGGTGGAAGGCGATTAACCCTATGACTTCCAACAAAGCACTCTATAAAACTAAAAAAGCCGCTGAGAGTTAAATCTTAGCGGCCTCTTGTCAAAAACGGTTGGCAGTAAAAGTTTGGCGACCTAGCTGCCAGCCATTTGTAGATTACACCATGAATAAGAGCGTGCTCAACGCTGATTTTTTATTGTTTAAAATCAGCAAGTTAGAAATATTGTACGTAGTTGGACAACATTTAGGGGTTTTTCGAGTAAAAAAATCGGCGCAATTGAGCGCCACTACTGGGCTGCAGGCATTTTCACGCTCAGGATTATTTATAGTATCCAATGCCCATGTAATCCCTAGTCTATGGCTTATGTGAGTTTTGCGGGTGCCATAACCTGTGGCGGTAATACCTGGTGGGTTAATGCACGCAAAAGTGGGATATACACGGAAATGGCCAAACGTATGATCGGCCAAATTGACGCCATGCTGAGCCACTTCAGCAAAATTCATATAGTGCGGTTTGATTTAAGGCAGCTGGATTACACTCCCGACAATTCCCGAATAAGCCAATTTAATAGTTTATTGCACAGCCGATTAAAATCCCGGTACCGATTAACTCGCATTGGATTTGTTTGGGTAAGGGAGCAAGAGCGTGCCAAACACCAACACTATCATTGCGCGCTGATACTAGATGGCCACAAGATACAACACCCACATAAAGTTCTAGAGTTGGCATCAGACTTGTGGGCGTTTTTAGATGGGCACCTTTGGAAGCCAAAAAACTGTTACTACAACGTGCAACGAGATGATCACGCCACATTACAGGCAGCCATTTGGCGGATTAGTTACTTAGCCAAAGGGCGGGGCAAAGGCTATAAACCTGTCCAAACTAAAAACTATTCGACGAGCAGACTAAAACCCAAAGCGTAAATTTGGAAACCCTGTGGGTTTTCCTTAGGTTGTTTACTAACGGTGTGTTCAACGAGATTTAACACCCGTTGAACGGCCGTTAAACAACCGTTTGAGATGGTACGTGAGCCATACCCCATACAGGCTTGACGGCTTGTTATTGGGTGAAGCATTGCTATTAGCGGAGAGTTTTTCAAGGCTAAAAACCGTCACGGGAAGTCACGAGAAGTCACGAGAAGTCACGAGAAGTCACGAGAAGTCACGAGAAGTCACGAGAAGTCACGAGAAGTCACGAGAAGTCACGAGAAGTCATTACCTTAAATTTTAGCCATAAGGTAACGAAAAGTTAACGCTAGTGGCGTTACCCTTTTGAATTAAAATGCATGTAGCAATGCTTCGAGCAATGCTCCAAGCATTAAGAAAGACTAAGGAACCTCTGAAAAATTACTCAAAATTGGTAAAATGGCACCTTTCCTACCGCCGGTGAACATTATGAGTCAATTAACCTTTGCCGAAGCAGAATACGCCATCAAAAAGCGCACCACTCGCCGGGAGAAATTTCTGGCGCAGTTGGAGCATCTTGTTCCCTGGCAAAAACTCAATCAGCAATTGAGCAAAGGTTATAAAAAAGCCGGTCCTGGGCGCCCACCTTATCCGCTGGAAACCATGCTGCGTATTCACATCATGCAGCTGGTTTATAACCTCAGTGATCCAGAAATGGAAGATTATCTGTATGAAGTGGAATCTATGCGCCGTTTTGCACATCTGCGACTGAGTGAAAGTATTCCCGATGAAACCACTATTCTCAATTTTCGTCATTATTTAGAGCGTCACAAATTTGGCAAGAGAATATTCGAGACTATTAACCAGCATCTTGCTGATAAGGGATTAAGGTTGCGTGAGGGCACGATTGTAGACGCCACTATTATTGCCGCTCCTACTTCCCTAAAAAATGCCGACGGCGAGCGCGACCCCGAAATGCATCAAACTAAAAAGGGCAACCAGTGGCACCATGGTATGAAAATGCATATAGGTGTTGATGATGGTCTTGGTTTAATTCATAGCATTGCAACGACGGCGGCCCATGAACATGACATTACACAAACGGACAAATTGCTTCACGGTGAGGAGCAACGCGTTTGGGCTGATGCGGGTTATGTTGGAGTTGAAAAACGGGAAGAACATGCAAAACGACTGGTAGAATGGTTTATCGCTATGCGCCCTGGCAAGCGAGCAAAAATGGCCAAAACCAATCCTCTGGCGCAGGCGGAAAAGATCAAAGCCAGTGTTCGAGCCAAAGTGGAACATGCCTTTTTCTACATAAAATGCGTGTTCCACTACAACAAAGTTCGCTATCGCGGTTTGGCGAAAAATACAAATAGACTCTATGTGCTAGCGGGATTAACCAACCTAATACGAATGAAATCGACCCTGCTGCCCTAGGGGCAGTCCGCCTGTAATTTGCCAAAACGGCAATTTACAGGCGGAAGATGAAAATTCAATAGGCTTTTTTTGACTGAATTTAGAAAATTTACGATTTTGGGATGTGATTTTTCAAGAAGGATTTGTTTTTCAGAGATTCCCTAACTTTAATACTTTCTCCCGCTCCTGAGGGTCATTCTATGAATTATTCAACTCCTGAAATGCGCCGCAGGTACAAGCAACACTATCTTGAATGGCGCGCGGTACACAAAAAACAAATCTATTCCGGTAATTATCTGTCACCCTGTAACTATCCGCTTTTACCCGAGGACTTGCGCGGCATGGCCTGTAGCGCCAAAACTCGCAAAGGTACGCCTTGTAAGCGTACCGATTTATATATATCGGGCCGCTGTAAATTCCATGGCGGTAAATCTACGGGGCCGAAAACCGCTGAAGGGAAAGCCAAAGTAGCGTTGAATGGGTTGCAGGTAAAAATATAACCTCCCTGAGTTACTTAAAAAAACAAAGCCCATGGTACCCCAGTATTTCCCAGTATCTTTCCCGAAATAAATGCCTGTTCTTTAATCACAAAAACCCCCACAGGCAAACCCCATGATACCCTGACAAATCCTGACATCCGGCGGAGCTTGCGGCGATTTACTAAAGCCCAGACTTGATAAAACCTGAAGTCTGGCGTGAACTTCTGCCAAGTTACCTACCAGTTTAAAATCCGAACAAATCCGATCATTTGTTCGGTCAATACCGCCCATCATGCGAAGCCAACAAGCCATTGATAAAAATAACCGCGACTCGAGGCCGGTGTTGGAAGCAGCCTGGCTTAGTTTTCGAGTCCTGATTTTTGTACTGAGTTCTAGTCCGTATTCATGCTCACGTAGAGTCCCACACTTACTACGCCCTATATCCGTCAACTTGCTGGCCTTTGCCTAAATCAAGGCTTGATAATGCCTCTATGGCTGGATTTGTTTAGGTCGACAACTAATGGGTGTAGCAAAAAAATTGGTGCTACTTTTGGTGCTACATTGAATTTTTGCCAGGCCATAAATGAATATATATCAATTACTTATGCTATAGATTCAACTCCGGCCCCGGCACCATCTTTTTAAAGGCCTGCAAGCGATTGCGGGCCTTTTTTATGGCCAGATAGTTTCTGGCATCACGCGGTCAAAACCCTGAACAGCTCCTGTCACATGGCCACTAACAAGCTGCACTGATTTTTACCGCAAGATCAAAATGGTCCCTCTGGCCTTGGTAGGTCTCGGCGCCCTACCCCCACTTCGGAAGTACCCCCACCCACTTCAGAAGTACCCCCTCCCACTTCGCAACCCCCAGAAGGGAGTTCCTACCCTCGACGCCGTATTAAAAAGTAGCGGCCACGCAGTTGCGCACCGCGAGACCGCAGCAAAAAGGTACGGCGAGGGAGTTAAAAGCTTCGGCACTGCAGTTAAAAGATGCGAAGAGGAACGTAAAACCTGCGACGACCAACTTAAAAGGTTCAGCGAGGCGTTTCTAAACCTCGATGCCGCAGGTTTGAACGGCGTATTGGGACTGGATGAAATTGCAAATACCCGGTAGTGGATTCAACACTCGCTAGACCGCAGCACCTTGCACACTCAACCCAGAAATATTGCTCACCCACCCAGCGACGGGGTTATGCAAACCGGAACGGCTGCGGCATAATCTGGCGGGGTTTTGGTTCCGGCGCCCGCTCAACGAAAAACGGGTTATGTAAAGCTTCGATTAATGGTGTATTGATATTTTGGCTGCTGGAGGGGGCGTTAAAATGCTCCGCCTATGACTGTTGGTTGGAGCGAACGAGACCTAATACAGCAGACGCTAGCAAAAAATTATCGGGCAACGTTTAATCCGGCGCAAAGATCACTATTCACAATTTAAATACCGTGATTCTCTGCACGCATAACTTTTACGTATAAAATTCAGTTTAGGTTTTTAAGTTGAACCACTCAAAATAATAAAGCTAAATCATAAAAAAACCGACTCAATTCATAGGTTTTATTAAATGAAAATAACCTCTTTCTCCTTGAAAAACTACAGGCGACTAGCAGACATCACCTTAGTTCTAGATGATAAAACCACAGTTCTCGTCGGCGCCAATAACAGTGGAAAAACGTCGTGCATTGGAGCACTACACACATTCCTGAAAAGCCCAGAAAATCTCAAAACTCTAGATATATCAAAGCAGAATTGGAAGAAAATTCAAAAACTGGGCGAACAAGTCGAACAAAATTTTCCCTCCATCGAGGAAATGCAGGAACTATCGGATGACTTAGCTGGTTTATTGCCACGGTTAGATGTCGAGATTTCTGCGGCTGCGAGTGAGGCATACAAGGTTCGCGACATCATCCCAGACTTAGAATGGCGCGGTGGTGCTCTATATGTCCGCATAACTTACGAGCCGAAAGATATTTCCAAACTTTTTCGTGGATTCGTTGACGCAAGAACTATAGTGTCTGGGCACCAAAATAAGGTAAGTCTTTGGCCAAAAGATCTATGCGATTTTTTGGAGAAAGGTCAAAATTTCGTTAATTTTTTTAAGCAAAAGCATTATATCTTGAGCAAAAATGCTGGAATTTTTACCCACGAAGTATTGCAGCCCATTAAGTCTGAAGCATTGAAAAAATTAATTCGAGTGGATGTTATCTCCGAGCAACGCGGCTTAGGCGCAGAAGATAACGTAGATCAAGGGCCGTATTCACAAAAGCAGCGACCTAATAAATTACTTCGTGAATATTATGATCGCATTTTGAACCCAGAAGATTTTCCTGAGGCTCAAGATCTTGAAGTCTTGGGGCAACAGCAAGTGTTAGAACAGGGATTTACTGACAGGTTGAATAAACAGTTCCATGGCCCTTTTGAAGAGCTGAAAAACATGGGCTACCCTGGTATCGGCGGCAATCCAACTGTAGAAATTGCTGCGAAAATCAGCGGTATGGATGCTTTGCAAAAAAGCATCATCGATCCAATATCGCTTTGAAAAAGAGGAAGAAGCGTTTCTTCCAGAAAGTTACCTAGGGCTTGGCTACCAAAATCTTATATATTTAACCTTCAGACTTCTAGAGTTCCGCGATAAATGGATGCGTGTTGGAAAATCGTCTTCCTCAACGGATAACGCCGCAGAACAAATTGAACCCATTCACTTGGTTTTGCTTGAAGAGCCGGAAGTTAATCTTCATGCGCAAGTTCAGCGTGTGTTTGTATCGAAAGCTTATGACACTCTGCGCAACCATCCCTATTTGCGCGACAAGAGCAACCCTGAATATCAGACACAGCTAGTCATTAGCACACACTCAAGTCATATTATTGATGATGTTGACTTCAAGGATTTACGTTACTTCCAGAGGAATGATGCGAATACCTCTATTACAATGAACCACACGACAATTGCAAATATGTCAGATCTTTTTGCAAAGCCGAAAGATAAAATTCTGTTTGTAAAAAAGCATCTGAAACTCACTCATTGTGACATCTTCTTTGCCGATGGCGTCATATTTGTCGAAGGTCAAGCCGAGCGCCTTCTTGTGCCTGAGTTCATTTCTAAGAACTTTTCTGGCTTATCGAATCGGTATATTTCTATACTAGAGGTGAGCGGCGCGCACACGCACATGTATAGGGAATTGGTGGAGAAACTTGGTGTTGCAACTTTAGTACTAACCGATCTGGATTCGGTTGATTCGATGGGCAACAAATGTGTCCCTCAAAAGGATTTAAATCAAATGACTAACAATGACACATTGAAGCAGTGGCATCCAAAGAAAAATACGCTGGATGAGTTAGTGGACTTACCAAAAGCAGAACACGCAACCAAAAGCAAAGGCGCGCCGCTTTATGTTGCCTACCAAAAAACGACGCTAATTGATGGAAAAGAAGTTTTATCTCGAACCTTTGAAGATGCATTGATTTTGGCAAATTTTGGCAAAGATTATTTTCAAGATATTAAAAGTATCAAAAGCGCTAGATCTGCCTTTGAAAATGGAACCAAGTCTTTATCAGCATCGCTTTATGACTATGTACAAAGTTTAAAAAAGGGTGCCTTTGCTTTCAATTGCCTGCTGCATTTGGCGGATAATGATGTGAACAGCTTTAATCCTCCCGAATACATTAGTGATGGCCTCTCCTGGTTGGAAGGTCAACTTTCACCAAAAACGTAGGGAAAATCATGTCGGAAGAATTTTACCTGGCAGAAACCAGACCAATCGATTACGACAACAGTATTGATGAAAACATCAGAGCATGCCTACGCCTGGGTTCGGGAAAAAGTTTTATCACCTTCGCAGGGGCCGGATCAGGCAAAACCTATTCTCTAAAAAATGCTCTTGATTTCCTAAAAGACCAATATTCTGATAGCTTTTCTCGTCAAGGAAAGCAAGTTGCTGTTGTAACTTTTACGAACAACGCAGCAGACGAAATCAAAGATCGTATTAAGCAAGATTCAATTTTTTCAATTTCAACTATTCATAGTTTTTGCTGGTCCGCTATTGAAGGATTCAATGAAGATATTCGGAAGTGGTATCAAAGAAAGATTCCTGAGGATCTTGCCGAACTCGAAGAGTTGGAAAGACGCGGTCGCGCTGGCAGGGCATCAGATGCCCGCAAGAGATCAATCGTCCGCTTACAGAAGAAAATTGAATGGTTGGCGCAGCCACGCTCATTCATTTACGACCCAAATGGCGTCAATATTGCCCAAAATGCACTGTCCCACTCAGATGTATTGAAAATTTTCTCATATTTTTTGAGCGCCAGGCCAATGATGGCTGAAGTAATACTAAACAAGTACCCATTCATATTCATCGACGAAAGTCAGGATACCAATATAGATGTAGTAAACGCATTCTTTGAGCTGGAAAATTTCAAATCGGGTAAAGTTGTTATTGGCTTATTTGGAGATACGATGCAACGAATTTTTAGTGGTGGAGAGCCTATGTTGGGGAAAACCAAACCAAACGGTTGGACATCTTTCGACAAGAAAATAAATCATCGCTCAGCGCGACGAATCGTTGGTCTTGGCAATCAAATAAGAAATGAGGATGATAAACGCAAACAGTACGCCCGCGATGGAGCGGCTGAAGGTTACGTTCGATATTTCCTACTTCCTAACGGTATTTCAAACAAAGACGAAGTCGAGGCCAAAATTCGTGAAACCATGGCGGAAATTACGGGTGACGAGAAATGGATAGATACTCAATGTAAAGAAACTGCCATTTTACTTTTGGAACATAAAATGGCTGGGCGTCGGCTTGGTATTGATACCCTTTGGGACACACTTTCAAAGTCAGAAAAAATTAAAGATCGGATTTCCGAAGGTACAAATGCGGAGCTGAAATTTTTCTCTAGTATTGTTTTTCCTCTGGCCGAAGCGAGCAGGAATGAAAAGCGAGCCGAACTAATGTCTATCCTGAGAGAAAACAAATCTCCGCTTTTAGAAGCCAACGTGTTAGACGCAAATAAGGACGACCCTCTCACATTAGCCAGAGCGGCAGAACATGCTTTTAGAAATGTAGTTCTGGATGAGAAGGTCAGCTTCCAAGCAGTTCTAGAAGTACTTGCCGCGCATAAGCTACTGAATATTCCAGTGAAATTGATGTCGTTTGTAGCTACCGCCGAAGAAAAAGAGACCACATTACGACCAGACCAAAAAGATACGATACAGGGCATTGAAGCGCAACCTGAAGAGCAGGATGAAAGCGAGATTGCTGCTTGGGCTGAAGCTTTAGAGACCAATTTCTTTCAAATTCGAAACTACAAAAATTACATAGAAGGGGACTCAATATTTCGAACCCATCAAGGCGTGAAGGGCAACGAGTTCGAGCGTGTTATGGTTATCATGGATGATGACGAAGCAGGAGGTTTTGCATTTTCTTACGAGCAGTACTTTGGAGCAAAGGATGTATCTCAGAATAGCCAACAAAGACGGGAAGCGGGTGAAGAAACTGGTTTGGACCGCACCCGGCGGTTATTCTATGTAACATCCACACGCGCGAAGAACAGCTTAGCCCATGTAATTTATACATCGGATAAGAGCAGAGCTAAAAGTACACTAATTGAAAAAAAATTTGCAAAGGAAAGTGAAATTATTGAATTAAAAGCGTAAATCCACTTAAACTGTATTGGCACAAATAAAAAACGCTCTTTGGCAAGCAAAAAACACCACCCCCAGCACGCAATCCGAGACTGTAAACCATTCTGTGTAACCACCCGCCTAAATATGAGCCCTTAACTGCGGCTCAAATTCGATGATAAAGTGATTCATAGCCTCTTTCCAGTTACGTATCGGCATGGTCCATTTCTTAGAAGCTGCCTGGATAGCAAGAAATATCACCTTGGTAGCCGATTCGTCACTCGGAAAGAGTTTGCGTGTTTTTACCGCCTTGCGAATAACGCTATTTAACGATTCGATCGCATTCGTGGTATAGATCACCTTGCGAATATCGGCAGGAAAATTAAAGAGCGTAATCAAGTTGGGCCAGTGATTTCGCCAGGATTGGCTTATGTGCGGATACTTTTCATCCCAGGTTCTAGCAAAATTATCCAGCTCCATTAACGCCTCCGCCTCAGTGGTTGATTGATATATTTTCTTTAAATCGCCCGTCACCGCCCGATAGTCTTTCCAGGATACATATTTTAAAGAATTGCGTGTCATATGAATAATACACAGCTGAATGCGTGCATCGGGATAAGCAGCATTGATTGCCGCCGGGAACCCCGTCAGGCCGTCGACACAGGCAATTAAAATCTGTTCAACCCCGCGATTTTTAAGCTCTGTAAGCACCTGAAGCCAAAATTTGGCGCCTTCATTTTCAGACACCCACAGGCCTAATAATTCTTTTTGACCCTGTAGATTAACGCCCAAGGCTAAATACATCGCTTTGTTGATCACGCGCTTGTCGTGGCGAATTTTGATGTGGATGCAATCTAAATACAGGATGGGGTAAACCGCCTCCAGCGGTCGATTTTGCCATTGAACAACCTGCTCCAATACTGCGTTGGTCACTTTGGATATCAGCCCCGCCGAAACCTCAGCGCCGTACATTTCCTGAAATGCAGCCACAATATCGCGTGTGCTCATACCCCGAGCATAGAGACTGAGAATTTGTTCATCCATGGACGTAAAACGCGTTTGACCTTTTTTAATTAACAGCGGTTCAAAGCTGCCGTCGCGGTCACGGGGCGTATTGATGATTATTTCGCCGTGGTCGCCCTTGAGCTTCTTCGGGGTGCTGCCATTGCGACTATTGCCCCCGTTGCGCCCTTCTTTGGCGTGGGCGGGGTAGCCTAGGTGTTCAGTCAATTCAGCATTCAGCGCGGCTTCTACCACCATTTTGGTCAGTTGTGCGCTGAAGGCATTGAGGTCAGATGGGGTTTTTATCCCTTTGGCCAGCTCTTGCGCGAGGGTTTTCAGTGTGTTGGTGTCCATTGTGTTGCCTCTTATTTGGCGGGTCGCCAAACCCTATTCAACAATGGGCGGTTACACAATCTGGTTTACACTCTCCGCAATCCTGAGTTGATTCCCAGCTAGCTTTTAAATTTTGAGAAGTGTTTTTACCATTATCTATCCCCAACGGATTGCCAATAAAGTTTGAATTCTTCGGTGCCTAATCGGCAGACATTATTGAATCAATAGTCACATGTTTAAGAAACTAATGCAGAAAGAAAAAACTTACCTATAGCTCCATTCTGAATAACCAGATATAAATAGTCGCCCAACTGTTAATCCACTTATTATCATTCATCGCCATCCTTGGATTCGCACAAAAATCACTTAAGGATAAACGCTTAAAAATCGACTTATTTAATCAACCCCAGGCATTAATAAAAAAATAAATCCCCCAAGGGCAATTAATTGATGCCCCAGGAAGCCGCCAACACACATTTAGCTAAAGGCCGATTCGATCAGATATGACCTTGCCCACCTTAGGGCTTTGATGGGTTTGGTGATATTTTCCCAGTCTATCGATTGTGGAGAAAAGACTATTTGGTAAACGGGGCAATATCCTTATACTGGCGTTTTTTATCTGATACGGAAGCTTACTTATGGTTAATATGCCTAGAATACTCACACTCTTTACGGTGGTTGCTGCGCTGGGTTTAAGCGGCTGTGGCAGCGGTAATAAATCTAAACCCACCGACACTACACCCTCGAGCAGTTCATCTTCATCTAGCTCTTCTTCATCCAATTCCTCCTCATCTAGTTCCAGCTCGTCTTCAAGCTCAACCTCTTCAAGTTCTTCATCCAGTAGCTCAAGCTCGTCCGGGGAAACAAAACCCAGTACCTCTAGTTCATCATCGGGAATTGCCATTTCTAGCAGCTCATCGAGTTCCAGCAGTTCCTCTAATTCAAGTAGCTCTTCAAGCTCTAACAGTTCTTCAAGTTCTTCAAGTTCTTCAAGTTCTTCAAGTTCTTCAAGCTCCAGCAGCTCTTCAGGAGGACTTGTTAAAACCGAGGTGAGCGTGGGCATTGAATTTTCTTCCGGCCCGGCTATATCCGCGCAAAAAATTGCCGCCAGTGTGACTCTGCTTAACAGTGCAGATGAACCTGTGGCCAGTATTCAACCCTCGGTTGCGGCTGACGCCAAAGGCAATTTTGCGCTGCGGGGTGAGCTGACGGGCCGCGATGCGGTGAATGTGTTAGTGGATATTCGTCACGAGGGCTATACCAGTTTTGCACGCCGAGTGCCGATACAAGAGGCGATTTATATGCAGGCGCCTTTAACTGGGGCCCAGGCAGAAGTGGTTGGCCAGTCAAATGTGCAGTCTATTTCAGGAGCGGTCACCAATGGGTTTACCTTGAAGGTAAACGATGATTCAAACGATACATCCAGCATGTCGATCAGTATTCCCGCTTCTAGCCTGCCAGCCGGTACCCAATCCATTAGTGCGGCGATTAAAACCTATGATCCGAACAACCCTGCAGATGCTCAGTTTTTCCCAGGCAGTTATGCAGACTCAACCGGCAATGGCCTAGTATCAGTAGCCTTTAACTATGCTGAGGTTAAAACCAACACGGGGGAATCATTGCAAACGCTGGCACAAAACGCCCGTATTGCGCGCCAAGCCCCTGGTGCAATAGGGTTTGCCGCCCCTGCGGAACCCGTGATTATTAACCGCACTATTCCACAAAGCAGCTGTGCCACCTTAGAAAAACTTGGTGATGCCAACGCGGAATTGGCTGGCTTTCAAATCCCGGTGTACACCTATAACCCTCGCTCTGGACTGTGGGATCTTTTAGGCTACGGCACCGTTTATACACAAGGTGGCATAGCCATCCCGGGCGACACTCGCGATCTTGATTGCGCAGGCACCACCTATGTGCTGGAAATTAAAGTCACCAACGATATTTTCTTGAGCGATTGGTGGAACCTGGATTATCCGTTGCAATTTAATGAGCCGATAAAACGCTGTGCGCATTTACATGTGGTGAACGAGCAAAATGAACCGCTCGCAGGTGTTTATGGCTTAATTGGTGGCGACGGCAATTTTGCTAGCACTTATTTTGTGACGGATGAGAAGGGCGATACCACACTCAATTTAGAAGTTTTTAATGAGCAGGTAAATACGGCCAGCTTTACCATATGGGATGGCTCAGGCACCGCAGGCAATTTTAATTTATCAAACCAGTGCCCTGCACCAACGCAGCAAACAGTGATTTTAAAGCGGCCCCAACTGTGCAAAATAAAAGGCGAGGCGCGCTACAGTACGAACAAACCTCTGGCGAATTTAGGGGTTTATGCGTTTAATGAAAGCGGTTTTTTAAGCGAATACTGGCTTAGCATAGGTTCAACCGATGCAAATGGTAGCTATACACTCGATGTAGCCTGTAATCAACCTTATACCGTTGAGCTGCTTTTTGCTCAGAATATGCCTTATAAAGGCATTAAGGTGGACGGTGCGGCCCTGGGGCAAGAGCAAATGGATGATGGTAAACAGCTCAGTCTTACGCCGTTTATATTTACGTCGATTCCATTCCCTACCACACTCATCTCGATTGGCTACACACCTCAAACAAAAGAAGGATTAATAATGTTTTGGGGGATGAGCGATGCTTTTCCGATTAGTTACAACTTTCAATTGAAAAATCGTGTCACCGGCCAGGTGGCAGCAAGTGCGCAGGGCTCGGTCAATATTGATGAATCGATTTATTCTGGCGATCTACAACAGTGGTTTTTGCGTGTAGGACAAGTCAAAATCCCTGTGTCATTACCTGACGATTTATCCAATTTTGCGGTACAAGGTTATTACACGGACGGTTTTGGTGTGCGCACCGATGTCGACCGCCTTGTGATTGATACTTCAGCTCCTGCCCAGTAACAATCAAACCTGCACAGGGATGTGCATCTAAGTGCCGCCTCGCAACTCAATGGCCCTTTAGCACAGGGCCATTTTGCTTCTGGAATTTCCTCAACAACCTATGATTGCGCACCGAGCATTGGCCCAGCATAGTGGTTTTTCGACGCTGTAGTGGCCAGGACTGTATTAATCCGGCGATAGTTAGTCGAGTGAACAAATACAGAATGAATGCCGCAATGGGACCTAAGCGGCTGTGGCAGTAAGCGCACCTTCAGCCAACAAAAAACGCGGCCAGCAGTGGCAAAACGACTGCTGGCCGCGCCTTCAAAGCCAAGTCCATCGTTAGTGAATTATATTGCCCTTAATATCCAAGGTTTGTTTAGCCAGGTGAACGCGCACCACCTTAGCCTCATTATCCATAGCGTGTTTTGCGAGGCGAATATCATAATCGCCCTCGGCTATTTGCCAGGTTTTGGTTTGCGGCTGATAAACCGCCAGCATTAAGGGGTCAATGGTTAACTGCTGTTTTTTAGTGGCGCCTGCTTTTAACTCGGTGTTTGTAAAACCCACCAAGCGTTTAGGTGCTTCCCAAATAGCCGTTACCGGTTGGGCAAATACTAAGCTTAACTCCTTGCCCGCCAACTTACCGCTATTAGAGAGGTTAAATTCCACCTGTAGTTGGCCTTTATTCCATTGTGCCGATAATTTTGAAACCTCGAATTGGCTGTAACTCAAACCAAAACCAAAGGGGAATAAAGGGGTAATTTTTTGTTGGTCGTACCATTTATATCCAATGGTGGCGCCTTCTGGGTAATGAATATCAAAAGGCACATCATCATTGTTGCGCCCGGTACCGGCAATGGTTTTTTGCGCTAATTGGTTAGTATCCGCAGGATAGGTAATCGGTAAATGGCCCGACGGATTAACCGCGCCGGTTAATACCCGCGCAATGGCTTTGCCTCCTTCAGTACCGGGATACCAGGCCTGCACAACGCCGGCGATTTGATTTAGCCAGGGCATTAATACCGGCCCGCCGGTTTCTAAAATCACTACGGTTTTTGCGTTGGCCTTAGCCAGTGCCGTAATTAATTCATTTTGCCCGTCGGGTAAATTCAGTGATTCCAGGTCATAGGCTTCTGAGGCCCATTGGGTGGCAAATACTAAGGTGATATCCGCCGATTGCGCCAGCGCCGTAGCGGCGGCTAAATCCTCGCCGGAATTAAATTCTATTTGGCTGGCCGGTAATAAGGCGCGCAGTGCTTGCAGGGGCGATGAGGGGTGATACACCTTGGGGAACATGCTCTGCTGCGCCGTTTTCACGGGGTTGCCACCTTGGCCGTACACCTGCGATGAACCGCCGCCGGACAATACGGCCACATCCGCGTGGCCACCAATGATGGCAATTTTTTTCACCGCCTGGTTAAGAGGCAAAATATTCTGGGCATTTTTTAATAAGACTATGCCGCTCTCAGCGGCTTGCTGAGTAATTTTTGCGTGCGCGGCAAAATCAATGGGCTCGTCTTTTAACGGCTGATCAAATAAACCCTGCGCAAACATACTGCGCAATACCCGCCGCACCATATCATCCAAGCGCGCAGGTGCAACCCAACCGTTATCAACCGCTTCTTTGAGAGCAGGGCCGAAATAAAATGCTTTATCAAAACCATAGGCGGATTCTTGATCCAGGCCATTATTTACCGCAGGGACGGTGGAATGGGTGCCGCCCCAATCCGACATAACATAGCCTTCAAAACCCCAGTCGCCTTTTAAAACCTTATTTAATAAATAATCATTTTCGCAACTGTAAACGCCATTTACCTTATTGTACGAACACATCACTGAACCGGGGTTGCCGTCTTTCAGAGCTATCTGAAAGGCCATTAATTCCCCCGTGCGCGCAGCGCTTTCATCAATAATGACATTGCCAATATTGCGGCCAGTCTCCTGATTATTGTGGGCAAAGTGTTTTAAGGTGGAAATAATATTATTGCTTTGAATACCCTTGATGTGCGCGCCGATCATTTTACCCGCCAGCAGCGGATCTTCTCCGGCATATTCAAAATTACGTCCGTTGCGCGGTTCGCGCACTAGGTTTACGCCGCCGGCCAACATGACATTAAAACCCGAGGCGCGCGCCTCTTGACCGATCATACGTCCGCCTTGCAATGCCACATCAGGCGTAAAACTCGCGGCGGTGGCAAGGCCTGAGGGCAAGCCGGTGCGCTCGCGGGGTTTGGGGATATTTTGGGTGGCAACACCGAGGCTGGCGTCGGTTTGAAATTGGGCGGGAATACCTAAGCGGGGAATACCGGCAATCCAACCGGCGGAGCCATAGAGTGCATCTTTAGGCGGAAAGTAATTTTTTTCTTTTTGTTCAACGCCAAAATAGCCGTACAAAATAGTGAATTTTTCTTCCTGCGTCATCTGCGCCAGGACTAAATTAGCCCGCTCGGTGGCGGCCAATTTTTTATTCATCCAGGGTTTTGCCGCTTCGGTATTTTGCTGGGCAAGGGCACAGGGTGCACTGGCCGCGCAACAGGCCATTAGCAGGCCTAAGAGTAAGGGTTTTGCATTATTCATATGATTCTCAGCTTATCGTTATTATGGCCCTTATGCGGTGATAAGGTGCGTGGGTTATTTGGAGTGCGCCCAACAGGTTAAGCCCTGGCTTTTAGACCTTAGCACAGGACTATGCCTGGGGGGCTATGGTAACAAATATCAATAAACCAGGCGGAAATGGATGGGTTAAATCATGCTGCATACTGCCGTAAGACTGCAGGCTGGGAGCAAAACTGCGGCAATTAAATCGGATTTGTATGCTGGCAGTTATAAGGCGGGTGCTGAATTGGTTAGCGCACTAATGAGCGTGCAGGATTTTGCTTCCCATGCTGTGCACAAAGTACAGGAGCAATATGCACAGCACAGGTAAACCACACAGGATGTGGTTGTTGCATGGGGCGCGCAGGGAGGCGATGTCATTAAGCTAAGGATTGTGAGCCATTTCCCGCGCCTTTTCTTACCCTCACCCCAACCCTCTCCCTGAGGGAGAGGGGGTTAAGCACTGGGGAATTAAATTGCGTTTATTTTCCTTGGTTTGTGCGGCGGCGCAGGAAAACCGGTGCCCCTGCTAATAGCCAAATAAAATTGCCGCCCACGGCGCCTGCAACCGCACCACTGCTGCTGCCACTTGAGCTGGAAGAACTCGATGAAGAGCTTGATGAACTGGATGTGGAGCTTGAGGACGAACTCGATGACGATGAACTGCTGGATGAACTGCTCGAAGAAGACGAACTGCTCGATGAGCTAGAACTGCTATTTTGCTCAGTGGCGGTGAATTTATACCAGTTCAAATTAAAGCGGCCTTTAGCGCGCAAATACACATCGTGCACACCCGTTAAACCGCTCACATTGGCTTTTTGTGTCGCCCAGGTTTGCAGGCCTCCCGTTGAGTTTACGGGCACAGTGGCAATGGCGGTACTAGCGGAATTATCCAGGGCAATTTCTAAACTGGTATTGGCCGTTGCCGCCACGCGCAATTCAATGCTGCTGGCGCCGGTGCCAAAATCCACTTTGGCAATTTTGACCCAGCCGCCGTTATTAAAGGTCACATCCAAGGTGCCTTCGCTGCAATTTTCTACATCAATGCCCGACTGCTTCGCCATGGTTTCCGCTTGCACGGTGGTGTAGGGATTAAAGTTTTTAATTTGCGGCGCACCCGTGCGGCCAGCGGAAACCTTCATGCTGCCATCACTGTTGTAACTTAATACATCCACGTTAACCGAGCGCTGATAAACACCTTTACCATTGGCATTAGCCACCGCGCGGTTGTGGTAAAACATATACCACTGGTTTTTCCATTCCACTATCGAGTGGTGGTTATTATTGCCGTTATTTTCCCAGGGGTTGGGGAGGACGCTACCGTGATGTTGAAAGCCCGTCATGGGGTTATTGCTGGTCATGTAATCAATGGCAAAACTTTTATCGCCATTGGTGGAATAACTGAAATAATAAACGCCGTTGCGCTTATGCATGTACGAGGCTTCAAAAAAATTCGGCGCGTTAATGGTGACCGCTGAACCTTTTACACTTTTATAATCGCTATTCACCTCAATTACCCGCGCGTTGCCGGGGCCACCGCCGCCAAAATACACATAGGTGCGGCCGTCGTCATCCACAAATACACCTGGGTCAAATAACCATTCCACATTGCTGTTCGGCGTGCTTTTGGTAATGAGCGCACGGCCTATGTGATCGGTGTAAGGGCCTTCGGGTTTATCCGCTACAGCAACACCAATGGCCGAGGCGCCATCGGGGAAAAACAAATAATATTTGTTGTCTTTTTTCACCCAATCCGGCGCGTAGGCAAGGCCTGCCCAAGTGGTATTTTTGCGGGCGGCAAACACAATGCCGTGGTCTTGCCAGTTCACCATGTCATCGCTGGAAATTAAATTGTAATCCAATAAAGTGCTGTAATCCGTGGCATTGTCGGGGTCGTGGCTGGTGATCACATACATGCGATCATTAAATACCCGCGCGGCTGGGTCTGCCGTGTAGGTTTGGGAAATAATCGGGTTTTCCGCAAAACTATAATTGGCCGCACTCAAACTGATACACAGACTTAATAACACCGGTTTTTGCACAGCGAAGTAGAGTGCCTTAGCGCGTTGCTGATTTTTATTGGTCATGACGAAATCCCATAAGGTAAATGGCTGGCCCCAAAATCACACCACTGGCCCTAATTAGGCTGTGCAGGAACCGAGGTTGAAGAAGTAATGGCTTATTATTTATTTGCCTTAGCGGCGCTCGGGCACAGCCCACCCCCGGCCTTATGGGTTTAATAACCCCACCAGAATGTCTGCGCCACAGGCCCCTGTACGGACTGCCCACGCCCCGCATTGGTATGATAATTATCCCCACGCCAACTAATAGTCATAGTGAACCAATCGACACTCGAGCCTTGTTAAGCATGATGTCTGTCGCATTTTTGTCAGACCAATAAAAGCCTGCCGAATACCGGCGCAGCGATAAGGGTTTTTTAGGCGTCGGCGCCGTTCGCTGGTATGCTGGCGAGCCTGAAAAAACCTGCCCAAACCCCATGCACACCAACGCCCTGCTCCGCCGCCTGCCCGCCGATCCCAACTGCTCCAGCAGCGAATTGCTGGATCTGTTTTTGGATTACATCGCCGAATTAAAGCTGGAACTCTACCCCGCCCAGGAAGAAGCTATTTTGGAGTTATTCGAGGGCAATAACGTCATACTCACCACGCCTACTGGTTCGGGTAAATCGCTAGTGGCCACGGCGCTGCATTTTAAAGCCATGGCGCAGGGCCGCCGCAGTGTGTACACCTGCCCCATTAAAGCCCTAGTGAATGAAAAATTTCTCGCTCTGTGCCGGGATTTTGGGCCGGAAAATGTCGGCATTGCCACTGGCGATGCCACAGTCAATCGCGATGCGCCCATTATCTGTTGTACAGCGGAAATTCTCGCCAACGTGGCGCTCGCAGAAGGCGCCGACGCGCCCTTTACCGAAATTATCATGGATGAATTTCACTATTATTCCGACCGCTCCCGTGGCGTTGCCTGGCAATTACCTTTATTAACACTCAGCCGCGCGCGGTTTTTATTAATTTCCGCCACCCTCGGCGCGACAGGTTTATTTGAGCGCGAATTAACTCGTTTAACCGGCGCCAGCACCGCCGTTGTTTCATCCACTACTCGGCCAGTGCCGCTGGTATTTCGCTACGAAGAGCGCGATTTATTAGAGCGCACGGTAATGGATTTGGTGGAGGCGAAACAGGCGCCTGTTTATGTAGTGCACTTTACGCAAAATGAAGCGGCGCAAACCACACAAAATTTAATGAGCCAAAATTATTGCAGCAGCGAGGAAAAATCCGCCATTGCCAAAGCCCTGCGTGGGGTTAAATTTACCAGCCCCTACGGCAAAGATTTTAAGCGTTTTTTAAGCCACGGCATCGGCCTGCACCACGCGGGTTTATTGCCTAAATACCGCGTGCTGGTAGAGCGCTTGGCGCAGCTGGGTTTATTAAAAATCATCTGCGGCACCGACACTTTGGGGGTAGGTGTTAATGTACCCATTCGCACCGTGTTATTAACCCGTTTGAGCAAATACAGCGGCTCTAAACTCGCGTTATTAACTGCACGGGATTTTCACCAAATCACCGGCCGCGCAGGCCGCAAAGGCTTTGATGATATAGGCTATGTGGTGGCCATGGCGCCGGAGCATGTCATCGAAAATAACCGCCTGGAAGCCAAGGCCGCTGGCGACCCGAAAAAAGCCAAAAAACTGGTGAAACGTAAACCGCCGGAAAAATTTGTCGCCTGGTCTAATGACACCTTTGTGCAATTACAAGCGGCGCCACCGGAGCCTTTGGTGTCGCGCTTTGAAGTCAGCCACGGCATGTTATTACAGGTATTAAGCCGCAAAAGCGACGGCTGCCGCGCTATGCAGCAGATTATTAACGACAGCCACGAAACCGCCGCGCAAAAAAAATCCCACCGCAAACGGGCCTGGCAATTATTCCGCTCGTTACATGAGCGCAATATCATTGAAATTTTGCCCAAACACGAGCGCACGCCGGGCGGCGCAAAATTGCGTTTAAATATAGATTTACAGGAGGATTTCTCCCTCAATCACGCCCTGTCACTTTATTTAATGGACACCCTGGCGCTATTGGATAACCAAAGCCCGGAATATGCATTGGATATGCTGACGCTGATTGAATCAATCTTAGAAAACCCCGATATTATTCTGCGCCGCCAATTAGATGCCTTAAAAACCGAAAAAATGGCGGAAATGAAACGCCAGGGCATTGAATACGATGAGCGCATCGCCAAATTAGAAGAGCTGGAATACCCCAAACCCCAGCGCGAATTTATTTACCTCACCTTCCAAAACTTCGCCTTAAAACACCCCTGGGTGGGCCAAGAGAATATTCGCCCGAAAAGTATAGTGCGCGAAATGGTAGAAAATTACGTGGATTTTACCGGTTATATTAAACTCTACGAATTAGAGCGCAGCGAAGGCCTGCTGCTGCGGCATTTATCCAGCGTGTATAAAGTGCTGGCGCAAACCGTACCGCCGAAATATAAAAACGAAGATGTACAAGAAATAGAAGACTGGTTGGCGGGCATTTTACACGGCACCGATAGCAGCCTATTAGACGAATGGGAGCGCCTGAAAAACCCCGACTGGGTGCCTAGGGAAGAAGACACCACTGCGGTGCCCGCCGAAGTGGATATCACGAAAAATAAACGCGAATTCACCGCGCTAATTCGCACCGAGATTTTCCACTTCTTACGCGCCTTGGCCAGCGGTAAATACGAAGCCGCCGCCAGCATAGTACCGCCTTGGAGTGCAGCGGAATTAGAGCCCATAATGCAGGACTATTATCAGGAGCATGGCAGCATTACGCTGGATAACGAAGCGCGCAATTTACGCCACACCTATATCACAGCCAACGACGCCGAAGGGGTTTGGACGATTGCCCAAGTATTTATTGACCCTGAAGGTTTAAACGATTGGCAGGCGATTTTTAGTGTGGATAAAGACATTGCCAGGGAAGAGGGCAAGCCGAAGCTGCAATTAATTGGGGTGGGTCCTATTGCGGGTGAATAATTTTTTATTCCTAGCAGCTTTGAGTATGGCAGCACAGTCAAAAGTGCCAGGTTATTGCGCTGTATCGTAGAGATTGGGTTCACTCTTAGGCAACGCCATTTAAGGGCACCTCCTGAATCCCACTTTTCGCGCTCTCGCTTCGTTATTTTCGTGCTCAATCGGTCATTTATATTGCATAAACTCCCTCATTGCGCGCGAAAATACCTCGCGATCATCACGAAAATTGAATTTCCGGAGGTGCCCTTAACTAAAAGGTTTTGTTCGGCCTGAGCCTGTCGAAGACAGGCTCTCCACAAACGGCAACAATATTTTTAATTCGCAGCGAAAAGCGATTAATGGGCTATTGGGTATAGTGGCGGCTCAGAAAATATTATTCACCCAGCACAGGTGCGAGGAACTGCACCCGTTTTAGCAGAGCGTGCGCCGCCACTATCCCCATGCTGCAGAAATTAACTGGCGACAAAATATCGCCAGCTTCCGTGTTACTTCAAATATCCCTTAATCGCGTTATACCAAGTCTGCCCTAAAAATTTGTAGCCCGTATCGTTGGGGTGGAGGTTGTCCGAGCCCAGTCCATTACTCGGGAAATTTTTATATACGTCCACCAAAATGACATTAAAGCCATGGTTGATGCGCTCCTGTACAACCCCTGGGATGACGGCGTTATAGGAATTGGCCCAGTCTTTGGCGTAATCGTTGCGCGGAGTAATCAGGGCGACGGCCAGTAATGCGTTGGGTTTGGCATTGATGATTTTATCCATCAAGGCGCCCAGGCGTTGTGCCATGGCTTGCGGGCCATTGTTATTGGGCTCCACCCAGGAATCGTTGGTGCCAATCATCAGCAGGATAATATTCGGATCATTATTAAGCGCGGGGCTTGGCACTATGCCCGCGATCTGATTGATGGACCAGCCGCTATTGCCTTCATGGTTGCGCGGGAAGGTTTTATTCTCCACGGTGGTGGGGCCGTTGGATTTACTGCCGACAAACGTGATGTTTTTATTATTCAGCACCGCTTGGCGAAACAGCTCCACCCGATAGGCTCCGCCGCTACCGCCAACACCATCGGTAATAGAATCCCCCAGCGGCAAAATTTTGCACGGGCCACTGGTAGGGCAAATACTCGGCGCGGGCGGCTCTTCAAGGCGGCCGCCGTCAGCCGAATAAATGGCGAAGCCCGATAAGGTCGCGTTGTCTACCTGGGAGGTAAGTTGAATCGTCAAAGCGCCATCCGTTACGGGAATATTATTGGCCCGCAGAATATAGGCGCTGTCGTGGCCCACTTTGCTGAAAATATCCAACCCGGTTGCCACCGTCTGCCCTTCCACCGCCACGCTAAAGCTGCGGCTGCCCGCACTGGTGTGGTACATCTCCACCAGGTTTAACACCAGGCTATAAGTGGCCTTGCTGACCGGGATACTGTAGGTGAAGGTGCCGTAGCGCTCGGATTGGTAAAGCGCGCCATTGCTGGTACCGGAAATAGGGTCTGTGGTGGTGTTAGGTGTGCCGCCGGACGAAAAACGGTCCGCCTCGTAGCGCACCCCGTCCAACGTAACCGCGCTGGAACCGCCTACGTTAATGGCGTACACCAGGCTGCCCGCCACGCCGCTACTGCTTGAGGAACTGCTGGAACTGGAGGAGCTAGAGCTCGAAGAGGTACTTGAAGACGAACTTGACGAGCTGGATGACGAACTGGATGTGCTAGAGGAGGAGCTGGACGATGAACTGGACGAGCTGCTGGACGAAGACGATTCAGTACCTGGCGCGCCGCCACACGCGGCCAAGACTGTTATGAGTGCGAACGGAATTAAATGCCGGATTTTCACGGTGCGGTCCTCCAAGGTGGGCGGCGTTGCGCATCCTTAAGCCAGCGGGATACTGCACTGGCTCACTAACATCGGATGCGGCTGGCCTAAAAATATTATGGTTAGACCATTATCATGTCCGAACTTGGCTGGCCAGTCTGAGAGTCCGCGCAAAAAATCTGACAAAAGATCGCCCCCTATGCGGAGGACCCAATAAGGGCCAGGCTTTAATTCGGTGTATTGAAGGTACCGTCTTCTTTTGATCCCTTGAGCCTCATCGATATGTGCGCTGGATTAACCTGGCGGCACAAAAGGATCGTTTTTTCCTGCTAAAAACGGGCGAGGATAGGAGGATCCGTGGGTTTGGGTTAGGAAAGCTCAAAAAAATGTGGCGGCGACGCGCGGGCTAAGCACACCCGCAAAAAATCCGAATGTGCCTGCAGTAATGGAGTGTTTTTTCACATTTAACGACGCAAGCGCGCAGGGTAACTGTTCAGCGATTCCTTTTAGTAGCCAAAAATATATTTAGCTTTTATTGAGCACACATAACACCTATTCAATATTCTGCACCTGCTCGCGCATCTGCTCGATCAAAACCTTTAATTCCACTGCAATTTGCGTTGTCTCACTGGCGTTGGATTTCGACGACAATGTGTTGGCCTCGCGATTGAGTTCCTGCATTAAAAAATCCAATTTGCGCCCGACCGGCTCTTTTTGTTTAAGGCAGTGGCGCACTTCGATGATGTGGGTGTGCAAACGGTCAAGCTCTTCGGCCACGTCAGATTTTTGCGCGAGATAAACCAATTCCTGCGCTAAACGGTCGCGGTCTATTTCTACTGCGAGGGCATCCAATTTATTTTTTAGTTTTTCCTGTTGCAGTTGCTGCAGTTTCGGCAGGTGCATTTTTACCTGGTCTACACCGGCTGCAATCATTACCAGGCGCTGTTCAATTAACTGCGCAAGCTCAGCACCTTCGCGGCTTCTGTTGGCTTGCAGGTCGTTGAGGGTGCGAGCGAACACCTGTAACACGGTTGCGTCCAGGGCTTCTTGGTCGAGGTTGGCGCTGTGGAGAACACCGGGCCAGCGCAATACCTCTAATGGATTGATGGGGGCCGGGTGCAGTATGTGTTGGCTTAGGGATTGGGCAAGGCCAATGAGCGTGCGGGCGGCATCGAGGTTGATGGCTTGGTTAGCGCTTTCATCCCATTTAATAAAAATACTGGCTTCTACTTTGCCGCGGCTTAATTGGCCGCGCAGTTGATCGCGCAGGGGAATTTCCAAGCGTTTGAGCACATCAGGCAGGCGAATGGAGGGTTCTAAATAGCGGTGGTTAACGCTGCGAATTTCACAAATTAATTGGCCCCAGGGATGTTGTTCTTCTTGGCGGGCAAATCCGGTCATGCTGCGGGGCATAGAGTGGTCTCCTAATGTGGGTGCGGCCCGGATAGCGGGCGATTGGGGCTGATTGTAAGGCTCAAAGGCGCTTGATTTGAGCGTTTTTATTAAGCGCACAGGGCGAGTAACCGGCGGCGAGAGTCTAACACTCGCAGCCGGTGCGGTAGGAGGGCGCCACAAACCCCGCTGCCCATCGGGCTATAATGCACGCCCATTTCCTAAGGCTTGAGTCATTCATGCAACGACCCAGCGGCCGCGCCAGCCATCAATTGCGCCCTATTCGCATCACTCGCCATTACACCAAACACGCCGAGGGCTCAGTGCTGGTGGCGTTTGGTGATACCCAAGTGCTCTGCAACGTTTCTGTAACCGAAGGGGTGCCGCGTTTTTTAAAGGGCACCGGGCAGGGCTGGTTAACCGCGGAATACGGCATGCTGCCGCGCTCTACGGGCAGCCGCATGGATAGGGAGGCGGCCAAGGGTAAACAGGGCGGCCGCACCTTGGAAATTCAGCGCTTGATTGGACGCGCGTTGCGCGCGGCGGTGGATTTAAAAAAACTCGGCGAATTTACCCTAGTAGTGGATTGTGATGTGATCCAAGCCGATGGCGGCACCCGCACCGCCTCCATTACGGGCGCCTGTGTGGCCATGGTGGATGCGTTAAATTTTCTACAGCGCAAAGGCCAACTCAAAACCGATCCGCTGTTGGGCATGGTGGCGGCCGTGAGTGTGGGGGTTTATCAGGGCGAGCCGGTGCTGGATTTGGATTATTTAGAAGACTCGGCCGCCGATACCGATTTAAATTTAGTGATGAATGAAACGGGCGGCCTAATTGAAATTCAGGGCACCGCTGAGCACGGCGCGTTTAGTGAAGATGAACTGCAGAGCATGTTGCGTTTGGGTAAGGCGGGTATTGCCGATTTAATTGCACTGCAAAAAGCAGCCTTGGCGGAAGGGTAGGTTTATTAACCCGGCGACAAAATAGATCGTTCTGATCTATTTTGTCTTCGCCCCACTAAACCCACGCAAATGCGCGTCCGCCGTTTGGCTCAGCCATGAGGCGAGCCCATGTGAGATGGGCCAGTGCTGCCTAAGGGTCGACTTAACCGCTTGCGTGCGAAAGCAGCAGTTGAAGTGGTAAACATCCCTGCAGATTTAATATCGATATTATTTTTTGGTTAGTCACATTCATAAAGGGCTATGCCGGTTTAAATGAAAAACATTTAATAGCTAGCAGCAAACGCCCTTATATTTATGGCCTGCACGCACAGACAGGTGCCAGATTTTTTCTGCCGTGAACAATTCCAGCCAATCAAAGACGGCGACCCCGCGGGTATTTGTTTAGAGTGGTGCGGGTGCTTATTCTGCGCAGGGGCAATTTATTTTTTAAGCCCTTGCCTCAATGCCGCTGAGTGGCGTATTCGCGATACTGAGTGGATTTATTGTGGCCCTGCCATTTCAGCAGCCGCTGTTGTTAACCACGCCTCTAAAATAATCCTTGCCGCAATGGAGTCTATAGGCGCTTGGCCATAGTTACCTTTATGCCCCCGCGCACTGGCCTCCCATTTAGCTTCGCGAGTAGAGAGGCGCTCGTCTACCATTTCCACCGGCAGGTTAAAGCGGCCATTTAAGCGGTTGCCGAAGGTGCGGGCGCGTTTGCTCAGTTCACTTTCGCTGCCGTCCATATTGAGAGGCAAGCCCACCAGCAAAAGAGCGGGTTGCCACTCCTTGAGCAGCGCGCCTATGGCCTCCCATTGAGGGATACCATCGCGGGCTTTTAGGGGGGGCAGTTCGCGGGCGGTTTGGGTGATGGTTTGGCCAAAGGCCACGCCTATATTTTTCAGGCCATAGTCAAACAACAGGGCCGAGCGGGTGGGTGTAGGGGCCATTAACCGTGGCCCAGCTGAGGAGAAATTAGGTTAGGGTCTATGCCCAGATGTTTGGCCGCTGCGCTCCAGCGCAGTTCGATGGGTGTGCAAAAGAGCAGTTCATAAGAGGCGGGCACCGTGAGCCAGGCGTTAGTGGCCAGCTCGTCCTCCAGTTGGCCTGCGCTCCAACCGGCGTGGCCGAGGGCAAAGAGCGCATGGGTGGGGCCTTGGCCTACTGAGAGGGCGGTGAGTATGTCTTTCGAGCCGGTCAGGCAAATGCCGTCGGTAACCTTGAGGCTGGAGTCCCATTGGCCTTCTTCGTTGTGCAACACAAAGCCCCGCTGGGTATTCACCGGGCCGCCTGAGAGCACTGGGGCCTGGCAAATGCGCTCACCCAGGGGCAGGTTTAATTCCTCAAACACCTGGCCGATATTGAGATCCAACGGACGGTTTAACACTATGCCCATGGCGCCCTCCTGGCTGTGGTCGCAGATGTAGGTGACCGTGTGGGAAAAGTGCGGGTCTTTAAGGCTTGGGGTGGCGATCAACAGATGGTTGCGCAGGTTATCCCCAAAGCTGATGCTGGATTCAATCGGCATGTAAAACTCCCAGGCCTTTGTGGCCTTGCGGGGCCGGGGCCCCTCTATGCGTATTCACTCAATAGATACTTAAACAATAGCGGGCTAGTTGGTGGAGAGCCCGGTAATTTCAAACTTCCAGGTGCGGATAATTTCCAGCTTGTCATTGCCCGCCATAACTTCCGCTGGGACTGCTTTAAAGGGTGCGGCCAAATGCACAATTTGCAAGGCCGCTTGGTTCAAGATGGCATGGGGGGCGCCTTCGAGTATTTCTACGCTGTCGATGGTGCCATTGGGGTTAATTTGTACCGCCAGGCGCAGCTCGCCAAATTGGCGTTTGCTGAGTGCTTCTGTGGGGAAGTGTTTGTTGCCTACAGCCTCTACGGTTTCGTTCCACTGGTTCAAATACTCCGCATCTTTGGAGGCTATGGCAGACACAGCCGTCATACGGCGAATACGCGGGCGCATGGCCTCCTGCTGATTAAGGCGGTCGCGCTTGGCCATTAGGGCGGCTTTTTCGGCCGTTTCCGGCGGGGTGTCTATATCCTCTGCCTCACGGGTTTCGGCGGCGGGTTCCTGGCTGGGGGCATCATTGCTGGCCACCCGCTGGTGGCTTTCGGCCTGGGTTTTAACCACTTCGTCCGGGTTGTTATTGGCCTCGGTGGTTTTGTGCATTTCAATTGGGGTGGTCTGCTGCACGTTGGGGTCGGCAAACACCGCATCCTCGGCGGCGGTCAGCTCCTTGGGTGTTTCGGCGGTGCCGCTGGCCTCTTGGTTGGTCTGGGCTAAAAAGTCTGCTTCTTTGGGGGATTCGGTGCTGTGGGTGGCGAGGGTTACGTTGAGGGTGGGCGCCACTTTGGAGCCGTGCACCACGCTAAACCCCACCCCCAAGAGCACCAGCGCGTGCAGGCCTATGGCGAGGAAGAGGGTAAAACTTAACCGGTCGCCGGTTTCTACAGTCGGGTCAAGGGTGGCCATGGGTGCAGGTTAAGATCCTAAGCGGGAAGTGATGGCATTCATTAACAAGGTGCCTATGTCCGTGGGGTAAACCTTGTTGATCTCGCGGGCACAGGTGGGGCTGGTGACATTGATTTCAGTGAGGTAGTTGCCGATCACGTCCAAGCCTACAAAGAGTAATCCCTTCTCTTTAAGACTAGGCGCGACCTGCTGCACAATCCAATGATCTCGCTCGGTGAGGGGCACCGGCACGCCCTTGCCGCCTGCGGCGAGATTGCCGCGAGTTTCCCCCTGGGCGGGAATGCGGGCGAGGGCATAGGGAACAGCTTCACCGTCCACCACCAAAATGCGTTTATCGCCCTGGGTTATTTCGGGAATATAGCGCTGGGCCATAATAAATTCGCCGCCGTCTTGGGTGAGGCTTTCTAAAATTACACTCACATTGGGGTCGTCGGCTTTGGCGCGGAAAATACGGCTACCGCCCATGCCGTCGAGGGGTTTAAAAATTACGTCCTGATGTTCCGCGTGGAAGGCCCGCAGGCGGGCTATGTCGCGGCTGACCAAGTGGGGTGGGCAACAGGCGGGGAAATGGGTGGCAAAAAATTTCTCATTGCAGTCGCGCAAACTGCGCGGGTCGTTCACCACCAGGGCACCTTGTTGCTGAGCCTGTTCAAGAATATAAGTGGCGTAGATATACTGGTTATCAAAGGGTGGATCTTTGCGCATCAAAATGGCGTTTATGTTCCCTAAAGGTATTTCCCGTCGCTCACCCAATTGGTACCACTGGTTGGCATCCTGAAATACCTGCAGTTGGCGCAGGCTGCCATAAGCGCTACCATTTTGGGCATAAAGGTCCTGCAACTGGGCGTACCACAGCTCAAAACCCTGTTGCTGGGCTGCCAATAATAAAGCGAGCGTAGTGTCCTTGTAGAAGTTGATCCCCTCGATGGGGTCCATCACTACGGCAAGTGTTCTAAGCTGTGTCATAGGTTTTCCTCGCAAATCGCCCTGGGTTATCCAAGGTTCGCTGTGTGTAGGGCCTGCCGGAACGCGAAAAAAGGCGCTTGCCGCGTGGCGGAATAGCTAAAGTTGGTCGATTATAAAAGGTATCGCTTGAAAGCACCTGCTATAGCGCGAGTGAATGAGCAAATTAATAAACGCCGGGCCGGAAGTACAGCCGCCTTGAGTTTAGTGTGCGGTAGGCGGGCGATAAATTCGTTAATTTGACGTATTTTCTTGATATTCAAATACTTATGGAATCGCCCAGACAACTGTGTTAAAAGAGCAAACCCGCCAATAAGGCTATGATGGATAGCCTTTCTATGGCGATCATTTATTAAAACCACTGGTATAGAGTCTGTCTATGGACGTGAATCTAGAACATCTTAAGGTGATGGTCATCGACGATAGCAAAACGATTCGTCGCACCGCCGAGACATTGTTGAAAAAAGTCGGCTGCACCGTTGTCACCGCAACAGACGGCTTTGACGCCCTGGCTAAAATTGCCGATACCCGCCCAGACATCATTTTTGTCGACATCATGATGCCGCGCTTGGATGGCTACCAAACCTGCGCGCTGATTAAAAACAACAGCGAATTTAAATCCACCCCGGTCATTATGCTGTCCAGTAAAGACGGCTTGTTCGATAAGGCCAAAGGGCGCATTGTCGGCTCCGATCAGTACCTGACCAAACCCTTTAGCAAGGGTGAATTGCTCGGGGCCATCGAAGCCCATGTCAAAACCACCAGCGCAGGCTGATTAAGGATCGGAGGTAACCATGGCCCGTGTCTTGATTGTTGATGATTCACCCACTGAAACCTACAAGCTAACCAGCATGCTGGAAAAGCATGGCCACCAGGTGCTCACGGCGGGCAATGGCGCCGATGGGGTTGCCCTGGCCAAAGCCCAGTTGCCCGATGTGGTGCTGATGGATGTGGTAATGCCGGGGCTTAACGGCTTTCAGGCCACGCGCCAGCTGAACAAAGCGCCGGAAACCACCAAAATTCCCGTCATTATTGTCACCACCAAAGACCAGGAAACCGACCGAGTTTGGGGGATGCGGCAGGGCGCTAAGGCCTACCTCACCAAGCCCATTGAAGAAAAAGAACTGATCAGCGTAATCGCCCACGTCAGCAACTAGGCCGCCTATGACCGACGCTTCCGCTTTTGATGCCCTGACGAACCTAGTCGCCCTCTCCAAACACCATGCGGTGGGCCTGCCCGCTCAGGTGGATACTACCCCCCGTTGGAGCGGCATAGGCTTTTCCCTGTTGGGCCGCAAGTTTATCGCGCCCATGCGGCAAATCGCCGAGTTATTGGAAGTGCCCGCCAGCATCACGCGCCTACCCGGTGTACATCCCTGGGTGGTGGGGCTTTCCAACGTGCGTGGACGTTTGTTGCCGCTGTTTGATATGGCCTATTTTTTTGGCGGTAAATCGTTGGGCCATCGCAAACAGCAGCGTGTGTTGGTGATTGAAACCGAGGCCTATTTCAGCGGCTTAATTGTCGATCAGGCCTTTGGTATGCAGCACTTTACCGCCGATAAGTTCAACGAAACGGTCGATGCCGTACCCGAGGCACTCGCGCCCTGTGTACGAGGGTCCTACACAGACCCATCCGGTATTTCCTGGGCCGTTTTTGATATGGGAACCTTAGTGAAGGATCCGCGTTTTACCAACGCCTCTCTGACCTAAACAACACAACATAGAAGCGGCGCCACAGTGCCGCTTTACTAACAATAAATGACTGAATGCCAGCACACACAGGGCAATTCGGGCGGTGTAACTAGCGGAGCAACCTATGAAAATTGAATCCAGCAGCTTGATATCGCGATTTAAAGATAATCCGGCCTTATCAATTTTAATCGTCTTATTAGGCTGTTTTGGTGTTCTGATCGCGGTGATGATTTACATCTTCCTGCGCGATGCCAAACAGGATGCTGAGCATGAGCGGCATGTTGCCGAGCTGCGCGCCTACTCCTACCGCTTGACGGCCCTCTCCCGTGATGCCACCGGCGGCAACAAGGCGGAATTTAAAACCCTGCGCCAGGTGATTTCCGACATGGATAAAACCTGGAAGGCTCTGCAAAGTGCTGACAACGAAACCAAGGTGCAGCTGGCTGACCAGTTGGCCGCCTTTGAAAGTGTGTGGAGCCGCACCAAACAAAGCTCTGAGGTGATCACCAATAACGAGGATTCCATCATCCTCATGCACGATGTGGCCAAAACCCTTAACGAAGCCCTGCCGGAATTACAGGCGGAGCACGACAACATTGTTGAGTTGCTGCTGGAAAACAAAGCCTCTGCTGAGCAGGTCTCGGTGGCTCAGCGGCAGTCTTGGTTTGCTGAGCGCATCGGCCGTAACGTAGACCGCATGTTGCGTGGCGGTTTGGATGCGGATAAGGCCGCCGACGAATTTAAATTGGATGCCAGCCGCTTCGGTAAAGTACTGGAAGCCATGAAAAACGGCGACGCCAGTATGGGTATTGCCAAAATTACCAATTCTCAAGCGGTGGAGAGCTTAGATCGCATTTCCAAGCTCTTCGCTTTTGTAAGCGGATCCATTAAAGACATTTACGAAAAATCGCCAGACTTATTCAGCGCCCGCCAGTCCACCAACGCCATTTTGGACGGCAGCCCCCTGTTGCAACAGCGCTTAACGGAGCTGTCCGACCAGATCAAAAGCCTGCCCTCCAAGCGTAAAGTGAACAACACCGCTATTTTGTTCGTGGTGGGCTGTGCGTTTGTGCTGTTGGTGATTATTGGCCTGTTACTGAACAACGCCACCAATAAGCGTTTGAAAGTTACCGCCGAAACCAACGAGCGCAACCAAAACGCTATTTTGCGTTTACTTGATGAATTGGCCGACCTGGCGGATGGTGACTTAACCGCTACCGCTACGGTTACCGAGGATTTCACCGGCGCCATCGCCGACTCCATCAATTACACCATCGACCAGCTGCGGGTGCTGGTGTCGCGCATTAACGATACTTCTGCCAATGTATCGGCGGCCTCGGAAGAGACGCGCCAAACCGCTTTGCACCTGGCCCGCGCCTCCGAACACCAAGCCCAAGAGATCGCCGGCGCCTCGGCAGCGGTGAACGAAATGGCGGTCACCATCGACCAGGTATCGGCCAATGCCGCCGAGTCCGCCCGCGTGGCCGAGCGCGCGGTATCCATCGCCTTTAACGGCGCCAAAGTGGTACAGAACACCATCCACGGCATGGATACTATTCGCGAGCAGATTCAAGACACCGCTAAGCGTATCAAGCGCTTGGGTGAGTCCTCCCAAGAGATCGGTGACATCGTAAGCCTGATTAACGACATCGCCGACCAAACCAACATTCTCGCCTTGAACGCGGCGATCCAGGCCTCTATGGCGGGCGACGCCGGGCGCGGCTTCGCGGTGGTAGCCGATGAGGTACAGCGCCTGGCGGAGCGCTCTGCTACGGCCACCAAACAGATCGAAGCCTTGGTGAAAACCATCCAGAACGATACAACGGCGGCGGTGAACTCCATGGAGCAAACCACGGCTGAAGTGGTGCGCGGGGCACGCCTGGCGCAGGATGCGGGTGTGGCTCTGGAAGAGATCGAAGCAGTATCGGCCAACCTCGCCGAATTGATCCAAAACATCTCCAACGCGGCGCGCCAGCAGTCCACATCGGCAGGCCACATCTCCAACACCATGAACGTGATCCAAGAGTTCACTTCACAAACCTCCGCCGGTACCAGTGCGACCGCCACGGCGATTGGCCGCTTGGCACAGATGGCCATTGAATTACACGAATCAGTGGCGGGCTTTAAGTTGCCTGAAGAGATGAACGCTGCGGGTAAACGCATGCGCGCCGCGGCCCCCAGCGCTGCCGCCCATTTAGCTCCTGTAGGTGTAGCGGCGGCGGTTGCCGCCACTGCGGTTAACCACGGGCCTGATGAGACTGAAGCGGAGTTTGAATTTTCCTTGGATGAAGATGTATTTGCAGACGGTGGCGATGGTGTAAACCCCTTTGCCACTGACGACATCCGTAAGACCTAAGGCTGCGCCAGCCTAGAATATGATCTGGTCTTTGCAGGCAGTACCGGATATTTCCGACCAGGAGTTTGCCCTTTGGAGCAAACTCCTAGAGGAGCGCGCCGGTATTTATTTATCGGCTCAGCAGCGCACATTTTTGCAAACCCAAGTGGTGATGCGTATGCGCGAGCTGGGCCTTAGCGACTTCACCAGCTACTACCAGCTCATTGTTGATGGGGTTGCGGGTATGGTGGAGTGGTCGCGCCTTATCGACCGCTTGGTGGTGAAAGAGACCAGTTTCTTCCGGCACATGCCCTCCTACGACTTTGTGACCTCGCACCTGGCGGCCCATCTGCAGCAGGCCTCTGCGCACAGCTATGAGGTGTGGAGTGTGGGCTGTTCCACCGGCGAGGAGCCATACTCTCTGGCCATGGTGTTGGCGGAAGGCTTTGCCAGTGCGCACCGGGAACCCCTTTTTGGTATCACCGCCACCGACATTAGCCGAGCGGCTTTGTCACTGGCCAAGAATGGCATTTACAGCGCCCGCAAGCTGGATTTTATTCCGCCTGCCCTGCGCGAAAAATACCTGCTGGCGGTGGAGGACGGGCGTTTGCAGATCCACCGCGCCCTGCGCGAGCGGGTGTGTTTTAATCAAGCCAATCTGTTGGATATCAACGATATGCCAGCGGTACAAGTGGATTTGATTTATTGCCAAAACCTCCTGGTGTACTTTCGCCGCTGGTTGCGCGAAAAAATTCTCAATGCTTTTGTGCAGCGACTTAAACCCGGTGGCGCCTTAGTCATAGGGTTGGGCGAGGTGCTGGATTGGTCCCATCCGTCCATGCAGCGCGCGCCCTTCGACGCCGCACAGGCTTATATACACAAATAAAGAACGGGACTCCATCAATGGGAGAACAACGCAACTACGCAGCCCTTGATTGGGTGGTAGGTGAAATAGGCGAAACCCTCAAAGAGGCGCGCCAGGCCCTTGAAGCCTTCGTGGAGGATCCGCGGGATGTGTCACGTCTACGTTTTTGTCTAACCCATATCCACCAGGTGTTGGGCTCGCTGCAAATGATCGAATTCCACGGCGCAGCGCTGATTACCGAAGAAGTGGAGCTGCTGGCCCAGTCTCTGATCCACAACACCGTCACCCAGGTACACGAAGCGCAGGAAGTCTTGATGCGCGCCCTGCTGCAATTGCCTATTTATCTTGAGCATGTGCAGCGCTTTAAGGACGACCACCCCGGCGTGCTTTTGCCCCTGCTCAACGATATTCGCGCGGTGCGCAAACAGCCCTTTTTAAGTGAATCAGGCCTGTTTACGCCGGATTTAAGCCGTGCACAGCAGGTTCAAGACGAACGTCACCCGGTGCTGCAGGATCGCGCCAAGCTGACCCAGGCTCTGAAAAAACTGCGCGAGATGTATCAATACGCCGCCGCCAGCCTGCTCAAAGACATCAAAATCAGTGAAAACCTCGAATACATAGACAAAGTCTGCTCGCGGGTAGAGCTGATGAGCCGGGGCACCCGTACGTTTGCCCTCTGGCAAGCCGCCTGCGGCGTGGTAGAGAACCTGCGCTCGGATGAAATCGAACTCTCCGCCGCCGTGCGCAGCCTGCTGCGTCGCCTGGCGCGGGAGCTGAAAATCCTCGCCGAAAATGCCCCGGCCGCCTTTGATGCCCCGGTGGATGAAAACCTGCTGCGCAACCTGCTGTATTACACCGCCCGCGCCGAACGCTTAGGCCCCCACGGCCAGGCCCTGCGGCAGAAGTACCATCTGGAGAAGGCCCTCAACGACGGCGCCGAAACCGGTCGGCACTTTCACAAAACCATGATCAGTGCGCCGGACCCAGAGGCCATCCGCAGCGTGATCGCGGCGCTGCAAGAAGAGCTCAATACGGTTAAACACATCCTGGGCATGACCCTCGCGGGTCAAGCGGGCGTGTCGGATATGGAAGAAATCCTGCCGATTATGAAGCGCCTGGCCGATACCCTAGCGGTGCTGGCCATCCCAGAGCTGCGCAAGTTCGCCCAGGATCAATACGACCAGCTGGCCCACAGCTGCCGCATCGGCAGCATCGACCCTGACCAGCTGGCCAATTTAGCTGGCCGTATTGTTGAGATAGAACACAAGCTCGATGCCGTCAGCAAAAGTGCGGGCAAGCGGGACCTGGCCAACCTCGATGGCCGCCAGATCGAAGTGGACAGCGCCAAAGAAACCGTGGTGCGCGAAAGCCGCTTGGGCCTGGAGCAGTGCAAAGAGGCCATAGTGGAGTTCTACGCCTCCAAGTGGGATCGCAACTATTTAACCGCCGCGCCGGATTTGCTCGCCAATATTCGCGGCGGTTTGAGCATGATCGGCGAAGGCCGCGCCGCCGCCGCCCTGGAGGCCGCCAGCCGGTTTATACAAGAACAGTTTTTAAGCGTTGATTACATCCCTGATGCCGCGTCCTTAACCGCTCTTGCCAACGCCCTAGAGGGGGTTGATTACTATTTGGAGCGCATTCTTGAGCCCACGGTGGCGAGTGATGTATCGCGCTTTTTGGTGCTGGCTGAGGACAACCTGCGCCAGTTGAGTTACCCCGCCAAAGGCCGCGAGCGCGCTGAACCGGCTGCACCGGCACCCGCTACAGCCGCAGGCCCGTCGCCCTACAAGCACCTGGTGGCCCAGGCGGATCTGCCCGCCGCCCACACTGTGTTGGTTGATGCGGCTCAGGATGAAGACGACGAACCGCGGGCTGCGCCTTCCGTTAGCCCTGAACCTACACAAGCCCCACATCTGTCTCCTGAGGCACCGGCCGTTGTTGCCGAGCCCGCCCCAGCCCCTGTGCCCAGTCTTGAGCCGGTCAGTGCGAGCACAGCCCCCGCCTATGAGTCTGTCGAGGCGGTGGCCAGTGAAGCGGACGAGGCGCTGGATGACAGCGATCTGATCGATGATGAAATTATTGAGGTGTTTATCGAGGAGGCCGGTGAGGTGCTGGCCACCCTGGATGAATACTATCCGCAGTGGCTGGAGGCGCTGGACAACACCGAGTTGTTAACCGTCATCCGCCGCGCCTTCCACACCCTTAAAGGCTCAGGCCGAATGGTTGGGGCGCAGGATGTAGGCGAGGTGGCTTGGTCCGTGGAGAACATGCTCAACCGCGTGCTCGATCACACCATTGAAGCGCAAGCTGTACACCTGGACTTTATCAACCGGGTTATGGCCTTTATGCCTATCCTGGTGGATGCCTTTGCCAGCAAAAAACGCAACCCCGATGGAGCGCTCACTCAGCAGTTGATCCAACTGGGCCAAGCCCTGGCCCGCGGTGAAATGCCCGACCTGGCCGCAGCCGCGAGCGAAGCGGAGGCAAGCGATGGCGACGACGAGCAAACGGTCTTGTTTGACCTGTTTGCCTCTGAAGCAGTGACCCACTTGGCGGTGGTGGATGGGTTTATCGGCCATATGCAGGATTTAGCGCCGCTCTTTACGCCGCCCTCCGACAGCCTGCAGCGCGCCTTGCATACCCTCAAAGGCAGTGCCCACATGGCCAATGTGGCGCCAGTGGCCAGTATCGCCACCCCCTTAGAAGGCTTCACCAAGGAACTGCGCGCCTATCAGGTCAACCTCAATGCCGACATGCTGCAGCTGTTGATGGATGCGTCTCGTTACATCCACGGCGTGGTGGATGACATCAAAGCCCGCCGGGCGCCCAGTATTCCCGCTGCCGAGCAGTTCATCGCCCGCGTACACGAGTTAAAAGAACTGCACCTGGATCACCTGATCCGCATGAAAGAGCAGGTTTCCCCCGACGGCCACAAACAGGTGGACCCGCGCCTCTTGTCGATCTTTATGGCCGAGGACATGCGCCTGTTGCTGGACGCCGATCAAATCCTCGCCCGCTGGCTGGTGGATGCCAACGAAGAACACAGCATTCGCGATTTGGTACAGGAACTTGGCCGCCTGCAGGCCGGTGCCGCCCAAGCCAATCTGCCGGAAATGGCCCAGTTGAGCGGCCGTTTAGGCCTGTTGCACGAGCTGGCCCTGGCCGCTCTCCCCCAGGCGACGGCCGCCTATGTGGAACACCTATTACCCGCCCACGAATTCCTCTTGGATATGGTGGATGCGGTGGCGGCAGGCCAAAACCTGCCGGAAATTCCCACCGCGCTGCAGGAGGGCCTCGACGAGTTAAATGCCCAGCTGAGCGACATGCTCGCCGCCCAGCATATGAGTGCTGACGAAGAGTTAGTGTTGGCGAGCCTGGAAGAGCTGGAAGCAGCGGCTGAGGGCCGCCATCAGGATGATGACGAAACCGCTGTTGAAGACGAGGCGCTGGATCTGCTGGCCGCCGAACAGAGCGTTGAGCCGGTTCCCCTGCTCGATATAGAGGCGCTGCAGCTGGATCACGAAGAATTTGACCTGCCGAGCCTGGATGAACTGGAGGCAGCCGTTGAGGCGCAGGAAACTGCAGAGCTGCAGGCCTTAGACTCTGGACCAGATGAGTCTTTGGATACAGAACACGCCCTCGCTGAGGAAGCGCCCGCCGAAGAGGACGCGCCAAGTGAGGACGACGCACCCGGTGAAGAGGAAACGCCAAGCGAAGAGAATTGGGCCGCCGCTGAGTTTATTGGGGGTGATATTGATTATAAGCCCCAAGTCCTTGAGCCAGAGCTGGAAGCCGTCGAGCCAGAGGAAACCCTGTTTAGCGCAGAATCGCTCTTTGATGAACCTGTGGGCTTGGAGGCGGAGGAGCATTTAGATCCTATCCTGGGGGATATGGATCTCGACCTAGTTACCGCCATCGACAGCCACTTAAGCGCCGACGATACCCTCAACCTGTTGGACGCCGAAGCCGATGCTGAGGACGCTCTGCTGCCGAGCGCCGAAGAAACTTTCGCCGCCGAGGTGGAGCCTGAGGATGTCATAGTGCCGCTGCTGGATGAATTGGTGGATCTGAGTGCCGATGACGCACCGCTGATCAGCGCGCTGGATGAGTTTGATTCCATCCCCGTCGTGACCGACAGTCTGGATTTGGAAGCGCTAAGCGACGCAGACGCGCTTGATACCCCCGCCGAAGTACTGGCCGATACCGAAGCCTACGCCCCTGGCGCCACCTATGACGATGATATAGCTCTGGGTGATTTTGACTTGGGCGAGGAGGATTTGGCGGATCTGCCGGCGCACACTCATGAAGCGCCCCAAGAAGCACCCGCTGCCTCGGCGCCTGCTGCCACCAGCAGCGCCTCCTTCCTGCCGGACGTATCGACCGACACGCCTGCCAGCGAGCGGGTAGAGGATGATTTCGACCCAGAAATTCTGGAGATTTTCCTCGAGGAAGCCGACGAATTAATGGAGGAGCTGGACGAGTCCATCCACGCCTGGGAGTCCGACTGGGACAGCAGCGAAGCCCCCGATGTGATGAAGCGCGCCCTGCACACCCTAAAAGGCGGCGCCCGTTTGGCCTCACAAATTCAACTGGGCGAGCTGACCCACAACTACGAAAGTTATTTGATCAGTGTGGGCGGCCCCAAGGGCGATGTGAATTTCTTCGCCACAATCCTGGCCTACCAAGACCAGTTGCTCAAATCCATTCGCAAGTCCCGCCAGTTAATGGACGGCGCCCCAGCGGAATTGGACGAGCGCGAAGAGCACTCCGATGCGCCGACGCTGACAGCCAAAATTGCCGAAATCGCCTCCAGCGCAAGCCCGGTGCCCTTTGTCAGCAGCAAGAATCTCGTGGCCGTGGCGCCCGAGGACACCAAAGAAGTGGTGGAAGCCTTCGCAAGCAACGTGGTGACCAATCTGCCGGATTTCGTGGCCCGCTCCAAAAGTGGCTCCCAAGAGGTCATCAAGGTCTCCTCCGATCTGCTCGAAGAGCTGGTTAACCTCGCCGGTGAAACCTCCATCAGCCGGGGCCGTATCGAGCAGCAAATCAAAGGCTTTGGCGCGGCCATTCACGAGATTGACGGCACCCTGCGCCGCTTACAAGAACAGCTGCGCCGCCTGGACATAGAAACCGAGGCGCAAATCCTCTTCCGCCAGGAGCAGTTGGCGGAGAACGAAGCCTTCGACCCGCTGGAGATGGACCGCTATTCCCAATTGCAGCAGCTCTCCCGCTCCCTCACCGAATCGGCCTCCGACTTGGTGGATTTAAAGCGCACCCTGAGCGAGAAGGTCAAAGATACCGAAGCCATTTTGCTGCAACAGTCGCGCATTAACTCCTCCCTGCAGGAAGGCCTCATGCGCTCGCGCATGGTGCCCTTCTCCCGCCTGGTGCCGCGCCTGCGCCGCATAGTGCGGCAGGTGGCCGGCGAGCTGGGCAAACACGTCAGCTTCGAGCTGGATAACGTCGAAGGGGAAATGGACCGCTCGGTGCTGGAGCGCATGGTGGCGCCTTTAGAGCACATGCTGCGCAACGCGGTAGACCACGGTATCGAGCCCCCCGCCGAGCGTTTAGCCAAGGGCAAACCCGAATTTGGCCGCATTTTGTTATCCCTCGCCCGCGAAGGCAGCGACATTCTGTTGCGCTTAGCGGACGACGGGCGCGGCATCAGCCTGGATAAGGTGCGCAAAAAAGCCGTCGAGCGCGGCCTGATGGGCGAACACTCCCAGCTGAGCGATCACGAAGTGATGCAGTTTATTCTGCAGGCAGGTTTTAGTACCGCCGAGAGCGTGACGCAGATTTCTGGCCGTGGCGTGGGCATGGATGTAGTAGCCGCTGAGATTAAACAGCTGGGCGGCTCCATGACCATCGAGTCTCGCAGCGGTGTGGGTTCACAATTTACCGTGCGGCTGCCCTTTACCGTATCGGTGAACCGCGCCCTGATGGTTACCCTGGGTAAAGACACCTACGCGATTCCCCTCAACTCCATCGAGGGTATTGTGCGGGTCAGCCCCTTTGAGCTGGAGCACTACTACCAGCAGCCGGAAGCGCGCTTTGAGTACGCCGATGAAAACTACCAGGTGCGTTACCTAGGCGGCATGTTGTACGAGGGCACCACCCCTAAACTCGAAGGCCAACTGCTGCCGCTGCCGGTGATTCTGGTGCGCTCCGCCCAGCACACCATGGCGCTGCAAGTGGACAGCCTGCAGGGCAGCCGGGAGATTGTGGTGAAGAGCCTCGGCAAACAGTTCGCCGCTGTGCAGGGCCTCTCCGGCGCCACGGTGATGGGCGATGGCAGCGTGGTGGTGATTCTCGACGTCCACGCGCTGGTGCGTAAAGCCGTGGCCTTTGTGGATGCACTGCCCCTCAACCACGAGCGCACTAAGGCGCTGAATGCTCCGCGGGTGCAAAAAACCGTCATGGTGGTGGACGACTCGGTAACCGTGCGCAAGGTAACCACTCGCTTCTTAGAGCGGGAAGGTTATCTGGTGATAACGGCCAAAGACGGTGTGGACGCCCTGAAAATTCTGCAGGATCACACGCCCGATCTGATGCTGTTGGATATAGAAATGCCCCGTATGGACGGCTTTGAAGTGGCGAAAAACATTCGCACCACCGCCCGTTGGAAGCATATCCCCATCGTTATGATCACCTCGCGCACCGGCGATAAACACCGGGAGCACGCGCTTAGCATCGGCGTGAATGAATACCTGGGCAAACCCTACCAGGAGGATGTATTGGCGGGTATCGTCAGTCGCATCCTCGGTGACAAAGGCCCCTAAGCGGTGAAGCTTACGGGCTTGGCGGTAGGGGTATTGGCCGATTCCAAGCCGCAGCTATTGGATTTACACCGCTTGTTATCCGCCCTGCCGCACACCCTGGTGGCCAGCCAGGTCTTCAGTGGCGAAAGCCTCAGCGGCCTGCCTCAAGCGGACGTCTGGTTGGTGCAATTGGATATGGACAACCCGGCCGCCCAGACCCTGCTGGACGCCATGGACGATGCCAACCTGCCGGTGATTGTGGCCGATGAAGACGAAGCCCCCACGGACACCTCAGACCCCAGCCAATGGCCGGAGGTGCGCCGCAAAGAGCGGGTGCGCAGGCTGCAAAGCAAACTCGATTTACTCATTGACCACCAACCGCAACAAGCCAAACGCGCCACCGCCGTGTGGGTGCTAGCCGCCTCCACTGGCGGGCCTGAAGCGGTGGGGCAATTTTTAGAGGCACTGGATCATCCCCCGGCGCAACTGGCGCTGATTTACGCCCAGCACATCAGCCCCAGCGGCCATAAATCCCTGGTGCAGATGCTGCGCCAGCGCAGCGGCCTGAAGGTGTGCGGCACCCACCAAAACCAAGCTATAGAAGCGGGCTGTTTGTATGTGGTCTCCCCCAATCAGGCACTGGATATAGTGACGCCAGGCCGTATCACGCCCAAACAACAACCCTGGGCCGGGCGCTTTACGCCCTCCATCAACCAGGTGATTGCCAAGGTGGCCAGGGTATATGGCGCCCAGGGCGGGGCGGTGATGTTCACCGGCATGGGGGAGGATGGCGCCCGCGGCTGCCAATTGTTGCACCACTTAGGCGGCCAGGTGTGGATTCAAACCCCCGCCAGCAGTGCCATAGATTCTATGCCCAGAAGTGTGGAGCGCTTAGGCTGCACCCGCTTTGCAGGCAATCCTCGGGAACTTGCCCAAGCCCTGCAACGGCGCTTAAACCGCGCGCAGGTGTCGGTGTGAACCCATTAATATCCAAGCTCAGCCACGGGCCCAAGGCCGCGCTGAGGTTTTAGCCCTACTACAGGATCTGTTTATGAGTGAACCCTCTGCATCTGAACCCGGCACCATCACCTGCATGATGCTACCTATTCAAGCCCGTACCCTGTTGGTACCCCTGGCGAATATCGCCGAGATGGCGGCGGTGGCACCCATCTTCCCGGATAACTCCGGCCCCAACTGGTTTCTCGGCTACTACAACTGGCGCAACCAGCGGGTGCCCCTCATCAGCTTTGAGCGTTTGGTCACCGGCCAGGGCGGCGGTATTAACCCCAACGGCCGCATCGCTGTATTCAACAATACCGGCGTACACCAGGAGGTAAGTTTTATTGCTATTCCCACCCAGGGTATTCCCCGCCAGGTGAATTTAAGCGCCGAGGATATTCAGCGCTTAGACCAAATGACCACCACCCATTTTGAAATGATGTATGTGCGCGTGGGCACGGAAGAAATGACCATCCCGGATATTTCCGCCATCGAAAAAGCCTACTGCAGTTACCGCAAGCTTTAATGTCTTTAATGCAGAATTAAAGACGCTACTTGCTAAGTAGCTTTTTCAAAATTGGCGCAAAATGCCCGCGCATCCATTAAATGTTCTTCCGCTATTTTTTGCCGCCAATAAAAAAGCCCCGCGAGGGGCTTTATTTTTTTGCGCCCTTAATTCAGCGCTTTTAATTTCACGCTATCAAGGGTGACCGCACTGGTGCCAGCATTGCCGAAATTAAAATCTAAGAAGGCATTGGCATCCATAGGCACACCGCTAAATTCATAGGAATAATCCGTCCATTCTGTGGTGGCGCTGACATTAACCCGGCCATAACTCTGCCAATTATTATCCTGGTTACCGTTGTGGCCAATATTCACTACAAAACCGCGGTTACTATCGGCTTTGGCGCGGAAGGTTAAAACATAATTCACCGCTTGAGATAAATTCACCGGCGTGCGCGCCTGTACGTGCCACATATCAGTACCGGGGTTCGTAATGCTGACGCGCATTTGTCGGCCTGTAAAACTTGCGCTACTGGCCGCTCCCATATGATTGAGCAAGGTCCAATCGGCTCCGCTGGTGGCGGTATTAATAGAGTTGTTGGTGACAGCATCAAATGAACAATTGGTTACTAAGTTCGCAGGTTCGCGGCAGGAATCCAGCAGGCTCACTTTGTCAAAAATAACCGCACCTTTAAAATTGACCGGCTGAGTAGTGCTGTTATGGGCGCGCCAGCCCAAGGATAAATCATCCCCCACCACTTCTACTTCATCTATGCCCGGATAAGGCTGCGCATCAAAATTGCGACTGCTATAAAAACTACCCAATAAGGCCGTTGAGCGTTTCTATTCCGGCGCACTATTGAGCGTGTTGCGGCTAAAAATCGCGAGTGAATAGGTGTTATCGCCACCGGCCACCGCTACTTGATTGGACGTTAATTCGCTCGTTTTTAGCTGTGATGGATGAGGGCAATGTGCAGGCGGCTGCCGTGCGTTTACATTCGACGCAGCCGACGATCAGCCGCCATATTGCCACCTTAGAACAACAATTGGGCAGCCGCTTATTTGATAGGCGTGCCCGTCAATTATCGCCAACTGCGTTGGCCATTAATATTGCGCAGCATGCGCGCAATATGGAATCCAATGCCAATGCGATTAGCCGCGCACTCGTAGCGCAAAATGATTAGCACCTAACGCAAGTGCGCATTAGCGCTAGCCAATGCACGTCGTGTTATATCTTGCCGCCTATTTTAAAAATACTCTGCGCGCAGAAGCTGCAGGGAACTACTCGTGCGTTTTTGAACATACGACTTAAGCGGAGGTTTCCTATTTATTCGGAAAATGCTCCACATGGGTTTCCCCTTTGCGACCGTAATAGGTGACATGCCGTCCGGCAATCCACACCCAGTAGCCTATGCAGCCTGCCTGCATGGATAAGCGTTTAAATTCTGGATACATGATGGCGCCTTGTTGAGCGCCTCGAATGGCGGCTAGCACTTTTTCCGCCGAGAAATCCGCAGCAATGGCTTGCTCGGGGATGGTTAAATCGAGAATTAGCGTTTCATCCGTGTGTAAATGATAAATACTGTGTTTGCTGCGGTAATCAACCTGGTACGACTCAACACCGGCCAGCATCAGACGGCTCACCACCTCGCCAAAATGCATACGTCCTTCGTTGGATTCGATAAATGTTGTGTGAATAATGTCTTCATGGGTGGCGGCCATAATGTTTACCTAATGGTAGCGTGGAAAAATAAAACCGTGCAGACGAAACGTCCGGGTTACTCTAGGGGTGGTGCGGTTAGGTGATGTAAGGCAGCTATTTTTTTAAGTGCGCTCGATAGGGCTATTGATTCGTCGGCCGATAAAAGGGCAAAAAAATGCGCGTCATTTTCATCGGCCAGTGCAGCCAACTGCGGCACTAATTTTTTACCTGCGGCTGTGAGCAATATTAATTGCTCGCGGTTGCGCTCGGCGGCCAATTGACGCTTAACCAAGCCCCGCACCTCTAGACGGCTGATCACTTTTGAAATGGCCCCCTTGGTCATACCCAGGGTCTTGATTAGCTCGTTATGGCCCGTGGCACTTTGCTCGTAGAGCACGCGCAACAATACCCATTCGCTCACCGAACAACCCGCACGCTCATACACAAGGGACTGAAAGCGCGCCGATACCTGGTTAGATACCAGCCGCAGCCAAAATCCCAGATGATCATCCAGTTGACTGGGCACAGCGGTTGACGTGTTTTTGTGTTTGCTCATCATTTTGGTTTCCATGGAAACATGCAGCCATGCTAGTTTCCATGGAAACCAAAGTCAAGCAACTCTAAAGCGCCTATGATTTATCCCTACTCCTCTGCGCAGAGGTTGAGGCCCGACGTTACAACTGGTTACCAACAAACGGCTAAAATCCGGCTAGAATCGCCCCGTCAGATTTCGCCTGCGCGAACCTTCGCGCAGTTACATGCTCAATAACACAGCGTTTCCCACCCTTATAGAAGGACACCCTATGAATAGCTATTTCCCGCACGTGACCGCACTCTGCCTGACCACAGCTCTAGTTACCGGCTGCGCCACGGAGCACTCCCGCACCCTTGAAACCCCCAAGCCCCCGGTGGCCGCAAGCACCTACCAAGGCCAAAAACCGCTTATTTCCGTGGGTAAATTTGATAACCGCTCCAGTTTTATGAACGGCATATTTTCCGACGGTGCGGACCGCTTAGGCAGCCAAGCTAAAACTATTTTAATTACCCATTTACAACAATCCGGCCGCTTTAATGTGTTGGAGCGCGACAATATGGCCGAAGCCGCCCAAGAGGCGCAGCTCATGAAAAAAACTCAGGCCACTTTGGGCGCCCGTTATGTATTGACCGGTGATGTAACTGAATTTGGCCGCAAAGAAGTGGGCGACCAACAATTATTCGGTATTTTAGGGCGCGGCAAACAACAAATCGCTTACGCCAAAGTGAGTTTAAATTTAGTGGATGTGCAAACCTCAGCAGTGGTTTTCTCCAGCCAAGGCGCCGGTGAATATAGCTTAAGTCAGCGCGAAGTGATCGGTTTTGGCGGCACCTCCAGTTACGATGCCACCCTTAACGGCAAGGTATTGGATTTAGCCATTCGTGAAGCCGTAAGTAAATTGGCCCAGGGCGTGGAGCAAGGCAGCATCAAACCCTGAGTTTTCAGCAATTAAACTCAAAAAACTTAGGCCGCAGAGCCAACAAATAGGCCTATATTTAATTAATATAAAAAGGAACAACCGTCGTGTTGCTACAATTTAACTATTTAATACCATCATTAGGGCGCCCGTTATGGGCGCCTTTTTTTGCACTGGTTTTATTAAGCGGCTGCGCCAGCCAGCCGACACTCTACCGCTGGGGTGATTACGATAATCAGGTGTACAGCCATTTTAAAAATACCGGCAGTGTGGAAGAACAAATCGCCGCGCTGGAAAAAACCATCGCCACGGGCAATCAAAGCCAAAATCCAGGGCCGGGGGTTTACGCGCATTTAGGGCTTTTGTATGCCAAACAGGGGCGGGAAGATTTAATGCGTAAAAGCTGGGAGCGCGAAAAAACCCTTTACCCTGAATCAGCCGCTTATTTGGATTTTTTAATGAACCGCAAAAAACTGCCGCCGCAAGGAGATAAAAAATGAAATTATTTTGGCCCTTAGTGTTGCTGTTGTTAACCGGCTGCGCCACCCAAGCACCCTATAACTATTCCGCGTTTAAAGCCGCCAACCCACGCAGTATTGTTATTTTACCGCCCAATAATCACTCGCCAGATGTCAATGCCCCCAGTGCCGTACTGGCACAAATGACGCGCCCGGTTGCCGAGGCGGGTTATTACGTGATTCCGGTTACTCTGATGGAGGCGTCATTTCGTGAAAATGGCGTATACAACGGCGCCGATGCACAAGCCATCAACCCGAAAAAATTACACGAAATATTTGCCGCCGACGCCGCCTTGTATACGGATATTACCGAATACGGCAATTCCTACCGCTTAATTAGCGCTGAAACCGCCGTCACCCTGCGCGCTAAATTGATCGACTTGCGCACGGGTATTACCTTATGGGAAGGCAGCGCGCGGGCATCAAGTAGCGAGCAAAATAATAATTCCGGCGGCGGTTTAGCCGGCTTATTAATTCAAGCGGCGGTGCAACAGGTGGTGAATCAGCTCACAGATAATAGTTACACCTTCGCAGGTATTGCCAGCACAAGACTATTAACCCCTAGCCCCAATGGCTTGTTATACGGCCCGCGTTCACCTAAATATCAAACGGGGAAATAATAAGCAGCGGCGCGGTTTAATCGCTTAACCGCGCCGTAGGCCGAGCCAAATAAAACCACTCCTGCCCCGGCTGCGCCTTTGGGTTGGGGAAGACAATAAAACCATCGCTTTCGGCGCACACCAGGCTGCCATCGGCGCGCCGCCCTACGGCAGCGCCCGCTTTGATTTCATCAAAACTTTTCCATTCTTGAATAAATTGATCGGCGGGATCGTTGCGATCAATCACTTCGTATAAACGCAGCGATTGTTTTTCCGCTACAGGCGCAGGCTCGGCGCCATCAATTAAACCTAAATAAACCAGCGTATTAATAATCGCTTGGTAGCCAACATCCTGCGCGTGTGGATCTGCGTGTTGGCCGCATTCTAAGGTGAGGGCGTAGCCGCCCTGCTCGCGCATATATTCGGTAGTACCCACGCCATAACGCACATCGGTATTTAATAAATGCTGGCGATCCTGCGGGTGTATGTTTAATTGTTGGCGGCGCTCAACGCCTTTGGCATAGGTATCTAACCAGCCATCAACAAAACGATTCACACCTAAGCGCACCGCCAGGGCATTTTCTTGCTCAGCAAACTTAAAGGCTTCTAAGCGGCCGGAATTATTTTCTGGCCCCATCATCACCATAGGTAAACCCGGGGTATGAAAGGAGTGTAAATCCAATAAAATTTCGTGTTCCGCCAATAAAGGGCAGAGCCAATTGGCGATGTGATCTTCAAAATCCTGCGGCTGATCGGTGGGGAATAAATTGCGATTTAAATTGCGATCCCCCGAGCGTTCGTTTTTAGCATAGGCCAGCGGGTTGGTGATGGGCACAAAGGTAAGTTTCCCTTGGCGCAAAATAATATCACCCCGGTCTATTTCCGCCATGATGCGGGTGATCGCCTGGGTGCCGCACACTTCATTGCCGTGCACGGCGCCGAGTACGATTAATTTAGGGCCAGCGTTGAGTGCTTGGTAGGTGACGGATTTAAAATGCAAACGATTGGGATCAAGCGACATAAATACTCTTCCTAAAATAAACAATATTCGCGCGGCAGTGTGACACACACCGGCGTGTGGGTGAGAGGGTCAATAAAACTCAATTCACTGGCCACCAACTGCAATCCTGACGCCTGGGCATTACCTGCGCCGTAACGAGGGTCGCCCAATAAGGGATGGCCTAGGTGGGCAAAATGGCGGCGTATTTGATGAAAACGCCCTGTGTGCAGGCGAATTTTTACCAAGCTTGTGTGTTCATCCATTGCCACCCGGGTAAATTCCGTAAGCGCAGAGTTGCCATCAAGCGGTGTATCAATTTTGCCGCCCGCATGAATATGCCCTAATACCTGTGCCTGGTAGGTTTTATTAATCTGTTGGTGTTGCAATAAATGATTTAATTTAGCGCAGGCAGCGGCGCTGTAGGCAAACAATACCAAACCACAGGCGGCGCTATCTAAACGGTGCACCAACCAAACGGGTTTTTGCCGCGCCTGGCTAACATGCCGCTCCAGTGCATTGGCATCACCATAACGGCTGCCCTGTGTCACTTGATTGCGCGGTTTATACCAAATACCAAAATGTTGGCTGTCAAAAATAACCTGCGGGGCAGGCCACTGTTTGGCGATTAATTCCGCATCAAAATAAAACGCACAGGTATCGCCTGGTTTGACGCAGGCTTTTGCTTTGCGACAGCGTTTAAATGAGGATTGTCCGGCCGGTTTAATCCAGCCACCACCAAAGGTGAGGCCGCGTTTAATGGCTGCTTTAGACAGCGCGCAATGCGCGGCAATAAAATCGACTAAATCTACTGTGCCGGGGCCGTTAAATACGGCGTTTACTTCAGTTTTCGACATGAACAAACCCAGTGGCCGTATTCGAAGGTGCAGGCAATACAAGGCCTAAATCCATCAACACCGCGCGGCCCAACAAACGCTCAACCTGTGATACCTGCAACTGCTCGTAAGGCTCGGTGCTAAAAAATCGCACCGTTTCAACAGCCTTAACAGACGGCGCCACCCGCTGTTGCCAAACACCCACTTGCCGCGCGACAGCCGCACCGGAATCCACCCAATGGCGAATATGCGGCGCGGCGCTTTTTAAACCCTCCAGCAGCAGCGGAAAGTGCGTACAGGCCAGCACAACCGTATCGATTGCCTCTGCGCCCGGCTGCGCCAAGAGGCCTGCCAATTCCCGCTCAAGTGCGGCGGCGCTGGGCGCAAGGCCACACAGGGAAGCCTCGGCCAGGGTGACTAAATTGTGGGAGCCAAAACGCACTACCGTGCAATCAGCGGCAAAATCGGCAATTAATTGCGCCGTGTAGGCGCGGCTGACGGTCGCGGGGGTGGCCAAGAGGCCGAAGGTTTTACTGCGGCTTAAACTGGCCGCAGGTTTTATGGCGGGCACAACACCGACAAACGGCAAATTAAACCGCGCGCGCAAATGGCTCAGCGCTAGGGTGCTCGCGGTATTGCAGGCAATCACCACAATATCGGGGGCAAGGCTTAAGATGGCTTTTTCAAGCAGGCTTTCAATACGGCTAATTAATTGTTCATCGCTTTTAGTGCCATAGGGGAAAAAAGCGGTGTCGGCCAAATAACTGATACAGGCGTGCGGCGCAGCGGCGATAATTTCCCGCGCAACACTCAAACCACCGAGCCCGGAGTCAAACACCAGAATATGGTGGCAGGGGCCGTGTACATCAGAGGTGGGGTGCAGTGCAGACATAGGCGCCGAGCAAAAGCGGCCATTATGCAGCAACTACAGGCTCAATTCACCTGCACTGAACCGCCCAGAATGCGGTTCATAGCCGAGGCGCGGCTAACTAAATTGCGGCCGCGAATCACCACGCGGCCATCCTTATACAAATTAATACTCGACTCGCCGCATTTAATTTGCACCTCTTCTTCAGCCTCAAAAACCAGGCGTTTACCGTCTATATCGGCTTTGCGCTCAGGCGGAGTAAATTGCGCCGGGCCGGAGAAAATCTCCGTTTCTACCAGCGCAGAGGCATCGTTTGCGTCTGCCAGGGTTTGGCCTATGACCACATCCAAGGGCGAGTGGATAAACCCCATTACCACTGGCTGCTGAGGGTTGCCGCCTGCAAACAACAGCGCCACCTGGCGCCCAAGGCTAGCCTGGTCAATTATTTGCGTGGACAGCGCCGGGATCTGCTCGAACATCTGCTCGGCCCAATAAAAACTCACCAAGGCGCGCCCCTGGGCATCCATTGCCACCAGCGTGCCAATCACAACTTCCGCTGGCGCAAGGCCAAGGGTTGTTGCAAAGCCTGCTGAAGGGGTCGATTTAGTTGGCACTAACCTTACTCCCTTTTAACACCACATCCCCAGAGCCTTTTACCGTGACATTTTTCCCGGAAATAGTAATGTCGCCATTTTTACTCATGGTGATTTTGGCCGAACCCGTTTGAAAGGTAATGGAATCATCGGCTTTGAGCGTAATGGTTTTCGCTTTTACCGAATAATCTTTAGTAACCGATTCAGTGTAGGTGCCTTTTACCGTTTCACTAAAATTGCCATCGGTACTAATAGTGATATTGCCAGTAACAGATTCCGTGTGCGTACCGCCGACATCAATTACCACTTTGCCGCCAATGGATTCGGTGTGGTTGCCACCGACCGAAATAGTTTTATTGACGCCTATGGATTCCGTTTGATTTTTACCAACGGTTTTATCGCGGTTGTTGCCAATGGTAATAGATTCGTTATTGCCAACTGTTTCGGTGCGGTCATGGCCAATACTGGTGGATTCATCGTGGCCTACAGTTAGGCTGCGATCATTGCCCACTTGGCGAGTTTGGTTGTGCTCCACCACCGAATCAAAATCCTTTTCAGCGTGCATATACACTTGCTCGCTGCCGATTTTATCGTCAAAGCGCAGCTCATTAAAATTTGCCCCGGTGCCGGATTTGGTGGAGCGGGTTTTAATACCGCTTTGAGTTTTAGATTCGTAGGGCGGTTTGTTATCGCCGTTGTACACCGAACCGGTCACTATGGGTTTATCCGGGTCGCCATCTAAAAAGCTAATAATGACTTCATGGCCAATGCGCGGAATAAACGATGCACCCCAGGTATTACCGGCCCAAATTTGCATCACACGCACAAAACAGGTGGAATTTTCGTCTTTTTTTCCTTCCCTATCCCAAATAAATTGCACTTTGATGCGGCCAAAACTATCGACGTAAATTTCTTCACCCTTAGGCCCCACCACTATGGCGGACTGCGGGCCGCGCATAACGGGCTTTTGATGCACCAAGGCTGGCCGGTAGGGCAAATCGGCGGGCATACATACCAGGTGGTTTTCGTAATTACTGGTATTGCCGCCTTCCTGAAAATAGGAGTGTTCGGTAATAAAATGCTGAATTTCAGTGATGGTAAATTCGCCCTTCTCCGTGGCGTGGGAGTGTTTACCCACTTTAAAGGTGCCGCCAGCAAAAAAACTGCTGCAGTTGGTGGAGGCTTTAGTGAGATCGCGGGCAACTTCTTCAGCTTCTAAGCGTTTTTTCACACGGTTGCTGGCACCGCCTTGGTCATGCAGGCCTAAATCTGCGTATTCATAATGCTCATATTTTTTGTTATCAACAAAATTGCTGACAGTTTTAGAGTTGACTTTTAAATCCTTAGGCGGTGTTTTAAACGCGTAGTCGTTAAGCGTCCAGGCACCTTTGCGAAATTGATAAGAGCGGTTCCAGCTAAAAATTTGCGCGTTATTATTGCTGCCCTGGGAATATTCTAGGTTGGTCTCGGGCAGTTTTTCAGGCGAGTGGAAGGAGTCGGTGATAATCAGTTGATGTTTGGCATCGCTGTGCTTGAAATAATAAACAAAACCTTCTTCTTCAATCAGCCGCAGGACAAAATTTAAGTCGCTCTCGCCATATTGCACGCAGTATTCTCGCGGCGGCGTGGCACAGCCGCGAAATTCAAAATCATTAAAGCCTAAATCGCTAAAAACCTTGCTGATAATGTCCTTAGTGGTTTTATTTTGGAAAATACGGTTGCCTTGGGTTTTACCTAAAAACCACAACCAAGGCACCAGCACAAAACGGTAGCGACGGTAATCGTGCCCCTGGGTTTCGCCCATGGTGACGCTGCGCACAAAGCCATTAAATTTGCGTTTTTGCTCGTTTTGAACCGACACAGTGCCGCGCTTACCGACAACTTTGTCTGGTGTTAAATCGTGAATATCACTTAACACCTCGACTTCATATTCAAACAAACCACACAAAAATTCGGTGCCGGTAAAATCGGTGGCTAAAAATGCATCTTTACCTAAACCAAAGTCGCTAATCGCCATGAGGCGGTTGTCTTGTGTCAGCTTTGCCATATCAATTACCTTAAAGTGTTGGGCTGTTTATTCCCTACCAACAAATAAAACCGCCTTGCAGCATCCCTGTGGACGATGAATGTTCGCTTGGGTAGCAGTGAACCCGAAGCGCGGCGCACATGATTCAAAATAGTGAAGAAAGACTATTTGAACAGTGTGGCTCTTTTGGCTGCCTCATGCCATTGACCAGCACCCAAATTACCGCTGGCGCTAAATACCGGGTTAAAACCTCCAGCCGAAAAAAAAGCCTAGAACAATCTCTAGGCCTTTTTAGGGCAAAGTGGTTTAACCGCCGAGCATTAGATTGGCTTAGCAGTAGCCAAATCGTAGCCCACGCGTTGTGGGTTGGAGTTTTTGTTCGCCGTGTCGAAGTCATTGTAGTTAACTTCGATTTTGGAGAAGCTGATGCTGATGCTTTCCATTGGATCGCCGTCACCAGGAGCGCTGATGGAGTAGCCGCTGATAATGGTATCGAACAGGTCGATGTTCATGTATTCAACAACTTTGTCTGCGCCAGTTTGTACAAACTTAAACTTGGCGGTTTTACCCGCTGAGCCCACTACTGATTCACGGAAGAAGTCAGTTACGGAGTTGTCGGCAGTTTTAGAGATAGTTACTTCGCTGATAGAAGGGCGAGTAGCTTCACGGTTTGCCAAGTTACCTGGCTCCATGCTTACACCGCGGCCTACACCAAATTGCAGTGAAGCGATTTGGATGTGGTCTTTGTAACCGTCTGCAGTAACGTTGCCTTTGATGCCTTCGTATAAAAGATAAATAGCCATGGAATTACTCCTTCGAACATGATTAATAGGGGTTTGTGTTTATTTTTGCGTTAAACAAAAATTTGTTTTAGCCGCTGAAGGCTGTTTTTACCGAGGCTTTTTAACCATCAGCGCCTTGGTGAGAGTGATACTAGCGGAATTCATTTTTCACAACAACCGGCAATTTTTCACAGGTTCGGGCCCGCGTTGATAGGTGTTAAAAATATCGGCAGTAAGCAAACGCTAACCCAGATGGGTTTGTGGTGGCTGGCCTTCTCGAACGGCCGCAGTAAACACTGGCGCGCGACGGCGGCGAGTTAAACCCTCCGTTACCTAAGCTGTAAAGGCTGAGCCTAAAATGAAAAAAATTGTCACTAAACGTGTAAGCCAAAGGATATTTCACAGGAAAATAAATTTTTGCCAGGTGATAAAAATGCGAATTGCATCACACTAATTTTGCCTGTCTACAGAGCTCGGGGTAGCCTTCTTTGTAGGTGGGATAGCGCAATTCAAACCCCAGTTGATGCAATAGCTGGTTGCTGATGCGCTTGTTACCGCCTCGGCTGGTTGGTTCTTGGCTGGGCCGCAGCTCGGTAACAGCTAATTGCGCCGCGAGCCAAGCGCGCAAGTGATGGCTGGACACAGGTAGATCGTCGCTGGCCAAGACATAGGGCGGTAGAGGGGCGCCGCAGCTGAAGCGCTGTAGTAAGAAGGCCAGCAGGCGCGCTAGATCCAGGCTGTGAATGCGGTTAGTGAATTGCTCGCCACCACCATTGCCCTGCATTACTTGCCGAATTAAATAATCCCGCCCGGGGCCGTAAATACCGCTGGGGCGCAGGATGCAAAACGGGCAGCCGGAGTTGGCGATCTCCTGTTCTGCTGCCAGTAGCCACTGTGCAGCCGGGGAGGACGGCTCTGCGGGGCTGGATTCATCCACCCATTCGCCGTCACTTTGGCCGTATACACTGGTGCTGGAGACAAACAGCAACAAGGGCTTTGTTTTCTGCCCCAGCTGCTGCACAATGTACTGGCTATTTAACCAGTATGTGATGCGGTAGTCCTCTGCACTGTAGGCATTAGGGGTGAGGGTAATCACAATGGCGCTAAAGCCCTGCTCCCCAAGCGGGGGGGTAAGGTTTTGCGCGCTTAGGTCGGCTTGCCAAAATGTGTGATCCGCCAGATAGGGTTTGTAGGTGCGGCTAAGGCCGGTAATGGCATAGTGGCTCAGCAGTGGCAGGGTTTGCTGTGCCAGCTCACCGCAGCCGATCCAAAGCAGTTTCTGAGTATTTGCAGTCATGGGAGTTTGAGTAATGTGGGTTAACGTATGACCTTAACTGAATTGCGCTACATAGTGGTATTAACCCAGGAGCAACATTTTGGCCGCGCCGCCGAGCGCTGCAATGTGTCCCAGCCCACCCTAAGCATCGCCGTGAAAAAACTGGAGGATGAGCTGGGCACCATTTTGTTTGAACGCTCGAAAACCCGTGTTTACCCCACGCCGTTGGGTGAGCAAATCGTTGAGCAGGCGCAGAAGGTATTGGAGCAGGCGGCGGCCATACGGGATTTGGCGTCCTCGGGCAAAGACCAGCTCAACAGCCCGCTGTCCATCGGCGCCATTTTCACCATCGGCCCCTACTTATTCCCGCACTTTATCCCTCAGTTGCAGCAGATTGCGCCGCAGATGCCGCTCTACATAGAGGAGAGCTTCACCGCCACCCTGCGCAGGCGCATTCGCCAGGGGGAGCTGGATGCCATTGTAGTGGCGCTGCCGTTTACCGAACCGGATGTAGTTACCCAGCCGTTGTATGAAGAGCGTTTTGTGGTCTTGATGGCCGCCAACCACCCCTTGGCGCAGCACGACCGCATAGCGCCGGAGCAGCTGACCGATTACAACCTGCTGTTGCTCGGCGAGGGCCACTGCTTTCGCGATCAGGTGATTCAAGCCTGCCCCAATCTTAAGGATCATATTGAAGACCCCAGCGGCCGAGTGCGTACCGCTTCAGAGGGCAGCTCCCTGGAGACCCTCAAACACATGGTGGCCTCCGGCCTGGGGATTACCATTCTGCCCTCCACGGCTGCCAGTGGCCCGCACCTGGCCGAAGGCTTATTGGTAGCCAAACCCTTCACCGACCCAGCCCCCACGCGCACCGTAGCCCTAGCCTGGCGGGCGAGTTTCCCGCGTTTAAAAGCTATAGATGCCCTGCGGCAGTCCATCGCCCGCTGCAACCTGGGCGCCTTGGTAAAGGGCGCCTAAGACTATGGCCGCCCGCGCTGCTGCCCTGCCTGGCCTGCGCAGTGCGCATAGCATCGCGGTGCGAGGTATTAAAGGCGTGGGTGATGCTATGGCGGCGCGCTTGGCGCGCTTGGGGATTCACTCGCTGCAGGATCTGTGGTTCCACCTGCCCCTGCGTTATTTGGATCGCACTCATATAACCCCCATGGGGGAGCTGAGCCTTAACACCAGTGTAGTGATTCAAGGCTGGGTGCATTCGGCCCAGGTGCAGCAGGGCCGCAGGCGCAGCCTGGTGGTGGTGTTGGAAGATGAATCCGGCCAGGCCGTGCTGCGTTTTTACCACTTTAATGCCGCCCAGGTGCAGCGCTTTAGCCCCGGCACACCCCTGCGCTGCTACGGCGACCCGCGCTTGGGTGTGAGTGGTTTGGAGTTTTACCACCCGGAGCTGGAGTGGCTGGCCGATAGCGATGCTCTGCCGGATTTAGAACAAACCCTCACGCCGATTTACCCCCTAACCGAAGGCATCAGCCAGAACCGCATGCGGCAGATTATGGCGGCGGGCCTGGCGCTCTTGGAGCAACACCCACCCGAGGAGTTATTGCCCGCCGCCATCAACCAGCGCTTTGGGGTTGATAACCTTGCCCAGGCTCTGCACTTCATCCATTGTCCGCCCATCGAAGCCCAGGTGAGTGCCCTCATAGCGGGCACTCACCCCTACCAGCAGCGCTTAGCGTTTGAAGAATTGCTCGCCCATAACCTGGCCGTTTGGCAGTCGCGCCTGCAGGCCAAACAGGAGCAGGCACCGGCCATAACATCCGCCGGCACCCTGGCTCGCCAATTGTTGCAAAGCCTGCCGTTTGCGCTCACACAGGCGCAGGAGCGGGTGATAGATGAAATTCGCCGGGATATGGCCACAATCGCGCCCATGCTGCGCATGGTGCAAGGGGATGTGGGATCGGGCAAAACCCTAGTCGCCGCCCTCGCCTGTGCCTATGCGGTGGAGGCCGGTTGGCAGGTGGTGATAGCGGCCCCCACGGAAATCCTCGCCGAGCAGCACCGCGCGAATTTCTCCCGCTGGTTTGAACCCCTCGGCCAAAGGGTTGGCTGGCTGGCCGGTAAGCTCTCGGCCGGGCAAAAACGCAGCGCCTGCCAGGAGATTGCCGCAGGTGCTGTGCCCATAGTGGTGGGCACCCACGCGCTGTTTGAAGAGCATGTGCTATTTCAGCGCCTGGGGCTGGTGATTATTGATGAACAACACCGCTTTGGCGTAGCCCAGCGTTTGAGCCTGCGCGGCAAAAACCCCGACGGCGCCTTCCCCCACCAACTGGTGATGACCGCAACCCCCATCCCGCGCACCCTGGCCATGACCCAGTACAGCGACCTAGACCTCTCCATCATCGACGCCCTGCCGCCGGGCCGCACGCCTATTAATACGGTGCTGATCAACCAAACCAAACGCGGCGCCGTGATCGAGCGCATCAAGGCCCAGTGCGAAGAAGGCCGCCAGGCCTATTGGGTGTGCACTCTGGTGGAAGAATCGGAAACCCTCGCCGCCAGCGCCGCCGAGGTAACCGCCAGCCAACTGCAAGCCGCTCTGCCGCAGTTGCGTATCGGCCTGGTGCACGGGCGGCTAAAAAGCCGCGATAAAGAAGCGGTTATGGCCGCCTTTAAGGCGGGTGAGCTGCATTTATTGGTGGCCACTACCGTCATTGAGGTGGGCGTTGATGTACCCAACGCCAGCCTGATGGTGATTGAAAACCCTGAGCGCTTGGGGCTTGCCCAACTGCACCAGCTGCGCGGCCGGGTAGGGCGCGGCACGGTGGCCAGCCACTGTGTGCTGCTCTACGCCGACCCCTTATCCCGCAACGGCCGCGAGCGCTTAGAGGTGATGCGCGCCTCCTGCGATGGGTTTGTAATCGCTGAAAAAGACTTGGCCCTGCGCGGCCCCGGCGAACTGCTCGGCACCCGGCAGACCGGTGCCCTGCAATTTCGCATCGCCCAGTTGCAGCGGGATAACCCGTTGTTGGAGGGCGTGCAGGCCTGTGTGGCACAGGTGGCGGGCACTGCCGTGGAACCGCAGCTGATACAACGCTGGTTTGCCCACCAGCAGGGGTTTGTGAATGCCTAAGCTATAAGTAGGTTTTGCGGCATTTATGCGGGCGCCGCTCGTCGGGGCAAATAAAATCGCTTTGTCTTTTGCTACCTAACTACCTAGCCATCCTATCGGCCTGTTCGCCGATTCGAGCCTCAACGGGTACCCAGGGAAAAATCTCGCTACTGCGTAGGGGCGGCCCTTGTGGCCGCCCAGTTTTGCGCAGTTCATCAGGCTTGTTGCGAACAGATAGCCCGGATACAGCACAATCTGAAGTTTATTGGACGGAGAATCAATAAAACCTGGGCTATAGGGCGATTCGAGACATGAAGGCCTCGCGCCAGTGCTTGGTGTGGGCACCCACAAGGGGCGCCCCTAGGATTCAAAGCATAGAGGTGCCCCTACCGCTGCAGCCCTGTTCCGCCAACTTAAGATTGCGCCGCCGCTTCCTCCGCTAAATACTCATCCTTCAACTTGCAATAATTCTGCGCCGAGTAGGTGAAAAACGCCCGCTCCGAATCCTTCAGCGGCCGCCCCTGTTTACAGGGGTTACCCACATACAAAAACCCGCTCTCCAGGCGTTTACCCGGCGGCACTAAAGCTCCGGCGGCGATGATCACCTCGTCCTCCACCACCGCGCCGTCCAACACCGTGGCGCCTATGCCCACCAGAATGCGGTTGCCCAGGGTGCAGCCGTGCAGGCAGGCGCCGTGGCCGATGGTGACGTCCTCGCCAATAGTGAGCGGCCAGCCGTCGGGGTTAAATTGACTGGCGTGGGTGATGTGCAACACGGCGTTATCCTGCACGCTGGTGCGCGCGCCCACCGAAATGCGGTGCATATCGCCGCGAATCACTGCGCAGGGCCACACCGACACATCATCCCCCAGGCAAACATCGCCAATCACCACCCCGGCCGGGTCAATAAACACCCGCGCCCCCAACTTAGGCTGAACACCTTTAAAACTGCGTATAGACATATCCACCTCACAGGTACATTCAGGCTACTGCGGCCCGCTTAGAACAGACTATGATAGGCCAAGACCCTAGCATTTATGGAAGCCACCATGACCAACCCTTTGCTACATCCTCAAGGCCTACCGGCCTTCGCCCAGATTCACGCCGAACACATCAACCCCGCCATCGACAGCATCATCCGTGATAACACCCAGCAGCTAACCGATTTATTAGGCCACTTAACGCAGCCGAGCTGGCAAAACCTGGCGGCGCCATTGGAAGACGCCGAGGATCGCTTAGATAAAGCCTTTGCGCCGGTAAGCCACTTAAACTCCGTGGTCAATACCCCGCAATTGCGCGATGCCTACAACAGCGCCCTGCAATCCCTCACCGCCTACCACACCGCTCTCGGGCAAAATAATGCGCTCTATCAGGCCTACCAAGCCCTTGCCGACAGCAACGAATTTGCGCACCTTAGCCAAGCCCAACAACAGGCCATCAATTTAGCGCTGCGGGATTTTCGTTTATCGGGCGTAAATTTAGCGGCCGAGCAAAAAACACGCTTTGCAGAAATTAAAGCGCGCTTATCGCAATTAACCAGTTTATTCGCCAACCAAGTATTAGACGCCACACAGAATTTTTTTCACACCGTTACTGAAGAAGCCGAACTTAAAGGCTTGCCCGCTTTATTAATTCAACAGGCCAAACAATTAGCCGAGCAAAAAAATAGCCCAGGCTGGGTGTTTAGCCTGGATATTCCCGTATACCTACAAATTATGACGCAAGCGGAAAACGCCGCCCTGCGCGAATTATTTTATACCGCCTATATGACCCGCGCCTCCGACCAAGGCCCCCAGGCCGGACAGTGGAATAACCAGCCGGTGATGGAAGAAATTCTGCAACTGCGGTTAGAAATGGCGCAATTATTAGGCTTTAAACATTACGCCGAATATTCTCTGGCCAGCAAAATGGCCAGTACACCGCAGCAGGTGTTGGATTTTTTACATCAATTGGCCGAACAATCGCGCCCTATGGCCGAGCAAGAATTGGCCGAATTGACCCAGTGGGTGCAGGAGACCTACGGTAAAACTCATTTAGCCGTGTGGGATATTCCCTATTACAGCGAGCGCTTAAAAGAAGCCCGCTACAGTATTTCCCAGGAATTTTTGCGCGCCTATTTCCCGCTGCCAAAAGTCTTAAGCGGATTATTCAGCACCATCGAGCGTTTATTTAATGTCGCTGTTCGCCCTCAAGAATGCGACGAGTTGTGGCACAGCGATGCGCGCATGTACGGCCTGTACCGTAAGGGTGAATTAATTGCCCAGTGTTATGTGGATTTATATGCCCGCGAAGGCAAAAAAGGCGGCGCCTGGATGGGCCAGTGCCAAGTGCGCCGCGCCACAAACAGTGGCCTGCAATTGCCGGTGGCGTTTTTAGTCTGTAATTTTAGTGCCCCCGTCGGCCAAACTCCTTCGTTATTGACCCACCAAGAAGTCACCACCCTATTTCACGAATTTGGCCACGGCCTGCACCATATGCTCAGCCAAATTGATGTGGCCGCCGTCAGCGGTATTAACGGAGTTGCCTGGGACGCCGTCGAACTACCCAGCCAATTTTTAGAAAATTTTTGCTGGCAAAAAAGCGTTTTAAAAGAACTCTCCAGCCACTATGAAACGGGCGAGCCCTTAAATGATGAATGGCTGGAAAAAATGCTGGCGGCGAAAAATTTTCAATCCGCCCTGCAAATGCTACGGCAATTGGAATTTGCCATTTTTGATATGCGCCTGCATATGGAGTATGGCAGCGCAGGTTTTACTTCCGTGCAAGCGCTGCTCGATGAGGTGCGCCAACATACGGCGGTCATAATTCCCCCCGCCTTTAACCGCTTTCAACTCTCGTTTACGCATATTTTTGCCGGTGGTTATGCCGCCGGTTATTACAGTTATAAATGGGCGGAAGTACTCTCCTCCGATGCCTTTGCCGCCTTTGAAGAAAACGGCTTATTCGATGCGGCCACCGGTGCGAAATTTTTACACTGTATTTTAGAGCGCGGCGGCGCGGTGGATGCGATGCAGTGTTTTACCGATTTTCGCGGCCGCGAACCAAGCGTTGAGGCCCTGTTGCGCCACAGTGGAATTCACCATGTCACCCATCACTAAAAAACGTTTTATCGCCGGGGCTGTATGCCCCAAATGCGCCAGCATGGATACTGTCATTACCTACCGCCAAGACGAAAAAGATTGGCGCGGCTGCGTACAGTGTGATTTTACCGAGGTGATGATGTTTACTCCGCAGGTGCGCGAGTTAGAAACACGGGTAAATGTGGATGAAGCAACTAAAGCTGCACAAACTCAGGTAATTAAAATAATTCCATAAATTCTGCGCCGGGTGCGCCGAGTATTGAATACTGTTGACGCTTTAGCGCAGGATAAACTGGAGTTTTATTTATATCCCGGCGTTTAATAAAACCCGGATGAGGCGGCTCATCCGGGCTGGGCTGTTTTTTATTTTGCAGCTGTGTTCGACGTGTATAACTTGTCGATGTAGTCCTTAGCCACTTGCTCCCAGGAGAAGCGCTGGGCTTGGGCGTTGGTGGCGATTTTTTGGAAGGTTTTGGGGTTTTCGCTGTGCAGGGTGAGTATTTCTGCGAATTTTTTTGCGCAGTTTTGTGCTTGTTCCGTGCTGTCTGCACCGCTAAAACTAAAACCGGTCACACCGTCTTGTACCGTGTCGTTCAGGCCACCTACGGCATGCACTAAACAGGGTTGTCCTGCACGCATGGCGAGCATCTGGCTGATGCCGCAAGGCTCGAAGGAGCTGGGCATGACAAATAAATCGCCGTTGTTGTACAGGGCGTGGGAGAGGGCGTCGGAGTAGCCTTGTAAATAAATAAAATTCGGGTGGCGGGCGCTCACCTCGAGGAAAAATTGTTCGTATTCGGCAGTGCCGCTACCCAATAGAAAAAATGCGCCGTCGCTGCCTAGACGCTCCAAAATGGTATCCAGCAGGGTTGCGCCGGTGGATTTATCGACGATTTCTTTAAATAAACGCACCTTTTGCCCGGTAATACGCCCCACGGAAGTGACGATAAAACCGCGCTCTTTATTTTGCAGCCAAAGGTGAATGCGTTTTTGCGCCACCCAATGGCAACTGAGCACAAGCGGATTTTTGCTCACCCAGCCGATCAGACTTTCTAAAATAATATTGGCGAGGTTATTTTTATTTTCGATTTTGTATTTGCGGCCGGGCGGGTATTCACAGCCATTTAAAATACCCACTAATTTGCCTTGAGCATTAGCAAGAATTAAATCCTGCTCTAGGCCTTCGCCGCCGTAAATGCCGCGGGCGGTGAAACTGGGGCGCTGAATTTCTTGGGCGTAGCTGGGCGAGACGGTGTGAATTTTATCCGCCAGGGTAATACCTGCGCGCATGGGATTAATACAGTGGGTGGCGCGGGGGTCGCAAATGCGGCTGCGGTCGTAATTTAAATGCGGGTACCAGGTTTCTAAGGAGGAGCCGTCGCCGCTAAAGGGGCGCACACCCTGCAAGGATAAATTGTGGATGGTGTACACCATGGGCAGCGCTTTTAAGCTGGCAAACTGAGGGTCGAATTCGCGCAGCACTAAAATTAACGCGGCGTGCCAGTCGTGCAGGTGCACTACATCTAATTGGCCAAAACCGCCTTCGACACAGACTTGTGCGACGGCGGCGCAAAAAAAGGCGTATTTGCTGGCGTCGGTGGCGAAGGGGCGCTCGGAGCCATCGTTGCAATACACAGCGCCATCGCCGCAGGGGGAAAAATAACTGTGGCCTAACGCCCAGTAAGTAATGGCCGGGCCCACTTCATCTAAATATGTTTGTAAAAGTTGTTTGCCTTTAACTTTAAATAAATGCACTTCCTCTTGTTTGCCAGCAAAATTCACTTGGAATGCAGCGACTTTTTGCGTGCTGGGCATTTTGGAGAAGTGGCCGTAATCGGGTAATACCACTTGCACTTGGCATTCTTCACGGGCCAGGGCAATGGGAATATCGCGCACCACATCACCTATGCCGCCGACTTTGGCGTTGGGCAATGCGTCGTTTTCAGCGGCGACCATGAGGATATTTTTTTTATACTGCTTCATTTTTTTAGAATCTAATTAGTAGGCTTTGCTTGCGCGCAACCGGCTCAGTTATTCTGTGCGTATCGGTTTTTTAAGGCGCGTTATTATTAAATGCAGGTGTATTTAGGCCTGTTCCAAAACAGCTTTATTCACAGGCTTTACATCCATTCCAACATAGGCATCTATGCCTTCGTTATGGGCAAACAGATACAACTCATTATTGCGCTCATCAAGGGATTCTGGGCTATGGACGCGAACTTCCGCCATATGCAGCCGAAATACATCGGGCGCGTCATCAGCTTTTTTCTCGGCTAATTGAACCCTCACACACTTAAGACCCAATTCGGTAAGTTGTTCGGCAGCGGCCTCCAGGCGAGCAGGCTCTGAGTGGGTAAAAAAGTACCCCCACAACATGGGCGCCGTCATATCCCATTTGGGCCCGCTTTCGATATTGGTAAACATAGTGGTCAAATGGTGGAGGAATATTTTTTTGCCAGGAATTTCAACCGACATTAGTGTTACTTCCTTACTAAGGCTTGCAGCTAGTGGGCTTAAGGCGTTTTGTATTTGCAGGGATTAACCCGGATTCGCGTGCGCTTCATCCGGGCTACCGAGTAAGTGCACTAGTTAATTTAACGGGCGCCGCCCCGTTGGCCGAGCATTTCCGGCGTCACCAGCACTATGCCTTTTTTCGTCACGCGAAAGCCACGGGCGCGGTCTTCGTCGTGGTTGTAGCCAATTTCCATGCCTTCGGGAATCACGCAGGCGCGGTCAACAATCGCGCGGCGGATTTTGCAGTGACGATGGACTTCAACCTCCGGCAGGATCACCGACTCTTCAATGCTAGTGTAGGAGTGCACGTGTACATCGGAGAACAACAAGGAGCGTTTCACCTTGCCGCCAGAAATAATACAGCCTCCGGACACCATGGAATCCACCGCGTAGCCGCGACGGGTATCGTCGTCGAAGACAAATTTGGCGGGGGGTAATTGGGTTTGGTAGGTCCAGATGGGCCAGTGGTGGTCATACAGGTTTAACGACGGCGTGGGGGAGATAAGCTCCATATTGGCTTCCCAGAAGGCATCCAGGGTCCCCACGTCCCGCCAGTAGGCGCGCTCGCCGTCTTGCTCTTTAAAGCGGAAGGCCTGCACATCGTATTTGCTGATGATGGAGGGGATGATGTCTTTGCCGAAGTCGTGGTCGGAGCCTTCGGTGGTGGCGTCTTTTTCCAGCAGTTCCAGCAGGAAGTCGGCGTCGAATACGTAATTGCCCATGGAGGCTAGGCACATGGCGGGGTTGTTGGGCGCCGGTGTGGGGTGCTCGGGTTTTTCATCAAAGCGCAGAATGCGGTCTTTGTCGTCTACGGTCATTACACCGAAGGCGCCTGCGGCTTCTTCAAGAGGGACCTCAATACAGGACACGGTGAGTTTGGCTTTGTTGGCGGTGTGTTGGGCCAACATGGTGCCGTAGTCCATTTGGTAGATGTGGTCGCCCGACAGCACCAATACATATTTGGCGTTGGAGGCGCGGATGATGTCGAGGTTTTGGTAGAGGGCGTCGGCGGTGCCTTGGTACCAGTTGGGGGAGTTGCGCTGGGAGGCGGGCAGCACTTCGATGTATTCCCCCAGTTCGCGTTTGAAATGGCTCCAGCCCACTTGGATGTGGCGAATTAAGGAGTGGGCCTTGTACTGGGTGAGGATGCCCACGCGGCGGATACCGGAGTTAATGCAGTTGGACAGAGGGAAGTCGATGATGCGGAATTTACCGCCGAAGTAGAGCGCAGGTTTAGCGCGCCAGTCGGTCAGCTCGTACAAGCGGCTACCGCGTCCGCCCGCGAGGATTAAGGCAAGGGTGTCTTTGGTCAAGCGGCTTACGTGACGCGGATTGGGGTGTTCCATGGAGTCTCCAGTAGAGTGAAATTGTTATTGGTGTCATCAAGGGTTGGGGCGGCCCAGGGGCTTGCAGCTGGGCCGATACATCAACACCCCCTTAGCGCCATTGTTACCCAGTGGCGCTAAGGGTGGGAAGCCGCGCGCTACATTATCTGCCAAATCTCGCGGGCGTATTCGGCGATGGTGCGATCGCTGGAGAACACGCCGCTGGCGGCGGTGTTGAGGATACTCATGCGGGTCCAGGCATCGCGATCTTGGTAGGTCTCGATGGCTTTTTGCTGGGTATCTATGTAGGAGCGGAAGTCCGCCGCCACCATCCAGGGGTCGTACTCGTTACGGATGGCGTTGACTATGGGATCAAACAGGTTGGGCTCGAACAGGTTGAAATGGCCCGCCTCCAGCAAATGCATGACCCGTTTTAAGTCGCCATCGTTATCGATGATGACGTTGGGGCTGTGCATTGCGCGGTAGGCGGGTATGTCCTCCACCCGCAGGCCAAACAGGAAGAAGTTTTCAGCCCCTGCGGCCTCTAAAATCTCGATATTGGCGCCGTCGTAGGTGCCTATGGTGATGGCGCCGTTCATCATAAATTTCATGTTGCCGGTGCCGGAGGCCTCTTTACCGGCGGTGGAGATTTGCTCGGACAGGTCGGTGCCGGGGCAGATAACTTCCATGGCGGACACCCGGTAGTTGGGCACAAATACCACCTGCAGCAGAGGCGTTACGGCCGGGTCGTTGTTCACCACGGCGGCCACGTTATTCACCAGTTTGATAATCAGTTTGGCGAGGAAATAACCCGGCGCTGCCTTGCCACCGATGATTACCGAGCGAGGCTTCATACGGGCGGTATCGCCGCGTTTGATGCGATCGTACAGGTGGATCACATGCAGAACATTGAGCAGCTGGCGCTTGTATTCGTGGATGCGTTTCACCTGCACATCAAACAGAGAGTCCACCGAGAAATTCACCCCGGCGCTGTCGCTGATCATGCGGGCCAAAGCGGCCTTGTTGGCTTGTTTAATATCGAACCACTGGCGGGCGAACTCGCGGTCGTCGGCAAATTTTTTAAGGCCTGATAACTCGCTTAAATCGCTGATCCACTTGGGGCCTATGGCCTGGGTGATCAGGTTGCTCAACGGCGTGTTGCAGTGGGCCAGCCAGCGGCGCGGCGTCACGCCGTTGGTTTTGTTGTTGAATTTGTGAGGCCAGAGTTCAAAGAAGTCTTTGAAGAGTTCCCGCTGTAAAAGGTCCGAGTGCAGGGCCGCCACACCATTGACCGAGAAGCTGCCGACAATGGCTAAGTAGGCCATGCGCACATGGGGGTCTGGCCCCTCTTCAATCAGCGACATGCGCGCTTGGCGGGCCACATCGCCGGGCCAGCGCAGGGCCACTTCGGCCAAAAAGCGCGCGTTGATTTCATAGATGATGTCGAGCAAGCGCGGCAGCAGGTCTTTGAGCATACGCACCGGCCAGCGCTCCAGGGCTTCGGGCAGTAGGGTGTGGTTGGTGTAGGCCATGCAGCGGCTGGTGATGGCCCAGGCGTCTACCCACTCCAGGTTGCACTCATCCAATAACAGGCGCATCAGCTCAGCGACAGCGAGGGTCGGGTGGGTGTCGTTGAGCTGGAAGCAATGTTTATCGGCAAACCCTGCCATGTTGAGGCCCTGGTCCCGCTGCCAATCGGCCAGCACATCCTGCAAACTCGCTGAGGCTAAAAAGTATTGTTGGCGCAGGCGCAGCTCTTTGCCGTTTTCGCTGGCGTCATTGGGGTAGAGCACCATGGTGATCTGTTCGGCCTGGTTTTTACTGGCCACCGCTTCGGTGTAGTCACCGGCGTTAAATTCCCCCAGGTTAAATTCATCGGTGGCCGCCGCCTTCCACAGGCGCAGGGTGTTGACTGTGTCGTTTTGGTAGCCAGGGATGGGCATGTCGTAGGGCACGGCCAGTACATCGGCGGTGCCGCTCCAGCGCGCGCATTTTTTGCCGTCGGCGTTGTAGTAAAAATCTGTGTAGCCGTAAAACTTCACCCGCCGGGTGAGATCGGGCCGCTCCACTTCCCAGGGGTTGCCATCGCGCAGCCAGTGGTCGGGGTATTCCACCTGCACGCCCTGCTCGATGCGCTGGTGGAACATGCCGTATTCATAGCGAATGCCGTAGCCGGTGACCGGCAGTTGCAGGCTGGCGCAGCTATCTAAAAAACAGGCGGCTAAGCGGCCCAAGCCGCCGTTGCCCAGGCCCGCATCCAGTTCGTTCTCGCGCACGTCTTCTAAGGTCATGCCCAGCTCATGCAGGGCCTCCCGAGCGCTCGGCTCCATATTGAGATTTTTAATGGCGTTACTGAGGGTGCGGCCCAATAAAAATTCTAGGGACAGGTAAAACACCCGCTTAGGTTTGGTGAGCTGCTCCTGCTCGCGGGATTTGCGCCAGCGCTCCATCAAGCGGTCGCGCACGCTTAAGCTCAGGGCGTGGTGAACATAGTTGGAGACCGGCGCGTCGTCGCAGCGGCCTAAGGAAAAGTTGTAGTGGCGGTCTACATCCGTAGCCAAGCTTTTGGCATCAATGCCGAGGGTAAATGCGGTTTTTTTCGACTTCATAGGGAATCCCTAGCTATTTAAGAGTTAGACAACGTCAGGGCCAAGCCCAGCATTACGTATGTATCGCTACCGTTTTTGCATATTTCTGTATTTCTTTTTTAGCCGTTAATTAACCGAAAGCATCCCGTTAATTAACCGATAGTATCCTTGGGCAATGGCTATCCAGGCAGTATTTTGAGGTGACAAATTTTCCCCCATCGCAGTTAAATTCAATTTCGGCTGGGAATTTATTTTTCGAAACATCGCAAAACTCACCGACGATTTTGTCCAGAAAATAACCCTGAAACTGCAAACCAATCACCTTAGACACAGCCTCAAACGCCTCCTGGGGCCCCAGGCCCATTAAATAGAGTTTCACCTGCCGGCCCTGCAATGGCGCCTCAACTAACAAGGGGCCAGGCCTGCACTCCCAGCGCTCACCCGCCGTACCGCAGTAGACAACCTTAAAGGCTGGGCGGCCCATAAATTCCTGCTGGGTCTTACACCGCACCACCGCCGTTTTGGCTTTGCGGTAATCAAGGTCCACCTCCGCTTTAATCTCCGCCGCCTGGGCCGGGTTGTTATCTTTACAGGCCACGGCCTCAAGAATGCCCAGCTCCATTTTGGACAAGGCAACAGGTTCCGTGCGCACCACACTCAGCGCCTGGGCCTCAGTGCTCAAAAGCCCAGCCGTTAGCCCCAGCCACACCACCCTCTTGATAAACGCCCCGTCACAGCAGCCAAGCTTCATAGGCTGCACTCAAGGGACTGACCAAAGAAGAGTAGCAGCGATTTATCGTGCACCATAAAGGCACTGCCCTTGGGCAGGTAGGCCATCACCGGCTCCCCGTCCGGGTGGCGGGTATCCAGCAGGCATTCCCATCGCCAGCCTAGGGGCAGGTAAAAGGTTTGCGTGCGCTCATCGGCGTTGAGCAGCAGCAAAACCGCTTGCTTGCAGTTTTCGGCGTCCTCCGTTTCGAGCATCCACTGCAGGCTATGCAGGTTCTGTTCCTGCCAATCCGAGTCCCGCATGGGCCTGGCTTGGCGGTCCAACCAGTGAATATCAAAGCCGCTAGCAGCGCCTATTTCATCGGGCTTGTGGATGTAAAACGGCGTGCGCAGCACCGGCTGGGCGCGGCGGATGGCGAGGGCGCGGGCGACGAACGCCACCAGGTTCTGATCCGCCTCGGCCCAGTTGAGCCAGGTGGTGGTGTTGTCCTGGCAGTAGGCGTTGTTGTTGCCGCCCATGCTGTGGCCGAGCTCATCGCCCGCCAGCAGCATAGGCACCCCCTGGCTGAAGATCAGGCTGGCCAATAGATTGCGCTGTTGGCGCTGGCGCAGGGCGATGATGTGGGGGTTGCTCGATGGCCCCTCCTCGCCGTGGTTGTAACTGAAGTTGGCGTGGTGGCCGTCGTTGTTGAACTCCTTGTTGGCCAGGTTGTGGCGCTGGTTGTAGGCCACCAGGTCCGCCATGGTGAAGCCGTCGTGGCTGGTAATGAAGTTAATACTGGCCTGGGGGCTGCGCCCGGCGTATTCGAACAGTTCCGCCGAGCCGTGCAGGCGGCGGGCCAGTTCCGGCAATACGCCGCGATCCCCCCGCCAAAACTGCCGCAGCACATCCCGGTAGCGGTCGTTCCACTCGCTCCAGCCGGGCGGGAAGTTGCCCAGCTGATAACCGCCGGGGCCTATATCCCAGGGCTCGGCGATCATTTTTTTACCGGCCAGGGCCGGGTCTTGGGCGAGGGCATCTAAAAAGCCGCAGCCGGCGTCAAAGCCGCCTGCCTCGCGCCCCAGCACTGTGGCTAAGTCAAAGCGGAAGCCGTCCACGCCTAAGTCGCAGGCCCAATAGCGCAGGGAGTCCAGCACCAGTTGCAGCACCTTGGGATGGCGCACGTTGAAGGTATTGCCGCAGCCGGTATCGTTGATATAAAAGCGCGCATCCTGCTGCAGCAGCGTGTAGTAGTTGCTGTTATCGATACCGCGAAAACTTAAAGTCGGCCCCAGCTGGCTGCCCTCGGCGGTGTGGTTAAACACCACATCCAAAATCACCTCTATGCCCGCCTCGTGCAGATCGCTCACCATCTGGCGAAACTCCGCCGCCGCGTCCGCACTGGCCGCATAGGCCCGCTGGAGGGTGAAAAAATTCAGGCTGTTGTAGCCCCAGTAGTTGGTGAGGTTGCGCTTAATTAAGAAGTGATCGTGGATAAAACTGTGCACCGGCAACAGCTCAAGGCTTGTGATGCCGAGCCTGCGGTAGTGCGCGAGCATCGCCGGGTGGGCGAGGGCCTTGTAGGTGCCGCGCTCTTCTTGGGGGATCTCGGGGTGCTGGTGGGTGAGGCCTTTGACATGGGCTTCAAAAATGACCGTGTCCTCCCAGGGGATAGGCGCGGCAAGCGGGGTAGGCGGCGCAGCCTTTGCCACCACCTGGCCCTTCACCATCCAGTGGGCGTTGTCTCGATCATCGTAGGTGAGATCCTGGGCCGGTTCGCTGGTGGTAAAGCCGTAGTGGGAGTCGTGCCAGATAAAATCCCCCACCAATGCTTTGGCATAGGGGTCCAGCAGCAGTTTGTTGGGGTTAAAACGCAGGCCCCGGTGCGGGTCGTAGGGGCCATAGACGCGGTAGCCGTACACGGCGCCTGCGCTAAGGCCCGGCACAAAGCCGTGCCAAATTTGGTTGCTGCATTTGGGCATTAAGAGGCGGGCCACTTCGGTCTGGCCGTCCGGCGAAAACAGGCACAGCTCCACCTCTTCAGCGTGTTGGGAGAAGAGCGCAAAATTCACCCCGCCAGGTTCCACACTGCTGCCCAGTGGATAGGGCTTGCCCTGTTCGATATGAAATTTTTTATCGGTTTTCATTCACGCACAACCTCACCGAGCATATTCACCTTGGCCACTCCCTGCCCGTTTGCACCGCCCCACCGGGCGGTTTACCTCGTCTCCTAGATCGCCAGCTAGACAGCCGCTAAACAACCGCCTAGGCCACACTCAACACCAGCGTTGCTAGCGGCGGCACCCGCAGGGTTAAGGAGTGGGGCCGCCCCTGATGGGGCATGGCCGCAGAGTGCACCCCGCCGCCATTGCCCTGGTCGCAGCCGCCGTAAATGGCCGCGTCTGTGTTGAGCACCTCGCGGTAAAAGCCCGCCTCGCTCACGCCCAGGCGATAGTCCTCCCGCAGCACCGGCGTAAAGTTGCAGATCACAAGCACAGCCGGGGCCAGGTCGGTAGCCTTGCGCCTATAAGCGAAGATCGACAGATGGGCCGAGTCGGCATCCAACCATTCAAAGCCGTCGGCGCGGGCATCGCTGTAATGCAGGGCCGGGTATTGGCGGTAGAGCTGGTTCAGATCCCCCACCAGGCGGCTGATGCCGCTGTGGCATTCGAGTTCTTTAAGGTGCCAGTCCAGGCTTGAGTCGTGGTTCCACTCGCGCCCCTGGGCGAATTCACCGCCCATAAACAACAGCTTTTTGCCGGGGTGGGTCCACATGTAGCCAAAATAGGCCCGCAGGTTGGCGAACTTCTGCCAGGCATCGCCGGGCATTTTGTCCAGCAATGAGCCTTTGCCGTGCACCACCTCATCGTGGCTTAAGGGCAGAATAAAATTCTCGCTGAAGGCGTAGAGCAAGCCGAAGGTCATATCGTGGTGGTGGAATTGGCGGTGTACCGGCTCCTTGTGCATGTAGCGCAGGGTGTCGTTCATCCAGCCCATATTCCACTTGTAGCCAAAACCCAGGCCGCCGTTGTAAACAGGCTGAGACACTCCGGGCCAAGCGGTGGATTCCTCGGCGATCATCAGGGCATGGGGGTAGTGCTCGTAGACCTTAGTGTTGACCCGCCGCAATAGGTCGATGGCCTCTAGGTTCTCGCGGCCGCCATAGGCGTTGGGAATCCACTCACCGGCGTTGCGCGAGTAATCCAGGTAGAGCATGGAGGCCACCGCATCCACCCGCAGGCCGTCCACATGGAACTCATCAAACCAATACAGCGCGTTGCAGAAGAGGAAGTTGGCTACTTCGCAGCGGCCATAGTTGTAGATGTAGGTATTCCAATCCGGGTGATAACCCTGCCGGTGGTCGGCGTGTTCGTACAGCGGCGTGCCGTCAAAATGCGCCAGGCCATGGCCGTCGGAGGGGAAGTGGCCGGGCACCCAGTCGATCAACACACCTAAATCCGCCTGGTGGCAGGCGTTCACAAAGAAGCGAAAATCATCCGGTGAGCCAAACCGGCTGGTGGGTGCAAACAGGCCAATGGGCTGGTAGCCCCAGGAGCCGTCAAAGGGAAATTCGCTGATGGGCATCAGCTGTATGTGGGTAAACCCTAAGGATTTCACATAGGGAATCAGCTGCTGGGCCAGCTCCTTATAGGTGAGGTAGCGGTTGCCCTCCTCCGGCACGCGCTTCCAAGAGGCCAGATGCACCTCATAGATGGACAGCGCCTGCTGCAGGCTTTTGCCCTGGGCTTGGCTCTGCCGCCAGGCGTCATCGCTCCAGGCAAACCCGGAGGTGACTACCTTGGAGGCGGTCTCCGGCGGGTGCTGAGCGGCAAAGCCATAGGGGTCGGCCTTGTGGGGCAGCACCGCGCCTTCGCGGCTGCGGATTTCAAATTTGTAGAGGGCGCCTGCGCTCACCGCCGGGATGAACAGCTCCCACACCCCGCTGGGGATGTGTTTGCGCATCATGTGGTGGCGGCCATCCCAGAAGTTGAAGTCGCCCACCACCGACACCCGCGAGGCATTGGGTGCCCACACACAAAAGCGGGTGCCCCAGACGCCTTCTTGGCTCATCACATGGGCGCCCATAAAGCGGTAGAGGTGTTCGTGGGTGCCTTCGCCAAACAGGTATAAATCAAGCGGTGTAAGGCTGGTGCCAAAGCGGTAGGGGTCTTCTTTGATGTATACACCGGAGGCGTAATGCACGCGCAGCTTGTAGGGCACGCGGCTGGTGAGATTTACCGGGCCGTCGAATACCCCGTCCGGGTGCAGGCAACTTAAGGCGCCGAGGGGGCGCTCATGATCGTCTACCACCTCCACCTGCAGGGCGCCCGGTAAAAAACAGGTCACGTAAAAGTGGCCCTGCCGTTCATGTAAGCCTAAAAGCGCAAAAACATCCTCGGCATAGGCGTGAATTAATGCCTCAACGGCAGAAGTGGCGACGGCTGTCGTCATGTGAAATAGGTTCCCCATAGCAGGTGTGTCGTTAGGATGCGGCCCGTGTGGCCACTAAGTCGCGCAGTAGCTGGCCCACCTGGGCATCAGCAAAAACGGCTTCCAAAGGTTTGGCCAGCTTGCGCTGCCAGTTAGGGTACTCAAAACAGGTGCCCGGCACATTCACCGGTGTATCCAATAATTCCAAATCCTCCAGCTGCACCACAAACAACTGCGAGCGGCAGCGGTTGGCGCCTTTGAGAATCAGCGCGCACAGATCCCAGCTCAGCGGCCCGTCCAGCACCGCCTCAAAGTCGCCGGGCAGGCTAAAACCTAAGAAGATCAGCCAGTTGAGTAGCTGAGATTTTTCATAGCGGCGGCCCGCCTGCAAGTCGCCCAGGTTCACCTCCGGCGGGTAGAGCTTGAGCGCCTGGCGCAGCAGTAGATCCTGGCCATTCCACCAGGCGGCGAGGGTGGGCACATCGTGGTTGGTCACCATGGCCAGGGAGTGCGGCTCGTAATGATCCGGGTGTTTAAACTGGCCCTGCGGGTCCTTCTCAAAATAAAACAGCTTGTTGGTGAAGATATCGCCGTCGTACAAGGCCTGGCGTAGCTCCGGCGGCACCACACCCATGTCCTCGCCGATCACCATGCAGCGGTTTAAATGGCTCTCCAGCTTGAGCAGCGCCATGAGTTCATGAAAGGGGTAATACACATAGGCGCCGTGATCGGCGGTGGTGCCCGGCGGACACCACCAGAGGCGCAGAAGGCTCATGGCGTGGTCGATGCGCAGGGCGCCGCAGTGGGCCATGTTGGTTCGCAACAGGGTAATAAAATGGCTAAAGCGCGACAGGCGCAGGCTGGCGGGGTCCATGGGCGGCAGGCCCCAGTTTTGCCCCTGCTCGGCCAAAGGGTCGGGCGGCGCACCCACGGCGGCCTCGCGGCAGAAGAGATCCAAATGGCTGCTCACCTCGCTGCCGGAACCATTGGCGCCCACCGCCAAATCGCGCATCAAGCCCAGGCCCATACCTAAAGATGTGGCCAGCTGTTGGCAGGCAGCCAGTTGTTTATCCGCCAGCCACTGCAAATAGGCGTGAAACTGTGCTTTTTGCCGGTGCTCGGCGATAAAGGCCGCTTTGGCCTCCTCATCGTCCCAAGGCGCCGCCAAGTTAAGTTCCTGAGCCACTTGGTAGATACAAAAGTCTTCCAGGGCGGCGCCCTGGGTCTCTACGAATAATTGGAAGGCCTGATCGCGGGGGGAGTTACTGCCCAATTCAACCTGGCAAAACACCTCAAACATCTGCCGAAAACAGGCGTATTTCAGCTTCGCCAGCGGCCCGTAGGGCACATTGCTGGCCTTGCGCAGTAGCTCTAGCTCCTGGGCGAAATTTTTAATATCCAGGCGAAAATCGCTCTCCTGCTCTGGGTCTATGTACAGCGGGTTGTTAAAGCGGCGATCCGACGGGCTATAGGGGCTGCAGTTATCCGCCACCGGCTCCAAGAGCGCGTGCAGGGGGTTAAGGCCGATCATCTGCACACCCAGGGCGGCGGACTTACGGATCAAAAACGCCAGGTCGGTAAAATCGCCTATGCCCCAGTTGCGGCTGGAGGTGAGGGTGTAGAGCTGCACAATAATGCCCAGCACCCGCTCGCCGTTTTGCAAGGCGGGGCTGACATAGGCTTTGGACGGCGCCACGGCATAACAGGCCGTTTGGGTTTCGCCGCCGCAGCTGACGCTCAAGCTGTGATAACCCAGCGGTAGGTTGGGCACCGAAATCGCCCGGCGGCTGTAGCGCACGCCTTCAAAGGCGTAGTCGCCCACCTCGGCAAAATCCTGCGGCACCAAGGTGCCAGCCGCCAAACACACATCACCCTGCATCAGTTGATAGTCAAAACTCAGGGCGAGTTCGTTGGGAGCCACTTGCAGGAAAAACACCTGCTCGGCGCCCTGGTAGCTGACGGCAAAATCCAGCAGCCACTGCTGCCAGGGTGCCACATCCAGCTGATAGGCATTTTGGGCGGTTTTTTCCGGGTCGGACGTATCGACCCCCATGGCATTGATGATATTGAGCTTGTTCTCAAAGGGCACCGTAACCAGATCGCCCCGATAGTTGTAATAGGAATCTGCAATACCGTGCCAGTAAAACAACTTATCAAAATGCTCCATAAATCTAGCCTGCCAACCAAGTGAATTAATGCCATAACCTGCTATGGCCCCAGCCCTTATACAAAAAGGCCTTAAGCAAAAAGCCCTTAAAAAAGGCGAAACATGAAACGCACGATAAACACCGCCACAGCGGCGAATAAAAATCAGTGCAAAAGCAACACCAAAACGCGGCGGCCGCCTTGGAATAAACTCAGCCACAATGGGATTACAAACGCCCACAGGAGCCGCTGACTATCAGCGCGCGCATCTGTACACAAATTAAGCAAATTAATAAACCAACAGAGCGCACAGTGATTGCCACTTTAGGGCACGGCCCCGCAAGGCCGAAATCACGCGGTCATTAACGCATTAAAATGTAGCATTGTGATTTCAATAAAGAACATAAATGTAGCAGACTCATTCCCCATCGGTTTGCGGTAAACCAAAACCGCTTGGAATTGGCCAATTTAAATAGTGCAAGGCGGCGTAGGGGCAACCCTTGCGGTTGCCCTATAGGCGCCAGCAGGATTTTTACGGCTGCGGGCACCCACAAGGGGTGCCCCTACATCCACTAACGATCCAGGCGCTCCTGAGCTTAAGGACATCACCCCTCTCGCCTAATCCGCCACCGGCTGCCACACTGAGCAAAAGCCTCTGAAGCGCCCCCCTATGCTGTGGATTACCCCCAAACTCTATTTGCCCATGAGCTGCATCGAATGGACCGCCGTGCGCGCCCAGGGCAGCGGCGGCCAGAACGTGAATAAGGTCTCCAGCGCCATCCACCTGGGCTGGATATTGCCGCCTGCCCTCCACCAGAAGAGCTAAAAGAGCGCCTGCTCACCATCAGCGACAAACGCCTCACCCGCGAAGGCGTGCTGATTATCAAAGCCCAGCAACACCGCACCCAAGAACTCAACCGCGCGGATGCTCTAGAGCGCCTCACCCAATGGCTGCGCGAGGGTATACACCAAGATCCCCAACGCATCCCCACCCGCCCGAAAGCCTCCGCCCGCTATAAACGCTTAGCCAGCAAAGCCCACCGCGCCGAGTGCAAAAATTTGCGGCGCAAACCGCTGAGCGACTAACCGGCAAAATGGGCCTGTTAAATCCTGGGTGCATTGGGCTCTAGGCACACGGCCACCCCCCCAATGTCATTAAGTTAAACCCAGTCCCCTCACCCTAGCCCTCTCGGTAACCGCTCCTGGCGTGACTCTACCTCGATTTCATTCCCGATGAAATTCTACCTCCCCCGTCCTTGGGGTCGTCCTGCATCCGTGCAGTCGTCTCAAAGGGAGAGGGGACAGTAAGAGCTAACCCTGGAGGCCCTGGTTTTTAACCCCCTCTCCCTCAGGGAGAGGGTTGGGGTGAGGGTAAAAAAGCGCGGGGAATGGCCCAAAACCTTAACTTAATGACATTGCCTCCCGACCTCCCCCTTGAGAAAGGGGAGGCGCCAAAAGCCGTCAACTTAAGGAATTTTGCTTGTCTTCAAGGCTATTATGCTCCCTCCCCTTTTTAAGGGGAGGGTTGGGGTGGGGTTTCTGGCGGAGGGAAAAATCTCATGAAAAATAGGTCAAAATCCTTAAAGATGCTCTGATTAATTCCAGATTGTTCACCTACCCCATCACCCCACTAGATTTAATCGCTATTAGATTGCGCCCTGTAATTGCTTAGCACGTTCTCATACCACCAGAAATCAACCAAATCCACGCCACGCAACCTTTTGTCAAAGGGCTGCCAACACGCCGGGTAATATTTCACAAAAACGCAATCTGGCGGCATTAGTTTAACGTGCTATATTGATGAGCCTTCGCAAATAAGGGACTTACCAGAGAATATTTTCCCATTTTAAGCTGGAGAACTATTCATTTTCGCTGGCAGCAATAGGCCGCCGAACGGGCAGGTTCACCACTAATTTTTTAGCGGCCATAAAAATACTGATTTCTCTTAAATTATTAATACAGCGGCTTACTCTGCCGCACATTCCGTTGCACCCAGCGGCCCCAATCAATCCTTGCGCATTGTTAGCAGTGCTAAGCAATAAAACGCGTTTCATAGTTGTACCCACTCTACCCGTCATCAAAATGAGGCTTTAATCATGTACAAAAAAATACTCGTTGCATCAATTGCCAGCGCCCTGTTCAGCTCAAACGTATTTGCCATCAATGATGTAGTTATGGACCCGAATAATTCAGTCCACAATCCAGGTGACGTGTTTTCAATCGAGGTGCAAGGCAAAAATTTCACTACGGCTTTGGATGCCGGAGGCCTGAATTTATCTTTTGATAGCACTATTTTATCTCTTGCCGACAGCAGTAAATTGCCCACGGGTGTTACCGACAGTGTGCAATTTACCAGCCCATGGACACTGACATTTGCCCCGAGTATTTCCAGCGGTTCATTAAATGATGCCTTATTTTTTGCCGACAAATCGCCCAGCGGTAATTTCCCGATTTTTACCGTTTGGTTTGAGGCCAAAAGCCCAGGTACTAGCGCCTTAACGCTGACAGAATCAGCCATTAATCCCTTTGCAGGCGCAGGCTCTGCTTTGGCCGTGAGCCTAACCAATGCGCAGGTAAGTGTAGTGCCCGTGCCCCCTTCGGCCTGGGTATTCACTGCAGGCTTGTTGCTGCTCGGTGCGCAACGCACATTGCGCACAAAAAAAGCCTGATAAAAGGGGGTTAACATGACTATGCACTTAAAATTTCCGCGCCGCGCCAACACACTGTTAAAACAGTTTATAGGTGCTGCGTGTTTATATAGCGTCACCCTGGTACCGGTAAGTTTTGCCGCTACAGAAGGCGATACCGATGGCGATGGTATTTTAGATGTAGTGGATAATTGCATCCGCGTTGCCAACCCGGATCAGCGCGATACCGATGGCGACGGTTTTGGCAATGTCTGTGACGGCGATTTGGATAATAACGGCATTGTGAATTCCTTGGATTATTCACTCTTTAAAAGCCGTTTATTAACCACCGACCCACACGCTGATTTAAATGGTGACGGCCGGGTTAATTCTATTGATTTCACCTTATTTAAAGGCATGCTGCTTAAACCACCTGGGCCGGGCAACCCAAGCGAACCCACCTTTACCGGCGCCCCGCCGCCCGTGGCCGATGCGCAAGTATTTAAATTAAGCCAAGATATCAATGGCCGCAACGCCGTGGTGGCCGTGAAATTCGCCCCGGTAAAAGAACTTAAACCGGTCCTGTCTTTTAATTTTGCCAACAGCACTGTGGGCGTAAATGATTTGGGTTTAGAGCCGGATGCTCAAGCGGGAGATGGAATTTATTCCGGTTATTTTACAGAGGATTTTGCTGCAGATGAAAAAGCCAGTGAAGCCTACCAAGAGCGCGTGCGCAAAATAGATCCAGCCCCACCGGTGTTATTTTCTGGCCGGGATGTGATTAATACCAGCGGGCGAAACAGCATCGCAGCCGCCACACAATTAGTGGCCCAGCCCCTGCCAATCAAAACATCGGTGCCATCAGCATTGGTGTTACAACCGCTGGATAAAATACCGATTTTACCGATTGCCCACGATCCTGCGCGCAGTTTGATGATCACCCATCGCGATGTAGTCACAGACCCGACGCGCACCTTTGATCCTTGCGATGTGGACGGCGACAATCAACTGGGCAACGTCAACGGCGCCTGGTCGTTTAAAACACTCATGACCAACATGGCTAACACGCCTGTAACCGGAATTTCCGCCCAGTTATTTACCCACAACTGGCTCAATAAATGGATGAGCAATCAAACGGTAAATTCTTTTACCATTAACGCCCGTACCAGTTTGCAAAGTTTTTTTCCCGGCTGGAATCCTAGCAACCCTGCGTCGCTAGATATGAACCGCTTGCCGTTTCGTTTATTGGCCATAGTTAATCGCATTGATTTAGCCAAAACATCAGCTTACGGCGGTGCACAACCGGGTGAAACACGTCTGGTTTTCGGCTTAATGAATATAGCTGGGTGCCCCACCCATAACACCAGCCCAACCCGGCAAATGACGGTGATTTTTGAATATGGCGACCCAGTAAATAGTTGCCAGCCATTAAAAAATCGCGCGAATGAATGGATCGCTCTTTCATCTTTAACCATAGGTTCACCCGCTTACAACGCCGCCCTACAAAATTTAACCGATGATGTGACACTGGCAAATAGCGCCCCAAGCAAACCCAATCGAAGCGCCATTAATCAGGTGCGCACCAATGAAATCGCGTTGCAATTTCCTTGGCAATTGCGTGAATTTACGTTGCAATCGGCCAACTCCCAATTATTGCCCGCCACCATTAAACAAACGCCCGACCCAGCCTTATTTAGAATTGGCTCGCCCGTAACCGCCTCATTTATGCAAAATAATGCGGTCGCTATTTCCTGTGAACGCCATGTGGTGCCATTAAGTTTTGCAGGCCAACCCTTTTTAGGCTCCCACACGGATTATGGTTTTGGCACTATTTGGAATGCACCAGCGGCAATTGTGGCGGGCGCAGGTTTTTGTACGGAATCACCCACCTCCGGTGTACCTACACCCACAGGCACTGTGCGCCATAAACTCTCGCTCAACACCTGTGATGACTGCCACGCCGGTGAGACGCAAACCGCCTTTACCCACGTCTCACCCACCGGTTTTCCCGCTACTTTATCGGGTTTCTTAACTGGCATTACAGTGTCCGATCCTGGGGGAGAACCAGTCACCCGCACCTTCAACGACCTCGCCCGCCGCAGCCAAATATTGGAGGATATAGCCGTAAAAAGCTGTACCAGTGGCGTACACATCCCCCGCGCGAGCGACCCATTAGTATTAGCGCCGAGGGTGCAACCTGTGTTTAAACTAACATCGCCAGTGGTAGATCCCGCGCCGGTAGATTTTAGTCGCCAGCAACAGGCACAAACTTTTGTCCACTAACCCCGCAAGGCTATGATTAACCCGGCGGCTTAAGCCGCCGTAAACCTCGATAACACAAGCCAAAAACGAGAATGGCCGCGTATTTTTGCGAGGTAACAAAACAATAGATCCCAAGGATTGGGATAATTGTTGGGTTTAAAAAAACCTGTGATGCCACTAAGGATGATGGTTGGCAAAACAAAATGTTATACGCCAATAAAAACCTCCGTTAAACCCAAGGCATTCGCGTGTGGTTTAACGGAGGTTTTTTGATTAAAGTGCAAAAATATGGGCGCGATTTTTCTGCTTTTTTTCCAAAGGGCGCCTTCAAAAAAATTCAACCAACTCTTCCGTGGAAAACCTAATCCAGCGCTCGATCCACCAAAACATAATGCCCCTGCGAGTGGGGCACCAGGTGTGGGCCTGAAAACTGTTCTTCATCCAAAGGCACATCCGCGTGTAAAAATACATAATCCGGCGTTAAATTCCATGCGCGGAACATATCCCACTCCTGCGCGGATTTAATATCGATCCCCACTCTATAACCAAAGGCGCTGTAGCTAAACAAGGCGCGGCGAAAGTGGGCAAAATGTTCGGGGGCGGGAATGCGGGTGTGCAGAATGACTTTTGCTGTGGCTAATCCGCAATCACCTAAAATCGTATCGAACGTGCGGCCGTGGCCTGAGGCTACGCCTAAAATATGCCGAGGTTGAATACCTAAGGATAATAAGGTGCCGCTATCGGCAGCCAAAACGGAAAAATTCAGTGCCTGTAAGGTGCGGGTAATGCGGTCTAAAAAAACGACTTCATCTAAATTGGTTAAAGCATCAAATACCCGATCAACCGGCACGGCAGACCCCAACGCGGTGCGTACCCACAAGCAGCTCTCATAGCCAATAATAATATTGTCGGCGGCATTCACAATAGGGATAAATTGATTGCCGAAATTTTGGCTGCCAAAGCGCGCAAAAAATTCGCCCTCACGCAGGTAAAAATAGGTGTTGGGCAAATGGGGTAGCTGCTCCTGCTGCTGTTTGAGCACATCGTTAAAATGCTGGGTTAAATCATGTAGTGACATACAATTCCTAGCAATTAGGCCGGCTGCAAAAACACCTTAGAACTTGTCGGCTTGGCAAAAATACGTGCACCGGGGCGCAAATCTAAACTGCGCTCCTGGGAGCGCGGCAGCTGCACATGAATAATGTCATCGCCCAGGGTGTGTTTTAATTCAATCCGCAAAACGCTACCTGCCGTACTCACAAACGCCACGGTGGCGGCAATCGCACCGTCTGAATCCTCATGGGATAACTCAATATCGTGAGGGCGAATATAGGCGAAGGCTTTTTGGTTCTGCACATCGTTAAATTCCGGCGCCGCTAATTTGTAATCGCCAATATGCGCCCAACCATTATCGACGCGGCTGTGAAATAAATTCACCTGGCCAATAAAATCGTACACAAACGGGCTGGCGGGGTTATTGTAAATATCATCCGGTGAACCAATTTGTTCAATGCGGCCTTTATTTAACACCACAACGCGGTCGGCCACTTCCATGGCTTCCTCTTGATCGTGGGTGACAAATATAGATGTGATGTGTAATTCATCGTGTAAACGGCGCAACCAGCGGCGCAGGTCTTTGCGCACTTTTGCGTCCAGCGCGCCGAAGGGTTCATCCAATAATAAAACCTTCGGCTCAACCGCGAGGGCGCGGGCCAGGGCGATGCGTTGGCGTTGGCCGCCGGATAATTGATGGGGGTAACGATCCGCCAGCCAATCCAACTGCACCAGGGTTAATAATTCGTGGGTGCGGCGTTTAATTTCGTCTTTGCTCGGGCGCGTGGCTTTAGGCCGCACGGTTAAACCAAAGGCTACATTATCAAACACCGTCATATGGCGAAATAAAGCGTAATGCTGAAACACAAAGCCCACATTGCGCTCGCGCACATGGACATCGGTGGCGTCTTCACCGTGAAATAATACGCTGCCGCTATCGGGGTTTTCTAACCCGGCGATTATTCGCAGCAGGGTGGTTTTACCGCAGCCGGAGGGGCCGAGTAAAGCTACCAGCTCGCCGGTGGGGAAATCCAGCGAGACATTATTTAACGCCGTAAACGGGCCAAAGTTTTTATTCAGGTTGCGAACTTCAATACTCATAAAAATGTTTGCTCATTATTCGCTTGTATTTTTCTCAGACTGCTACTGCCAGGCCGTTATTCTTGCGCCGCGCGTTTTGCTAGTTCGTGTTCCCGGGCCGCTTTCCACTCCAGGGCACTTTTTAATACCAATGTGACCAGTGCTAATAAGGCGAGTAAAGAGGCAACGGCAAAAGCCGCCGCGAATTGATATTCGTTGTAGAGGATTTCAATATGCAGCGGCATGGTATTGGTATGGCCGCGAATTTTTCCACTCACAACACTCACCGCACCAAACTCACCCATGGCGCGGGCATTACATAAAATAATGCCGTACAACAAACCCCATTTAATGGAGGGCAGGGTGATGCGAAAAAACATCCGCCAGCCACTGGCACCGAGGGTGATAGCCGCTTCTTCTTGTTCTTTACCCTGCTCTTGCATTAAGGGGATTAATTCGCGGGCAATAAACGGAAAGGTGATAAATACAGTCGCCAACACAATGCCGGGGATGGCAAACATAATGCGAATATTGTGCTCGGCGAGCCAGCCGCCCATTAAACCCTGTGCGCCAAATAACAGCATATAAATTAAACCGGCAATGACCGGTGAAACGGCAAAGGGTAAATCAATTAGGGTAATGGCTAATTGTTTGCCGCGAAATTGAAATTTAGCAATTGCCCAACTGGCCGCTAAACCAAAAACCACATTTAAGGGTACGGCAATACCTGCAGCAATCAGCGTGAGTTTAATGGCGTGGGCGGCAGCAGGTTCAGTAATCGCGGCAAAATACACCGCCGCACCTTTGCTAAAGGCTTCGGTAAATACCACGATTAAGGGCACTATTAAAAAGAACGCTAAAAAACTCAGCGCGACGACAATTAAGCTGTAACGAATCCAAGGCGCTTCGGTGGTTGCGCTGTGGCTGGGTTTTAGACTGCGCGGGTTTTGCAATGTGGTGTGCATAATTAACCCCCCGCCCTTTTGTGGCTCCAGTGCTGCAGCGCATTAATCACTAATAAAATAACAAAGGAAATTACCAGCATAATACTGCCCAAGGCGGCAGCGCCCGCGTAATCAAATTGTTCGAGTTTGGTCATAATTAATAGTGGGGTAATTTCTGTGCGGTAGGGCATATTGCCGCTAATAAATACCACTGAGCCGTATTCGCCAATGGCGCGGGCAAAGGCGAGGGCAAAACCGGTGAGTAACGAGGGCAAAAGCGCAGGCATAATAATGTAGCGAAAGGTTTGCCAGCGGGTGGCGCCGAGGCTCGCCGCTGCTTCTTCCGCTTCGGCTTCTAAATCCGCCAACACCGGTTGGACGGTGCGCACTACAAATGGCAAACCAATAAAGGTTAAGGCCACAGTAACACCGATCCAGGTGTAGGCAATTTTAATATCGATTAACGCAAACCACTGGCCGATAATACCGTTGGGCGCATAAATAGCGGTAAGCGCTATACCGGCAACGGCGGTGGGTAAGGCAAAAGGTAAATCCACTATGGCATCCACAATACGTTTACCGGGAAACTGATAACGCACCAACACCCAAGCCACAATAAGACCAAACACTAAATTAAGGCTGGCGGCAATAAACGAGGCGCCGAAGGTTAAGCGATAACTGGCCAGGGCGCGGCGATTACTGATCACCTCCCACAGCTGATCCAGCGGTAATTCCAAGCTTTTTATCAGCAAACCCGCCAGTGGAATAAACACTAATAAGCTTGCATATAAAGTAGCAAAACCCAGCGATAAACCAAAACCGGGCAGTACAGATTTTTGCACCCAAGGCTGTTTTTTAGCGGCGGGGCCTTTGGATGGCGTCTGCCCTGGTGGGCTTGACGATGATAAAGCAAAACTCATTGATACTGTCTCTACAGGCGCTTTACAGGTGCGTGGCGGTGCAAGGTGATTATTAACCCGGTGACACAATGCGCCGAGTTAATACCGGCGGAAAATCTATTACAGGCAACCTAGAAAAAACGCTTAAGCCGCGGCTTAAGCGTCAATGGTTCTATTGATAAATTTTGTCAAAAATGCCGCCATCACCAAAATGTTCTGGCTGAGCTTTTTTCCAGCCGCCAAAATGCTCAATGGTGATTAATTCAATGCTGGGGAATTTACTGGCATAGGCGGCCGCCACTTCTTTATCGCGGGGGCGGTAGTAATTTTTGGCGATAATCGTTTGTGCTTCTTTGCTGTAGAGGAATTTTAAATATTCTTCCGCCACGGCTTTGGTGCCGTGGACTTCGGCATTTTTATCCACCAGCGCCACAGAAGGCTCAGCCACTATAGAAAGCGACGGCACGACAATTTCGACTTTATCAGCGCCGAGTTCATTCACTGCCAAATAGGCTTCGTTTTCCCAGGTTAACAACACATCGCCAATTTGACGCTGCACAAAGGTGGTGGTGGCGCCGCGGGCACCTGAATCTAATACCGGCACATTTTTATAGAGTTTTTTTACAAACTCCTGCGCGGCCGCATCGGAGCCGAATTTCTTTTGTGCATAACCCCAGGCCGCCAAATAATTCCAGCGCGCACCACCGGAGGTTTTCGGGTTGGGGGTAATGACTTCGACACCTTTTTTAATTAAATCATCCCAGTCTTTAATCTGCTTGGGGTTGCCCTTGCGGACTAAAAATACAATCGTCGAGGTGTAGGGTGCCGAATTTTCGGCTAAACGACTTTGCCAATTCTCGGGCAATAATTTACCGATTTTCGCTATGGGGTCTATATCCCCGGCCAGGGCAAGAGTGACTACATCGGCTTGTAAACCATCAATTACTGCCCGCGATTGCGCGCCGGAGCCGCCGTGGGATTGCTCAACGGTGAGCGTATCACCGGTTTTCGCCTGCCAATATTTAGCAAAGGCGCTGTTGTATTCTCGATACAGTTCCCGCGTGGGGTCGTAGGAGACATTTAATAATTTTACTTCTTTAGCAAAACTTGCCGCCGCAGCAAAGGTGGTGGCGGCCAGCAAAATAATCTGGGTGAATAAACGCATAAATATTCTCACACGGTGAACACAAAAAAGGGCAGGTGTCGATTCACACACCTGCCAAGGGCGAATAAGAGATAAGAAAAAACAACTGAGAAATAAGACGAAAAATAAAGGGCCTAAATCAATTAAAAACGTAAATCCAAACCGACGGCGTAGGTTTTATCCACACTGGCAAGAGTATTAATTTGGCTGTCACCTTGTGTTTTTAGGCTGGCGTAGTAACTAAATAGGCGCGCCGCTTCACTCAGGTTGTAATCAATACCTACGGCCACTGCATCGGATTTAACATCAGCAAAAGCGGCGCTGGGTGTGCTGGTGGCCTGGCCGACTTGCAGCTTGGCCACCCAAGGGCCAGCTATTTTCCATTGGCCATTGAGCACAAAGGCATCCTGCTCTTTATAGGCGGTGCCCGCGGCCCCATCCCATTCGGCCAGCGGGTTTAAGCCGTTTTGCACACCTTGGGAATTCACCGCAGAACCGACAAAACTGGATGTTAGGCCGCCGATGGTGTCGTAGTTTTCGTGGCGTTCGGCGGTTTGATAAAAACCTCCTAATTTAACTGGGCCAATAGTCACTTCACCGGCCAAACGCAGGGTATCAGCCGTGGCCACATTGCTCTCAAAGGCCGCACCCACATACCATTTGGCTTTACCATACACAATCGAGACGGATTTACCGCTGGCAAAACCGTTATCGTTTTGTTGATTGGTGGCATTTACCGCAACGCCAGTTTCCTCAGCTTGAATCGCGGCAAGGTTAACTTCTAAACCGCCTAAAATAATCGGTGAGGTATATTGAATAACGTTATCCGGGCGGTTTTCACCGGCTAAATAACTGCCTATATCGGCCAGCGGGTAATCATTAAAACGGTCTAAATCGGTACGCAACACACTATTGGTTTGCAAGGTTTTTAACGGCGTATCGTTTTTACCCACTAATACTTGGCCCCAATCACTACTTCGAATACCGGCAAATACATTGCGCTGGGATAATTCACGGCCATTGCTGTTGGTGCCGTTATCCACATCTATGCCGTATTCCACGCGGTAAAACACGGTTAACTCGTTGGCCACACCAAAATCACCCTGCACGCCTAAACGCGAGCCGGTACTCTCCACCGCAACGGAATCTAATTCAGTGGCAACGCCGGTAGCGCCCGTGTGTTTATAGGTCGTGGCCGCAGGGGCGGTGAGGGCAAAATTATTTTTTTCTAAATCGTAGCTGTTAGCGGTTAAAAAAACCTTGCCATACAGCGTAGGGAACCCCGCTGCCGCCTGTTGTGCGCTGAGGGCTAGAACGCCTAATGAAATTAATTTTAAGGTGAAGCGGCCAGAATGTTTGACCGCGCCATAGGTGCGAAAGGACATGCAAAACTCCAGATAAAAATAAAGGGCATATCACTTCCGGCGGTCCGGTCAGTGTTGTTTTTTTTGATAATTAACGGGCGGGATTAGGCGTCGTCACTTTTTCCCAGCGTTTTTTCTCCCGCCGCTCCAACTGCACCACCTGGCCGTTGTGAACGGATATTTCCAGGGATCCATAGCGTAAATGGGCCAATTGTTGTTTGATTTCAGCGAGCACCTCATCATCCAACAGAGTCACGGGTGCAGGTTGATTGGGCATCTTGGCTACCTAATAAAATGGGGTGAGCGTTAGGGTTGGGATGGGTGCCATGGTAAAAGCCATGGTTATAAATTAAAAATACTCATTTTTTCTGAGCTTATAACTTTTTGGTTTGCCCCTATGGTAGCTGGCAAATATTCAGCCACTAAACTGTGTAGCGCTATTTAGTGCTTATTTTTCGGCCAGAGGTTCTTGGGAAAAAGTAGACCCGCATAAGTATTAACCCGGCGACATTTAGTGCCGGGTTAATAACTGCGGCATGGATGCCGCTCCGGCGGCAAAAGCCGCCGCGAGCCCCGCTAAAACAAGCAGATCCGCGATCTGCGCCAGTTTTAGCGGGGCGAAGACAAAATAGATCAGGACGATCTATTTTGTCGCCGGGTTAATAGTTACTTCGCGATAGAACAGCAATGGCTACAGCTTATTTCAGAGCGTCAAAAAGAGGGACCTTTTTGACGAGCCTACACAGACGTATTCACGGCGTGTCTGAAATAAGCTGTAGCTATTGCTGCGATTCGATTAGCTAGCCGCATTCCCAGCCTTGAGTTCATGAATATTCTTGCCTAACCACACCTGCTGCTTTGTTATAAGCTCAGAAAAAATTGGTACTTCAGCCACCGGCCCAAGATGTGTACTCTGCTCGCCAGCAACACTTAAAGGGCCTTGTTATGCCGACCTCCACCGCTATCCGCCAGCCATTAAACCAAACCTTAGCCGCTTACCCGGCACTTATAGTGCCGGGTTTAAATAATAGCGATGCACAACACTGGCAAACGCGCTGGCAAGCGCAGCTCGTTGGCAGTAGGCGTATTGAATTAGACAATTGGGCAACGCCTAATTTAAGCAAATGGTGTGAGGCAATTGAGCAGGCATTAGCGGCGGAGAATGAGCCACCTATTGTAATTGCCCACAGTTTTGGCGCCTTAGCTAGTGCGCGTATGGCGCAATTGCAGCGAGAAAAAATCCGTGCATTATTTTTGGTCGCGCCCGCTGACCCAGATAAATTTTCCTTAGCCCATATGCTGCCGCACACAGCGCTGAGCGTTAAAACAACACTCATCGCCAGCACAAACGACCCCTGGATGGACGCAGACAAAGCGGCGCAATGGGCTATGAACTGGGGTGCGGAATTTTTACGGGTGAAAGATTTGGGCCATATTAATTCCGCGTCTAATATAGCGGACTGGCCACAGGGGATGGAGCAGTTGCAGCGCTTGGTGTATAGCCTTTAAGGCACTGGCTATACAAATCTAAGAATCGTTGCAAAACGGTGTTAAAACCAGAAAAAATCATTTTTGCAAGGGGTCTAGCCTAAACGCCACAGCCACAGTGCAAAAATCTCATTTTAAAATTTCTATTAGGCTATTGTTGTAAAAGTTCGTATTCAAATTCATACAGATGCTTGCCATTATCTTTTTTAATTCGCATTTTTCCAGCAAGGCCTATTAATTCCCCCGTACCGGAGTCTGGCACAACCTCAAGTACCAACCTGTCTTGGCCACGGTTCATAGTGCCGAAGTGCTGCAGCACAAAGCTGCCTTTTTTGCCGGAAAGTGAACCCACTACTTGCTCAATAGCAACGTACCCCGCCGACCCCTGAGTAGCCGTCAGGGCACTGAGCATTTCACCCTGGCTTGTTGCCTCTAGTGGGCCTGAAAATGTTTTGTCGATAGACATACGGCCTAAATTTATGCCTTCAGTGCCTTTTGCATAAGATTCCATTGGCTGTAACTTAACCTGAAATTCTCCGGTGATTTTCATTTTGGTTCCTGTTTGGGGTGAATAGATACTGGGCAGATAAAATCAATTGTAAGCGCGGGATTTTTAAATGACTTACCAATTACGCTTATCATTATTTGGAAACATAGCCGCTTGCACTTTGCTTACAAACTCTGTTTGCATAGCAGAAGGACTGCCGCCTATAGCGACTACTTTTTGAAGTATATCCAAAACAGAATTCTTCTGTTCGTCTGTAAACTTGTCGATTGTATTGCGCAAAACTCTATCCGGTGAGTTGAAAACGTCTTCGCCGGAGCCGAGAAGAAAGACGCTAGCACCTAGCAGCTGCGTCGCTGCCTTTTCTGGCAAATTAAATGCGGAAACAAATATCCTTTTTAGTTCTTCTTTCTCTTGAATAGAAATATCACCGTCTATTTTTGCAGCTGCGGTGACAATTAGTGCGGCAGCGTCTATTGGCTTATCGAGCGAAAAAACGGGATTTGCCGTAGAGCGCTTTAACCATGCTCGACGACGCCTCCAGGCCCAGGGATTAAGCCAACCCAAATCAACGCCTAGTCTCTCTAAGGCATAGAGCAATGTTACTAATGCAGTCAAAAAGGCAATGATAATATGCATAATTTCTCCTTAATAATTTAATGCCGAGTTACACGGCAGATTTTAGGTGGTGACTTTTGCGCAGCAAAACCATAATGCTGGGCATGAAAAACTATCGGGCGCAAACGCGAAGTGCCGAAGCGGTGCAGCAACGCCCTTTAATATCTCAAGCCCACCTATTTTGAACCAAACAAATACCGTGCAACTGAATATGGGCGAATTAACAGATGATAAATTGAAACACACAGCCAGAATGACACAAGCAGAATGAAAACATACTTAAATGCAGCATTATCTGATGTTCTTACAACGTAATATCCTATTGTTACAATTACCGTTTGATGAAGTATATAAAAAGGATAAACTGCTTTGTTGGCGTACTTAAAAAATACGTTTTCATCATTTAGATACCTTCTGCCATACCCTAAACATGCCAACACCCACAACCATGAATTGATATTTAATATTGCAAGATAGATATATGTTTGCGGCAGTTCTGACCAGTTTTTCCAAATGTGAAATGAATCCCAGTCATTCCATCTGAGTGTAAAAATTAGCATGGTATTTAAAAATGCAGCGCGAAGAATGGAGATCCTATTTTCTGTAATTAGATAAATCAAACTGTCAAATCTTAACAATAAAACACCCGCCAGCACAAATGGCACATAAAATGAATGTCGAGCATAATCGTGCAGAAAATCATATGTTACGGGGAACTTTGTAGTTAAAAAAGCATATGGCAATGACGCGATTAAAATATATACATAAATATAAGTTAAATTTTGTGATTTGGCCTGATCCAAAGAAGACAAAAGACGTGATTTTTTTAAGAAAATAAAGACTGGGATTGAAATTAAATTGTATGCGAACAAATATGGTATGAACCAAAGGTGGAGCCAATGAAAATTTCCACTTGGCCACCATTCAAACTTTAAAAAAGTTTTGTAGAAGTCGAAATAGGAAGCGGTGTAACCGTCCAGCCTTCTCTCAAAAAATATTTGAGGGGCGACCAGAATAAAAGTCCAGACGGTCAAGGGTATTATTAATCGCTGAAATCGCTGAACAATAAACTCTTTCCAATTTAAACGAGCCAATAAAATGGATGCAATATAACCTGAAACAAGAAACAGAAGTGGCATTCTAAAAAAAGATATAAAATAATTGACTTCGAGAAGAACCCTGCTTTGCTCTGTATTTTTTATATGCCAATCGGATTCAGCGGCAAATATCATAGATACATGAAAGACAAACATCAACAAAACGGCAATTACCCGCAAAGCATCAATGTAAAAATGTCTCTCACATCCTTCGGTATTTATAGATTTCATTTTTAATCCATGTTATCAGTTCATTTAAATGATGATACCGTTTATCACAATTTTCTCGCCGAGCATCACCCAATCTGTAGCGCCGCCTAAAAATCCTTTTCTTTATATTCTTGGGGCAGCAATAATCCGTGCGCGGCTCTTTGCGCACATGCTTGCTGATAGCTAGGCGTGACGCTTTCTTTTAGCTATGGGGGAGTGCGCTACAATGGTTTCAGCTTTTATAGCACCAAAATAGACGGCGACCAAGGCCTTAGCTGGAAAATTATATAGGCGAACAAGTGCTGGATAGGCCGACAAGCCCTTATGTAGTTGGGATTGAGGTACAGCGGCCGGTTAGATTTTGCTGTTGGCGAGCACCAAAAAAGCGTTGCAGTTAATACAAGGACTGGATCCTGCGACTTCGCGCAGGATGACTCAGGGGTTTAGGATGGACGACGGGAGCCGTAACCGGCTGTAACGTTTGCCTTTAAAAACAGACAATAGGCGCGTTATTGTTGAGGTGAGGTGGATTATTCTCTCGGTGGGGTGTATGTTCGGGTCAGCGCAGGTTTAAAAATAGCTTGCTGCGTAAACCGCGATGGCATAAGTATTTATGCCATTAAATCCCACGCCGCGTTCATAGGCATTAGGCTTTGAGTGCGGCTAGGCGCCATCCAAATAATGCTCATATACTAGGCGGCTTTGCACCGCTACCTGCCACTAAAACCGCGCTTAGTGTGAGTCTACAGACTATTTTTATCTGCCCGCTGTCGATTAAACACGAGGTCGTTCGACTAGCCAATACCCCCTCACATTGGATTTACCTTGATTATGACTGTTTCAACTCAAACGCCATCCGCTAGCATCACGCGAGCGGAATTTACGGTTTTAATTGCGCTTTTGATGTCGATTATTGCCATTTCCATCGACGCGCTTTTGCCGGCCTTGGGCATTATTCGCAACGATCTTAACATCACCGATGCCAACCAGGTGCAATTGCTTATCACCGCTATTTTTCTCGGCATGACCATCGGTCAATTAATATCGGGCCCGGTTTCCGATGCTTTGGGGCGCAAACCTATTTTATACCTGGGTTTAGCGCTGTATTTTGTGGGTAGCCTGATCTGTTATGTCGGGCAGGATTTACCGCAATTGTTACTGGGGCGTTTGATTCAGGGCTTGGGTGTATCTGGGCCTTATGTGGCGGCTATGTCTATTGTGCGGGATAAATATTCAGGTGAGCAGATGGCCAAAATTATGTCCATTGTGATGCTGATATTTATGGGTGTACCGGCGATTGCGCCTTCTTTGGGCCAAGGCATTTTATTTTTAGCCGATTGGCGTAGTATTTTTATTTTTTACATTGGCTACGCACTGCTGATCGGCGGTTGGATTTTTTTGCGCCTGGAGGAGACTTTGCCCAAACCTAAGCGTATTGGTTTGTCCGCCTCCCATTTTAGTGCGGGGTTTAAAGAGGTGGTGGGCAATAAAATTAGTATGGGTTACACCCTATGTATGGGCTGTATTTTTGGCAGTTTGATCGGCTACTTAAATTCTTCACAACAGATATTCCAAGAATTGTTTGCCACCGGCAGCTTGTTTACCGTTTATTTTGGCGTGTTGGCACTTATTTTTGGTGCGGCTTCGTTGGGTAATGCGTACCTGGTGGAGCGTATTGGCATGCGCCGCTTATGTGACCTTGCCCTGCGCGGCATGATTGTCGCCGCTATTATTTTTTTAGCGATACAGTCTTGGCTTGCGGTTAGTCTAGGGATGTTTATGCTGTTTGCAGGGTTTAATTTTTTATGTTTTGGTTTTATTTTTGGCAATAGCAATGCGATTGCCATGGAGCCTATGGGGCATATTGCCGGTATGGCATCGGCGATTATAGGTGCTGTTTCATCGGCTATTTCTTTGGTGTTGGGCACCTGTATTGGCTTGGCGTATAACAATAGCCTGCAACCGGTCACGCTGGGGTTTTTACTGTTGTGCTCGAGCGCTTGGCTGGCCATGCGTTATGCCAATCGCCCTTGATTTAGCACGGCCTATAAGGGCACCTCTGGGAATGGAATTTTCGCGATGATCGCAAGGCAGTTACATGCGGCAGAAGTGCGCTTATGCGCTATAAATGACCGACTGAGCACGAAAATAACATCGCGATGGCGCAAAAAGTGAATTTCTGGAAGGTGCCCTTAAGACTCGCTAGGGCTTAGGTCGTCGGTGCGGCAACTTTGCCACAGGTATTAATTGGGAAGTCGCCAAAAGAGCAGCCATTGCTTACCCTCGGGATGTGCTCAGAGCCAGGCAATAAACGCTTTCTATGCAGATCATCCTTTACCCAATGCAACTGCCTTAGAGTTTAATTGAATGTAAAAGACGGCATCAAATAGCGCCGCCTAATTATCGGGCTATTTCATAAGGGCTATTAGCAGGTGAATTAGCCTGGCCCCATGCTATTATTATGCTCATAGCGGCGAAGGCCGCAACGCACTCAGCTAACACACGCAAATTCACTTATTAGCGACGGGTTCATTGTACGGCGACAGCTCGGCAATAAGCTCGTGTGCGCCGAATAAATATAACCCATGCAGCGCTTAATCAGCGCTTTGTGATTACACTCGCGGTACCCATTATTATAGTTAACAGCGAATAGCCTCTCAGTCGGGTAACCTATGCAACCAGTCGCCGCCTCAGCGCGCCTATCCTTAAGTGTTCGCATCATCTTCGGTGTGGTGATGCTGATATTTTTAGCGACCACGGTGCAAATTTATTTGTCCAATCAACTGGCGCGCAAAGCAGTTTTATCTGAACTCCAAACTCAGTTGGAAACCAAGGCACAATACAATAATAAAGAGCTGCGCACTAAAATTGACCGGCTTAATCGCGATGTAACGTATTTATCTCGCTTGCCATCGCTCGATGGTTTGGTGAGAGCCATTGAGCATAATGGCTTTGACGAGGCGGAGCAACAAAGCAGCGGTATATTAACTAAGCGCTTGCAAGGACGTATAACGTCGTTTCTTGACGCCAATCCAGAATATTTTGAAATCTTATTTATTAGCCTTACTGATAACAGCCGGGAACTGATTCACGTGCGCTCAGCGGCGGGTGCAATTGCGGTTGAAGAGGGTGCAAAATTACACATAATGAAATTGCAGGAAGCTTTTCTTCCGGCCGTCCGTTTAAACAAGGGCGAGGTGTATATTTCAGACATCCATTTGCATGAGGAAAAGGGCGAGCTTGAGCGGCCTTTGCGGCGTATGATAAGTGCTGCAACACCTGTGTATAACGAGCAAGGCCATGTTTTTGGCATGTTGGTTATTAATATGGATATTGGTGCTGCGTTGGATAAATTAACAGCGGATAACTTAAACTATATAGCGGCTTATATGTTTACTCAGACGGGTGAATATATTATTCATCCCAACAATGAAAAAATATTTGGTAAGGGTCTGGGCAATTCATTTAGTTGGCAGCAGGATTTAGAAGCCATTGCCGGCAAAGCTCTTAACACGCAAGACAGTATGTTAACCACCTTACCCGCAGGCCGCTTAGTGCCATTTACCCTTGCAGGGCAAATGATGTATGGGGTGCAAACAGATTTAACACTCGATAAGGAGCGCATTTTATCCTTGGTTTACGCAGTTGAGCAAGACTATATCAGCGCCCGTAACCGCGGCATAAATAAAATTATTATTTTGAGCGCCTTCGCCATTACCCTATCAATAACCGTGTTAATTTATGGCTATGTGCGCAGATTAATGACACCCCTAATACAATTAAGCTCTGTCGCTCATGCTTTGGGTGATGGCGATTTTTCTACTGTGATGCCTGCCGCAAGTGTACCTGAAGTAAAAGGCTTAGCCAGCGCACTCGAAATTATGCGCGATAAAATAATTGCCCGTGATAATGAAATTCATGCAAGCAATCTGCGATTGAAGACGAGTCTAGATTATGCTGATTTAATTATCGAATCTGTGCCCGAGGCAATCATTATTGTCAATGCGGAGGGGGAAATCATTCGCGCCAATCAACAGGTAATTTTCCTGTTTGGCTACTTGGCTGAAGAGTTAATAGGCTGCAAAGTGGAAAAATTAATTCCGCCGCAGCACCAAACCAAACACCAAGCGCATCGAGCCGCCTATTTGGCGTGCGCAAGCTCCCGTCCGATGGGCCGCAATATGGAGTTATACGCCCTTCGCAAAAATGGTAGTGAATTTCCCGTCGAGGTGGGTCTTAATAGCGTACCAGGTTTCGATGGCTTGCATGTTTTAGCTACAATCATTGACCTTACGCATATTAAAAAAAATGAAGAAGTTCTTTTGCACGCTAACACGCGTTTTAGCCTTGCCGCGAGCGCGGCCGGTGTGGGGTTTTGGGACTATGATTTGACTAGCCAAACTTTGCATTGGGACGATACCATGTATCACATTTATGGTTTGGAAATAACACCCCAGTCGGCGCAGCCTTATTCACTTTGGTCCAAAGCCGTTCACCCGGACGATTTAACCCGGAGCGAACAAGCCTTGCAGGCAAGCATCGCAGGCTCGGCGCCATTTGATACTGAATTTCGTATTATTCATCCTAATGGCGCCATGCGTTATATCAAAGCTCAAGCTTATGTCTTACGTGATGCCAACGGAGCGGCACTAAAACTCTACGGCGTTAATTTGGATATCACGAAAGCTAAACAGGACGAGCAACGCCAACAAAAATTGTTGCGCGAAATGACGGCGATCAATGCCGAACTAAATAGTTTTACCTACATTGCATCTCACGATCTAAAATCACCCTTGCGCGGTATTGATCAATTAGCCAGTTGGATTGCTGAGGATTTGGAAGGCCAATTGGACAGCGGCACTCAAAAACATTTAGCGCTGATGCAAAATCGCATAAAACGCATGGAAAAATTACTAGATGATTTATTGGAATACTCTCGCGCTGGGCGCAGCTTAGGCGAAGCCGTTGTGGTGGACAGCCGTGCGCTTGTCGATGATATTTTTGATTTATTTTCGGCAAATAAACCCGCTCAGCTTAAGTACCTATCACCCATGCCGGTACTGACCACCCAACGGGCGCCCCTGGAGGTTATTTTTCGGAATTTAATTGGCAATGCCATTAAACATCATCCGGGTGACCGTATTGAGGTGTATATAGAAGCGAACAAACGCCGGGACGGTTTTGAATTTGGTGTGGGGGATAATGGCACAGGCATTGCCCCTGAGCATCACGACAAAATATTTACCATGTTTCAAACCCTTAAACCGCGGGATGTGGTTGAAGGCAGCGGCATTGGGCTGGCATTAGTTAAGAAGACGGTGGAAGGACGCGGTGGTACTATTCGCGTTGAATCCGACGGAGTATCCGGCTGCTGGTTTTATTTTACCTGGCCGGATATTCATCAACCCACTCACCAGGAGATGTAACTCATGTTGAACGCTCAACTCGATCGCGATGTGACCATTCTGCTCGTGGACGATGACGATGTAGATGCCATGTCAATTCAGCGCACCTTAAAAAAACAAAACCTTTCTAACCCGCTGGTGCGCGCCCACGATGGCGTGGAAGGTTTGGAATTGTTGCGGCGGCTGATTAAAGCGGGGCAGCGTTATATCGTTTTGTTGGATATCAATATGCCGCGCATGAACGGTTTTGAAATGCTCACAAATGTGCGCGCCGACCCAACCTTAGCCAGCTCATTAATTTTTATGCTCACCACTTCGCAAGCGGAAGACGATAAGGCTAAGTGTTATCAGCGCAATGTGGCGGGTTTCATAGTTAAAAAGCAGTCGGATAATGGTTTTGCGCGGTTAATTTCCATGTTGCATTCTTATTGGGGCGTGGTGGAATTGCCGGATTGTTAGTTTTTTCGCTGGGTAATTTTGTGGCGCAATTGAAAAATTAGCTTACCCATTGGGCACCCACAAGGGGTGCCCCTACGGCGGGGTTTGAGAATTCGGGGGTTTGAGGTTTTTAGGGAGTAGCCCGGATGCAGCGCAGCGCAATCCGGGTTTAGCTCGATAGTGTTCCTGCCTGCAACCCCGGATTGCGCTGCGCTGCATCCGGGCTACTAAAGCTTGCGTTTGCTTAACCGAGCAACTGCGGTTCAATTTCCAACTTTACACCAAACCCTGCGGCGACCTTGTCCGCGATGATGGCGGCGCAGGCGAGTACGTCCTCGCGGGGGCGCTGGGCGGGGTTGGTTAATACCAGGGCCTGCTGGGCGTGGACGGTGATGCCCTGATAAGTCTGCCCCTTACAACCGGCCTGTTCAATTAACCAAGCGGCGGCGAGCTTCGCTCCCTGGGGCGCCGGGTAGTGGGGCATCTGCGGATAAAGGCTGAGTAACTGGGCGAGTTTTTCGGTATTCACTATGGGGTTTTTGAAAAAACTACCGGCGTTGGGTATTACCGCTGGGTCCGGCAATTTACTCAGCCGCAGATCGATCACCCGCTCTAATAACTGCTGGGGTGTGGGGGTTTGGCCGTTAAAATTCAGTGCCGGGTAACTTAAATCCGGCGTGAAGACGCGGTTTAGGCGCAGGCGAATGGCCAGAATAATATGGCTGTGGCGCAGAGCTTGTTTAAAGATGGAGTCGCGATAGGCAAGCTGGCAGTCCTCGGCGTTTAATACCTCAAGGCTCATACTGTGGCGGTTAAAACACACCACTTGGCTGAGCAATTGGCCGATTTCTACCCCATAGGCGCCTATGTTTTGAATCGGCGCCGCACCACAACTGCCGGGAATTAAGGCTAAATTCTCCAGCCCATAGAGGCCCTGGCCAGAACACCAAAGCACGGCTTGGTGCCAGTTTTCCCCCGCCGCTAATTCCACTTCGACTTGCTCGCCCTGCTCGCCGAGCAGACGGCGGCCCATGAGTTTGGGGCTGAGGGTAAGGCCGGGGATAAAGGCGCCGCACAACAGGTTGCTGCCGCCGCCGAGCAGGTGCAGCGGCAGGCCCTGCTCATTCGCAAAGCGCAGTGCCTCGGTCAGTTCAGCTAGGCTTGCCGCCGCGCAGTAGTACTCGGCCCGCGCCGGGCAGGCCAGGGTGTTGTAAGGCTGTAAATCAAAATCGCGCGCTAGGTTCAGCATGGGCTAGCTTCGCGCCGCCAATATGCGTGCAAGCCAGGCATCGCAGGCCGCTTCGCTCAATGCTAATACCTGCTCAAAGGCGCGGGCATCGCCGTAGTATGGGTCGGGCATTTCCCGCAGGGGCTGCTCGGGTAACACATCCAAAAACAGCCCCAAGTGGCCGCTAAAGCCTGCGGGTTTGAGGGCGGTAAGTTCGCGCAGGTTGTTGGCATCCATGGCGAGTATGTAGTCAAACTCGGCAAAATCCGCCCTATTCACCTGGCGGGCGCGCTGGGGGCTGAGGTCGTAACCGGCGGCCTTGGCGCAGGCCATGGTGCGGCTGTCGGGCTGTTTGCCTATGTGCCAGTCGGAGGTGCCTGCGGAATCAACTTCTAGGCGATTGCCTAGGCGTTGCTGGTCAATCTTGGCTTGCATGACGCCGTGGGCGGTGGGGCTGCGGCAGATGTTGCCGAGGCAGACGAATAAAATTTTAGTGGCCATGGCGGGGCTCTTTTTGACTGGCGTCCAACTGCGCCAAATACTGGCGCACACGCTTAAGATCCAGCTCCGTATCCACCCCGCCCGGCACGGCTTCCACCGCTTCGGCCACATGAATCGCCTGGCCGTTGGCGAGTATGCGCAGCTGTTCTAACTTCTCGCAGGCTTCCAGTGGCGCTACCGGCCAGCTCACAAACTGCTGCAGCAGGCTGACGCGGTAGGCGTAGATGCCGATATGCCGTTTGGGGCTGATGGCGCTGGGCATCTGTTGGGGGGAGGCGGCAAATCCGTCCCGGTGCCAGGGAATCGGCGCGCGGGAGAAGTAGAGGGCAAGGCCTGCCAGGTCAGTCACCACCTTGACTATGTTGGGGTCGAAGCAGTCTTCCAGGCGGTGAATGGTTTCGCACAGGGTGGCGGCGCTTACCGCCGGGCGGCAGGCTAAATTGTCCGCCACCTGGTCGATCACGCTGGCGGGGATCAGGGGTTCATCGCCCTGCACGTTCACCACTATATGCTCCGGCGGCAGTTCCAATTGGCTGACCACCTCGTGCAAGCGGTCAGTGCCGGATTCGTGATGGCTGCCGGTCATACAGACTTCACCGCCAAAACCCTGTACCACATCGGCGATGCGCTGATCGTCAGTGGCCACAATCACGCGGCTGGCAACGCTTTGGCGGGCGCACTCGTACACCCGCTGCACCATGCTTTTGCCGGCCAGGTCTTTAAGGGGTTTGCCGGGCAGGCGGCTGGAGCCAAAACGGGCGGGGATAATTACGCTATAGGTCACGGGCGGTGCTCCTGGGGTGATCGGCAAAGGGTTTGCACGCGGGTGCAAAAATCCTCAACAAAGGCGGCCGGCAGCTGGGCGTCTACATCGAGCACCCAGGTGTTCGGTGGCGCGAGCATGCGGCATTTAACCGCATCTTTTGCGGTGATTAACAGCGGCTGGCCCTCGGCAAAAGCGAAGTCCATGGGGTTAAAACGGTGGTGATCGGGCAGGGCGCGGCGGGTGACGGTAAGGCCCCAGTCTTCCAAGCTGCGAAAAAAGCGTTCGGGGTTGCCTATGCCCGCCAGGGCACACACCTGGGCCTGCTCGCCCCAGGGCCAGGGCTGAAATGCGAAGGCCTGGTTGGTGGCGAGATCCCGCCAGCGGCGGGGCGCAAGGCTGAAGCTGTTGGCGCCACTGCCGCCGTTGACCAGCACCCAGTCGGCTTCTTTCAGGCGCCCGGCGCCCTCGCGCAGGGGGCCAATCGGCAGGCACCAGCCATTGCCCAGGCCCCGGCTGGCATCGAGCACTATGAGTTCTAAATCCCGCGCCAAGCGGTAATGCTGCAGGCCGTCGTCGCTGAGAATCACCTGGCAACCGGCGCGCACCAACTCTTGGGCGGCGGCTACGCGGTCGCGGCCCACACAGATGGGGCAGGATAGGGTTTGCGCCAGCAGGGCCGGTTCGTCGCCGCAGAGGGTGGGGTCGGTGCTGTTATCCACCCGTAAATAGGTGCCGTTGAAATTGCCACCGTAGCCCCGGGTGACCACACCCACCTTGAGGGCGCGCGCCATCAGTGCGTTGGCCAGGGCCATGATAAGGGGCGTTTTACCCGTACCGCCCACCGTGATATTGCCGATGATCACCACCGGCACCGGCAGGCGGGGCGCTTGCTTCGTTAACAGCCAGCGGCGCACCAGGCGCGCCAACCAAAACAGCGGCACCCAAGGCAAAAAAACCCACAGCCAGGTGGGTTTGCCGTACCACTGTTTGAGCACCGACGCCTCCATCAGGGGGATTTAGCCGGGCCGCCGGGGATTTGGGTGGTGAGTTGAATATTGCTGTAGCCGGTTTTACCCGCCGCTTCCATCACCGTCACCACCGCCTGGTAGGGTACGTTGGCATCGGCAGTCACGACAAAAGGCGTTTTTTTATCGCTGATGGCGAGTTTTTCAATCGCCCGCAACAGGGTTTCTGACTGGCTGTTAATCAGCGCTTGGCCATTGAGGCTGTAGCCGCCCTTTTGATCCACAATCACCTCAATGCGATTCACCTTCGGCGCGTCATCACTGCCCACAGCCTGGGGCAATTCCAGCTTTAAATGGCCCTCTTTGGTCATGGTGGTGGCCACCATAAAAAAGATCAGCAGCAGCAACAGCACATCGATGAAGTTAGTAACATCTATATGGTCTTCTTTGCGGGGCTGGCGGCGAAATTTCATCGAATCACCCTAGGCCGCTTTGAGATCGACGCGGCGGTCGTTGCACAGGGCGTCCACCAGCTTGAGGGCATCCTGCTCTAAAAGCACCGCCAGGTTATCCACCCGGCGCAGGAAAAATCGGTGGGCGGCGATGGCGGGAATAGCCACCATCAAACCTCCGGCGGTACAAATCAGCGCCTCGGCTATGCCCCCGGCAAGAATACTGGTGTTGCCGTTGCTACCGGCGAGCATAATTTCGGTGAACATTTTGATCATGCCGAATACGGTGCCGAGCAGACCCAACTGGGGGGCCAGGCTGCCGATGGTGCCGAGAATCGGCAAGTAGCGCTCTAACTCGTTAATCACTTGGCTGGCGGCCTCTTCGATGGAGTCTTTCATTACATCGCGACCATGGCGGGAGTTGGCGAGGCCCGCGGCTAAAATGCGGCCTAAGGGGGAGGATTTGCGCAGGGATTTGAGTTTTTCCGCATCAAAACTGTTGTTTTGCAGCAGCGCCCACACCTCACCTAGCTGGTGGCGGGGGGCGATTTTTTTCGGGTTGAGAGTCCAAAAACGCTCCACCGTAATGGCTACCACAGCAACAGAACACAGGATAATCGGCACCATCAACCAGCCGCCTGCGATTAAAACGTTACTCTCCACGACAAACTCCCGAAGCTATTATTGTTGGCCGGGCATAATACCCGAATTTACTGCGCGGTTAATGAAACAGTTCCCGCCTTAAACGCCTAGCCGCAGGCGCCAAGCAAGCATAGCACCGGCCACGGCGGCACAGGCTTTGCCAGGCAAAAACAGGCTATTGGGTTAATCCTTTAACAGCCGGGTATCTTGAATAACGGCCATTTGTGGTGCGCCTGTCGAGGTGCCCTTGGACGGGCTCAGGCTGCACAAATCCGTTAATCAGCGCATCCTTGATCAATTACTACCTAGGGAAGCTCTGATTAAGGGGTATTTTCAAAACCGTCGCGGGCAGGAAGCCCGCGCCGGAGCTACATGGACGTACTTGTGCGTTTTTGAAAATACCCCTTAATCAGAGATTCCCTAGGCTCCAGCAATGAATACACATTATTTCCATACAGCTAGTAACCCAACACTAAAAGCCGCCGGGTTAATAACGACATAGCCCCCAGTCTACGCAGAGGCACTCGCATGAAATTACATTGGCAAATTCTCATCAGTATTGGCCTGGCCTTTATCACCGGCCTGCTCCTGCCCAAAGACAGCCAGCTGCTGGGCGTGCAGCTATATAACCTGTTGGGGTTTTTCGGCAGTGCGTTTTTGCAGGGCTTAAAAATGCTGGTAATTCCGCTGGTGATTTCCTCGGTGATTTGTGGGGTGGCTGGCATCGGCAGCCAGAAATTAGGCCGCATGGGGTGGCTCACCGCCGCCACCTTTATCGGCTTTACCAGCAGCGCCGTGCTGGTGGGTTTATTGATGGTGAATTTATTTACCCCCGGCATTCACAACGGCAAACCCGCCAGCGATTTATTAAATTTGCTCGATGCTGAGCAGGTGGCCACTCAAGTAGCCAAGGTGGCCGAGCGGGACGGTGGCGATATTGCCGGGGTTTTTCTGCGCATGATTCCCACTAACATAGTGGCTGCCGCTTCCGACGACGGGCAAATGCTGGGCGTGATCATATTTTCCCTATTATTTGGGTATTTTTTATTGCAAACCGCAGAACCGGGGCACAGCGCACAGTTAAGTTTTTGGCGTGGGCTAAATGACACCATGATGCGCATGACCCTATTCGTGATGAAATTTGCCCCCCTAGGCGTGTACGGTTTAATTACCCAAACGGTCATGAACACGGGGCTGAAAAGTTTAAGCGTGATGGGTGTTTTTTTTATTACCGTCGCGGCAGGTTTAATTCTGCATTGTTTTGGCACCCTAGCCGTGTATTTAAAAATTTTTGGCCGGGTAAATCCGGTTAAACATTACCAAGCCATGTTCCCCGCTATGCTCACGGCCTTTTCCACCGCCAGCTCCAACGCCTCGCTGCCGGTGAATATTAAATGCTTGGAAGAAAACGCCAAGGTGTCCCACAAAACCACCTCGTTTGTATTGCCGCTGGGGGCCTCATTAAATATGGATGGCACCGCGTTATACGAATGTGTAGCGGTGATTTTTATCGCCCAAGCCTACGGGGTTGATTTAACCACCGGCCAACAGGCGATTGTCGTTTTAATGGCACTTTTAACTTCGTTTGGTATTGCAGGCATACCCGCTGCCAGTTTAGTGGCAATTAGCGTGATATTAGGCAGCCTCGGCCTGCCCATTGAAGCCATCGCATTGTTAATGGTGACGGATCGAATTCTGGATATGCTACGCACAGCGGTAAATGTGTTTAGCGATAGTTGCTGCGCCGTAGTAGTGGCCAGGGTGGAGGGCGAGCAAGGTAGTATTTCAACACACTGTTAAAATATTAGGCCTAATAATGGGCCTATTTATTCCAAATTTTGCTTTTTTCAAAAGCGCCCGAGTAGCGCAGGCAAGGGCTCTATGCCTGCTAGGGTTTTGAAAAAAGCAAAAATCGGAATTGATCAGAAGCGCTTTAATTCTTTGCACCAATAATAAGCACAATTAAATTGGTATTTTTGTCATTGCGTGAATCAATTCTCGTCTAGGCTTTAAGTACTTTCTAGGGCGATTATTGGGGTGCCAAGATGGAGTGGTTCAGAAATTTACCCATAGTGCGCAAACAAATGCTGATGCTTATCGGCGTTGCGCTCCTGCCTATAGTTATTTTGGGCGTATTAAGTTATTCCACCGCTAAAAAAGAATTAACCCATAGCGCTACGGAAGCCTTAATTGCCGTGCGCGATTTAAAAACCGCTGCCATTGAACGGCACTTTACTCAGCTGCGCGGCCAGTTGACGAGCATGGCCCAGGGCCAGGATGTGCAAGAGGCCTTAGTGGAACTCACCCAAGGCTTTGATAACTTAAATGCTGAACCTCCACCGAATCTTGCCAAGCTGGGGAATTATTACCAAACGCAGTTTGCTGCCGAATATCAAAAGCGCAGCCAGAAAACCATCGACAGCCAACCCATACTGGATCGCTTATCCCCCGCCGGGCAATGGCTACAAAATGAATACATTGCCAATAACGCCAACCCACTCGGCTCAAAACATCTGCTGGACGTGGGTGCAAGCGCAAACATCTACAATCGCACCCACGAACAATTACACCCTAAATTACGCCACGAATTAGAAGCCTTTGGCTACTACGATATTTTTATAGTCGACAATGCCAGTGGCAATGTGGTGTACACCGTATACAAAGAATTGGATTTTGCCACTAATTTAACCAGCGGCAGCTGGGCCAAAACTGCCCTAGCCAAAGCCTTTAATACAGCTAAAAACCTACCCCAAGGCAAAACCACCCTGACCGATTTTGCCCCCTATACGCCCTCTTACGAAGCCCCCGCCGGTTTTATTGCCACACCCATTTATATTCAAGGCAAGGCCCAAGGCACTCTAATTGTACAGGTGCCCATAGAGCCTATTAATGCCATTATGCAAGAGCGCTCGGGCATGGGCGCAACCGGTGAAACCTATTTAGTGGGGCCGGATAATTTAATGCGCTCGGATTCCTATTTGGACCCGACGCACCATACGGTAGCCGCCTCATTTGCCGCGCCGGAAACCGGCAGCGTTAAAACCGAGGCCACTAAAAAAGCCTTGGCGGGCCAAAGCGGCGCCCAGTTAATAATTGATTACAACAACAATGCCGTTTTATCCGCGTTTGCGCCGATTAAACTCGGTGATTTTAACTGGCTTATCGCCGCCGAAATTGACGAAGCGGAAGCGCTAAAATCCGTTTACAGTTTACGAACCATTACCTTGGTTATCGGCTTGGTGTTATTAGCGGCCGTCGCCCTATTAGCGCTGTTTAGTGCTCGGTTAGTCAGCCAACCCATTACCCGCATGGAACAGATCATCAGCCGCGTGCAACAAGAGGGTAATTTTCGTCTGACCTTAAACAACCGCGATCAAGATGAAATTGGCAATACCTGCCGCAGCGTGGATAAATTAGTGCTGGACACCGGGCGAGTTATTCAATTGGTGAACCTGCATCTACAGCAATTAGTGGATGGGCAAAATGTCGAGGCAATTAATGACGCCTTCCCCGGTGAATTAGGCGTATTAGCCAAAGGCGTTAATAGCACTGTCGCTGCCATAGAAGAGGCCCGCCAAGAGCAGGTGCGCCAAGCTCAAGTAATAGCGCAAAAAGCGCAAGAAGCCGAACACGCGGCCGAGCAGGCGCGCCAACAAGCCACCCAAACTCTCATTATTAAACAGGCTCTGGACGTGTGCGCCACCGCCGCCATGATTACCGATACCCAGCATAAAATTGTCTACGCCAACGAGGCGCTGCGCACTTTAATGCGGCATTTGGACACTGCCCTGCGCAGTGACGTGGGCGGCGTACAGGCGGAGCATTTAACCGGCATCGAATTACACCGTTTTAAACACCTGCCGCCATTAAAGCGCGCGCAGGAATTAACCCACACGGAGAAGACCCGCTGGAATTTAGCCGAATTTACCCTAGATACCGCCGTAACCCCCATTCGCTCGTTACAGGGTGAATATTTAGGCTGTGTGGTGGAGTGGATCGACCGCACCGATGAATTAGCCAAATACGCCCAGGAAGCCAAAATCGCCCAGGAAAATGCCCGCATTCGCCAGGCCCTTGATGCCTCCTCCACCAGCACCCTGATTCTCGATGAGCAACAACTGATTATTTATACCAACCGCGCCATGGGTTCCCTCTTAAGCGCGGCGCAAAACGCCATCAGCAGCCAGCTGCCACACTTTAATGCAGGCAACCTGCTGGGCAAACCCAGCGATTATGTGCACTCCCACCAACAATTACAGGCTGCGGCTTTAAAGAATAATTTACAGGCATTTCAAATAGAACATGCGATTGGCAATAAACACTTTGTCATTACTGCCAGCCCCATCACCGATGCAAACCGCCAACAATTAGGCACGGTTATCGAGTGGCAAGAGCGCACAGCGGAAATTGCCATAGAGCACGAAATTAATCAGGTGATTCAAACCGCCTCCAAAGGCGATTTTAGTGCTTTATTAAATCTGCAAGGTAAAACAGGCTTTTTCCTAAATGTTGCGCAGGGCTTAAATCAAATTATCACCACCACCAAACACGCCACGGACGAAATTGTGCGCGTGATTGGCGCCATGGCGGTAGGGGATTTAACCCAACGCATTAACAGTGAGTACAGCGGCGAATTCGCATTGGTAAAACGCGATGTGAATAAAACCCTCGACAGCCTGACCCGCACCATGGGTGAAATTATTCTCGCCAGTGAAACCATCGCCACCAGCAGCCAGGAAATATCCGCCGGCACACAGGATTTAAGCACCCGCACAGAAGAGCAGGCATCGTCCCTAGAAGAAACCGCCGCCAGCATGGAAGAAATTACCCAGATGCTGCATAAAAGCCAGCACAATGCTGAAACAGCGAATAACCTCAGTTTACAAGCCGTGGAAATTGCCAAATCCGGTGATGCCTCGGTGGAAAAAACCGCCGCGGCCATGCGCGGTATTCAAGCGGCCAGCACTGCCATCGCCAATATTATTGGTGTCATAGACGAACTGGCATTTCAAACCAATTTATTAGCCTTAAATGCCGCCGTAGAAGCGGCCCGCGCCGGTGAGCAAGGGCGCGGTTTTGCCGTGGTGGCGGCGGAGGTGAGAAGCCTGGCCCAGCGCTCGGCCAATTCCGCAAAAGAAATAAAACAGCTTATTAACGATTCAGTCAGCCGCGTGCAAGACGGCAGCGCCCTGGTGGAAAGCTCCCGTAAAACACTGAATCAAATGGTGCAGGAAATTTTACAAGTGGCCAGTATGGTGGGCGACATAGTCATCACCACCAAAGAGCAAGCCGCTGGTGTCAGTCAAATTAATACGGCCATTTTACAAATGGATCAAATCACCCAACAAAATGCTGCCTTAGTAGAAGAAGCCTCCGCCGCCAGCGAAACCATGGCCGACCAAGCCCGCGCGCTGGATCAATTAATGGGATTTTTTAAACGCTAGCCGGGGATTGATCGAGGATTTACTACCTAGCTGATCCTAAAGAATTCACATCATTGCGTATGCAAAATGGCCGTATACAAAAAGTGCCTACCTGCAAACCAGGCGCGTCAAAAAATCCCGTTTTTGTCGTTCGAATGCGGTGTAGTATTTTCTTCTGCACCGTCAATAACGGGTGAGGGGCGCGTATTCACTGCACAATAGTGCATTAATTTTTTACTCAACCCCAACCGCTAAAAAACCTCACCTGTATTTCCTTTTAATAATCATTCGTGGCAACCCTGCGCATACCGTTCGTGGTGAGCCTGTCGAACCACCCATAGCAAGCACTTAATTAATAGCCACCCATCCCAAGAGCCCCCAAACTTTTAGCTCTAAAAAAACCCAAACTCCATACTAAATTTCCTAGCCCTGCACCGACTTAATCCACACAGCGCTAGCACTTTGCCCACACCCAACTATGCTTTAGGTAATCGTCTATATCAGACATCTATTGATCCGCATGATGTGAGGTAAATTCTTCATGCCCGTCCCCGCTACCATATTGCAAATGCTTCAGCGCAATAATATTTCCTACGCTGTAACCCCCACCGAACCCAGCCCAATGGTGGATAAAACCGTCTGCCAAGTGCGCTCGCAATTACTGGCGGATCAACACGGCTGGGTGCAAGTATTATTGCCGCAAAAAGATATGCTGGATTTAGAACTGCTCGCCCAAGAACTAGGCCGCACCCTGCACCCGGTGGCAGCCGCAGAAATAAATGCGCTCTTGGCCAAAAATAATTTGCAGAGTGTGCCCGCCATGCCCGCGTGGCAGGGCCTGCCGACGCTGGTGGATTTAAATATTCTGCGCTATGAAAATGTCTGCCTCAATTCCGGCGATCAAGCAGAATTAGTCTGTGTAGAGCGCGCGGATTTTCAAGCCCTTATTCGCGAAGCCAATCTCTGCACCCTCTCGTGCCCCACACAAACCATCAACTCTGATGCGCGCTTAGACGAGCCGCAAATCGAACAAGCCATCAGTATTTTTACCCAGCGGCGCATTCAACAACGCCTGCACGAAACCCTAGAAATTCCACCCTTAAGCGACACCGCGAGCAAAATTATTCGCCTGCGTGCCAACCCTCAGGCCGACATTAGCGACCTGGCGAAAATAATAGAATTCGACCCCTCCCTCGCCGCCCAAGTGGTGAGCTGGGCCGCCTCGCCCTATTATTCGGCGCCGGGCAAAATTAAATCCGTACAAGATGCCATAGTGCGCGTGCTGGGTTTTGATATGGTAATCAACCTCGCTCTCGGTTTATCCTTAGGCCGCGCGTTTAATCCCCAGGTCATTAATAAAGCGCAAATTCGCGATTACTGGAAAAAGGCCGTATTTATGGCCGCTGCGGTGGAGGCCTTAGTCACCAGTATTCCGCGTATTAGTCGGCCAGCCTTTGGCATATCGTACCTAGTGGGCCTGCTCCATAATTTCGGTTATTTAATTCTCGCCGAAGTATTTCCACCTTATTTCCACAATATCAACCGCCACCTGGACGCCAACCCTCACCTGGCTGCAGGTTTAGTGGAACAGCGCATTGTGGGCGTAGCCAGCTGTCAAATTACCGCCTGGCTGCTGGAATATTGGAACCTACCGGCGGAAGTGTACACAGGCATTCGCCAGCAACATAACCCCAACTACGACGGCGAACACGCGGTATACAGCCGTTTAGTCTATGTGGCCAACCACCTTTTATTGCAACACGGCCCCGGCCAACTGGTGCGCCACACACTACCCGACGAATTATTCGAAAGCCTCAACCTCTCCCGCGAAGCCGCCGACGAAGCCATTATCAACCTGCTCAATAGTGCAGACGATTTAAAATCCCTGGCGCGGGTTTTAGAAGGGTAGTTTAATTATTTCAACAGGCGAATAATGCGAGGCTGCCAGTGGGTAAAACACCCATTGCAGCCTTTTTTTATTGTATAGATAAAGGCTAAAACCCAGGCCTTAATGCCATGCCGTGCGAATGTCCGCACGCACGTCCTGCATGCGCGTTATACACCGTATAACTCTTGGGTTACATCCGAAATACCAAAACGCAAAATACTCAGCCCCTGCCGCTGTAAAAAATCCCGCGCTGCATTTTAGTTTTATTGCCCTGGCCAATAATGGCTAGCGCCATCGAGTTCAATTACCCGCCGTACAAGCTCGCCCACAAAGGGCGCTCAATGGGAGAGGGATTATTTCGCAGTTGTTGGCGCAGGGGTTTTTGTTGTTTGCGGTTTGCGGTTTGCGGTTTGCGGTTTGCGGTTTGCGGTTTGCGGTTTGCGGTTTGCGGTTTGCGGTTTGCGGTTTGCGGTTTGCGGTTTGCGGTTAAATAGCTTTTGGTTTTGCGCATTCATGCAAATACTCCACGTGAGGATTTTACTTTAAAAATTTATACCTTGTACCCTTATAAACAACACCCCCTCCCAACCTCCCCCTCAAAGAGGGGGAGGAGCTAAAAGCCCCACCTCGAATAAAATTAATAAATCACCCCATTTACCAGCACTTACTGCCCCCTCCCCTTTTTAAGGGGAGGGTTGGGGAGGGGTTTTGGTTTCAGCCACAATTTAAGTCCAAAGACGGGTTTTTAAAAATTGGCGGGCAACAGGTTGCCCAGCCTGCGCAGGTTGAGCTGGTGATTAACAGGGTGTGTCGCGGGATAATTCCGCTTGCTGCAAAAAATCCCGTATTCGCATTAACACGCCATCCAAGGACTGGCTCATCTCTAAATTGGTGAAGCGCAAAATGCTTAACCCCTGCTCGCGCATAAAACCATCGCGCGCTGCATCGTAGTTTTGTTGTCCTGCCCAATAATGGCTATCGCCATCGATTTCAACTACCAACCGCGCTGCCGGGCAATAAAAATCTACTATATAAGACCCAATACCCTGCGCCTGCGAAATTTCATACCCAACTGCCCACCGCGCAATCTCGCCCACAGAAGACGCTCAATGGGAGAAGAATTATTTCGCAGTTGTTGGCGCAGGGGTTTTTGTTGTTTGCGGTTAAATAATTTTTGGTTTTGTTTATCCATTTAAATACTCCATGCCAGGATCTTACTGTAAAAAAGTATACCTTGTACCCTTATATACAACACCCCCTTCCCTTTTCAAGGGGAGGGGTTTTGGTTTAAACCAAAATTTAACTACATCGATGGGTTTTTATATGTTAGTGGGCCACGCATCACTTAATCAAAGTGGCACGACACTCACTTTAATTACAATTTACTTAAATCGATAACACCATCTGGAACATAATCTCCCCACGTTACCACACTTCCATCCTTGCGAATCGCTGCAAATGCATAATTAGTCGCATAAATCTGTTTAACATTAACAAGCAATGGATCAATTATTGGTTTCAAAGTTTTGGTATCAATTTCAACGTAAACTCTACCCCAATACTCAACTGAACCATCAAATTTAATTGCAGCAATTCCACCATCCGAAAGGATTAGACGGTCTACGTTTGTGACTGGCTGTTTAGGCGGGGAGGTGCTGGCACCCCAAGAATACGCGTTAGAAAACTTATCGACCGCTGCAAAAGTTGCCCCACTGCCACTGGGTCTTGGTCCTGCGTAAATATGCTCAATATTCGTCAATGTTTTTGGAAAGTCATTATAGATTTCCCAGTCGCTTCCGGAAAAATTCCGGTCACCATGATAACCCCAGCTAGCCACACTTCCATTTTCTAAAAGCGCGATGGCTTCCCCTTTAACTGAGTGCAACTCAGTGACATTATTTAAGCCTAACGGCGGGGGAGTACCATTCTCTTCTCCAGGGTCTAAGCCCCAATAATAAGTGGTCTTGTCAAGAAATGTCGCTAAAAATCCCCAGCCTGCCGGATATATATTTTTGGTCCCTTTTGCTTTCTCAGCCTGAAAATTTGTGGTGCGTCCCGCATCGCCCCAACTAACCACCTCACCGCTACTTAAGACTCCTGCAAATAAAGCCATTTCGTTAGCTACTCCCTTCACTAAATCCGAACTCAAGGATGGATACGATTCGTAAGTGCGATATTTTCCTTCTGTAGCAATAGGATCTAAAACGACTACGCTTCGATCTTTAAATATTACAGAAATAAATGTCGATTCAACGGAGCTGATGACATTCGATACATTTTCCATTTTTGGAGCTTTTTCCGCCGGATAGACTGGGCTTCCCCAATTAATAAGTACGGAATCCTTACGCAATGCACTAAAACCGCCGTAACGAGGAAACACCTCAACTATATTGTATAAATCTTCCTGAATGTTCGTTGCATCACCTCCGCTAGTAGGATTCCCCCAAACTACAAGGCTACCATCGTCTTTAAGAGCAGCGAATGCTCCCTTAGATGCATAAATCTTTTGGACGCCTTTTAATTTGTTGCGAACGCTTGAGCTGTCTCCTCCCCACTTTGGCTCACCCCAGGTAACTACAGAACCATCGTTTAAAAGGGCTGCAAAGCTGAATGTATTAGTAGCCATTGCTTCTACGGATACTACTTTAGGCGGCAGCACAGGAGGAGTTAAAACTTCGTTATTTGTTGGTGTTGAAACAGAATTTTTGCCTCCACCTCCGCTTCCACAAGCAGATAAAGAACACACTATAAAAAATAAAACCGGAAAGTGATTTTTTAACATTTGTCGGCCTCGATATCTGGAAAATGGAACCATTAAATTTTTAGGTGATCAACTGTGATCAATTAAAATTAGCGGGAATTCAAGTCAATATTTCTATCAAAAAGATCTTATAAAATTTCATGACAAACCTAAACCTTCAAAGGCTTATATTTAACCCGCTTAGGCTGCGAATCCTTCCCCTTACGCTTAATAAAATCCTCATGGTATTCAGTGTAATTGCCTTCAAAAAACACAATCTCACTATCGCCTTCATAAGCCAAAATATGCGTAGCCACTCGGTCTAAAAACCAGCGGTCATGCGAGATCACCAGTGCGCAGCCGGGAAACGCCGCAATGGCTTCTTCCAAGGCGCGCAGAGTTTCCACATCCAAGTCGTTGGAAGGTTCGTCGAGTAATAATACGTTGGCGCCTTTTTTTAAGGTGTCGGCCAAGTGCAAACGGCCGCGTTCACCACCGGATAAATCGCCCACGCGTTTTTGCTGGTCGGTGCCTTTAAAATTAAAACGGCCTAAATAAGCGCGGCTGGGGACTTCGTAGTTGCCGATTTTTAAAATATCGGCGCCGCCAGACACCGCTTCCCACACACTTTTATCGTTGTCTAAATTGTCGCGGCTTTGATCTACAAAGGCTAAATTAACAGTTTCACCAATAACAATTTCACCGCTATCGGGTTTTTCCTGGCCGGTAATCATGCGGAATAAAGTGGATTTACCGGCACCGTTACCGCCCACAATACCCACGATAGCGCCTTTGGGAATGGTAAAACTTAAATTATCCATCAGCACGCGATCGCCATAGGCTTTGCTGACATTGTGAAATTCAATGACTTTATCCCCCAGGCGCTCGCCCGGTGGAATATAAATTTCGTTGGTTTCGTTACGGGCTTGGAATTCTTGGCTTTGCATTTCTTCAAAGCGCGCCAAACGGGCTTTGCTTTTGGCTTGGCGGCCTTTGGGGTTTTGGCGCACCCATTCTAATTCGGCTTTTAAGGCTTTTTGGTGGGCCGCTTCTGAGCGCTGTTCTTGTTCTAGGCGTTTTTCCTTGGCTTCTAGCCAAGTGGAATAATTGCCTTCATAGGGAATACCCTGGCCGCGGTCGAGTTCTAAAATCCAACCGGCGGCGTTATCTAAAAAGTAGCGATCGTGGGTAATGGCTACCACTGTGCCGGTAAAGCCTAATAAAAATTGCTCCAACCAATAAACAGATTCGGCGTCCAGGTGGTTAGTCGGTTCGTCCAATAACAACATGTCTGGGCGGGAGAGCAACAAACGGCACAGGGCGACGCGGCGTTTTTCTCCGCCGGAGAGTTTGCTGACATCGGCGTCCCATGGCGGCAGGCGCAGGGCGTCGGCGGCGACTTCTAAGGTGTGGTTGAGGTTGTGGGCGTCCCAGGCGGCGATGATGTCTTCGAGCTGGCCTTGGCGTTTGGCGAGGGCGTCGAAGTCGGCGTCGGGCTCGGCGTAGGCGGCATATACGTCTTCCAAGCCCTTAAGGGCATCGACGGCTTCGCGCACGCCGTCTTCCACATTGCCACGCACATCTTTGGCCAGATCCAGTTGCGGCTCTTGCGGTAAATAACCGATTTTTATGCCCGGCATGGGGCGCGCTTCACCGATAAAATCCTGATCCACCCCCGCCATAATGCGCAGCAGGCTGGATTTACCCGAGCCGTTTAAACCCAATACACCAATTTTGGCGCCGGGGAAAAACGATAGGGAAATATCTTTAAGAATTTGGCGCTTAGGCGGCACGATTTTGCCAAGCCGATGCATGGTATAGACGTATTGAGCCATGGAAGGATCCTGCGAATTTATCGAGTTTAAGAGGGGTAAAAATGAAAAGTCGGCGCGAAGGTTAGCCTTGCAGCGGGGTAATTTCAAATCCTGCTAGCAGTTTATTCACAGAGCGGGAAAGCCGCTGCGCGGACGTTAAAAAACCTCAGCCTGGATGAATTTGCGGGCAATAAAAAAGGCCTAGAATTTCTTCTAGGCCTTTAAATTATGGTGCCCGGAGGCGGAATCGAACCACCGACACGGGGATTTTCAATCCCCTGCTCTACCGACTGAGCTATCCGGGCGCTAAGTGCTGCTTTAGCGAGGCGCGTATTAAACCCGCTTGAGGTGCCCTCGTCAAGACAAGGGCAGGGGTTTTTTATTCACTGTATATTTTATTTTGCTTGTTGTTCAGGCACATAGCCTTCAGCTTGATCAATTTGTTCGTTATTTAAGAATTTCTCTAACTGCTCGGCTAAATATTTGCGGTGGGCGGCATCCATGAGGTTGAGGCGTTTTTCGTTAATTAAACGCGTTTGATGGGCCATCCATTCCTCCCAGGCTTGTTTAGAGACCGATTCAAACAGTGCCATGCCCTTGGGGCTTGGGTTGGGGGGGGCATCTAAACCGGGTAATTCGGTTTGATATTTACGGCAAAAAACGAGGCGGCTCATAGGGTGCATCCAACAGCAAACAATCAATTTTGCTCCAGCAGTAGTTTCACCGGAGCGGCCAGCCCAACAGCAGGCGGCGCGGCGCGATCGTACCACAACCAGCTATCGCCATCCTGCACCCCAGGCTGTGCGGTGACACTGGCCAGGTAAGGCTGAATGATCAGTTCGTAATGACTAAAACGATGGGTGAGCGCGGGTAGGGGTTTTAACTGCCGCACGGATTTAATTAACGGGTGTTGTGCGCAGGCATCGGCGAGGGCGTTTTCGTCCGCGAATTCCGGCAGGCTCCACAGGCCGCCCCATATTCCCTGGGCCGGGCGCTTGTTAAGCAGAATCTGGCCATCTTTAGTGCGCGCCAGCAGCATGTAACAGGTTTTGGTGGGTAGGGCTTTGGGCGGTTTTTTGCCTGGGTAGAGGGCCTGGCTGTCGGTTTTATAGGCCTCGCACTGGCTCTTTAAAGGGCAGCGGTGACACTCGGGCTGGGATTTTTTGCACAGGGTGGCGCCTAGGTCCATCATCACCTGGGTGTAGGCGCGGCAGTTTTGTTTGGGAGCGAGCGTCTCGGCCATGGACCAGAGCTGCTGTGCAACGCTTGGCGCACCCGGCCAGCCCGCCACCGCGCCCACCCGCGCCAACACCCGTTTGACGTTGCCATCGAGAATGGCTGCAGGCAAATCAAACGCCAGGCTGCGGATGGCACCCGCCGTGGAGCGGCCAATGCCGGGCAGGCTGGCAAGAGCATCAAGGTCGCTGGGGAATTCGCCGAGTGTCGCCACCTGCTGAGCGCAGGCGTGTAGGTTGCGGGCGCGGGCGTAATAGCCTAACCCCGTCCACAGATGTAACACCTCATCAAGCGGGGCGGCAGCGAGATCTTGCACCCGCGCAAAGCGCTGGGTGAAGCGCTCAAAATAAGGAATGACAGTCTCTACCTGGGTTTGCTGCAGCATAACTTCCGACAGCCAGACCCGGTAAGGGCTGATGTTCTGCTGCCAAGGCAAGTGCTTGCGGCCGTGGCTTTGGTACCAGGTTAATACGGCGCGGCGAAAGCGGGCGGGGTTTATCTGTGTCATAACAATTATCGAGCGGCGGGAGCCAGGTTGTACGCTGGGAGCGTAGGTTAAGGCTTAGGTGTTATTAGCGCGCTGATGGCCGCTTGGGCCTGCTCGCAGCCACTGGCCTCACAGCTTCGCTGCCACTGGCTGAGACTAAAGCGATTGTCCCCAAGCCACAAAGCGGGTAGCTGCCAGAGTTTAGCTCGACGGAAATCCCCTGTGCTAAAGCGGCCCACCTCAAAGCGGCGCAGTACGATCAGGGTCTGCTCCAGGCGGCGGCATTCAAACCAGGCCCCAGCCGCATCGGTGCGCAGGTGTTGGCATCGGCTATCCGGGTGCCAATTGCCCTCAATAAACGGCACGAGTTTGTCGCTACTCGCTACCCGCTGATACTGCCAGCGCTGCAACCAAACCCCATCCATCCAACCCTGCTCGGCAAGGCCAGCAGGTGGCATGGGAGTTTGAACCGCCCAATTGGGGGCGGCCGAAACAGACAGCGGCAAGGGCGCCAACCAAGGGGCCGCGGCCGGTGGGCGCTGGCTCATGAACAACAGAACGGGCCCCAAGGCCAATACCCCCGCCACAGCCAGCAAATGCGGCCAAGGCGGCGCAGCTGGGCTGAGCGTTTGAGGTGGCCCCTTGCGCAAAGGGGCAAAATACAGGGGGGGCAAAACCACCGCCGCAAACAACAACCAGCCAAAGGTTTCATGGTCGCCAACCAGGCTACTTTTCATCTGGGTGTAATAGCCCACCAGAACCAGCACAAAAATGCGCACCCAGTTGGTGGCAAGGCCCAGTAGTAGGGCAAGCGCCATACTGAGCCAATAGCCTTGGGTGGGGTAATGATTCAAACAGGCCAGCATGTGGCCTAGCGCAAGGGCGATAACCATATACCTAAGGCCCGAGCAGCCGTCGGCAATAATAATTTGCCCATAAGGCAGGCTGATGGTGGTGCCATCTATATGAGCGGTAATGCCCGCCAGCTCCACAAGCTGCCCCACCACAAGGCTACTTAATGAAAGGGCGGCCGAATTAAATTCCCCCCACAGGCTGGTGGCAAACAGGGGTAAGAGCAAGACCGCTTTGTAACGCCAGCTTTGAGCAAAACCCAGCCAAGCACTGTACGCGGCGATGATCACCAGCAGCAGAGCGCCCTCGGCCAAAAGGCTTATTTGCACCGACTGCAGCAAAAACCACAACACGGATGCAAGCCCTAACAGCACTAAGCGCGCAGCAAACCAACCGCTGGCGGGAGCTTGGCTGGGCCTGCGCCACAACAACCAAATAAACACCGCCGCCACCAACAAGCCGTGGGAGAGGCCCTTATCCCACTGGATCCAGCGCCCGGCCAACACACTCATGGTGGGCCAGTAGAGCCCAACCATCATGGGCACCAGAACAAGTACAAACAGCTGTTGGGGTGGCAGTGATAGGTGTTTCATGGGCAATCTAAGCTGCGACACCCCCGGCTAATGCAGCCGAGGGGTGGAAATGCCGGTTAACCGGCGTGGGTGTTTTTGTGGCCCTTAAGGCCGTAAAACACAATGTAGAGATAACACAGGATAGGCAACAAAAAGGACAACTGCAGGCCGAGGCTGTCGGCGAGAGCGCCCTGCGCTAGGGGAATCAGGGCACCACCCACAATGGCCATACACAAAATAGATGACCCCTGGCTGGTGTGACGGCCAAGGCCTGTCACCGCCAAACTAAAAATAGTTGGGAACATAACCGAGTTACACAACCCAACGGCCAAAATGGCCCACATGGCCAAGGAGCCGGAGGTAAACACCGCCACCAAAATCAGCACCACCGCCGCTAAAGCGTTGAACGCCAACACCGTGCCGCCGGGTACTTTTTGCATGACAGCCGAGCCAATAAAGCGCCCTACCATGGCGCCACCCCAGTAATAGCTGACGAAATTGGCGGCATCTTTTTCCGCCAAACCGGCAATTTCCGGCAGGCCCATAAAATTCACCAGTAAGCTGCCGATGGCCACCTCGCCGCCGACATAAACAAAAATTCCCACCGCGCCGAGCACCAAATGGCTGTACTGCCAGGCGGAGCCTGAGTCCTCTGCCGAAGCCGGCAGGGCTTCATCGACAATCACCGGCAATTTCAAAAAGGCGAACACAGCCGCTAGCAGCAATAGAGCCGAGGCCAGAGCAACGTACGGGATTTGCACGGCATGGGCCTTAGCTTGTAACAGCGCATCACCGGTGAGATTGGAATCCACCGTGACGGCTCCCAGAATCAGCGCACCGCCAATCATGGGCGCGATGGTGGTACCGAACGAGTTAAAAGCCTGGGTCAGAGTCAGGCGGCTGGAGGCGGTTTCGGGCTTACCGAGGATCGCTACATAGGGGTTGGCGGACACTTGTAACACCGTGATGCCACCGGCCAGGACAAACAAAGCGGCCAAAAAGACGGCGTATTCGCGCATGGCGGCGGCCGGGTAAAACATCAAGCAGCCTAGGGCTGCTATCACCAAGCCAATCACCGCGCCGGTTTTGTAGCCTACTTTTTTCACCAGCAAACCCGCCGGTAAGGACACCAAAAAGTAAGCACCGAAGAAACAGAACTGAATCAACATGCCCTGGGTGTAATTTAAATCGAACACCTCTTTTAAATGCGGGATGAGAATGTCATTCAGGCAGGTTAAAAACCCCCACATAAAAAACAAGGTGGTCAAGGCAGACAGGGCAAACGTATAGTTTTGTTGGTTTGCGGTGCCGCTGACCGTGCTCGTGGTGGAAGAAAATCCAGCCATAGATACGCCTCTTTATTATTGTTTGAGTGAAAAGCGGCCCACTGCTTGGGCCCCGTGGAGCTTGCCGTACGCTTTAACCCGGCGCCCATCATGGAGCGCCTTGGTAATGCTGGGTTAAGCGGGCGGGGTATTATGCGCATTCCCCCTACTGGGGGCTACGCCTAATTGTGTGATGACTGCAGAGTTACACGAGGGCGGGCGTGAAAATGTTTCACGGCGAGACGCTCTCGCCGTAACCCGTGTAAAGGCCTTGTAAAAGGCAGGGAATGCCTTGGTGGGGATCAGGCGGTTTCAGGGCTGCATTGCCAGCCGAAACACTCACTCATCAAACGCCGCATCGCGGCGGCGGCCGCTTGCGCCCGGCCTTCAATAAGGGCCTGGCAAATGGCTCGATGGGGCTCGACGGAGTGGGGCAGGCGATTGATGCGGTTGCTGTGCAAGCGCAGGGAAACCCGCAGAAAATCGTCAAACTGCGAGTAAAACCGATTGCCACTGGCCTTTAAGAAGGCGCCCATAAAGTGCTCATGGGCCTGCGCCCACAACTGAGGGTTGCCCTGGGACTCTTCAAGGTTGTGCAGCGCCACGGAGACGTTATCGAGCACCTCTCCATCGTTATGGCGGCAAGCTAAGGAGGCCGCCTCCGGTGCTATAGCCCAACACATCTCGGCGAACTCCCGGCGCAGCGCATCACTGGGGCGCGCCTCTTGCAGCCAATGTAACACCTCTGAATCAAACAAATTCCAGTACTGTACCGCCTGCACGCGGATGCCCTGCCGCGGCCGGGATGCAATCAGGCCCTTGGCCGTCAGCATCTTTACCGCCTCGCGGGTTACGCTGCGGCTGGTGCCAAATTCCGTGGAGATTTCAGCCTCCGTCGGCAGGCAACTGGTATCTTGATATTTACCCTGCACAATGGCTTGCCCCAACGCGTTGGCCACAAGCTGTGTCAAATTTAGCCCACCATCAACTACCGCCATACAATACCTCTACATTCAGCTGACACGGGCAGCAACGACCCTACTAGGGATGATCTTAGTAATGTCATTTTAACTATAATTCGTTGCAAAGTGTTATATAAGTCTGACATAAATTATGTATTTTTGCGTAACAGTAATCATATCAATATTGTCGTACTATATGCTTATAATCAAAAAATCGTCGGACAATATTTGGCCTGGCATCTGCCTTGGTACGCCGCAATGGAGTGGCTGGGTGTATGTGGCTTGGCGGTGAAGATTGAACCCCAAGCAAATTCCCGGCGCATAGAAGGTTTAGGATTGCAACCGGATTTCGCGCTATGCTGGGCGACATTTTTGCTCAAGGCTCCTCCTATATGACACCACTTGGCATGTTGTGGCCAGCCGCCTGGTTACTCTTGTTTTTGTCCCTCAGCAGTAGCGCAGCAACTACGGCCACCGCCGACGGGGTTTACGCCCGCTACGCCCCCTCCCTCTACCAAATCCGCATCATGGAAAACCGCTCCGGCAGCCGAGCGGCGCTGGGCTCAGGCTTTGTGGTGAACGAGGGCAAATTCATCGCCACTAACTACCACGTGGTGTCGAATAAGGTGATGGAGCCGCAAAAATACCGCATTGAAATCGACCTGGCTGGCAAGCCCCAGGTGGCCAGCATAGTGCGGGTGGATGCAGTGCACGACTTGGCCCTACTCGCGCTAGAGGGCAGCCCGGCGCTGGGCGCCGCCCTGGTTATCGCCAAGCAGGCGCCGCAAAAGGGCGAGGTGCTCTACTCCCTGGGCAACCCCCACGATATAGGCATGACGGTGGTGGTGGGCAACTACAACGGCCTGGTGGAACACAGCCCGGTGGAGCAGATTCACTTTAGCGGCGCCATCAATTCCGGTATGAGCGGCGGCCCCACGGTGAACGGCGACGGCCAGGTAATCGGTGTGAACGTCGCCACCGCTGGCAACCAGATCGGTTTTCTAGTGCCCGGCCACTATTTGCAAACACTGATTGAAAAGGCACAAACCCCCTTGGACAAACCCCTGCTGGACGACATGGCCGAGCAGATTAAAACCCACACCACCGCACTGCTCGATGAGCTGCTCGCCCAAGAATGGCACAAGGAGCCCATGGGCAAGGTGTCGATTTTTGCCAAGGCCGTACCCTGGGTGGAGTGCTGGGGCAACAGCGACGAGAAAAAAGAACAGGGCACGCTGGAGGTCTCACGCGGCTGCAACTCCAACAACCAGCTGTTTTTAAGCGATAAATTTTCCAGCGGTTATGTGGAGTATGAGTTCTTTTATTTCTCCGCCCCCAGCTGGCCCTCCGCCAGCGTCTACCGCTACATGGCCCGCAACACCGCCAACGCCGCGCCCGGCAACCAGGTGGCCAAACCCCACGCGGGCAATTACACCTGCAGCGACAACTGGTACACCACGCCGCAAGGCGGCAGCAAACGCATCAGCTACTGCAGCCGCCCCTACAAACAATTACCCGGCCTGTTTGACGTGTTTTATGTCGGCGTGACCAGTGATCGCAGCCACGAAGTAGCCATGGATCACTACACCCTATCGGGCGTCACCCAAGAAGCCTCGATGCGATTTTTAGCGCGCTTTAAGGAGCAGATGCAGTGGCAGTAATCATTGAGCACACAGACCCCAGCGGCCACGTACTGCATCAACAGCGCTTTGAGGGCAACCACATTCTCATCGGCCGCAGCTTCAGCGCCGACATGATCCTCACCGACCCCTACGCCGATGCCGAGCACTGCCTGCTCAGCTGCGACCCCGCCACAGGCCAACTGCGCCTTAAAGACATAGGCGCTAAAAACGGCCTCTGGTGGCTGGATCACAAGCAGAAAAAACACCGCGTAATCAGCGAGCGCGCCATTGAGTCCGGCCAGACAGTACTGCTGGGCAAAACCTATCTGCGCATCTACCACCACCTGCACCCGGTGCCCGCCGCTTTATCCATTGCCCGCGACGAGGCCATCAGCGGCTTCTTTGGCCACGCCGGGCTAATGCTCGCCGTGGCCATACTGGCCCTGGGGTTGGATGTTTGGGGCCGCTACTTAGATCACCCCATCGGCGGCAGCTGGGTAGAGCGCGGGCGGGAAGCCTTTTACGGCCTGTTAGGGTTAATTGCCGTCAGCAGCTTTTGGGCGCTGCTGGGCAAGGGCCTGGTGCAACACGCGCGCTTTCGTTTTCACCTCGGGCTATCGTTTTGTGTCATGGCCGTCTGGGTGATATGGGAATTTATCGAACCCTGGATGATGTACAACTTCAACCTCAGTAAACCCACCGCCGATTGGCTTGACCGGGGCTTACAAGCGATTGTGCTGGGCGGCGCGTTTTATCTGGCGCTGAGTTTTAGCACCCGCCTATCCAGCCGCATGCGGGCACTTTTGGCGGGTTTGATCCCTCTATTGATACTCGGCTCCGGGGTAACGGCATTATTTGAAAAGAAAAACCGCTTTCGCCCCGTGCCCGCCTACAGCCATGTGCTGGTAGAACCGGCGCTGCAGTGGCGCAAGCCCGAAGCCTGGGACGCCCTCACAGGCGCAGCTGAAAAAACCTATGTACCCTACGACAAACACGCCGATGACGCGGACGACACTGAGGACACACCTGATGACGTCGCCGATTCAACCACTACAGCAGAGGAGTAACCCATGAAAGCTTTAGGTTCTTGTTTAATGCTCAGCGCGCTTTTAACCAGCTGCGCCTGGGTAACCCCCACCACGCGCGGCCAGGCCATCGCTTATTTACAACCGGCACAGGTGCAAAGCTGCCAAAAACTCGGCCGCGTATCAGTGGAGACAGTCAACAAAGTAGCGCTAATGCAGCGCGATGCAGTAAAAGTGCAAAACGAATTAATTACCATGGCCAAAAATGAAGCCGTAGTGTTAAAGGCCGACACCATTGCGCCAGAGAGTGAAGTGACCGATGGCCGCCAAACCTTTTTAGCCTATAAATGCCGGTAAAAACCGTGCTCTTGGGCGAAGCAACGTTTCTTTAAGCATATGGATAAAAAAACCAAGAGTGAAATTTTAAATTGGTTATTAACTCCACCAGTTTAGGGTTGGGTGAATAACTGCGGCAGGGCCGCTTGTGCGGCCCTGGTCAACCCAATAAATCCATGTGTTCGCTAGTTTAATTAAACCTCCTGCCGCGTCTGAAGGATTAATACCAGTATGCCCACCCCACGCCCACCCCTGCCGCCATTTACCAAAGCAAGCGCCATGCAAAAAGTCCGCGCCGCTGAAGACGCCTGGAATAGCCGCAACCCAGCACAAGTCGCGCAGGCCTATACGCCCGATAGCAAGTGGCGCAACCGCCATGAATTTTTCAGCGGCCGCGAGCAGATTGTGGAATTTTTAACGCGCAAATGGCAAAAGGAACTGGAATATCGCTTGATTAAAGAATTGTGGGCATTTACCGAAAATCGCATCGCTGTACGCTTTGCTTATGAATGGCACGATGACAACGGCCAATGGTTCCGCTCGTACGGCAATGAGAATTGGGAATTTGATGAACAGGGCCTAATGCACACGCGCTACGCCAGTATTAATGATTTACCGATTGCAGAACACGAGCGCAAATTGCGCTGGCCACAGGGGCCAAGGCCGGTAGATGCGGCGGGGTTGAGTGAGCTGGGGTTATAAAGCGATTTTTTACAAAGTGCAGCTTAATAATCGACAACTAAGCATCCTTGCTGTGCCGCCATTTCCTATGGTTAGTTATTAAATCGCTATGGGGCAAATATGGTTTTATCCAGAACGTTTAGAAGCTATAGGTAGCGCCTAGGCTCAGCGAGGAAAACGTCACGTCTTCCCATTTGGTATGGCGAATGTACTCCGCGCGCAGGCTTACAGCAGAAGTAACATCATAGCCAAGCCCCAAACCTACTAGCACTTTGGTTTTTTTCTGGAACCGGAATCATTAATTTGTGGGCTTGAGTTTATTTTCAAGGAATAATCAGCTGATAACTGTGCTAAACCCATTCGACCATAAAAATACAGCGCGTCATTGACAGGTAATTTACCCAGTGCTGACACCTGTAGGGAGGTAAGTTCTAAGGAGGCAGAAGCGAACTCATCGGATTCACTAAGCTTACCTAAATCGCGGTAGGCAAATTCAACAGCAAAGTTTTCGTTGAAACCATAGCCAGCACCTATATCAAACATCGTATCCGTTTTACTATATGTAGCATCATCGTCCATGACTTCAAGTTTGCTTTTGCCGATATCACCCAGCACATAAAAATCGCCCGCGTGCGCACCAATCGAAGCGACAGCCAAAACACCCGCAAAAATTACTGATTTCATCATCATATTCCCATTGATTTAAAAGTGATCACGCCATTTGACATGGCCTGCGCACTATAGGCATAGGATTATGAATTTTAAATGAATAGGGATGGCTGCTTAAAATGCAGCGCCACAAATAAAAAATAAAATCAACTACGCTTGTTCAACAAATATTGTTTGTGTCCAAATTTTGAACCTCAAAAGATGCCTCTGCACAATTGGTCAGTCTCCACTGCATATTTATACCCAATAAAAAAGCCGCTCTGTTGAGCGGCCTTTTAATCAAGCGATACTATTTAACTTAGTTATTTCTTGCCGATTAAATCATAGGCATTATTCACCAGCATAATCCCCACCTTATTTTTAAAAGTCATAATCGATTCTGGGTGAAATTGCACCGCTGCAATAGGCAGATTTTTATGGGCAATCGCCATAATCACCTGGTCGTCAGTGATCGCTGTTACACGCAAATCCGCTGGCAATAAATCGGCAATAGCATACAGCGAGTGATAACGCCCCACTTGAATGCGGTGTAAATCCAAGCCTTTAAAAATCCCTTCATTAGGTGTTAACACACTTATATCAGACGGCCTGCCGTGTTGTGGAATATCTAACACACCCAGGGTGCCGCCAAAATATTCCACCAAACCCTGCAATCCTAGGCACACACCAAAAATAGGAATATTACGGTTAATTAATTGGCCGATGGTTTGGTTGAGTGCAAAATCCTGGGGGCGGCCGGGGCCTGGGGAGAGCACAACCAAGTCCGGTTTAAGCTCATCTAAACGCGCTTCATTAAAACCATAGCGCAGAGTCGTCACGCTGGCGCCGGTTTGGCGGAAATAATCGGCCAGGGTGTGTACAAAACTGTCTTGGTGATCGATCAATAAAACCTTTTTACCCAGGCCTTTTTGCTGCACTGGGTTGGTTTCTTCGGCTTTAGTTGCACTCTGGCCTTTTAAGGCGCGAATCAGCGCCGAGGCTTTTACGCGGGTTTCTTCTTCTTCCGCTTCGGGAATGGAATCACTCAGTAAAGTAGCGCCTGCGCGCACTTCGGCAATACCGTTTGCGATGCGAATCGTGCGCAGGGTAAGGCCGGTATTAATGTCGCCGTTAAAACCGATTTTACCCACGGCGCCACCGTACCAGCGGCGAGCGCTGTGTTCGTGGTGCTCTAAAAAAGTCATGGCGCCAAATTTAGGCGCGCCGGTGACCGTGACCGCCCAGGTGTGGCTTAAAAAGGCATCCAGGGCATCGTAGCCTTCACGCAAGGTGCCGCGCACGTGATCCACGGTGTGAATAAGGCGCGAATACAATTCAATTTGCCGACGGCCAATTACTTCAACGGAACCGGGCACACAGATGCGCGATTTATCGTTGCGATCCACATCCGTACACATGGTGAGTTCATTGTGGTCTTTGTCGGAATTCAGCAGGGTGCGAATTTGGTCGGCATCGCTAATGGCATCGCTGCCGCGCGGAATGGTGCCGGAAATAGGGCAGGTTTCCACTAAACGATCTGTCACGCGCACAAACATTTCCGGCGAGGCGCCCACCAAATATTCGCTCTGCCCTAAATTCATAATAAAACCGTAGGGCGAGGGATTGGTGTGTTTTAGGCGAATAAATACCGCACTGGGGGCATCGGTACAGGGCAAAAAGAAGGTTTGCCCCGGCACTACTTCAAATAAATCACCGCGCGCGAAATATTCTTTGGCGGTATTGACCAGGGCGGCGTATTCACCGGGTGTGTGGTCGCAGTCGCGGGGTGCCGCTGGTGCGGGCACATAGGGGAGGGATTGACCGGTGCGCGCTAAGCCCTCGGTGGAGCGGCTGCCAAGATTAAATTCATAGTGGTACACAAACGCCTCTTGGCGCTCGTGGTCGCGAATAAAAATACTATCGGGCAGAAATAACACCATATCGCGCTGATCCGCCTCGCGCGGCAGCACAAAATCTATTTTTTCAAATTGAAACGCCAGGTCATAACCCAAGGCGCCGTACAGGCCCAGGTGTTGATCTTCGCTGCTAAAAAAACACGCTCGCAACTGGCGCAGCACACTAAATACGGATGGCTGACGGCTGCGCTCTTCTTCGGTGAAATACTCATCGCTCGCTTTTATCCGCACATCTAGGCGGGTGGCCGTTTGGCTGGCTTCGGCGATAAAGGCACAGGGTTTGAGTTGTTCGGCTAAAAAGGCTAGCACCAGTTCACCGCGCGCATTAAGGGCCTGCAGCCAGACTCGGTCGGCCCGGCTGGTCACGCTCAGCATGGGGTTCACAAACCCCATATCCCAGCGCTTGTAGCGGTTGGGGTATTCGTAACTGGAGGACAAGAGGCAGCCTAATTGGCTGTCGAGTTGTTGGGCGAGTTGATCGACGGCGGTGTCGTAACAGACGGCTTCTGCGCTGCGGCTTACCGCGATCCCGGCAGCTGTGGTGTAGCGAGTGATGGGCATTGTGAAGTCTCAATAGGGCGTCATCCCCGTGCTGGGGCTGGCCCTATTATGGCATGGGTTTATAGCCCGAGGGCGGGGGTTTTTCGCCAGGCGGTACGAACTTCACGGCGCCCTAGCCTAAACCCTACAGAAGTGATTGAACCCCAGCACGATGGATATTAATCCCGCGAAGGTGTGTGCATAGGCCTGTTTTTACGGAGCGTGTGCGGTTTAGCAGCGTGTTGAAATACTGCCTTGCTAGGTCTGGCGGCGTTAAATTTGGCAGGCGCATTAAGCGCGCTGTAAATAATGGGGTTTTTAAGGGTGGCGCTTTATAAACACTCAAACACCCGGCGCCAAAAAACGCCGGGTTTTAACGCTTATTATTAACTCGGCACTAAAAGCCGCCAGGTTAATAATTAATAGCCAAAACGTGGGTAATGCCTTTTACCCTCAGGGTTTTTTGATGGGTCTGCTCAGCAGAGGCTAGACGCCACTGGGGCCTGCGGCCTTGATTGAGCTGAGAAAATAATATTTCCAAGGCTTCGCGGGCCGCGCGCACGGCTTTAATGACAGCGACTGAGGCGCGCAAATGATGTTGCTCAATCACCACACTATTACCGGTTTTTAACTGCACATGTACGCGGCAACTGATTATTAATTTTTGCTCCTGGGTTAATTCACGCATGCGCACATTGACGCATTCAATCGGCACACCCAAGCGGGCAAATACCCAGCGTAAATAACGCATTAAAATTGCTTTAAAGCGCCGGGAGCGAGCGATAAAAGCACTTTGAATATTAATATGCATACTGAAGTCTCCTGAAGTTTTTTGGCAATACTAGTCAAGTGAAACTTTCTCAACAAATCGAATATTTTTGCAGGGTGCTAAGGTTTTTTTTACGTATTCATACATACTGAATAATCTCGGTGGCGCAGACAGGCAAACGCCATTTGCTCAGCGAATAGCGCTAAAACAGGGGCGTTTGGTTATCTGCGCGCAGTTAATAGGAGCTGGCCAGCGCCTGTTAGTTGCAGCCATTAGCGGTGATGAAAACAGGCCAATGATTATTTTTGCCAAAAAAGTCGCATTTTTTGGCTCAGCAGGGCGAAAAAATAATTCGAGCGTTGCGTGTGGCGGCAAAAAACGCTAGGGCAGAGTTGGTTTATCAACGCTCTCCCAACCGCGTTTTTTAGGCTTCGTGGTTATACGGCTGCTGGCGGCGTTTGGTTTTGGGCGCCGGTGCGGGCGTCCACATAGGCGAGGGCTTGGTTTACCGCGAGGGCTACCTTATCGGCCATTTCGTCCATTTCTTGGGGCGATAAGAAAAAGGACATGTCCACGTCAAAGCGCACATAACGGGGCGGCAAATGGTTGAGGGCCACACAGGCGACATCGGCAAAATAGTTGGCATCCACCGCCGCCCGATCACTGGCGCGCAGGAGCTGCTCAAACACAAAGCGCTCGTAATAGTTGTGCACGCTATCGCGGGGGGAATCGCCTTCTACAACGGGTTTACGGTGGTTAATTAACATGGCGCAGGCTCGCAAAGGTGTGTGCCCCATGAGTGTAGTCGGCTTTTTGGCCTTGCGCCGGGGCAGTGGCTGTTGGGCATTGCTCTTAGCCGGGCCCAGTGAGCGGTGATGACGGGCATTAGAAAGCCGCTTGTGTGGGGCTAGATGTACAAAAGCAGTTTTTCAAAAGAACCCCTGTATCTCCCTGTAGCGCAGGCTAGGGCTCCATGCCCGCGATGGCTTTGAAAAAAGGCAAAATTTGAAATTAATCAGAGGCTCCTTAAAAACCACTGAATAAGCATTTGCCTAATGCCGAATTAGAAATTACCGCTTAGGCCAACGGCGATATTGCGCCCCGGCAGAGGCGCTTTATCTTTTAAAAATGAACTGTGTACCCGGGCGTATTCGTCGGTCAGGTTGTAGCCCTTGAGCGCTATTTGCAGATTAGGCAGGATGGAATAACTCAGGATCATATCCAGCGTTGTAAAACCCTCGGTTGTGGTTTCCAACTGGGCGATGCGCTTTTGTGACGCGTAGTGTTGTGCGGTAAATTGCCCGCGCCATTGATTTTTTTCGTATTCGGCCGAAAGGCTGTACCGCTTGGGTGGAATACGGGGCAGCGGGGCGGTGTCGTTAACCTCGGCGCGGATGGAATCGGTTTTAAAGGCGAATTTAAGCGCTGTATTGGCTTGCCAAATCCCCTCGGCTTCATAACCCCACAGATCAGCATCGGCGGCCTGATAAATAAAAACCGGCAACTGCACGTCTTCTTCATGGGCTGCTTCATCAAGGAGTTGCGCGCCGTGCTCGGCATGCCCCTCCTCAATCAGCTTGGTAAACCCTGTATTATTTAAATAATAAAAATTATCTACCCGATTAAAAAATGCATTCAAAACAAAACCGAGATTGCCGGAATGTTTACGCAAGGAGAGGTCGATATTATTAGAGTTTTCCAAGGCAATATCCTTATGGCTCTTGGCAAAATAAAATTCGCCGTGTTCATTGCGCTGCACCGCCATTAAATAACCCACTTCATATAAACCGCTGCCCATATGGGGCCCGAATGAAAACAGCTCAGATGCAGAAGGTGCGCGTTGCGCGTGGGTAACGGAAATGGCCGTGTTATAACCGGGGGTAAAATCCCAAACCGCACCAGTTGAAACGCTAATGGGCGTGAAGCTGTGATCGAAGGAAAACTCGGTTAAAACCTGCTCTGGGGCATCCGGGTCGTTAAAATCCGCTTGAATAGAATCCGCGCTGACATCCACCTGCTCTATTCGGCCACTGACTTGCAGCAGCACAGAGTCTAGGTGACGCTCTTCCATAAAACCCAACGCAAAGGTTTGTGTTTGACTGGGTGGAGTAAAGGCTTCTTCACCGAGGGCTTTAAAATCGCTGTTTTTGTAGTGAATACTCAACGCACCGCGCCAATCGGCAATGGCCTGATGAAAAATTTCCCAGCGCAATTCTTGGGTTTTATTTTTAAAGACTGTGCCCACTGTGTCGCCTTCGATTTCGGCGTGTTCATAATCGGTAAAACCCGCGCTAAAGCCAGTTGAACTGAAGCCATTGGAATCTAAATCTGTTTTTCCTTGCAGCTGTAGGCGGTTTTGTTTTTGATCGGCATAGACACCTATGGGCGCCTCGCCGTGCTCATGGCCGGGAATGCCGTATTGACGCTCGATGCGCCCTAGGGACAATCCGATAAAACCATTTTCACCCAAATAACTGCCGCCCAGATTAACGCCTGCGGCTTCGGCCCAGGTATTGGCTAAACGAGTGGTGTGTTCATCCTGCCGCTGACTATTGGCGGGGCCGGGAATTTTATAATCCTGCCCATCCCGCCAAAAACCATCCAAATGCACACCCACATCGCCTCGGCCCGTATTGCCGGAGGCGGACATTAATGTGTCATTGGCGACGGATTGATGCTCCAATCGCCATTCCCCACCCGTATCCGCATTTTTAGGGATGCGATCATCCACCACATTAACCACGCCGCCAATGGCGCCGCTGCCGTAAAACAAAGTAGCTGGGCCGCGCAATACTTCTACCTGTTGCGCATACGAAGTTTCCGTTGAGACGGCGTGATCAGGCCCTACCCGAGAAGCATCGCCGGCATCCAAACCATTTTGGGTAATTAACACGCGGGGGCCATCGAGGCCGCGAATAATAGGGCTTGCGGAATTGCTGCCGAAATAACTGGAGTGGATACCCACCTCATTTTTTAAGGTTTCACCGAGGCTTGCCGCCTGTTGATTGCGCAATTCCTCGCGGGTAACGATGTTGACCGGATGGGCTGACTCCAAATTGGAGGAATGCAAGGGCAGGCCAATGACATTTATGGTTTCAATGACGCTGGTATAGAGCACATAGCGTTCTGCTTGCGCGCCTGGGCGGACATAAAAACTGCCGTGGGCAAAATTATCCGCTTCGATATGCAGTTCAACGTCTTTGCCCTGCGCTTTCTCAAGATTAAATTCACCTTTATCGTTGGTGCGGGTGCGCAACTGAGTGCCGACGACTTCAACGCTGGCATTGGCTATGGCATGGCCTTGCTCATCAAGCACAACCCCTTGCACCTGGGCTAAGGCATGGGGCGCAAGGGCCAAAATCGCCAGGGATAAAAGGGTTTTTTGCATGACTACACCTCAGGAAAACGCACGAATATTGTTATGGTATAACGTTGCAATTGCAAAGACAACCCTATCTAGGCCTGGCCCCAAGGGAGGCCAAGGACGCTTGGCCTGTGGATTGGCCTTAAATGTTCGGACTCTATTGAGCAGGCTGGCGGGCATTACAGGCTTTACAGCCCCAAGCGCTTGTTGTGGGGCGTTGTGGGTTTAGCTGGCCATTGCCGCTAAGGCGATTAGGCTGTTGATTAAAGCGCAGCCCTTCGACAGGCTCAGGGCGAACGGAGTAAGGGGTTTTTTAAATTGGCTTGTGTCCGCGCTGTTATTTTTTTGGATTAATAATTTTTCATTAATCATCTAGGGAATCTCTGATTAAGTGGCATTTTCAAAAACCCACGAGTACGTCCCTGTAGCTCCGGCGCGAGCTTCCTGCCCGCGACGGTTTTGAAAATACCCCTTATTCAGAGCTTCCCTAGCACTTCTTTATTGTCTTCTTCAGGCGGACAAGCGTGCAGGGAATAATAGACCTGCTTGGGTAAAGGATTCGTGGTGTGGCATTAATTAACTCGCGGGGTAGTAGTAATTGTTTCGCGGTGTAGCAGGAATGGCTCCAGGTTATTTCAGACCGTCAAAAAGAGGGTTCTTTTTGACGAGCCTACAAGGATGTATTTACGGCGTGTCTGAAATAACCTGGAGCCATTCCTGCGGGTGGAATTTAAACGGCTCGCAACCCCCACACTGATTATTGCCAGCTTGCGCGGAAACACATCTAGCCCAATATTGAAAAATTGCGTTTATTCCCCGCCAAGATTCCACTTAAGGATTTGTTTTGCGAGCACAGGAGTTCGCCGCTCACATAGTCGGTGAATCATTCAAACCCGCCACACCTAAAAAGCCACTAATTAACCTTATCACCAGTGCATTTTTAGCATTCGCTGTCCATGTGATATAACGGCCTGATTCCGAGCAGGGTTTTTAATACATGCCAAAAGGTTATTAAACTTTAACTTGATTAACCTTTTGTTAGAGCTAGGCTGATGTGATCCTCTCGCTGTTGAGTTGAGCACCGCTATGCAGGCAAAGGTTCATTTTATTTCCGGGCTTCCTCGTTCGGGTTCTACCCTGCTGGCGGGGATTTTGCGCCAGAACCCCGCCATACACGCCGCTATGACCAGCCCTGTAGCCGGTTTAATTCAGGGCGCACTAGAGCAAATGGGGGCCAATAGTGAGGCCTATAGTTTTTTTGACGACGAAAAACGCAAAACTATTTGCAAAGCACTCTTTAACGGCTACTACGCCGATAAAAACCAGCCGATTATTTTTGATACCAACCGCCATTGGACGGCACGCTTGCATCAGTTAGTGCCCTTGTTTGACGATTTTAAAATGATTTGTTGTGTGCGCAATCCTGCCTGGATTATGGATAGTTTCGAGGTGATTTATCGCAAAAATCCCTTTGATTTTAGCCGCATGTTTAGCCCCGAATCCCGCCAGACGGTGTACACCCGCTGCGAAGCCATCGCCAATACCTTCGGCCCCTTGGGCCTTGCCTGGACGGCACTAAAAGAGGCCTTTTACGGGGAGTTTTCTGATCGTTTGCTGTTGGTGGATTACGACCTGCTCACCCAGCACCCGGCGAATACCCTGGATTTAATTTACCAATTTATCGCTGAGCCGGTGTTTGATCACGACTTTAACCAGGTTGTATATGAAGAAAGTGAATTTGACCAGCAGCTGGGTGTAAAAGGCCTGCACAGCGTAGGCCGCAAGGTTGAATTCAAAGCCCGCCGCAGCATTTTGCCGCCGGATTTATTTTTAAAATATCAGGAGATGGATTTTTGGCAGGACACCAATGGCAGCGCCGCCAATATTATTGCCAGCAAAAAACCTTCTCTTTAATGTGTTTTCACGGATTACGGAATTATGAAACAAAAAATCCTGTGTGGTTTGTCTTCTGCGTTTTTCCCCTTAGGTTTATACGCCGCTGTAGGGCAACAGCAAAATCAGTATCAGCGCCGCACACTGAGCGCGCAGATAGCGGCAGCTGAACCAGGATTTAACGGATCGCTGAATTTAGCAGCGTTAAGTGGTTTAAAATCATCGCAAAAGATACAAACTGAATCCCAAGTGGACGGTTTGGCCATTATTGCCGGTGTGCCCGTGCGAGAATTATTAGTGCTCGACGGGGCTGTGCCCAATAAAGAGGTGTTTTACCGCAGTATTAAACCCGGCGTGGCCATTGCGGAAATTAATTCCGCCGCACCGGGCCTGCCACAATTAACGGCTATTTTGCAGCAGTATAAAAACCTGGCTGCGGTGCATTTGGTTTCCCACGCCGAAGCAGGTGTGTTGTTGTTGGGTAATTCGCGCATTAATGCAGAAAGTTTTAAAGCGGATATTAAGGCCTTTGCGGCAATTGACGATGCCATGGCAGTGGGTGCGGATTTATTGTTGTACGGCTGTAATTTAGCAGCTGATTTAGCCGGGAGCGAATTGCTGAGCCTTATTAAAAACAATAGTCATGTGGATGTGGCCGCTTCGAACAATGCCACAGGCGCCGTAAATTTAGGCGGTGATTGGCAGTTGGAAATTCAGCAGGGCAAGGTGGAGGCAGGCCTGCCGGTTAATGAGCGGGCGCTGAAGGATTTTACGGCGATTTTGGGCACCTATGCGCCCAGTAATTTTTGTAACCCGAGTAATGGCGGTGCTTACCGTACCAGTATTTCATCCCTTACCTCCCAAGATGGTGCCTACGTGGTCACCACAAAAACCTTAGCGGGCGGGGCGGTTAATTTTAATTGTGCGCAACAGGGTTTATTGGCCTACACATTTTCACCCAATGCCAACGCCCACAGTATTTACATTCGAAAACCCGGCGGCGGCACGTTTAAGATTTCCTCCATGAAATTATATGGCGGTTGCCCAACCGTACATGCCTACGCCATTAATAGCTCGACCACCACCGCATCCTCATTAAATAACGCCACGATTGATAACGGCTTCACCACTGTTAACGACATTGTCATGACCAACCTTACCGGTGTGACGATGGATACGCTGAAACTAAAATTAACCGGCTCCTGTACCACCTACATGGGCATCGGCAATTTTTCAGTGCCCGACCCCAATAGCGCACCAACCAATATCAGCCTATCGGCCTCCACGGTAAACCAAAGCGCCAGCGCCAATGCAACTGTGGGTACTCTTAGCAGCACTGACCCTGATAGTGGCAATACCTTTACTTACAGCCTGGTATCCGGAACCGGCAGTACGGATAACGCCAGTTTCAACATCAGCGGCTCGAGCCTGCGGGCCACCAGCCCCTCATCCTTAAGTGCTGGGTCCAAATCCGTGCGGGTGCGCACCACGGATCAAGGCGGACTTACCTTTGAGAAGGCCTTTACTATCACAGTGGTGGATAACGTCGCGCCCACCGTCAGCTCAGTGAGCGCCTCCACCGCCAATGGCACCTACAAGGTGGGCGATACGGTGAGTGTGCAGGTGAACTTTAGCGAGGCGGTGACGGTAACCGGCACACCGCAACTCACCCTGGAGACCGGCAGCACCGACCGCGCCGTCAACTACGCCAGTGGCAGTGGTACCACGGCGCTTACCTTTACCTATACGGTACAGGCGGGAGATACCTCAGCAGATTTGGATTACACCGGCACCACGGCCCTGGCCCTTAACAGCGGCACCATCAAAGACGCCGCCAATAACAACGCCACCCTTACCCTGGCCTCCCCTGGCGCGGCTAATTCCTTGGGCGCCAACAAGGCGTTGGTGATTGACGGGGTGGCACCGAGCGTAAGTTCCGTGAGCGCCACAACCAGCAACGGCACTTACAAAACGGGCGACGTCATCAGTTTGCAGGTGAATTTCAGCGAGACGGTAACAGTGACCGGCACCCCGCAACTGACCCTAGAGACCGGCACCACGGATCGGGCGGTCAATTACAGCAGCGGCACTGGCACCAGCAGCCTCACCTTCAATTACACAGTACAAGCGGGCGATATCAGCGCCGATTTGGATTATCTCTCAACCTCTGCCCTAGCCTTAAACGGCGGCACAATTTTGGATGGGGCGGGCAATGCCGCAAGCCTCACCCTCGCCACACCGGGCGCCGCCAATTCCTTGGGGAATGCGAAAGCCCTGGTAGTGGATACCAGCGGCCCCAGCGCCACGATTACCCTGGCGGATACCAGCCTGAAAATCGGCGACACTAGCCTGGTGACCATTACCTTCAACGAGGCGGTGACGGGCTTTACCAATGCGGACTTAACCCTTGCCAACGGCACCCTCAGCAGTGTCAGCTCCAGCGACGGTGGTGTCACCTGGACGGCTACGTTTACCCCCAGCGCCAGCATCACTGCAGCCACTAACCTAATCAGCTTGGATAACACCGGGGTAACGGACAGTGCAGGCAACGCAGGTACCGGCAGTACCGATTCGAATAACTACGCCATAGACACAGTGCGCCCCACCGCCAGCATCACTCTAGCCGATAGCAACCTGGCCATAGGGGAGACCAGCCTAGTCACCATTACCTTTAGCGAAGCCGTGAGCGGCTTTACCAATGGGGATTTAACCATTGCCAACGGCACCCTCAGCAGCGTCAGCTCCAGCGATGGCGGCGTCACCTGGACGGCCACCTTCACTCCCACGGCAAGTATTACCGATGCGACCAATGTCATTACGCTGGATAACACCGGTATCAGTGACACGGCAGGTAATGCGGGCTCCGGCAGCACCGATTCCAACAACTACGCCATAGACGCCGAACGCCCCAGCGCCAGCATAGTGGTGGCCAGCAGCAGCCTCAAAGCGGGGGAAACCAGCCTGGTCACTATCACCTTTAGCGAGGCAGTAACCGGCTTTACCAATGGAGATTTAAGCGTAGTGGGAGGCACACTGAGCACGGTTAGCTCCAGCGATGGCGGCATTACCTGGACCGCCACCTTCACCCCCAACGCAGGTATTACCGATGCCACGAATCTCATTACACTGGACAACAGCGGCGTGACCGACACGGCGGGCAATAGCGGCAGCGGCAGCACCGATTCCAACAACTACGCCATAGACACGGCCCGCCCCACCGCCAGCATCGCCCTCGCGGACAGCGCCTTAAAAGCCGGGGAGACCAGCTTGGTGACCATCACCTTTTCGCGCCCGGTGAGCGGTTTTACCAATGCCGACTTAAGCGTGGCAGGCGGTACCCTCAGCGCCGTTAGCTCCAGCGATGGCGGCACCACCTGGACGGCCACCTTCACCCCCAGCAACGGCATCACCAGTGCCAGCAACCTCATCAGCCTGGATAATACTGGCGTCACCGATGCGGCGGGCAATACCGGCAGCGGCAGCACGGATTCGGCCAACTACAGCATCGACACCCAGCGCCCCAGTGCCAGCCTAGTGCTGACCGATACCAACCTGAGCCTGGGTGAAACTAGCCTGCTCACCATCACCTTCTCCGAGGCGGTGACCGGCTTTACCAACTCAGACCTAAGCGTTGCGGGTGGCACCCTAAGTGCGGTCAGCAGCAGTGATGGCGGCGTTACCTGGACGGCCACCTTTACACCGAACGCGAGTACTGCAACGGCGGGCAATCTGATCAGCCTTGATGTCAGTGGCGTGATTGATGGAGCGGGCAACAGCGGCAGCGGCACCACCGATTCCAATAGCTATGCCGTAGACACCCAGCGTCCCACAGCGACCATCACCCTGGCCGATAGCGCCCTTAAACTGGGTGACACTAGCTTAGTCACGATTAGCTTTTCTGAAGCGGTAAGCGGCTTCAGCAACGCCGACTTAAGCGTGGCGGGCGGAACCCTGAGCAGCGTCAGTTCAAGTGACGGCGGCACCACCTGGACGGCCACCTTTACCCCCAATACCGGTATCACCAGTGCCAGCAACCTCATCAGCCTAGATAACAGCGGCGTGACTGATGCAGCGGGCAACCCAGGCTCTGGCAACAGTGATTCAGCTAACTACAGCATCGATACCCAACGCCCCACTGCCAACCTAGTGGTAGCCGATAACAACCTGGCGGTTGGCGAAACCAGCTTAGTCACTATTACCTTCTCCGAGGCAGTCAGCGGCTTCACTAATGCGGACCTCACCGTTGCTGGCGGCACCCTAAGCACAGTGAGCTCCAGCGATGGCGGCATTACCTGGACCGCAACCCTCACCCCCAACCCAGGCACCAGCAGCGGCAACCTAATCAGCCTCGACACCTCAGGCGTGAGCGACGCCGCGGGTAATAGCGGCAGTGGAAGTAGCAGCTCCAATGCCTATGCCATCGATGGCGAACGCCCCACCGCAACTCTGCTGGTGGCCAACAGCAACCTCAAAGCCGGTGAAACCAGCCTAGTTACTATTACCTTCTCCGAGGCAGTCAGCGGCTTTACTAACGCGGACTTAACTGTCTCCGGCGGCACCCTAAGTGCGGTCAGTAGCAGCGACGGCGGTATCACCTGGACGGCTACGCTCACGCCCAGTGTAAGCACTACTAGCAGCGGCAATCTTATTAGCCTCGACGCCAGCGGCGTAACCGACACGGCAGGCAATGCGGGCACGGGCACCAGTAGCTCCAACACTTTTGCCATCGACACCCAGCGCCCCACGGCAACCCTATTACTGGCTGATTCAAGCCTCACGGCGGGCGAGACCAGCCTATTCACCGTCACGTTTTCACGGCCTGTCAGTGGCTTTAGCAACGCCGACTTAACGCTCTCCGGCGGCACCCTGAGTGCTGTCAGTTCCAGCGACGGCGGCACCACCTGGACCGCTACCTTCACCCCCAACGCAGGCAGCCAAAGCACCGGCAACCTATTAGTGCTGGATATGACTGGGGTTACCGATAGCGCGGGCAATACCGGCACGGGCACCAGCAGCTCCAACGCCTTCGCCCTAGACACCCTGCGGCCCACCGCCACTGTAGTGCTGGCCGATGCCAACCTGACCCTGGGCGAAACCAGCCTGCTCACCATCACCTTCAGCGAGGCGGTCACGAGCTTTACCAACGCAGATCTAACCGTTGCGGGGGGCAGTTTGAGCAATGTGACCTCCAGCGATGGCGGCATCACCTGGACCGCCACCTTCACCCCCAATGCAGGCACCATCAGCACGGGGAATCTGATCAGTCTCGATCTAAGCGGCGTTAGCGACGTGGCGGGCAACAGCGGTGCGGGTAACCAAAACTCCAACGCCTATGCCATCAATAACCTGCGCCCTGGTGCGGGCATAGTGGTGGCCGACAGCGTACTTAGCATCGGTGAAACCAGCCTTGTGACCATCACCTTCACCCACGCAGTAACCGGCTTTACCAATGGAGATTTGACCGTAGCAGGCGGCACCCTGAGCGCTGTAAGCTCCAGCGATGGCGGCATTACCTGGACGGCCACCTTCACCCCCACGGCAGGCATTACCAACGCCAACGCGCTAATTCAACTCGATAACAGTGGCGTGACTGACACATTCGGCAACCCCGGCACTGGCAGTGTTAACTCCAACAGTTTCGCCATCGATACTCAGCGCCCCAGTGCCACGCTCCTGGTGGCCGATAGCAACCTCAAAGCGGGCGAGACCAGCCTAGTCACCATCACCTTTAGCGAGGCGGTGAGCGGCTTTAATAATGCCGATTTGAGCCTGGCAGGCGGCAGCTTGAGCAATGTCAGCTCAACAGACGGCGGCATCACCTGGACGGCCACCTTCACCCCAACAGCGGACACCACCAGCGCCAGCAACCTAATCAGCCTGGACGCCACCGGTGTGGCCGACAGCGCCGGTAATAGCGGCAGTGGCAGTATCAATTCCAACAGCTACGCGGTGGATACAGTACGGCCCAGCGCCAGCCTGGTGATGGCCGATAGCAACTTAAAACTCGGCGAAACCAGCCTGCTTACCATCACCTTTACCCGCCCGGTAAGCGGCCTCACCAACGCCGACCTGACCATCAGCGGCGGCACCCTAAGCACGCTTACCAGCAGCGACGGCGGCACTACCTGGACGGCCAGCTTCACCCCCAGCAATGGCCTGAGCCAAAGCGGCTTGAGTATTGACCTTGATGCCAGCGGGGTCACCGACAGCGCAGGCAACACCGGCACCGGCAGCCTCGCCTCCAACAGCTTTAACATCGACACCCAACGCCCCACGGCCAGCATCGCCCTGGCGGACACCGCCCTGGCAGTAGGGGAGACCAGCCTCGTCACCATCACCTTTAGCGAGGCGGTCACCGGCTTTAGCAATGGGGATTTAACGGTAGCAGGCGGCACCTTAAGCAATGTGACCAGCAGCGACGGCGGCATCACTTGGACCGCCACCTTCACCCCCACCAGCGGCCTCACCTCGGCGAGCAATATCATTGAACTGGACACCAGTGGCGTGATGGACCTGGCGGGCAATGCAGGCAGCGGCAGCAGCCAGTCGCCCAGTTTTGCCATAGACGCCACCCGGCCGAGCCTGCACACCGGTATTGCGGTATCGGACACCAACCTGAAAGTGCGTGACACCGCCACAGTAACCTTCACCTTTAGCGAAGCGGTGACCGGCTTTACCCTGGCGGATATCACCGCCGCCAGCGGTACCTTGAGCAACCTGACCAGCAGCGACGGCGGCATCACCTGGACGGCAACCCTTACGCCCAACGCCAGTACTGAATCTGCCAGCAACTTAATCAGCCTGAACCTGGCCGACATTACCGACTTAGCGGGCAACAGCGGCGCAGGCATTAACACCTCCGCCAATTACCTAGTAGACACCCGCACCCCGAGCATGGCCGCACCCATCGCCCTGAGCGATAGCAGCCTAAAAATCGGTGAAACCGCCCAGGTCAGTTTTGTGTTTAGCGAAGCGGTCAACGGCTTTAGCGTTGATGATATCAGCGTCGATGGCGGCAGCTTAAGCAACCTGACAAGCCTTGACGGCGGCATCAGCTGGACGGCTACCTTTACCCCCAGCAGCGATGAGACCAGCATCGGTAACCGTATCAGCGTGGATCTAAACGGCGTAAGCGACAGCGCAGGTAATAGCGGCAGCGGCAACAGCCGATCGCCGAGCTTCGCCGTGGATACCCAAGTGCCCAGCCTCATAGGCCCCATTGCCATCAGCGATACGAACCTCGGCAAAGGCGAAAGCGCCACCCTTACCTTTACCTTCAGTGAGGCGGTAACCGGCTTTAGCCTGGAAGACATCCAGGCCCCCAACGGCACAGTGACCAACCTAGTCAGCAATGATGGCGGCATCACCTGGACAGCCACCTTCACCCCCAATGGGGATACCGCCGCCGCAACCAACGCCATTAGCCTGAACCTGGCGGACATCACCGACAGCGCGGGCAATAGCGGCAGCGGCAGCGTGCCGTCCGCTAACTACGCGGTGGATACGGCCCGCCCAAGCCTGATCAGCATTGTGTTGGCCGATAGAAACCTACAAGTGGGGGAGACCAGCCTGGTTACCTTCACCTTTAGTGAGGCGGTGAGCGGCTTTGAACTTAGCGACCTTACCGTGCCCGGCGGCACCCTGAGTAACCTCGCCAGCAGCGACGGCGGCATCACCTGGAAGGCCACCTTTACCCCCAATGCCAATAGCACCAGCAGCGGCAACCAAATCAGCCTGGATATGAGCGGCATCAGTGACCTGTCTGGCAATAGCGGCAGCGGTAGCAGCAGCTCAGAAGCTTTTGCAGTGGATACCGCAGGCCCTGTGCAACCGGCCATCGCCAGCCCCAGCCAGCAGGTGTATACCAACAAAGCAAGCCAGCTCATCCAGGGCAGCCATACGGAAAACGGCGTGACCATTAAGGTGTACCTGGATGCCGACCGCAACGGCGAGCCGGATAGCAACACACCGGTGGGCACAAGCCTGGTGAGCAGCGGCCAATGGAGCCTGACACTGCCGCTGGCTGAAAACGCCGACAATAAGTTCATCGCCATAGCCGAGGACAGCGCAGGCAACCGCGCCCTGGCCCTGGCCATTCCCACCATCACACAGGATGTAATCGCCCCAGTAGCCCCCACCGGCACTGACCTGGCCGCCGCCAGCGACACCGGCAGCAGCAACAGCGACAAGATCACCAACCAAGCCACGCCCACCCTGGCCGGCCGCAGCGAACCCAATGCCAACATCACCATTACAAGCGATGTGGACGGCCTAGTTGGCATGGTACAAGCCGATGGCGAAGGCAACTGGAGCCTGAGCCTGGATCGTTTAACCAATGGCAAACACCAGTTGAGCGCGGCGGCAGCGGACGCGGCGGGCAATATGGGTGAGGCCGCAGCGCCTTTGGCCATTACCATCGACACCCGCGCGCCAGCCCTCAGCCCCATCGCCGCCCAACGCCTGGCCTTGGGCACCAGCTCACCGCTGCTGCCCATTAGCCTCAGCGACAACCTCAGCGATGCCACAAGCCTCGTGCTGCAGGCGCGCTCCTCCAACACCACAGCGGTGCCGGTGGAGAACCTAGTGGTGAGCGGCAGCGGCGCCTCCCGTGGCCTTACCATCACCCCAGCGGCGGCAGGCACCGCCAGCATCAGCCTGGAAGTGACCGACCTGGCAGGCAACAGCGCCAGCATCAGCTTTAACCTGCTCACAAACACCTTGCCCAGCATCAGCGGCAGCCCGAGCCTGGCCGCCACCGCCAACACCGCCTATCGCTTTGCACCGGTAGTACAGGATGCCGACGCCAATAGCCTGAGCTTTAGCGTCACCAACCTGCCCAAGTGGGCCAGCTTCAACGCCGCCACCGGCGTGCTCAGCGGCACCCCAACGGGCGCGGACTTAGGCGCGAGCGGCGAGATTGTAATTAGCGTGAGCGACGGTTTTGACTCTGTGAGCCTGCCGGGCTTTAGCATCAACGTGGCGCCGCCCGCCGATACTGGCCTGCCGATTCTCACGGTACCTAAACCTGTGGCGCTCAACGCCAATGCCCTGTACACACCCGTCACCCTGCAACAGTTGTTGGGCCTGGCCGACAGCGCCAACCAAGCTACGGTGGATGCCACCTTGGCAGGCTTGGCGGTGGACAGCCTGCGCAGCAACCAATGCTGCACCTTGCGCCCTGAGGGCCTCAACGAAGAGGGCCGCCTGTTGCTGCCCCCCGGCCGCCACGAGGTGGTCTGGAAAGCCACCAACACCAAAGGCCAATCGGTAGAGGGTAAACAAGTGCTCGAACTGCGCCCCTTAGTGTCCTTTAGCAAGTCCCAAGAAGCCCTGCGCGGCAGTACGGTATACGTGCGCGTGTTGCTCAACGGCCCAGCCCCCAGCTACCCGCTGGAAGTGCCCTACAGCATCGACGCCAGCAGCAGCGCCTCCGAGGCGGAATACATACTCACCGACGGCGTAGTCACCTTCACCAAAGAAAACCCACTGGAGGTCATCATCCCCGTGAACCTGCTGGATGTGAAAGGCCTGCCCGATAGCAAACTGGTGCTCAGCCTCGGCGATAACACCACCAACCTAGGCGTTACCCGCACCCACACCATCAGCCTGAAGGAGGGCAATGTGGCGCCAAGTGTGGTGCTTAAACTGCAACAAGGCGGCATCAACACCAGCCTCATCACCCCGGACGGCGGCCCGGTAACCGCCACGGCGGTAGTGACCGACCTTAACCCCGACGACAGCCACAGCTTCGACTGGTCCGCTAGCGACAAGGCCCTAGTGGATACCGATGGCAACGCCAGCAACGCCAGCCTAGTGTTCGACCCGCAAGCCTTAAGCGGCGTACACAGCTTATTGGTCAGCGTAACCGACAGCCAAGGCGCCAGCGCCAAAACCCAGTTGAACTTCAACCTGGCAGCCAAACTGCCCACACTTGAGGTGAGTAAAGATTCGGACCAAGACGGCATCAGCGACGCGGCTGAAGGCCTCACCGACAGCAATGGCAACGGCATACCCGACTACCTGGACAACCTGGCCAGCAACAACCTGCTCCCCCAAGTGGGCACCGTCACCCAAGCCTATTTGTTGGAATGTGACCCTGGCGTGCGCTGCGGCCTCGGCGAGTTTGTGCTGGGCGGCACCACCGGCGGCGCACAAATACTCGATAACGAAGTCACCAGCCTACCGGGCCTCGCCAAAGATAATGCCTTCACTCCTGTGGGCGGCATCTTCGACTTCGTCGCCAACGACCTGCCCTTAGCGGGCCAGGCCCTGCGCATCGTCATCCCACAAAAAGCGCCTATCCCCACCAATGCCGTGTACCGCAAGTTCGATAAAACCGGCTGGCGCAACTTTGTGGAAAACGCCTCCAACAGCCTGCACTCCACCCGTGGCCAAGCGGGCTTCTGCCCACCCCCAGGCGACGCCAGCTGGGAGCCCGGCCTCAAACCCGGCTACTACTGCGTGCAGCTCACCTTGGAAGATGGCGGCCCCAACGACACCGATGGCCTAGTGAACGCCGCCATCGCCGACCCAGGCTTTGTGGGTGTAGAAGTAGACGTAGAACCACCGCCCCCAGCCCCGGTGCACAACATCACCAGCACAGGCAAAAAACGCGGCGGTTCCCTGGATGCCAGCCTCCTGGCATTGCTCGGCCTATTGGTGGCCGCCCAAGCCCGCCGCCGCAGACTCAAGGGCACAGGCATAAGCATAACCACAGGGGCATTGGTGCCTCGCCGCAAGCCGCGCCGGGCCGCGCCTTCAGTCTTGGCAGCCAGCCTAGTGGCGGCCAGCAGCCTCGCCGCCCACCAGGCCCAAAGCGCGCAAGCTGATTGGCTGGACAACACCTATGTGCGCATCAACCTGCTGAGCCTAAAAGGTGGTGAAAACGAAGCCGACTTCAGCCGAGCCCTCGCCGCCACCAGCCCAAGCTTTAGCCTGCAGCGCTACGACATAGACCGCACCGGCTGGGACCTGAGCCTTGGTAAATCCTTCACGGAGCATTGGGCAGTGGAGCTGGGCTACAAAGACCTAGGGAAGGTCCAAGTAGATTTTGCCAGCCGCCTAGAAACCCCCACCGCCACAGCCGCCGCCCTGGCCGATCACTACCCCCACGCCAGCGGCGGCTGGACCCTAGCGGGCGCCTACCGCTACAGCCTCGGCGAACAGTTAAGCCTAATGGGCCGCGCAGGCCTCTACCGCTGGCAAAGCCGGGTGGACATCAACACCCCCAGCATCGCCCCACCGGAGCAAAGCGGCACAGACCTTTTCGCGGGCCTGGAACTCCAGTACGCCATCACCCCCCAGGTCGGCATTGGCGCCACGCTGGAGCAAGTGTTTGTGGCGGATGGCGTGACAAGTTTGGGCTTTGGGGTGCGGTGGAGCTTCTAAACCAAACCACAATAAATAGTCTCGGAGAATCTCTCATCCGATACCGGCTTAAACCCAGCAAAAACAACGCCCCGGGAACAGGCAAAAACTCCTCGAAGCAAAGGTTTATGCCCCTCCCCTTTTTTAAGGGGGAGGCCGGGAGGGGGTTTCTAGCAGAAGGCAAAATCACCTAAGCATACAAATCAAAATCTCAACCTTTTTGTAGTGCTTTTACAAGAGGGGCTGTAGCTTCCAGAAAGCGTGCGGTGAAGGTAATTAAGTCCCACAGCCCCCGCTAAATAGTCTCAAACAAGTTCTAATCCAATACCTGCTTAAACCCAGCAAAACATAGCTTTGCGCCAATGCCTTAGACGCTTCAAAAAATCTCACTGTCAACCAAGCCCCAACACCCCATAGCCCATTTCGCATCTAGAAGGCTTTTTGTTAGGCTAGCCACCGTCTTTAAATGCAATTATTTTCACGCCGATGTTTAACCGCCTCAGCGGCAATTAACACTGCGAATTCCCTCAGGAGTAACAATGAAGCTCAAGCCTATTTTTTTATCCCTCATCTGCCTTACCACCCCCGCCCTTTTAACCGGCTGCAGTTCCAATAAACCCGCCGAGCCGCCCGCCGCAAAAGCCAACCTGTTAGAAACCCTCAACGGTACCTGGGTGAGTGAGAAATACCTCAGCGCCATAAAAGCCAGTAAAACCCCTTTTGTCGATCATCTTGAATCCCTCACCATTCATGCCGCCGATAAAAAAATTACCTGGACGAATTTTCACGAAGGCTATGACCAACACGTCAGCGACTCAGGCAAAGAAAATAATCTGCTTTTTGTGAGCGTTGGCGCCCCAGAATCAACCGAGCCAAATTACAAAAAAGTGCATTTTTCCCAGCTGGATAATGCCATTATTTTTTTAGAACCCGGCGTAGCCCAGCAGACCAATACCCGCTTTATTAAAATCGACGAACCCTTACCTCAGTACGCAAATAAATTATTGCTGGCGGGTAAATACAAAGATAGCGAAGGTAATGTGTACGTATTTACTCCTGAAGGAAAAGCCAGCTGGCCAACTATGAATTTCACCTACAGTTTTATTCTTGACCCCATTGAGGCCAATTGCCCCTATATTGAAACCAGCGTGCGCAACGGTGCTGGTGAACCCGTGCGTTTTGGCTATAAATGGGTCGGCGCACAATTGTTCTTTTTTGATATTACCAACGAAGACGCACCCATCAGCTGCTCAAAATTACCTATTTTTAGTTTGAGCAAACTTTAAGTGCATCTATTAAATGCGAATTAACAATGGGCCTTCAGCGCCCTGTTTTTATTCGGGGGCAATGTCATTAAATTACGGATTTGAGCTATTTTCTGGGCCTACCCTCACCCCAACCCTCTCCCAGGGGGAGAGGGTGCTGCGCTTATTTACGCTCAACAACGGCCCAGCGTTTTAACCGGTTGACGGCAGCTGAACCTGTTTGCCCGTCGTTGCCGCCTCATAAATAGCCGACAAAATACGCACATCTTTTAGGCCTTCTAACCCGGAAATATGATCGGGCATGGGGCCGGGTTTTAAAAACAGTGCGCCGAGCGCTTCCATTTGCCGATGTTGGTGATGCTCATGGGCAAACTGTAAAACCCGCTCGCTGGATTTACGCACTTCGCCCAATAGTGGGCCGTAGGAAAATGCAGGCTCCAGTTTATAGGAGGTTTTTTCTGCCGCTATATACAGTTGATCCAAATAATTTTTATAACCGGTTAACCCGGTCATATAAGCGCCGCTGGGAAACCTCATCTGCCAGGTCAGGCTTTCTTCCACTTCATTAAATTTTACCGGGTCGGTAATGGGCCCAAATTGGGCGGTTACCGCAAGCGGTTCTTCCCCAGTGGCATAACGGGCCGCCTGCACACAATAAATACCCACATCCACTAATGGGCCGCCGCCAGAAAGGGCTTTTTTCAGACGCCACTGGCCGGGCTCGCCCACATCAATGCTAAACATGGCATTAATCGTTTGCACCTTGCCAAAGGTGCGCTCACGGGCGAAGGTCATAATTTGTTGGTGCATGGGGTCAAAATGCAAACGATAACCGACGGCCAGTTTTACGCCCGCTTTTTGACAGGCGGCGATCATCTGCTGGGCTTCGGCAACACTGGTGGCCATGGGTTTTTCCACAATGACGTGTTTGCCCGCCTGGGCAGCGCGCAGTGTAAATTCCGCGTGCATACTATTGGGCAGGCAAATATAAACAGCATCAATATCGCGGGCTTTTACAATGTCATCAAAATTGCTGTAATTAAAAATATTCTTATCTTTTATTTGCCATTTCTTCTGCCAGGCAGGAATTTTCTGCGGGCTACCGGTGACTATGCCGCGCACCTGCCAATAATCCGACTGCTCAAGGCCCACGCCCACTTGATCGGTGGCATAGCGGCCGAGGCCCACCATGGCTAGGCCCAGTTTTTTGCCCGAATAAGTGGACTTTTTCCCCGCATGAGCCAGGGGAGCGTCCAGGGCCAGGCTACTAAGCGCAAATAAAAATAAACGGCGATCTAAATGCATAGGCTACCTACCAATGACTACCAAGAAGGGAAAAATAAACACCACAAGGGCGTTATTAGGCTAGCAGCTTGTTGATACAGGTGGCGGCGAAACACTGACCCGTTGGTAACTAAAATCACAGTTATTGCGACTAAGATCGCAAAATAGTGGTTATGGACGTCCGGTATTTTTCCAGAATATGTAATACAAAGTGAATGACACACACCTGCGACGCCCACGAGCGTCTCTTAAACAGATTAGGAACGAAATTATGTACCAGCCAAATCGAATTAGATTGCATCAACGACCCATACCCATACAATTGTTGGCATCTCTAATCGTCGTGAGCGTTGTATCAACAGGCTGTGGCGGACCCAATTTAGAGGTGCCCGAAACAGTTGAAAATTGCTCCATTGATTCATTTAATGACATGAGCGGTTTGTTGGGCGCCACGCATTATTACTTACACTGTAAAAATGCCGACCATTTGGATGGCAAAAAAATAACCGGTAAATTTGAAACGCTGACAATTGAGGGCAGCGGCGCCCTCAACGCCTTACATTTGGTTGGGTTTCCCAATTTAACCCGGTTGATTGTGAACGATGACCAAATCACGCAATTGGATATTGCAAGCCTGACAACCCTTAAACACGTTGAGCTCTCAGCGTCTAAACTGACCGAACTGCGACTGCCTAAACTCACCTTAAATTCGTTAAAGCTTTGTAATATAGATAATTTGGCGTCTTTTACCTATGAGAATATCACTGTAGATTCACTATCCTTGTGCGGCGCTCCTAAATTTGACCTTGTACCGCTGCTGGCTAAAACCACTTATGGCTTAACCTTGGAAGGCGAAGCCTTAAGTACAGCGCAATGGCCTGTACTTCCCCAGATAAAAAGCCTGAGTATCAAAAACAACACTCAGCCTCTTGATTTAACTACTGCCCCCAACGTTCAATTTCTCAATCTCAGTGGTGCCAGCGCCAAACAATTGGATTTAGCGAATGCTCAGGTTGAAGCTATAGCATTAACTGATTCCAATATCGAAAATTTAATCACCTCCAGTACCACCAAACAACTCACCTTGAAGCGCCATCAATCTGAGGGGCTAAAAATAAAAGGCGACAATCTTGAGACACTTAAATTATCAGGCCGAGGCAAATTACCGGTGCTAAAAATTGATGCGCTCAATAACCTAAAGGAGGTAAATGTAGACGATACAGAAATGAGATTGCTGTCCCTCTCAAGTGCCGCAAATCTACAAAAAGTTGATATTAAAAAAAGTAATTTTCGCCAATTGATAACGGCAAGCGACCCGGCTCTCAGTGAATTTTCCGTAACCGATACCACCATAGATTCCATGATTTTGGGTAACGCGGAGCAATTAAAAACGGCCCGCTTTGAACAGACTCAAATTAAAGCCTTTGAATACTACCAAATGGAAAATCTAGAAGAGCTGCGCTTTTATGACACACGCCTTGCAGACCTTGACGTTTCAGGATTAGATGCCCTGCGTATTCTTGAAATTGCCTATGCGCCACTTATTAACCTGGATGTAAGCCGCAACCATTATCTTGAATATCTCAATCTATACGGAACACAGATCAGCAGCCTTGACGTGTCAAAGAATACGGGTTTAAACCGAATTATTATTTCAAAAAATCCATTGGGCTGTGCACAAGAGCAGGCAATTCGCAAGCAATTTGCCGCGCCTAAAAACCTAGTTGTTCTGAGCGACAATAACTGCCCGGCTCCCTAAGCTTGTTGAAATACGGTGGCGGCGACGGTAGAGCAAGGTACATTTGGCGAAAAAACAGAGTTTACACATGGTAAATGAGGATTTTTCGCCAAATTTAACGCCACTAGCCCTAGCAAGATAGTATTTTAACAAGCGGTTAAATTGCACCGCGCCTCACCCTCATTCAGGGAAAGGTGGAAGTTAATCTAACTGGGAACCCCTAACCATGGGAGCCAATGTACAAATGGCGTTCAGCTGATCCCCCATAAACCCGGTGATACTTTGCACCGGAATTAACTACGCAACGGCCCGCTAAGTCCCGCGCACAATCGCTCGGAACACCTCATTGAGCTTACTTCTGATTTTTTGGCTGTCGATCATATCGGGCCTGCCCTGGCCTGAAAATGCTTGCCCATGGCGCTCAAGCTCTGCTTCCACAAAGGCATTGATCTCAGGAATTTTCGGCCCAAAACCTATTTCCGGCGTAGTGCGTTTGCGGGCAATTAATTCTTCGATTGTGGGGATTAAATCAGCTGGACACACAGCCGCTAACAGCGCTTGAAATTCCACCGGTGGTGGCGTGCCATAGGCCTCCAAAAAACGTATAGCTAAAAGCGGTCTTAACACATAAAAATATTTTTTTAATTTTACCTCCTCGCCACATAAATACTCCCGTGCGTTGCCGCGCGCCATATGGCTGTAGTGGTAACATAAAGCTGTTTTATTGATAGCTTTAGGAGCCAAATGGCGCAATTGCTCGGCAAATGGGCCATTTTCTATATAAATAATCGGGCTTTTTAACCATTCGAGCAAAGCGCCGTTGGTGCGGGTAAATAAATACAGAGCTTTTTTAATATCCCAACCACTGCAATCAATCTCATCGACAATGGGGTATTCCACAACATCCCGGCGCGTCTCCAGATCAAACGATAAATACCAATCCTCCTCGCGCACGTACACAAAACGCACATCATAATCAGAGTCGGGCGATGCAAACCCCCAAGCACGGCTACCGGACTCACACGCGTAAATTATTCTAATGCCGTGTTCTTGCTCGCTGGCTTTAAGCCTTCGCAGTATTTCAGCGTGGATAGGGGCGGGTATCATCATTCTTTGACCTCGGACTATTTGCCTCTGTCAGGCAAGGGTTGTTTGACCAGCAATTTATTATTAACTCGCGGTTTGTTGAACCGGAGTATCAAATGAAGTCTTTTGCCGTTTTTCAAAAGCCCCCGAATAAGTCCTGCAACTCTGTCACAGGCCCCACGCCCGCGACGGTTTTGAAAAAGGTCAATTTGTGGAATGAATAAGAGGCTCCTTAAACTCGGTTCCTCAGTGATATTTAGAAGTTTTCCAATTGGTTATGGAGTTGCTCGGAAACCCCAGCCCTCCGTCTAATCATGGCAGCAGGAAAAGATACTCCGGCAGAGCTTAGGTACAGTTTCAACACCTTTTAGTTTCCACCGATCTGGGCAGTGATATCACCGGGTGACCTGAGGAACATTTGCCCCACCCATGCAATCATGTGAGCGGAGAATATCGACCCCATCTAGAAAAGCCCAGATAAAAAAACCGCAGGCAATAGCTGCGGTTTTTATAGGCCCATGGTTACAACTAGGCGGATAAAACCTCTTCCTGTAGCGCCCCACACACCAGCGCCTGATACTGACTAATCATCGCTGCGCTCACCACGCCGTAATGGTTGCAGGCCAGGCACTGCTCGGTGTGGGTGGAAGGCAGCAGGCGGCGCCAGGTGTCGCGGGAGTTTGCGGCCACGCGGCTTTCCACCTGTTGCTCGGCCATGGCTAATAAACAGCCTATGGGGGCGGCTAAGGGGGCGGCGGTGTAGCCGTGTAGCAGGCGAATATTGGCGCTGAAACAGGCGTAGATATCCCTAAGGCCCGCAAGATTGCCCTCGGGCAATAGGCCTTGCTGTTGGATTTCCTGCAGCACCTCGGTGAGCTCGGGGGACTGTTTTTGCAGGCTTTTAAGTGGGGGCAGCACATCCCGTTGCAGCAGATCGCTTAAAAACCATGTCAGCAGGCCCTCTTCATCCGGCACGGGGCGCTCAATGGGCGCGGGGCTGTCCAGCAGCCAAAGGGCGGCCACCTGGGCGCCCTGTTTGATAAGCGCTTGGGCACAGGCATAGGCGATTACGCCGCCCATGGACCAGCCGCCCAGGTAATAAGGCCCTTGGGGTTGGCGCTGGAGAATGGCGGCCAGGTAGGCATTCACCATGGCGTTAAAGTCCGTGAATTGAGCTTGGGCGGCGCCCTTGGCGGCCTGTACGCCCACTAGGTTAAACCGCCCGCGCAGGCTTTGCGCCAGGTCTTGATAACAGAGCACATTGCCGCCGGAGGGGTGAAACCAAAACGCGTCCGGGCAATGATTTTGCGGCAGCAGTTCCACCAGGTGGCTGAAGGCTTGCGCCTGGGCGGCCTCCAGTTGAGCGGCCAAGTCCGCCAGAATGGGCGCCTGCACCAGCTGGGTAATGGCTATGTCACGGCCAAGCTGTTCGCTTAAAGCCATCACCAAGCGCACTGCGGCGAAGGAGTTGCCACCCAGTTCGAAAAAATGATCCCCCTGGTTGACCTGGGCCAGGCCCAATATCTCGCACCAGTGCTGTGCCAGCAGGCACTGCATAGCGCCGCTCGGGGCGGCTTGGCTGCGGTTGTGGCTGGCGGGCTCCGGGTCGGGCAGGGCGGCGCGGTTGATTTTGCCGTTGGCGCTAAGGGGCATCTGCGCCAACGGCACCCAGCGGCTAGGCAACATGTAGCTGGGGACGAAGCGACCTAAATAGGCCGTAAGCTCCTCGCTACTGAGTGCCTCGCTTGGGGCGAGCACTAGGTAGGCGGCAATGTAAGCGTCCTGCGGTGAGGTACCGATCACCTTAGCCACTGCAGCCAACACCTTGGGGTGACGCTGCAAGACGGCTTCAATTTCGCCCAATTCAATACGGAAGCCGCGCACTTTTACCTGGCCGTCTTCGCGGCCCAAAAAATCGATGTATCCGGCCTCCCGCATCACCCCCCAATCGCCGGTGCGGTAGAGGCGCTGGCCGCTAACCGGGTGGGTGATAAACGCCTGGGCGGTTTTTTCCTCATCGCCCCAATAGCCTTTGGCCAGGCCAATGCCGCCGATATACAGCTCGCCAGGTACCTGGTTGGGACGCGGCTGCAGGCTTTGGTCCAGCACATAAAAGCTCTGGTTGGTCATAGGGTAGCCGTAGGGGATGGACTTCCAATCGCTGCGGGTTTGCCGCACCGGGTAATAAATGGACCAGATGGAGGCCTCGGTGGCGCCACCTAAGCTCAACACCTCAAGCTCACCCAGTTGTTTTAACTGTGCGGGCAGGCCGAGGGGAATCCAGTCGCCGCTGAGCATAAACAGGCGCAGTGGCCAGGGGCGCGGCGCGCTTTGGTAATCGGCAAATAACTGGGCTAAGGCGGGCACGGAATTCCACACCGTCACTTGGCCCGCCATTACCAGCTGGCCGCAGAGGGCCGGGTCCCGGCCCGCCCCTTCCGGCGGGATAAACAGGCTGGCGCCCGCCGCCGCTGCACCAAAGATGTCGTATACCGAAAGGTCAAAATTCAGCTCCGATAACCCAAACAAGCAGTCGGCCGCGGAAAGGCCTATGCGCTGGTTAATGTCCAGAATGCTGTTGACTGGACCGGTGTGATCGAGGGTAACGCCCTTGGGTGTGCCGGTGGAGCCGGAGGTAAAAATCACATAGGCGGTATCGCTTAAGGCCTGCTTGGGCGGCAGATCGGCCAGACTGTCGTCGATGCTGAGGGCCTCAAGATCCAATGCGTGCAGTTCGGCCAGGGTCTCATCCTGTAACAAGCCGGTTTGTGTGACGGCGACCCGACAGGCGCAGCGGCTGAGTATGTCCTGCTTGCGCGCCAGGGGCTGGCGCGGGTCCAGGGGCACATAAGCGCCACCTGCGGCGAGGATGCCGAGGGCAGCCACCACCTGCCGCCAGCCCTTGTGAAGGTAGACCGCCACCAGCTCCCCCGGCAGCAGCTGGTACTGCTGCAACTGGTGCGCAAGAGCGTTGGCCTGGGCGCGCACAGCGCCGTAGCTTAGTGTTTGCAGGCTGCCAGGCCCACCAGAGTCCGCCAAAAAACGTAAATAGGGGGCCGCCGGGGTTTTAGCCGCCTGCTGGAAGAACAGGCTGTGCAGGTGCGTTTGCGGTTTAACATCCTGGGTGAGGTTGTACACCTGGTGTTTAACCCGCTGGGCCTCTGGGCGCAGATCGGTATAGGTTTTTTGCCAAATCCCCTCGCCGCTGGCATCGGTCATAAGGGCGTCGATGATACGGCTGTAGGCGTCAAACATAGCGTCGATCACCCCCGGCTCAAAGGCGCTATCCATGGTGTCCCAGTTGAGTGCCACCCCGCCGTCCGGGCGGCTGATGGCCTGGTGGTCCATTAAGACTTGAGGGGTTTCCAGGCCCCCTGCAATGGCGTAATCACCCTCCATTTGAAAACGCCCCGGCTGCACTGGGTTGCCCAACTCGTTAATCATGCTCACAAAAGCCACTGGGCTGGCGGCGCGAAAAGTAGATTTATCCTGGCGGTTGCGCTCTTGTAAAACTTCCATACCACAGACTAAAGATTTAGTGGCGTTGCGGAATATTTCTGCGTGAATACTTTTACAAAAATCTAAAAAACTCTGCCCCGTTTTGCGCTCCACTTCCATTAATAAGGTGCCGGCAAAATTCGCCACCGCTTCGCTTAAATCCCCCATATTTTGGTTTCGAATTTGGTACATCAACATGGTGACAGAAAAATGCCCCTGCTTGGACCAATAGGCCAGCACCCAGGTAAATACACTAAAAATTAATGCTGTGGCAGACACATTTTGCATACTGGCTTTAGTGGCCAACATGGCCCAGCGCTCCGGGCGAATAATTAATTTGCGGCGAATTAACCGCGAGCGGCGAATGGTTTGCGCCTGTGCGCGCAAGGGTAATTGTGGGCCGGGCGGTAAGGTTTCCAGCCGGTCAAACCAAAATTTCAACATGGCTTGGTAGCGGTTGGAGGCTTTTAATTGCGCCATTTGCTCAGCCACATGGACAAAATCCAGCGGTTTAACCGGCCATGGCGCATCAATGGTGTCGTAAATAGCCGAAAGCTCGTGCAATACAATGCGAATGCTCGAACCGTCTAATAACAATAAATCCAAATTAATATGGACACGAACACGGCCAGCTAATTGCGTTACCGCCACTTGAATATTAGGCACGAGTTCTACATCGCCATCCACCCGGTACAGACTCTCCCGCCGCCCTTCTAAGGCTAAATTCAAAGCATCGCCGCTCATGGCGGAATAATCTTGTATATCCTGCAGCACCGGCACCGAATCTTGCACCCACAGGCGCGTATCGGCCGCCACCCAAGCGCGCAACATGGGGTGGCGCGCCACCAGTATTTCCACCGCGCGGTACAGCCTGGCTATATCCAGCTCGTTAAACTCGTGCTCCACATATAAATGGGTGTGCACATGTAAATCAAAATCCTTGCGACGGCCCATAAAAAAAGCGCGCTGCAGGGTGGATAAATACACCGGAGTCGGCGTGGAGGTTTTGGCACAACAGGCGGTTAAATTCATAGCTTGCTCACACATGCGCCCTTAAGACGCTTTAGCCAATTTATTGGGTTTATCCATGTAGACTTATGGCCAAACGGCCGCCCGTCAGCCTAACCAGTGGCAGTAAGCGGAACAATTTGCCATTTGGTTACAGTGTGTCTCGTTTTTCTCTGGGTTTTTGCAGGCGTAAAAAAACCGGCCTAAGCCGGTTTTTAATTGGGCCAATGCGCCAATGTTTTATTCCGCAAGATCCAATTGTGTACTGGCTTCTAATTCTAAATTGCACACAGGATTATCCACACCACGGAAATATTCACTGGCTTTGCGCCATACTAAATTGCCCACTTTTTTACCTGCCGCGCGGCCATCTAAATCACCTTGAATAAAGTGAATACCGCCGTAGCGGCGCGATATACCCGCATCATCAGCCGCATCGGTAAATGTGGCCCAGCTAAAGTGAATATCGGCTGCGGGAACCAAACCCGGTTCCACGCGGGAGCTACCGGCGCGCACAATATCCGATACGCCTAACACATCACTTTTGGTGAAATTGCGCAATACAGCGGCACCTGCAGCACTAAAGGTGCTGTGGCCGGAGAACCATTCTGGGAAGGGCGGCGTGTTGAAATTGCTGGCTTGATAGGTTTGCCATTGTGAGCCGAGCATGGACACAGTGCCCTGGCCTGGGCCACCCCAACCCTGGATAGTTTCATTGGCAAATAAATAATGAATGGCGGTAATAGGGCGCACGTAATCAAATTTACGTTTGGCGGTCCAGGCGGTAATAGCGGCATCGTGCATGGCATTACCCAGGGCAAAAAACATCTTCGCGTCTTGGTCGATGCTGTGGTTATCCCGCGCCGATACTTTTAAACCGAACAACATCCAGTGGCCGGGTGGAAATTCAGAGTTGGGGCCATCGGCCCAGTATTCAGCCATGGATTTTTGATAATCCGTCAGGCTCGCTTGATAAGCGATCACTTCTTTAGCTTGGTCAATATATTTTTGGCTGCCGTACATGGCAGGTTTTGCACTAGCAGGTACGTATTGGTCGGTGCTGGTTAGCGCAAAGGGCGTCACTTTGAACCACTGGGCACCTAAAAAGGGCTGTACGGCGCCGCCGACAACCAATGGCTGCCAGTGGTTAGGATCGTTAATCTGAGTGGGAGTGTTGACGGCTGCGTAGCCGGTGTAATCTTTATAAGCGCCGGGGGCTAAATCGCCCAACTGGTTAGCGCCATCGTGGTGGCGAAAATCTAACAGGGCTTGGCATGTGGTATTGCCCACACCGGCGGGCGTGGCTACATCGGTGCTGGTGTTGGCAGGGTCGAAGCCTTGGCTAGTTAACACCGCATCAAATGCGGCTTTACGTGTTGGAAATAAATCCACCGCAGCGCGGTAGGCCGCGTAGCTGATGGCTTGGGTTTTGTTGGCGTCGGTGCGCTCAAGCACTGGGCGGCGCAGGCTGTTGCCCAGCACGGTGCCTGCGGCTTTTTTGTCATAAGGCGCCCAGGCGTCGTACATACAGGTGTTCACCATGGCGATGGCACGGGCGGTCATAGGGGGGCCTGGGCGAGTGGTGCGAATGGCATCCAATATAGCCTCTTCCCAAACGGTTACCGCATTGGGGGCTGCATGCGCAGATGCAGCCAGCACAGAGCTGGCCAATGTGATACCCAAAAATAGTTGCTTTTTATTCAATAAACGCATGTCAGATTCCTACCTCGATTGCTGGGGTGAGTGTGCTGTGCCGTTAACTACTTTATTCATTAACTAACAGGGGCACAGGGCTTAGCGGGGACGATTCTGGTGGATTCTGGCAAACGACAACAGAAGCTAATCACGGACTCTGTGTAATAGAATTTAGGCTGGATTGCGCCTTCCTAATGTGCGTTGAAAAATAATTACCTAAGCATTTTAAACACGCTGATTTCGATGATGCGGCATTTTTGCCAACACGTTTTCCTTGCGACCAGAGACATTGTTGCTCTAGCCATCTTTAAATTTAAGTATCTTCTGATTAATTCCAAATTGTGACTTTTTTCAAAACCGCCCGAGTACCTCCCTGTAGCGCAGGCAAGGGCTCCATGCCCGCGACGGTTTTGAAAAAGTCAAACCCTTGAATTAATCAAGTGGCTCCTGAATGGTGTCTTTCTTATCTGACTCATTCAGTGTTTTGGCAAATAGTGAAGACTTACCTTTTATTTAATCTGCTGTGCATAAATTGAGAATATATTGATTCTATAAGCGCTGCGCGGGTTAAATTCACAAGCATACATTCGTTACGCATTTATTAAAACGATAGACCAAGGGAGCCTCTGATTAAGTCCGGGTTTTGGCTTTTTTCAAAACCGTCGCGGGCATGGAGCCCTTGCCTGCGCTACAGGGAGGTACTCGGGCGTTTTTTAAAAAAGTCAAAATTTGGAATTAATCAGAGCATCCCAAGGTTTATTTACTCTGTAGTTTTGCCTTTTTATTCACTCGCTGGTTTTAGCAGAGTGAAAACAGATCGCCCTAAATTAGGTGGTCGCCCGCTTTTCCCCGGTGAGCAAAACCTGCGCTTTTCAGCCGAAACTATTTATAGGCTCGCTAAATTAATCTGCCAATAAAAAATGCCAATACCGCAGCTAAGGGCAGCGTGGCGCACCAGCTGAGCAAAATGTTGCGCAGCGCCTGAGGGTGTAATCCGCCACTGCTGGCCCCGGCACCGGCTATGGAACCTACCGCCACATGGGTGGTGCTCACCGGTAGTGAAAAATGGCTCGCGGTCAACACCAAGCCTGCGGTGGTGATGTTGGCCATCAGGCCGGAGCGGGTATCTAAACGGCAGAGTCTCTGGCTCATTGTCTGCGCTACCCGCCGGGAGTAGAGCAGGCCGCCGATGGTCATCACCAGGGCAACAGCCACAATCGATGTGTGCTGGGACACAGTCCCCGCCGCTAATAACAGGGCCGTTAGTTTTGGAGTGTCGTTCAGGCCGCGGGCAAAACAAATGGCCATGGCAGAGGCTATATGCAGCCAATCCCAACTGGGCGTAAGCGCGAGTTGCCGAGGGGCATCAGCACAGGCTCCGGTGAGGCTGCCCAGCTGCAGGCTAATGCCATCACCCAGCGCACTCGACATATGCACAGCACCGTGGCCAGGCAGGGCAGCACTGGGGTCGGCTCTGACGCACACACAGGCGTCTTCTATCGGCAACTTGGCGAGGCTCCGGTACAAAAGGGCGCCAATAGCGGCCGCTAGTAAAGGGCTGAGCAACAGCGGCATGGCAAATACCTGCAGCAAGGGCGCCCAATTCACAGTACCTACAATGCCAAGCCCCGCCCCTACTAGCCCACCCAATAGCGCGTGGGTAGTTGATACAGGCAGCCCCAAGCGAGTTGCGCTAAAAATGGTGAGCGCTGCGGCACAGGCCACCGCAAACATAAAACCATGGGCGCTGAGGGCAGAAGGCGGTACCAGGCCTTTACCGGAGAAACTCGCCACCAGGCCATGGGCCATTACCAGCGCCACCAGGGCTCCAGCAAACGTCGCCAGGGATGAAAGAAGCAGGGCGTTGCGGTAACTGAGGGCAGCCGACCCCCACACGCTGGCAAAGCCTTTGAAGTTATCGTTGGCGCCATTGCTAAAGGCCAGTACTAGCGCGACGAGGACAAGTGCGATTTCCATACGATGGCTTAACAACAAGCGAGGTTGGTGGTGGCGGTTTGTGTGAAGGGTATGCTGCTGCCGCACCCTTCAAACAACCCAAAATGGCGGCGGGTATCGCCAAAGAACTCAAAATGGCGGGCTAAGCGGCTGTGTTTGAGCATGTCAAAACTGTTGCCACAGACGGGGTAGAGTTTGCCCGCTGTGAAGCGGTGGTGTTTATCCAGCACAAAGGCGTGGGGCTGCTGTGGGCAGCTGCCCGTGTAGCGCACCGCCTGGCCGTAGTCCTCGCAGGCATCTTCCAATGGCAGGTTAAATAGGCGGTAAGTGGCGGAGTAAAAGCGGTGCTCGCCTAAGCGCTCGGCAAGGGTTGGATCGGTGATTTCAAGGGGGCGGTCCTCCACCAAGCGCGGGTCGTTAAATCCTGCTCGTTTGGCCAAGCGAATAAAGTCGTTCCAGTAGAGGGCGCCGCCCAGACATTCACCGTACAACACCGGGTCTTGGCGCAGGGCTTCCGGCAGGCGCCGGTCGCAGTACACATCGGAGAAATACAGCTCGCCGCCGGGTTTTAACAGGCGGGCAACCCCTTCGAGCACGCGGGGTTTATCGGGGGAGAGGTTGACCACGCAGTTGGACACCACCAGGTCAAAACTGGCCGGCTCCAAGCCCAGCTGATCCAGCTGCTCAATATACCCCTGCAAAAAGGTGACATTATCAAAACCGAACTGCTCGGCGTGGAAGGGGTGATAATCCCGCGCCACCGCCAACTGTTCAGGCGTCATATCCACCCCGACCACCTGGCCGCCCTCGCCCACCAGTTGGGATAACACAAACACATCCCGGCCCGCCCCACAGCCTAAATCCAGCACCCTAAGGCCCGTTAAATCACTCGGGCACACCAGGCCACAGCCGTAATAACGCTCTTCCACCGCCGGGTGCACGCGGGCCAGCAGGGGCTTTAACCATTCGGGTACCTGGCTGATATCGCAACAGGCACTGGTTTTTAAGTCGCGGCTGTTGGTGAGTTGTTGACCGTAATAATTCTGAACTAGGTCGTGCATGGGCGGTGTCCTCGGTAAATCGGGTTGGCTAAAAACGCCACTTAGTCGCAAGCGGCGGCGGGGTTCTTACAGGGGGTAGGGAATTTTTTGCAGCGGGAATTACACCTCGGCGTTGCCAGCCGGGTAGGGGCAACCTGTGTGGTTGCTCTCTTCCTCGCTGGGCTTAGCGGGCTGTAGGCAAGGGGCGGGCAGTGGGCGCCCCTACGGCTGTTGTTATCCCGGCCGTTCCCAACACACAAGCGAAGGTTAACTAAGGCCAAACGCTGCCTGGGGTACAGCCGCCAAGTCAGCCGGTTCATCTACATCCGCAAGCGGAGGCATAACCCGGCAGCTATATCCCGCCGCCGCCAGTCGCTCTTGGGTGATGGCCGCCACTTGGTTAGTGCTCCAAGGCATATCGGTGAAGACATGGGGCAACCAGGTGTTAAGGCCCAGCAGTACGTAACCGCCGTCGGTGGCGGGGATCATAACCGCGTCCTGCTCTGCTAGAGCGCAGGCGGCCGCGCCGATTCGTTGCGGCGTAAGCGCGGGGCAGTCGGTACCCATCAGGAGCACAGCGCTGTGGCCCAAGGCCTCTTGGCAGGGGGCGGCCATGCGGGCACCCAAGTCCCCGGCCACTTGGCGGCTGTGCTGCCAGAGGGTTAGTTCTGGCGCCCAGGGCCAATCGGCCAGGGCGGGGCTGCAGCACAGTTCTAAGGACTGTACAAAACCCGCCTGGTAGGCGGCTTCGGCCTGCTGCAGGCTATGACAGAGCAGCCAGCGGGCCAGGCGGGCGCTGCCGGTGGGGCCGAGGGCGGGGATCAGGCGGGTTTTCGCCTGGCCGGGCAAAGGCGCCTTGGCAAAGAGGATTAGGTGTACTGGGCGGGCCATAGGGATTACCGGTAGAGGGCGGCCAGTTGCTCGGGCGCCACGCCGCGCCAGTAGGCAAACCGCAGGCGCCACATGAGTAAAATGGTGGGCCACAGACCATGGCTATCCCAGCGCCGGCCGGAGGTCATCACCCGGCTGAACAGGCAGTGGGGCCAGGCCAGGGCGCGCAGGCGGCGAGAGAGTGTGATGTCTTCCATCAGCGGCTGCGGGGGGAAACCACCTAAGGCGTCAAAAAGCGCGCGGCGCACAAATATCGCCTGGTCCCCGGTGGCTATACCGCTCAAACGCGAGCGCCAATTCATGCAAAAGGCCACCATGCCTAAGCCCCAACTGCGGCCTGTGATACGCACATCAAAGCGGCCCCACTGGGCTTGGGCGGGCAGGTGCGCCAGTTGTGTGAGCGCATCTTCAGGCAAGCGGGTATCGGCGTGCAGGAACAAGAGCCAGGGCCTGCAGCTGAGACGGGCGCCCTCATTCATTTGCACGGCGCGGCCTTTAGGGGCGCTGTGCAGGGGAATCTGCAGGGCGGCGGCAAGCGGTATGGTTTCATCGGCCAGCTCGGGCGGCAACTGTGCATTCACCAGGATCACCTCAACCCCCGCCTGGCGCAGACCGGCTAAGGATTGCCACAGGGCGGGCAGCTGGGCGGCCTCCCGATACAGAGGCACCACAATACACAGCTCTTGGGGCGTCACGGCCCTATCACCCTGTTAAGGCCCCAGTCGTAGGGCAAAAATTCCAGCCGGATGCGCCCGCCTCTAAGCGCCTGCTGCTGCTCGGCGCTAAGGCCGAGGGCCGCGCTGTAGAGGCTTAAAAACTGCGCCAGGCTCTTAGCGCCGCGAAAACCCTGCGCAAAATCGTCCCCGTACCATTTAAAAATACTGGAGATAAGCAGCCTGTCACCCTCCAGGCGATTGCGGCTACGGTCAGATAAAAACTGCTGGGCCTGTTCTTCAAGTTGCACCTCCAAACGCTCGGCACTGTAGGCGTCGGGCCGCAGGGCAGGGCAGCCGAGGCTGGCGCAGTTGACGGCAAAGTGGATGCGCGGCTCTAGGTAGCGGCCGGAGCCGCGAATGAGGCCGTGCTCAATATCATCAAGGCTGAGTATTTCGCCCCACAGCTGCACGCGCTTGAGCTGCCAGGGGGAGCGCAAAAAACTGCCGAGGTCTTTGACGCTAGTGAGCTGTGGGTAGGCACTCAGCACCAAATCCACGGTGGCGAGGTTGTACAGGTTAATCAAAAACGCCAGCTGCTCCTCACGGCTGGCCTGCTCAAAGCGCGCCCGTTCAAGCCCCGCCGCCTGCTTAAGCAGTTGGTTGAGGGCGGCTTTTTCTCGGCTGAGGTAGGCGTAGTCCACCCGGCTCGCCTGCCCGCCGCGCTCCACTACCACGGCCCGCCCTAAGAGCGTCTGCCAGGGCTGCCAATCCATCAGCGGCTGGGCGCGCACGGGCAGGCTGAGGGCAAGTACCAGGCTGATGAACCAAAACGTGTGGCGTAAACCCATGGGCTCAACCCCGCTGCCAAGAGAAATAACACCCCAACAGGCGCAGGGCCCACTGGGGGGCGTGGGCGCGCTTCCAGCTACCGGCGGCGTATTTATTGGCCTCCGCCCAGGTAGGGTAGCTGTGAATGGTGCCGAGCAGTTTGTTCAGGCCCAGCCCCCAGCGCATGGCGAGGACAAACTCCGCCAACATATCCCCCGCCCGCTCCCCGACAATACAGGCGCCTAAAATACGATCCCGGCCAGGCTCAGTGAGCACTTTGACAAACCCAGAGGTGGCGCCCTCGGCAATGGCCCGGTCCAGCTCAGCAAGCTCAAAGCGCGTCACCTCATAGGCTATGCCCTGAGCCTTGGCCTCCTGCTCATTCAAGCCCACCCGCGCCACCTCTGGGTCTATGAAGGTGGTGGCAGGAATCACGCGGTAATCCACCGCAAAGCGCTTAAAACCGCCCAACAGGGCATTCACACTGGCGTACCAGGCCTGATGGGCCGCCACATGGGTAAATTGATAGGGCCCCACCAAGTCGCCTGCGGCATAGATGTTGGGTAGTTGGCAACGCAAAAAGCCGTCGGTCACCAGCTCACCTTGGGCGTTCAACAGCCCCAGAGCCTCCAGGCCATAACCCTCAAGGCGCGGGCGGCGGCCCAGGGCAATAATGAGTTCATCAAACGGCTGGCGCAGCACCTGGCCCCCATGGACAAGCTCGGCCCACTTTTGGCCGTCCTGCCATTGCACCTGCTGCACCTGATGCTGCACCCGCACCTCTACCCCATCTCTCGCCAGGGCTGAGGCCACAAAGCGGCTCACCTCCTCGTCCTCCCGCGCCAACAGACGCGGCCCTCGCTCCACCTGAGTGACCTGGGCACCCAAGCGGGCGAGGGCTTGGGCCAGCTCACAGCCGATGGGGCCACCGCCGAGCACTAACACACGCCCCGGCACTTGGCTGCGCTGGCTGAGGTTGTGCCAGAGGGTTTCGCTGGTCCAAAAGCCCACCGCCTGCAAGCCGGGAATCTCCGGCACCCTGGGGCTTGCGCCGGTGGCGAGGACTAGGTTGCGGGCACTTAATACCTGTTGATGGCCCTTTGCATCGGTAATCTGTACTCGCCAGGGGTCCAGCACCCTAGCCTCACCCATAAGCACTTCTACGCCCAGGCTTTGGTAGCGCTCCACACTGTCGTGGGGGGCAATATCACTGATCACCCGATTTACCCGCGCCATCACGGCGGCAAAATCCACCTGCACAGGCCCAGCGGCAAGGCCAAATTCTGCACTTTGACGCAGGTGATGGGCGAGCTTGGCGCTTTTAATCAAGGCTTTGCTGGGCACACAGCCATAGTTCAAGCAGTCGCCGCCCATTGCGTGGCGCTCCACCAGGGTAACTTTTGCCTTGAGGGCCGCAGCGATATAGGAAGTGACTAAGCCCCCGGCCCCGGCGCCAATCACGATGAGATTGCGGTCAAAGCGAGCAGGTTGAGTGAAACCGCGGTAACGGCGGGCCAAGTTAAAGCGCCCTAAGACAAACCGGGCCAACCATGGAAAGGCCGCTAAAAGGGCAAAAGAGCCAAGAAGCGCAGGCGAGAACACACCTTGCACGCTCTGCAGTTGGCCAAGGGCAGTGCCCGCATTCACATAGACCAGGGTGCCCGCCAACATGCCCAGTTGGCTGACAACGTAAAACACCCAGAGGGGCATTCGGGTAAGGCCCATCACTAAATTGATAGCGAAAAAGGGCACAACTGGAATCAGCCGCAGGGTAAACAGATAAAACGCCCCGTCCTGGGCCACCCCTTGGTGTACAGCCGCCAAGTGGCGGCCAAAGCGCTGCTGCACCAGGTCGGCCGCCAAATAACGGGCCGATAAAAACGCTAAAGACGCCCCCAGGCTAGAGGCAAACGACACCAAAACGGCGCCATCCAACAAGCCAAATAAGGCGCCCGCCGCCAGGGTCATTACGGCAGCCCCTGGCAGGGAAAGGGCAGTCACCACCACATACAGGCCAAAAAAGCCGGCGGCGAAGAGCCAAGGGTTTTGCCCTTGCCAGGCCTTGAGTGCATCCAGGTGCGTTTTAACCTGCTCAAAGCTCAACCAATGGGCCAGGTTCCAATGGATGGCCGCTGCTACCCCTGCCGCCAACAAAGCCACCAGCAGGAGTTTTAAAATGAGATTGTTACTCATGCCAATTCGGCCTGAACTTCTGCCGATTCGGCACCAGTCTCCTGTGTGTCTTCTTCCGTCAAAGCGCCCTGGCAGCTTGAGCCCGCCCCGGCCGTGCAACCAAAGCAGTGGTCGGCAACACGAATGGGTGCGCCAATCAAAGAGTCATCCAATAAGTCCCGCAGGTGCCTGCGGCTACTGGCAATTTGGCCGGGAATCACCAAGCCCAATTGCTGGTTAAAGTCGCAGTCATACAGGTACCCCTGCCAATCCACGCTCAACAGGGACTTACACATCACGCTGCTCAGGTTGGCGTCACTGTGGTTGGCGCGCAGTAAATTCATATAGTCCACAAACTGGCCCTTGGTGACCAACATGGAGCCAAACCGGGCAATGGGCATATTAGTAATAGTGAAGAGCTGGTTAAACCGCACACCAAAATCCGCCTTTAAACGCGCTTGATAAGCCAGTTGAAGGGCCTTCTGCTCAGGCGGTAAAACGGGGCCTTGGGGGTTATACACTAGGTTAAGGGTGAGGCCTGAGCCCGGCTGGCCGTAGCCTAAAGCGTTGAGAACCTGGAGGGCCGCGATGCTTTTATCAAACACGCCAGCACCGCGCTGTTTATCCACATTGTCAGCGGCGTAACAGGGCAGAGAGGCCACAATTTGTACTTGTTGCTCAGCTAAAAAAGCCGCCAAGTCTTCATAACCTGGCTCCATCAAAATAGTCAGGTTGCAACGGTCGATTACCTCAACCCCTAAAGCGCGCGCCGAACGCACCAACTCACGAAACCCTGGGTGCATCTCGGGCGCGCCGCCGGTCAGATCCAACAGCCCAATCCTGCGCGCTCTCAGCACTTCAAGGGTTAAGGCCAGATTGTCCGGCGTCATCATTTCTTTGCGGGTGGGGCCTGCGTTTACGTGGCAGTGCAGGCAGGTTTGGTTGCACTTATACCCCAGGTTCACTTGCAGACAGCTTAGGGATTCGCGGTGGATAAATGGGAACTGGTGAACATTTAACAGGGGAAGGGTGGCACGCATGGTCTGTCTCCAACAAATCGACTCATAGCCCGGTTCAGCAAGGTTGTACAGCAAAACCTGGGAACCCTTGGTCGGTGCCCGAGGGTGAATTCTTACAGGCTCCGGTAAGAATTTTTAGAACGGGGCAGGGCAGCCCCTTATGCCTTGCGCCCCAGCCAGTGGTGCTCTAAGCAGTGGCGCAACTTGGCCTTGGCTCTGTGCAACAACACATGCACATAACTTAACCCTATGCCACGGGCTTGGCTGATGTCAGCAGGATCAAGGTCATTCAACTCACGCAGGCCAAACACCTGGGCCTGTTGGGGGCTCAAATCGCCCATGCAGCCGGTTAACACCCGTGCAAATTGGGCGCTTTCGGCCATTTTATGTGGGTTTGCCTGTGCGGCTGTCCCCAGCGGGTGGCGAGCTAACCACCCATCATCAACAGCCGAGTGGTCGAATGCTTCTAACTCAGCGGTCTTCACCAGGCGATCTTGGCGGCGCTGGGCATCGGCAATTTTATGTTTGAGTATGCCAAACATCCAAGTGCGCAGAGCCGAGCGCTCGGCAAATTGCTGAGCATTCACAAACGCACCCATCAAGGCCTCCTGCACCACATCCTCAGCCAAATGAACATCGTGCAGTCGGGCCGCTGCAAACTGCAGCATCTGCTGGCGCAAGTCAGCCAAATCCCCGTCCGTCAAACCAACAGGTAAAACGGTTTGTGCAGCATCAAACATATAAAACCTAAATTTAGCCAAATCGCAGCTGGCTACCCTACTCCAACTAACCGGTTAGATAAACCCTCATGCACCATCCTGGGAATAAGCCTTAATCGCTCGCAGCAGAGGCGAAACTGCGCATAAAGCGCTGGTCGATCAGGCGCTTTAAACGCCACACCCAAGCTGCCTGCCAATAAAATGGCCCATACAACCCCAGCGCCTGGCCCCCGCCCAACGCGGCAATTTGCAGCACCCAGCGTGCAGGCTGATAAGCCCACTGGCTGCCCCGCCCTGTGCACAGGTATTTTAAATTGGCCGCCAACACCGCCCCTGCACGCACCGCATTTACGCCAGAGGGCACCAGTTTGCGATCCAACCGGCGGCACACATCCCCAGCGGCAAAAATACCCGGGTGCGAAAGGCTTTGAAAATACTCATCCACAAAGATAAACCCGCCCTCATCAAGGCTAAGCCTACTTGTGCTCACCACATCCCCCGCCCGTCCCTGACAGGCCCAAACCTGCCCCAAACACTCAGTCCCCAAGTGATCAGCAGCGTAATACTGCTGATGAACCTGCACGGGTTGATCGCTAAGCAGCTGTAACGCTTGCCGTCTCGCCCCGGCGGCAAGCTTAGGTAGTGGCCCCTTTGGGCCTGTAAACCAATGCAGGCTTGGCTGCACACGGGCGTCTTTGTAACGGGCGGCCAGGCCCAACACCAATTCATACCCGCCAAGCCCCCCGCCTACAACAGCCAGCGCAGCGGCGTTAGAAGGCGCGGCTGCAAACTGTGCATCCCACTGGGCTACCTGAGCCACAAACGCCGGGAAAGGTTTTATAGCCACAGCGTTTGCCGATAAGGGCTTGCTCGCCTGCTGACACCCTAAATTGATGGATAAAAAATCAAATTCATAGCGCACACCAGCGGCCTCAACCCAACGCTCCTGCGCGTCAATAGCACTCACCGAGGCCTCAAGCCACTCAACACCCAACCGCTGGCACAGGGCCGCTACATTTAACTGGCAATCCTCAAGCGCATAGTCCCCAGCCAACCAGCCCGGCACCATACCCGAGTAAATCTGCAGGGGTGATTCACTCACTAAGCAACAATTTTGCGGCCGAAACCCTTCAGCTAGCCAGGTTTTCAGCAACACAGCGTGGGCGTGCCCGGCCCCTAATAACAACAGGTGTTTTTTCATGGTGTGCTCATGGTGCTGGAACAGCTCGCCGTGCGATGTTCCGGTGAGCTTTTCATAAAGGGTCACTGTACCACTTGGAATCTGTTCTTTTAACAGCGAAGGAACCACTCAAAGTGTGTTGACCAACATATGGAGTCATATACCTGAGCTTTTATTATTGGTTGAATATAGAGTTTCATTTACACAGCGTCTTAAAAAATGCACTTGTGTAATTATCGCCCATCACTACTAATAGCAACACAGAAAGCAAACTTAAAAATAACACGTTATTTTAAATAAAATTAACGAGGTTTTTTAGGTTTTAAAAAAATATTTCTCCATTGAGTATTTGATTGATATCAAATACCTATCCATAACCCCCAAAATATTATCAACCCAGGCATGTCGCCGTAAATTACAATTTAATCCTCATGGAGATACCCCAGATGCGCAAAAACCTCACAGCCATGATCATTTTTTTACTATGTTTTTGCAGCATCCAAGCTGAAGCTCACGTTAAATGGTTCGTGGCCGATGAAGGTACTTTTGCCAGCAGTCACTTCAATTTGGATAGCTTAAGCCTTTTGGTGATATGCGGAGCTGCCCTGTTCCTCCTGCTGGCGAGTTGGGCTGAATTTAGCAGTCACAAAGGCTCCCAGCGGCTGCTTTATTCACCCTGGCTGAACAGTCATTATATATACCCGCTTATAAAAGCTTCTGTGCTTATTTTATTGCTCGGTAATATTATTCAGGGTCACTTTATTGCACCTAACATCCCTATAGATCATCACTCACAAACAGAGCACTTTGCGCAGGCCTTCCTCGTTTTGTTGTTAGTCTTTGATGGTGTTTTATTTGCGCTGGCCACGCTAGCCCTGTGTTTTGTACTCACACTTCTTTATGGTTTGGATATAGCTATTGATTATGTATTTGAACTTGCCGCAATAGGCATTGCTGTAGGTTTATCTAGCCAATCAAAGACTAAGGCTTCCTTAATACGCTCTTGTAAACCTGCCCAGTGCCAAGCCTATGCACTCACCGCGTTGCGCTTTGGTTTAGGCGTGCAACTGTGTGTCTTGACCATTCATGACAAGTTATTGCATCCAGGCCTAGCTATGCAATTTTTACATGACTATCCGTATTTTAATTTCATGCGTTTATTTGGTCTTGGGTCATTTAGCGATTTACATTTTGTACTCGCTGCAGGGCTTGCCGAATTATGTTTCGGGTTATTACTCGTTACCAACATAGCGCAACGTCTGGCTTCAAGTTGCATTTGCTTTTTCTTCTTATTATCAGGTTTGGTGTTAGGGCCAGCTGAATTATTAGGGCATATTCCCATATTTTGTGCAGCGATTATTCTGCTTCTGAACCCAGCACCTGCGCTCAATCTCTTTAAAAAACTGCCTTTGGTCGTTAAAAATGCAAATGCATAAATATACGACCACCGATGTATTTTTTGTACTATCGGTGGCCTATGTCTATTAATCAGAGCTTCCTTAACCGGCGTATAAAAATTTCTGAGTGAATAGAAAAGCGTGTTAGGCTATGGAAATATTTTTCGCAGCAACACTTTGTGATTTCTTGGCTTTGATTGGCGCTTGGCAAGCGACGTGGTTTTGCTGCCATGGGATACTAGAGCGGCTTTTTTCCACCATAAAATCAATAAACTTACGTACATTGATAGGCAAAAATTTGTTCTTTAAAAACACAAGGTTAACACCCTTGCTGCCTTGCCATTGGGGTTCTCCTATACTGATCAACTCCCCGCGATTAATTTCTGCATAACACAATGCCAAAGGTAATACACTTTGGCCGTATCCACTCAAAAGAATTTTTTTACACAATGAAAAATTATCTATCTGCATAGAAGATTTAGGCAAACCAAGCGGTTCTGAGAAATCTCTATAATTGAATCCCTCTACACAGACAAAGGGTATAACACCCATCGAGTCATTCGCAGCTTGTTTGGACGCAACCTGTACAAAGTCCATATGCCCTAAGGAGCGCGCAACCAGCGCACAATCTTCTAACTTACCTAAACGAAATTGCACGTCTATGCCATCAGCGATTAAACAAGATCGCTCGTCGCAGGATAGAATGTCTAAACGTAAATTGGGATGAGCGTTTGAAAATTCTGCCAATAACGCAGCAATTAATGGTGTATGAAACACTTCTGGCATATGAATACGCACGGTACCTTGAGCGTTCACCTGAAAAGCTTGTAGTTTTGATTGTGCTATTTTGGCTTGGTTGACAACCTCAGTACAGTGCCTTAAGTATTCAGCGCCTGCCTGAGTCAATTCTAATTTTCGCGTATTCCGCGATATTAAAGTAACCCCGATTGATTCTTCATATTGAGCAACACGGCGACTTAAAGACTGCTTAGTAATGTGTAATATTTTCCCCGCAGCTGTTATGCTCTTGGCATTAGCCACCACATAAAAAATATACATATCGTTTAAATTTAAATGATCCGCCATAAAAAAATCTCAATAAAATACATTTGAATCCCTAAATTTCAACGCATCCTTACATTTTATTCGTAATAAAAAAATCAGAAAATAAACTGAATATATAATTTGAACCAATCTCATAATATAAATCTGTGAGTTATTCACGAAAAATTATCAGCACAGTATTAAATTGAAACATTTTCGATTATAAAGGGTGAACACTCACTCACAATTAAATATCACTACTATTTCAGACTGAGACTATGTTAACAGCAACATTATTTCCAACCTTTCGATACGAAACGTGCAAATAAGCTGACACTTTGTCACTATAGCGTTTACACAAAAACCATCAAAAGCGCTGCCCATGCTATCCATCGTCTGCGAAACCATCACTCCAACACTCTTAATTGCAGTACTTGCACTGCCCTGGCTCTACAAGGGCCGTTTAGCCCGTACTGAGCTGGTTCGGTTGATCGCCGTGCAAACAGGGCTGGGTATAGTCGCCACCTATAGCCTTATGGCACTAGATAAACAGCTGGGTTGGTGGCCAAATTGGGGGTTGGATTACAGCACCCATTCGGCCTTTGCCTTGAGCCTCGCACTGCCGCTCATTAAACAGCACCATTGGGCATGGATTGGGCTGCTGCTGTTTTATGGCTTTTGCATGCAGCAACTGCACTACCATTCTGTGCTGGATATGCTAACGACGGGTTTAGCCTGGGCGTTGGCGTGCCTACCTTTTATCTATCTGATCGAGCAGCACCTACAAAAACGATTAATTCCTGAGTAAATCAATTCCCCCTAAAAAGGCTCTCAGACAAAGAAGACTAGATAGCCCAGTGACAGCACTTTACACTTAGCGCTAACTCACCTGCAGGGTGCGGCCTTGGCTCATTTCTCTGCACCTACTGACTCGCATTATTCACAGCCGCGTACGCAGGGCTGTACAGACTTAAGGAGCCACTATGCCCTTTATTCACATTACCTCTCTGCCACCTCAAGAAGCGGTGAATATGCCTGCTGTGTTGGAAAACATCAGCCATAGTTTTTCTAAATTCCTCGGTTTAGACGTCAAGTTTGTCACCGCCACCTGGAATTTTTTACCGCCCGGCCACTACGCCACAGGAGGCCAAGCCGCACAATTTCAGCCGTTAAATTCACACCCGCTGCTGGTTAATTTGGTGGTACCCGGTTTTTACCGCAACGAACAGGTCGCGAAAGCCCTCCAGGCCACCGCCTCGGCCATTCACGAAGTCACCCAAATCCCCAAAAATAATCTGTTTATTCAAGCGCAGGTAGCCAAATCCGGTTTTGTGTTCGACAACGGCACCGTAATGTCCTGGAACTAGGACTTAGCTCGCGTTTAGTTTCTCTGTCGGTTCAATTTACACGCCAAAAGCCAGGCCACAGCAGGTTGCTTGCTGGCCTGCAGCAGCGGATAGATGTATGAAGGGATTAGCAGCCAATAGGCTCGCCGGTTTTTTTTACACCAGGCTTTTTTGCATCGCAAAAATATCAAATAACTAACTGATTTTAAAAAAATAAATAGTATTGGAATACTATTAGCTTATGCGTCCTACCTGTTCAGAGGCCGGCGGTCATCACAGTGACCGACGAACGCGTTCAACCCAACTCGACACCAAGGAGATTTAACCATGTCACTCTATTTTGTATTTTTAATTGGCTGCGGCTTGCTCAGCATGGCAGCACTGCGTCGCAGACACGTTTAATAATTTATTGAGCACCCGATACTAAAAGCGGCTTATCTGGCCGCTTTTTTTATGCGTGAATGTTTATACCCCGCGTTTAAATCGATTCAACAAAGCCTCAGCCAACAATATTGTCGCTTTACCGGCCATCTCCCCGTCTGTTTTCACCAGGGATAACCCCACTTGGCGCGGCTCGGCATCGTTTAGCTGAAGCAGGCACACCTGCCCCTGAGCCAATGCCTCAGCCACCCAATGAGCCGGCAAAAATGCGAACCCTAAACCTGCCATAACCGCCGCTAAGCTGGTGGCAAAGTGACTGGTCGTTAGCCGCTGTTCCGCTCCTAGCCAACCGGCGTCCTGTTCGCGTTTAACACCCGTGTCGCGCAGCACTATTTGCCGGTAACGACGCAAATCCTCATGGCTTATAGCATCGACACCCTGAGCTAAGGGGTGCTTGACGGACACCACGGGCACCATACTAATTACCCCCAGCGGGATTGGCCAAAAGCCAGGCGGAACCCTAGGCATAATGGCGATCTGGCACTGGCGCGACAGCAGTGCCTCATCGGTGCCCGACAGACTAGTCTCCAACAACCGTACACGGGTAGCGGGGTTTTCCCGCGCCAATACACAACAGGCCTCCAGTACCGGCTGCAGAGGCACCAGGGCATCTAGGGCTAGGGTAACTTCAGCCTCCCAACCCTGAGCCAAACGGCTGGCTCCCTCTTCCAAAGCCATTGCGGCATCGAGTAACTGGCAGGCCTGGCGGTAAAACACTTGGCCCGCTGCCGTCAGTTCCGCCTTGCGGCCACTTAATTGCAACGCGGCAACCGGTAATTGCTGGTTGAGCAGGCCCAGGCTGTAACTGACACTCGACTGGCTTTTATTCAATCGCTCAGCGGCCTTGGCAAAGCTGCCTTCCTCCACCACTGCGCGCAGGGCTGCCCATTGGTCGAGGGAAATTTTGGGTTGAATTGGCTTTTGGGGCATGGGATTTACATCTAATTTTTAGATGTTTATTAGCGCAAAATTGCGACAATAAATCAATTTATTAAACCTATGATAAATCCATCAACCCACACAGAGGATTTCATCATGAGCAAAAATATTCTTCGTCTCGACAGCAGCGTTTTTGGTGAACAAGGCCAATCCACTCGCTTAAATAACTTAGTCGTTGAAGGCCTACAGGCGCGCTGGCCCGAAGCTAACCTGATACAGCGTAACCTCAGTGAACTGCCCCATTTAGAAGCAAGTTTTTTTGCTGCGCTGGGTACTGACGCCGCCAGCCGCACCGCCGAGCAAGCGCACCAGGTAGCCTTAGCCGACGCTATCATCCAGGAGGTGCAACAGGCAGATGCCATAGTACTGGCCGCCCCCATGTACAATTTCTCCGTGCCCTCCCAGGTTAAATCCTGGTTGGATTTTTTAGCACGGGCGGGCACCACCTTTCGCTACACCGCTCAGGGAGTAGAGGGCCTGGTGAGTAACAAACCCGTGTTTATCCAAACCACCCGCGGCGGCGTGCACCAAGGCTCACCTCGGGATACTATCGAGCCCTTATTAACCAGCTTTTTTGCTTTTATCGGCATTAGTGACCTGCGTTTTACCTTTGCCGAAGGCTTGAATCAGCCTCAACTAAAAGACGCAGGCTGGCAACGGGCAGTAGAGCAGGTACAGCAAAACCTAGCCCTATAAATAAACGATTCCCAACGATTAGGAGATCGCCATGAGCGAGCGCACAGTGGTAGAAATACTGGCAGCCCAGGCTGCATCAGACGGTGACGGCGTTAAGTTGCTAAGGGTATTTGGCGGCGGCAACCTAAGTCGTTTTGATCCATTTTTAATGCTGGATGAATTTGGCTCCGAGTCCGCCGATGACTATATCGGCGGCTTTCCACCCCACCCTCATCGCGGCTTTGAGACCATCACCTATATGCTGCAGGGAAAAATGGAACACCAGGATCACCTGGGCAATAAAGGCCTACTCAGCGACGGTGATGTGCAATGGATGACTGCGGCCCATGGCATCATCCACAGCGAAATGCCCAAACAAACCGCCGGGAAAATGCGCGGGTTTCAAATCTGGTTGAACCTGCCATCAAAAAGCAAAATGGCCAAACCTGCCTGGCAAGATCTACCGGCCGCTAAGGTTCCTGAATACACCGGAGCGGGCTTTTGCATTAAAGCCATTGCGGGCAGCCTGCCGTTGGAGGGTTTATTTGTGGCTGGAGCCTTCGAACGGCCAGACACCCAGCCGATTTATTGGGACGTTCATCTAGCCGCCAACAGCTCGATGACCATTCCCATACCCAATCAATTCACCGGTTTAATTTATACCTATGAAGGTTCAGTCAACATAGGCTCCATAAAGGTTAAGGCGCGCCAATTGGCCAGGTTAAACGATGAAGGTGCGCTGCTGCTGCACAATCACGGCGCCGAGGAGGCTCGTTTGTTGGTATTGGCCGGGGCGAAATTAAAAGAACCCATTGTGCAGTACGGGCCGTTTGTCATGAACACTCGGGAGGAAATTGAACAAGCCCTGAGCGATTACCGTGAGGGCACGCTGGCGCTTTAAAAGCGGCACCGCTCATTATCAGCTTGTTGATATACATTGTCGCAAAGCAGTGTTGAAACAAGCTATTAGGGAGCGGTGTGGGGCTTCATAAAACCTATACAGGCCCAATCACACAACACTACCGAGTGCGAACCCTGCCCCCGCCGTTATAGCCATAGCAATGGAGCCCCAGATCAATACGCGCGACGCCGCAGGCACAATGGGCGCTCCCCCCATATGCGCGCCCCAACCACCTAAAACCAACAAACACAGCAAGCTGATAGCGGCAGTGACGGGCATTAAATAGTCGACGGGAAATAACAGGCTTAAACAAGGCAGGCTGGCGCCCAGAACAAAACTTCCTGCTGAAGATAGTGCCGCCAACACCGGCGCTGCACGTGTCTCTTGGACTATGCCCAGCTCATCGCGCAAATGTGCCTCAAGGGCATTGTGCGCCGTTAAGGCTTTGGCAACTTCCAAGGCCAACTCACTGTTGAGTCCTCGGGCTTTGTAAATGCCTTTTAGCTCCATCAATTCCCGCTCGGGCTCGTTGTTCAACTCGTTAATTTCCTTACGAATATCCGCGTTTTCCAAATCCGCCTGCGACTGCACCGATACATATTCGCCGGCGGCCATAGACAGAGCACCGGCAAACACTCCCGCCAACGCGGCCAAGAGTATGGATGACTGCGTGGCTTGCCCTGCGGCCATGCCTAATATCAAACAGGCCAAAGAAATAATACCGTCATTGGCCCCCAACACCGCCGCGCGCAACCAGCCTGCGCGATCGCCACGGTGAAACTCCGCGTGAAAATAAGCCATTACGCCCCCAGCACTTAACATAAAGCGCTAGTTTATAACCTATACAGGACGAACACCTGCAGAAATTACAGAACGAGCTTAAAGCCCACATAAATCAACATGCAGGACAGAGCAGGCCGCAGGTACCGATCCGCCACTCGATTCGCTAAGTGGCTACCTATATAGATTCCCGGCAGCGACCCGAGTAACAAAAACCCCAGTAGCGTCCAATCCACATGCCCTACAGAGGCATGCCCCAACCCCGCTACCAAGGTTAAGGGCACCGCATGAGCAATCTCTGTCCCCACCAAACGAACTGTCGGCAACATGGGATAGAGTACAAACAACGCCACCGTGCCCAGAGCACCTGCACCGATGGAGGTGATAGTGACCACAGCGCCCAGAACAAATCCGGTCACTACGGTGGCCCGACGTTGCTGTTCCCCCTGCAAACGGGTGATCCACCAATCTTTGCGGTGGGCATAGGCGACTAAATGGGTTTTAAACAATACGGCTAGTGCCGTTAGCACCAGGGCATAGCCTAGGGTGATTTTTATAATTTTGTTGAGTGTGGCCGTGTCCAACCAGCCGGTGGAAATAAACCACAGGGTCAGCAAAGCCGCAGGCAGCGAACCCACCGCTAACCAAAAAGTAATATTCCAATCGATATTGCGCTTTTTGTGATGAACCTGAATACCACCAGCCTTTGTGATGGCCGCATAGAGTAGGTCCGTGCCTACCGCATGGGTAGGGGCTATACCAAAGTGCAACAGAATGGGCGTCATTAACGAACCACCGCCAACCCCCGTCAGCCCAACAATAAAACCCACGACTAGACCGGCCAGGGTGAAGGGTAAATACGATTCCATGATAAGAGCCAAGTGTTGAGAATTAACCACAGGTTAGCAGTGGCGACCTCAAAGGCGAAGTAACCAAAAGTTACTTGTTTATGCGAAAAAAATATAAGTGAACCCAATTGGAGTAATGTGAATGGCGCATGGGCAAAACTACACAACGCCACCACAGGCCAACACGAGGATGTGATTACAGAAGCGCTCTAACCAAAATCGAGCTTTATTCAAACCTAAAAAAGCCAGCACTAGGCTGGCTTCAGATTTGAACGCAAATATCAATCGTTAATGGGCGGAGGGGCAACTACAACCGTTTGCTTAAGTGGTAGCTCAGTCAATAATTTTGAAACAAGGTTAACTTCATACACGCTATCGGCAACAGCGTCGGCTATATATAGTTTTTGGTTGGTGTTATCGATACGTAACTCCGTGTAATTCGCCACAGTCACTGTACCTTTGCTTACAGCCAAATCCGCAACCTCGCCCTTATTCAAATCAATTACCTTAAGCTTACTGACCATGAGTGAGCTCCTATTTTCAGCTAAATAAGCAAAACCGCCCGCTACGTTCGGATTACCATTATTCACCGTAATGTTGGATATATCCGCACCCACAACCACTTCAAACTTTTTCAGCGCTTGCCCGTTTGCTCCTTCACTAAATACCTGTACAACCGTTTTCTTTACTCCACTGATGACTCGCTCGTCAGCCAACAAAAACAGTGCTCCAGCTCGGTAATAAGCAAACGACTTAAACATGCCTTGGGTTGTTGCTAGTGGAATATCCCAGGCTATGTCATAGGTTGCCGGATCAAAGGATTCAGCTTCAGTTTTACCAAATTTAAAGCCGCCTACCGCTCCACCGGGCAAAGGAATGCCCAACGCACGGAATTTGTCAGGTTGTTCAGCCGTTTTAGAAAGCACTAACAGGCGTTGATTTTTGTTATCAAAGGTTAGATTAACGGGCTTTTCCACGCTACCTGCGTAATAGGGTTGGGGTAAGCCCACCTCGGTAATGCCCGCTGCGACGAGGCGTTTTGTGTTGGCATTATTTCCATCCACAACTGTATAGGCGTTTTGGTTGGCCGAATTAAAATCAAAAAGAATGTCTGTTCCGGCTAATTGATCATTGCGAATGTATTCAGTCCAAGAAAAGTCCGTCAATTTAATTTTCGCTAATAAATGGGCGATGGGATCGTAGGTCAATATGTATGATCCCGGGTTAATTCCCATTATTAAAGGTTTGAGACTGCCTGGTTTGTTGAAAAAGGTAACTGTTTTAGTAAATACCTGCTGATTTAGTGTCTCTACCAAAATTTCATATGTGGTTTCGCCTTTGGGGACACGAACTTTTCCTTTCCATAGCAATTTATCGTTCGCATCTTGCTTAAAGACTACGTCCTCAACACTTACATTTGCACCAATCAGCTCTCCGCCTGATTGCTCATCTGTCAATTGAATCACCATCTCCAGCTCAACCTCAGTACCTGACCCCACATTGGCATTTTCAACGGGGTAAACAAGTGTAACCAGAGGGTTTTGGATAATTGCCGAACCACTACTGGACGAGCTTGAGCTACTGGATGAGCTTGAACTGCTGGATGAGCTTGAACTGCTGGACGAGCTTGAACTGCTAGATGAGCTTGAACTGCTAGATGAGCTTGAACTGCTGGAGGAGCTTGAACTGCTGGATGAGCTTGAACTGCTGGATGAGCTTGAACTGCTGGACGAGCTTGAACTGCTAGACGAGCTTGAACTGCTGGACGAGCTTGAACTGCTAGATGAGCTTGAACTGCTAGATGAGCTTGAACTGCTAGATGAGCTTGAACTGCTAGATGAGCTTGAACTGCTGGACGAGCTTGAGCTACTGGATGAGCTTGAGCTACTGGATGAGCTTGAGCTACTGGATGAACTTGAGGAGCTAGATCCAGTTTCCGCGCCGCTGGATGATGAACTACTGCTCGATGATGAAGAACTAGAACTGGATGACGATGAGCTGCTTGAGCTAGACGACGATGTACTACTGCTTGAGGAAGAACTCGATGATGAGGACGAAGACGAGCTTGGCGCTGCGCCTGATGAAGAGCTGCTCGATGAGGTAACTAAACCACTACTTGATGAGCTGGAGCTGGGTCCAGGGCCCTGTTGATTGGCCCCAGAGGAGCTACTGCTAGAAGATGAGCTGGAAGAGCTACTGGAGCTACTGGATGAGGGTTTGCTGCTTCCGGTGGAGCTACTTGAACTGGAGGAGCTTGAGCTTGAGGATGGTTTTACATCCTTAGGTTTTGACGAACCACCATTGCCACAGGCTGCAAGCGATGTGGCTATAAGCGCTAAAGTCAAAGATTTAGCTAAGGTATATCTCAAATGTGTCATATCCCCCCCGGGGTAGTATGGGTAGTAAATAGCGGCAAGTGGTGCCTTCTAAGGGCGATTTATCAAAATGTGGGGTTTGGTACTGCTGATATTCAGTGATCACTGATTATTCGGGAATAATTATCAAAGGTTTTTATAACAAATAGGTTAAAAAATCTTATTTAATAGAACAATTCAACAGATGTGGACAAATTTTAACCGATTATTGTCCTCCACAGTATGCTTCAAATTCGTAATTAATCGTTTTGAGACCTGCCTCCCAATTTCTCCCCTGTTACCTCCAGCCTAATTAAATTGCCTGTTGTTTCGTCGGATATCTCAAGTCAGAGGTGTTCGCTCAAAATAATTGGATTACTCAATATAAAATATAAAGAAATATATAAAGAAGAATATTTTTTTAATCTTATTGTGATTATTAGGCGCGCTCGCGCCTGGGTATAAGTCAAAAAAAACGATTAAAATCAATATCTTAAACAGATAATAAGTGACCGGATTAACGCTTAGTTTACCTGGGGTAAGCCGCTTTTGAGCTGTGGGTGGTTTGACGGATTTTGTTTAGGTGCGGCTTAAATCTAGTTTATCTGTGTATAAATCTAATGTTTATCTACATATTGGGCAGGCAATATCCATAGGTTTTAAAAAACTTCTGTTGAGCTGTGGATAAACATGTTGGTAAGGTGTTTTTGGTGTGTGGTTTAGTTGAGGTTGTTAATAAGCTGGTGTGCAAAGTGTGGAATATAGGTGGTTTTACGGTGTATTGTCGGTGGGCAATACATTGGTTTAGGGCGTCAACGATGACTTTAAACCATATTTTAATTAAGGTTTTATAGCGGGGTATGCCAAGGTAGTTAGGGCACCAGGCGTTTTTTGATTGAAGGTTGTGGCAGCGTGCTGTGAGTGGAGCCAGTAGCCTGTGTACACCAGTGTAGGTCCAGCCTAATTCGCGAGATTCAAAGGCCTAACTCAAGGCCTGTGGAGCCTGTACAGGCGAAAAAAAAGCAGCGAAATCGCTGCTTTTTGTTTGTTGAATGTGGCGCTTTAGTGCTCTACGGCCGGCTTTCGACGGTCCCGCTTGCGGCGCTCTTCTTTGTCGCCGATGGGTTCTTTGTTCACTCGGCGATCGGGTTTAGTGTTGCGCTCTTCCAGGGCTTCTTCAATTTGACTGAGGGATATTGGAACTAACTTCTTGGGCATAGGAGTATCCTTTATTCGCGTTACAGAATGCTCAAATCGCTAACCGCCAACTAAAGCATCCATCAATTATTGATCAAACATCCAAATTTGCCACTGCCAAAGCGTTTGATTCAATAAAATTTCGACGTGGTTCCACTTGATCACCCATTAAGCAGGTAAATATCTGATCTGCACCTATGGCATCTTCGATATTTACCTTAAGCATACGCCGCGAAGCCGGATCCATGGTCGTTTCCCATAATTGGCTGGGGTTCATCTCACCTAGCCCTTTATAGCGTTGAATGTTATAGCCCTTGCGGCTCTCGGTCATAATCCATTCGAGGGCTTCTTTGAAGGTTGTTACCGGCTGTTTGCGCTCTCCCTTGGCCACATAGGCGCCTGCCTCTAATAAACCTTCTAACTGAGCACCCAGCTTACGCAGGTTTTTGTAATCAGTGGACTCTAAGAATTCAGCGCTAATTTTTACTTGTGATGGGACACCGTGGGCGATGATCTCGATTAGGGGCAAAAACAGGTGGCGCTCAGCGTCTTCAAATACACGGGCGACGAAACGGTGGGTCTTGGACTGTTCTGAAATCAGGCTCAGTTTAGCCCCGAGCGCTTCAGTCCAGCTGGCCACATGGGCCTGATCGGTGAGTTGATCCTTGCTGAGGCTTGGCAGCTCAATCAGGCTGGTTAACACTTCCGTTGGGTAAACACGGCTGTGTTTTTGCACAATGGCTTCACCCTTGCGGAACTCTTTAACCAGGGTTTCTAACTGCTCACCGCTGATGGCTGGGGCATTCTCGTTGACGTGTAGGGTGACAGAATCAATAGCAGCATTGGTTAAAAACTGGGTAAGGGCCTCGTCGTCTTTTAGGTATTGTTCTTGTTTACCCTTGCTGATTTTATACAGCGGTGGTTGGGCGATATAAATGTGGCCCCGTTCTATCAGCTCGCGCATTTGGCGAAAGAAAAAGGTGAGTAGGAGTGTGCGTATGTGGGAGCCGTCGACGTCGGCGTCCGTCATGATGATAATGCTGTGATACCGCAATTTATCGATGTTGTATTCATCCTTACCGATACCGCAGCCCAGCGCGGTAATCAGGGTACCCACTTCCGCACTGGAGAGCATCTTATCGAAGCGGGCTTTTTCCACGTTGAGGATCTTACCCTTCAGCGGCAGGATCGCCTGTGTGCGACGATCCCGCCCTTGTTTGGCGGAGCCGCCCGCCGAGTCACCTTCCACCAGGTAGAGTTCAGATAGCGAGGGGTCTTTCTCTTGGCAGTCGGCTAATTTGCCTGGCAACCCGGCTATATCCAAAGCGCCTTTGCGGCGGGTCATTTCCCGCGCTTTACGAGCGGCTTCCCGAGCGCGGGCCGCATCGAGCATTTTCGATACAATCATTTTTGCTTCGCTGGGGTTCTCCAGTAAATAGGCGCTGAAGATGTTGCCCATTTCCTGTTCTACGGCCGTTTTAACTTCCGACGATACTAATTTGTCTTTGGTTTGCGAGGAGAACTTAGGGTCTGGCACCTTGACGGAAATAATCGCGGTTAGGCCTTCCCGAGCGTCATCACCCGTGGTGGCTATTTTTTCCTTTTTGCCAATCCCTTCTGACTCAATGTAGTTGTTTAAGCAGCGGGTAAGCGCACCGCGAAAGCCGGCTAAGTGAGTACCGCCGTCGCGTTGTGGAATGTTATTGGTGTAGCAGAGGATGTTTTCATTAAAGGAATCATTCCACTGTAAAGCAACCTCTACCCCTACTCCGTCCTCTCGTTGGGTAGTGAAATGGACGATTCGGTTAATGGCAGCTTTGTTTTGATTGAGGTACTCAACAAACGCCTTAAGCCCGCCTTGATATTCAAATACGTCCTGTTTACCCGAGCGCTCATCCATCAGAACAATGCGTACGCCAGAATTTAAGAACGACAGTTCTCTAAGCCGTTTGGCTAAAATTTCGTAGTGAAACAATATGTTGGTGAAGGTTTCCGCCGAGGGCTTAAATTGCACTGTGGTGCCACGGCCGGTGGTATCGCCGATTACTTTAAGTGGCTCTTGGGGTACACCGTGGTGGTAGATTTGTTCGTGGATCTGGCCGTTGCGGCGAATGGTTAGACGCAGGGTTTCCGATAAAGCATTCACCACAGAAACGCCCACACCGTGTAAACCACCGGATACCTTGTAGGTATTGTCATCAAACTTACCCCCGGCGTGCAGCACCGTCATGATAACTTCCGCGGCGGATACACCCTCCTCGTGCATTTCGGTAGGAATACCTCGGCCGTTATCGCTGACGGTGATGGATTCATCCGGGTGAATAATGACTTTAATTTCGGTGCAGTGGCCTGCTAAGGATTCGTCGATAGAGTTATCGACTACTTCAAACACCATGTGGTGTAAGCCGGTGCCATCGTCTGTGTCCCCAATGTACATACCTGGCCGCTTGCGTACAGCGTCCAAGCCTTTGAGGACTTTAATACTCGACGAGTCATAATTGGGTTCTTCGGCCATAGGTGTCTCCATTAGACAGGATATTCGTTAACTTCACCGTGTTTCACGTGAAACACTTTTATTGATTGTGTATCCATCGGCCAAGCCTTCATAAGGCTGGCCAACTCAATGCCGGTGGCAAATACTTGAACATTCAAGCCATTTACCCAACGCCCCAGCACGGCTATATGATGTTTATCAAGCTCCGCAGGCACATCGTCAATGAGCAACACACAGGCTCGATTGGACAAGGCTTGGAAAACTCTAAGCTGGGCCACGTAAAGTGCGGCAACCAGTGTCTTCTGCTGCCCTCGGCTTAAAACCTCATGGGCCGCCATTTTGCGGGCTGTGATTTTTAATTCGCTTTTATGGGCTCCAAGTGTGGTGAAGCCATATTTTTTATCTCGCCAAAAATGGTGTTCTAGTTGCTCAAATAGACTGGAGTCGGCGGCCCAGCCAGGCAGGTATTCAAGTTGAATATCCAGCTCGTCGGACAACTCACTCTCGATCAATAGCACTTGTACCGCTTCAAGGTAAGGCAGCAGACAGGCTGACCGTAGGTGATGAATTGCCTCTGCTAAACGCACAAGTTCCAAGTCCCAGGGCACTAAATCTGGGCGGGCAATTCTATCATGCCGCAGCAGGCTATTGCGGTGTTTAACGCAGCGGGCATAGTCTCGCCAAAGACCGGCAAACTCATGTTTCACGTGAAACACCAGCCAATCAAACAGCTGCCTGCGTAGCTTGCTAGGCCCCTCTAAAAGTTGGAATGAATGAGCATCCATTATTTGCGTAGGCAGCTGATTGGCAAGTGCCGCCGAGCTGTACACAGGTGAGCCGTTGAGTTTAAAGCTGGCATCGCTGGCGCTGCGGTTGACCCCTAACTTGGCAAAGCCAGATGATTCGGCAAGTTCGGCGAATACTGAAAAATCGTGAGCGTTGTGGCGGATCAGGTGTTTGTGCTTATGGGAGCGGAAGGAACGACCGTGGGCTAAAACGCTGATAGCTTCGAGTAAGCTGGTTTTGCCGGAGCCGTTATCGCCAAAGATGAAGTTAAGATCGGAACAGGGGTGTATATCGACCCCTATAAGATTGCGCAATTGATGGACGGCTAAACGCTGAATGGGCATGTGTGGGGTTGTAGTTGAACGGGGTAACCCCCGTTCAATCGGTCGTTAAGGTTAAAGCCGCATCGGCATTACAACATAGAGGGAATCATTGTTGTTGGGATCTTGAATCAGGGCACTGGAGTTGTTATCGGCCATGGTAAGGCTCATAGAGTCGGCCTCGATTACCTGGGTAACATCAAGCAGATAACTAACGTTAAAGCCAACTTCTAAAACATCGCCCTCGTACTCCACAAATACCTGTTCTTCAGCTTCCTCCTGCTCGGGGTTGTTGGCGGTGATGGTGAGCACACCATTTTCCACTACAAAGCGCACACCGCGGTATTTATCGTTGCTGAGAATAGCGGTACGGACAAAGGCCTGTTTAAAGTCATCCCGATTACCCACCACCACCTTGTCACCACCTACGGGTAATACGCGTTCGTAATCGGGGAATTTACCGTCTACTAATTTTGAGGTGAAGGTGAACCCACCGGCGGACACTCGGATGTTGTTATCACCCAGAGCGACCTCGGCCAAGTCCTCACTGTCTTGCAACAGGCGGCTCAGTTCTAACACGGCTTTACGGGGTAAAATGGCTTGCCGTAAGCCCACGACATCAGTGGCCAATGGGCGTGTGCACATGGCTAGGCGGTGACCATCGGTGGCGACTGCGCGCAAACTGTCGGCGCGAACTTCCCACAACATGCCATTTAGGTAGTAGCGTACATCCTGCTGGGCCATGGCAAATCCGGTGCGGTCGATTAAACGGCGCAGTTCTTTTTGTTGGCAATGGAAGGCCAAATCATCGTCGGCGGCTTTCATTAACGGGAAGTCAGAGGCAGGTAGGGTCGAGAGGGTGAATTTACTGCGGCCAGATTTCACCAATACCTTGTTGTTATCGTAGGTGAAATCGATACTGGAACCATCCGGCAAGCTTTTACAGATGTCCAAAAACTTTTTAGCGGGCACGGTGGTATCACCGAGTTCAAGCCCGCTATCGATAGGTAACTTAGCCACGATTTCAATTTCAGCGTCGCTACCAACTAAAGATAGTTGACCGTTTTTTACCGATACCAATATGTTGGCTAACACCGCAAGTGTGTGGCGGCGCTCGACCACCCCAGCCACAAGTTGCAGGGGTTTGATTAATACTTCTCGGGAGATAGTAAAACGCATGGCAGGTTCTCTTGATTAAAGCCAGTTTAGCGATGGCCGGTTAGTTGTTATGTAGGGAATTAGGTTGTTAGGGTTCTAAGGAGATTTTTCACATCTTCACGAATGTCCGCCGAGGAGTCCAACAACTCTTTTATTTTTCGGCAGGCATGTAACACGGTGGTGTGGTCCCTACCGCCGAATAAATCTCCAATTTCAGGCAGGCTGTGATTGGTGAGATCCTTGGCGAGGTACATAGCCACTTGGCGGGGTCTGGCCACCGAGCGGCTGCGTCGTTTGGACAAAAGGTCGGCAACCTTAATTTTGTAATACTCAGCCACTACGCGCTGGATATTATCCACGCTCACTAAACGATCCTGTAGTGCCAACAGATCCTTTAGGGACTCACGCACTAGGTCGATGGAAATTTCTCGGCCGGTAAAATGGGCATTGGCGATGACGCGTTTAAGGGCACCTTCGAGTTCGCGCACGTTAGAGCGAATCCGCTGGCCGATAAAAAAGGCCGCATCGTGGGGCAAATTCATGTGGGCCTGATCGGCTTTTTTCATCAAAATCGCCACCCGGGTTTCCAGCTCAGGGGGTTCAACAGCCACCGTAAGCCCCCAGCCAAAGCGTGATTTAAGGCGCTCTTCTAAACCGCTGATTTCTTTTGGATAGCGGTCGCAGGTGAGAATGATCTGCTGGCCGCCTTCCAATAAGGCGTTAAAGGTGTGGAAAAATTCTTCCTGAGAGCGCTCTTTGCCGGCAAAAAACTGTATGTCATCAATCAGCAGAGCATCAACCGAGCGGTAGTAGCGTTTGAAATCGTTTATGGCGTTTAATTGCAGGGCCTTTACCATATCCGCCACGAAGCGCTCGGAGTGTAGATACACCACTTTTGCGTTGGGCTTTTTAGCGATTAAGGCATTGCCGACGGCGTGCATCAAGTGGGTTTTACCCAAACCCACACCACCGTAAATAAACAGAGGGTTATAAGAGCCGCCGGGGTTTTCCGCTACCTGAATGGCCGCCGCTAGACCTAATTGGTTGGATTTACCTTCGACAAAGGTTTTAAAGGTAAAGGCGGGATTTAAATAGGTGCGGTGGGCGAGCCCGCCTTCTATATCGTCTTTATTGTTTCTTTTATTAGACGTGGTAGAGGACGAAGGGGCTTTAATTTTGGGTGTAGGTAAAAGAATGTCGTCGTCTAACTCGCTCAGTGAGTCGATTCCATCGTTTTGGTCTAATTCAATCGCCAAGGGCTGAGAGGGAATAAATTCCGAAGGGGCTGCGGCGCTTTGCGCCAAGCGAGAATGGATTGGTGGTTGATCCTGGCTAACCACTGGGCGAGAAAACGCAGCGGAGGGTTTATCGGCCACTACCACTTCAACTTTGAAGTACTGACCGCCTTGGGCCACTAAATCGCGAATTCTCGATAAATATTTGTCATTCACCCAATCCAATACAAATCGGTTGGGGGCTAACAGGCGCAAAACATCGACGGCATCGTCCAGCTTTAACGGGCGAATCCAGGTGTTAAATTGAGGAGCGGGGAGTTCAGTTTGTAATTGCCCACTACAAAATTCCCAAACGTGTAAGGGTGAACTCATGGAGGCCTGCACAGCAATAAAAATGGCTGGCAGTTTACCTTGCATCCACAAGGTTATCCACAGCAAAGAGCTGAATATCCGGCTGTTTAGAACCTCATCAGGTTTTGGCCTTAAATGATAACAAGGTGTGATAAACCTGTAGATAAGCCCTGAATAAACACCCTGTTTTAAGGGGTGAATTTAATTGAAAATTACATTGCCTTTGCTACAGCCATTCTATAGAATCGCGCCTCTTTTTCTGGCGACCTTTTATCCTGGTGTTGCCAAAAATAGTGACTCACAGAATCAGGTATCGACATCATGAAAAGAACATTCCAACCCAGCGTATTAAAACGTAAGCGTACTCACGGTTTTCGCGCTCGTATGGCTGATCGCCACGGCCGTAAAGTACTTGCCCGTCGTCGCGCTAAGGGTCGTAAGCAATTAGTAGCCTAAGCTGCAATCGCTGAAGGTGTTTGGTGTCCCATTCATTACGCTCATCAGTGAGCATTGCGCCAAACACTTTAAGCGGCTCTAAGCCGCTATCCCGCCTGTTATTTACCAAGCAGCAGCGCCTACTCGAAGCCAAAGAGTTCAGTGCCCTGTTCGCCGATGCGCCTATTCGGGCCAGTCACCCGTGTTTTTTATTGCTGTGTAATTTCAACAGTACCGAGCACGCGCGTTTGGGGTTGGTAATTGCCAAAAAGCAAATTAAAAAATCCCACGATCGCAATCGTCTTAAGCGTTTAATTCGCGAATCCTTCCGTCTATACCAGCACAAACTGCCATTAATAGATGCTATAGTGCTCGCCCGCAAAGGGGCCGATGCTCTTTCTAATAGCGAAATCCAAGTTATTTTGCACGGTTTATGGAAACGCATCAGCAAACGCGCCACACACAATCACACCGAATCAACACCTTAATTCAAAGGGTGTTACTGGGTGTGATTCGCTTGTACCAAGTGGGTATCAGTCCTTGGCTAGGCAAAAACTGTCGGTTTTATCCCTCATGTTCGTGTTATACCCATGAAGCTATCGCAACCCATGGCCCATGGCACGGGCTGCGTTTGGGTATTTGTCGTATCGCAAAATGTCATCCTTGGCACCCCGGTGGTGTGGACTTGGTGCCGGTTAAACCTGCAGTGCCCAAATGTCTGCGGATAATAAGTAGAGTTGGTAAAACTGCCAAAACACCAAAATCACCCAATAAACATTCTCCTTCAACACGCACTTAAATAACGGTTTATATCCATGAAGACGGATTGGCTACGCAAAATAATTCTTGGTGGCATTATAGTGATCGGGTTTGTCCTGTTTATTCGCTGGAATGAATATCAGGAAAAACACCACGTCGCTCAAAGCCAGCTCCCTGCTGCGCAAGCTACAGCAGCGACGGAAACGGCACCTACAGCTCCAAAAGGTAATGAAGAATTTGCGCTGCCTGCACCGGTTGATAACGCAAAACCAGACACGGATAAACCGCTGCTCAAAACAGCCGTTGTATCCGTGCGCACCGATAGCCTTTGGGTGGAAATTGACACACAAGGTGGTGATATTCGCAAAGTATCCTTACCGAAAAACTTTGCTGAGTTGAATAAACCCGATGTGCCGTTTGTTTTACTGGATAACACCGCGTCACGCACTTATATCGCCAAAAGTGGTTTAGCAGGCCCCAACGGCACCGACAGTGCCAGTGGCCGCCCCCAGTTTAGTGTTAGCGCGGAGCGTTTTAACTTAAGTGACGGGCAAAACGAATTAGCGGTTGATTTAACCCTGGTACAGGCGGAAGCCGAGATTACTAAGCGATTTATATTCACCCGTGGCAGTAATTTAATTACCGTTAAATACCTAGTTAAAAATAATTCTGATCAGCCATGGCAGGCAAGTTTGGTCGGCTCTATTAAGCGCGATTCTTACAATCCTTCTCCCGCCCAGTTGTTTGCCATGAACCCATTTATAGGCGCAGCTACCAGCACTACGGAGAAAAATTACCGCAAGCTGACCTTTAAAGACATTGCTGAAAGTGGCTTTAAACATGAAAAAGAAGGCGGTTGGTTGGCTTTAGTGCAGCATTATTTTTTAACCGCTTGGATACCGCCCAAAGACAGCAAAAATGCCTTTAATTTCCAAAAGGTTAAAGATGAAGACCTGTATATTTTAAGCTTTACCAGCGCGCCGACACTGATTGGCGCCCACAGTGAAGGCAGTGTTGAAGCGGGCTTTTACGCTGGCCCAAAAGATATGGACATTCTTGAAACCATTGCACCGCATTTAGACTTAACCATGGATTACAGCTGGCTGTGGTGGTTGGCAAAACCCATGTTTAAAACCCTGGATACTATTCACGGCGTGGTGCAAAACTGGGGTGTGGCCATTATTTTATTAACACTGTTGATCAAGGCGATTTTGTTTTACCCCTCAGCTATTAGTTATAAATCCATGGCGCGTATGCGCAAAGTGCAGCCCAAAATGCAGGCGCTTAAAGAGCGTTATGGAGATGACCGGCAAAAAATGTCCCAGGAGCTTATGAAGCTGTATAAGGACGAAAAGGTGAATCCCGTCAGTGGGTGTTTGCCCATGTTATTGCAAATGCCGGTATTTTTAGCCCTTTACTGGGTATTAATGGAAGCGGTCGAACTGCGCCAGGCACCGTTTTGTTTGTGGATTCAGGATTTATCGGTAAAAGACCCCTATTTTGTGCTGCCCTTGGTAATGGGAGCGACGATGTTTTTCCAACAAAAACTCAACCCCACGCCGCCAGACCCTATGCAGGCGAAGATGATGCAGATGATGCCAATCTTTTTTACCTTCTTATTTGTATTTTTCCCGGCGGGTTTAGTGTTGTATTGGGTGGTGAACAACTCACTATCTATTTTGCAGCAGTATGTGATTACCAAACAAATCGAAAAGTCCAACAAATAAAAACTAAGCACATATTCAAAGGGCGACTTGTCGCCCTTTTTTATTGGGGAAATTAATGGCCAAAACCATAGCTGCAGTAGCTACAGCACCGGGGCGGGGAGGTGTCGGTGTGGTGCGTGTATCCGGGCCTTTGTGTGGCTCGATTGCATTGAACCTACTGGCGTTTGCACCCAAAAATCGCTTTGCACATTTTTGCCCCTTTTTAGATGCAGCCGGGCGCGCCATAGACGAAGGTATAGCGCTGTTTTTTAAGGGGCCCCATTCCTTTACAGGTGAGGATGTACTGGAATTACAGGCCCACGGTGGCCCTGTGGTATTGGATATGCTGTTGGAGCGGGTGGTGGAACTGGGTGCTCGTTTGGCAAAGCCGGGGGAGTTTTCTGAGCGAGCTTTTTTAAACGATAAAATGGATTTAACCCAGGCTGAGGCAATTAGCGATTTAATTGCGGCCAGTTCCCGCCAAGCCGCCCAGCAAGCGGTAAATAGTTTGCAAGGGGCGTTTTCAAAAGAAGTGCATCAGTTGGTGGACGCATTAATAGCCTTGCGCATTTATGTAGAAGCCGCCATTGATTTCCCTGAGGAAGAGGTTGATTTTTTATCCGACGGTACGATTGCCACTGATCTTGCTGCGCTGCTTAATCAGCTACAGCAGTTGCTGCATAAAACAAAACAAGGCAGTTTGGTGCGAGAGGGCATGAAAATAGTGTTGGCCGGTAAACCCAATGCCGGTAAATCCAGTTTATTAAACGCCCTCACCGAACGCGATAGTGCCATAGTAACCCCTATTGCAGGCACGACTCGCGACCCATTGCGCGAGCATATTCATATTGATGGTATGCCGCTGCACCTGGTGGATACGGCGGGCATTCGCGTAAGTGATGATCTGGTGGAGCAGATGGGTATTGATAAAGCCTGGCAGGAGATTCGCTCGGCGGATCGAATTTTATTATTACTCGATGCCAGCGAAGACCAGAGTTTTCTGCTTCAGGAGTGGCCAGAGTTATTCGGCACTCTGGACCTGCGCGATAAATTGACATTAATACTGAATAAAATCGATTTGGTTGCTACGCCTGCAGTGGATTATGCCGTGCCAAGCCTTGCGGTGTCGGCTAAACACAACCTAGGTATCGATGCGCTGAAAACCCATTTAAAACAAATCATGGGTTTTGAAGGTGTCACGGAGGGCAGTTTTAGCGCCCGTCGCCGCCATATAGAAGCGCTGGAACAGGCGCGTGGCTATTTAGCGGCGGGCCAACAACAGTTACAGGTCTATCGAGCGGGGGAATTGCTGGCCGAGGATTTACGCCAGGCCCAAGAAGCGCTTAATGAAATTACCGGCGCATTTTCCAGCGACGATTTATTAGGGCGTATTTTTGGCTCTTTTTGTATCGGTAAATAAAATACTTGATACGCTGAGTTGAGCGCGGGCAACACAGATTAACCTAAGTAGCTAGCAATGGGTTAGAGCATCCTGAATTGCTTGAAACCCAACACGCTTGCCCCAGATTAGTGTGCAAATCAATACACTCGGAGGATTGAGTATGATGCGAATTGTTTTATTTTTATTAACCAACCTCGCCGTAATGTTGGTGGCGGGTTTTACCCTCAACCTTTTAGGTGTAAGCCATTTTGTCGAGCGGCAGGGTATGAATTTCACCGCCTTGCTTGTGTATTGCGCGGTGTTTGGGTTTGTCGGCTCGTTTGTATCGCTGTTTTTATCCAAGCACATGGCGAAAATGTCCACCGGCACGTCGCTTATCACATCACCGCGCGATGCCGACGAGGCCTGGTTGCTGCAAACGGTGCAGGAATTGGCCGATAAGGCGGGCATCGCTATGCCTGAGGTGGGTATTTTCCCTTCGGACGATGCCAACGCCTTTGCCACTGGTTGGAACCGGAATGCCGCTTTGGTGGCCGTGAGCGCAGGCCTGTTGCAGCGTTTTAGCCGCGATGAGGTGCGCGCGGTGATGGCCCATGAAATAGGCCATGTGGCCAACGGCGATATGGTGACCCTCACGCTAATTCAGGGTGTGGTGAACACTTTTGTGATGTTTTTTGCCCGCATACTGGGCTATGCGGTGGATAGCCTGTTGCGCCGGGGCAACCAATCCTCGTCTGGCGTCGGTTTTGGTTATTACATCGGCAGCATGGTGGCAGAGGTGGTGTTTGGCATTGCCGCCAGTATGATCGTTGCGTGGTTTTCCCGCCTGCGGGAATTTCGCGCCGACCAAGCCGGTGCGCAATTTGCCAGTAAACACGGCATGATCTCGGCCCTACAGCGTTTGAAATATGAATCAGAGCGCGGCCAGGAGGCTATGCCGGCCAGTCTTACGGCCTTTGGTATTTCCTCAAAAACCCGCAGTACATTTATGGCCGCCTTTGCTAGCCACCCGCCGCTAGAAGCGCGCATCCAGGCCTTAAGCCAATTGCCGGGGCAATAGAGTATTTAGCTAACAATAAAATCTTAGCGGGGGCGCATTGTGTGTAGGGCTTAGGCCGCAGCAACGGCTGCGGTTGTGTCACAATAGGCGCTTTTGATTCCAGGTGAGCTATGGCCCAGGTTGAACACCAAGCGCGCAAACGGTTTGGGCAAAACTTTTTGGTGGATCAGCGCATTATTAACCACATAGTGCGCAGTATCCGTCCCCAAGCCGGGGATAATTTAGTGGAAATTGGCCCAGGTAAGGGCGCCATCACGGCCCTATTATTAAACGCCTGCCCGCGTTTAAATGTGGTGGAATTAGACCGCGATTTAATCCCTATTCTTAAAGCCAGCTTTAGTCATTTCCCGCAGTTGGTGGTGCATCAAGCGGATGCCTTAAAATTTGATTTCAGCACTTTAGTGGAAGATAACAACCCTCTGCGGATTGTTGGCAACCTGCCCTACAATATTTCCACGCCGCTGATTTTTCATTTGTTGAGCTTTCGCGAACTCGTCCGCGATATGCATTTTATGCTGCAAAAAGAGGTTGTTTTGCGCATGGCCGCCCAAGTGGGCGACAACAATTACGGCCGCTTAGGCATCATGACGCAGTATTTTTGTCAGGTGGACCATTTATTTGATGTGGGGCCTGAATGTTTTCGCCCGGTGCCAAAAGTGGAATCCGCCATTGTGCGCTTAACGCCCCATACGGAATTGCCCTTTAAAGCCCAGAGCCAAGAGGCCCTTGAATTAGTCGTGCGCACGGCTTTTTCCCAGCGCCGCAAAACCCTGCGCAATGCCCTTAAATTAGTGTTTAACGATCAGCAACTTGAAGATGCCGGATTAAACCCCAATTTGCGGCCTGAAAATATTAGCCTGGCGCAGTATGTGCAGCTGGCCAATCGATATGTTGATATTCATGGCGACCGAATGATTAGCGAACCGGACGGTTCAGAGTAATGAGTGGCGCCTGCGCAATTACGAGGTAATTTATGCAAACCGACGATATTCACGTTTCCATCAAAACCCAGTATCTCTCCGACCAATCCGAGCCTGCGCAGGAGCGGTTTGTTTTTGCTTATACCATCACCATCGCCAACAAATCCGACCAACCGGCGCAATTAATTAGCCGCCATTGGATCATCACCGACGGCAATAATCAGGTGCAGGAAGTACAAGGCATAGGCGTGGTGGGCCAACAGCCCCGTTTAGACCCAGGTGCAAGCTACACCTACACCAGTGGTGTGGTGCTGCCCACCGGCATGGGCACTATGACCGGCACCTACCAAATGCGTTTGGATAATGGCGATGAGTTTGATGCCCCGATTCCAACCTTTGCCTTAATTCACCCGCAGAGCCTGCACTAGTGGCGGTTTATGCCGTTGGCGATGTACAAGGTTGCTTTGATAGCCTGCGCCGCCTGCTTGATGCGGCGCGTTTTGACCCGGCTGTGGATCAGCTGTGGGTGGCGGGGGATTTGGTCAACCGCGGCCCCGATAGCTTAGGTGCCCTGCGTTTTATAAAAGCATTGGGCGCCAGCGCCCAGATGGTATTGGGCAACCACGACCTACATTTACTGGCCGTGCGTTTTTGCCAGCGCCCCATGCATAAAAAAGACACCCTGCAACCCATTTTGCAGGCCGCCGATGGCGACGAACTGCTGCATTGGTTGCGCACCCAACCCCTGATGCACCAAGCCATGGGATATGTATTGTGCCACGCGGGTATTCCGCCGGTGTGGAGCCAGCAACAGGCGATGAACCATGCTCAAGAAGTAAGTGCGGTGTTAAGCGGCGATGACTTCACTGCATTACTTTTGGCCATGTATGGCAATCAGCCGGAGGTGTGGAGCGATGCGTTAACCGGCTTTGAGCGCTGGCGTTTAATCCTGAATTATTTCACCCGTATGCGCTTTTGCACCCAGCAGGGCCGTTTGGATCTTAAAGCCAAAGAAGGGCTTAATAGCGCTCCTAAAGGCTTTGCCCCATGGTTTAAATGGCCCGGCCCCCATTTGGCTAAACCCGTGTTATTTGGCCATTGGGCTGCTTTAGAGGGTGTGACGGGTACAACCGATGCCATAGCCTTAGACACCGGCTGTGTGTGGGGCAAAAAATTAAGCATGCTGCGCCTGGAGGATAAAACCTGGTTCCGTGTGCGCAGCGAATTGGCGTAGGTTTTTACTCGGGCTTTTTGCACACTAAGAGTGTTTCACCCATTTTATAGGTGTTGTACACACTCACATAAACGCCGGAAATAATAGCACTGGTGGGGAATGAAATGGGCGTAACCATAATGCCCTGTAGGGAATAAAAACTCTGGGTGTCTTTAGCAAAGTCCATCACTCTAAGGGTTTGCCTATCCTCAGAAATAGCGCATACACCTTCTTTTTTCGGCGCCGCTACAGGTACTACTACACAGGAGGTTAGGCTTAACACTATGGCGAGGCTAGCTAATTTACGGATCATTGTAAGTTCCTGAATAAATTTAAAAGTATTGGTGTCCTTTTATCTTAGGAACCTCTGAAAAATGTCTGCACGGAAACGCAGCATAGGTGCCTTGGTCAATAAGGCGGCGATAAAAGCAAATGCCAAGTTTATACGCCCTATAGGAGCATTGTTTTTGGAAAATTTAACGACGCCAGAGCGAATTTTTTAGAGGTTCCTTAAGATTCACCTTGAAATCTACAGGCTAGTTCCGGTTAATAAACAATGAGCGAGACTTAGCTGACGATAGGTAAAAGGAGCGATGATTCTCACACACCAGGGCCTACCCGCTCAATAGGCGTGATTGAATCAATAGATAAATGATAAGTGCGATAAGCATGTCGAAGCGACAATCTATTTTACCTTCAGGTTAATTGTCATCAGGTGAAGAGTCTTCGGGTTGATAGGCTTAGTGGCTTAAACAAGAGGATGTGTGTATCGTCGCTAGAAAAGTAACCTCTAATTAATTAGAGGTTACTTAATTTGTGTGCGAATAGGTGTTAAGAGTTTAATTGCCCTGCTGTATAGGCGTCATTTTATCTCGCTCGGCCTCAGTAGTTTCACCGATTAATTTGACTACCAATACGGGCTCCTGTGACGCTTTTTTGCGGTTTGCTCTATCCGCTTTTTTATCGCCACTATCGACAGCTAAATTCCACATGGCGCCGGTTGCTGGGTCAACCACTAACATTCCAATTAAACCGCCGAAAAGTAAATTCCCCCAATACCAACCGGAAAGTTCTGGCTTAAGTTTTATCTCGACGGGTTTAAAGCCTTCTTTTTCGACTTTAATTAGGTACGGCTGACCGGAGAAAAAACCTTTGCGAGGGCTGAGTGAAAAGGTTTTGGGTGTAATGCCATTGTCGATAGCAGTGCTAGAACCTACCTTATAAGCAGAGACTTTGGCACCCTCAGGCGTACTATTAATAGCAAATTGGCGGGGGCCATTGTGGACTATACTGCTGCAGGCTGCAGTAACGACTAGGCCAGTAAGCAACAACGATGAGCAAAAGACTTCCTTTGCGCGTGATAACAACATCAAAAATTCCTCTTAAGGGTACCTATACAAGAGCCAGGCCCAATGCCCGGTCATTAGCAATTTAGCAGTCACTTAATAAAACGCAACTTACTACCTAGCTGAAAATAAAGAATACACAGCATTTTAGACACGCCGTGAATACATGCCTGTAGGTTCTTCAAAAAGGTCCCTCTTTTTGACGGTCTGAAATCCTGTGTATTCTTTACTTCTGTACCGCTGTAGGTGGTTCATGTTGTGACCGAGCCTTGGTGTGTACAGCTATTTTTTGGGGACGCGTTAAGCCTAAATGGCTAAACCCTCACCGCTAACCTATTGTATCAAGCGGTTATAAATGGCTCGGCTCAATTGCATTGAGCCTATAAAGCCCTACTATGGCGCCCTACCCGTAATTGTTGAGGAGCTCGAATGTCTGTGATCCAAGCCCTTTTAAGTCTTTGCACACGAATCAGTTGTATATCGGCGTTGCTCCTGTGCATCAGCAGCCCAGTGTTAGCCGCAGGCGCCCATCATGTGTTTATTATCAGCTTCGACGGCGGCAAACCTTCGGTTATGAACGAGAGTCTTATGCCCCTGTTTAAACAGATGCAACAGCAAGGCGCAGGTACTGTGCAGGCCGTTACGGTGGTGCCCAGCCTTACCTTAGTTTCTCACACCTCGATGCTTACCGGTGTACAACCGAATAAACACCTGATTGACTGGAATGAATGGAGCCCGGAGAAAGGCTTAGTGACGGTGCCAACAGTGTTTGCCCTGGCCAAACAAAAGGGATTAATTACCGGTTTAATTGCCGGTAAAGATAAATTTAAACATTTAAATACACCCCAATCGCTGGATTTATTTAGCATCCCAGCATACGCCGCCGAAACGGTGGCCAACACAGCCGCAGAATTTATACGCAGTAAAAAACCCAATTTAACCTTTATCCATTTTGCCGATAGCGATGGCGCGGGCCATGAATTTGGTTGGGGCTCAGCGCAGCAGAAGGATGCGTTTGCGGCGGAAGATAAAGCGCTCGAGATTATTCGTAAGGCCATTCGCGAGGCCGGTATTGAGCGCGACAGTGTGATTATTCTCACCGCCGATCACGGTGGCCACGATAAAACCCACGGCAGCACGCGCTTGGAGGATATGCAGATTCCCTGGGTCGCTTGGGGTAAGGCCGTAAAACCTGGTTTTATTCTCAGCCAGCCAGTCTACACCTACGATACAGCCGCTACCGCCCTGTGGCTGCTGGGTGTGCCCCTGCCCAAAACCTTTGATGGTGTGCCTATAAAGACCGCTTTTCACTGACTCTTAACCCGGCGACCCAGTGAATGATGCGTAATTTGCCAAGGGATAAATAGGCGTGCACAATACTGTATATTAAACCAGTATTGGGGCCCATATGTCTGATCACACCCCTCTTAAACCCGCCGTTGCCATCAAAGGCCGAGGTGCTACGCGGCAGATTATTGGCCGTTTTGAAACTCAGTATTCCGAGCTAGAAGATGACGGCTGGACCTGTGATAGTTCCACCGGCAAGCTTGCCACCGAAGTGAGTGCGGAAGTGGCTAAAACCATTCTCACCCGCAACCAATCTCCCGATTTACCCTTTAGTGTTTCGTTAAATCCCTATCGCGGCTGTGAGCACGGCTGTGTTTATTGTTACGCACGCCCCAGCCACGCCTATTTGGGATTATCACCCGGGCTGGATTTTGAAAGCCGTTTATTCGCAAAAATAAATGCGGCGCAGTTGTTGCGGCAGGAATTAGCCCATCCCAATTATAGACCCCTACCGATTGCCATAGGCGTTAACACCGATGCCTACCAACCCTGTGAAAAAACCTGGTGTATTACTCAGCAGCTATTAGATGTATTGAATGAATGCCGGCACCCCTGTGGTTTAATTACTAAATCAGCCTTAATTGAGCGCGATATTCCACTGCTCGCCGATATGGCACAGGATAATTTAGTTACGGTGGCGATCACCCTCACCACTTTAGATGCTGACATAAGCCGCAAGCTTGAGCCCCGTGCGGCTTCACCTCAGCGGCGCTTAAAAACGATTAATCGCCTGGCGGCTGCCGGGATACCCGTAAGCGTCAGTGTTGCGCCTATGATTCCATTTATTACCGAGCAAGATCTGGAGGCGGTATTAACTGCCAGTTGCGCCGCAGGTGCTAGGGCCGCTAATTACACCTTAATTCGGCTGCCTTGGGAGGTTAACCCCTTATTTCAAGAATGGTTAGAGCTGCATTTTCCTGATCGCGCTGAGCGGGTGATGAATCGCATCCGCGACAGCCGTGGTGGTCAAAATAATAACAGCGATTTTTCTCAACGGATGAAAGGCGACGGCGTGTTTGCCCACTTAATTCAGCGCCGCTTTAATCTCTGTGTGCGCCGTTTAGGCATGAACCAGGGCCGAGAATTTAGCGGCCTAAACGATCAGCTATTTCGTAAACCTAAAACCGTGCCCGCAGCGCCAAACGCCAGCCATTCACAGGGGGATTTGTTTGGTTAACCTGGAATTAATCAGGGCATCCACCACCCAGCGAAACAACAGAACGTCCTGATCTATTTGATCTCAGCCCTACTAAAACCTGCACAGATGCGTGGCTCTGCTTATTTTAATGGGGCGTGCGACGGCTAAAGGGTGCCTTCCGAAAATTCACTTTTCGTGATGATCGCGAGGCATTTTCGCGCGGAATGAGGGAGTTTATGCAGTATAAATGACCGATTGAGCACGAAAATAACGAAGCGAGGGCGCGAAAAGTGAATTTTCGGAAGGTGCCCTAAAGCCGTCGGTGCTGATTTTCACAGGTGTTAACCGGCCACTAAAATCCACCGGGTTAAAAAATTAGGCTACCGCCCCATCAAATAACCAAGGCATTTCTGCTTTTTGAGCAGGCTCATTGCCAATCATTTCATCATAGGACGAATGCATCACTAAGGCGCCTTGTGTAGCCTTGATTAAATAAATAGGTTTTTGCCTGCAAAAGGCTGCGAAATTTCAGCAGGTTGCCGTAGTCATCTTTAAAAAAACGCACGGCATCGCTTGAACCGGCGGCCTCTTCTGTGGTGCCGACAAAATAAAATAGTGAATCACTGTAGCTAAAAATTAATGCTCGGCTTGCGATGGACATGGCTTTCTCCAAGTGGTTGCCAAAAAAAGAAGGGCATTCATGGGGAGCGAATGCCGTGATGAATCCCAGGCGAATGAAAGAATTTTGAGGCCGATTGCGAGGTTTTCCCAACAGACACAATGAATCCTACAAGGCTTACGCCCAAGGACAAAACTCAGATTGTTGGGCGCGGCACCAATAATCCGTCGTGCAGAATGTCATCCATTGGGAGTGCGTAAACGTAGAGGGAAGATAGCGTGGACTTAGGAGCAGCCATGAAGCCAAAACCAATACCTCAGCAATTGTCCGAGGCGGATGAGTCGAGAATTATTGAAATGGCTTGGGAGGATCGCACGCCCTTTGAGGCAATTGTGAATAATTACGGGTTGCGCGAAGCCGACGTTATCGCATTTATGCGCGCAAGGCTTAAGCCTCAAACATTCCGTGTGTGGCGGGCGCGTGTGCGCACGCGTGTCACTAAACACCAGGCGTTGCGTTCTTCAGCCGTAACGCGGGGCTACTGTCCCACGCAATACAAACACAGATACTAGCGGTACGGAAGTAAAGAATACACAGTATTTCAGACCGTCAAAAAGAGGGATCTTTTTGACGAGCCTACACGCACGTATTCACGGCGTGTCTAAAATGCTGTCTATTCTTTACTTTCAGCTAGGTAGTAATACTCACCGAATATTGTGCGGACGATTAATTGTATGGCGCAGCAAAAAGCCTTTTTACCCAGCAAACTGTGCCCTGTGTGCCAAAGACCCTTTGTGTGGCGAAAAAAATGGCGTAACAATTGGCCGACGGTGATCTATTGCAGCGAGCGCTGTAAGCGCACTAAGCAATAATATGCGTTGTTTGCGATTAATTCTGGGCGATCAGCTCAATATCAACCACAGCTGGTTTAATAAGGCCGAACGCAGTCGCCGCGATATTATTTATGTATTAATGGAAGTGCGCAGCGAAACCGATTATGTTGTGCATCACGCACAAAAAATTCTCGGGATTTTTGCTGCTATGCGGGCGTTTGCAGCGGCGTTACACAAAGCGGGCCTTGCTGTGCATTACCTGCGGTTAAATGATGAGGATAACCAGCAGGATTTTGTCGCCAATTTAGCAATACTCGCACAGCGCTATGGCGCTACGCACCTTGAGCGCCAACACGCAGATGAATACCGCCTGGAACACCATTTAAGCACCCAGCTTACCCGTTTGGGATTGGACATCAGGGTAGTCGATAGCGAACATTTTTTATTGCTGCGGCAAGTAGCCGTGCAGCGTTTTGCGCATAAAACCAGTCGTATGGAATTTTTTTACCGGGATTTACGCAAGCGTTACGCTATTTTATTAGACGAACAGGGTAAGCCTCTGGGCGGCCAATGGAATTATGACCAGGACAATCGCAAACGCTGGAATGGAAAACCTGCGGCACCTAACTGGTATTCGCTCAGCACCGATCTTTCTGCCCTGTGGCAGGAAATTAATCATGCTGGAGTTAAAACCCTGGGCGAGCCCCAGGCTGAAGCATTTCCCTGGCCTATTCGCCGTAGCCAAGCTAAAGCCTGGCTGGCCCATTTTTGCCAACAGAGTTTGCCGCAGTTTGGTGAATTTCAAGATGCGATGAGTACCGCTTCAGGTACTTTATTTCACGCGGGTATTTCCTTTGCGCTGAATATTAAATTATTGCACCCCATGGAAGTGCTGCAGGCGGCGTTGCAGGAATTTAATCTCGGCCGTGTAAGCCTGCCCACCATTGAAGGATTTGTACGGCAAATTTTAGGTTGGCGTGAATATGTGCGAGCGATTTATTGGGCGCGTATGCCAGGTTACGCACAGTTAAATTATTTACAGCATTTCCGCCCCTTACCCCGTTGGTTTTGGGATGGTAAAACCCACATGCGCTGTGTGCAGCAGGCAATCGGCCAGTCACTCAATACTGCCTATGCCCATCATATTCAACGCTTAATGGTAACGGGTAATTTTGCGCTCTTAGCCGGTTGTGATCCTGCTGAAGTTGACGCCTGGTATTTAGGTATTTATATCGATGCCTTTGAATGGGTGGAAATGCCCAATACCCGAGGCATGAGCCAATATGCCGACGGTGGGATTTTAGGCAGCAAGCCCTATGTCAGCAGCGCCAGTTACATCAATAAAATGAGCGATTATTGCCAAGATTGTGTTTATAACGCCAAGCGACGCCACGGCGAAGGCGCCTGTCCGTTTAATAGTTTGTACTGGCATTTTTATGCACGCCATAAGGCGCAATTAAGTAAAAATCCGCGCATTGGAATGGCCTATGTGCAGTGGCAAAAAATGCCCGCAGAGGAACAACAATTAGTATTAGCCCAAGCGCAGCAGTATTTAGACACCCTTGATAATTTATAGATACCAGTGGTACGGAAGTACAGAATACACAGGATTTCAGACCGTCAAAAAGAGGGATCTTTCTGACGAGCCTATACGGACCTATTCACGGCGTGTCTGAAATGCTGTGTACTCTTTACGTTCAGCTAGGTAGTAATTAAAACCCCGCGAGGAATTGAAATGGAAACGGCCTATGATGTTGTAGTGATTGGTGCAGGAATGGCCGGTTTAACCGCGGCTACACATTTAAAAAACGCGGGCAAACAAGTTTGTGTGTTAGAAAAATCCCGTGGCGTCGGTGGGCGTATGAGTAGTCGCCGGGATGAAGCCCTGCACTGGGATCACGGCGCACAATATTGCACGGCGCAGTCTGCAGAATTTATTCAGCAATTGGCTGACTGGGAATCATTAGGCCTGATTGCGCCTTGGCCTGCAAAAATAGCGGCCTGGAATGGCAGCGCATTAACACCCACCGAACCCATGCAGCGTTGGGTGGGTGTACCCAGTATGCATGCCCCATTAAAACACTGGGCAGAGGATTTACCGATTTACTTAAACTCCCAGGTTTTATCTTTATCACAATCTCAAAATGGCTGGCACATCTATTGTGCCAAGCAAACTTTCGCCGCTAAACAGCTTGTACTGTGTTTACCTGCGCCGCAAGCGGCCGCATTGTTACCGGAGCATACAGCGGCACACACTTTGGCAAAACGCGTAACTATGCAGCCTTGTTGGGCGCTTTTGTTGGCAACTCAGGCTAGTGTGCCTCTGCCCTTTGCAGGCATTTTTATTAATTCTGGCCCGCTGGCGTGGATTGCGGTGAATTCATCAAAACCCCAGCGTAATTCTGTTGAATATACCTGGGTGGTGCATGCCACTGCCCAGTGGACGGAGCAACATTTAGCGCTGGATCAAGCAGAAGTTGCCGCTGTTTTAATGGCGGAGCTTAATCGTTTATTGGCGCTGTGGCTGCCTAATAATTCTCTGCCCCACTGGCACCGTGTGATGGCCCACCGTTGGCGTTATGCACGCGGTGCGATTGATGTGGATGAGCCGGTGTGGCCGCAGGAGCGCTTGGCACTGGCGGGGGATTGGTTAAGCGGCGGCAAAGTGGAAGGCGCATTTTTGTCGGGTTTGCGCTGCGCCCAATTACTGCTGCAAGCTGGAGTATGAATAATGTCTTCCACTTTAATTACGGCAAAAGAGCGTGCAAAAGCCGCACTGCACTTACTCTACCTAGCGGATGCGCTCTCCATGCCGGTGCATTGGTTTTACAATCCGTTGGATATTCAAAAAGCCTTTCCCGGCGGTATAAAAAAATTCGAAGCGGCGCCTGCGTTTCACCCCTCTTCTATTATGGCTCTGCATTCCACGAGTACCGGCGGGCGCGGGCCGCAAAATAATACCCGACAGCCCCAGGTGGTGGGGGATATTATTTTAAAAGGCAAACGCTCATTTTGGGGTATTCCGAATCAACATTATCATCAGGGGATGCAGGCGGGAGAAAATACCTTAAATGCCCACTGCGCCCGTTTAATAACCCGCACCCTGATTGCCCAGAAGGGGCGTTATGACAGCCAAGAATTTTTAAATCAGTATATTGCCTTTATGACGGCGGCAACGCCCCAGCATCCTGATACCTATGCCGAATCCTTTCACCGCGGATTTTTCGCCCAATATGTCAAGGGCGTGCCGCCCCAAAAATGTGGCTTAAAAACCCACGACACACCTTCAGTGGGTGGACTGGTTATGATTGGGCCCATTGCCATTAGCCAATTAATGCGGGCGATTCACTTAGCGCAGGTACAGGAAATGTGCCGAGCGCATTTATGGCTCACCCATCCGGATGAACATTTAGCGCATATTTGTGATGCTTATGTTGCGTTGATTAATTTATTATTATTTCGAGAAACTACGGCTGCCCGCGACATAATTGCTGCGGTGGCCAGCAGTTCAATCGGTTTACATCTACCCAAGCTTAGCCTGCGCAATTTAACCGATGCCGAGGTGGTAGGCGGCATGTTTTCTAAGGCCTGTTATATAGATGACGCCTGGCCGAGTTTATTATTTTTGCTCTATCAATATCTGGATAAACCGCAGCAAGGATTATTAGCCAACACCAATTTAGGTGGCGAAAATTGCCACCGTGGTTCGGTATTGGGTGTTTTATTGGGGTTGGCAACGGCCGATGGTTGGGATGAGCAGTTTGCACAGTTGGTGGATGCCCAGGCAATTGAGCAGGAAATTAACCATCTGCTGGCACTTTAATCCCCCACGGCCAATAACACCGAACAACTCCGTTGAACCTTCAAGCTTACGCCTTGGGTGGCATAAATACGGCGCCGCCTTGGCGCAGGGTATTTTGCACTTCGTGGCTGATGGCACTGTGCTCGCGCCGAATTCTCTCCACCAAGGCTTTTTTCCGGTGCCCTGCGCTCTTAGGGTCATAGCGTGTGCCCCACTCCATCATGGCTAACAACACAGGCACTAGGTCTATGCCTTTTTCTGTGAGTTGATACAGGGCGCTGCGCTGATCGGACGGGTGCGGTTGTTTGAGCAAAATACCGTGTTGTTCCAGGCTATTTAACCGGCTGGTTAATACGCTGGTGGTAATGCGCTCGGCGGATTCTAAAAATTCTTTAAAGGTGTGTTTGCCAAAAAAAACCACGTCCCTGAGCACCAGCAGTGACCAGGGGTCGCCCATGATTTCCAGTGTGAAGTTAATGGGGCAGTGGGATTTAGTATCAGTGCGCTTCATGATCGGGGCTAATGGTGAGGACTCAATCAGTGTAACAATTTAGGTTGCATGATCAAAGTGATTATGGTTACTATGGTGCACATCACTTGCATCATGCAAGCTATATGAATGCCCAATGCGGGTAACCAACGGACTAATTTGCCGCCACGAGGGCTAAGGGTGGACAGCGTTGAATACTCTGGCTCGTTTAACCGAGCTAATTTAATAGCTGCCGTACACAAATTGATACAGGCCCTGGGCTGGTTGATGTTTATTATGAAGGGGAAGCCATGGCACGTATGCTAGTTATTTATAAAACGCCAAAAAACCCCGCTGCGTTTGATGCGCATTATTTTAATGTGCATATACCTCTGGCCAAACAGTTGCCGGGCTTGCGTGCTTATGAAATTAACCAAGGGCCAATATGCAAAATTGCCGGAGCCGAGACGCCTTATTTAATCGGCATTTTGCATTTTGATTCCATGCAGGCCATACATGAGGCATTTGCCAGCGAGTGCGGGCAAGCCTGCGCGGCGGATCGGCGCGTGTTGGTACCCAATGACGAGGATATTCAAATGTTTTTATTCGACGATCAGGCACTGTAAATAAGGCGCGGCCTTAGAGTATCCAGGCTTACGCCTAACCGGAAAAAACCAGACTTTTATAACCCCAGCGGATCATCGAGCCAAATTAACCAAGGTTAATAGGGGTTTCAAACCTACCCAGGAGGCAAAATGCGCAAACTAATCGCCGGATTCAAAATATCGTTAGATGGCATGATTGAAAGTAGTGCCGGGTATGCCGATTGGGTGGAGGCCTGGGCGGAGGAATATGCATTAAGCGAGCAGATTGACACTTGTTTATTAGGTGGCGCCATGTACCCAGGTTATGAAGCCTATTGGTCGGCACTTGCAGCTGCTCCTAACGAAATACACCCCATGACGGGTAAATTACCCACACAGGGCGAAATAACCTGGAGCGAACGCGCCGCGAGTATCCCCCATGTGGTTTTATCTAGCCAATTATCCCAGGCAAATTGGCCGCGAACGACATTTATCCGTACTTTAGCCGATCTGCAACAGCTAAAAGCACAACCGGGAAAAACAATTTATTTAATGGGCGGCGCAAATATCACACAGCAGTGCATTAGTGCTGGGCTGTTAGATGAAATACGCTTAATTCTGTACCCCAATTTAATTGGCGTGGGTAAACCATTATTTGGTGCGCTCGAGCAGCCAAAAAATATTAGGCTGTTGGAATCCACTTCGCTAACAGACGGGCGAATCTTCCTGCGTTATGGGCTGTAAGCCATAAAAACTACTCTTTTTGACCCTAGACTAAAAGCCGCCGGGCTAATAAAAAATATTCATACAGCGCTATCTAAATCCCAACCCAGGAGTTCAGTTTATGACTACACCTATCACCGGCGGCTGCGCCTGCGGCGCAATTCGCTACGAAATTAATGCCGACCCCATTATTGGCGTTGAATGCCACTGCACCGATTGCCAACACGAAAGCGGCAACGGCCACGCCTCCCACTGGGTATTCCCGCGCGCCGCCGCACACATTAAAGGGACAGTAAGCGAATGGGCCATGATTGCCGACAGCGGCAATAAAAAAACCCGCGCCTTTTGCCCTAGCTGCGGCACTCCTGTGTATATGACCTTTGCCGCCAACCCCGATGCCTTTAGTGTGCGCGCCGGTAGTTTGGATGAACCCGCGCGTTACAGCCCTGGCATAGTGACTTATAAATCCCGCGCACCTGCCTGGGATAAGGTAGACGCTGCATTACCCAGTTTCGACACAATGCCACCGCGTTGATTAATCACGAACCCTGTTTGCTCGATAAATTTTATTCGCGAGAAACATAATTGACTCTTTTAGGTTGGCTGCAACGTTTTAGCTGTACCCAACCCAAAAGGTAATTGTTATGAACTTAGCGGATAAAAAAATTCTCATCACCGGCGGCAGCCGAGGTTTAGGCCTTGGCATAGTGGAAGCACTGGTGGCGCACGGCGCCAATATTACGGTGGTCGCTCGCGATCAAAACCGGCTTGCCCAACTGGCTGCGCGCCTGCCGGTAGCTACAATCAGCGCCGATATCACAGATGCTGTCGCGGCCGAATCTATTTTGAATGCCACTGCACCGGAAATCATTATTTTAAATGCCGGTGCGCCGCCTAAAATGACGAAACTCACTGAAATTAGCTGGCAGGATTTTAGTCACAGTTGGGAAATAGATGTAAAAGCGGGGCTTTATTGGCTGCAAGCCATTTTAAAAAGCTCAACTCCGTTCGCCCAGCGAATATTAGTGGTATCCAGTGGTGCGGCGGTCAATGGTTCGCCCGCATCCGGCGGCTACGCAGGCGCCAAACGTATGCTGTGGTTAATGGCCCAATATGCCCAGGGCATTGCTGAGCAAAATAATGTAAATAAACGCTTTCAGGTTGTTGTGCCGAGGCAGATGTTTTTAGGTACAGGCATTGGCGATGCTGGCGCACAGGCCTATGCTCAGATGGCAGGTATTACGCCTGAGGAATTTGTAAAACGCTTTGGCGCTGCAATGCCACCGCGTGCCTACGGCGATAAAGTGGTGACTCTATTGACCGAAGCGCAATATGCAGAGGGTTTTGCCTTTGGTATTAACGGTGAAAACGGTATTAGCATTTTATAACCGAGCGAATAAGAGGCGAACCGGTGCACGCATTGGGTGATTGGACGAAATTTTTAGCGGCGGCGGCTCCTCTGCGGCCACGGCTTCATCAATATTGTGCGCGTTTATTAGGCTCAGTAATGGATGCGGAAGATATTGTGCAGGATACCCTGATCAAAGCCTACACCGCCGCAAACCTGCCGCAGGAAAAATCCCAATGGCAGCCGTGGTTATTTAAAATTGCTCACAATCGCTCCATTGATTTTTTGCGCGCGGACAGGGCGCGCAATCATTATTTACTGAGCGAACAGGATGAAATGCTGATTGAGCTGGGGCAAGATTCGCTTGCCGCGGCTCAAGAAGATCCACTTGAACAACTAACACAACAGGAAACGTTGCGGGTTTCCCTCGCGGTATTTCTGTGTTTGCCCATTTATCAGCGCAGTGTTGTTATTTTAAAAGATGTGTTGGGGGAATCCCTCGCGGAAATTGCTCAGTTACTGGATTTAACACAGGATGCGGTAAAAGCGCATCTAGCGCGCGGCCGCAAAAATTTATTAGCCCGCCGAGGGCGCAGTTTTAATCACAACCCAACCCCAAGCCATTCACCCCAATTGACCCATTATGTAGCGCTGTTTAATCAGCGCGATTGGGAAGCGCTGAGACAATTGCTCAGCAGCGAAGTACAACTGCAACAATCCTCTCACCCTGTGCGCAAAGGCGCCGCAGACGTAGGTACATTTTTTACTATTTATGCCCGCTGTGATTTTGGCAGGCTCGAAGCGGCCTGGCTTGATGGCCGCGAGGTCATTCTGGTTTACCCACCTGAGGCCACAACGCCGTTATATTTAATGTGGCTTGAATGGCAGGCTAATCGTATAGTGTTTATTCGTGATTATCGGTATGTGGACTACCTTTTGGCAGAACTACCCTTAATTGAACGGGTATGGGCAAATTATTAACCCGGCGGTTTTTAGTGCCGGGCTTGAAAAGATTCAATTAATTAGCGCATCATCAAAGCAACCGTTGTTCGACACACCAATTAAGGGATTGTTGTAGCCCCGCACGAGCGCCAGTTTGCGGCGCCCAAAAATCCCGATTAAATTCCTGCACTAGTTGTGGCGATAAATTAATAGACAACAAATCCACGCTGCGCATAGAAATCATCGGCGCGTGTTTTTTACCCGCTAGTTGGTAGAGTTTATCCATGGCAATGGCCAGAGGCATTAATAACCACTTGGGCACTACCTTAGAGGGTTTGGCCAGATGCATGAGTGTGGCCAGCTCGCCGATAAATTCATGCACACCCACCTCCTGTTGGCCGACACCAATAAAATCCCGCCCACAGGCAGGCGCGCGGCTAATGACTTGCCAAAATAACGCACACAAATCATCTATAAAAATCGCTGGGCAGTGGCGCTCGCCACCGCGAATAAAAAATACCACGCCTTTTTTTAAATAACGCCCCAGGGTGGGAATAAAATTATTATCCTCCGGCCCATAAATAAGCCCTGGATAAATAATATTGGCATGTAAGCCCTGCTGTTGGCGATAATTTTTAACGACCTGGTCGCCAGCAAATTTGCTGTTGGCATAATCCGTATTCAGCCAGGTAAAACGCGCATTGCGCCTTAATACCGCGATGGAAGAGCAATGTACTAACCGGCACTGGGGCGCATGGCGCATTAATAATTCACATAAAAGTGCCGTGCCCGCCACATTGACCTTATGGTATTCAGCCGCTGTGGCAAACCCAACTAAAGACGCTAAATGCACGCACACATCTAAATCTTTAGCGAATGCTTCTAGGCTGTGGGGCTGGCTTAAATTACCCTGCACATACTCTATGCGCCCATCTGGTGGCCCGTTGGGTGCTGTGCGCACCAAGCAGCGCAGGCTATCTTGCGGGCCTAGGCGGCCGAGCAGAAACTGCACCAAACGCCGGCCTAAATTGCCGGTAGCGCCAGTAATACCAATAATCATAAGTGTTCTCCTGCGGGCAGGGGTTTAGCGTCTTTAAGTAATCCAAATTGTTGCGCTTCACTTTTTGCCGCTTGGGGTACGCATCGAAAATAAATAAAATAAAACAGTTTATAGAGTTTAACCTTGGCTATTTTAATCAAGGGACTTTGCTGCAAAGCGGCCCAATAGGCAGCCAGGGCGCCGTGTTTTATATACTGCATAATGGGGTATTCCGCCTGGTTGGGAATCGGCGAGCGCACCACCAACACCTTATCCTTAGGGAATTTTTGCTCAAATTCCTTGAACGCACGCAATGAACCGATTTGCACCACCTCTAACCCTTTTTGCTTCAGGGTATTCTCCAGTGAGACTACCGATTTATTGGTGGAATTGGCGGTGGTAATTAACAAGGCCTGTTTAACTCCCTGTAATTGTTCGGCGGGTAGTTGGTTAATTTCCTGAATGGGGCTGGCTTTACTTTTAACCCAAATACAGGCAGTGCGTTCGCATCGAACCGGTACATCCGGTTGGAACGCCCGCATAAACGCCATTATTTCCTCAGCATCCGATTCTAAAAACGTCACGTAGGGCACGAGTTTTAAAGGCTTGCCATTGCTTTTAATGGTGATGCGCTCCTGGTAGTTGTGCATCTGCACCAATATTAAATCCTCAGGGAAAATACTGGCGTAGTTTTTCACGACTATATGGTTGTCCTCACACAAGAGCACAATTTGTTCCTTGCCATCGTGAATGGTAAAAATATCCCGCAGCTTGCGCACAAAGGGGCAGGGTTTATCAATAATCTCCACCCCGCGATCGCGCAGAATAATTTCTTCATCCACTATGGAGTCATAACCGGTATTTACTACTTTAAAATCATTACCGGCGGGCAAATCCTTGGCCTTTTCAACCACTGGAACACCGAGGGTTTTCAGCCATTTTAAATCTACCCCAACACGGCCAAAATCGTTGGAAATCCAGTCCACAATTAAAAATACCCTCTGCGCAAACGGGTTGACCGAATTGCGGATGGCCATGGGCATAAGTCCTTTTAGCACCTTATTATCCAACCAAACACAGCGGCCATCTTTTTCCAGTAGTAATACGTCCATGGCAAGCTCCTTAATGAATGGCGTTGCGGCGGGCGCTGCGCGCGCTTTTGGTTTCTAATACCTTGAGCATTTTTTTCGAAAACGCCTGGGCCACACAAAATACTTCACAGCAGGCTTTATCGTTCTGGTAAAAGGTAATGCGCGCTTTGCCCTCAGCGGTTTTTTCCCGCACCTCGGCGCCGTCAAACTGTAATTCAATGCGCGTTTCGATGGGGAAGACAAAATTATGGAACACCACCCGCATTTCGTTTAAGGCAAACTGCATATCACCAATTTTAGCGCTAGCCTCTGGGGATAATTCATAGGTGGTGGCGCAGGCCATAAACATTTGCCGCGCCGCTTCAATTAATACCGCGCCTTGTACATGCTCGCCGGTTTGATGGTCGGACATTTCCGCACAGCCTTCGTCTACCACTAAAAAGGCTTCAAACAGGCCACTCGCCAAACGCTCAGGCGCTGATACCATCACATTATGCTCGCGCACCTTGTGGACTTTTTCTTTCGCTACGCGTTGGTGAATATGATCCTGCAGAATAATTGCGCGTTTAGCATTGAGGAATTTTAAACGCTCCAATAAACCTTGGCGGTGTTCCTGGCCTAGGCCCTGGCCGAGAATTATTTTATCCACCCTGCGGGCAAGGCTCGGTAATTGATCAAGGGCTGATTGATAATCGAGTATCTGTTCGCCATCGCAAAAATCACGGAATTTTGCGCTCACAATATAAATGGCGTTTTCAACGGGAGTGGTGGTGGGAAGGTCTAAAAGATCAGTTGCAGTTAACATGGTGTATCTCCTTGGGTTGCGGTGTGGGCGTAGGTTAGGCCCTTCGCCGCAGCGCAGTATGTGAGATAACACCAGTGCGTTTTGTTAAAAATTCACCAAGCCCTACGCGCCCTGCCCGCCAAGGCCTTGGCCTATATTAAGGCGCTTGTGTAAATCAGGGCGCCTGTGCAAATCAAGGCGCTTTGGCTTTTTTGAGTAAATCCTCATAACCGCCCTCGTTAATCACCTGGCTGTATCCCGCCTTTTGCAAGGCTTCTAAAGCCATTCCTGAGCGGCGGCCGGAGCGGCAATATAAGTGAATGGTGTCTTTTTTATCCTGGCTAACTTCAGCAATCCGCGCAGCGATTTCCGTATGGGGGATATTCACCGCCGAGGGTAAATGGCCAGCTTGAAATTCTTCGCTGCTGCGCACATCAATCCAAATATCGGCACAATAGGCGTTAAGGCTAAAAAGTGCAGCAAACACGGCGGTAAAAAGTTTAGGTTGCATAATTAAATTCCAATAGAAGGTTTAACACATCGCCAATGTCATTACTGCCTAGGCATCAGCAATGAATACACATCATTTCAGACACGCCGTGAATACATCCGTGTAGGCTCATCAAAAAGATCCCTCTTTTTGACGCTCTGAAATAATGTGTATTCATTGCTTCCGTACAGCTAGTACGTTTAGGGAAACTGTAGGGGCACCCTTGTGGTCGCCCAATGTTGGCCTTAAAAAATATCAGTTTCCGCCGAGGTTTGGGCGCCCACCAGGGGCGCCCCTACGGAGGAATTCTCTTGAGAAAATTTCTTAACTTAATGACATTGGCATCCACTCTCCGCAGCAATAAAAAGCCGGTAATATTTATTTACCCCTAGGCAAACAAATCCACCGCATCCAAAATACTCCCTATGCCAAGTCAGCGACCTCATTATGGCAATTTACCCATACCCGTGCTGATCAATTTAAGGCAGCCCAGTTCACAAACCACTCAATGGATCGAAATTCTAATGTTCACCCGACGAGATTTTATAACCACCGCAGCGGCAACCAGCGCTTTTTTAACCCTGCCCGCAGCGGCAAAGGTTACCCGCCGCTTTGACGCGCAAGCAAAATTACAGGCCCTTGAAGTGGGGCAAGCGCGCCTGGGTGTGTGTTTGCTCGATACAGTGACCGGCGAAATTAGCGGCAACCGTTTGGAAGAGCGTTTTGCCATGTGCTCCACATTTAAATTAGCCATGGTTGCCGCCTGCCTGCGCGAAGCGGACAAGGGCCGTTTAAATCTACAGGAAATACTGCCCTACACCCAGGCGGACCTGCTGCCTTGGGCGCCGATCACCCGCGAGCATCTGGCCCAAGGTGGTTTGAGTATTGAATTGCTTGCCCAAGCGGCGCAGGAAAAAAGCGACGGCGTTGCCGCTAATTTATTAATAAAACGCCTAGGCGGCCCCGCCGCTGTCACCGCAAAGTTGCGTGAAATGGGCGATAAAGTCAGCCGCTTGGATCGTTATGAACCGGATTTAGGTTTAGTACTCTCCGCCGATGAGCGCGACACCACCACGCCACTTGCCTATGCACAACTGGTGCGCCGTATTACCACTGGCCGTATTTTATCCTTAGGCTCGCAAGCGCAATTGTTAACCTGGATGCAGAACACCACCACCGGTGCCAATCGCTTACGAGCTGGCCTGCCTAAAGAGTGGCGCACGGGCAACAAAACTGGCACAGGCCGTATGGAGGGCACCACTAATAAATGTAACGATGTAGCCATTACATTTGCGCCGGGTAAACACCCCATAATTATTACCGCTTATTTTGATAGTGGTAAATATACCGAGAAAATTGAGGCGCGGCATGAGGCGGTTCTGGCGGAAGTAGGGAAAATTGCGGCGCAGTGGGCTATGAGTTAGGTTGTTCTCCAAGGTCACTGACCCGGCAGCCCATCGTACTTACCTGTTTGCACTAAGCGCAAAGCACGCTCATTCATGCCAATTTTTAGCACTACGACTTCAAACGGTTTAAGGATGCTCATGTTGGCGTTTCAGGTTTCAAAACTTGGAACGAATGTGATCATTCAGTGTTTGGCTGGTCAATGTCTTTACTGTAGTAAACTTCGTGTGCAGGGGCGCCGGTATTGGTATAGGGCGTTGTGTATGCTGTCTGTACTCAACCATACTTGGCTGCGCGCAGGCCCCAGCCAATTGGCGCACCGGTAATAAAACCGGCACAGGCCGCATGGCGGGCACCACCAATAAAAGTAACGATGAGGCGATTAAATTTGCGCCGGGTAAACACCCGATTATTATTGCCGCTTATGTTGATAGCGGTAAATATACCGAGAAAATTGAGGCAGTGCTGGCGCAGGTGGGAGGATTGTGGCGGCGGAGTAGGTGATAGGTTAGTTATTTGCAACGTCTCTGATCCCCGTGATTTATCACCCCCGTAATCTAGACTTAGGTCTTTTTTGACAGAGGAAACAAATGGATTCTGAATCTATACAATTTAAGAGCTTGATTGAGCTTAGCGAATATATAAAACAATTCGACGGATTTAGAGCAAGGCCGATTCGCAAGGGAGAGCATCCTACGCTCTATCGTGAAGACGACTCGATCAATACGAACATCCAAGGAGTGAGATACCGCGACTATCTTTTTGACGTCGATGGATGCTGGGTATTACCCCATGATCAAAAAGGCTTGTCGTTTTCGGGGACATGGAAACACCTCAGCGGTGTTTATAAGATGTTTTCCAGAGGTCTAGATAAAACTCCTGACGTATATTGGGTGTTATCCGGCGCAGATTTACCACCAGGTCTAAAATTCGAAGCAGATCGTTCTCCCAGCTCCAAAGCCAAGGGACATTATTTTCTGATCGTGACCGAGAAAATGCACGTTGCACAGCTGCGCCAAAAATTGATTTGGGTTGCAGATAGGATGAGTAAGATTGAATCTGGAGGTAAGGTTTTATGACATTCAAGCCCTATCATTATGATCACGTCAACGATTTTATTCGTTATTATGCTTCTTCAATGGGCCGTGCAGATATCATCGCAATTCTTGATGGCGGGATTACTACTGATCAAGATGCAAAAATCTTTTGCGATTTTATCCCCTTGCTACTTGATCAGCGTTTGGCTGACGAAAAATCAGGTAAAAGTGTGCCTGTCGAAAATGGGAGTGCAATGATTTCTGATTTACACTATGAGGCTGGCTCTTTTGTTTGTGATGCGGGATTTGAGACTGTATGGGATGCGATGATTGATGCACTTTAATAGTTGATGAGAGGAAGACTGTGCCAATCAAAAAATCAAGAGACATAAAATATTTAGCTATTATTTGGTCATTTTTTAAAAGCTCTGACTCTTGAATAAAAAATAGGAATTTTTAATGAACACTCATATCGAATTGGATCGGAGATTCCAACACATCACAAAAATTTCAGAAGATGAGCTATCTTCCTTATCATACGATCGCAAAAAGCTAACCTGGGATGATGTGTTAGAAAATCGCTTCTCAATTATTGTAGGTCGTGCAAATTTCGGGAAGACAGAGGAATTAAAGGCCAAAGCCCGCGCTTTGCGCGGTGAAGGCAAGTCGGCAGTCTATATCGCATTATGGGAAGTGCTAAATGAAAATAATTTTTCGGATGCATTAGAAGCCAAAGAGCGAGAAGCCTTAGAAGAATGGCGGCAAAAAGGTGGCGCACTCACCGTTTTCGTAGACTCTTTAGATGAAGCTTCTTTGGGCTTTCAAAACGGCATTAAAAAGGCCTTGCGGAGGGTAGTTTCAGAAGTCGGCAACTCCAAGCCGCATATTCAATGGGTCTTTTCTTCTCGGCCCGCCATCCTCACGCCAGAAGTTTGCACGCTCATTGAGGTTGAGCTGGGAGCGTTCTTTTTCACGAATGCCGAGGCTAATGACAACACCGCGAGCCCGGTTAATCAGGTGTTCGGACTCAATTCAATATCGAGCCCCGATAAAATTAAAATATTTAGATTAATGCCCCTGGACCATTCAGCTGCAATCCGCTATTTAGATATTAAATACTTTAATAACGTAGATCTTGCCAAAAAGGCTATCAAATCAGCGGGAGAATATGGAATTGAAAGTCTTCGTGACGGGCCGGGAGGGTTGGATATATTGGCGCACATTGATTTAGTAGGTGATCCGCCGCAATGTTTAACTGAGATTTACGAAAAAATTATCGGTGCCGTTCAGCAACAGCAGCGCACGGATCCTCGCGAAACGAGTGTAGCCAGTCCTCGGCCTGAAGATATGGACCAAGCTATACAGCGCCTCGCTTGCGCATCTGTGTTATGCCAATTACCTAACATTGAGATCTCATCAGAGGCGCTTAATTATCAAGCTAATGTACTGTCTGCACGCCCTATCTTAGCTACTTACTTGACTGAGCATGCAATTCACTATCTGTTAGGTTCGCGCCTGTTTATTGATTCGGGCCGCCATCAAGTTAAGTTATATCCAGATTTATTATTACCCTTTTTGGCCGCCAAGTATCTTGCAGACCTCGTAAGATCGCCAGCTCATGCTACGAGCCTGCTCAGAAATTTTACGTGGAGGGCATCCACAGGGGAGTGCGGCGTACATCGCTCAATGCTACCCCTGGCGGGCTGGTTGTCTGTTTTTAGCAGCCATTGCCGACATGAGCTTTTGCGTATTGACCCTCAGGCGGTCGCATTTTTCGGCGATCTCAGAAATCCAAATGTGCCCCTTGCAGATGCAAAACGCGCAATAAAAGGAGCAATTGAACGATTAGTAATTTCAGGTGATTCTATTGGGCGCGGGTGCTACTTCCTAACATCTGACAATTATTGGCAAGCCTATAAACCTGGCGTTGAGTCAGTGCTTAAGGATAAGTTTGAGCGATACAATGTAAATTGGTCTGCTAAAAATGCATTACTGTATATTGCCATTTGTGCGAAATCTGATGTGTTTCGCATCAACGTGCTTGAAGAGCTTAAGTCAAGTGCCGACCCCCTCGAAGTTATCAATCTCAAACGCGCTCAATTTTATCTGCGGGAAGAGCAAACACCCTTTAGGCCGAAACCGCAAAAAGAGTATCCAACGTTCGAGCGAGACCTTGCACCAGAAATTTCTGACTACAAATCATTTGCATTAGCCGTAGAGGCTGATTTGCTCCAAGTAAAAAGGGATGTTGAAGAAGGTGATTTTAGCCTTCGTCGATTTTTTAATTCGATAAATTTTAATAGAATAAAAACAGATCTGGATGGGCTAGCGCTAGAGGCTGACTTTCAGGCGCTTCTCGGCAGCGAACTCAATCATGCCGCCAAAAATCGTTACGCAGTAACACTTGAGTCTACCCTCCCCGATAATACTAGACGCGATTTGTTGTGTGAACGAAATTCCATGCGGGCAACAATCGAGCTTAAAATGTCTCAAAGGTGGACATTGCCAGATTACTTTGAAGCACTAGAAATGCAACTTAAGGGACAATATATGAGGGATCAAAATTCCAAAATAGGGTTTCTAGTAATTGTCTTGCAAAAGCGGCGGAAATGGAAGCGACAGCATGGTGAGACTATTACATTCGAAGAGCTAATAGAGCTTCTGCAAAATAGGGCTCGTGAGAATGAAGCTGCCGACAGTACATTGCACTTGCGTGTAATCGCCATTGATGCAACGCAACCTGTGAATTTTCGTGAAAATAAAAGCCAAAAACTCATAGCGCGGAAAAATAAATGAGTTTCTGTAACAGGAAAAATTCATTCCCTCCAAAGCAATTTGTTTTCAATGGATATTAAGAATATTTATGCCCATCGAAGTCTACAAAAACCCGAGCCCTGCTGATATAGACGCCATAAAAACAGGCCTTATTGGCTTTAACCGAGAATTCGGCACAGAAGATTACTTTAACCCCCTGGTGGTTTTCGCCAAAGACGAGTTTGGCTGTTTGGTGGGCGGTGCGATGTTTTGTATCCAATACACGAGTTGTTATACCCACCTGTTTTGGATTGAGCCTGTTTCAAGAGGTAAAGGATTGGGCCGCGCGGTGTTTAATGCGATAGTCCAAGAATGCACAGGCGCAGGTGTGACGGATATGTTTTTGGATACATTTTCGTTCCAAAATACAGGGTTTTACGAGCGGCTGGGGTTTAAGGCTGTCGGTTGGGCAGTAATGCCCAACATAGCGGTGCCTATAATAAAAATAATTGGATTAGAGTGATTTGAAATTGACGTGCTTTTGAGAATCTAGTTGTGTTGGGCATTACTGCCCAACCTACACGGCTACATTTTTTATTGTCGCGTGTTAACACGCAACGCACAAAAATGGGGAGAGACAAAAAATCGTGCACACTAAACAAAAAATCGTGCACACTAATACTCTGGAGCCCGCCAAATCCGCGAGTCTATCATACTTTTTACCTTGCCAGAGGGGGCCTAGTACCCCCAGAAAAGGCGACAGAGTTTAGAGCCCCGAAACGGATTCTACGTCATCCTTCGCAATATTTTACCATCCAGCCCCTAAGGTGGGGCCACCTATGGCAACTGTCAGATTAGCGTATAGGCAACCTCAGATTACGACAGTTTCAAATCCTCGTAATCGATAACGAATCTTTCCTGAGCATCAGTCTCAATCGCATATTCTCTCGCTTTGCGCGCGACCTTAATCGCATCAACTGCGGTGTATCCGTGGTCCATCAAAATCAAGGCTGCGACTGTACCGGTTCGCCCGAAGCCACCTTTGCAATGGATCAGTATTTTTCCGCCTTTGACCAAAATGTCTTTGAGTTCCTGCCTCAACGTAAGCCAATGGCTTAACCAAGCTTGATCTGGGGCACATTTATCTGGGATTGGCAAATTAAACCACTCAAAATTATCTCGGAAGATGCAGGGTAAAATCTGTACGGCTAACTCAACATATTCAAAGTCCTCCAGTAGTGAGATAACCCCTGTTGCGCCCCAAGTTTTTACAACCGCGATATCGAGCTCAATATCTCTATCCCATGCACCTGTCATAGCATTGGATTGTTTCTTGCCGGGACAAAAGGTCAGCCCGAGCTCCCCGTTAGATATTGAAATAGTATTGATGATTAATGGATGGCTTTCACTTGTTCTTGGTGTTTTTAGCTTCATATTCAACTCCGGGGTAGCTTCCACAAGTAATTCTAAGTGCTGCCATTAGCTGATACGGGCTCCGGCAAAGGCTTGGGTAGGGCGCCAAACAGGGTATTAGCGGTTTGCGAGAAGAAGGACCCAACCGTCTCCATGCATGCCCATGTTCTGTCCTGCACGGCGATGATAAACACTCAATCAGCCTGATCGCGCTTGGCCAGGAATACTGCTCGCCTGGTTCATGGCATTAACCATCGCACCTCCTTTCTTGCTCTAATAACCCGACGAGAATCGTGTTGCGCTCAGCTTTTGTTTCAAGGATGAACGACTCCCCATAGTATTCAGTTTAATTCCCTAAACAGTTCAGTTTTTCTCTAATACAACTTATAACCAATCAGGGTTATCTTTTTTCGGATCTCTTTTTGATTCATCAAGTACTAAGCCATCGAGACCTATTTCGCCCATGTGCTCACCTCTCTTACTCCAGACTTCAATATGAGCTGCGGTTCCAAAGTGTAAGTTATCGACAACAAAGTATCTCTGATTGAGACTATGTTGGTATACCTTGCGCCCTTGGTTTTTATACTTAGTCACAGAATATTTTTCTATGTCTAAAAGGCATGTATGATAATCTTCAGGCGGAGATTTGGAGCTTGTGTCATAACGTGTATCGATCCAGACAGATGCATTCTGTAACCACTTGGAAAACTCTGAAGGATTCAGAAAATTTTTTATTTCTATGCGGTCCTTGTCGTTTTTAACCACTTTACAAATATCTAGCCCATCGAATTTTGACGGGCTAAAACAAAACAGCGAACCAATATAGTTTGATTGCCGAGTCCTCTCCGCCAATTCAGCCATTGAACTGTTTGTCACTAGCACATCTTCGTAATAATAATTATCATTGGCAGAATGCACCTTGTGGTTCTCCCAATCTGAAGTCCTTTCAAAAAGTTTGGAAAAAAAGAGAGCTTTCAATTCTTTAGAGGCATGCAGATTTACCGCGCTGACGAATGGCCCTCCTATTACGCGAACATTCATCAGTAATTGGCTTTTGAACTGCGCATGGGTGATGCCCGGGAGGTCCCGAAACGCCTCTAATTTAGTTAAAAAGTCCCGAATGGTTTGGTCCATCTCAGATACATTGAAAGAGAATTTGGCATTCAGCGAAATTTCGTTGATAAACGCCTCAATTACCAACACCATGAATCTCCTCTATTTCCTTATCACTTTGATCGAAAAAACCTTTTGGCCAGCTTTCAATTTTGCCCTCACTGTTTATAGATACTTTTTTTATCCGATCCGGTTCTTCGCCATGAAAATAGAGCACATTGACATCGTTACTGGCCAATATTTCATCTTTAATGGCTATTCTTGATGCGTTCAGAATATTTTGGCTGTGAGTTTCAACAAACACTTGTACTCCTGAAGCTGCAACGCGTGCCAGGAACATTAACAATCGATTTTGGGCTGCCGGATGCAGGTGAGCTTCTGGATTTTCAACAATCAGGATGTTTCCTTTGTCTGCAATCAGTCCCGCAACAACGATTGGCAAAGAATAGCTAAAACCAAATCCAACATTTTCCGGTTTAAAAATATACCTTGATCCGTCCGCGTTTAAACTTAATTTTTTTAAGGTTGAGTCAACTGAGTCGACCTGCACTTTCCCGCCTTTGAATATCTCCGATATCCATGCACTCACTTGATCTCGCAAAGTATATGTATCTCCAGTCTCCAACCTCAATGGATCCGAAATTACCTTGCTGCCGTATTTGTTAATCATATCGACTGCATGCTCACCCCATCGTCCGACACTTCTCACTTCTGACTGTTCGCCAGACGGATGAAAAGTAGCTGGTCCAGACCTATCAGCTGCAATAAAGTGAATGTTGGAAAAATCAATTAGATCGAATAACGACTGACTGTTCTGGGTTAGGTGTTTTTCTGGCAATAGCTTTATATACTTATCGTTAGCATCAGCAACATAAGATTGTTTATCTTCATTTACTCTTCCTTCAAAATGCGATTCTATGATTCGAGCCACACCCTCGTACTCAATGCTGTTTTCGCTCGGAAGGGACCGCCCTAATGTGTAGGTAGCGGCTATATAATTTTTAAAATCATCCTCAAATTCAAACCTAAGAGATATATTACTACTTCTTTCAGCGTAAGCGGACAACACATCATCGTAGCCACCCAGGCGGGTAAAATAACCGTTAAGATTTAGATCATTTGAATATGGATACTTTTGCACCGTTTGGGCAAACAACAGAATCGATTGCAATACCGTCGATTTACCTTGTCCATTAATACCGGTCAATAAGTTAAGTTTGGCAACAGGAAGAATTTCCTTCCGATGAAAGCACTTGAAGTTTTTCAGCTGCACTTCGACTAGCATATCCCCTCCATTAGAATGTTCACGCATTTATTAAGCCTGTATTCTATTTTCTTTAGTGATCCAGTTGAACTTTTAACAGAATCGAGGAAAACGCTATCTTTGAGTAGCTTTTTATAATTCTGAGAAATCATCGCTTCTCTCTCTTGTATCTTATCCTCGTCGAACGAGTAGAAAAAAGCATAAGTCGCTTCCATTAATGCTAAATTAATAACCCCTCTAGTCCATTCCGTTGGAATTCTAAACGCATTTTTTGATAAGACATGCCTAATAAGAATCATGATTTTTTTAAACTTCGATTCAATTTCAGCTATTTCTTCGTCGTCCATCAAGTTAAGCCTATTCATAATTATACCGAGGTACTCATCCAAGTTGCCTTTATAGTCACCTAAAGACTTCATGTGAGCAAAGGCGATGCATCTTAATACCGCTTCTCGATCCTTCATTCTTTCGGGCTTTATGCCTTTGTCAATCGCCGTTGTGAATTCATCTGATTCTGCCAGGCGTTTTAATAGGCGGGTGGATTTTCCAAGATAGATACAATTTCGTATTTCCTGTCGTTGTAGAACGGTTCCGCCCGTATTGATACGTTTAAATATGTCGTAAATTACCGGCATGGGCACCGAGGGTTTTATAGCAAAAAACAGTATGCTTTTATCTTCGATTCGAGCGTAAATGTCGGGGAATTCTTCTTTCAGATCAATGCAGTCCTTGCCATTCAACCAAGGCAGCGCTTTCAACTCTTCCAGCCTATATTTTTTATCTAGAAAATCTTTAATCGCAGTACATCGTTGTAAACCGTCTACAACTATAAAATGGCCATTTTTTGCCTGATTAAAGTAGAACGGAGGTATGGGGATATTTAGAATCAACGACTCAATGAACATTGACTTCTGCCACACCTTCCAGGCTTTATCACTTCTTTGGAATTCTGGATCAAATATGAATTTTTTTGACTCTATTTTTCTCATGAGCTCGAAGACCGACATTTTGTCCTCTCGCAGATCCACTTCAATTTTTTGTAAATCAACGTCTTTTGAATAAGGATAAAGACTACCGCTTTCATTGACGTAATCTTCGGAATTATCGTCGTCATTGCTTAAATATTTATCGTCATCTTCTGTGTTCATAAGTTGTTGCCGCGTGTTCTTTAATGGAGATTATTTTTCTTCAGCTCTTATTTTTCGTGACGAAAAAGAAGGCGCTCTTTTGAGTTAGGCTCTAATGTGATGCTCGAAATAGAATGAAGTTTGGCGTAGCATTTGCGCCTTACCAAGACCATCTCTCGACTTCGGGTTGATTCAAAGATCTACCAATACAACCATAAGACACCAAAAGCTTCACCCTAACAGATTTGTTTTCTGTTTCATCTCTGTAATGTAGATGGGTAAACCCGAAAACTTGCTCTAAAGAAATCCCAATAGGTTCCGCATAAGTATCATTGCGTATGTGCGCAAATTAAAACCTCGATAAAAGCGCTCAAAAAAGCAAAATCTGGAATTAATCAGCGCATCCTATACCTATTGATTAGATCCGCGCATCGCGCATAGTCAAAAACTAGAATGAAAACTAGTGATTCAAATTACATATAAAAACTATAACTCACCTGTGGCTTCTCATTCGCCTCAACATATTTCATGATTTCCCCAACTTTTCGAGAGCACTCCAGTGTGATCGGATACCGTCCATCAAATTGCGTATTGTTCCAGTTCATCTTGGTCAGCCCGAGTACCTCCTCGCATAAATCCTCCAACGAAGAGTCGTGTTCAAAAGCTCTTATTTCAAGTGGAGATGGTACATACATCCCTGGATAAGTCTTGTAAAAATTGACAGCTCCCTTTGTATAGAGAATGGCTTTGCTCTCCGATAGCGATAGCAATGTTCCTCTCACAGGTGGATACTGTTCGTAGCTGTAGAGCCTTACTTTGGACTCCATAATGGTTACGAAGTCTTTCATTCGTATACCCTTATTTTCAATTGCCCTGGTAAAACCCCGCAGCTCTTCTTCCCGGAAATTGCTGGACTTATGTATGACTATCCGCGCAGGCATTTGCATCAATGCGTGGTCATACTCATTTAAAGCATTCATCAATAACACAAATGCTTGCTCTTCGTTCATATAAGGTCGACGGTCCCTTTTATCAAACTGAACGGGTGAGCCCCTGAGAATTACTCCATGACCAAACTCATCAAAGACCTGTGCCAAACTGGTTGATACAGTTTCACTGTCACGGCTTTTATAAAATCCAATTCCGACATAGCAAGTCTTAGGCTTATGAGTTTCCTCGACCAGTCGCCAAGGAATCGTTTTGTTCCCCTTGTAGTAAAGCGCCGTACAAAAGTTCCACGCTCTAGTCGCATCATCCTGCTGCCCCTTGTTACTGGTATCAAGGGATAAAGACTTCTCTAAAACAAGCTGTAACGGTTTTCCAAAGTGCATAGTCTTCGCTTTCAGAAGACGGCGGAAGTTATGCTCTAGTGAGCTCTTGGCTTTATCATCGTCAGAGTCGCCATTATGGCTCTCTGGATCTTCTTCCTTTCCCTTCTCCCTGGTCAGAGCGTCGAACATATCATTTGGGATGACGCAAATAATGACATCCACTGGTCGGTGCTCTGCAAGAAATCGGATTTGATCAAAGTACAGTTCAACACATACCTTGACTCGTAGTTCTCTGGATTCGATTTTTAGTGTTTTATTTAACTCTGACTTTTGAATGGTTCTGGTTAGCGTCGGACCATATAAGAACTTCGCATAGAATCCGTGATGCTGTGTGAATCCTCCGAATCCTCTGAAAAGATTGGAATATTTTGAATCTTTACCTTCGATTCCTTCTTGGCATTTTGCTATCCAGAGATCTAGCAAATCGACACCTTCCCCGCGCCCAACGATTCCCAATCTCAACTCGCTTTGCCGGAACTTATCGTTTTTGTCATATACGCCAAGCGTTTCAATGCCAGCCTTCGGGCAGATGTGAGTTCCATTGGCAAACTCCAGTTTTGGTTCTTCAAGGATCTTAATCTGCACTGACATCCTCCTCTTCGACTTCTACCAGTTCCTCGTTTTCCTCGAGAGAAATGTTGGACAAACATTGAAATTCGACCAATTCGCCAAATGTGATTAAATTGTTATCGTTAAGCCTATCGGCAAGGAAATACCCGACGAATCTAACTTGATCCCTAACGGAATTGTTATGCTCAAGACGTTTCTGCTTTGAAAGTAGATCTTCATGGAATCTATTGCGCTTATAAAGATTCCATGTGTAGTACCAGCTAGGGGTAATGGTGGCATACCAATGTGAATCAACGTCAATAAATGAGACGTCAAATGCCAGGTGCTTAAAGAAGGCTACTTTTGATGGGTCCCTCACCTGATATTTCTTCTCAAAAACTCTTCGTCTCGAGAGTTTTTTACCCACCCATTCTTCTCTTCGCTGCTCAGAGTCTTTTTCATCAGGCAAAAAGTAAAATTGGTTTTGTTGCTTGCTCCAATTCACATTGAAGGCTAGAAGTTGATCCCGGAGAGTATCTTTCATCAAATACTTGAATAGATTTTGATATTCAACGAGCTCATGTTGTGAAATATCTTCAGTCGTCAGTTCTTCGATACTTCCAACGTCTACGATAGACCTGAAAGCAGACTCACGTTCTATGTCATAAAACGTAAAAATGCGATTCTCAAATACAGTCCAGCCATGCCTGTCTAATCCAGCAAGCCGCAATGCCAACCGGACTAAAAGATGCTTATTGGGGCGTTTCCCTTGGTAGTTTAACTCTCGCTTAGCGGCATCAACTGTGCTTTCTTCGTCGATACACAATTCGGCTACATACAATACATTTGGAGGTGTAACCTCAATGAGGTTTGAAACTAAGAGGTATGGGGCATTCTCTGGCGCGTTTAGTTCTTTAACCGAGGCTTCTACATCACCGAGTATTGTTCGGAACTCTTGCAACATTCTCACTTGTGCTGGCAATCGCAATCCGGTGATTTGAGCTAATATATCACCAGGATCAATGATGTGGTCCTTCGCATCAAAGCGAATTTCATCCCCGATGACATTATCAATCGCGTCCTGAGAATAGCTCCTCTGCTTAGAACGCAGTGTGAAAATATAAAGCTCGTCAAAGGCATTTTTGTAGTTGCGTTTCCTAAATTGTTCTAAGGTCGATTTGACCTTCTCAATATCTGTCGATGAGGTTACTTGAAAGGCAACCCTATCCTGCTCATCCCCCAAATCAATGCCAGGGAAGTTCTTGTGTTTTCTATTCAGATTCACAAGGTTCGGACACTGGTAAACTTCCTTAAGGATGGGGATCCAGGCATCTTCTGAAATCAGGTTGACATCAAGTCTTCCCTGCTTTGTCGCCAGATCAATTTCGGTCACCAACCTGCTAACAACCTCCCTTAATTGATTTTCGAGCTCGACTTGTTTCATCGGTGTCCGTCTAACCTTGATATTGTTTAGATACTGTTCGTAAGTCCCCAAAAGGTCCCTAATCGCCGCGATTTGAATTGACCCAGAGGTAAGATCTCAAGCATGCTTTCATAATCGTTCGCCAATTTGAAAAATTGGGTAGGCTCCTGCCTGCCTACCAACAAACCGTTATTCGCTACCTGCTGGCCAAAGACGAATTTTTGAATGCCAGAACCCTTGATCTCCGTGGCATCTACGTCAAGGCCTTCGGAATCCAGTTGATGAGCCTATTGTGCTTAAGGCTATGGAGGGGGGTACGGTGTTAGCCTCCATAATATCAGCTTCCAGCAAAAAGTAGACTGGCTGAACTCTCGGCGGGAAACTGCGAAAATCGGTTTCTGCAGCACGGTAATAAAAATGCCTTCCAATGGCATGTATGGGGGCCAATTGTATCTGTGATCCAATCCAGGGAAAGGACTTGACCGCTAGAGGCTAAACAATCTGCAGCCTTAAGCTGGGTCTATATAGTTTGCTCTAGTGTCGGCTTCTGAGGACAACAGGCCGCTCCTTGGTCATTTTCAGCTCCAGCGGGTCACCAACACCGCATTTGAACAACACGCAGAGTTCCTCAATGGCTTCTAGGTCTACCTTTTGCGCCGTCTCTTTATATAGCAAGGTCACCGTGGCGCGGCTTATGCCAATTTCCCTTGCAGCATCAGCAATACGCATCTTGTGCTCGCCCATGATGCGGGCAAGATGACAACGAATCATAGCTATGCACCTTACAATATGGTTCTATGAGTGACGCGGAAGCTTATCCTAGAGTTATGTTTAGATGACATTTTGCTAGTTAGGATTGAATTTTACAGGAATGAATCAAAAATACGGAAAGCCTGAACTAATAGTTCTTTCCACCAGCCTGTGCCTGGCCCGAGATATTTGCTTGGACTAATCGGGGTGAATGGCTCTCCGCATAGAGTTGTTTTTCTCGCCCATTAGGTGTCAATACGGGCTGGTGCTTTGCTACAAACCCTATTCCACACCGCCGGAAGAATATTGATGAACACATTACCCCCAGCCACAAAAACATCTAAAAAGTATGCTTTATAGTACTCAGCTTAGCTGCGCTTGCCGTTATCACTTGCGGAATACCCTCATTACTCTCATAAACAATTTGGTCTATGGGCTCTACCAAACCTTGTCGAACTTGTTTGGCAGTAGGTGCCAACTCATCCGAAGCTCCAATCTTATTGCCCTCAAAGGCCCGCAGCCAGCCACCATAGGTCGGATTTGGAATTAGAATAAAATCTTCACCAAACAAACCCACATCTTGTAATACAGCTTGTTTTCTGGAGGCAACTGATGGATGCTTCCCGGCAATTTTTTTCCCCGACTCATCAATTACTTGCCCATAATATTCAGCGTAGTCAGACAAGTTATCGCCTATAGATAAAATGATTTCATAACCACGCACCCGCTCGCAGTAGATTCGCTGATCAAATTTATTGATACCAGCTAAATTACCATCAAGAATAACACCTGGTGTGCCCTTCATAAAAAGCTTAGTTGTTTGGGCGCGATTTTCTTGTGTAATTAGATTGAATTCAAGCTCATATTCCGCCTTAGAAAGAGCCCCGATGCCAATTAAATTATTTAATGTACCAGCTCTACAAAGTTCTGATCTGCTGGTAATAAATATTGGCACAATACCTAGGCTTTTTATAAATTTCAGAAACTGGATTGCTCCTGGCACTGCCGAGGCTTCTCCTTTATCACACCAAGCATTCCAATACTGGTCACTAAAATTTTTACCCTCTGCTATTAGGCTCGCCTGAAAAACAGAATTATCGAGCACAGTTTCATCAAGATCTAACACGACAGCCATATTTTGATTAAGCCCTGCTTGATGCTTCTCTAGAACAGCAAGGCGCGCAAGCCTATACGCTTGGTGACAAAGCGCAATATATTCCGCACTAGTTGCATTAAATAACACCGCGTGAAGGTTATTGTGAGAGGTCATTTCGCGTAAGTTGTCAGGCATTTTTATTTCCTCTGTTGTTAAATTTTATAAATAATTTTTTCGCAAGCACAACGGGTCTTATACTCCAACATATTGAAATTATTCCTCGCCGGTCCAAGCGAGCTTAATTAGCTTAAAAATAGAAGCACCAAAGTGAGATCAACACCAAGGGGACAAAGTACAAAATCCAAAGCGCCAAACGTGCTACGGCTTAAAATTATTTGGCGTCAGGGTTTTTCCTCCGGCCGGAGAGTCCTGGCCAGACGAAAACCGATGCGGTATTCCTGAACATTGGTGCTGTTCCAGGCGCGGTCGGCCGAGCGCAGCCCCCCGGCCATGAGGCTCCAAGAGCCGCCGCGCAACACCCGGAGGGTGCAGTCGCCTCGATCATCAGTTTCCCACGGCATTCCATTACTCGGCGCGCCGCTATAAGAACTGTGCCAGCAGTCCTGGGTCCACTCCCAAACATTTCCAAGAACATCGTATAACCCGAAACCGTTAGGTACATAGCGCGCAACTTCAGTTGTTTTTTGTAAGTATTCTTCACTTGTAGGGCACCCAGCAATTTGCCCCGCAATATCATTAAAATTGGCCTGCTTAGCGTTCAGGCATTTGCCCGTGAAATAGGGTGTATCAGTGCGAGCACGGGCGGCATACTCCCACTCGGCTTCACTGGGTAAACGGTACATGGCTCCGGTTTTTTTGCTAAGCCATTGGGCATAGGTTTGCGCATCGTGCCAACTTACCCTGATGACCGGGCGAGAGCCACGACCCCAATTTTCATCATCAGGCAAAGCTTTGCCCATGGCTTTGGCGAACCGGTCATATTCGTCAAAAGTGACTTCAGTTTCGCCCATGGCAAATGCAGTAACGGCAACATTATGACGGGGGCCCTCATGAGTAGCCCGCACGGGTTCAGATTCAGGCGACCCCATCCAAAAACTCCCTGAAGGGATAATGCGCATTTTGGGCCCCAGAGATCCATCTTTTAGTCGGTCCTGAAACGGGTTTTTTAACTGGGTAGTTGCAGGCGTATCTGGGCCTTTTGAAATGGAAGCGGGCTCAGGTTTTTGAGGGGGCTCAGGTTTAAGGGAAGGCGTGTTCACTGCATTGCCCACTAGAGGTTTGGCGTCGTTAGTTGAGGGCAGTTGAAACACCATATCGCCAAATGACAACCCAGCGGAGCGGCTTACCCCGGACTGGGGGTTTTGGCTGCCACCAGTGATACTGGGGATTGATTGTTCTAAATAATATCCCAGGCTTTTGCCGGTAAAATAACGGTCTGGATTCTGCGGCAGCCCATAACGCAAAACATTGAGCAGCGCTGGCACAAAATCACTTTTACCGGGTAGCACCTCTTTTGCGCTGCCCGCTGAAATAAACTGTCGCACAGGCTCTTGCGCTTTTTCCTGCAGATATCGCAACCGCTCTGAGGTTGCATAGGTTGTTATTTCCGGCTGGCTATTGCCCGCCTTGGTCAAAAACAGTGAGCCAGAAAAACAACTGTCAAACACAAACAGGGCATGTTTTGTGGTTACGGTCTCTGCCGCAACCGAGGCTAAATAACTTATTGACAAGGCCTTTGGATAAAACTCATCGGCATTAACTGCAGGGTCTTTTGCATCCACCGGTACCACATAGCCGGAGTTGTTACTTGGATCGGTAAAACCGTGTCCGGAAAAAAATACCAACAGGCGTACATTCTTTTTTTTCCCATGTGTGCCGGTAAAATTCTGGATAGCTGAGAAAAGCTCTTGGCTTGTGGCGTCGACAACACGGGTAATGGCGAAGCCATGTTGCCGCAAAGCTTTGGCTAATTCGTCTACTTCAGCGGTGGTATTGGGTAGTTTTTTCCACCCGCCTTTGCCTGGCCCTAGGTACTCACTCTCGCTGATCAGTAAAGCCTGGCTCTCATCATATAGCTGTGTCGTTCGCCCATTAGGGGAAATCACCACCGGCTGCGGGCCGGTGGCGTCTAGGTAGGTTGTGGTGCCCCCAAAGCAAGCGTGTGCCGCCGACCAAAGCAGTGCCAAGGCAGGCAATTTTTTGCAATTTGCCACGGCGATACGGGCGTGATTAACTGGCTCAGTTTTCATAAATCATTGGGATAAAAATGCTCTGGGGTGCGCTTCCACTCCTTCCAACGAGTTACGGCTTTGGTAGGTTTTTCTTTTAAAAAGCGGCGCTCACCTTTCTCCTTGAGTTTTTGGTTTTGTTTCCATGCGCCATCACCAAACTCCTTAACGGCTTCTATGATGAACGTAATTTGCGGAGGCGACACTTCTAAATCACGCATCGCAATCCGGAATACGTCATCGGCATATTCCCGAGTAGTGCGCTGGGTCCAATACAGGTAATCGTGGACTATGGCTGCCTGGGCGTACTCCCCATCAGGCCGCAGTACTGAGAACAGAGCTCGAGGAATAGATGCCAGATCGGTAATAAAACCTTCCGGAACAGTCACGGCTGAATAACTAGGCCCGTTATCTTTATTAGGCGTCCAGGTGAAGGGCTTTAATGTGTAATAAATAGGTTCAACAAAGCGTGACAGCTGCAGCGGGGCATCGAGGCTTTTGGTTGAGAGTACTTGCTCTAGCCAGTCGGAGGCCGTCTTCTCAGGAGGTTGGTCGGCCTGGCTGACGACCGCAGAGCCAGCGGCACCGATGGATATGCCGGCCTTGATAAGCGCACGCCTGGTGATGTAACTGAACATATGAACCTCCTGGATAATGAACGTGTTGGCACAGAATGCCACCTAGCCCGTGCGCCTTGCAAGCTTCACAAATTACTTACAAATTGGCTTTGATGGGGTATCTAAAAATGCCGTATTCACGCCAACTCGATCTTAGAGGCTGACCAAAGAGTACCGCTCAAATTCTGCTTTGAGATATATTCAACGCGCCAATGTTAATTGCCGGTACGACTTGTACAACGCGTTCTTTGGTTCAGCTAAAGACATATAGATAGATTGCTAGCGTTTATAGGTATACACGATGTCGAATAGTCCTGAATTGAACCGAACAAAGCTGCTCGTCTTTGACCTATTTGGTACCCTGGTTGATTACGGTGTAAGGCATCGTCCATTCCTCCGGTTGCTAAAATGGTCGCAGGACGCAGGGCGACGCCCGAGAGCTGATGATGCCCGTAGATTGATGACGGAAGATGGCGACCTGCGCGATTTAGTTACCGCTTTAGACATAATCGCTCCCGATTGGCTTTTAGAGCAAACTCAACGGCAATTGGACGAGGAACTAGCCTCATTGGTGCTATACCCTGATGTAGTGCCGACCTTATCAACTTTGAAACGACAAGGTATTGCGCTAGCTATTTGTTCCAACCTAGCTAGTCCATATGGGAAAGTTATAGAGCGTTTACTGGGCGATTATCAATTTATCCTGTGTCTCAGTTACCAGGTAGGCCATATTAAGCCAGAACCAGAAATCTATGGTGCCATTACAAAACTTGCGCGAGTAACCCCCGAAGAATGTTTGTTTGTTGGTGACACTCTGCTAGCTGACTATCTAGGCCCACGTAAATTCGGTATGCGCGCCTACCATTTGGTGCGCGGTATAGCCAATGACTCCGACTCGATTCAATCGCTAGTTGATGTTTTAGATAAAATTAATAATTAATTAAATTTTCTATATAGGCCGCTCTAAGTTAAATATTCTAAAACTACTAACCTGATTGTGTAATTCGTTGTTTTTGTAGTTGTTCAAGTCGATTTTTCACCTGCTCATAAACGGGTAGCTTGGTATCTTGTGTGTCAAGTGTTACCACCAACGCATAGGGAATACTCAAATTTTTTGCCCCTGCACGAGCCTTGCAATTGACGTTTAACTGCAAATTACTGTCCTCTGCAAACACTGATGCTTGATTCCCATAAGCCACATGATGAAAAACAGAACCCTTTTTTTGATGGTGGTGATAATAATCCGTGCCAGGGAAGCCCAAATGAGAAGATTTACTCGGACCTGTTACCCACAATTGGGCTTGACCATAATCAGCATGAAAAGGGTTGATAGGGGAAAACCAAGTAAGCGTTATCACCATACGACGAGGCGCATTACGTCCCGACAAACAGAAAGGTAGCGGAAATAAATACACATCAGACTCATTCAACTTGACTGTCCCAGTATGAATTAAGGTTGCTTGATTTCCGGCGCAGGCATGAATTCGGTTCTCATTTACATGCCCAAATCCAAAAAATTGCCCTTGATCCTTCTTAAAAGTGAGGCTGTTTTCTATATTTTTTAACGTGGTTTCGATTTTTTGAATGGCTGCATCAGGCCATTCTGCGCCGTGTAAAAGTAATGCTTTTAAAATTAGAGCATCAGATGCGTGATCCAATGCTTTTCCAGGTGAAAATTCACGCATGGACGAAATCGTGTCATAGAGTTGCGCGGCACGTCGAGTGGCTAAGGCAGCTGAATTGCTTGTACCGTAAGTAAATAAAAACTGATTAATATTTCCGGCATGCTGACCGGGTTGTGCCACCAATTGTCCCGGGCCATGCGGCTTTGGGGTATTAATAGCTTTTAATTTAACAGACGCATGGTCTTGGTAGTCATTTATTCTGAATGTTGCTCGTCCACCCGGCATCATGATCTCAGGCTTTGTACTTCTATTCTTGCCTGATGTAATTGGATTAATGGGTGAAAACATATTGGGTGTAATAAACGGATCAAAAGTAATGGCGGGTGTTATACCTGTGAAATTATCGATGTGAGAGGCTTTGACCGTAAGTGCATTGATGGCTTCACCCGGCGACATAATTCTGCGCAACCAACGATCCTGATTCAGCGCTAAAACAGTTAATTTTTCTATTTCATCGGCAGGCAGTTTTTTGAAGTCAATATTAATGCAGTCTATTTCAATATCGTGGTGATGATTACCAGCGCTCACTATAAACAACACATTATATTGGTGAGAAAGCCAATCCAACATTTTGGCCCAGGGACTCATATTGCGATCAAACAATTGCTGGGGATCACACACGGATAGGTTGATCACCTTAACATTGCGTGCAACGGGTGCTATCTTGCCTTCCCCCTCAAAAAGCCGCTTTACCGCTCGATGAATAAGATCAATTGGCAGGTGGTCGTCAGGAATAACCTCATTGCGTTGATTCTTAATATTTGGGGGCCCAGGAGCCAAAATAGGACGTACATATAATGGTCTCTCTAATGGCGGAAGAGCAGTGTTTTTATCGCCATGAATAATCAGTGATGCCATGGCGGTGCCATGTGATTGATCCGATGCGTACTCATAGCGTGATGAAAAATCATCGGGGTCATCAACGTACAGATAAGGCGCCAAAGCAGTATGATTTTCGAGAGGCAAGCCGTCAAACAGCGCGACGATGATGTCCTCTTGATTCAATAATGCATTTGATGAAGCTGAAGCATTCTCACGTTTGGCAGGTACCGCTTCCTCAGGCAAAGTAAAGCCACATTGACCCAACGGCCTAAAAAACATCACGCTATCGCAGCGCATTATCTGAAGATGGTCAGCACCTTGAGCCAAAACCGTTTTCACCGCATCGATAGGTAACTCCCCTATGACAGCGTGATAACCGATGCCTTCGTGTACATAACGTCCTTTGATGGTACCGCCATTTAAAGCGATGAGCTTTTGGATATGTCGCTCAGCAAATGCTCTCTTGATAGCCGATTGCCGGAACCAGAGTTCAATTTCGATCGATACTTTTTCTACCGTCGGATCTTCAACGGATCTCGCGGTTTTTTCCTCCCAGTCGCGCAATAAACCCGTTGATTTTATTCGGTCTTGCGTATCCCAAAATCGGATATCGTGCAGTTGTTGCAAGGCATTTTGAAGTGGCTTAAAACCACGCTCAGCCTTCCCGGCTTTCTTTATTTTATTCCATTCACTTAATAAGCGTTTGAGCCCATCCTGACTGCTCATCGTCAAGAACATTTCAATAGGTGCGGCTTTGATCTTGTTCATTTTATCGAGATAATGACAGTGTTCCTGATCAGCAAAATTTTCGGTAAAGAATTGCTGAATGTCTTCAAATCCAGGTACACGTTTAAGCGCTTTTACAAAATCTGAAACGCTACCTGCAATTTCAAGCACTAACACTTTTTCCGGCGTTAATCCGGATATGGTGTCGCAAAGCGCGATATGTTCGGCAAATTTTTGTTCGAGGGAATCAAATTTCGGCTTGAAACGATCAAATTGGCCAGCAGGCGAACCTGCTATAATTTTAGATCCGCCGCGCCCGCCTACTTGATCAATAAAGGTACGTCTTTGAGGGGATAAAAACGTCAGATGAGGGTGCAGTTCCATACTGCTTTCCTTGTTAAGTTAGAAGAATAAGTTATTAACGCATAATTTGTGCTCTCTCGACCCAAATAGCAAGTCGATCTTTAACGATGGCCTTTATTTTTTTCTCACTTTCTGGCAGCCCCAAAACATAGCGGCGTTGAACATCGAGCGCAAATTCCTCCAGCTCGGAAAAATTTAACCCCTCAAGTTTTTCACTCAGAGTCGCAGAGCTATAACCTAGTGAGTGTCCAATTCGCTCTGAAAAGGCATCAAACCATTTGGTCGCTAAGGAACGAGTCGGTCGAGGCAGGCTGAGCTGTAATTGAAAGCGACGCCAAATCGCTTTATCCAGCATTTTTTCATGATTGGTGGCCCCGATGACGATCACGTGACTCGGTAAGGTATCTATCTGCTTAAGCAGGCTGTTAACAACTCGCTTCATTTCACCATTGTCATTGTCGTCGTCCCGATCCTTGCTAATTGCATCAAACTCATCGAAAAATAATACACAACGGTGCGACTTCACGTAATCAAAAAGTTTGTCCAGCTGTTGGGCCGTTTCTCCCAGATACCGACTGACAATGCCTTCATATTTGACAATAAAGAGAGGCTGCATCAGTTGATTGGCAATTGCTTGGGCCAATGTTGTTTTTCCATTGCCCGGGGGGCCGGAGAGCAAGATCCGATGCCTGGGCTCCAAATTGAACGAGCGCAAAAGATCCCGCCGGTTGTGCTCTTCAATGAGTTCATGGCAAGCAGTCAGAATAGTGTCGGGCAATATAAGGTCGGACAGCGTTTTGTCGCTGTAAATTTCATAAAATGCATTTTGCAGCTCTTGCAGCCGCCCCCGGTTCTTGTCAGCTCCAGGGCGATTCTCGCTGATAGCAGCGGCTAATTTTTCTGCAAAATGGTGCTGATGGCGTATGCGTGCCTCTTCGGCAATCGCTTCAGCCGTTTTGACAAACAGCGGAAGGTTCCCATTAATCCCAGTCGTAACAAGACTTAACACTAAGTCAGAGCGAGCCATACGTTTACCCCTATCTAGATCTAATCATAGCGCTTCCATTTCCTGCGTGCTGTATAGCAGCCCTTAGTATGAAGAATCAAGTGCATGATAATGCATAATATGAAATAATAAAATTCATAATATGAACTTATTGAGGATGGCTGTATTGCATGCGATATGCCGAGAGCGCACGTATTGTTCAGGAAGCAGTAAGGTCTACCGGTGGAGGCCAAATTGGGCTAGCAAGATTGCTGAAAAAAGCCCCCAGCCTAGTATCAAAATATGCGAAGGGTGAAGTAAGACCAAAGGCGGAGACACTACTGAAGTGCTTGACGCTCATCTCGACCCCCAATGGGGTTACAGCAGGCGCTGAGGTTGAGGCAGTTCGGCAGCTTGCATATATTCGTACATCAGTTACGAACCTCTCTCCTACCGCAGATACGAAACTCATCATGGCCTTGTTTAATGTTATTAAATGCGTTGAAGGCAGATAAATGTTCAACTTAATGCCAGAAGAACACCTAGGAAGCTACTTTTTAAGGCGTCAATATTTCAGCGGACGCACATTAGATTCGCAATTCATGCGCACGATAACTCTGCAACACTCGAATCGCTGGATCATTTTTCCCCGAATGAATACGAATCAGAGGCGGCATTATCCCCTATCATAGAGGACAATACGCTTTATAATCTTTTTAGGCCTACCTCATATCCATATGTGCAAAACAATAATTATCTTTATAGACATGATATTGACTATTCAACTTCACATGCATTTTTTTGCGCAGCTTGCTTTGAGGAACAACTTGTCAATCATGGACACCACTGGTTTAAACGAGAGTGGTTAATTTATAACACTAGGTATTGCATTAGGCATAAATGCTTTCTTTCTCCGTTAAAATGCAATCGCTGCAAGAGCCAATTCGGTATAAATTTGGGTCTTATCTCAGTGCTAAAGAGAGAGTGTAATACTTGCCGGGATATTTTAGACTTCGCTAATCCTGAAAAAGTTGCTGAAATTCCAGCTTTTGTGATTTGGTCTAGTGCGCTTCTAAAAGACGGCTTGCCCTTCTTTTCAAGAAAACTCATAATCTTTTTATTGCGTGAAGCCTACCGAATTACAGCAGGGGATGAATATCCGGATGAATCAATTCTGTCAGATCACATTTTTAGCCTATGCTACGTCTTCGGGAGGTTTGGGGAAAAAGATATCCCTCAGTGTGACATCGTTAACCGATGGCATACAAGCTTTAAACTATTCATGTTTATCTGTGGGCCAGATGAATTCAACGTTATCCCATTTTTGATATTTTGGAGGGCTATGATTGTTGCTTTTGGACAATATGATTGCTTTAAAGTATTTCTTCAAGGGAACAGCGTTGAGAAACATTTCTATTCTGAAAAAGGCTTAAAGACAACCTATTTCGATTTAAAGTAAATAGGTGCGCTTAATGCGGTTGACGCTGGCAATCGATATGCAGTATTTATTTGATAGAAACTTTGAAGATGCTCCGTTTTTAACGTCGCTCAGCAGCGCATCAATGATGTCCCGTGTAATATATTGTGTGCGATGCTTATAAGGAATTTCAAGTCTATTTGCGTAACAGCATAATGTTGTGACGTCAATATTTAGCAGTTTGGCCGCCCCTCGAATCGAACCGCTGCTTTCTATAGCATTTTTTACCGAAGCATCATCGGGCATTTTCTTTTTTTTGGCCGAAAAATTGAAGTCTATTTGACGCTGTTGGGAGGTGGAAGCGATCAGATCATCCACTGTAAGGCCCAGAGAATGTAGCACTATCAGATGCTTCAATGGATGATGGAATGAATAATCATCTGCAGGGATTGTCTCTGCCCAGGATCGTCCTACATTAAGTGAGTTATATAGTCGATTAAAAATCGGGATAGATTGGAGGTCTTTTAGCCAGCACGCAACGCTCGTCTTTAACCTATTTTGATTTATTCGCCCAGATCCGGAGCAGATCCCACACGAGTGGAGCAATATTTTATAGGCGTCTTTATTTATTGCAATACTGTCAATATTCTTAACATTTAACAGGTAGTACGTATCTCTGCTAATATTCCGAAGCTTGTCGACATTTGAAGAATGCTCAGTTAGTTTAATAACTTCTCCTCCCGAAGGGAGAATTAACGCCCTATCGCCGTAAACCTCACTTTTAAAATCTACCACGCTGAGAACGATTAGATGTTTAGGGCAAAAATACACCCAAGGGAAAAGATGTTCTCTATGCCAATAGGCAAATCCTACACTCTGAATTTCATCGATCAGACATTCTTTGCAGTATCGCAGGCTCTCAAACGCTCCCACATGGTTTCTGAGCAATCCAAGAAGAGATTTCACCGAACCTGAGCCCAGCATGGAGTTGACAATGTGTGCGCGCTTAGGGTGTTCAATAAATAATCTATAAAGTGGGTAATGTGTGTGGTCATTAATAATGACTGAGGGCGGCTTTGGCAAGTTTAAATTCTTTGCAATATCACTTATGTGCGTAGGGAGCCCCGACATGGGCTTATATCCACGCAATCCTGTCACCATTTTTAGCGTATTCAGAGGGCTTGCATTGGATGCCATCTGGTGCACCCGACAAAGTAAGGAATAAACTGATTCATTAGGTTCACAATTTATCATCGGAATAGTAAGCATGATCTACCTCAATCTATAAGCTGTAGGGGATCGTGCGCGATATAGTGGATTTTTTTTAGTTGTGATATCGGGTCTTGGTGATTCTGGCAATTTCTTATTGCATTTAGATTTTTCACATTTTCAAATAAAAATTCTTTCTGAGCCAACTCCAGTATTTTTTGCTCAAACTCTGGGTGTTGAATTCCATTGATATCGGCAATAATAGCTTTTGTCTTGCATTTCTTCGAAATAGTGACATTTTTTGGTGAACCGCTGGAGACTATCGATAGTTCAGTTCTATTTGTGGCGATTTCAGCCTCTACTTCATTATCGCTGACTGAAGGGTACTCTCTTGACTGAACTTGAATTTTTTCGGGGTGGTGTGAATTTGACGTCAGTAGAGCCAATCCAGTATCCGTCAGCTTGCATGCTTGATGGTATGCCTGTTCAAGAACACCTATTGAAAAGGACTCATTTTTTCCGCCTATTAGTAATCGCTGAGCTTCAATGTAAATCTTGATCGCGATACTCACCAGACCTCGACTCAGCCGGTAAAGACAACTACTCAGCTCAGCCGTACAAGGCGTTTCAATATTAGTCCATTGATATCGCCATAACGCCTCTAGAAAAAATTCATCCCAATCCTCTTTGCTTACTACGTCCATAATTACAATCCCTTTTCGTTCCACTCTCCTAGCCACTCTAAATTTATCTTGCAATACCTCTATCGCTTCTGGATTTGCTATAAAGAGTATGGGCACTCCAGCCTCATCAATGAGGTTAAGTAAAAAATTGATAAAATTTCCTGAGCCTCCCGTTTTGTTAACCTTTAGGTTTTGCAAATCATCAATAATTAGTAAACCCAGAAAACTACGCCTGACCAACCCTTGAATTTGGTTCATCATCTTTCCGATGGTATTACCACATTGCAGCTCATCACCCAAAAGAGACTGAAGTTTTGTAATAATGCTTTCGCAAAATCCACCTAATGTAGAATCATGAGGGCATTTCGCATAGATATGCGTAATTTGAACGAGGTTGAATGGCTTTCCATCATAGAACTCGTGTTTTATTACTGACGGATACCTCGCCATAATGCGTTCGACCATGGAGGTTTTTCCAATGCCGCTAATTCCAATGATGCACATGCCATCTGCATTTGATACAAACTTTCCTGTTCGCGGATATTCAGTTGTGACTTTGTTGAGTTGGTGCAGCCAATTTGCGGTAGTAGGAGAAAATGGATACTTGGGAAGGTAAGATTCCATGATGGCTCTTTCGATCATATGAAAGGCACTTATGTATTCACTTAGTGGCTGTCGTAGCCGATATAGCCGCTCTAAATAGTGTTTTCTGTGATGTGCTGGGTCCTGTCGTTCACGTGGATCGTAAATCGGAAATGTGCCCAGCGCCTGTAAAATCGATACATCATCCGCTATGGCTGGTAGTGCCTCAATTAAGGGATTCCCGCGATATTCCGCCATATGGGGTATATGATATTCAATCGCCATCTTGCTTCTCCCACAAGCGCTTAAATATTGCAAAATCCTTCTTATTGGGTGATGAACCCTCAATATGCTTTGGTGTAACGGTGGCGCTGAGCGACTCCTCTGAGTTATCAACTGGAACTTGGGCCTTTTCTTGGCTCATTCTAACAATTTCATTTTTCCGATTTTCCCTAAACGACGATGTCTTTTTTGATTTTTTTAGATGAGTATATTCAGCCGTGTCAGCTTTCTTTTCTTCTTGAGCCGATCGAACTAGTGTATTTCGATGCTCAAAATTCTCCATGCTGGCAAAATGCCGATCGATATTAGGATTCTTGCTACGCTTGAAATCCGCCATATAGACAACATCAGAGTGGTGAAGTGTGTTATACCGCCTGCTGCGATCGGTGGTATTACACAATATAAATCCACTGGTTTTATGCGGTTTGATATAAAGTTCAGCGACCCAATTTTCATCAAATTTTGCTTCTAGTTTCCACTCGCCAGTTGAGCGAGCACGTGCAAACCAATTCTCACTTTCGGCTAGCTCACATGTGTAATAAATATCGCCGTACTTAATCCCATGCCGCGTTACTTTTGCTTCGACAGTGGGTAAAACCAATGCTTTGAGCTCTGAAACAGGCATAACTCTTAGGCAGTGACGATGTCTTGAAAGATGATATTTCCAGAAATTAAGCGGGGTCGCTGGTAGATTCGCCGTAATAAGATCCACCGTTGCCAGCTCATCGAACGTATGTGTATTATTATGTTTCATCACATCTCTGAGCAGTAGGTTGGTAATTTCGTCTAAAGTGAGAATTGCGGTTTTTTCAGGTGCAATTTCACCGCGTTGCGTCGGCTTACCCTTGGTGGTACCCGGAACACAATGTAATGTTTCTTTATTTATAATCCCAAAACGGCTCTCGACAATACTTTTCATATCTGGCCTGCTTGAAGGAGCTAATTCAAAGCTAATGCCTAACGTAGGTATGATTGCACTGGGGACTTTGCCTTGCATTTCACCGCGATCTGACATCAATGTTTCCGGTAGGTGATGGCAAGGCCAGTCTTCAGTAGTAATGTCAATTTTATAGCGTTTGCAGTATTCCACTTTGGGCGAAAATGCATGAAGAATAGCAAGCCTGGCAGTTTCCCAGCTAGGGTTCTTCAGGCATACGTAAAACCCGACTATCATTCGACTTGCTCGGTCTGTGATCGAGTAAATCACTGGCCTACCAATATTAATATTTCTATTTAAAGGTGAAACAATATGGACGTCAGCCAACGTCGCATCAATTTCGAACACTCTTCCTGGTACCACAGCAGATGACTGCGTAGAGTTGGTTAGGGCTCGTCTATTTCTCTCGAAATCGCCGATGGGATTCCGGCAATTACTAATTTTGATCGTGTCAGTGCGTAGCCTGGCCCAATAACTGAACTGTCTGAATGTGGGTACATGAAGCGGTATTCCGGTTGTTTTAGAGGCTATAATTTCTTGTTTATAATATTCATTCAACGTGTCTTCATATGCCTCCTTCAGGGTACGCTCATAACCGTTGCCATAAAATTGAATGAATCCCTTTTTAATCCTATTTTTGTCCTCGGTAGATACGTTATAGCCTTCAGAGATAGCCAATTTAAATGTTGACGGCGTAACTGGTCTGCCCCGCTTTGCACTACTATACTTTTTCTCTTTTCCGAGGCCTCCTTGATTGGAGCGAAGCGGGATCAGGGCGTTTTTTGACATCCCATAGCGCCAAAAGTCTTTCAGTGTTCGATATAATGTCTGAATAGATAGGTGATTTTTCCTTGCAAAGGCGGCAGCTAATTTTGAGCGGCTATGGTTCGCATGCTCTACGATAAAACGCTCGTTTGAAATAAGGTCTTTGATGGTGTTATAACGCGAATCTCTGGCCGCAATTAATTCTTGAGAATAACTTTCTTCATCGTATAGCATGATTCCAGGAAGCGGGAAGTCACTACTGACTAACATGCCTTTTTGTATCTTTTCTTTAATATCTGCAACATCGCTGATGATAGGCTTAGAGATTCGCTTCCTGTCTTCATGCAATGAGTATATAACCACTTCAGAAGAATTAATAAGAAGGTATATAACGCGAAATTTTTCCTGAGTATCAACTGATTGCCAAACACTATTAATCGAAAGTTCCATATAGGCCCTCCTTCAAATAGTCGCGTGCTGTTGATAAAATATTAATGATTCCGCTTTCATGAATACTTGTTCCCAGCTCAATGTCAACCAGATGATTCCAAGCGAGTATTCGGAAGATTTCACCTATCTCGCTCTCGGGCAATTTCAATTGTTGCGCCAGCGATGAAAACAAATAATCCAATTGGTAAACGCCTGGTGACAGGTGCTGTAAAACTGACGCCAGTACATTATGGTGGCGATAGGACCCGTCTCGCAGCGGATGGGAAAGCCAGCGGATATTGCCAGCTACGATTGAATCTTGCTCATCATTGATGAAGATCTTCCAGGGAACACCCAAACTTTCCCACCATACTCGCTCAAGCTCCTGTTTTTCAAAATCGCGTTTCGTCTTGAGGCCACTTTTTGGCTTAACGCTGAACGCGGCGTATTCCTTTTTGCCGTTGCGAGAATAGGTGATTAAGAAGTCAGTTGTAATGACACATGGGATCTTACTCTTGGGGATTATTGGGTATTTTATGCCCAAACCATCAGCAAGGCGCATCACCAGATTTTGAGGAAAGAGAGGAAACTGTTCCCGAATGTCAATGACAGAGGGGTCAAACTCAATGATGTAAAAGAAGTTTTTTTCGTTTGTGGAAAGCCCGTGATGGACGCGACCGGTTTTAATGCCCAATGTTTGAGACGCCACTCCCCGAGTAGGAGTGGTTCGAGCATCCAGCCAAGGACGGTAATCTGCTCCCTGGCCCAAACCGGCACCCTGGAGCAGCTTGCGAGTTGAATCCGATAGAGAAGGTATGCGCGCCATTCCGCCCCCTCAAACTGAGAGCCCATGCGGGTTCGAAGGCATTAGTGTGCACGATATTTTGTTAGTGTGCACGAATTATTGTTAGTGTGCACGATTTTTTGTCTGTACCCAAAAAAATAAAACTCACAAAAACAATTATTCAACTGTTACGCTTTTCGCTAAATTCCTCGGCTGGTCCACATCCGTTCCGCGTAAAGTCGCCACATGGTAACTCAGCAACTGCAACGGCAGGGTATAAATAATCGGCTCTAAACTATCCGGCACATGGGGAATATTAATGACTGTGGTGTTGGCGTCCGCCGTAAAACCTGCATCATGGTCGGCGAACACAAATAATTTACCGCCCCGCGCTTGTACTTCTTCTAAATTGGATTTTAATTTTTCCAATAAATCATTGTGCGGCGCTACGGCAACTACCGGCATGTCTGAATCTACCAGGGCCAGGGGGCCGTGTTTTAATTCGCCTGCGGGGTAGGCTTCGGCGTGGATGTAGGAGATTTCTTTTAATTTTAAGGCGCCTTCCATCGCCACCGGGTATTGAATACCCCGGCCTAAAAATAAGGCGTGGTGTTTTTCTACGAAGGAGAGGCTTACCTGTTCGATGACGGCATTAAGCGATAATACTTGTTCAGCTAAACGCGGTAATTCGTGCAGGGCTTTGACTAATTCGGCTTCGGTTTCAGGTTTTAAACCGTGGCGGCGGCCTAATACTAAGCCGAGAATTTGTAGCGCCACTAATTGCGTGGTGAAGGCTTTGGTGGAGGCTACGCCAATTTCGGGGCCTGCATTGGTCATTAAACATAAATCCGATTCGCGTACCAATGAGCTGCTGGCTACGTTGCAAATAGCCAGGCTAGCTAAGTAACCGCTGGCTTTTGCTAGGCGCAGTGCGGCGAGTGTATCGGCGGTTTCGCCGGATTGAGAAATAGTGACGAATAAAGCATTTTTCGGCACGATCACTTTGCGGTAGCGAAATTCTGAGGCTATATCCACATACACCGGAATGCCCGCCCAGTCTTCTAGGGCATATTTAGCTACCATGCCGGAGTGATAGCTGGTGCCGCAGGCGACTATTTGTACACAGTCCACTTGGTCAAAAATGGCTTTGGCTTCTACACCAAAGGCTTCTTCTAAAGCTTGGGTTTTGCCTAAGCGGCCTTCTAAAGTGCGTTTAATGGCGGCGGGCTGCTCGTATATTTCTTTGAGCATAAAATGCCGGTAAGGGCCTTTTTCAGCGGCGTCGGCTGCTTCGGTAATGGTGGTAATTTTGCGCTCGACGGGCTCTAAATCTTTATCGTAAATATGGACGTGTTTAATGGTAATTTGCGCAATATCGCCTTCTTCCAAATAAATAAAGCGGTCGGTGACTTGGCGCAGGGCTAATTGGTCGGAGGCGATAAAGTTTTCATCAATGCCTAAACCAATCACTAAGGGGCTGCCGGAGCGGGCCACTAATAACGAATTAGGTTCGGCGCCGCACATCACGGCAACCCCATAGGCGCCGTGTAAACGAGGAATAGTCAGTTGGAGGGCTTCTAAAATAGAGCCGCATTTTTGGTGATTTAAATGCACTAAATGTACAATCACTTCGGTATCGGTTTCGGAATTAAATTTATAACCCTGCTGTTGTAATTCCGCGCGCAGTTCTTTGTAATTTTCAATAATCCCGTTGTGCACCACACAAATATCGCCAGAGCGGTGTGGGTGGGCGTTGGTGTCGTTGGGCACACCGTGGGTGGCCCAGCGGGTGTGGGCTATGCCCAAATGGCCGGGCAGCGGCGCTTCATCAACAATGCCGACCAGTTGCGAGACTTTACCGGCGGATTTGGCAATTTTTAATTCCTGTTTTTCGTTAATAATGGCCAGGCCCGCCGAGTCATAACCTCGGTATTCCAAGCGTTTTAGGCCTTCTAATAAAATATTGGCCACATTGCGTTCACTGACGGCGCCGACTATGCCACACATAAAATAACCCTCTTATAAAAAATAATTAAACTGTGGCGGTAATAACCCGCACACCCTGTTGTTCAATAGTGGTTTTTGCATCCAGAGCAAGCCCGCTATCGGTGACTAAAACATCTACCATGGACCAAGGTAATTCTAAATTATGAATTTTGCGGCCTAGTTTATCGGACTCAGCCAGCACCACCACTTCGCGGGCCACTTCGGCCATTACGCGGCTTAGGCTAAATAATTCGTTAAAGGTTGTGGTGCCACGGGCAAGGTCCAGGCCATCGGCGCCAATAAAAAACTGGTCAAAATTGTAAGAGCGTAGCATCTGTTCGGCCAATTGGCCCTGGAAGCCCTCGGATTTTGGGTCCCAGGTGCCGCCGGTCATTAATATGGTCGGTTCCTGCTCCAATTCCCGCAGGGCGTTGGCGATGCTTAGGGAATTGGTCATCACCACCAGGCCCTGTTTGTGGGATAGCTCGGGCAGTAAAAGCGCGGTTGTGGTGCTGCCGCTGTCGATGATGATGCGGTTGTGGTCGCGGATCAGTTCGGCGGCGGCCTTTGCTATCGCCAGCTTTCGGTTTGAAACCTTCGCCACCGCCGGGTCGGCCATCAGTTCTTGCGGCAGCAACATGGCGCCGCCATAGCGGCGCAAGAGCAGGCCGTTGGCTTCCAGGGCGGCTAAATCCTTTCGGATCGTAACCTCCGAGGTGGTAAAGCGCTGGGCTAGTTGCTCCACAGTGACTTCCCCGGCCTGGTTTAACAGCTCAATAATGGCGCGGCGGCGCTGTTGGGTGTTGCGTTTATTCATGGTTTGCTGGTCGGGTGAGGTGGCGGAAGGTTAACCCAAAAAGTTTCGAGATGAAAGATATGTTATCTCAGCGGCTCATTTTTACAACTAAAGCTCGGTTGGCAACCCTTTGACACGTGTTTTACCCAATTATTAGCGCCAAACGGTCTATAGCCTTGGGGAGGCCGTGGGTCTGCCTGGGCTATGCTTAGGCTAGCCCCCTTGTTTCATAACTGTAGTGCTTAAGTTGAACTCGCTAAGTGGTCATCTCAGCTTAGGAGCAGTGTGGGGGAATGGTAATAACAGCTGCCTAATTTCATCAGGGTGGATTGAGATTAGCGTTGCGCTTGCCTAGTAACAGAGAGATGTATGTTTTTTCACGACAAAAAAGCGCTTGCCCAGTGCACATTGGATCTTGGCAATTCTCAGGCCTTAATCAGTGCTATAGAACAGAATGTGGCAACTATTGCCTTTACACCTGCGGGGGAAATCATAGCCGCCAACCCGAGATTTTTAGCGCTGATGGGTTTTGCCCCAGACGATATTATTGGCCGCCACCACCGTTTATTGTGCCCAGAGCATTACAGCCAATCGCTTGAGTATGCGGATTTTTGGCAGGCGCTGCGCGCGCGCAAAACGCAACGGGGCCGATTTTTGCGGCAGAGCAAACAGGGTAACGCCGTGTGGTTAGAGGCCAGTTATTTTCCGGTATTAAATGCTCAAGGCGAGCTTGATTATATTTATAAAATCGCCACTGATGTGACGGCGGACCAAGAGCATTTAAACCACTTAAATTATTTAGGTACTGCATTGGATCAATCCCTCGCCCGTGTGGAGTTTACTATCCAGGGTGAGATTCTTACCGCCAACGACAATTTTTTGCATCTCTTAGGTTATTCACTTGATCGGGTGATTGGCCAACACCACCGGTTATTTTGCGATGAGGCTTTTTATCATCAAAACCCTAATTTTTGGCAGGAACTTGCCCAGGGCAAATACACCCAAGGCCGCTTTAAGCGCCGCACGGCGCAGGGTAAATGGGTTTGGCTGGAGGCTTCTTATAACCCGATTATTGATGATCAGGGCCGGGTAACGCGCATTATTAAATTTGCCAGTGATATTACCGCACAGATTAATAAAGCGGATTCCATAGCCGAGGCGGCGCAGTTAGCCTCTGAGAATGCGTCGAACACAGCACAGATAGCCCACACCAGCGCGCAATTAGTGTCGCAATCGCTTCGGGTATCGGAACAGATTGTGGCTCAGGTGGGGCAGTCCAATGATTTATTGCAGCAGTTAAATCAGCAGTCGAAAAATATTTCCGCCATAGTCTCCACCATTCGCGGTATTGCCGAACAAACCAATTTATTAGCGCTCAATGCCGCCATAGAAGCGGCCCGCGCCGGTGAACAAGGCCGTGGGTTTGCGGTAGTGGCTGATGAGGTGCGGCAATTGGCTGGCCGCACCAGCCAATCAACCCTGGAAATTCAGCAGGTGGTGGGGGCGAATGAGGCCTTAACCAATCAAGTGACCGAAGGTATGGGCAGCGTTAAAACCAGCGCCCAGGCAAGCTATCAACAATTAACGGAAGTGGCGCAAGTAATTGCACAAATACAGGACAGCGCCGAGGCGGTTGCTAAAACGGTATCGGCGTTGTTTTAGGGGGTTCAATTTCGCCCTGCGCGCATGTCACCGTCCATTACTACCTAGGCACCAGCAATGAATACACATCATTTCTGACACGCCGTGAATACATCCCTATAGGCTCGTCAAAAAGATCCCTCTTTTTGACGGTCTGAAATGATGGGTATTCATTACTTCCGTACAGCTAGTAATTAGCCTCAATTCTATATTTTGCCTTTTTTAAAAGCGCCCGAGTACATCCTTGTCGCTCCGTGACGGTTTTGAAAAAAGCAAAATGCGGAATTAATCGGAGGTTTCTTAAAAAGATAATTCAATCCATCTATTCTGTGGATTAGACGGCAGAAGGTAACCTATTTCTTAGTAGTATGGCTCAGGCGTGTTGCCTGAGCGATTGCATAGGCGCAGGCTCTAATAATAATCACATGGCCTCACCAGCGGATTGACTCTATGCGCCAGCCCATAACCCTATTAACCGGTATTTTAATTGCCACCTCTAGCCTGTTGAGCGCCTGTGGCGGCGCCGGGCAATCCTCCAGCAGTTCGTCCAGTTCATCCAGTAGCTCGGGCGGGGTTAAAGAGCACACATTTTTTATCGGTAGCACAGCCCCCACTAAGAAGTTTCGCAGCGATTTTGCTGAGGCATGGCAATTGATTGCCACACAATTTCAGGGCACCTGGGGTGAGGTTGAAGGCACACGGGGCACCTACAAGTGGCAGACGATGGATGATTTTTACAATTTCGCCCGCAACAATAAAATCCTATTTCATTATTCATCGTTAATTTCGGGTGCGCAGCAACCTAACTGGTCTAATAACTTAGATCCCGAGCAGACCAAGCTGGAAATTGAGGATTGGGTTAGCCAATTGTGTAGCCGCTATAAGGATGCGGACTTTATTACAGTGGTGAATGAGCCCTCGCCTGGGCATCAACCTGCGCGACATGCGCAGAAGGCGTTTGGCGATGATTGGATTATTAAATCCTTCGAATTAGCGCGCAAATACTGCCCCAATTCTATGTTGTTGGTTAATGAGTACGAATTATTCTCTAAACCCTATGACGACTTTATCAGGCTGATCTCCCCCGCGGTGAATTTAGGCTTAATTGATGGGATAGGAATTGAAGGCGGTGATTTAAAAGGCGTGCCAGCAGCAAGTATTGCAGCGGTGTTAAATGATATAGGGAATCGATTCCAGTTACCTATTTACATTACCGACTTGATAGTGGCGGGTAGCGACGATGTGCAGTTGGCACAAATACAAGAGCAGTTCCCCGCTCTGTATAACCACCCAAAAGTACGGGGTATTACCTTTGCGTCGGATTTAGAAAATGAAACCTGGTTTAGTAATTCGGGTTTGTTTTATCAAGATCACACCCCGCGCCCGGCTATGCAGTGGGTGCAGGATTATGTAAAAGCCCACCCGAAAAATTAATGCATTTCGGCAACCTCTGAGTATCTAGCCGGCGCTTGCCGCCTAGATGCTCAGTCTTTACCCGCTGCCAGGTGTAACAGCCTATTGCGATTGCGCTGGTGTTTTCTTTTTCTTCTTTTTAAATGGGTACAAAAATTGGTTGATATATCCAGTTGGTACCGGATGCCCGCCTATGCCGTAACCGCTGGGCCAGCGATTGGGGGGCATATAATAGGTGCCAAATAGTTTATCCAGCCAGGGGAAATGAATCGCATAATTAACATTAATGGCTTCTTTTTCGATGCCGTGGTGCCAATGGTGAAAGCGCGGGGTGACAATTAAAGGCTTGAGCCATTCCACATTAAAACGCACGTTGGCATGCACAAAGGTGGCATTTAAATACACTAAAAATATATAAATGCTTAGCGCCGGTTTGCTATAGCCCAATACAAACATAGGAATTACGGTGAGGCCCCGCAGGCCGACGATTTCCGCTATGTGCATGCGCGAGCCCGCCAGCCAATCCATTTTTTGCGCCGAGTGGTGCACGGCGTGAAAGCGCCATAAAAATGGAATTTCATGAAATTGGCGGTGAAACCAATATTGCACAAAATCCGTGAGCAGCATAATTTCCAGCACTTGTATTAGCAGGGGCTGGGAGGCCACTAGCTGGCGAAAACCCGCCCAGGAGCTGGTGCTTTCTAAAATATACATGGACGGCGAGAGGGATAAAAAACTAATGATTTGCACCAGAATACTGCTGAATAAAAAATAGAAAAGATCCTCCCGCCATTCGCTGCGGAACAAGGGCTGCTCGGTTAAGCGGCCAAATAATTTCTCCAGGGGAATAAATAAAATCCCCGTCAGCAGCATATTCAGCACAAACCAGTCGAGCCCCAAGGCAAAACCGTTGGCACTATAGGCGCTTGGTGGCGAGGCGATTTGCCCGATGAGCAGCGTGCTAAATACCAGGCTAATGGCGCTGAAGCCTAAAATTTTATTGCGCCGCAGGATTAAATTACCTATGGCCAACACAAAGGCCGCCACCATCAATAGGTGAATAACTAGGGTTAAATCGGTTTGGGTGTGCAGCGGGGCCAGCTCCTTCATGGAGAACCATTGGGGGAAGCGTTGGCTGAGCAATAACAATAAACTGGCGATGGACGCGACCAAGGCTAAGAGGCCGCTGATCCAACCCGAGCCGAATTGCCGCGCCTCTGCGCTGGCCTCCAAGTCGTTGCGTAGGGCGAGGCGAATTTTGGTGAGCATGCTGATTTCCTTTAATTAGGTGTTTTAACGACTGAATGCAAGAGCGGGGCGGTTGTGATGGGGGAATTAAGATCCTTGCAGTGGGTTGAATTGGAATGCAATTGCGAGCAAATGTCTAGCGGCGTGTTGAACGACTACCTTGTTAGTTCTGTTGGCGTTACTACCTAGGCACCAGCAATGAATACACTTCATTTCAGACACGCCGTAAATACATCCGTGTAGGCTCGTCAAAAAAGTCCCTCTTTTTGACGGTCTGAAATGATGTGTATTCATTGCTTCGGTACAGCTTGTAAATGGGGCGAAAAATTCCCGTTTGCCCGGTAGCTCGCTAAAATCTGGGCCGCTGATTATTTTGAGCAACAGTTTTTTAACGCTTCCTGGACCGCTTATCGAGCCTGTGCAGAAATGTAAGGATGTTCTGATTTAGAGAAATACTTGAGTATGTTTGCAATGAGCAATGCTTGGGAGCAAACAGGCCGGTGTTTTAATGTGTGTTTAAGTTGTCACCTGCGCTTGCATTGAAGTAAATTGGGGGTTCTCAACGATAATAGGAGCATGTTATGAAATTTAAATCACTTTATGCGGGCCTTATTTTTTCTCTGCTATCAGTAGGCTCCAACGCCCAAACGCTTATAGTGCCAGGCAGTGCCAATGTGTGGCTGGCAGGTATGCCCAATGGGGCGACCGCATCGGCCGATAGAGCGCCCGAGCAATCCCCGGTGTTATTTGATGTGCCGGATTTGGGAGCTGGCGGCTATTTAACTTTTAGTGCTATTGGTAGCACGGCCCAAGGGCCGGGATACGCACCTAGCGGGCCAGATGGAGGTTCTGTTACAGGGCATAGCTATGGAGCAGAAAACGGTATTGCGGCGTCGTCTTTGCCTTTTATGGGGTAAATTGGCGTTTTTTATCAGACCAGCAACCTAATTTAACGGCCGCACCTGCAGCGTTAAATTCTTCCGTGATGGGCAAAGATTTCACCAGTTTTTCCGCCCAGTTAAAACAACCCTTTTTTATCGGTGATGGCACTACCAGCAGTGGTGTTTCGCAATTGTTTTATGTGCCTGCTTCGGCTACTCGTTTGTTTTTAGGTACGGCAGATGGCTGGGGTTGGTATAACAATGTAGGCCAGCTCACGGTTAATGTAACCGCAGTGCCCACACCTGCCAATACATTGGTTATGGTAATGGGGCTGGGTGTTTTGTCTTTTGCGCGCCGATTTAAGCGCAATAAAATGCACTAAATTTTCGAACAAGATTGGTCGCATTGGATTTTTACTAGCGGTACGGAAGTAAAGAATACACAGTATTTCAGACCGTCAAAAAGAGGGATCTTTTTGACGAGCCTACTTAGGAGGTTTTACGGCGTGTCTGAAATGCTATGTATTTTATATTGTTGGGTGGGTAGTAATAAATCGACACAGTATTTTATTGGTTTAATAAGAGTCGGTTCGGTGTTTAAGCCATAGGCCATACACAACCGGCAACACAAATAAAGTAACGACAAGGCTTGAGCACAAGCCGCCAATAACCGGCGCGGCGATGCGGGCCATGACTTCGCTGCCGGGTTCGCTGCCGAACATGATGGGCATAAGGCCCGCCATCATGGCGGTAGTGGTCATTATTACCGGGCGCAGGCGCAGGCTGGCGGTGTCGATAATAGCTGTTTGAAGAGTATTTTTATCTAATGTCACTTTGGAGGAAATATTCGCCCGCAGCACTTGTAGCATGAGTGCGCTGGTGGCGATACTCAGGCCCGCCAGTGCAATAAACCCTACAGCGACGGCCACTGATAATTTAAAGTGTAATAACGCCACTAGAATTAAACCGCCGCCTAATGCAAACGGTAAACTGGCTAATAAGAGCACAACATCGCTGAAACGCTGAAAATTCATCAACAATAAAAGCGCAATTAAGCCGAGGGTGAGCGGAATAATAAATTCAAGGCTTGTGCGCACCCGTTGTATGGATTCGTATTGGCCCGCCCAGCGCAGGCTGTAACCACTGGGCCAAGTAATGGCCTGGTTGATTTTTGCATTGGCGGCGCTGACGTAGTCAGCTACATCCGCATCGCCTATGTCGAGGTAAAGCCAATTATTTAGGCGGCCATTTTCGCTTTTTAACATGTGAGCGCCGCTTTCTAAACGCAGCTGTGCCACATCGCCCAAACGGATGCGGGCACCGGTTTTACTCATCATAGGCAGGTTGGCTAGCTGCTCTGGGGTTGCACGATAGGCTTCAGGAAAACGCAGGCTAATGGCATATCGCTCACCGTTTTCTACGGTTTCTCCTATGGGCATTGCGCCCACACTCATTTGCAGCCACTCGTGAATATCATCCAAATTAAACCCTAAGGCCGCTGCGGCCGGTTTATTAATATCTAAGGTAAGATAACGGCCGCCTAAACTGCGCTCGGAATAGGCGGCGCGGGTTTGGGGTAATGCGTGTAATAGCTGTTCAATTTGGCTGCCCAGTTGCTCAAGGGTTTGTATATCAGGCCCCGCAATTTTAATTCCTAAAGGCGTTTTAAGGCCGGTGGACAGCATATCCAGGCGGGTTTTGATCGGCATAACCCAAGCGTTAGTAACGCCGGGGAATTTAATGCTGTGATCGAGTTCGGCAATTAAATCCGCCGTGGTTTTGCCGGACCGCCATTGATCGCGGGGTTTTAATTGGATAAAGGTTTCTAACATGCTTAAAGGCGCAGGATCGGTGGCGGTTTCGGCGCGGCCCACTTTGCCCAATACCTGTTCCACCTCGGGCAGTGCGCTAATGATTTTATTGGTTTGCTGCACTAATTCGCGGGCTTTGCCGATGGAAATGCCCGGCGCGGTGGTGGGCATATAGAGTAAATCGCCTTCATCTAAGGGCGGCATAAATTCACTGGCGATAAATTTAATGGGTAATAACGCCAATAGCCCGAGCAGGGCAACTGCGCTTAAAAAGCGTTGCGGATTGTGTAAGCAGGCGGCCAAAAGGGGTTGATAAATACGCATTAATCCATGCTGCATGCGCTGGGGTAGTGGGTGTGAATTATGGCGATTGTGTTTGGCCAGGTAATACAACAACACGGGCATAAGTGTGATGGATATGAGGGCGGCGCTGGCCATGGCGTAGGTTTTGGTGAAGGCCAAGGGGCGAAATAAACGGCCTTCTTCTCCGTCCAAGGTGAAAATAGGCATAAAACTGATGGTGACGATGACCAAACTAAAAAATAGTGTTGGGCCTACTTCCATGGCGCTGTCGTAGACGGCTTGCAGATGATTGATGTCGCCGGTGGCGGTTTGATTTTTGCGGTGCAGATTTTCAATCATCACTATGGCGCCATCCACCATAGCGCCCAGCGCAATCGCTATTCCGCCTAGGGACATAATATTGGCGTTAATGCCCTGCCACTGCATACATAAAAAACTCATTAAAATACCGGAGGGCAGGGTAATGAGCGCGGCCAGTACCGAGCGTGCACTGCAGATAAATAGTAATAATAAAATGCTCAGCAGTATTAATTCCTGCGCGAGTTTATAGCCAAGATGATGCACCGCGCGGCTGATCAGCTGGCTGCGATCATACACGGGTGTAATGGTGATGCCCGGCGGTAAGGCTTGGGTTAATTGCGCCAATTTTTCTTTTACTGCTTTTATTGTGGTTTGGGCATTTTCGCCTTGGCGCATAATAATAATGCCGCCAACCACTTCACCCTGGCCGTTTAAATCCACTAGGCCTTTTCGCATGGCGGGGGCTTCAGTAATGCTGGCCACGTGATTTAATAACAGTGGCGCGCCGTTTTTATCCATCACGCCCAAGGGCGTGGCGCCGAGTTCGGCGGCATTTTTTATAGCGCCGGTGGCGCGCAACATGGTTTCAGCTTCGGCTAATTCAATTGCGGCAAGGCCGCTTTCTCGATTGTTGTGGGCCACAGCGTTGCTGATGTGCATGAGCGGAATGCCGTACTGCATTAATTTTTGCAGGTCCGGCACTATTTGATATTCCTTCACCATGCCGCCTACCGGTGCTACTTCGGCAACGCCCGGCAGGCTTTGTAATTCGTAGCGTAAAAAATTATCTTGCAGAGCGCGCAGTTGCGCTAAATCCTGTTGGTGCGTGGGGCTGTGTAGGGCATAAATATAAATCCAGCCTACACCGCTGGCATCGGGGCCTAATTCTGCGCTGGCACCCGGCGGCAATTTTTTTGCGGCTTGGTTGATGGATTCTTGCACTCGGCTGCGGGCCCAGTACATGTCGGTGCCGTCTTTAAAAATAACGTATACAAACGAGTCACCAAAAAACGAAAAGCCCCGCACGCTCTGTGCGCCGGGCACGGATAAGAGTGCGCTGGAGAGGGGGCGCGTGATGTGCTGTTCGATCCAATTGGGCGCTTGGCCGGGGTAGCTGGTTTTAATGATGACTTGAACATCGGATAAATCGGGAATGGCATCCACGGCGGTGTGTTGGATGGCCCGCGCGCCCAATACACACAAGAGAACACTGATGAGCAGCACCAATACGCGATGGTGCAGACAGCTGCGAATAATAAAACCGATCATGGCGCCGTATCTGCCGGTTGAATATCCATTATTTGAAACAGGGGTGAGCCATCGGTAATTCTGACGCGCACCTGTGCGCCCAGGGTGTAGTGCTGAATATTAACGCCTTCGGTGAGCGCAAAATTCATGGTCATGGCGGGCATTTGCCAATCGGTTATGGCCTCGTGTTCCAACTGGAGTTTGCGCTCGTTCGGGAATAATTGGCTGATCTTGGCATTGACCCAGGTGGGCGGGTAGGCAGGTTTGGCTGCGGCCGGTTGCAGGCGTTTTAAATCGCTGGTTTTGCTCGACTCGGCATCAATTAAAAATTGCGCGGAGGCCACCACTATGTCGCCCTCCTCAACACCTGCCAGCACTTCCACTAATTCGTCATTGCGCTCGCCGAGGCTGACGGCAACCGATTTAAACGTGCCATCGCCTACCTCCATCACCAAGCGCGCTTGGTTGTCCAGTTCAATCACCGCCTGGCGGGAGACTAAGAGGGCCGGTTTGCGCTCGGGCAGGGTGATCAGCCCCTCCATGAGCATATTCGGTCGCAGCAGCATGTTGCTGTTGGCAAGGCTGATACTGAGGCGCAGGCTACGGCTTTTGGGGTCGAGATCCGGCGCTAGGCTGGTGATTTCCGCCTCCCACACCTTGCCGGGCAGGCTCGCGCTGGTGAGGCTCACCGCTTGGCCCGGTTTGATTAGGGGGCCTTGGCTTGCGAATACCTCAAGCCATACCACAACCCGCTCCATAGAGCCTATGGCCATCACCATTTGGCCGGGCGTGAAGGCGGCCTTGTCCCGCAGTTTGATCATGTCCACCACACCGTCCTTAGGGGCGTGAAAAATCACGCTGCGCTGGGCGACGCCCTGTTGTTTGAGGGTGGCGAGGCTCACGGCGTCCATTTGTAAATCCGCCAGTTGCTGTTCTGCGCGCAGGGCCTGGGCGGGGCCTTGGCGGCGGGCGGTGAGAAATTGCTCCTGGGCGTCGATAAGTTGTGGGGAATAAACGCTAAACAGGGGCTGGCCCTGCTTGACGCTAGCGCCTTCTGTTTGCACGTAAAGCGTATCAATCCAACCGGGGGTGCGAGGGCTGATGGACATGACCAGGGCGGGATCGGCCACCACGCGCCCAAAGCTGCGCAGCCGCTGGGTGAGAATGCCCCGCGCCACCTTCACCTTGCGCACGGCCATTTGCTGTTGCACGGCGGGGGTGATGGCCACCTGCCCGGCCTGCGGCTGGGCTTGGGCGGTTGCGGCGTAAACCGGCACTAAATCCATGCCGTGAGGGCATTTGCCGGGTTTATCGCTGCGGTAATTCGGGTCCATGGAGGAGACCCAGTAGAGGGGCTTGGGCTTTGGTGCCTGCCAAGGCTGCCAGGCGAGGGCCAGGAGCAGTGCCACACAGACCGCCAGCGGCAGTTTAAAGCGGCCTAGCCGGGTGATGAACCTAGGTGGAGCGTTGAACATGCGGGTCTCTCAGGCTGGGGCTAGGTCGAGGGCCGGGGCGCATACGTCTAGGGTTAAGGGCTGAGCGCCAGGCGAAAGCCGTAGTCGTTTTTACGGCTTTTGGAACTGAAATAATAGCGGTTGGCCGCGCGCATGCCGGTGGCCGGGTAGTCCCAGGCGCCGCCGCGCAGCACGCGAATCTCGCAGTTGCCCTCTAGCCAGGCCCGGCCATTATCGGGTGCGCCTTGGTAGTTGGCGTGCCAGCAGTCCTCCACCCATTCCCACACATTGCCGTGCATATCAAACAGGCCAAAGCCGTTTGCTTTGAAACTTTGCACCGGCAGGCTGCCGCGGTTTTTGCCCTCCTTAGCCCAGCAGGGGCTGGCGGCGCCGCCGTCAAAGCGGGCCTGCTCACAGCTGGCATTAGGCCCCCAGGCATACTCGCTGGAGCTGCCCGCGCGGGCGGCGTACTCCCATTCGGCTTCCGTGGGCAGGCGGTAGGTGCGGCCGGTGAGCCCATTAAGCCAGGGCAGAAATTGCTGGCTGATGTCCTGGTAACTGAGGTTAATCACCGGCCGCAGGCCGCGGCCCCAGCCCTCATCCGGCGGCACGTAATAACAGCTGCTGCTGGCCACACACAGGTCGTACAGCTCAAAGGTCACCTCCGTTTTGCTCAGGCTGAAGGCCGCTACGTGCACTTTGTGCACGGGGGTTTCATCGCTGCTGTCCTGCTCGCTGCCCATTAAAAATTCCCCAGCGGGGATGCTTTGCATAGTGTTCTTCAGCCAGGCTTCGACTTTAACGCGGGACTTTTCCCGCTCCTTGGCGGCCTCTTTGAGGGTATCCTCCCGCCACTTGGCCATGGCCGCTATGTGTTCATTGAAGGATTCCTTCACCAGGGTTTCGGCCTGGTCCCAGAGGCTTAACGCCTTGGCAAACTGGCCCTGGTCGCGCACTTGGCGGGCCAGCTCCATAAGCCCATAGGCTTTTAAGGCCTTGGGCGGCAGGGCGCTGCGCACGCGCATCTCGTAGTACATCTTGGAATCAGTGCGGGTTAACTCGGCGCGTTTTTGAGCTTCGATGCTGCGCTCGATCAGCGGATATTGGTCGATCAGTGCGCGATAAGCTGCCAGTAACTGGCTGCTTGGGCCCGTGGACGCATCCAAGGCCCCTCGAGCGGGGGCGTGGAAAATAAAGCGTTCAGCAAGCTGTTGGCGCTGTTGCAGGTCCGCCAGATTCTCCGCCTTGTTCACCTCGGCCTGTTTAACCGCCTCGGCCAGGTCGTTTTGCAGCCTGCTGAGTGTTTGGCGGGCGGCTTCTAGGTCAGCCGTGAGCGCGGCGGTTTGCGCCGAGGGGCTCGGTGCTGCCCCGGTGGTCTTATCGGAAGACGCGCTAGCCTGTGCTGCGAGCAGGGCTAGCAGCCAGGCTAGCATCGCCACCCAACGGTGAGGTGGCAGCTTAGCCTTGGCCGGGCGGCAGGCTGACAGCGGAAAATCGAAACCCATGGACCCTGCTTATGCTTATCAATTGATGCGCAATTATCCTACAAAAATCAGCAGCGCCATCGAGGCTTTTTGGTGAGGTTTTTTAAAGATTGTCGACGGCGTCTGTGTTTATCCGCCAATGAGCGCAAATGCGGGGTTTTAGCCCTGTTTTTACGTCAAATAGTCTGATGATTGGATTGTGATGAGGCTGCGGATGGCCGCTGCTGGGGTTTGGGTATTATTCGGCTAAAAATAACGGCCTAGACCGTGTAAACTCTGCGCCGCCCGCTCTACACTCAATAAGTTCGCTCCACCACTGCTGTTTGCACGAGATACCCCATGCCAGACCACACCCGGCCCCAGCCTTTTTGCTGGCGCGCGCATTCCATCAGCCACCCAGGTAGCGTGCGAGCGGCCAATGAAGATGCCGTTTTGTGCCGGGACGAGGTGCAACTGTGGGTGGTGGCCGATGGTATGGGCGGCCACAATCGCGGCGATTTAGCCAGCAACACCCTGGTGCGGCACCTTGAACGCACCGACGCCAGCCCCTCCCTCGCCGATGCCGTAGACGCCCTCGAAGACAGCCTGCTTAACGCCAACCGGGCGGTACTGAATTACGCCCAAACCCACTTTCACGGTGCCATTATGGGCAGCACCTTTGTGGCGGCGCTGATTCGCGGCAATTTGGGCTTTGTCGCCTGGGCCGGGGATTCGCGTCTCTACCGCCTGCGCCGGGGCCAGTTGCAGGCCCTCACCCGCGACCACAGCCGGGTGCAAGAATTGGCCGATCAAGGCCGCGCCGACCCCCATGCGGCAGGCGCCAACATCATCACCCGCGCCCTTGGCGTGGATGAGTTTTTACCCATGGATATGACGCTGTTCAGCGCCCAGTATGGCGACACCTTTTTACTCTGCAGCGACGGGCTGTATAACGTCTTAGACGAAGCGCTTTTGATTAAAGGCCTAAGCCTTGAGACCAACCAGCTGGCCTGCCAGTATTTTCTCGATATGGCGTTGCAGATAGGCGCCAATGACAATGTTTCAGCCGTAGTACTGCGGGCCGTACCCTGGAGCGCCCCATGACCCAACCGAGCTTCGCCGATTTGCTTAAAGACCTAGCCGCCCAATACAACGCCGGTCGCCTAAGCTTCGAACAATTCCGCTCCCTGCGTAGAGCCCTGCTGCGCGACGCCGAAGCCCAATACCTAGCACCGCCCCCACCCCCCTTCGGCGACCACTACACGCCCCCGCCCAACGATGATGTCACGGTGGTACCGCCGCCCTGAGGCACTGAATACCCTTAAGCTAACAACCCCAGCACCGTCTCCCTAGGCGTTTTAAACATAATAGGTACTCACGCTCAGGGCTGTGCTTTTAGCCCCCTCACCCACGGGGAAAGGGTTGGGGTGAGGGCAAGGTAATCCTCGGTCAACAGACCAATAGCCTTATCTAAAAAGATTGACGAGGCACCGGCCGGGCCCAGATTCCTAGAGGCCCCATGCAAGCCGTTTTCAGCGCAGGGATTGGATGGATTCGGCCAAGATTAGAGGTTTATTCCCAATAGCATCCGCTGCCAAGCCAAGGCCCTCAGCCGTCACTAAGGTGCCCCCTACGCGCAGCTGATCCCCAGGCCGAATGCCGACCAGTTGAGCAGCGCTGCTGAACCACAGGGGTTTGGTCATCAGTAGGTGGGTATCGAGCAGCACCAGCCTGCGGCCCGATGGGTCGTCGTGCAGACTTATCACCTCCCCCACCAGGCTCAGCCAGCTGCCCACCTTTTGAGGGTTTAACGCACCCTGTTCAAATAGGGGGAGTGTTGCCGGGACGGCGGCGGATGGCTTGGGTTGGGCGGTGCGCTGTGCCCAGGTGCTGTGTTGTTGGCACTGCTGCAAGAGGAGGGCTTGCAGCTTGGGATCCTCAGGGGTTTTACCGAGTTTTCGCCGGTAGGTGTCCCAGGCGCGGTCGATCCAGGCGTGGCTGCGCCAAAAGGCGCGGCTGTCGAATTTGTCGGCGCTAAGCTCTAGGCCTGCGTTGGCCAGCAGGGCGCCGTAGAGGCTGTCCACGGCCATGCCTTCGGTAGCGCTGCCACATTGCAGCCATTGGCCGAAGGCACCTTCAGAGGGCCAGCGGGCCAGTACTTGTGCGCGGGGCATGCTGCGCAGCGTATCCACCGCTTGGGCGGCACGCAGCAGAGCGCTGGGCCAGGGTGTGAAGCGGTTGGCAAGTTCTGCAGGGTAATCGCTGCGCTCTGGCCAGCGGCGAAAGCTCGTCCAGTCCTCGGCATAACTCGGCCAGGCGGCGCGCAGGGATTGCAGCAGATGGCGGTGCATGGCTAAGAAGGCCAGGCCGTCGGCCGGGCCTTCACAGATGCGGGGTGTGGCCTCGCCGCAGGCAGCCTGCGGGCCAAAACCGCTGCGGCAGCGCTGCCATTGGGTGTATCCGGCCTGCCAGCGCTGGGCCTTTAGCCACTGGGCCACCGCAGGGGGCAGCCGGGGGTCATCCGCTGCAGGGCCCCCTTCGCTGGGGGCTTGGGGGGCATAGCCTGCAATGCACTCAGCGGGCAGTTGGGGCGGGATGCTCGGTAGAGCCTCGCCCCAGCTGCCCGCGCTCAGGCAGGCTAGCAGCAACCCGGCTAAGGTGCGGCGCACGCCCATTCGTCTCACCTAGGGCAGGATGGTCGGCGCCGGAGCGCCGCTTTTAATCCAGTCGTAGAGATCCTGAATATTCTGCGCACTTAAGCCCGGCATCACTTTGGAACAGCTGGCATTGCCCTGGCACACCACGCCGCTGTCGCGGCTGAGGCCGGAGGCTTTGAGGTACAGCCAGCTTTTCTCTGGGTTGCCTGGCACCACCAGTTTGTAGTCTTTCGCGTAGGAAGACTGGCGGTTGATGAGTTTCTCGACGATTTCCGTAGAGGTGATTTGGTAGCCCAAACGCAGGCCCGCTTCTTCCCCGGCGCCGTGGCAGCTTGAGCAGTTGGCGGCTTGAGACTCAAAGGCCGGGCGCAGTTTCTCGTGGAAGAACCCCGCTTCTTTGACATTGGGGACAAAGTCGGGGTCTTGGTTGGGGTGGCCTTTGCTGCCGCGTGTATCTACACCAATCTCCCGCCACTTATCCATCTCCCGGCACTGCTCCAGCATCTCAGCTTTGTAATCGGCATCGTTGGCGGTTTTGTTTTTCGCTGCGCGGTAGCGATCCCACACGTTGTCTATCCAGCCGTGGAGTTTCCAGAACAGGTAGGCGTCTATGTTGACGTTGTTGTTATTGGCGGCGTGTTTTTGGTTGTTCACCGGCACACCGTTGTTGTGCAGGGCAAAGTGCAGGTTGCGGGCGGTGGAGAAATCAGCCGCGCTGCCGCCGCCGGGTTTAATGGCGCAGGAGATCCAGGTGCCCAAGTCGCCCTCGGTGGGGAATTCGCTCAGGTGCTGCTCGATGTTATCGGCTATGTCGGCGGCCTTGAGGATCTCTGAACCCCAGGCTTTGAAGTAGGGCCGCACGGCGGGCGGGAAGTCGGCGGCGGTGCGGGGGAATTTAGTCCAGCCGGTAAATTGCTCGGCGTTGTCCGGCCAGAGCTCAATCAGCTGTTGGCGCATGATGCGGTGGCCAGATAAAAAGTCCAGGCCGTTCACTGCGCCCTGGCAGTCGTTTTGTTTGGGCAATAGGTCTTTGAAATTACAGGCGCTGGGCAAGCCGTTAATACCGTTGGCGCCGCCAAAGCCGCCACAGGTGCGCGCCTGATGCCAAAGCACGTGGGCGTCCTGCCAGCCGTTGTCGTACATGTAGTCGTACACCGTAGGCTGTACCGAGACATCGGTTTGGCCGTTGAGGGTGTGTTCAAAATAACTGCTGCCGATGTGGCCGTTGGTAAAGTGCGGTTTAAAGCCCGTGAGGCAGTGATCCACCGAGGTAATACCGGAGCTGGAGCTGGAACTTGAAGAACTGCTGGCGCGGCCAGAGCTGGACGAGCTTGAAGAACTGGAGCTGGAGGAACTGCGCCCGGAGCTGGACGAGGAGGAGGAACTGGAGGAGCTAGATGAAGAGGAACTGGACGAGGAGGAGCTGGAGGAACTGCCCGTGGGGGTGCCGGAACAGGCGGCAAGCGCAAGGCTCACCAAACCGACCCCAATGAGTGATCGCGGGTCGGTTGACCCTGTGTGGATTTTCATAATGCAAGCCCTATAGTTTTTTGTTTTTTAATATGTCAAAAGCTCGGTCGCTCGGCGGCCACCATTGCCCTAGGGTGCAACTTAAACCCCTTGCATTCCATACGTCCGGGGCATTTATCACATATATCTTGCTTGTAAGGTAAAACGGCCCACTTTGTCGATAGAGGATGAACAAAATCACACTCTTAAGCGGTTTTGGTAGGGGTAGTTTGGTCAGTCAATAAAACAAATAAGGCCTATTTTTATAGGCTTTTTCGAGAATTGCGGCCTGGGTCGTGGGCAATGCCATTCGGGTGAGGGCCAACATTGGATGCCCGTTGTGGTAGCCCAATGTTGGCCCTCAAAAAATATCAGTATGCGCAGAGGTTTGGGCGCCCCAAGAGAGATTTCTATTCAGAAGATTCTTAACTCAATGGCATTGGGGCAGCGGGCAGTGGTTGTAGCCGGGTTTTTAGGGTTAAGCGTTTGGGTGTTTCTGCACCAATTAGATTTATGCTGCCACCCGGCAGAAGCGCAGCCTAATCCGGGGCGGCCCGACAAAACCCGGCTTGCGTTTCACTTTATCCAGGCTGCGCAAGGGCTGGCGCCTAAGCCTGCTGCAGGGCGGGTTTGCGGCTCCACTGGCTGGCGAATAATGCCGCCAAGAGCGCAATGCCCATCAGCAAAATCGCCTGCCAGCCCAACTGGGCATAGACCCAACCGGTAAGGCCGGACGCTAGAGTGACCGAGCTAAAGGTACAAAACTCGTTAATGGCCTGCAGCCTGCTGCGCAGCGCTGCCTCGGGGATAAGGGTGAGCAGTGTGCTGCCGCCCATGTACATAAAATTCCAGCCCACACCCACCACAAACAACGCGGCGTGAAAGGCCAGCAGGCTGGGGCTCGCCAGGGCCACCAAGCAGCCGCAAGCGAGCACGCCCACCCCCGTCCAGGCCACGGCGGGTGCACCCCAGCGCGCGATCCATTTACCGGTCATAAGTGACGGCGCAAACATGCCGAGCAGGTGCCACTGGATCACGCTCGCGGCATCCCCAGCGTGAAAGCCACACCCGGCCATGGCCAGGGGGCTGGCAAGCATCACCATCAGCATCAGGCAGTAACCCACAGTGCAAAACAACATGGCCTGCACGGCAATCCGCGGCAGCGGCCACCAGGCGACGGCGCTGCTGGGCGCGGCTTGCCGCTTAGGCAGCGGCGCCAAGGTAAAAACGGGTATGGCCAACAGGCACAAGGCCATGGCGGCGAGGTAAGCACCGGTGTATTCCACCGGCAGGCTGTGCAACAGGTTCTTGCCGATCATAGGGCCTATAAGGGCTGCGGCTATGCCGCCGCTCAACACCCAGGCGATGGCGGTGCTTTTGAGGGGGCCGTCCACCGCATCGGCGGCGGCGAAGCGGTAGTAGAGCGCGGAGGCTTGATAAACGCCGATCAAAGCGCCCGCCAGGCAAAACAGCGCGAAGCTCTCAAACCAAATGCTATAGGTGGCCAGAGCGCAGCCTGCCGCCCCCAGGCTGGCGCCGAGGATAAACACGCCCCGGTAACCCAAGCGGCTGAGAGCTTTGGGCATAAACAGGGTGAGCGCGGCGGTGGCGCCCATCATGCCCAGAAACGGCAGCGTGGCGAGGCTTGGGCTGGGCGCCAACTGCTTGCCCACCAGGGAGTTAAAGGCTATGCCCACCGCCACTGAGGCCATAAATAAAAATTGGCAGAGGCCAAGGCAAATTGCGCTTACGGACATTTCAAAACTCCAATGGATGGGCCGAGCGAGAATTAAGTGGGTGGAAGTGACAACGGCAGGCCATTCGGCCCTGGCTGCCCAGTCTAATGGGCAAATAGGCCGCCCGCTGCGCCTTTTTGTTCAGTTACCAAATAGTCCCGGTAGCGGCTGTTGATCAATGCCTGAAAGCGATCCTCCGGCAGGCTGGTGAATTGGCCGGTCACTAGGCGAAATTGGTCAAACACCAATTCGTTGGGGCACTCCTCTATGCCGCCGGTATAACGCAGGCGTGTAGGCTCGATGCGAGCGGCCTCGGCGCACAGTTTGAACCAACGGCTGGCGCGGTAGTGGTTGCCGGGCAGTTGGGATGCCAGGGCAAATGGGCCGCAAAAACCGGCTGGGCGCCGATTGGGTATGCGGGCACTGATGCGCAACCATTCGCCACCGCTTTTGAGCAGGCGGGCTATGTAGGGGGCATCAAATAACAAGCTGTGTTGCTTGGGTTCTAAGGAGATAATGAGGTCGAAGCTAGTCTCTGCCAGCGGCAGTTGGCTCAGGCTCTGGTTGCCCGAATAGAGTAGGCTGAGGTTGTCAAAGCCCTGGCTGCGGCTGAATTCGTTCTGCCAGTGGCGCCATTGATCAAGCCGTGCCTGCTGCGGTGTTACGGCGAAGACCTCGCCTGCTGCACCTGCGGCCTGGGCCAAACAGAAGACCTCTTGGCCATTGCCTTCGCCCAGAAAAAGAATACGCAAGCCGCCAATGGCACTGGGCAAGCCAAAACCTAGGGCCGGGGAGATGTCGAGACTGCGCAAGGGGCTGGCGAGCTGTTGCCAGCAGGTGCCCGGGCAACAGCGGTTGCGGGTCTCTTCAGATGTTAACGATGGGGCGTATACGATGCGCGCGTGACTGGCCATAATAAGTGCTCCATAAGCAACTCGTTCGGACCTCGACTGTACGGTTAACCCGTTCACTGGGGTGACACAATCGTCCAGAGTTTGCGTCCAATCGTCCGGCAGGAGGCCTTTTTTCCACCTCTATACCGGTACACCCCAGCATGCTCAAGCTAAGTGAAGTCCTCAACCGGTTTAACCTCAGCGCCCAGGTGTTTTACGCCGGTGACGTGTGCGGCACACTGGCTTTTGAGCAGGCTAGCCCTCTGGAAGGCCACATGCATCTGATTAAACAGGGCCGTCTAACCCTTCGCACCGGTGACACCAGCGCCTATCTGATCGAGCAGCCGAGCCTGGTGTTTATGGCCAGAAGCCAGCCGCATCAGCTGAGGGCTCAGGTGGAGGCGGGCACTCAGGTGGTATGCGCCAGTATTCTGTACGGTGTGGGCAACAATAACCCGCTCGCCAATGCCTTCCCGCCAGTACTGGTGTTGCCGCTGGCTGAAGACCCGCGTTTGGCTTTTGTGTGTACCTGGTTATTCGATGAAGCCTTTGCTGAACTGGAGGGGCGCCAGTTGGCCATCAACCGCCTGGGGGAACTGTTGGTGCTGCAGATGCTGCGCCACCTGGTGGAGCGCGCCAGCTTACACACCGGCATGCTGGCAGGCCTTGCTCACCCTCAGCTACACAAGGCCCTGCTGGCCATACACGGAGACCCGGCGCGGGCTTGGAGCCTGGTGGAATTGGCGAACCTGGCCGGTATGTCGCGCAGCAAATTCGCCGAACTGTTCAAGGCTGTACTGGGCCAGCCGCCGGGGGATTATTTAATCGAGTGGCGTTTGGGGGTGGCCCAGAGCCTGTTGCGCCAGCTCAAACCCGTCGGCCTGGTGGCCCATGAGGTGGGCTATGAAAACGCCTCGGTACTAGCGCGCGTGTTCCGCAAAAAAATCGGCCTGACGCCGTTGGAATGGCTGGAGCGGCAGCGGGAGCTGGCGTGAAGCCTGCTGCGACCCTATTAATCTCGCACTGAATGTATCTGTTGTTTTTTTATCGACATCCCCACCCAACTCAATGTCATCAAGTTGAGGTTTTTGGCCTGTTTCCCGCTCCTTGTCTTACCCTCACCCCAACCCTCTCCCAGAGGGAGAGGGAGCTAAAAGCAAGCTCTCCAGCGTTGGTACACACTGTCCCCTCTCCCTTTGGGACGACTGCCTGGATGCAGGACGACCCCAAGGACGGGGGAGGTAGAATTTCATCGGGAATGAAATCGAGGTAGAGTCACGCTGGGAGCAGTTACCGAGAGGGCTAGGGTGAGGGAGCTGGGCTTAACTTAATGACTCTGGGTTGGGGTTTCGGGGCGAACAAATAACCACTGGGAAAACTGCGCCGCTGCTAGCGGAAGAATAAAAACCTCAGGCCAAACCCGCCTGCCAGCGCTCAAGAGCGATACGGCCTTCCGGCCAGGCGCCAAAGCCGCGCGCCACATTGATATGGCCGGCCTCGCCTATATCCCAGGTCCCGGCGCCCCAGGCGCTCGCAAACGCGGCGCTTTGCTCCGGTGCGGCGTAGGGGTCGTCGCGGCTGGTGACCATCAGGCTGGCAAAGGGCAAGGCCGTTAAGGGCGTAGCGCCATAGCCGCTGATGGCGCTGGGGAAGTCGGGCCGCGTAGGGTCGGGCACCGCCACCATAAAAGCGCCGAGGATCTGCCTGCAGGCGGCGGGGTGCTGGGCGGCCCAGTGGGCGATGGTGAGGCCGCCGAGGCTGTGGCTGATTAACACCACAGGCTCAGCGATGGCACTGATACAGGCCTGCAGGCGCGCCACCCAGAGGGCACAATCAGGCCTGTCCCAACTGCCGAGCTCAGCGCCGTCGCTGCTCGCTCCCAGTTCTGCCCAGTGGCTGCCCGCCAGCTGAGCGTACCAAAGTTCTTGCCAGTGGCCGCCGAGGGAATTGCCGTAGCCGGGCACGAATACAAAGGCGGTCATAGGCTGTTCTCTAGAGCAGGGTGAGCAGGGCGTTGTGCAGGCTGCGGCAGCTTTTGAACACCTCAGGGGTGAGCAGGGATTCATCAAACGCCACACTAAATTGATCTTCAATATCAAATAGCAGGTTCATGGCCGTCATGGAATCAAGCCCCAGGCTTGCAAGCTCGGCATCTTCTGGCAAGTCCTCGGCCGAGGCAATGCGTTTTAGGTGGCTTGCGATAATAGTTTTGAGTTTGCCAAGGCTTGCGCTGGCTTCAAGGGTTGCAGACATAACACATTCCAGAGGTTATAAAAGGTTTAAGGGTTCGTGGCCAGTGCGCAGCTGAAACCCCGCCTGGGGTTCGCCCCGGCGCAGCACTAGCTCAAGTGGAGCTGGGTGGCTTAAAAAGCCGGTCAAACTAGCGGTGAGGCCATAGGCGCCGGTATTAGGGATGGCCAGTAGGTCGTCTACTTGCACCTCGCCCAAAGGCGCTGCCGAGGCAAGCCGATCCAAAGGGCTGCACAGGGGGCCTACCACGGCGGCTTTGACGGCATCGGCGTCGGCGGCCCGCTCGCTGATAAAGCCGGTGTAAGGCCTCACCACTCGGCCCAGGCCCGCCATGCCGCCAAGATGATTGATACCCGAGTCCATCACCACAAACCGCTGGCCATCTTTGCCGGTTTTAACATCCAGCACCCGACTTACCCAGGTGCCGCAGGCGGCGGTGATATAACGACCGGATTCAAACCAGAGCGCCGCATCGCGGGTCCAATGGCGGGCGTCAAGTATCGGCTGCAGCTGCTGGGCGAGCTGGCTAAAGTCGGCGCCTGTTCCCTCGCTGGCATAGGGCCAGGGGAAGCCGCCGCCCAGATCCAGCACCTCAGGGCGCAGATTGAGGGCTTCGCTTAAGCGCTCACAGCAGGCGATGGCGTTACTAAATGAGGCCAGCAGGCTTTCTTGATTGGGAATTTGCGTGCCGTAATAAACGTGGAACCCCACGATGTTTAACTGGCTGCCGAGCTCCGCCAAACGCGCATGTTCGGCGCATACGTCCGCTTCCTCAAAACCAAACTGAGTGGCCGAGCCGCTCATGGCTAGGCCCGCTTGAATACCTTCGGCCGGATTGACCCGCAACAGCACCCGTATTTGAGCGGAAGGAAAGGCATGGGCCTCTCGCTTAAGGCGATCTAAATCCCCCCAGGACTCCACCGAAAACTGCCGCACTCCAGCTTTGAGGGCGGCGCGCAGTTCGCCGGGGGATTTACCCGGCCCGGAGTACAAGAATTCCGCCGGGGCGCTGCCGCTGGCGAGGGCCACCGCAAGCTCGCCGGTAGAGCAGATTTCAGGCTTGCACCCAGCCGCCACCGAGGCCTGCAAGAGCGCAGGCAGGGGGTTGGATTTCAGGCTGTGGTAAATAGTGGCACCCCTGGGCAGCGCCGCTTGCAGACGCGCCACCGCTGCCTCCAGCTGGGTGAGTTCGTAAAGATAAAGTGGAGTGCCAAAGCGCTCGGCAAGGCTATCTATGTGTTCGAACTGCAGGCTGAAGGCAGGGGTCATGAGTAGGCCGCCTCTATGGCTTTGCGGTTGATCTTGCCATTGCTGGAGACCGGGAAGTCCTCCAGCACCTCAACGGCATCCGGCACCTTATAGGGCTCCAGCTCGCGGGCCAGAAAGGTCAAAATCTCCCGCTCGCCAATCACTTTTTCAGCCTGCATAAACCCCACAAACAACACCAGGCGGCTGTCGGCCTGAATTAAACAGGCGTTGATCACCCCCGGCAGGCGCAGGGCGGTGTCTTCAATTTCCAAGCGGTTGATACGAAAGCCCTGGCGCTTGATCTGCTCATCGCGGCGGCCGACGTAATACAAATAACCCTCGGCGTCCTGGCGGAAGTTATCGCCACTGTAGAGGGCGCGGCCTATACCGCAGGGATGCACTCTGTAGCGCAGGGCGGTCTCCTCCGGCGCCTGCCAATAACCTAAACCCACATGGCGACCCACAATCACCAGCTCCCCTACCTCACCCGGCGGCAGCAGGTTACCCGCGTCATCCACTATGTAGGCGCTGGTGTCATCCAGCGGGCGGCCCACTGAGCCGGGTTTGCTGGCCACTTCCTCCGGCCGCAAAATCGCCACCCGCTTGCACTCGGTCAGGCCGTACATAGGCGCCACTTGGCTGTTGGGTAGGCGCTCGCGCAGCAGTTCAATCTGTGCCTGCGGCAGGTGCGCGCCGGTGTTGGTGCACAGGCGGATGCCCGTTAACTGCATCTGTTTGCGGATGAGAAATTGCGTGAGCAAGTTGTACAGATGGGGCACACCGGGGAACACCGTCACCCCCTGTTGCTGCAGGGTGCCCGCCAGGGCAGGCCCCGCCTTGGAGGCATCGCTCACATAGAGGCAAGCACCCGCTAAAAACGCCAAAAACATCTGATACAGGCCGTAATCAAATGACAGCGGCAAAAACAGGCCGATGGTGTCGTCCGGGCGGTAGCCAAGGCGCGCTTGAATCTGCTCGCTGGCGAACAACACATTATCTTGGCTCAGCACCACGCCCTTAGGCTTACCTGTAGAACCGGAGGTGTAAATCATCAAAGCCGGGTCTTGGCTGCACGGCGGCTGCCGGGGAGCAGGCGCACTCGGCGCGGCGGCAAGCTCCAGCTGGTCGATAAACCACACCGGTTGGCGCGTCTGCTCGGCCCAGCGCTCGGCCTGGCTGCTGTGGCCGAACACCAGCGTCGGCTGGGTTTCCGCCAGAATCGCCGCCAGGCTGGCCTGGGTTGTCTGCTCGTTCACCACCACGGCAATCGCGCCCAGGGCATTAATCGCCAATACGGCTAACGGCACCTGGATATGGTTGGGGCTCACCAGAAGCACCCTATCCCAACTCTTCACCCCTGCCTCAGCTAGTTGCCCGGCCAGCCCACACACCCGATGGTGCGCCTGCTGGTAACTCAGTGGCTGGCTGTCGTTTTTAAGGTAAGGGGCATCGCCAAAACGCTCAGCGGCCTGGCTAAAGCGGCTAAATAAAGTACGCATACAACCTCCTTAAGCATCCGCCGTGTGCAGCGCGGCTTTGGGGTTGTAGGGCTGGCGCAAATCCTCTTCGCCATACAGGCCAATTTTGAATAAATAGTTTTCAAAGCCCTGACTCCATTTATCCACCTGCTGCTGGCGCGCTTCGCTTGCGGCCGCCTCGCTGGCTAAACGGGTGGGGTTTTCCAGGCCTATATCTTTATAAATGCGCGGGTTGTACAGGCTGTTAAACGACACCTTGGCGTAGGTTTTCACCAGCTCTTTAATCTGCGGAATTTCATGCTCCAAACCGCGCTCGCGCATCTCCCATAAATTGCCCTCCACCATAGCGCGGTCCCAGGCGATGTGGCGCACCTCATCTAACAGGTGAAAGTAATGAATTTGCCGCACGGTATCATCAATATCATCGCGCTCGCGGGATAAGCGGTTCATGTAACCTAAAAACATTTCCAGCACATAGGTGCGGGCAAAAAATAATAAATCCTCACCATAATGGGACAACTTAGGGTCCGCCATAGCGATAGAGCGGTTGGGCATCACACCATTGTGGTAGCGCACGCAATAGCCAGCCAACATAAAGGTGTGGGAATTTTCTTCATGAATAAAATGCTGCGCATATTCGCTGGAGATGGGGTCTTCACCGACAAATTTATTGCGGTAGATTTTTTTCTCCATATGCGAAATTAAATGCTGCTCACCAAAAATATTCGCCGAGAAAAAATTTACCGTTTCCAGTAGGGATAATTTCCACTTCTGCTCATCACTTAAGTCGCCGTAAATCGGATGGTGGTACAGGCTTAAAAATTCCTCCGGAAATTGCAGCACATCCGGGTTGAGCTTGCTTTGGTAGTCCACACGGTTAAACGTATCAAAGGTATTTTTTAAAGAGCTGCTCGTTAATTTTTGGGCAACTGCGACCACATCCGGTTTAATTAACATAAAACACCTCAGGCGCATAACGCGTTTAATTTGTGAATTGCGCAGGGCCTGTGCCCCGGCAAAATTTTAAGCCTGCGGGATGATAGGGTGTTTAACAGGGCAGGTTAAAGGCGAAAACGTCAGTTATTCGCTTAATGAGTGTCAGCATTGGCAGCGTCGTTACCTAATGGTGTGCGACCAAAGTAGGCCTTGCGCGGCCCGCCCAGGCCGACGTGGCTAGGTTGAGTTGGTTTTTTCGCTAGGTTGAGGTGGTTTTAAGGTGTTCTGCTCCTCCCCCTTTCCACAAATTGCAGGAGCAATTTGCACAGCAAAGCTTCCCGCACATAAACCACAAGGAAGTGGTTTATGTGCGGGAAGCTGGGAGGGGGTTTTGGGGCAGCGGTAAATCCACGAAAAAGTAAACTGAAATCCTTTATTCAATGACATGCAAGGAGAGGCTACAAAGCCTAAAACGAAGAAATTACGCGTATTTCCAGCACTATTGTGCTCCCTCCCCTTTTTAAGGGGAGGGTTCGGGTGGGGTTTCTTGGCGCGCAAAAAACCACTGGCAAAACCACACCAAACCCCTAACTCAGTGACATTGCCTTTGGGAGAGGGCTAAGCTGATGCAGCCGCGCTAAACTCAACGACATTCTCCCAGGCCTCAATGCCATTTTTTGATTAGTAATACCGGTAGGGGCGCCCCTTGTGGGTGCCCAAACCGGTGAATATACCCAGGCTTAGAGGGTGCCAGAATTGGGCAACCACAAGGGTTGCCCCTACGGGTTACCCTAACCTAATACCATTACCCTCCACCCACCCCTTTACGAGGACACCCGCGTGACACTCCTGCGAGAATTAACCGCCGCGCTGCTGTGGCTGGCGTTTTTAATGCTCAGCCTCAATTGCCTTGTGGCGAGTTTTAGCTGGGGCAAATTATTCCTGGCGCTGGGCTGCCTAGTGGCGGCTTGTATCATTTGGCCGAGTAAACGCCGGGGAGAGCGGCGCGATGATAGTTGGCTGCTGGATTTAGCTGAGTTATTGATAGAAGCCCCTGTGGCTCTGCTGCGGTGGATTGCGCATTTTTTTGATTGACACTCATTAAGCGCTACCTGTTTTAAACTGCAAAAAACACTTATTAACCCTGCACTAAAACGCCGGGTTAATAAGAGCGAACCACTTAGCTTTCATCCTGCGCGCAGTCACAGGATCCACTGGATTTAAAGCGCCGTTTTTGCGGCTCACCTAGCGCACAAGCAAAGCGGCTGTTTTACCTCAAGCCCATCTACTTTATGCATATGCCCATGCAGCACGGGTTCGTCTATATTATTGCCAGCAAAAGGCTTTGATCGCCGCCTATTCTTTGGGCTATACAGGCTGAACCTTGGTAAGCTGGTATGCCCGGAGTTGGCAAGTGCCAGCTGCGATGGTGATAGACGGCGCCGCTTTAACATTGATAACACGGCTCAACCCCGTGTTATCTAAAATTAGCTACGCAAAGAACCCTGCTCGGATGGTTACAACCTTCTCAAATGTAGAGAAATTTGTATTTAGAGGACGCTTGAGGAGGGGTGATAGACGGCAAGAAAAATTGTGATAGACGGCGGTCACGGTTTAATAAAACTATTAGGGGTAAATCATGCCAAAGCGAAAAGAAAATATGACGGCGGCAGATTTAATGGCGAAGCTCAACTCGGATCCTGATTATTTGGCTCGTAGGGCCATAAAGGAAGCTGAAATCGATGCTTTGAGTGATGCTTGTAGAAATGACGAATCAGAGCTTGTCGCCAAGCTAAATGAACTCGGATTACCGGTCGATTCCGTTTGGGATTTAGTAAACAATGCACCGCACCCAATCCTTGTAAGGAAATTCTATGGTTCGTACGAAATTGCATACCCGTTGCTGGTGGAGCACTTAAAGCTATCTCATCACCCAAGAATTCGAGAAGGAATTATTCGCGCACTTACCGAGAAAAGTGCCAAGAGTATCGCTTCCGAACAATTGCTCCATGAGCTGGAACATGAATCAAAACAATCGCACCGCTGGGTAATTGCAAACGCGTTGCGAAGCATGCTTTCGAGGTCTGAGCTTAATACACATCCAAAAATTGAGGAAGCGTACCGTGCCGGATATCTCTAACAATGCCATCAAATACGCTCCCTTTGGTCGCCCGACGCTCCTTGCGTCGGGCGCCTTATGACGGCCGTTAGGTAAAAAAGGAGTCATCTATAATGACTGTAAAACCAATACAAGCTGAGTCTCTTCCGGCTAAAAAGGGGGAAACTATTTATCCCGCTCCATTTGATTCTGTTGTCGCTGGCCGAAGCAAAAGAAAACTCGGATTTTTTTTCGGGTTGAACTCGTAAGGCGGATCGATTTAATTTCGAAGAAAATCCGTAGGGTGGATTCGCGAAGCAATCCACCAATTAAATGCCCGCGAGCTATTTTCAAACTGTGAGCCTCTGGGTTCGTTTGGTGGATTGTCGCTACGCTCCAAATCCACCCTGTGCCCTCGGCGTTAGCACCTTGGTGGTTGAATTGAGTTTTCGGAAATGAAAAGAATAAATGTAATTGGCACAAGTGGTAGCGGCAAGTCTACTTTCAGTCGAGAACTCGCGAATGCGCTAGGCTTCCCATATATCGAAATGGATGCCGTTTATTGGAAGCCAAATTGGGGAGAGCCCGATGACGACACGTTTTTTTCTGATCTTGAAAAGGTGTTATCTACTGAGTCCTGGGTGTTAGATGGGAACTACAGTCGAACTCAGTCTTTAAAATGGAAACATGTTGATACGGTCATTTGGTTAGACTATGGTTTTCTCAGGACGCTCTATCAAGTCTTGTTTCGCTCAATAAGAAGAGCAATTGCGAAGCAGGAGCTTTGGCCGGGAACCGGAAATAAGGAATCATTTAGTAAAATTTTTCTATCAAAAGACTCAATTGTGTTATGGATGCTCACGCATCACAAAAGCAATCGGATAAGGTATAGGCGCATTTTCGAAGAAAACAGCTATCCTCACATTAAATTTATAAGAGTTACTTCTCCTGGCGAGGCTAGAAAATTATTGGCGTTAGCTGGCTCGGCTTAAAGCAACCCGGTCGACATTTCCGTTTCACCTATTGTTATTGAATAACGTGTAAGACCGGTCAATTTGACTCCGAAGAAAATCCGTAGGGTGGATTCGCGAAGCCATCCACCATTTAAATACCCGCAAGCAATTCTCAAACTTTGAAACCCTGCCTTCGATTTGGTGGATTGTCTCCACGCTTCGAATCCACCCTGAGCACTAATAAATGCACGTGGTTGGTCATTAACACAAAAGCATGCACCTGGACATTGTTTCTCTCCGCTGCATCCTTTAGTTTTTGGCAATAAAAAGCATAATCTACGGTATCAAAAAATCATACCGACCGATTATTGCCTCGTTGCACAATATGCTGAGCGCAGCCTTCTATGTATAACCTTGGCATCCTGGCCATAATTCTCCTTTTTAAAAATTCCTTGTCTTTATGCGTCGAAATTTCAAGGTCTCTGACCCCTTGATTTACCCCTTGATTGCATTAGGTGTTACCTTTATTTTTCTACTCCGCTGCCATTTGCTCCTCAATATCTTTATACGGATTATCGTAGCGGTATTGAATATCAAATTGGCCATCTTTAAATAAAGTAAAGGTAAAACCGTAGCAAAGATGACCAGTTGTTTTTAACAAATCATCCCTCAAAAAGAGAGCAGCCTCAAAGGCTCTGCTCGACGCCGCATCAGATGGAGCTACTGACGTTCTTACACGCTCGTCCCCTGTGACGGCCCAATATATTGATCGCGTGCTACGATTGTAGACAATAGTCTCAATTGCAATTGACTCCCACAGTAAAGCTCCGATAGATTCCAAGCCCTCTTCCGCGATAAATTTATAAGCATCTTCGGTCTTCATATACATTCTCTCTATTTTTCATACTTAAATTTCTCATATTCCCCATCCATCCAGGCTTCAACAACTAATCTTTTAGGTATCTAAATAAACGGCGGTTACTCTAGACGTATTGTCGCCCGAACCGATTTCCCCGCATCAAGCTCTATTTCCATCGCCCGGTATTTAACACGATTCAAGAATCGCTCCATTGGCACCATGCTGATACCATCCCCTGCGCCCCCCAGGTGTCTTACGCGTAAGGCGGATCAATTTGATTCCGAAGACAATCCGTAGGGTGGATTCGCGAAGCAATCCACCAATTAAATACCCGCGTGCGATTTTCAAACTGTGATTCTCTGGCTTCGATTGAGTGGATTGTCTCCACGCTTCGAATCCACCCTGAGCACTAATAAATGCACGTGGTTGGTCATTAACACAAAAGCATGCACCTGGACATTGTTTCTCTCCGCTGCATCCTTTAGTTTTTGGCAATAAAAAGCATAATCTGCGGTATCAAAAAAACACCGACCGATATTTGTCTCGTTGCCCAATATGCTGAGCGCAGCCTTCTGTGTATAACCTTGGTCTCCAGGCCATAATTTACCCTTTTTAAAAATTCTTTGAGTTTAAACGTCAAATTTCAAGGTCTCTGACCCCTTGGTCTAAAAGGTTGGGCACTGTTCATCCGCGATAAACTTATCCTTTTTAAATAATAGGTAGCGATCCTCTAACGCTTCCGTCTCGTATAAGTTTGGGGCTCTCCTTTCTGCGCACAGGGAAAAAAATCGACACCCATATCCGGAACCAATTTTTCCCCCCTAGCATTGCGGTATGTCCCTCCTTCGAGAGTGAAGCCTTTTCCACATTTTTCTTCAATTGTGGAGTTTATAGTTCCTATAAAATTGATCAGCTCAGTTTCAGTTTGGAACAATGGTTCACTTTTAAATCTGAAAGCGAGTGCCCGAAATAGTTTGATCTGCTGGCAGTTGGAGATCCGCACCCAAATAGGGCGTGAATCTACAACATAGGGTCTTGGCCAGAGTGCATATATAACTAAAATCGCGGAAAAAAATAATAGCATTTTCCATATTGAATATTTCAGCTTAATCAAATTTAATTTCCCCTCGTTAAATTTTTAAACTCCGGCTTAATAAATTCCCCTGGGACCGCAATGTCTCTATGCTCAAGCTAGTTTGAGCATCTTTCACCATAACGAACGCGCAAGGCGGATCAAGTAAATACGAAAAAATCCGTAGGGCAATGAGAGGGGGAGTTCATCTCATTGCCCTACGCACTACGAATCCTTCAAAAATAAAAAAGGCGGCCACAAGGGCCGCCCCTACAGTTTTTTTCGCTTCGTTTTGCGCGCAAACCGCCAAGAAATTTAATAAAGATTCTGCAATTGCCGCCTGGCCGCCTGGCCTATATCGCCACCGTCTTGGGCGGCGAATTCAAAGTAGCGTCGCGCCGCTGGGCTATCGCCTTTGTTGCGGCTGATATCACCCAGGTAATAAGCCGCTATGGGTGTGGGCAGTAGGTCCATGCTGCGTTTGAAGCTGCGCTCGGCGGTGTCGTTGTAGCCGAGTTTTTTCTCCGTCATGCCGTGGTACAAAAAGCCCATCACGTAGCCGGGGTTCTCCTGGGTGGCGCGGCGGAAGGCGTTGCTGGCGTTGAGGGTGTCCTCTTTGGCCAAGAGTATCCGGCCCTTAGTAATATGAAATTGCGCCTCTCGGCCCTGTTGGCCTATGGCGCGGTTCACTAAGGAGAGGCCCTCATCATAATTTTTCGCCGCTGCGGCTTTTTGTGCCTCTTGGTTAAGTTTGTAGGCGGGGGCGTCTTTGCGCACTTGGCTCATGGCGCGCTCAAATTGGCTTTTGTTGCGCAGGCCACCGGGGTAGAGGGCGAGCTGTTGGCGGTTTTTCTCCACGCGCTCTTGGGAGGGCGGGTGGCTGGCGAATAAGGCTCCCAGGCCGCCGCTGTTTTGGCCCTTGGAGAGAGCGACGAATTTTTCCTGTAATTCCACCGCCGCCTGCACGTCGTAGCCTGCTTTGGCCATGTATTTGATGCCGTAGTGGTCGGATTCTAACTCCTGGTCGCGGCCGAATTTAGCGGCGGTCATACCCACCCCAAGGCCTACGCCGGCGCCGATTAAGGGGCTGTAGTCGGAGTCGGACACCGCCACCGTCAGCAGTGCAGCGCCGAGGCCCAAGAGGGTGGCTTTGGATTGTTGCTGGGCGGTGTGGCCGGCGGCGGCGTGGACAATTTCATGGCCCAGCACAGCCGCCAGTTGCGCCTCGTCATCCAGCAGTACCAAGAGGCCTCGGTTGATGGCGATTTTGCCGCCGGGCAGGGCCCAGGCGTTGGGGGTGTCGTCGTTGAGCACCACAAAGTCGTAGGGCAGGTTGGGCTGGTCGCTCACCGCCGCCAGTTTAAGGCCGACGTTTTTTACATAGTCGTTTACTCGCGGGTCCACTTCATAGCGGCCGCCTTGTTGTTGCTGATAGGGCCGGTAGTTTTTTTCACCCATGGCGATTTGATCGGCGGTGGACATGAAATTAAGCGACTTTTTGCCGGTGACGGCGTTGGTGGCGCAGCCGGTTAATGTCAGGGTTAAGACAAGAAACAACAAAATGCGCATGAGGTGCTCCTGTGGGTTATCAGCATTGGCGGCCCGTATGATCCCCGAAAGCGTGCCGGGATGCCACTTTCGCCGCTGCGCTTAGGTTAACCCCTGGATTTCACGGGCGTTGCATCCAGGCTACCTCGCTGGCACGTCACGCCGGTAGGGTTTTAGCCTGCCAGGCCTACGCTCGATGGGCAGAATTCAAGGATAATGCGCCCCCTTACTTCCGCCCCCATCAAGGTGTACCTATGTCCTCAGCCCTCTCCCATATTGAATTGTTCGCAGGTATTGGCCCGGAAGGTGCACCGGTGGTGGAGCGCCTGCAGGTGCAGGTGAACGAAAACAATGAATGCCAGCTGGTGCGCTCACCGGCGTTTATCAAGGGCATAGCCAGTGGCGATGTCATCAAGCTCACGGGCGCCGGGGAGGGTAAACCCCAGTTTGAGTTGGTGCGCCGCAGTGGCAACCTGGCCATTCGGGTAGTGAGCCGAGGGGATATTCAAGCCCTGGCGGAGCGCTTAACGCCACACTTAGAACAGCTCGGAGGAGAGCTGGATGCCGAAACGCCCCGACTGCTGATTTACAGCATCCACGTAAGCCTGGGTTTTAATGCCATCGAGGCCCTATTAAACGGCGCTATGGATGAACACAGCGCCTGGTTTTACGGCAATGTCTACGATTCCACTGACGGCACTACGCCGCTTAATTGGTGGCTCGACCTCTTAGAACAGGTATAACCATGCTCGCTCTGCTTTCCCCCGCCAAAGACCTCGACTTCAGCGCCCCGCCGCTGGAGTACAAAGCCACCCAGCCGCGCCTGCCTGAGCACAGCCAAGCCCTCATGCAAACCCTAAAGCAGGCCCAGGTGGCGGATGTGGCGAAGCTTATGCACCTGAGTGAAAAACTCGCTCTGCTCAACTACACGCGTTTTCAAGACTGGCGCTGGCCGCAGCCGAAACGCCAGGCCTGCCCGGCCATCTGGGCGTTTAATGGCGATGTGTACCAGGGCTTGCAAGCCCGCAGTTGGGATGCCGAGGCGGTGGACTTTGCCCAGGGCCATGTGCGCATTTTGTCCGGCCTTTACGGCCTGTTGCGGCCTCTGGACGCCATACTGCCCTACCGTTTGGAGATGGGCACCGGCCTTAAAACCGAGCGGGGGCGGGATTTGTACCAGTTCTGGGGGGAATTAGTGACGCAGCTGTTAAATAAGGATTTAAAAGCCGAGGGCAGCGGCCTAGTGATTAACCTGGCCTCCCAGGAATACTTCAAAGTGGTTAAACCCAACCTGGTGGCCGGGCGCATTATTGAGCCGCTGTTTAAGGACTACCACGCACCCACTGGCACCTACAAGATCATCAGTTTTTTCGCGAAAAAGGCGCGCGGGCGAATGTGCGCCTATATTGTTAACAATCGCCTCACCCAGGCTGAAGAGCTAAAAGGCTTCAGCGCCGATGGGTATGGCTATAACGCAGCCCTGTCCAGTGGCGACACCTGGGTATTTACCCGCCGCGCCGAGGCATAACCCAGGCGCACTGGGCAACAGGGCTGTGAGCAATGATCAACAGGGTGGACGGCGATGGGCTTAACGGTGTTAGTGGTGGACGACGCAACCTTTATTCGCGATCTCGTCAAACGCGCTGTCCGCCAGATGATAGGGGAAGTTGAACTCCTAGAAGCCGCCGACGGCGCCCGCGCCCAGGCCCTCATCAAACAAAAAGCGCCGGATTTAATCCTCTCCGACTGGGAAATGCCCGAGGTGTCCGGCGAGGAGCTGCTCAAATGGGTGCGCGCCCAGCCGCATTTGGTGGCCACGCCCTTTATCATGATCACCAGCCGGGGCGATCGCAACCATGTGATCGCCGCCGTTAATGCAGGGGTTAGCGATTACATCTCTAAACCTTTCACCGCCGAAGAGCTGACCCGCAAGGTACACAAACAGCTCAAACGCATCGGCTATAACCCCAAGGCTGCTTCGGCAAAACCCGCCGGGCCCTTTAGCTCCTTAGCGGTGCTCACCGGGGCCACCGTAGAGCGCAGCCAAAAAGCCGCCCCCCAGCCTGTGCAAGCCACCGCCTTTGCCAAACCCGCCGCGCCCGCCGCCAGCGCACCTGCCAAGGTGAATCTGCAAGCCCATCTGCGCCTGGCCAAACAGGCTTTTGTGTGTGAGGTAAAAGAGATTTCCCTGCAGGCTATGAGCGGCCTCATCGACCGCACGGAAAGCCTGCCGCAACTATTCGAAGCGGCCGCTCTGGATATTCTCGATGCGAACAGCCAGGTGCTGGCGCGCCTGAATGTCTATATACACGCTCTCACGGCGGCGAGCTTAAGCCCAGAGAGTGATAAGGTGCGGGTGATGGTGCGTTTTGTGGATCAGGACCCAGGCAAGCTTGCGGCCTTGTCACAGTGGATTCAGCGTTAATCAGGGCTGGGGTTCGTTCAACGCCGCCTGGACTTTTTCGAGCAGGGATTGAAGTGCCGCATTATCCGGGCCCACAGGGCTAGAAGCCGCCATCTGGGCCTGCAACTGCTGCAGCTCATAACAAAGATTCAGCGCCACCACCACCGCAATACGCTCAGCCCCCACCACTCCCTGCTGCAGGCGGGTGGTGCGCATGCGGCGTTCGACTTCTTTGGCGGCGGTGATAAGGGCCGCTTGTTCCTCCGGCGGGCAGGCAATTTGGTATTCCTTTTCCAGCAGGCTGAGGTTAACGCGGTGTTGTTTACTCATGGGGGCCGTCCCATTTTTTTAAGCGGGCGATCATGGCTTCGATGCGGTTGCAGGCGAGGGTGTTTTTGTCGATCAGCAGTTGGCGCTCTTCGCGCCATGTGCGCGCGGCCTGTTGCAGCTGCTGATGCTCAGCTTTAAGGGCTTGGTGTTCGGCAATCAGGCGCTCGATCTGGGCGCTAAGCTTGGCAATAAGGGGATCGTGCATAGGCATTAAACCCTGGCCTTAAAAATGGTGCTCAACATCAACCTCTACCCCCTAGGTTAAACGTACTTAGTTAAAGCCTAAGGCGCCGGCAGATAAAAACCTTGCCCTGCACCCGGCCTCAAGATGCCTGCGGTCCTTGTGCCAGCTAGCCTTAAATGCCTTAATTTGTAAGGCTTATGGTAGCATGTGAGCCAGGTCTTACATTGTTCCACTACGCGTTTTAACAGGCAAAAAGCATGGCTGCAGCGAGCATCAATTTTGAACACTGGGCGGATTTTTTATTGCAGATAGGTGCAATTAGTGGCGCCTCGGAATTTCAGGGCTTTTTAGTCGGTTTACAGGTCAATGGCGAAAACCTCGACGAGGCCGCCTGGCACACAGAGGTGGCGCGTTTTTTAGATATCGACATGCTGCCTAAAACCCCCGAACAACTGGCGGGCCTGGGCGCACTCAATGCCATGGTGAGCCACACCCTCAAGGACGCCGAGTACCGCTTTCACCTCTTGTTACCCGATGACGCCCTGCCTATGAACGCGCGTTTAGAAGCCCTCGCCCAGTGGTGCCAGGGCTTTTTGTGCGCGCTGGGCCATGCGGGCGCTGAAGGAATCAAACACGAAGGCCTGGATGATCTGGCGCAGATAGCCCAGCTCGATGCCAGTGCCGATGAAACGGAAGAAAACGAAGTGTATTTCGCTGAACTGGTGGAATACGTGCGGGTAGTGGTGCTGCAGCTGGCCGCCGACCAACAGGGGCGCAGCGAGCCTGAAGCCGCTGCCCCGTCCGCCAACCTACATTAAACGCGGGTGCGCCCATGAGCCTATCGCAATCGGAATTTAACAGCCGCAGGCAAACCCTGATGGCCGCTATGGAGACAGACTCCATCGCCATCATCCCCGCCGCCCAGGAGAAAATCCGCTCCCGCGACACCCACTACGGCTTCCGCCAGGACAGCGATTTTTTGTATTTAACCGGCTTTAACGAACCCCAGGCCGTGCTGGTGCTTATGCCCGGCCGCAAGCAGGGCGAGTACGTGTTGTTCTGCCGCGAGCGCAACCCGGAGCGGGAAATTTGGGATGGCTTTCGCTACGGGCCTGAAGGCGCCTGCAGCCACTTCGGTGCCGATGACGCCTACCCCATCGACGACATAGACGATATTTTGCCGGGCCTGATTGAAGGCCGTAAGCGCGTGTATTACGCCCTGGGCCAGGAGCCGAGTTTTGACAGCCAGGTAATGGGCTGGGTGAACCACATTCGCAGCAAGGTGCGCAGCGGCGCGGTGCCGCCGGGGGAGTTTATCGACCTCAACCACCTGCTGCACAACCAGCGCCTGATCAAAAGCCCCGCCGAACAAGCCGTGATGGCCGCCTCCTGCGAGCTGGCCGCCCGCGCCCATGTGCGCGCCATGCGTTTTTGTAAACCCGGCCTGTTTGAATACCAGCTGGAAGCGGAAATCCTCCATGAATTTGCCATGGGCGGCGCCCCCAACCCGGCCTACAACACCATAGTCGGCGGCGGCGCCAACGCCTGCGTGCTGCACTACATCAACAACAATTGCGCCCTCCAAGACGGTGATTTGGTGCTGATAGACGCCGGCTGTGAATACCAGGGTTATGCGGCGGACATCACCCGCACCTTTCCGGTGGGCGGGCGTTTCTCCCCTGAGCAGCGCGCCCTCTACGACCTAGTGCTGGAGGCCCAAGCGGCCGCCATAGCCGCCGTTAAACCCGGCAACCACTGGAACCAGCCCCACGAGGCGGCGGTGGAGGTGTTGACGGCGGGCCTAGTGCGGCTCGGCCTGCTGCAAGGGGAAGTGGAGGCCTTGATCGAACAGGGTGCCTACCGGCCGTTTTACATGCACCGCACCGGCCACTGGCTGGGTATGGATGTACACGATGTGGGCGATTACAAGCAAAACGGCGACTGGCGCCGCTTTGAGGCGGGCATGGTGCTTACCGTGGAGCCGGGTTTGTATGTGGGTAAAGACGAGACCAGCGTAGCCAAAAAGTGGCGCGGCATCGGCATTCGCATTGAGGATGATGTATTGGTCACGCCTGAAGGCTGTCAGGTGTTAACCAGCGGGGTGCCAAAAACCTCCGCCGCCATTGAAGCCCTGATGGCGGGGCAAGGGCCGCTGCTTTGACAGCCCCTTTGCTGCCCCCGGCGGGTATAGGCATTATCGGCGGCGGCATGGTGGGGGCTAGCCTCGCCCTGCTGCTAAGCCGCGCGCTGCCTGACTGCCCGATCCGCCTGTTTGAATCCAGCCCGCTGCTCACACCCGAGACTGATCCCGCCCGACGGGCGAGCTGGGATGGCCGCAGCACGGCGCTGGCGCCCACCTCGGTCGAACTCTTTCGCGCCCTAGGCCTGTGGCCGCAGATTGCCCCCTTCGCCACCGCCATCGAGCGCATCCATGTGTCCGATCAGGGCAGTTGGGGGCTCAGCCAGTTCAGCCCGGCGGACAATCACCAGCAGCCCCTCGGCCAGGTGGTAGAAAACGCCGGTCTGCAGCCGATTTTGCACCAGGCGCTTACCCAAGCGCCGCGTATTGAAGTTATCCCCGGCGCCCAGGTGACAGCCCTGCGGCCCATCAGCGGCGGCATGCAGTTAAGCTGGCAATCGCCCCAGGGCGAACAGCGCCAAAATAACCAGCTGGTCATACTCGCCGACGGCGCCGACTCCCCCCTGCGCCAGGCGCTGGGCATAGGCGTGCGCGAAGTGCCCTACGCCCAAACCGCTCTGGTGGCCAATGTGCGTTTTAGCCTGCCCCACGGTGGCTGCGCCTTTGAGCGCTTCTGCCCGGACGGCCCCATGGCCCTGCTGCCGCGCGGGCAATCCGCCCAGGCGCGGGTGGCCGGGCTGGTGTGGACCTTCCCGCACGACCAACAGGCGGCGATTGCAGAGCTTAGCGACAGCGAGCTGTTAAACCGCCTGCAAGCGGCCTTTGGGTATCGGTTAGGCCGCTTTGAAGCCATAGGCCAGCGGCAGTTTTACCCCCTGCGCCTGGTGGTAGCCACCGAACAGGTGCGCTCCCACCTAGTATTACAGGGCAACGCTGCGCACTTTTTGCACCCGGTGGCGGGGCAGGGTTTTAACCTCTCCCTGCGCGATGGCCTGCGCCTGGCCCAGGTGTTAAGCGAAGGGGCGGCTTTGGGTGAACGCTTGGGCGAGCTTAAACAGCTCAACCGCTATGCCCAGTCCGCGCAAACCGATCAAAACCGCACCATCGCCCTAAGCGACGGCTTTAACCGCGTCTTCTCCCGCCGCGAGCGCAGCCTGCGCTGGGGGCGGGATATGGGCATGTTACTGCTGGAGACTGTGCCCGCCGTGCGCGCCGCCTTCATCCGCCAACTCTCTGGCCGGGCTCAGCCGGTCAGCTTGCCTCGGGAGCTCAAAGCCGATGCCTAATGCAGATGCCCCAGTGGTCGCAGATGTCCCAGTGGTAATAGTCGGCGCAGGCCTGGTCGGCGCAAGCCTAGCCCTGGCGCTCAGCCAGCGGCTGCCGCAGGTGTCGATTGTGTTGATCGATCAACAGGGGCCACAGCAGCCCCTGCTTGCCGCGCAGTTCGACCCGCGCGTGGTGGCCCTCAACCTGGCCTCGCAAAGCCTGCTGGCACAGCTGGGTGTGTGGGCGGCAATACAGCGCCTGTGCGCCTATGAGCAGATGCAGGTGTGGGACGGTGAAGGCAGCGGCAGCATTGAATTTTCCGCCCGCGAGATGGGCGCCAACGAGCTGGGCTGGATTGTGGAAAACGGCGAGCTGCTGGCTGAACTACACCGCTTGATCGCCCTGGCGCCGCAGATTACTTGGCTGTGCGATTCAGTGCAGGCCCTGCACCAGCAGGGCGAGACCTATTGCCTGCAAACGCTCAAAGGCGCAGAGATACCTGCCGCCTTGATACTCGCCGCCGATGGCGCCCGCTCTAAGCTGCGCGAGCTGGCCTCTATCCCGGTGCGCCAGTGGTCCTACGGCCACACTGCAATCGTCTGCCGGGTGCAGACCGAGCTGCCCCACCGCCACACCGCCTACCAGCGTTTCAGCCACCAAGGCCCGCTGGCGTTTTTGCCGCTGTTTCCCGCCGGGCAGCAGGACAGCTCTATAGTCTGGTCGCTGGAGAATGCTGAAGCTGAGCGCATGATGGCGCTGGATGAGGACGCTTTTAAAGTCGCCTTGGCGGCAGCCCTTGAGCACCGCTTAGGTGCGGTGCTGCATCTTGATGCGCGCCTGGCCCTGCCGCTGCAGCAATGCCACGCCCGCCGCTACTGCGCGCCGGGCGTGACGCTGCTGGGCGATGCCGCCCACGCCATTCACCCCTTAGCCGGGCAGGGCGTCAACCTGGGCCTGGCCGACGTACAGGCGTTGGTGGCTGAACTGGTGCGCGCCCAAGAGCGCGGCCTGCCCCTTAACCACCCCAGCGTGCAGGATCGCTACCAGCGCGCCCGCATGCCCCACAACCTCGCCGCCATGGCGGCCATGGAATCCTTCAAGCGCCTGTTCGGCAACCACAACCCCTATGTGGGCCTGGCGCGCAACCTGGGCCTTAGGCTTGCGGGCCAGTTGCCGGGCGTGAAACAGCAGTTTATGCGCCTGGCCAGTGGCCGCGCGTGACGGGGCTAGCGCCGTGATAAAACCCCACAGCAGCCAGCAGGCCTGGCAAATTTGCCACCAGTGCGGCGAGTTGCAGCAGCGCATGCACGCCGAGGCAGGCCAGGTGCTGCTCTGCCCCAATTGCCAATCGCCCCTGCCAGAGAGCAAAACCCGCTGGGTGCAGCCAGCCACGGCCCTGTCGGTAGCGGCGGTAGTGTTATTTATCATCAGCAACAGCTTCGATTTTTTAAGCCTCAAGCTGGTCAGCTTTGAGCAGAGCGCCAGTATCCTCTCCGGCGTGGGTGCGCTCTTGGCCCATGAACAGTGGCTGCTGGCGGCGCTGGTGTTTTCCACCATTTTTTTATTTCCGCTGCTGGAAGTCTCCGCCCTGCTGTACCTTCTAGTGCCCTTTCAGCTGAATAAACGCCTGCCGGGCCAGGTGGCTGTGCTGCGCTGGCTGATCCGCGCCCAGCCCTGGAGTATGTTGGAGATTTTTCTGCTGGCCATCTTGGTCACCTCGGTAAAACTTGGCGATATGGCAAGCCTTATCCCCGGCGTCAGTATGTACGCCTTTTTTTCCCTGGTGCCCATACTCACCATCGCCTATGCCCTCATCGACCGGCAGAGCCTGTGGAATTTCTTACAGCCCAACAATTGTTATGTGGCTAAAGCTACCGACAAGCTCTACGCCTGCGGCGTGTGTGAGGCCATGGTGGGGGAGACCTTGTTAGAGCACAGCAGTCACTGCCCCCGCTGCTTAAGCCCCATGCACAAACGCATCCCCAACAGCCTGCAAAAAACCACCGCGCTGATTGCCGCCTCAGTGATTTTGTATATACCCGCCAACCTCTTGCCCTTCATGACCACCCGCACCCTCACCGGCGAGCGCGACGACACACTGGTAAGCGGTGTGATTAGTCTGCTCAACCACGACATGTGGTTGATTGCGGCGGTGGTATTTATCGCCAGTATAGTGGTGCCCATGGCGAAACTCGGTGTGCTCATCTACCTATTGGCCAGCGCGCATTTTCAGCACTACCGCAACCAGACCACCAAAATTCGCCTGTTTCACCTCACCGAATTAATTGGCCGCTGGTCCATGGTGGATGTTTATGTGGTCACGCTGCTAACGGCCTTGGTGCAATTTGGCTTTTTAGGCAATATACAACCGGGTAACGCCCTGGTGGCCTTCGCCGCCGTGGTAGTGCTAACCATGCTGGCCGCCGAAACCTTCGACCCGCGCTTATTAGATACCCCTCAGGAACAACCTGGGGATTTTCCAGCCCATGCGTTTAAACATGAATCTACCTAAACCGATGGTTACACCCTTTCAAAAACTCTCCCCCGTGTGGTTGATACCACTGGTTGCCCTCGTCATTGCGCTCTGGCTGGCGATTAATTCCTGGCAGGAAAAAGGCCAGGAAATTGAAATCCTCTTAAACGCAGCGGCGGGCATTGAGGTGGGTAAAACCCAGGTGCGCCTAAAAGATGTGCCGGTGGGCAAGGTATCGAAAATGCAGCTCACCGCCGATTTAAGCAAAGTGCGCTTAAAAGTCACCCTTGAGCGGGAAATTGCCAAACACCTCAGCGTGAACACACGTTTTTGGCTGGTCAGCCCGCGCATCAGCGTGGCGGGGGTTTCCAACCTCGGCACCCTAGTGTCTGGCGTGTACATAGTGATGGACCCTGGCGAGCCGGGCGCCTTCTCCACCAATTTTGACGGCCTACCGGAGCCGCCCGCCATAGAATCCAGCGTCAAAGGCACCACCTTTTTACTGCGCGCCGACAGTTTAGATTCTGTCGACATAGGCTCACCCGTGTATTACCGGCAATTAAAAGTCGGCGAAGTCACCAGTTATAAACTCAGTGAAAGCGGCGAAGCGGTGGAAATTCGTGTGTTTGTGCAGGCGCCCCACGATAAATTAATCACCAGCCACAGCCGTTTTTGGAATGTCAGCGGTTTTGATATCAACCTCGGGCCGGACGGCGTAAAAGCGCAAATGGCCTCCCTGGTGTCGTTTTTAGGCGGCGGCATCGCCTTTGAAAATATCAACGCCTATGAAAACGCCGAGCCTGCCAAAGCCAACCAAACCTTTTTTCTATACGCCGATAAAGAATCCGTGTTAGAAGGCCGCTTTAGCGCCAAATTTTATTATTTATTAAAATTCTCCCATTCCGTGCGCGGCTTAAAAGCCGGTGCGCCGGTGGAATTTCGCGGTATAAAAGTCGGCGAAGTCGTTGATGTGGTGTTATCCAATATTGAAAACCAAGATAAATCCCTGCTGGTGTATATCACCTTAGAACCCGAGCGCTTTAAAGCCGATTTAGAACCCAAGCGGGAAATTATCGACGGTATGGTTGCGAAAATGGTCGGTCAAGGCCTGCGCGGCCAACTGCGCACCGACAGCCTCTTAACCGGCAGCCTGTACGTGGATTTAGCCTTTGAAAACAAACAAAAACCCGGCAAATTAATGGTGACGGATAACCACGCGGAAATCCCCACCCTGGACGACCCGCTGGATCAGCTCACCAAACAATTAAGCGAAATCACCGATAAATTTAACCGTATTCCCAGCGATAAAATCGGCGCTGACCTCGCCAAATCCATGGCGAGCCTGGCCAATATTATGAATACCCTGGATAAAAATAATACCGCCGGTAAACTCGATGGCACCCTAGGCAATATAGAAAAAGCCACTCACGACATGGATAAAACCGTCGCCGAAGCGACCCAAACCCTCAGCCAATTGCGCGTTACGCTAAAAAGCCTGGACGCCACCTTCGCGCCAGATTCGCAATTGCATTTTGAAGTAATTGAAATGCTCAATTCGGTGACCGAAGCGTCGGATTCATTTGATCGCATTGCCGATGAATTAAAACGCTATCCCAACGCCTTATTATTCGGAGGCAAGAAAAAAGAATGATCCTTCGTTACCTACTAACCAGCCTGCTGTTTTTAGGGCTCGCCGCCTGCAGCCAGCAAACCCATTATTACACCCTGCATCACACCAAAGCGGCACACGCACCGCTGGGCAACTATGGTTTTAGTTTGGGTATTGGCCCGGTGTTTTTGCCTGAGAGCCACAATCAGCCGGGGGTTGTCAGCCTCACCCAGGGCCAGGAAGTGACCGTGGCCCAGTATCATATTTGGGCCGGTTATTTAAATCAGTCGGTTACCCGTGTGCTGGCGGATAATTTATCCATCCTGCTCGGCGCCGATACCGTCTGGCCCTTCCCTTGGGACAATCGCATGCGCCCGGCTCGCCAGGTGCGCGTAATCATTGAAGAAATGGCGGGCGAGCGCGGTAAAACCGTCGCATTGCAGGCTAAATATATTCTCACCGCTGATAACGGCGAGCGCACCCTGGCCGCCGAGCGCACCCGCATTGAGGTGCCCTGCGCGGCGGATTCTTATGAGGCCTACGTGGCGGCAATTAATGAAGCGCTGAACCAATTATCCGTCCATATGGCGCACACCCTGAGCGCCAAACAATAAACGGTGACTTATGCAGAGCCCGATATATCAGCGAGCCGCTAGGGCCCATAAGGCTGTGTGGCTGGCAGTACTGATCCTCAGCGGCTGCGACCATCAAGCGCCGCCTCCGCCACCCAAAGCACCGGAGGTGGATGTGCCGCCGGTCATTCCCAGCGCCATAGAGGCCGCCGCGCCGGGTTCGGCTCGGGCGGTGAGCGCTCAGGAGCTGAAACAGGCCGAAGCCGAGGCGGCCGAGCAGGAACAGGCCCATCAATAAAACAGGCCAAAAACGCTTCACCGCTGCGTTTAGAAGCGACTTGGGTTAACTCAATGGATGTTAGCGTCGGTTTAATAAGATAGACCTGGCCCTGCAATACACGGCGATGCACACACCACCATCTGTTTTAGCGAGGCTTCCACAAAATAGATCACGGCGATCTGTTTTGTCGTCGGGGGAATAGGCTAAGATGCTTTTTTGTATCAATCGTTAATTAAATCAGCCTGTTGAGGAGCGCAAATATGCGGTTAAAAAAATGTGTGATGGTGTTGGGCTTGGCGGCATTTCTGCAGTCCACCACCGGTTGCGGTTTGCTTTTACACCCTGAGCGCCAGGGCTCAAAAGGCGGCAACCTAGACCCCGTCATAGTGCTGTTGGATGGTTTGGGATTATTTTTCTTTTTAGTGCCTGGCATAGTGGCCTTCGCCGTGGATGTCTCTACCGGTTGTATCTACACCGGAGGTGGCGGCGGTGGTGGCAGCAAGCGCCGTCACTTCGCGGCGATGGAGCCAGGCCAACCTATACAGGCGGATGAATTGGCGGGCATGAAAAAAATCACCCTCAATGGCCCTGTCACCAAAGCCTCTATTGAAGCGGCATTAGAGCGCGAATTAGGCCAAAAAGTGGATATCACCGCGCCGAATGTGCAGGTGCAGCCCATCCTTGAGCCTGCCCGTGGTTAAGTCAACCAAACCCGGCTTGCGCCGGGTTTTTTATTTCGGTTCTAAGTTATGAAAAAAATCGCCAGTGCTGCAATTGTCCTCGCCGCTACCCTGCTGAGCGCCTGTAACCCGCTCGCGAAATTCCAACAGCCAGAGGTTCAACTGAGCAATCTAATTGTCCTTGAGCGGCAGGGTTTTGAGCAGTTATTTTTGTTAAAACTTAAAGTGACCAACCCCAACAAAATGGCCCTGCCGATTGCTGGCTTGCAATATCAAGTGCGTTTAAATGGGTTTGATGTTTTTTCCGGCAACGCAACCGATATTCCCCGGCTTAAGGCCTATAGCGATACCTACATCGAATTGCCGGTAAGCGCGAATTTGATCAGTGCAGGAGCTGTATTGGCCAGTTTATTAGTGAGCGACCACCCCACTATTAGTTATCAATTAAATGCCACCTTTGATTCAACCGGCGTTTTGCCGGATTTTAGGGTGAACGAAAAAGGCCTGGTGAATTTAGAGCACTAACCCCATTCGCCACTATTAACCCGGTGACAATATAGATCTTCCCGATCTATATTGTCTTCGCTCCGCTAAACCGGTGCAGATAGGTGAACCTGCTTATTTTAGCGGGACTTCCGGCGGCTTACGCCGCAGTTATTAACCCGACACCAAATGTCGCAGGATTAATAAAACGACCGACGATAAATAGTGCCTGGTTTTAGCGGGGCGTGCGGTTACAAGCCGCAATGATTAACCCGCGTCAGGTTAATGAGAGATGATTGATCTATCGGCGTGTTGAATACTATCTGGTTAGGCCTGCTGGCGTTTAATTGCCAGAGTGTGCTGCCAAGGTATTTCAATACGCTGCTATGCAGGAGGACGCTGTAATGAATAATTTTTTTGATTTTCCCTTTCGTTTTTTTGACCAAAGCATCAGCCCAGTCACCAGTTGGTTTTCGCCTAATTATGAAATTAATTTCGCTGGCGATAAAAACCTGGAGCAAAAAATTATTGCTGAGACCGCAAGCTACGGCACCCAGCTAAACCGCATTACCGAAGCCTTGCTGGTGTTGGCAGAGGGGCGGCATGAACCTGCAATTGAACAACTGCGCGCGCTGCATGCGGACATTGAACAGGTGAAGGCCAAAACAAAAGAGCAGTTGGTCAGCCGTATCGAGCGCGATATGGCCAAGCTTAAGGCCCAAGACAGAGAGGCTTATCAGCAGCTTTTAGCTACACTTAAAGCAGGCAACCCCGCTTAGGGGCCCCTTGCCCACACCTTACGCGCTCACAAGCGGCCCGCTTTGACGGCCGGTTTTGGTCTTATAGAGGCGCACAGGGTAATGGTCTGCCACAAAAGTGTCATAAAACTTAGGCAGCCTAGAGCTTATGATGGCCTGGATTTCAGGTGCGCTGTATAGAGGTAAACCATGTCCGAAATGCCCGATTTATCCCAGGAACTGCCAGGCTTAGAAGCCGACGGGCACAACTTTGATGCGCCGCGTTATTATTTAAACCGCGAACTAAGCCATCTGTATTTTAATCAGCGGGTGCTGGCACAAGCCCTCGATGAAAGCCACCCGCTACTTGAGCGCCTTAATTTTTTATTAATTTTCAGCTCTAACCTAGATGAATTTTTTGAAATTCGCGTGGCAGGCTTAATCCAGAGCATCAAATACCAGCGCGAAATGTCTGGCCTTGACGGCATGCAAGCTAAGGAGAGCCTTAAACTCATCAGCGAAATTTGCCACCGCATCGTTGATCACCAATATCAAATCCTTAACGATGTGCTGGTGCCAGAACTACAAAAACAAGGTATTCGTTTTATTCGCCGCAACCAATGGACCGCTGAACACAGCGCTTGGGTGGAGGAGTATTTTCAAAAAGAATTAGTGCCCGTATTAAGCCCCATCGGCCTTGATTCTGCGCACCCCTTCCCCCGCTTGGTGAATAAAAGCCTTAATTTTATGGTGTCGCTGTCGGGTAAAGACGCTTTTGGGCGGGATTTGGGCCTGGCCATTGTGCCCGCGCCGCGCTCCTTGCCGCGTTTTATCCCCCTGCCGCCGCACTTAAATAGTGGCAACGATTTTGTGTTTTTATCTTCCATTATTCACGCCCACACCGGCAAATTGTTCCCCGGCATGACCGTAAAAGGTTGTTATCAATTTCGCATCACCCGCAATGCGGATTTGGATGTGGACATAGAAGGCGCCGCTGATTTAGCCCGCGCGCTGCGCGGCGAATTACACTCGCGCCGCTTCGGCACCGCCGTGCGCATCGAAGTGGCCGATAACTGTCCGAAAGAAATTACCGATTATTTATTGCGTGAGACTGGCCTTACCGAAGACGATTTATACCGCGTCAACGGCCCGGTAAATTTAAAGCGCTTGATGCGTTTACCCATGATGGTCAACCGGCCGGATTTGCGGTTCCCGCCTTTAATTCCCAGCATTCCCAAAGGCTTTCACCGCAAAGACAATATTTTTGAAGCCATCAGCAAAAAAGATTATTTATTGCTGCACCCGTTTGAATCCTTTGCGCCCGTGGTGCAATTTTTACGTCAAGCCGCCAAAGACCCGCAAGTCGTCGCCATTAAACAAACCCTTTACCGCACCGGCAATGACTCCGCCATAGTGGACGCCCTTGTGGATGCGGCGCGCAGCGGTACGGAAGTGACTGTGGTGGTGGAATTGCGCGCGCGCTTTGATGAAGAGGAAAACCTAGAACTCGCCAGCCGTTTGCAAGAGGCCGGTGCGGTGGTGGTGTACGGTGTAGTGGGTTATAAAACCCACGCCAAAATGATTTTGGTGGTGCGCCGGGAGCACAACCAATACAAACGCTACTGCCATTTGGGTACCGGTAATTACCACGCGGTGAATGCCCATTTGTATACGGATTATTCCTTATTAACCGCCGATGATATGATCGGTGAAGATGTACACCGTATTTTTCACCAGCTCACCGGCATGGGTAAAACCGAGCGGATGCAAAAACTCTTTCATGCGCCGTTTACCCTAAAACGACAGCTAGTTAAATTCATTGAGAATGAAATAAAAGCGGCGCAAGAGGGCAAGCCTGCGCGCATTGTATTTAAATGCAATGGCCTAACTGAGCCCAAAATTATTCACAGCCTGTACAAAGCCAGCCAAGCTGGAGTCAAGATTGATTTAATTGTGCGCGGCATGTGTTGTTTAAAATCCGGCATTGAAGGCATCTCCGATAATATTCACGTCTACTCCATTGTGGGGCGTTTTTTAGAGCATGCTCGCGTGTATTATTTTGCCAACAGCGGCGTTTATTGCGCCAGTGCCGATTTAATGGAGCGCAATTTAAATCGTCGAGTGGAAGTGTGTTTTCCCATTGAAGATCAGGCCTTAAGTGCGCGGGTGTTATCCGAGCTGGAGTTGTACCTTAACGATGGCAAACAGCGTTGGGTGCAAACGGAATCCGGCCAATACCAGCGGGTAGAGCAAGATGGGCCAGCCGCCCAAATGGAATTGATCCGCCTGTTGGCCGGCGTGCAAAATTAATCCCCCGCTAAAACCCGCGTCGATACGTGAATCTGTTTGTTTTAAGGGGGCTCGCGGCGGCTTAAGCCGCAGGTGCGCCATCCGTGTCGCACTTATTAACCCGGCACGAAATGTCGCCGGGTTAATAATAACGTGCATTGTGCGCGTTTATATTATCCAGCTAGCTTGGTTTAGCCGATATTCAGATTGAGATGCTTAGGATCAGGCTTAAAGCCAAAGTCATGTATGCTGTTGATAATAACCCTAGGCGGATTTTGGCTTTTTTAGATCTGGCACTGAAACTACCATCACCTCAACATTACAGGATTTGCTTATGAACAAGCTTTTAGCGCTCAGTTTATTTTTGTGCGCCGCCCACAGCCATGCCGATAGTTTACGCTGCGGTTCAAAATTAATTTCCAGCGGTGATTCAAAAGGTAGCGTAGAGCAAATATGCGGCGCACCGGCGTCAACGGATTCTTACTGTAAGCCCAGCGCACAAACCAAGACGAATTCTGCCACGGCCAACCAAGACTGCACCCGTGTAGATATTTGGCGCTATAACCGCGGTGCCGGTCAGCTGGGCGCGGAGATTGAATTTCAAATGGGTGAAGTCACGGCGATCCGCAACACAGACCGCGAGTAATGTCGCCTGCCGGAACACCGGTATTGTGCAACGGGTTGAGATATTTTAATTGCCGGGGCTATAGCTCAATAAATTAGAGTGATCTACTGTGTCGCCGAGTTATTAAGGGCTTAGCAGCGTGTTGAAATACTACCTTGCTATGTCTGGCGGCGTTATATTTGGCGAAAAAATCCTCATTTACTGAATGTAAACTCGGCAATTGCTCCTGCGTTGCTCTACCTCCTGCATCCATGCAGTCGTCCGGTTTTTTCGCCAAATTTGCCTTGCCGTCTCCGCCAACGTGTTTCAACAAGCTGTTAGGTGGCGGGGATTAAAAACTACAAAAATCCGAACTGCCAAGACCCATTTCGCTCACCAGGGCGGTGATATTTTCAAAGTCGTATTCGGTTAGGCCGACATAAATTAAAATGGTTTGCCCAATGCGCGCCCACTCGTGATCTTTTTCTTGTTTGCCAATGATTTTGTAACTGGCACAAATATGTTCGGCCATTTTTAAAATGGCTAATAGCGTTTTTTTGCGGCCATCGGCGTGTTCATCGGCAAAGGTTTTTTCCACCTGATGATGCTCGTGAATTGCCTCACATAAATAGCGCGGCAAATTCCAACTTTTTCCCACGTAATAACCCACCACCGCATGGTTGGTGCGGATTAAATGGTTTTCGGTCGCGGTTATGGATTGATCTGGGCGCGCGTAGGCCTCTATTTGGATATCGCCGTAATTTTTAAATCGCACCCTCAATAAAGGAATGCCACAGTTGTGGAATAAACCTAAGGTGTAGGCTTCATCGGGGTAGGGAAAGCCTATGTGTTTGGCAATAGTGGCGGAGGTCATGGCCACGTCCATGGCGCTGTCCCAAAAGCGGCCGAGGGCAATAATATCGTCGTCGGAGAGGGCGCCGCGAATGGATTGGGCGTTTACCAGGTTAACCACAGAATTGACGCCCAATAAATTGACCGCCTGGTGAATAGAGGTAATCTTATTGCTGTGTTTAAAAAAGGGCGAATTGACGGTTTTTAAAATACTACCGGAGAGGCCCACATCCTGGCTGATGAGCCGCGCTATAGCGTCGATACTGCAACTGGGTGAGCACTGTTCCATTTGTAAATCCACCATCACCTGAGGCTGGGGCGGAATGGTGATGCCCTGCAGTATCTGCGAAATCTGCTCCTGGGTTAACTCTGCACTCATGGGGAATGGGTTCAAAAAGGATCCTCGTTTGAGTGTAGCAGTCTTCCCTATATTTGCTTTGGCCTGGGGGGAAGCGGCTATACTCGCGGGTTTGTGTACAGGTGCCCTTATGATCGACGTGTTTTTAAATGCCCAGGCCGACCGCCGTATTAAACGCGGCCACCTATGGCTCTACTCCAATGAAATCGACGTGCACCGCTCGCCCCTGAAGGGCCTTAGCGCAGGCCAACTGGTCAACGTGTTCACCCATAGCGGCGCTCCCCTCGGCACCGCTTACGTCAACCCACAAGCACTCATCTGCGGCCGCCTCTTGAGCCGCCAGGTGGACGCCAAAATTGATACCGCCTTTTTTGTCAAAGCCATTGAGCGGGCATTGCGCCTGCGCGAGCGCTGTTTTGCCAAACCTTTCTACCGCTTAATTTATGGCGATGCGGATTTTTTACCGGGCCTGGTGGTGGATCGCTACGGCGATTATTGTGTGGTGCAAATGGCCTCAGCGGGCATAGATCAAATGGCCGAACCTATTCTTGCCGCGCTGCAAAAGGTCATTAAGCCCAAGGGTATTGTGCTGCGCAATGACCATTCGGCCCGCGAGCTGGAGGATCTACCTGAGCAACTCTCCACTCTTGGTGAGGTGCCGGAGGTGTTGCGCTTAGAAGAAAATGGTGTGCCCTTTGAAATTCCTGCCCTCACCGGGCAAAAAACCGGTTGGTTTTATGATCACCGGGTGAACCGGCAATTTTTAGCACCGCTCTGCCGAGGCAAGCGGGTGCTAGATGTTTTTTGTTATTTGGGCAGCTGGGGTATTCAAGCAGCGGTGGCAGGCGCCGAGCAGGTGAGCCTGGTGGATGCCTCAGGCTCTGCACTGGAGGGTGCGCGGCGCAATGCTGAGCTTAATGGTGTGAGCGGCAAAGTTGCCACCCATAAGGGTAAAGCGATTGAGGTATTAAAAAATCTGTTATCGGAAGGTGAAAAATTTGATGTGGTGGTGTTAGACCCACCGGCGTTTATTAAAAAACGTAAAGATCAAAAAGCCGGTGAAGCGGCCTATCGCCACATTAATGAATTGGCCGTGCGCCTGTTGGAAAAAGACGGCCTTTTAGTCTCTGCCTCTTGCTCCATGCCGCTGGAAAATGCCGTGTTAACGGATTTAGTGCGCGGCGCGGCCAGAGCCAATGATCGCAACGCGCAATTAATTTGGACAGGCGGGCAGGGGCCAGATCATCCTATTCACCCGGCGATTGTGGAGACGGCTTATTTAAAAGCGCAATTTTTTGCGATTTCAATTTAACAGCGCGTTAAATACGTATCGAGAATTAAACCGCATTTTCCCCATTGGGCGCTCAGACGGAAATGGGCGGCTCTTTACTAAAAACCTGCACACAATTGCGGCCAGCGTGTTTCGCGCGATATAAGGCGCGATCGGCTTGTGATAACAATTGTTCGGCGCTATCGCCAAACTGATAGAGCGCTACACCGATTGAGCAGGATTGATTAAATATCTGCTGCTCGTGGTGAATCGCCGTATTGAGGCACAGTGTGCGAATACGCTCGGCAATTTCTTCTGCCTGTTGAGCGTTTGTATCGATCAGCAAAACTGCAAATTCCTCGCCACCGACGCGCCCTAATACATCGTAGGGGCGCAGGGCGCTTTTACAAATGCTTGCTAGGGTGCAAATGGCTTGATCCCCTGCAGGGTGGCCGTAGGTGTCGTTAATCGTTTTAAAAAAATCTATGTCGATGGCCAGCAGCGCCAGGGTGCTATGGGCGGGCCTGTGGGCAGGTTCAGCCCGCAGGCAGCGGTCGATTTCCTCAGTTAAACGAGCGGTAAAAAAACGCCGATTTGCGATGCCGGTTAATACATCGGTAACGGACAGAAAATACAGCTCCTGGGACGCAAGCGCCAAGGACTGATTGGCCGCCGAGAGGGCATTTAAATGCGCTTGGCGATGCTGGGTGTAATTTATATTGCGCTCAATGAGTAAAATTACCAACAAACCCAGCACAATAATAATTCCACCGGTAAGCCAGTATTTTTCCTGGGCGAGAAAAAGGCTTTCAATGGGGCTAAATACGTAAACATAAAAATCGCCCGCTTGTAGCGCCGAGCCGAATAATAGGTAACGCTTGCCTTCAAGGGCTACCAGTTTTAAGCCCGGCTGCGGGGAGGCGATGAATTTTAATGGCACAATACTTAAGCTGTCGCGTTTAAAAATACGTTGCACGGCCTCTTTTTGGGGTAGTGCTTGTCCTTCAGCCGCGATTTGTTGAAATAAAAAATCCTCCTGATTGCTACTGAGCACTATGCCGTTTTTATCGGTAACGGCCACGGGCATATTTTTTTGGCTGAGAAAGCGCACAATTTGCCCCACTTTTTGCCGCACAATGACAACGCCCGCAAAATTATTGTTGTCATTGATGGCGGTGGCAAAGAAAAAAGACGGCGTGGGATGTACCCGGCCTATGGCAAATTGTCGGCCAGTACCATAGGTTTTGGCGGCTTGATAATAATCACGGCTAGAATAATTCACCCCAATACAGCCATCTTGTTGTTCCGCGCGGCTTGAGCCAATGCAATAACCGGCTTGGTTAAGGGCAAATAATTGTTCGGCCTCTATGTGTTGGGCCAGCTGGGCAAACAAACTATTCACAGCTGTGGCACCTGATAAATTCAGAATAAACGGCACCCGCGCGGATTCATTGAGCGCTTCAATTTGTGCCGTTTGTTGGTTGGCCGTCTGGGTGAGCCTAATAATGGAGCGGTCAAATGAGAGCGTTTTAGAAAGCTGTTCGGCCTGGTGCATGGTCTGCTCCAGAGCGGTTAAAATATGGTTGGTATCCTTATTTAAGGATTGTTCTTCGCTGACTAAATCCCTGCGTAGGTTTTGATCCGCCAAGTGATGAGTAATAAACAGTGCGCTTAGCAGCCACAGAACAGCGGCCAGCAGGGCCTGCAGTTGCAGGCTGCGAAAGGTTTTTAATTTAGGCGCTTGAATACTGTCGCTGCTGCCATTGAGGCTAGGTCGATACTCCTTGTCCATCGAACAAACCTCTTGGCCTGTGTGCGGTTGAGTGAATTAAGCTGAATGCAGAGCGCTGGGTTAGCTGTGTTTCTCGATTGCCAAAATAGCGGGCAATAAACGCGGTGCCTGTATTTGTAGCGTTTTTTGGCGCGCCTGCTCACCGCTTAACAGCTGCACCTGGCTTTTGGGCACTTTAAATTGTTTAGCGAGAAATTCAATAAGTTGGCTGTTGGCCTGGCCTTCCACTGGCGGGGCGGTGAGGCGAATTTTCATGCGCCCCTCCACTGGCCCCACCCATTGATTGCTGGAGGCTTTAGGCTGCAGTAAGACCTGCAAAATTAAATCCTCACCCTGCCAGCGGTAAAACGACACCGCGATTAAAACCCTAACAACATGCCCAACGGCACGCCGGAGGTGGCCGCTATGCCCTGCAGGGCCATACGCACCACCATAATCACTAGGCCTGCAAATAACATGGAAAAATCAAAACCACCGGCGGGCGGAATAATTTTGCGAAAGGGTGCCAGCACCGGTTCAACAATTTGGTAACACAACACAAGCGCTGGGTTGCTGCTGTAAGGCGCGATAAAACTGGCGATCATCACCACAAAAAATAAAATTAAATAAATATGGCTGACAAATAAAACAGTGCCGATCAGCGCCCAGTAGAGCACCGCAAAGGGCATATACAACACGCCGTGTTGCACCAGGATCATTAATTCCACCATCAGCGTGTGAAATAACAGCGCCAACACCACCGAGGCCATATCCACGCCCCACAGGCCGGGAATAATTTTGCGCAGGGGCAACAGCAGCGGGTTGGTGAGTTTTACCACCAATTGCGACAGCGGGTTGTAAAAATCCGCCCGCGCCAGCTGCATTAAAAAACGCAGACAAATGGCTAATAAATACAAACTGCCGAGGGTGTTGAGTAAAAATTGCAGAATCGAAATGACGGTACTCATGGGGGGCTCTTATTCAGTTGTGTTTATGGGCTTAACGGCTTACACAGAAGGCGCGCTACCTAATTCATCGGCCAGGCTCTTAGCGCGCGCCTGACAGGCGTCCATGGCTTTTTGCACCAAGTCTTTAAGGCCGCCCGCCTCAAATTGCAGTATGGCTTGTTCGGTGGTGCCCTTAGGGGAGGTCACGCGGCGGCGCAATTCAGCGGGTGTCACACCGGTCTGCGCGGCAAGACTGGCTGCCCCCAGGGCGGTTTGTAAACACAGCGCTTGGGCCACCTCGCGGCTGATGCCCTGCTGCACCGCTGCCTCAATCATCGCCTCCATCAAGAGGAAAAAATACGCAGGCCCGGAGCCGGAGACCGCTGTCACTGTGTCGAGCTGGGCCTCATCATCCACCCACTGCACAAGGCCGGTGGCGCCCAGCAGCTGCTGAGCCGTGACCTTCTGGGCGGCTGTCAGCCGGTTGGCAAACGCGCCGGTTGCCCCCAGGCCGATTTGCGCCGGGGTGTTGGGCATGGCGCGGGCGATGGCGCTGTGCTGCAGCCAGCGGCTAAGGCTCGCTAGGCGTATGCCCGCCGCGACGGAAATCACCAGGCAGTTGGCTTTAAGCGCACCTGCGAGGGCTTGGCATACACCCGCCATCACCTGGGGCTTAACGCATAACACCAGCACATCGGCCTCGCTCGCGGCAGCGCGGTTGTCGGTGCTGGTGCGCACCTTGAGTTCAGCTGCCAGGCCTGCCAGATGCTCGGCCCTCGGGCCGGTCATGAGGATCTGATCTGCAGGTGTGCCCTGCTGAATTAAACCCTGGGCGATTGCGCGGGCCATGTTGCCCGCGCCGATAAAACTGATAACGGCCACACTGTTTCCTCTATTAGGGGTAATGGCGGGGGCCAAAAATAGCCGTGCCCACGCGGACGAGAGTAGAACCTGCCGCGATGGCCAAATCAAGGTCATCGCTCATGCCCATACTGAGGGTATCCAGCTGCCAGCCGTAGTCGCGGTTGAGCTGCGCCTGCACCTGTGCAATGGCGTTAAAGGCTGGCGCGGGATCGGCAGGGTTGGGAATGGCCATCAGGCCGCGCAATTTAAGCTGCGCTAAACCTTGCAGCTGTTCGGCCAGGGCCGCCACTTCCTGCAGCGGCACCCCGCTTTTGCTCGCCTCGCCGTCGGCATTGACCTGAATACATACATTTAATGGCCCAAGTGCGGCGGGGCGCGCGGCGTTGAGGCGCTGGGCGATACTCAAGCGCCCAAGGCTGTGTACCCAACTGAAGTGCTCGGCGATGGCGCGGGTTTTATTGCTTTGAATCGGGCCTAAAAAGTGCCACTGCAGCTTGAGCGCCTGCAAGGCGGTGATTTTTTCCAGCGCTTCCTGCAGGTAATTCTCGCCAAAGGCGCGCTGGCCTGCGGCGGCCGCTTCGGCAACGGCTTCGCCGCTGTGGGTCTTACTGACGGCTAAAAGTGTGATGTCCTGCGCCTTTCGCCCGCAGCCCTCGGCGGCCGCTTGTATGCGGTTTAATACTTGGGTTAGGTTGTGTGCAATCTTGTGCATATACTTATCGAATTGATGCAAGCTTTGTTAAATGGCTTGCCGTTACAATCAGCCGCCAGCACTTACGTGTGAAGTTAAGGTTTCCAGTTAAGGGTTTACTATGGATATTACCGAGTTACTCGCATTTTCCGCCAAACAACGCGCATCGGATTTACACCTTTCAGCAGGCCTACCGCCGATGATCCGTGTGGATGGTGATGTGCGGCGTATCAACCTGCCGCCCATGGACCATAAGCAGGTGCACAGTCTGATCTACGAGATCATGAATGACAAGCAACGCAAGGATTACGAGGAATTCCTAGAAACTGACTTCTCCTTTGAAGTGCCCGGTGTAGCGCGCTTCCGGGTGAACGCCTTTAACCAAAACCGCGGTGCCGGTGCGGTATTTCGCACCATTCCCTCCAAGGTACTCTCCATGGAGGAGCTGGGCATGGGCCAGGTGTTTCGCGATATTAGCTCGGTGCCGCGCGGTTTAGTGTTGGTAACTGGCCCCACAGGTTCGGGTAAATCCACCACACTTGCGGCCATGATCGACTTCATTAACGAAAACAAATACCACCATATTCTCACCATCGAAGACCCCATCGAATTCGTGCATGAGAGTAAAAAGTGTTTGATTAACCAGCGGGAAGTGCACCGCGATACCCACGGCTTTGCGGAGGCTCTGCGCTCGGCCCTGCGGGAAGACCCGGATATTATCCTGGTGGGTGAGATGCGGGACTTAGAAACCATTCGCCTAGCCCTCACCGCCGCCGAAACCGGCCACTTAGTATTCGGCACCTTGCACACCACCTCCGCCGCTAAAACCATCGACCGGGTAGTGGATGTATTCCCCGCCCAGGAAAAATCCATGGTGCGCTCCATGCTCTCGGAATCCTTAGAAGCGGTTATTTCGCAAACCCTGCTTAAACGCGTGGGCGGCGGCCGGGTGGCGGCCCATGAAATTATGCGTGGCACACCGGCGATTCGGAATTTAATTCGTGAAGATAAAGTAGCGCAAATGTACTCGGCCATTCAAACCGGGGCCAATGTGGGCATGCAAACCATGGATCAATGCCTCGCGGATTTATTAGAGCGTCGCATCATCACCCGTGAAAGCGCGCGGGAAAAAGCCAAAATGCCCGACAAATTTTAATGGGAGTCAGCCGTGGATATTGATCGTTTATTACAACTGATGGTGGAAAAAGGCGCGTCCGACTTATTTATTACTGCCGGTGTACCGCCCTCCATGAAATTACACGGCAAAATTGTGCCGGTCACCACCACGCCGCTGTCGCCGGAAAAATCCCGCGAAACCGTGCTCTCCACCATGAACGAAAAACAGCGCGCAGAATTTGTTGAGCGCAAGGAATTAAACTTTGCCATCAGCGTGCGCGGCGTAGGCCGCTTTCGAGCCAGTGCATTTTACCAGCGCAATTTAGCCGGTATGGTATTGCGCCGCATTGAAACTAATATCCCTAAAATCGACGATTTAGGCCTGCCGGAAATTATTAAAGAACTGGCGATGACCAAGCGCGGTTTAATTATATTTGTCGGCGCCACAGGTACCGGTAAATCCACTTCGCTGGCCTCGATGATTGGCCACCGCAACCGCAATTCCAAAGGCCATATTATTTCCATTGAAGACCCCATTGAATTTATTCACCAGCACCAGGGTTGTGTGATCACTCAGCGGGAAGTGGGCATTGATACAGAAAGTTTTGAAGTGGCCTTAAAAAATACCCTGCGCCAAGCGCCGGATGTAATTTTGATCGGCGAGGTGCGCTCGCGGGAAACCATGGACCACGCCATAGCCTTTGCCGAAACCGGCCACCTGTGTTTATGTACCCTACACGCCAACAACGCCAACCAAGCCCTCGATAGGATTATTCACTTTTTCCCGGCTGATCGGCATTCACAGTTGTGGATGGATTTATCGCTGAATTTAAAAGCCATTATCGCCCAACAATTAATTCCCACCCCCGACGGCAATGGCCGCCGGGCTTGTTTGGAAGTTATGCTCAATACGCCTTTAGCCGCCGATTTAATTCGCAAGGGCCATGTGCATGAGCTTAAAGAACTCATGAAAAAATCCACCGAATTGGGTATGCAGACCTTCGACCAAGCCTTATTTGATTTATACGAAGGCGGCAGTATCACCTACGAAGATGCCTTGGCCCACGCCGACTCACCCAACGACTTGCGTTTGATGATTAAACTGCGTTCGGAAACCGATGCGGATTATTTGAAAAATGCGGCGGATGAGTTATCGATTCAGGAAGATGAAAGCCATAGGGTGCGCAGGTTTTAACATGTCAAAAAAAGCGGCCTAGGCCGCTTTTTTTATTGTGTGGCGGGCTTTTTTGAAGCGCATCACAGGCTCACCAGAACAGTGCGCAAGCCGGTTCATGGTGAGCCTGTCGGATAGCTGCCTCCTATTGATATTCCTTTAAATCCACCAAAGCTTGGCTGGGTTTGTACTGTAAAAACGGCAGTTTGCGGGCCAGTGGTGCAAAAATGCTGCGCTCATTCATGGCCAGGCCGTAGGCCACGTAGGTGGGGTCGGAGGAGAGGTGGCGCTCTTCGGTGCGAGCGCGCAGGAAATAGATTCCATTGAGGGCTAAGAGCGCGGCGCAGTCACGCAGGACGCTTAAATAGGTGGCTTTATCGTGTAATACAAACGGCACGGCAATTAACCACCAGCTTAGATTTTTACTCACATACGCCGGGTGTTTGCACCAGGCGTAAACGCCGTTGGTGATAATGCCTCGGTTGGTGAGATTGGAAAAACGCAGGCCAAAACCCACGCTCGCCAGCATATAAATAAACGTCAAAATTAAAATAGCGCCGCCCCAAATACCCTGTAAGACCAAGTTGCCATCCAGCCATTGGTACCACTCAAAATTATCTGAGTTGTAATTAATGTACGCGGCGGCCACAAACGACCAAATGGGCTCGTAACACAGGAGCGCCCATAACCAACCGGCGGCGGTGGGTTCGGCGGAGCGGATGTGGGAGTCAAAAATGCGCAGGGTACATAAATAACCTACGGTGACAATCACTACATCAATGCCGTAAAACACATCGGTAGGAATGGTGGCGCCTTTGGTTTGCAAAAATTCCCAATCCAATAAATGCCAGCCCTGGGCCTTTTTATAAAAATCTAGGGAGTAAATAAACATCAGGGGTAAAAAGAAAAACTTAACGCCCCAGCCGGTGAGGTGTTGGCGAATTTTGGCGGGGTTTAGGCCTTGGGTTTTACCCATTAAAAACCGGCCAAATTGATAATAACCGTCTTCAGGGTGGCGCATGCGTCGATCAACCCAGGCAAAATACACCACTGAGGCGGGCACAAATAAAAAGGCAACATCGTAAATAAATTGCCAGTAGCGCGCGTAAAAACCGCCAATGTATTCAGGAATTAAACTGTAAAACAGCGCCATAAGGCCTAAAGTGGCGTAAAGGCCAAATAATTTAGTGGCCACTCGGCTGAGGTTGGCCGCTTTAGGTGGGTTGGTAAAATCCAGGCCCGAGGAGGGGCGCTGTTGGGGCTTGAGGTATTTCCATTCCAATAGGGCGATGGGAATTACGTAGCCGGCAAGAATAAATACGACTTGATAACTCAGCGCCATGGGGGGTAAGAAGCGCAGGCTGAAGAGGCACGCTAACATACAAATAATGCCCACCCAGGTAATCGGTTGTGAGGTGCACGAAGGCGGTAGCGGTGGAACCTGAGATTTGGGCGTGGACATAGGCAAGCTCTTGCAGCGAGTAAAGCGCGCAAGTGTAGCGTCTTTGCGCATAAAAACCTTGACCTATGGCCCAGCTTGAGGGTTTGTTAATTCATGCCGCGCAGCGCTTGGCGTACACTTGAACAAAGGCGCAGGGCGGTTGTAAGCACCGCGCTCGGCTGGCTTTTGTCTGTGGGGCGGTTAGCCTGCCGCCCTGATTAACCCGCCTTTAGGCAGTAGGGTTAGATAGTGGGAATGAAGCGTAATTTCCGGCGGGCAATAATCAATTTAATGAATTAATGGAGCGGTGTGGCGATGCGTACAAATTTAGTGAGGGATACCCACGGGGTGAGCCTTGTGCTGGTATTGGGGGTGAGCCTGTTGGTTGGCTGCGGTGAGTCCAAGGTGACATCAACACCGGTTAATGGCGCCTCGCTCAGTTGGACCCAGGGCCAGTACGCGCCGTTTGATCAGTACATGAATCGCTGCGCGGCGCCGCGTTCGGGTGTTGACCCGGCCACCGGTAGGCCCTATGAGGATCGCGCCGGTAGCGCCGCCCATGAAAAATTCGCCCTGCGCAGTTACAGCCACCAAACCTATTTATGGGCCGGGCAATTAAGCGATCAAGATCCCACCACGAGCCTGAATCCGCAGGAGTATTTTGATTTATTAAAAATCCCCTCCGACCGATTTCATTTTTACGAATCGTCACAAAAGAATTACCAAGAATTTGTCCTCGGCAAACCCTTAAGTTACGGGATTAGCTGGTTCCGCGATGGCAATCAAGAAGTGGTTGTCACCTATGTGGAGCGCAATTCACCGGCCGCTTTAGCGGGCGTGGTGCGCGGCGATCGGGTTGTTACCATCGATGGTTTAACCGAACAAGCGCTCGGTTATGATCGCTTTATTACCGCTGTATACCCCACCGATGATTCACCCAGCCACCGTTTTGTGTTTAAAAATAGCCGGGGTGAGGTGCAGGCAGAAAAACGCTTAACCGCCGAGGAAATTACGGTTAATAGCGTGCAGAACATTAGTTATTTCAGCGCCGCCGATGGCCATACAGTGGCTTATTTTTCCTTTGGCAGTTTTAACGGTACAGCGGAGCGCGAGCTGACGGAGGCGGTCAACACCATTAACCAACACGGCGCGCAGGATTTAATTCTCGATTTGCGTTTTAACGGCGGCGGTTATTTAGACGTGGCCTCGGAGCTTGCCTTTATGGTGGGCGGCACCTCCCTTAAGGGGATGCGTGTGTTTTCAACCCTGCGCTACGCGCCGGGCAATAATCTCTATGGCGGCGATGAGGAGATTGCCTTTTTTGACACTACCCAAGGCGCCGGCGGCGATATGCCCAAGGGTCAAGCACTGCCTAGTTTGAACCTTAAGCGCCTGTATGTATTGACCAGCCACAGTACCTGTTCTGCCAGTGAGTCGCTGATTAACGGCCTGCGCGGGGCCAACTTCCCGGTGATCCAGGTGGGCGCAGCCACCTGCGGCAAACCCTTCGGCATGATTCCACTGTCCAATTGCGGCTTTGAGTATTTCACTATTAATTTCCGCTACGAAAACGCCAAGGGGTTTAGCGACTTTGAAAATGGCCTGGCGCCGCGCAATTCTGTGCAGGCCCAGGGCAGCCCATTAGGCTGTGAGGTGTCCGACCCCTACAACGAGCCTTTGGGCAGCCTGCAAGAGCCTTTGCTGGCGGCGGCCTTAAAGCATATCGATAGCGGCAGCTGCGGCACCAACAGCCTGGCCGCGCCGCGCCGCGCAAGCAATCCGCTGCAACACCCCAACCCCTCGTTCTCCAACGCCCTAGGCCCGCGCCTAACGTTCTAACCAACAGGTCCCGCCGCCTCCTTGAGGCGGGCGGGGCAGCCTGCACAGCGCCCGACAGCCTTAGAGTAGGTGCCCTTAAGTTAAGGGAAACCTCTAGGGCGCCTGTTGGCCTGCGGCCGTCCACATTATTCAGCGTTTTTTTAAGTTCAAGGCTCGATCCCATCGGCAAGTGCGGCCAGGCTGTAAAAGCCGACTATGCTTAAGGCTGAATTCACGACAGAAGGCATGTGATGGTGGGGCGGTACGGATTTCTGCGCACAGTACTGACGCGGCAGGATAAATGGCTGCTCGGTGCTGTTGTTGTGAGCCTGCTGTGCCTGCCTTTGCCTCACCTCTTGCCCATGCGGGTCACCTCGCTGCTGCAGAATCAAGCCAGCCTGCGCTCCTCCATCTACGCCGACGACACCGACCAAGACGTGCAGTGGCTGAATAAAGAAAAACTGCATTGGATCTGTCGGGTGCGCGCTGAGTATGCCGCCAAGGCCTGTGGCTTCAGCCTGGCCTTTGAGCCCAGCCTGGATTGGCAGGGCGCCTATGGCTTGAGGATTCAGTTGGCGGCGCAATCGAAAAACACATTTTTTCGCCTCTATGTGCGCAACAAGGTACCGGGGGCCCTGGGCACGCTGCCTGAAGACGCTCAGTACAACCAGATGATGCTGCCCGCCCAGGATGCCAATCAGCCGGTGGATATAGGCTTTAACGAATTTGCCCTGGCCGATTGGTGGCTGGCCAGCCACCCGGTGGCCAGCCCCTACAACCTGGCCCGCTTTGACCATGTCACAAGCCTCGGCGTAGACCTGTCGACTCCCTCAGCCTTAGGGGATCACGAATTGCAGCTGGCGCAATTAGCCCTGCTGCGGCCCTACATTGGGGTGCAAACCTGTTACCTAAGCCTGCTCGGCCTTTGGACGGCCTTGTTGACCTTTTTGAGTCTGCAGCGGCTGTGGTTGCGACGCCTGCTGCTGGCCCAAGCCCAGGCCAATATCGAGGCCCAACGGCCCGCCGTGGTGGAGTTTGAAGAGAGTGCGCCCGCTTTTTGTGAGATTCCGCAGGATGATCTCACCGGCATATACAACCGCCAGGGGTTTATCGATTACTGGACCCAAGCGAGCCGCCTCTGGGCGGATAACGACAGCATGGCGCTTTTGGTGGTTAACCTGGACCAGTACACCAGTATTGGCGAACAGTTTGGCCGGGAGGCCAAAGACCAAGCCCTGCTCGCCATGGCCGACGCCCTCAAAAGCCATATGCGGCCGCAGGATAAATTAGCCCGCTGGCACGAGGGCCAGTTTATTCTCCTGTGCCCCTTAACCAGCCACGCCAAGGCGTTGCAGCTGGCGGAAAAGCTGCGCCACCACATTAACCTCATCAGCTTTGATGAGCCTGCCCCCCTAGTGCTGAGCGCCTCCATCGGGGTGATTTTGTTCCCCGCGCAAGCTCCGTTAGAGGAGGGCTACAACCGCTGCGAGCTGGCCTTAAACACGGCGCTCAGCCAGGGCAACCGGGTATTGGATTGCGGAGTATTTGAGCTTGAGTAGGCGGCCTTATTTTATTGCCGGATGGCTACTGACGGCGCTGGCGGGCGTTGCCCTGATCTGTTTCCCGCTGCTGCCCAAGCGCCACTGGAACCTCACCGAGCAAAGCCAATTTAACCGCCTGCTGATCACCGATAAAAACAAAGGTGGCCAGACCGAGGCTAAGTGGTTGAGCGAGCAGCGTTATCAATGTGTGATTCAACCGCAAACCCAAGACCCCTTCTGCGCCATGCAGATCAACCTTAAGGACGAGGCGGGCCGGGGCCGCGACCTCAGCGCCTACGACCGCCTGCGCATTCAGGTGCGGCTGAAGGGGCCGGGCACGGTCTTGCGGCTGCACATGCGGGTATTCGACCCTCGCTTTTCTAAACCGGGCCAAATGGAAACCGCGAAATTTCAGGGCTATGTCTTCAGCCCCGGCGAGCAGGGCCAGTTGCTGGAGCTGCCCCTGGCGGGCTTTTCAGTTGCGGACTGGTGGGTGCGCGAATTCGCCCCCCGGCGCGAATTCGCCCAGTTGGATTTTGCCAATGTGGTCTTAATCGGCCTCGACCTACCGGCACCCACCCAGCCTGGCACCTACGATATAGAGCTTTTGGCCCTGGAATTTATCGGCGATCGGTTGCAACTGAGCAGCGTATTGATCCTATTCATTCTGCTGTGGTGTGCCCTGGTCAGTTTCTATCTGCTAATGGGCGTTTGGCAGGTGGCGCGCCAGTGGCAGAGGGAGCGTCCAGCCTGGCAGGAGCTACACGAGAGTATCAGCGGCTACAAACCCACGGCCGATTTTCGCCGCTACAACAACTTCCGCGACCGCGCCACCCAGTGCCTGGACCACACCGGCCTGGTGCTGGCGCTGGTGGAATTACTGGAGCAGGGCGCCCGCCCGCGCCTGCCGTTTGTGGTGTTGGAGCTAGTGGCCAGCCCCCTGGCGGGCCGTTTCACAGGCCAGAGCCTGCCCCACGAAGTGCAGGTGGAATTTGCCGAGCGCCTAAAGCGCTACACCAAAGACGACATAGGGGTGGTGGCGCGCTGGCGCGGCCCCTGTTTTATTGTGCTCGCCACCACCACCAAAGAGCACCTAATGGTACGCCTGGACCTGTTGCGCGCCGCCCTGCGGCTTAACCCCTTAACTTATGAGGATGAGCCGGTGTATACAGACCTCATCATTTCCAGCGGGCTGCTTAACGAGTTGGAGCAGGCCTTCGAGCAACTCCTCAAGGCCTGGTGGCGCCTGCACTGGCGCAGGCGGGCAGGTCTGGTGGGCATGAAACCCCAAGAGGTGCGGCCCAAGCCTAAAAAGCCTTCTGCGCATAAAACCCGAGGCGAATGAACCTAGAAACCGCCTGCCTAAAAATATCCCTCACGCTTTTTCTTCTCCATGGACCCCACCTGATCCTTGTCCAGCATTCGCCCCTCCCGTTCACTGGTTGTGCTGAGCAATAACTCCTGAATAATCCCCGCCACGTCCTGAGCCTCACTGACCACCGCGCCCGTTTGCGGGTAGCAGCCGAGGGTGCGGCAGCGCACAGTGCGCGGGGCGATGGAGGCCCGTTCGGTGGCGCTCAGGTAGGGCAGCATGCGGTCATCGTCGAGGATAAACACCTGCTTTGACTCATCACTCAGCCAGGTCTGGCGGGGCGCGGCAAAGTAGAGGGACACCAGGTCGATGCGTTCGCGCAGTATGTACAGCCAAATATCCAGCTCGGTCCAGTTGGAAAGCGGGAACACCCGCACGCTCTCACCGGGGTTGAGTTGGGTGTTGTAGATGTTCCACAACTCAGGCCGCTGGTTTTTCGGATCCCAGCTTTGATGGGCATCGCGCACCGAGAACACCCGTTCCTTGGCGCGGGATTTTTCCTCATCCCGCCGGGCACCGCCAAGGGCGGCCTCAAACGGATGCTGCCGCAGAGCCTGTTTGAGCGCCTGGGTTTTCATCAAATCGTTGTAGCGCACGGAGCCGGATTCAATAGGGTGAACACCCTGGGCGAGGGCCTCGTGGTTAGTGTGTACCAGCAGCCTGAGCGAGTAGCGCTCCACCAGCTCATCGCGAAAGCGCGCCATTTCGGCGAACTCCCAAGTGGTGTCTATATGCAGCAGGGTAAAAGGCACCGGCGCTGGCCAAAAGGCCTTGCGCGCCAGGTGCAGCATGACCGTGGAATCCTTACCGATGGAGTAAAACATACACGGCTTGGCAAAGCTTGCGGCCACCTCACGCAGTATGCCGATGGCCTCCGCCTCCAGGGCCTCTAGGTGGCTCAAGCCATGCACGGTGCCTCCTTCGGCGCTGAGCTGGCCGCTGTGAGTGTCGGTTGGGGGAGCCACTGGCCCCGGTAGTAGCGGGCAATCGTGTGGCTGGCCTCATCCCACTGCAACACATAGAGCCAATCTTGGTTGATCAGATCGGCCAGCATGGGGTGGCGCGCCACTATGTCGGCTATGGCGGCGCGAGGCGCGGCCAGGTAGACGCTCAGACGCACCGGTTGGTGGCGCCACTGCTGGCCATCGTGGAGGGATTGCAGCGGCAGGCCGATGCGCAAATCGCCGCCGTTGCCCTCAAATACACCCAGGTTGCCACCCACTACGTTGTGCAGCAGCTTGTTGCCGCTGCCGTAGTGGCGGTTGTCGGTGGTGGAGGCGTAGTACTGCAGGTTGATCCATTGGGTGACGACCATGGGCGCAGTCATGATCAGTTCTAAGGTGGCAAAGTCTTTATCGCGCGGCCAGTCATAGTCGTGCAGAAACGCCCGCCCGGCCAAGTTAAGGTGAACGGTGGCGGCCCGCGGCGCAACGATAAACGCCGCATTATTCGCCAACCCCCGCTCCGGGCGCAGTTGGGCCCAATCCCGGCTGCGGGCGGCAAAGGCGCGTTGCTGGCCGAGGGGGCTGGTGGCCGAGAGGGCGAAGGCGCCTGCGCGCAGGGCGCGGGCCCGCTCGGCGGCCAGTTTAAGCCAGCTGTGCCAGGCTTCAGGTTCCACATCTCCCTCTGATCCAAACCAGCTGAGGTCATCGGTGGTGGTGTTGTGCAGACAGGCGATAAACCGACAGGTATCTGGAATCCTGATGCCTCGGGCCGCAAGTGCTGTGCGCACAGTGGGGCGGTTGAGGTAATAGGCCAGCACCCGCACATTGACCTCGCCGGATTGTCCGCCGCAGGCGCCGCAGTCCAGGCTGGCGGCCAGGGGGTTATTGGCGGTGCTGCTGCCGTGGGCCACCAGCAGAACCCGTGGCGCAAAGCCCTCAGTTAAGCCCATATGGCGCAGTACCGTGGCGAGTAATTCGGCAATGGCCGCATCGCTGAGGGGGGCCCCATCGCGCCAGAGCTGCCAGCCGGTGACGCCGTCACAGCGGCTAAGTGGGTTGGCCAGATGGCCGCGCCCAAAGCTCTGGGCCAGCAGCCGAAGGCCGTCGAAGATGCCCTTAGCCTCCACCCAGCCGAAGGTGGCGGCGGCCTGCTGGCCCGTGTGGGTTTGGCGGTGCAGGCTGAGCAGGGGGGCCAGTCGCTTGCGCTCTTGACCCTGCGCCAGCAGCGGGCGGGCGCTGAGGCTGGGTTTGAGCAGCGCCGGTAGCTGGGGGCGTTTGGGGCCACTGGCATAGGGCTGATAGTCCATGGGCAAGCCGAAGAACCCTGCAAAGCCGAGGGTTTGAATCTGCGGCGCTACCGACTCCAGGGCGCGCCGCATAGGTTCTGAGCGCACATCAATACAAAACACCGCCTGCAGAGTAGGCGCCGCTGGGGTTTGCTGGGGCGCCGGGGCTGTGAGTTGACGGGCGAAATCGGCCTGCAGGCTCAGCTCAAGGGCCCGCTGCCACACCCAGAGGGGTTTGAGGGTGTCCTGCAGGCTGGCCTGCCAATCGGGGAGGCGGCTGAACTGGTCGACAAAACGCGTGCGCAGGGAGTGCTTGAGGGGATCTTCGGCGATCACATCTAAAAGTGCCCACTCCCAGGCCAGCCGCGCCGCTAAGAGGTCTCCTACGCAGCTGAGGCTCAGCCCCTCGCCTGCTGCCGCCTGGCCGGGGTGATCCTCTTGAGCGCGGGCGAACACCGCCGCCCAGCCGTTTATGTCCAGCAGCAAGGCTTGGCAGTAAGCACTGAATGCGCCTGTGTCTATGCCGGTGAGTGCCTGTAGCTGGTGGTAAACGGCGTCGATCACATCAGCAGGGCTGTGGGGTAGTCGGCGGAAAAAGCGCTGCAGCTTGGGCGCCGCCATCAAGATAGCCAGGCCGGCATCCTGGCCGATCATCTCCCGCCAAAAGTTATAAAAGCGCCCCGGTGCGGCCAGCGGGCCCGCTTGGTGCTCCGGGTAACTGAAATACAGGCCGCAGGATTGGCTAATCTGCTGGGTGATTTCCGCCTGCCAGGGCATCTTGTTGGCCTGCTCCGGTTGCTCATCCAGCCAATCGCAGAGGTTTTTCCACTTTGGCCAATGTTCCTTGTGGTCGAGGGCCGCCAACAGGGCCGTTTCGCTTAAGGGTAATGCGCACTCTTCAGCGGCTAGGCGCAGCGCAAGGGGGCTGATTACCTGGGGCCAGAGTGCGCGGTAGTAGTCCCTCGGCATCAGCATGCGGACAGAGCCCAGCACGCCTAGCTGGGCGGCAACCTCCGCCATCGGCCTCTCCCGCCAGTGCCACCAGGGGTTTACGGCAACACTCTTATCCAACGGCCACACTGGCGCAATGCGCGCACAGGCCTCGCAGGCGGCTTGCAGGGCGGGTGACGGGGCTAGCTCAGACGGGGTGTGGGCGAGGGATGGGCTCATGATTGCACCTTGGGTGTGAGTAAGAGGGGAGTTGGGCTTTGGCCGCCGAGGCTTAAGGGCCAGAGGCGCAGGGTGAGACGACTCATCCACTCATCGAGGTAGAGCCCGCCGTTGAGCGCGATCCAGGCCCGTCGCAGCTGAGGCTGCAAAGGCCAGCGCTGTAAGCTGTAACTGACGATGGCTAACACCACCAGCCAACTGCCCACCCACAGATCAGCCGCCAGGCTGTATGGCCCATGGGTGATGGGCAGAGCTTCAGCCAGCGCCGTTTTTAAGCCTAGGTACACCGCCATCAGGCCCAAAAGGCTGGCCGCTGCAGACACCCACAGCGCCACCCTGGCCCAGCCTGAGGCTGCCGGTTGCGCCAACTGTTGAGCCGCCCAGGTAATAAACGCCAGGCCCAGCAGCAGCCAAGGCACTTGGGAGCCGGGCGCCTGGAGCCAAAACTGCGCCATCAACACCGCTGCTGCTGCCAGTAGGGGCAACACCAGGGCTGTCGCCCCTAGCCAGTGGCGCAGCTGAGGTAGCATGGGGCAGCCCAGGGCGGCGCTTAATTGCTGCAGGTGCTGTTCGTTGACGGCGCTGCCCGCAGCGAGGAAGGCGCGAGCCTTGTAGCAGGAGTGGGCTATCAGATGCAGCAGCGCCAGCTCGTACAGGCCCAAAGCGCACTCCACCAACATCAGCCCCATCTGCGCGCAGGTGGACCAGGCCAGCCGCACTTTTTGGCTGATGCGGGTGGTCATAATGAGCGCTGCCAGTACCGCCGAAGGCGCCGCCACCAGCAACAGTAGCCACTGGGCCAGCGGGGCCTGGCTGAGCAGGGGGGCAAACAGCAACAGGAGCACGCCGCCTAGGTTAATGACCCCCGCATGCAAAAGCGCCGAGACCGGCGTAGGCGCTTCCACTACCTGAATCAACCACCCATGCAGCGGCAACTGGGCGCACTTGAGCAGCGCGACCAGGGCCAGACACACTGCCGCTAGCTGCTGGGGCCAGCTCAGCTCGCCCGCCCCCAGCAGCGCCATATTGGCGCTGAGGGACAAGCTGCCGGATTGACTGTAGAGAAGGCCGATGGCCAGGGCCAAGAGGCCCTCCGCACTGCGGGCGATGAGGAATTTTTTGTGGGCCGCCAGCCGGGCGCGGGGGCGGTCTGGGTAGAACAATAGGAGTTGATGCAGGCTGATACTCACCGCCACCCAGGCGGCCCAAAACAACACCAGGTGATCGGCCAGCAACAGGCTGCTCACCGCCAACAGCACACCGGCAAGGCCGCGTAGAAAGCGCGGCCCATCCGGGTCGCCCTGAAAATTGCTCGCCCCGTAGCGGTAGATCAGCCAGCCGAGAAAGCTCACCAACACCAGCAGGCTCGCCTGCACAAAACCCAGTTTGAGCACCCCGCTGGCCAGCGGCGCCTTGAGGGCCGCAAGCCAAAGCGCCAGGGCCAGCAGCAGCCCCAAGGCTCCGGCCCACTGGGCCAGCGGCCAGGCGCTGCGCCACTGGGCGGCGGCAACTACCAAAAGCGGCAGGGCCATAAGCCCCCAAAGTCCAAGGCCCTGAGCAGCGCTGGCCCAATCCAAAAGCGTCATAGAGTGCTCCTATGGGAACAGTGATCGTTGGGCGAATTTTGAGCTAGCCTAACCCATAGGTAAAATACATAATCTATTGGCTTTCATTCACAAAAAAAGAACGATACTTTGGCTATGGGCAAACTCAACTACCACCACCTCTACTACTTTTGGCGCGTCGCCAAACAGGGCAACCTCACTAAAACCGCCGCCAGCCTACATATTTCCCAATCCGCTTTATCCGCCCAAATTCGCCAGCTCGAAGGGAGCCTCGGGGTTGAACTCTTCGCGCGGGTGGGCCGCCAACTGCGGCTTACCGATAGCGGCCAGAGCGCACTGGCGTTTGCCGAGGAGATATTTACCCGCGGCGAAGAGCTGGAATTGTTGTTGGGCCAGGGCATTGAGCCTGCTGTGCGGCGGCTGCGCATCGGCGTGCTCACCACCATGTCGCGCAACTTTGTGGAGAGTTTTATCGAGCCGCTGTTGCGCCGCCCCAATGTTCAATACCAGTTGCAGGCGCGCGGCCAGGTCAATCTGCTCAACGCCTTGGCCAACCACGAGTTCGATCTAGCCCTCACCAACCAACAGGTGGTCAGCGGCAATCAAGAGCTATGGCAATGCCAACTGCTGGCCCGCCAGCCCGTGGCCATCCTCGGCCCGCCCCATCTGCCCTTGGGTAATCCCTTTCCCCAAGGTTATGGGGACTGCGAATGGGTCGTCCCCGTGGCCGACAGCCCCCTGCGCTCGGCCTTCGATAGCTTCTGCGCCCAGCAACAATTTAAACCGCGCATAGTCGCCGAGGCCGACGACATGGCCATGCTGCGCCTACTCGCCCGCGACACAGGCGCGCTCGCGGTAATGCCGGAGGTGGTAGTAAAAGATGAATTGCAGCAGGGCAAACTGGTCCATTACCTAACCCTGCCCAACGCGTTTGAAAATTTTTACGCCGTCACTGTCAAGCGGCAGCTGGCCAATCCCTTGGTGAGTGAATTAATTAATCGCGCGCTCAAATTATAAAACGCACCGGCTGTTAACCCGGCGCGTGTTAGGCGTTGAATAAATGTTTTTTACACAGGCGTGGCTGTCGGCGGATTAAACAGAGATAGGTCTAATTTTTAACTGAGGGAGTTTTTTAAACCCATATACAACAGCGGCACAGCCTATAAAGGTGCCGCTTTATTCCAGCCATTGGCAACAATCCATTGCACGATAAGACTCTGCCAACGCTCCATGTGCAATAAAATAAAGCCGTGATCTCCTTGGGCAAATATATGGGCTTCTACGGGTAGAGAGGCACTTTTAAGTGCGTCTAAAAAAGCTCTATTTTGAGTGACCTTTCGCCCTGGTTTTTTCGTCGAATGGTTATTTCGCTAGGGTTTTTTGTCCGCCGAGTTTGAAACGCGGGCCGAAACCCGCTGAATGATTAAAATAGGGTTTATTGAGCGGTTAAATTGCGTGATGAGCCGGGGAAATAGCAGTAATACTCCCAGCACATGGGCACAGGGTAACCCGGCAGGGCGCTGCCGCACACCACCTTGCGCCAGCTACACACGGGCAGTGTTGGCCCAAAGCCACCAAACCCTTGTGCATTGGCCTGGGGTAAAAAACTACAGGCTGAGAGAAAAATTAAACCAATCGATAACTGTTTCATAGCGGCATCTCCTCAGTAATTACCGAAATTCTGCTCGGTAAAGGCAGTAACGCCGCCCAACACTACGCTTTTGCTACAGCGTCAGTATGGGAAATAATACCCAGATTACTGTGCGATTGTTCCGTCGCATTGCCAGCTATTCATGAATGTGTAGGCAAAAAAAAGCCCGGCTTAAGCCGGGCTATTAAAAGGTGAATAATTATTTCACCAACTCTAACAAGAGTTTATTTAAACGGTTCACATAAGCCGCCGGGTCCACCAAATGTCCGCCTTCGGCCAAACTCGCTTGGTCAAATAACACCTTGGCCAAATCTGCAAAACGATCTTCATCGGCTTCTTGGTCGAGTTTAACCACCAACGGATGGCTGGGGTTTAATTCGATGGTGGGTTTGCTGGTGGGCACTTTCTGCCCGGCAGATTCCAACAAACGGCGCATTTGGCTGCCAATTTCATCTTCGCCCACAACTAAACAGGCCGGTGATTCAGTTAAGCGGTGAGTAATACGCACATCTGTCACCTGCTCTTCCAGCACTTTTTTCATGCGCTCAGTGAGGCTTTCAAATTGTTTTTCCGCCTGCTCCTGTTGTTTCTTTTCTTCCTCGGTTTCCACCGCACCTAAATCCAACTCACCCTTGGTGACATCTTGGAAGTGTTTGTCTTTATATTCACGCAAATGGCCCACCAGCCAATCGTCAATGCGATCAGACAACAACAGTACTTCGATGCCTTTTTTGCGGAAAACTTCAATATGTGGGCTATTTTTAGCGGTGTTATGGTTATCCGCTACCACATAATAAATTTTTTCCTGCCCCTCTTTCATGCGCTCAATGTATTGATCAAGGGATTGATCTTGCGTGGCGGCATTGCTGTGGGTGGTGGCAAAACGCAGTAATTTGCCGATTTTTTCACGGTTGGCAAAATCTTCGGCGGGGCCTTCTTTAAATACTTGGCCGAAGGTCTCCCAGAATTTTTGGTAATTTTCAGGCTCTGAGCTTGCCATTTTATCCAGCATATCCAACACCCGTTTGGTAAGGGCGGATTTCATGCTGTCGATATTGGGGTCTTTTTGCAGAATTTCTCGCGATACGTTTAAGGATAAATCGTTGGAATCCACCACGCCCTTAATAAAACGCAAATACAGCGGTAAAAACTGCTCGGCGTCATCCATAATAAACGTGCGCTGAACATAGAGTTTTAAGCCGCGCACCGCATCGCGGTTAAACATATCAAAAGGCGCTTTAGCAGGCAGGTATAACAAACTGGTGTAATCGAGTTTACCCTCCACGCGGTTGTGGCTCCAGGTGAGCGGCGCGTTGTAATCGTGGCTGATGTGTTTGTAAAACTCGGTGTATTCCTCATCCGTAACTTCACTGCGCGAGCGGGTCCATAAAGCAGTGGCGCGGTTAATGGTTTCATCTTCCGCCGGTTTATCTTTGGCATCTTCACCAAAATGTTCTTTTGCCATCACAATAGGCAGAGAAATATGGTCGGAATATTTTTTAATAATAGAGCGCAAGCGCCAGCCATCGGCAAATTCTTCTTCACCGGCTTTTAAATACAGAATAATCGTGGTGCCGCGCTCGGCTTTTTCCGCTGAGGCAATGGCGTAATCCGCCTCGCCGCTGGATTCCCACAGCACCGCTTCAGTGGCCGGTAAATCGGCGCGGCGGGTGAGCACTTCAACTTTTTCAGCCACGATAAACGCTGAATAAAAACCCACCCCAAACTGGCCAATTAAGCGCGAATCTTTTTTCTGCTCACCGCTTAGGTTTTGCAAAAACTGCGCAGTACCGGATTTGGCAATCGTACCCAAATTAGTAATTGCCTCTTCGCGGCTCATACCAATACCGTTGTCGCTGATGGTGATGGTGCGGGCGTCTTTATCGTAGCTGATACGAATGCGCAGCTCCGGGTCGCCGTCTAGCAGGCTGGGGTTGTTGAGCGCTTCAAAGCGCAACTTATCCGCCGCATCCGACGCGTTGGAGATCAACTCACGCAGGAATATTTCTTTATTGGAATATAAAGAATGGATCATCAAATGCAGCAACTGCTTGGCTTCTGTGGCAAATCCACGGGTCTCTTTGACGGCCTCTTGGGACATGGATCGGGTTCCTCCGTTGGTGGGTTCAATGCGGCCTGGCGCCGCTGGAATTAGGGTGCAAGCCTAAATGGGGTTTGCGGAGGGAATTTCAATAGTGCGGGGTTGGCTCTTAAGCCGGGCGAGCGCTCACGCACTGAGCTGGCGCAAGTCAGGGGCCATTTGGAGTCGTTTGGCCCCTTGAAAGGTGCTGCCAATCCATAGCGAATCCGCCAACCCACAGCGGATTCACCGACTCAACGCTAATTCACAGCCTCACCCCAGCCCAGGGATTAGGGGCAGCCCGTGTTGATATAGGCCGCAATATTGGCCATATCAGAAAGGCTCAATTGAATACTGGACATGACGGCATTGACCGCCCCCATATTCTGCCGCAAATAACTGCCTTTGCAGGCTAAATCACCGCCCAGACTGCTCGTACCGGTTTGATTCAGTGTGTGGCAACCCGAGCAATTTTTGCTACCGAATAAAGTCTTGCCGATAAAAGACGCCCCACCCGCATAATTAATGGGTAACTGCGAGCACAACAATTCAAATGCCGAAAACGGGCCTGTGGGGTTAGTGCTGGGTGCAACATAGGTCGAGCTGGCTTCAAACGCAGGCAGTTGATATTTCTTGTCGTTAAATAATAACGAGTAGGTTAACTCTGAGTGGGGCATGGTGGGTTTGCGGCCAGTTTTGCAAATATGCGTTTGAGCTGCAAACGCAAAATCCAACCCTTTACCCAATTGCCAATCCAGTTCCTGGGCCACGTGACACATACGGCAATTGCGCGCATACACATCCTGATAAAGGCTGCGCTCAAGTTTCATGCGGTTGCGGTATTCAACCGTGGTTTGATCCACCCAGGTTGGATAGGTTAACCAACTTAAGGGCGGCTCGGCTGTTTTGTAGACACTGGCAGAGGTGGGTTGGCCGCCATACCAATTTTCAATCAAGGATTGCATAGCGGCATTTTTAGTCACTTTGGTGGTATCGTTCCACACAAGCTGATTGAGGTTAGCAAAACGCGCTTCCTGTTGTGCGCGTGTGGCGTGACCGGGCCAATCTGACAAATTGTCTAAATCAAAGGGTAAAAAATTACCGCCGAAATAAGCTCCAGTTGTTTTGCCGCCGCCATGACACGCCCAGCAGGATTCAGGTACGGATTTAGCGCCTTCGTTATCCAGCGCAATTTGGTTAATACGCTTGCCTTGGGCGTCATAAACAAAGTACGCAATAAAGCTGCCATTAGCATTGCTCATGCGCTCCATGGCAACGGTGGCTGCAAACGTTGAGGCATTGTTGGGGTCCAAATAGTTTTGCACGTAACACGCGGTACGGGCGGTATTGGTAGGGGGTAAACAAAACATTTTCCGGCCGAATCCTAGGTCGGACGCGTTAATGTATTCTGCACTGTAGGCGCGCAGCAGTGTCGGCGCCAACTGAAAAATGGCTGCATTAAAACCGTTGGTGCTTCGCCATGCGGCAAGCGTAGTGCGCAAGCCATTGGGATCCACCTGGCCGTAATAGGTGCCAGAATAGCCAACACTGCCAAATTCAGGTTGCGTCGCGCTGGTTAAGGGCGTCACAGGGCCCATTGCGGATAAAAAATCAAATCCAGGTTGCGCTACTAATTCAGCGGCTGTTGGGTGTTGGTACGTGGTGGTGGGTGTGCTGGGCGTCATACCAAAGGCCACTGTACCTAGGCTGGCTAGCAGCCAAAGCAACATTAAAGACCCAACTCTGGAACTATTTTTTACGATTTTTAACATGGATTACCTCGGGATAGTTTATTTTCGCCTTTTATAGAAGCAGTTAACGTGCCGTGATTTTCAAAAACAGCGGCAGCGGGGTTGAGCCCCACAGCCGTGTGCGGCAGCAGCCTACTCAGGCTCTGTTACAAAACTAATAGCCTTGAGGCGTCATGATTCGTCAAAAAATTAAGGAGCCTATGTTAAATTTTACTTTTTGAATTATTGCTAAACCCTCGTGGGCGTGGAACCCTCTTGTGCTAAAGTGGAGTGCTTGGGCACATTGGAAAAACACAAAATCTGTATTAATCAGAGTATCCACAAACTAAGAATGAGAGCAGTGATGTAGGCGCTGACCTGCTAACCAAAACGAAACGTGCACATAAGATTTTATTTTGAGTGAACGTGACTTTTTGCTGATATGACGCCCGATTCGCGATCAAGAAAATATCCTTAAGCGCCTTCATAAAGTTGAAAATTATTAACCCGGCGACATTTAGTGTCGGGTTAATAAGTGCTGCATGGATGCAGCACCGGCGGCCTAAGTCGCCGCGAGCCCCGCTAAAACAAGCAGATTCACGCATCTGCGCCAGTTTTAGCGGGGCGAAGATAAAATAGATCAGGGAGATCTATTTTGTCGCCGGGTTAATAGAACCTGCGCAATTGAATCTTAATTTAACTCCATTGGGCAAAGGCCAACCAAATTTAAACCTATTTTTAGTCTATTAATATGCAAACCCACACCATTAATTACCCCCTGCCCGCCGATTTAACCTCCGAAGTCTTCGAGGATATTCTTCGTGCCCCAGGCGTGAGAATTGAACGCATTGTGTCAAAAGGGCACAGCTCACCTGAATCTGGTTGGTATGACCAAGAAGAGCACGAATGGGTGATGGTTGTTCAGGGCGCAGGTTTGTTAATTTTTGAGGATGGCTCCGAATGCCAGTTATCCGCGGGGGATTACATCACTATTCCAGCTCACTGTAAGCACAAGGTGAAATGGACCGACCCAGATCAAGTGACCGTCTGGCTAGCTGTTTTTTATTCCTAGGCAATCTCTGAGCAATATAGGCGGCGAGGCACTGGCCAGGCCAATTTGGCAAAAAAACAGAGTCTACACCCAGTAAATAAACATTTTTTTGTCAAATTTAACGACGCCAGAGCGAGTAAGATAATTTTCAGAGTTTCCCTAGCAGCTTGTTGAAATACTACCTTGCTAGTTCTGGCGGCGTTAAATTTGGCGAAAAAATCCTCATTTACTTCGTGTAAACTCCGTTTTTTTCGCCAAATTTGCCTTGCCAGACCGTCGCCGCCAACGTATTTCAACAAGCTGCTAGAGGGTTAATCACAGCATCCTTAAAATTACCCCTTGCTTGACTCGCGGCGTTAAACATGACGAACAATTTTTATTAACTCACCATAAACGTCGTTTTTTCGCCAATTTAGCTTTTCCAAATCGCAGCTGCCAATCTCGTTCAACAAGTGGTCAGTGGATTTGTTCTTTGACAAAACGCGCAAATGAATTGGAATCCATGGGGCGGCCATACAAAAATCCCTGGCTTAATAGGCATCCTTCGTTGATTAAAAAATCATGTTGCTCTTCAGTTTCAACACCCTCGGCAATCACCGTCAGGCCAACCGCATCACTGAGTTTTAAAATTGCCCTGGCAATCGCTTTGTCGTTTAAGTCAGTGGCCAAATCCCGCACAAAGGATTGGTCTAGTTTTAACTTGGTCACAGGCAGGCGCTTTAAATACGAAAGTGAGGAGTAACCCGTACCAAAGTCATCAATGGCGATGCCTATCCCTTGATCGCGTAATTTTTCTAACCTTGCAACGGCCACATTGCTTTCATGCATCAAAAAGCTTTCGGTTAACTCAAGTGTAATGCGCTCAGGCGGGCAGCCGGTTTCATTTAAAATACGCTGGGCTAAAGCCACAAAATCGCCCTGCATTATTTGTTTGCCTGAAACATTTATTGATAAAAAATCGATCTCAATCCCTGCGTCGAGCCACGCTTTAAGCTGGCGACAGGATTCACGAAACACCCATTCGCCCAGGGGGTGTATTAATGAGTTTTCTTCGGCGAGGGCTACAAATTTTGCCGGGGAGATCCAGCCGCGTTCATGGTGGCGCCAGCGCAATAATGCCTCTGCGCCTACGCAGCGACGTGAGCCTATTTGCATGACGGGTTGGAAAAATATTTCTAGTTCACGTTGTTCGATAGCGTGGCGCAAATCATTGTGTAGCCTGTGCCGCTCCTCCACCAGGTGCGACATTTCATGGTTGTAAAAGTGATATTGGTTGCGGCCGGTTTCTTTTGCTCGGTACATGGCGAGGTCGGCATGTTTGAGCAGCGTGTCGACGTCCTCGCCATCCTCAGGGAAACAGGCGATGCCTATGCTGCCCGAAACTAAAATCTCGCCACCCTCCAAAGACACGGGCTCAGATAACGCCGTAAGAATTTTTTGCGCCATTTTGCGCACATTGGTACTGGTGTTGGTTTTTTCAATCATCACCAAAAATTCATCGCCACTGAGACGCCCAACTGTGTCGCTTTCGCGCACAGCCGTTTTTAATCGCTGCGCTACGCTGCACAGTAGTGAATCCCCTGTGGGGTGGCCGAGGGTATCGTTGACCTGTTTGAAGTTATCTAAATCAATAAATAACAATGCAAGAGCATGTTTGTTGCGTTTGGCTTGCGATAAAGCATGTGATAGGCGATCCATAAAAAGTGTGCGATTGGGTAAGCCTGTTAATACATCATAGTGCGCAAGATAATTAATTCGGTCTTGGGACAGTTTTTGTTCACTAATATCGTAGATGGTGGCAATGTAACGATCGACAACACCGCTAAGGGTGTAAACAGTAGAAATACTTAACCATAAAGGCAGTACTTTGCCGTTTTTATGGCGCTCCCAAATTTCTCCTTGCCAACCGCCCGTCTCACCAACCGTGCGCCAAATCATCTGGTAAAAGCTTTCGTTATGACGGTCCGAGTGTAATAAATTTAACGGTTTGCCAATAATGTCATCATTGGAATACCCCATCACCCGCTCAAAGGCTGAGTTCACTTTTATTATGCTGAGGTCGGGCGCCAGGATCATGATGCCATCAAGGGTATTGGAAAATACATTGGCCGCTAGGCGTAATTCGTCCTCAGCTTGGCGACGCGCCGAAATATCCGCAATGGATACCAAGGTTTCATTGTTGCCACCTTGTTGCGATGGAACTAGGGCTATTTCCACGGGAAATTCGTAACCTTGGCGATGCATGGCGTATAAATCTCGCCCGGCACCCATGGGGCGCATGGAAGGCATTTGGGCAAAATGTTCGCGTAGTTTTGCGTGGGCTTTGCGGTAGCGCAGGGGCAGCAAATTTTCTACGGGCATGTTGGCAAAGTCCGCGCGGCTATATCCGAAAATATCTTCGCTACGTTTATTGGCAGTTTGAATACAGCCGTGCTCATCAATCACCAATAGGGCTTCAGGCATGATGTCGAAGATATGGCTGATGCGAGCTTTACTTTCTTCAAGCTGCACTTGAGCACGTTTTATATCGTCGATATCGGTATTACTGCCGAACCACTTAATTATTTTGCCTTGCTCATTGCGCAAGGGCAGGGCGAGCGTATGGAACCAGCGGTACTCGCCATCAAAACGGCGTACGCGAAATTCAATGACGAATTGCTCACCCTTGCCTGCCGTTGCTTGCCAGTGTTGGATGGTTCGCTCACGGTCTTCGGGGTGGATCTGCTCCAGCCAGCCGTACCCTAATTGTTCAGATTCGGGTATGCCAGTATAGGCAATCCATTGGGGGCCTAGGTAATCGCAAGGTCCGTCGGCTGTGCAGGTCCAAATCATTTGCGGCAAAGACTCGGTCACCTGGCGAAAGCGGCTTTCACTGGCTCTTAAGGCCTGTTCGGCGTGCATGCGCTCTGTGATATCGCGGGTGATTTTGGCAAATCCAATGAGCTCCCCGCCGTTGCGCACAATACTGTTCACCACTACATCGGCATAATAGCGGCTGCCATCTTTGCGAATGCGCCATCCTTGAGTTTCTGCCCGGCCACTATCACGCGCTTCGGCCAACAGGGCGAGGGGTTTCCCCTCCGCCTGGTCTTTGAGTGAATAAAAAATGGAATGGGATTTCCCGATAACTTCTTCTTCACTGTAGCCTTTAATGCGCTGAGCACCCTCATTCCAGGATACAACGAAGCCTTTAGGGTCAAGCATGATGATGGCGTAGTCACGCACCGCGCTCATCATTAGGCGTAGACGCAATTCGCTTTCAGCGAGCGCTTGCTCGGCCTTATGACGCCCGCTAATGTCTTCAAAAACTAAGACAGCACCAGCGATGATGTTGCGGTCCAGCCGATAGGGCATGACGTGGAGGGAGTAGACCTGATCTGAGTCCGCGCGCACCTCCATTTTATAGGGTTTATCTTCGCTAATGACCCGCCGAACGTGCGTACTTAAGCCTGGCACTTCAACCCTCCAGGGGATGCTGTGCAAAGAGGCGCCTTCCAGGGGGCCGTCCTGGTGGATTATGGTGGTGCAGCGGGCATTGCTTTGCGTGACACGCAATTGAGTGTCTACCACCAATATAGGAAATGTTAGGCTTTCTTTAACGTTCGTCAGGTCACTTGCGGTGGCTTCTAATTCGGCCGATTTAACTTGCAGCTCTTCGTTTACGGTGAGTAGTTCTTCATTGGTGGATTGCAATTCTTCATTGGAAGTTTGCATCTCTTCATTGGTAGATTGCAGCTCTTCGTTAGCTGACTGAAGTTCCTCATTGAGGGATTGCAGTTCCTCATTTGAGGTTTCCAGCTCCTCCACGACAACATTTAAATGGGCCCGCGTATTCGCGAGCTCTAATTCCAACTCCCGCACAATTAAACTATCGCGATCCTCCACTCGAGCGGTGGCTGCTTCCAGTGTGCTAGCCTGGGTGGATTTTTCAAATGAGACCATTAACAGGGCTTTGGAGCCCGGCTCCAAGGGGCTTACTGTGGCAGTAACGGCGGTGGGTTGGCCATTAATCACCATAGGGCGGGGCGCGCTGGCGACCGATTGCCCATCGCGGCGGCAGCTATAAACTAAAGCACGCAGATCAACCCGCAGGGCCTCGTCCACCAAGTCGAAAAAACGCATTTCGACCCGGCCCTTTGGGAAACGCAGGAAGGGTTTGAGATTACCCTGGAAGTGAATGATGGCATCTTCGCCATCGATGACCAGTGTGGGTGGTGCATGCCGCTCCGCCAGCTCCTCTAACACGCGCATACTGACAATATCTGCCGCAACCTTTGTAATTTGGGGGTTGTTCTGCTTGTCTGTTTGCAATTGTGTAGGTACGCCGCGCGCGATGGGCATAGTGTAGTGGCCAGCGCCTTCAAGCCGCCTAAATAAGCGCGCTTGTTTATCCATTGATTGAAATAAAGCGGCCTGCTGTTCGGCATTTTCAGACTTGCCTAATAACAACCAGCCCTTTGAGTTGAGGGCATAATGGAATACCTCAAAGACGCGCTTTTGTACTATAGCGGTGAAATAAATGAGCAGATTTCGACAACTGATTAGGTCGAGGCGACTGAACGGCGGGTCCTCAATGACGTTTTGCCGGGTAAACACTATATGGTGACGGATGCGTTTAATAATACGAAAGTGGTCGCCAATAGTTTCGATATAACGCTCCCGATAGATGCTCGGGATTGCTTCAATATCGCTAAGTGGGTACAGAGCGGTGCGCCCCCGCTCTAGGGCATCGTCGTCAAGATCGGATGCAAACACAATATATTGCTGTCCCGCCTTACCGACTTGGGTCAGTGCTAGGTCAATCATCATTGCGATGGTATAGGCTTCTTCACCTGAGGAGCAGCCAGGTACCCAGCAGCGAATGACTTGAGTGTCATTACTGTTGCGGGCTAATTCGCGAATAATCGGTTCAAGGGCTGTAAAGGGCTCTGCATCGCGGAAAAATGCCGTAACACCAATAAACGTATCTTTTACAAGTGCGTTGCATTCGTCTTTATGAATTCTAAGGTGTTGCAGGTAATCGCTTAAACTCGACGCCCCAACGATAGACATGCGCCGGGCAATGCGTCTTTTTATAGTCGCGGGTTTGTAATCGGCCAGTTTGAAATAGGCTTGTTGCCTGACCAAATTTAAAATTTGAGTGTATTCATCCTCGGTAGGGTCGGTGGCTTCCAATGTGTGCGCTAAGTCGTTGGGCACCGTTAAAATTCGATCCAACACCGAACCCATACGTTTAGGCTCGAGAATAAAATCAATGCTGCCTGTATGTATAGCCGCTTTAGGCATGCCATCGTATTTGGCGCTCTCTGGTTCCTGCGCAATGGTAATGCCGCCTGCGGCTTTAATTGCTCGTATGCCTGAAGCACCGTCCGAACCCGTCCCGGACAAAATGATGCCAATGGAGTGCGCGCCGTATTCATCAGCTAGGGTTTCAAAAAAACGATTGATGGAGGGTTTGGGGCCAATGGAGGAGCGTGTTTCAGCAAGACACAGCGAGCGATTTTTAACCACAACGTCTTTGTTGGGCGGCGTGATGTAAACACAGCCTGCTTCTGGGGTTAGATTGTCCGTTAAGTCCATCACCCTGAGTGAGGTCATCGGGGAGAGTAAACTTAACAGCATACTGACATGAGTGGGGGAAACGTGTTGTGCGATCACGTAGGAAAGCGGTGCTCCCTCGGGCAGGGATTCCATGAGTTCTCTCAAGGCTTCAAGGCCACCCGCCGAAGCGCCAATACCGACTAGCCGAATGGGGTAGTTGCTTGCTTTTGAGTCCGCTTTTGCCTTTGTGACATTAGATTTTTTCACAATCGACCTTCCGAGGATTTTTTGGGGGCGTCAGCTTATCTGGATAATGAACCACTTTAAAGAAAAATCCCCCAAAGAATAGGCAATTAATCTTTGGTGGGCAAATGGCCGGCCCAATAAAAAATGGCATTGCGACGGGCTATTTTACTGAGGCATCGATTGGAAGGTGAATATGCTAAATGATGGTACGGAGCGGATTTTGGGGCAAAGAAGGATTTGGCTTAGTCGATCTTAACGTTGGTTGTTCATGAGCGAACCCGTGGCAATTGAATTTTCACCACGGCGGTCCAGCAGGCTTCTAAGTAACGAGGGGCGTGCTTATTTTAAATCAGCGCAAGAGGCAATTCAGCCCGCGCCATTTCGCCCCAATTGAGGGGTATCCAACTTCAATGCGATCTATTAAGACCGGCTCTACCTATTTTAAAAACGGGCTTAGAAGGCCCCCCGCACTGATACGGAGTTCTTCTGCGGCGGCATCAATACACCCCAAAAAGCCAGGATTAATGAGGGCCGCCTTATGGAGCGGCACCTAATAACGGGCATTAATAACACTGGTGTTTATGGCTAAGTAGGCACAATCGGAAATAGAAATTTTCTTCGCCAATAGCCATACAACACATACACGCACACCATGAGTGCAAAGCCAGTAACAATCCAAAGGCTGAGGTTGTGAATTAAAAATATTTCCCGGCCCAGAGTGAGGGTTGACATGAATATAAAGTGGTACAACACGTGTTCATTTGAGCGTTTCTCAATTCTAATGCGTGCAATTAGAAATAACTCAAATGTGATGAGTGCAAAAAAAATCTCTTGGGTAAGCACTTCTTTGATGGCGTTAATATCCAGCCATAAGCTGTACATTCCTTTGAGCATTAGGCTGTAGGCCGCCACTGCCATAAGGCAGGCAGCAGTGCCCCAAAAAAGCAATTCAAAATAGCGACTTAAGGTTTTCATGGTGTTACTCTCTTGTGTTACCGAAAGTAACAGGCAATAGCTGGGCCATTTGATTTCTTCGGCCTATGTGGCCATGCAGCCCGTTACTAGTGGCGATCGAAGAGCGGGTGAAAAATCCCGGCGGAAAAAATGGGCCTTTCGGGTGCGTTGGTTTAGGAATATTGTTCTGCGCGCATTGTTTTGGTGCTAAGGCGAGGTGCAATCGTTAACTCAACGGGCTCCTGAAAATATCAATCTTCGTATTGTTGATTGAGGGCCGAAAAATGGCCTTGGCCGTTTTTGTTTGTCGCCAGTAAATAGTAATACCCCTTAAGAGACTGTGAGGGCGCCCACAAGGTCACCTTTGGCTGCCCTTGTTGCATTTTTATCTTAATCAGTCGCTTATTGTTGCTGCCTAACTTTGTTGGGGGCGCGCGCAAAATGCTTCACAACTTTCATGAAAATTGAATTTTCGGAGATTTCTTTAATCAACTTCCGAATAATTTTCTCTCGCGATTTGGCATCAAACCGCTCAATTTTGGGTGAAATTCTAAGTGCATCCAAATTCTTAGTTAAACATTTCGTTGCCTACATGTTTTTAAAGATTAATAGGCTTAAGACGCGGCGAATCCCATAAAAATTAGACACTAGAATTACAAGCGAATTGTTTCAACGAGCCATTTCACTGTGCCACGCAGCAATATTGGATGCTCTCAGGGTATTTTATGGCTTGTTTTGCTGCACGGAGGGGCAATGTGTTTAAGTTAAGGAGCCTTTGATTAATTCCAGGTTTTCACGCTTCCAAAATCGTCGCGGGAATAGAGCCCGCACCTGAGTTACAGGGGGTTACGCGGGCGCTTGTGAAAAACGCACAACTTGGAAGTAATCGGAGCACCCTTTAGCCCTAATTCCTCACTCTATGAAGCGGGCAAGTGAATGGCAGGAATAGGCCTGAGACTCAGGCCAGAATTCTTAACTGCAGGACATTACAGCGGCCGGCTTAAAACGCACGGCCAATTTGCAGGGCGGCCGCTAGGTTGTCGCCGCCTTGGGTGAGGGCGAGGTCGCCCACCCAGCGGCCGAGCATAAGGCCGGCACCGAGGCTAAAGCTGCCGTCGTTGTTGCCGCTGATGTCGTAGCGGTAGCCACCGCGCAGGGCGATGGAGCGCCAGCGGTATTCACCGCCGAGGCTTAAATCCTGGCGGGTGAGTTCGCCTGCAAAAGCGCTGCTCTTAGCCAGGTCTATATCGAGGCCCAGGCTGTAGCGCTCATTGACGTAGGCGCCGCCGATGCGGGGCTTAGCTTTGATGGCCACTGGGTTGCCCCGCGAGCTGGTAAATTCTTTGCCGCGCAAGTCTTTAATGCTGGCGCCTAGGCGAACAGTATCCTTCCACTGCATCACAACACCTATGTCGGTATCCACATAGTAGTGGTCGCTGTTTTGGGTGTCGGTGGTGACTGTGTCGTTCACTACGCGGCGCTCTTCGTCGAACACCAGGGCTTTGACAATTTTAGGGGTAATGCCGAGGGCTATGTCGGCTTTACCGAAGCTCCACAGGTTGCCCGCCGAGACGCTCAATTCGGTGAGCACCGCGCCGCGAAAGGCTACATAAGAGGTGATGGCGTTGACCGGGTTGCCGATCTGGCCGGTGGTTTCATCCACCAGCTCCGAGTGGGGGGCGCCGTCGAGGGTGTCGTTTTGGCTGGCGTAGGTGAAGTAGTCGCGGTATTTGTTGAGCAGGGCGCGATCCTCTGGCGCCACATAGGCGAGGCCGCCGCCCACCACATGGGCGCCGAGGGCGAGGGCGCCGCCTTGATAGTCGCTGGGAATACTCACCACGTAGCCTGCGTAGGCGTCCACCTCAAGGTTGTGATTGGTGAGTTTGTCTATGTCGGCGTCGGCCTCGTTGGTGATGGCCAAGGCATTGCTTGCGGTATCGCGGCCGGTGGCTTGGTTAAAGGCGTCTATGGCGCCGGTCAAGCGGGTGTCCAGGTCGGCGTCGCTGATGTCCAATGCGTCGAGGCTCGCCTGGGTGGTTTGCACGCTCAGCATGGGCAAGTACCAGCGGCTGGTGCGGGCGCGGTTTTCATTTTCTTCGCCAAGGGCTAGGAGGGCCGGGTTGTAGAAAAACCCGGTGTGGGTGTCGCCAACGCCCGTGCCTGCGCCGCCCATGGCCATGGCCCGCGCGTCGTAGATGCCAAAGCCTGCGGCCTGCCCTTGGCTGAGGGGCAGCAGGCAAAGCGCCAGGCTTAAGGGGAGCATTAAGACGCGGCTGTGCGGCATGGTGAAGTACCTAGTCTGAGTGGGAATGGGGTGGCGAGCCATGATGCCAAAAGCCCTGGCGCTTAACCAGTTAAGCCGCGGGTTGAAGGCCAAGACTGTGTACTGGCGCGCTGCACCTGGCTTGCCTACTGGGCACCGGTTGGTTTGCTCCAGGTTTTACAGCAGTTGCGGCCAGCGCTTTTGGCGGCGTAGAGGGCTTCATCGGCGCGGGCAAACAGCTCGCTGGCGCTCTCGGCATCCAGGCTAAAGGCCAAGCCAAAGGAGAGGCTGATGTTCACTGGTTCATCGCGAAAGCGAAAGGCGAGACCCGCTATGGCGGCGCGGATTTTATCGAGGGTTTTTAAGGCGTTGGGCAGAGGCGTTTGAGGCAGAATCACCACAAACTCCTCGCCGCCGTAGCGGGCCACAAAGTCCACTTCCCGCAGGCGTTTGGCCAGGGCTTTACTCACCAGTTTTAATACCCTATCGCCCACCTGGTGGCCGAACTGGTCGTTGAAGCGTTTGAAGTGGTCTATGTCGCAAATGGCCAGGGTTAAGCCTTGGCCGTAGCGTTTGTAGCGCTGCCATTCGAGCTTGATGCGCTGGTTAAAGGCCTCCCGGTTGGGCAGTTCGGTGAGGCTGTCGAAGGTGGCGCGCAGGCGCTCGCGCTCCAGCAGTTTTTGGGTGTGCTGGGACTGCTGCTCCATCACTTGCAGGCGCTCGAGCAGCTTCGGCAGTTCTTCCTGCCAGGGGTTGGCCAGCTGGCGCAAGGCCGAGTGAATGCCGGAGATTTGGGCGCTTACCTCCCGCTTGAGGCTCTCTAAATCGGTGGCGTTTTTAACACTCTGCGCCAATTGATTGAGGGGTTCTGCCAGGGCTGTGGACTGGCTGCTCACCGCCAGTACATTGCCCAACTGTTGGCAGATTTGCGCCAAATCGTCGTTCACCCGCTCTAGGTAATCGGTCAGTTCGCTGTCCAGCGAGGAGGAGGCCTGGGAGAAAAGGTCGCGCAATTCTTCCAAGGCTTCGCCCAGTTGTTGCCAGCTCAGGCCCCCATCGATGCGCTCGCGCAGGTCGGTGACGCGGGGCAGGAGGTTTTCGGTGGGGTTGAGCAAATCCAGCAGCTGTTGCAGCACCGCCGCTATATGCTCGGCCACCGGCTGTTGGTCGATAGGCACCTGGGATTTATTGGTGAAGTCATCCAGCTGTAACTCAGGTTCGGCAGTGGCCTGGGCGGGGGCGGCTGGAATGGTCTGGTAAAAATCGCTCTGCGCGGGGGGCTCATCCGCCGGTAGGCGGCGCCCACCGCGCAGGCGCTGCCAGAGGCTGACATCGGGCAGGGCGGCTGCGGCCAGGGCCTGCTCCAGCAGTTGTTGCCAGTCTTCCAAAGCGCGGGCGAGCACGGCCGGGTTGGTGATCTCCCGCTCCAGGCGCTGAATGAATTGGTTGAGCTGCTGCAGCGTCGGCTTGGGCAAGCGCAGGCGGCGCAGGCTGTGGCAGGCATTTAACAGGGCGCTAAGGCCCAGGTTCTTCTGCTGGGCCTGAAAGGTTTCCAGCGTCTCCAGGTGTTTTTCCACTTTTTGCAGGGCGGCGCTAAAGTCGCTTTTGGCGCCGGGTTTTAAGCGGTCCCGCGCCTGCAATAGGGCGGTATCCAGCTCGGAGTTCTGCCCGGAAACCGCCGCGCTTAGGTGGATATAGGCCCGCCGCAGGGCGCTCTGGCATTCATCCAGGCGCGCCTCCAGGCGCTCGTGTTCATCCAGGGCATCCAGGTATTTCTCCCGCCAGGCATTGGGCGCATCCGTCATGGCTCGTGCTTTCCGAAAATTCTTAAGGTGCCTAAAGTGTAGGCCACTGCGGGAATATTCTCAGGCTCTGGCGCAGCCCGGCGCTGCAAAACGGCGATTAATCAGCGCTTGGCCGGTTTTCAACTTCCCATGCCCGCACCTGCCACATACAATGACCGGCTGCCCAGGCCAGGCTGGGGTCTATCCTATGTGTGTACTGCCTCATGTTTGAACAAATACCTCTGCAACGGCCTTTAACGCCCCTCCTCGATAGCCTGGAAAGCCCCGCCGATTTACGCCTCTTGCCGGAAAAACAACTGCCCCTGTTAGCCCGCGAACTGCGCGAGTTTTTGCTCTACACCGTAGGGCAAACCGGCGGCCACTTTGGCGCTGGCCTTGGTGTGGTGGAGCTGACTATCGCCCTGCACTATGTGTTTAACACGCCGGAGGATCGCCTGGTGTGGGATGTGGGCCATCAAACCTACCCGCATAAAATTCTCACCAGCCGCCGCGAGGCCATGGCCAGCATCCGCCAGGCCGGCGGTATAGCGGGTTTCCCCAAACGCAGCGAAAGCCCCTACGACACCTTCGGCGTCGGCCACTCCAGCACTTCCATCAGCGCGGCTTTAGGCATGGCCTTAGGCGCCGCCCACCAGGGCCAGGCGCGCAAAACTGTGGCGGTGATTGGCGATGGCGCCATGACCGCCGGTATCGCCTTCGAAGCCCTCACCCACGCCGCCCACGCCAAGGCGGATATGCTGGTGGTGCTCAACGACAACAACATGTCCATCTCCCCCAATGTGGGAGGCCTGGCCGATTATTTCTCGCGCATCTGGGCCAGTAAGCTCTACACCTCTTTTCGTCAGGGCAGCAAAAAACTACTCATGCGCCTGCCGCAAACGGCCGAATTTATGCGCAAAACCGAAGAACACATGAAGGGCATGGTATCCCCCGGTACCCTGTTTGAAGAACTGGGCTTTTATTACGTCGGCCCCATCGACGGCCACGACATAGCGCGCCTCAGCCACGATTTAAAAAACCTAAGTGAAATCCCCGGCCCCAAGCTGCTGCACATCATCACGCAAAAAGGCAAAGGCTTTGCCCCGGCCGAGCAAGACCCAGTGGGTTACCACGCGCTGAACAAAATAGAACCGGCCAACCGCGCGCCTAAACCGGTATTCAAACAACCGCGCCTGAAATACCAAGAGGTGTTTGGCCAGTGGCTGTGCGATACCGCAGGGGCGGATCAGCGCTTGATCGGCATCACCCCAGCCATGCGCGAAGGCTCCGGCATGGTGGCCTTTTCTGAGCAGTTCCCGGCGCGTTATTACGATGTGGCCATAGCTGAACAACACGCCCTCACTCTGGCGGCGGGCCTCGCCTGCGAAGGCTTAAAACCTGTGGTGGCCATCTACTCCACCTTTTTACAACGCGCCTACGACCAACTGGTGCACGACATCTGTATTCAAAAACTCGATGTCACCCTCGCCATAGACCGCGCAGGCCTGGTGGGCGAAGACGGCCCCACCCACGCGGGCAATTTGGATATAGCCTTTTTGCGCTGTGTGCCGGAGCTGATCCTCGCCGCCCCCAGCGACGAGCAGGAGTGTTACCAGCTGCTCAACGCCGCCTACCAGCACCCCGGCCCCGCCGCCGTGCGCTACCCCCGTGGCAATGGGCCAGGGGCACCCCTCAATCCCACCGCAGCCCCTTTGGCCGTGGGGGTCGGCCGCCAGGTGTTGTCCGGGCAGCAGGTTGCCCTGCTCAACTTTGGTGTATTGCTGCCAGAGGCCCAGGCCATAGCCCAGCGCAGGGGTTTTGCTCTGTGTGATATGCGCTGGATTAAACCCCTAGATACCGCCCTGATTCGCCAGCAGCTCGCCCAGGTGAGCCTGTTGGTAAGTTTAGAAGAGGGCAGCATCATGGGCGGCGCAGGCTCCGCCGTGGCGGAGTTTTTAGCCGCTGAGGGTTTGGTGGTGCCGCTGTTGCAGCTGGGCCTGCCCGATCAAAATATTGACCACGCCCGCCGGGAGCAACAATTGGCCAAAATCGGCTTGGACGAGGCGGGTATTGAGCGGCAAATCAATGAGCGCTTAGCGCTCTTGAGCATTGGTTCGGCCTGATACGCCTCTTTTGAATCACATACCTGGTAAAGCCTAACAAGCGCCAGGCTTTTCCCGGTGCCTACAATCGCAAGGTTCTAAACCCTTTAGGGGCCTCCTGTTGGGGCAATGTCATTAGGTTAAGAGTTTTGATGTCGCAACATTAATTCAATTGACTTTAGGAGCCCGGATGGAGCGCAGCGTAATCCGGGGGTATTCCGAACAAAACCCGGATTGCGTTTCACTTCATCCGGGCTACGCCAGAGAGCAAAAATCCTTAACTTAATGACATCGCCTGTAGGGGCGCCCCTTGTGGGTGCCCACGCCCTGCGCAGCCCAATAAACTCTAAAAACCTAATAACCGCAGATAGCTAATTCGGCTTTTGAATAAATCCCTGCTCACCAAACACTCACGCTATAAGCACGTTCAAGATAGACAAGATCGACATTACAAACTCATTAACAATTCAATTTTGTTTTGCTCTGCAGGGCGTGATAACAGTCAAAAACTAAGCTACTGCTAGCGCGCTAAGTGCGCACTTAGCATTTCAGCCCCGCAGCCAACAGCCAGTTTCTGGACCCGGATCAAAAAACAAAGCCATTAAATTGACGGCTCAATTTTAAAATTGGCTCCATCAATAAAAAGCACGAATTTTGACGCACAGATTTTGGCGGCTAAATTTTTTTTGCCCTCGGCCACTCGGTTGCGAATGTTAACCTGGCATCTATAGTTCTTTTCGTAACGCAGTTTTTTGCCAACAAAAACTATCGTTTGTCGCGCATCCAGTCTTACCGGGTACCTGTGTACTTGTGTCTTGTTTTAGCAAGGCAGGGAAGGCTTGAGTGTTTAATTTGCCAGGAGATTACCGTGAATTTAGTTACTCGACTTTTAGCCATAGGCGCCTTAGGTGCCGCATCCCTAACTCAAGGCTGCGGTTGCAGCAGCAATAACAACAGCACAAACACAACTACGGAACCACCTCCGCCGCCCCCAGTGACCACCGTTGACGTATCGGGCGTTGCAGTAAAAGGGCTAGTTTCCTTGGCCCGGGTCACCGTTCACACGCTCGATGCTAATGGGATGCCATCCTTAAATCCCATTGCCGAAACGAAGACGGATAATAAGGGAAAATACACCATTAAACTTCCCAATACCCTCGTCAATAAACCCGTATCATTGCGCATTACACCGGCATCGGATAACACAACCCAAATGACCTGTGACCTTGCAACGGGCTGTGATAATAATGTTGCATTTGGTCAAAAATTTGCGGTACCTGGAAACTCAAAGCTGGCATTGGAAACCATTCTGTCATCGCTTGATCAGTCCAACAACGTAGTCAACATCTCTACACTCACAACAATAGCGGCTGAACATGCTCGTAAAGCCCTAACCGCCAACGCCGATTTGACCAAATTGGCGGCTGCTATCAAAAAAGCCAATGGCGAAATTGCCAACATATTCAGCATTGTGGGTGAGTTGTCCCAGCTGGAATTAATTGACATTACCGACGCAGAAGCAGTTAAAGCAGCTGTTAATGGTGGCAAAGCAAGCGCTTTGCGTTTATCGGCGTTAAATGCTGCGCTTGTAACAGCCTCAAGATCTGCAAACCCTGGCTTCACGCTTGAGCAAGCCTTAGCTAAATTAATTTCCGATATTACGGGTAAGGGTGTCGCCAGTAATAGCAGCGATTCCACTGTAGCCGATTTAACAAAAATTCTTACTGCCCTGAGTGATACCCTGGATCAAGTTAAAAAACTTAATGCTAGCGGTGTCGACTTAACTGAACTTATCACTACAGTATTAAATGACTTGGGCCGAGTCCGTAACGAGCCTGTAGATGTCTACAACACCGGAGTTGTTCTTCCTGATGATTCCCTATTCCAAAAAGCCTATGATTTCGCCGATATTATTCGTCAATTAATCAACAGCGGTGATTTGGTTTTAGATACTCCTTTAACTGGTACTACACCAAGCACTACGATTCGCGCGAAGTCGGATAAATTGCGTACACAGTGGGCAGCGGCTGAAATGCTAAGCGGTCCTGAGATGGAAGATCTCGGGAAAAGTATGAATGCCGCTGCAGAGGCCATTGTAGAAGCTGCTGATGCCTACCATTATGACGCCGCATTAACATCTTTTATGGCTGGCGACATTAAAGTGAGCATTGCAAAAACTGCACAAACCGTTGCCTACACCGTTGATCAGACTATATGGGGCGATACAATCAAATTAATGGCCAGCGAACAGCATACCGATAGCACAACAGACGGTGTTGAAACTGGAACGGGTAAATTTAGATTGACCGGTAACGCGTCTAATGCGGCCATCAAAATTTCGATTGGCGACAGCAGTGGTATTGACGCAACTAAAATAACTCGAGAAACCAAAAATAATATTGAGACTACTTCGCTGGAGGGCCTCAAGGTAGTATTGATCGGTGAAGTCGCGCAACAAGCCCAAGCCAATACCGTCGTTGATCCCGTCACCGCCTCCGGTACCTTCCGTTTTGATGCAGCGAATATCCAACACGCAAAGGGCACTTCATTTGATAGTTCATCTAGTGTTGGCACTTATGTACTAGCCTTTGATGGCTTAGTGAAAAACACCACCGGTGAAAAATTTGCTTTTGCCCTCAATATCGCTGGCAGCACCAAAGGGGTAACGATCGAGCAGCTAGCGGCTGGCGCTGATCCTACCGATCTCTCTGTTACTGAGGACAAATACAATAACTTCACGGCGATTGTGAGCTTTTACGCTGATTTAAATACCCAACTAAAAGCAGCGGCAGTGCGATTAACTGCATCACGTGAGAACTTATCGACTACCCGCACGGCGTTGGATTTGGTTTTCGGTGCTTACAATTTTCGTTTTGCTACTCTGGTGAAGCGCATGGCCGATCAACCCTATGACGTTACCATTTCTAACCAAGATCGTTTAACTATGACACTCTCTCAGCCAACTGCCGGAGGTAAGTTTACTGGAAAAATTATGGCTCCAGATGGAACTAAGGTTCTCGCAAACATTGCACAGAATGACGATGGTTGTGTAAAAGTGTCGCGGGCTGACAACGGAAAATTCTTCTGCTTGGTCGATTTGCGATAATAGATGTAACGCAAAAAATATAAAGGGGCTTCGGCCCCTTTTTTTATTCAAGCACCTTCTAGCATCCAGTTTTCGTGACCATCTCAAAGCATTCTGGTGAACGATTGTTGAGGTATATGAGGTCGTACGACGCCGTATGCCAAGTTCGAGAGATGAGATTAACCAATTTAAATAAGCGATTTTGCGCGGAAGCAGCCGCCCGAGGGGGCTAAAAGTGGATTTTCAGGAGTGCATTTTTGTAAAGATATTAAATATTATGAATCCGCAAAAAAACGGCGTCACTTCCATGGATGCCCTTAGAGTGTTCTTTAGTGCCTCAAACCGTTCGAAAACACACGGATCCACGTATCTGCGCAGAGCCAATAAGGTAACATTCTCACAGAAATTCATGCATTGGTATGCCTGTTCAAGTCTATTTGGCGCTATTTAATGAGCATAGAAAACGTGTATACGCGCGCGTGGCGGAGGACAAAAGTAAATTTTGGGGGCGAAGGGTGTTATTTGTAAGAGGCGTACCAGAGCAAAAAAATTCAGCTTGCCGTCTTTATATTAATAACCTCAAGCTATAGTAATAAGAGATAAACTTAATTCTCTAAAAAGTGGAACAGGTGTGGTGATGGCGGGTAAATGGTATGTGGGATTTGTGGTATGGAGTCGGCTAATTGGATGGGGGGTGTTGGCTGTAGCATTTGCCCAAAATGCTCAAGCGAATACAGAATTCCAGGATGAATATCAATCGGCATCCGACGCGAATAAAATAAAGCTCTTTGTATCGGCCGAAAGCGTAACCTACGCCGAAAATATTTCCATCGACGCCTGGATGGATGATCTCCACACCCAAGATTTGGCGCCCGGCAATACCGCATTTACGCGTAACTACAGCCAATGGGGAGTGGATTTTGGGCCGATAATATTCGGCGGTTTTGCCCGCCAAGATTATTATTTGCATTTTAGTCAAGACACGTTTGATCTGGTTTATCAGGATAAAAACCATATTCCCTACGAAGCCAATCGCCGTTACGATATCCATTTGGATGTTTCGCATGTGCAAACCCACGGCCTAAAAGTGGGGTATGACCTATCGCCGTTTAACTCGCTCAACGCGCGTTTAATCTTTAATTACTTCGATGCAGAAGAGGTTTTGTTCGGTGAGCTAAATGGTTATTTGCAATCCACAAATGGAAAAATAAATGGTGATTTGGTATTGGATTACAATTATACGAAAGACGTTGTGCTTGGCCGCTCAGAAACGCCACCCGCCACGGGACGGGGGCAGTCGATTGATGCAGAGATACTCTGGCATCCATTAAATGATATGAGCCTTCACCTTCTGGTGGAAGATGCTTATAGCCAAATAAAGTGGAGTCAAAGCCCTTACACAGAAGCGACGATTACTACAGTGCGAACAATTAAGAATCGCGATGGCAGTGTGCGCCGCGCACCTACTATATCGGGAGTGGAGTGGTTCCGTCAGGCGCGCCAAACTATTCCACGCCACGCTAAGGCAGAGGCAATTTATCAACTCATGCCAGCATTTGAGGTCGAGTTGTCCCAAGAGCGAATCGACAACATAACCTTTAATCGCTTAATGGCTAGGTACAAAATGGGCTCGTATTTTAAACTCGGCCTAGGTTACGATCAGAGCGCGAGTGCAGCACGGGTTGAATTAAACAGTCCATATCTCAGCTTAACCTTATCCGCCGACAGTACAGATGAAAAGAAAGCTAAATTTATTGCCTTCAGCGCTCTGGCGCACTATGCCTTCTAAGGAAGCTCTGATTAAGTGGTATTTTCAAAACCGTCGTGGGCAGGAAGCTCGCGCCGGAGCTACATGGACGTACTCGTGCGTTTTTGAAAATACCACTTAATCAGAGCTTCCCTAACTGACATTTTCCGGTGTGCAAGGCCCATTCATGTAGCGCACATTATGGTTAGCTACCACAATTGGGCGTTGCGTCAGGGCCATTTGAAACGGCAAGCAAAATGGGAGGGCGCCTACCGATCAGCAGTACCGGCTGATCAGAGTTTGCTTGCCGCAGGCTCAAAACAAAAAAGGCTAGTGAGATTCACTAGCCTTTTTTGAATATGCAAAACGCCTGTGCTTATTTTTTTAATTTACCCTTGTGAATCACATCAAAGCCGTGGCGCGCCACTAGGCCGTCTTGTTGATCCTGCGGCAGGCCGTCCACAACTACGCTGTAGGAGTGATCCATCATGAATTTTAAATCGGCTTCGGGAATGGAATCGTTGAGGATCAGGGTGTTCCAGTGGCGTTTGTTCATATGGTGGCCCGGCACAACGGCGTCAAAGGTGTCGCGCAGGCGTTCGGCCTCGTCTGGGTCGCACTTTAAATTCATCTGGCCTGTGCCGTGTAGGTAGCTGAGGGTGGCAAATACCTTGTGGCAGATTTTGAATGAGGGGGAGTCTGAACCGAAGGGATAGACTTCCATGACCTCGGGTTTACTCAAGAGATAAGTCTTACAAGCGTCGTAATTCATGGATGATTATCCTTAGGGGCAAGTGGCCAGGGTTAGGGGCGCGCAGCGCCAGGGTTAGAGTGGGTGCCCTAGGGAGGGCTAGAAGGGATACGCCAGGGCCGTGCTTTCAGTGCTTCGATACAGGAGCGTGGCGGATAAGTGGCGCGCCGATCTTTTAATGGGCGCTAAGGTTAAACTATGCGCGCCCTGGCAACAAGCCATCTGCGCGACTAAGCCGTGAAACCGATCTCATCCGCTGGCGTAAGGCCCCATAGAGGCTAAGCTTAAACGAGCACTACCCGAGGAGAAGGGGATGATGGGACCTATGAGTTTGCGGCAGTTATTCGGTTTATTAACAGGCTTTATTTTACTGGCGTTCTGCCTATTTAGCGGCTTTGCCTGGTTGCGTATGGAGCAGCTACAGGTGAGCGGGCCCACCTATCAAAAAGTGGTGCAAGGCAAGGATTTAGTGGCCGATGTTCTGCCGCCGCCTGCGTACATCATTGAGGCTAATTTATTGGCCCACCAATTAGCTTTTGTCACCAGCAGCGAACAAAAAACGCTGCTTAGTCAGGTGGAGCAACTGCAGCGGGATTTTGTTGCGCGCAATCAATATTGGCAGCAGCAAAATATTCCGGCGGAAATAAAAACCCTTTTAGCAGAGGCCGCGGCGCCCGCCGAGCGCTTTTTTACCGAGTTTAGCGGCCGCTTGGCGCCTGCCATGAAATCGGGCGAGACGGCGCGGGCGGCGGATATTCTCAAAGATATGCAGGCCGACTACAGCGCACACCGGCAACAGATTGATAAATTAGTAACGCAATTGGCTGCACTGAATAAACAGGTTGAAGAGGGCGCGGTAAAAAGCGTAGGTGAAACTCGCTGGGAGCTGGGCGGGTTATTTTTATTAATTAGCGTGTTTTGTTTGGCTGCTGCCCAATGGGCGCGTATTAAAGCCATTGCACTGATTGGTGGTGAATTATCCGCCGCCTTATATTGGGTGGGGCGTTTGGGGGATGGAGATTTGCGCCAGCGGCCACAAAACCCGCCCGTGGGCAGTATTTTGGCCGCGTTTAGTAATTTAACCGATAAAATTAACCGCGTGTTACAGGGTATTGATAGTACCAATCGGGAGGTCAGCCAATCTATATATCAGGTGATGTCAGTCTCCAAACAAATTTCGCAAGTGAGCACAGATCGTCAGCGCGGTGCCGATTTAGTGAATCAAACTACGGAGGGTTTGGTAACCGGCTTAAACCGAGTAAGACACTTGGTGGCCGATACCCAAAGCCGCACTCAAAATGCCGCCCAAAAAGCCCAACAGGGGCAAAATGCGGTATCACAAATTCGTACCCATGTGGCGCAAACCGTTGAGAAGGTGTTGCACAGTGAATCCTGCATGCGCGAATTAGCGGCGGCCACCGGAGAAATTCATTCAATTGTCAGCAGCATCAAAGCCATTGCCGATCAAACCAATCTGCTCGCCCTTAACGCGGCCATCGAAGCGGCCCGCGCGGGTGAACAAGGCCGAGGCTTTGCGGTGGTTGCCGATGAGGTGCGCACGCTGGCTACCCGCACCGGTGAGGCCACAGCGCAAATTACCCAACTGGTGAGCGGGCTAAATTCCAAGGTGGATACCACCTTGTTGACCATGTGCCAGGTGGCCGAAGTGGTGACCCAAGTGCAAACCTACACGGATGAAAACGACGAATCTATAGCGCAAATTGTCCATACTGCCCAGCGTAATCATGCAGCCAGCAGTGAAATCCTGCAGGCCACGGAAGAGCAATTGCACCATCTGGGCCGTTTGGGCCAACAAATTACGGAATTGTTTTCCGCACTTAAATTTAGCGACGACACCTTAAAAATTACCACCACCATTTCTAACGCCTTGGAAAAAACCGTCGCGGATTTACAGGCGCAAATTGGCTTTTTTAAATTTATTCCCAGCACCTTAGAAGACCCCCATCCCAACACGAAACGCGAACATCCGCGCCTGCGCAACAGCCTGTTAGTGATGGCGGGGCGGCCCGGTGGGAAACAGGTGCAGGGGGTTACGGTGGATTTTAGTTTGGGCGGTATGCGCCTAGCCACACCCCAGTATTTAAATGCTAATAAACAGGACCTCATCGAATTGCAGATCAAACCGCCGGTGGATCAGTTAAACGCCTATTTAAATCGCCCGCCGATTGTTTTGCGGGGGCGTATTGTGCGCATTCATCAGGAGGGCGAGGAAATTCATTATGGTATTTCCTTTGAAGATTTAGAGTCTGATCAACAGCGTGAGCTGGAGTTGGTGCAGTCCTTTTATTTGGCAGCCTAAATCTAGCCAATCCGGATTGTTCCCTTTTGGCCTTTTGCCTGTACCTATTTGCAGCCGGGCTCGGGGCTGTTAATGCCCGCCTAAGCCAAGCATAATTGCCGCCTAAATTTCGAGGTGATTATGTCCGCTCATACTATCTATACCCAAATAGCCCAGGAATTAAATGTGGCTACCGCACAGGTAGCCGCTGCGGGTCAATTATTCGATGAGGGCGCCACTGTGCCGTTTGTGGCCCGCTACCGCAAAGAGGTAACCGGTGGGCTGGACGACAATCAACTGCGCCTGCTCGCCGAACGCTTGGATTATTTGCGCGATTTATCCGCACGTAAAACCACTATTCTCAAAACCATTGCCGAGCAGGGTAAATTAACACCGGAACTGGAGCGTGCCATTGAGGCTGCGCCCACCAAAACCCTTTTAGAGGATTTGTATTTACCCTACAAACCCAAGCGGCGCACCAAGGCGCAGATCGCTAAAGAGGCGGGCCTTGAGCCCTTGGCGCTCGGTTTATTACACAACCCTGCGCAGGTGCCTGTAAGCGCAGCCCAAGCGTTTATTAAACCGGATGCCGGTATTAATAATGAGAGCGAGGCACTAGAAGGCGCCAAACATATTTTAATTGAATTATTTAGCGAAACAGCGCCGCTACTGGAAGCCTTGCGCCAGGAGCAACAGGAGCGCGCCCAGGTTGAGGTGCGCCTGGCTAAGGGCAAAGAGGCGCAAGCGGCTAAATTTCAAGATTATTTTGATTACCGCGAAGCCTGGAAAAAAATTCCCAGCCACCGCGCATTGGCCATATTTCGCGGCGAAAAAGAACAATTATTATCGATCTCGCTTAATCATCCCGAGGAATCCACCGCCCACCCTTGCCTTGGCATTATTGCTGCGCATTTTTCCGTAGCCGATCGCAAACGCCCGGCCGATACTTGGTTAATGACGGTGGTGGAAGCCGCCTGGCAGCATAAATTAGCCAAGCAGATTGAAAGCGATTTAATGGGCGAGCTGCGGGAGAAAGCCGAGCGCGAAGCCATCGCCGTATTTGCACGCAATTTAAAAGACCTATTATTAGCCGCTCCCGCCGGGCAAAAAACGGTGTTGGGCTTGGACCCCGGCCTGCGCACGGGGGTAAAACTCGTAGTGCTCAGCGCCACCGGCCAGGTGTTAGAACACGGGGCCATTTTTCCGCATCCGCCGCACACTAAAATAGCGGAAGCCGCCGCCGTGGTCATTAAGCTCATTAAAAAACACCAGGTGCATTTAATTGCCATAGGCAATGGCACCGCAAGCCGCGAAACGGAAAAATTCATCGCCGATATTTTAAAAGCGCAGCCGGATTTAACGGCGCAAAAAATTGTTGTGAGTGAGGCGGGCGCTTCGGTGTATTCCGCCTCTGAACTGGCGGCTAAAGAATTTCCTGAGTTAGACGTTACTATTCGCGGCGCAATTTCGATTGGCCGCCGCCTGCAAGATCCGCTGGCTGAACTGGTAAAAATTGATCCTAAAGCCATAGGCGTGGGCCAGTATCAACACGATGTGTCACAAACGCATTTGGCTCGCGCTTTGGATGCGGTGGTGGAGGATTGTGTGAATGCGGTGGGGGTTGAGGTCAATACCGCCTCGGCACCGCTGCTCGCCCGCGTTGCGGGGTTAAATAACACCATTGCCAATAATATTGTGGCCTTTCGCAATGAAAAAGGCCCCTTTAAAAACCGCCAACAATTATTAAAGGTGCCGCGTTTGGGCGCGAAAGCTTTTGAGCAGGCGGCGGGCTTTTTGCGCATACACCAGGCGCCTAATCCCCTCGATGCTTCCGGCGTGCACCCGGAATCCTACCCGCTGGTGGAGGCCATTGCCGCCAAAAATCAGCGCAGTATTGCCGCATTAATTGGCGACAGCGTTTTTTTGCGCGGCTTAAAACCCAGTGATTATGCCAATGCACAATTTGGCGTGCCGACGGTGACGGATATTTTAAAAGAGTTGGATAAACCCGGCCGCGACCCGCGCCCGGAATTTAAAACGGCGCAATTTAAAGACGGCATTGAAAAAATTACCGATTTACACCCCAGTATGATTTTGCAAGGGGTGATTACCAATGTCACTAATTTTGGTGCCTTTGTGGATGTGGGTGTGCATCAGGATGGTTTAGTGCATATTTCTATGCTGTCCCACCAATTCATTAAAGATCTGCATTCAGTGGTAAAAGCTGGCGATATAGTGACGGTTAAGGTGATGGAGGTAGATGCCGCCCGCAAACGCATTGCATTGTCTATGCGCTTGGATGATGTGCCTGGGCAGGAGTCCAAAGTCTCATCACCTAATCGCCCCGCCGCAAAACAGCCGTCACCGAGCGCCCCAGGGCAAAATGGCACCATGGCCGCTTTATTTAATCAGGCGATGCAAAAAAAGAAACCATAAGGTTGTATAGGCCGCTTGGTTTATTAACTCGGCGGCTTAAGCCGCAGGTGTGACATCCGTGTCGCACTTATTGCTAGCTGTACGGAAGCAATGAATACACATCATTTCAGACCGTCAAAAAGAGGGGCCTTTTTGACGAGCCTACTTAGGATGTATTTACGGCGTGTCTGAAATGATGTGTATTCATTGCTGGTGCCTAGGTGGTAAACCGGCACTCAATGTCGTCGGGTTAATATTTAGCAAGCGTTGCGGCCTTCATGCAGTATCTATTTATTCGGCACTAAAACTTGCCGAAAGCCCCGCTAAAACAAACCTGGGCGATCTATGGTGTCGCCCGGTTACTAATTAATCGATGCCCAATTCCCAACCCAGGTTTTTTTATTTCGAGTATTTATGCCGCATCTAAATCAATGCCCAGAACAAATCATGATTGAAGAATTAACCCAGCGGCGCCTGTTGAACCGGGTAGGTGAGGCGCTGGCGCAGGTGCCGAATTCCTTAGAGCAGGCGTTTTCCTGGCAACAGGCGGTGGCGGCGCAAATGGCTCTGCAGGGCAAGCCTGTGATGGGGTGGAAATGCGGCCTACCGAGCCCGGAGCGCTGGGTGTTGGCGCCCATCTATCAGCTGCACACCCGCGCAGCGATTCCCCTGCCTAGCAAGGCGCCCCAGGCGCTGGTTGAGCCCGAATTTGCCTGGCGCCTCAGCCGGGATTTGCCGCCCGGCCAGCCCCTGAACCTTGATGCTCTGCGGCAGGCCGTGCAGTGCCACATGGCACTGGAGATTATTTTTGATCGCTTTGAGGCGGGGGCGGCGGTGGATTATCACAGCCGCTTAGCCGATGGCCTGCTCAACCAAGCGGTGTGGCTGGGCCCACCGCTGCCCCAGGCGCCTGAGCGGCTCGCCCTGGCCTGGCACTCGGCGGCGGAGCAGGTAGAGGCCCAGGGGGTACACCCCACCGGTGATGCCTTCGCGCCGCTGGCCTGGTTAGTGGGCTTTTTGCACCAGCGCGGAATCGGCCTGTGCGCAGGGCAGGTCATTATCACGGGCTCGTTAAATGGCCTGTGGCGCCTGCCGGTGAATCAGCCAGTGAGCATCGAATTTGGCGAGCTGGCGCAGGTGCAAGTGGAATTTACCACGGAGCTTTGCCTGGCCTAGGGCCACTTACTGGCTGATTTCCCGCACTAAACGAAAGCCCGTTAAATTATCAGCCTTACCGTCGTGGGGGCTGGCGTTGCTGGCAGTGCATTGATCCATGGCCGTTTCCCTCGACCCACCTAAGGCGGCGACACTACCGCCGCTGGTGGCCCATTCGCGGGCGTTGCCTATGTGATTTACCAGCCCCCAGCGGTTGGCGCCCCCAACGGTTGCACTCACCAGTGCGTCACCCTTTTGAATGCCGCGGGAGTTAAGGCTGCAGTTGCGGTTAGGGTCGGTTTGTTCGGTACCTGCGCGAGCGGCGTAGACCCATTCAGCGCGCGTGGGTAGGCGATAGGTTTTGCCGGTTTTTTTGCTTAACCACTCTGCGTAGCCCTGGGCCTGGCTGAGGCTGATTTGGGTGGCGGGCAGGTTGCCGTCCCCGGCGATGGGGCTGCAGCGGCCGGAGCTTTTACAATAGCCATTAAATTCATCCACCGTGGTTTCGTATTTGCCAATGGCGAAGGCTTTTAATTCCCCGCTGGCGGGCACTACCACTAGGCTCGGCGTGCGGCTGCCATCGGCCAGGCTATCTTTGCAGCTGCCGCGCGCGCCTGTGCCGCCAAGCCCCGCGAGGCTGGCCGGGCAATTATCCCGGGCGGCAAATTGCAAGTTGCTCAACAGCGCATTGCCGGGGAATAAGCGCAGCGCCATTTTCTTTAATTCCTCTGCCCGCGGCACTGAGGCTTCACTGATTTTTTTCACGCAACCGGCCAGGGCGGCAATTATTCTTGCTTCGTCTTTCGCATAGGTTTGAGCATTGATGGATTTTAATTTGCCGACGGATATTTCCAGATCGCGCATATCCGGCGTGGTGGCGCAGCTTAATTGATTGGTGACGGTATCGAGAGCCACTTTGTAATGGTCGCCGCCCTCGGCAGGTTTAGTGGGGGCGGCATCAGGCGTTTTGATGGGCGCAGCTGCTTGGTTTTGCGCTTGCTGTTGGGCCAGTTGTTGCGCGCGCTGCTGTGCATCGGCTAAGCGCTTTTGTTCGGCCTCTTGAATTTTGGCGGCCAAGGCGGCGATTTTTGTCTGAAAATCCAGGGCCTGTTGCTGATCCGGCCCGTAGCGCTCGTAACTTTTAAATAAGGCTTGGGCATCACTCAAGGCGTCTTTTTTAATGGCCTCATCAATTTTAGGTACGTATAAATCGATAATTTTTTGCCGTAAACCCTGCCACCAGGTATTTTGCTCGCCCACCAATTGTTTGGCTTCGGCCATCTCTGACCACAATTGCTCCTGCCAGCCGGGGGTAAAACTGGGTTCGGCCAGTAATTTTTTAATGGCTTTTTCACTTAATTCTTGCCGCAGGCGTTTTTCGATGGACAATACATCTGGCCCTTGTTGCGGTTGCGGCCAAAAATAATAGGCGGCACCCCCTGCGCCCAGCAGTGCGCTAAATAATACCCAGGCGACAGCGTTTTTCTGGGTGTTTTTGTAGCTGAACAATTGCCAAAATTCTTCCACCGTAGCAATGCGGTCACTGCGGTGAAACGCGAGGGCTTGTTCTATAGCGCGCCATTGGCGCTTATTTAAATGTGCAATTTTTTTTGGCTTTAATTGCAGGCTAAGCGCTTCGGTGGCGGGTTTGCGGTTAAAGGGGTGTTGGCCGGTAAACATTTCATAGGCGATACAGCCGAGGGCATAAATATCGTCGCGCGCATCCGGGGTTTCGCCTCTGAGCATTTCTAAGCTGGCGTAGGCGGGTGTTAAGGCGCCGAGGCTGCCCGCATCAAATAGCGTGTGGTCTTCTTCATTGGCTGAGGCGGATATATCGGCGATGGCGGCCGCCCGTGCGATACCAAAATCCAACACTTTGGCGGTGGAGTTTTTCAGAACAAAAATATTGCCGGGTTTAAAATCCGAGTGAATAATTTTGTGGCGGTGGGCGTGAATTAATGCGGCGGCAATATCGCGCAGAATTTTATGGGCGTCTTCGGGCAATAAACCGGTGGCTTTATATTGGGTGATTAATTTATCCAGCGGCTTGCCGTCTAAAAATTCCATGGTCATAAACACGGTTTCGCCGTCGCGGTCGAAGTCGTGTACGTTGACTATATTCGGGTGGGCAATTTTTTGTGTCTTGCGCGATTCCCGTTGCAGGGAAATAAACGCCTCGGGGTGTTCTTTAAAGGCTTCACCCAATACCTTAATGGCTACATAAGGTTCGCGGTCTTGAGCCTCTACTTTTAATAAATCCTTCGCCTTGTACACCACACCCATGCCGCCAGCGCCGAGGATTTCTTCAATGACAAAGCGGCCTTTTAAAATCCGCGACTGAGCTTCGGCGCGGGGTTTAGTGCCAGCGATTTGTGTCACCATTTCGGTGGCGCCTGCGGGCCTGGCCACTTCGGAAATAGGCCGCTTTTGCCGGTTGCTGCCCACCGGTTGCAACAGCGTAATAAACTCCGCCACCAGGTTTTCTCCTTCCGGGGCCGACTCTAAGGGGCGCGGCGTTTGCACAGCGGTAAGGTCGGCAGCGGGGGGCGGTGTTTTGGGGGCCGGTTGCACGGGCGGCGGCGGGGCGGCGGGGGTCTCCCGGCGGGGCGGCATAAACTGGGTGCGGTCGTCGTCACTCATGGGGGCTTTCCTTCATCGGGGCTGCGGAAGTTTAAGGGCTGCGCCGGGATTTGCCAAACCACACTCCGGTAGATGCCTTGGAAGGCGCGGTGCGAGCCGAGGGCCGCTCTTGCTACACTAGGCCGTCTTTTTTGCGCGTACTCGCCATGGCCACATTTACTCTGTTCGACCTTTCCCGCTGGCGCCAAGCGTTACTGCAATTGCCTGGCTGGCAGCGCTTTAAGCAGTTGGGCCTGGCGCGTCAAGCCGCTGGGCTGGGGGTGTTACTGGCGCTGCTGGTGGCGCTTGCAGGGCTGCTGTGCATCCACCTATCGGCTCAGCAGGGCCGCAATCAGCTGCTTCAGCAATGGGCGGCGGAGCAAGTGCAGTTGCGGGAGGCGGCGCTGGTAACGGCGGTGGATTCTGAGGTAAACGAAGCCATCACCAGCCGCATGCAGTATTTTCTGGAGGTGGGTTTAGCCCAGGGCGCACGCCTGCAGCAGAGCAGCAGCTTGCGTCAATGGCAGCTGGGCGCCATGCCCGAAGCGGTGACACCCCTGGTATTTACTTTGGGGCGGCAGCGTGATTTGGTGTTAGAGCTTGCGCCCGCCCCACTCTGGCTGGCCGCCCCCTGGCCCTTGGGGCTGAGCCTTTTATGGTTAGTGGTCAGCCTCGGGCTTATGGGGCTGCTGGCGGTGGGGGTGCAGGGGCTTTATCTGCGCCCGGTATTAACCCTGGCCCAGTATGCCCATGATTTAACCATGGATCGTTACGCCCATCGCTCGCCAGGCTCTGCTGAGCCGCTGTTTCTCAATGAGTTAGCGGAGGTGTACACCGCCTTGGATCATGTGCGCCACAATTTGCACGAAGAATTAGAACAGCGCAAAGCAGTGGAGCTGGCGCTGATGGCCGAAAAACACGAAAAACTCGGTGTGCGCCGCCAACAGATGGTGGCCGAACAAGCCAATCGCGCCAAAAGCCAATTTATCGCCACCATGAGCCACGAAATTCGCACACCCATGAACGGTATTTTAGGCATGGTGGAATTAATGCGCGATACGGAGTTAACGCCCGCCCAAAGCCATTATTTAGATGTGATTAACCGCTCAGGCGATAATTTATTAGTCATCATCAACGATATTTTGGATTATTCGAAAATTGAAGCGGGCAAAATGGAATTGGAGGAGCAGCATTTTGTATTGGATGATGTGGTGGACGATAGCGCCGCTTTATTTGCCGCTATGGCCACTAAACGCAATGTGGAGTTATTAACTAGTATCGAGCCTGGCGTACCGCGCGCCTTAATTGGCGACCCTATTCGCCTGCAACAGATAGTCGTTAACCTGGTTGGCAATGCCTTTAAATTTACCAAGGCCGGTTATATTCATTTGCACGTCAGCCTATTTCAGGATGAACAGCCGCAGACCCCCGTGTTGTTATTTTCCGTGCGTGATACCGGTATTGGTATTGAGCGGCATATTAAAGATTCTTTATTTGAAGCTTTTAGCCAGGCGGATAGTTCCACCAGCAGAACCTATGGCGGCACCGGTTTGGGCCTGACTATTTCCAAACAATTAGTCAATATGATGGGCGGCGACATTGGCGTGGATAGCACGCCAGGTCAGGGGGCGAATTTTTGGTTTACGGCGCAATTTCGTTTAAATGCTCAGGCACCGGCAGTGCCTCCTGATTTAATACTGCTGCGTCAACAGCAGGTGTTGTTAGTCAGTGATAACGATCTGCTGGCCAGCATTATTCAACAGCAGTGCAGTTATTGGCAGATGAGCTGCACCCATGCACGAGACCGTTCAGAAGTATGGGCGGCGCTGGATGCCTTAAAAGCCAGTGGCCAGTATTTTCATTCTGTATTGGTGGACGGCAAAATGGCGGATGGATTTCCTGCCGAATGGGTGTGGCAAATAAAAGAGCGCCAGAGCAATTACCCGGCGCGATTTATTTTATTAGCCCGCAACCAACACAGCCTAGAAGCCGACGGTAATTTTGAGCAGGTACTTGCGCGGCCCATAGCGATGCGGCGTTTGGAGGCCGCGTTATTAGGGCGGTATAGCCCAAGGGTACATGCAGATGCGGGCCTTGCGAGCGAAGATGCTATTTTATTACCCATGCATAATCCGTCGGATATTAAATTATTAGTGGCGGAGGATAATCCCGTTAATCGCATGGTAATTGAGGGGCTGCTGCGTAAATTGGGTATTCAACCGGATTGTGTCGAAGACGGGTTGGCCGCCGTTAACCTAGCCACCGACAGCAGTAAGCGTTATGACGTCATTTTAATGGACTGTGAAATGCCGCAATTGGATGGCTTTGAAGCGAGTATGCGCATTCGTGCTTGGGAAGAACAACACGATTACGCACCACTGAGTATTATTGCGCTCACCGCGCACATTGAGTTAGAACACAAAGAGCGTGTATTTGACAGCGGTATGAATTATTTTTTAAGTAAACCCATTACCCTCGATAAGGTGCGAGAAGCGCTTGTGCGCTTGGGGTTTCTGGCTAAGGGCAATGATTATTGACCTGGTCACTATTGGCCTGATAACTATTGCCCTGGCAACTATTAACCTCGCGACACAATAAAAAATAAATCATCCTATCTCTTGTGACTGCGCGGCATCCTGGCCGCACTTATTAGCGCTTAGTCGCGGGGTTAATACACGTGCAGCACAAAAATAACTGACTACCTGGCTGAGAGTAATGAACGCACCTATTACAGATGCGCCGTGAATACACCCTTGTAGGCTTGTCAAAAAAGATCCGTTTTTTACGGTCTGAAATCCTAAGCGCTCCTTACTTCCCAACCGCTAGTAAGTAACACATTCTTGGCAAACGTAAGGGCCGAGAAAACAGCGGCTGCCAGTTGGCGAGGCAATCGGAATTTCTGCGCTGGCCAAGCTGTTGCAAAACCCGCTTAGGCCGTTATTTTTTCTTGGCGGCTTCCTGCTTAAATTGTAAATGAAAGGATACGGGCACTAGGGGGCTGATGGAGGGGAGCGCGGCTAATTCTTTTAATTTTTCAATGCCGGGCAGCAAATCAAAATCAGCCGCGTTTAAAAAAATAGGCGCCGGGGTGGAGACAGTCACTTGATTGGCGCTGGTTTGTATTAGTTGCAGGGTGGCCTCTTTGGTAATGGTTTTGCCGTGCAATTCAAAAACAATCGGTAGTTTTACGGTTTGACTATTGCCAATGGCTTGTTGCCCCAGAGCTTTTAAATCCACCTGACCTTTGGCGCTGGCCTGGGCGAATTTGCTGGTTTCAAAAAGATACTGCGCTAGGCGCTCATTGCGAATGGGGATGCCGGTTTCTGCGCTGGATAAATCAATAGTAACGCTAAATTCCCCGCTATCGCTGACGGTGCCTTGTAGGCTTTTAAATTGGTGTGTTTCAGCAACGGTTTCTTTTTTAATGGAGGAGAAAAACAACTGTGATTGTTCAGGCTGTAAGGTCCAAGCGGCAAAGGCGGGTGTGGATATCAATAGGCCTGCAACTAGGCTTGAAAAAATAGATTTCATAAATTGGCTCTCGCAAGGGAAGGGAACGATAAGGAAATAACCGCAAATTTATCGCGGTTAATAAGGTGTGGGGAGCCACACAATAACCTGTTCATCTCCTGGCTACAAGATTTCCGCGCAGTTGTTTATGTGCCGCCCACATTCTCGCTCGCCGTGCAAGAATCAGAATAAACTGAAAACTATTTATTAACCTGGCGATGTTTGGCAGCGTGGTGAAAAAGCTTGGCGGCGAGGGGCTGGCAAGGCAAATTTAACGCCGCCAGGCCTTGCAAGCTAATATTTCACCACACGGTTAGAGCTGGGTTATATAGGTCTGACCAAACACATAACAACTTATCACCCAGATGGTTTGCATCGCGCGTGAGGGCTTAAGAGTGAAGCCTAAGGTTTTTTACGCGTGCTGAGCACCAGCAGCGCCCCCAACCATAAAAAGCCAGCTAATACATATAAACCGCTATCGGTACTGGCCGTTAAATCTTTTAACCCGCCGACTAAATAAGGGCTTAAAAACCCCGCCAAATTGCCCAGGGAATTAATAAAGGCGATACCGGCTGCGGCGGCTATGCCGCCTAATATAGCGGTGGGTAAACTCCAAAATAACGGCAAAATACTGATAATGCCTGCCGTTGCCAGCGTGAGCGCCGCCATGGCCATAACCGTATTGTGTGCCCAGAGCGCACTGCAGATAAGCCCTGCTCCACCCAGGGCTGCGGGTATGGCCAAATGCCAACGGCGCTCGTGGTGTTTATCGGCGCTGCGGCCGAGGGCAATCATGGCAACACAGGCGGCGGCGTAGGGGATGGCACTTAACCAACCCACCTGCGCGGTATCCTTTATGCCTAGGTTTTGAATAATACTCGGCAGCCAAAAACTCACACCATAAAGGCCCATAACAAAACAAAAATAAATCAGCGCCATTAACCAGAGTGTGGGGTTGCGCCACAGCTGCTGCACCGAATGTGTGGCTTTGCTCTGTTCTTCCGTTTTTATTTGCGCGTGCAAAAATTGTTTTTCGGCCGGGCTTAACCAGGGCGCGCTATCAACACCATCGCTGAGCACCAGAATAACCACAATGCCAAGGATAAATGACGGCAGCGCTTCGAGAATAAATATCCACTGCCAACTGGCCAAGCCGTAAATGCCCGGCATGTTAGCGCCAATCCAGCCGGATAAGGGGCCGCCTATTACCCCTGAAATAGGCACGCCGGTCATAAATAATGCCGTGATATTGCCGCGCCTGCGGGCGGGGAACCAATAGGTTAAATACAAAATAACACCGGGAAAAAACCCCGCCTCCGCAGCGCCTAATAAAAAGCGCAGCACATAAAAACTCATGGGCGTAGCAACCCAGGCCATGGCCGCTGAGAGCAGCGCCCAGGTAATCATAATGCGTGCAATCCACAGCCGAGCGCCGACTTTATGCAAGGCTAAATTGCTGGGTATTTCAAACAGAAAATAGCCGATAAAAAAAATCCCGGCACCAAGACCGTAAACAGTTTCGCTGAATTTAAGATCGTTGAGCATGTGCAACTTAGCAAACCCGACATTAACGCGGTCGAGGTACGAGGCCAAATAACACAGAAACAATACAGGCAAGAGCCTTAGGGCAACTTTCCTGTAGAGCGCATTTTCGTTGTTGTCGGTGAGGGGCATGTGCGGTATTCAGGTAAAAAGGTGAGCGTAAGTGCAGGTAAGCAGCAGTGGCGTGAAGCGTTCTATAACCTGGCCCAGTGTCTCTCTGATCGGCGAGGTGTTGAACGGCTTAAGCCTAACGTTATTCAAATCACCCATGTTTGATCCATCACAGTTTGTACACAGAATGCAGTGTGAAAATTATGGCTCTGTGACAAGCGCAAGGTGTGCGCTCGTAGCCGGTGTAATGCGGCTAAGAGACCATTTTATAAAAGCGCCAAACAACTTAACTGAGCGGTAGGCCCTCCTTAGAGCTCATAGGAGGCCACAATTGGATTATCTGCTACACAGAGCAGAGCGGGCTCATCGTGTAAAATCTATCGCAGGCGTATCGGCAATTTAAGGAAATTTACGCAAATTCTTGAGTTGGATTTTTCGTGGGCATTTTGGTTGGATGAAACGTTAGTGCCACTATTGTGGCACTATGTGCAGGAGCCTCAAATTAGAGCTTATAAGCTGAATTTGCTAAGAGCTTAGAAAAACGAAAACCCTACCTGAAATAAACGCTCAATATCCCGCGTGTAGCGTTTATCCACTAAAAACACAATCACATGGTCGCCCGATTCCACGCGGGTTCTATCGTGGGCAATTAATACTTCATGGCCGGTTTCCACGCCTTGGGCATTTTTTTGTTTGCGCACTATGGCGCCTATGGTGGCGCCTTCGGGCAGATCTATATCCTCGATATTTTTGCCCACCACCTTGGAGGATTTGCTGTCGCCATGGGCGATGACTTCAATGGCTTCGGCGGCGCCCCGGCGCAGGGAGTGTACATTCACTATGTCACCTCGGCGCACATGGGTGAGCAGGCTGCCGATGGTGGCCTGCTGGGGGGAAATGGCGATGTCGATCTCGCCGCCCTGCACCAAATCCACATAGGCGGGGTTGGAGATGAGGGTGAGCACTTTGCGGGCGCCTAGGCGTTTGGCCAGCATGGAGGCCATGATGTTGGCTTCATCCGAATTGGTGACAGCCAGGAACACATCGGAGTCCTCGATGTTTTCTTCCACCAGCAGGTTTTGATCCGAGGCGCTGCCGTTGAGCACTATAGCGTGTTCGAGTTTTTCCGATAAAAAGGTGGCGCGGTTGCGGTTGAATTCAATCACCTTAACGGCGTAGCGGGTCTCCAGTTTAAGCGCCAGGTTCAAGCCTATGTTGCCGCCACCGGCGATGACTATGCGTTTGTAGGGGCGCTCAAGGCGGCGCAGCTCACTCATCACCGCGCGAATGTCCTCTTTGGCGGCGATAAAAAACACCTCGTCGTCGGCTTCAATCACCGTGTTGCCCTGAGGAGTGATGGGCCGATTGCGGCGGTATACGGCGGCCACGCGGGTGTCTACATTGGGCATGTGTTTGCGGATAAAACGCAGCTCCTGGCCCACCAGTGGCCCGCCGTAGTAGGCGCGCACCGCCACCAGTTGCACCAGGCCCTGGGCAAAGTCCAGCACCTGCAGGGCGCCGGGTTGTTCAACTAAGCGGTGAATATAGTCGCTCACCAATTGCTCGGGGCTGATGATCACATCCACTGGGAAGGCGTTTTTGCCGAATAAACCGGGGTAACTGACGTATTCCTGGGAGCGCACGCGGGCGATTTTGGTGGGGGTGTTAAACAGGTTGTGGGCGATCTGGCAGGCCACCATGTTGATTTCATCGTCGCTGGTGACGGCAATCAGCATGTCGGCATCCTCAATACCCGCCCGCAGCAATACATCCGGGTGGGAGGCGTGGCCGAATACCGTTCCTATGTCCAGGCTGTCGCGCAGTTCGCGCAGATGGGTTTCATTGCGATCCACCACGGTGATGTCGTTGGATTCGCTGGCCAAATTGGCCGCAAGGGTGCCGCCCACTTGGCCTGCGCCGAGGATGATTATTTTCATAGCTTAGGTGCCATCGGTGGGTGCTGCCTTGTGCAGAACCGCGTAATAAAAACCATCGTAGCCGCCGGTTTGCGGCAGTAATTGCCGTCCAAACGCCTGCGGTAGCCCCCAGGGTACATCCAGTTCAAGGGCCAGGGCATCTGGATGTTCGCGGACAAAGGCCTGTATCTGTTTATGGTTTTCATCCGGCAGCACCGAGCAGGTGGCGTATACCAAGCGGCCGCCGGGCTTGAGGGTTTTCCAGAGGGCGCTTAATAGGCGCTGCTGCAGCTTGGCTAGGGCGGGTAAATCGCTGGCGCGGCGCAGGTGTTTGATGTCCGGGTGGCGGCGCACTACGCCGGTGGCCGAGCAGGCGGCATCGAGCAAAATGGCATCAAACGCGCGGCCGTCCCACCAGCCTGCAAGGTCTGTCAGGTCCCAGGCTTTTAACTCGGCGTTAAGACCTAAGCGCTCAAGGTTCTGGGTTACTCGTGTCAGCCGATTCGGGTCTATATCAATGGCCAGCAGCTCCGCCTCGGGGGCCAGCTCCAACAGGTGGCAGGTTTTGCCGCCGGGGGCGCAGCAGGCGTCCAATAGGCGCATGCCCGCTTGGGGGGCGATTAAATACGCGGCGAGTTGCGCGGCTTCGTCCTGCACGCTGATCTCACCCTCGGCAAAGCCCGGCAGAGCTTCCACCGGCAGCGCGTCCACCAGGGTGATGCCCGCGGGGCTGTAGCGACAGGCAACCGCCTCAATGTCGGCGGTGGCGAGCTTGGCTAAATAGGCCTCGCGGTCAATTTTTTGTGTGTTCACCCGCAGGGTCATGGGCGGGTGTTGGTTGTTGGCCTCTAGGGTTTCTTGCCAATGGTCAGGCCAGGCGGAGCGGATGCGATCGAGCAGCCACTGGGGGTGGGCGTAGCGGTAATTGGGGTTTTTGGCGAATTTCTCGGCCAACTGTGCCTGCTCCCGTTGGTAGCGCCTGAGCACGCCGTTGATGAGGCCTGCGGCCCAGTCTTTATGCAGCAGGCGGCAGGCGTCCACGGTGGCCGAGAGGGCTGCGTGGTCGGGGATACGGGTGTGTTCTAGCTGGTAGAGGCCGATCAGTAGCAGCGCTTGAATATCGCCATCTTTGCGCTTGAGCGGGGTAGGGATCAGCTCCTGCAACACCAATAAATAGGTGTTGGCAAAACGCAGGGCGCCAAAACAGAGTTCTTTTAACAGCCCCCTGTCTCGCTCGGGGCAGGCTTGGCTGTAGTCGGGCAGGGCTTGGCTTAAGGAGCGGCCCTGGTCGAATACGTCATGCACCACCAGTGCTGCCAGGGCGCGCACATCCTGGGGTAGGGCGGGGCGCTTCATGCAAGCACCTGATGCAGGCTAAAGGGATGGCTGCCGTTGATCAGCGCCTTAAGGGCCACAGGGTTTTTACCGGGCAGTTGCAGACTGTCGATGCGCAAGCTACCTGTACCACAGGCCACATAAAGCCCACTGGCATCCAGGCGGACGATCTCGCCTGGTGCTGCGCTGGGGGTGTGCTCTAGCGCTGTGGCGCCCAGCACCCGCACGCGCTCCTGGCCCAGGTCAAAATAAGCCATGGGGGCGGGGTTAAAGGCGCGTACGCGGCGCTGGAGCAGGGCGGCATCTAGGCTCCAGTCGATGCGCGCCTCTTCTTTATTGAGTTTGTGTGCGTAGGTGACGCCTTCACTGGGCTGCGCCACTGGCACGGCGCGGCCTGCGGCCAATTCAGTCAGGGCGGCCAAGAGTGCCGTAGGCCCAAGCGTGCCCAAGCGATCGTGCAGGTCAGTCGCCGTGTCATCCGGCAGAACCGGGCATTGGGTAATGCTGAGCATGGGGCCGGTGTCGAGCCCTGCATCCATCTGCATGATGGTGATGCCAGTGGCGGTATCGCCCGCTTCAATGGCTCGCTGAATGGGAGCGGCGCCGCGCCAGCGAGGCAATAGACTGGCGTGCACATTAATACAGCCCAGCTTCGGGGTATCCAGCACCGCCTGGGGCAGCAACAGCCCATAGGCCACCACCACCATAATATCGGCGCCCCACTGGGCAAGCTGGGCCTGGGCCTCAGGGGTTTTCAGGCTGCTCACCTGGCAGACGGGCAGTGAATGGTGCAGGGCCAGCTGCTTCACCGGGCTTGCCTGCAGCTGCTTGCCGCGCCCGGCCGGGCGATCCGGCTGGGTGTACACCGCTACCAGCTGATGGGGGCTTTGCAGCAGCGCCTCTAGGTGCAAGGCGGCAAATACAGGGGTGCCAGCAAAGATAATCTTCAAGGGTGTCGCAGGGGGCATGGATTATCCTGAGCGAGAAATTTACGGCGCTTTTTGTTGTTTTTCTAACTTCGAGCGAATGCGATTGCGTTTGAGGGAGGAGAGGTAATCGACAAATAACTTGCCGCCGAGATGATCCATCTCGTGTTGGATGCACACGGCCAGCAGGCCGCTGGGTACCATCTCAAAGGCTTTGCCGTCGCGGTCAAGAGCGCTCACCTTGATATGCTCCGGCCGCTCCACCGTTTCGTAAAAGCCCGGCACACTCAAGCAGCCTTCTTCATACCCCAGCAGGGCCGAGTCCAGGGTTTCGATGCGCGGGTTGATAAACACCAGGGGCTGGTCTTTGTTTTCCGACACATCAATAACGATGATCTGCTCGTGGATATTCACCTGGGTTGCCGCAAGGCCCACGCCGGGGGCGGCGTACATGGTTTCAAGCATGTCATCGACGATTTTGCGCACGCGGGCATCCACCTGGGCAACCGGTTTTGCTTTGGTGCGCAGCCTGGGGTCGGGAAACTTTAGTATGGGTAATTGTGCCATTGGCCTTTGTGACAAACGTCTGGTAAAAAGGTGAGTTGCGCTGCTACCATTGAATGAATATCGCGGGTTTGCAGGGTTCTGTCCACGCCAGCTGGCGGTGGTTGGGCTATTATAACGAACAACATCCATTGGCCTACTGGTACAGGACCATTCCTATGAAAAAACGCTACTTGGGCTTATTTGCTGCCTGTCTTTTGTCCGGCCACCTTTGGGCCGAGACGCCCAAGCTGCGCACTGATGTGCCCGACACCTACACGGTTGTCAAAGGCGATACTCTGTGGGATATCTCGGGCCGCTTTTTACAAAACGCTTGGATGTGGCCAGAAATCTGGCACGTTAACCCGCAAATCTCCAACCCCCATCTAATCTACCCTGGCGATGTCATCAAACTGGTGTATATCGACGGCAAACCGCGTTTAACCCTTGATCGCGGTATTAAAAAGCTCTCCCCCCAGGCCCATGTGTTGGATCAAAACGCCGCCATTGCCACCATTCCGTTGGATCGCATCGCCAGTTTCTTATCCAAAGCCCGTATAGTCTCCCCGGATGAGCTGAAAAAAGCTCCTTATGTTGTTTCCGGCGAGTCTGAGCATTTGTTATCTGGCAAGGGTGATAAGGTATACGCCCGCGGCACTTTCGACCCAGATATCAGCGCCTATGGCATCTATCGGGAAGGGCAAACCTTTAAAGACCCCAACACCCGCGAGCTGCTGGGCGTCTATGCGGCCAATATCGGCGGCGCCAAGATGCGTGCGCTGGACGGCGACATAGCTACGTTGCTGTCTACCCGCAGCCAAGAAGAAATCCGCATCAATGACCGCTTGTTAGTGGATGATGGCCAGGGCATAGATTCCAACTTTGTACCCTCTGCCCCCGCCAGCGATGTGGACGGTGAGATTATTTTCGTTGAAGGCGGCGTAACCCAGGTGGGCAAGATGAACGTGGTGTTGCTCAACCGCGGCGTGCGTGAAGGCTTAGCGGTGGGCAACGTATTGGCGGTGTACAAGCGCGGCGCCACCGTGCGCGACAGCCAACGCGGTGACAAGGTAACCCTGCCCGATGAGCGCGCAGGCCTAGTGATGGTGTTTAAAACCTTTGAGAAACTTAGCCTTGGTCTCATCCTTGAAGCTGAGCGCCCCCTCTCAGTGGCCGATAAGGTGAAAAACCCTTAGGTGTTGGTGCCCTGCACCCAGCCATAAAAAACCCCGCTGCGGCGGGGTTTTTTATGGTCAGCGCTTTTTGCGCCGCCTTCATACCGCCACCGGTCGCACTCGGCTTTACCCTCGGGTGTTAACCCGTTAAGGTCACGCTTTTGACTGACGGCGAGGGAAATCTATGCAGTTGGAACGCGCGCTGCTGATGGTGCAGCATCTACCAAACACTACCACGAACACCTATTGGCAACTGCTCAAGGCCTTTCCCAGTGTGGAATATGCCTTAGAAGCCAACCCCGAAAAACTCCACAAACTCCTCTCCCCGGCGGCCATTGCTGAACTGCTGGAGCACCGCCGCAATCCTCACGGCAGCGCCCTGGCGCAACAGGTGGAGAGAACCCTGGACTGGTGCCACCAGGAGCAGGTGCACTTGGTGTCGATCAACCAGGATGCGTACCCGGCGGTATTGCGGGAAATCCCCAAGGCGCCCGCACTTTTGTACCTCAAAGGCCGTCCCCAGGCGCTGGCCTTGCCGCAATTGGCTTTAGTAGGAAGCCGCAGCCCCAGCCCCAGCGGCATGAACATCGCCCGCGAGTTTGCCCAGCATTTGGCCGCAGGTGGTCTGGCGATTACCAGTGGTCTGGCTCTGGGCATTGATCAGGCCGCCCATGAAGGTGCGTTGGCGGCCCAGGGCTGCACCCTGGCGGTCATGGCCACCGGTATCGATCAGATTTACCCCCGCCGCAACCAGGCCCTCGCCGAACACATTGTGGCGTCTGGGGGGGCTTTGATTACCGAATTTCCTGTTGGCACCGCGCCCCAGGCGGCCTTTTTTCCCCAGCGCAATCGCATCATCAGCGGCTTAAGTGCCGGGGTTTTGGTGGTAGAAGCGGCGGTTAAAAGTGGCTCCTTAATCACGGCGCGCTACGCCCTGCAGCACAACCGGGAGGTGTTCGCTATCCCCGGCTCTATTCACAACCCCTTAAGCCGTGGCTGCCATGCGCTGATCAAAGAAGGCGCGGTGCTCACCGAATCGGCGGACGACATACTGGTCCACTTGGAAGGTTATTTAAGTTTGAAATGGCAGGAGTTGGGCCTGCCCAGGCAGTTATCATCGGCGACTCCTTCGGGCTTGGCGCTGATGGAGCGCGGTGAACTCATTGATAACCCCCTAGAGACTGTTGTGCTTGAACAGCTCGACTACACCCCCGTCAGCTTAGATGATCTCAGTGAGCGCACAGGGCTGCCCATTGGGGATCTGTTGACCAGCTTGCTGACTCTGGAGCTTAAGGGCCTGGCCAGCAGCTTTAATGGTGGCTATACCCGTATGGCGCCCACCTCGTTACGCCCCCCCTTGCTGATCTAAATCAGCTGCAGTAAGTTGGCGCACCCGCACACCCCGGCGCCGCTGAGCGCTGTAGCGCTTGTCGGCCCGGGGGTTTGTTTGCCCACTGCGATTGAAGGTCTATTGTTTGAACCGAGTGCCCGCCGCCCACCACCCCCGTATTCAACACGCCGTGCGCCACCTGCAGGCTGGCGGTGTACTGGCCTATCCCACCGAAGCCGTTTGGGGTTTGGGCTGCTGTTTAGATGACGAGGACGCAGTCCGCCATCTGCTCAGCCTTAAGCAGCGTCCGGTGCATAAGGGGTTGATTCTGGTGAGTGGCAACCGGGCGCATTTTGACTTTTTGCTCGCCCAGTGCAGTGACGAGCAGCGCCAGCGCATGTTCGCCACCTGGCCCGGCCCCAATACCTGGTTGGTGCCCCACCATCAATTGGTGCCCGCCTGGATCAGCGGCCGCCACAGCTCAGTAGCCATCCGCGTCAGCGATCACCCGATTATCAACGCCCTTTCGGCCGCGCTTGGCGGCCCTTTGGTATCCACCTCCGCCAACCCCCAAGGCCTTCCACCGGCCCGCACCGCGCTGCGCAGCCGGGGCTATTTTGGTTCCCAGGTGCATTACTGCATCGGGGCCGTAGGCAAATCAAACAACCCCAGCCAGATTCGTGATCTAATCAGCGGCCAGATCGTCCGGCCCGGTTAACCCAACTGGAATTCAGATGGGGCCCAGGCCCGGCCTTAACCACCACCATAATAAAAACGCACCAGGGGAGAGCCATGCAGACACCTGATAAACATGCGGTAAAAGACTATCTTTTAGGGCTGCAAGACAGCATATGCCGACAACTGGCTGCAGCCGATGGCGCAGGCTCCTTTGTGGAAGACAGTTGGCAGCGGCCGGAGGGTGGTGGCGGTCGCTCGCGGGTCTTAACCGAGGGCGCCGTTATTGAAAAAGGCGGTGTTAACTTCTCCCATGTTACCGGCAGCCAAATGCCCGCCTCGGCCACCGCCCACCGGCCTGAATTGGCGGGCCGCCGCTTTGAGGCCATGGGGGTGTCTTTGGTGATTCACCCCAACAACCCCTATGTGCCCACTAGCCACGCCAATGTGCGTTTTTTTATTGCTGAGAAAGACGGTGCTGAACCGGTTTGGTGGTTTGGCGGCGGCTACGATCTCACCCCTTATTACGGGTTTGACGAAGACTGCCAGCACTGGCATCAAACGGCCCGGGCTGCCTGTGAGCCGTTTGGCGAGACGGTGTATGCCGATTACAAAAAATGGTGCGATGAGTACTTCTTTTTAAAACACCGCAACGAGCCCCGCGGCGTGGGCGGCCTGTTTTTTGACGACCTTAACGCCTGGGGCTTTGAGCGCAGTTTTGCTTTTATGCAAGCGGTGGGCGATAGCTATTGCCAAGCCTATGTGCCCATCATTGAACGGCGTAAAGCCATGCCCTTTGGGGAGCGAGAAAAGCAGTTCCAGCTCTACCGCCGGGGCCGTTATGTGGAATTTAACCTGGTGTACGACCGGGGCACCCTGTTCGGCCTGCAAACTGGCGGTCGCACCGAATCCATTCTTATGTCCCTGCCGCCCTTGGTGCGCTGGGAGTACAACTGGACGCCCGCACCCGGCACGGCTGAAGCGGCGCTCTATGAACGTTTTCTCATGGCCCGTGACTGGGCGTAGTGCCAATAGGTTTTCACATGGCTCAACCGCATCAACTTGATCGCTACGCGGTGGTGGGCAACCCCATCGCCCACTCCAAATCGCCGCAGATTCACAGCGCCTTCGCCGCCCAAACCCAGCAGGCTATGCAGTATGAAAAACTGCTCTGGCCCTTGGGTGGTTTTGCCGCCCAAGCGCAGGCATTTTTTGCAGACGGTGGGGCCGGCCTTAACGTCACCGTGCCGTTTAAAGAGGATGCCTATGCCTTTGCTCAGCACCACACGGTGCGCGCGCAACAGGCTGGGGCGGTTAACACGCTTAAACGGTTGGAAAACGGCCAGATTCTCGGCGATAACACCGATGGGGCGGGCCTGGTGGCCGACCTTAAACGCTTAGGCTGGGTTCTGGCCCACAAAAAGATTCTCCTCTTGGGAGCGGGTGGCGCGGCGCGTGGGGTTATTGGGCCGCTGCTGGCAGAAAACCCGGTCAGCATTACCATCGCCAATCGCACCCCCTCTAAGGCGGCTCAATTGGTGACCCTGTTCGGCAACAACCCCCTTATGGCCACTAGCCTTGATGACTTAAGCGGGCCCTTCGACATCATCATCAATGGCATATCGGCGGGCCTGCATGGGGAAATGCCTGCGCTACCCAGCCGCATCTGGGGTTCTCACACCCGCGCCTACGATATGGTTTACGGCTCCAGCCGCACGCCGTTTTTAACCCTCGCCGCGGAGCATGGCGCCGTGGATTCTGCCGATGGGTTAGGTATGTTGGTGGGCCAGGCGGCCGAGGCGTTTTTCCTCTGGCGGGAGGTTTTGCCCGCTGTGGAGCCCGTTTTGGCTATGTTGCGGGCGGGATAGACGTTTCTTTGAAGGCTCGGCCATTGTGGCCTGGGCCTTTAGGTGCGCATTCGCTAGGTTTTTAATAAAGCCCGCAAACTGCCATTATTTAACACCCGTGTGCCGCACAGGCTGAGGGTAATATCCAGCAATAAACCCCAGGTATCGAGTTTGGCGGCGCCTTTCATGCTGCGGTCTGCCAGCGCACATTGGCGCAATAACAGGCGCAAGTGCGCTGGTTTAAAGCGCGGCAGTTGCTGGCGCATCAGGCTTAAATGCGGCTCAAAAATACCCTGATTGCGAGCGGCCACATCCAGGGGCTGGCCGCTGTGCTGGGCGTGTTTTAAGGCCAATAAAGTGCGCACTTCCCGCGCTATGCCCCACAAAATTAAAATCGGGTCGGCGCCTTCACCTTTTAATCCATTTAAATGCCGCACCGCGGCCGCACTGTCATTTAACAGCGCTTTATCCATCAGGCTAAAAACATCGTAGCGGGCGTTATCGGCTACGGCGCTGGCCATCACTTGGGCATTAATAGGCCCGGCGTCGGCAATTAATTTTAATTTTTCGATCTCTTGCACCGCCGCTAATAAATTGCCTTCCACCTTGGCGGCCAGTAGCGCCAGGGCGTCGCTTTCTACGTGTAAACCAGCATTGTGCAAGCGTTGTTCAATCCAGCGCGGCAGTTGTTTTTCATTAATGGGCCAAATAGGGCAGGTGATGCCGATTTTATCCACCGCTTTAAACCATGCGGCATTTTGTGCGCTTTTATCCAGCTTGGGGCTGATGATTAACACTAAATTATCCGCGCTTGGATTGTTGCAATATTCCACTAAGGCTTTATTGCCTGCGTCATTTATTTTGGCGCCCAAACGAATTTCTAAAATTTTGCGGCTGGCAAATAGGCTTAAACTATTGGCGCTTTGTAAAAATTGCCCCCAGTCGAAATGATTTTCCACATGGAATAATTCACGCTCGCTAAAACCCTGGGCGCGGCCTGCGGCGCGGATAGCGTCTGCGGCTTCTTGAATTAACAGCGGCTCATCGCCACTGACGCAATACACAGGGCTTAAGGGTTTTAGATGGCGGCTTAATTGTTCGGCGTTAATTTTGGCCATGGGGGTGTTATGGGCGTGCAGTGGAGGATAGGTTTTGGGTTTGCGCCAAAATACTGTGGGCAATTTCCCGGCGCATTTCGGCCATTAGCGTGGTTTCTTCCTCGGTTTTACCTAGGTTATTGCCGGGCTGGAAGTCAAACACGCGGCCGCTTTTGGCAATGCCCTCGCGCAGCAGCGTCTGGGTTTGCCCGTTGCGCTGGTACAGGCGCCAAGCGGCGCTCAAGGAAAGCTCGTACTGGGCGGCCGAACCAATAGCCGTGACGGCCACGGTGCGCTTGGTGAGTTGTTCTGGCTCCACTTCCAGGCGCAGCGGGGCTTCATCGGCGGAGGCCACCTGGCGCTGGCTCATGGCCTGGCCGAGGCTGGCAATTAAGGGCGCGTAGCGGTCGGGGCTGGCCAGCTGCAACTGGGCCGGGTACTGGCCGCTGCTCATGCCGCGCAACTGCCAACCACAGGCACTAAGGCCCGCTACCACGCCAAACATCATCAACCATCGCCCCATACGCGCCCCCTTAAAAAACAGCGGGCATTCTACTCGGCTTGGGTCAATCGCGCCTGGGTAAGGCGCACTTTAGTGCGCCGCTGGGTGTGTTGGGGTTTCGCTGCCGTACTGGGTGGCTCGTTATATTAAAGCGGCTGAGGTTTTTTCACCCTAAAACACAGCGCATACAGCGCCGGTAAAAATAATAACGTAAGCCCTGTAGCAATAATTAACCCGCCCATAATCGCCACCGCCATGGGCCCCCAAAAAATGGAGCGGCTTAGGGGGATCATGGCGAGTACCGCAGCGGCGGCGGTGAGTAAGATAGGCCTTAGACGGCGCACGGCGGATTCCACCACCGCAGTCCAGGCGGGCTCCCCGCGGGCAATATCCTGCTCAATTTGGTCAATTAAAATCACCGAGTTGCGAATAATCATGCCGAATAATGCAATTACACCCAGTTGCGCCACAAAACCAAAGGGCCGCTGCAAAATTAATAGCGCTAAAGCAGCACCGGCAATACCTAATGGCCCGGTTAAAAATACCAATACCGAACGGGAGAAACTGTGTAATTGCAGCATGAGCAAGGTGAAAATAATAAAAATTACTAGGGGCACATTGGCGGCAATCGATTCTTGCGCTTTGCTGCTATCGGCGGCGGCACCGGCCAGTTTTACCGCGAAACCCAAGGGTAATTGGGCTTTAATATCGGCCAGGAGCGGAATAATTTGGCTGGAGACGGTAGGGCCTTGGATGCCATCGGTAACATCCGCTTGAACCGTCACCGCCCACTCGCGATTTTCCCGCCACACTAAACCCGGCTCCCAAACAAAATAGGCCCGCGCAATATTCGACAGCGTCACGTACTGGCCGTTTTGCGTGGGAATATTGGTGTCGTTTAAGCGCTCAATGGTGTCGCGCTCATCCAGAGGCTGACGAATTTGAATATCAATTAAGCGGTTATTTTCTCGGTATTGGCCTATGACCGCACCGCTTAAAATGGTATTGGCCGCTTGCGTGACTAATTCGCTAGTGAGCCCCACCGCGCGCAATTTATCCTGGTCCAAATCCAGCCGTAACACCTTTATGGATTCATTCCAGTTATCGTTTACACCCACGCAATTGGGATTAGCGCGCACTAATTCTTTTACCTGATCGGCTATCTGGCGCACCTGGGTGGAATTGGGGCCCGTAATGCGAAACTGCACCGGATAGGGCACCGGTGGGCCCGAGGGTAAATAGCGCACGCGGCCGCGCACTTCGGGGAAATTAACCGCAAATTCATGCTGAATTATTTCGCGCAGTTGATTGCGGGCGGTTAAGTCTTTCGGCATAACCACAATTTGCGCCACATTGGTTTGCGGCAATATTTGATCCTGCGGCAAATAAAAACGCGGCGCACCGGTGCCGACATAGGTGGTGTAGTGTTCCACCTGGGGCTGCTGTTTTATAAATGCTTCAAAGGCGAGAGCCTGTTGCTCCATATTGGCGTAGGAGGCTCCCTCCGGCAGCCAGAGTTCCACCATTAATTCTAAGCGGTTGGAATCGGGGAAAAATTGTTGCTCGACAAAACGAAAGCCCACCAAGCCCAGCACAAAGGTTAATAAACTCAAGGCAATGGTGGTTTTGCGATGCTCCACACAGCGCTCCACCAGGCGGCGAAAACGGCTGTAAAACGGCGTGGTAAATAAATCTTTTTCACTGGAGTGAGCGGCCTTGGGTTTTACTTTAAGCAATAAATACCCTATGTAAGGCGTAAACACCACCGCCACAAACCAGGAGATAATCAGCGCCAGCGCATTAACGGAAAACATGGAAAAGGTGTATTCACCGGCGGCTGATTTGGCTAAACCAATCGGTAAAAAACCGGCGGCGGTTATAAGCGTGCCGGTGAGCATGGGCATGGCGGTGGAGGTATAGGCGAAGGTGGCGGCCTCGGCGCGGGAAAATCCTTCCTCCATTTTGCGCACCATCATTTCAGCGGCGATGATGGCATCGTCTACCAAAAGCCCGAGGGCAATAATTAAGGCGCCGAGGGATATTTTGTGTAAATCAATATTAAATAGCCGCATAAATAAAAACGTAATGGCCAGCACCAACGGGATGGTCAGGCCCACCACTAAACCCGGCCGCAGGCTCAGCGTCCAGCCCGTCGGCGTTTTATGCACACCCAAGGCGATAAAACTGACCGCCAGGACAATAATTAAGGCTTCAGCCAAGGTGCCTAAAAATTCGTTGACGGAACTGGCCACCGCCTTGGGTTGATCGGCCACCCGGTGCAGTTCTATGCCCGCCGGTAATTTATCGCGAATAATCTGCCCGGTGTGGTCCAGGTGTTTACCCAGCTGAATAATGTTGCCGCCTTTTTGCATGGCGACGGCTAAACCAATAACTTCTTCGCCGTTGTGGCGCATTTTATTTTTCGGTGGATCGTCATAGCCGCGGGTAATCTCGGCTATGTCACCTAGGCGTAAATTGCGGCCTTCTCTACCGAGACTCAGGGCGCGCAGCTCATCGAGTGAGGCAAATTGGCCGCTTACTCGCAGGTTGATATTGTCCGTTGCCGTAGCGAGCACGCCGCTGGCCGTGAGGGCATTTTGTGCGTTGATGCGGGCAATAATATCCGGCAGGGCAATGCCCATCTGGGCCATTTTTTTATGGGAGAGCACAATATTAATTTTTTCATCCTGCACACCCAATAATTCAACCTTAGCCACTTGAGGTACGCGCAATAATTCTTGCCGCACCAAATCGGCGTAGTCTTTTAATTCCGCATAACTAAAGCCATCACTGGAGAGCGCAAAAATAGAGCCGTAAGTATCGCCAAATTGATCGTTAAAAAAGGGCCCTAATACACCCTGAGGTAAGCTTAAACGTATGTCGCCCATTTTTTTGCGCACGTGATACCAGCTGTTGCTGGTTTCTTTCGGCGGGGTGGATTCGGCCAGCTGAATAATAATGGTAGTTTCGCCGGGCCGGGAAAAGCTGCGGATGCTATCCACATAAGGCGTTTCCTGCAGGGTTTTTTCTAATTTATCGGCGACTTGTTCGGCCATTTGCACGGCGGTGGCGCCGGGCCATTTGGCGGTTACCACCATGGCTCGAAAGGTGAAAGGTGGGTCTTCGTCTTGGCCTAAATTAATAAAACTTAAAATACCGCCAATTAATAGCGCGGCCATTAAATACCGCACCAGAGGAATGTGGTCTAAGGCCCAGCGGGATAAATTAAATGATGAATTCACTGGGCTGTCGCTCCGCCGGTTGGCGTGCGCTCATCCGTGCGCGGCGGCGCCATAAGCGCCTGGGCCGACAGGCGCGCCGGGGCTTGGTCGGTGTGCGCCGGGGCCGCTAGGGGGCTCACCGCTTGGCCTTGGGTGAGCACATGTACCCCTGCGGTCACAATGGTTTGGCCTGGTTGCACACCCTCCACTAACAGGTCGTTGCCGCTAACCCCTACCACTTTAACCTCCGTCAGTTGGGCCCGGCCATCTACCACTTGCCACACCTGGGTTTTGCCCTGGTTATTCAGCAGTGCACTCAGCGGCAGGGCAATAAAGGCTTGTGGTGTGGTGAGGTGAAATTGCGCCCTGGCCGTCATGCCGAGTTTTAATAGGGCGCGCTGGGCGGCGGATACATCGATAAAGGCTAATTTGGCGGCAAATGCGCGGCTAATGGGGTCGGCTGCGGGGGCAATTTCTCGGATGCGGCCGTGAAATACCTCTTTACTGTTGGCCCACAAGTGAATATCGATGGCATCGGCTTTATTTATTAAGCCCAAATTATTTTCGGGAATGGCGATGGCCACTTCCACATCGCTTGTTACATCACGCCCGTGGGCGTTATTGAATTTAGCCAGCTGCACCACGGGTACACCCGGCGCCACCACCTGGCCAACCTCGGCATGCAAGGCGGTAATCACACCGTCTGCATCGGCCGTCAGTTGCGCGTAACGGGTTTGATTCTGCTGTTCACGCTCAATGGCGCGGGCCTGCTCTAAATAGGCTTTGGCCGCGGCCAAGGCGGCATTTTTCGCGTCCACAGCGCTTTGGCTGATGGCGCCAGTTTTCAGTAAATCGCTAAAGCGTTTAAATTCCAGGCTTGCCAGCTCAAATTGGGTCTGCGCGGTGCGCGCATTGGCTTGGGCTTGGGCAAGGCCCAGTTGTACATCTTGGCTATCCAAACTCATGAGCACCTGGCCTTTTTTGACCTGGCTGCCCACATCGATTTGGCGCGTTTGAATTTTTCCGCCCACCTGAAAGGCCAGCATGGATTCCACCCGCGCAACCACCGTGCCGGCATATTCGGCGGTGAGCTGTTGTGGCTGGGCGGCCGCAACGAGCGTGCGAACGGGGCGGGGCGTTTGCGGTGGTGCCGTGTGTTGCCCGCAGCTGATCAGCAGGCTTAACACGCTTAACAATAGGGTAAAAATAGCCTTGCGAGCCATAGCAGTTCCTAGTAATTGTCAGCAATCAACGCGGGGCCCTTGAGAGGCTGGCCCCAGGCTGGGGAAAAACCGGTGCAGTTTACCCCTTTAGCCAGGGGGCGGAAATTTACTTTTTGCGGCCCATACCTGTGCGAAATTGCCAAACAGGTGAAGGGGATCTTGGGAGGGCGAGGCGGGTTTGGCGCCTTTTTGGGTAGCGCCTTCAGACGCTTTAGGAAAGCTCGGAACAATTACCTCACGCGCGCTGGCGCCGGTGCATGGGGCAAAAATGCTCATTTATTACGTGTAAACTCGGCAATGGCTCCTGCATCGTTCTCGATTTCATTCCCGATGAAATTCTACTTTCCCATCCATGCAGTCGTCCGTTTTTTTCGCCAAAATTCCCTTGTCAGACCGTCGCCGCTAACGTATTGCAACAAGCGGTTAAATAAGTTTATAACCGGCCCCATACACAGATTTAATGTATTGAATATCCGGCTGGTTATTAATTTTACGGCGCAGATTTTTAATATGAAAATCCACCGAGCGGGCATCAAACTCTGCGTAATGTTTATGGCTTTTATCCAATAAACTCTCACGGGAAAATACTTTGCTGGGGCTGGTGATTAATAACACCAGCATATTAAATTCTATTTGCGTTAATACCACCGTCTCGCCCGCCACGGTTACCCGCTGCTCCTCTGGATACACACAAATCGGCCCGTGACTGAGCGTGTTTATGTCGGCGCCCTGCTGCCCGGTGCGGCGTAAAATGGCTTTTACTCTGGCCACTAATTCGCGCGGATTAAATGGTTTACACACATAATCATCGGTGCCGTGGGCAAATCCCTCCAGGCGGTCATGATCATCGGCCAGTGCGCTAATCATAATAATCGGCACGTTTGATTGGGCGCGAATATGTTCGCACACCTGTGTGCCGGTTAATTCCGGCAACATAACATCCAAAATAATTAAATCCGGTGCGCGGGCATTAAATACCGCTAAGGCTTCGCGGCCTGTACGCGCCGGGGCCACCTGAAAATCCTCCAGGGTTAAATACTTGCAGATAAGATCGGCAATTTTGGTGTCGTCTTCTGCCACTAAAATTGTTTTAGACATGGGTAACATTCTTAGCTGCGAAGCTGGGAAGCGCGATGCAAATGGCCAAACCGCCCAGCTTGCTGGTGCTTGCTTCTATCGAGCCGCCGTGGGCATCGATGATGGATTTACAAATGGCCAGGCCCAAACCCGCGCCGCTACCGCTGCGGCCGGTAAGGGTGTCCGCCCGGTAGAGGCGATCAAACATACGGGTGGCGGCCTCGGCACTTACGCCGGGGCCAGAATCATCCAAGCGAATTATTACCTCGTGAGGCTGTGCGCTCAGATCCACGCGCACACGGCCGGGGGTATTCATATATTTTAAACAATTCTCCAAGAGGTTGCGCACTACCTGGGTGAGGCGGTCGGCATCGGCGAGAATAAAACACTCATCGGTGTTATACACCTCTTCTAACAGAATGGAGCGCTCGTTAAATAGCGGTTTATACGGCGTTAGGAGGTGTTCAATAAACGGCTTTAAATCGAGGGTTTGGCGGTTAATACGTAAGCCGATCTCTTCGCCCTTGCTCAGCTCATACAAATCATCCACCAGGCGTTTAATGTGCAACACTTCGTGCTGCAGATTTTGCGCTGTGTTTTCATCACACTGGGTTAAATTATCGCAAATGGCAAAAATTTCCCCCACCAAAAGCGTAAGCGGAGTTTTAAGCTCGTGGGAAATATCCGTAAGCCACTGCTTTTGCTGGCGGTGATAAAGTGCCAATTCCGTGGCAATGGTATTAAATCGTTCAGCCAGCTCCTGCAGTTCATCGTTGGAATGAATATCAATGCGGGTGGAGAAATTGCGCTGAGCAATTTGCTGCGCGCCTTGAGTGAGCGCAAGAATAGGGCGGGTAATATGGCGGGAAAACATAAAACTTAATAAGGCCGCTAAAATGCCGCCCAAGGCTATAGACCAATTGACCACTTTGAGCTGCTGATAAAAGAAATACTGCGCAAGAGGCAAAATATCCATATCAATTTTGCCTATGCTCAACCAGCCAATAATCGCGCCGTTTAATTTAATGGCTTGATAATTCACATCACGTTTGGCAATTTCAGGGGCAATCAAAACCCGTTTGTTGGCATCTAATAAGGTGGCGCGCTGTAAAAAAGTGCCAAAGGGCATGTCCCAAGCGGGCGTGGATTTCGGCGGCACTGGTGGTATGGAGGCCGCCTGTTGTTCTTTGCTAAATGAGCTGGCCGCTGCTTTGGCCATTAACGCAAAAAATACTTTATAAAAGCTGTGATTCACCGTGTCATTCCATTCGGATTTCTGTTGAATCCAACCGTCCCAGCTATTTTTCTGTGCGTACTCCTGGCTCAGCGTTGCCGCTAAATCTTCCATGACCGCCAGATCAATACCATTTAAGGCATTGCTGTACATGCTTTTGCTGGCCACATAACTGAGGCTTACAAACACTAATGTGAGCACCAGAATAATGCCGACATTAATGCCGAGGAGTTTGTGAAGTAATTTAATGCGCATGGTCATTTCCAAAATAGCGGCCAAACACCAAAAGCAATTGGACGCTTTATCTTAAAGAGCCTGTGAATATTTTCTTGCTCGCTCTGGCCTAGCAGCTAGTTGATTGTGGCAAAAAAAACCATTTGCTTGGGGCAGCCAAACGCACATTCACTTTTTTGCCTCATGGGCCTAGCTGAGCATCGTCGCCTAAATTCTTAAGCAGTTTCTAAGCGTGATCACAATAAAAACGTGCCGAAGCTCTCGTTTACCGCGGCAGCGCAGGGCGGCCTCACAGGTTCCTCACAATTACTCGATATTATCCGATAAAGCAACATAAGCGTTTTGCCCCTTGCTTATTTGTGATCTTAGGCGCGTCTGCCTGCGCTGCGCCCGGTTTTGCACCGGGCGGCTTTTCATAACAACTCTAAAATTTAGGTGCAACGCCATGCTTGCTCACAATAAATTCAGTCGAAAAAAACCGCCCATTTTAGGCGCACTACTCTTATTAGCCACAGTAACCTTGGCCGGTTGTGGCGGCGCCGGTACCTCTAGCTCAAGCAGTTCATCAAGCTCTTCATCCAGCTCGTCTTCTTCATCTTCCTCCAGTTCCTCGTCCAGCTCTTCATCAAGCTCCTCGTCAAGCTCGTCCTCAAGTTCATCCAGCTCATCCTCAGGTATTGCCAATGAGGCGCAACTATTAGTGCCCGATGCCTCTTGGACCTGCGGCGCGCCGGAGGGAATTCCGGCGCCTAGTTTAGGGACGCTGGTGATGAATGCCACGCTGCAAATTAGCGGTATTCATGAGGTGGGCGAAACCCAATATGGCCAGCGCCGTTTATTCGATGTGAGCGGCGGCAAATTTACCGGCAGTCGCATTCAGGGCACATTTTTAACTGGCGGTTTAGAGCTGGAATTATGGTTGGCCAATGATGCCCTGGAGCTCGAACAAATTGATATTTTGCGCACCCAGGATAATGTGCCGATTTATCTGCGCACCTGCGGTTTTGCGCAGTCGGGCACTAGCCAAACACGGTTTATTGCCGATTTTGAAGTGGCCAACAGCAGCAGTTATGCCTGGTTAAATAAGGGTAAATATGCGGGAACCCGCACGGTGAATGAACGCACCGGCACAGTGGAATTAGCCATTTACGATATATCTCAAGTCAGCCTAAACGGCACTAAAGTGCAATTAAAAGACCCTGCAGGCGTGCCGAATCAACCCTGGGAATGCGCCACCTCTACCGGCACTAAAGGCGCCAGTGTATTTACGGAAAACGTCACCCTAGGTTCCTCCATTTCGGTGGGTGCCAGTAAACGCGGTACGCGCAATATAATTCCTATTACCGGAGGCAGTGTCAGCGGGCGTTTTAAAGGCACCGTTTTACAAGGTGGTGCGGATTATCAATTAATTGGCTCGAGTACTAAATTGGATGCCCGTTACACTCTGGCGAGCACCGATGGCGAATACGTGATTGTGCGCAACTGCGGTGCTTTTGGCGCGTTAATTCCACAATTTGAAGCCCGTAAAAATGGCCCCTACGCCTTCTTAAACGATAATAAGTATTTAAGTTCTGACCCTGGTGGCGGTAACGGCGGTGTTTCCATTACCTTTTATGAGCGTAAATAAACGGGCTTTTTGAGCCGTTATTTAGGTTGGGCGTTTAGCCTCGGGTTGAAAATACCTTGGCGGCGCCCTAACAGCTTGTTGAAATGCTACCTTGCCAGACAGTCGCCGCCAACGTATTTCAACAAGCTGCTAATGGGTTTGCCTATAAAAAAGCCCCCGGCAGTCATACCGGAGGCAAGAGGGGGTTGTACAAGCGGGGTAAAAACCCCGTTAAATTAGGCGTGTTTATTAAGCGGTTGTTTGCGCGTTACCCACAGGCTTGCCACTACGCTTAAGCCAATAACACTCACCACTACGGCCAGTGACAGTGCAACGGGCATGTGGAACCAAGGCATAATCAGCATTTTGGTGCCTATAAATGCCAGCACTATGGCCAGGCCGTATTTAAGTAAGTGAAAGCGCTCGGCAATATCGGCCAATAAAAAGTACAGCGCGCGCAGGCCTAAAATAGCAAATATATTTGAGGTGGCGACTATAAAAGGGTCTGTGGTGATGGCAAAAATGGCCGGTATAGAATCCACCGCGAACACCAAGTCGGATACCTCAATTAAAACCAGCACTAAAAACAGTGGCGTAAAATAGCGCACACCATTTTGGCGAATGCTAAATTTTTCACCCTGCAGCTGATCGGTTACGCGCAGGTGTTTACGGGCAAACTGCACCAGCCAATTTTTGCTGGGGTCGGGAGTTTCGTCGCTGGGTATGAGCATTTTGATCCCGGTGAAGAGCAAAAATGCGCCGAATATATACAGCACCCATTTAAATTCCTGCACAACCCAGGCGCCCAATAAAATCATCACAATGCGCATGCCGATGGCACCTAATACGCCGTAAATTAACACTCGGCGTTGATATTCAGGCGGTACAGCAAAGGCGGAAAATATCATCAAAAATACGAAGACATTATCTACCGAAAGTGATTTTTCAATCAGGTAACCGGTAAAAAACTCCAAGGCTTTGCGATCGGCAATCTCACTACCCAGTGTGCCCGTTAAATGCCACCATAAGCCAGCATTAAACGCGATGGCCAAGGCGAACCACACCAGCGACCAACTGGCGGCTTCTTTAATGCTCACCTTGTGGGCTTTACCTGCGCCGAACACAAATAAATCCAGCGCCAACATCAATACAACAAAGCTGAGAAAACCAGCCCACAACAGTGGGCTGCCTATGCTAATGGCCTCGCTCATGTTAATTCCTCGCCAGATTGCGTAGGGCTTCGATACGCTCGGTTAATGGGGGATGGGTCATAAAGAGGCGTTTAAAACCCTCCATGCCACCACCTGCAATACCAAAAGCGGCTAAACGATCGGGCAGGGGCGCAGGATGCAGCCTATTTAAGCGCTCTAAAGCGGCGATCATATTGGCGCGGCCAGCCAAGCGCGCACCGCCTTCGTCCGCACGAAATTCGCGTTGGCGGGAGAACCACATAACAATAATAGAGGCGAGTACACCCAGCACCAATTCCGCAATAATCATGCTGATGAAAAAAGCAGGCCCTGTGCCTTGCTCTGTGCGGAAAATAATTTTATCCACTAGGTGGCCAATAATGCGCGCAATGAACATGACGAAGGTATTGACCACGCCTTGAATAAGCGCCAGGGTTACCATATCCCCATTGGCAATGTGCGCAATTTCATGGCCGATGACAGCATCCGCTTCCTCCCGCGTCATCTGCTGCAACAAACCCGTCGACACAGCAACTAGCGCGTTATTTTTATTCATGCCCGTGGCAAAAGCGTTTACCTCGGGCGAATCAAAAATACCTACCTCCGGCATACCAATTCCGCAGGTTTTTGCATAGCGCGCAACGGTGTCGATTAACCAAGCCTCCTGGTGGTTGGCCGGTGATTCAATCACGGACACACCCATGGATTTTTTTGCCATCCATTTAGAAATGGCCAGGGAGATAAACGCACCGCCAAATCCCATTACGGCGGCGAATAACAATAAAGCGTTAAGATTTAGGCCATTGGCATTGAGAAATGGCTCGGCGCCTAAAAGACGCATAGAAATAGAGAGCACTAAAACAATGGCCAGGTTGGTAGCTAGAAATAACACTATACGTTTCATACGCATATCTCCTCAGTCGTGAATGCAGGGTTAGGATGTAAGGCTTTGAGGCACATCCATTAATGGGGCGGTAAAGCGTTTAAAGTGGTGTTGGCGTTTGCGCTCTAATTTGCGCGTTAAACTCTGGTTGGCGCGCTCCATGGCTTTATCCACTGCGCTGTATAAATCAGCCTGCACTTCCGCGATCACCACCACGGCGCCGCCCACCAAAGGAATTTGCACGCGGCAGAGTTTATCCACGCCGCCTTTATTCGGGCCGTTTAAATCGTCCAGTCGTACAATTACCTGGTGCAGGCTAGGCTCGGCCCAACCGAGGGCGTAATACGCCTTGCGCTCTACATGGTTGCGCAGGCTGTCGGTTAATGAAAATTTGCCGGTGTGTATATCAATACGCATGGGAATTTCCTCTAAAGCTGCAATGAATGAAGGGGTGGTACAGAATTGATGCTAGTGAATTAGAATGCGTCCAGCAAATCGAATATAATTGATGGAAGCATCGAAATTTTCGATTCATGAAGGCGGCCCTATGAACAACCTAAATTACAAACACCTGCGGTATTTTTGGATGGTGGCGCGCACTGGCAGCATCGCTAAAGCCGCCGAGCAATTGCATCTCACACCCCAATCCATCAGCGGCCAGCTCACGGAATTTGCCTCTGTATTGGGTGTGGAATTATTTCGCCGCGCCGGACGCAATTTAGAAATTACCGATGCAGGCCGCCATGTGCTCACCTATGCGGAGGAAATATTTTCGTTAGGGGATGAATTGCTCGGCGCCATCCACAACCAACGGGAGAAAAAATCCGTGCCCTTTGTGGTGGGGATTGCCGACTCGGTGTCCAAATCCGTAGCCTATCGCCTGTTGGAACCCGCCTTATTTTTACCCGAGCCTATTCGGTTAATTTGCCGCGAGGGCCGCTTGGTGCCGCTCTTATCTGAGTTATCCGTACACAGGCTGGATATGATTATTGCCGATAGGCCTATGCCGACTAATTTAAATGTGCGCGGGTTTACCCATTTATTGGGCGAAAGTGGTTTAACGGTATTTGGTGCCCAAGCGGTAATTAAAAACCTGCGCGGATCATTTCCAAAATGTTTAGACGATGCACCTTTTTTATTGCCCGGCGACGATACCGCCACCCGCGCAAAACTGGAGCATTGGTTTGAAAAACACAATGTACACCCACGCATTACCGGCGAATTTGACGATAGCGCTTTAATGAAAGCGTTTGGCCAAGCCGGTGCGGGATTATTCGCAGCGCCTGCCACCATCGCGGCGCATGTTGAAGAGCAGTACGACGTTAAGGCTGTAGGGCAAATAAAGGACGTTACTGAGCAATTGTATGTGATCAGCACGGAGCGACAATTAACTCATCCTGCGATTGTGGCGGTGAGTGAAAAAGGCCGCAGCGATGTGTTTGGTGCCCGCAGCAAAACCACATTAACCAATTAATTCTCGGCTTTTTTAGGTGTAAGGCAGCTTCGCTGCGCGCAGCAGAAGAATATGCTACCCAACCAACAATAAAGAATACATAGCATTTCAGACACGCCGTAAATACTTCCCTGTAGGCTCGTCAAAAAGGTCCCTCTTTTTGACGGTCTGAAATACTATGTATTCTTTATTTCCGCCCAGCTAGTATGTTCATGCCTGCTTGATAGAGAAACGAAGTCGTTTCTACGCTGTGTAAAAAGGTGTGAGCATAGCGAGCCACATAAAAAAGCCCGAGTTGGCTTTTACTTCAACTCGGGCTTGTGTGTTGTGCGCGCTGTAAATTTCAGCGCTTAAATCAATTAAGGCGTATTGCCAAATCCTATATAACCATTGCAATTTAACCACTCCGACGGTGCGCCACCGCCGCAGCGGTTATTGCCCCAGGCGCCAGTATTTTCCGTTTGTTGTTCCGCCTGGCGGGTTAGGTTGTTAACGGTAATATAATCAATTTGCACATCGCGGCCGCTGGCATCATTGGTGAAACTCACGCGAATTGGGCCGCTGGCGGTAGTGGAAAATGAGTAGTTAGCCATGGCGGTTGTGACCGTCCAGGTTTTTAAGCTGACGCCATTCACCAATAAAGACACCGACTCGGTACCCGCAACGCCACGCATTCTCACCACGATATTTTTCGTGGTGGCGCCACCTGAACTGCTTGAGGAGCTAGATGAACTTGACGAGCTTGAGGAACTTGACGAACTTGTCGCAGCGCTGGTGGTGGCTGTTGCGCTAATAGCAGCGGATACGCCTTGGCCATTAAACGCTTCCACCCAGAAATAATAAGGCGTGCTGGCCGTAAGACCAGTAGCACTGTAAGAGGTGGAATTGGCGGCCAGGGTTGCGGTGGCGCTTACAGGCTTAGAATTGGTGGTATTGCGGTACACATAGTAGCCCTGCTCGGCATCATTATTTGCACCGGCTTTGTCCGTCCAGGCCAAATTAATACTGGACGAACTGGCGGCTTGGGCCGTCAAATTGGTGGGCGCTGCTGGAATATTGGTAGTGGTACCCGTGCTGCCCAGTGGGTCCAACGCCAAAAGAGCCGGCGCCACTTCAGTTGCATAATAGGCAACGGCCACTAAGGCGGCGTTGGCATCTATGGACACTTCACGCGATGACCAACCGGTGCCTGTGGGGGCAAACATTTTTAAACCGGGTTTGGAATTAAATGCGGGCATATCCGGGTCGTCGGCGTTCGTCCAATTGTTGGGGCCGAGCACTAATTTACCGGGCCAACTATTGCCGCCGTCAGCGCCATCGTGAGTGCGCTCCACAGCATTTTCAAAAATACTGCTATAGCCATTGGCGGTGAACATGGTGAGGTTCATCGCATTAATACCGGCTATATGGTCAAGCACTTGAATAGCGCTGCGCGCATAACTTGCCGCAGACGGAATTAAGTTTTTAGCTTTTTGAATTTCCGCCGCCGCCATTAAAATACGTGCATCATTTAACGCGTTGCGGTGGGAGCCCCAGCGCACATTATTATCGGCGGTATCTTGATCGCCGGTATTCCACTGAGTGGAATTGGGGTTCCAGGTTACACCTGGATAACCCAAGGCTTGATTTGCGCGGATCTCATCAGCTTTCAGCAGAATATTCGCTTTTAATGTATCTAAATTTAAGCTGTGCAAGGCTTGGTTGGACAACAAGGATAAATTCGCTTCCATCGCCACCGCTCCCCACCAATAGGAAGATGCTTCATTAAAGCGTGGGCTGCTGGTAATTAAACTGGCTAACGCGCTTGCATCGGCTGTAATACCCAGTTTTAAGGCGGCTAAATAATTTTCCACCAGGGCTGCGTATTCGTCATCCTGGGTATTATTTTTATCGGTAACACAATTATCCCGCGTCGATTTTGGATTGCGGTAAATGCTATAGGGGTCGTTATCCGGGTACATACCGCCTTCGCCACCGAAGGCATCAATTTGTTTGCAGGTCAAAGGCTCGCTGCGGGCATTCGCTAGGGCGGTTTTGGCTTTTTGATACGCCGCATTGGCCGTGGTGCTGGTGCCATAGGTGGCGTGAATGCGCGCCATACCCGCTAAAGCGCGGGCCGTGGAAAAGGTCGCTTTAGTTTCTGGCTCAGAAATACAGGTGCCGCTGGTAAATGGAGCGCACGCAGCCCAAGAAGAATTAACGTTGGTGTGGAATTTAGGGATCGCAAGTTTACGGTTATGAGACAGCGTGTAATTAAATTGGTCTGTCAGCGTAATTAATTGTTGATACATAGTGCGCGCACCACTCATGCGCGTACTGTAATAGGTGTTAATCGCCGGATAGGTCTCCAGCATATTCATTAATGCCCAAGAGGCCTCCGCAGTATTGACCGGGTAAGCGCCGTTATCGCCCGCATCTTTTACATAAGAGAAGGTTAAGGATAAGCCTGTCTGCCAGCTATTTTTAGTTTGGTTGAAGGTGGCGCTGGCTTCGTGATCTTTAAAATAATCAAAAAATTCGTATTTCATCGCGCCATAAGGGTCACTGGAAATATCAAAGGCGGGGGATTGGTCGGTGCCTACTACCAGTTTTAAATTAGTGCCGGTTTGGACGCAGGAGGAAAAATCAATTTTATAAAAACTATCGCCGGAGCTTTTATCGTTAGTGACATAGGTGCTAGTAGTGCCCGAGCAATTGGTGCCGCTAATAGACCAACTTTTTGCGCCGGTATTGCTGGCAATATACAGCGCTAATTTATTCGCTTGAGGCAAATAACCGGCGTAATTGATGCGGAATTTACTGCTGGTTTGGGTGCCGTTATCCAGGGCGTAGAGGTGGGTGCAAGGCAGCATGAGGCCTGCGGCCAGCGCCAAGGTGGGTTTACAAAGTAACGATTTAGTCACGTACATCTCCTAAATATTAATACAACAAAAGCGGGCGCCGATCATTCCTTTAGGCTGAGCCTTGCGGATCAGCGGATAAATTCATGGGGCGGGTACAGCAGTAAACACTTTGATACGAGGGTGTTGCGGTTTAATGATGCTAGCACAGGGTTTTGAACTTGGCGCCCGAATCATCTTTAAACGTGAACTCTTTCATTTTGCCGAGGCTGAGCGTGGCGGTTGTGCGCCATTGTGTGATTTGGTTGGCATGGTGTGAGGCTAATAAATCACTATCTGCTGGCTTGAGCGCGCCCGGCAAGCTTGGGGATTTTTCGTGGGTGTGATCAAGGGCTGGATTGGCGGCGTGTTGGCTGGCACCTATACAGGGGCGCAGATAGAGTAGGGAGGGCGTGTGTGAATCCTGCGACTACGCGCGGGATGACTCCCAAGAACATGCGCGGGATGAAGAGTTTGCAGATATTAAAGGCGAACATCGTATGTGTTGCATAAGCCATGAGCCTTGGCGACATGCCTATAAATTGTGTGCGTGCCTGATCAATCAGGTCTTTATGCTCTGCGCCATGCAACTCTCGTTCAGCCAACCAAAACTAATTGAGAAAGGCTTAAAAATTTCCATTGGCTAGCAAAAATCAAAATTTTGCTAGTGGATAGGTTAACAGCGAAAAATGCACAATATTAACCGTAAAGTGCACCGCCACACAGGCCCAGACGTTTTTAGTAAGGCTATACACCAAGCCGTAACAAAACCCCGCCAGGGCAAATACCCCTAAAACAGTTACATTCGCAGAAAAGTGCATAAGCACAAAAATACCGGTGGTGATGAGTAGGGGAATCGCCTCCAGCTGACAAGTGCTGGCGAGCTTGCCGCTTAAGAATTTATGCAGCTGTGCTTGCAGCAATAAACGCATAAAGGCTTCTTCTGCCACACAGGTCACCAGTAAATTTACCAGAGCGAATAGCGTTATATACTCCAAAGTCTTCAAGTAAAACCCCAAGCCCAGGGCAAAATAAGCAATCAACACCACAAAAAGCCCCAGCCCAACGGCCATTAAAAATTGCTGGGTGCGGTTTTGAATAAAAGGTTTGGCCTTCTCGCCGAAGGAAATTAGCAGATATACGGTGATGTAGCCTGCTAATAATTTTGCGATATTGATATACAAACTAAAAGGCGAGCCGCCTTCGTGTAATTGGCTGACACTAAATACCAGAGGGTAGTTAAAACCTGCGGGCCTATAAAGGCCTACACCTATTCCAAGCGCAATGGCCGACAACCAGGATAGATACATGCCCAATGTTTTTTGAGCGCTGGAAAAATAGCGATATGCGAACAAAACCAGTGTGAACGCAGCAATTAAAAATGCGCTACTTAAGGGGAGAAAATGGGTTGCGGTTAAAATGGCCAATAGCGCAAGCACAGGCGTAAAAAAATAGAGATTTGATTTTGATAGTAGCATCATAGGGTGCTCAGCGTGATTGATGACATGCTCAAAACCTGCGCAACAAAATTGAGGGGCAGTGGAGTTGCCATAGAATACCACCGCGCAATCAATATTAGCGTTGTTTTCAGGTATTTAGACGTTGCGAAGCTAGAGCGCAGGAGTTGGTGTAGGTGCGGGCCTATTGTTTTTAGGTGGTCACTATTGCGTGCGCTTGTTTTCGTGTGTCGTCTGCGCCTACGCGGCGATGATACGCATCTGGCGATTGTCTTTGCCGCCCTGGTGTTGCAAGCATTTGTCCTGTTTGCAAAGTAATTTTATGGTTAAGCGCTAGCATCAAGGGATCAGATACCTTGAAATCAAACAATTGATCAATGTCTCTAACTAGCTTTGAGGTCGAGCCTATATGCGCGACCTGTTATCGGTTATCGGCGCCTATTGGCAATACGCAACCATACGTACATTGCAGGGGAAATTAGAATCAAAAAAAGTATTGCAAAAGGTATAGTCAAAACAGCCGCCACCATAAACCCCTCGATGATGCTCGAGTGCCCTGCATTGAGTTCGAAGATTGCCGCAGCAAAGAACGCCAAAGAGGCGATGGCCGCTATATTGTGATACACCCATTTCTTTGATGTAAAAGTAGTACCCAATCGTTTCGCAATCAGAGGGAAAAAAACGACAACGCAAATTAGTGCTGAAATAGATGCTAGGCCAAAAACTACGTAACCTTGCACGACACCCGAATCATTTGTGTCCGATCCTTGTGAATGCATTTCAACCCAGCCGGACTGAAGGAACCATAACGGCGGAATAATATAGGCTAGGGACGCCCAAAATGTAGCCTTAACAATATTCATCATTCGACCTCACGCAAGGCTACGTATCTGGCTATTTTTGTGGGGTGCCAATAAAAGGGGTAGGAGCGTTGAAAATAGAATTCAAGATCTCTGACACTTTGATTCACTCTGTCTTTGCTACTGGCAGGTGGCGCCAGTGGGGCATAAATTTACGGTAAAATAGGTAGTGGTATCGCCCCCGCCACAAACGGGTTGACTAAACGCTACATTTTTGGACTGATAATTTTGGAAGCCTTCAGCGGACACGGAAATATTGATCTGGTACTCGCGCTCATTTATATGCCCTGTTGAGATATAGGAGCCTTGGCCGCTAGCATTGTCGACGTACACCGCATCGAAAGAGCCGCTACTGGATTTGCCGATCTGAATAACCTTAACCTTGGCGTTTTTGATAGCGGGGCCTCCCAGGGCATTGGTTACATTTACCTCAACCTGCGGAACTGGAGAACCTAAAAAGCAAGAGTACCCGTCTTGCTTAGATTTATCGCTGCCACACCCTGAAAGTGCTAATAAAAGGCCCGCTAGTATAATTTTGTTTCCCATAATCGGCTCCTATGATAACCGCGTTGTTAAGAGTAATGGCTCATGCATCCTAAGCCAAACCGGGGTTGCGATTTCTGCTTCTCCCAGCGTGATTGTTAATCGAATTCTCCCATCCACATCTGCGCGTTACAAAACGTCTTCTTAATTCTGTAAATATATTTTAATGTCTGATCTGCGCAGCCATTGATTATGGCAAAAACTCGTGTGGTTGCCTGCGCAAGTTATGGCATAGGTGCGGCGATTTGTGGTGGCGCCTATTCTAATCTGATAGTTGCCACTTGTATAAAGTGGGTACAAGCCAAAATATTAAAAAATTCGCTTCGAATGTGCGTCTTGTTGCGGATATATACACGTCTGCTTAGTTCGACGGTCGGAAAAGCGTGGTGTCTCCCAGCGTGAATATTTCCATGAAGCCACAAGGTCTGGCCAGGCGTTGTGCTGCCAGATAGATGTCGGAAGGCGCTTTTAGCTTTTTCGACCTACGCGATCCCAAAAATCACTCCGGGTTATGCGTTACACGACAGTGGATGTTTCAAAAATTATTTTCTCGGATATAAATCTCAGCAAAGGAACTTCTTTTACTAAGGTTTTGTCATCTCTAAAAGGGGTGTATTTTTCTTTTTCCCATTCTTTGCTGTGTACGATTGAGTTTCGATTCTTATATATTCTTGCAGCTAAGTGTTTGAATGTTAGCTCTTCGTCATCACCTTCAAGATGAACTGTTCCTGCGCCAGAAAATACTACTGGCTCAAGTTTGTAATAGTCTATTAGGCTTTTATCGTAGTCATTAAGCTTTTGTACTAGCTCATTTATGTTCAAATATTTTTTGAGAGTTAATCGAAGTCCTTCCTGCTCGTTAAAGGTCATGCTGTCGTCACGCATCTTGATCGATTTGCCAATTTCTTTAATGAGAGCGGAAATATCTTTTTTCCTCTTATAGGAAAAGTCCGGGTGGGTTAGTTTGTTCCTCACTTTATCTACTAGGTCTTCATTAAATACGCTTTCAAAGAAATGCTCGGCTATGTGGTAGTAGCAAATATACTCAAGCATTGGATTTTCAGTGCCAACAGCCAATTGATAGTGATGAATAAGGTCTGGCACATATGTTCTTCGAGGGGGATCGATTTCATCTATGTTCGATCTCCGATTTCTTGTGATTCTACTTGTTCTCATTAGCTCATCGAAGTCTCTTTGCTGAACTAACGCCGTATCAGTATTGTAAGTGATATTAAAAAGAAATGCGGAGGAAAACTTATCGAAGTCGCTGGGTGACTTGCGGGTATCGGATTTTACTTTAAGCGTCATTCTTCCGGCGATGAATTTCTTGAGATAATCAAAAACGCAGGGTTGTTCTTCGATCGTCCTCCGCATCGTTGAGGCATTCATTAAAGGTCTACATAATGCTCTCGGATCACCATGTGCAACGGCATTTTTAATTAAAAAAAGTATGAACTGGTTGGATGGTCGACCCAGGGTGTATTTAATTTTGTTTTCGGAGTCTTCTATTTCAAGGATTACGTTTTCATCTCGGCTGCGCGGTGAAAATCTGAAATACGGGCCTTCTTCTCTTACAAGAATTTCATATGATCTATCTGTTGTGATAACTGTCTCTGCCGTTGATTCGAATTCTCTCAGCAACGTAATTTCATTCCGCAGTTTGTCTTTGGAAAGAGACAGTTGCAAGCCCTCTGACATGGCAGATTTGAACTTGTAGATGAAGCTATCGTCGGTCTCTTCAACTTTGCACCTGGCTATTTCCCCTATCCATGATGCAAAATCATTAATACTTTCCGCAATTTCCATTTGTTCTCCGCGTGTATTTAGAATTAACTGTTTTTATTAGGCGGAAGAGATCCGTCTAACACGATTTTTCTTTGCGTCTAACCCGCCTGCTCGGACTACGCATTTCCAACCTGCCCTTTAAAAATAAGAGCTCTTGTGCAAACCTGCAAGCCCCGCGCAACCACTTTAATTGTATTTTGACTGATTTAGCTTGTCTAATATGGTTGCCAGCCTCGCCATTGCAATCGGACTTACGGGTTAGCCAAGGCTTGACGGGTCTTGTAACTGAGCAATAGAGAATTGGAGAGTATTTTTCGTTGTTTATTCGGGTGATAGGCGGATAACACAAGTTCTGCAAATGCAAATAATGTAGCTTGTAGCATTATCATAAACTGGCATTTAAACATCAATGCTTTGCAAAGTAGGCTGTACTCTTGGCCTGGCGCACTTGGCTAAAATTTGTAAACTCGGCTCACGTCATTTGATGCGGTAATCGGGGGCCCGTTTTCCAAGCTGGCAGTTGGTTTTAATCGCTAGGAGCTCATTGATAATGGCTTAGGGTTAATCAGCGACCAAATTTATATGACCTACTATGGCGGAACCGCGCCTTTGTTATTTAAGCTGCCCGTTTGCCTGAGAGCACCAGGAGTCTGGTGGTGCCATATTGATTTCCTGGCGCGGGGCCGAAGCAAATTTTGCTATGCTACCCCCTTTATCCAAAAGCACATCACCCGAGGCCCCCATGCCCATTTACCGCTCTAAAACCTCCACCGCTGGCCGCAATATGGCCGGTGCCCGCGCCCTCTGGCGTGCAACCGGCATGCAGGATGCGGATTTTCAAAAACCCATAATCGCCGTAGTGAATTCCTTCACTCAATTTGTCCCCGGCCATGTGCATTTAAAAGACCTCGGCCAAATGGTGGCGCGGGAGATTGAGGCGGCCGGTGGTGTGGCGAAAGAATTTAATACCATCGCTGTGGATGACGGCATCGCCATGGGCCATGACGGTATGCTTTACAGCCTGCCCAGCCGCGACATAATCGCCGACTCGGTGGAATATATGGTCAACGCCCACTGCGCCGATGCCATGGTGTGTATTTCCAACTGCGACAAAATCACTCCGGGCATGTTAATGGCGGCTATGCGGCTGAATATTCCGGTGATTTTTGTCTCCGGCGGGCCTATGGAGGCGGGCAAAACCAAACTCTCTGAGCACAAACTGGATTTAGTGGACGCCATGGTAATTGCCGCCAGCGACACCGCCAGCGACGAAGAAGTGGCCGCCTATGAGCGCAGCGCCTGCCCCACCTGTGGCTCCTGCTCGGGTATGTTTACTGCCAATTCCATGAATTGTTTAACCGAGGCTTTGGGCCTTTCCCTGCCGGGTAATGGCACGGTGCTGGCTACCCATAGCGATCGCAAAGAATTATTCCTGCGCGCCGGGCGCGAAATTGTTGCCCTGGCCAAGCGTTATTACGAGGGCGATGATGCGCGCGTTTTGCCCCGTGCTATCTGTACGAAAAAAGCCTTTGAAAATGCCATGACCTTGGATATCGCCATGGGCGGCTCCACCAATACTATTTTGCATATTTTGGCCCTAGCCAAAGAAGCAGAAGTGGATTTTGACCTGCACGATATCGACCGCTTAAGCCGCGTAGTGCCGCAGCTGTGCAAAGTGGCCCCCAATACTCCTAAATACCATATAGAAGATGTACACCGCGCTGGCGGCATCCCGGCTATATTGGGTGAATTGGCACGCGGCGGATTGCTGCATACCGACTGCCACACGGTGTATGGCGTGGATTTTAAAGAGGCGCTGGCGCAGTGGGACATAATGGCTAACCCCACGCCGGAGGTGGTGCAGTTTTTTAAAGCGGGCCCGGCGGGCATTCCAACGCAAACGGCCTTTAGCCAAAGCACCCGCTGGCCAAGCCTGGATGCGGACCGCGAACATGGCTGTATTCACAGCGTGGAACACGCGTTTTCCAAAGAGGGTGGCCTGGCGGTATTGGTGGGCAATTTGGCCCTAGACGGTTGCGTGGTTAAAACCGCCGGTGTGGATGAATCCAGCTGGGTATTTGAAGGCCCGGCCCATGTTACCGAAAGCCAAGACCAAGCCGTGGCGCATATTTTGGAGGGCAAGGTTAAAGAAGGTGAGGTGGTGATTGTGCGTTACGAAGGCCCCAAAGGTGGCCCCGGTATGCAAGAGATGCTCTATCCAACCTCGTATCTAAAATCCAAGGGCCTGGGCAAACACTGCGCCTTGCTCACCGATGGCCGCTTTAGCGGCGGCACCTCGGGCCTCTCCATCGGCCACGTAGCGCCAGAAGCGGCCGCAGGCGGCGCCATTGGCTTGGTGCAAAACGGCGATTTAATTCGCATCGATATTCCTAACCGCAGCATTAATGTATTGCTAAGCGATGAGGTGCTGGCCGCGCGCCGCAGCGAACAAAATGCCAAGGGCTGGAAACCTGCCGAGCCGCGCCCGCGCAAAGTCTCCCCGGCGTTGCGCGCTTATGCACTATTGGCCACCAGTGCCGATAAAGGCGCGGTGCGGGATTTGGAAAAACTCGCGCAGTTAGAGAAGCTATAAGGCTTATTGTGTTCGCTTAAGGAAAGCCCCTTTAATGGGGCTTTTTTATTTGAGGCAATTTATTTTTGATAGGTGGCGCCATGGGCCGATTACGGGTAACCGCACACAAACAACCCAAGGGGAAAAAAGCCTTAACGCCCCAAGAGGCGTTCGCTAAATTATGGAAACAGGTGCAAAAAGAACAACTCTTGGTTAGCCAAATACCGGAGCAAATCCAGCAGTTTTACACTACCTATTGTGCACAGATAGGCGCTTTGGAGACGCGCTGGTGCCAATTATTGGCCGATGAAATTTATTTAATGATTAGCCATTGGCAGCGCAAAACCCTGCGCGATCAGGACCGTTATTTTTTGGTGGAATACGTGCTGGATAATTATCGCGAATTAGCCTCCAACCCCTTCCGCGATTTTGATTTGGATGAATTAGAAGAAGCATTGCGCAACCTGCACTCAGATCCCAAAAAAGCAAAAGAGCAGACGAAACAGCCCCACACGGAGGATATGTTTGCCGATTCCAAGGATGAGGCTGCCCAGGACGACGCGGACGATGCATATGAGTTGGAAGAGGACTTTAGCGAAGACGAATTATTAGAGGAAGAATACGCGCGTGCGCAGCGGCAGGACGCCAACGAATTATTTAATGCTACCACACTCAATAAAATGTTCCGCCAATTAAGCAAGGTACTGCACCCCGATCTTGAACAGGATGAAGCCTTAAAACACCATAAACACGAACTCATGGCGCAGTTGCTCAATGCCCGCGATAAGCAGGATGTAGGCGCCATTGTGGCGCTTCATAGCGAGCATATTGGCGGCGACGGCGCGCAGTTTGCGCCGGAAGATTTCCCGCGGCTAACGGTTTTATTGAAAAAACAATTGCGCGCCCTGCAGATGGAAAAAGAAGAGATTGCCTACCGCTCTGGGGCAGCCGGAATGGTGTACCACCGTTTTCATCACAAAAACCCCGCCCGCCAAAAAACCTTATTAATGCAGCGCCAAGCGCTTATGGATAGCCGTTGCAGGCACGCTCAGGATTCGCTGGACTTTAATACCAATGTTAAAAACCTCAAACATTTTTTAAATAACTGGGCTGAGGACAATCTGGTGCCCATGTTTAAATTGTACGATTGATAAAAATGAATTGGGAAAAATGTTATGAAGATAGGATCCGAAGAAAATTTTATTGAGCTAGAAATTCAATTGGATTGCAGAAATGGCTTGCCTAGTGATGGCGATGCCTTAATTGGCATTGTTGTTTCAAGTAATGAGTATTGCGGTAAGAACCAAGTTTGGGTGGCTGAGCCAAATCTGGGCGCTTTTGGTAGAGCTATCTTGGAATTAGAAAAAAATCGAAAAGGAGAGGCAATTTTAACCTCGATTTCTCCTGGCGAATTATATTTAAGGGTCTATGCCTACGCCGGTGTTGGGCACATCGCAATCGAAGGCGAAACAGGCTATTGTGTAGCTGGGCCGGTGAGCATTCACCATTCGGTAAAGTTTGGATTTGCTATCGAACCTGAGCAATTGGTAAAAATGTCCAAGTTCAGATGGCAATTGTAAAATCGACAGCAAAATACCCCGCACACCTTTAGTGATTAAGTGACAGCCCCCGCATTGACGCATACAATTCCAAGAAAGTACAAAGTACTTTATATGTCTGCGGCTACCTGAATTAGTGGAATACGCGTAATTAACAATTGAAACGCCAAGTCACAAGATCCGGATCAGAGGTTGCGTGAGGCGCGCGCGAGGCTTTAGCTGCCCCGGCAAAACCAAAAAGAGGAACGTCTTAAAACAATGAGCGATGAGTATTCAAAAGAAAATATTAAAGTAATTCCCTTGCCTGACTCCGTTAGAAAAAGACCCGGAATGTTCTTTGGTAATATCAACTCACTTGCAGTCAATGCGGCTATATATGAAGCAGTTGCCAATGCCGTAGACCAATATCTCGCGGGTAATGCGACCAAGGTGAGCGTAGACGTTGAAGGCAAAATAATAAGAGTTCTTGATGACGGCTCCGGTCTTCCATTTAATAGACTTGTAACACAATGCGAGTGCTCAAACTTAGCAGAACACTATTTCATTCATCATCACGATTCACCAACAGCCGATAACCATGCGCCACATATACACATCATTGGCGGAGGCTTGGGTTTGGCGGTGCTCAATGCCGCTGCTGAGAGAATTAAGGTTAAGTCTTCAAATGGTGTACACACATATAGCCAAGTGTTTGGTAGGGGTAAGATAATTAGTCCTGGTGAAATTAAAAAAATTAGATCCGCACCGGGTACTGAACTAGAAATAGAGCTAGACGCTGATTTGTTCCAGGGGTATCAGCCCGATTTCTCAGCTATGAGAAAAACATTATTTGAGTTGGCGCATTTTTATCCTGGATTAGTAGTCGAGTTTCAGCAGGAGAGATTTGTAGCATCACGGGGTCTGCTAGACCTGGCATATATACAGTATTCAAACCCTCCTTTGGCCTGGGCTCAAGATCCGCCAGTGAAGTACTTCCTAAATAAAATTAAAGATCAGATTCAAATTCAAGTAGCCGCGATTGGTGATTCGAAGACTGATACCACTTATAAATCATGGGTAAATGGTGTGGAAACAGTAGAAGGTGGCGCCCATGTTGTGGGTTTAAGTAAGGCATTTGAAAATGTTAGCTGGATGCCGAGAGTTGCCTTTATTCATTTGATTATGCATGACCCAAAATTTGCAGGGCCCTCTAAAGATGCGTTAAGAAGTTCTTTGGTAGAAAATATAATTGAAAAGGCGGTTACCGAATCGTTAATTGAATTTCGAGACAATAATGCCTGTCAGTGAATACGACTGCGGCAGTTTCGCTGCGAAAATTCAAGTCTTCTTAGTGTGCCGTGATACATAGTTGTAGGCTGGCAAAATAGAACTCTGCAACTATCCGTTTTCATCAAGCTAAAAGCTTATCCCGGTTGGAAGCAGCATAGGTTCGGGCCATCACCTTATGCTTATAAATGAAAAGTTAACCGAGGTGCCGGGCAAATAAATCTAAAAATGTGTATTGACGAACAAAAAAATCGGCGTATTATCGCGCCCAATTTCCAGCAGACGCTACACTGCTAACAGCTGGAGTAATAAACCGGCAGCCACTGCCTTTGTATAACCCGCCGCATATATAGGAGTACTCATTATGGCCTACGCGAATCCACCCAAACGCTAACCTTTCGAGTACTTTTTGCTTGGAAGGTCTAACAACCTTCTGAGCAGGTCTTAAAAAAGCCCTGATTAGATCGCTATTCAGGGCTTTTTTTCGGCCGTAATTTCTGGCCATTAAAACCCGCCTCGAAGGTTTTATTATTCGAACAAAGTGATTTTGTAAAAAAATCGCTGTAGGGATATTTATGCCTGTTTTTCTTGAATTAAACAAAAATGCTGGCAATGGTTTTAAGCCGGTGAAAATATTCACCCGCGATATTGATAACCAAGCCTTAAGCCAATTAAAAAATATTAGCCAATTGCCGATTGTGCACCACCATTTGGCGGCTATGCCGGATGTGCATGTGGGCGTAGGCGCAACCGTAGGTGCGGTTATTCCCACCCTCGGCGCGATTATTCCGGCTGCCGTGGGCGTGGATATTGGCTGTGGAATGAGTGCGGTACGTTTAACGCTTAAATCGGCACAACTGCCGGATAATTTAAGCCAACTGCGCGCTGCTATTGAGCGCGCAGTACCGGTGGGCCTTGCGGCGCATAAAACGGTAAATGTGCGCACCAGCGCCTGCAAACCCTTGGTTACTGGCGGGGAATGGTTGTTCGCCAAACATCCATCAGTGATGAAAATGCTCAAGCAGCCTAATACTCTGTGGACCAAACAAATGGGTACCTTAGGCGGCGGCAATCATTTTATTGAGCTGTGCGTGGATGAAAATAAGGATGTTTGGGTGATGCTGCATACGGGCAGCCGAGGTATAGGTAATGCCATTGGGCAATATTTTATCGCCTTAGCGAAAAAGGATATGGGGCGCCACATTCATAATTTGCCGGATAAGGATTTAGCCTATTTAACTGAAGGCAGTGAGCATTTTAATGATTACGTCGCGGCGGTTAATTGGGCGCAAAATTATGCGCGCATTAATCGCGACGAAATTATGCAATTAGTGCTACGCGCCATAAAGCCATTTTTGCCGGCATTTAAAACGGACCGCCAAGCCATTAACTGCCACCACAATTATGTGCAGCAGGAAATGCATTTTGGCGCCGATGTGTGGGTTACACGCAAAGGCGCAATAAGTGCGCAGGAAGGGCAGTTGGGGATTATCCCCGGCAGTATGGGCGCTAAGTCATTTATTGTGCGCGGCAAGGGCAATAGCGATTCTTTTTGTTCTTGCTCCCACGGCGCTGGCCGCAAACACAGCCGCACGGCGGCGCGGCATTTGTTTAGCCAAAAGGATTTAATTGAACAAACCCGCCATGTGGAATGCCGCAAGGATAAAGCCGTATTGGATGAAATTCCCGCCGCCTATAAGGATATAGAGGCTGTGATGAATAACCAGACGGATTTGGTGGAGGTGGTACATACCTTAAAACAAGTGGTGTGTATTAAAGGCTAACTATGATCCCGCTCACCGGGTTAATCATCCGGCGGGTTCTAGCGCACAGTCGTTAATTTAAGGTTTTTTGATCTGGCATGGGTGTAGGGGCGCCCCTTGTGGGCGCCCAATCCTGTAGGGACACAGACACTTGCTACCTAGCAGCGGCAATGAATACACATCATTTCAGACACGCCGTGAATATATCCCTATAGGCTCGTCAAAAAGATCCCTCTTTTTGACGGTCTGAAATGATGTGTATTCATTGCTTTCGTACAGCTAATAATTCTCTGCCGGGTTAATACTTATTTGAGGAGGTTAAATGCCCAGTAAACAACAGCGACGCAACGGCCATGCGTTCCACCCTATTATGAAAAAAGGTGGCGCCCATGGTAAAAACAAAAAAGCCCAACGCAAAGCGGCCAAACACCAATTGCACAAACATCTGCAGGAGGGGCTTGGCCGCTCTTTTTGGCGCAGTGTATTTAATGCCCTGATAAATTCCTGATTTTTGCCTGTGCGTGATAAATCCTTAATTAAAAGCAGCCGATTTAACCAATCTGCGCGTTTCAAACCAGCGCCGATAAAGGTAATCAACACTCAGGCGCCCAGCCCCTTGGGTTAGCAGCGGCAGCAATAATACCCCGTAGATCAGCGGCAATTTAAAATTGCCCGCGCCCATATCGGTAATCACATACCCCATAGCCAGTTCATTTAAACTGTGCCATTGGCTGGGCCAATGTACGGCTATGGTGGCCACCCAGGTGACAACGCCAAGAGAAATAGCGGTAAAACGCGTGGCTAAACCCAGTATCAGTAGGGCCGCGCCGATTAATTCTGCCCAGGTCGACAGTGCCCAGCTTAAATCAACCGGTACCACATTAAACGGCCAGGGAAATTGGCTTTGAATGTCCGCAAACCAATTTTCCCCGCGCCATTTCTCCCAGCCGGACATGCCAAATTCCACCGCCAATAACAGGCGAATAAACACCAGTGCAACCTGTGTACCCTGTTGCTCCAGCCGGTGAAGGGTGTAAAAAATGTAGTGGCTTAATCGTGTTAACATAACCTGCTCCCGTGTTGTCATCGGATGTCAGCCTAACCTGCCGCCTGCTGCAGGTGAAATGGTGTATTTTCATGGCGACATAACTTTTGACTATGTATTAACCCTGTGCCATTGGGCATCGAATTAACATGCGCTACGGCTGTCGCAGCGAGCGCCGGTTAAAAATAAAAACCGTTTGTACCCTTACCTCTGCTGAGGCCGCTATGGAAATTTACCAAATACGCTATTTTTTAGCGGTCAGTGAAACCCTCAATTTCACCCGCGCCGCCGAGCGCTGTTATGTATCCCAACCTGCGCTCACCAAATCGATCCAAAAATTGGAGGAGTTATTGGGCGGCCGTTTGTTTGACCGCACTAAAAACGCTGTGCAGTTAACGGAATTGGGCCGCGCCATGTTGCCTAACTTTCAGCAAATTTATACGGCTGCGCAAAATACCAAGGAGCAGGCGCGCAGGCTGCTGCGCGAGCAGCGCGCCATAGTGCGCGTGGGCATTATGTGTTCGCTGGACTTTAATCGCCTGTTGCCGGTCATTGCGGATTTTCAACTGAAAAACCCCCATGTTTTGGTGCAGATGAGCGAAGGCACCATGGAAATGTTATCGGAGAGTTTGGATAAAAATGATTTAGACCTAGCCCTGATGAGTTCTCCTTATGAATTTCCCAAGCGGTTTACCTCGGCGGCTTTATTTGCTGAAGACTATGTGGTGGCGCACGCCCCAGGGCATAAATACGCCCAGTGCTCACAGCTGTTATTGGCGGATTTACACCAAGAGGCCTATTGCTCCCGCCTGAATTGTGAATATGCGGATTTTATTGATAACAGCCTGGATCAAAGTGGCATTGATTTAATTGTGGTGCAAGAATCGCCGCGGGAAGATTGGATCGCCTCTATGGTGCGAGCGGGTTTGGGTGTGGCTTTTATGCCGCAAAGTTTGGCGCAGCTGGCGCAATTGCCGTTTGTTACTGTGGCCGATGCGCAGTTTCGTCGCCAGGTGCAGGCGGTGACGCTGGCCGAGCGCCCGGCTGCACCGAGCACACAAGCCTTAATTAGCCAATTGGCCAGTTGGTTATGGCAGTAGCATTTAATTATTTAAGGAAACGCTGATTAATTGCGAATTTTGTTTTTATTTAAAAACGTCTGAGTAACTCCACTTGGTTTAAGCGTGGTCGCATTACCCGCGGCGGCTTTTAAAAAGTTAGAATCTGGAATTAATAGAGGCCCGCGTTTATGTCGGCAAGCCTTTATAGATTAACCTGCACTACCCCCAGCACTGTTAATTGTTGCAGGCAGGCAACAAAATCCTCTGGGCTGGGCGCAGGCGAACATAAAGGCGCCCACTGGGTAAATAAGTCGGCTAATTCCGCTGTGTGCTGAATTAATTCAAGCAGGCAATAGGTATTGGCGTTGAGTTCGGCAAATCCCACGCTGTCATCGGCTTTGCGCCACAATAAAAGCCGCGTGGTGGCGAGTATGGGGTTTGGCTGGGCGGGCCCGAGTTTATGTACGGCATAGGGATAACAGACTAATTGCAGGGGAGTATTGATCCGTGCGCCCTGTGTGTGCTTGCCATTGGGTACAGTATCCGGCGCGGTTAACAGTAACAGCTCGCAGTATTCATAGTGTGCCAAGTGGGTTAAATAAATCGGCTCCATAGGGTGGCGATAGCGCTGGGGTGTTTGCAACCAGCTGATAAATTCCAGTGGAATCTGCTGAAATAAAGGCGATTGGCAGGGGTGTTCGCGCAAAAAGGCGCTACATAAATTCTGCCAGAG